>NZ_SSNY01000001.1 GCF_004801285.1 Ollibium composti
GCACAGGCCGCAACGAGCAAGAAGGAGAAAGCCGCCCCTTGACCAAAACCTAAGACCCAAACCATACATGAAGGCGGGTCACTTCTCGGCGAAAATCCCGGGTCAGCTCTCAGCGGAAATCAACAGCATGCCCTCGTTCAGCGTGATCGGACCCCTAGGGCCGCCGGTCGCTCGCTATCGGTTGCTAAGAGAAGCAGATTTCTTGCTGCTTATCAATGAAATTGAGATTTCATACGCAGCAAAGATGCACGGCAGTCGACCGGGCGCGAAAAACGGCCAGTTCCTTGGTCGCCGTGGACTGCTGTGACCTAAAGCTCGCCGATGATCTCGTTGGCGGCTTCGATGCGGCTCAGCCTTGCGCGCCCCTTGGTGACGGCCAGCTCGATCGTGCGCATCACCAGCACGTGACAGAGCGCCATCACGGACACATGATTGAACAGCGGCCCCGTCGACGCTGTCTGGCACCGGAAATGCCAGCGCGCGCGGCGGTCCGGCTCCAGGCCTTCGTCGGTGACATAGGCAAGGGTCGCCTTTGCCGAGGCGACGCAGTCGAGAAGCGCGTCGGTGGCCGCGACCCGGCGACGGAGGCCGAACACGACGACACAATCGCTTGGGACGATGCTGGCGAAATGTTCGCCAAGCGTTTCGCCGCCGCCGGGTATGGCTACGACGTCCTCGATCACCTGCGTCAGTTGCCAGCGAAAATAATTGGCGAAAGGGTGACTGGCGCGAAAGCCCACCACCCAGACCTTGCGCGCCGCCAGCATCGCCTGCGCAAGGGCGTCGATCTCGGCCTGCACGATCATACTGAAGGTCTGGTCGAGGTTGGATTTGCTTTGCTCCACCGCCGCGAGCAGCGAAGCTTCCGCACTGGTCATTTCGGGATGGCTGAGGAACAGGCGCGAGCCCGAACGCTGTTCCTGGCGGGCATGGCGGCGTGCCTCCTCGTAGTTGGTATAGTCGAGCCGCCGCACGAATCTCGAGACAGTCGCCTTGGATACATTTGCGAGGCGGGCGAGTTCCTGGGCATCGTAGCTGGCGAGTTCGCCTGGAAAATCGCAAAGGAACTCGCCAAGCCGCCGCTCGGCGGGATGCAGCGACGGAAGGGCAGCCCTGATGCGACTGAGAAAAGACCTGTCCGGCGCCGGCGCCATCACCGCTCCTGAAATTCCAGTTTCGTCACAGCTATTGCAGTTTCTCCTGAAATGGAAGCAGGAGCCGTCGATCCGTCCGGGCATCCGGCCGAGAGCCGGCTCGCCACCCAAGCCGACGAGCGCAGGGCCGAACACGCCGAAAAACGCGACGGCGTAATCGTCGAACGGGTTGCCGTTGATTGAACGATCCACGCTTTCGAGAAAACGACTGTATCGACATACGATACGATCAATAGCATTGTGCAGACCCTTGTGGGGAGCGCAGGCTTGGGTGTTCGGCCCTGCCGGGGTTTCCCGACGTGTCTTTCCATGCAACAAAAAGCCAAAACAAGATCATGATGAGGAGGTGGAGCATGTACCGACAATCCCTGTTTGGCAGAGCCGTGGGCGGAGCGATCCGCGCAGGCATGGTCGCCGGCGCGCTGGCCGCCGCGACGCTCGGCGCCCATGCCGAAGGCAAGACGCTGCGTTTCGCCTTCCAGGGCACGCTCAACGCGCTCGATCCCTATTCGCTGAACGAGACCTTCACGTTGGGCATGCTCGGCAACGTCTATGAGGGCCTGACCAAGCGCGACAAGGATCTGAAGATCATCCCCGGCCTTGCCGAAAGCTGGGAGACGATCGACCCGCTGCACTGGCGCTTCCATCTGCGCAAAAACGTGACGTTCTCCAACGGCGACGCCTTCAACGCCGACGACGTGCTGTTCTCGGCGGAACGGGTGCGCGCCGACGGCTCAGACCTGAAGACGCGCATCCCTGCCGATTCGGAGTGGAAGAAGGTCGACGACTATACGGTCGACGTCACCCTCAAGACGCCCAATCCCATTCTCTTCGCCGAGTGGGACACCTGGTACATCATGGACAAGGAATGGGCCGAGAAGGAAGGCGCGACCAAGCCGGTATCGGCCAAGGACACCAACCCCGGACCCGCCGCCTACAAGGCCAACGGCACCGGCCCCTTCACGATCGAAAGCCATGAGCCCGGCGTCAAGACCGTGTTCAAGCGTCGCGACGGCTACTGGGGCGAGAAGCTGATCGACACCAATCTCGACAGTGTCGTCTTCACGCCGATCGCCTCCGATTCGACCCGCGTCGCGGCCCTGCTTTCCGGCGATGTCGATCTGATCGAGCCGGTCCCGGTGCAGGATATCGATCGCGTCAACAAGGACCCGAACACGGCGGCGCTGACCGGGCCGGAACTGCGCGCGATCTTCCTGAACATGAACCAGATCCGCGACGAACTTCCGACCTCGAACGTCAAGGGCAAGAACCCGTTCAAGGATCCGAACGTGCGCAAGGCGTTCTACCAGGCGATCGACATCGAAGCGATCGACAAGCGCGTCATGCGCGGCCTTGCGACGCCGATCCCGCTGCTGATCGCGCCGCAGCTCTATTCCGCGCCGGACCTCAAGCGCTGGCCCTACGATCCGGAAGCGGCCAAGAAGCTGCTGACCGACGCCGGCTATCCCGACGGCTTCACAGTCGGCATGGATTGCCCGAACGACCGCTACGTCAATGACGAGCAGATCTGTCAGGCCGTGGTTTCGATGCTCGCCAAGATCGGCGTCAAGGTGAACCTCAACGCCCAGCCGAAGGCGAAATACTTTGCCAAGGTTCTGGCGCCCGGCGGCTATGACAACGACTTCTCGCTTCTCGGCTGGACGCCCAGTTCCTTCGATTCGTGGAACGTCTTCGTCAGCCTGGCGACCTGCCGCGACGCGACCGGCAAGGGCGGCCCGTTCAATCTGGGCGGCTACTGCAATCCGAAAGTCGACGAACTGGCCAAGCAGATCGTGGTCGAGACGGATGTGGACAAGCGCAACCAGATGATCCACGACGCCTACAAGATCCTGCTGGACGACACCTCGCACATCCCGCTGCACCAGCAGTCGCTGGCCTGGGGCAAGCGCAAGAACCTGGACATCGTCCAGCGCTCCGACGACCAGGTGCTGTTCTACTGGGCGAAGCTGAACTAAGCCCCATGGGAAGCCACCCGCCCGGGTCGAAGGCCGATCCGGGCGGCACAGTCAGCGGGGTTTCTTGATGCTCGCTTTTGCCATCCGGCGCCTGATTCAGGCGGTCGGCGTCATGCTGGTAGTGGCGCTGATCTCGTTCCTGCTGTTCCGGTTCGTCGGCGATCCGGTGAATCAACTCGTCGGCGTCGACACCACGCCCGAGCAGCGGGCGCAACTGCGTCAGGACCTCGGCCTCAACGACCCGGTCTATGCCCAGTTCGGGCGCTTCGTCGGCAAGGCCGCCCGCTTCGATTTCGGCATCTCCTATCAGATCAAGCAACCCGTTGCCGACCTCATCGCCTCGCGCCTGCCGGCGACGCTGGAACTGTCGCTGGTCTCGGCGGTCTTCGCGCTGCTGGTCGGCCTGCCGATGGGTGTCTATACCGGCCTCTATCCCCAGACGCTGCTGTCGCGCCTGTTCCTGGCGCTGAGCCTCACCGGCATTTCGCTGCCGACCTTCCTGATCGGCATCCTCCTGATCTTCATCTTCTCGGTCAATCTCGGCTGGCTGCCGTCGTTCGGGCGCGGCGAGGTTGTCACCATCGGCGGCTTCTGGACGACAGGGCTGCTCACTCGCTCGGGGCTAAGCTCTCTCATTTTGCCGGCAATCACGCTGGGCCTCTTCCAGATGACGCTGATCATGCGACTGGTGCGCGGCGAGATGCTCGAAGTGCTGCGCACCGACTACATAAAGTTCGCGCGCGCCCGCGGCCTGTCGAGCCGGGCGATCAATTTCGGCCATGCACTGAAGAATACGCTGGTCCCGGTCATCACCATCACCGGGCTGCAGATCGGTTCGATCATCGCTTTCTCGATCATCACCGAGACGGTCTTCCAGTGGCCGGGCATGGGGCTTCTGTTCCTGCAGGCGGTGCAGAACGTCGATATCCCCATCATGGCCGCCTACCTGCTCTTGATCGCGTTCCTGTTCACGATCATCAACTTCATCGTCGACCTGCTGTACGTCGCCGTCGACCCGCGCATTCGCATCGGAGGTGCCGGGGCGTGACCGACGCGATCAGGGTCAAGGAAGAACAGCCGGGCGTGCTCAGCCGCATTCTGCGCAGCGATCTTTTTTATTCGTTCCGCCGCTCGCCCATTACGGTGATCTCGGCGGCCGTGACGCTGGTGCTGATCCTGGCGGCACTGTTCGCGCCGTGGATCGCGCCGCACGATCCGTTCGACCCGGCCTCGCTCGACATCATGAACAGCCTCCTGCCGCCGCAATGGACGGCCGACGGCCAGGCCGGCTTCCTGCTCGGCACCGACGACCAGGGCCGCGACGTGCTCTCCACCATCCTCTACGGCATGCGCATCTCGCTCGCCGTCGGCTTCGCCAGCGTTGTTCTCGCCATGGCGCTCGGCGTAACGCTGGGGCTGATCGCCGGCTATGTCGGCGGTATCACCGACACCATCATCATGCGCGTCGCCGACGTGCAACTGACCTTTCCCGCGATCCTGACGGCGCTCTTGATCGACGGCGTGGCGCGCGCGCTGGCCGGCCCGCAGGCCTATGAGGAAATCGTCTTTTTCGTCCTGGTCCTGTCGATCGGGCTCTCCTTCTGGGTGCAGTATGCGCGCACGGTGCGTGGCTCGGTGCTGGTCGAGGCGAATAAGGAATACGTGCTGGCCGCGCGGCTGATCGGGCTGCGCTCGTCCGCCATCATGTTTCGCCATGTGTTGCCCAACGTGGTCGGCCCGGTGCTGGTGATCGCCACCATCAACCTGGCGCTCGCCATCATCACGGAGGCGACGCTGTCCTTCCTCGGCGTCGGCGTGCCGCCGACCCAGCCTTCGCTCGGCACGCTGATCCGCATCGGCAACGACTATCTGTTCTCGGGCGAATGGTGGGTTACGATCTTTCCCGGCATCACGCTCGCCATTCTGGCGCTGGCGGTCAACCTTCTGGGCGACTGGCTGCGCGACGCGCTGAATCCGAAGCTCAGATGACTGCTACGCTCTCCGTCAGGAACCTCCGGGTCGAGATACCGACGCGCCACGGCGTGTTGACGGCGATCGACGATCTTTCCTTCGACATCGCGCCGGGCGAAGTGCTGGGCGTCGTCGGTGAATCCGGCGCCGGCAAATCGATCACCGGTTCGGCGATCATCGGCCTGCTCGATCCGCCGGGCCGCATCGCCGGCGGCGAGATCCTGCTCGGCGGCGAGCGTATCGACAACCTGGCGCCACCGGCCATGCGGCGCGTCCGGGGCAAGCGCATCGGCATGATCTTCCAGGACCCGCTGACCAGCCTCAACCCGCTCTACCGTGTCGGCGACCAGCTTACCCAGACCATCCTTACGCATGAAAAAATGACGGCGAGGGCGGCGCTCGACAAGGCCGAGCGCCTGCTGGTGGAGGTCGGCATCCCGGCCGCCGGGGCGCGGCTTTCCTCGTACCCTCATCAGTTTTCCGGAGGCATGCGCCAGCGCGTCGTCATTGCGCTGGCGCTGGCGGCCGATCCTGAACTGGTCGTCGCCGACGAGCCGACCACGGCGCTCGACGTCTCGGTGCAGGCGCAGGTCATTTCGCTGCTCAAGCGGCTGTGCAAGGACAGGGGTGCCTCCGTCATGCTGATCACCCATGACATGGGCGTCATCGCCGAAACGGCCGACCGCGTCTGTGTCCTCTATGCCGGCCGCCTGGCGGAGATCGGCAAGGTACGCGATGTCGTCAAGCACCCGCAGCACCCTTACACGCATGGCCTGATGACGGCGATTCCGTCGCTGAAAGGCGACCCGGACGCCCGGCTGGAGCAGATACCGGGATCGATGCCGCGCCTCGGCGCGATACCCGAGGGCTGCGCCTTCAATCCGCGCTGCGGCTTCCGTTTCGAACGCTGCCGGGCCGAACGACCTGCGGCATACCCGACGTCCCGCAGCGAGGCTTCCTGCTTTCTGCTCGACGCGGCGGGTGCGGCACCGCCGCCCGAAACGGCCGCGGCGGCACGCGCCGCCGGCATCGAGGTTCGCGCCGGTGCGCCGACAGGGGCGGACGCATGAGCGCGGCCGAAACCCGGACCGCGCGGCCGGCCATCTCCCCGCCGGATACCGCGCCGCTTGTTGAGATCGAGGGGCTGGGCCGCGTCTTCGACCTGTCCAAGCGCTGGCTCAACCGTGTCCTCGACGGCAGCGGCAAGGTGATGCTGACGGCGGTGGACGGCGTCAGCCTGTCGATCGAGCGCGGCGGAACCTATGCGCTTGTCGGCGAATCCGGCTCGGGCAAGTCGACCATCGCCAAGATGGTGGTGGGCTTGCTCCCGCCGACCAGCGGCAGCGTGCATATCGCCGGCGCCGACATCTGGGCCGAGCGCGGCCTCGCGCGCCAGCGCCAGTTGCACCGCCGCATCCAGATGATCTTCCAGGATCCCTATGCCAGCCTGAACCCGCGCTGGCGCGTCGGCTCGATCCTGGCCGAGCCGATCAAGGCGTTCGGCCTGGCGGCCGATGCAGCCGCCCGCGAGGCGCGGGTGGGCGAACTCCTGTCGCTGGTCGGCCTCGACCCGCGCGACTCGGCCAAGTTCCCGCATGAATTCTCAGGCGGCCAGCGCCAGCGCATCGCGATCGCCCGCGCGCTCGCCTCCGAGCCAGAATTCATCGTCTGCGACGAGCCGACCTCGGCGCTCGACGTCTCGGTGCAGGCGCAGGTGCTCAACCTTTTGCGCGACCTGCAGCAGCGGCTGGGCCTGACCTACCTGTTCATCAGCCACAACCTCGCCGTGGTGCGCCATATGGCGACCCGCGTCGGCGTGCTCTACCTCGGCCGGCTGGTCGAGGAGGCCCCCGCACGCGAGCTCTTCGCGGCGCCGAAGCATCCTTATACGAAGATGCTGCTCGACGCCGTACCCGATATCGGCATGGAGGGCGTAGAGCGCCCGTCGATCGCCGGCGAAATCCCGAATCCGATCAATCCGCCGTCGGGCTGCCACTTCCACCCGCGCTGCCCGCACGTCATGCCGCAATGCCGGACCGTCGTGCCGCCGTCCTATGCGGTCGGCGATGCGAAGGTTTTGTGCCACCTCTACGACGGAACGGACCACGCGGGAACCGCGCGATCCGCGCCCTGACCGCCGCCTCAGTTCGCCGGCAGAGCGGTCTCCACCAGCTTCGCCCAGTAGGACGCACCGATCGGGATGATCTCGTCGTTGAAATCGTATTCGGGGTGGTGGAGGTACTGTGTGTCGCCCTGGCCGATATAGATGAAGGCGCCCGGCCGCGCGTCGAGCATGAAGGAGAAATCCTCGCCGCCCATCACCTGCGGCGTGTTCATGTCGACCCTGTCCGAAACCAGCCGCGCCACCTTGCCGGCGAACTCGGTCTTCTCGGCATTGTTCGACAGCACCGGATAGTGGCGCTGGTAGTCCAGCGTCGCTTTCGCGCCGAAGGCGGCGGCTGTGTGCTCGATCACCTCGCGCATGCGGACTTCCAGAATATCCTGCACCTCGGAGGACAGCGTGCGCGCCGTGCCGGTCAGCCGCGCCGTCTGCGGGATGACGTTGAAGGCGTCGCCGGCCTTGAAGGTGGTGACCGAGATCACCGCCGCCTCGACGGGATCGACATTGCGCGACACCACCGATTGCAGCGCCGTCATGATGTGGGCGCCAACCAGAGTCGTGTCGATGACGCGCTGTGGCCTGGCGGCGTGGCCGCCCTTGCCCTCGATGTCGATGATGAACATGTCGGCGGCGGCCATCATCGGGCCGGGCCGGATCGAGAACTGGCCGAAGGGAATGCCCGGCGCGTTGTGCATGCCGTAGACCTCGTCGATCGCGAAGCGCTCCATCATGCCGTCGTTGACCATTTCGCGCCCGCCGCCGCCGCCTTCCTCCGCCGGCTGGAAGATGACGACCGCCGTGCCGTCGAAATTGCGCGTCTCGGCGAGGTAGCGCGCAGCACCCAGCAGCATGGCGGTGTGGCCGTCATGGCCACAGGCGTGCATGACGCCCGCCGTCTTCGACCTGTAGGGACGCTCGACGACCTCCTGGATAGGCAGCGCGTCCATGTCGGCGCGCAGGCCGATAGTCCTGCCGCTTTGGCTCTTGCGGCCTTTGATGACGCCGACCACGCCGGTGCGGCCGATGCCGGTGACGATCTCGTCGACGCCGAATTCCTTCAGCTTCTCAGCCACCAGCGCCGCCGTGCGATGCACCTCGAACTGGAGTTCGGGGTGGGCGTGGATATCGCGCCGCCATCCGGTGACGTCGTCATGGAAATCCGCGATCCGGTTGATGATCGGCATAAGTTTCTCCTCGGTCGGTTTTTGCGGCGGGCGGGAAACGGCAACAATGGCGGTTCGGCAAGGTCGGCGCAACCCGGTCGCGAAGCCGGCCGCTCGCTTCGCTTACGCCTACGTCGGGGCCGGTCTGCGCGGCCAGCCGGCGGCCGCTCAGACCTTGCCGAGAGCCAGCGAGATGCCCTGGCCGACGCCGATGCACATGGTGGCGAGGGCCAACTTGCCGCTCCGGTTGTGCAGTTCCAGCGCCGCGGTGCCGGCGATGCGGGCTCCCGACATGCCGAGGGGATGGCCGAGCGCGATGGCGCCGCCGTTCGGGTTCACGTATTCGGCGTCTTCCGGAATGCCGAGATCGCGCAGCACGGCAATGCCCTGCGCGGCGAAGGCTTCGTTCAGTTCGATGACGTCGAAGTCGGCGGCCTGCAATCCCAGCCGGGCGCAGAGTTTTTTCGTTGCCGGCACCGGGCCGTAACCCATGATGCGCGGCGCTACGCCGGCGACCGCGCCGCCGAGGACGCGGGCGAGCGGCGTCAGCCCGTATTTGCGGACGGCGGCTTCGGAGGCGACGATCAGCGCGGCGGCGCCGTCGTTGACGCCCGACGCATTGCCGGCGGTGACGGTGCCGCCTTCCTTTTTAAACGGCGTCGGCAGCCTGGCCAGCGCCTCGACGGTGGTGCCGGCGCGCGGGTGCTCGTCCTGCGCGACGACGACGGGCTCGCCCTTGCGCTGCGGAATGGTGACGGCGACGATCTCCTCCGCCAGTCGGCCGTTGGCTTGCGCGGCTACGGCCTTCTCCTGGCTGCGCACGGCGAAGGCGTCCTGATCGGCGCGGCCGACGGAAAATTCCTCGGCCACGTTCTCGGCCGTCTCGGGCATGGAATCGATGCCGTATTGCTGCTTCATCAGCGGGTTGACGAAGCGCCAGCCGATGGTGGTGTCGTGGATCTCGGCCTTGCGGGAAAAGGCGGCATCGGCCTTGGGCATGACGAAGGGGGCGCGGCTCATCGATTCGACGCCGCCGGCGATCACGAGGTCCGCCTCGCCGGCCTTGATGGCGCGGGCGGCGATGGTCACGGCATCCATGCCCGAACCGCACAAGCGGTTGACGGTGCTCGCCGGAACCTCCTGCGGCAGGCCGGCGAGCAGCAGCGCCATGCGGCCGACATTGCGGTTATCCTCGCCCGCCTGGTTGGCGCAGCCGTAGACCAGGTCGTCGACGGCGGTCCAGTCGACCGCCGCATTGCGCTCCATCAGCGCCCGCAGCGGCACGGCCGCGAGGTCATCCGTACGGACCGGCGAGAGCGCCCCGCCGAAGCGGCCGATGGGGGTGCGGATATAGTCGCAGATGAAAGCCTCAGCCATCCTTCGAGCCTCGCTTGCCGGCACTGGCGCCGGCCTTGTGTGCCGCCTCTGTGCGCGCCTTCAGGTCGCGCAGCGTTTGCAGTTCCAGCGCCGTCGGCGCCAGCGTTTCCTCGACCGTGGCGGCGAACCGGACGGGCCAGCCGCATGTCTCCTGCACCTGTTCACGGGTGACGCCCGGATGCAAGGAGACGACGGTGAATTCCTTCGTCGCGGGGTCGGGTTTCCACACGGCAAGATCGGTGACGAGCAGTGTCGGGCCGGCCGTGTCGATGCCGAGGCGCTTGCGGTGGTCGCCGCCCTCGCCATGGCCGAAGGAGGTGAAGAAGTCGATCCGGTCGACCATGGCGCGCTTCGACTGCGCCATGGTGATGAAGATCTGCTGCGCCGACGTTGCGATTTCGGGCGCGCCGCCGCCGCCGGGAAGGCGTGTCTTCGGCCGGGCGTAGTCGCCGATGACGGTGGTGTTGATGTTGCCGAACCTGTCGATCTGCGCGGCGCCCAGGAAGCCGATGGTGATGCGTCCGCCCTGCAGCCAGTAGCGGAACATTTCCGGCACCGAGACGGTGGTGACGGCGGTTTCGCACAATTCGCCGTCGCCGATGGACAGCGGCAGCACGTCCGGCGCGGTGCCGATGGTGCCGGATTCGTAGATCAGTGTGATGCCGGGCGCATGGGTCAGGCGCGCGACGTTGCAGGCGGCCGACGGCGCGCCGATGCCGACGAAGCAGACGTCGCTGCCCTTCAGGGCGCGCGAGGCGGCAATCGTCATCATCTCGTTGGCGGTGAAGGCGCTCATGCGGCTTTCCTCAAGTGCGCGACGCGGGCGGCGAAGGCGTCGGCGCCTTTCTCCAGCACGTTTTCCTGCATCCACGCGCGAAAGGTCTCGCGGTCGGCGGCGATGCGGTCCCATTCCAGATAGGCGGCGTTGTCGCGGTCGTAGTAGCCGTGCGCGTAGGAGGGATGCGAACCGCCCGGCACGACGGCGATGGCGGTGACGGTCCATGACGGCAGGACGGTCAGGTTGGGATGCAGGCCGGCGAAGTCGTCGACCACTTCCTCGACTGTCACCACGGCCCGCTTCGCCGCCAGCACGACCTCTTTCTGGATGCCGATGATGCCCTCGACCAGCACGTCGCCGCGCCTGTTCGCCTTCTGCGCATGGATGAAGGCGACGTCCGGCCGCAGCGCCGGCACCGCCGCCAGTGTCTCGCCGGTGAAGGGGCAGGCGACCGAGCGGATGTTGGGGTTGACCTCGGCGAGCCCGGCGCCGCGATAGCCGCGAAAGATCGCGCAGGGCAGGCCGGCGGCGCTCGCCTCGTAGGCGTTGGCCATGGCCGCGTGGCTGTGCTCCTCGATCTCCAGCGGGCGCGGATAGCCGTTCTCGACGGCGTCGCGCAGCCGGCGCAGCAGGCCGACGCCCGGATTGCCGGCATAGGAGAAGACCAGCTTCTTCGCCATGCCCATGCCGATCATCTGGTCGTAGATCAGGTCGGGCGTCATGCGCACCAGCGTCAGGTCCTTGAAGCCCTGGCGGATCGCTTCGTGCGCGGCGGCTGTCGGAATGAGATGGGTGAAACCCTCGAAGGCGACTGTATCGCCGTCCTTCAGGTTTTCGGCGACCGCCCGTTCCAGCGGCATGAAACTGGTCAACTCCCGATCCTCCGCGTAAAAGTTCGTATTGCGAACTTATGTATTATATCTGATATTAATGGATGAGGCCGCCCACGGAGTCAATTCGGCGGGACGGGTTCGGTGCCGTTCGGAGAACCTGACCATGCACGAGACGCCGGCTGCCAAGGATCATGTGGGCTCGCTCCAACGAGGGCTTGGCGTCGTGGAAATCCTCGCCGCCCATCCCGGCGGCCTGACGCTGACGGAAACCGCCGAAAAGGCGGGGCTGACGCGCGCCGGCGCACGACGTTTCCTGCTGACCCTGGTGGCGAGCGGCTACGCCACGCAGACCGGCCGCATCTTCACCCTGTCGCCGCGCCTGCTGTCGCTGGCGCGGACGTGGCTGCAGGGCACGTCGCTGTGGGCGTTCGCCGAGCCGTTCATGCGCCGGACGGCGGTGGCGCTGGGAGAATCGTGTTCGGCAGCGGTGCTGGCCGGGGAGGACATCGTCTATGTCGCCCGCGTGCAGGGGCCGAGCATCGTCAGCCTCGACCTGCATGTCGGCGCCCGGCTGCCGGCTCATTGCACGGCCATGGGTCGCGTGCTGCTTTCGGCGATGGATGCGGGCGAACTCGACAGCTTCCTCGCCGGCGCCCGCCTCCTGCCGAGGACGGACAGGACGGTCACCGACCGCAAAAGGCTGGCCGACATCGTCGCCGGGGTGCGTCGCGACGGCTATGCGGCGGTGGACGAGGAACTGGAGGTCGGCCTGCGCTCGTTCGCCGTCCCCCTGCGCGATCGCTCGGGCAGGATCGTCGCCGCGCTCAATGCCTCGACGCAGTCGGCGCGCCATTCGGCGGCGGAGATGCAGCGCCTGTTCCTGCCCCGGCTCCAGGAGACGGCGGCCGGCATCGAGGATTTCTTCGTCTGAGGCGCTGTCCACCCGGCGCGGATTCTGAACGGCTACAGGCTCGTTGCCGCGCGCTGCCTCTTGCGCCGGACAAAGCGCCTCTCATAAGGTGCCTGCCAAACCCCGGCGGCAACGGCCGCCGCGACGACCGGAACCATATCCGGCGCCGGGTATCCAATCGGCCATCGGGCTTGTGGCCGGTCCCAGAGGAGACACTCCATGAAATTCCGTAACTTCATCGTCGCCGGCGCCGTTGCGCTCGCCGGCCTCGCCGGTCCCGCCTCCGCCAAGGAGTGGAAGACCGTGACGATCACGCTGGAAGGCGCCTACGCGCCGTGGAACATGACCAATCCGGACGGCACGCTGGGCGGCTTCGAGCCGGAACTGGCCAAGGTGCTGTGCGAGCGCGCCAAGGTCGAATGCAAGCTCGTCGCTTCCGACTGGGATGGCATGATCCCGGCGCTCAACGCCGGCAAGTTCGACATCATCATGGACGCGCTGTCGATCACCGACGAGCGCAAGCAGGTGATCGACTTCACCATCCCCTATGCCGCCACGCCCGCCGCCTTCGCCACCACCAAGGACAACGCGCTGGCCAATGCCGCCGGCACCGGCACGGAAGTGCGGATGGATGTCGGCCAGACCGGCGTGAAGGAAGTCGACGCGCTGAAGGAAGCCTTCAAGGGCAAGACCATCGGCATCCAGGCGGCGACCGTCTACGCCAAGTTCATCTATGACAATTTCGGCGATACCGCCACGGTGCGCGAATACAAGACCGGCGCCGACCGCGACATCGACCTGCAGAACGGCCGCATCGACCTCGGCTTCGACGACAGCGTCTATTTCCAGAGCGCCTTCGACGCCGCCAAGGGCGAACTTGCCTTCACCGGTCCGCAGATCGTCGGTCCGATCTGGGGTGCGGGCGAGGGGCTCGGCGTGCGCAAGTCCGACACCGACCTGCGCGACATGTTCAGCGCGGCGATCAAGTCGGCGCTGGAAGACGGCACGGTCAAGACCCTGTCGGAAAAGTGGTTCAAGACCGACGTTTCGCCGAAGTAAGGTCTGCCACCGGCTTGTGCGGCTCATGCGGAGGGCGTGAGCCGCACGGCCGGGTATAGAAGCCGGCCACAAAGGCTGGCCGCAGAGGGGAGGGCGCTGCCATTTCGACACTGGAACTGCTGGGCTTCGGCTCCACGGGATGGGGCGCGCTGCTTCTCGTCGCCGCCGGCGTGACGCTGGCGGTGACGGCGGTGGCGCTGCTGATCGGCGCCGTGCTCGGCGCCATCGTTGCGGCGGCGAAGCTGTCCGGCAACCGCGTGCTGGTTTTCCTGGGCAGCGTCTACACCACCATCTTTCGCGGCGTGCCGGAACTGCTCATCATCTATCTCATCTATTTCGGCGGTTCCTCGGCCGTCACCGCCATCGGCCAGGCGATGGGCTACGAGGGCTTTCTCGGTCTGCCGTCCTTCGCCGCCGGCGCGCTGGCCGTCGGCATCATTTCCGGCTCCTACCAGGCGGAAGTTTTTCGCGGCGCCTACCTCGCCGTCGCCAGGGGCGAACTGGAGGCGGCCTCTGCCATCGGCATGAGCCGTGGCCTGCGTTTCCGGCGCATCATCATGCCGCAGGTGCTGCGCTATGCGCTGCCCGGCTTCGGCAATGTCTGGCAGCTGAGCCTGAAGGATTCGGCGCTGATCTCGGTGACGGGGCTGGCCGAACTGATGCGCACCAGCCAAGTGGCCGCCGGCTCGACGCGGCAGTATTTCCTGTTCTTCATCGTCGGCGGCGCGCTTTACTTGATCCTTACCAGCTTGTCCGACCAGGTGTTCAACCGGGCCGAGCGGCGGGCCAACCGGTCCATGCCGTCAGCGATGGGACAGGTGTGAGCGCCATGGATATCGAGTTCCTTTCCTCGACCATGGTGACGCTGCTCAAGGCGCTGCCGGTGACACTGGCGCTGTTCGCGCTTTCGGTGTCGATCGGCTGCGTGCTGGCGCTGGTCATCGTGTGGATGCGCGTCGGCGGCAACCGCTACCTCGCCGGTTTCGCCAAGGGCTACATCTTCGTCTTTCGCGGCTCGCCGCTGCTGATCCAGATGTTCCTCGTCTTCTACGGGCTGGCGCAGTTCGACTTCATCCGCAACGGGCCGTTGTGGCCGCTGCTGCGCGAGCCGTTCGTCTGCGCGGTCCTGTCGCTGGCGCTGTGCACGGCCGGCTATTCGGCCGAGATTTTTCGCGGCGGCATCCGCTCCGTGCCGCCGCGCGAGATCGAGGCGGCGCGCGCCATCGGCATGTCGGGCTTTTTGCTGGTGCGCCGCATCATCGCGCCGATCGCGCTGCGCTTCGCACTGCCGGCCTATTCGACCGAGGTGGTGCTGATGATGAAATCGACCTCGCTGGCCAGCCTCGTCACCGTCTGGGAGGTGACCGGCGTGGCGCAGCGGCTGATCTCGCACACTTACCGCACCATGGAGGTGTTCCTGTGCGCGGCGATCATCTACCTGGTGCTGAATTTCATCGTCCTGCAGGCCATGGCGCTGCTCGAACATTTCCTCTCACGCCACCTGCGCGCCGCGCCGCCGGCGGCGAAAGCGTAACGGAGCGTTCATGCCCGAAGTCCCCCGCCTTTCGGTCCGCGACATCCGCAAGAGCTTCGGCGCCCATGAAGTGTTGCGCGGCATCTCGCTGGAGGCCCGCGACGGCGACGTGATCTCGGTGCTCGGCGCTTCAGGTTCCGGCAAATCCACCTTCCTGCGCTGCATCAACCTGCTGGAGGTCGCAGACAGCGGCGAGGTATGGGTAGACGGCGAGCAGATCCGCATGGTGCAGAAGGGAGGCCGGAACCGCCCGGCGAGCCAGAAGCAGGTCGACCACATCCGCGCCGAACTCGGCATGGTGTTCCAGTCGTTCAATCTGTGGTCGCACATGACCATCCTGCAGAACGTCATCGAGGGGCCGGTGCATGTGCTCAAACGCCCGCGCGCCGAATGCGTGGAGGAAGCGCATGCGCTGCTGAAGAAGGTCGGCATCGGCGACAAGGCGAACGCCTATCCGGCGCATCTGTCGGGCGGCCAGCAGCAGCGCGCGGCGATCGCGCGGGCGCTCGCCATGAAGCCCAAGCTGATGCTGTTCGACGAGCCGACCTCGGCGCTCGATCCCGAACTGGTGGGCGAGGTGCTGCGCGTCATGCGCGCGCTGGCCGAGGAGGGCACGACGATGCTGGTCGTCACGCACGAGATGGGTTTCGCCCGCAACGTCTCCAACCGCGTCGCCTTCATGCGCGAGGGGCTGGTCGATTCGATGGGATCGCCGCAGGAGATGTTCGGTGCCGGGGCTTCTCCGGCCTTCCGGCAGTTCATCGGCCATTTCCAGGCGTGAGGCGATCGCCTTTGACCTGTCGCTTTCGGGCGTGTGCGCGTATAGCGTGTCGGCCGATGAGGAAGAGGCAGGGATGAGCCAGGACAAGCCCAGGAAGGGGCCGGCGGGAAGCCGGACGGCTGCGGGTGCCGCGCGCAGGAGCGGCAGCGTGCACGCCGCGCTGGCCGACGAGATCGGCTCGCGCATCGTGCGCGGCGACTATCCGCCGGGTTCCATCCTGCCCAACGAGGCGCAGTGGTCGCAGACCTTCGACGTCAGCCGCTCGGCGGTGCGCGAGGCGATCAAGATGCTGATGGCCAAGAGCCTGCTCGCCTCCCGCCCGAAGGTCGGCAGTCGGGTGGAGCCGCGCGAGCGCTGGAATCTGCTCGACCGCGACGTTCTGGCCTGGTACGCGACCTCGCCGGGGCGCGACACCTTCATGCGCACCGTGCAGGAATTCCGCTATATCATCGAGCCGGAGGCCACGGCCTTTGCCGCGCTGAGGCGCAGCGACGAGCAGATGGAGGAGATCAGCGGCGCCTGCCGCGCCATGGCGGCGGCGACCTCGCTGGAGGAGCGCACGCATGCCGACACGCGCTTCCATCTCGCCATCCTGCGCGCCGCCGGCAACGACCTTTTGGTGCCGCTCGGCGTGCTGATCGAGACGGCCTTCGACCATCTTTTCCGCTATGTGACGCGCGAGGGCGACGACCTCGACCATGCGCAGAAGCTGCACGAGGCGATCGAGCGCAATATCCGCCTGCGCCGCCCGGATGCGGCGCGCAACGCGGTGCGGCGCCTGCTCGCCAACACCGACAAGATCATCGGCCCCTATCCGGGCGAATCCACTGACTGACACCGCCAACCGACGAGGCGAACGAATGACCGCGCAACGGCCCAACGTGTTGCTCATCTGCGCCGATCAGTGGCGCGGCGATTGCATTTCCGCACTCGGTCATCCCAACGTGAAGACGCCGAACCTCGACGCGCTGGCCGCCGACGGCGTGCTGTTCACCAATCATTTCGGCCAGTGCACGCCGTGCGGGCCTTCGCGCACCAGCCTGCTGACCGGCCTCTACCTGATGAACCATCGCTCCGGGCGCAACGGCACGCCGCTCGACGCCCGCCACACAAACGTTGCGCTGGAGGCGCGCAAGGCCGGCTATCGGCCGGCACTGTTCGGCTATACCGACACCAGCGCCGACCCGCGCGATCTCGACGCCAACGACCCTGCGCTGACGACCTACGAGAGCGTCATGCCGGGCTTCGAGGCGGCTCTTCACCTGCCCGACGAGATGGAGGAATGGATCGCCGACCTTCTCGCCAAGGGCTACGACCTGTCCGGCGGACGCCACGACGTGTTCAAGCCGAAGCCCGGTTTCGACAGACCGGCGGATCGCGGCTTCCGCTATATCCCGACCGTCTATCCGGCCGAGCATAGCGAAGCGGCCTTTCTCACCGACGCTTTCCTGAAATGGCTTTCGGCACGACGCGACAGCCCATGGTTCGCGCATTTCGTCTTTCTCAGGCCGCATCCGCCGCTGATCGCGCCGGAGCCCTACAACGCCATGGTCGATCCCGCCGATGTCGCTATGCCGGCGCGCGCGGCCTCGCTGGAGGCGGAAAAGCGCCAGCATCCGATGTTGGCCTACGAACTGGAGCGGATGAGCGAGCCCGGCCGCTATGACGAGCACAGCCCGTTCGATCCGATTTCGGCGGACGATCTCGAAATCCGCCAGATGCGGGCAACCTATTACGGGCTGATTTCGGAGGTCGACCACCATCTCGGCCGTATCGTCGAGAACCTGAAGGCGACCGGCGAATACGACCGCACGCTGATCGTGGTCACCAGCGACCATGCCGAGATGCTGGGCGAGCACCACGCCTGGGGCAAGGAAATCTATTTCGATCAGGCCTTCCACCTGCCGCTGGTCATCCGCGACCCACGGCGTCAGGCAGACGCGGCGCGCGGATCGCGCGTCGACGCCTTCACCGAGGCGGTCGACATCATGCCGACGATCCTTGACTGGCTGGGGCGCCCGGTGCCGCGCGCCTGCGATGGCCGCTCGCTGCTGCCGTTGATCGAGGGCGGGACCCCGCCGGACTGGCGCGAGGCGGTGTTCTTCGAGCACGATTTCCGCACCGTGGCGACGCAGAAAGCGGAGACGACACTCGGCATCTCCTCCGACCAGTGCAGCTATGCGGCGGTGCGCGACCGGCGCTACAAATACGTCCACTTCGCGGCCCTGCCGCCGCTGCTGTTCGACATGGTCAACGATCCGCACGAGACACAGAACCTCGCCGACCGGCCGGAGATGGCGGCGACGGTGCTTGCCTATGCACAGAAGATGCTGGACTGGCGCCTCAGCCATGCCGACCGCACGCTGACCAATATGTTCATCACCAAGGACGGGTTGGTGTCGCGGCCCTGAGAGAGAGCTAAGACAGCCTCAATCCTCTTTTTCGCGACCAAAGGCGGCGCGCAGCTCATCCTTGGCGTCCTCCAGCACCTTCTTCTGCCTGTCCGGCAGGTTCTTGCCGGCGCGGTTGATGTAGAAGGTCAGCATCGACATGGCCGAGCGGAACGGTTCGGCCTTGCGGCGGTCGCTGCGCTCGGCCGAGCGCTTCAGCGAGGCGGCGATTGCCTTCGGGTCGTGCTGCTCGAAGACGTGTTCCTCGAGATCGAGGGCGTCGCTGTGCTCGGTAACCTCGGCAGACCATTTTTCCTTGTGGGCGGTAGCCATCATCGTCTCCTTTCCGTGTTTTCAATGGATGGAGCGGGAAGGGGTTCCAGCCGCTGGAGCGACCGCTTCCATGGTGCTGGCGCTGCCGTCCGGCTTCAGATGGCTAAATAGTGCGCCGGGACGCGGATTCCGGCCGCGACGGAGCTTGTCATGCTTTCTGCAAATGGAGTGCCCGCGCCGGCCTCGCCGATCGACGGACCGCAGGCCTGGATGCGCCTCGTCGTCTCCCTGGCCCTGGGCACCATCGGCGGCGTCGGCATGTGGGCTGTCATCGTCGTGCTGCCGGCGGTGCAGGCGGAATTCGGCGTCGACCGGGCGGACGCGTCGCTGCCCTATACGGCGACCATGCTGGGCTTTGCCGTCGGCAACGTCGTGATCGGGCGTGCGATCGACCGGATCGGCTATTGGATTCCGGCGCTCGTGACGTCGATCCTGCTCGGCCTTGGCTTTATCGCGGCATCGTTGACGACGTCCGTGCTGCAGTTCTCGCTGGTCCACGGCCTCCTGATCGGGGTGGGGACCGCCTCCACCTTCGGCCCGCTGATCGCCGACCTTTCGCACTGGTTCGACCGGCGCCGCGGCGTGGCGGTCTCCGCCGCCGCGACCGGCAGCTACCTTGCCGGCACGCTCTGGCCGGCGGTCATCCCCAGTGTCGCGGGAACGGAAGGCTGGCGCACCGCCTATGTCGTCATCGGCATCATCTGTCTCGTGACGATGGTGCCGCTGACGCTGATGCTGCGCGCCAAGCCGCCGCATGCGGAAGCCGGCGGCGGGAACGGCGGCAGGCCGGTCCTGCCGATAGCGTTGTCGCCCGCGGGGTTGCAGGCGCTGCTTGTCGTGGCCGGTCTCGGCTGCTGCGTGGCGATGTCGATGCCGCAGGTCCACATCGTCGCCTATTGCATGGACCTCGGCTACGGCGTGGCGCGCGGCGCGGACATGCTGTCGATCATGATGGCGGCCGGCATCGTCAGCCGGGTGGCGTCGGGGTTCATTGCCGACCGCATCGGCGGCATCAGGACCCTGCTCGCCGGTTCGGTGCTGCAGGGGCTGGCGCTGTTATTCTACGTCCCGTTCGACGGGCTTGCTTCGCTCTACGTGGTGTCGCTGATCTTCGGCCTGTCGCAGGGCGGCATCGTGCCTTGCTATGCGGTAATCGTGCGCGAATACATGCCGGCGGCGGAGGCGGGACAGCGCGTCGGCATCGTCATCATGGCGACCATTCTCGGCATGGCGATCGGCGGCTGGATGTCGGGCTGGATCTACGACCTGACCGGCTCCTACAGCGCAGCGTTCCTGAACGGCATCGCCTGGAACCTTCTGAACGTAACCGCCATGGTGCTTGTCTTCTGGTCGGCGCGGCGGGCTCTGCCCGCTCGCTCGTGAGACCGACGTTCCGCTACTGGTGCGTGGCCAGTTCCATCGGAAAATCGTCGTTGTCGGTGTCGCGCATGGCGGCGAGGCTGCGGTTGTCGAGCACGTCGGCGATGGCCTGGCGCACCTCCAGCATCATGTGGCGCACCGCGCAGGTCTCCTCGTCGCAGTCCTCGCAGCGCTCGTAGCGGGTTCGGCTGGCGCAGGAGATCGGCGCCAGCGGGCCGTCGAGGACGCGGATGACGTGGCCGATCTTGATGTCGGCGGCCGGGCGGGCGAGACGGTAGCCGCCTTCCTTGCCCTTGCGGCTCTGCACGAAGCCGGCGTTGCGCAGTTCGCCGAGGATGGCGTCCAGGAATTTCTTCGGAATGTGGTTGGTGTCGGCGATGTCGTGGACGAAGGCCAACTGACCGTCCGGCAGCCGCGACAGATGCACCAGCGCCTTCAGCCCGTATTTGCCTTTCTTGGTGAGCATGCCCGCGATGATCCGCCTTGTTCCGGTCCGTCCTGTGTACCAGCCGTTCTTGCGCAGATCGCGGCGGGCGCAGGGTGGTTTAAACAAATTCCAGCGACTTGGTATAGTATTCCAAAGACGTTGACGGTTCCTGACCGCGCCGTGTCGACGGAGTGAGGGCGGTTTCCACAAGCCGCAAACGCAAAAGGCCGGCGTGTCGCCGGCCTTTCGTCGTTCATGATCGGTCGGTCAGCGGTTGCCGTAGATCTGGTCGAGCAGCCCACCCTCGGCGAAGTGCTCGGCCTGCACCTTCTCCCAGCCGCCGAAGACGTCCTCGACGGTGACGAGGCGGACTTGCGGGAACTTGTCCTTGAACTTGGCCGCCACGGCCTCGTCGTGGACGCGCAGGCTGTACTCGGCCTCGATCTCCTGCGCCTTCGGCGTGTAGAGGAAATCGAGATAGGTCTTGGCGAGGTCTTCGCTGCCATGCTCCTTCGCCACCTTGTCGACGATGGCGACGGGGAACTCGGCCAGCAGGCTGACCGACGGCGTCACCGGCTGATAGTTGTCGGTGCCGTATTCACGGGCAATGCCTTGCGTCTCGGACTCGAAGGTGATCAGCACGTCGCCGATGCCGCGCTCGGCAAAGGTGGTGGTGGCGCCGCGCCCGCCGGTGTCGAACACCGGGACGTGCGCGAAGATCTTGCCGACGAAGTCCTTCACCTTGGCCTCGTCGTTGTTGAACTTCTCCTTGGCGTAGGCCGTGGCTGCCAGGTAGGTGTAGCGCGCATTGCCCGAGGTCTTGGGGTTGGGGAAGATGACCTGCACGTCGTCGCGCACGAGATCGTCCCAGTCCCTGATGTTCTTCGGGTTGCCGGCACGCACCAGGAAGGACGGCAGCGAATAGAAGGGCGAGGCGTTGTTCGGCAGCGCCTTCTGCCAATCGGCGGCGACGTAGCCGTTCTTCACCAGGAAGTCGATGTCGGGAACCTGGTTGAAGGTGACGACATCGGCGCCGAGCCCCTCAACGATCGAGCGCGCCTGCTTGGAGGTGCCGGCATGCGACTGGTCGACGGTGACGCCGGGGTGTTCCTCGACGAACGCCTTGTTGATGGCCACGAACAGTTCGCGGCCGACATCGTAGGAGGCGTTCAAGAGCTTGTCGGCGGCGAAGGCCGAGGTGCTGGCGAACAGCAGGGAGGCGACGGCTGCGCCGGCGAGAAGAAGGCGTTTCATGAAGGCTCCGTGGGATGCGAGAAATCTGCCGGAACCATAGCCGACGCCCATCCGAAAACGAGAAACCGCGGTTTCCATGGTGAAGACGCCTTAGGATATCATCCCATATTTAGGCATCCACGAGGAATGATATTCCAACGATCGCGGGATGCGATCGGCGGCATTTGGCTTCCTCAGTCCGCGCGCGGAAACAGCTTCCATTTGCGCGGGCGGAAGGCGATGCGGCTCTTGTTCGCCGCGGCATGGTCGATGGGCAGTTCGATCTCGACCCGCTGCCGGTCGCCGCCGACCTCCAACTCGACGCGCCGCGTCTCGGCGACGCGGCGGCTGTTGACGACGGTGCCGGCGATGCAGCCGCCGCAGCCGTCGAGCAGTTCGACGTCGTGCGGCCGGAAGAAAAGCGTCGCGGCGCCGGCCGGCACGTCGGGCGCAGACAGGCCGATCGGCCTTTCGGCAAGCCATACCTGGCCGTCCTCGACCCTTGCCGGCAGGGAGCTGGAATCGCCGATGAAGCCGTAGACGAAGGGCGAGTTGGGCGTGTCGTAGACCTCGTCGGCCGTGCCGACCTGCTCGATGCGGCCCTGGCTCATGACGACAACGCGGTCGGCCAGTTCCAGCGCCTCCTCCTGGTCGTGGGTGACGAAGATCGTCGTGTGGCCGGTGGTGTCGTGAATGTCGCGCAGCCAGCGGCGCAGTTCGCGCCGCACCTGCGCATCGAGCGCGCCGAAAGGCTCGTCGAGCAAGAGCACGGCCGGCTCGATCGCCATGGCGCGGGCGAGCGCCACGCGCTGGCGCTGGCCGCCGGACAGTTGCGCCGGATAGCGCTTCTCCAGGCCGGAGAGCTGGACGAAATCCAGCAGTTCGGAGGCGCGGCGGCGGATTTCCTCCGCCGGCGGGCGGGTGGCGCCGGGGCGCACCTTGAGGCCGAAGCCGATGTTGTCGGCCACCGTCATGTGGCGGAACAGGGCGTAGTGCTGGAAGACGAAACCGACGTTGCGCTCCTGGATCGATTTCAGCGATGCGTCCTCCTCGCCGAAGAAGATCTTTCCGCGTGTCGGGCGTTCCAGTCCGGCGATGAGGCGCAGAAGCGTCGTCTTGCCGGAGCCGGACGGCCCCAGCAGCGCGATCAATTCGCCCGACCTGATGTCGAGCGACACGTCGTGCAGCGCCGGAAACCGGTCGAACTCCTTGCGCACGTTGGCTACGCGAACTTCCATCGATTGAATCCCTCAGTGTCCGCGCGTTGCGGCGATCTCGGCGCCGTAGCGCATTTCAAGCACGGTCTTCAGCACCAGCGTCACCAGCGCCAGCCCGGCCAGCAGCGAGGCGACGGCAAAGGCGCCGACGGCGTTGTATTCGTTGTAGAGTATCTCGACATGCAGCGGCATGGTGTTGGTCTGGCCGCGTATGTGGCCCGACACCACCGAGACGGCGCCGAACTCGCCCATGGCGCGGGCGTTGCACAGGAGCACGCCGTAGAGCAGTCCCCATTTGATGTTGGGCAAGGTGACGTACCAGAAGGTCTGCCAACCGCTGGCGCCGAGCGAAAGGGCGGCCTCCTCGTCGCCGGTGCCCTGTTCCTGCATCAGCGGGATCAGCTCGCGCGCGACGAAGGGGAAGGTGACGAAGACGGTGGCGAGCACGATGCCCGGCACGGCGAACAGAATCTCGATGCCATGCGCCTTCAGGAACGGGCCGAGCGCCGACTGGGCACCGAACAGGAGCACGTAGACGAGGCCGGAAATGACCGGCGACACCGAAAACGGCAGGTCGATCAGCGTGGTGAGGAAGGCCTTGCCCTTGAACTCGAACTTGGCGATCGCCCAGGAAGCGGCGAGGCCGAAGACGAGGTTCAGCGGCACCGAGATCGCCGCCACGATCAGAGTCAGCCTGATCGCCGACAGCGTGTCGCCGTCGTTGAGCGAGGTGAGGTAGGTTTCCAGGCCCTTGGCGAAGGCCTGGTTGAAGAC
This sequence comes from Ollibium composti, assembly GCF_004801285.1. Lineage (GTDB taxonomy): Bacteria > Pseudomonadota > Alphaproteobacteria > Rhizobiales > Rhizobiaceae > Mesorhizobium > Mesorhizobium composti. The sequence goes on from NZ_SSNY01000001.1 coordinate 23,413, forward strand.
GACGACGAGCGGCAGGACGAGGAACAGAGCCAGGAAGACGAAGGCGATCGCCATCAACACCGCGCGCGCCGGGCGGCTTTCAGTGATTGCCGCCGACGTCGCCTCGTGCTCGGGATCGTAGGTCTCGATGTGCGGGTCAGCCATAGCGCTTGCGGCTCCACGACTGGAGGAGGTTGATGACGAACAGCATCAGGAAGGACAGCGCCAGCATGACCGCTGCGATGGCGGTGGCTGCGGCGTAGTTATACTCCTCCAGCCGGATGACGATGAGCAGCGGCGCGATCTCGGAGATGTTGGGCAGGTTGCCGGCGATGAAGATGACGGAGCCGTATTCGCCGACGCCGCGTGCGAAGGCCAGCGCGAAGCCGGTGACGACGGCCGGCAGCAGCCCCGGCGCCAGCACACGGGTGATAGTCTGGAAGCGGCTGGCGCCGAGCGTCGCGGCCGCCTCCTCCACTTCCTTGTCGATCTCCTCGATGATCGGCTGCACCGTGCGCACGACGAAAGGCAGGCCGATGAAGATCAGCGCCATGACGATGCCGAGCGGCGAATAGGCGACCTTGATGCCGAGCGCCATCAGCGGCTTTCCCAGCCAGCCGTTGGGTGCGTAGAGCGTGGTCAGCGCGATGCCAGCCACCGCCGTCGGCAGCGCGAAGGGCAGGTCGACCATGGCGTCGACGATGCGCCGGCCGGGAAACTGGTAGCGGACCAGCACCCAGGCGACGATGGTGCCGAAGACGACGTTGACGGCGGCGGCGATCAGCGCGGTGCCGAAGCTGATTTCAAGGGCGTGAAGGGTGCGCCGGTCGAGCGCGATGCGCCAGAAATCGGCCCAGCCGAGGGCGGCCGAGCGCCATGCAAGGCCGGACAGCGGGATCAGGATGATGAGGGTGAGGTAGGCAAGCGAGAAGCCGAGCGTCAACCCGAAACCGGGAATGACACTCGGCTGCCTGAACCGCCACCCCGTGCGGGTGGTTGCGTTGCTCATGTCGTTGTCGATCGTCCCTTCCTGATCAACCGCGGTTGTTCGCTATAACGGCGGCGCTTGGGGCGGGAAAGCCGTTCCTGCGGCTTTTCCCGGCTCAGTGCCCCTTTGGCGCACCGTCTCCTATTGCGCCGGCTTGTAGACCTGATCGAAGATGCCCCCGTCGCCGAAGTGATAGGGCTGTGCTTTCTTCCAGCCACCGAACTGCGGGTCGTCGATGGTGACGAGCTTGATGTCCTTCTGCCAGGCCAGGTCGGCCTTATCGACAAGGTCGGGTTTGCTCGGCCGGTAGTGGTTCTTCGCGATGATCGCCTGGGCTTCCTTGGAATAGAGGTATTTCAGGTATTCCTCCGCCACCTTGCGCGTGCCCTTGGCGTCGACATTGCCGTCGACGACCGCCACCGGCGGCTCGGCCAGGATGGACGACGACGGATAGACGATGTCGAAATTCTCGGCTCCGAACTCGTCCAGCGCGAGGAAGGCCTCGTTCTCCCAGGCCAAAAGCACGTCGCCGAGGCCCTTCTGGGCGAAGGTCACGGTCGAGCCGCGCGCGCCGGTGTCGAGCACGGGAACGTGTGAGTAGAGATTGCCGATGAATTCCTTGGTCTTGGTCTCGTCTCTGCCGTCCTGCGCGTTGGCATAGGCCCAGGCGGCGAGGTAGTTCCAGCGCGCGCCGCCGGAGGTCTTGGGGTTGGGGGTGATGACCTGAACGCCGTCCTTGACGAGGTCGTTCCAGTCGTGGATGCCCTTGGGATTGCCCTTGCGCACCAGGAAGATGATGGTCGACGTGTATGGAGCGGAGTTGTTTTCGAACTTGCCGCGCCAGTCCGGTGGGATCTTCTTGGTCTTGCTGGCGATGGCGTCGATGTCGCTTTCGAGGGCCAGCGTCACTACGTCGGCGTCGAGGCCGTCGATGACGGCACGCGCCTGCGCGCCGGAACCGCCGTGCGATTGCTGGATGGTGACAGTTTCGCCGGTCTGGTCCTTCCAATGCCTGGCGAACAGGTCGTCATAGGCTTTGTAGAGTTCACGTGTCGGGTCATAGGAAACGTTGAGGATCGTCGTGTCGGCGAACGCGAAACCGAGCGTGCCGAACTGGACGGAACCGGCGACGAGCGCGCCGAGGAGAGATTTCACGAGCAGGTTGTTGAAATGAGGATGGGTCATTTCAGCCTCCGTTGAACACATTTCTACTCTATCGATTTGGTAGAATTTGAATGCACTCAATGTTGCCTTTTTCGATCCATCGCGGAAAATTTCGGGTCTTTTGCTCCTCCTTTTGAAAATGATTTCGCTTGGCAGTGGCGCCCGGCCGTATGCCGAGAGCGTCAATTAGAGAGGCGGCGCCTTCCGGCAAGTGGCGGCGCGGCGCGATCCACCGACTCTACAAGGCGGCCGTCTATTCCACGAACACCTTGACGCTGGCGGCGCGGCCGGCCGCGTCGATGACGGTCAGCGTCGAATAACCGGCGCCGTCCGGCAGCCAGGTGGCGGTGCGGGTGCGGTCCACCCCGGCGAGGGGCCTGCCGTTCGCCAGCCAGCGGAACGGCGCACGGCCGCCCTGCAATTTCAGCACCAGCGGCGTCGCCTGCGCCGTGGCGGGCGCCAGGTCGACGCGGGCGCCGTCGGGCGGGAAGACGATGCGCGGCGCCGGCTCGGACGGCCCCGCCACTGAGCGGCCGTCGGATGCCGGGCCGAAGCGGACGAGCGTCACCGGCAACTCCTCGCGTTTCGGGCTGAAGACGCCGGCCGGACGCGACGGCAGCGGCATGGCCGGCAAGCCGGAGCGGACGAAGCCCTCGAACAGGATGGGGGCGGCCGAGACGTAGCCGGAGAGGCCCGGCACGGCGCTTGCATCGGCACAGCCGACCCACACGCCCAGCACGTAGCGGCCGTCGAAGCCGACGGACCAGGCGTCGCGGTAGCCGTAGGAAGTGCCGGTCTTGTAGGCGATGCCGCGGGGCAGGGCGCCCTGCGGCGGCTTCACGCCGCGCAGGATATCGGCGATCTGCCAGGCGGCCTGATCGTCGAGGATCGTGGCGGCCGTGTTGTCGACGGGCGTCGCCTCGGTGCCGTCGCGCAACGCATGCACCTTGCCGCCATTGGCGAGGCCCGTATAGAGCTGCACCAGGTCGCGCAGGCTGATGCCGACGCCGCCGAGCCCGATGGCGAGGCCGGGCGCTTCGTTGATCGGCAGGGTCGGGTTGACGCCGGCCTGCCGGAAGCGCGCCAGCAGCCGCGCCGGGCCGACCCCGTCGAGCACGCGGACCGCCGGCACGTTGAGCGACAGTTGTAAGGCCTGGCGGATGGTGACGTCGCCCTGGTAGCCCATGTCGAAGTTCTTCGGCCGGTAGCCGCCGAAATCGGCCGGGCTGTCCTCGATCATCGTCTCCTGCGCGACCATGCCCTGCTCGAAGGCGAGGCCGTAGATGAAGGGTTTCAGGGTGGAGCCTGGCGAGCGCAGCACGCGCGTCATGTCGATCCAGCCGGAGCGGCCGGCGTTGAAGAAGTCGGCCGAGCCGACTTCGCCCAGAATCTCGCCGGTGCGGGAATCGGCCATGACCATGGCGACGGAGAGCTTCGGCCCGAGGCGCTTGGCGGCATCGCGGGCGACGGCTTCCAGCCCCGCCTGCACGCTCTTCTTGACGGTCAGTTGCAGCGGCTTGCCGGGCTCGATCCTTTTCAGCGCCGAATAGGCGGCATGGGCGGCGAGTGCGGGCAGAGGACGGCGCAGGTCCGGCACCGGGTCGACAGCGGCGCGCGCGGCCTCGCGCTCGGAGAGCCGGCCGGCCGACACCATGCGCTGCAGCACGCGGTCGCGCGCGGCCTGGGCGATCAGCGCGTTGCGGTCCGGCCGGCGCTTCTCCGGCAGTTGCGGCAACGCGACCAGAAGGGCGGACTCCGAAACGGTCAGTCGCGCCGGTTCCTTGCCGAAATAGGCGAGCGAAGCGGCACGCACGCCTTCTAGGTTGCCGCCGTAGGGCGCCAGCGTCAGGTAGCGTTCCAGGATCTCGCGCTTGGTCAACCGCCGCTCGATCTGGAGCGCGCGCAACACCTGCTTCACCTTGGAGGCGACCGAGCGGCTGTCGCGCGGCTCGATCAGCCGGGCGAGCTGCATGGAAAGCGTCGAGCCGCCGGAGACGATGCGGCCGTTGGTGACGAGTTGCAGCGCCGCGCGGCCGATCGCCAGAAGGTCGATGCCGGGGTGGTTCCAGAAGCGTTTGTCTTCGTAGGCGACCAGCATGTCGACGAAGTTCCGGTCCACCTTGTCGAGGCTGGTGGCCAGCCGCCAGTAGCCGTCCGGCGTGGCGAAGGCGCGCAGCAACTGGCCGTCGCGGTCGAGCACCTCGGCCGAGGTCGCCGACTGGCTGTCGAGCGGCGGGGGGTAGATGCGGTCGAACTGCCACAGGGCGATGGCCGAGATGGCGAGGAGGGCGGCGAAGGCGCCGGTGCTCCAGGCGATGCGGCGAAGAATTTTTCGGGAAAGCATGGCGCCGCCCCTCACCCTCTGCCTGTAAACGGCAGGGCGATCGCATATGGCGGCAAACCCCCACCCCTAGCCCCTCCCCGCAAGGGGGAGGGGGACTCGTCAGCGCGGCCGCCCCACGTCCAGGGTTGATCGCTACGGCGTGGGGAAGGGCGGCCGTGTTCCCCTCCCCCTTGCGGGGAGGGGTTAGGGGTGGGGGTAATACGCAATGCCATCGGCAGTTGCTCTCTGAAAGCGCCGGACTACGGCGCCTTCACTTCCATCATGCCGGTGGCGGTGCGGGCCGAGTATTGCGGCCGGTACATATCCTCCACGCTGGCCGCGGGGTGGGCGTAGACGCCGGGCGTCACCGCGCGCACGACATAGGCGAGCGTCATGTCGCGGCTGTCCTGGCTCGGGTTGAAGGCGGCGACGAAACGGTCGTCGCGGAATTCCAGATGCGCCGCGTCGGTCTGCGCCAGCCACGAGAAGTTCGACAGCTGGGCGCTGGAGACGAGGCCCGGATTGTCTATCTCGAAGCCGCCGGGCAACAGGTCGGTGATGAGAACCCGCTGCTGCCAGTCGTTGTTCTCGTGCACCTTGAGCACGACGACGAAGCGTTCGTTCTGGTTCACCTCGGTGACGTTGGCTTCGGTCCCGTCGAGCCGGTAGTAGGTGCGCTCGATCGTGAAGCCGTCGCCGCCGGCGGGCAGCGGCTGAGCCGGCGCCGCGACGGTCGTCACCACCGCCTGCAAGGCGTCCTTGCCGGTGTTGGCGACCGTGATGGGGCTGGCCTGAAGATCGTCGCCGCTGACGGTGGTCGCCCAGGCGCCGCTGTGCGGCTGGCTGTCGATGGAGAGCTGGATGGAATTGTTGCCCTCCTTCAGCGCACGGGCGGCGAGCAGCATCCAGGCTTCATCCTGCGTGCTGGTCCAGGTCTTCAGGGCGCGATCCCTCGTCACCATCCTGACCAGTTCCGGCACGATGGACGGCACGGGCTTCGATTCGGCGGCGAGCGCGAGCATGGCGGCGCCGTCGCGCAGCTTCGAGCCGTAGTCGGAGCGGTACCAGTCGTAGTTCGGCGTCGCGTTGGCGAGCTGGAGGGCGGCCTGGAAGGTCGCTTCCGAGCGCTGGGCGTCGCCGTAGAGGGCAAGGGCCGCACCGAGCTGCGCCACCGCCATCGGGCTGGAGAAGGCCTCCAGTTGTGTATCGGCATAGTAGCGCAGGTCGCCGACCGAGGCCTTCTTGTTGCGCGCCAGCACGTAGAGCGCATAGGCGATCTCGCTGCCGCGATCCTGCACGTTCTGGTCGTAGCCGAGCCCGTTCTGCAGGTTCGCCAGCGCCTGGTTTACGGCGAGCGCCGGCACGTCGTACTTCGCTTCCCGCGCGCGGGTGAGGAAGTCGGTGACGTAGGCGTCCAGCCACAGGTCACCCGAGCCCGGCGCCCACAGGCCGAAGGAGCCGGCGGAGGCCTGGTAGCTGAGGACGCGGTAGATCGCCTGCTGCACACGCTCATGCAACTCCGGGTCCTCGGCGATGCCGTAGGGCTTCGCCATCTCCGACATATAGAGCAGCGGAAGCGCCCGGCTGGTCGTCTGCTCGGCGCAGCCATAGGGATACTGGTCGAGAGAGAGCAGCAGCGAGGGCACGTCGAAGGCGGCCGCCTGCGAGACGCCGACGCTGACCGAAGCGCCTTCCAGCAGGCTCGCGGCCAGCAATTCGCGGTCGACGCGCAGCGAGCCGCCGGCCTTCAGGTCCACCACGAGGCGGGTGGTGACCGGCAGTTGCGAGGGCCGGATCGGCAGGAACAGCGTCTGCTCGACCTCCGGGCCGCCCTCATGCGAGAGCCGCACCGTGATCGAGGAATCGCCGGCGGTGACGGCCGTCAGCGGCACCGTGAAGGTCTGGCGCTTGCCCGAAGCCAGCGTCAGTTTTTCGGGCACGCCGTCGGTGCCGATCGACAGGCCGCCGGTGGATTCGATCGCCACGGCGTAATCGCCGTCGGGGCCGTCGGTGTTGGTGACGTCAAGGCGCATGGCGGCCGAATCGCCCGGCGCCAGGAAGCGTGGCAGGCCGGCGGTGAGCACGACCGGATCGCGCACGATCACGTCCGTCTGGGCATGGCCGACCGCCTCCTTCGTCCAGGCGACGGCCATGACGCGCACGGTGCCGTTGAACTGCGGCAGGTCGAAATCGACCGTCGCCTTGCCGTCGGCATCGAGCTCGACGATACCGGAGAAGAAGGCGACCAGCTTTTCGGTCGGCGGATTGCCTTGGCTCTGCATGGCCGCACCGTCGCCGCCGGTACGCAACCTGCCGGTCGCGCCGAGCGAGCCGTCGATGAGGCGGCCGTAGAGGTCGCGCAGTTCCAGCCCCATCATGCGCTGGCCGAAATACCAGCCGTCAGGATCGGGCGCCTTGTAGTTGGTGAGGTTGAGGATGCCGACATCGACGGCAGCCACCGTGACATAGGCTTGATCGCCGGCTTCGGCGCCCGCCACCGCGACGGGGACGGAGAGCGTGCGGCGCGGCTCCATTTTTTCCGGCGGCGTCAGCGTCACGGCAAGCTTCTTCGAGCCGGGATCGACGGCCAGCCATTTCACGCCGATGGCGCGGGCGGGCATGCGCGTTTCCTGCCCGTCGCCGGGCCTGAACAGCGTAGCGGTGACATAGGCGCCGGCGCCCCAGTCCTCGCCAACCGGGATGTCGACCGTACCGCCGTCGGCGGGGATCGAGGCGGAAACCGTCTTAAGCAGCTTGTCGGCGCCGATGGTCACCAGCAGTTCGCCGGCATAGTGCGGCGAAACCTTCAGCTTGGCGACTTCGCCGGCGGCGTACTTGTCCTTGTCCAGCGCGATCTCCAGCGCGTCCGGCGTCTCGGTCGAGGAGACGTCGACGTACCAGCCGCCGTAGAACTCGTAGCTGGTGGCCGGCCCTTCCGGATCGGTCGTCTCGACCTGCAGGCGGTAGCGGCCCCAGTCGATCGGAACCGAGACGGTCGCCTCGCCGTCGGCGGCGACATCGAGGGTGCCGTTGGCGACCGACTTGGTGAATTCGACAGGCTCGTAGTTCCACGAGCTGCCGTTGCGATACCACTGGTAGTTGCGCTCGACCTTGACCAGCGACCACAGCGCGCCTTTCAGCGCCTCGCGCTTGCCGTCGGCATCGACGGCGATGACGGAGAATTTGGCGGTGCCGCCCTGCGGCACCTCGTCATTGGCGAAATCGGGACGGACGCCGATCATCTGGCCCTGCGGGCGCACGCCGATGTCAAGCGAGCGCTCGACTGCGCGGCCGCCCGTCTCGCGCATGCGCACCGTCACCTTGGCCTTGACCAGCTTGGTGGTGGAGGGGAGCTGATCCACCGTCACCGGGAAGGTAGCCTTGCCGTCGTCGCCGACCAGCGGCAGGTCGGCCAGCGGCGTCACGGAGGGTTCGGCCGTCTGCTCGTCGGCGAGGCCGAAGGAAAAGCCCTTGAAGCGGTCCCAGTCGCGGGTCGCCGACAACGTCGTCTCGCCTTCCAGCGCCAAGCCGGCGGCCGGCGCGCCATAGAGGAAGCGGCCGTCGACGGTGACGTTGGCCGTCTCGCCCCGGGCGATCTCGGTCCTGTCGGCGGACAGGTCGAATTCGATGCGATCGGGGACGAAATCCTCGACCAGGAACATATGGCTGGTCACCGCCGCCTGCTTGGGATCGGTGTGGATCGCCACCGTCCAGGTGCCGCGCATAGCGTTGGGCTCGAGCGGCAGGTCGACGGCATAGCCGCCGGCCGAAGGCGTGTCGACTACGACGCGCCGCGCTTCCACACCGTCAGGCCGTGTGAAGATGAAGGTCAGCGGCAGGTTCTCGACCGCCTTGGCCGAATCGTCGCGGGCAAGGGCGGCGACATGCACCACCTCGCCGGCGCGGTAGATGCCGCGCTCGGTCCAGGCATAGAGGTCGAGCGCGCCGGGTGCTGGCCGGCCTTCCACGCCACGATCGGAAAGGTCGAAGCCGGCCTTGGTCATGTCGAGGAAGACGAAGTCCTGGTCGCTCTGCTTGGCCATCAGCACGGCCGGCACCATGCCGCCTTCGCCGCGCGTCAGGCCGGGATTGAACACCGCTTTGCCTTCGGCGTCGGTGGTGGCGGTGCCGAGTATCTCGTTGTTGCGGGCGAGCAGCGTGAGCTCGGCGCCCTGGATCGGCTTGGCGGTGCCGAGCGAGCGGGCGAAGACCGAAAGCCCGTCCTGGCCGGTATAGGTGGAAAGCCCGATGTCGGAGACGACGAACCACTGGGTGGCGCGCGAATCGTATTCCTCGCTGTGGTCGTCGACCGCCTGGGCGGTCAGGATATAGACGCCGGGCTTGCGCTCGGGCAGCGCCTCGTCGACCGGGAAGGAGGTGGTCACCTCCTTGTTCAGCGCGTTGGCGATCTCCATGCGGCCTTCCCATACGGGCTCGCCCATCTGGTCGGAGATGTTGGAGACGTCGTAGCCGTCGAGCTGGCGCAGGAACTGCCAGCCCGACAGAAGCTGCGCCAGCGAGCGGTCGCCGATGCGGTAGAGCTTCATCGCAGCGGCGTCCATGTTGACGGTGACGACCGGAATGCCGCGGCGGGCGCCGGCCGGCAGCACGAAGCTGTCGCCGGTGAAGCGGGCGGACGGCGCGCGGTCCTGCACGTAGACGGACAGCACGATCGGCGTGGAGATCACCTCGCCGATGGCTGCCGGCAGGCCGGGCCGGAAGGTCACGTCATAGTGCTGGCCATGCTCCAGCCCCTCGACGCAGATCTGCTTGTCCTTGGCCTCGACGCCTTTCGGCGCATGGCCGTCGACGGTGACGAACTGGGCGTAATCGATGCCGGTCTTGACCAGTTCTTCGGAAAACTGCGCGCAGATGCGCGGCGCGCTGGTGTCGGCATCGACCGAGTGATCGACGACGCGAAAGCCCTTGCGCGCCTTCAGGTCCTCGTAGGCGGCCTGCACGGCGGCGGAGTTGACCAGCGCAAGGCTCGCCTCATAGGCCTGCAGGGCCGGGCGATAGAGGTCGCGGCGGTCGAGCCCCGCGGCGAGCAGGGCAAGGGCCTCGGCCCGCAAGGCGGCGGTGCGCACGAGCTTGTAGCCGTTGAAGGCGGCCGAGGTGGCGTTGGCTTGCAGGGTCGCGGCTTCGCCGCCGGTGGCAGTATCCACGCCAAGCGCCTCGTGCGCCACCTTCAACCAGAACTGGCCGTCGTCGGGCAGAATCGATACCGCCTGCTCGTATTTCTGCATGGCGGTGCGGTGGCTGCCGCTGCGCGATGCTTCTTCGGCGGCGTCGATCAGCGCGTTCAGGCCGTCGGTCGGCCTGGTGAAGCCGGGGCCGAGGATGAAGTTGCGGTACTGCTGAGCCTGGTCGGCCATCCAGGAAGGGAAGAAGGCGAGTTCCGGCGGCGCGCCGATGTCGGGATCGCCGTCCACCGGCACGACCTTGCCGGCGACGGCGCCGACGAAGGGCTTGATGGTGTTGAAGTCGGACTTCAGGAAGCACCACTTGGCCTTGGTGTTGTATGTGAAGGCGCGGCAGGCCGAATCGCCGAGGCACGTCGTCTTGCACTGGTCGAGCGTGACATTCTGCGCGGAGCGCAGGTCGAAGCCGAAATAGTCGGAATTGTCGGTGGTGACGACGCGCCGGGCTTCGGCGGCCTGTGCCGCTACGGCGGCCATCAACAGAAGGACGAGGACAGAGAAAAAGCGCGCCGCACGCAATGCCATGACACCCCTCCAGGACGTTGCTTTTCTAAAGTCTTGTTGCTTCCCGTATGCCCGGCATGTTCAAGCTTGGGTTGCGCTTGTCAATGCGAGGACCCGGCAAAGCCCGTCGAGAGCACCCGGCCGAAAGCCGTCGCCAGCCCATCACCGGCGCCGTTCAGCGTGTGTTCACAGGCTGCGGATCACACTTTCTTGCCGAAGCATAAAAGGTGTGAGTTCCAAGCCCGGGCCAATTGAGACAATTGGATTGTGGCTGCTTTACGAGCGCTTCAGAAGTTCACTGCAATTTTAGGTTTTGCGCGATAAGGTCAGGTGTGACGGTACGGTGGACACGGAGTACGGAGCGGTTTGCGCCGGGGCGCGTGCTTTCGCGCGTCCTCGCGGGCGGGCTCCTGTGCGCCACCGCCATGGTCGGCGTGAACCGGCCGGCCGCCGCCTTCGAACTGTTCGGCATCAAGTTGTGGGAATCGGCGTCCGACAAGGAAGACGCCGAGATCGTCGATCCGCTGCGTTATGCGGTCACGATCGAGGCGCCCGATGCCGATAGCGACCTCAAGGACAGGTTGGAAAGCGCCTCGACGCTGAAGGCGGACGAGGAGCGCCCGGTGTCCGGTTCGCTCGGCCTGCTCACCAAGGCGCGTGCCGAGCGCGAGCAACTGGTCGCCGCGCTCTATCAGGACGCCCGCTACGAGGGCGTCGTCACCGTCGCCATCCAGGGCCGTTCCATTGACGACCTGCCGCCGGACGCCGAGTTCACCGGGGCGCAGCCGATCCCGGTCACGGTCACGGTGCAGGCCGGTCCGAAGTTCACCCTCGGCAACATCCGCCTCGAAGGCGACGCCGCGCAATTGGCGAGCGCCGATTTCGGCCTGATCGCCGGCGGCGATGCAGGCTCGGGCGCGATCCTTAAGGCCGAGGCGTCCATCGTGCGCGCCCTGAAGGAAGAGGGAAGGCCGCTCGCCAAGGTGACCGGGCGCGAGATCGTCGCCGATCACAAGACCGCCACCCTTGACGTCACGCTGACGGTCGCCGCTGGCCCGGTCGCCGGCTACGGCGACACCATCGTCGAGGGAACCGAGGCGGTGGACCGCGACTTCACCGAATACATGACCGGCCTGAAGCGCGGCCGCCAGTATTCACCGGAGGAGATCGACGAGGCGCGCGAACGGCTGCTCGGGCTGGAGGTGTTCAACAGCGTCACCCTCAAGGAAGGCGAGGCGCTGGACGCCGAGGGCAACATTCCCATCGACGTCGAGGTGAGCGAGCGCAAGTTCCGTTATTTCGGCCTCGGCGCCACGGCCTCGAACACCGAGGGGCTGGGACTGGAAGGCTATTGGGGACACCGCAACCTGTTCGGCCGCGCCGAGAAGCTGCGCATCGACGGCTCGATTAGCGGCATCGGCGCCAACGACATCTCCAAGCTCAACTACAATGCCGGCATCCTGTTCGAGAAGCCGGGCGTGCTCGGACCGGCCTCGAAGTTCTACAGCCACCTGAAGACGGTCTATGAGCATCCCGACGCCTACGACCGCTTCTCCGTGCGCGGCGACGTCGGCCTGTCCTACGAACTGACGAAGAAGCAGACGGTGTCGGCCGAGTTCGCGCTCGACTATTCCAAGATCACTGACAGCTTCGGCAAGCACGACTACCTGATCGCCTCGGTGCCGCTGCAATATGTCTACGACAACCGCGACAACCGGCTGAACCCGACGCGCGGCTTCCGGCTGCTGGCCTATGCCGAGCCGAGCTACGACCTCCTGAATGGCGCCGCCTTCGTCAAGCTGAAGGGCGAGGGGTCGGTCTACCAGGCGATCGATTCGGGCGGCAAGTTCGTCATGGCCGGCCGCGCCAGCCTCGGCTCCATCGTCGGCGCCTCGTTGCAGGACGTGCCGGCCGACCGGCGCTTCTATGCCGGCGGCGGCGGCTCGGTGCGCGGCTACGCCTATCAGGGCATCGGCCCGAAGGCCGCCGATGGCCAGCCGATCGGCGGCCTGTCCTGGTTCGAGACCTCGGCGGAGATGCGCGTGGCCGTCACCGACACGATCGGCATCGTGCCCTTCGTCGATGCCGGCACCGTTTCCACCAAGACCTTCCCCGATTTTTCCGACCTCAAGGTGGGCGCCGGTATCGGCCTGCGCTATCTGACGCCTTTCGGTCCGCTCAGGGTCGATGTCGCGGTGCCGCTCAATCCCGATCCCGGCGATCCCGACTACGGCATCTATGCGGGTATCGGGCAGGCGTTCTGATGGAAGTCGCAATGGACGCTTCGCGACGTTATTCGACCCCCACCCCTAACCCCTCCCCTCAAGGGGGAGGGGGAGCTGCCGCACGCCAAGAGTCCCCCTCCCCCTTGAGGGGAGGGGTTAGGGGTGGGGGTACTGCGCCTCGTGGGACAGCTCCGTCCCCGATGGGCGAGAGCCGTTTCAGTTCTTTCCGCCGGCAATCCGGCCGATGAAGGTCTTTAGCAGCATCCTGCGCTATTTCTTCTACGCGGTAGCCATCGTGATCGCCGCTGCCGTCGGCGCGCTGGTGGTGCTGACGACGACCGAGCGCGGCCGCGACAACCTCGCCGGCATCGTCTCCAACCTCGCCTCGTCGGCCGACAGCAAGGTGACGATCGCCGGGCTCGACGGTATCTGGTCGGGTGCGCTGAGGGTCGGGCATGTCGTGGTCGAGGACCGCAACGGCCCCTGGCTGGTGGTGCGCGACGTGGCCGTGGACTGGTCGCCGCTGGCGCTGCTTTCCAAGACCTTCCGCGCCGAGCGCATCGCCGCCGGCCGTATCGAGGTGGCGCGGCTGCCGGTTGCCGGCAGCGAGCAGAAGGAGGCGGGCGGCGGCTCGGGCCTGCCGGTATCGGTGGACATCGCGCAGATCGACCTGCCCGATATCGCGCTTGGGAAGGAGCTTGCCGGCGCCGGTGTCGCCGAGCTTTCGGCCAAGGGATCGGCGAAGGCCGATGCAAACCCGCTTTCGGTTGCCGGCGACCTCACGATCGCGCGCCGCGACGGCCAGCAGGGGACGGTGATCGCCAAGGTCAACTTCGCGCCGCGGGACAACAAGCTCGACCTCGACGTGAAGGCGTCCGAGCCGGCGGGCGGCATCATCGCCAACCTGCTCAAGCTGCCGGGCACGCCGGCCGTCGACGTCGTGGTGTCGGGCAACGGTCCGCTGGCGGATTGGCAGGGAAGCGGAAGCTTCAACGTCGACGGTCAGACCGTGGCGCAGTTGTCCGGCCGCCATCAGTTGACCGACCAGGGCCATCGCGTCGAGGCCAAAGGGCAGGGCGCGTTTGAGCGCTTCCTGCCGGAAATGCTGAAGCCGCTGCTGGCCGGTACGGCCGATTTCGACATTGCCGGCACCGCCATGCCGGGTGGCGGCGTCGCCGTGGAGCGCGCGAACGTCGAAAGCGATGCCATCCATCTTACCGCGAAGGGCACGTATGATCCGCAGTCGGCGACCGACATCTCCGTTGAGCTTGCGGCCCGCGATGCGCCGGTGGTGCTCAGCCTGCCGACCGGCGGCGCGCCGGTGACGGTCGCCGTCAAGGGCCTGACGGCGCGCGCCTTCGGCGACGGCAAGGAGCCGATGGTCGACGTCGCCGGCAACTTCGTGTCCATCGTCACCGGCGGGACGGAAGTGCATGATCTTACCGCGCAGATCCATTCCGACGGCTTCGACGTGCAGAACCGCAGCGGTCCGGTGAAGATCGCGCTGGTGGCCGACACACTCAAGACCGACGTTGCAACGCTGGCGCCGCTGGCGGCGGGCCGCGTCACGGTCAACCTTGCAGGTGCCGTCAGTCCCGACCAGATCAAGCTGGACGAGGGCACCTTGACCTCGGACGCGCTCAACGCTTCGGTCAATGCCACGCTCAACGTCGCCGATCTCGCCATGACGCTCGGCATGAAGGCCGACGCCGTTTCCAGCGCGCTGCCGCCGCAACTCAAGCCGGTGCTGGGCGAGCGGGTGCAGTTCTCCGCCACCGCGACACGCGATCCGCAGGGCTCGTTCGCGGCCAACACCATCGAGCTGACCTCGGGGTCGCTCAAGGCCAGCGGCACGGCGAGCGCATCCGGCACCGAAATTAGCGCCGACCTGAAAGGCAGTCTCGGCGATATTTCTCCGTTATCGGGGCTCGCGCGCACCGACCTTGCCGGCGGCGTCGACTTCGCGCTCAAGGCGGGCGGCGCGCGCACCGCGCCGGACTTTTCCATCACCGCCAGCAGCGACAAACTGGTCGCATCGGGCAAGACTGTGACCGGCCTGTCGCTTAGCGCTTCCGGCAAGGCTGATATCGCGGCCCCCACGGCCGACGTGTCGCTGACCGGCTCGGTCGAGGGCAAGCCGCTCAACCTCAAGGCCACGATGGCGACCACCGACGGCAAGATGACGGCCGACGTGACAGGCGACTTCGGCGACCTCTCGGTGCTGTCCGAGCAGGTGGCCGGCGCCATTGGCTTCGCAATCAAGGCCGAGGGCGAGGCGACGGCGCCGAATGTGTCGTTCACGCTCAACAGCGCCGGCCTGACGGTCGCCGGCCACCAGATCACCGGACTGGAGCTGACGGCGGCGGGCAAGGCCGACGTCGCCAACCCCGCCGCCGACGTGAAGCTGAAAGGCAACGTGTCGGGCCAGCCGCTCAACGGCACGGCGACGCTGCGCACCGTGGACGGCCGCCGCGAGATCAAGGGGCTGGCGCTGACGCTCGGTCCCGGCCGCATCGGCGGTAACCTTGTGCTCGACGACAAGTTCCTGCCTGTCGGGACGCTCGATATCGACCTGCCGGAGATCGGCCCGCTGGCGGCGCTCGCCGCCCAGAAGGTGGACGGCGACCTCAAGGCGACGGTGCGTTTCTCCAGCGAGGACGGCAAGTCGCAGGTCGCGGTGAAGGCCAATGCGGGACGGATCGTGCGCGACAGCCTGTCGGTGGCGAAGGTCGCCATCGACGCGCTGGTGGCCGACTATACCGCCGCGCCGGCCATTTCCGGCACGGTCAAGGCCGGCGGGGTCGTCTCGGGCGGCACCACCGTCAGCGACATCGCCATAGACCTGAAACGCGACGGTGAATGGACCGCATTCTCCGGCGGCGCGACGGTGAAGGACATTCCGTCGAAGGCCGCCGGCCGCGTCAAGGTCGCCGATGGCACCACCACGCTGGAGCTTGCCTCGGCGCAGGCGAATTTCCGCGGCGCCAAGGCGGCCGTCTCCAAGCCGACCACCATCGTCGTCAAGGACGGCGTAACGCGGCTGGACAAGCTCACCATCGGCATCGGCTCGGGCAGTGCGATCATCACCGGCTCCGCCGGCACGGCGCTCGATCTGGCCGTGACGCTGTCGGCCATACCGGTGGCGGTGGCGAACAATTTTGTCGCCGGGCTGGATGCGGCAGGCTCGCTGTCCGGCACGGTGAAGGTGACCGGACAAGCCGCCAACCCGTCCGTCACCTATGACATCAAGGGCACCGGCATCCAGGCCGCGCAGTCGCGCGGCGCCGGGCTCGGCGGTATCGGCATTGCCTCGGCCGGCACCTTCGCCGCCAACAAGCTGACCTTCAACGCGACCGCCAACGAAGGCTCAGGTATCGGCCTGAAGGCTGGCGGCACGGTGACGGTCGCCGGCACGCCGGCGCTGGCGCTCGACATTTCCGGGCGCGTGCCGTTCGGCTTCCTCTCCGCCAAGCTCGCCCAGCAGGGCCTTTCGCTCAGCGGATCGGCCGACGTGGCGCTCGGCGTGCGCGGGCCGGCCACCGCACCGGACATAACCGGCTCGGTCACAACGGCCGGTGCGCGCTTCATCCATGCCGGCTCCGGCATCGCCATCAACGACATCGGCGCGCGCGTCACCTTCGGCGGCAAGCGCGCCAACATCGAGCGGCTGACCGGCAACCTGTCGACCGGCGGAGCGCTTTCGGTCAGCGGATCGGTCGGCATCGATCCGGCCGGCGGCTTCCCGGCCGACCTCACCATCAAGCTCGCCAACGGGCGCTACAGCGACGGGCGGCTGGTTACGGCCAATTTCTCCGGCGATCTGGCGGTGAAGGGACAGCTGGCGCTGGCGCCGGTGATTTCGGGCACGGTCAATCTCGGCCGCACCGTCGTCACCGTTCCCGACCGGCTGCCTGGCTCGATCTCGGCGCTCGACGTCAAGCGCAAGAACGCGCCGGCCGACGTGCGCGCGCAGGACAAGGCGATGCGGCCGGCCGATACCGGCGGCGGAGGCGGCGGCAGCGGGGGCGGGCCGACGCTCGACATCGCTGTCAACGCGCCCAACCAGATCTTCGTGCAGGGCAGGGGGCTGGATGCCGAGCTCGGCGGCTCGATCCGGCTGACCGGCCCGGCTTCGGCACCTCAGGCCGTCGGCCAGTTCAACCTGTTGCGCGGGCGCCTCGGCATCCTTGGCAAGCGGCTGACCTTCACGCAAGGCACGATGACGTTCTCGGGATCGGTGATCCCCTACATCTCGCTGGCGGCCGAGACGACGGCCACCGACGCGACGGTGACCATCTCCATCACCGGCGAGGCGACCAATCCGAAATTCGCCTTCACCTCCGTTCCGGCCCTGCCGGAGGACGAGGTGCTGGCGTGGCTGATCTTCGGCCGCTCGATGTCTAACCTGTCGCCCCTGCAGATCGCCCAGCTCGCCGACGCGGTGGCGCAACTCACCGGCGCCGGCGGGTCCAGCTCGCTGTTGCAGAAGCTGCAAAACAGCCTCGGCATCGACGATCTCGACGTCACCACCGACGAGAAGGGCGGAACATCGGTGTCGGCGGGAAAATACCTCAACGACCGCACCTATGTGACCATCCAGAAGGGCGAAAAGCCCGGCTCCGGCAAGGCGCGAATCGACCTCGATGTCGGCCGCGGGCTGAAGCTGCGCGGCGAGGCGTCGGATGCCGGCGAGGCCAAGGGCGGCATCTTCTACGAAAAAGAATATTAGGGTATCGCGCCGAAAAGTGGATACCGGTTTTCGGCAAAAGCGATGCGAAAACAAAAGCTACAGCGAACCGCCCGATTCCCATATCGAGGGTTTGCGGTAGCCTGTTCCGGACCTGACCGCTGCCGCCGGCCGTTCTTCACAACATATATTCGAATGGTTTTCGACGGAGCCGGCAGCGTGCTGGCCGCGCTGCATCGAGCGAAGAGTCAATGCTGCTGTCCTTGTTGGGCACCAAGGGATGCAGCCTGACCGGAAAGCGACAGAATTAGCAATTTTGCGTCAACTCTGTCGCAATCGCGCGGACTGCCTTCCTTGCAAAGTTGCACATTTCATCCGGGGTTCCGCGCCCGCTTTCTTTGACATCAGGGGGCGGATGCGGAATGTTAAAAGGCGCAAAGCCAGAAATGGGAGAAAAGAATGGTAACCTATAAGAGCAACGGCGATCACGTTCCTGGCCACATCGTCAAGATGGCGGAGCAGGCCAGGTCCGGTGAAGTCGACCGTCGCGAATTCCTGGCGATGGCGAGCATCTTCGGCGCTTCCACCGCCATGGCCTACGGCATGCTTGGCCTTGCCGCGCCGACGCCGGCGAAAGCGGCGGACGAGACACCCAAGACGGGCGGCGTGCTGAAAGTCGCCATGTCGATCAAGGATCCGAAGGACCCGCGCACGGCCGACTGGTCCGAGATTTCCAATGCCCAGCGCCAGGCGCTTGAGCCGCTGGTGAAGTACACGCGCGAATACACGTTCGAGCCTTATCTGATCGAAAGCTGGGAAATCAACGACGACGCCACCGAATACACGCTGCATGTGCGCCCGGGCGTCGAGTGGAACAACGGCGACAAGTTCACCGCCGACGACGTGATCTACAATTTCACCCGCTGGGCCGACAAGAAGGCCGAAGGCAACTCGATGCCGGGCCGTCTCGGCAGCCTGGTGGACGAGAAGACCGGCAAGCTGCGCGAAGGGTCGATCGAGAAGGTCGACGACATGACGATCAAGCTCAAGCTGACGTCGCCCGACATCGCCATCATCGCCAACCTGACCGACTACCCGGCGCTGGTCGTGCACAAGACCTTCGACGAGAAGGGCGCCAACTTCAAGAACTGCCCGATCGGCACAGGCGCCTTCGAACTGGTGTCCTACGACGTCGGCCAGAAGGTGGTCTTCAAGCGCCGCGAGACCGGCAAGTGGTGGATGGGCGACGTCTATCTCGACGGCGTCGAGTTCATCGACTACGGCACCGATCCGGCCGCGCTCGTCTCGGCCTTCGAATCCGGCGAAGTTCAGACCAACCACGAGACGACGGCGGACTACGTCCAGATCATCGCCGATGTCGGTGCGCCTGCGTCGGAATCGGTGACGTCGGCCACCGTGTGCTCGCGCTTCAACGTCAACAACAAGCCCTACGACGATCAGAAGGTCCGCCAGGCCATGTGCCTGGCCGTCGACAATGCGGTGGTGCTGCAGCTTGGTTACGGCAATGCCGGCACGGTGGCGGAAAACCACCATGTCGCGCCGATCCATCCCGAATACGTGCAGCTGCCGCCGCTCAAGCGCGATCCCGCCAAGGCGCTGGAGATGCTCAAGGAGGCCGGCGTCGCCGACCACGAGCACGAGCTGATCTCCAACGACGAGGACTACCACAAGAACACCACCGACGCGATCGCGGCCCAGCTGCGTGACGCCGGCATCAAGGTGAAGCGCACGGTGCTGCCGGGCTCGACCTTCTGGAACGACTGGACCAAGTATCCGTTCTCGGAAACCAACTGGAACATGCGTCCGCTGGGCATCCAGGTCATCGCCATCGCCTATCGCACGGGCGAAGCCTGGAACGAGACGGCTTATGCCAATCCCGAGTTCGACAAGAAGGTCAACGAGGCGCTTGGCATTGCCGATGCGGAGAAGCGCAAGGTGCCGATGAAGGACATCGAGCAGATGCTGCAGGAGTCCGGCATCATCATCCAGCCGTACTGGCGCAAGCTCTACATCAACATCAAGCCCGAGGTGAAGAATCACGCCATGCACCCGACCTACGAATACGAATTCGGCAAGGTCTGGCTGGATCAGGCGTGATCGATCCTTCTGCGCCGGGGGAGGGGCTCAGCCCCTCCCCCTCCACGCTCGCCTTCAGCGCGATTCCAGGCGGAAACGATTTTCAGTCCGGAATTGCGAGCAGACGCCAGGGCGGGCGGTTTTCGGTTGACGGCGGCCGCTCCGGCTGCATCCTTTCAATGCGACAGGGTTGACTGCATCTGACCCCAACCCGACCGGCAGGGGGGCAACATGCTTTTCTTCATTCTGAGACGGCTGGGCACGATGCTGCTCACCATGGTGTGCCTCACACTGGTCGTCTTCTTTCTGGTCAATCTCGAGCCGAACCTGAAGAAGCTCGCGATCAGCCAGACCGAAATGCACACCAGCGCCGAGCAGCTCGAGCAATGGCTGGTCAATCACGGCTACCGGCAGAACTTCTTCGTCCGCTACGGCCAGTGGCTCGGCGTGATCAAGAAGGCGCCGATCATCAATCCCGAGACCGGCAAGGCCGAACAGCGCTTCTCCTTCTGTAACGATCCGGTCGAACCGGTCTATTCGGGCGTGCTGCAAGGCGACTTCGGCTGTTCGACCAAGT
The DNA here is from genome assembly GCF_004801285.1 of Ollibium composti. Lineage (GTDB taxonomy): Bacteria > Pseudomonadota > Alphaproteobacteria > Rhizobiales > Rhizobiaceae > Mesorhizobium > Mesorhizobium composti. The sequence goes on from NZ_SSNY01000001.1 coordinate 43,158, forward strand.
TCAAGACCACGGCGGCGAAGAGGCTGTTTCCGGCGCTCGGCGCCACCGGCATCCTGATGTTCTGGGTGCTGGTGGTGATGATCCCGATCTCGCTGCTGATCGGCATCCTGGCCGGCATGCGGGAGGGATCGCGGACCGACCGCACGCTGTCGGTCGCCTCGATCGCCACGACGGCGACGCCCGAATACGTTTCGGGCGTCATCTTCACCGTCATCTTCGCCTCGTGGCTTGGCTGGCTGAACGGCTCGGCCGCATCCGCCAGCCAGGGCATCACCTTCTATAATTTCACCCTGCCGGTGATGACGCTGGCCATCTACGGCATCGGCTACATCGCGCGCATGACGCGCGCGTCGATGGTCGAGGTGATGACCCAGCAATATATCCGAACGGCGCGGCTGAAGGGCCTGTCCTTTTCCACCGTGGTCATCAAGCACGCGCTGCGTAACGCGCTGATCGCGCCGTTCACCGTCATCATGCTGCAGTTCCCCTGGCTGCTGACCGGCGTCGTCATCGTCGAGGTGATGTTCCGCTACCAGGGCTTCGGCTACATTCTGGTCGAGGCGGCAGGCAACAACGACATCGACCTTTTGCTCGGCTGCTCGCTGGCGTCTGTCTTCATCGTGCTGATCACCCAGCTCATCTCCGACGTGGGCTATGCGTATCTCAACCCGCGCATCCGCGTGCAGTAGGAAGGGGCGGCGATGGTTTCCGAATTCGTAGGTCCATTGGGCGTCGTCACCGGGGTGCTTGTGCGTTTCTGGCCGGTATGGCTAGCGCTCGCGCTCGTGCTTGCGGCAAGCTTCACCTACAAGAAGCGGCTCGGTCTCTACGGCCAGCTCTTCGACAGCTATGTCGGCATCGCCGGCGTCATCATCTGCCTGTTCTGGCTGTTCACCGCCGTATTCGCCTCCACCATCTCGCCGTTCAATCCGCTTCAGCAGATCGTGGTGATGAAGGACGCGCTGCCGGGCGCCATCGAGCCGGAAACGCACAAGATATTCCTGTTCGGCGGCGACAAGCTGGCGCGCGACGTGTTCTCGCGCATGGTCTACGGCAGCCAGATCGTGCTCATCATCGCGCCGGCGGCGACCGGCTTCGCGCTGATGGTCGGCATCACGCTCGGCCTGCCGGCCGGCTACTACGGCGGCAAGATCGACACGGTGCTGTCTTTCCTGGCCAACTTGGTGCTGGCTTTCCCGGTCATCCTTTTGTTCTACCTGCTGGTGACGCCGGGCATCATGGACACGCCCATTCCCTACGGCATGGCGGGCCTGTTCTTCATCTTCCCGATCATCTTCTTTTGCGTGCTGTTCTGGACGCGCTACAAGAACCGGCCCGACCGGCTCTACCTGCTGCTTGGGCTGACGCTGGTCATCGGCGGCTGGATCTATGTCGGCCTCGTCTTCGACAAAGACCCGCTCAGGATCGTCCATATCGATCCCAACCAGCTCAACATCTTCGTGGCGGTGGTGTTCGCCTCATCGCCCGGCGTGTTCCGCATCGTGCGCGGCCTTACCATGGACATCAAGACGCGCGACTATGTGGCGGCGGCGCAGACCCGCGGCGAGACGCCCTGGTACATCATGCTGTGGGAGATCCTGCCCAACGCGCGCGGGCCGCTGATCGTCGATACCTGCCTGCGGATCGGCTACACGACGATCCTGCTCGGCACGCTGGGCTATTTCGGCCTCGGCCTGGCGCCCGAAAGCCCGGACTGGGGCACGGCGATCAAGGACGCCAGCCGGCTTCTGCGCCAGACCATCCACCCGGCGTTGCCGCCGACGATCGCGCTGATGTCCTTCGTGCTCGGCCTGAACCTGCTTGCCGACTCGCTGCGCGAACAGTCGCTGAAGGATTGAACGACCCGCGCGTGGGCCCGGCCCTCGGCGGAACCGACGACCAGATCAAGGATTGGAACGACCGATGAACGAGGCAGTTCGAAATCCCGCCGAACCCATCATCGAGATCGAGAACCTGTCGATCTCCTTCTTCACCCGCAAGGGTGAGATTCCAGCGGTGATGGACTTTTCCTGCGAGGTCATGCCGGGCGAGGCGATGGGCATCGTCGGCGAGTCGGGTTGCGGCAAGTCCACAGTGTCGCTCGGCATCATGCGCGACCTCTCCAACATCGGAAAGATCGTCGGCGGCCGCATCGTCTTCAAGGGCAAGGACATGGGCGAGATGTCGGAGGAGGAGCTGCGCTCCATCCGCGGCAACGAGATCGCCATGATCTACCAGGAGCCGATGGCCTCGCTGAACCCGGCCATGAAGATCGGCCAGCAGTTGATGGAAGTGCCGATCCTGCACGACAAGGTGTCGAAGGAAGAGGCCTACAAGCGCGCGCTGGAAACGGTTCGCGCCGTCAAGCTGCCAGACCCCGAGCGCATGATGCGCAGCTATCCGCACCAGCTTTCCGGCGGTCAGCAGCAGCGCATCGTCATCGCCATGGCGCTCCTATCGAAACCGGCCCTGCTGCTTCTGGACGAGCCGACGACGGCGCTGGACGTGACCGTCGAGGCCGGCATCGTCGAGCTGGTCAAGGGGCTCGGCAAGGAGTTCGGCACGTCGATGATCTTCGTGTCGCACAATCTCGGTCTCATCCTGGAGACCTGCGACCGCATCACGGTGATGTATTCGGGCGAGGCGGTCGAGACGGGCAAGATCGAGGACGTCTTCGACCGCATGCGCCACCCCTACACGCAGGGGCTGTTCCGCTCGATCCCGCTGCCCGGCGCGGACAAGAACGCGCGGCCATTGATCGCCATTCCCGGCCAGTTGCCGCTGCCGCAGGAACGGCCGAAGGGTTGCAATTTCGGGCCGCGCTGCCACCATTTCGTCGAGGGCGTGTGCAACGCCGCCGAAATCCCGATGATCCCCGTCGAAGGGCACGAAGGGCACTTCTCGCGCTGCGTGCGCTTCAACGAGATCGACTGGGCCGAGATGCCGCCCGGTGCCAAGGAAGCGAGCGAGCCGGTGAAGCCCGGGGCACCGGTGCTCAAGGTCGACGACCTCAAGAAATATTACCACATCGGTTCGGGCGGCGTGTTCGGCGGCGGGCCGGGCCGTACCGTCAAGGCCAACGAGACGATCAGCTTCGAGGCGCGCGAGAGCGAAACCGTCGCCATCGTCGGCGAGAGCGGCTGCGGCAAGTCCACGCTGGCCAAGGTGCTGCTCGGGCTGGAGACGGCCAGCTCCGGCAAGGTGCTGCTCGGCAACGCACCGATCCAGGACACGCATGTGGAGAAGCGCGACGTCGAGACGGTGTCGTCGATCCAGATGGTGTTCCAGAACCCGTTCGACACGCTCAATCCCAGCCACACGATCGGCTCGCAGATCATCCGCACGCTGGAGAAATTCGGCGTCGGCAAGACGGTGGCGGAACGCAGGCAGCGGATGCTGGAACTGCTCGACCTGGTCAAGCTGCCGCGCCAGTTCGCCGAGCGCAAGCCGCGCCAGCTGTCCGGCGGGCAGAAGCAGCGCATCGGCGTGGCGCGCGCCTTCGCGGGCGCCGCCAAGGTGGTGGTGGCCGACGAGCCGGTTTCGGCGCTGGACGTGTCGGTGCAGGCGGCCGTCACCGAGCTTCTGATGGACATCCAGCGCAAGAACGGCACGACGATGCTGTTCATCAGCCACGACCTGTCGGTGGTGCGTTACATCGCCGACCGCGTCGTCGTCATGTATCTCGGCTACATCGTCGAGCAGGGCACGACGGACCAGATCTTCGCGCCGCCCTATCACCCTTATACCGAGGCGCTTCTGTCGGCGATCCCGATCGCCGATACGTCGGTGGTGAAGAAGCACATCGTGCTGGAAGGCGACATCCCCTCGGCGATGAACCCGCCGAGCGGCTGCCCGTTCCAGACGCGCTGCCGCTATAAGCATCTGGTGCCGGACGGCCTGTGCGAGAAACAGGTGCCCCCGGTGAAAGATCTCGGCAACGGCCACAAGAGCCTGTGCTGGCTGTCCGACGAGGTGCTGGCGAAGATGGATCCCGTCATCAGCTTCGACGAGAAGCATGCCGAACATGAAGGCGTGCCGGACGATGCGCCGCGCCGCACGGGGCCGGGCTTCACCGGGGAAGTGCCGCGGCGGCCGCACGGCAAGACCGGCACCGCCGACCTGTCGGACGACGCCGACGATGCAGAGGAAGCCGATGGAGGCGCGCGGATGGGGCGCAGCGAGGGCGCTGCCCGCAAGCCGAGGAGCCGCTCTGTGCAAGTGGGTTGGGGCGGACAATCCGACGACGCCAAGGCGCCGTCGCCGTTCGGCTCGGGAAAGCGTGGGAAGCCGAAGAAATAGGCGGAAGGAGCGCGACGGCCCGAGGCAAGCTGGCCGCCTGCGGCGGTAGCGCGTTTCGGTGGGAGGACAGGGGAGATTCCGCCGCCGCACGATCTCGAACAGGGCGGTGTTCTCTTGGGGGGAGGATATGTCGGCAACAATCGGGAACTCGGCTCGGATCGCCCGGGCTGTTTGGGCTGCCGCTGTGTTGGCGGTTCTTGCCGGTTGTGTCGCCGCACCCCAGCAACCCGTTCAGATGAACTACACTGCCGCGGAGTTCGACGCCTACAAGGGTAAAGGCGCCGCAACTGTCTATGGTCAGGCGTTCTTGCGGCAGCAGGGCGGGGGCGTGGTGGTCTGTGCCGGCGAGCCGGTGGTTCTGTTTCCGCACACCGCGTCGTTCGAGAAGGTGGTGGCCCTCGCGCGGCAGCATGTCCAGCCCGTGCTTGGCGATTCGGCAGATCCGCGCTTCAAGGAAGTCGCCCGCATCGCCACCTGCGACGCTCAGGGTAATTTCAGGTTTGCGGGAATACCCCGAGCGCGATGGTACATCTTTTCGCGCGTCCGCTGGTCGGTCGGCGACTATGGCCAGCAGGGCGGAGAGCTGTTGGGCGAGGTTGATACGACCGGCGGTGGCGAGCAGCAGGTTCTGCTGACCGACAGCAATCGTCTGTGACCGGACCTTATCCTCCGCAGCCCTGCAACTGGCCGGCGTATTTGCGCGCCATGTCGTCGGTGGCCTTGGCGTAGCTCTGCACGCTGGCGGGCCAGTTGCCGCGCTTGAAGCCGTTCCAGCCGAGATAATAGGCGAGGTAGAGGCGGTAGGTGTCGTTCTTGGCGACGCCGTAGGTATCGGCGGTCTTGGAATGGTACCAGCCGACGAAATCCACCGCATCGGCGAAACTGGAACGCCGCGCGCCCCAGTTGCCGCTTTCCATCTTGTACTGCGTCCAGGTGCCGTCGAGTGCCTGCGAATAGCCGTAGGCGCTGGACTGGCGCTTCCACGGGATGAAGCCCAGCAGCTTCGTACGCGGCGGCCGCGCATTGCCCTTGAAGCCGGACTCCTTGCGCACCGTCGCCATCAGCACCGGCACCGGCACGCCGTATTTGCGCTCGGTGCGGTAGGCGGCCGACTGCCAGTTGTTGAACCAGCCGTCGCGCTGGTCGAAAACCGAACAGATGTTGTTGATGTGGCTGGGTGCCGTGGCGCAGGCCGTCAGCGCCAGCAGTGGAGCAACCGCCAGAACCCGATTGAAACGCAACGCATACATGCGCTGCCTTTTAATCAAAAAGCGTGAAAGGAACCTTTCGCGCTTCGTTAACGGTTCGGTCCGGCGGCCTGAAAACGTCGAGACGGTGCGCCGGCCGGAGCCGGCGCGGGTCTGTGGCCACCATGCGGCAGCGGACCGATCCGTTGTCCCTAGCGATGGGGCGCCGTCAGCGCGAAGTGCGCGCCTTGCGGGTCCTGACACTGGACGACCCAGCTGCCGCCGGGAACCTCCATCGGACCCATGAGGATATTGCCGCCCCCGTCGGTCACGCGTTTGGCTGCCGCGTCGATGGCGTCGACGGTGAAATAGAACTGCCAGACCGACATCGGCATCTGTGGCGGCCGGTTCATCATGCCGCCGACCTGCTGGCCGTCGACGGAAAACAGCGCATAGATGCCCATCTCGCCCATGTCGAACTCGCTATCCTTCTTCCAGCCGAACTGGCCGGAATAAAAGGCCATCGCCGCCTTCCAGTCGCTGGTGTAGAGCTCGTGCCAACCGACATGGCCGACCGTGCCAGGCGCGACCGGCGGCTGGTCGGGGCCGTCGGGCTGCAGCATCTGGAAAGGGGCGCCCTGCGGATCGGTAACCACCGAGAAACGGCCGACATCGGGAATGTCCGTCGGCTCGCAGAAGACCGAGCCGCCAGCGGCCTTCACCGATTTCGTCGCGGCGTCGACGTCGGCGGCGTAGATGTAACCGACCCAGGCGGGCGGCCCGCCCATCGCCTTCATCTGCTCGGGCTGATTCATGATGCCGCCGACGCCGCGGTCGCCGGCATTCATGACGATATAGGGCTTGCCGGACATGTCCGATCCGCCCCAGACCTCGGGCCGCCAGCCGATCACGCCGGCGTAAAAATCCCTGGCGGCCTCGGTGTCGGTCGTCAGCAGTTCGTACCAAAAGAAGGAAGGGGTTCTGGGCATGGCTGGCTCCTCTCGTGCGCCCGCTCGGGGGCAAACATAGGACGCGGACAAGCCAGGGAAACCGACAGGCCCGCAAATAATTTGTCGCCAAAATCATGACTATTTTTCTCATGATTTTGATGAATGGTTTCAATGCCTTGGATAGAAATTTGACCGATTGATAAAAAATCAGAACGTGCTAGCCTGCTTGAAAATCATAACAATCAAGAGCGGGAATCCTGATGGCACTCAGTCTCTACAAGGAAGGCATTGCCGGCGGCCGGCTGTCGTCCGAGCAGTATGCCGAGAATTTTTCCGACCTGCATCCGCCGCTGGACCATCATGAGGCATTGGTCGAGGCCGACCGCTGCTATTTTTGCTACGACGCGCCGTGCATGAACGCCTGTCCGACGGCGATCGACATTCCCATGTTCATCCGCGAGATCGCCACTGGCAATCCGCTGGGCTCGGCCAAGACCATCTTCGACCAGAACATCCTCGGCGGCATGTGCGCGCGCGTCTGCCCGACCGAGACGCTGTGCGAGGAGGCCTGCGTGCGCGAGACGGCGGAAGGCAAGCCGGTGCAGATCGGCCGCCTGCAGCGCTACGCCACGGACGTGGCGATGGAAGAGGGCAAGCAGTTCTACAGCCGCGCCGCGTCGACCGGCCGTAAGATCGCGGTAGTCGGGGCGGGGCCGGCAGGCCTTGCGGCGGCGCACCGTCTGGCGCGCTACGGTCACGACGTGACGGTGTTGGAAGCGCGGCCGAAGTCCGGCGGTCTCAACGAATACGGCATCGCCGCCTACAAGAGCACCGACGCATTCGCGCAGTCCGAGGTCGACTACGTGACCGCCATAGGCGGCATCACGATAGAGAACGGCAAGGCGCTCGGCCGCGACTACCAACTCGCCGACCTGGTGAAGGCCTATGACGCGGTGTTCCTCGGCATGGGGCTCGGCGGCGTCAATGCGCTGCGCGCCGACGGCGAGGACGCGGACGGCGTCGCCAATGCCGTCGATTTCATTTCCGAACTCAGGCAGGCGAGCGATCTCGCCGGGTTGCCGGTCGGGCGGCGCGTCGTCGTCATCGGCGGCGGCATGACCGCTATCGACGCCGCCGTGCAGTCCAAGCTGCTCGGCGCCGAGGAGGTGACGATCTGCTACCGGCGCGGGCAGGAGCATATGAATGCCTCTGAGTTCGAGCAGGATCTGGCCAGTGCCAACGGTGTCACCATCCGCCACTGGATGCAGCCGAAGCGGGTGATCGCCGAGGGCGGCAAGGTGAGCGGCATCGAACTGGAATACACCGTGCTCGACGGCGAAAGGCTCAAGGGCACCGGGGAGACGCTGACGCTGGCCGCCGACCAGGTGTTCAAGGCCATCGGCCAGTCCTTCGTGCCGGCGGCGCTCAATGGCTCGGGCGCTGCGATCGAACTGGAAGGCGGCCGCATCAAGGTGGACGGCGAGGGCCGCACCTCGATGGCCAAGGTCTGGGCCGGCGGCGACTGCGTGATCGACGGTCGCGAGGACCTTACGGTTTCGGCCGTGGCGGCCGGCCGCGACGCGGCTGAAAGCATCCATCGGGTGTTGATGGGGTAGGCGCGCTATGGGCATCGAACTGGACGGCGGATGCTACTGCGGGGCCTTGCGCTACCGGATCACGGCCGAGCCCCTTCGCAAGGGACAGTGCCATTGCCGCCCGTGCCAGCATGTGTCCGGCGGCGGTCCCAACTATTTCATGGTGATCCCAGCCGAGGGCTTTGCCTATACCAGGGGCGAGCCGAAGGCTTTCCGCCGGCCTGACCTCGAAAGCCCGCGCACCCGCGAATTCTGCGGCACTTGCGGAACGCAGATCCTGACACGTCGCCCAGACATGGCGCACCCGATCGTCAAGGCTGGGACTCTGGATGATCCGAACGCCTATGTGCGGCCGGACTTCGCGATTTTTTGCGAGGAAAAAGCCGTCTTCCACCTGATCCCCGACGGCATTCCCGCCTTCGACAAAATGCCAGAGAAGCGTCCATGACGTGGCGCCGGCTGGCCATCCGGTCCAACCTGTCCGCCGAAGGCAGCGGATGCCTGAATTACAAGCGTTGTGAATAGCCGGCGGGCGACCGCCAAGCCAAAGGACAAGACCCATGGCAGACATCCGCAACAATTTCGTCGGCATCAAGTCGCCAAACCCGTTCTGGCTGGCCTCGGCGCCGCCGACCGACAAGGCCTACAACGTCGAGCGCGCCTACAAGGCGGGCTGGGGCGGCGTGGTGTGGAAGACGCTGGGCGAGGAAGGCCCGCCGGTCGTCAACGTCAACGGACCGCGCTACGGTGCGATCTGGGGCGCGGACCGGCGTCTGCTGGGCCTGAACAACATCGAGCTGATCACCGATCGCCAGCTTCAGCTCAACCTGCAGGAGATGAAGCAGGTCAAGAAGAACTGGCCGGATCGGGCGCTGGTCGCCTCCATCATGGTGCCCTGTGTCGAGGAAAGCTGGAAGGCGATCCTGCCGGCGGTGGAAGAAACCGAATGCGACGGCATCGAGCTGAACTTCGGCTGTCCGCACGGCATGAGCGAGCGCGGCATGGGTTCGGCTGTCGGCCAGGTGCCGGAATACATCGAGATGGTGGCGCGCTGGTGCAAGCAGTATACGCGCATGCCCGTCATCGTGAAGCTGACGCCGAACATCACCGACATCCGCTATCCGGCGCGCGCGGCGAAGAAGGGCGGCGCGGACGCGGTGTCGCTCATCAACACCATCTCCTCCATCACCTCGGTCAATCTGGACAGCTTCTCGCCGGAGCCGTCGATCGACGGCAAGGGTAGCCATGGCGGTTATTGCGGCCCGGCGGTGAAGCCGATCGCGCTCAATATGGTGGCCGAGATCGCCCGCGATCCGCAGACGGCCGGCCTGCCGATCTCGGGCATCGGCGGCGTCACCACCTGGCGCGACGCTGCCGAGTTCCTGGCGCTCGGCGCCGGCAACGTTCAGGTGTGCACGGCAGCCATGACGTACGGTTTCAAGGTCGTGCAGGAGATGATCTCGGGCCTGTCGAATTGGATGGACGAGAAGGGCCATCGCTCGCTGGACGACATCATCGGCCGGGCCACGCCCAACGTCACCGACTGGCAGTACCTCAACCTCAACTACATCGCCAAGGCGCATATCGACCAGGACGCCTGCATCAAGTGCGGCCGTTGCCACATCGCCTGCGAGGACACCTCGCACCAGGCGATCACATCCATGGTGGACGGCGCGCGGCATTTCGAGGTGATGGAAGACGAGTGCGTCGGCTGCAACCTGTGCGTCAACGTCTGCCCGGTCGAAGGCTGCATCACCATGGTGCCGCTGGAAGTCGGCGCGCTCGACCAGCGCACCGGCAAGACGGTGTCGCCGGACTACGCCAACTGGACGACGCATCCCAACAATCCGATGGCCCGTCAGGCCGCGGAATAAAACTCCTCCCGGAGCAGGCGAGGCCGTCGCGTTGCGTATCGACGGTTTCGCCTGCGGGGCGGAGTTTTTCTTTGTGTCTATTGACGACAATAATTATCGATGATATATTGTATCCATGATTGAGAGGCTGATGCGATGAAACTGAGCGAGGGTGTCGAGGCTGCGATCCATTGTGCCGCGACGCTCGCCGGCGTCGAGGGCGGGGCGACGATGCCGGGCGCCGCGCTGGCCGAGCAGTTCGGCCTGTCCGGCAGCTACCTGCTCAAGCATTTGCAGGCGCTGACCGCCGCCGGCATCCTGGAATCCGTTCCCGGTCCCGCCGGCGGCTACCGGCTGGCGCGTGCGCCGGATCGCATTTCCCTGCTCGATATCGTGCTGGCGGTGGAAGGGCCGCAACCGGCGTTCCGCTGCGGCGAGATCCGGCGCAACGGCCCGGTCAAGCTGCCGACTGACGCCTATGTGAAGCCGTGCGGTATCAAGGTGGCGATGCTGAGGGCCGAGCGGGCCTATCGGGCGGCGCTGGCGGAAGAAAAACTCTCCGACATCGTCGCCGACTTCATGAGCGATGCCGATCCGCGCTCAGTCGCCGCCGCCTGTGCCTTTGCCGAGCGGCATCAGCGGCCACAGAAATCCAGTTCCCCCAAGCAGTAAGAAAGGAAAGACCATGAAACCGAGACTCCAGTTCTTCAACGTCGCCCCAGCCCTGTTGAAGCAGGTGCAGGCGCTCAACCAGGCGGTCGAGGAATGCGGACTGGAAATAGGCCTGCTGCATCTCATCAAGCTGCGCGCCTCACAGATCAACGGCTGTTCCTTCTGCGTCGACATGCACAGCAAGGAAGCGTTGCGCGACGGCGATACGCTGCAGCGCGTCATCCTGGTGGCGGCATGGAAGGAATCGCCGCTGTTTTCCGAGCGTGAACGCGCCGCACTTGCCTATACCGAAGCGGTGACGCTGATTTCCAAGGACGGCGTTCCGGATGCGCTCTACGAGGCGACCCTGAAGCATTTTTCCGAAGAGGAACTGGTCAAGCTCAGCGTGGCGATCGGCATGATCAACGTCTGGAACCGCCTGTGCGTGCCGTTCCACGCCATCCATCCGGTCGAGCGCGCCAAGGCGGCGTGATCGAGGAGTGGCGTGCTGCCGCGGCTTTTGGATGCGTACCGCTGCCTCAAGCCGTGGCGGCTCGGTGACCATGCCGCAGCCGCACCCGAACGGAACCTCCCTTGCCGACCTGTTCGATTTGGCCCGTCTGCTTCAGATTTTTGAGGAATTTGCCCTTGCCGCAAATCTGGGCGGCAAGGTCGGGGACTTCCCGGCGCATGGTCGCGGCAAGAACCGACAGATGAATCGAGCCTACGGGATCGGCACCGCTCAAATCACGCAGCAAGTCGACGACTTTTGAAGGAAGCGGGGTGCCGGCCTTCGCCGTGCCGGTCGGCTTCGCCGCGTCGGTGGTCTTTGCCAAAGGTGCGACCGCTGGTTTGCTGGGGGCGGTCCCGAGAAGGAAGAACTGGGTAAAGTTCTTTCGCAGGGCACCATCGATCCTGGCGTCGCCGAACCCGTAGATCTTCTTGCCGCGCTGTCGGAGCTTCGTCGTCAGGGGAAGGAAATCCCGGTCGTTCGAAACCAAACAAAACCCTTCCACCAGATTTGCGTGAAGAAGCTCCATGGCGCGGATCGTCAGGGCTATGTCCGTGCTGTTCTTGCCCTTGCCGCCAGAAACCTGGAAGACCAACTCAAGGCCATGATCGCGCGCGGCGCCGACCCAATCCGACAAGCGGTTTTCAGTAAAGTCGCCGAACACGCATTTAACGACTGGTTCTCCCAACCCGACGATATGCTGTTCCAGTTCCGGCAAGAGCTTGGCGGATATATTCTCGCCGTCGATGAGTAGTGCGAGAATCTGCATGTGTTTCGCTCGCTTAAGATTTCAGTTTGGCGAGGATAGATGCGGGCATTCAAATATCGGTTGCTTCGATTGGCGGCATTTTAAGGACGTCAAGTCCGATCATCTTGCCCTCGGCCGCAATCCGTCCATGAAAAGGTTTTCCAGAAACCGTGCCGCATCCTCGAAGCGGTGTTCGTCGCCGCGGCCGGGGCCGAGCACGGCGCGCACCTGCACGTCGAAGTCGGCATAGTGCTGGGTCGTCGCCCAGATCGAGAAGATCAGGTGGCGAGGGTCGGTGCGGGCGATTTTTCCGGCGCGCATCCAGCCGTCTATGACGGCGGCCTTGTCGTCCACCAGCGTCTTCAATTCGCCCTCCAGCAGCGGCATGATGCGCGGCGCGCCCTGCAGGATCTCGTTGGCGAACAGACGGCTTTCGCGCGGAAAATCGCGCGCCATCTCCAGCTTGCGGTGGATATAGCTTCTGAGTTCCGTCAACGGGTCGCCGACATCGTCCAGCTCGCGCAGCGGCGCCAGCCAGGTGTCGAGCAGGCGCTGCATCAGCGTCTCGTGGATGTCTTCCTTGCGGCGGAAATAGTAGAGCAGGTTCGGCTTCGACATGCCGGCCGCCTCGGCGATCTGGTCGATGGTGGCGCCGCGGAAGCCGTGCGCGGAGAAGACTTCGAGTGCGGCTTCCAGGATCAGGTCCCGCTTTTCCCTCTGGATGCGGGTGCGGCGACGCGGGGCAGGGGCCTGGACGTCGGCGCTCATCCTTTTTCCCCAATGGCTTCGCCGCTTTCTGGACCAATTGTCTGGACCAGTTTTTTGCGAAGCTGTGGAGCGCGCCGAGCCTGCCGCATTTCCGCTAGTAATCCCTTGACCGCCCGTGGGGCGGTGCTAACGTTTGTCCATCCGGTCAAAATTTGCGTAGCACGAAAGCGCGCCGAAGACCAAGCGTTGGCCGCAGCGAAACACGATTACGAAAGGAAGGCTTGGTCATGTCCAACCGGCTCAATGTAACGCCGAACGATCTCAGCGCATTCTGGATGCCCTTCACGGCAAACAGGCAGTTCAAGCAGGCGCCGCGCATGCTGGTCGCCGCCAAGGACATGCACTACACCACCAGCGACGGGCGCAAGATCCTCGACGGCACCGCCGGTCTGTGGTGCGTCAACGCCGGCCACTGCCGCCCGAAGATCACCGAGGCGATCCAGCAGCAGGCCGCCGAGCTCGATTACGCGCCAGCCTTCCAGATGGGCCATCCGATCGTCTTCGAACTGGCCAACCGCCTGGTCGACATCGCGCCGAAGGGCATGGACCATGTCTTCTTCACCAATTCCGGCTCGGAATCGGTCGACACCGCGCTGAAGATCGCGCTCGCCTACCAGCGGGTGCGCGGCGAGGGCAGCCGTACGCGGCTGATCGGCCGCGAGCGCGGCTACCACGGCGTCAATTTCGGCGGCATCTCGGTCGGCGGCATCGTCTCCAACCGCAAGATGTTCGGCACGCTGCTCACCGGCGTCGACCACATGCCGCACACCCATTTCCCCGACAGGAACGCCTTCTCGCGCGGCGTTCCGGAGCACGGCGGCGACATCGCCAACGAGCTGGAGCGCATCGTTGCGCTGCATGACGCTTCGACCATCGCGGCCGTCATCGTCGAGCCGGTGGCCGGCTCCACCGGCGTCATCCTGCCGCCGAAGGGCTATCTCAAGCGCCTGCGCGAAATCTGCGACAAGCACGGCATTCTCTTGATCTTCGACGAGGTCATCACCGGTTTCGGCCGTCTCGGCACGCCGTTCGCGGCCGACTATTTCGGCGTCACGCCTGACATCATCACCACCGCCAAGGGCGTCTCCAACGGCGTCATCCCGATGGGCGCTGTGTTCGTAAAGAAGGAAATCCACGACGCCTTCATGAACGGCCCGGAGCACATGATCGAGTTCTTCCACGGCTACACCTATTCGGGTAACCCGATCGCCTCGGCCGCGGCTCTCGCCACGCTCGACACCTACAAGGAAGAGGGCCTTTTGACGCGCGGCGCCGAACTCGAAGACTACTGGGCCGACGCGCTGCATTCGCTGAAGGGCGAGCCGCACGTCATCGACATCCGCAACATCGGCCTGATCGGCGCAATCGAGCTGGAGCCGATCGCCGGCGCCCCGACCAAGCGTGCCTTCCAGGCCTTCGTCAAGGCGTTCGAGCGCGGCGCACTGATCCGCACCACCGGCGATATCATCGCGCTGTCGCCGCCGCTCATCATCACCAAGGGACAGATCAACGAGCTGATCGATCATGTCCGCGAGGTGCTGCGTATGGTCGACTGACCTTGTGCCTATCGGCATGGGCGGCGTCGGGAACCGCCGCCCATGCGTCTTTGGAATGAGAGGAATGTGAATGGCTGCGCCAAGCGAGAATCTGCGAATCAATCCAGACCGTTTGTGGGATTCGCTGATGGAGATGGCGAAGATCGGTCCGGGCATCGCGGGAGGCAACAACCGCCAGACGCTGACCGATTCCGACAAGGAAGGCCGCGACCTGTTCAAGCGCTGGTGCGATGCATCCGGACTCGCCATGGGCGTTGACAGGATGGGCACCATGTTCATGACGCGGCCCGGCACCGACCCGGACGCGCTGCCGGTCTATGTCGGTTCCCATCTCGATACGCAGCCGACCGGCGGCAAGTATGACGGCGTGCTCGGCGTGCTTTCCGGCCTGGAAGTCGTGCGCACGCTGGACGATCTCGGCATCAGGACGAAGCATCCCATCGTCGTCACCAACTGGACGAACGAGGAGGGCGCCCGCTTCGCCCCGGCCATGCTGGCGTCGGGCGTGTTCGCCGGCGTGATCCCGCTCGACTACGCCTATGGCCGGACCGACATGGACGGCAAGAGCTTCGGCGACGAGTTGAAGCGCATCGGCTGGGTCGGCGACGAGGAGGTCGGCGCGCGCAAGATGCACGCCTACTTCGAATACCACATCGAGCAGGGGCCGATCCTCGAGGCCGAGAGCAAGCAGATCGGCGTCGTCACCCACGGGCAGGGCCTGTGGTGGTTGGAATTCACGCTGACCGGCAAGGAGGCGCATACCGGCTCTACGCCCATGGCGATGCGCGTCAATGCAGGGCTTGCCATGGCCCGCATTCTGGAGATGGTGCAGGAGGTTGCTCTTGCCAACCAGCCGGGCTGCGTCGGCGGCGTCGGCCAGATGAAATTCTCGCCCAATTCCCGCAACGTGCTGCCGGGCACGGTGGTTTTCACCGTCGACATTCGCTCGCCCGACCAGGCGAAGCTCGACGGCATGCGGGCGCGCATCGAGAAGGAGGCCGCCGCGATCTGCGCCAAGCTGGGCGTCGGCTGCGCGGTCGAGGCGGTCGGCCATTTCGATCCCGTCACCTTCGATTCCGTGCTGGTCGGGCGTGTGCGCGCGGCCGCCGAAAGGCTCGGCTACAGCCATATGAACATCATTTCGGGCGCCGGCCACGACGCCTGTTGGGCGGCGAAGGTCGCGCCGGCGACGATGATCATGTGCCCCTGTGTCGACGGCCTGTCGCACAACGAGGCCGAGGACATTTCCAAGGAATGGGCCGCCGCCGGCGCCGACGTGCTGTTCCATGCTGTCGTCGAGACGGCGGGGATCGTCGAATGACCTGAAGACATCTGCGAACGCAGCTCACCAGAAGCGCGAACGAACAAAGGAACGGGAACATGACCAGAGTTATCCGCAACGGCACCGTCGTGACCGCCGACCGTACCTACAAGGCCGACGTACTTGTCCAGCACGGCAAGATCGTTGCCATCGGGCCGGACCTGCACGGCGACCATGAATTCGACGCCACCGGCTGCTACTTGATGCCGGGCGGCATCGATCCGCACACCCATCTCGAAATGCCCTTCATGGGCACCTATTCGTCCGACGATTTTGAATCCGGCACCCGCGCCGCCCTTGCCGGCGGCACCACCATGGTGGTCGATTTCTGCCTGCCGGCGCCGCAGCAATCGCTGCTCGAAGCCCTGCAGATGTGGGACAACAAGACCTCGAAGGCGTCGTGCGACTACTCCTTCCACATGGCGATCACCTGGTGGGGCAAGCAGGTGTTCGACGAGATGGCGACCGTCGTCGACAAGGGCATCCCATCGTTCAAGCACTTCATGGCCTACAAGGGCGCGCTGATGGTGGACGACGACGAGATGTACGCCTCGTTCCAGCGTTGCGCAGCCCTCGGCGCGCTGCCTCTCGTCCATGCCGAGAACGGCGACGTGGTGGCGGCGCTTTCACAGAAGCTGCTGGCCGAAGGCAATAATGGGCCGGAAGGCCACGCCTTCTCGCGTCCGCCGGAAGTGGAGGGGGAGGCGACCAACCGCGCCATCATGATCGCCGACATGGCGGGCGTGCCGCTCTATGTCGTGCACGTTTCCTGCGAGCAGAGCCACGAGGCGATCCGCCGTGCCCGCCAGAAGGGCATGCGCGTCTATGGCGAGCCGCTGATCCAGCACCTGACGCTGGACGAGAGCGAGTATTTCGACAAGGACTGGGACCATGCCGCGCGCCGCGTCATGAGCCCGCCCTTCCGCAACAAGCTGCACCAGGATTCGCTGTGGGCGGGCCTGCAGGCGGGTTCTCTGCAAACGGTGGCGACCGATCATTGCGCCTTCACCACGGAGCAGAAGCGCTTCGGCGTCGGCGACTTCACCAAGATCCCCAACGGCACCGGCGGTCTCGAGGACCGCATGCCGGTGTTGTGGACGCGCGGCGTCAACACCGGCCGGCTGACGATGAACGAATTCGTCGCGGTGACGTCCACGAACATCGCCAAGATCCTCAACATGTATCCGAGAAAGGGCGCCATCCTCGAAGGGGCGGACGCCGACATCGTGGTGTGGGACCCGAAGAAGAAGAAGACGATTTCGGCCAAGGGCCAGCAGTCGGTCATCGACTACAACGTCTTCGAGGGCGTCGAGGTGACGGGCGTGCCGCGTTTCGTCTTCACGCGCGGGGAACTGGCGATCGACGACGGCAAGGTCGAAACCAGGCCTGGCCACGGCGAATTCGTCGCCCGCGAACCCTATCAGGCGGTCAACCGCGCGCTGTCGACCTGGAAGGAGATCACCGCGCCACGCAAGGTGGAACGCACCGGCATTCCGGCGACGGGGGTGTGAGCTTGCTCTGCATCGCATCGCCCAGCCGGACGGCAAGAACCCGCCCATGAACCAGCCAGCCAGCACCAAGCCAGCCACCGCCGAAACCGCCCGGCAAGTCGTATCGGCCAAGAACCTCGGCCTCACCTTCCAGACCAACGACGGCCCTGTGCAGGCGCTGTCGAATGTCGACCTCACCATCGGCAAGGGCGAGTTCGTGTCGTTCATCGGCCCGTCCGGCTGCGGCAAGACCACGCTGCTGCGCGTCATCGCCGATCTGGAAAAGCCGACCTCCGGCTCGATCTCGATCAACGGCATGAGCGCCGAGCAGGCGCGCGAGGCGCGCGCCTACGGCTACGTCTTCCAAGCGGCGGCGCTGTTTCCATGGCGCACCATCGAACGCAACGTGGCGCTGCCGCTGGAGGTCATGGGATTGCCGCGGGCGGAGCAGGCGCAACGCATCGCCCGCACGCTGGACCTGGTCAACCTGAAGGGGTTCGAGAAGAAATATCCGTGGCAGCTTTCTGGCGGCATGCAGCAGCGCGCCTCCATCGCCCGCGCGCTCGCCTTCGATGCCGACCTGCTCCTGATGGACGAGCCGTTCGGGGCGCTGGACGAGATCGTGCGCGACCACCTCAACGAGCAGTTGCTCGACCTGTGGGGGCGGACCTCCAAGACGATCTGCTTCGTCACCCATTCGATCCCGGAGGCGGTGTATCTGTCGACGCGCATCGTGGTGATGTCGCCGCGGCCGGGCCGCGTCACCGACGTGATCGAATCGACGCTGCCCAGGGAACGGCCGCTCGATATCCGCGAGACGCCGGAATTCCTCGCCATCGCCGCCCGCGTCCGCGACGGCCTCAGGGCAGGGCACAGCTATGAGGATTGATATTGGAAAATTGTGGTACGTCCTTCGAGGCTCGCTGCGCTCGCACCTCAGGATGAGGGAGGCTGGCGCTCACCTGTCAGGAGAGACTGGCACAAACGGTCCTCATCCTGAGGTGCGAGCGCAGCGAGCCTCGAAGGACGCACCGCAAATATTTTCGCCGGTTGGCGCCTGACATGGACTCTCTCCGCTCCAAGATCGTTCCCGTTTCCACCATCCTGGCCGGCATCGTGGTGCTCTGGTACGTCTTCGCCGTGGTGCTCAACGCGCCGTTCCAGCGCGATCTCGACCGGCGCGCGGGCGAGACGCCGACGACGATGGAATTCGTCGTCAGGACGCTGGCGCAGAAGAAGCCGACGCTTCCGGCGCCGCACCAAGTGGCGCAGAATTTCTTCGAGAACACTTTCCTGCGCAAGGTCACCAGCGCCCGCAGCCTCGTCTACCATTCGTGGGCGACGCTGTCGTCGACGCTGCTCGGCTTTACCTTCGGCACGATCCTCGGCATCGTCATCGCTGTCGGCATCGTCCATGTGACGACGCTCGACAAGAGCCTGATGCCATGGATCATCGCCTCGCAGACGATCCCCATCCTGGCGGTGGCGCCGATGATCATCGTGGTACTGGCCGCCGTCGGCATCACCGGGCTGATCCCCAAGGCGCTGATCTCGACGTATCTCTCCTTTTTCCCCGTCGCCGTCGGCATGGTGAAGGGGCTGCGCTCGCCCGAACTCATGCATCTCGACCTGATGCACACCTATAATGCCAGCCGCGCGCAGATCTTCTGGAAGCTGCGCGTGCCGGCCTCGGTGCCGTTCCTGTTCGCCTCGATGAAGGTCGCGGTCGCCGCCAGCCTCGTCGGCGCCATCGTCGGCGAACTGCCGACGGGTGCCGTTGCGGGCATCGGCGCCAAGCTGCTCGCCGGCGCTTATTACAGCCAGACCATCGACATCTGGGCGGCGCTGGTCGCCGGTTCGGTGGTGGCAGCGCTTCTGGTGGCGGCGGTCGGGTTGGCCAGCCGCATCGTCGAGCGTGCCATGGGCGGGAGGCCGGCATGACGGCGCGGCTCAAGCCCTCATGGCAGGCGGCGCTTGCCCTGTTGCTGGTCGTGATCGCCCTCGTCCTCGGCGCCATGACGCAGCCGGAAGCCGATGCCTTTGCCAGTCCGGCGGCCGGCGTCGCCTATCCCTATCTCGGCACCAAAAGCGTGATCCTCGGCCTGATCGGCCTTGCGGCGCTGGGCTCGATGCTGCGCCTGCGGCCGCTCGCCGAGGCGCTGGTGCTGTTCGTCGGCGCGCATGGAGCCGCGTGGCTGCTGCTTGCCGGCATCGGCGGTTTCGAGGGAACGGCGAAGGCGCCTTATTATTGCGCGCTGACAGCCGCGTGGCTGCTCGGCTGGCGCTGCGTGGCCGTGCTGTCTTCCATGCGACCGGCCGAACGCTGGGAGCGGCTGGCACTGAACCTTGTCGTTCCGGCGCTGTTCGGCGCCTGGCTGCTGATCCTGTGGGAAGCGGTCGTGCGCGGCGCCGGCATCCCCTTCATCCTCCTGCCGCCGCCGAGCGCCATCGGCGCGCGCATCGTCAACTCCTTGCCGATTCTCGGCGAGGACGTGCGCCAGACCATCTTCAAGGCAGTGCTGGTCGGCTATGTCGTCGGCTGCGCCGCCGGTTTCGTCGTCGCCATCCTAGCGGACCGCTTCCTGTTCCTGCGGCGCGGACTGATTCCGATCGGCAACCTCGTCTCGGCGCTGCCGATCATCGGCGTGGCGCCGATCATGGTCATGTGGTTCGGCTTCGATTGGCAGTCCAAGGCCGCCGTCGTCATCATCATGACCTTCTTTCCGATGCTGGTGAACACGGTGGCGGGGCTGGCGGCGTCCAGCCACATGGAGCGCGACCTGATGCGCACCTATGCGTCGAGCTACTGGCAGACGCTGTTCAAGCTCAGGCTGCCGGCGGCGGGCCCTTTCATCTTCAACGCGCTGAAGATCAATTCGACGCTGGCGCTGATCGGCGCCATCGTGGCCGAATTCTTCGGCACGCCGGTGGTCGGCATGGGCTTCCGCATCTCCACGGAAGTCGGGCGCATGAACATCGACATGGTATGGGCCGAAATCGCGGTTGCAGCCCTTGCGGGTTCGGTCTTTTATGGCGTGGTCGCGCTGTTGGAGAGAGCAGCCACGTTTTGGCATCCGTCTATCCGCGGGGGATAGGACGGTTTCAGGCAGGCATGACAACCAACCAGAACCAGAGGGTAACGGCATGAAAAAGCTTATCGTTTCTATGTTGGCGGGAGCAATGTCGCTGGCCGCTTTCCAGGCGATCGCCGCCGACAAGGTGACGCTGCAGCTCAAGTGGGTCACGCAGGCGCAGTTCGCCGGCTACTATGTGGCCAAGGACAAGGGTTTCTACGAGGAGGAAGGCCTTGACGTCGACATCAAGCCCGGCGGCCCGGATATCGCGCCCGAGCAGGTGATCGCCGGCGGCGGCGCCGACGTCATCGTCACCTGGATGGCGGCGGCCCTTGCGGCGCGCGACAAGGGCGTCAACCTCGTCAACATCGCCCAGCCCTACAAGAAGGCGGGCATGGAACTGGTGTGCCCGAAGGACGGGCCGATCAAGACCGAAGCCGACTTCAAGGGCCATACGCTCGGCGTCTGGTTCTTCGGCAACGAGTACCCGTTCTACGCCTGGATGCACAAGATCGGCCTGTCGACCGACGGCGGCCCGGACGGCGTGACCGTGCTCAAGCAGAGCTTCGACGTGCAGCCGCTGATCCAGAAGCAGGCGGACTGCATCTCGGTCATGACCTACAACGAATACGGCCAAGTGCTCGACGCCGGCTACAAGCCGGAAGACCTGATCGTCTTCAACTACACGGCCATGGGCAACGACCTGCTTGAGGACGGCCTCTACGCGATGGAGGACAAGCTCAAGGACCCGGCCTTCGAGGACAAGATGGTGCGCTTCGTGCGTGCCTCGATGAAGGGCTGGAAATACGCCACCGAGCATGTCGACGAAGCCGCCGGCATCGTCGTCGACAATGGCGGCCAGGACGAGAACCACCAGAAGTTCATGATGGGCGAGGTGGCCAAGCTGATCGACAACGCCGACGGCAAGCTCATCCCGGAAGCCTATGAGCGCACCGCCAAGGCGCTGCTCGACCAGAAGATCATCACCAAGGAGCCGACCGGCGCCTACACCACGGCGATCACCGACAAGGCTTCGCAGTAGTCGTCATCGGACGCTTCGAGCGCGAAAGGGGCGGGCGACCGCCCCTTTTTGTTTGCGCGGCGATGACGAGCCGATGGGGCGGGGTGTAGGCTGGCGGCCATGAAGGCTGCATAGCCGCAAATCCCGAGGATCATCATGACCGCTCCGCGTCCCTCCAAGACCCATATCGGCAACCACAAGCTCCATCCCGAAACGCTGATGCTCGGCTACGGCTTCGACCCGCTGCTCTCCGAGGGCGCGGTGAAGCCGCCGGTGTTCCTGACCTCGACCTTCGTGTTCAAGACGGCGGAGGAGGGGCGCGATTTCTTCGACTACACGGCCGGTCGCAAGGAGCCGCCGAGCGGCACCGCCGCCGGGCTCGTCTATTCGCGCTTCAACCATCCCAACAGCGAGATCGTCGAGGACCGGCTGGCCGTCTACGAGGGAACGGAAGCCTGCATCCTGTTTTCCTCGGGCATGTCGGCGATCGCCACCACGCTGCTTGCGCTGGCGCGGCCGGGCGACGTCGTCCTGCATTCGCAGCCGCTCTACGGTGGCACGGAGACGCTTTTGACGCGTACGCTGGCCGGCTTCGGCATCGCGGCCGTGGGCTTCGCCGACGGTGTCGACGAACAGGCGGTGCGCGCGGCGGCGGACGAGGCGGCGGCCAAGGGGCGCGTCGCCGTCATCCTGATCGAGACGCCCTCCAACCCGACCAACACGCTGGTCGATATCGCGCTGATGAAGAGGATCGCCGACGAGATCGGCGAAAAGCAGGGCTCGCGGCCGGTGGTCGCCTGCGACAACACCTTGCTCGGCCCGGTCTTCCAGCGGCCCATCGAGCATGGGGCGGACCTGTCGGTCTATTCGCTGACCAAATATGTCGGCGGCCATTCGGACCTCATCGCCGGCGCGGTGATGGGCTCCAAGGCGGCGACGAAGCCAATCAAGGCGCTGCGCGGCGCCATCGGCACGCAGCTCGATCCGCATTCGTGCTGGATGCTCGGCCGTTCGCTGGAGACGCTGTCGATCCGCATGCACAAGGCCAACGAGAATGCGCGCGCGGTGGCCGAATTCCTGCGGGACCACGCCAAGGTCACCCGCGTCCACTATCCGCCCTTCCTGCCTGCGGGGTCGCCGGCGGCGAAGGTGTTTTCCGCGCAGTGCAGCGGCGCCGGCTCGACCTTTTCGTTCGACATCAAGGGCGGCGAGGCGGCGGCCTTCGCCTTCCTCAACGCATTGCAGGTGTTCAAGCTGGCGGTGAGCCTCGGCGGCACGGAATCGCTTGCCAGCCACCCGGCGGCGATGACGCATTCGGGCGTGCCGTTCGAGGTGCGACAGAAGATCGGCGTGCTGGAAACCACCATCCGGCTATCGATCGGCGTCGAGCATCCCGACGATCTCGTCGCCGATCTCGCACAGGCGCTGGCGGCGGCCTGAGCTCCGTTGCCATCAACCGAAATGATGACAGGCGTCGTCGGGCGCTTCGTGGAACGCGGCTTCAGAGAGTGCTAATATTCGAGCGTCGTCGCACAGGCTGCAGGTGACACCCATGCTGGAAGCGGACAAGGCGTTTGCCGGCTCGGTCCCGGAAAATTACGACCGCTACATGGTGCCGTTGATTTTCGAGCCGTATGCCGCCGATCTCGCGCGGCGCGTGGCGTTGCTGTCGCCGGCCGCCATTCTCGAAATCGCCGCGGGCACCGGGGCCGTCACGCGGGCACTGGCGCCGGCGCTGTCGTCCGATGCGATCTATGTCGTGACCGACCTCAGCCGGCCGATGCTCGACCATGCCGCGTCACGGCAGCCTGCTGACAGCCGCATCCAATGGCTGAGGGCGGACGCTCTGGCATTGCCTTTCGAGGATGCTTCCTTCGACGTCGTCTGTTGCCAGTTCGGCGCGATGTTCTTTCCCGACCGCGTCGCCGGCCATCGCGAGGCGAGGCGGGTGCTGAAGCCCGGAGGCCATTTCCTGTTCAGCGTATGGGACCGCATCGAGGAAAACGTCTTTGCCGACGACGTGACGAAGGCGCTGGCGCAGATGTTTCCGGACGACCCGCCACGCTTCATGGCGCGGACGCCGCACGGCTACCACGATACGGCATTGATCCGCAGCGATGTCGAAGCCGCCGGTTTCTCCCGCGTGACGATCGAGACGAAAGCCGAGCAAAGCCGCGCTCCCTCGCCGCGTTTCGCGGCGCTCGCCTATTGCCAGGGCACCCCGGTTCGCGACGAAATCGAAGCCAGGGCGGGCAACCTGGAAGCAGCAACCGACCGTGCCGAAGCCGCACTTGCAGACAGGCATGGACACGGCGCGATTGCCGCCAAGATCCAGGCGCACGTCATCGTGGCCTCGGCGTGATAGCGGCCTGCGACCTCCTCGATCTTACGGCGCGGCCTTGTCGAGAGCCGCTGCCATCTTCGCGCGCCAATCTTTTCCGGTTGCCTTGAAACGGGCCAAGGTCGACGGATCAAGTCGAAGCGTCACCGCTTCCTTGGGACTGTCGATCCGCGGCCGGCCGCGCGAACGCTGGATGCTTTCGTAAAGCTCCGGCAAGGCTTCCTTAAGCGGTTTGGCCCGGGCAAGTTCCTCCGCCGTGAGCGGTCGCTCGATCTCGGGGTCGGGGCCGATCAGTTCGCCGGTCGCGTCGTCCACCCACCAGCCGTCCGCGTCCTGATGGACGCCACCGGCTGCGATCAACGCCTTCATCTGGCGGTCGTACTCCTTCCAACGCCGGTCCATTTCGGCGACATCTGCTTCGGAGTCGCCAAGGTCCTTAGTGACGAAGGCCGGCCATTTTCTAGTCATCGATCTGCCTCCGTTCTTTTCGACTTGCCGGCCGCATGGAAATCACCGCAAGCGCCTCTGTTCCCAGCGGGCGGAACACCACCGCAATGATCAGCCGGCCTTGAAATTCTCCTATCGCCGAAAGGCGATCGTGCATTGCCGGCAGAACGCGGGCGGTCATCAAGAAATCTAGGGAGAGGTCAGCGAAATCCAAGCCGTGCTTAGCGATGTTGCGTTGCCGCTTTCGCTCATCCCAGACTATTTCCATAGATTATTCGCACACAAAAATTCCCGGAGGTCAAGAATAAATGTGTACGAAAAACCTATTGTCGGACGAAGGCCCGTGCGACCTCAGCGCTTGTCGCGGATGTCGCTCAGCGTGCGGGTCGGCGTGATCGCCTCGGGGTCGAGCTTGACCTCGATGATGGCCGGCTTGCCGCTTGCGCGCGCGCGCTCGAAGGCCGGGGCGAAATCCTCGGTCTTCTCAACCGTCTCGCCATGACCGCCGAAGGCGCGGGCGTAGGCGGCGAAATCGGGATTGCGCAACATGGTGCCGGAAACGCGACCGGGATATTCGCGCTCCTGGTGCATGCGGATGGTGCCGTAGATGCCGTTGTTCAGGATCACGACGATGATGGGCAGGTCGTACTGGACGGCGGTCGAGAATTCCTGCCCGTGCATGAGGAAGTCGCCGTCGCCGGCCCATACGATCACCTCCCTGTCCGGGAACACGCTTTTCGCGCCGACGCCGGCCGGCAGGCCGTAGCCCATCGAGCCGGAGGTGGGGGCGGCCTGCGTGTTGTAGCGGCGGAAGCGGTGGAAGCGGTGCATCCAGGTGGCGAAATTGCCGGCGCCATTGCAGATGATGGCGTTTTCCGGCAGCGCGCCTTCCAGATACTCCACGATCGGGCCCATATGGACCGCGCCGGGGCCGGTCTTCGGCGGCGTCGACCAGGCGAGGTAGTCGGCGTGCGCCTGCTTTGTCTCGGCGGCCCAGTTCGGCGAGGCCGGACCCTTGCGCTTCGCGAAGGCTTCCACGAAGGCGGCGGGCGAGGCGTTGATCGCCAGTGTCGGGCGATAGACGCGGCCGAGCTCGTTGGCGTCGGCATGGACATGGACCAGCTTCTGGTCCGGGTACGGGCTTTTCATCAGCGTGTAGTCGGAGGACGGCATCTCGCCGAAACGGCCGCCGACCAGCAGGATCAGGTCGGCCTCCTTGACTCGCTGGGCGAGCTTCGGGTTCAGGCCGATGCCGACGTCGCCGGCATAGTTTTCGTGCAGGTGATCGAACAGCATCTGGCGGCGGAAGGAGACGCCGACCGGCAGCGCCCAGTTCTCCGCGATCTGCCGCATGTCGGCGACGGCCTGTTCGCCCCAGCGGGTGCCGCCGAGGATGACGAACGGCTTCTTCGCCGCATTGAGCAGCGTTTCCAGTTCCGCCAGCTCGGCCTCGCCCGGCCGGGTCTCGACCGGCGTGAAGGGCAGGGCGGAAGGCGCTTCGACCTCGTCGGTCAGCATGTCTTCCGGCAGCGAGACGATCACCGGGCCGGGGCGGCCGGAGGTGGCCACCGCAAAGGCGCGGGTGACGAGCTCGGGAATGCGGGCGGCGTCCTCGATCTCGACCACCCATTTGGCGATGTCGCCGAAGAAGGCCTTGTAGTCGACCTCCTGGAACGCCTCGCGGTGTTTCGCGTGCGCGGCGATCTGGCCGATGAACAGGATCATCGGAACGGAATCCTGCATGGCGATGTGGATGCCGGCGGAAGCGTTGGTGGCGCCGGGGCCGCGCGTGACGAAGCAGATGCCGGGGCGGCCGGTCAGGCGGCCTTCGCAGTCGGCCATCATGGCCGCGCCGCCTTCCTGGCGGCAGACGACGGTCTTGATCGAGGAATCGTGCAGCGCGTCGAGCACGGCGAGGTAGCTTTCACCGGGAACGCAGAAGATGCGCTCGACCGCGTTCGCTTCCAGCGCCTCGACGATCAGTTGTCCGCCCGTCTTCATGGTTTGCGTTTCTCCAGTTCGGCGAGGATTTCGTCCGTGTGCTCGCCGAGCCGGGGCGAGGGACGGGAATAGTTAAGCGGTGTTTCGCTCATGACCATCGGCGCGCGCACCGAAGGCAGCGCATTGCCGTGGCCGTCGTCGAGGTCCATGCGCATGCCGCGCGCGGCCACCTGCGGGTCGGCGAACATCTGGCCGATTGTGTTGATGGGGCTGGCCGGCACGCCGGCGGCCTCCAGCTTCGGCAAAAGAGCTTCGCGGGTGAAGACGGCAAGAGCGGCCACCATATGGCCGCGAAGCGCCGCGCGGTTGGCGACGCGGGCGGAATTGGTGGCGAAATCGGGATTCTTCACCAGCGCGTCGAGGCCGACGACGCCGCAGAACTTTGCGAACTGGCCGTCATTGCCGACGGCAAGGATGAAATGCCCGTCCTTCACCGGCAGCACCTCGTAAGGCGCGATGTTGGGGTGCGCGTTGCCCATCTGCACCGGCGAGTTGCCGGACACCAGATAGTTCAGGTTCTGGTTGGCGAGCACCGAGACCTGGGAATCGAACAGCGCCATGTCGATGTGCTGGCCCTGTCCGGTCGCCTCGGCATGGCGCAACGCGGCCTGGATGGCGACGACCGAATAGAGGCCCGTGAAGATGTCGGTGACGGCGACGCCCACCTTCTGCGGCTCGCCGCCGGCCGGGCCGGTGATCGACATCAGGCCGGACATGCCCTGCACGATGAAATCGTAGCCCGCGCGGGCCGCATAAGGACCATCCTGGCCGAAGCCGGTGATGGAACAATAGACGAGGCGCGGGTTGATCGCCTTCAGGCTCTCGTAGTCGAGGCCGTATTTCTTCAGGCCGCCAAGCTTGAAGTTCTCGATCAGCACGTCGGCGGTGGTGACGAGGCGGCGCACGGTCTCCGCGCCTTCCGGCTTGGAGAAATCGATCGCGACCGAGCGCTTGCCGCGATTGCAGGCGTGATAGTAGGCCGCCGACAGGTTCCCGCCGTCATGGCCGGTGACGAAGGGCGGCCCCCATTTGCGGGTGTCGTCGCCGCCGTCCGGGTTTTCGACCTTGATGACGTCGGCGCCGAGGTCGGCCAGCAACTGCCCGGCCCACGGGCCGGCGAGGATGCGGGCAAGCTCGATGACGCGGATGCCTTTAAGCGGTGGTTCAGCCATGGATCACCGGGAAATGGTCGGATGGGGAGGCTCTATCAAGCCCGCCGCCGTCTGTCACTGGCCTTGCGATGGGCCAGAACGGCGCAGCGCGCCGTCCGCCCAGGCGACGAAATCCGCCATGATAACGTTTCGATTCACCTCGTTGAGGCTTTCGTGCCGGGTTTCCGGATAAATCGTTGAAACCAGATTCGAAAAACCCATCCGCCGCATGCGGCCCGCCAGGTGCGTGACAGCCCTGCCGCCGTCGGTCGCCGGGTCCTTTTCCCCGCCGACGAGCAGGACGGGCAGGTCGCGGCGCATGGCGGCGAAGTTGGCGTCGTCGGCGCCGGCGAAGATGAAGCCGAACAGGTCGCGCCACAGCGACACAGAGGCATCCCAGCCGCACAGCGGATCGGCGATGTAAGCGTCGACCTCGGCCGCGTCCCGCGACAGCCAGTCGAATGGCGTGCGATGGTTCGGCACCGCCTTGCCCCATGCCTGGAACGTCAGCTTCGGCAGCAAGCGCGATGGCACGTCGGAGCCGAGACGGAACCGCTCCCATGCCAGGATGGCGAGTGCGGCGCGCCCGGCGAGGCCGGCGGTGAAATTGACGTTCCAGACGGCGGCGGCATGGACGCGCGTCGAATGTCGCAGCAGGAAATTCAGGGCGATCAGCCCGCCCATGGAATGGCCGAACAGGATCACCGGCAGGCCAGGGTTTTCCTTGGCGATCAGGCCGTGAACGGCGGCGACGTCGGCCAGCACCTTGTCGCCGCCGCCGGCTTCGGCAAAGCGCCCGGGCGGGGCGTCAGGCGCCTTCGTGTGGCCGTGGCCACGGTGGTCGTGGGCGTAGGTATGAAAACCGCGTTCGCTGAGAAAATCGGCGAAGCGCGCATAGCGCGCCGCGTGCTCGGCCAGCCCGTGATTGATCTGCACGACGGCGCGGGCTGGGGCGACCGCGCGTTTCGTGTAGAGGTTAAGTGCTGCGCCCGTAGGCGAGGCGAGTGTCGTACTGTTGTCGAACGGCATGGTCCGCCAACTGATGAGCACGGTGCGGCGCGGCGTCAAGAACTGTTTGTTCAGTATCGAGTGGCAATGAAAAGCGGTGCCGGATGATGGCAATTTTCCACATTGCGGCTTGCCTGTCCGTGCGCCTCGCTGCAATTCTGGCGCGGTGCCCGTGGCAATGTCGGGCTGCATCGGGGTCGGCAAGGAAAGCGCCATGCGAAAAAATTGGGTCCTCCTGGCAGTAGCGACGGGATTGTTTCTCGGCGACCCCGCACATGCCGAGGTAAAGCTGAGCGGCTCCTTCGTCGCAACCCGCGTCTGCGCGGCAACCCAGTCGATCAAGACGGCAAAGAATCCGGGCAACGTCGCGACCGAAGCCGGGAAGACCTACGATCTTCTCGCCGGCAACAAGGCGATGCCGACGCACTACCTGATCGAGGTTCCCGGTGCCGATCCCGACCGGCGCTGGGTCAAGGTGACGTGCGGCCATCTGGCCGGTGGTCAGGCCACCGAGGCGCCGGCTGCCGTGCCTGACAAGGATGCAGGCAAGGCTGCCGCGTCCGCAGGCGGCAAGCCGGAATATGTGCTGGCGCTGAGCTGGCAGCCGGCCTTCTGCGAGACGAAATCGAAGAAGCCGGAGTGTCGCGCCCAGACGGCGGAAAGGTTCGATGCCGCGCATTTCACCCTGCACGGGTTGTGGCCGCAGCCGAACGGCAATTTCTACTGCGGGGTCAAGGCCTCCGACCGGGCCAACGACAAGCCCGACCGCTGGAACGACCTGCCGGCGGTGACGCTCGATGCAGCGACCCGGCAGGAACTGGACACAGTCATGCCCGGCACGCAATCGGCGCTGGAGCGGCACGAGTGGATCAAGCACGGCACCTGCTCTGGCATGGACCAGCAGGCCTATTTCTCGGCGGCGCTGGCGCTGGCGCGGACCGTCAATGCTTCGCCTGTGCGTGACCTTTTCGTGCAGAATGTCGGCCACGACCTGACCTCCGACCAGATCCGCGGCGCCTTCGACGCGGCATTCGGCCAGGGTGCGGGCGACCGGGTCAGGGTGTCCTGCGTCAAGGACCCGTCGAATGGCCGACGCATGATCGGCGAGATCACGCTGGGGCTGGCGGGAGTGCCGGGGAGCGACGGCAAGCTTGCCGACATGCTGCTGGCGTCGGCGGCGACCGGCAATGCCGGCTGTCCGAAGGGGCTGGTGGACGCCGCCGGGCATCAGTAGGCCCGGGGGCTGCCCTGCGCGGATCATCGCGCCAGCCGGCCGCGACCGAAAGGCGATTGCCGTTTCGGCGCCTATCGCCTACATAGCGGCCAACTCCGGCTATCCGGCAAATCCACAAAGATCGATCAGGGAAACGCCAAGCGTGGCACGCCAGTTCATCTATCACATGTCCGGCCTCTCCAAGGCCTACGGCACCAAGAAGGTGCTCGACAACGTCCATCTGTCCTTCTACCCGGACGCCAAGATCGGCATCCTCGGCCCCAACGGCGCCGGCAAGTCGACCATCCTCAAGATCATGGCCGGGATGGACAAGGAGTTCCAGGGCGAAGCCTGGCTGGCCGAAGGGGCGACCGTCGGCTACCTCGCGCAGGAGCCGCAGCTCGACCCGAACAAGACCGTGTTCGAGAACGTCATGGACGGGGTCAAGAAGAAGACCGCCATCACCGAGCGCTACAACGAACTGATGATGAATTACTCCGACGAGACGGCTGACGAGTCCGCGCAGTTGCAGGACGAGATGGACCGGCTCAACCTGTGGGACCTCGAACAGCAGGTCGAGATGGCGATGGAGGCGCTGGCCTGTCCGCCCAAGGACGCCGACGTCACCACGCTTTCGGGCGGCGAGCGCCGCCGTGTGGCGCTGTGCCGGCTGCTGCTCGAACAGCCCGACCTGCTGCTGCTCGATGAGCCGACCAACCATCTCGACGCCGAGACGACGCAGTGGCTGGAGAAGCATCTGCGCGACTATCCGGGCGCCGTGCTCATCATCACCCACGACCGCTACTTCCTCGACAACGTCACGGGCTGGATTCTCGAGCTCGATCGCGGCCGCGGCATTCCCTACGAGGGCAACTACACCAAGTATCTCGATGCCAAGGCCAAGCGCCTGATCCAGGAAGGCCGCGAGGATGACGCCCGCCAGAAGGCGATCTGGCGCGAGCGCGAGTGGATCGCGTCCTCGCCCAAGGCGCGCCAGACCAAGTCCAAGGCGCGCATCAGTGCCTATGAGGACCTGCTGGAACAGGCCAACAACCGCAAGCCGACCGACACGCAGATCGTCATCCCGACCAGCGAGCGGCTGGGCAACGTCGTCATCGAGGTCGAGGGGCTGAAGAAGGGCTTTGGCGATGAGGTGCTGATCGAGGACCTGTCGTTCCGGCTGCCGCCGGGCGGCATCGTCGGCATCATCGGCCCGAACGGCGCCGGCAAGACGACTCTGTTCAAGATGATCACCGGCCAGGAGCAGCCGGACGACGGTTCCATCCGCAAGGGCGAGACGGTCAGGCTCGGCTATGTCGACCAGAGCCGCGACGCTCTCGACCCGAACAAGACCGTTTGGGAGGAAATCTCCGGCGGCGCCGAGGTCATCAAACTCGGCAAGCACGAGGTGAATAGCCGCGCCTACTGCTCGTCCTTCAACTTCCGCGGTGGCGACCAGCAGCAGAAAGTCGGCTCGCTTTCGGGCGGCCAGCGCAACCGCGTGCACCTGGCCAAGATGCTGAAGAACGGCGGCAACGTTCTCCTCCTCGACGAA
The DNA here is from genome assembly GCF_004801285.1 of Ollibium composti. Taxonomy (GTDB): domain Bacteria; phylum Pseudomonadota; class Alphaproteobacteria; order Rhizobiales; family Rhizobiaceae; genus Mesorhizobium; species Mesorhizobium composti. The sequence goes on from NZ_SSNY01000001.1 coordinate 73,898, forward strand.
CCGACCAACGACCTCGATACCGAGACGCTTGCCGCGCTTGAGGACGCGCTGGAAGCCTACGCCGGCTGCGCCGTCATCATCAGCCACGACCGCATGTTCCTCGATCGCCTCGCCACCCACATGCTGGCCTTCGAGGGCGACGCGCATGTCGAGTGGTTCGAAGGCAACTTCGAGGACTACGAGAAGGACAAGGTGCGGCGGCTGGGACCGGAAGCGCTTACCCCGCACCGCATGACGCACAAGAGGTTGACCCGCTGATTTGAAGACGCCCCGCCACCCGAGCGGGGCGTTTTGTTTAAAGGAGCATGCCAATGGCCGACTGGTCCGCCGCGCAGTATCTGAAATTCGAAGACGAGCGCACGCGGCCGGCTCGCGATCTGCTGGCTCAGGTGCCGGTGGCGAAGCCGAAACGCGTGGTCGATATCGGCTGCGGGCCGGGCAATTCGACCGAGTTGCTGGTCGAGCGATGGTCTGAGGCGAAGGTGAGCGGGTTCGACACCTCGCCGGACATGATCGAGAAGGCGAGGGTGCGCCTCCCGGACGTTTCCTTCGAGCTTGCGGATGCCGAAGGCTGGACGCCCGAGGAGCCGGTCGACGTCATCTTCGCCAATGCCGTTTTCCAGTGGCTGCCGCAGCATCCGGCTGTGTTCAAGCGGCTGATGGGGCTGCTGGCGCCGGGCGGGGCGCTCGCCGTGCAGATGCCGGACAATCTGTCGGAGCCGTCGCACAGCCTGATGCGCGCGGTGGCGGCGGAGGCGCCCTTCGCGGACAGGCTGAAAGGGGCGGCGCGGGCGCCGCTGCCGCCGGTGTCGTTCTACTACGACTTGCTCAAGCCGCTCTCGGCGCGGCTCGATATCTGGCACACGCATTACTACCACCCGCTCGCCGGTCCAACGGCCATCGTGGAGTGGCTGAAGTCGACCGGGCTGAAACCCTTCATCGACCCGTTGGACGAAGACGAACGGCGCCTGTTCCTCGACCGCTACCTGGCGCGGATCGCTGAGGCCTATCCGCCGGCGGCCGACGGCAAGGTGCTGTTGAAGTTCCCGCGCCTGTTCATCGTGGCGATTCGCGGCGCGGATTGAGTCGCGATCCTCGGTCGGCTTCATAGGGCTTGACCCAATTTTGCCGTCATGTCCGTGTCAGCAAGGCGCGGCCGCCCGGATGGAGGCGGCGTTCGGAACGGGGGTTCGGATGATTTCAGGCAGGATTCTTCTCGGTGGAGGCTTGTGCGTTGCGACCATGCTGGCTTTGTCGTCCGGCGCGGAGGCCAAGCGGGCGCGCTGCTTCACCACGGACGACGGCTATTACCAGTGCAATTTCAGGGGGCTGGACGATGTCGGCAGCTTCCGCCTCTCGGCGCCCGGCTACCCGACGATCACGCTGGAAGTCGACCAGCCGGGTTTCGCCTTCGGGTTCATCAATCTCGGCGGGCGCAACGTTCCGCTGCCCGGCCAGTATGTGCGCAGCCGCGACGACGGCGCCTGCTGGAACAATCCGGAAACCAACACCAGGGTCTGCGCCTGGTAGATACCGGAAACGGTGGCGGCTCGTCCTGACTTGGCGTAAACGGTCGGTGCGCCATCATGCGGCGCGACAGGCCCAGTGCAGACGGGACCGGACATGAATCGCACCATCATCAGCGGTATCGGCGTCGAGATTCCGGAGCCGGTCATCACCAACGAGGAGCTTGTCGCCTCCTTCAACGCCTGGGTGGACGCCGAGAACCCGAAGCGCGAAGCGCGCGGCGAACCGCCGCTGCAGAAGTCGGATGCCGCTTTCATCGTCCACGCCTCGGGCGTGCGCCAGCGCCATGTCATCGAGCGCGAAGGCATCCTCGATCCGGCGCGCATGGCGCCGCGCATTGCGCCCCGGCCGGACGAGGCGCTTTCCCTGCAGGCCGAATTCGGGATGGCGGCGGCGCGCAAGGCGCTGGCGAACGCCGGCGTCGACCCGGCCGACGTCGATATGGTGATCTGCTCGTCCTCGCACCTGCAGCGGCCCTATCCGGCCATCGCCATCGAGATGCAGCAGGCGCTCGGCACCAGGGGAGCGGGCTTCGACATGGGGCTCGGCTGTTCCTCGGCGGCGGCCGCACTTCACGTCGCCGTCAACCTCGTGCGCACCGGCGCGCAGAAGCGCGTGCTGGTCGTGGTGCCGGAGATCATCACCGGCCATCTCAACTTCCGCGACCGGCAGACGCATTTCATTTTCGGCGACGCAGCCGTTTCCATGGTGGTGGAGGCGATCGGCGAGGGCGAGACGCGGCCCGGCCGCTTCGAGGTGCTCGACACGCGCACCTGGACGCAGATGTCGAGCAACATCCGCACCAATCTCGGCTACCTGACGCGCACCGGCCTCGACAATCCCTGGGTCATCGATCTCGAAGGCCACATGATCAGGCAGGTCGGCAACAAGGTGTTCAAGGAAGTCACCATCGCCGGCCATCGCTTCATCGTCGATTTCCTGGCCGAGCACGGGCTGACGCCGGAAGGCATCCGCCGTTTCTGGCTGCATCAGGCCAATGCGCGCATGAACGCCATGATCCTGAAACTCGCCTTCGGCCATGAGGTCGGCCACGACCGCGCGCCGATGGTGCTTGACCGGCTGGGCAACACGGCGGGCGCCGGCGCGGTCGTCGCCCTGGCGGAGAACCATGCAGACCTGAGACAAGGCGATTTCGGCCTGCTATGCGCCTTCGGCGCCGGCTATTCCATCGGCGGCGCGCTGCTGAGGATGATGTGACCGGGCGGGCCGCGATGTTCGATCTGCCGCCGGCGGACAGGGAGGCCGAGATCGTTCCGGTGCGCAAGCTCTCGGCACGCGTCGCCGGCGTGTTCAGCGCGACGGGCGACCATTTCGAAACACATGCGGCCGGCGAGCTGGTGCTGGGTTACGACGGCATCGAGGGCGATTTCCATGCCGGCATCACGCGCCGCGCTGGCGGTCGCGAGCCTTGGTATCCGCGCGGCACCGAGATGCGCAACGCGCGCCAGATTTCCATCGTCTCGGCGGACGAGATGGTGGTGGTGGCCGGGCGCATGGGCATCGCGGCCATCGAGCCGGAATGGGTCGGCGCCAACCTCGTGGTCGAGGGCGTGCCGAACCTGTCCATGCTGCCGGCCGGAACACTTTTGTTCTTCAAGGGCGGCGCGACGCTGAAAGTCGATGCGCAGAACCATCCCTGCCGTTACGCCGGCCGTCTGGTGGCGGAGCGCGCCGGCATGGCCGATCCGGAAGCCGGCGCGCTCGCCTTCGCCAAGCTGGCCAAACGCCTGCGTGGGCTGGTCGCCTGGGTGGAGAAACCGGGCACGGTCAGGGCCGGCGAGGCCGTTTCCGTCCGCATTCCCGAGCAGTGGATCTATCGCGGCTGAGAACCGGCGGTTTCAGGGGTAGCGCACCGCCGTCGACCAGGCGGGGTCGTCGTGCCGTTCCCAGTAGAGCGCCTTCAGTCTCGCGGTGACGGCGCCGACCGTGCCGCCGGCGACGGGCGCGCCGTCGATCCGCGTCACCGGCATGATGCCGCCGGCCGTCGAGGTGATGAACACCTCGTCCGCGCCTTTGAGGGCGGGCACGGAAAGGGCGGCAGCGCTGGCCGGCAGGCCGATCTCGGAGCTAAGGTCGAAGACGGTCCGGCGGGTGATGCCGGGCAGCACGCCCACGGCCGGCGTCGTCAGCGCGCCATCCTTGACGGCGAAGACGTTGAAGCCCGGGCCTTCGGCGACATTGCCGTCGAAATCGAGGAGCAGCGCGGTCTCGGCGCCGCGGTCGTAGGCGTCGTAGAGGCCGCGCACCAGATCCAGCCAGTGGTAGTTCTTGATCGCCGGGTCGACCGACGCCGGCGGGATGCGTACGCGATCGCTGATGGCGACGTGCAGGCCTCGTTCCATCTGCTCGGCATTGGCGACGGAGCCGAAGGGGACAGCGAAGGCCATGAAGCGGTTCACCGCGTCGCGCGGGTCGCGACTGAAGGTCGGCGAAGCGCCGCGTGTGCACAGCATTTCGACATAGGCGCTGCGATGGCCGGAAAGCGCCACGCAGTCGTGCAGGATGCCGGCCACGGCCTCGCGGTCGAACGGGATGCTCATGCGCAACAGCTTGAGTCCGCCGAAGAACCGCTCGATATGCAGGTCCAGCCGGAAGAAGCGGCCGTTCCACACATGCGCCGTGTCGTAGGTCGCGTCGGAATGCAGGAAACCGTAGTCGAGGACCGAGACCTTGGCCTGCGACACCGGCACGAACTGTCCGTCGAGGAAGGCGACACCCTCGGGATAGGCATGCGGATCGGTGTGGCGCTCGGCAAGGCGGGGCAGTGGCCTCGAGGGCGTGACGGGCTGATCCATGCCTCTCTCCTTTTGCTCGTACTTTTCTTTCGCGAAGGGTGGGCGGTTATGGGGGCGGGGCCAAGCGGCAGATGCCGCTATCCTATGAGCCATGCCGGTTCACACGTCCTCGTCGTCCGGATCGAGCAGGCGGGTGGCGCGCCAGGAGGTGAGCACCGCGTTGATGCGGTCGATGACGAAGAAGCGGGCGGCGTCGCGGTCGTAGCCTTCCTCGAGCAGCGTCTCGTAGTCGGTGTGGGCGTGGCGGACATGGGCGACGGTCGCCAGCCAGGGGGAGACGGAGGGCGGCAGCGCCTTCATATGGACGGCACCGGCATCGGCGCGGATCTTTTCGATGTCGGCATAGGGCGCCATCGGCAAGAGCAGCGTCAGCGCCTTGGCGAGCGCACGGCGGCGACCGGTCGGCGCGCTCATCTCTCCGCTCGCTCGACGACGGCGTCCGGCACCGAATCGACGGAGGCGAAATAGGGCTTGATGTCGACGACCGGCGTGCCGTCCAGCACGTCGATGGCTTCCAGATCGAGCCGTCCGGCTTCCATGTCGATGCCGATCAGGCGCACGACGTGCAGCCCGACGGGGTTCGGTCTGACGGGCGAGCGCAGGGCGAAAACGCCTTTCGCATGAGTGGCATGGCGCGGTTTCTGGACAATCAGGTTGCGCGGTGCGTGATGCAGCCATGTGAGGATGGCGACATGGCTGACGCCTTCCAGTCCGGCAAGGCCGGCGCGGTAGGGCGCATCGACCGTCAAGGTCGCCGAAAGGCCGGTCTCGCGCGCGGCGCGCATGTTCTTCGGGCAGTCCTCGCGGCGCGTCCACGGCGAGGCGATGCGGCCGATGAAGACGACATGAGCATCCGCCGGCATCGTCGCCGGATCGGTTTCGAGTTGCCGTTCGCCTTCGCGGTTCTCAAACATCGCGCCCTCCCGGCCCCTTTTCCATCGCACGCCAGCGCCGTTTTCCTGTCCGGCTGCGACATTGGTGATTGCATCGTTGACGAAATCGACATAAAGATATGTTTATATCTTTTCGGAGACTATCGCATGCACGTCGCGCTCGACACGATGGTAGATATATTGAAGGCGGCGGCCGAATCCAGCCGGTTGCGCATCCTCGTGCTTCTGTCGCGAGGGGACCTCACCGTCTCCGACCTCACCGAAATCCTCGGCCAATCGCAGCCGCGCGTGTCGCGCCATCTCAAGCTGTTGCTGGAGGCGGAACTGATCGGCCGCTACCAGGAGGGATCGTGGGCGTTCTTCCGCCTGTCGGATGCCGACTGGGCGCGCGAATTCGTGCTCAGGCTGGTCGCCGACATCCGCGCCACCGACCCGCAGGTGGAGCGCGACTTCGAGCGGCTGGCCGCCGTCAAGCGTCGTCGGCAGGAGCGCGCCGCCGAGTACTTCTCCGACAACGCGGCGAGCTGGGATGAACTGCGTTCGCTGCACGCGCCCGACAAGGCGGTGGAGGCAGCACTGCTGAAGCTGGTCGGCAAACGGCCGTTCCACTCCATGATCGACCTCGGCACCGGGACCGGGCGCATCCTCGAGATCTTTTCGCCGCTCTACCGGCGCGGCGTTGGCATCGACATGTCGCGCGAGATGCTTTCGGTGGCGCGCGCCAATCTCGACAAGGCGGGTGTCGCCAACGCGCAGGTTCGGCAGGGCGATATTTTTTCACCGCCGGTGGAGCGCGACGCCTTCGACCTCGTCACCATCCATCAGGTGCTGCACTACCTGGACGACCCGGGCCGGGCGATCGCCGAGGCAGCGCGGCTGCTGCGCCCGTCCGGGCGGCTCGTCATCGTCGATTTCGCGCCGCACGCACTGGAATTCCTGCGCAACGACCATGCCCACCAGCGGCTCGGCTTCTCCGACCGGCAGATCGCCGACTGGTTCGCCGAGGCGGGACTGGAGCTGGAGCAGAAGGAAGATTTCGAGCCGCGCCCCGGCACCGGCGCGAAGCTCACCGTCAAGCTCTGGCTCGGCCGCGACCGCCGCATGCTGATCGCCGATCCGTCCAACGATACCCAAGCCGCCCTGCGTCCCATAGGGGAAGTCGCCTGATGAACCAGTTCCGCTTTTCGCGCCGGCCCGACATCGGCGACAAGATCCGCGTTTCCTTCGAATTCTTCCCGCCGAAGACCGACGAGATGGAGGCCAGGCTTTGGGAGACGGTGACGCGGCTCGAGCCGCTCAAGCCGAATTTCGTCTCCGTCACCTACGGCGCCGGCGGCTCGACGCGCGAGCGCACCGCCCGCACGGTCAAGCGCATCCTCGACCAGTCGGCCTTGCCGCCGGCCGCGCACCTGACCTGCATCGACGCCGACAAGGATAGCGTCGACCAGGTGATCCGCCAGTTCGTCGATCTCGGCGTCACCCGCTTCGTGGCGCTGCGCGGCGATCCGGCGGCCGGCGTCGGCACGCGCTACCAACCGCATCCGGGCGGCTACGCCAATGGCGCCGACATGGTGGCGGCGCTGAAGCGGCACGGCGATTTCGATATTTCGGTTTCCGCCTATCCGGAAAAGCATCCCGAAAGCCCGGACTTCGCCACCGATATCGAGATGCTGAAGCGCAAGGTGGACAATGGCGCGACGCGCGCCATCACCCAGTTCTTCTTCGACAACGACATCTACGAGCGCTACGTCGAGCGGGTGCGGCGGGCCGGCATCTATATCCCGATAGTGCCGGGCATCCTGCCGGTCCACAACATAAGGCAGGTGGCGAATTTTTCAGCCCGCGCCGGCGCCCATGTGCCGCCATGGCTTTCCGAACGGTTCGAGGGGCTGGACGACGACCCGCAGACGCATGCGCTGGTGGCCTCGGCGGTGGCCGCTGAACAGGTGCTCGACCTTGTCGAGCGCGGCGTCAGCGACTTCCATTTCTACACGATGAATCGCGCCGATCTCGCCTTCGCCATCTGCCACATGATCGGCATCCGCTCGCAGCCTTCGGAGCGTGGGATCGGGGCGGCGGCGGGGTCGGCCGCAGCGTAGGCGGCGCTCGGCCGAGAATCAAAAAGGCCGGGTAAAAACCCGGCCTTTTCAGTGATTTGGAGTGTGCCGTCCAGGTTGTCTTCCTACTGGCGGGTTATGGAAGAACCCCCACGATAAGGGCACCGATGAATGCAAACGCAAAACAAATCATCAGAGCGTTAAGTGGCTTGGTCAGTCCCATGGATAGCCTCCTCTGATAAAGCTATGGCAGGAGTCTAGGGGCATTTGGGCCACAGGCAAGGATAAAATGTGCTGCAATGCGACAGCATTGTGGAATTTCCGACCAGCGGTACCCGGTTGCTCATTGAAAATCCTGATTAATCGCCGGCTATCGACTTGTGCAAAAATTGTGACGAACCGCCTTATTTTCGTATCAGCAACCGTCCGTCGATGGTGACGAGGCCGAGCGCGATCAGCACCATGCCGAGGAGTTCGAACATCTCGATATGTTCGCCGAGGAAGGCGATGCCGAGCAGGATGGCGCTGACCGGCACGATCAGCGTCACCAGCGAGGCGTTGGTGGCGCCGGCCGAGGCGACGAGATTGAAATAGAGGATGTAGGCGAAGGCGGTGGAGAGCAGCGCCAGCCCCAGCACCGCGGCCCATACCGGCACGCTGGCCGAGAACAGGCCGGCGGGGCCGGTGGTCAGGAGAATCACCGGGACCATGATGACGGTCGAGGCGGTGAGTTGTCCGGTCGCCAGCACCGGCGGCGGCACGCTTTTCAGGCGCCGCGCCACCATCAGGGCAAAGGCGTAGGACAGCGAGGCGCCGATCAGTGCGAATTTCGGCCAGGCGGGTCCGCCGAGGCCGGCAAGCACGCCGGGGCCGACCATGACGGCGGTGCCGGCGATGCCGAGCCCGATGCCGGCGAGCTTGTTCCAGGAGAGTTTCTCGTCGGCGGTCATCGCGTTGGCGACGATCAGCGTCCAGAACGGCGTCGTCGCGTTGAGGATCGCGGCAATGCCCGCGCCGAGCTCGGTCTGTCCGGCGAAGATCAGCGAGAAGGGGATGACATTGTTGGTCAGCGCCAGAAGAAAGAACAGGCCGATGTGCGGCAGCGCCAGCCGGAAGGAGGGGCCGCGCAGGGCAAGGTAGATTTGCAGCGCCGCCGCCGCGATCGCCACGCGAAACAGCACCAGCACCAGCGGGTGCATTTCCGCCACGGCGACGCGGGCGAAGAAGAACGAGCCGCCCCAAATGGCGCCGAGCAGGATGAGCTGGCTCCAATCGGCGAGCCTCATGGGACCTCGTTGTGCTACATGATCGGTCACGGCCATTTCACGAACCTCCTGTGGTCCGGCTTGCGCCTTCGTGGGAAGCCATAAGGGCCTGACGGTGGGGCGCCACCCGAAACCAGCTTTTCGGCGAGGCGTAGCTGTCGCAGCGGCGGTTTATCGGCGTTTTTTCCCGACTGGCGCCGTTCCTGTCCCATGCTCTCGCATCAAAGCCAGGAACTCCTTCTGCGCGCGGGTCAGGTGCCGTTCCTTGTGGCGGATGGCGAGGAACTGCCGGGGCGGCAAGGCGAGCGGGATCTGGACGAGATGTCCGGCCGCCACGGCGGCGTCGGTGACGACGCGCGACAGCACAGTGGCGCCGGCGCCGGCGATGACGGCGCTGCGCACGGCCTCGTTCGACGGCAACTCGAAGGCGACGTCGAGCCGCGCCGGCTCCAGGCCGAAGCTGCGCAGCGCCTCCTCGAACACGGCGCGCGTGCCGGAACCGCGCTCGCGCAGCACCCAGCGCGTCGCCGTCAGTTCGGCGGCGGCGATGGTTGTTCGGCCGGCCCAGGCGTGGCCGGCACCCACCACCAGCACCATCTCGTCGTCCGCCGCCGGCAGGATCGACAGGGCAGGGTCGTCTATGCCGCTCTCGACGAAGCCGAGGTCGGCCAGCCCGTCATGGATGGCAGCCGCCACCTGCTCGGTGTTGCCGATGGTCAGCCGCATCGCAATGGCGGGAAAGCGGGTCCGGTAGCGGTGCATGACGCCCGGTAGCCAGTAGTTGGAGATGGTCTGGCTGGCGATGAGGTGCAGCGAGCCGCGCTTCAGGCCGGCGAGATCGGCCAGCACGGCCTCGGCGGAAGCGGCGCGCGCCAGCACCGCTCGCGCCTCCGCCAGGAACAGGCTGCCGGTCTCGTTCAGCTCGATGCGGCGGCCGACGCGGTTGAAGAACCGTGTCGCGTGCCGCGCCTCGAGCGCCGCGATGGCGGCACTGGTGGCCGATTGGGTCAGGTTGAGGTCGCGGGCGGCGCGAGTCAGATGCTCCTGCTCGGCCACGGCGACGAAGATGCGCAGCTGTTCGAGTGTCATGGCAGGCTCCCGGCATAGGTCGTGCCGGGAGCACGGATGCGGTTCAACCCATCGCCAGGATCAGCGACAGGCTGAAGCCGGCGATGAACAGGAAGGCTGCGAGGCCCAGCAGCAGCGGACGCAGGCCCTTGGCCTTCAGCTTGCGGATGTCGGTTTCCAGGCCCATGGCGGCAAGTGCTGTGCTGAGCAGGAAGGTCGTGACGGTCGAGGCGACGGCCGTCGCGGCAGGCGGAAGCGACAGGACGCTGTTCAGCGCCACGACGGCGATGAAGCCGAGCACGAACCACGGAATGGGCGTCCTGGCGGTCTCGGCGCGGTCGCCGGTCCTGCCGGCGCGGCGGGCTTCGGCGAAGCCGAGGCAGAGCACCACCGGTGCCAGCAGCATGACGCGGCTGAGCTTGGCGACGGTGCCGAACTCGCCGGCCGTCTGGCCGCCCTGGAAGGCAGCGGCGACCACCTGGGCGATCTCGTGGATCGAGGCGCCGGCCCACAGGCCGTAAGCATGCGGGGAAAGGCCGAGCGCCGCCGGAAGCAGCGGATAGGCGAACATGGCGATGGAGCCGAAGACCGTCACGCAGGCGACCGCATAGGCGACGTCCTCGTCTGCGGCGCGGGTTACGGAACTGGCGGCGATCACCGCCGATGCGCCGCAGATCGAGGTGCCGGCGGCGATCAACTGGGCGAGCTTGCGTTCCACGCCCATCGCCCTGCCGAGGCAGATCGTGAACAGGAAGGTGGCGCAAAGCGTCGCCGCGATGACGGCGAGGCCGCGCACTCCCACTTCGGCGACCTGCGCCGCCGTCAGTTGCAGGCCGAGCAGCACGATGGCCAACCGCAGCACCGGCCGCAAGGCGAACCGCACGCCGGGCTTCGCCCATGCCGGCGTGCCGACGAGATTGTGGAAGACCAGCCCGATCAGGATCGCCAGGATCATCGGGCTCAGCGCCGAGGCGCCCGGCACCAGCCGCAGCGCAAAGGCGGCCAGCGCGATCGTCGCCGTCAACGCCAAGCCGAGCAGCAGATCCCGGGCGAGACTTGCCCGGCCCGGCCCGGCGGCCTGCGGCGCGTGAAGGGTCTCGTCCGGCAGGCGACGTGCTGCGGGAGGTGGCGTATAAGCGTTCATGGCTGACAGTCCGTTTGTTTTCAGCCATGCTGTCGCTCATTCCGAAACATCGATCCAATTCATTATATCACTTTGATCGTTCTATGGAAGCGAATGATCGGGAAGTGACGGCAGACGGTTTTCCTCGTCCGCCGCTTGCCCTAGATTGCCGCTCCATCGTCCGAGGAAACGTCCATGCAACGATTCGACAATGCCCGCGAGGCGGCGCTGGCGCTTCGCCCCGACGATCCCGTCTACTGCTTCCGGCCGCAGGTGCTGAAGACGGACGCCCGGCGTTTCATGGAGATGTTTCCCGGCAGAACAGCCTATGCGGTCAAGACCAACGGCGAGCCGATCGTGCTGAAGGCGCTGGCCGAGGCCGGCGTCACCGTCTTCGACGTCGCTTCGCCCGGCGAATTCGCTGCCGTGCGGGCCGTCTCGCCGAATGCCGAAATGCTCTACATGCATCCGGTCAAGGCGCAGTCGCACATAAGGCTGGCACTCGAGGAATACGGCATCCGCGTCGTCGCCATCGACCACGAGGACGAGATCACCAAGCTGACGCGCGTGGTGCGCGCGCTCGACATCGATCCCGGCGCCATCACCGTGTTCGTGCGCGTGCAGACCAAGGGCCATGCCGCCTACGAACTGTCGAAGAAGTTCGGCGCCGGGCCGGCGAACGCTGTGGAACTGGCCGAACGGCTCAACCGGACGGGCTACAAGGTCGGGCTTTGCTTCCATGTCGGCAGCCAGATCGAAGACCCCGATACCTACGAGCGGGCACTGGCCTCCGCGGACTGGGTGCGCAACCGGCTGACCTTCGACCTGGCCGGACTCGACGTCGGCGGCGGCTTTCCGGCCGAATACGGCCACGATCCGAACCGCAAGGCGGTCGAGATGCCGTCGCTCGGCCAGATCATGTCGCGGCTGTCGGGCGACCTTACGGAATACGGCTTCGCCGACATGCCGCTGGTGGCCGAGCCCGGCCGGGTGATCGTGGCGCGCTGCCTGTCGCTGATCGTGCGCGTGCTCATGCGCAAGGGCAGGCGGCTCTACATCAACGACGGCATCTGGGCTTCGCTGTCGGATTCGTGGACCGGCAAGATCACGCTGCCGGCGCGTTTCATTCCCGATCCGGCGATCCGCAACCGCAACGGCTCGGAAAAGAATATCGTGCCGTTCAAGGTGTGCGGCGCGACCTGCGATTCCGTCGATATCCTGTCACGTCCCTTCTGGCTGCCGGAAACGGTGGATACCGGCGACTGGATCGAGATCGGCCATATCGGCGCCTATTCGCTGTCCTTGAGAACGCGCTTCAACGGCTTCTATCCCGACACCTTCGTCGAGATCGCCACGCCCTTCGACGAGGGCGACGCGCCGCAGGGATTCGCGAGTTTGGAGACGATGGCGGATTAGGGGAATAAGGGAATATGGCAATAGGGCAGTATGTTCGCCCGCTTCTACTGCCTTATTTCCCTACTGCCTTACTGCCCTCTCTTTAAAACTTTCCCAGCAATTCCGCTGTCGGCCAGCCGTCGACGGGCAGGCCAAGCCGTATCTGTTCCTGACGCACGGCCTCGCGGGTGTTGGTGCCGAGGATGCCGTCGACGGTACCGACGTCGTAGCCGCGCGCTTCGAGCTTCGTCTGCAATGCCTTCATGCCGGCCTGGTCGAGGCCCGGATCGGGACTGCGGGGGTTGTAGGCCGGCGCACCGGCAAAGCGCGAGGCGAGCACGGCCGCTGTCAGCGCATAGGTGGCCGACTGGTTCCACTCGATATAGACGTCGTAGTTGTCATAGGTGAGGAAGGCCGGACCCTTGTGGCCCATCGGCAGCACGATGCCGGCCTTCAGGCCGTTGTCCCGGAGAGGGGAGCCGTCGGGCCGCGTCACGCCCCATTCGGCCCATTGCGAAAGCGACAGCTTGTTGGTGCGGCCGGTCTGGCTCCAGTCCATGACTTCGGGCACGCGCACTTCCTCGATCCACGGCTCGCCCCGTTTCCAGCCCTTCATCTCCACTTTCTTGGCGGTCGTCATGATGACGTCGGGCACGCTGTTGCGCAGGTCGACCTTGCCGTCGCCGTCGCCGTCGACGCCGTCGGCCAGATAGTCGATCGGCAGCATCTGCGTCTGGCCGATCTCGCCGGCCCAGGCGCCTTTCACGTCGGCCGGCACGGTGCCGCGGTCGATCAGGGTCAGCAGCGGCACGAGCTGCGGCCGGAACACCTGCGGGCGGCGGCAGTCATGCGCCAGCGTCACCAGCGCGTTCAGCGTGTGGAAATCGCCCTGCACGGCGCCAAAATCCGTCTCCAGCGCCCAGAAGGCGGTGACGATGGCCGGCGGCACGCCGAACTCGGCCTCGGCGCGGGCGAAGACATCGGCGTATTTCTTCAGGTTGGCCGCGCCCTGCTTCAGCCTGTAGGCGGAGATCATGCGGCCGGAGAACTGGATGAAGGTCTGCGTGAAGACGCCCTGCGCGCGGTCGCGGGCAAGCACCTTCTCGTCGATGGTCGCCGCTTCCAGCGCATCGAGCCCGGCCTGGCCGACGCCGGCAGCCTTGGCCTCGGCGACGACGCCCTGTTTCCATGCCTCGAAATCGCCGCCGCAGGCGACGGGCGCCGCCGCAGCGGGAGCCTCCTGGGCGAAGGCGGTGGTCGCCGTGGTGCAGGCGGTGCCCGCCAGAAGCAGCGCCAAAGCCAGCCGGTGGCACCTCAACGTGATGCGCTGGGACATCGCTTTCCTTCCGAACCTGTCGAGCCGATGGAGGCAACAGTCAGCCTGCATCGCTTCTTCAAGGATCGGGCTGCGATCCCGCGCTCCGAAAAGCAGGCGGCTGGGTCCCTGTCAACGGGTGTTCTGCCGCAGCCATGTGCGCCAGGCGGACTCGGAGCCGTTGAAAACGTTGATGTCCGACTGGCCGGGCATGCCGGGAACGAGGCCGGTGCCGGTGTACTGCCAGAAGGTGAAGGGGTGGCTGCCGTATTTCTCGCGCGGGTGGCCGGCGACCGAGCGCAGCCAGTAGGGATAGCCGCCGAAGGTGGAAAGATCGTTGTCGTCGAAGAAGTCGACCGAGGTGTAGATGATCGGTTTCTTGCCGTAGTGGCGTTCCACCATGGTCAGGAAAGTTTTCATCTCTGCACGCACGGTCGCCGCCGGCGGCCTTGTCTTGCAGGTCGGTGAATGCGGGTTCCATTCCATGTCGAGCACGGGCGGCAGGGCGCCGCGCTCCCTCGGCACATGGTCGATGAACCACTGGGCTTGCTCGCTTGCCGGCCGGCAGAAATAGAAGAAATGGTAGGCGCCGCGCGGAATGCCGGCCGCGCGCGTGCCGGCCCAGTGGCGCTCGAAATTCTCGTCGTAGCGGTCGCCGCCCTCCGTCGCCTTGACGAAGGCGAAGGAGATGCCGCTGGCTTTCGCGGCGCTCCAATCGATGTTGGTCTGGTATTTGGCGACGTCGGTGCCGTGGACGGCGTAGGTCCAGGGCGCGCCGCTTTCCCATTCATGCGGGTCGGCGTCGGCGAATCGCGGCGCGCGCACCGCCACCGTCGGCGTCTCCGACCCGGACGGTGCCAGGTCGGCCAGCCCGCCCGCTGTCGAACAGGCGGCGAGCGTGACCAGCGCTATCAATGCCGCGAAACGGCGCATGACCTCTCCCAACCCCAGACGTGTCCAAGGCCGGTGCCAGCCGGCCGCTGGTGGGTTCAATCCTGTGGTGATCCTGCGATCCCCCGCGAACGGCAGCCCCACGCACGCCGTCCTGTCTCCCAGCGTCATCGGCCATCATGGTTGATTTTCAGTTGATGGCGCTCGACATGCCAGCCGATTTGCGGGAGCAATGGCGGCAAATCGATGGCGGAATCGATCTGCGGGGAGGCGACATGAGCATTGCGCTGACGGGGCTGAAATGGCTTGTGCGGCTGGTGGTGGTCGCCGTCGTCGGCCTGTTCGTCTGGCTCTATCTCGCGCCGCCGGACCTGATCCGCGTCGGTTCCGGCTACAGCGCCAAGATCGTCTGCTCCAATGTCTTCCTCGCCGGGCGCGACCCCGGTGAGGTGCTGGCGGTCGACGTGCAGGCGCCGGGGCATCCGCTGCTGAAGCTGATGAAGGTGAATGTCGACCGCGAGGCAGGCGCCGTCTCGGCCGGGCTGTTGTGGATCCTCGGCAGAAGCGTCGCGGTGGCGCGCGAGGGCTTCGGCTGCACAAACGCACCGGACGGCAATGTCGAGACGGTGAAGGCGCTGGGCGCCACCGTGCCGCCGGCGGCCGCGCCGGAGACCGAGGCGGTGTGGCCCGAGGGCGAGCGGGTGGATGCCTCGCAGGATCCGGTGCTGGCAGCGATCCTCGACGACGCGGCGCTGGCGGGCGAGGGGATGCGCGCCATCGTGGCGGTCAAGAACGGCCGCATCGTCGGCGAGCGCTACGGCGAAGGCTTTTCGGCGGCCACGCCGCTGCTCGGCTGGTCGATGACCAAGACGGTGAATGCCGCCATCATCGGCACGCTGGTGAAGGACGGGCGCATGAGCCTCGATGCGAAAGGTCTCTTTCCGGCCTGGAAGGCGGACGGGCGCGCGGAAATCAGCCTCGCCGACCTGATGGCGATGTCGAGCGGGCTTGCCTTCAACGAGGACTACGGCGACGTCACGGACGTCACCCGCATGCTCTATCTGGAGACCGACATGGCGGGCTTCGCCGCCGCCAAGCCGCTGGCGGAGAAGCCGGGCACGGTTTTCAACTACTCCAGCGGCACCGCCAACATGCTGTCGCGGCTATGGCAGGACGCCGTCGGCGATCCGGCGAAGGCGCTGGCGTGGCCCAGGCAGGCGCTGTTCGATCCGCTCGGCATGCGTTCGGCCGTGCTGGAAACGGACGAGCACGGCACCTTCGTCGGTTCCTCCTACCTGTACGCCACCGCGCATGACTGGGCGCGCTTCGGCCAGTTCCTGCTTCAGGACGGCGTGTGGAACGGCAACCGCATCCTGCCGGACGGCTTCGTCGGCTGGATGCACGAGCCGGCGGCGGCTTCGAAAGCCTATGGCAAGGGACAGGTGTGGATCGAAGCGCCGGGCGACGAGGACAAGCCCGGCGCCGGCGTTGCAGGCGGCCTGCCGGCCGATACCTTCTGGCTGGAGGGGCATGACGGGCAGACCGTCGCCGTCATTCCGTCCGAGCAGCTTGTCGTGGTGCGCATAGGGCTGACGCCGTCCAAGCTCCGTTATCGCCCGCAGACGCTCGTGCTGGCGCTGATGCAGGCGCTGAAGTAGCGGGCGGGACAGTCGCACGATCTCCTGCCGCGGATCACAAGTTCGTGAATGCTGTTACAGCGCGAAACGCAATGTGACGAAACCGAACGGCGGCGGCCGCATTTTGGTGTCGACCGCCCGTTAAATGACTGACCGGGCGTTGTTTGCGAAGGAGAGAGATATGAGGAAGCTCATTTTCGCGTCGGTTTCGGCGTTGGCCCTGCTGGCCGTTGCTGCGTGCAGCGATAGCGGCAGCGGGTCGGACAGCACAACCACCCAGAGCACCACGCCGCCTGCGACCGAGCAGCCGGCCCCGGCGACGCCCGAGGCGACCCCGCCGGCCGACAACACGATGCAGCCGCAGCCGGCGCCCAGTTCGCCCGCCCCGGCGAACTGAACGCGGATGCCCTGATCCGATCGGGAAGGCCGGCCTCGCGCCGGCCTTCTTCTTTGCCGGGAGCGTTGCCGTATCGCCCCTGCGCGTTCACTGCATCGTGACGAGCGGAACCGGTCTGCAAAAACGTCCTGCTTGATAGGCGCATGCCGTGGCCCTAAAAGGGCGCGCATGTCGATTTGGGGCCGTATCGGCGATTTCATCGCCCGCCTGTCGTCTTCCGCCTCGTCGGGGATCGCCGAGATGGTGGAGGCCGTGCGTACGGTCTTTGCTGGCGATGCCGAACTCAGGCGGCGTGTCGCCTTCTCGGTGGCGATGATCGCGCTGTCGGCCAAGATGGCGAAGGCCGACGGCATCGTCACGCAGGACGAGATCCGCGCCTTCCGCGAGATTTTCGAGGTCCCGCCCGAGGAAGCGCGCAACGTGGCGCGTCTCTACGATCTCGCCAAGCGCGACGTCGCCGGCTACGAGGCCTATGCGGCGCAACTGGCGCGGTTGTGCGGGTCCGGCCACCGCAACTGCATGATGCTGGAAGACATCCTCGACGGCCTGTTCCATATCGCGACCGCCGACGGCGTGCTGCACGAGCGGGAAGGGCGCTTCCTGCATCATGTAGCCGAGATTTTCGAGATCGAGGAAAACCACTACCAGACCATCATGGCCCGGCATGTCCATCTTGGCGAGGGCGATCCTTACGTCGTGCTGGGGATAGAGCGGGGCAAGCCGTTCGCCGAGATCAAGACGCGCTACCGCCAACTCGTCGCCGCAAACCATCCCGACCGGCTGATCGCGCGCGGCCTGCCGCAGGAATTCATCCGGATCGCGACGACACGCCTGGCGGCGATCAACGCCGCCTACGAGATGATCGAGCGGGACCTGGCGCCCGCATGAGCGGCTTCGCCGCCGACCAGCCGGGCGCCGAGGCGCGACCGTCGCCGAATTTCGGGGCGCGGCGGGGGCCGTCGGCGCCGGACATGCTGATCCTCCACTATACGGGCATGGTGACCGGACGGGCGGCCGAGGATTGGCTGTGCGATCCGGCGAGCGAGGTGTCCTCGCACTATCTCGTGCATGAGGACGGCCGCATCGTGCAGATGGTGCGCGAGGCCGACCGCGCCTGGCATGCCGGCAAGAGCTTCTGGCAGGGCGTCACCGACATCAACTCCTGCTCGGTCGGCATCGAGATCGTCAATCCGGGCCATGTGCTGGGCTACAGCGCTTTCCCGAAGCGGCAGGTGGAGGCGGTGATCGCACTCAGCGCCGGCATTTGCGAACGCCACGGCATCCGGCCCGAGCGGGTGCTGGCGCATTCCGACGTCGCGCCGGGGCGCAAGGCCGATCCGGGCGAGAAGTTTCCCTGGCGGCGGCTTGCCGCGGCCGGCGTCGGGCTTTTCGTGCCGGCCTCGCCGATCCGGCAGAGTGTTGTGTTGTCCGAAGGCGATGCCGGCGGTGCGGTCGAAGAACTCCAGACGCTGCTTTCGCTCTACGGCTACGGCGTCGACATCACCGCCGTCTTCGATGACCGCACGCGGGTGGTGGTGGAGGCATTCCAGCGGCATTTCCGCCCCCGCCGCGTCGACGGCGTCGCCGACGGCTCCACGCTGCGGACGCTTCGCCGTGCGGTCGCTACAGCTGCCGCGTAGTGGCCTTCAAGCAATCGCTGTATTAGTTCTGGATTACATTCTGTCACGCAAAGTGACTTGAGCGGCCATTTTTGGCGCTCATTCGCCCTGCAAGTGCCGGCTTCCCCGCCGATGCCGGCTGATCCCCCCACCCGGCATCCAACCGAGACAAGGGCCGCGCGAACATTTTTCGCCGGCCATACACGACAGGACTGCATGAAAACCCCGACCCTTTTGGCGACAGCCTTCGCTGTCGCATTGACAAGTTTTGCCATCAGCACGGATGCCGGAGCGGCCAAGAGCCTGACGGCCGGACGCAACGCGACCGCCGCCGCGACGGTCGCCAAGCCCGCCCGTAAATCCGCTGCCGCCGCGAAGGCGGCAAAGAGCGAAGAACCGTGCCCTTATCTTTTCGGCTGTCCGGCCAAGGCGAAAGCCGCCGCCGGCGCGAAAACGAGCAAATCCGCGCACGTTGCGAAGAAGGCAACGAAATCCCGGTCTGTGAAGAAGAAGAAGGGCCGGCACACGGCAGCGGCACGTGCTTCGGCCGTCGATCCGGTGCGGACGGGATCAATCGCGCCGTCCACCTCGACGGGTGCCGGACCCTATGGCGCGATCATCGCCCGCTATGCCGCCAGCTACGGCGTGCCGGTGTCGCTGGCGAAGGCCGTCATCAGCATCGAGAGCAACTACCGGCCGCACACGACCGGCAGCGCCGGTGAGGTCGGCCTGATGCAGATCAAGCCGGCCACGGCGCGCATGCTGGGCTATACCGGTTCGGTCAAGGGTCTCTACGATCCCGAAACCAACATCAGGTTCGGCATGAAATATCTCGCCATGGCGCGCGACCTTGGCGGCGGCACGACCTGCGGCACGATCCTGAAATACAATGCCGGCCATGCGGCGACGCGGATGAATCCGGTGTCGTCGGCCTATTGCCGCAAGGTGAAGGTCCAGATGGCCTCGGCCGGCTCGCCCGCCTGATTTTTCTTATGAGATAAGAAAGCCGGCATCCCATGCCGGCTTTTTCATTTGCGTTTTGCCGCGCGAACCCCTTTATACGCCCTGCCAGCCGGCCGGGCGGCCGCATCCGCGACAGCCGAAAGGCTGCGGATGAGGAAAGTCCGGGCTCCATGGAGACACGGTGCCGGCTAACGGCCGGCGGGGGCGACCCCAGGGAAAGTGCCACAGAAAGCAAACCGCCATGCCCGTCCTTCGGGGCGACGCGTGGCAAGGGTGAAAGGGTGGGGTAAGAGCCCACCGCGCGACCGGCAACGGGAGCGGCACGGCAAACCCCACCGGGAGCAAAACCGAATAGGGGCGGTGCGAGGGGAAACCCTCGGGGCTGTTTCCGGCCCAGCCGTCCGGGTAGGTTGCGTGAGGCGCGCAGCAATGCGCGTCCAAGATGAATGGCCGCCACGCTCCTGTCTGCAAGGGCAGGGGCCATACAGAACCCGGCTTACAGGCCGGCTGGCATTTTTCCCTCTCGGGTATGGTGGTCTCGTCCTCCTTTCGGCGAAATCGCCGTCATCCCAAAGGCTTGCAGCGGCCTGCTGCCGTTTCGAGTCATGATCCTGACGCGATGAAACAAGATTGGCTAAGCGGCCGCGCTCCGGCTTGAAGCTGGTACGATTTAATCCTACCATTTCGCATCTGAAATGGAGGCACGACCATGGGCCAGATCGACAAGCGCAGCATCACCCTCTCGTCCGAACTGGCGACGGCGGTGGACGAGGCCGTCGCGACCGGCGAATACGCCTCGGCCAGCGAGGTCGTGCGCGATGCGCTGAGGCTGTGGAAGGAGCGCCGCGACCTGCTCGGCTATACGGTGGAGGAACTCAGGGTGCTTTGGGATGAAGGGATCGCCAGCGGGCCGGGTCGCTTCGCCTCGATGGACGAAATCAAGGCCGAGGCGCGACGGCGGCATATCGCCGGTGAACGGTAGGCAGCCTGCATGAAAGTCCGGCACTCCGCCCTTGCCGAAGACGACCTGATCGAGATCTGGCTGTATGTCGCAACGGAAAATCCTGATGCGGCCGACCGGTTGCTGGATTGATTCGAGCGGCGCATCCGGTTGCTGGCGACGCAGCCTCTTTCGGGTGTCGCGCGGGACGATCTTGGCAGGGAGATACGACAGGTCGTCGTCGGCAACTACCTGCTCTTATACCGCGTGGAAGGCGACGACATCCTGATCCCGCGCGTCCTGCACGGCAGGCGCGACCTGGCGGCGGAAAACCTTGAGGAATAGCCGGCCTCAGCCGCCCAGATCGTCCAGCGCCGCCTCGATGGCCTGCCACAGTTCCTCTCCCGGCTCGCAGCCGACGGCAAGCCGCACGAAGCCCGGCGGCACGGCGTCGCCGCGTTTGGTGCGCCGCTCCGCGCAGGTGTGGACGCCGCCGAAGGAGGTGGCCGAGTGGATCAGCGCGCAGCCCTGGATAAAATCTTCCGCCTTTTCCTCCGAATCCAGCACGAAGCTGATGAGGAAGCCGAAGCGTTCCATCTGGACACGGGCGAGGTTGTGGGAGGGATCGTCCGGCAGGCCGGGGAAGCGGATCGAGCGGACGGCTGGATGCGCCTTCAGGCGCGGGGCGATCAGTTCGGCATTGTCGCACATGCGCTCGAAGCGCAGTTCCAGCGTTTCCAGTCCGCGATGCAGCAGCCATGCGTCGAAAGGGCTGGGGATCGAACCCGTCGTCTTGCGCCAGTCCTGGATGGCGGTGACGATCTCCGGGTCGCGGCTGGCGACATGGCCGAACAGCACGTCGGAATGGCCGTTCGGCGCCTTGGTGTCGGCGGCGAGCACGATGTCGGCGCCAAGGTCGAGCGGGCGCTGGCCGAAGGGCGTCATGGTCGTGTTGTCGACGACGAAAAGGCCGCCGGCCACATGCACCGCCTTCGCCACGGCGGCGATGTCGCAGATGTCCAGGCCGGGATTGGCCGGAGTCTCGGCATAGACCAGCCGGTAGCCGTCGAAACCGCCGTCGAGGAAGGACGCGGTCGGTCGCACATCGAAATCGACGCCGAAGGTGCGCAGGCGCTCGGCGACGAGGCGGGTGGTGGGGTAACCGTCCGACGACAGAAGGATGCGATCGCCGGCCTTCACCAGCCCGAACAGCACGGCCGAGATCGCCGCCATGCCGGAGGGGAAGCCGACGCAGGGCGCGTCCTCCAGATGCCCCAGCATGTCCTCCACCGCCGTCCATGTCGGATTGGAGAAGCGGCCGTACTGGTGGAAGCCGGTGGAATCGCCGGGCGAATGGAAGATCGAGGCCATCGTCAGCGGCAGCGGGATCGCGTCGCCGCGCTTCAGGCCCTTGTCGTGCAGATGGGCGAGACCGGCGGCGCGTGCCTTGGACGATCGATTCGGGGAGGACCGATCCTTGGACGACAGGGACATGGAGAGGCCTTTCTTCGGGATGCCGGTTCGGTCCTAGAACTGCCGGCCCGGCACGGCAAGAGCCGGATGCGCTGAGCGGGCGGCTTAAACACTTCATTAGGCTTAATGGAGGATAAACAGGCGATGCCCCGGAAAGTCGCCCGAAGCGGCCTTCAGCCCATCGTCGTGAAGCTTGTTCCCGTTGACGCCCATAGTGCCCCATGGTATCCCATTTCGACAATCAAGCCTTCGTTCCGTGTCAGGGTGAAGCGTACGCCAGATGGGCCGTCGCGGCGGCTGTCCGTTTGTCGGCTTCAGCCTGTGCGGGCGACGGAAAAGCTGGGAAGGGGCCGCGCTGCGGCGGCGCGGACGCAACAATGGAAAGGGGTACGGCGGCCTTGGCCTCGGGCGGCGCGGATGCGCTGCAAGGGTGGGCTGCCGGAGCATCGGATGGACCGTTTCCTGTCGAGCGCGGTGAACAGGATCGACGCCAAGGGGCGGGTGTCGGTGCCGGCGCATTTCCGCGCGGTGGTGCAGAAGCGCGGCTATTCGGAACTCTATGCGCTGCGTTGCCTGGATATTCCGGCGCTGGACGTCGGCGGGCTCGATCTGCTCGACCGTTACGAGCAGCGCATCGCGCAGGAGGATCCGTTCCTGCGGACGGCGGACGACATGTCCTTCTTCTGCCATGGCGACGGCATGTTCCTGAAGCTCGACCAGGACGGGCGCATCACGGTTTCCGACTTCATCCGCGAACACACGGGCATCTCCTCGGAGGTGGCTTTCGTGGGGCGCGGCAATTTCTTCCAGATCTGGGAGCCTTCCCGGCTCGCCGCCTATGGCGCCGAGGTGAGGGCACGGCTGTTGCAGCTTCGGCAGGGGACGAAGCCCGGGGAGCGGCCGGAATGATGGCGGGCCACGGCGATGACCTCCACGCCGTTGGCGGACCGGCTCGCCACATTCCGGTCCTCCTTGCCGAGGTGCTCGCCGCACTTGCCCCGAAGCCCGGCGAGACGATCGTCGACGGCACGTTCGGCGCCGGCGGCTATACGAGGGCAATTCTCGATGCAGGCGCCTCTGTTGTGGCCATCGACCGCGACCCCGACGCCATCGAGGCCGGCCGGGTGCTGGAGCAGGAAGCGGCGGGACGCCTGAAGCTCGTGCAGGCGCCGTTCTCGACGCTCGACCAGGCGCTGGAGAGCGCCGACGGCGTGGTGCTCGACATCGGCGTCTCCTCCATGCAGCTCGACCAGGCCGAGCGCGGCTTCTCCTTCCGCGCCGACGGGCCGCTCGACATGCGCATGGCGCAAGCGGGCATGAGCGCGGCCGACGTGGTCAACAGCTTCAAGGCGAACGACCTCGCCCGCATTTTCGGCCTGCTGGGCGAGGAGCGGCATGCCGGGCGCATCGCCCGCATGATCGAGCAGCGGCGGGCCAAGCGCCCGTTCGAGCGCACGCTGGACCTTGCCGACGCCATCGAGACGCATGTCGGCCGCAAGCCGGGCGACAAGATCCATCCGGCGACGCGCGTGTTCCAGGCGCTGCGCATCTACGTCAACGATGAACTCGGCGAACTGGCGAAGGCGCTGATGGCGGCCGAGCGCGTGCTGAAGCCCGGCGGGCGGCTCGCCGTGGTGACGTTCCATTCGCTCGAAGACCGCATCGTCAAGCGCTTCATCGCCGAGCGGGCGACGGCGTCGGCCGGCTCGCGCCACATGCCCGAGACAAAGACGCGGGAAGCGACGTTCGAGAAGCCCGCCCGCGCGGTGACGGCGGGCGAGGCCGAACTCGCCGGCAATCCGCGCGCCCGCTCCGCGCGGCTGCGTGCCGCCGTGCGCACCGCGGCGCCTGCCCGCCAGGACGACCTTTCGGCCTTCGGCCTTCCCAGATTGCCCGGCGCCGCCTTGCCGGGAGAGAGGTGAGACAGCGTGTTCCGTACGAGTGACATAGTGCTGATTGCCGTCATGGTCTCGGCTGCCGCCATGACCTACAAGATCAAGCGCGAGGCGGAGGAGCAGCGCGCCCAAGTGCACTATCTGCAAGCGCAGATCCGCACGGAAGAGGACACGATCGACCTCCTGAAGGCCGACTGGAGCCTTTTGACCCAGCCGGCGCGGTTGCAGAAATTGGCCGACATCTACAAGGCCCAGCTCAACCTGGAACCGGTGGACGGGCATCAGTTCGTGACGCTCGACGATCTGCCGGCGCGGCCGGTCACCATTGAGGAACTGACCGCCGACGGTTCCGGCGGCGCGGCGGACGCCCAGCCCGACCAGACGATCACTGGAGCGGTGCGATGATCGGTTCGCTGCCCAAATTCAAGGTCAGGCTGCCGGCTGGGCTCGCCCTGCCATTCCGGCGCAAGTCCGGCACGGCCGACGCGAATACCATCGTCGTCGACGGTGCGCGCAAGGCGACGGGCGGGCGCACCCGCACGCGCGTCGTCATGACGATGGCGGTCTTCCTCGGCATCTATGCGGCGATCGCCGGCCGTCTCGTCTGGCTGGGCTTCCAGGAGCCCGACAATTCCGGCCCGCCGGCCAGTCGCGTGACGGCTTCGCGTCCTGATATCGTCGACCGCAACGGCGAGGTGCTGGCGACCGACATCAAGACGGCCTCGCTCTATGCCGAGCCGCGCCACATCGTCGATGCCGACGAGGCCATCGAGAAGCTCGCCACCGTGCTGCCGGAAATCGACTACGAGCAGACCTACCACAAGCTCAAGAGCGGCGCCGGCTTCGTCTGGCTGCAACGTCAGCTCACGCCGAAGCAGCAGGCCGAAATCCTTCAGCTCGGCATTCCCGGCATCGGCTTCCGCACCGAAAAGCGGCGCTTCTATCCGGCCGGCTCGACGGCGGCCTACATCGTCGGCCTGACCAACATCGACAACCAGGGCATCTCCGGAATGGAGAAGTATATCGACCAGCAGGGGCTGACCGCGCTCCAGCAGTCGGGCCTCGCCGACCCGAAGGACCTGAAGCCGGTCAAGTTGTCGGTCGACCTGCGCGTCCAGCATGTCGTGCATGACGAGATCACCACCGGCATGGAACGCTTCCATGCGATCGCCGCCGGCGCTGTCGTCTTCAACATCAAGACGGGCGAAGTGGTGGCGATGGCCTCGGTGCCAGACTTCGATCCCAACAACCCCTATAACGCCCAGGACAAGAACCGGCTGAACCGCATGTCGGCCGGCCTCTACGAGATGGGCTCGACCTTCAAGAGCTTCACCACCGCCATGGTGCTCGACGACGGCGACGCGACGCTCAACAGTCGCTTCGACGCGTCCCACCCGCTCAGGGTCGGTCGCCAGACGATCCACGATTTCCACGGCAAGGGCAGGGTGCTGACGCTGCCGGAGGTGTTCATCTACTCCTCCAACATCGGTTCGGCGCGCGAGGCGCTGGCCGTCGGCATCGACGGGCACCGCGCGTTCCTGCACCGGCTGGGCATCCTGGAGCGGATGAACACGGAACTGCCGGAAGTGGCGCGGCCGACCGAGCCACGGGTATGGAAGCAGGTGAACTCCATCACCATCGCCTTCGGCCATGGCGTTTCCACCACCCCGTTGCAGACGGCGGTGGGCTGCGCGGCGCTGATGAACGGCTTCCTGATGGAGCCGACCTTCCTCAAGCGTACCGAGCAGGAGGCGATGGAGACGGCCAAGCGCGTCGTGAAGGACAGCACCGTCGCCGCCATGCGTTACGTCTATGCCCTCAACGCCGAGAAGGGGTCCGGCCGCAATGCGCGCGTCCCCGGCTACCGCGTCGGCGGCAAGACCGGCACGGCCGAGAAGGTCGTCAACGGCCGCTATTCCAAGGACAAGAACTTCAACGCCTTCGTCGCGGCGTTCCCGATGGACGATCCGCAATACATCGTCTTGACCATCGCCGACGAGCCGAAGCCGGAAAAGCCGGGCATGGGCGCCACGGCCGCTTCCAACGCCGGCATCATGGCCCACAACATTATCGCCCGCTCGGCCGCCATGCTTGGCGTGAAGCCAGATTTCAGCCATGAAAACGGCGCAACGCTGGTTTCATTGGATGAGTGATTCTTAGCTCTTGAATGCGGGCGCCGGGGGGCAACCGGCGCCTTGTTCAAACGAATTTGTGAGTTTGCGATCTCTATGAAGCTGAAAGACCTAGCCGGTATCCTGCCTGTCGAGAGGCTCTCCGACATCGCGGTCACCGGGCTGTCGTCGGATTCCCGCCATGTCGAAGCCGGCAACCTGTTCTTCGCGCTGCATGGAACGAAGGCCGACGGCACGGCCTATGCCGCCGATGCGGCGCGGCGCGGCGCGTCCGCGGTTGTCGTGGCTCAGGGAGCGGCGCCGGGCGGCCTGACCGTCCCCGTCATCGCGGTCGACGACCCGCGCCTTGCGCTGGCGCTGGCGGCGGCGCGCTTCTTCGGCCGCCAACCCGAGACGATGGTGGCTGTGACCGGCACCAGCGGCAAGACTTCCGTGGCTGCCTTCACGCGCCAGATCTGGGAGCAGGCCGGGTTTTCCGCCGCCTCCATCGGCACCACCGGCGTGGTGGCGCCCGGCCGCAACGAATACGGCTCGCTGACGACGCTCGATCCGGTGGCGCTGCACCGGCTTTTGGCCGAGCTTGCCGGGGCCGGCGTCACGCACGCTTCGATGGAAGCCTCCAGCCACGGTCTCGACCAGCGCCGGCTGGACGGCGTGCGACTCGCCGCAGCCGCCTTCACCAATCTCGGCCGCGACCACATGGACTACCACCCGACGGTGGAGGACTATCACCGCGCCAAGCTGCGCCTGTTCAAGGATCTACTGCCGAAGGGCGCGCCGGCGGTGATCTTCGCCGACGATCCGTGGTCGGCGCCGACGGTCGCGGCGGCCAAGGCTGCGAGGCTGGCCGTGCTGACCGTCGGCCGCCACGGTACCTTTCTGACCTTGAAACGCGTCGAGCACGAGCGCCACCGCCAACGCGCCGAGATCGAGCATGACGGCCTGATTTCCGAGATCGACCTGCCGCTGGCCGGCGATTTCCAGATATCCAACGCGCTTGTCGCCGCCGGGCTGGCGATCGCCACCGGCACGCCGGCCGGCACCACGCTTGCCGCGCTGGAAAAGCTCAAGGGCGCGCCCGGCCGGCTCGACCTCGTCGGCACCACGGCCGCCGGCGCGCCGGTCTATGTCGATTACGCGCACAAGCCCGATGCGCTGGAGAACGTTCTGGCCTCGGTGCGTCCCTTCACCACCGGCCGCGTCGTCGTCGTCTTCGGCTGTGGCGGCGACCGCGACCGGGGCAAGCGGCCGATCATGGGCGAGATCGCCACGCGGCTCGCCGATGTCGTCATCGTCACCGACGACAATCCGCGCTCGGAAGTGCCGGAAGAAATCCGCGCCGCGATCCTGGCCGCCGCGCCCGGCGCCATCGAGATCGGCGATCGCCGCAAGGCGATCCACGAGGCGGTGGCGATGCTGGCCGCAGGCGATACCCTCATCGTCGCCGGCAAGGGTCATGAGGAAGGCCAGACGGTCGGGACCCAGACCCTGCCGTTTTCCGACCATGCGGAAGTGCGCGCGGCGCTGACGGAGCGCGCCGCATGAGCCATCTGTGGACATCCGGGGCGATGGTGGAGGCAATGGGCGGCAGGCCGCTCGGGCCGATGCCGGAGGGCATTTCGGGCATCTCCATCGACAGCCGCACCCTCAAGCCCGGCGAGGCCTTCTTCGCCATCAAGGGCGACGCGATGGACGGCCATGACTTCGCCACCGCCGCTGTCAAGGCGGGCGCCGCCGTGCTGGTGGTGGCCGAGGGCAAACTGCCGGCGCTCGGCCGGCTGACCGCGCCGATGATCGTGGTGCCGGACGTGCTGGCCGCCATGGAGCGGCTGGGGCTGGCGTCCCGCGCGCGCAGCCAGGCGAAGATCGTCGCCGTCACCGGTTCGGTCGGCAAGACCTCGACCAAGGAAGCGCTGCGCCACGTCCTTGCCAGCGTCGGCAAGGTGCATGCCTCGGCGGCGTCCTTCAACAATCATTGGGGCGTGCCGCTGACGCTGGCGCGCATGCCGGCCGACTGCGATTATGCCGTGTTCGAGATCGGCATGAACCATCCGAACGAGATCCGTCCGCTGGTCAGGATGGTGTGCCCGCACATCGCCGTCATCACCAACATCGCCGCCGCCCATCTCGGCTTCTTCCGCAGCCTGGACGAGATCGCCGCCGCCAAGGCCGAGATCTTCGAGGGGCTGGAGCCCGGCGGCGCGGCGCTGCTCAACCGCGACGACCCGCGCTGGAAACTGCTTGAGAAGATGGCGCGCACGGCCGGCGTCGAGCATGTCTACGGCTTCGGCGAGAATGCGCGCTCGACCTACCGGCTGGTCGATTTCACGCTGGAGGCCGACCATTCCACCGTCAACGCCAAGATCGGCGGCAAGGAGATCGTCGCGCGCGTCGGCGCGCCGGGCCGCCACATGGTGCAGAACGCGGTCGCCGTTTTGGGCGCGGCGCATCTGGTCGGCGCCGACGTCGCCAGAGCGGCGCTGGCGCTCGCCGATCTTGCGGCCGAGCCGGGCAGGGGCCGCCGGCATGTGTTGCCGCACCCCAAGGGGCCGATCACGCTGATCGACGAGAGCTACAACGCCAATCCCGTCTCCATGCGGGCGGCCCTTGCGCTGCTCAAGGCAACGCCGGTTCCCGAGGGTGGACGGCGCGTGGCGGTGCTGGGCGACATGCTGGAACTCGGCGCGCAGTCGCAGAAGCTGCATGCCGCTCTGGCCGAGCCGGTGGTGGATGCCGGCGCCAATGTCGTCCTGCTCGCCGGAGCCGAGATGCAGAACCTCGCCGCGGCGCTGCCGGAAGGGATCGCCGTCACGCTGAAGGCCTCGGCCGAGGACTTGAAGCCCGTGCTCATGCAGGCGCTGAAGCCGGGCGACGTGGTGATGGTCAAATCGTCGAAGGGCATCGGCCTCGCCAGGCTGGTGGACGCTTTGCTCAACAGATTTCCCGCCCAGGCCCAGAAGCGGGCCTGAGGCGATCGGGGGATATTGAATCGCATGCTGACGCTTCTCGTCGATTTCGCCGAGCACCACACGGTGTTCAACGTCTTTCGCTACATCACCTTCCGCACCGGCGGCGCGCTGATCACCTCGGCGCTGATCGTCTTCATCTTCGGCCCGGCCATCATCAATTCGCTGCGCATCCGCCAGGGCAAGGGCCAGCCGATCCGCGCCGACGGCCCGCAGACGCATTTCAAGAAGGCCGGCACGCCGACGATGGGCGGGTTGATGATCCTCACCGGCATCATCGGCTCCTCGCTTTTGTGGGCGAACCTCACCAGCGTCTATGTCTGGGTGGTGATGTTCGTCATGATCGGCTTCGGCGGCATCGGCTTCTATGACGACTACCTGAAGGTGACCAAGCAGTCGCATCTCGGCTTTTCCGGCAAGGCGCGGCTGGCGCTGGAGTTCGTCATCGCCGGCATTGCTTCCTTCGTCATCATGCGCGCGGGGCTGGAGCCGTTCTCCTCGTCGCTGGCCTTTCCCTTCGCCAAGGAACTGATCATCAACCTCGGCTGGTTCTTCATTCCCTTCGCCGCCTTCGTCATGGTGGGCGCCGGCAACGCGGTGAACCTGACGGACGGGCTGGATGGGCTGGCGATCGTACCGATCATGATCGCGGCCGCTTCCTTCGGCGTCATCTCCTACCTGTCGGGCAACGCGGTGTTCGCGGAATACCTGCAGATCCATTTCGTGCCCGGCACCGGCGAGCTTGCCGTCATCCTCGGCGCGGTCATCGGCGCCGGCCTCGGCTTCCTGTGGTTCAACGCGCCGCCGGCCGCCATCTTCATGGGCGACACCGGCTCGCTGGCGCTGGGCGGCCTGATCGGCACGGTCGCGGTGGCGACCAAGCACGAGATCGTCATGGCCATTATCGGCGGCCTGTTCGTGGTCGAGATCTTCTCCGTCATCATCCAGGTCGGCTACTTCAAGATGACCGGCAAGCGGGTCTTCCTGATGGCGCCGATCCATCACCATTTCGAAAAGCTCGGCTGGACCGAAAGCCAGGTGGTGATCCGCTTCTGGATCGTCGCCGTGATGCTGGCCCTGATCGGCCTTTCCACCCTCAAGCTGAGATAGGGTCGTCCGTGATCCCCGCCACATCCTTCGCAGGCAGAAAGGTCGCGCTGTTCGGGCTCGGCGGCTCTG
Source organism: Ollibium composti (assembly GCF_004801285.1). Taxonomy (GTDB): domain Bacteria; phylum Pseudomonadota; class Alphaproteobacteria; order Rhizobiales; family Rhizobiaceae; genus Mesorhizobium; species Mesorhizobium composti. The sequence goes on from NZ_SSNY01000001.1 coordinate 103,449, forward strand.
GGCTGGCGACCGCGCGCGCGTTGGCCGAAGGCGGCGCCGAAGTGCTCGCCTGGGACGACAATCCCGAAAGTGTCGCCCGGGCGGAGGCGGAAGGCATCGCCACGGCGGACCTGCGCGGCGTCGACTGGAGCGGCTTCGCCTCCTTCGTGCTGTCGCCCGGCGTGCCGCTGACGCATCCGAAGCCGCACTGGACCGTCGAGCTTGCCAGGGCCGCCGGCGTCGAGGTGATCGGCGACGTCGAGCTGTTCGTGCGCGAGCGCAACCGGCGCGCGCCGGGTGCGCCCTTCATCGCCATCACCGGCACCAACGGCAAGTCGACCACGACGGCGCTGACGGCCCACATCATCAAGGCGTCCGGGCGCGACGCGCAGATGGGCGGCAATATCGGCCGTGCGGTGATGACGCTCGACGAGCCGTCGCCGGACCGCTTCTACGTGGTCGAATGCTCGTCCTACCAGATCGACCTCGCGCCCTCGATCAATCCGACCGCCGGCGTGCTGCTCAATCTGACGCCCGACCATCTCGACCGCCACGGCACCATGCAGCACTACGCCGACATCAAGGAACGGCTGGTGGCTGGCAGCGACACGGCCGTCGTCGGCGTCGACGACAGCTATTGCGCGCAGATCGCCGACCGGCTGGAACAGGCCGGAAGGCAGGTCGTACGCATCTCCAAGCGGCTGCCGCTGACCGACGGCTATTTCGCCGACGGCACGGACCTGATGGAGGCCGTGCACGGCCGCTACGAGCGCGTCGGCTTCCTCGAGGGTATCGGCTCGCTGCGCGGCCAGCACAATGCGCAGAACGCGCTCGCCGCCGTGGCTGCATGCCTGAAAGTCGGTCTCGACCTCGGCGAGATCCAGTCGGGGCTGGAAAGCTTTCCGGGCCTTGCGCACCGCATGGAGCAGGTGGGCAAGAAGGGCCGCGTTCTGTTCGTCAACGATTCCAAGGCGACCAACGCGGATGCGGCAGCGCCCGCGCTGTCGTCCTTCCCGCGCATCTACTGGATCGCCGGCGGCCTGCCCAAGGAAGGTGGCATCACCTCGCTGCGCGGTTTCTTCCCCCGCATTGCCAAGGCCTACCTGATCGGCGAGGCGGCCCCCGCCTTTTCGGCGACGCTGGGCGACGCCGTGCCCTACGAGATTTCCGGCACGCTGGCGGCGGCTGTCGAACATGCGGCGGCCGATGCGGCCAGAGACGACGGCGGCGAGGCGGTGGTGCTGTTGTCGCCGGCCTGCGCCAGCTTCGACCAGTTCCGCAATTTCGAGGTGCGCGGCGAAGCCTTCAGGCAAGCCGTGAATGCTATCGAGGGCATAGAAGCTATCGGAGGGTCACGATAATGGCCGTTGCAAGCCGTCTCGACACGAGCCCCGTCGCCACCTGGTGGTGGACGATCGACCGCTGGTTCCTCGCCGCCTTCCTGTCGCTGATGGGGCTGGGCATCGTGCTGTCCTTCGCGGCGAGCCCGGCGGTGGCGCTGCGCATCGGCCTCGATCCGTTCCACTTCGCCACCCGCCAGATCGTCTTCACCGTACTGGCGCTCGGCGCCATGCTCGCCGTCTCCTTCCTCGACGCGCGCCAGATCCGGCGCATGGCGATCCTCATGCTCGTCGTCATGCTGGTCTTGATGGTGGCGGTCCTCTACATCGGCATTGAGGTGAAGGGCGCGCGGCGCTGGGTGTCGCTCGCCGGCATGTCGATCCAGCCGTCCGAATTCCTCAAGCCGGCCTTCGTCGTCATCTGTGCCTGGCTGTTTTCCGAACAGAAGCGCCAGCCCGACATCCCCGGCAACGTGCTCGCCATGATCCTGCTCGGCCTCGTGCTGGCGCTTTTGGTGGCGCAGCCCGACCTCGGCCAAACCATGCTGGTGACCGGCACCTGGGGCGTCATGTTCTTCATGGCCGGCCTGTCGTGGCTGTGGATCGTGGTTCTGGGGGCGGCGGGCGTCGGCGGCATCTTCGCCGCCTATTCGGTCTTCCCGCACGTCGCGCTGCGTATCGACAAGTTCCTCACCGGCGAGGGCGATACCTTCCAGGTCGACATGGGCAAGGAAGCGCTCATCAATGGCGGCTGGTTCGGGCTCGGGCCGGGCGAGGGCACGATCAAGCGCGTCATTCCCGACAGCCACGCCGACTTTGTCTTCGCCGTGGCCGGCGAGGAATACGGTCTCATCATGTGTTTCTTCATCATGGCGATCTTCGCCTTCATCGTGCTGCGCGGCCTTAACACGGCGCTGAAGGAGCACGACGATTTCACCCGCTATGCCATCGGCGGGCTGGTGACGGTGTTCGGTCTGCAATCGATGATCAACATGTGCGTCAACCTGCAGCTGATGCCGGCCAAGGGCATGACGCTGCCCTTCATCTCCTATGGCGGCTCCTCGCAGATCGCCATCGCCATCTCGATGGGCATGGTGCTGGCGCTGACGCGGCGCAAGCCGGAACGGCGCAAGCAGGTCGGCTTCACCGATTTCGTCCGGCGCACCCTGCCGGCAGAATGAGACACGATGGCAAAGGGTCCCATCCTTCTCGCCGCCGGGGGCACCGGCGGCCACCTGTTCCCGGCGGAGGCGCTGGCGCATGAACTGAAGGCGCGCGGCTGGAGCGTGCACCTCGTCACCGACGAGCGGGTCGGGCGCTTCACCGGCAGCTTTCCGGCGGACGCCGTGCACACGGTCGGCTCGGCCACCATCGGCTCGAAGAATCCACTGGCGCTGGCGCGCGCGCTGTGGGCGATCTGGCGCGGCGTCAGGCAGGCTTCGGCCGTCATCGCGCGGACAAAGCCGGCGGCGGTCGTCGGCTTCGGCGGCTATCCGACGCTGCCGCCCGTCTATGCCGCGACGCGCCGCAAGGTGCCGAGCCTGATCCACGAGCAGAACGCGGTGATGGGCCGCGCCAACCGGGCGCTGGCCGCGCGCGTCGACGCCATCGCCGGCGGTTTCCTGCCGCCGAGTGGCGGGGCTTTCGCGGCAAAGACAGTGGCCACCGGAAACCCGGTTCGCCCTGCCGTGATCGAAGCGGCGGGGACACCTTATGCGCCTTCCGGCTCCGGAATGCCGTTCCGGCTGCTGGTATTCGGCGGCAGCCAGGGCGCACAGTTCTTTTCCGATGCCGTGCCCGCCGCGATCAGGATGCTTTCGCCGGCCGAGCGCGCGCGGCTGGTCGTCACCCAGCAGGCACGCGCCGACGACGCGGAACGGGTGAAGGCCGCCTATGCCGAACTCGGCGTCACGGCCGAAGTTTCTCCCTTCTTCACCGACATGGCCGCCCGCATGGCGGCGTCGCATCTGGTGCTGTCGCGCTCCGGCGCTTCCACCGTCTCGGAGATCGCCGTCGTCGGCCGGCCGGCGCTGCTGGTGCCTTATCCGCATGCGCTCGACCATGACCAGGCGGCCAATGCGGCGGCGCTTGCGGCGGCGGGCGGGGCCGAGGTGCACCCGCAATCGACGCTGGCGCCCGGGCGCATCGCCGAACTGATCGGCGCGCTGATGAACGATCCGGCGCGCCTGGCGAAAATGGCCGCGGCGGCGAAGTCCGCCGGCAAGCCCGACGCCACGCGGTTGCTTGCCGACCTCGCAGAGGCTATTGCAGCGCGCAAATCCGTAGAGACGTTCAGGAAGGAAGAGCGCGCATGAAGATGCCGCAGACCATCGGCCTCGTGCATTTCATCGGCATCGGCGGCATCGGCATGAGCGGTATCGCCGAGGCACTGCACAACCTCGGCTACAAGGTGCAGGGTTCGGACCAGGCCGACGGCGCCAACGTGCAGCGCCTGCGCGAAAAGGGCATCGAGTGCTTCGTCGGCCACAGGGCTGAGAACCTCGGCGATGCCGAGGTCGTGGTGGTTTCGACGGCGATCAAGAAGTCCAACCCGGAACTCGCCGCCGCGCGCGAAAAGCTTCTGCCGGTGGTGCGCCGGGCCGAAATGCTGGCCGAACTGATGCGTTTCGGCAATGCCGTCGCCATCGGCGGCACGCACGGCAAGACGACGACGACCTCCATGGTGGCGACGCTGCTCGAAGCCGGCGGGCTCGACCCCACCGTCATCAACGGCGGCATCATCAACGCCTACGGCACCAATGCGCGCATGGGCGACGGCGACTGGATGGTGGTGGAGGCCGACGAGAGCGACGGCACCTTCCTCAAGCTGCCGGCCGACATCGCCGTCGTCACCAACATCGACCCCGAGCACCTCGACCACTACGGCTCGTTCGATGCGGTGCGCGAGGCGTTCCGCCAGTTCGTCGAGAACGTGCCGTTCTACGGCTTCGGCGTCATGTGCACCGACCACCCGGAGGTGCAGGCGCTGGTCTCGCGCATCGGCGACCGCCGCGTCGTCACCTATGGCGGCAACGCGCAGGCCGACGTGCGCTTCGTCAACCACCGCATGGATGGCGCGGCCTCGCTGTTCGACGTGACGATCCGCAACCGCAAGAGCGGTGCGGACAAGACCATCGCCGGCCTGCGCCTGCCGATGCCGGGTCGCCACAACGTCTCCAACGCCACGGCTGCCATCGCGGTCGCCAACGAACTCGGCATTTCGGAGCAGGACATCCGCAAGGGCCTGTCGTCCTTCGGCGGCGTCAAGCGGCGCTTCACCCACACCGGCTCGTGGAACGGCGTCGAGGTGTTCGACGACTACGGCCACCATCCGGTCGAGATCAAGGCGGTGCTGAAGGCGGCGCGCGACGCCACCAAGGGGCGCATCATCGCGATCGCCCAGCCGCATCGCTTCACCCGCCTGCACGACCTGTTCGACGAATTCGCCGCGTGCTTCAACGACGCCGATACGGTGATGGTGGCGCCGGTCTACACGGCCGGCGAAGACTCGATCGAGGGCGTGACCGGCGAAGCGCTGGTGGCGCGCATCCGCGCCGGCGGCCATCGCGACGCGCGCTACATCGAGGGCCCGGCGGCGATCGCGCCGATCGTGCGCGAGATCGCAAAACCCGGCGACTTCGTCGTCTTCCTCGGCGCCGGCAACATCACCCAATGGGCCTACGCGCTGCCGAAGGAGCTGGCGGGGGCAGAGGCCTCATGACGCGCGGCGACAAGCTCCTTGCCTCGCTGGGCGACCGGCTTGCGGCCTTGCGCGGCCGTGTCACGCCAAACGCCGAGATGGACAAGATCACCTGGTTCCGCGCCGGCGGGCTGGCGGACGCGCTGTTCCAGCCGGCCGACGAGGACGATCTCGCCGCCTTCCTGAAGGCGGTGCCAGAAGACATCCCGCTTACCATCGTCGGCATCGGCTCCAACCTTCTGGTGCGCGACGGCGGCATCGAGGGTTTCGTCGTCAGGCTGTCGGCGAAGGGCTTCGGTGAGGCGGAGACGATTTCGCCGACGCGCATCCGCGCTGGTGCCGCGCTTCCCGACAAGCGGCTGGCGGCGGCCGCACTTGAGGCCGGCATCGGCGGCTTCCACTTCTATCACGGCATTCCGGGCGCCCTCGGCGGGGCGCTCAGGATGAACGCCGGCGCCAACGGCGTTGAGACGCGCGAGCGCGTCGTCGAGGTGCGTGCGCTGGACCGGCAGGGCAACCTGCATGTCCTGTCCAATGCCGATATGGGCTACGCCTACCGGCATTCCTCGGCTCCGGCCGGTCTGATCTTCACGTCAGCCGTGTTCGAGGGCTACCCGGAAGACAAAGACGCCATCAGGGCGGCGATGGACGCCGTCCAGCATCATCGCGAGACGGTGCAGCCGATCCGCGAGAAGACCGGCGGTTCGACCTTCAAGAACCCGGAAGGCCATTCGGCCTGGAAAGTGATCGACGAGGCCGGCTGCCGTGGCCTGATGGTCGGCGGCGCGCAGATGTCGCCCATGCACTGCAACTTCATGATCAATACCGGCAACGCCACCGGCTACGACCTTGAATTCCTGGGTGAAACCGTGCGCGCGCGGGTGCTGGAAAACTCCGGCATAAGGCTGCACTGGGAGATCAAGCGCATCGGCGCTTTCCGGCCGGAACGCGAAGTGCAGGAGTTCCTCGGCCAGTTGCTCTGAGGGTCCGCGCGGACAATTTTATTCAAAGTTTTTTCAGAAAGTGAATCTCTCGGAATCTTAAGGACTTGCCACGGAATCAACTCTCTGATTCTCTGCCCTGAAGCGTTTCCTGATTTGAGTCGTGCGTCGCGTACGGCGCGTTTTCCGTCTGGAGGAGGGCACCTGCCGGAAGACTCGGACTCTGAATCGGGAAACAGGAGTGTAGGCCGCCGCGAGAGGGGATCACCGGCGTATGAAGAAGCATGTCGCTGTCCTCATGGGAGGGTTTTCTTCCGAACGCCCGGTGTCGCTGTCATCCGGCACGGCTTGCGCGGATGCGCTGGAGGCGGAAGGCTATCGGGTGACCCGCATCGATGCCGGCCGCGATGTCGGCTCGGTGTTGGCGGGCCTCAAGCCGGACGTCGCCTTCAATGCGCTGCATGGGCCCTTCGGCGAGGACGGCACCATCCAGGGCATCCTCGAATATCTCGCCATCCCCTATACGCATTCGGGCGTGCTGGCCTCGGCGCTGGCGATGAACAAGGGGCAGGCCAAGAAGATCGCCAAGGCGGCGGGAATCCCGGTCGCCGAATCGAAGATCATGGATCGTTTCTCCATCGGCGGCGAGCATCCGATGAAGCCGCCCTATGTGGTCAAGCCGGTGAACGAGGGCTCGAGCTTCGGTGTCGTCATCGTCAAGGAGGGGCAGTCGCATCCGCCGCAGGTCATCTCCTCGGCTGAATGGAAATACGGCGCCGCCGTCATGGTCGAGCGCTACGTGCACGGACGCGAGCTGACCTGCGCGGTGATGGGCGATGTGGCGCTGGGCGTCACCGAGATCATCCCGACCGGCCACGCCTTCTACGATTACGACTCGAAATATGTCGCGGGCGGCTCAAAACACGAATGCCCCGCGAAAGTTTCACCGAATATTTACCAAAAAATACTGACACTGGCGCTCAAGGCTCATCAAGCTATGGGATGCCGGGGCGTCTCCCGGTCGGACTTCCGCTACGACGACCGCCATTCGGAAAATGGCGAGGTCGTGTGGCTGGAGATCAATACCCAGCCGGGCATGACGCCGACGTCTCTGGTGCCTGAAATCGCCGCGCATGCGGGACATTCGTTCGGCGATCTGTTGAGTTGGATGGTGGAGGACGCTTCGTGCCTGCGTTGAGGTGGGGACAGGAAAGCAGGAAGGGCGCGGGCCGTCGCCCGGCCTTCGGTGCGTTCCCCTCGTTCGAGCGTTTCGTGTTGCCGCGCTGGCTGCGCCGGCCGGTGCGCCTCATCGCGCGTCTCGGCGAGGACGATTTCTCCGCGCCGCCGTTCTCGGCGGCTGTCCTTTCCGCCGTGCTCCTGGCTTCGAGCGCCACCTATGGCGGCTATCTCGGCGGCCATCTCGACGGCTTCGTGCAGGGTGTGACGGCACGTACCGGTTTCGCCGTCGACCAGATCAAGGTGGTGGGCAACCGCCAGACGTCCGAGATCGACGTGCTGGACAAGCTCGGGTTGGACGGCTGGACGTCGCTGATCGGCTTCGATGCCGAGGCCGCGCGCGAGCGCATCGCCTCGCTGCCCTGGGTCGAGCAGGCGGCGGTGCGCAAGGTCTATCCGCACACGCTGGAAGTCCGCGTCGACGAGCGCCAGGCCTTTGCCATCTGGCAGCAGGGCCGCGAGCTTTCCGTCATCGAGAAGGACGGCCGCATCATCGCGCCCTATTCGGGCGGCAAGCAGGCGGAGCTGCCGCTGCTGGTCGGTGTCGGCGCGCCGCAAAATGCGCCGGACCTGATGGCCAGGATCGGTCGCTATCCCGAACTGGCGGCTCGGGTGAAGGGCTATATTCGCGTCGGCGAACGGCGCTGGGATCTGAGGCTGGACAACGGCGTCACCGTCAAGCTGCCGGAAAGCGGCGAGGACCAGGCGATCGCCGAACTGGTCCGGCTGGACCACGACAAGGGTCTTCTGTCGCGCGACATCGTCGCCGTCGACATGCGCATCGCCGACCGGCTGGTCGTGCAGCTGTCGCCCGATGCCGCCGAGGCGCGCGTCGCGGCGCTGAAGAACAAGCCCAAGGCGGTGACGCGCAAGCTGGAGCGCAAGATATGAACTGGCTCGGCTCCCATGGCGATGCCGCCGCGCGCCGCTCCGGCGTTCTGACGGTGCTGGATGTCGGCTCTAGCAAGGTCTGCTGTGTGGTGGCGCAGTTGAAGCCGTGCGACGACGGCAATCTGCTGCGCGGCCGCTCGCATCGCGCCCGCGTGATCGGCATCGGCCATCAGAAGTCGCAGGGCGTGAAGTCGGGCGTCGTGGTCGATCTCGACCGCGCCGAGCATGCGATCCGGCTGGCCGTCGATGCGGCCGAGCGCATGGCCGGGCTGACGGTGGATTCGCTGATCGTCAACATGACGGCCGGCCGCCTCCGTAGCGACACCTTCGCCGCCACCATCAATCTCGGCGGCCACGAGGTCGACGAAGCCGACATCGGCCGCGTGCTGGCCGCCGGCGCCAAGCAGGCGCTCAAGGCCGAGCGCGAGGTGATCCATTCGCTGCCGGTGGCCTTCTCGCTCGACGCCGAGCGCGGCGTGCGCGATCCGCGCGGCATGGTCGGCGAGACGCTTGGTGTGGACATGCATGTCGTGACGGGTGATGCTGCGCCCTTGCGCAACATCGAACTCGCGATCAACCGCTCTCATCTTTCGGTCGAGCGCATGGTGGCGACGCCCTATGCAAGCGGCCTGGCCTCGCTGGTGGACGACGAGCTGGAAATGGGGGCTGCCTGCATCGACATGGGCGGCGGCACCACCACGATCTCGATCTTCGCCGAGGGCAAGTTCGTCCATGGCGACTCGGTTCCCGTCGGCGGCAACCACGTCACGCTGGACCTAGCCAAGGGCCTGTCCACGTCGCTGGAAGCCGCGGAGCGGCTCAAGGTCATGCACGGCTCGGCGCTGCCCGGCATCGCCGACGACCGCGACGTCATCTCCATCCAGCCGATCGGCGAGGACGGCGAGGCGCCGTTGCAGATTCCGCGCGCGGTGATGACGCGCATCATCCGCGCCCGCGTCGACGAGACGCTGGAGATCCTGCGCGAGCGCATCAACAAGTCCGGCTTCGGCAACGCGGTCGGCAAGCGCGTCGTGCTGACGGGCGGCGCCAGCCAGCTTGCCGGCCTGCCGGAAGCCGCGCGGCGCGTGCTCGGCCGCAACGTGCGCGTCGGCCGCCCGCTCGGCGTTGCCGGCCTGCCGGAAGCGGCTAAGGGGCCGGCTTTTTCCACGGCGGTCGGCCTGCTCATCTATCCGCAGCAGATGGCGAGTTTCGAAAGCCAGGCGGCTTTCGGCGGTTTCCGCTTCAGGATGACGGGAACCGGGGGGCGGTTACAGCGCGTAAGTCAGTGGTTGAGAGACAGTTTTTAAGTTTGACGGGGACAGCCCCATAGGCGGCCGCAGCGGCGAAGCGGCGGGAAAGACAAAGGACGAGGAACAATGACCATCAATCTGCAAAAGCCGGACATCACCGAGCTGAAGCCCCGCATCACCGTTTTCGGTGTCGGCGGCGGCGGCGGCAACGCGGTCAACAACATGATCACCGCCGGTTTGCGCGGGGTCGAATTCGTGGTGGCCAACACCGATGCCCAGGCGTTGACCATGTCGAAATCCGAGCGGCTGATCCAGCTCGGCGCGCATGTCACCGAAGGGCTCGGCGCCGGCTCCCAGCCTGAAGTCGGCCGCGCCGCCGCCGAGGAGTGCATCGACGAGATCATCGACCACCTGTCCAACACCCATATGTGCTTCGTCACCGCCGGCATGGGCGGCGGCACCGGCACGGGTGCCGCTCCCGTCGTCGCCCGCGCCGCCCGCGAGAAGGGCATCCTGACCGTCGGCGTGGTGACCAAGCCGTTCCACTTCGAAGGCCAGCGCCGCATGAAGACGGCGGACCTCGGCATCGAGGAACTGCAGAAGTGCGTCGACACCCTCATCGTCATCCCGAACCAGAACCTGTTCCGGCTGGCCAACGACAAGACCACCTTCGCCGACGCCTTCGCCATGGCCGACCAGGTGCTCTATTCGGGCGTGGCCTGCATCACCGACCTGATGGTCAAGGAAGGCCTCATCAATCTCGACTTCGCCGACGTGCGTTCGGTCATGCGCGAGATGGGCAAGGCCATGATGGGCACCGGCGAGGCTTCCGGCGAGGGCAGGGCAATGGCCGCGGCCGAGGCCGCGATCGCCAACCCGCTGCTCGACGAAACCTCGATGAAGGGCGCCAAGGGCCTGCTGATCTCCATCACCGGTGGCCGCGACCTCACCCTGTTCGAGGTGGACGAAGCCGCGACCCGCATCCGCGAGGAGGTCGACCAGGACGCCAACATCATCCTGGGCGCCACCTTCGACGAGGAACTGGAAGGCGTCATCCGCGTGTCGGTCGTCGCCACCGGCATCGACAAGACGGCCGAGCAGATCGCCGCCGCGCCGATCGCCATCCGTCCGGCGCAGCCGAAGCCGGCCGGTCGGCCGGTAACCGATGAGCGTCCGGCCGCGGCGCAGCCGGCGGTGCAGCAGCCACGCGCCGCCGATCCGGTGGCCGAAGCGATCCAGCAGGCCGAAGCCAACGCCGCCGCGATGGCGCAGGCCCGCCCGGCTCCGGCGCACCAGCCGGCCGACGACATCCATCCGCAGAACCGCATCTTCCAGGCGCCGCCGGCCCAGCCGCAGATGCAGCCGCAGCCGATGGCCGCGCCTGTCCACCAGCCGCGCCTGGAGCCCGCTCCGCAGCCGGTTGCCGCGGCACCGCAGCGCATGCCGCGCGTCGAGGATTTCCCGCCGGTGGTGAAGGCCGAGGTCGAGGCCAAGACCAACCCGATCGATCATGAGGATCGCGGGCCGATGGGGCTTCTCAAGCGCCTGACGACCGGCCTGACCCGCCGCGAGGAAGAGCCGGCCCGCCTGCAGCCCGCGCAGCCGCGCGAGCCGAAGCTGCGCCAGGCAGCTCCGGAAGTGCGCCGTCTCGCGCCGCAGGACGCGCAGCTCTACGCGCCGCGCCGTGGCCAGCTCGACGATCATGGCCGCATCGCCGCACAGCCGCGCGCGACTCACGAGGACGATCAGCTGGAGATTCCGGCCTTCCTGCGCCGCCAGGCCAACTGATCGAAAGCGCATTGCGACAATCGTAAGCGGGCAAACGGGAGACCGTTTGCCCGCTTTCTTTTATTGTCGTTTTAAAACAATTGCTTATGATGCGGGGCGTAATCGGCTTCGTCGTTACAAAAAGTAAGAAAGCGTGATTTGGAGGATGCCTGCGGCGTGCTTATCTTCGCGGCATCTTATAAGCGGCGCGGATTTTCTCTTGGGGTGGAGGTCTGGCGCGGTACCAACAGACGAACAGCTTCGATCGCAGATTACGACCGGGAGTCGGCATGGCCGACCGAAGCGCGCGGGCATATGGGGATCATTTTGAACGACTATCAGACGACCCTGAAAACGCGCGCGACTCTTTCCGGCACCGGAGTCCATAGCGGCAAGCCCGTTTCGATCCATTTTCTTCCCGCCGACGCCGATACCGGGATCGTCTTCCATCTCGCCGGCAAAGATGGCCAGGTGCGTGAGCTGCGTGCTCTGGTTTCGGAAGTCGGCGCGACCGACCTGTGCACGATGCTCGGCAATCCGGACGGTCCTCATGTCGCCACCGTCGAGCATCTCATGGCGACGGTGTTCGGGCTCGGCATCGACAATCTGGTCATCGAAATCGACGGCAACGAAGTGCCGATCCTTGACGGCAGTTCCATGCCCTTCGTTGAGGCCATCGACCTTGCCGGCATCGAAACCCAGGCGGTCAAGCGCCGCTTCATCCGCATCGTCAAGCCGGTGCGCATCGAGAACGGTGCCTCCTGGGCCGAGTTCCGGCCTTACGACGGCACGCGTTTCGAGGTCGAGATCGATTTCGAGAGCCCGGCCATCGGCCGGCAGAAATTCGCTTCCGACATCAATGCCGACGTCTTCCGCCACGATATCGCGCGCGCCCGCACCTTCGGTTTCATGAAGGACGTCGAGCGGCTGTGGGCCGCCGGCTATGCGCTCGGTTCCTCCTTGGAGAACTCGCTGGTCATCGGCGACGACCACAAGGTCATCAACATGGGCGGCCTGCGTTTCCCGAACGAATTCGCGCGCCACAAGACGCTCGACGCCATGGGCGACCTTGCGCTGGCGGGCGCCTGCTTCATCGGCTGCTTCCGCTCCTATCGCGGCGGTCACCGGCTCAACGCCGCCGCCTTGCGGCGTCTGCTGTCCGACCGCTCGGCGTTCGAGATCGTCGAGACGACCCGGCGCGAACGCGGCCGCGGCGCCGAGATGAAAGCGGTCAGCGCGCCGCTGCATGCGCCCTGGATACTCTGATCTCCCGCTTCGCATCTATCTCCGGCCGGGCTGTTGCCCCGTTGCATCACCGGCCGAGGAAATGGCGCGAAGGCGTGCGCTTTGCAAAAAGCCATAAAAATGTGCGATTGCCGGGTCATGGCGTTGCCGCGCGATGCGGTTATGGTCTATGGCTGCGCGCCGACGATCGACAAGGCGCCTAAAGCGTGTCGCGATCTTTCAGAATCGCCCGGTACGCTTTAGCTTTTTGATTTTACGTATGTCTTTCCCGGGACAGGGGCCACTTTCGGGAGACATTCGGTAGAGGGCGAGAACCGATTATGCTGTTCAACAAAGCCGACAAGACGACCGCGCCGGCAAAGTCTCTGGTCCTTGCCTTGGCCGCGACCGCGCCACTGCTGCTGTCCGGCTGCATGTCGGAGAAGGACGTCGACCTCTCCACCTATGTCGACCAGACGGAACCGGCCGACGTGCTCTACAATCAGGGCCTCGCCAACATGAACGCCGGAAGGCTGAACGAGGCGAGCAAGAAGTTCGCGGCGGTCGACCGCCAGCACCCCTATTCGGAAGCCGCCCGCAAATCCATGGTCATGGGCGCCTTCGCCAACTACCGCCAGGGCAATTACGACGACGCCATTTCCTCGGCCAAACGGTATCTGACGCTCTATCCGTCGACCGAGGACGCGGCCTACGCGGAATACATCATCGGGCTGTCCTACTACCGGCAGATCAAGGATGTCACCCAGGACCAGAAGGAAGCGCGCCAGACGATCCAGGCGATGCAGGACCTGGTGCAGCGCTGGCCCGATTCCGAATATGTCGAGGACGCCAAGGCGAAGATCCGCTTCGCCAACGACCAGCTCGCCGGCAAGGAGATGCAGATCGGCCGCTATTACCTGGAACGGCGCGAATACATCGCCGCCATCAAGCGGTTCCGCACCGTCGTCGAGAATTACTCCAACACGCGCCACATCGAGGAAGCGCTGGCGCGCCTGACGGAAGCCTATTACGCGATGGGCCTGACCGACGAGGCGCAGACGGCGGCGGCGGTGCTCGGCACCAACTATCCGGACAGCCAGTGGTACAAGGATTCCTACAAGCTGTTGCAGAGCAAGGGCTTGCAGCCGCGCGAGAACGCCGGCTCGTGGATATCCAAGGCCGGCAAGCTCATCATCGGCGGCGACGCCTGATCCGAAGGCGTCGGCGGCATCACGCCGGCGGCGTATGATGGTATAGAGCGCCGATGCTCTCCAGACTGTCGATTCGCGATATCGTCCTGATTGAGAAGCTGGACATCGATTTCTCGTCCGGCCTGTCGGTGCTGACGGGCGAGACGGGCGCGGGCAAGTCCATCCTGCTCGACGCCCTGTCCTTGGCGCTCGGCGCGCGCGGCGACGCCTCGCTGGTGCGCCACGGCGCCACCCAGGGCCAGGTGATCGCCGTCTTCGACGTGCCGCGCAACCATCCGGCCCGCGCCATCCTCGCCGACAACGCCATCGAGGACGACGGCGACATCATCCTGCGCCGCGTGCAGACGGCGGACGGGCGCACGCGCGTCTTCGTCAACGACCAGCCGGCCAGCGTCGCGCTGATGCGCGCCGTCGGCCATGCACTGGTCGAGATCCACGGCCAGCATGACGAGCGCGCGCTGGTCGACCCGGCCGCGCATCGCGACCTGCTGGACGCCTTCGGCGGCCATTTCGGCTCGGTGCGCGCCGTTGGCGAGGCGTGGCGCCACTGGCGTTCCTGCGAGAGCGAGCTTGCCCGCCACAGAGCGAGGGTGGAAGCGGCGGCGCGCGAGGCCGACTACCTGCGCGCGGCGGTGGCCGAGCTTGCCCAGCTCGATCCCGAGCCTGGCGAGGAAACCGACCTCGCCGAACAGCGCGCCGTCATGATGCGCTCGGAAAAGATCGCCGCCGAGATCAAGGACGCCGAGGACGTGCTGTCCGGCCCGGCGTCGCCGCTGCCGCAGCTCGCGGCGCTGCTGCGCCGGCTGCAGCGCAAGGCGGGCGAGGTGCCCGGCCTGCTCGACGAGGTGGTGAAGTCGCTGGACGAGGCGATGATCTCGCTCGACGCCGCGCAATCGGGCGTCGAGGCGGCACTGCGCGCCACCGAATACGACCCCGAGAAGTTGGAGAGGACGGAGGAGCGGCTGTTCGCGCTGCGCGCCGCCGGCCGCAAGCACAATGTCGCCGTCGACGACCTGGCGCAGTTGCGCGACGCCATGGCCGCCGATCTCGCCGACCTCGATGCCGGCGAGGAAAAGCTGCATGGGCTGGAAAAGCAGGCCGCCGCTGCGCGGCAGGCCTATGACGAAGCGGCCGCCCAGCTTTCGGCGCAGCGCCATGGCGCCGCGACCGGCCTTGCCAGGGCGGTGATGGCCGAGCTGCCGGCGCTCAAGCTGGAGCGCGCCGAATTCATCGTCGAGCTTTCCAGCGAGGCCGACAGCCGCATGGAAGAGGGCATCGACCAGGTCGAGTTCTGGGTGCGCACCAATCCCGGCACGCGGCCGGGACCGATGATGAAGGTGGCGTCCGGCGGCGAGCTTTCGCGCTTCCTGCTGGCGCTCAAGGTGGCGCTGGCCGATCGCGGCTCGGCGCCGACGCTGGTCTTCGACGAGATCGACACCGGCGTCGGCGGCGCGGTGGCGGACGCCATCGGCCAGCGGCTGGCCCGGCTGGCGGGCCGGGTGCAGGTGCTTTCCGTCACTCATGCGCCGCAGGTGGCGGCGCGTGCGGCCACGCATTTCCTCATTTCCAAGGCTGGCGGCGCTGACCGGGTGGCGACGGGCATCGCCGAGATGGATCGCGCCGCGCGGCAGGAGGAAATCGCCCGCATGCTTGCCGGCGCCACCATCACCGAAGAAGCCCGCGCCGCCGCCGAGCGCCTGCTGAGGGAAAACACGGCGGTATCCTGACGATTTTGCCGCCAAACGGTCCCTGTCAGCGTGAGTCAGCAAGCGGGGCCATCCTGCTGTTTGCGTGGCATCTTCCCTAATTCCGGCTCCCGCGCCGATTGATCCTGCTCTATGGTGGCGTCCGATATCCGAGGAAGCAGAGCAATGTCCGAAAAGCCCGTCGAAGACCTCAGCGAAAGCGAAGCCGCGGCCGAACTGGAGCGGCTCGCCACGGAGATCGCCGAGCACGACCGGCGCTATCATATGGAGGATGCGCCGACGATTTCGGACGCGGAATACGATGCGCTGCGCCGTCGCAACGATGCCATCGAGGATCGGTTTCCCCATCTCGTGCGCGAGGATTCGCCGTCGCAGAAGGTTGGCGCGCCGCCGGCGGAAGGCTTTGCGAAGGTGCGCCATGCGGTGCCGATGCTCAGCCTCGCCAAGGCCTATACGGACCAGGACGTCGTCGATTTCCTGGAGCGCGCCAAGCGCTTCTTCGAGCGCGACAAGGATTTCGACATCGCCTTCACCGCCGAGCCTAAGATCGACGGCCTGTCGGCCTCGCTGCGCTACGAGAACGGCGTGTTCGTGCAGGGCGCGACGCGCGGCGACGGAGCCGTCGGCGAGGATATCACCGCGAACCTGAAGACCATCGCCGACATTCCGCACCGGCTGAAAGGGGTCGGCTGGCCGGACGTGATCGAAATCCGCGGCGAAGTCTACATGACCTATGCCGAGTTCGAGGCACTGAAGGCGCGCTCGGCGGCGGCCGGCGGGCAGGACTATGTCAATCCGCGCAACACGGCGGCCGGCTCGCTGCGGCAGAAGGATGCCTCCGTCACCGCCAGCCGCAACCTGAAATTCTTCGCCTATGCCTGGGGCTTTACCACCCAGGACCCGGCGCCGACGCAATACGAGGCGGTGCAGAAGTTCGGCGACTGGGGTTTCAGGGTCAACCCGTTGATGGTGCGGGCGAAATCGGTGGACGAGCTGATCGCCCAGTACAGGCAAATCGAGGAACAGCGCTCGTCGCTCGGCTACGACATCGACGGCGTCGTCTACAAGGTCGACCAGCTGGAATTGCAGCGGCGCTGGGGCTTCGTCACCGGCGAACCGCGCTGGGCCATCGCCCACAAGTTTCCGGCCGAGCGGGCGACGACGACGTTGAGGGAGATCGACATCCAGGTCGGCCGCACAGGCACACTCGCCCCCGTCGCACGGCTGGACCCGGTGACGGTGGGCGGCGTCACGGTCGAGAACGTCACGCTGCACAACGAAGACTACATCGCCGGCATCGATTCCACCGGCCAGCCGATCCGCGACGGCAAGGATATCCGCATCGGCGATACGGTGGTTATCCAGCGCGCCGGCGACGTCATTCCGCAGATCGTCGATGTCCTGCTCGACAAGCGCCCGGCGACGGCAGAGCCATATCGGATGCGGCACACCTGCCCGGTCTGCGGCTCGCCGGCGACGCGCGAGATCAACGAGAAGACGGGCAAGGAGGATTCCCGCCGCCGCTGCACTGGCGAATTGATCTGCGCGGCGCAGGCGGTGGAGCGGCTGCGCCATTTCGTGTCGCGCGGCGCTTTTGATATCGAAGGGCTGGGGGCGGAGAACATCGACCTGTTCTTCAATGCGGGCCTGATCAGGACTGCCGCCGATATCTTTACGCTCAAGAACCGGCGCGCCGAGGCACAGCAGGCGCTGGCCACGCGCCGCGAAGAGCAGGCAAGGCTGCGCGAGGCGGCGTCGGGCAAGGAGCGCAAGAACGTGCGCAGCGCCGACCAGCGCAATTTCGAGGGCCTCGACAAGCTGTTTTCCGCCATCGACGCGCGCCGCGAGCCGGAACTCGACCGCTTCATCTTCGCCCTCGGCATCCGCCACATCGGCGAGACGACGGCGGCGATGCTCGCCCGCACCTTCTCGACCGTCGAGGAATGGATTCGCGTCGGCAAGGAGACGGCGGCGGCCGAGGACCCGCATACGGTGTTCCCCTCCGTCAACGGCATCGGCGACACGGTGATCGGGGCGCTGCGCGATTTCTTCGGCAACGAGCGCAACGACGCGGTGCTGGACGCGCTGCTGGCCGAGGTCCGGCCGAAGCCCTACGTCGTTACGGTCTCGGCTGAAAGCGTCGTCGCCGGCAAGACGGTGGTGTTCACCGGCTCGCTGGAGAAGATGACGCGCTCGGAAGCAAAAGCCATGGCCGAGCGGCTGGGCGCCAAGGTGGCAGGCTCGGTGTCGGCCAAGACCGACCTGGTGGTGGCTGGGCCGGGCGCCGGCTCCAAGCTGAAGCAGGCCACGGAACTCGGCATTGAGGTGATCGACGAGGATGCGTGGCTCGAGCGGGTTGGACGCAGTTGATGGCCGCTCAATTCAACGGTTTCGGCGAGAAGGCGCTTCCCTTCCTCAAGGCGCTGAATTTCCACCAGAGCCGGGAGTGGTTCCAGGAAAACCGCGCTTTGTTCGAGCAGGACCTGCGCGAGCCGCTGGGCGACCTGATCGACGTTCTGAGCGAGCGTTTCGGCGAGACCGGGATTGCCCTCAAAGGCGATCGCAAGAAGTCGCAATTCCGCATCAACCGCGACGTGCGCTTTTCCAAGGACAAGCGGCCCTACACCGACCACGTGTCGGCGATCCTGTCGCCGGACGGCACCAAGATGGAGCAGGGCGTCTTCTTCGTCCATGTCGGGCTGGAACGCTGTTTCGCGGCCGTGGCATGGTGGCAGCCGGCACCGCCGCTTCTACAAGCCATGCGCATGGCGATCGTGGAAAAGCCGAAGGTCTTTCGCGCGATGGTCTCGGCGCTCAAGAAGAACGGGCTGAAGATCGGCGCCGAGGGGCAGCTGAAGCGGGCGCCGCGCGGTTTCGAGGCGGTGACCGAGCCGGATCTGGCGGCGGCGGTGCGCAACCGCCATTTCGTCGTGCGCCATGAGATCGAGCCGGGGCGCATCCATTCGCCGGCGCTTGCCGACGAGCTGTTCGATTTCGTCCGGCGCGCGCGGCCGCTGCTCGACTGGGGGCGGGCGATCGAGGGCAGGGTGGCCCGATCCTGACGCCGCTCCTGACACGGCATCACTTCCGCTGATCGTTTGGCTCAAGCGAATTCGTGTGACACGGCCGGCCGCCGTCCCTACATACGGCGCTCCCAAAGGAAGAGATCCAATGTCATCGCAGGCTACTGCCGAACGCTCGCCGGCCACAGGCGACTTCTGGGAAGGCTTCAGGCTGAGCATCCCCGTCGTGGTGGCGTCCGGCCCCTTCGCCATGCTGTTCGGCGCGCTGGCCGTGGGCAACGGCTTCACCGTCTTCGAGGCCTTCCTCATGAGCGCTGCGGTGTTCGGCGGCGCCAGCCAGATGGTCGGCATCGAACTGTTCGGCCAGCATGTGGCGCCGTGGCTGATCGTGCTGTCGATCTTCGCCGTCAACTTCCGCCACGTGCTCTATTCGGCCGCCATCGGCCGCCATCTGGCGCATTGGCCGCTGCTTCAGCAGGCGGTAGGCTATTTCATCCTGACGGATCCGCAATACGCCATCGCCGAGAGCAAGGCCGAGAGCGGGCGCAAGGTCGGCTTCGCCTTCTATATGGGAGCCGCGCTGCCGGTCTATGTGTCGTGGAATATCCTGACGGCGCTCGGCGCGTTCTTCGGCCAGATGATCCCCGACACGCATGCGCTCGGCATCGATTTCCTGCTGCCGATCTATTTCCTCGGTCTGGTGATGGGCTTTCGCAAGCGGCCGCTGTGGCTACCCGTCGTGCTGGCCAGCGCCGCTGCTTCGATCCTCGCCTACAAGACCATCGGTTCGCCCTGGCACGTCACCGTCGGTGCGTTTGTCGGCGTGGTCTTTGCCGCGCTGATGCCATCCTCGGGCAAGCGGGAGGCGCGGCCGTGAGCACGATTTTCTGGATCACGATTGCTGCCGCGGTGGCGACCTACCTGACGCGCATAGGCGGCCATCTCGTCATTTCGCGCTTCGAGAATATCCATCCGCGCGTCGAGGCCGGGCTGAACGCCGTGCCGGCGGCCGTGCTGACGACGCTGGTGGCGCCGGCCATGCTGGATGCCGGACCGGCCGAATGGGCAGCCATCGTCGTCGCGGCGCTGGTTTCGCTGCGCGGCGGGCTGATGTCGATGTTCCTGGCGGGTGCGGTCGTGCTGATCGCGCTGAGGCAGTTCGTGGGGTGATTCCGGTGCGTCCTTCGAGGCTCGCTCCGCTCGCACCTTAGGATGAGGACCGTTTGGTGCCGACCTTCGTAGATTGCGTTGGCACCCTGCCTCCCTCATCCTGAGGTGCGAGCGGAGCGAGCCTCGAAGGACGCACCGACGAATTCGGGCATCACCCCTTCGCCTCCTGCGGGAATGGCGTGCAGGCGGCTTCCAGCCAGGCGAGCGTCTCGCCGTCCAACATCGGGCCGATCTCGGCCAGCACGCGGGCGTGGTACTGGTCGAGCCAGTGCAGTTCGTCGCGCGTCAGGAGATGGGCTTTCACAAGCCGGCGGTCGAAGGGCGCCAGCGTCAGCGTCTCGAAGGCGTGCATGGCGATGTCGCCGCCCTCGACAGGCTCTGCCGGGGTGACGAGGATGAGGTTCTCCAGCCGAATGCCGTAGGCGCCTTCCTTGTAGTAGCCGGGCTCGTTGGAGAGCATCATGCCTTCCAGCAGCTTTTCCGTGCCAGTCTTGGCGATGCGCTGCGGGCCTTCGTGCACGGCGAGATAGGATCCGACGCCGTGGCCGGTGCCGTGGGCATAGTCGAGGCCGTGTCTCCACAATGCCATGCGCGCCATGGCGTCGATCTCGGAACCGCGCGTGCCGGCGGGAAAGCGTAGCATCGAAAGGGCGATCAGGCCCTTCAGTACCAGCGTGCAACGCTCGCGCATCTCCTCGCTCGGCCGGCCGACGGGCACGGTGCGGGTGATGTCGGTGGTGCCGTCCTGATACTGCGCGCCGGAATCGAGCAGGAACAGCTCGCCGTCGGCGAGCGGCCGGTTCGTGGCGTGCGAGACGCGGTAGTGGATGACGGCACCGTTCGGCCCGGCGCCGGAAATGGTGTCGAAGGAAACGTCGCGCAGCGGCATCTGGGTTTCTTCGCCGGTCCGGCGCCGGCATTCCTCAAGCTTCGTCACCACGGCGATCTCGTCGGTGGTGCCGGGCTCCTGGCGGTCGAGCCAGGCGAGGAGCTTAGCCATGGCCGCGCCGTCGCGGCGATGGGCAGCGCGGCTGCCGGCGATCTCGGCTGCGTTCTTCACCGCGCGCGGGATGCGGGCGGGATCGGGAGCCTCGACGACCGTGCCGCCATTGTCGGCGATCAGCGCCCGCAATTTCTCCGCCGCCAGCGCAGGATCGAGCGCGATCCTCGCGCCGACCTTGGCCAGTGCCGCCACGGCGGGCTCGAAGTCGGCCGGTTCGTGCAGGTCGGCAAGCTGGGTGAGATAGGCGGCGACCGTGCGCGAGAATTTCTTACCGGTCATGAAAAGCTGGTGCTTGCCGTCAGCGGCCAGGATGGCGAAGCCGAGCGCCAGCGGCGTGTGCGGCACGTCGTTGCCGCGGATGTTGAAGGCCCATGCGATGGAGGACGGATCGGTCAGGATCGTGTGGGTGGCGCCGTCTTTTTCGATCGCTGCCGCGAGCCTGGCCAGCTTGTCCTTGGCGAGTTCGCCGGCGAAGGCGATGGGATGGATCTCGACCGGTTCCAGCGGCGGTGCCGGCTGGTCGTCCCAGATCGCGTCGACGGGGTTTTCCGTCACTGGCACCAGCTCGGCGCCCGCCTTGCCGGCCGAAACCCTGAGCGCCTTGACCTCGCCGACGGTATGCAGCCACGGGTTGAAGCCGATACGCGCGCCCTTGCCGATATTGTCCTTGAGCCAGGCGGAGGGCGGGTTGTCGATCAGGCTCTCGACGGTGAATACAGTCTGGTCGGTTTCCTGCCGCACCTGCAACTGGTAGCGGCCGTCGACGAACATGACGGCGCGGTCCTTCAGCACGACGGCCGCACCCGCCGAGCCGGAAAAGCCGGTCAGCCATCTGAGCCGTGCTGCGTGGGGCGGGACATATTCGCCCTGGTGCTCGTCGGCGCGCGGCACGATGAAGCCGTCGAGGTCGTGCGCCGCCAGCCATTCGCGCAGCTTCGCCACGCGCGGCTTGCCGACGGACGGATCGCCGGCCGAATCGAAGGTCTGGAACATGGCTGCCGCTTGCCTCGCTGGTTGACGGGCCGCGACCGTAGCGGCAGGCGCAGCGGCTGACAATCGGGCGGCGCTGGGCCAGCGGGTCACCGCTTCATGCGGATCGTCACCCAGCCTTCGCGGTGCAGTGTGTCGATGTGGCGGAAGCCTTGCGCGGTGTAGGCGGCCAGAACACCATCTTCCTGCCGGTCGAGGATGCCCGAGAGCACCAGCGAACCGCCCGGCGCAACGTTGCGGGCCATGGCGGGCGCCAGTTCCATCAGCGGTCCGGCGAGGATGTTGGCGACGACGAGGGCGAACGGGCCGCGCCCGGCGAAAACGGGATGGTCGAAGCCGGTTGCGGTGACGGTCTCCACAAAGTCACCGACACCGTTCAGCCGCACGTTCGCCTCGGCTACGTCCGTCGCCACCGGGTCGATGTCGGTCGCCAGCACGGGGATGCGGGCCAGCTTGGCGAGTGCGATGGCGAGCACTGCGCTGCCGGCGCCGAGATCGAGCGCATTGGCCGGCTTTTCCTCGGCCACGACGCGGGCGATGGTTTCCAGGCAGCCGGCGGTGGTCCCGTGATGGCCGGTGCCGAAGGCGAGCCCTGCCTCGATCTCGATCGGGATATCGGTTTCCTCGATCCTGTCGCGGTCGTGTGCGCCGTGGACGAAGAAACCGCCGGCGCGAACCGGCTGCAGCCCTTCGAGCGACTTCGCCACCCAGTCGATGTCGGGCAGCTCCTCGCGCTGCACGGCGCGTGACAGCGAAAGCCCCGCCAGCACGTCGCGGATGCGGTTTTCGACCGTCTCGACGTCCTCCTCGGCGTAGAGCGAGACTTCGTGCACGTCGCCGTCCTCGTCGATCTCGATGACGGCAAGCGGCAGTCCGTCGTCCTCGAAGGCGAGGTCGAGCGCGGCATAGATGCGGTCGGTCTCGGCCTTCGAGCCGGTCAGGTAAAGGCGGGTCTGTCCCATCGGAGCGATCCGTTATCCCTTGGCGGCAAGGTTCTTCAGCTTGGTCATGGCCGTGTCGGCATTCTCGCCATAGGCGATGGTGCCGGCGAAATCGCCCTTGCTGTTGAGCAGCAGGACGGAGGCCGTATGGTCCATCGTATAGTCGCCATCGCCGGTGTCCACCTTCTTCCAGTAGATGCCGAAGGATTTGGCCATGGCGTAGACCTTGTCCGGGTCACCGGAGATGCCGACGATGCGATCGGAGAAGTTGCTGACATAGGTGTTCATCACGTCCGGCGTGTCGCGTGCCGGGTCGATGGAGACGAAGTAGGCATGGATGTCCTTGCCCTCGTCGCCGATGGTCTTGAGCCAGCCGGCAAGCTCGAACAGCGTCGTCGGGCAGACTTCCGGGCAGTGGGTGAAGCCGAAGAAGACCGCGCTCGGGTGGCCGCGGAAGGCGGCCTCGGTGATCGGCTGGCCCTTCTGGTCGGTCAGCGCGAAGGGCGCGCCGAACGGCTCGCCGCCATAGTGGCCGCGATACCAGTCGAAGGTGAGCCAGCCGATGCCGGCGGCCATGAGCACGAGTATGCCGATCAGGATGGAGCGCATCATGGAACAATATCCGGTTGGGCTTCGCGCTTAGCCAGCCTCAAAGGGGCCGGCGGGCGAATGACGATGGGACTGGCCGAGACAGCGGGTCGGGTTTCATGATGCGATCTTATCCGTTCGGGCACGCCGCGCAAAGGAGGGGACCATGCAGCCATTGTCGCAGACGGCGGCTTGCAAAAGCCCGGCCGCCCACCCACCTGACGCCAGCACCCACGTCCACAGGAGGCTCCATTGCTGAAACGAATCGGCTGGCTGGCGGCGGCGTCATTGGTCCTTTGCGCCGGTACGGCACTGGCGCAGGAGATCGGCAAGGTCGGCGTCGACTGGACCGGCAACGACATCATCGTGGAAGCGATCAAGGACCCCAAGGTGGAGGGCGTGACCTGCCACGTCTCCTATTTCGACCGCGGCGTGATCGACCGGCTGCGCAAGGGCAACTGGTTCGAGGACCCGTCCGACTCCGCCATTTCCTGCCAGCAGACCGGGCCGATCACCATCGGCGATATCGACCTCGGCAAAGGTGGCGAGGAGGTGTTCAAGCAAGGCATCAGCCTGATCTGGAAGAAGCAGGTGGTGAACCGCATCTACGACAAGGCCAACGACACGCTGATCTATCTCTCCCATTCGCGGCAGGTGCAGGACGGCTCGGCCAAGATGGCGCTGACCAGCGTGCCGCTCTACGGGCAGCAGGTGACGTGGACGAAGGGCAAGCCGCAGTAGGATGTGCCATAATTCAGGTGAGGCCGGGCCTGCAAATAGCGGCTTTCTCCGCTTCCGGTGCTCACGTACTACAAGTACGCTCCGCTCCGGTTCTCGAAACCCACCATTTTCGACTCGGCCTGACCTGAATTTCGGCACATCCTGTGTCTTCAGATTTCTGAAAATCGACGCCTTCTTGCTGGCCCTCGTCAAGCGTCGTAAAGCCCGCCCATGGACCCGCATCTGCTTCTTAGGCAACCCGAACCCCGCATCCATCCGACGGCGGAGCTGAAGGGCTGCCGGCTCGGCCGCTATGCCGCCGTCGGCGAGCGGGTCATCCTGCGCGAGGTGACGGTGGGAGATTTCTCCTATTTCGAAAGGCACGCCGAGGCGGCCTACACCAGCATCGGCAAGTTCTGCTCGATTGCCGCCAACACGCGCCTGAATGCGCTGGAGCATCCGGTCGAGCGTCTCACCACACACAAGGTCAGCTATCGGCCGAACGAGTATTTTCGCGGGCTCGGTGTCGATTCAGGTTTTCTGGAGCGGCGACGCGGCAGGCCGGTGACGATCGGGCACGACGTCTGGATCGGCCATGGCGCCGTCATCCTGCCGGGTGTGACGGTGGGCAACGGCGCCGTCATCGGGGCGAATGCGGTGGTGACGCGTGACGTGGCGCCTTTTAGTATCGTCGCCGGCGTGCCGGCTAAACCTCTAAAACAGCGTTTCCCGGCAGATATCGCCCGCCGCATCGAGGCGCTCGCCTGGTGGGACTGGCCGTTCGAGCGGCTCGCCGAGGCGATCCCCGACATGCAGAGCCTGCGGATAGAGGATTTCCTCGACCGTTGGGAGGGACGAGGCTAGCGCTTCGATCCCAGCCGGAAACCGAGTCCTTCGGGCGAATCCTGACGGGTGGAAACGACGTTCTCGATCCACAGGCGCGACCACAGCCAGTTGCGGCAGAGAAAGACGATAAGCGCCGCAAGCAGGAGCAATCCCCACATGGCCGGTCCGGTGCGCAGGTCGGAGCCACCGGTCAGCCAGCTTTCATGCTGGATGAGAAGCTCGGTGCGCCGCAGGAAGACCTTGAATCCGAGCAGGCCGGCGTGCAGGCCAATCGAGCATGAGAGCGAACCGGTGACGAGGTACACGGTGCCCATCAGGAAGCCGAACAGGAACAGGCCGAACAGCAGCGGCAGATAGTCCGGCTGGTTCACCGAACCGAGCAATGCGATGAGGTGCGACAAGGAAAAGATCACGGACGAGACGAGCAGCGCCGACACGGTTACGGCAAGCGTCGCTTTCCAGCGCAGGTAACGCAGGATGAAGGCGCGAAAGATCGTTTCTTCCGTCGTCGCCAGCACCACGACCACCAGCAGGGAAACGACAGTGCGCCACCATATCTTCGGCGTCAGATTCTGCCAGGCCTCCTCGGACCACTGCACCTTCCCCGTCAGGCCGAGCACCAGATAGATGACGATCATCGTCGCCGTCGCGACCAGGAACATGGTCAGGAAGCCGCGCAGCATGCGGGGCCAATCGCGCAGGTAGCCGCCGAACCAGATTAGCGGATTGACGCCGCCGACAGCCACCGAGAACCAGACCAGCATGGGCAGGGCGATGAGGAAGACGATCATCTCTCCCGGTCCCTTGCGATCGGTGACCGAGATCGGCGCGTCGGCGAGACGCAGGATCGCCTCCGCGACGACGATCGCCAGGGTGAAGCCGATCAGCAGGAGGGCAAGGTTTCTGTAGCGCGTCATCCGGTTCGCCGCGAATGCAGGTTGGCGGCCTCGATATCTGCTTGGCGAAGGCCTGTCAAAGCGGGGAGCGCTGCCGCAGCCGCAACGGTCTTTGGCATCGATCCGCCGATCTGACCCGGTGTCGCGGTAACCATTCCGCTTAAGGTAAAGCATTAGCGTTAAAAATGTGAAAGCTGGTTGTATGTGTCTTTATGTTCAATTTTCGGTTGAAATATCAAAATCGAACTGGCAGTACAGAGGGCGGAGATACTTGCAAAGGACGGAAGGAAACATTGGCAACACAGGAGAGTAGTCATGAAGAAGTACGCTTTTGCACTGACCGTCGCCGTTTGTTCCTTCTCGGCAGCGGGTGCCTATGCCGGCGGTTTCGGCCATAAAGGCAGCACCAACATGTTCCGTTCGGGAGGCAACACCGGCGTTTCGAGCGGGCTGATCAACATTTCGCCGTCGATCGGCCTCGGCGATGTCACGGCGCTCAACAACGTGCTGAGCGGCAATGCCATCCTCAGCGGCAACACCGTGTCGGGCATCCTGAACGGGAACAACACCAATGTGCTGAGCGGTATCCTCGGTACGGTCGGCAACGCCGTGTCGCAGGGCAACCACTCCTACAAGCTGGGTCGCCGGCACTGAGCGCTCGTTCCGGGTGAGCAGACCCGGATCGAAAGGGCAGGGGGCCTTGCAAGCCCCCTGCCTTTCACGTTGTGGAGAGGACGTTCAAAGCTTCGCGCGCAGGCCGACGAACGTGTCGACGGTGCTTTCGCGGACGTCGATGACAGTCTTCTCGGTCCGCGAGGCGTCCAGCCGCAGAACGAGCGACGTGGAAGGCGTCACCCGATAGGTCGCTTCGGCGTAGAAGCCGCGGCTACGCTCCTTGTTCTCGAACAGCAGGTTTTCCTTCACTTCGCAAAACAGGCCGGCCGCCAGGGTCCAATCCGGCCGTATCTGCAGGCTGCCTTCCAGTTCGGCGCGTTGCAGCCACGAGGCCAGCGGATCGTCGCTGTCGGTGCTCTCGTAGCGGCCGAAATAGGTTCCCCGCAGGTCGAAGCCATGGGGGAGCGGCTTGGCGAAGGTCAGTTGCCATGCCGGACGGACCCGGCGATAGAGCCCGTCGGCAGCGTCTAGCAGTTCGGCGCCAAGGGCGGCGCCGAGCGTCGTGCCGTCGGCGGCCGTATAGGCCGCTTCCAAGCGGGCGCCATATTGCTCGAACGACACGCCGACCGGCGGGGAGCCCAGCCGCTCGACCGTCGTCAGGAGCGCGGAGGCGGAAGCGCCGAGCGCGAGGTGGCCGAATGTGCGCGTGATCCGGGCGGCAAGCTGGAACCTGTTGGTGTTGGGATCGAGCCGGCTTTCGGGAAGCAGGTCGTGTTCGAAACGCGTCGGCCCGGCTCTTTCCAGGCTGTCGCCCGCTTCGAGGATCAGTGCCGTGGCGTTGCCGAGGTCGATGCCGATCTGGCCATGACCGGTGACGACCTGCTTGAGCGTGCGCATGCCGAGCGTAACCGGCCCGATCGGGAGGTCGTCGCCGTCGCTGGTGACGCGGTAGCTCAGCGTGCCTTTCAGCTCCAGCCCCGTCTCCAGCCGCCGGAAAGCGGTGAGCGACAGGCCGAGCGCCCTGTCGTCCTCGATGGAGACGGTATCGTGGCGCGTGGCCTCGAAATCGGCACCGAGGGTGGCATTGGCGTCGGCCTCGCCGAACTCGTGCCGAAGCGAGCCGCGCAGCAGCGTGTACCAGTCACCCACGGCGCGATCGCTGTCCTGCGCATTGGTGGTGTAGTGGCGCTCGAGTGAGCCGGTGAAGCTGGCGGACGGCTCGGCGTCTGCAAAGGCGGGGCCAATCATCGAGCAGGAAAAGGCGAGGCCGAGCGCTGTCAGGGGGAGGGCAGGCAGGCACTTCGTCCGAAGCCTCGATGCTTGCCGTCCCGAACCCATCGTTCCTCTCCCGGGGGTATGAGCCCCTTCCGCCGTGCGGGGGTGGCGAGGCGGAAGGGGCCGGAGGTACCGCTCTTGGGCGGAAGGAGCAGGCTTCTTGCCTGCGAGATCACTCTCGCATATCGCCTTTAAGGCGCAGGTTGTATCGGATGCATTTTCCGGTTGTATCGAGTTGTGTCTACGTCATGGGAACCGGATGCCGGTCCTGCGTGTTCTTGGCGTGGCCGAGGACATCCATGATCGAGAGAACATTTACCCGCATCGCCAATCAGGTCGCGCATCTCGCCGGTTTGCCGGTCACCTTTGCCTGCTGCTGCCTGATCGTGCTGGTATGGGCGATGAGCGGACCGGTATTCGGCTTTTCCGACACCTGGCAGCTCATCATCAACACCGGCACCACCATCGTCACCTTCCTGATGGTGTTCCTGATCCAGAACACCCAGAACCGCGACGGCGCCGCGATGCAGGCCAAGCTGGACGAATTGATCCGCGTCAGCAAAGGCCACAACCACTTCATCGGCATCGAGCACCTGACCGAGAGCGAAGTCGAGGACATCCGCCGGACCTGCGAGAATGCCGTGAAGCGGCATGAAAAGCAGGTGGCGAAGGAGACCGCGCACGAGGTGCTGAAGGAGGAAGGCGGATCCCGCAAACGGACCCGCGCCTGAATGCTCCGATAGCTCGCCGGGTTGACCGCGACGGCGGGGCTGCCCATTGTTCCCTCGTGTGAGGTGACGATGACGGACTGGCTGGCGATCCTGGAAGAACAGACCGCGACGGGCGAGACGATGGCCCGCGAAGTTCCCGATATGCTGGGCAATCCCGATATCAGCGAACGGCAGGTCCGCACGCTGTTCTCTGCGCTGGAGACGCAGGCCGATTTCGCCGAGAAGCTGCGCATGGCGCTGGAAACGTCCGGCCACGACTTTCCCGTCATCGAGGCCGCCGAGCGGTTGGAGGAGCGCTATGCCGACCTTGCCGCCGTCGTCGCCGAGAAGCTGAAGGCGATGCTCTGATCCGGCTTACGCGGCACCGGTCGCCCGTCGAAGGATATTCCGGCGCCTATTCCAACTGGTTTTCGAACCGCCGGTCGGGAACCAGCCAGATCGCGGCCACCGCCACGTAGCAGGCCAACCCCAGCCACGGGCTGACGAAGCTCAGCAGCACGCCCACGACGCACAAGACGAGGGAAAACTTGCCTTTGCGGTCGTCTCCCAAGGCTTTGGCGAAAGCGGTGTCTTCGGCATGCAGCCGGTGCAGCTGCGTCGCCAGCACCCAGTAGGCGGCGGCGCAGAGGGTCAGGTCGATGCCATAGATGGCGACGGGCGCGGGCGCGAAATGGTTCTCGCCCATGAAAGCGGTGGAGACCGGCATCAGCGAAAGCCAGAACAGCAGATGCAGGTTCGCCCACAGGACGCGGCCGTCGACCCGCTGCACGGCATGGAACATGTTGTGCAGATTGTTCCAGTAGATGCCGACGAAGATGAAGGACAGGACATAGCTGGAAAAGACAGGCCAGAGCGGCAGCAGGGCCGAAAAGTCCTCGCCATGCGGAACCTTCAGTTCCAGCACCATGATGGTGATGATGATGGCGACGACGCCATCGGTGAAGGCTTCGACCCGTCCCTTGCCCATCCTGCCCTTCGCGGCGCCTTGTCAGCCCGGCTGCATTCAGGCGCCGCGGCCGTTCTGCGCCACGGTCGTGGCGGGCGCCTTGCGGCCGCGCGAGCCGGGCACGACGACGAGTTGCTTGATGTGACCCCGCTTGAAGGCGTTCAGGAACTTGTCGTAATTCTTGAAGGCGACGCAGCCATGCGATTCCGCCCGGCCGCCGCGCAGCAGGTAGGAATGGGCGAGGATGCCGCTGCGGCCGAATTCGACCTTGCCGTCCGTCGGCGTCATGCGCAGCGCCTGGACGCCGTGGAACAGCGATTCGCGCATCGACAGGTTGTAGGTGTCGGGCGGCGTCGGCCCGCGCATCTTCTGGTTGGCGTAGCGCGGGTTGTCGGCCATCTTGCCGATGCCCGAATGCGCCTCCAGCACCGAGCCGTCCGGCATGTAGACCTTGGCGGCGCTGATGTCGTAGATGGCGACGCCGGCGCGCGGGCGCTTCGGCTTGGGCGAGAACAGGTTGGAGAAGGCGCCGGCCAGCCCGCCGCGCTCGGTCGGGTTGTCGGGCTTGGCGAAGGCCAGCATCTGCTGCGACTTGCTGCGCTTGGCCGGTTTCGTATCCTCTGCCACCGAAGGTTTTGCCGCTTCGGCAGGCTTTTCGGCGACGGCCCTTTCGGGCGCCTGCGCCTCCGGCTTGGCGATCCGGGGACGGGCCATCGGCGGGGCGATGCTGTCCGGCAGTTCGCTGAACAGCGGCCTGTCCTCGCTCGTATCGGCTTGCAGCGCGTCATCCTGCGGCGCGACCAGCACCGCGTCGAAGGCCGCCGAGGCGGCCGACGCCGGCGAAGGATCGGCATAGGCAAGCTGGATGTCGGACGAACCGGAGAGCGCCAGCGCAAGACGCGAGGCGCGCACGGTTTCGGCCGGACCGGGGCCGAAGCGGTTGGACACCGGCGCGGCATGGCCGGCTTCCGCCACCGCATGGGTGGCCTCGAAGCGCTCGCGCGCCGGCGGGGTGTGCGCGGCTTTGGCGCGCGACAGGCCGGCGCCGGCGAACAGTTTCGCCAGCTTCTTCGGCGACAGGTCGGCGGCGGAGGCCACCTTCTCGAAACGCTCGTTCAGCTTGCGGCGGGGGAAGATCGAGACGTTCATGGCCGCAGCCGAGGCTACCTGGATCGGCGCGACGCGCCCGGCCTTGCCTTGCTGCACGGCGGCGCCGTTCTGCGCGACGATGGCGCCGGGCGGCAGGTGCGGCATGAAGGAGGTGGTGGAAGCGGCCGGCGCCGTCGCCGTATAGGCGCTGGACAGCGTGGTCAGCGACCACAGCGCAAGGCCTGCAATCGCGCCGGGCACGGCGACCCAGCGCAGCAGCGCCTCGGGCTTGATGAAGGAACGGCCGGTGCGGCCGGAGGGCTCACGGTGAGCGGTGTCGATACGCAAGAACGCCATGCCAAACCAATCTTTTCTCAATCGGCCTTCCAGCCTGCGACGCTTGCCGCTGCGAATGTCAGGAACGACCCCTCAGCGCGCCCCCGCGCCCGTCGTTTGTTGCCGATTGACTTTCAAGATGGACAAAGATGGTTAACCAACCCTTTGCCGGTCCCCTTCATTTTTTGGCATGTGCCCGTGCGGGCGTTGCCGCCTCATCGATCGGAAAACGGCAAAATCGCCGTTTCCTGAGGTTCTGCTGCCCGGTTTTGCCGGGAAAGTCAAGGAAATGCAAGTTCTTGCGCGCTCCCGTCGCAGAAGATCGTTAAAACCTGAACAGATGAGGCAAGATGCGGGCGGGCAAAAGCTATCGCCGCCACGCCCGGATTTTCATCCGTCTGGCCATTGTTAAAGAGCGGACCTCGGTGAGTTGAGGTCGGGAAGACGGCGGTCGTCGGAACGCTGCCGAATTTTATAAAACTGCGATCCGAAGACCGCCGCCCGGCGATTTCTGTTCCCGTCCGTTCCGCTTCACCGCAGCTCACGGTGCCGGCATTTGCGCCGACACCGGCCGATGGCTTGCAGCGCTCGTCCAGCGCACACGGGCCGTAATACCCGTAGGGGAACCCTTGGACGGAACCTCCCCGGTCCTGTCGCCACGTTAGCAACAGGACGGAGGCGCCGGTTCCTTCCCACGCAATCACCGTCGCGACCGGTGTTCCCATGGAAGGAACTGACGGGGAGTATGAGGCGGGTCCGAAGAGCGGGAATAGATTTCGGGAAGATTTTTTGTGAAGGCCACTTCACTTCGTCATCCTCGGGCAAGTGGAGCGAAGCGGAGCGCGACCCGGGGATCCATGCCTGACCATCGATGAAACGTGAGGTGGTGCAGACGGAGACCCCTTCAGCGCCGCCTCATGCGACCATGTCGTTCAGGCATGGATCCTATGGTCTTCGCACGGCCTTCGGCCTGCTTCGCCATAGGATGACGAACGCGCTTGTGTTCGCCAGGCGCGCTCCGCTCGTGACTGTCAGGATGCCTGGATGCCGAACGCTGGCCTCCAGCCCTCGGCTCCGACCTCGGACGTTCGAGGCTTTGAAAGGTCCGCCGGACCTTTCAATCCGCATTCGGCGAACCGGGCAATGGACGGGACCCGCTGCTTCGCAGCTCCCGCCCGTTCGAAGCCTGCCGATGATTCACAGGATCATCGGCTTGCCGCTTCGCGGCAACCGGCTTCTCACCCTCGCCGGGCGGCATCGATGGCGGCGACGTCGATCTTCTGCATTGTCATCATCGCGTCGAAGGCGCGCTTGGCCTCGGCGCCGCCGGCGGCCATGGCCTCGGTCAGCGTGCGCGGCGTGATCTGCCAGTTGAGGCCCCAGCGGTCCTTGCACCAGCCGCACTCGCTCTCCCGGCCGCCGTTGCCGACGATGGCGTTCCAGTAGCGGTCGGTTTCTTCCTGGTCGTCGGTGGCGATCTGGAAGGAGAAGGCCTCGCTTTGCGGGAACTGCGGTCCGCCGTTGAGGCCGATGCAGGGGATGCCGCAGACGGTGAACTCGACGACCAGCACGTCACCTTCCTTGTTGCCCGGATTGTCGCTGGGCGAGCGCCAGATCGAACCGACATGGGAGTCCGGGAAGACGTTCGCATAGAACCGCGCCGCGGCCTCGGCGTCCTTGTCGTACCACAGGCATATCTGGTTTTTCGGGGCAGGCATGGGCGGAACTCCTCGCTGTTCAAACTGCACGTCCTGAACGACGGCTAGGCATAGGACGTTCCGGAAGGAGGGGGGCCGACATGGCGGGGTGAGAAAATTGGCCGCCCTCCTTTCTCTCCGTGTGGGGGAAGGTGGCCTCGCGAAGCGAGGTCGGATGAGGGGTGCTGGCCGGAGCGCTAACGCCTCGTTACTTCTTCAGTGTGATGGAAAGGGCGGCGTCAGGTAATTGCAGAACTAGTAGGTTGCGCGCAACCTTCTTAGCTTCTGCCAAGTTTGCTACTGTGACTGTATAAAATAGATGATTTCTTGTGGTGTTTTGGGGGGGCTATGAGCGGCGATATTCTTAATGGGCAACCCACATCGCAAACGGCGCCTCTAAGGATTGGAGTTTCAACCCGAGCGCTTTTTGATCTTGAGGAGGAGCATGAAATTTTTCTAAAGAAAGGTGTAAAGGCATACGCCGCGCTTCAACTAGAGCGTGAAAATAACATAATCGGCAAAGGCTGCGGATTCGAAGTCATCGATCGGCTTCTAAAGCTGAACAAGCCGAACGAGACGTTTGTTGAAGTCATGATATTGTCACAAAATTCTCCAGATTTGTCCCTTAGAGCCTTCAATTCTATTAAAGAATATAAATTGAATATAAAAACTGGAAGCTTCACCAGTGGGCGACCCCTTGCGCCGTTCATACCGGCTTGGGGTATTGATCTCTTCCTTTCAAACGAAGCGAGCGATGTGCAGGCTGCGATCTCCGCCGGCGCGGCGGCTGCAAGGCTAGGTGTTGCGCCGAAAGAGCGTCAGGAGCTGCGAGATGATGAAGTTAGGATTGCATTCGACGGTGATGCAGTCGTTTTTAGTCCTGAATCGGATGAAGTTTACAAAAATAATGGTCTGTCCGCATTTCTGCGTCATGAGGCAGACAATGCCACCAAACCTATGGCGGGTGGGCCATTCGGCGAATTCTTGAAGAAACTATCTGTGCTGAGAAACGTCTACATGAATGACGAAGGGTTCTCCAAAGTCAGGATTGCTATAGTGACCGCCAGAAATGCTCCCGCTCACGCTCGAGTGATTCATACTTTGAGAGCCTGGGGCACCCCGGCAGATGAAGCCCATTTTGTTGGCGTTCGAGAGAAAGCACCAATTCTAAAAGCTTTTGGTGCTCACATTTTCTTCGATGATCAAGAGAAGCATGTATTGGGCGCTTCGGCCGTTGTTCCAGCAGGGCATGTGCCCGGTCCGCATAAGCCAGAGGCCCCAGTTATCCCCGCGGGATGAGGAAGATTAGCGTTGCCAGTTAAATGGGTAAGGCGAAAGGCACATCCGCGAAACATTGGCGGTGGAAAATCCACTTGGATTCCTGAAACGTGGGTGCCCTACGATACATCAAAGACATCTAAGTTGGGCATAGTAACCGCACCATGCCCCAGTTGCGGTACAATTACCCAGAGCAGGAGGATGCCGAATGGCGGCTGGGGACATTTTGAGGCCGATGGCGGCCTACGTAATGTAAAACATGCTTGTTTCTATCGCGGTGACGGGCTTTCAAAAAAGCGCGATACGGAAACGGCTGATATGTTTCTCGAAGAATCCGAAGAAAGCTAAACCCCCGTCACAAACCCGTCCAGCACCTTCTTCTGCCCGGCGCGATCGAAATCGATCGTCAGCTTGTTGCCCTCGATCGCGGCGATATTGCCGTTGCCGAATTTCTGGTGGAAGACGCGGTCGCCCACGGCGAAGGGGGAGGGGGTGTCGGCTACGGATTTCGCCACCAGTTCGCCGTCGATGACGCGGCCCTTCACCGAGCCGCGGCCGGCGCCGTAGCCGGAATCCACCTCGCCGTAGCCGATACGCTCCACCTGATGGCCGCTGCGCGTGCCCCAGTTGCGGCTCGTCGCCTCGGTGCGGTTCTGCTGCGCGCGCTGCCAGCCGGGGGTGGCGTAGGTGTTGGAGAAGGCGCCGCCGCCGGAGCCGGATTGATCCCCGCGCGCGGCGCGGGCTCCTGACGGCGAGCCGACGCTGTCGAAGCGCGAGGCGCCGTAGGGGTTCTGGCGGCCGGCGGAGAAGCCGCCGCGCCCGGAGGCGAAGCTTGAGCCGCCATAGGGGTTGCCGTAGCCGCCGTAGCTGTTGCCGCCCTCGGCCACCTCGACATGCGCTTCCGGCAGTTCGTCGAGGAAGCGCGACGGGATGGTCGATTGCCACAGGCCGTGGATGCGGCGGTTGGAGACGAACCACAGGTGCAGGTTCTTCTTGGCGCGGGTCAGCCCGACATAGGCGAGCCGCCGTTCCTCCTCCAGCCCGGAGCGGCCGCCTTCGTCCAGCGCGCGCTGGTGCGGGAACAGGCCTTCCTCCCAGCCGGGGAGAAACACCGTCTCGAACTCCAGCCCCTTGGCCGAATGCAGCGTCATGATGGAGACGGCGTCCATGCCCTCGTTCTGCTCGGCGTCCATCACCAGCGCGACGTGCTCGAGGAAGGAGCGCAGCGATTCGTACTCCTCCATGGAGCGGATGAGTTCCTTCAGGTTCTCCAGCCGGCCGGGCGCCTCGGCGCTGCGGTCGTTCTTCCACATGTCGGTGTAGCCGCTCTCCTCCAAAATCGTCTCGGCGAGCTCGGCATGCGGGGTGGTGTCGATCAGGCCTTGCCAGCGGGCGAAGTTGGCGGCGATTTCGCGCAGTGCCGCGCGCGGCTTCGGCTTCAGCTCGTCGCTCTCGGCAAGGTTGGCCGCCGCCTCCAGCATCGGCGAACCCAGCGCGCGGGCGGTGGCGTGGATCTGGCTGATGGTGGCTTCGCCGAGGCCGCGCTTCGGCACGTTGACGATGCGCTCGAAGGCGAGGTCGTCGGCGCCTTGCGCGACGACGCGCAGGTAGGCCAGCGCGTCGCGAATTTCCTGCCGCTCGTAGAAGCGCGGGCCGCCGATGACGCGGTAGTTCAGGCCGATCTCGATGAAACGGTCCTCGAAGGAGCGCATCTGGAAGGACGCGCGCACGAGGATCGCCATGTCGTTGAGCGCATGGCCCTTGCGCTGAAGGGATTCGATCTCCTCGCCGACGGCGCGCGCTTCCTCGTCGGAATCCCAGGCGGCGTGGACGTTGACCTTGGCGTCGTCGGCGTCGGGCCGGTCGGTGAACAGCGTCTTGCCCAGCCGTCCCTCGTTGTGGGCAATGAGGTGGGAGGCAGCACCGAGGATATGGGCTGTCGAGCGGTAGTTGCGCTCGAGGCGGATGACGGTGGCGCCGGGAAAATCCTTCTCGAAGCGCAGGATGTTGTCCACCTCCGCCCCGCGCCAACCGTAGATGGACTGGTCGTCGTCACCCACGCAGCAGATATTTATCTGCTGCGTGGGTTTGTTTTCGCTCGCGGGCCGTTCCGCCGCCTGCGGCGGCTGGGCAGTTTCCTGGTTTGTGCGCTCCGCTTCGCTGCGCGTCACGGCTGCGGGGGCGGGCGAAAAGTCGCCCGGCGCGCGGTCGCGCGCTCGGCCTTCGGCCGCTTGCACGGCGCTCGATGTTTTCGGCCGCTGCGCCAGCAGGCGCAGCCACATATATTGGGCGGTGTTGGTGTCCTGGTATTCGTCCACCAGTATGTATTTGAATTTTTTATGATATTCGGCCAGCACGTCGTGATGCTGGCGGAAGATGCGGATGGGGTGCAGGAGCAGGTCGCCGAAGTCGCAGGCGTTCAGCGTCTTCAGCCGCTCCTGGTAGGCGGCGTAGAGTTCGCGGCCCTTGCCGTTGGCGAAGGCGCGGGCGTCGCCTTCGGGGATTTCGGCCGGGCCGAGGCCCTTGTTCTTCCAGCCGTCGATCATCTGGGCGAAGGTGCGCGGCGCCCAGCGCTTGTCGTCCAGCCCCTCGGCCTGGATCAGCTGGCGGATCAGGCGGGTGACGTCGTCGGTGTCGAGGATGGTGAAGTCGGAGCGCAGGCCGGCGAGCTCGGCATGGCGGCGCAGGAGCTTCACGCCGATCGAGTGGAAGGTGCCGAGCCACGGCATGCCCTCGATCGCCTCGCCGACGAGGTGGCCGATGCGGCTCTTCATCTCGCGCGCGGCCTTGTTGGTGAAGGTGACGGCGAGGATCTGGCTCGGCCACGCTCTGCCGGTCGCGAGGATGTGGGCGATGCGGGTGGTGAGCACGCGCGTCTTGCCGGTGCCGGCGCCGGCCAGCACCAGAACCGGGCCTTCGGTCGTCTCCACCGCCAACCGCTGCTCGGGGTTCAGGCCGCTGAGATAGTCGGGCGCGCTGCCGCTGCCCTGTCGGGCGGCCATGGCGCGCGCGGCGATGCCCGAACCGCCACTGGAGGCTCCGGCGGCAGGCGCGGCCGGGCGCGAGGGCACGCCGTGTGGCGCGTCGTCCTCGTCGAAGAAGGGCATATCGTCGGGAAAGCCTGGCATTTGACCCCGAATGTAGTGATTCGCCCCCGAAAGGCCAGTGTTGTCGCCGTTTTGTTCCGTCGCAAGCGGCAATGCCTGAATTCGGTTCCGGTCGTTCTCGGCTGAATGCCGGGGCTGCCGCGCGGGCCGGCGCGGCAGCCCCGGTGCGAACCGGGCGGCCTATTTGCCGGCGGCGCCTTCTTTCTTCCTGCGGCGCGCTTCCGCCACGGCTTCAGTCAGTTGCTCGTGGTCTAGGCCGCCGAAGACGATGAAGGATTCCACCAGCCATGACGGCGTGCCTTGCAGGCCGATCGTCTCGGCTTGCAGGCTGGTGCGTGCCAGGAGCCTGTCGATGTCGGCCTTGTGCGCCTTGGCGTCCCTGTCGAGCTGCGCCATGTCGAGGCCTGCCTTTTGCAGCGCGGCGCGCACTTGCCTGTCGCGCTGAAAGCGCCGGGGGGACGTCATCAGCGCATCGTGCGCGGCTTCATAGCCGGCCTGCCATTTGGCCGCGAGCGCCATGCGCGCGGCATATTCGGAAACCGGGCCGAAGACAGGCCAGTCCTTGTAAACGATGCGGACCTTGCCGTCGCTTTTCAAGAGCTTCTTCAGTTCCGGATGGCTCTTGCGGCAGTAGGGGCAGTTGTAGTCCATGAACTCCGCGATTGTGATGTCGGCATTCTTGAGGCCGATGGAGGGCATGTCGGGATCGTTGAGGACCTGCTGCGGCGTCAGGTCTTCCTGCGACAGGGCAGGGCCGGCTTGCAGCAGCAGGACGCCTGCCGCCAGGGTGGAGGCGCCGAGCAGGAAGCGCCGGCGGCCGATCGGGATTTCGTTGTGCATGGTGATGACCTCTGGAGCGGCATGGCCGCCCTGATGGGAAAGGGGGCGCGCAGCGGCTGTTCGCTTCGCGGTATTGAAATTCAGGCGAAACCGGCGGACCGGGGTGGCCTGAACTCGGCCTCGCATGCGGCGACCTTCATGGCATAGGCCTCCGTCGCCTCGACGCAATGCCGGCCGGCGGGCGTGCGGGTCGCGGCGGCCTGCGGCAGTCCAAGCTGCGGAAAGCAGGACACGCTGGCTGTCCTCACGGCGCTGTAGCAGGGCTTGAAAGCGAGCTTGCCGATGGCGGCAGCCGATGCCTCGACCGTGACGTCCGGGTGCGGCGCGGGCAGGGACGAGGCCAGAGCCCATGACGGCCACATGCCGGCGGCGATCGCCACCAGCAGGAATTCCAACGCCGTCAAAGTCACGCAAAGCCGCATCGGCTTCATTCTAGCCGGCCGTCATACGGGATCATACCCCCTGACGGGATTTTGATCCGCGACCGCGCCGATTGCCTTGGCTCGCCGTCTCGCGATAGGTTGCCGGTCCGACTCCGGGCAATACCCACTCCAGGGCAACACTGGCGCCAAGAATGCTCCGCTGGTTCGTGACGATCCTTCTTTTCGCCGCGTCGGCAGTGGCGCATGCCGAGACGCGTGGCGTGCGCACGCTGGTGCCGGCGCCGGCGCCCGGCAAGCCGTTCTCGGCCTCGCATGCGCTGGTCATCGGTATCGACGGCTACGACCATGGCTGGAAGCCGCTCGGCATGGCGGCCGAGGACGCGCGGCAGGTGGCGGCGGCGCTGAAGGCGAGCGGCTTCGACGACGTCGATCTGAAGCTCGACCTCGGCGAGGCGGAACTGGAGCGCACCATCAAGGCCTTCATCTACGGCAAGGGCGCCGATCCCGACGCGCGGCTCCTGATCTGGTTCGCCGGCCACGGCCACACGATCGGCGGCGAGGGCTATCTGGTGCCGAAGGATGCGCCGCTGCCGGGCGAGACGCCGGCCAGTGAGGCGGCCTTTCAGGCATCCGCCATGCCGCTTGCCGCTTTCGGGCGCTATATGAACGAGGTGAAGGCGAGGCACGTCATCGCCGTCTTCGATTCCTGCTTTTCCGGTTCCGTCTTCAATGCCAGCCGCGCCAGCGTGCCGGCGGCCGTTTCCAAGGCGACGACGCAGCTTGCGCGCCAGTTCATCGCTTCGGGAAGTGCCGGCGAAGTGGCGCTGGACGACGGCAGCTTCCGCCAGGCCTTCATCGCGGCGCTGACCGGCAAGGATCGCCGGGCGCTAAGCTCCGACGGCTACCTGACCGGCTCGCGGCTCGGCGCCTATCTCGCCGAGGAGATCAGCCGCAAGACCGGCGGGCGGCAGAACCCGATCTATTCGACCTCCAACGTCGTTGGGCTGGACCGCGGCGACTTCGTCTTTCCCGTCAGCTTCGCTTCGCAGGAGGGACCGGCCGAGGTCGCCGCGCCCGTTGGACTTTCGCCGCTCG
The DNA here is from genome assembly GCF_004801285.1 of Ollibium composti. Lineage (GTDB taxonomy): Bacteria > Pseudomonadota > Alphaproteobacteria > Rhizobiales > Rhizobiaceae > Mesorhizobium > Mesorhizobium composti. The sequence goes on from NZ_SSNY01000001.1 coordinate 142,263, forward strand.
AACCTGCGGTGGCGGAGGACGTGCCGGAACTGCGCATCGAGCCGGTGCAGGTGGCGCGCGACAATCCCGAAGCGGGCCTGATCGCCGACAAGCTGGCACGCAACCTCGTCGAATACTACGTCAACAACAGGCTCTACGTGTCCAGTGAACTGACCGGTCGCGAGCCGGCACGGCCGCCCACGCACCGCCTGCACACGAAGGTGACGGCTTTCGGCGACAGCGTGCAGGTGGATATCGACCTGACCGGGCGCGACGGCAAGACGGTTTCGACCGCCAGCTTCGGCGGCGAGCGCGCCTTCTACGTACACAACTACAAATTCCTGCCGCAGATCGTGCAGTACATGCTCGACGTGTCGCTGAGGACGCTGGAACCGCTGCATTCGGCCAACCGGCCGACCGAGGTGGGCGAGGCCTACGCCTTCTTCCTCGCGGCGCGGCAGAAGGCGTCGCGCCGGCAATTCGAGGATGCGGCCGCACTGCTCGACAAGGCGATCGAGACCGACCCGGATTTCGCCTCCGCCTATGCCGCGCGCGGCCAGATCGCGGCGCGGCTGGGTGCCGGCGCCGACGAGGTGGACGGCTACCTGAAGGAGGCGGCGGCCATCGACGCAGACTATCCCTCGCTCAACCTGTTCGACGAGCAGCAGATGGGCGACCCGGTGCCGGCGCTGCGCGCGGCCGGCGCGAATGCGCCGTGGAGTGTGCTTTCGCCCGGCCTCGAATTCCGCCGCATCGAGGCCGAGGACTATGGCGTTACCGTGCTTGCCTGGCGCTTCGACGAAGCGTCCGTCGCCTTCGACGTGGCGAGAGCCTCCACTGTGCATGGTGAGACGGTGGGGGAACTGCGCGAGCGAACCGGCGCGCTGCTCGCCATCAACGCCAGTTTCTTCGACCTCGACATGGAATCGCGGCTTTCGCCGGTCGGCATGCTGGTCGTCGGCGGGCGCGAGATCAACGCCTTCGACGCCGCCAAGGCGAAGAACCCGCTGACCGGCATTCTCTACCGCCGCGACGGCAAGCTCGGCATCATGCCGGCCTCCCAGTACCGGCCGGACGAGCGTTTCGAGGCGGCGGTGCAGACCGGGCCGCTGGTGGTCGATCCGGGTGGCAGGAACGGCATCTACCGCAACAATTTCGACCGCCAGAACCGCAGCGTCGTCTGCATCCAGGGCGACGGACGACCGGTGATCGTACAGGTGTCCGGGGGCCTGAGCCTCTACGAGGTGGGCGAGATGCTGTCTTCGCCCGACGCCGGCGGCGGCCTCGGTTGCGAGCGGGCGATCAATCTCGACGGCGGGCCGTCCAGCCAGATCTCGGTTCTGGCCGGCGGCATCGGCCTGGAGGTGACCGGCCTGTGGAAGGTGCCCAACAGCCTGCTTCTGACGGCACGGTGAGCGGAGGGCGGCGCCACGCTTGACAGCGCCGGCCGAGGGGAAAAAGCTGCGCCGGACAGGAACGGAAACAGCGGGCGGGCATTGATAGCCCATCCGCACCGCCGCATCCGCAGCAAAGGAGGCTTGTCTTGGCCATCCTCTTCACCACCCTCATCCTCGCTCTCATCGGACTTTATCTCGGCATCGGCGGCGGCTGGCTGATCGCGCTGGGCGGAAGCTGGTACTATCTGATCGCCGGCCTCGCCTTCCTCGTCACCGCGTTTCTGGTGTGGCGGCGCAGCACGACGGCGCTCTGGCTCTATGCCGGCATCATCATCGCCACCATCGTCTGGGCGATCTGGGAAGCGGGTTTCGACTGGTGGTCGCTCGGGCCGCGCGGCGGCGTCATCGTGCTGGTCGGCCTATGGCTTTTGACGCCGTGGGTGCGCGGCAGGCTCACCGGCCGCGACGGCCGCGCGCCGCTGATCTTCGCCGTGCTCGCCTCCATCGCCGTGGCCGGCTATTCGATGTCGGACGATCCCTACGACCTTGCCGGTTCGCTGCCGGTCGAGAAGGTGGCTGAAGCGCCGAACCTCGGCGGTGACGCACCGCCCGGCGAATGGCATTTCTACGGCCGCACCCAGTTCGGCCAGCGCTATTCGCCGCTGAACCAGATCACCGTGGACAATGTCGCCAAGCTGGAGCCGGCATGGACCTACCGCACCGGAGACCTGCGCCGGCCCGACGACGTGACGGAGACGACCTATCAGGTGACGCCGCTGAAGGTGGGCGACACGCTTTACCTCTGCACGCCGCACAACCTGGCCATCGCGCTCGACGCCGCCACGGGCAAGGAGAAGTGGCGCTTCGACGCCAAGGTCGGCATGGAGGCGGCGCGCCAGCACCAGACCTGTCGCGGCGTCGCCTATTACCATGACGCCAAGGTCGCCGCCGGCCAGCCCTGCGCCGAGCGCGTCTATCTGCCGACCTCGGATGCGCGGCTGATCGCGCTGGATGCCGCGAACGGGCAGGTGTGCGAAAGCTTCGCGGAGAACGGCACGCTGAACCTGATGGCCAACATGCCCTATCCGAAGGCGGGCTATTACTATTCGACCTCGGCGCCGCTGATCGCCGGCGGCAAGATCATCGTCGGCGGCGCGGTCAACGACAACTATTCAACGCAGGAGCCGTCCGGTGTCATTCGCGCCTTCAACGTCGAGACGGGCCAGCTTGTCTGGAACTGGGATTCCGGCAATCCGGACGAGACGGCGCCGCTGCCGGCGGGGCAGGAATACACCCACAACTCGCCCAACATGTGGTCGACGGCGAGCGCCGACGAGAAGCTCGGGCTGGTCTACATCCCACTCGGCAACCAGACGCCGGACCAACTCGGCATGGGCCGCAGCGAGAATGTCGAGAAGTTTTCCTCCTCCATCGTCGCGCTGGATTTGAACACCGGCAAGCTGCGCTGGGTGCGCCAGACGGTGCACCACGACCTATGGGACATGGATGTGCCGGCGCAGCCGTCGCTGGTCGATATCACCACCGACAGTGGCGTGGTGCCGGCGCTGGTCGGGCCGACCAAGCAGGGCGACATTTACGTGCTGAACCGTGAGACCGGCGAGCCGATCGTGCCGGTGAAGGAAGTGCCCGCGCCGGGCGGGACGATCCCGGAGGATCACGCCGCGCCGACGCAACCGGAATCGGCGCTCTCCTTCAACCCGAAACCGCTGACGGGCGCGAACATGTGGGGCATCACCATGTTCGACCAGCTCGCCTGCCGCATCGAGTTCCGCGGACTGCGCTACGAGGGCCGCTACACGCCGCCTTCCTTGCAGGGCACGCTGGTCTATCCCGGCAATTTCGGCACCTTCAACTGGGGCGGCGTGGCGGTCGATCCGGTGCGCCAGGTCATGTTCGGCATGCCGACCTATCTCGCCTTCAAGTCGCAGCTGGTCCCGCGCGACCAGGTGCCGCCACCGGACGACGAGGGGCGCGGCTCGGAGCAGGGGCTGAACCGCAACGAGGGCGCTCCCTACGCGGTCATCATGGGGCCGTTCCTGTCGCCGCTCGGCATTCCTTGCCAGGCCCCGCCATGGGGCTATGTCGCAGGGGCTGATTTGAAGACCGGCAAGGTCGTCTACAAGCACCGCAACGGCACGGTGATGGACATGACGCCGCTGCCGCTGCCCTTCAAGGTCGGCGTGCCCGGCATCGGCGGGCCGATGATCACGGCCGGCGGCGTCGTCTTCCTGGGCGCGGCCGTCGACGACTACCTGCGCGCCTACGACCTGACCACAGGCCGGCAGCTGTGGCGGGCGCGGCTGCCGGCGGGCGGGCAGGCGACGCCGATGACCTATACGACGCAGGACGGGCGGCAGTTCGTGCTGATCGTCGCCGGCGGCCACGGCTCGGTCGGCACCAAGGCCGGCGACTACGTGATGGCGTGGACGCTAGGGAAGTAGGGGACGCCTGAAGCGCGCCACGCCGGGGTGGAAACAGGTCCCGGCGCGGCTTCCCATAGAGGCCCGAAGCTACGCGGCGGATTTGCGGGCCTGGAACACTTCCTTCGCGGCAAACAGGCCGTTCAGCGCGGCAGGAAAGCCGGCATAGACTGCCATCTGGATGAGGATTTCGACGACTTCCTTCTCGTCGAGCCCGACATTCAGGCCGGCCTCGATATGGACCTTGAGTTGCGGTGTCGCGTTGCCCAATGCCGCCAGCGCCGCGATCGTCGCGATCTCCCGCTCGCGCAGGCCGAGGCCCGCCCGGGTGTAGATGTCGCCAAACGGAAATTCGAACACATAGGTCGCGAAGTCGGGGGCGATATCGGCCAGCGCGGCAATCACGTTCTGCCCCGCCTGGCCGTCGATTTCAGCCAGCGCGCGCTTTCCGCGCTCCAGCCGGCTCTCGTTGGTGTCGATGGAATGCTGCGTCATATATCTCGGTCCTCTTCTCGGTATCGACATAGCCGTCGATCTTGGCATCGAGGACGAGAAGGCAGGCGTTGAGTTCGGCCACGTGAGCGCGTACGTGCTCGCGGTGGGCTACCAACAATTCCCGACGCGCCGCTTCCGTACCGGCTCCCTCTGCGCGCAAGGCCGCATAGCGCAGCATGTCACGGATCGGCATTCCGGTCGTCTTCAGTCGGTCGAGAAACTCGATCCAGACGAGGATCGATGCATCGTAGTCGCGGTGCCTGGATTGATTGCGATCGGCATAGGGCAGCAGCCCGATCTGCTCGTAATAGCGGATCGTATGGGTCGACAAACCCGAACGCCTCGCCAGCTCGCCAATCTTCATCGCACCTGCTTCTCATCACGATGCAAGAGGACTACTTCTTAGAGCACACTCTAAGTCAAGGGCAATTCTTCGCCCTTTCTCTGGGGTCCGCTTCGGGTCGAAAGCCTTGTCTCGCCCTACGGACAGATTCTTCGCCGCTACAGTCCCAACTGGCTCTTCAGGCTCGGCACCTGCGCCAGCGCCTGGTCGACCGCCTTGGGGCCGGCGGCTTTCCTCGCCTGCTCGATGAGTTCCATGCCGGCCTTCTGGATTTCGTCGAGCGACAGGCCGGATGCCTGGAGCTGCGAAAAGCCGTTGACCAGCGCGCCTGTCTTCTCGCCCAGCGCGCCGCCGAGCGCCGAGGTGAGCGAGCCGAGCAGGCCGCCGCCGCCACCGCCGGAAGTGGCGCCCGCGGCCATGACGTCGTATTTCTCAGCCAATTGCAGCGAGCCGGGCAGCTTGTCGAACAGCGCTTCGGCGCTGGTGCCCTCCATTTCGTGCTGGAGCACGGACAGGATGGTTCCGACCACCTTCTCCATGGTCGTCGGGTCGATGTCGACCTTGTTGGAGATGGTGTAGATGATGTCCTGCACGTCCATGATCGTTCCTCTCTGGCGCAGCCGGCCGAACGCCCTGATCGCGGGCTTATAGCATGGCTTGAACGTCGGCCTGCAACGGCGGCGACGCCATTCACTTCGTCGTGATTGGAAGGGCGGCGCCCGGCGCCTATCCTTCCTCCTTTGGCGAAGGAGGATGCGCATGGACAAGCCGCTGATCACCCAGGCGATGATCGACGCCTATGACGAATACACCCACCTGACGCTCGACCGGCGCGGCTTCATGGACAGGCTGACCAGGCTTGCCGGCTCGGGCGCCGCCGCCGCCGCGATCGCGCCGCTGCTGGCGGCCAATTCCGCCAGTGCGGCCCAGGTGGCGGCTGACGACAAGCGCATCAAGGGCGAGGACGCCACCTTCAAGGGCGGCAAGGGCGAGATAAAGGGCTATCTGGTGCGTCCGGCAGAAAGCTCCGGCAAGCTCGGCGCGGTCATCGTCATCCACGAGAACCGCGGCCTCAACGAGCACATCCGCGACGTGGCCCGGCGGGTGGCGCTGGAAGGTTTCATCGCCCTGGCGCCGGACCTCCTGTCTTCCGAAGGCGGCACGCCGGCGAACGAAGACAAGGCGCGCGAGATGATCTCCGGGCTCGATCCGGCCCAGCCGATCGCCGACGGCGTCGCCACCGTCGCCTACCTGAAGACGATCGAGGGCGGCAACGGCAAGGTCGGCGCGATCGGCTTCTGCTGGGGCGGCGGGCAGGTCAACATGCTGGCCGTCAACGCGGCCGACCTCGACGCCGGGGTCGCCTATTACGGCGCCCAGCCGAAGGACGAGGCGGCGATTGCGAAGATCCACGCGCCGCTGCTCTTGCACTATGCGGGATTGGACGAGCGCATCAATGCCGGCATCGAGGCCTACAGGAAGGCGCTGGACGCGAACCACAAACAATACACGGTCTACGTCTATGACGGCGTCAACCATGCCTTCAACAACGACACCTCCGCCGCCCGCTACGACAAGGCGGCCGCCGATCTTGCCTGGGGGCGCACCATCGCTTTCCTGAAGGAGAAGCTCGCCTGAACAGGGCGGCCAGCCTTGAGAGAAAGAGTCCGGAAATGCCGAGAGCGCCTTGAATGCGCTGACTTTCGGGGCCGGTCAACGGTTCGCCGAGCGATGGAGGGCGACGCCCGCCATTACCAGCGCGATGCCGGCGAGGTCGCAGACGCCCGGAATCTGCCGCAGCACCAGTGCGCCGATCAGCGTGGCCGTCAGCGGCAACAGCGACAGCATCAGCGCGAAGCTGGCGCGGGGCAGGCGGCTCATCGCGAACTGGTCGCAGATGTAGGGGATGACCGAGGAGCAGATGCCGACGCCGGCGGCGGCCAACAGCAGTTGCGGCGAGCCGAAGGCCGGCAGCGCATCGCGCAGGCCGATCGGCAGCACCACCGCGAAGGCGACGGCCATGGCCGCGCCGAGACCGGCGATGCCGCCGGCTGTTGTGCGCGACACACGATGGCCGATCACGACATAGGCGACGAAAAACGCCCCGTTCAGGAACGCCCAGGCAAGGCCCACGGGATCGCTCGACCAGCGGACGTCGATCAGGAGCAGCGCGCCGGCGACGGCCATGCCGAGGGAGGCGAGGTTGCGGAGGCTCCGCAGGCCCGCCAGCGCGACGGCGACAGTGCCGACGAACTCGATGGCCGCGACGAGCGAAATGGGCAGGCGTTCGAGCGCCAGGTAGAAGCTGCAGTTCATCACCGCCAGGCAGGCGCCGAAGGCGAGAAGCAGGTGAAGGGTCTGCCGGTCGGCGCGCGCGAAGATGCGCCACGGGCGGGCGAGCGGCGCAAAGACCAGAGCCGCCGTGGCGATGCGCAGCCACGCCATGCCGAGCACACCCACCTGGTCGAACAACAGCACCGCGAAAGCCGGCCCGAGATAGTGGAACACGGCGCTGACGGCGAACCAGGCATGCGGCGGGATGGCGGCGGCCGCCACGATGGGGAGGGCGCCCTGTGGCGATGGCGCCGGGGCTTGCGCGGTTTTTTCCATCGGCGCAGTATCGCAGGCTCGCTACTCGCGTTGGATGGATTTTCCCTGATGAAGTCGGCTATTTTCCATCTTAAGAAAGGCTTTTATCTTGTCTTTCCTGCGAAATGAAAACAGCGACCTGGACGCCACGGACGTCAGGCTGCTGCGTCGGCTCGAAGGGGATGCCCGCGCCACTATCGCCGAGCTGGCGCGCTTCGTCGGGCTTTCGGCGCCGAGCGTGGCCGAGCGCCTGCGCCGCCTGCAGGAGAACGGCGTGATCCAGGCCTATGAAACGCGCCTCGATGCCAAGGCGCTCGGCCTGCCGCTGTCGGCCTGGCTGCGCATCCGGCCGGTTCCGGGCGAATTGGTCCGCGTCGCCGACATCATCCGCGCCCTGCCGCATATCGCCCAATGCGATCGCGTCACCGGCGAGGATTGCTTCATCGCGCTGGTGCATGTGGCCTCGATGGCCGAACTGGAACAGGTGATCGACCGCATCATTCGCTTCGCCATGACCAACACGGCCATCATCCAGTCCTCGCCGGTCAAGCCGCGCTCGCCGCTGGCGGCGGCCCTGCGGGAGGAGTAGGATGGCAAGGCGGGATTCCGGGCGGAAGCGTTTCCCGAAATCCACACTTGCGAGAATCTTGTCGTTCACATCCCCGGTTTGGCCTTGCCCGTCCAGCGTGAGGGATTAAGTCTGTCGGGCGGCGCGCCGGACGGCCTCGACATCCGGGGACGGGATGGTGCGTACATCGATGCGGACCGCAGGGATTGAAGAATGGACGACAATTTCGACAAGGCAGCCATTGCCGTCATCATCGTTTTCGGCGCGCTCATCGTCGGCGGGCTGATGGCTGCGAACCTGGTTGTCGGCGACCGCAACGGCTTCCTGTTCGCGCTCGGGTCCGGCTTCGCGGCCTGGATCGCCGGGCACATGATGCTGTTCGACCTGCCGCGGACCTATGCCGTGCTGGTCGGCGTCGCGGCGATCATGGCGGTCGCGTCGACGCTGTCCTACGTTTTCTGAATCGTTTTCGGCGCCGGCCGCCGTCTAAACGCGGCCGCGCTTGGAGCGGGCCTGCTTGAGGATGGCGCGCCAGCGGACCATCTCGAAGGGGATGGGCTCATTGCTGTTGGCGATCTCGAAAATCTCGTTGTTGAGGTTCTTCAGCGAACGCCAGAACTCGTAGTCGCTGATGCGCTCGTCGGCCGCCAGCCTGTCCGATGTCGCCTCGATGTCGATCCGCGTGGTCATTCCAAACCGGCTCGCTTGCCCTGCCAATCGTTTAAGCGCCGCAGCCCTCATCCGTTTTTCAGGCAAGCGCCGATTCGATCAACCTGCCAATTGGGCCAACCCACAGGCTTTGCCCGTTTACGGGCAATTAAGGTTAACGGTGCGGCTTATCAGCTACTCTTGCGGCGAATGCCGATGGCGCGGCCGGCGCGCTCGGGCATCGGCAGGCCGGCATGAGCGGTGCGCATCGCCTCGACCCTGGCGAGGATATCGGGCGGGAAGGGGGCGACCTTGGGTCCGGCCATGTCGACATGCAGCGCAAGCTGCTCGGAGGTGGCGGCCAGCCAGCCTTCCTCGGCATGGCGGATCTCCTGGTAGAAGCGCAGCCGCTTGTCGTCATGGTCGATGAGCTGGAAGGACACCGACAAGCGATGGTCGAGATGGATTTCCTGCACGTAGCAGACATGCACTTCCGCCGTGTAGATGGTCAGCCGCCGCTCCTTCGCATAATTCGGCCCGAGCCCCATCGCCTCGAACGCCTCGTCCGAGCAGCGGTCGAACAGCACGTTGTAGTAGGCCATGTTGAGGTGGCCGTTATAGTCGATCCAGTCCTTCTCGATCGTCATGGGGCTGGACAGGAAGGGCGCGGGTATGGACATGGATACCTTTCAGGTCTTGCTGGACAGGTGCGGCCGGTGAGACTACCCAGCTATAGGACGGCGACAAGGGCCACGCTGGCCCATTCGCGGAGGAATCAATGGCGCTGAGCGACCTTCGGCCGGTGGAACGCAACGAGGAAGGCATCGCCGCCGTGCTCGGCATCCTCAAGCAGCGCTTTGGCGAGCGCTTCCAGACCGGGCAGGCGATCCGCGAGCAGCACGCCCACACCACCACCTATCTTCCCACCCAGCCGCCGGACGGCGTCGCCTTTCCCGAATCGACGGCGGAGGTGCAGGAGATCGTGCGCGCCTGTGCGGCGCATCGCGTGCCGGTGATCGCCTTCGGCGTCGGGTCCTCGCTGGAAGGCCATGTCAACGCGCCGGGCGGCGGCATCTCGGTCGATACCAGCCGCATGAACCGCATCCTTGCCGTCAATGCCGAAGACCTCGACTGCACGGTGGAGCCGGGCGTGACGCGCGAGGAGCTGAACACGTATCTGCGCGACACCGGCCTCTTTTTTCCCATCGATCCGGGCGCCAACGCCTCGCTCGGTGGCATGGCGGCGACGCGGGCTTCCGGCACCAACGCGGTGCGCTACGGCACGATGCGCGAGGCGGTGCTGTCGCTGACCGCGGTAATGGCCGACGGCGAGGCGGTGACGACCGGCAAGCGGGCGAAGAAAAGCGCTGCCGGCTACGATCTCACGCGCCTGATCGTCGGGTCCGAAGGCACGCTCGGCATCATCACCGCGCTGACGCTGCGCCTGCAGGGCATCCCGCAGGCGATCTCGGGCGGGGTCTGCCCGTTCCCGACGCTGGAGGCTGCCTCGCAGGCGGTGATCGCCACCATCCAGATGGGTATCCCGGTGGCGCGCATCGAACTGGTCAACGCCCTGCAGATGCGGGCGATGAAGACCTATTCCAAGCTCGATTTTCCCGAGAGCCCGTGCCTTTTCGTCGAGTTCCACGGCTCGGACGCGGGCGTGGCCGAACAGGCTGAGACCTTCGGCATGATCGCCGAGGAGAACGGCGGCGGGCCGTTCCTGTGGACCAGCGTGGCGGAGGAGCGCAGCAAGCTCTGGAAAGCGCGCCACGACGCCTACTGGGCTTCGCTGACGCTGCGCCCCGGCGCCAAGGGACTTTCGACGGACGTGTGCGTGCCGATCTCGCGGCTGGCCGAATGCGTGGCCGAGACGGAGGCCGACATCGCGGAAATGGGCCTGATCGCGCCGATCGTCGGCCATGCGGGCGACGGCAATTTCCACACGCTGTGCCTGATGGACCCCGACGATCCGGCGGAGATCGCCAAGGTGGAGACGTTCGTGGCCCGGCTCAACGAGCGCGCTATCCGCATGGACGGCACCTGCACCGGCGAGCACGGCATCGGCCAGGGCAAGGCCGGCTTTATGCGTGCCGAGCATGGCCACGGCGTCGATGTCATGCGACAGATCAAGCAGGCGCTCGACCCGCTCGGCATCCTCAATCCGGGAAAGACGCTGCCGGCCTGAGCATTTTGCAGCCAGACGGAATCGTCTGGCGTCGCACAAATGCGGCTAAAACAATGAGATAGATCGTTTCACGGTTTCCATGAAACGATGAAACGATCTAATCGTTCGGCGCTCAGGTCATCGGGGTGAGGGAAGCAAGCACCCAGCCGCCCCAGCCGATCAGGACCAGGCCGGCGGCCTTGCCGACCCAATGGCCGGCCGGGACCAGCTTTTCGACCAGGATGAAGAGGGCGATGCCGGCAATCCAGGCGAAATTCATCACCCCGCCGACAAACAGCAGCAGCATCAGCATCCAGCAGCAGCCGAGGCAGAATACGCCGTGGCGAAGGCCCATTGACAGGGCGCCGCGACTGCCGCTGCGCCACTCGGTCATGACGAAATCCAGCGGCGAGCGGCAGCGGCGCAGGCATGCCTGTTTCAGCGGGGTCCATTGATAGAGGCCTGCGGCGATCAGGATGATGCCCGCAAGCACGGCGCTGGTGGTGCGTATCGACGGCGACAGCAACGTGGCCTGGTCGAGGGCGTATTGCAGGATGACGGCACCGAGGCTGAAGCAAAACCAGACCACGAGATAGCCGAGCGCGAACAGCAGGGTCAGGCCGATGGCGGGGCCGCCGCGCTTCTGCGCGACGGCATCGTAGAACAATAGCATCGGCACCGCGCTCGGCAGCATCATCGCCGCCATCATCGCCGACCACATGACGAGCATCAGGAAAAAGTGGCCGACGGTCCAGCCGGGCGTTGCCATCGGCATCGCCATGCCGGCCATTTCGGGCATCGGCATCTCGACCCCGACCAGAAGATAAAGCCAGCAGACCAGCGTCACGCCGAGCAGGAGAGCAACGACGATCGACCGGTCATGCCGGTGCAGATTGGCTAGCAGGCTCATCGGCCTGGACCGTCAGGCCGCCACGCCTTGCGGCGTCTGGACGACATGGGCGAGCGAGCTGTGCGTCGCCTTGGTCTGGAACTTGATCGCGCCGAGGCTGCGGATGTCGGCGGACGCGACCTCCGCACCCCTGTGCTCGAAGCCTTCGGGCATGACCACCTGGATGCTGTGCGGTGCGCCTGTCACCGGGTTCCTGATCGGCTCGACGTCGGTTTCCAACACACCGGGAATGACGAGGTGCGCGGTGCGGCCCTTCTTGTCGAAGCGGAATTCGAACGGCGCCACGACGGGATCGTGCATCGTGGTGACGATCAGGCTGAAGATGTTGAAAAGCGTGCCTTCGTCCGAATTCTCGCCGGACAGGATCGCACCCAGCGCCTCGCGCTGCTGCGGACTCGCGCGCTCGTCGAGAATGGGCTGCGCCTGTCCGTTGCCTTCATGCAGGGCGCCGGGGAAATGAACGGTCACGGCGAAGCACAATCCGTCCAGTTTCGTCTCGTTGAAGTGGCCTTTCGTGATATGCATCGCCACAAGGCCCTGGCAATAGCCTTGGGTCGGCCTTGCATTGAAGTCACAGGGGCAACCGAAAGCGCAATTGCAGTTCTTTATCCACTCACCTTCCAGTCTCCAGTTCGCGGACGCCATCTGACCCTCCCTGGGTTCTCGCCGGGACATGATCCCGACCGGAAATTGTACCACGATCGCCCCTGTCGGCGGTAGTTTAGCCAAACGAGGTAGGCCACGGCGCGGCGCATCGCCGGCATGGCCATTTGCCTCTTTATCGACACGGCGATGCAGGTAGAGTGCCGCAACCAGAGCATCGGACCGAAGGCGGAATCCGCTTTCCGGCTTGTTCCGATGCTCATTCAAAGTGTCAGATCGTCCTTTATGCGTCCGACCGGGTGCAAGACGATCTAAACGGATCGACAGGGGCTTATGCTTTCTCGCCTGTTCGTCATTGTCGGCGGTTTCGTCGTGCTGGTGCTGCTTGCGGCGCTGGTGGTGCCGCCGTTCGTCGACTGGACGAACTACAAGGCCGATTTCGAGCGCGAGGCTAGCGTCGTCCTCGGCCGCAAGGTCACCGTGCACGGCGCTGCCAGCGCCCGGCTGCTGCCTTTCCCCTCGGTGACCTTCTCCGACGTTTCCGTCGCCGGCGGTCCCGGCGGCCAGCCGGCGATGACCGTCGAGACATTCTCCATGGATGCCGAGCTCGCGCCGTTCATGCGCGGCGAGGTTTTGATCTTCGACATGCGGCTGGTGCGGCCGAAGGCGGTGATCGGGGTGGCCGCCGACGGCACGGTTGACTGGGCGGTCCGGCCGTCGTCGCCCTTCGATCCCGCCCAGGTGTCGATCGAGAAACTGACGGTAAGCGACGGCGAAATCGTGTTGGCGCATGCCGCCGGCGGCCGCAGCCACGTGCTTTCCGAAATCGACGCCACGCTGTCGGCCAAGTCGCTGGCCGGTCCGTGGCGTCTCGACGGGGCGCTGAGGCTGGACGGCTTGCGCACGCGGCTCGCCGCTTCGACCGGCAAGGCCGGCCCGGACGGCAGGATCGGCCTGCGGCTCAAGCTCGACCCGGATGCCTATCCGCTCGCCATCGAGACGGACGGCACCGCCGGCATCGACAAGGGCGCCCTGAGCTACGAGGGCCGCCTGCGCATCGCCGGCGAGGACCGTAACAGCGCCACCTTGCGCGGCAGTGACGGCGAAGCGGTGAAGGTGAGCGCCGGCAAGGCCGAGCCGGCGTACCGGCTCGACGGCACCTTCCGGCTCGACCATCGCCAGCTTGCCGTCAACGAGTTCCGCTTCGAGACGGGGCCTGCCGACAATCCTTACACCGCCGATGGCAAGGCCTCTATCGATCTCGGGCAACAGCCGCGCTTCGCCATCGAGGCGAGCGGTGCGCAGGTGCAGTTCGACGAGGCGGTGGCCGGCGAGCAGGGGGGTGACAAGTCCGGCGGCGGGCTGACGCTCGCGCGGCGCGTCGCGGCGCTGGAGACGGCCCTTGCCGCCCTGCCGAAGCCGGCCATTCCGGGCACCGTCGAGGTGAAATTGCCGGCCGTCGTCGCCGGCGACACGACGATCCGCGACGTCGCCCTGTCGGCCGAGCCCGCCGCCGAGGGCTGGTCGGTAAAGTCGCTGTCGGCCACGCTGCCCGGCCGCGCGACGCTCGAAGCGCAGGGGCTGCTCGCCACGCGGGACCATCTCGGCTTCACCGGCTCGCTGCTGCTGGCGATCGCGCAGCCGTCCGGCTTCGCTGCCTGGCTGTCGAAGGACGTCGACGAGGCGATCCGCCGCCTGCCGGCCGCCGGTTTCAAGGCGAATGTCGACCTGACCGATGCGCGGCAGGCGTTTTCCGATCTCGAACTGATCCTCGGCAAGGCGAAGTTCCACGGCAGCGTCGAGGCGGCCGAGCCGGACGGCCAGCGCCCCTCCGTCGCCATGAAGCTGGAAGGCGGGGAACTGGACGTCGGCGGACTGGCCGCCTTCGCCTCGCTGTTCGTTTCCGACAAGGGCGCCAACCGCTTTTCCGACCGCGACCTCGACATTGCGGTCAAGGCCGGGCCGGTGAGCGTCGCCGGCCTCAGCGCCGATACGGTCGACACCGCACTCAGGCTTCGGGCCGGCACGCTGGAGATCGACCGGCTGTCGGTTGGCGGGCTGGCGGGCGCCGAAATCAGCGCGACGGGACGCATCAAGGATTTTCCCGACAGCCCGACCGGCGACCTCGACGCCTCGGTGGTGGCGGTGGATCTGGCGCCGCTGCTTGACGTGGCAGCCGCGCGCTATCCCGACAATACGCTGCTGGCGGGACTTTCGGCGCGGGCGAAGGCCTATCCGGGCCTTTTCTCGGACGCGCAGGTCGATCTCGTGGCGAGTGCGGCCGAAAACGGCGACGGCACGACCGGCGTGGCACTGTCGGCCAAGGGCACGGCCGGCGGCTCGGCTTTTTCGGCTTCGCTGTCGGGGCAGGGGGCGGCCGACAGGCCGCTCGACGCGCCGCTGACGGCGACCTTCAGCGCCCGCAACGGCGACGGCACGGCGCTTCTGGCGCTCTACGGCCTGCCGGCGCTGCCGCTCGGCATGGTCGGGGAGGCGAGCACCGACCTTTCGGCCAAGGGCACGCTGGCCGGCGGGCTTGAGACGGCGCTCAACCTGACCGGCGCCGATTTCAAGGCGACCTTCGACGGCACCGTCTCGGAGACGGCCGAAGGGCTTTCGGCCAAGGGCAAGGCGGCGATCGACGCGGCCGACATCGAGCCCTGGCTGATGACGACCGGTTTCGGCCTGCCGGGCATGGGCACCGGCACGGCCGCCTCGCTGTCGGCCGACGCCGACTATGCAAGCGGGTTGCTGGTGCTGTCGGGCCTCGACGGCGCCGTCAACGAGGCGGCGGTGTCGGGCGACGTTAATGTCGAGATGAAGGACGGGCAGCCGCACCTGACCGGCGCGCTGGCGCTGGACGAACTGGATTTCGGCACGCTGGCCGCCATGCTGTTCGGCGACGCGGCTTTCGCCAGTGCAGATGCCGGCTGGCCATCGACGGCCTTCGCCGAGCGCTCTGTCGCGCCCTTCAGCGCGGATCTGGACCTTTCGGCCGGCTCGGTCGTGGCCGGGCCGCTGGCGACCGCCTACGACGCCTCGCTGTCGCTCAGGCTTTCCCCGGACGGGCTCGGCGTGTCGGACCTGAAGGCCAAGCTGTTCGGCGGCACGCTGACGGGCCTGTTCGACCTCAGGAACAATGGCGGCACCGGCCTGTTCAATGGCCAGATGGAACTGGCGGGCGCCGATCTCGCCAAGGCGCTGCCGGATACGGGGCTTGGCGGCTCCGGCACCTTTTCGGCCGCGCTGTCGAGCAGCGGCAAGTCGGTCGACGCGATGATTTCGGCGCTGGCGGGTTCCGGCACCGCTTTGCTGGCCGGCCTGACCGTCGCCAACCTCAACCCGGATGCCTTGCCGGCCTTCCTCGCCGAGGCGGACCGGATCGGCCGCGACATCGACGCCGGCAAGGTGGCGGGCTTCGCGCCGCGCATTACCGGCAGCGGCAGCTTCGCCGCGGGGCAGGCCGATCTCGCCTTCACCGTCGCGGCGGGGATCGTGCGGGCGCCGCCGGTCACGCTCGCCAGTCCGGCGTCGACGCTGACGGCCGACCTGTCGGCCGATCTCGGCGCCGGCACGGTCTCTGCCAGAGGCACCGTCGCCTACAAGCCCGGCGACGAGGACCTTGTCGGCTCGGAGCCGGCCGTGAACTTCACCGTCGAGGGATCGTTCGGGGCCACCGTACGGCGCTTCGACAGCCAGCCGCTGGCGCAGTTCCTCACCCAGCGGGCGCTGGAGACGGAGCAGCGGCGCGTCGAGGCGATGCAGGCGGCACTTTTGGAAAAGCAGCGGCTCAGGCGCGAGGTGCGCTACTACGCCGCCCTTGAGGATGCACGCGCCCGCGCCGCCGAGGCTGAGCGGCAGAGGCAGGAAGAAGAACGGCTGAGGCAGGAAGAAGCGGCCAAGGCCGAGGCGCAGGCGGCCGCGGAAGCAAAGGCACAGGCGGAAGCGGAGGCCGCCGCCAGGGCACAGGCCGAGGCCGAAGCAAGGGCGCAAGCCGAGGCCAAGGCAAAGGCCGATGCGGCGAAGCGCGCCGCCGAGGCGGAAAAGGCGCGTCAGGATGCCGAGCGCAAGGCGAGAGAACAGCAGCTGGAGCAGATCGAGCAGGCTCCGCTGCCGCAGACGCGGCCAGCGCCGCAGCAGGCCAGGCCGCCTCCGGTCCGGCTGTCGCCGTCGACGATGGAAGATTTCTTCGACACGCTGCAATAGGGAGGGCCTGGCTTTACAGCGCCAAACGGCTGCACCGCTGGCGCATCCCTCTCCGTCGCGCTTCGCGCGCCACGTTCGTCACTCGAAAAGCCAAGCAATTGACTTTTCGTCCGCTGCGCGGACCGTTACTCAACCCCAAAGGGGCGAGGAACCCAAGTTCTGCCGAGTCACCGCTTTCGACTTTTTGATGGCCTTCCCTTTTCAAAATGCGGCGGTTGCGGGTTTCGGTTCCTCGCCCCTTTTAGGGGAGAGGTGGCGCGCGAAGCGCGACGGAGAGGGGTAATTGGCGCAAAGCTATGAGGTAAGCTCAGGGGGCGCCGGCGCTTCCCCGCCCCTTCACCCACTCCAGCACATACAGCCGCAGCGCCGAAGACAGGTTCGTCTCGCGCGAGCGGTTCTGGTCGATTTCGGCAATGAGCGCGGCGAGCGGCAGGGAGCGGGCGGCGGCGATTGCCGAGAGTTCGTCGTGGAAGGGTTTTTCCAGCGAATAGCTGGTGCGGTGGCCGCGGATGCTGACCGAGCGCTTCTCGACGCGGCTCACGTCTCGTCCGGCGCCGGCTCGCGGAGATGGCCGTCGATGAAGCGGCCGGCCTGCTCGTCGAGGCGGCGCTGCCGCTCACGCTCGTCCTTCGTGCGGCCGTAAGCGGCGCGGTTCCCGGCGGCCGTGCGTTCCTTATCCGCCCGCGCTTTCTGCTTGCGGGCCTGGCGAAGATTGACGATCTCGGCCATGGCTCCGGCCGCTACTTCTTGCGGAAGGCGTCGAGGGAGACGACGTCGGCGCCCTTGCCGGCGGCGGGCTCGGACTCGGCGGCGGGCTTTTGCTTCTCGGCCTGCTTCTTCTTCGGCTCGGCCTTCTTTTCCGGCACCAGCGCCACCGGCTCGGCGGCAGGCTCGCCCTCGGCCTCGCCTTCGGTGCGGACGTCGAATTCCAGTTCGAAGTTGACCGACGGATCGTAGAAACCGCGCACGGCCGAGAAGGGCACTTCCAGCTTCTCCGGCACGTCGGAGAAGGACAGGCCGACCTCGAAGCCGGTGTCGGTGACCTTCAGATCCCAATACTGGAACTGGATGACGATGGTCATCTGCTCGGGATAGCGCTCGCGCAGGCGGCTGGAGACGCGCACGCCGGGCGCGCCGGTCAGGAAAGTGATGAAGAAATGATGGTTGCCGGGCAGGCCGGTGCGCGCGACCTCCGCCAGCACCTTGCGCATGACGCCGCGCAGGGCCTCCTGGGCGAGAATGTCATAGCGGATGTGGTCGTCTGCCATGTGGCGCCGGGCTTCCCTTGAATCGTCAGTCTAGCTGTAATCAAGCTTGGCGGCTGCGTAAACCGAATATGGAAAGCCGGCGCGCGACGACGAGGGGAATGACGAAGAAAGTGTGTCAGACGGCGGCCGGCTGCGGCTTTTCGGCCACGCAACGCGCCGTGCCGTAGGCGCGCAGGAAGGCGCGCATGCCGTTGGTGGCGGAGGAAAGCACCTCCGCCTCGCTCGGCGTGCCGCCGAGCAGGAAGGTCATGTGCAGGTCGGCATTGGCCAGCGCCAGGAATTGGCGGGCGGCGACGTCGGGATCGTCGATGTCGAGATAGCCGGCATGCGCCAGCCGGGCCAGCCGTGCGGCCAGCGCCGACCAGGTCTTCGCCGGGCCATGGTCGCGCCATTCGGAAAACAGCTCCGGATAGCGCTCACTCTCGGCCTGCATCAGCTTGCGCAGGAACTTGCCCTCGCGGTTGCACACGCAGTTGCGGTTCAGCCGCATGCAGAAGGCGATGAGATCGGCCTCGATGTCCTTCGGCTGGTCGGGGAAAGTGGCGAGCGTGGCGAAGACGCCGGCATTGGAGCGTTCCGTCAGGTCGCGCACCACCGCCTGGAACAGCGTCTGCTTGTCGCCATGGTGGTTGTAGACGGTCTGGCGCGAGACGCCGGCCTCGGCCGCGATCAGGTCGATGTTGGCGCCGGCAAAACCCTCGCGGCAGAAGACGGAGCCGGCCGCGTCGAGGATGGAAGCGCGCTTGGCCTCGTGGCCGCGCGGGAGCGAAACGGGTGGCGGGAGCGTGTCAGGAACGATAGCTGTCGTCATGAAATCCATATAAACCTGTTTGACAATTTGGACAAGGATGTCTAATTTTTTGGAGTAACAAGGGCAGCGTCGAAGAGTCGGCGCCTTGCCGGTTGAAGCGTCCTTGATCGTGTCGTGTGGAACAGCATGCGGCGACGAACCGGATTCGAAAGAGCATCGTCATGAATTCCAGATTTTTCGGCCTCGCGGTCGTCCTCGGCCTGCTTTCCGCCATCGGCCCGTTCGCCATCGACATGTACCTGCCGGCGATGCCCTCGATCGGCAGCGACCTGCATGCCGGGCCGGTGGGCGTGCAGATGAGCCTGCTCGCCTTCTTTATCTCCATGGGCATCGGCCAGCTCGCCGTCGGCCCGATCGCCGACATCTACGGCCGCAAGGGGCCGCTCTATGTCGGGCTAGCGCTGTTTCTGGTCGGCAGCGTGGGCGCCGCGCTGGCGCCGACGATTGAATGGCTGGTGGCGTTCCGCTTCCTGCAAGGCATCGGCGCGACCGCCGGGCTGGTGGTGCCGCGCGCCATCGTGCGCGACCTCTATACCGGCAACGAGGCGGCCAAGCTGATGTCGCTCTTGATGCTGGTTTTCTCGGTGTCGCCGATCCTGGCGCCGCTGACGGGCTCCTTCATCAGCGAGAGCTTCGGCTGGCGCGGCGTGTTCTGGGCGGTGACGGTGGCGGTGCTGGTCGCCGTCGTGCTTCTGGCGACCTCGCTCAAGGAAACGCGGCCGCCGGAGGAGCGCATCGGCAGTTCGTTCGGCGAGGCGCTCCGGGCCTACCGCTTCCTGCTGCGCGACCGCTATTTCCTCGGCCTGACGGCGATCGGTTCGTTCGCGATCTCGTCCTTCTTCGTCTACCTGTCGAACTCGTCGTTCCTGCTGATCGACCATTACGGGCTGACGCCGCGCGTCTACAGCCTGTTCTTCTCGATCAACGCGGTGTCGTTCTTCGCCATGTCGCAGCTGACCGGCAAGCTCGCCGACCGCTTCGGACTCAGCCGGGTCGTGCGCTATGCGGTGACCGGCTATGCCAGCGTGATGGTGCTGTTGTTCGCGCTGATGGCGTCGGGCTTCGACAGCCTCGGCGTGCTGGCGACGCTGCTGTTCTTCGGCTACGGCTTCGTCGGCCTCGTCATCCCCTCCACTTCGGTGCTGGCGATGGACGAGCATGGCGAGATCGCCGGTACGGCGTCGGCGCTGCTCGGCACCCTGCAGCTCGGCATCGGCGCGGTGGCGATGGCGGTGGCGGGCGTGTTCGCCGACGGCACGCCGCTGCCGATGGTGGCCGCCATCGCGCTGTGCGCGGTGATTTCCTTCACGCTGGCGCACTTGACGCTGGGCAGCACGCGCCGGCCGGCTGAAGTGCCGGCGGAGTAAGGGAATAGGGGAGTAAGGCAATAAGGCAATAAGGGAGAAGAAGCCGTTCTCTCTTTCCTACTGCCTTACTGCCCTATTCCCCTATTCCCTTATCTGTTCTCATTCGGCCAGTCCGGCTTCCTTCAGCACGAAGGCGAGCCTTTGTTCGACCGCAGCACGGGGCAGTTCGACAAGGTCGTAGCCGAAGTCCGTATAGGTGCGAACCATGACCTCATAGGTACGCACGGCGACCTGCCAGCTTTGCCGTCGTTCCTCGTCCACGCCATAGATTTCCTTCCACGGCGGGGCGGCGAAGACGCGGGCATGGTAGCGCAGCCGCCATGCCTCTTCTTCCATCCAGGGCGGCACGGGCAGGCCTTCGAGGGTGAGGTAGCCGAGCGTGTCCGGCAGGCCGCGGTCGAAGAAGACGGCGCCGGCTTCCCGTTCCGCCTGCCGGTAGGAGGACAATTCCCATTCGAACATGCGCTCGGCGAAACGCTGGCGGTCGATCCAGGGCAGGGCATCGCCGCCGGTCTCCATCTCCTCGCGGATGACGCCCCGTCCGGCCTCCTCGGTGGCGGCGAATCCCCTGGCGCGCAGGGCCTCGACCAGCGTCGTCTTGCCGGCGCCCGGCCCGCCGGTGAGCACGAAGAAGCGGTCGGAATCCATGTCAAAGACCTTCATTGCGATGAAACTCGCGCCACAGGTTAGTGACGCGTTGCGGCGAGAGCGATCGGGAGGGGAGAGAAGTGGAGGCTTCTGTTGCCAGGTGCCTCCGGACCCCGCCTAGAAGTGCGAACCGCTAGGACTTGATTTGAAGCGTTCGCGCCGCATTACGCAGCGAGACGAGCTTCCGCATAGTTGTCGTTGGCAACTATAAGTTTAGCCCGATAACGGTGGTACAATGCCGGGCAAAAGAACGATCTTTACACCTTCGTCGATCCTGTTTCGCCCCCAGCAGAAGCCGCCGAATGAAGCGGCGGCTTTTGGTGGAGGCGCCGGGTACCGCCCCCGGGTCCGAACGGTTTATTGCATCGCCTGTTTATCGCCATAGTCGGACGAGCCGACACACCGAATATAGGGACCGGCCGGGCAAAAGGGAAGGCCGCAAAGGCGGCGGTGGCGGCGCATGGCAAAAATGCCACGCAGGGTTGACTCGCGCGCGCTCTCGCCGGAATCTCCGCCCGTGTGGAGATTCCGTTCCGGCTCTGAGCCGCCGGCCGGTCTCCGGCAGTCAACATGGCTCCGACGAGGGGAAGTTTCCGATGGCCGACTATCTCGCAGACGTGAAGAAATACGATGCCGGCGCCGACGCCGCCGTGGTGGACAAGATCGTCAAGCACCTGGGCATCGCGCTGAGGAACCGCGACTCCTCGCTGGTTTCGGCGACCGACCAGAAGGAACTCGACCGCGTGCGCGACAACTGGGGCGTGAAGAAGCTCGGCGTCGACGCCGCCAAGGCGGAAGCCGCCGTTGCCAAGGTCGCCAAGGCGATGGCCGGCGACAACTCCAAGGGCCGCGTGACCTTCTACTATCTGGTCGCCAAGGAACTGGGCAAGCTCGGCACTCTCTGAGAGAGCCGGGTCCTAAAAATCAGACATTATCCCGGCCCTCGCCGCGGCCGCGGCCGGGATAATGGCTGAGCGGCTGGCCCGCCTGTGGATAGCGGGTATCGCTAGGTCTACGGCTGCCTTCGATGGGCAGTCGGTCGTTGTTGCGCTATAATGGGCCGATCCCGAATCGGAGCCGCCTGTTGCGCCAGTATCTCGATCTTCTCCAGCATGTGCTCGACTACGGCACCGACCGTGGCGATCGCACCGGCACGGGTACGCGCTCGGTGTTCGGCCACCAGATGCGCTTCGATCTCGGCCGCGGCTTCCCGGTGCTGACCACCAAGAAGCTGCACTTGAAGTCGATCATCCACGAACTGCTCTGGTTCCTCGCCGGCGACACCAACATCAAGTATCTCAACGACCACGGCGTCACCATCTGGGACGAGTGGGCGGACGAGAAGGGCGAACTTGGCCCGGTCTACGGCAAGCAATGGCGCAGCTGGCCCGACGGGCATGGCGGCACCATCGACCAGATCGCGAATCTTCTGAATGAGATACGGCAGAATCCTCAATCGCGGCGGCTGATCGTCTCGGCCTGGAACCCGGCTGAGGTGGACGAGATGGCGCTGCCGCCGTGCCACTGCCTGTTCCAGTTCTACGTCGCCGACGGGCGGCTTTCCTGCCAGCTCTACCAGCGCTCGGCCGACATCTTCCTCGGCGTGCCCTTCAACATCGCTTCCTATGCGCTGCTCACCATGATGATCGCGCAGGTGACGGGGCTGAAGGCGGGCGACTTCGTCCACACGCTGGGCGACGCGCACCTCTATTCGAACCACTTTGCGCAGGCGCGCGAGCAGCTTCAGCGCACGCCGAAGCAACTGCCGACGCTGTGGATCAACCCGGACGTGAAGGACCTGTTTTCCTTCCGCTTCGAGGATTTCAGGCTGGACAACTACGTCGCCGACGCCTCGATCAAGGCGCCGATCGCGGTTTAGAGGGCTCGCCCCAGTGGCACTGCCCCCTCTCCGTCGCGCCCTGCGGGCGCGCCACCTCTCCCACTTCGTGAGGGGAGAGGATGAGAGCCAAGCCTTGCGACCGGCCTATCCTCTGCACCCGGAACGGGGGAAGAGGTGGCGCGCGTAGCGCGACGGATAGGGGGATTGCGCCGGTGAAGCGCCCTGTCGTGAACGAAGGATTGCCCTTCACTCCACCCCCACCATCACGTCCGATACCTTGATGACTGCATAGGCTTGCCTGCCGACGGCGAGCTGCAGTTCGTCCACCGCCTCGTTGGTGATCGAGGCGGTGACGGTGGCGCCGCCGATGTCGATCCTGACATGCGAGGTGGTGGCGCCCTTGGTGATCTCGACGATCCTGCCCTTGAGCGTGTTGCGCGCGCTGATCTTCACAGTCGATCTCCCGAGGATTCGTTCTTTCCAGCGGGATCGATCGTATGGCGTTCCGGCTGGCCAGTTCAACGCTTTTGGCGTAGAAAACGGCAAGGAGGCTTTTCATTGTTATGTTCATGTGAATATATCGCCTTGGAGATTTTCGGCTGCATGGCCTTCAATTGGCAGGGAGAGGTTCGATGAACGTGAGCAGGGTTTCGGTGGCGGGTCTGCTAGCCGGCGGCGTGGCGATGGCGCTGGCGGCGGGCCTGTCGGCCGCGCGCGCGGACGACAGCAAGGTGACGGTCTTCGCGGCCGCCAGCATGAAGAACGCGCTCGATGCGGTGAACGCGGCGTGCGAGCCGGAAGTCGGCGAGGCGGCGGCGATCTCCTACGCGGCAAGCTCGGCCCTGGCCAAGCAGATCGAGGCCGGCGCGCCGGCCGACGTCTTCGTCTCGGCCGACCTCGACTGGATGAAGTACCTCTCCGACAAGAAGCTGGTGAGGCCGGACACGGAGGTGAAGCTGCTCGGCAACGCCATCGTGCTGGTGGCGCCGAAGGATTCGACGGCCGAGGCCAAGCTTGAGAAGGGCTTCGACCTCGCCGGCCTGCTCGGCGACGGCAGGCTCGCCATAGGCGAGGTGAAATCGGTGCCGGCCGGCAAGTACGGCAAGGAAGCGCTGGAAAAGCTCGGCATGTGGGGCGCCGTCGAGGGCAAGCTGGCGCAGGCGGAGAACGTGCGCGCGGCATTGAAGCTGGTGGCGACCGGCGAGGCGGCGGCAGGCATCGTTTATGCCACAGACGCTGTGGCCGAGCCCGGCGTCAAGGTGATCGGCACCTTCCCCGAGGATTCGCACAAGCCGATCGTCTATCCTGTGGCGCAGACGACCGATTCCAAGGACGCCGAGACGCCGGCATTCCTGAAGTGTCTGCAATCCGCCAAGGCGGCCGAGATCTTCAAGGGGCAGGGCTTTACCGTGCTCGCCCCGAGCAACTGAGGCGGCGAGGCCGGGCTGTTGGGACGATGGCGTGTGAATTCGACCCCCACTCCGCCTCGCTCTGCTCGGCACCTCTCCCCCGTTCGACAGGGGAGAGGTGGTTTGCCAAGCAAGCCGGAGCGGGGATGTGGTATGCAGCCGCCCTGACCAATTTCCGGACCGCGCATGAACTGGCTGACCGACCTTACTCCCGACGAATGGAACGCGGTCAGGTTGTCGATCAAGGTGGCGACGGTGGCGATGCTGGCGAGCCTGCCGCCGGGCATCCTGATCGCACTGCTTCTGGCGCGGGGCCGGTTCTGGGGCAAGACGCTGCTCAACGGCGTCGTCCACCTGCCGCTGGTGCTGCCGCCGGTCGTCACCGGCTATCTGCTGCTGCTGGCTTTCGGAAAGCGCGGGCCGGCCGGCGCGTTTCTCGCCGAGCATTTCGGCATCGTCTTTTCCTTCCGCTGGACGGGTGCCGCACTTGCCTGCGCGGTGATGGGCTTTCCGCTGATGGTTCGCGCCATCCGCCTGTCCATCGAGGCGGTGGACCGCAGGCTTGAAGCGGCGGCCGGCACGCTCGGCGCCAGTGTCGGATGGGTGTTCGCCACCGTCACCCTGCCGCTGATCCTGCCCGGCATCATCGCCGGCATGATCCTGTCCTTCGCCAAGGCGATGGGCGAGTTCGGCGCCACCATTACCTTCGTCTCCAACATTCCGGGCGAAACGCAGACGCTGCCGTCGGCGATCTACACCTTCACGCAGGTGCCGGGCGGCGACGAGGGGGCGCTGAGGCTGACCCTGATCTCCATCATCATCTCCATGGCGGCACTGGTGGTGTCGGAAGTGCTGGCACGGCGCGTCGGCCGCAGGCTGGAACTGACATGACGCTCGCCATCGACATCGCCCGCCGGCAGGGCAATTTCATGCTCGAAACCCGCTTCGAGAGCGCCGGGCGGCTGACGGCGCTGTTCGGCCCGTCCGGCTCGGGGAAATCCTCGCTCATCAACATCATCGCCGGGCTGGCGAGGCCCGAGCGCGGGCGCGTGGCGGTGGACGGGCGCGTGCTGGTCGACACCGAAAGGCGTCTCTTCGTGCCGAGGCACAAGCGGCGCGTCGGCCTGGTGTTCCAGGATGCGCGGCTGTTCCCGCATATGAGCGTTTCGGCGAACTTGCGCTATGGCCGCTTCTTCACGCCGGCGGCGGAACGCTATGCCGGGATGGACGCGGTGGTGGACCTGCTGGGCATCGGCGCCCTGCTGGACCGCCGCCCCTCCGGCCTTTCCGGCGGCGAGAAGCAGCGCGTGGCGATCGGCCGGGCGCTGCTCGCCAGCCCGAGGCTGCTCCTGATGGACGAGCCGCTGGCCTCGCTGGACGAGGCGCGCAAGGCCGAGATCATGCCCTATATCGAGCGGCTGCGCGACGAGACGAAGATTCCCATCGTCTATGTCAGCCATTCCGTCGCCGAGGTGGCGCGGCTGGCGAGCGAGGTCGTCGTGCTTTCCGCCGGCAAGGTCACGGCGGCAGGCCCGGCGGCGGCGATCCTGCAACGGCTCGACCTTTTGCCCGACGAGGAACGCGGCGAGGGCGGCGCGCTGCTGGAGACGGTCGTGGCGCGTCATGACGCGGAATTCGCCATGACGGTGCTGGCCTCGGCGGCCGGCGAGATCCGGGTGCCGCGCCTCGACCTTGCCGTCGGTGCGCCGGTCCGGGTGCGCATCCGCGCCCGCGACGTGATGATCGCCACCGAGCGGCCGCACGGGCTGTCGGCGCTCAACGTGCTGGCGGGACGCGTCGTTTCGATCGAGCCGGAGGATGACGCTTCGGTGGACGTGCGCATGGATTGCAATGGTGCGACGATCGTTTCGCGCATTACCCGCCAGTCAAGACAGGCGCTGGGGCTGGAACCGGGGCGGGAGGTGTTCGCCGTGGTCAAGACGCTGAGCTTCGACCGTGCCAACACCGCGGCGGGCTTGCGTGTGGAGATCGATGCATGAGCGGCCGTCGTGCGTTATGCGGATTTGGAATAGCGGCTGTCGGTGAAGGCCGCTATGCTGAGGCGAGGAGACCGTCATGCCGTCGCTGAGCCTGCGCATCAATCTCGACCCGGACGGCCGCATCGGTCCCGGCAAGATCGAGCTTCTGGAGCAGATCGCCGCCTTCGGCTCGATCTCGGCCGCGGCACGCGGCATGGAGATGTCCTACAAGCATGCCTGGGATCTGGTCGAGGACATGAACCGGGTGTTCGGCAAGCCGCTGGTGGCCGCCCAGACCGGCGGCCGTAAGGGCGGCGGCGCGCAGCTAACGCCGGTGGGGCTCGCCGTCGTCAGCCGCTACAGGGCGATAGAGCGGGCGGCCGCATCCGCGGCCGCGGCGCATATGGAGGCGTTGCAGGCGGAGATCGAGGCGGGGTGAAGGTCAGCGGAGCTGCTGGCTAATTTCCACCCACCGCGCAGCCCCTCACCTGGCTGCCGCCATCCTCTCCCCGTAAACGGGGCGAGGTGCGCGCTCTGCTGGTTTCGCTAATCGCCAGCGTTTCGCGAATAGCGAGACGTTGCGGCCAAGACCCCTCTCCCCGTTTACGGGGAGAGGATGGCGGCAGCCAGGTGAGGGGTGGCGCGGTGGGTGGAAATTAGTTGCCGGCTTTCCTCAAGAGATACGTATCCATGATCCAGCCATGGCGCCAGCGCGCCTCTTCCCTCGTCCGCACGATCTCTTCCTCCACGTCGCCCAGCCGGCCGGACAGGAGAATCTCGTCCGGCGTGCCGAGATAGGCACCCCAGTGGATCGTGGCACTCTTGTCGGCGACGGACAGGAATGCCTGCTGGCCATCGAGCAGCACGATGGCCGTGCCGGCATTGTCCGGCATGCCGTCCTCGGTCAGCCGCCGCCCGGTGGTGACGAGGAACGGATCGCCGATGCGGTTCAGCGCCATTTTATGACCCGCCGCGAGCGCCTGGATGGCGGTGATGCCGGGGATGACCTCCAGCGCGAACTCGACGTTGCCGCGCCGCGTGACGCGCTCGAGGATACGCAGCGCGCTGTCGTAGAGGGAGGGATCGCCCCAGATCAGGAAGGCGCCGCAGCCGTCCTCGCCGATCTCGCCCAGGATCAGCCGCTCGTAGATTTCGGCGATCGCGGCGTGCCAGTCGTCGACCGTCTGGCGATAGGAACCGGTCGGCCTGGCGCGCACCGGCACGGCGAACTCGACCCGGCGCGATGCCGGGTTGGTGACGAAGCGGTCGCAGATTTCGCGCCTGAGTTCGGCCAGTTCGCTTTTCCGCTCGCCCTTGTCGGGGATGAACAGCACGTCCGCGCGGTTCAGCGCGTTGACGGCCTGGACGGTCAGGTGCTCGGGATTGCCGGCGCCGATGCCGACGACGAGGATTTTTCGCATGGCGTTGTCCTGCCCGAAGGCGGCGAAAGTGTCCAGTGGGCGGACTTGATGCCGCCGCACTTGGCCGACAAGGCTTGCGAAGGGCAGCCAAGCAGGTAGGTTTGACGGCATGAGGGGTGTGATGCGCAGATTCCTGACTGTGGCGGCGATCGTGGTGACGGGCACACCGGCGCTGGCCAACGATTCGGTGGCTGAATTGGGAACGGGCGGCCTTGTGCTGGCGCGCTCCGATTCCATTTCCATGGAGAGCGAGGATCTTTTCCTGTCGCGCGACAGGGTGACGGTGGACTACGTGTTCCGCAACGGCACCGACAAGGCCATCGACACCATCGTCGCTTTCCCGATGCCGGACATCGAGGGCAACCCGAACGAGGTTCCCTCCATCCCCGACGACAGAGACAATTTCCTCGATTTCGAGGCGACGATGGACGGCAAGCCGCTGACGCCGCAACTGGAGCAGCGGGCGTTCGCCGCCGGCCTCGACGTCAGCGCCGACCTGAAGGCGCAGAAGGTGCCGTTCTATCCGTTCGGGGATGCCGTGAGCGATGCGCTGGCGAAGCTGCCGCAGTCTATCGCCGACGACTGGCTTGCGCGCGGCATTATCGTCCTCGACGAGTTCGACGACGGTTCGGGCTGGAAGACGGTGCGCCGGCCGTACTGGCAATTGCGGTCGACTTATTGGTGGCGCGCCACCTTCCCGGCGGGCAAGCCGGTACGCGTTTCGCACCGCTACAAGCCGAGCCTCGGCGGCACCGTCGGGCTGAACTTCTATGGCGACGGCAAGTTCGACGGCGAATACGACGCCTACAAGAAGCGCTATTGCATGGATGCCGATTTCGAAAAGGCGGTGCGCAAGGCCATGGCCGCACCCGGTCCCGAAGGCAATTCGCCGCGTTACGAGAGCCGGCTGGCCTATATTCTCACGACTGGCGGTAACTGGGCCGGCGGCACCATCGGCAAGTTCAAGCTGACGGTGGACAAGGGCTATCCGGCCAGCCTCGTTTCCTTCTGCGGCAAGGGCGTGAAGAAGACCGGCCCGACGACCTTTCAGATGACGGCGAAGGACTTCGACCCCGAACGCGACATCGATATCCTGTTCCTCGACCGGCCGCAGGATCTGGATAGCGGGAAGGGCGGCTGATGGACGTCGTGATTCATGTCGCTATCGCCGAGAACGGCGTCATCGGCCGTGACGGCGGCCTGCCGTGGCGGCTTTCGACCGATCTCAAGCGCTTCAAGGCCGAGACGATGGGCCGGCCGATCGTCATGGGCCGCAAGACCTGGGAAAGTTTCCCCAAGCGGCCGTTGCCGGGCCGCCTCAACATCATCGTGACGCGCGATCCCGCCTATCGGGCGGAGGGTGCGGAGGTGGTGCATTCGCTGCCGGATGCGCTGACGCTGGCGCGGGCGAGGGGGCGCTGCATGGCCGGCGTCGACGAGATCTGCGTCATCGGCGGCGGCGAGATTTATGCGCAGGCGCTGCCCCTGGCCGACCGGCTCTCCATCACCCATGTGAAGGCGGCGGTCGACGGCGATACGCGCTTCCCGCCGATCGATCCAGAGACCTGGCGCATCGTCAGCGCCGAGGACGTGCCGGCCGGCGAAAAGGACAGCCATCCGACGCGCCATGTCGTCTACGAACGCAGGCGGAAACCCGCCTGAGCGCCCCGCAGTCCGCAGCAATCGGCAGGGTGCGGCATTTCAAACGGTTCGAAGCGGCAGGCTTCACGTTGAAAGCGCGTGGCGGCGTCCCTATAGAAGGACAGTGGAGTTGTGTTCCGGGGCGTTGCGTCCCGGCGCCCAGAGGGAACCCAGCGAAAGGACATCATGCCCTGGAACGACAAGAGCGGAGGCGGCGGCCCGTGGGGTGGCGGCGGCAACAATCAGGGGCCATGGGGTCAGGGGCCGCGCGGACCGAACGGACCGCAGGGAACACCGCCCGATCTTGAAGACATCATCCGACGCGGACAGGACCGGCTGCGCCAGGCGCTTCCGGGTGGCGGCGGCGCCTCGCCGGCGCTGATCGGCCTGATCGTGCTGGTGCTTCTGGCGCTGTGGGCGTTCAAGGCGATCTATACGGTGCAGCCGGACGAAGTGGCGGTGGAACTGCGCTTCGGCAAGCCCAAGGCCGAGCTTTCGGAGCCTGGCCTGCACTTCCACTGGTGGCCGATCGACAGGGTCGAAACCGCCAAGATTTCCGAACAGCTGGTCAACATCGGCGACGCCGCGCGCTCGTCCGGCACGTCCGGCCTGATGCTGTCGGGCGACCA
The DNA here is from genome assembly GCF_004801285.1 of Ollibium composti. Taxonomy (GTDB): domain Bacteria; phylum Pseudomonadota; class Alphaproteobacteria; order Rhizobiales; family Rhizobiaceae; genus Mesorhizobium; species Mesorhizobium composti. The sequence goes on from NZ_SSNY01000001.1 coordinate 171,622, forward strand.
GAACATCGTCAACGTGCAGTTCTCCGTCGCCTACCAGGTGTCCGACCCGAAACAGTATCTGTTCGACGTTTCCGATCCCGACGGCATGCTGAGGCAGGTGGCCGAGAGCGCCATGCGCGAGGCCGTCGGCCGGCGTCCGGCACAGGACATCTTCCGCGACGACCGTGAAGGCATTGCCGAATCGGTGCGCCAGATCATCCAGACCACGCTGGACGGCTACAAGGCGGGCCTGAACATCAACGCCGTCTCCATCGAGGACGCGGCCCCCCCGCGCGAAGTGGCCGATGCCTTCGACGAAGTGCAGCGCGCCGAGCAGGACGAGGACAAGTTCGTCGAGCAGGCGAACCAGTATTCCAACCAGAAGCTGGGTGCCGCCCGCGGCCAAGCCGCGCAGGTGCGCGAAGAGGCGGCCGCCTACAAGAACCGCGTCGTGCAGGAAGCCGAGGGTGAGGCGCAGCGCTTCATCTCGGTCTACGACGAATATGCCAAGGCGCCGGACGTGACCCGCAAGCGCATTTATCTCGAGACGATGGAGAAGGTCCTGAAGGATTCCAACAAGGTTATCCTCGGCGAAGGCAACACGCAGGGCGTGCTGCCCTATCTGCCGCTGCCCGAAGTGGCGCCGAAGGCACCGAATGCGAACGCCGGAGGGACGCCGTGATGGCCAACCGTCTGCCCTTTATCGCCGTCCTTGTGGCGATCGTGCTGTTCCTCGCCTATTCGTCGATCTTCGTCGTCAACGCCCGCCAGCAGGCCATAGTGCTGCGTTTCGGCGAGATCGTCGACGTCAAGACCGAGCCCGGCATCTATTTCAAGCTGCCGTTTTCCATGTTCGAGGCGGACAACGTGCAGATGATCGAGAAGCGCGTGATGCGCTTCGACCTCGACAACATCCGCGTCCAGGTCTCGGGCGGCAAGTTCTACGAGGTCGACGCTTTCATCGCCTATCGCGTTTCCGATCCGCGCGTCTTCCGCTCCGCCGTGTCCGGCTCGATCGAACTGGGCGAGCAGCGGTTGAAGACGCGTCTCGACGCGGCGCTGCGCCGGGTCTACGGCCTGCGCGGCTTCGAGGCCGCCCTTTCGGAAGAACGCGCAGACATGATGCGCGAGGTGCGCGACCAGCTCAGGCCCGACGCCGCTTCGCTGGGCCTCGAGATCGACGACGTGCGCATCCGCCGTACCGATCTCACGGCCGAGGTCTCGCAGCAGACCTACGACCGCATGAAGGCGGAGCGTCTGGCTGAGGCCGAAAGGCTGAGGGCACGCGGCAACGAGGCGGCCCAGCGTATCCGCGCGCGCGCCGACCGCGAGGTCATCGAGATCGTCGCCGAGGCGCAGAAGGAAGCCGAGATCCTGCGCGGCGAGGGCGATGCCCAGCGCAGCGCCACCTATGCCAACGCCTATAACCGCGATCCGGGCTTCTTCGAGTTCTACCGCTCGATGAGCGCCTATGGCACGGCGCTCGACAACACCGGCACGACGATGCTTTTGTCGCCGAATTCGGAGTTCTTCCGCTTCTTCCGCGATTCGCAGGGCACCGCAGCCGCCGGCTCCAAGCCGGGCGCAGCCACGCTGGCGCCTGCCCAACCTGCCACCGGACAATAGACCCGGTGCAGGATTTCTGGGCCGCCATGGGCCTCGTTCTCGTCATCGAGGGCGTCGTCTATGGCGGCTTTCCCAATCTCGCCCGCAAGCTCGCCAGCGAGGTTCTGGCGATGCCGGAAGGCGCGCTGCGGGTCGCCGGCTTGGTTGCGGTCGCCGTCGGCGTCGGCATCGTCTGGCTGGTGCGCGGATGAGGCCGGATACGGCTGCATTTTGTCGGTGCGTCGACCTTGCAGCCGCAAACGCGCCGCATTTCTTGCCAACATGACGCAACGCGCCATCTTGGGCGTAGCGAATCTTTTCTCGAAACTGCCGGGAGGCCTGCGATGACGAACAAAACCCTTGTGCGCGCAGCGAGGCGCACCGTCGTCGCGGCCGCGACCGCGGCAATGCTCGCAACCAGCGTCGCACCCGTCTTCGCCCAGGCGACGCCGCCGACCAACGGGCCGGCCTCGGTCGCCGATCTCGCCCAGAAGCTGCTCGGCGCGGTGGTCAACATCTCCACCTCGCAGACGGTGAAGGGCACCGAGGGGCCGGGTGCGGTGCCGATGCCGCAGCTTCCCGAAGGCTCGCCCTTCCAGGATTTCTTCGACGACTTCTTCAACAAGCGCGGCGGCGACAACGACGGCGGCAGCCAGAAGGTTCAATCGCTCGGCTCCGGCTTCGTCATCGACGCCGAGCAGGGCATCGTGGTGACCAACAACCACGTCATTGCCGACGCCGACGATATCGAGGTCAATTTCTCCGACGGCGTGACGCTGAAGGCGACGCTGGTCGGCACCGACACCAAGACCGACATCGCCGTGCTCAAGGTCGATCCCAAGGGCCACAAGCTGACGGCGGTGAAGTTCGGCGATTCCAACACGATGCGCATCGGCGACTGGGTGATGGCGATCGGCAACCCGTTCGGCCTCGGCGGCACGGTCACCGTCGGCATCATCTCGGCCCGCAACCGCGACATCAATTCCGGGCCGTATGACGACTTCATCCAGACGGACGCCGCCATCAATCGCGGCAATTCCGGCGGGCCGCTGTTCAACATGAACGGCGAGGTCATCGGCATCAACACTGCCATCATCTCGCCCTCGGGCGGTTCGATCGGCATCGGCTTCTCGATCCCCTCGCAGCTTGCCGTCGGCGTGGTCGACCAGCTTCGCCAGTATGGCGAGACGCGGCGCGGCTGGCTCGGCGTGCGCATCCAGCCGGTGACCGACGACATCGCCGAAAGCCTCGGCATGAAGGAAGCCAAGGGCGCGCTGGTGGCCGGCATCATCAAAGGCGGGCCGGTCGACAACGGCCAGATCCAGCCGGGCGACGTCATCACCAAATTCGACGGCAAGGAGATCGACGAGATGCGCGATCTGCCGCGCGTGGTGGCCGAAAGCCCCGTCGGCAAGGCCGTCGACGTGGAGCTGGTGCGCAAGGGCAAGGAAATGACCGTTCAGGTCACGCTCGGCCGCCTCGAGGACGGCGAGAAGCTGGCCGGCAGCGAGGAGGGCGCGGCCGGCGAGGACAATGGCAGCGACAACGGCGCCGAGGTCGCCACCGCTTCCGTGCTCGGCATGACGATCGGCGAACTGAACGACGATGCGCGCAGCAAGTTCGGCATCGCGCCCGATATCTCCGGCGTCGTCGTCACCGACGTTGCCAAGGATTCGGCGGCCGCCGAACGCGGCATCCAGCCTGGCGAGGTCATCACCGAGATCGCGCAGGAATCGGTCAAGACGCCGAAGGATGTCATGGACCGCATCGGCGCGCTCAAGGAGCAGGGCCGCAAGAACGCGCTGCTGATGCTGGCGTCGAAGACCGGCGAGCTGCGCTTCGTGACGATCCGGATGGATTGAGCCTCACCGTCGACCGGACCGGGGAATAACGGTTCCGGTCGGCGCGCTTCACGTTGGCGTGGAAACGGGAACCGTGTGGCCTATGCCGGCAGGGGTGAGGTTTCGGCCGTTGAAACCGGAAGGCCAATTCGCCGTCTGCGGCGCCGTCGCGCGGCAGTGGCATGCAACACGCCAAGGTAGAGGAAGATCGTCGCGATCGTCATTTCATGCAGAAGCGGGTTGTGAAACATCCCGTAGGATAGGGAGATCAGGAGGAAGTAGAGAAGGTTCCTTCTTTCCGCGTTGTTTGCGCAACCCGCCCAAAGATACTTCGCGATCGACCCGAACAGGCCGATCATGATGATCAGCCCGACGGCGCCATCGTTCAGCAATTCGTCCAGGACGGCATTGTGGGTGTGGATGAAGGCTTCCAGAATCGGCCGTTCCGCGGGTGATGGTTGTGCCGCTATGATCTCCCGCATCTTCGCTTCGGACCCGACCCCGACAATCGGATGTGCGGCGATGACCTTTACCGCTCCGCTCCAGAGGTAGGCCCTGACCATGTCGGATTGCGAAAGGACATTCTGGTCGGCGGTCGCCTGGTCAGGCAGCGTGTAGTCGATTAGCGGATAGAGACGGGCGTACAGACTATCTCTCATCACGGGCATGGCCACCACCAGAACGGCTATTCCTGCGGCCGTCGCCAGCAGCGCTATAGACTTGAAGCGTCCCGGACGGGTCAGGAACGTCCATCCGATTTCGACGAATGCGGCAAGCAGCAAGGGAACGAAGACCGCCCTGGTTTCAGAAAACAGAACGGCAAGGGAGCCTGCTATCAGATAGTAGGGGCCGTTCGGCGCCCAGCGTGGCGGCGCCTTGAGGGGAATGGCGGCGGTGAGCGTCGATATGGCCGCCGTGAAGGCGAAGACGGCTTCGTTCCCGCCCATCCCCTGCCTTATCGGCTCGAAGAGCGCATAGCCCAAGCCGATGGCGAAGGCGACGACGACTCCCACCCGTGATCCGAGCACGAAGCTTCGCAAAGGGTCGGCGATCAGCACCATCCCGGCTCCGCAAAAGGCAAAGAAACCGCAAAGCAGCGAATAGCTCATTTGCCGATCGTGGAGCGGATGTTCGCTGCGCAGCAGGATCAGGCCGCAGGACCAGGCGACGTAGCAAAGCGCAAGCCAGTGATAGGGGCTACACAGAGGGCGGACCGATCTGTGCCGTCCTGCCCACAGGTAGAAACCGATGCAGGAGAACGCAAAGGTCGCCAGGGCGGAGAAACCGTTGCGAACAGCCTGAGCCACGGCGCCGCCGAACAAGACCCAGTGGTCGATACGACGCCGAAGAAGAAAGTTCCTGGTTACGTTCATTGGATGTGATGAAGATCTTTCCGCTGGAGTGCGAAGACTATACGCCGAAGATAATCGCTAATCCGGAAGATCAGCGTCCCTATCCGCCTGTGCGCCGGAAAGGCGGCTTTTTTGTAGACGCCGGCCGTCGCCGCGATCGTGCTTGCTTCGGCGGGACCGAGGGCGACCTGGGCCTTGTCGGTGGAGAATATCGCATAGCCCTTGCCGGCCCAACCTCTTTCCAGGGCGACGTCATATGGCAGGCACATCGGGCTCAACGCCTCAAGCAGGCGCGCAGCGCCGGCCTTCGTCACCACATAGGCAGCCGAACTTCCGCACGGCCCGTGCGCGCAGCGGCCTATGCGGACGGAATCATCGATCCGCGCGTGCGCGACGAAGCCGCGCGTCCGATGGTTGACCAGCTTCACCGCATCCCAGCCTTCGAAGGTGCGCAATCTCTCCAGGAAGGGAACGAAGTCGGCGTTGAAACCGACATCGTCCTCGACGATCACCGCATGGGGCGCGTCGCCCTTCGCAATCGTCTCCAGCACGTTGAGATGACTGAGATAACAGCCGATCTCGGCCGGCAGGATACGCTTGCCGTGTATGCGTTCGAACGTCTTCCCGTCGACGGGCAGGGGCTGGTCGGGAGGCAGCTTGGCGCCGTCGACCGCCGGGATCCGGGTCAGTTCGATGCCGTATTTTCCTGCATTTTCGCGAATGGCGCGCAGCCGGTCCGGCGACCTGTCGAGATTGATGACGAAAACGGGTATCGGGTTGGCCATGGCGGTATCCGGACCGGCTGAATCACGAAAGCGGCGGGTTCTGTTTCAGCGATTGAAACCAGTCATCACGGGATATTGCGTAAAAGATATGCCGCTTGAGATGCGGGTGGCTGTCCGGCACGCCCGGATGGTCGAAGTCGCGCGCGGGATCGCGGCGCATGCCGATGCGCTCCATGACGGCGGTCGAGCGGGTGTTGTTCCAGACCGCGAAGGAGACGATCTCGTCGAGGTTCAGCGTCTCGAAGCCGAAGGCGAGCCAGGCGCGGGCGGCCTCGCTGACGTAGCCCTTGCCCCAATATTCCGGCGCCAGGCGCCAGCCGATCTCGACCGCGCCTGTGGCGGGCGCCGGCTTGTTCTCCGCGCTATGCAATCCGACGAAACCGATGCACTCGCCGGTCTGCGCAACCTCGGCGGCGGTCCAGCCGAAGCCGTCGTGCTCGATCTCGGCGCGGAATGCGTCGAGCTTGGCGTCGGCCTCGGCGCGGCTGCGGCGGAAGGGGAAGAACTCCATCACCCGCTCGTCGCTGTTGATGCGGTGGAACAGCGGCCGGTCGTCGTCGCGCCAGTTGCGCAGGATCAGGCGTTCCGTGCGGATCGGCTTCATGTAGCGAAATCCTCGCGAGCGTAGCCTTGCAGGTAGAGCAGCGCCGTCAGGTCAGCATGGTCGATGCGCACCTTCGCCTCGGCGGCCACCGCCGGCTTGGCGTGGAGCGCGACGCCGGTGCCGGCCAGCCGCAGCATGTCGAGATCGTTGGCGCCGTCGCCGACGGCAATGGCATCCGCCGGCGTCAGGCCGAGCCGTGCGGCGATCTCCCTGAGCGCCGCGGCCTTGGCGTCGCGGCCGAGGATCGGCTCGGAGACTTCGCCGGCAAGGCGCCCGTCAGCCTCGAGCAGATGGTTGGCGCGGTTCTCATGGAAGCCCAGCATGGCGGCGATGCGACGGGTGAAGACATCGAAACCTCCCGAGACGAGCGCGGTATAGGCGCCGTTGGCGCGCATGGTGGCGACCAACGCCGCGCCGCCGGAAGCCAGCGTCAGGCGCTTTGCGATGATGCGCTCGATCACCGTCGCATCGAGGCCTTTCAGCAACGCGACACGTTCCCGTAGGGCGGGTTCGAAGGCGATCTCGCCGTTCATCGAGCGGGCAGTGATGGCGGCGACGTGCTCCTTCAGGCCGACCTCGTCCGCCAGTTCGTCGATGCACTCCTGGTCTATCATGGTCGAATCCATGTCGGCAATGAGGATCTTCTTGCGCCGATTCTCCTGGTGTTGGACGACGACGTCCACCGGCGAGCCGGCAAGCGCTTTCCGCAGCGCGGCGGTGGCCGAGGCGGCATCGATGCCGGCGGGGAGCTCGAGATCGCAGGCGATGCCTTCGTCCAGCCAGCGCATCGCTCTTGCGCCGACGGTGGCCGCCGCCATATTCGCAAGGCCGGCATCGAGCGCCGGGCGTGAAGGATGGACAATGAGCGTGGCGACGAGCGGCATGGACGATCCGGTGGGGCAGGCCGGCAAAGGCCGCGTGAAAGACGCGATCCTGATAGCGGGCCCGACCGCCAGCGGCAAGTCGGCGCTGGCGCTCGATCTGGCCGAACGGACCGGCGGCGTCATCGTCAACACCGATTCCATGCAGGGTTACGCGATCCTCGACGTGCTGACGGCACGGCCGGGGCGAGCGGAATTGTCGCGCGCGCCGCATCTGCTTTACGGCCATGTGCACCCTTCTATAGCCTATTCCACCGGCGCGTGGCTGCGCGATGTGACTGGCCTGATCGAGGAGGACCGGCTCGCCGGGCGGCGGGCGATCTTCGTCGGCGGCACGGGCCTTTATTTTCGCGCCCTAGCCGAAGGCATACCGCAGATGCCGGATATTCCAGCGGCGATCCGGCAGCATTGGCGCCGCGAGATGAACGAGCGCGGGGCGCCGGCCCTCCATGAAATCCTGTTGCGGCTGGACGCCGACGCGGCGCGGCAGCTCAGGGCCTCCGACGGACAGCGTATCGTGCGCGCGCTGGAAGTGCTGGAGGCGTCGGGCCGTTCCATCCTGGCGTGGCAGAAGGATAGCGCGGCGCCGCTGATCGACCGCGCCAGCGCCCGTTTCCTCGTCATCGAGCCGGATCGCGCGGCACTTGCCGGCCGGATCGAACGGCGCTTCGACGCGATGATCGCCGGCGGAGCGCTGGAGGAGGTACGCCAACTGGCGGCACTCGGCCTCGACCCGGCGCTGCCGGCTATGAAGGCGATCGGCGTGCGCGAGCTCCAGGCGGCATTGGCCGGCACAATGAGCGCTGCGGCTGCGATCGAGCGCGCCAAGATCGCCACGCGGCAATATGCCAAGCGGCAGGCGACCTGGTTCCGGCATCAGCTCGGCAGCGAGTGGCGGCGCCTCAGGCCCGGTGACGATATGGAAACCACGATCTGACGCGTCGCTGTGGATACAACCGGCTGCATGTTGCGCTTTGGGAAAATTTCGCGTTCAAGTTGCCGGAATTAAGGACCTCGTAAGCCCCTTGGTGTCATAAGGGCTTGGCATTCCTTCTCGCGGGCGGCAGATGCGTTTCCACCAGGCCGAGTCGGCCTTCTTCGTGTTCATCTTCGTGATCCTGGCCGCCGGCCTGGTGACGCTGCATGCTTTCGACTTCATGCAGACCGCGGCGGGCGACTTCGGGCCGTCGCATGACACCGACATCGCCTATCTTTCGAAGCTGCTGTTCGCGATCGGCGTGCTGATCGCCACAGCGTTTTTCTTCGGCGTCTTCTTCATCTATCCGCTGATCCGCCGGCAGGTGAAGGAGGAGGCGAAGCTGCGCGTCATGACCGAATCGCTCTCGGCGCGTTCGGAGACGCTGGAGCAGGCCGCGCTGACCGACGGCCTGACGGGCATGCAGAACCGCCGTTATTTCGACGATGCGCTGAAGGAATACCTCGAGGAGTTCCGCCGCATCGGCAAGCCGATGGGCCTGATGATCCTCGACCTCGATCATTTCAAGCAGATCAACGACACGCATGGCCATGACATCGGCGACGAGGTGCTCAAGGCGGTGGCCCGGTGCCTCATGGACATGACGCGCTATCACGACGTGGTGGCGCGGCTGGGCGGCGAGGAGTTCGCCGTGGTGGCACCCAACATGGATGCCGAGCAACTGGCAAGGTTCGCCGAGCGCATCCGCAAGGCGATCGCCGGCATGGCGGTGCTCTCGGGCAATGTACGACTGGCTGTCACCGCCAGCGTCGGGCTCGCCGTATGGAATCGCAAGGAAACGGCCGACGAATTCTACCGCCGCGCCGACCGTCATCTCTATGAGGCCAAGCGGCAGGGCCGCAACCGCATCAGCGCCTGAAATCCCGTTGAAGCTTCTTTCCTCGCCCCGCCTGCGGGGAGAGGATGCCGGCAGGCAGGTGAGGGGCGGCGCCTGCTTGTCGAGGTCGGCTCTGCCCCTCATCCGCCCTTCGGGCACCTTCTCCCCGTGAACGGGGAGAAGGAGGGTTGCGGACTACCGTTATTCGTTCTGCGGGCGCATGCCGAAGGTGGCGGGCTTCAGGCCGTAGCGCAGGTCGAAGTCGTCGCTCGGCTGGATGCCCGGCGCGGCCGGCTTACGATAGCCGGGATCGCCGGCCTGGCGGTCGGTGTCGGCCATCTCGGTGAAGGTGGTGGCCGGCTGCGGCTTCGGCGCATTGCGCAAGCGGCCGACGATCGCCGCCAGATCGACGTCGCCGCCAGACGGATCGGCCGGAACGTCGCCAGCATATTTCACTGATCCGGGGATCAGGGCGGGGTCGAGCTTCTCGAACTTCAGCCGCATGGTGGTGGCGACGCCCTCGCCGAAGGCGATCGCTTCGCGCTGGCCCATCGAGGAGAGGAAGGACAGGGTCGAGGCGGACGAGTCGGCGATGGCCGAGCGGATGATGGCCTGGTCCTGCTCGTTGGCCAGCCGCATGGCGAAGACCGTAGAGCATTGCGACAGGATCGTCGGGTCGAGTTCGCCGGGGCGCTGGGTGACGATGCCGAGATAGCAGCCGTATTTGCGGCCTTCCTTGGCAATGCGCGAGAGCGCATGGCGTGTGGGAGCGAAACCCAGCTTGCTGTCGGCCGGCATATAGCGATGCGCTTCCTCGCAAAGCAGCAGGAGTTTCAGCCGCCCGCTGCTCCACAGCGCCAGGTCGAAGGCGAGCCGCGCCAGCACCGAGCAGACGGAATTGACCACCTCGGAGGGCATGCCCGCCATCTCGAAGCAGGTGACGGGGCGGCCGTGATGCGGCACGCGGAAGATGTTACCGATCGTTTCGTGGATGGTGTCCTCGATCAGCCTCGAATTGAACATGAAGCGGTAGCGCGGATCGGCGGACGCCTGCTCTATGCGCGTCTTGAGCGCCTTGAGCGCGGGGCGGTCGTTCTTGCTTTCGAGCATGCCGATACGCTCGTCGATCTGTCGGACGAGGTCGGCAATCCGGTAAGGCACCGGCGTGTCGGCAGTCAGCGCATCGACGCCGCGCTTGAGGAACATGCCGGCATTGGGATTGCGATAGAGGTTCTTGGCCACCGGGATGAGGTCGCGCAGGAGATCGACTTCCTCCGGCACGGCCTCACGGCCGCGGAAAAGCACCTCGGTGAATTCTTCCAGCCTGAACAGCCAGAACGGCAGGTCGAGGCTTGCGGTATCCACCCTGACGCAGTGTTCGGACAGGGAGGCGGCGAACTCGTTGTGCGGATCGAGGATCAGGACCCTCAGGTCCGGCCGCGCGGCGAGCGTCTTGCGCAACAGCAGCGAGACGGCGGTCGACTTGCCGACACCGGTGGTGCCGACGACGGCGAAATGGCGCGCCAGCGTGTCGTCGATGGCGATGTTGGCGTCGACCGCTTCATCCTGCGACAGCGAGCCGACGGTGATGGAACGCCGGCCGGCGAGATCGTAGACGGCCTGAAGATCGCGGTTGCGGATATAGTGGGCGATGGCGCCGATATGGGGATAGTTGGTGATGCCGCGGTCGAACACCGGCTTGCCGCCCGGTTCGGTCGCGTCGCGCACCTCGCCGATGAGTTCGACCGACACCTCGATCGGGTTCTGGCTTTCGGCGTTCCAGGCCAGGTCCGACTTGCCGATGGCGTAGACCAGTCCGACGGTGCGGGTGGAGCCGAGGTTGATGGAGATCATGCGGCCCACTTTCCACTGAGCCGTCACCGCGCCTTCGGCGTCGTCGGCGAAGGCGGCGATCGTGGCGCGCGCGCCGTCACAGCGCACGACGTTGCCGAGGATGCGCTTGTCGCTCTGGCCGGCATCGCGCCGTTCCTGCGATGTCGTCTCGCCGCCGGAAGCTTCACGTTCGACGAACATGGACCGTATTTTCCCTTACCCCACCGATCCGACTGTAGACCGCACGGGGTTAAGCCCGCGTGTGGCGGCGTGGTTCAGATGCCGTTAACGCGATAAGGAAAATGCGATGCAAACGGCCCGAGGCGACGCCACGCCGCCTCGGAGACGCGAGCCGCTAGGCCTTGTGGTGGACTTCCTGCAGGCCGTAGACCGGCGTCGCGATGCCTTCCTGCCGGGCCTTCAATTGCAGTGAAAGGTACTGCGAATAGTGCCTGGACTGGTGCAGGTTGCCGCCGTGGAACCAGAGCGCGGGCTGCTGCGTCGGCTTCCACATGTTGCGCTGCTCGCCTTCCCACGGGCCGGGGTCCTTGGTGGTGTTCGAGCCGAGGCCCCACACCTTGCCTACCTTGTCGGCGACTTCCTGCGAGATCAGGTCGGCGGCCCAGCCGTTCATCGAGCCGTAGCCGGTGGCGTAGACGACGAGATCGGCCGGCAGTTCGGTGCCGTCGACGAATTTCACGCCGGTTTCGGTCAGTTCCTGCACCGCCGCGCCCTTGCCGGTCTTGAGCTTGATCGAACCGTCGATGACGAGGTCGCAGGCGCCGACGTCGATGTAGTAGCCCGAACCGCGCCGCAGGTACTTCATGAACAGGCCCGAGCCGTCGTCGCCCCAGTCGTGCATGAAGCCGACTTTTTCGAGCGCGTCGTAGAAGTCCTTGTCGCGCTCGCGCATCTGCTCGTAGAGCGGGATCTGGAACTCGTGCATGATCCTGTAGGGCAGGGAGGCGAAAATCAGGTCCGCCTTGCGCGTCGTCATGCCGTTCTGCACGGCCTGCTCGGAATAGAGGGCGCCGAGGCCGATATCCATCAGCGTGTTGGAGCGCACGATGTGAGTGGACGAGCGCTGCACCATTGTGACGTCGGCGCCGCCTTCCCAGAGGGCCGCGCAAATGTCGTGGGCGGAGTTGTTGGAGCCGATGACGACGACCTTCTTGCCGCGATAGTTCTCCGGGCCGGGATGGGTCGAGGAATGCTGCTGCTCGCCCTTGAAGATGTCCTGTCCCTTGTATTTGGGCCAGTTCGCCTTCCCGGACATGCCGGTGGCCAGCACCAGCTGCTTCGGCTTCAAGGTGATTTCCTTGCCGTCACGCTCGACGACGACGGTCCATTCGCCGGCCTTCTCGTCGTATTTCGCGGATTTGGCGGTGGTGGAGGACCAGTAGTTCAGCTCCATCACCTTGGTGTACATTTCCAGCCAGTCGCCGATCTTGTCCTTCGGCGCGAAGACCGGCCAGTTCTTCGGGAAGTCGATATAGGGCAGGTGGTCGTACCAGACCGGATCGTGCAGGCAGAGCGACTTGTAGCGCTTGCGCCAGGAATCGCCGGGCCGCTCGTTCTTCTCGATGATGATTGTCGGTACACCGAGTTGCCTCAGCCGCGCGCCGAGCGCGATGCCGCCCTGGCCGCCGCCGATGATGAGCGCGTAGGGCTGCCTGGAGAAACCGAGTTCGGCGACTTCGTCCTCGCGCTCCTCTCTCCAGCTCTTGCGGTCCTTGCCGTGGCCGTGCTTGGCGCCGAGCGGGCGGGTGAAGCCGGATTTCTCCTCGTAGCCCTTCAGCTCGGCCATGGTGGTGAGCAGTGTCCAGATCTTGCCGTTCTTCAGCCGGATGTGGCCGAAGCCGCGCGCCACCTGCGTCTCGAAGCTGATCCAGCCTTCGACGAGGCCGTCGCTTTCGGTGGCGTCCTCGCCCTCGGCGATGCGCCAATGCGAAGGTTTCGTCCCGGCGATCTGGCTTTCCAGCATGGCGCGAACCTGGTCCTTGCCCTCCATCGTCTTCAGGTTCCAGGTGAAGGTCACCAGATCGCGCCAGTAGCAATCGTCCTGGAAGCAGGCGACCGCCTTGTCGATGTCGCCGGCGGCAAGGGCTGCGCCGAACGTGTCGAGCAGATCGGAGAGTTTCTTGTTCGGCGCCTTGTCGAGCATCAGTTCCTCCCGGTTGTCTTGGCTTGATCGGCGATCGGCTCCTCGACCGATCGGCGCCAAGCAGTATCGGGGCAAAAATCGCGGCGTCACGCCCCCAAAAAGTTAGGCCTGTTTTCAATGGGTTAGTTGGATCGGGCCGGATTTTCGGCGCTTTCACGCGTTACAGGCCCGGTTTTCGCAGAAACGAAAATCGGCCATTGACGCGGGGGTATCCGCGCCCTTATTGTCCGCGCCCATGAAGACGGCACTCATTCTCGTAGGAAGGCGCGTGGGCAAGGCGGTGTAACCGCCGGGCGACAGCACCCCATGCGCGACACACAGGCTCCCTCCGGGGGCCTTTTTTATTGCCCGAAACAGGACTAAACGACCACCAAACGCTTGGAAAAGCGACAGAAGACGGAACGGATCGATGAGCAACGGACAAAGCGAGCGGCGCGAGATGACGGGCGCCGAGATGGTGGTGCAGGCGCTGAAGGACAACGGCGTCGAGCACATTTTCGGCTATCCGGGCGGCGCCGTGTTGCCGATCTACGACGAGCTTTTCCAGCAGGACGACGTCAAGCACATCCTTGTGCGCCACGAGCAGGGCGCCGGCCATGCGGCTGAAGGCTATGCGCGCTCGACCGGTAAGGCCGGCGTCATGCTGGTCACCTCCGGCCCCGGCGCCACCAATGCGGTGACGCCGCTGCAGGACGCGCTGATGGATTCCATCCCTCTGGTCTGCCTGACCGGCCAGGTGCCGACGTCCCTGATCGGCTCCGACGCTTTCCAGGAGTGCGACACGGTCGGCATCACGCGGCCCTGCACCAAGCACAATTGGCTGGTTCAGGACGTCAACGATCTCGCCCGCACCATTCATGAAGCTTTCCACGTCGCCACCACCGGCCGGCCCGGCCCGGTCGTGGTCGACATTCCGAAGGACGTGCAGTTCGCCACCGGCCTCTACGAGCCGCCGCAGACGGCGCCGCGCACCAGCTACCAGCCCAAGGTCCAGGGCGACCTCGACAAGATCAAGGCGGCGGTCGAACTGATGGCCGGCGCGAAGAAGCCGGTCATCTATTCCGGCGGCGGCGTCGTCAATTCCGGGCCGGAGGCCTGCCATCTGCTGCGCGAACTAGTCGAACTCTCCGGCTTTCCCATCACCTCGACGCTGATGGGGCTGGGCGCCTATCCGGCTTCCGGCAAGAACTGGCTCGGCATGCTCGGCATGCACGGCGCCTACGAAGCCAACATGGCCATGCACGACTGCGACGTGATGGTGTGCATCGGCGCGCGTTTCGACGACCGCATCACCGGCCGGCTGGACGCCTTCTCGCCGAATTCGAAGAAGATCCACATCGACATCGACCCGTCCTCGATCAACAAGAACGTGCGCGTCGATATCGGCATTTTGGGCGATGTCGGCCATGTGCTGGAGGACATGGTGCGGCTGTGGCGGGCGACCGCCAAGGCCGACAAGAAGGCGCTCTATCCGTGGTGGGAGCAGATCGCCAAGTGGCGCGCGCGCGACTCGTTCGCCTACAAGCCGAACCCCGACGTCATCATGCCGCAATATGCCATCCAGCGGCTGTTCGCGCTGACGAAGGACCACGATACCTACATCACCACCGAGGTCGGCCAGCATCAGATGTGGGCGGCGCAGCACTTCCATTTCGACAAGCCGAACCGCTGGATGACCTCCGGCGGCCTCGGCACGATGGGCTACGGCCTGCCGGCGGCGCTCGGAGCGCAGATCGCCCATCCGAACGCGCTGGTCATCGACATCGCCGGCGACGCCTCGGTGCAGATGACCATGCAGGAGATGTCGGCCGCGGTGCAGTACGGCGCGCCGATCAAGATCTTCATCCTCAACAACCAGTACATGGGCATGGTGCGCCAGTGGCAGCAACTGCTGCACGGCAACCGGCTGTCGCATTCCTACACCGAAGCGATGCCGGACTTCGTCAAGCTGGCGGAGGCCTATGGCGGCCACGGCATCCGCTGCGAGAAGCCGGACGAGCTCGACGACGCGATCAAGGAGATGATTGCGGTGAAGAAGCCCGTTCTGTTCGACTGCCGCGTGGCGAACCTCGCCAACTGCTTCCCGATGATCCCGTCCGGCAAGGCGCACAACGAGATGCTCCTGCCCGACGAGGCGACCGACGAGGCGGTGGCCAACGCCATCGATGCCAAGGGCCGGGAGCTGGTGTGATTTGAAGTAAGGCGCGGTAAGGCGTATATGTCTTACTTCGTCTTACCAGGAGCGCGACAATGAATGTGCGGGCAAAGATTTCAAGCAAGGGGCAACTGGTTCTGCCGAAGGCAGTGCGAGATGCGTACGGTCTTGATGCCGGCTCGGAAGTTGAGGTCGAGAGCGCCGGCGATGTCATCCTTCTCAGGCCATCGCCGAAGAAAACGCGCAACACCTATACGCTCGACGAGGCTGCCGGATTCCTCAAATATGAAGGTCCTCCGGTGACGCTTAAGGATATGGAACGCGCGATAGAGGAAGAAGCCAGGCGGAAATGGAATGCCGCGCGCAGTTGATACAAACATCTTTGTGCGGTTTCTCGTCGACGACGGAAGCAAGCATGTTGCTCTCGCCCGCCGAGTGTTTGCCGACGGGCAGGTGTTCGTTCCGGTGAGCGTGATGCTTGAAAGTGAATGGGTGCTACGCAGCAACTTCGGTTTCAAGCGTGACCAAATATGCGACGCTTTCGAGCGTGTCCTGGGGGTGACCTCTATCACCATCCAGGATGACAATACCGTCGAGAACGCGGTGGCATCTTGCAGGCGCGGGCTCGACTTTGCCGACGCGCTCCATCTGCATTCCTCTGATGGATGCGAGGTTTTCTACACGTTTGACGATCCGTTTATTCGCAAGGCGAAGCGGGCAACCTCAGTACCACCGGTCCGACGCCCCCCAATCCCGAAACACGGCAAGGAACTTGAAAGAAAACAATGAACGCCCATCAGCAGCCCACCGGTTCGGCCTATTTCATCGCCAAGGAAACGGAGAAGCCGGAAACGCATACGCTCTCCGTGCTGGTCGACAACGAGCCGGGCGTGCTGGCGCGCGTCATCGGCCTGTTCTCCGGTCGAGGCTATAACATCGAGAGCCTTACCGTCTCCGAGACGGAGCACGAGCAGAAGCTGTCGCGCATCACCATCGTGACGCGCGGCACGCCGCATGTGCTGGAGCAGATCAAGCACCAGCTCGAGCGCATCGTGCCGGTGCACCGGGTGGTCGACCTGACCGTCAGGGCGCACGAACTTGGCCAGGAGCGGCCGCTGGAGCGCGAGCTTGCGCTGGTGAAGGTCGCCGGCACCGGCGACCACCGCGTCGAGGCGCTCCGGCTTGCCGACGCCTTCCGCGCCCATGTGGTGGACGCCAACACCGAGCACTTCATCTTCCAGATCACAGGCAAGAGCTCCAAGATCGACCAGTTCATCGCCATCATGCGCCCTCTCGGCCTGATCGAGATCTGCCGCACCGGCGTGGCGGCGATGAATCGCGGCTCTCAGGGCATGTAGAAAGCCCGCCGCCAAGCCGGCTTCCGGCCGGGAAAAACAATCCAACCTCTTCCGGATAGGCGAATGTCCACCGACACGCTGCTCGCCCTGTTGGCCTATGCCTTCGTGACCTCGATCACGCCGGGGCCGAACAATCTCATGCTTTTGACCTCAGGCGTGAACTTCGGCTTCACCCGCACGATCCCGCACATGCTGGGCATCGGCATTGGCTTCGTGGTTTTGCTCATGGCTGTTGGGCTGGGACTGGGGGCCGTGCTGACCGCGTTTCCGGTCCTGCACACGGCGCTGAAGGTCGCCGGCGGCGTCTATCTCCTGTATCTGTCTTGGAAGATCGCCATGGCGCGGTCGTTCGACGACGGCGGCGAGGCGCGGACGCGGCCGATGACTTTTCTCGAGGCCGCCGCCTTTCAATGGGTGAATCCGAAGGCATGGGTGATGGCTGTGACCGCCATGGCGGTCTATTCCAATCCGGCGACGCCATTCCTGTCGATCCTGCTGATCGGGCTGATTTTCGGTGTCGTCAACCTGCCCAGCGTCTCGACCTGGGCCGGCTTCGGCATGGCGCTGCGCGGCTTCCTGTCCGATCCGGTGCGGCTGAAATGGTTCAACATCGCCATGGGCATCCTGCTGGCGGCGACGCTGTGGCCGATGCTGCGCTGAGTGTTGGCGCTTGAAGCGGCGCCTTCACCGCCATAGCTTGGCCTTATGAGCCACGATCACGACGACCATCATCACGACAACCATCTCGATCCCATGGCCGCACGCGTGCGGGCACTGGAAACGATCCTGACGCAAAAGGGCCTGATCGATCCGGCGGCGATCGACGCCATCGTCGAGACCTACGAGACCAAGGTCGGGCCACGGAATGGCGCGAAAGTGGTGGCGAAGGCGTGGAGCGACACCGGTTATGCCGAGTGGCTGAGGCGCGACGCAACGACGGCGATTGCCTCGCTGGGATTCACCGGCCGGCAGGGCGAGCACATGCAGGCGGTGTTCAACACGCCCGAGACGCATAACCTCGTCGTCTGCACCCTGTGTTCCTGTTATCCGTGGTCGGTGCTCGGTTTGCCGCCGGTCTGGTACAAGGCGCCCCCCTATCGCTCGCGCGCTGTCATCGATCCGCGCGGCGTGCTGGAGGAATTCGGGTTGACGCTGCCGGCCGCGACGAAGGTCCGCGTCTGGGATTCGACGGCCGAGTTGCGCTATCTGGTGGTGCCGATGCGGCCCGAAGGCAGCCAGGGGCTGGACGAGGAGGCGCTTGCCGATCTGGTGACGCGCGATTCCATGATCGGCACCGGCCTTGCCAGCATGCCAGCCAAGGTGCCGACATGAACGGACCGCAGGACCTCGGCGGCCAGATGGGGTTCGGCCCTGTCGCGCCCGAAAAGGAGGAGCCGCTCTTTCACGCGGACTGGGAAAAGCGTGCGCTCGGCGTGACGCTGGCCGCCGGCGCCTTCGGCGCATGGAACCTGGACGAGAGCCGGCACGCGCGCGAATCGCTGCATCCGGCGGTCTATTATGCGGCGACCTATTACGAGATATGGACCAGAGCGCTGGAGGTGCTGCTGACGCGCCATGGTTTCCTCAGCGAAGCCGATCTCGCCGCCGGGGAAGCCGTCGACGATGCCGCCACCCCGAAGCGCGTGCTGAAGGCGGCCGACGTGCCGGCCGTGCTTGCGAAAGGCGGGCCGTGCGACCGGCCGCTCGCCGCGCCGGCGCGTTTCCGGGCGGGGGAACGGGTTCGCACCAAGAATTTCAATCCGACCGGCCACACGCGCCTGCCGCGCTACGCGCGCGGGAAGATCGGTACGGTCGAGGCGGTGCATGACGGCTTCGTCCTTCCCGACAGCAATGCGCATGGAAGGGGGGAGAACCCTGAGCGGCTTTACACCGTCGTCTTCGACGGAAGCGAGGTGTGGGGCGAGGGGGCGGACCCGACGCTGACCGTCTCCATCGATGCGTGGGAGAGCTATCTTGAGCGCGCGTAAGCACGGCGGCCTGCCGCTGGCACCGGGGATGGACGAGCCCGCCTTCGCCGAGCCGTGGCAGGCGCAGGCCTTCGCCATGACGGTATCGCTGCACGAAGCCGGGCTGTTTTCATGGGGCGAGTGGGCCGAGGCGCTGTCGGCGGAAGTGAAGCGTCCGGACGCGGCTGCCGACGGGCACGACTATTACGAACGGTGGCTGACGGCGCTGGAAAAGCTGCTCGCGGCGAAGGGGGCCGCCCTACCATCCGATGTCGATACGCTTGCGGCCGCCTGGCAGCGCGCCGCGCACGCGACGCCGCACGGCAAGCCGATCCTGCTGGAGAACGATCCGGACGCCGGCTTGCCGGAAAAGCGGCATTCCCTCTGAATTTCGTCCAGCCCCTTCATCCCCCAAGCAAGGAGTTCGTTTCATGACCACAGTAGCCGTTCTCGTCGGCAGCCTGCGCAAGGAATCCTTCAGCCGAAAGGTGGCGAACGCCATCGCCAAGCTGACGCCGGACCTGACGTTCGACTTTCTCGATATCGGCGGCGTTTCCTATTTCAACCAGGACCTGGAGGCCAATCCGCCTTCCGACTGGACCGCGCTCCGCGACCGCATCAAGGCAGCCGACGCGGTGCTGTTCGTGACCGCCGAATACAACCGTTCGGTTCCGGGCGTGCTGAAGAACGCGCTCGACGTCGCCTCGCGACCCTACGGGCAGGGCGCGCTGATGGGCAAGCCGGCGGCGGTCATCTCGACCTCCATCGGCGCCATCGGCGGCTTCGGCGCCAACCATCACCTGCGCCAGTCGCTCGCCTTCCTCAACATGCCGGTAATGGCGCAGCCGGAAGCCTATGTCGGCAACACCGGCAGCCTGTTCGACGGGACCGGGCAGATCACCAACGACAGCACCGAAGAATTCCTGGTGGCCTTCGGCAAGGCGTTCAAGGCGTTCATCGAGAAGAACAAACAGAAATAGGCAAACCATGCCGGCGGCCGTTGACTCTGGTTGCCGGCACCTTATTGTTCTCTATATGTTCTACCTGTGTCGCTTGGGTCTATTCCCTGAGTCGACGCGGTGTTTCGCTTCTATCTTGCCTTCGCCGACCGAATCCGATCTCACGGTTCCATGGATTTTTCCCCGCAACAGGATGAAGCGCTCAAGGCGGTCGGACGCTGGCTGAAGGAGGGGCGGCCGCAGGTCTTTCGCCTGTTCGGCTATGCCGGCACCGGCAAGACGACGCTGGCGCGTCACTTCGCCGAACATGTCGACGGCCAGGTGCAGTTCGCCGCCTTCACCGGCAAGGCGGCACAGGTGCTGCGTTCCAAGGGCGCGCTCAACGCCCGCACCATCCATTCGCTGATCTACCGGCCGCGCGGCGAGGAGGCAGTCGAGGACGAGACGACCGGCAAGACCTCGATCAATCCGACCTTCTCGCTCAACCGCCAGAGCCCCATCAGCCGCGCGGCGCTGGTCGTCATCGACGAATGCTCGATGGTGGACGAGCAGCTTGGGCGAGACCTGCTGAGCTTCGGCACGCCGATCCTGGTGCTGGGCGATCCGGCGCAGCTGCCGCCGATCTCGGGCGGCGGCTTCTTCACAGAGCACGAGCCGGACTACCTGTTGACCGAAATCCACCGCCAGGCGCGCGACAATCCGATCATCCGGTTGGCGCTCGACGTGCGCGAGGGGCGAGAGTTCATGCGCGGCGACTATGGTACCGCGCAGGTCATTGGCCGCGAGGACGTCAACCAGGATCTTGTCCTGCGGGCCGACCAGGTGCTGGTCGGCACCAACCGGACGCGGCGGCGCTACAACCAGCGTCTGCGCGAACTGAAGGGTTTTTCCGCCGACTACCCGCAGGCCGGCGACAAGCTGGTGTGCCTGCGCAACGATCCAGCCAAGGGCCTGCTCAACGGCTCGCTGTGGAAGGTGATGACTTCTTCCCGCGAGACGGTGAAGCCCGGCATCAACCTGCTCGTCTCGCCGGAAGAGGACGATCCGGACCGGGGCGTCGCCAAGATCAAGCTGCTCAAGGCCGCTTTCGAGAATCCGGACGAGGAAGTGCCCTGGCAGCAGAAGAAGCGCTTCGACGACTTCGACTATGGCTATGCGCTGACCGTGCATAAGGCACAGGGTTCGCAATGGAACGAGGTGGTGCTGTTCGACGAAAGCTTCGCCTTCAAGGATACGCGCCAGCGCTGGCTCTACACCGCGATCACAAGAGCGGCGGAACGGCTGACGGTGGTGCGCTGAAGCGCTCGTGCCTTCCTGTCACATTCGCGCTATACGTCCGCCGGCTTTTCGTGCGCGTCGAGCCATGCCCAGGCGTCGGCCTCGCCGGTGGCCGGGAAGTGGCGGATTTCGACGGTCGAGGGGGCGGCGAGCCAGCCTTGCATCCGGTTGCTCCAGCTTGATTCTCCGATTAAGGCGCAACGGCCGACATGGTTCGCCGCCTCGGCGCTGCCCTGCTTGAGCGTATCGGCCGCGATATCGGCCCAGTCGACGCCGTCATGGTCGACAAGGCGCACCAGCACGTCGATCCGGGAATGCTGCGCGCAGGCCGCCTCGAACAGGCCGAACAGGTTTTCGACATCGGGCGCGCGGACGTGACCGACAAGCTCTACGGCGAACAGGTCGTCGCGGTTCGTGTCGATCCGGCGCACGACCGGCACATCTTCGAGAAAGTTCACGGACGGTCCTTTCGTTCGGCCGCTGACCGATCTGGAACACACAAATCAGCTGTCTGTTCCCGGCAAAGGCAGTATAGATGCCGCGCACACCGTATCGGGAGGCCAGCCGTGCCCGCCAAGCTCTCCGTCAACCTCAACGCCGTCGCCATGCTGCGCAACCGCCGCGACCTGCCGTGGCCGAGCGTTACGGGGCTCGGCCGCATCGCGCTCGCCGCCGGCGCGCACGGGCTGACCGTGCATCCGCGCCCCGACCAGCGGCATATCCGCTTTTCCGACCTGCCGGAAATTCGCGCATTGATCGACGACGAATTTCCCCGGGCCGAATTCAACATCGAGGGCTATCCGGGCGAGGATTTCCTGCAACTGGTGGAGAAGCACCAGCCCGAGCAGGTGACGCTGGTGCCCGACGACCCGGCGCAGGCCACGTCAGACCACGGCTGGAACTTTGCCGCGCAGGCGGCGTTCCTCACGCCGATCGTCAAGCGCCTGAAGAAGGGAGGGTTCCGGGTTTCGCTGTTCGCCGATCCCGATCCCACGGCGGTGAAAGCTGCGCGCGACACCGGCGCGGATCGCATCGAACTCTATACAGGGCCCTACGGTAGTTGCCATTCCGATTCCGCAAAGGCCGGCAGGGAACTGGAAAGATTGGAGAAAACGGCCGAGGCGGCGCGTGCGGCAGGGCTCGGCGTAAACGCCGGCCATGATCTGACCGTCGCCAACCTGCCGGCGCTGATGCGGCGCATTCCCGACCTTGCCGAGGTCTCGATCGGCCACGGCCTGACGGCGGATGCGCTGGAGCACGGCATGGCCGGTACGGTCGGTCGCTATCTCAAAGCCTGTGGCTGGTAGTGCGGATCGGCCGCTCCGGGGTGGCCTGACGCAGCGGTACTTGATATTGCGTTGCAGCAAGCGTAGAGCACCGCGCGCCTAAACGGAGTATCGTCGATGGCCCTTGCCGACAAGGATGGTGAGGCGGAAGCCGATCAACAGACGAGCCAGCCCGAAGTCGAGCAGCACGGCACGAAGGTGCTCATGCTCGGCGCGCTGGGGGTGGTCTACGGTGACATCGGCACCAGCCCGATCTACGCCTTCCGCGAAGCCCTGCACGCCTCCGGCGAGGCGGTGTCGCGGTCGGACGTGCTCGGCGTGCTGTCGCTGATCGTCTGGGCGCTGACGATCATCGTCACCATCAAATACGTCGCCTTCGTCATCCGGGCCGACAACAAGGGTGAGGGCGGCACGCTGTCCCTGATGGCGCTGGCGCGCAGCGCGTATCCGAAAGGTTCGAAATACATCCTCGCAATCGGCCTGTGCGGCGCTTCGCTGTTCTTCGGCGATTCGATCATCACGCCGGCGGTTTCGGTGCTGTCGGCGGTCGAGGGCCTCGAAGTGGTGACGCCGGCCTTCACCCCCTACGTCGTGCCCATCACGCTGGTCATCCTGGCGATGCTGTTCGCCGTGCAGCGCTTCGGCTCGGGCCGGGTGGCGGTGGTCTTCGGGCCGATCATGGCCGTCTGGTTCCTGTCGCTCGGTGCGACCGGGCTGGTTCACCTTCTGGACGATCCGTCCGTGCTCCTGGCGATCAATCCCTATTATGCGCTCTACTACCTGGCGACGACGCCCACCGGCGCGTTCGTCACGGTGGGCGCGGTGTTCCTGGCGGTGACGGGCGCCGAAGCGCTTTATGTCGATCTCGGCCATTTCGGCCGCCGGCCCATCGTGCTCGCCTGGTTCTGGATCGTCTTTCCCTGCCTGCTCCTGTGCTATTTCGGGCAGGGCGCCTTTGTCATCTCGCATGGCGGCAAGCCGCACAACCCGTTCTTCCAGATGATGCCGGAATGGGCGCTGGTGCCGATGGTGGCGCTGGCCACCGCCGCCACCGTCATCGCCAGCCAGGCGGTGATTTCCGGCGCCTTCTCGCTGACCCGGCAGGCGGTGCAGCTCAACCTTCTGCCGCGCATCGAGGTGCAGCACACCTCCGAAATGCAGTCGGGCCAGATCTACATGCCGCGCGTCAACCTGCTGCTCGCGCTCGCGGTCATGCTTCTGGTGGTCGGCTTCGGCTCGTCCAGCTCGCTGGCCTCGGCCTACGGCATCTCGGTCACCGGCGAAATGCTGATGACGACGGTGCTTTTGTTCGTCGTCATGCGCTGGCTGTGGAAATGGCAACTCGCCGGCGCGCTGGCGCTCGCCGTGCTGTTCGGCGTCATCGACGCCGGCTTCTTCAGCGCCAACGTGGTCAAGTTCTTCGAAGGCGGCTGGGTGTCGATCAGCGTCGCCTGCCTGATGGGCCTCGTCATGTGGACCTGGATCCGCGGCAGCCGCTACCTGTTCGAAAAGACGCGCCGCAACGAGGTGCCGCTCGATTTCCTCGCCGCCAACCTTTTGAAGAAGAAGCCGCAGGTGGTGGCCGGCACGGCGATCTTCCTGACCAGCGATCCGCTGAGCGCGCCGACGGCGCTGATGCACAGCCTCAAGCACTACAAGGTGCTGCACGAGCAGAACGTCATCCTGTCGGTGGTCACCGCGCCGCAGCCGACGGTGCCGGACAGCGAGCGGGTCAAAATGGAGGTCATCAACGACCTGTTCATGCGCGTGAAGCTGACCTTCGGCTATATGGAGCAGCCCAACATTCCGCGCGCGCTGGCAATCTGCCGCAAGCAGGGCTGGAAGTTCGACATCATGACGACGTCGTTCTTCCTGTCGCGGCGCTCGCTCAAGACCTCGCCCAATTCGGGCATGCCGCTGTGGCAGGACAAGCTGTTCATCGGCCTTGCCCGCACCGCCGCCGACGCCACCGAATATTTCCAGATTCCGACCGGGCGGGTGGTCGAGATCGGCACCCAGGTGGCAATCTGACGGCGGGCGTTATTCCGTCACCGTCATCTGGAAGAAGTCGCCCTGTATCTCGAACTCCTCGACGCCGGTTTGCGTCGCGGTGAAGACGATGGCGCGGGCCGGCGTGAGCCCCTGGCAGAACTTGCTGTGGCGGCGCGCCAGCCCTCCGTCCGAGAACGTGCCCGTTCGCACGTCAGGCAGGTCGGCTTCGACAAGCAGCCATTCGCGCGGCAGCTTTCCGCAGTCGCCGCGCTCGGCATAGATCGGCCGCGTCTCGCCCACCTTCATCGTCACCTTCGGCTTGAAGGGAACGATGGGCGCATTGTCGGCCGGCCCTGCCCAGGGACGCCAGCCGGAGGCGGTGACCAATGAGCCGACGACTGCCCCGACAATGAGCATGGCCGCGCCGCCCGCCGCCATTTCGAGCGCTGAAAAGCGTTTGCGCGCCGGTGCGGACGGGTAGGGTTGCCACGGCAGGACGGGACCCCGCGCCACGCGCCTTGCCATGTCATGGTCCGTGTCAATCGCGCGGGGAACCACGACTGACGGCAGCCCGCCTGCGGTTTCTGCTGGCTCGATCTCGCCGGCTTGCTTGTAGAGCGTGTTCCAGTGCCGTTGCAGGTCGGGGTTTTCGCTCACCTTCAGCAGCCGTGCCAACAGCCGCAGGTTCTTCGTGCGAGGAAGGTGCCGGCCGGAGCGCCAGTTGTTGAGATTGCGGACGGCCGTGTCGAACTGGCGTTCGCCTTTGCTGGCCGTCAGCGCACAATAGGCGGAAGCGAGCGCCGCCGTGTCGTAGTAGCCCGCACCGTTGCACAATTCGTCGAACAGTTGGTGCCAGTGAGCGTAGTGCCGCCAGTTGCCGTCCTCCATGGCTTCCCCCGTTATCGTTATTCGAGCCTGCTGCCCTGATAGTCGCGCACGACGATTTTCATGAAGTCTTCCAGCAGCATCACCTCTTCGGCACCCGGCTCCCTGGCAGTGAACTTGACGGCCCGCACAGGCACCACCGCATTGCAGAAATTGCTCATCTTGCGGGCCAGCCCGCCATCGGAAAAGCTGCCGAGGCGACTTTCCGGCACCCGCGGCGCCGTCTTGTTCCAGCCGGGCACCATCGTTCCGTCGCAGTTCCCGCGATCGCCGTGGATCAATCGGGTTTCGCCGACCAGCATGTCCACGCGGGCCTGATACCCTATCATCGGCAGGTCCTTGTGCGGATCGACCATAAGCCAGCGCAAGCCGGCGGCGACGAGCACCGCGACAAGCGCGGCTGCCGCCCATACCAGTCGGCCGCGCGCGCTTCGTGCCGGCAAAGGAGCGGTCGGGTCCACGGCTGGCCCTTCGCTGTCTTCCAGCGGAACGTGACCGCGCGCGGTGGCGTAGAGACGGTTCCAGTGCCGGCTGAGCTCCGGGTCAGCCGGAACGTCAAGCAGTTCGGACAGCAGCATGAAATTGCGGCGCAGCGGGACGTGACGGCCGAGGCGCCAGTTGCGCAGGCTCTTGCCGGCGGCATTGAATTCGTCCTGCCCGTTCCTGCCCTGGCGGCGGCAGAGCTGGCTTGCCAGCAAGGCGTTGTCGATATGTCCGCGGCGGTTGCAGAGTTCGTCAAGCAACCGATGCCACCGCTCGAACCGGTCCCAATCCTGTTCCAGCACGCCTCAAGTACCCCGTATCGTTCACCGTAGAATAGAAAATGGATTCATGGAGATAGCAATCAACTTGATCCCCGTTTTTCCGGTTTTTCCGTCGATTGCCCGACTTTTCTGTTTGGCGATGCGGGCGGATTTGGCACGTCGAAAGGGACGTCGCTGAACGAGCCGTGGCGACGATCGGCGTTTTAGGCTCAGGAGAGGGGCTTCCCAGATGCGAAATTCACTGGTTTTTGCTGCTGCCGCCGGTGCGGCCGCGTTGCTGTTGGCGGGCTGCGTCACGCCGGGCAATGCCGACAAGACGGTCGAGATGCAGGTCGGCCAAACGAGGCACATCACTGCCTATCGCGCCAACGGCTGCGGTGCGTCGGCGCCGAGCTTCGCCGCCATCGAGAGCAGGCTGCCGAAGTCCTCTGTCGTAAAATACTCCGACGGTGGTCTGTCGAGCCGCGTCAGCCGCGATTGCGGCAAGCGCGTGCCGACCCGCGCCGTGAACGGCACGGGCATCGCGTCCGGCACGGAAGGCCACATGTACCAGTCCGGAAGCGTCGCCATCGTGGTGAAGTAGACGGGCAGGCGGGGCGGCCGGGTGTCTGCGGCACCCGGCCGTAAGCCGTGTCCAGACGGGTTGCTGTCCGAACGTTGGCGGTGTTGAGCGTCGAATGGCTCTTCGGGAGGCCTTCGTTGCCTCGAATGCGTTGTTTCGGCGCCTGCGCGCCGCCGGCTTCCGCGACGAATTGCGCCCGCACCATCCTTGATTTGATCTCGATGCTTGGGGAATGTTGTCGAGGCATTGTGCGGGGACGGGATTGCGGGCAGGACTGGACATTGCGATCGCCGGAGCTGGGTCGGCGGGCCTTGCGGCAGCGCTTTTCCTGAAGCGTGCCGGCCATCGCGTCACGCTGTTCGAGCGTTTCGACAGGCCCGCGCCGGTCGGTTCGGGGCTGATCCTGCAACCGACCGGGCTGTCGGTGCTGCACGGACGGGCTGCTTGACGCCATCGCTGCGCTGGGCAGCCGCATCGACCGGCTCTACGGTGCGGACGCCGCGACGGGACGCACGGTGCTCGACGTGCGCTACGATGCGCTCCGTGGCGGTCGTTTCGGTCTGGCGGTGCATCGCGCCGCCCTTTTCTCGGTGCTGCACGAGGCGGTTCTGAGGGAAGGGATCGCCATCGAGACGGGCGTCGAACTGGACGGGCTGGAAGCCGGCGCGCGGCCGACGCTGCTTTGCCGCGACGGGCGGAGGCTCGGACCGTTCGACCTTGTCGTCGACGCCAGCGGCGCGCGCTCGAAACTCAAGCGGCACGCGATCCGGCCTTGCGAGCCGGTGCCGCTGGCCTACGGGGCGTTCTGGGCCTCGCTCGACTGGCGCGGCGAAGGTTTTCACGCGCATGCGCTCACCCAGCGCTATGACCGCGCTAGCGTGATGATCGGCGTGCTGCCCATCGGCCGGCCAGCCCCGCAGGCGCCGCCGATGGCGGCGTTCTTCTGGAGCCTGAAGCCGGACGACGCCGAGAACGTGAGGGCGGCGGGGCTCGATGCCTGGAAGGCGAGGGTGGCCGGCCTGTGGCCGGACTGCCGGGCCTATCTCGACCAGATTGGGTCCTTCGATCAGTTGACGCTGGCGCGCTACGGCCATCATACGCTGGCGTTGCCGGCGGGACGGCGGCTGGCGGTGATCGGCGATGCCGCACATTCGACCAGCCCGCAGCTCGGGCAGGGCGCCAACATGGCGCTGCTCGATGCGGCCGCCCTTGCGCATGCTCTGGCCACAACCCCGATATCGAGGCGGCGCTTGCCCGCTATGTCCGCTCGCGGCGGCTGCATGTGCGCGCCTTCCAGGCGCTGTCGCGGGCGTTCACGCCGTTCTACCAGTCGGATTCGGTGGTTCTGCCCTTCATCCGCGACCGGCTGGTGGCAACGGCGGCGAAGATCTTTCCCGCGCCCCAGGTGCTGGCGGCGATGGTGGCGGGAACGATCGTCGATCCGTTCGGGCCGATCGGCCTGACGGAAGCGGACTGGCGGTCGATTCCCTCTTGCGTCGGCGGGCCGTCTGGGCAATAAGCCGAACCGTAACGTACGGTACGTTCCTTGCCGGATGACTTATCCTAGTCTGTTCGGCGGAACCGGGTGTCGGAAGGCGGATCGGCGCTTGATGAACGAAGCGAAAACGGGCGAGCCCAAGGCAGGCGAGGCCAAGGCGAGCGAAGACTGGACGGCGCGCCAGCGCGACGTGCTGGACGCCGCTTTGCGCCTGATGGTCGAGGAGGGCGACAACCTGACCATGGCGGGCGTTGCGCGGCGCGCGAGCTGCTCGAAGGAAACGCTCTACAAGTGGTTCGGCGACCGCGACGGGCTGTTGACCGCTACGGTCCAGTGGCAGGCCTCGAAGGTGCGGGTCGTGCCGGTCGATCCCGGCAAGGTCGACCTGGCCTCGCTGGCCGAGAGCCTTGAAGGCTATGCGCGCGACTGGCTGAAGGTGATCGCCAGCGACACCTCCATCGCGCTGAACCGCGTCGCCGTCAGCCACGCCGGCTCGGGCAAGGACAATCTCGGCGCCATCGTGCTGGAAAACGGCCGTTTCGCGTTGGCCAAGCGGCTGAAGCCGGTGCTCGATGCCGGCAAGAAGGCCGGCCACCTCGCCTTCGAGGACGCCGAGACGGCGTTCCGCACCTTTTTCGGGCTGGTCGGGCGCGACGTCCAGATCCGCCTGCTGCTCGGCGATTGGCCGGGCCTGACGGAAGCGGCCATCGCCGAGGACGCGGCGCGCGCCACCAGACAGTTTCTCGCCCTCTACGGGGCAAGGAAAGAGCAATAGGATTGCGTTTCTAAACACGGGAAGGAAAAGACAATGCGTGTCTATTACGATCGCGACGCCGATCTCAATCTCATCAAGGGCAAGAAGGTCGGCATCGTCGGCTACGGCTCCCAGGGGCGGGCGCATGCGCTCAACCTGAAGGATTCCGGCGTCAAGGAAGTGGCCATCGGCCTCAAGCCGGGTTCGGCGACCGCCAAGAAGGTCGAGGCCGACGGCCTCAAGGTCATGTCGGTGGCGGACCTCGCCAAGTGGGCGGACCTGATGATGATGGCAACGCCCGACGAGCTTCAGGCCGACATCTACAAGAACGAAATCGCCCCCAACATCCGTGACGGCGCGGCGATCGCCTTCGCCCACGGCCTCAACGTGCATTTCGGACTGATCGAGCCGAAGGACACGGTCGACGTCGTCATGATCGCGCCGAAGGGCCCCGGCCACACGGTGCGCGGCGAATACCAGAAGGGCGGCGGCGTGCCGTGCCTGGTCGCCGTCAACCACGACGCGTCGGGCAACGCGCACGATCTGGCGTTGTCCTATGCCTGCGGCGTCGGCGGCGGCCGTTCGGGCGTCATCGAGACGAACTTCAAGGAAGAGTGCGAGACCGACCTGTTCGGCGAGCAGGTCGTGCTGTGCGGCGGCCTGGTCGAGCTGATCCGCGCCGGTTTCGAGACGCTGGTGGAAGCCGGCTATGCACCCGAAATGGCCTATTTCGAGTGCCTGCACGAGGTGAAGCTGATCGTCGACCTGATCTACGAGGGTGGCATCGCCAACATGAACTACTCGATCTCGAACACCGCCGAGTGGGGCGAGTACGTGTCGGGTCCGCGCATCATCACCGCCGACACCAAGGCCGAGATGAAGCGCGTGCTGAAGGACATCCAGACCGGCAAGTTCACCTCCGAGTGGATGCAGGAATACCGGGCCGGCCTGTCGCGCTTCAAGGGCATCCGCCGCAACAACGACGCCCACCAGATCGAGGAAGTCGGCGCCAAGCTGCGCGCCATGATGCCTTGGATCTCGAAGAACAAGCTGGTCGACAAGGCCAAGAACTAGGAAGCCCGTTCCAACTCACCTCGCCGGCCATCTGACGCGGCTTTCCGCGCTTCCGGTGCTCACGTACTTTTATGTACGCTCCGCTCCGGTTCTCGAAATCCGCGCCATATGACTCGGCGGGGCGAATTGGCTTCGGACTTCCGCCGTCGTCGCCCTCACGGTGTCGGGAAAGTTGTGCGCGCCCACCAGCCCGCCTGTGCCATTGCGGAACAGGCGGGCTGGCACGTTTCTGGCTTGGCGATCGCATCGGCCACAGGAGCGGAACGATGGATGCGATCACTCGAAAATCGATTGGGCTGGACGGCAAGGTTTTCGCCGAACGCCGCGCGGCGCAGCGCCGGCGCGTGCTGAAGGGCGCGAAACTGTCCTTCAACCGGGGCTACGGGGCGCTCGAGTGCGTCGCGCGCAACGAATCGGAATCGGGCGCGCTGCTCGTGTTCGGCGAGACGTCCGCCGTGCCGGCGATTTTCGAACTGACGCTCAACGGCAGCGACCGGGCGCGACCGGCGCGCGTGCGCTGGCGCACGCCGACGCTGGTCGGCGTGGAATTCGTGTGAGCCCAATGACGTGAAAAAAGGCGACACCGCCGGGCGGTGTCGCCTGTCGCTCGCTCAGCCGAACGGCGAGCGGCAGACCGCGCGGTAGCCGACGCGCGGAACGTAAGTGTTGTCCCAGGCGCGATAGGTCCGGTAGCGGGCGGAGCACCACCTGACATGCGCCGGCGACAGGCCGCGATAGACACGCCGCGGCGCCACGTAATAGTTGTCGTAGTAGCGCGGGGCGGCGAGCCCCAGTCCAAGACCGAGGCCGAAGCCGCCCAGGCCGTAATATTCGCGGCGATGATGGCGCCGCCAGCGCCAATCGTCATTGCGCCAGCGCGGGCGCTGCCAATCGCCGCGCCAGTGGCGGTTCTGATGCCAGCCGTCGTCTCCGCGCCAATGGCGATTGTTGCGCCAGCGCCACCGCATGTCTCCGCTGGTGCCGCCGCCATACGAGCTATCGTTTATCTGCGTTATCGTATTTGCCGTCGCAGGAGCCTGAAGCTGCGGCGACGGCAACGGTCCGGCTTGCAGGGGCGTGGCGGCGCCGGCGATCAGGCCGAAGGCGACCAGTCCATAGGCAAGCGAACGAGAAAAGAGCGTTTTCATCCTACACTCCAAAAGCTGTGGCCCCACGCGCTGTCCCTTTACACACTTTGGCGCCGGACAGATGAACGCGCCATGAATGGAAAGGTTGCGTCAACCATGTTGACGCTGGCTCTTGTCTTGGCGGGCGGTTGCGGGCAAAGGTCGCTTCCATGTCCTTGCGCCTTGCCACCTTCAACGTCGAAAACCTGATGAACAGGTTCGATTTTTCCGGTTTCCGCAACCAGTTGCACGAGGACCGCACGCTGGCGCTGTTCGACATCCGCACCGAGGCTGAATACCGGCTGCTGGAGCAGGCGCGTGTCATCGCCCATTCCGACGATACGCGCCAGCTGACGGCGCTGGCGATCGCCGCGACCCGCGCCGACATCATCTGCCTGCAGGAGGTCGATAACGTCGAGGCGCTGAAAGCCTTCGAATACGGCTACCTGTTCAAGATGATCGGCGAGGGCTATCGGCAGAAATACACCTCCACCGGCAATGATACGCGCGGCATCGACGTGGCGTTGATGATGCGCGAGGAAACCGCGCACGGCCAGCCGATCGAATTCGTGCGCATGACGAGCCACGCCTACGTGACTTTCGAGGAGTTCGGCCTGCACACGCCGGAGCTGGCGTCGTTCGGCCATGAGCCGTCTGAGCGCATCTTCCGCCGGGACTGCCTGGAGGTGGACCTGAAGGTCGGCGGCGCGCCTTTGACGCTCTACCTGGTGCATTTCAAGTCGATGGGCTCGCCGCGCAACGGCCTCGACGGGCGCCAGGCGACGATGCCGCTGCGCATCGCCGAGGCGAAGGCGGTGCGGCGCATCATCGAGGAGCGGTTCGGCAAGGATCACGCCGCGTCCAAACGCTGGGCGATCTGCGGCGACTTCAACGATTATCGCGAGCGGCTGGTGATTACCGGCGACGTCTATGCCGGTTATCGCTTCGAGCCGGTGAGCGAGACGCAATCCTGCCTCGACGTGCTCACCGCGGACGGCTTTTGCGAGAACGTGGTGGAGCGGCGGCCCGAAATGGACCGCTGGACGCTTTATCACACGCGCGGGCCGCAGGAACGCCACCTTTGTCAGCTCGACTACATCCTGCTTTCGCCGGCGCTGGCCAAGCGTAACGGTACGGCCGTGCCCGATATCGTGCGCAACGGCCAGCCCTTCCGCACGCCGTTTCCGGCCGGGCAGGAGGTGGAACGCTTCCCCCGTGCCGGCTGGGACCGGCCCAAGGCGTCCGACCACTGTCCGGTCGCCGTGTCACTCGATCTGGTTTGAGGAGCAACCATGAGCGTCGACCTGCCCCGCGATGTCGTCCTGCCCGTCGAGGTCATCGACGTGAGGCTCGATCCGGAGCCGCATCCGCTGGAAATCAGCCACAAGGCCGAGATCGCCGCCAACTGGGAACGGGAGATCGCCTCCAATCCGCGGCTGTTCAACGGCACGGTCGTGCTGGTGTCCGAAATGTCCTATGAGGACGGGCGGCTTACCGGCCACTGCCATGCGGCGCGCTATGCGACGTTCCTCTACTGGCGCCGCCATCGCGACGTGCCCGGCACCGGCCATTTCTATGCGCATGCCATGCTCGTCTCTTCCGACAATGCTCTGGTTGCGATCCGCATGGCGCCGCATACGGTCAATGCGGGCCGTATCTATTTCGCCGCCGGCTCCTTCGAGCCGAACGATTTCCGCAACGGCGTCGTCGATATCGACTACAACATGCGCCGCGAGGTGAAGGAGGAGACCGGCCTCGATCTCGCCGTCGCCGAACGCGGCGTGCTCGCCTACGTGCTGTCGACGGAGCGCGGGACGGTCATCTTCCGCCGCTACTGGATGCCGCTTTCGGCCAATGAGATCGTCAGCCGGGTGAACGCCTTCGTCGCCGCCGAGACGGATCCGGAGATTTCCGGCCCCGTCGTCATCCATAGCGCCGCCGACCAGCCGGACGACCTGTTGCCGCACATGCCGCCGCTGATCGAGTGGCATTTCAGCCAGCAGCGCCACTGACGGCGGCTGCCCGTTCGTGCCCTATTCGTGCCTCAACGCGTCGATGGGATCGAGGCGGGCGCCGCGCAGCGCCGGGAAGAAGCCGAACACCATGCCGATCAGCGCCGAGAAGCCGACGGCGAGCAGGATGACTGCCGGGCTTGGCGCGAACGGTATGGCAAGCGTCAGCGAGGCGATGCCGGCCAGCGAAAGCCCGATCAGGATGCCGATGATGCCGCCGAGCAGCGACAGCACCGTCGCCTCGACGAGAAACTGCACGAGGATGTGCTTCTCGTGCGCGCCGATGGCCAGCCTGATGCCGATCTCGCGCGTGCGCTCCGTCACCGACACCAGCATGATGTTCATGATGCCGATGCCGCCGACCAGCAGCGACACGGCCGCGACAGCCGAGAGCATGCCGGTCATGGTCGAGGTCGCCGAGGTCATGGTGTCGGCGATCTGCGTCATGTCGCGGATGTCGAAGTCGTCGTCCTTGTCCTGCGGCACGCGGCGGGCGTCGCGCAAAATGTCCTGCACGCGCGGCAGAAGCTCGCTGGTGGGCGTGCGGTCGTCGGCGGCGACATAGATGTTGTCGATGTCGCGGTTGCCGGCGATGCGGCGCTGGAAGGCGGCGAGCGGCATCAGCACGACGTTGTCCTGGTCCTGGCCGAAGCCGGTATAGCCCTTCGGCGCCAGGAGGCCGATCACCTTGCAGGACGAGCGGTTGACGCGGATGATCTCGCCGTCGGGATCGCCGGCGCCGAAGAACTGCTGGCGCACCGTCTCGCCGATCAGGCAGACGCCGGCACCCGAGCGCACCTCCGAATCGGAGAAGGCGCGGCCCGAAGCGAGCGTCCAGTCGCGCGCGTCGAGGAAGGCGCTGTCGGTGCCGGTGACGCCGGCGGTGATGTTCTCGGTGCCGTAGATGACGCGCACCTGTTTCTGCGCCGCCGGCGAGATGGCGCGGGCGCCTTCCAGATGCGCGCGGAGCGCTGCGAGGTCCTTGTCCTGCAACGGGCGGATGGTCTGGTCGGGGCCGCCGCGGCCCGCCGCATGGCCGGCGCGCACGACCAGCAGGTTGGAGCCGAGCTTGGAGATGTCGGCCTTCACCTTCTCGGTGGTGCCGGCACCGATGGTCAGCATGGCGATGACGGCGGCGACGCCGATGACGATGCCGAGCAGGGTGAGGAAGGAGCGCAACGCGTTGCGCCGCACCGACCGGAGCGCGAGGCGGACGGTTTCCCAGATCATTGCGCCATCTCCGCATTCATCGCGTCCGATGCCACATGACCGTCGAGGAAGCGGATGGTGCGCTGGGCATAGGCGGCCACATCCGCCTCGTGCGTGACCATGACGATGGTCAGCCCGAACTCGCGATTGAGCCGGGTGATGAGGTCCATGATCTCGTGCGTGCGGGCGGTGTCGAGGTTGCCGGTGGGCTCGTCGGCGACCAGCAGAGTAGGGCGGCTGACGATGGCGCGGGCAATCGCGACGCGCTGCTGCTGGCCGCCGGACAGCTCGGCCGGAGTGTGATGCTCGCGGCCGGTCAGGCCGACCTCGGCCAGGGCGCGCATCGCCAGTTCCCGCCGCTCGGCTGCCGCCACGCCGCGATAGATCAGCGGCAGTTCGACGTTCTCAGCCGCCGTCGTGCGCGCCAGCAGGTTGTAGCCCTGGAAGACGAAGCCGATGTAGAGATTGCGCAGGAGGGCGCGGCGGTTGCGGTCGAGGCGGCCGGCATCGACGCCCTTGAACCGGTAGGTGCCGGCCGTCGGGGTGTCGAGACAGCCGATGATGTTCATCGACGTCGATTTGCCGGAGCCGGACGGCCCCATGATGGCGACGAACTCGCCCTGGCGGATGGCGAGGTCGACGCCGGCCAGGGCGTGCACCCTGGCTTCGCCCTGGCCATAGGTCTTCCAGACCCGGTCGAAGGTGATGAGTGGCGCCATGATTCAGCTTCCCTGCCGGGATGCGGTGATGACCTTGTCGCCCTCCTTCAGGCCGGAGAGCACCTCGGTGACGTCGCCGTCGGTGGCGCCGACCTTGACGTCGACGCGGCGCGGCTGGCCGTCTTCCAGCACGTAAAGCGTGCGCAGCCCTTCGGCCGGCTTGTCCTGCTGGCGGTCGCGCCAGCGACCGCCGCGCCCGCCGCGGCCGGTGAACATCGACAGCAGGCTGAAGCCGCGCTCGCGCGTCTCCGCCGGCCGGTAGCGGAAGGCCGAGGACGGGACGGTGAGCGCGCCCTTGGCCTGCTTGGTGACGACGGAAACCGTCGCCGTCATGCCGGGCCGCAGCAGCAGTTCGCCGTTGTCGACGTCCAGCCTGGCGTCATAGGTGACGACGCCGTCGGTGGTGACGGAGGCATAGGAGATGTCGCGGATTGCAGCGTTGAAGGGCCGGTCCGGGAAGGCATCGACGGTAAAGCGGGCGTTCTGCCCAGCCTTGACCGCGCCGATGTCGGCCTCGTCGATGGCGGCCTTCAACTCCATCTTCCTCAGGTCGGCGGCGATGACGAACAGCACCGGCGCCTGCAGCGAGGAGGCGACGGTCTGGCCCGGATCGACCGAGCGGGTGAGCACGATACCGTCGATCGGCGCATAGATGGTGCTCTTGGCAAGGTCCGCCTGCTGCAGTTTCAAGTCGGCATTGGCGATGGCGAGATTGGCTTCGGCGCTGTCGAGGGCCGCCTTGGCGCGGTCGCGCTCGGCGGTGGCTGCGTCCAGCGCCTGCTGCGTCGCCATGCCTTTCTTCGCAAGTTCGCTGGCACGGACAAGTGCCTGCTCGTTCTCCTTCAGCGTGACCTGCGCGGTCTCGACGCTGGCGGAAGCCGCCTTGGCGGAGGCCTTGGCGCGCTCGATCTGCGCCTCCAGCTTGGAGGTGTCGAGCCTGGCCAGCACGTCGCCCTGCCTGACCTGCTGGTTCTCGTCCACGGCGACAGAGCGCACGACGCCGGAAAGCTCGCTGGAGATGTCGACCTGGGTGAGGGGCTGCAAGGTGCCGGTGGCGGCGACCTCGACGGTCAGGTCCGACAGCGTGGCGGGCTGGGTGGTGTAGCTGACCTTGGGCGCGGAACCGGCATACCACTGGTAGAAGATAAGCCCGGCCGCGACGACGACCAGCGCCAGCAGGCCGCGCCACAGCCAGCGGCGGCGATGCTTGCGCTTGCCTTTTGCGTCGCGCCCGAGGGCCGTCTCTATTGCCTCGGCGGATTGCGCCTCTGGCAGATTGACAATCTGGTCCACGGCGGACCCCTATGATGCCTGTGACGTCCCTATAGCTGACCACATCGGGCCTTATGGTTCGAAATTCAAATTAATTTTCGCTCATGTCGGGATTGGGGCAGCAGTCCCCCGGGCCGAAACGAAGGGAAATACAGCCGTGCAGGGCCGCAGATATTGCGTCTACGACGTCTTCACAGCCGAGCGGCTGGCGGGCAATCCGCTGGCCATCGTGCTCGACTGCGAAGGCCTCGACCTCGCCGCCATGCAAAGCATCGCGCGCGAGTTCAACCTGTCCGAATCGGTGTTCGTGCTACCGCCGGAAAACCCCAAGCACCGGGCGCGCGTCCGCATCTTCACGCCGGACTACGAAATGCCCTTCGCCGGTCACCCGACGGTCGGCACGGCCGTCGCGCTGGCGGAAGCGAGTGGCGAGGCGAGCGACGGCCTCTTCGTGCTGGAGGAAAACATCGGTCCGGTGCGCTGTGCGGTCAGAGGCGGGCAGGGCGCCACCTTCGCCGAGTTCGACCTGGCAAAGCTGCCGGAGCGGCTGGACCTGGCGGCGGATCCCGAGGCGATCGGCGCGGCCCTGGGACTTGGCCCGCACGAGATCGGCTTCGAGAACCACCGCGTCTCGTTCTGGTCGGCAGGCGTACCCTATGTGACCATTCCGGTGAAGGACCTCGGCGCGGCGGCCAAGGTGCGGCTCGACAACCAGGCCTGGTCGGAACTGGCGCCGAAGAAGAGCGAGTGGGCCTTCGCCAGCCCCTATGTCTACTGCCGCGAGACGGTGCGGCGCGACAATGCCTTCCACGTGCGCATGATCGTGCCGGGAACTCCATCCTACGAGGACCCAGCGACCGGCTCGGCCGCCGCCGCCTTCGCCGGCGCGATCATGCACTTCGACCGGCCGGGAGACGGCCTGTCGCGCCTGTGGATCGAGCAGGGGCTGGAGATGGGACGACCATCGCGAATCAGGCTGGAACTGGATGTCGAAAGCGGCAAGCTCGCCGCCGCGCGCATCGGTGGGCAGGCGATCAAGGTGACGGAGGGCGTCCTGCTTGCCTAGAGGCGGCACGGCGACCTACGCCGAACACCCAGAGCATGAGCTTGCGAGCTCAAGAGATTGATCGGCGGAAGAAAATGGTGGGTGTGCACAGGATCGAACTGTGGACCCGCTGATTAAGAGTCAGCTGCTCTACCAACTGAGCTACACACCCACACGGCCGGTAAAACCAGCTTGGGCGGGCATATAGCCGTCACTTTTCACCGTGTCCAGTCCTGTGCCGGCATTTCGCCGACAAATCCTGTGATACCCGTCTGGAAAACGAGAAGGGTGGTCGTTGACCGGCGTTCCCGTCATGGCCGAAGCGATGGCAGGCGCTGGCGCCTGCCCTGGTGATGATCGTCTGCCGGTCGTAGCAATGGGGCCGCGAACAGCCATTCGCCGAGATCGTCGCCGGCGCAAATGTGCCGATCCTGCGGGGCTGCCGCTCCTCATACCGCGCGCTGCCGGCGAAGGACGGCGTGGCCAAAGCGGCGACCGGGCCGAAAGCTGTCCTCATTGGAATGTCGGCCAACGGGTTCGCAAGCAACGCGAGGGACGCTCTTTACCTTTGGTTAGCCATCGGGGGCGAATCCCGGCTGGAGAGTGGCCGCAAGTCGCCCCGTTGGCGCGCTCCTTGCTCGTCTTCGCATGGCGGGTGAAAGCGAGATGCGGATGTTTCAACTCGATGCAGACGGGCGGCATGAGCCCGGAGACCTGAAGCGGCGGCTGGCCCGGCTGGCGGGCGGCTGGCTGTGGTTCGCCGCCTGGAGGCTGGCAACGGTGACGGGCGAGTTGCTGTCGCCGTCCCACCTCAAGGCGGCCTTGAAGCCGGGAAGGCGGAAACGGAAAAATGTCCGCTCCGATGCGCCGGTGCCGCCGGGTGACGAGCGGCTGGACCGGTTCGGTTGAAGCGTGCCGGAATCTATTTGTCGGAGACGCCCGCCTCGGCGAAGCTCGCCATGCGCGCGTGGCATTCGAGCGCGGCGCGCACGATGTTGACGGCAACGGCCGCGCCCGAGCCTTCGCCGAGCCGCATGCCGAGATCGAGCAGCGGCGGCAGGCCGAGCGCTTCCAGCAGGCTGCGATGACCGGCCTCGGCCGAGACGTGCGCCGCGATTGTGTGGGCGAGGCCCTGCGGATGAAGCCGCCCCAGCGGAGCCGCCGCCGCCGTGCAGACGAAGCCGTCCAGCAGCACCGGCACGTTGCGGTGGCGCGCGGCCAGCACGCCGCCGAGGATCGCCGCCAGTTCGCGCCCGCCGAGGCATGCTGCGATCGCCAGCGGATCGGACAGCGCTGCGGCATGGCGCGCCAGCCCTGCCTCGATCACCTCCACCTTGCGCCTCAGGCCCTGATCGTCGACGCCGGTGCCGCGCCCGGTCCATTTCTCGGCGCCGCCGCCGAACAGGGCGGCCGAGATCGCCGCTGCCGGCGTGGTGTTGCCGATACCCATTTCGCCGAAGCAGACGAGGTCGATGTCCTCGCCCACCGCGTCGTAGCCGGTCGATACGGCGGCGAGGAAGGCAGCCTCGTCCATTGCGGCGGTTTCGGTGAAATCGCCGGTCGGATGGTCTAGGTCGAGCGCGATCACCTCCAGTTCGGCGCCTGCGACGCGCGCCAACTGGTTGATGGCGGCGCCGCCGTGGGAAAAGTTCGCCACCATCTGCACCGTCACCTCGGCGGGGAAGGCCGAGACGCCCTTGGCGGTGACGCCGTGGTTGCCGGCGAAGACGAAAATTTTTGTCCGGTCCAGCTTCGGCATGGCGCGGCCCTGCCAGCGCGCCAGCCAGGCGGCGGTCGCCTCCAGCCGGCCGAGGCTGCCCTGCGGCTTGGTCAGTGTGTTCTGGCGCGCGGCGACGGCGGCCGCTGCATCGTCGTCGCCGGCCGGCAGGTCATGGCAGGCGGCACGCAACTCTTCGAGCGATTTGAATGGCATGGGCGGAAGTTCTCCGGAAATGAATCAGGATAGGGCGACGGATGCGGTGAGAAGCACGACAATCTCGGCCAGTTGCTGGAGCGCGCCGGCCGTATCGCCGGTCTGCCCCCCGATCTGGCGCCGACAAAGCGCGGCGAAGGCGACGAAGACGAGGCCGAGCAGGATCGCCGCCGTGACAAAACCATCCAATCCCAGCGGTAGCAGGGCAAGGGCGCCGAGCACCGTTCCGGCCATGGCCGTCTGCCGCGAAACGCTGCCGGCTCCTGCCGACAGGCCGTCGTTGCGCGCCGGCGGCAGGATATGCATGAAGGCGCCGAGCAGGCCGCGCGAGGCGCCATGCGCGGCCACAAGTGCGGCCAGCACGGACCAGCCGTCACGGATTTCAGCAAGAGCGCTCCAGCGGACGAGCAGCGACAGCGCAAGCGCCGCCGCGCCATAAGCGCCGATGCGGCTGTCGCGCATGATCTCCAGCTTGCGCTCCCGGTTCCGGCCGCCGCCAAAACCGTCGGCGACGTCTGAGAGGCCGTCCTCATGCAGCGCGCCGGTGGCGAGCACCATGGCGGCCAGTGCCAGCGCGGCGGCCGGGCCGGCGGCAAGGCCGAGCCAAACGGCGATCGCGCAGGTGAGGGTGCCGATCATGGCAACGGCAAGGCCGGCCAAAGGTGCCGCCCAGATGGCGTCCGCGAGTTTTCGGTCGCGGAAATCGAAGACCGGCAACGGCAGCCGCGTGAAGAAGACGAGGCAGAGCGCGATATCGCGGAGGATCGGCCTGTTTCCGTTGCTCATCCCGCTTCGTCCCGCGCTATCGCATGGAAGAAGGTACCGCTGACGTGACCGCGCCGGGCGCCGGCGGGGCCGAGCGGGCGGCCTTCGCCATCGGCCATGTCGGCCAGCGGCGCGTCGTTGCCGGGCTCGGTGATGCGGGCGTAGTGGAATTCGTGGCCGCGCACGCGCGTGCCGGCCGGTCCCAGCGGGCAATCGGCCAGCAAATGCGCCTGCCGGTAGCCGAGGTTCATCTTGCGCCTGGCGAAGGAGGTGGAATGGCCGAGCAGGCCGAGCATGCGGTGCGTGGTTCCGTCAGCATCTTCCAGTGCCTCGCCGAGAACCATGAAGCCGCCGCACTCGCCGTGGACCGGCTTCTGCCGTGCGAAGGCCGCCATGCCGTCGCGAAAATTTTCGGCGGCGGCGAGCCTGCCGGCATGCAGTTCCGGATAGCCGCCCGGCAGCCAGCAGGTGTCGCAATCGGCCGGCGGCGCCTCGTCGGCGAGCGGTGAGAAGGGCACGATCTCGGCGCCGGCGGCGCGCCAGCGAGCGGCGACGTGCGGATAGACGAAGGTGAAGGCGGTATCCTGCGCCAGCGCGATGCGTTGGCCGGGCGGCGGCAGGGCTGCGGCGAAGTTGCCGGCCTGCGGCGCGAGCGGCTCGGCAAGCGCCATCACCGCCTCAAGGTCGACCGATTTTTCCACCATGTCGGCCATCTTGTCGATGAAGGTATTGAGGCCTGTATGTTCGGAGGCCTGCACCAGGCCGAGATGGCGCTCGGGCATGATGATGTCGGGGTTGCGCTGGATGGCGCCGACCACCGGCAGGCCGAGCGCTTCGACCGCCTCGGCGCAGAGCCGCCGGTGGCGTTCGCTGCCCAGCCGGTTCAGCACGACACCGGCGATGCGCACCGCCGGATCGTAGGTGGCAAAACCCTTGGCGACGGCGGCGGCCGTGGTCGACTGGCCCGACACGTCGAGCACCAAAAGGGACGGAATGCCGTAAAGCCTGGCGAGATCGGCGCCGGAACCGGTGCGGCCCGGTCCGGCCGGAATGCCGTCAAACAGGCCCATGGCGCTTTCGGCGATGATGACCTCGGCGTCGGCGGAGGCGTCTTTGGCCAGCGCATTGAGCAGGGAAGGGGCCATCGCCCAGGAATCGAGGTTGACGCCGGGCAGGCCGGTTGCCGCCTCGTGGAAGCCGGGGTCGATGTAGTCCGGCCCGGACTTGGCGCCGCGCACGCGCACGCCGCGCCGGGCGAGAGCCCTGAGCAGGCCGATGGTGACGCTGGTCTTGCCGGAGCCGGAGCGCGGCGCGGCGACCAGGATCGCGCGGGCGGTCACTGCGGGCTCCTGATCCGGTCGCGGAGCGCGACGATGCCGCCGACGACGATGAGCGACGGTGAGACGATGTTTTCGCGCGCCGCGGTTTCCGTCAGCGTCCCAAGTGTGGCAACGACGGTGCGCTGTTCCGGCAGTGTTGCGTTCTCGATCAGTGCCGCCGGCGTGTCGTCGCCCAGGCCGCCGGCTCTAAGGTCCGCCACCGTCTCGGCCAGATGCGTCAGGCCCATATAGATGACGATGGGGTGGCCAGTGCGGGCCAGAGCCTTCCAGTCCGGCCGGTCGTCGGAGACGGCGGCGAAACCGGTGGCGAGGATCACCGCGCCGTTGACGCCGCGCATCGTCACCGGAATGCCGGCGGAAGCCAGCCCGCCGAAGGCCGATGTGACGCCGGGCAGGATGCGATAGGGAATGCCGTGCTCGACCAGTGCGGCCGCCTCCTCGCCGCCGCGCGCGAAGACGGTCGGGTGGCCGCCTTTCAGCCGCACCACCTTGCGGCCTTCCTTGGCCAGCCTGACCAGCAAGCCGTTGATGTCGGCCTGCGGGATCGACAGGCGGCCGCCGCGCTTGCCGACGAAGAATTTCTCCGCCTGAGCGGCGACCGCGACGATTTCGTCCGAGACCAGCGCGTCGTGCACCAGCGCGTCGGCTTGCGCGAGCGCCGCCAGCACCTCCAGCGTCAGCAGGCCGGGATCGCCCGGCCCGGCGCCCGCCAGCCAGACATGGCCGGCTTCGAGGCGCGGCTTGTGGGCGACGAGTTTGGCGGCGGTGTCGGAAAGGGTCATGCCCGCCCCCTGAAGCGGCGCTGGTAAGTGGCGTCGTAGAGCGCGCTTTCGGTGAACTCTTCCGCCGCCAACGAGGGGCCGACGAAAATGATGGCGCTGCGCTCCACCGGTTCGCTCGCAAATTGTTTCGCGATCGTTGCCAGCGTTCCGCGAATGATGCGCTCCTCCGGCCACGAGGCGCGGAAGACGATCGCGACGGGGCAGTCACCGCCGTAATGCGGCGTCAACTCCTCCACCACCTGCTCCAGCGCATGGATGGCGAGGTGGATGGCGAGCGTGGCACCGGTGCGACCGAAATTGGCGAGAGTCTCGCCCGGCGGCATCTTCGAGGCGCGGCCGGAAACGCGCGTGAGAACGAGGCTTTGCGCCAGTTCGGGGATGGTCAGTTCGCGCCGCAGTGCGGCAGCAGCGGCGGCGAAGGAAGGCACGCCGGGGGTCAGCGTGTAGGGGATGCCGTGCTTCTCCAGCCTGCGGATCTGTTCCGCCACGGCGCTCCACACCGAAAGGTCGCCCGAATGCAGCCGCGCCACGTCCTGTCCGGCAGCGTGGGCGGCGACGTATTCGGCCTCGATCTCGTCCAGCGACAGCGGCGCGGTGTCGACCAGCCGGGTAGTCGGCCCGCAATGGGACAACAGATCCGGTGCGACGATGGAGCCCGCATAGAGGCACACGGGGCATTCGGAAAGCAGCCGCGCGCCGCGCAGCGTGATGAGGTCTGCCGCGCCCGGTCCGGCGCCGATGAAATGCACGGTCATGCGACGTCTCCCGCAACGGCGATGGCGCAGGTGACGGGGCCGACGGCGATGCGCGGGCCGAGCAGTGTCGCGTGCTGTCCGGCGGCGGCAAGCGCCGCCGTTTCGGAGATGGAGGGCGTGCCGGTCGCCTGCAACGACGGCACGGAGCGGGTCAGCGCGCGCAGCGAAACGGCGCGCAGGGCGGCGTCGTCGACCAGAAGCAGAGGCAGTTTCAACGTCTTTCCGGTGGCGGCGATTGCATCCTCGGCATGCTTGAAATGTGCCGTCGCCAGCGCGGACAGGGCCGCTGCGGACAGGCCGTGGGTGGCGAGCGCCGCTTCCACGGCAGCCAGAACCTGTCCCTGATCGACGCCCTTGCGGCAGCCTATGCCCGCGACCATCATGGTTTCGTCCAGCTCCATTGCGTAACCGGCAGGGCCGGGCGCCATGCCTGCATCGAGCCGACGGCGCCCGCACGCGAGACGGCGATGCGCGTCAGATCGCCGCCGAGCCTCGCCTGGGTCGCGATGAGCAGCGCTTCCATTTCGAGCGTCACGGCGTTGGCGACCAGCCGGCCGTGCGAGGGCAGGGCGGCGACCGTCGCGTCGAGTACGCCTTCGTCTGTGCCGCCGCCGCCGATGAAGACGACGGACGGTGCCGGCAGGCCGGTAAGGGTTTCCGGCGCCTTCCCCTCGGCCACCTGGAGGTGGGGCACGCCGAAGGCGAAAGCGTTGCGGCGGATACGGGCGGCGCGCTCCGGATCGGCCTCGATGGCGATGGCTTTGAGCGAGGGATGCGCCAGCAGCCATTCGATGGCGATGGAGCCGGAGCCGGCGCCAATGTCCCACAAGAGCTCGCCCTGCCGGGGCGCCAGCGCCGAAAGGGTGACGGCGCGAACTTCGCGCTTGGTGATCTGGCCGTCGTGCTGGAACAGGTCGTCGGCTCTGCCGCCAGCCAGCGGGATGACACGGGCCTGCGGGCTGGATTCAACTTCGATGGCCAGGACGTTGAGCGGATTGATGTTTTCGAGGCCGAAGGCATCGGCGCGGGCGGTCCGGACGCGCTCGTCGGGTCCGCCCAGCGCCTCCAGCACGGTGAGCCGCGAGGGGCCGAAGCAGAGCGTAGAGAGAAGGTCGGCGATTTCCGCCGGCGCCTTGCCGTCGGAGGTCAGCGCCAGAATGCGCGCCTTCGCATGCAGCAGAGGGCGGATCAGATCGATGGGACGGCCGTGCAGCGAAACCGTTTCTATGTCCTGCAAGGTCCAGCCGAGGCGGGAGGCGGCGAGCGAAAGGGACGACGGCGCGGGGATGGTCCGCATTTCGTTCGGGGGCACAAGCCGTGCAAGCGTGACGCCGACGCCATGGAAAAAAGGATCGCCCGAGGCGAGCACGCAGACCTTTTTGCCGCGTATGGCAAGCACGTCGCGCATGCTGCTGTCGAAGGGAACCGGCCAAGGCCGCGCCTCGCCGGTGATGATGTTTGCCGAAAGTGCCAGATGGCGCGCGCCGCCGAAGACGATTTCGGCCGAGGCTATCGCCTGCCTGGCGTTCTCGCCGAGCCCTGCGGTACCGTCCTCGCCGATGCCGACGACGGTGAGCCAGTGGATATTGGGCTGGATATTTTGGGACATTGGCGCTGCCCCTCATCTGCCTGCCGGCATCTTCTCCCCGTGAGTTACGGGGAGAAGAGACAAGCGGCGACGCTGGTGATCCCCTCTCCCCGTCCTTACGGGGAGAGGGTAAGGGTGAGGGGCTCTTTCAGCGCAAAATGGTGGCGACAAATGACCCACAAAATCCTCATCCTCGGCGGAACGGCCGAAGCGCGGCAGATCGCGGCAGCGCTCGCCGCGCGCGGCGATTGCGCGGTGGTGCTTTCTCTGGCCGGGCGCACCGAAAATCCCGTCGGGCAGGGCGTGCCGGTGCGGGTCGGAGGATTCGGCGGGGCCGAAGGGCTGGCGGCTTACTTGAAAGAAAACGCCATCGGCCTGCTGGTCGACGCTACGCATCCCTATGCTGCGCAAATATCCACCAACGCCGCGCGTG
The DNA here is from genome assembly GCF_004801285.1 of Ollibium composti. Lineage (GTDB taxonomy): Bacteria > Pseudomonadota > Alphaproteobacteria > Rhizobiales > Rhizobiaceae > Mesorhizobium > Mesorhizobium composti. The sequence continues at coordinate 215,992 of NZ_SSNY01000001.1, forward strand.
CGGCCGGCGAGGCGGGCGTGACCATAGTGGCGCTGCGCCGGCCCGGCTGGGAGCGTGTCGAGGGCGATCGCTGGAGCGAGGTCGACGACGTGCCGGCCGCCGTGACCGCGCTGGGCGCCGTGCCGCGCCATGTATTCCTTACCCTCGGTCGGCAGGAGGTCAACGCTTTCGAAGCGGCGCCGCAGCATCACTATCTGGTCCGCTCCGTTGATCCGGTCGCCCCGCCGCTCGCTGTGCCGGATGCCCAATACATCTTGGCACGCGGGCCATTCGAGACGGCGGACGAACTGGCGTTGCTGGAGCGAAACGGCATCGATGCGGTGGTGTCCAAGAACAGCGGCGGGGCGGCCACCTACGGCAAGATCGCCGCCGCGCGGGCGCTCGGCATCGAGATCGTCATGGTGCGCCGGCCGCGCTTGCCCGACGTGCCTTCGGCGCCGACGGTCCATGATCTGGTTTCCATGGCCACTCATATGCTCGGACCTGTGGCAGAACGCGGCGTGTAGACCAGCGTCGAGCGGCCGTCGCGCTTGATGATGCGGGTTTCGGGCGAGCCGATGATGACGCAGGTGGCCATGTCGGCCTTGCCGGGATCGGCAAGCGCCAGCGGCAGTACCTCTATGCGCTCGTCCGGGCGCCCTGCGGCGCGGCCGAAGATCACCGGCGTGGTGCCGGGCAACACGGCGGCCAGGCATTCGAAGGCGCGGCCGAGTTGCCAGGGGCGCGCCTTTGAGATCGGGTTATAGAGGGCGATGACGAAGCCGGCGCCGGCGGCGGCCAGCAGGCGAAGCTCTATCAGATCCCAGGGCTTGAGATTGTCCGACAGCGAGATGGCGCAGAAATCGTGGCCGAGCGGCGCGCCGGCGCGGGCGGCGACCGCCAGCATGGCGGTGACGCCGGGTACGATGCCGAGTTCGATGGCGCGCCACTCTACCGGCCCGGCCTCGATCGCCTCGCAGACGGCGGCGGCCATGGCGAAGACGCCCGGATCGCCGCCGGAGACGACGGCGACGCTGTGACCCTCGGCTGCCTTTTCCAGTGCTTCCTTGGCGCGCGCCAGTTCCTCGCGGTTGTCGGAGGCTATGCGGGTCTGGTGGGCGCCGAGATCGAGCCGGTCGACATAGGGCTTGTAGCCATAGAAGAATGCCGCCTCGGCGACGGCGCGGCTCGCTTCCGGCGTGACCTGCTCGGCGCTGCCGGGGCCGAGGCCGATGACGGTCAGCCGGCCGCTCACAGCACCGCTCCCGAGGCCGACGCGGAGCCGGGCCGGTCGAGCCAACCTGCGACCAGCACGATGGAGAAATAGGGCGCGTTGTCGTCGGCCTTGTCGGCAAGCCGTGTGGAGGCGCCGTTCGCCATGGTGCCGCGCTCGACATAGACGGCGCGTTCGAGCTTGGCCGTAGCGGCCAGCGCACGCCGGATTTTCGGCAGGTTGCGGCCGACCTTCATGATGACGGCGGCGTCGGTGTCTTCAAGCCGGCGGGTCAGCTCGGCTTCCGGCATGGTGCCGGGCAGGACGGTGAGCACGTCGTCCCCCTGCACGATCGGCTGTCCGGTGGTCGACCAGCAGCCCGACATGGCGGTGACGCCGGGGATCACTTCGGTTGGGAAACGATGGGCGAGGCGCACATGCAGGTGCATGTAGGAGCCGTAGAACAGCGGGTCGCCTTCCGAAAGTACCGCCACGGTGCGGCCGGCTTCCAGATGCGCGGCGACCTTCGCAGCCGACGCCTCGTAGAAGGCGAGGATCTGGGCCTTGTAGTCGGCGTGGTCCTTGGCGATCTCGGTGGTGACCGGATAATGCAGCGGCAGTTCCGTCATGCCGGGCTTCATGTGGGCCGCGACGATGGCGCGGGCGTTGCCGTTGGCGTTGCGCTTGGCGAAATGGGCGACGACGTCGGCGTCGCCGAGCGCGCGCACCGCCTTCAGTGTCAGCAATTCGGGATCGCCGGGGCCGGTGCCGACGCCGATCAGGCGGCCGGATGCAGGCAGCGCGCTCACAGACCCGGCCTCGCCAGTGAATTGAGGGCGGCTGCGGTCATGGCCGAGCCGCCGAGGCGGCCGCGCACGATGGCCCATGGCACGCCGTAGGAATTCTCTGCCAGCGCATCCTTGGATTCGGCGGCGCCGACGAAGCCGACGGGCATGCCGATGATGGCGGCAGGCTTGGGTGCGCCGTCGCGCAGTTTTTCCAGGAGGTAGAACAAAGCGGTCGGCGCGTTGCCGATGGCGACGACCGCGCCCTTCATGCGCTCGCCCCACAGGTCGATCGCCGCGGCGGAGCGGGTGTTGCCGATCGCCTTGGCGATTTCGGCGGTGCGCGGGTCGCGCAGCGTGCAGATCACCTCGTTGCCGGCCGGCAGGCGCGCGCGGGTGACGCCATGCGCCACCATCTCCGCGTCGCAGAAGATCGGCGCGCCGGCGGCGAGGGCTGCACGTGCCGCTACGACGAAATCGGGCGAGAAGGCGAAATTCTTCGCCGCTTCGACCTGCCCGCAGGCATGGATCATGCGGATGGCGACGTCGGCCTCGGTTTCGGAAAAGCGCGCGATGTCGGCCTCGGCGCGGATGATGGCGAAGGAGCGCTCGTAGATCGCATTGCCGTCGCGGATATAGTCGTAGGCGGTCATGTCATCCTTCAGCGAAGTCGGTTGCGATTGCCGCCGCGCCGAGACGGGCGAGGCAGGCGGCGGCGGTCTCGTCCGGGCGACGCCCGGTATCGACCAGCGCTGCCAGCCGGCCGATGCCGCGCGCGGCGTCATAGCGTGAGGCGTAGCCGGCCGGAAGGGTTTTCGCCGTTCCGTTGACGACAAGTCCGGCGCCGTTCTCGCCGCCGACGAGCGTCAGGGCCGCTGTGCCGGGATGGGCGCAGCCCTTGGCGCAGCCGGAGACGTGCAGCGTGAAAGAGCCGTCGAGCAGGTCGGCGTCCTGCTGCGCAATCTGCCCGGCCAGCGGACGCGTCCCCATGTGCGCCGAAGTGCAGGCCGGAGCACCGGGACAGGCGGCGATGAAGAGGCGCGGATCGGCGGCGTCGGTGACGAAGTCGAGTGCGGCGGCCTTGGCTTGAAGGGTTGCGGCGGCTTCGGCGGTGAGGCTGAGCAGGAGCAGCATGCGGCCGGGTGCGGCGCGAATTTCGGTCGCGCCGAGATCGGCGGCGGCTCGTGCCAGTGCCGCAAGCGTTTCCGCAGGCATCGAGCCGAAGGGCAGAGCGATGCCGAGGGCGTGGGTGGCATTGGCGAGGAGGACGGTGCCCAGGGGAGAGGCGGAGTCGAGCGGCGGCAGTCGCGCCACCCCTCCCAACAAGGGGGAGGGGGACAGGTCTGCGCCATCGTTTCGGCCATCCGGGGCAGCTTGGCTGTCGTGGGATTCTCCTCCCCCTTGCGGGGAGGGGTTAGGGGTGGGGGTATGCCCGGCGACGATATTCCTTCCACGCCCCTCGCGCCCAAGGGCCGCAATGGCTTCGAGCGTTTCGAGGGTCGTTGCGACGGCATCCGCCTTGGCAAACAGGCCGACTGGCCTTGCTGTATCGGCGGTGCCGCCGACGGCCAGATGCCAATATGTTTCCTGCTCACGCCGAACGGCCGTCAGCCGTATATCGGCCAGAAGCGCGCCCATGCCGATGCGGCCGCCGCCATCGACGACCACGGAAATCTTGGGGCCGAGCCGGCGCGGCAGGCCCGCGCTTTCCACGGCAGTACGGATCGCTTCCGCCAGCGGGTGCGGATCGGCGGTTTCATCCGGATCGATGCCTGCCAGCGGGCTGGTCTCGACCGGCACGCCGGTGCGCACGGAAATGCCCAGCGCATTCACGTCGTCGGCCAGCAGGCTGGCGCTTTCCGACGTCAACCCGCGAATCTGGATCGAGCCGCGCTGGGTAATTTCCATGATGCCGTTGCCGTGGCGGGCAGCGGATTCGCAAAGCCCGATCAAAGCAGCGGTGGGAAGACCAGCCGCGACCGGATTGAGGCGCACCAGCAGGCCGTCGCCCGTCTGCATGGGTGCGGACAGCGCAGGACAGGCGCCGCGCCTTTGCGCAAGGCCGGTCATTCGGCAGCCTCGGAGGAGTTGGCAGTCGAGACTGCGGAAGAAGACTCTTCTTGAGGACCCCCACCCCTAACCTTGCCGGGGCGAGCCATGGGTCTCGCCCGTCCTTCGGACCCCCGCAAGGGGGAGGGGAAGCTGCCGCCTGCCAAGTCCCCCTCCCCCTTGAGGGGAGGGGTTAGGGGTGGGGGTGATTCCGCCGACTGCGCGGTTTCAGCCTCCGCGATCAGCGAGGCGAGATCGTCGTCTATCGAATTGCGCAGCGGATGCCACAGGCCGCGCCGTCGCGCCGACAGGAACCGTTCGGCGATGACCTTGGCGGCCGCCGGGTTTTCCCTCAGCAGGAAATCACGGACCTGTTCGTCGCCGATATAGGCGTCGTGGATGGCCTCGATGAGAGCGCCCGGAATGGCGTGGGTCGTCTCGGCAAAGCCGACCAGCCGGTCCACCGTCTCGGCGAATTCGGCGGCGCCGCGCGGGCCGTGCCGCATCTGGCCGTCGATGAAGCGCTTGTTGACGGCGCGTGCCCGCACCACCCGGCCGACCGCTTCGGCCACCGAGCGCGGCTTCGGCTTTAGCGGGTCGGTGGTGTCGAGCACGATGACATCGGCCTTGCCGCCGAGGGCTGCGACCGCAGCCGAAAAACCCCCGATGAAGGCGACGTCGGCCGACCCTTCGAGGATATCACGGCCGGGATCGTCGCCGCTGTGAACGAGCAGGTCGGCCTCGGCGATGCGGCCGGCAAAGGCGTCGGGCGCCGCTGTTCCTTCACCCTCGCTGCCGCCATAGGCGTGCGAGGCGGCGTCGAGATAGGCGCGGCCGAGGTCTTCGCGTTGGTCCCAGTTTCCACCGGCAAGCAGGCTTTCCAGCCCGGCGCCGTAGGTGCCGGGGGACGAGCCGAAGATGCGCGGTTCGACTTTGCCGGTGGCGCGGCGCGCGGCGGCCAGCGGGTTTTCCGAATCGTCCTCGTCGCGTTCGGCGACGGCGCGGGCGGCTGCGTCGATCAGTGCGATCTGGGTCGGAAACATGTCGCGGAACAGGCCGGAAATGCGCCAGGTGACATCGATGCGCGGGCGCCCGAGGGCTGCCGGCGGCAGCACCTCGATGCCGGTGACGCGGCCGGTGGCGGCATCCCACTGCGGCCGGCAACCCATCAGCGCCAGCCCCTGCGCGATTTCCTCGCCGCCGGTGCGCAGCGAGGCCGAGCCCCACAGATCGATGACCAGCGCGCGCGGCCAGTCGCCGTGGGATTGCAGGTATGAGGTGACGATCTCGTCTGCGGCGGCCCTGCCGAGGTCGAAGGCTGTGGGCGTCGGCATGGTACGCGGATCGGCGGTGAAGAGGTTGCGGCCTGTAGGTAGCACGTCGCTACGGCCGCGCGCGGGCGCGCCGGACGGTCCAGCGGGAATGTGTTTTCCGTCGAGCGCGGCGAGCAGGTTTTGCTTTTCGCCGGCGGCGCTGGCGAGGCGTAGCGGGTCAGATTCGCCGTCACCCTGACGGCCGTAGACGTGCAGCCCGTCCTTGATGGCGAAATCCTTCAGATCGCACAGCCAGGCGTCGATGCGGCGCAAGGCTTCGTCGGGCGCGTCTGTTCTCGCCACGCCGGCCTCGGCGGACAGGCCGGTGGCCTGCGCCGTCTCGACGATCAATTTCGCCAGCCTGTCGCGGCGGCGGCGGTCGAGGCCGTCGGCCTGTGCATATTCGTCGACCAGCCGCTCCAGCCTCTGCTGGTTCTCGTCCAAGCCAGCGCTCGCCAATGGCGGCGGCAGGTGGCCGAGGGTGACGGCACTGATGCGGCGCTTGGCCTGGGCGGCCTCGCCCGGATTGGAGACGATGAAGGGATAGATGACCGGCAGGGACCCGGTGACGATTTCCGGAAAACAGCTTTGGCCGAGTGCTACGGTCTTGCCGGGCAGCCATTCCAGTGTGCCGTGGGCGCCGACATGGACGATGGCGTGAACGTCGAGCTTTTTCCGGAGCCACAGGCCGAAGGCGACCAGTTCGTGCCTGGGAGGAAGCGTCGGGTCGTGGTAGTCGGCACGGCGGTCCTGCGAGCGGCCACGGTCGGGGGCAAGGGCTACGGTGATGTTGCCGAAAGGGGCGGCGCGGAAGGGGAAGTGCGATTGCCCCTCACCCTTACCCTCTCCCCGTAATGACGGGGAGAGGGGGGCGCCGGCATTGGAGTTTCCTCCTTCTCCCCGTTCCCGACGGGGAGAAGGTCCGGCAGCGGATGAGGGGCCGCACAAAGCGTCGATATTACCCCAGGCCTGCTCGACGGATTCGCGTGCGGCGGCAGGCAAATCGCTGAAATGGGCGGCATAGTCGGCAATATCCATGCCCTCCTCGCCCCGCTCCAGAAAATCCAGCAGGTCGCGCGGCGATTCCGGAATCCCTTCAACGGCATAGCCGGCCTCCTTCAGGTCGTGCAGCATGGCGAGCACGGAAGCGGGCACGTCCAACCCGACGGCATAGCCGGTACGGCCGGGCGCACTGGGATAGTCCGGGATCAGGACGGCGACGCGGCGATCCTCGCGCGGCGTGCGCTGCAGGCGCAGGAAGGCGGCGATGCGGCCGGCGACCTGTTCGACGCGGTCGGGTTCGGCTCGGTTGGCGACGGCGCGGAAGCCGAGTGCGGGGTCGGCCTCGCCCTCGGCCTTGAAGGAAATCGCACCGGCGAGGATGCGGCCGTCCAGTTCCGGCAGGACGACGTGCATGGCGAGGTCGGCGGGGGCGAGGCCGCGCTGGTTGGTCTGCCAAGCCTCGCGCTTGGTTGTGGCGACGATGACCTGGAAGACCGGCACGCCGGCGCGGTCGAACAGTGTTTCGGCGCCGGGTTCTGCACCGGAAGCGAAAGCCGTAGCGGTGACTATGGCCGAGGGCTTCAGTTCGGCGAACGCGGCCTCTACGAAAGCGAGCGAGGCGGGGTCCTTCAGGCTGGAGACGAAGATGGGCACTGGCGCCATGCCCTTGTGGCGCAGGGCGTGGGTCAATGCGTCGACGGGGGCGGCGTCCGCTGCCAGAAGCATCGAGCGATAGAACAGGATGGGGACGGTGGGGTTTTCCTCCCCCCTTGAGGGGGAGGTGCCGCCGAAGGCGGCGGAGGGGGTCCTGAGAACTGCCGAGGGGCGAGTAAACGAAAGCCCTCGCCCTATGGCAGGCGACCCCTCCCGCCTCGCTCCGCTCGGCACATCCAGCCCTCGGCTATGGCCTCGGGCGTTCGAGCCCTTTGAAAGCTCCGCTGGAGCTTTCAATTCGCCTTCGGCGAACCGGGCTCTTACCCCCTCAAAGGGGAGGGGAAGCACGCCCTCGCCCGGCTCGTAGTATCCGGCCTTCGGCACCTCCACGGGTGGACTCGTCTCGATATCCTGTCCGGCGAGCGCCGCCATGCGGCGCACCAGTGCGCGCATGTTGTCGGGGCCGCCTTGCCGGAAATAGCCGAGGAGGCCGGCGAGTTCGTCGGCCGGCAAGGTGGAAGCTTCGGCGAGGCGGGCGTCGGCGTCACGGTCCTCGCCGGGAAGCAGGGCGAGCCTGATGCCTTTCTCCCGCGCCAGTGCGGCCAGCCGGTCGCAGCCGTAGCGCCACCAGTCGTAGCCGCCGAGGATGCGCACGAGGATGATTTTCGCGTGCGCCGCCACGCTGTCCAGCCAGAGATCGACCGACATCGGATGGCGCAGGTCGCGTAATGCCGTCAGCCGCATCGAGGGCAGGGCATTGGCGTCCTCCTTCCATGCTGCCGCCAACCCCGAAAGGTCGCTGTCGGTGAAGGACAGCGCCACCATGTCGGCCGGCTGCTGGCGCAGATCGACCGGTTCGGCAATATCGTCGAGCGAGGCCGAGGTGGTAGTCAGGATGTGCATGAGCGCCTGACCATTTTGTCGGAAGGGCGTCGGCCCCTCTCCGTCTCGGCTTCGCCTCGACACCTCTCCCCCGCGCTGCGGGGGCGAGGAAAGCCGCCAAGTTCCTCGCCCCCGGAACGGGGGAGAGGTGGCTTGCGAAGCAAGACGGAGAGGGGGGCTGCCGCCATCACCCCACCAGTATCTTCTCGATGGCCGGTTGGTTCAGGCCCTTCAACCCGATGACCACCAGCCGCGAGCGTCTGTCCTCGCTGGGCGCCCAGGCGCGGTCGTAGTAGTGGTTGACGCGCGGGCCGACGGCCTGCACCAGAAGCCGCATCGGCTTGCCGGCGACGTCGACGAAACCCTTCAGGCGCAGCACGTTCTCGGCTTCGGCGGCCGCCGCGACACGCTTTGCCAACTCGTCCGGGTCGACGATCGAGGGGATTTCGACCACGAAGGTGTCGAAGTCGTCGTGCTCGTGGTCGCCCAGCCCGTCGTGATGGCTCTTGCGGTTCTCGATGTCGTCCTCGACCGCCAGCGCGAGGCCGAGCAGCACCGAGGGATCGACCTTGCCCTGCGAAGTCGGCACGATTTTCACCGCCGGCTTCACATGGTCGCCCAGGATGGCGTTGGCCTTGGCGGATGCCGTACCGTCCATCAGGTCGCTCTTGGACAGGATGATGAGATCGGCGCAGGCGACCTGATCCTCGAACACTTCCTCCACCGGGTCGTCGTGGTCGAGGCTGTCGTCGGCGGCGCGCTGGGCGGCCAGCGCCTCCATGTCGGAGGCGACCTGGCCGGCGGCGAGCGCCGGGCCGTCGACCACGGCGACGACGCCGTCGACGGTGACGCGGCTCTTCACGCTGGGCCACTGGAAGGCCTGCACCAGCGGCTTGGGCAAAGCGAGGCCGGACGTTTCGATGAGGATATGGTCGACCTTCGGTGTGCGCGCGAGAATCTGGTCCAATGCCGGGACGAAGTCGTCGGCGACGGTGCAGCAGATACAACCGTTGGACAGTTCGACGATGTTTTCCTCCGGGCAGGTGTCGATGCCGCAGCCTTTCAGGATTTCGCCGTCGACGCCGACATCGCCGAACTCGTTGACGATCAGCGCCAGCCGCTTGCCCTTGGCGGTTTCGAGCAGGTGGCGGATCAGCGTCGTCTTGCCGGCGCCGAGGAAGCCGGTAACGACAGTGCAGGGAACGCGGGCGGCGGTAGCGGTCATGGGACGTCCTTCGTGAAAGCAAGGGGAGGAATGCGCGCGACGAGACCGCGCTTGAGCGAATCGGGGCGGCCGCGCCAGGGGATCAGACCGTCCGTGGATGTCGAGAAAAGCCGGGCGCCGGCGACGAGATCGGCGCCGCTGTCGGGCGCGAGGTCGCCGAAGACGTAGCTCCAGCAACCGTCGCGCAGCAGCGCGGCCGACAGCCGGCGCTTGCAGTTGCCGAGGCATTCGACGGTGCGCACGCTTATGGCGTCGTTGCTTGCGGCACGCCGTGCATCCTGCGCCAGAAGACTGCCGGCGCGCGGATGGGCGTCGGAACCGGTTTCGTCGCGGCAGGTCGCGCAGACGAGGATGGTGACGCTGCCTAGCACGGGGGCGTCGCGCTCGCTTTCGGACACAGGGTCCGCCGGTTCAGCCGGGAAGATGCCGTCGCGATCCAAATCGGGCTCCTTGTCCGGGACACCCGCCGGACGGTCGGATTCTGCATTCGGACGGCAGGTCTCCTGGCTCGCGGGTCGCCGCCCTTGCCGCCTTCCCGGACAATTCCAGTGGCTTTCGGCGCGGGCTCGTCGCTCACAGTTGCGGGGACAGCCGCGGCTTTGGAACCTTGCGATCCCGCACCGCATTCCCTCTTAGCTTCTTCCTGTTGGGGAAGAAGACCATCCGATGCGGATTTAGGCCGTGGGCAAGCTGACTGTCAATGTCGGCTTCATCGGCGTGGACGGCTCTCATCGCGAGGGCAGGCCGCGCCGCTGCCATTCGCCGGGCGGGATCGGTTCTCCGATCCGGAAGGCGAAGGACACCACCTTCGTCGCGTCGGCGTCGACCTCGCAACGGTAGCTCAGGTCCCGCCATTGGCCGTTGGCGCGGAAGGCCACGCCCGGAACGTTGATCACGTTGCCGGATTCCAGCCGGGAGGACGGCAGGAGGTCGGCAAAGTAAGGCGGGACGTTGCGCAGTAACTGCTCGCGCAGTTCCGACACGCACAGCGTGGCTCCCCGCGCGCTGCGCGGCAGACCGCCTATCGCGGTCGTCGCCAATGCATTGCCGGTCGCCGACGGCGAGAACAGCTTTTTCGCCTGCCTGAGCTTTGGGGCGCCCGGCTTTTTGGCGGTCTCTTTCGGTCGCGCCGTCTCCGTTGGCCTCGCGGTCGGCGTTGCGGCCGCATCCGGCAGTGCAAGCTCGGATTCCGAGTCGTCGGCCTCTGTGTCTTCCTTTTCGGCCTCGGTCTGCTCGTCCGGCAGTTGTTGCGTATCCGAAGGCTTCGCTTCTTGCTCGGCGCTGTTTCCTTCGAGTGATTTTTTGGGACCGCTGTCCTTTTCGCCGTATTGGACGACAGGATTGAAGCTGGGGACCGGGCTTGGAGATGCCGGCGTTTCCTTTGCGGGAGGCGGCGGCGGTTCGGCTTTCTTTTCAGGTGGCTTTTCGGCATCCGGCCTCGGTGCGGGAGGCTCCGTCTTGGGCTTGGGGGGCTGTTCGGGCGGGGGAACGAGATCGACGCTGACCGACTGGTCCTTTTCCGGCTTCAGGAGGGAGTGCGGCAGTCCGAAAATCAGCAATGCGAGGATGACGAGATGCAGCCCGGCCGAAACGGGCAAGGCAAATCCTGAAAGCCAGCGCTGCTCTGGTCTGTCGTCCTGCATCGCGATCTATGTGGATCGGAATGGTGGCGGCACAATGTGCCGGCGGGCAAACGCAGCGCGTACAGGTTCAGGCGCCCGATGACAACAGTCAGGCCCTTTTGGCGACGGGTTGTCGGGCCAGATCCAGCAATGCCGGGCCAAGATCGCCGGCAGGCGTGATGTCCAGCCGTTCGAGGGCCAGCCAGCCTTGCATGCGCAGCAACTCCTCGAACAGGTGGGCAGCCGTATCGGCGGGCGCGGCCTCTTCCGCGTAGGCGGCGTGGACACGCAGCACGCTTGCCGGACGGTCGGCGCGCAGGTCGACGCGGGCAACGATCCGGTCGCCGAGCAGGAAGGGCAGCACGTAATAGCCGTACTGGCGCTTCTCGGCCGGCGTGTAGATCTCGATGCGGTAGCGGAAGCCGAACAGCGCCTCCGCGCGGGCGCGCTCGAAGACGACGGGATCGAAGGGGGCGAGCAAAGTGCGCGCTTCGATGCGGCGCGGCGTGCGCGCGTCCTTGTGCAGGAAGGCGGGCTTGTTCCAGCCTTCGACGCGCACCGGCTTGAGCGTGCCGTCCTCGACCAGTTCGTCCAGGGCCGTCTTCGTCTCCTCGGGGGCGAGGCGGAAATAGTCGCGCAGGCAGGCATAGGTGGCGACGCCATGGGCGCGGGCGGACATGGCGAGCAGTTCGCGATGGGCGTCGCGCGCCGATGGCACCGGCAGGTCGAGGACGGATTTCGGCAGGACCCGCTCGGGCAGGTCGTAGTAGCGCTCGAAGCCGCGCCGCGAATGGGTGGTGATGAGGCCAGCCCAGAACAGCCATTCGAAGGCCGCCTTGGCGTCGCTCCAGCCCCACCAGCCGCCCTTGCCCTTGTGGCCTTCGATGTCGGACGCCGGGATCGGGCCGCGCGTCTTCACCTCATTGTGAATGTCCTCGATGAAGGCGCGATTGCCGTTGGCCCATTCCGCAAGCCCCTTGTAGATTTCGGCAGGATCGTTGGCGCGCGCCCGTTCCATGCGCCATTGCAGCAGCGGCCAGGTTTCCACCGGCAACAGCGACGCTTCATGCGCCCAGTATTCGAACAGCAGCCGATTTCGGCCGACCGACGCATCGTCCAGCAGCGAAACGGGGTAGGGGCCGAGCCGCGAATAGAGCGGCATGTAATGCGCGCGCACCACGGCGGCGACGGAATCGATCTGGAACAGGCCGGTGCGCGCCAGCACGCGTTTGAGGTGCCGGCGGTCCGGTGTGATGCCCGGCCCGGCGTCGGCGAAACCCTGTGCGGCAAGCGCGATGCGGCGAGCCGCCGCGAGCGAGATTTTTTCCTTCATGCGTTCCGTTTTCCGGCCTGGCCGGCAGCCCGGTCGTCCATTGATTCCCATCATCCTAGCAGGCCGGCGGCAGTATTCGTGTCAGGAGAAAAAGTGGAGTAAAATACGAAGGAAATCAAACGGGAGCGGTTCGGCGCGGTTTTGCGTGATCTGCCGCGACGGCACGTAAATTTGGCCAATGTTTGACTTGCTTCGGGGGGATCGCTGCGCTAACCCTCGCCGCGTTGCAGCATGGACTTTTTAAAGCGGTTTAGCGGTGAAACGCCGCGCTTCCGGACCATCGTTTCGTGCTGTAGGTTTTTGCAGCGGAGTAACCGCGCAAGGAAAGTCGGAGCATGAACGCACTCATCGGCTCTTATCTGCCCGTCGTCATCTTCATAGCGGTGGCGATGGTCGTCGGTCTGGCACTGATCGTGGCGCCGTTCCTGATCGCCTACCGCAATCCCGACCCGGAGAAGCTGTCGGCCTACGAGTGCGGCTTCAATTCCTTCGACGACGCCCGCATGAAATTCGACATCCGCTTCTATCTGGTGTCGATCCTGTTCATCATCTTCGACCTCGAGGTCGCTTTCCTGTTTCCGTGGGCCGTGTCCTTCGGCGAGATCGGCATGCTCGGCTTCTGGTCGATGATGGTATTTTTGGCGGTGCTGACCATCGGCTTCGTCTATGAGTGGAAGAAGGGAGCGCTGGAATGGGATTGAACCCGAACCCCGGCACGCTCGTCGCCCCGCAGCCGAAGGGCATTCTTGATCCTGCCACCGGCAAGCCGGTCGGCTCGACCGATCCGTTCTTCGTCGAGGTCAACAACGAGTTGGCCGACAAGGGCTTCCTCGTCACCTCGCTCGATGCGCTGATCACCTGGGCGCGCACCGGCTCGCTGATGTACATGACGTTCGGCTTGGCCTGCTGCGCGGTGGAGATGATCCACAAGGCGATGCCGCGTTACGATTCCGAGCGCTTCGGCATCGCGCCGCGCGCCTCACCGCGCCAGTCCGACGTGATGATCGTCGCCGGCACCCTGACCAACAAGATGGCGCCGGCGCTGCGCAAGGTCTACGACCAGATGCCGGAGCCGCGCTACGTCATCTCGATGGGCTCGTGCGCCAACGGCGGCGGCTACTATCACTATTCCTATTCGGTGGTGCGCGGCTGCGACCGCATCGTGCCGGTGGATATTTACGTGCCCGGCTGCCCGCCGAGTGCGGAAGCGCTGCTCTATGGCCTTCTTCTTCTACAGAAGAAGATCCGCCGTACCGGCACGATCGAGCGGTGAGACCCATGAGCGAAGCTCTCAGCGGCCTGGCCGCCCACCTGCGCGAAAAGCTCGGCGAAGCCGTGCTCGACAGCGTGGTCGCCTATGGCGAGTTGACCGTGCAGGTCGCGCCGGCGGACATCGTCAAGGCGGCGACCTTCCTGCGCGACGACGCGAAGTGCCGCTTCGTGTCGATCATCGACGTTTCGGGCGCCGACTATCCTTACCGCGATCAGCGCTTCGACGTGGTCTACCACCTTTTGTCGCCGACCAAGAACCTGCGCATCCGCCTCAAGGTGCATGCCGACGAGGAGACGGTGGTGCCGTCGGTCACCGGCGTATGGCCGGGCGCCGACTGGTTCGAGCGCGAGACCTACGACCTCTACGGCGTGCTGTTCTCCGGCCATCCGGACCTGCGCCGCATCCTCACCGACTACGGCTTCGAGGGGCATCCGCTGCGCAAGGATTTCCCGCTCACCGGCTTTGTCGAGGTGCGCTACGACGACGAGGCCAAGCGGGTGATCTACGAGCCGGTGGAACTGAAGCAGGAATTCCGCAACTTCGACTTTTTGTCCCCGTGGGAAGGCACCGACTACGTGCTGCCGGGTGACGAGAAGGCCAAGACGAACTGAGGCGCGGCATGGCCGAAACATCGGTACGCAACTTCAACATCAATTTTGGACCTCAGCACCCTGCGGCGCATGGTGTTTTGCGCCTCGTGCTGGAGCTCGACGGCGAGGTTGTCGACCGCGTCGATCCGCATATCGGGCTGTTGCACCGCGGCACCGAGAAGCTGATGGAGGCCAAGACCTATCTGCAGGCGGTGCCCTATCTCGACCGGCTCGACTATTGCGCGCCGATGAACCAGGAGCACGCCTACTGCCTGGCCGTCGAGCGGCTTCTCGGCATCGAGGTGCCGAAGCGCGGGCAGCTGATCCGGGTGCTCTACTCCGAGATCGGCCGCATCATGAGCCATATCCTCAACGTGACGACGCAGGCCATGGACGTCGGTGCGCTGACGCCGCCGCTGTGGGGCTTCGTCGAGCGCGAGAAGCTGATGGTGTTCTATGAGCGCGCCTCGGGTTCGCGCATGCATGCGGCCTATTTCCGGCCGGGTGGCGTGCACCAGGACCTGCCGAAGCAGCTTCTGGAGGATATCGGCCGCTGGATCGACCCGTTCCTGAAATCGATCGACGACCTAGACGAGCTTCTGACGGAAAACCGCATTTTCAAGCAGCGCAACGCCGACATCGGCGTGGTGTCGCTGGCGGATGCCTGGGCCTGGGGGTTCTCGGGCGTGATGGTGCGCGGCTCGGGCGCGGCCTGGGACCTGCGGAAGTCGCAACCCTACGAATGCTATGCCGAGATGGATTTCGACGTTCCGATCGGCAAGAACGGCGACTGCTACGACCGCTATCTGATCCGCATGGAAGAGATGCGGCAGTCGGCGAAGATCATGCGCCAGTGCCTCGACCTGCTGCTCGGCAAGGAATCCACCGGGCCGGTGTCCAACATCGACGGCAAGGTCGTGCCGCCCAAGCGCGCGGCGATGAAGCGGTCGATGGAATCGCTGATCCATCACTTCAAGCTCTATACCGAGGGCTACCGCGTGCCGGCGGGCGAGGTCTATGCCGCCGTCGAGGCGCCGAAGGGCGAGTTCGGCGTCTATCTGGTGGCCGACGGCACCAACAAGCCGTACCGCGTGAAGCTGCGGGCGCCGGGCTTCGCCCATCTGCAGGCGATGGATTTCCTGTGCCGCGGCCACATGCTGGCCGACGTTACCGCCGTGCTCGGCTCCCTCGATATCGTTTTCGGTGAGGTTGACCGCTAAATGTCCGTACGTCGTCTCGCAGAAGCCAGCGTCCAGCCCGCCAGCTTCGCCTTCAACAAGGCGAACACGGCGGCGGCGAAGAAGTGGATCGCCAAGTATCCGAAGGGCCGGCAGCAGTCGGCGATCATCCCGCTCCTGATGCTGGCGCAGGAGCAGGAAGGCTGGGTCACGAAGGCTGCGATCGAGTCCGTCTGCGACATGCTCGACATGCCCTATATCCGCGGGCTCGAGGTTGCGACCTTCTATACGCAGTATCAGTTGAAGCCGGTCGGCACGCGCGCGCATATCCAGGTCTGCGGCACGACGCCCTGCATGCTGCGCGGTGCCGGCGAGTTGATGGACGTGTGCAGGTCCAAGATCCATCACGAGCAGTTCCACACCAATGCCGCCGGCACGCTGTCGTGGGAGGAGGTCGAATGCCTCGGCGCCTGCGTGAACGCGCCGATGGTCATGGTGTTCAAGGACACCTACGAGGATTTGACGCCCGAGCGCCTGGCCGAGATCATCGACGCCTTCGAGGCGGGCAAGGGCGCGTCCGTCAAGCCCGGCCCGCAGGTCGACCGCTTCTATTCCGCGCCGGCCGGCGGCTTCATCGCGCTGAAGGACGAGAAGGCGGTGCTGAAGGCGACGCGCGACAAGCAGGCCAAGGCGGCTGCGAAAGCTGCCGAAGTGCCACCGTCGAACGCGGCCAAGCCCTCTACCGACAAGGCCGAGACGAACCCTTCGCTAAAGGCGCCCGCCAAGCCGAAGCCGAAACCCGCCGCCGAGGCGATTTCGCCGGCACCGGCCTTCGACAAGAAGAAGGCGGACCAGGCCGAGCCGGCGGTGGAAGCGGTGAAGGGCAAGCAGCGCACGCGGCCGATCCCGCCGCAAGGCGCGGCGAGTGCCTACAAGGCGCCGGAAATGCTGAAGGGCGAGCCGATCGGTGTGGCCGGCAAGGTCGTCGCCAAGCCGGCGAAGCCGTCGCTGGAGGACAAGAACCGTCCCAAGGGCATCGAAAAGCCGGTGGCCGTCGATGATCTCCAGCTGATCTCCGGCGTCGGGCCGAAGAACGAGAAGATCCTGCACGATCTCGGCATCTTCACCTTCGCGCAGGTGGCTGCGTGGAAGAAGGCCGAGCGTGAGTGGGTCGACGCATACCTGAATTTCCACGGCCGCATTGAGCGCGAGGATTGGACCAAGCAGGCCAAGGCGCTCGCCAAGGGCGGCGTGGCCGAATACATCCGCGTCTTCGGCAAGAAGCCGGTCTGAGGAGCGAGAAACGATGCTTGCAGACAAGGATCGCATCTTCACCAACATCTATGGCCGCTTCGACAAGTCGTTGCAGGGCGCGATAGCGCGCGGCTGCTGGGACGGCACCAAGGGCATCATCGACAAGGGCCGCGACTGGATCATCAACGAGATGAAGGCGTCCGGCTTGCGCGGGCGCGGCGGCGCCGGTTTCCCGACCGGGCTGAAATGGTCGTTCATGCCCAAGCAGAGCGACGGACGCCCGAGCTACCTGGTCGTCAACGCCGACGAGTCGGAGCCCGGAACCTGCAAGGATCGCGACATCATGCGTCACGATCCTCACACGCTGGTCGAAGGCTGCCTGCTGGCCGGTTTCGCCATGGGCGCGGTGGCGGCCTACATCTATGTGCGCGGCGAGTTTATCCGCGAGCGCGAGGCTTTGCAGCGCGCCATCGACGAGGCCTATGACGCCCGCCTGATCGGCAAGAACAACGTCAACGGCTACGATTTCGAGATCTACGTCCATCATGGCGCCGGCGCCTATATCTGCGGCGAGGAAACCGCGCTGCTGGAAAGCCTTGAAGGCAAGAAGGGCCAGCCGCGGCTGAAGCCGCCGTTCCCGGCCAATGTCGGCCTCTACGGCTGCCCGACGACGGTCAACAACGTCGAGTCCATCGCCGTCGCCCCGACCATCCTGCGCCGGGGCGCGGCCTGGTTCTCCTCCATCGGACGACCGAACAATGTGGGGACAAAACTGTTCATGCTGGTCGGCCACGTCAACACGCCCTGCGTGGTGGAAGAGGCGATGGGCACGACCTTCCGCGAGCTGGTGGAGAAGCACGGCGGCGGCGTTCGCGGCGGCTGGGACAACCTGCTCGCCGTCATTCCCGGCGGCGCCTCCTGCCCGGTCGTGAAAGGTCCTGATATCCTGGACGCTCCGATGGATTTCGACGGCATGCGCGAGCTGAAGTCTTCCTTCGGCACGGCGGCGATGATCATCATGGACAAGTCGACCGACATCGTGAAGGCGATCGCGCGGCTGTCCTATTTCTTCAAGCACGAAAGCTGCGGCCAGTGCACGCCGTGCCGCGAGGGCACCGGCTGGATGTGGCGCGTCATGGAGCGGCTGGTGCGCGGCGAGGCGCAGAAGCGCGAGATCGACATGCTGCTTGACGTCACCAAGCAGATCGAGGGCCACACCATCTGCGCGCTGGGCGACGCGGCGGCGTGGCCGATCCAGGGCCTGATCCGGAATTTCCGCCCGGAGATCGAGCGGCGTATCGACGAGTTCACGCGCAACGCCCACAACGTCCAGCCCGTGCTGGCGGCGGCGGAGTGAGAGAGCCATGAGCAAGCCCAACAGGAAGGAGATGCCGCAGGAGATGGCCAGCGCCGTCAACCTGATGGCGCATCCGCTGGCGGGTGCGGCGGCGCTGTCGGCCATCGGTTTCGGCGTCGCCAGCCAGGCGCTCGGCATGTGGGTCGGTGCGGTTGCCGGCGCCACCGAAGCGTCCGGGCGACTGTTGCAGGCGGCCTTCGAGGACAATGCGAAGGCGGAGCGGTCGGTGGCCGCGGCCAAAGTCAGGGCGCGTGCGAAAAGCGTGATGGAACAGGCGCAGACCGTCGCCCGCGAGGTCAACCAGGTGGCCACTCGCACGGTGGTCGAACAGGCTACCGTCGACAGCGCGGCAAAGCCGGTCGCCGTGGCGCCGAAGCCGGTTTCCGTTGCCGCACCGCAGGCGGTTGTGCCGGCGAAGCGCAAGCAGCCGAAGGCGATCGCGAAGCCTGAGATACCGGACGACCTGAAGGCGATTTCCGGCATCGGCCCGAAGCTGGAGCAGGTGCTGAACGGGCTGGGTATCTGGACCTATCGGCAGGTCGCGGCATGGTCCGGGCAGGAGATCGCCTGGGTGGACGAGCACCTGGGCTTCAACGGCCGGATCGGGCGTGACGACTGGACGGGGCAGGCCGCCGATCTGGCGGGCCGCGCCACGGGATGATGAACGAGATACGGGCGGTTTCGGCCGCTTTCGGACAAGAGTTGCGGTTTTCCGCAGGGGTTTAGGCGAATGGCAAAGCTAAAGGTCGACGGGAAAGAGATCGAAGTCCCCGATCACTACACGCTGTTGCAGGCGGCGGAGGCAGCCGGCGCGGAAGTGCCGCGCTTCTGCTTCCACGAGCGGCTGTCGATCGCCGGCAACTGCCGCATGTGCCTGGTCGAGGTGAAGGGCGGCCCGCCGAAGCCGCAGGCATCGTGTGCCATGGGCGTGCGCGACCTGCGCCCTGGCCCGAACGGCGAGCCGCCGGAGATGTTCACCAACTCGCCGATGGTGAAGAAGGCGCGCGAAGGGGTGATGGAGTTCCTGCTCATCAACCATCCGCTCGATTGCCCGATCTGTGACCAGGGCGGCGAATGCGACCTGCAGGACCAGGCGATGGCCTTCGGCGTCGATTCCTCGCGCTTCCACGAGAACAAGCGCGCCGTCGAGGACAAGTATATCGGCCCGCTGGTCAAGACGATCATGACGCGCTGCATCCACTGCACGCGCTGCGTCCGCTTTACCACGGAAGTCGCCGGCATTTCCGAGCTTGGCCTGATCGGCCGCGGCGAGGATGCCGAGATCACCACCTATCTCGAACAGGCGATGACGTCGGAGCTCCAGGGCAACGTCATCGACCTCTGCCCGGTCGGCGCGCTGACGTCGAAGCCGTTCGCCTTCACGGCGCGGCCGTGGGAGCTGAACAAGACCGAATCCATCGACGTGATGGACGCGGTCGGCTCGGCCATCCGCGTCGATACACGTGGCCGCGAGGTCATGCGCGTCATGCCGCGCAACAACGACCAGGTGAACGAGGAGTGGATCTCGGACAAGACGCGCTTCATCTGGGACGGCTTGCGCACGCAGCGCCTCGACCGGCCCTATGTGCGCAAGGGCGGCAAGCTCGCGCCGGCAAGCTGGAGCGAAGCCTTCGCCGCGATCAAGGATGCGGTCGGCAAGGCCGCGCCTGAGAAGATCGGCGCCATCGCCGGCGACCTCGCGGCCGTCGAGGAAATGTATGCGCTGAAGCTGCTGGTTTCCTCGCTGGGTTCGGCCAACGTCGACTGCCGGCAGGATGGTGCGGCGCTGGATCCGGCGCTGGGTCGTGGCAGCTACATCTTCAATTCCACCATCGAGGGCATCGAGCAGGCGGACGCCATCCTCATCGTCGGCGCAAATCCGCGTTTCGAGGCCTCGGTGCTGAACGCGCGCATCCGCAAACGCTTCCGCGCCGGCCCGCTGCCGATCGGCGTGATCGGCGAGATGGGCGACCTGCGCTACGATTACGAGGCGCTGGGCGCCGGACCGGAGACGCTGAAGGATCTCGCCGGCGGCAATGGCAAGTTCTTCGATAAGCTGAAGAAGGCCGAAAGGCCGCTCGTCATCGTCGGGCAAGGGGCACTCGGGCGGTCGGACGGCGCGGCCGTTCTCGGGCTGGCGGCGAAGCTTGCCTCTGCGGTCGGCGCGATCAAGGACGGCTGGAACGGTTTTGCCGTGCTGCATAACGCGGCGGCGCGCGTCGGCGGCCTCGACATCGGCTTCGTGCCGGGCGAGGGCGGCAAGGATGTAGCCGGCATGACGGCCGACAGCGACGTGCTGTTCCTGCTCGGCGCCGACGAACTGGACATGAGCAAGGTCTCTGCCGGCTGCGTCGTCTATATCGGCACGCATGGCGATGCCGGCGCGCATCGCGCCGACGTCATCCTGCCGGCCTCGGCCTATACCGAGAAGTCGGGCACCTACGTCAACACGGAAGGGCGCGTGCAGATGACCAACCGCGCCGGCTTCGCGCCGGGCGAGGCGCGCGAGGACTGGGCGATCATCCGCGCGCTGTCGGACGTGCTGGGCAAGAAGCTGCCGTTCGATTCGCTGGCGCAGTTGCGCGCCAAGCTCTACGGCGAGGTTCCGCATCTGGCCCGCATCGACCGGATCGAGGCCGGAAGCGCCGACGACGTGGCGAAGGCTGCGAAGCTCGGCGGGCGGTTGGCCAAGGGCCCATTCGTGTCGCCGGTGCGCGACTTCTACCTCACCAACCCGATCGCGCGGGCATCCGCGGTGATGGCGGAGTGCTCGGCTCTCGCCAGGGGCGGCTTCAAACAGGCGGCGGAATAGGGCAGGCGGCGGAATAAGATGGAAGATTTCTTCGCAACTTACGTGCTGCCGGCGCTGATCATCCTGATCAAGTCCGTCGCGCTGATCGTCATCCTCCTGATCGGCGTCGCCTACATCCTCTACGCCGACCGCAAGATCTGGGCGGCGGTGCAGTTGCGCCGCGGCCCCAACGTGGTCGGGCCGTGGGGCGCGTTCCAGGCTTTCGCCGACCTGTTCAAGTTCGTCTTCAAGGAGCCGGTCATCCCGTCGGGCGCCAACAAGGGCGTGTTCCTGCTGGCGCCGCTGGTGTCGGCGGTGCTGGCGATCTCGGCCTGGGCGGTCATTCCCGTCAGCGAGAACTGGGCGATCGCCAACATCAATGTCGGCATCCTCTACGTATTCGCCATCTCCTCGCTCGAGGTCTACGGCGTCATCATGGGCGGCTGGGCGTCGAACTCGAAATATCCGTTCCTCGGCGCGCTGCGCTCGGCGGCGCAGATGGTCTCCTACGAAGTCTCGATCGGCTTCGTCATCGTCACCGTGCTTTTGTGCGTCGGCTCGCTCAACCTGTCCGACATCGTGCTGTCGCAGAAGGACGGGCTGGGCACGCATCTCGGCCTGCCGGTCAACACGCTGCTCGACTGGCACTGGCTCGGCCTGTTCCCGATGTTCATCATCTTCATGATCTCGGGCATGGCGGAGACCAACCGCCCGCCCTTCGACCTGGTCGAGGCCGAATCGGAACTCGTCGCCGGCCACATGGTCGAATATTCCTCGACGCCGTTCCTGCTGTTCTTCCTCGGCGAATACGTCGCGGTGGTGCTGATGTGCGCGCTGACCACCATCCTGTTCCTCGGCGGCTGGCTGCCGCCGGTGGATGTGGCGCCCTTCACCTGGGTGCCGGGGGTGATCTGGTTCGTGCTCAAGCTGTGCTTCGTCTTCTTCATCTTCTCGATGGCGAAGGCGGTGCTGCCGCGCTACCGCTACGACCAGCTGATGCGGCTGGGCTGGAAGGTCTTCCTGCCGATCTCGCTGTTCATGGTCGTGGCCACCGCCGCCTTCCTCAAGCTTACGGGACTTGCCTGATGGGTGTTCTGTCACAAGCCGCCAAGTCGCTCCTGCTCAAGGACATCGTCATCGGCTACGTGCTGGGCGTGCGCCAGTTCCTGGCGCCGAAGGAGACGATCAACTATCCGCACGAGAAGGGGCCGATCAGCCCGCGCTTCCGTGGCGAGCATGCGCTGCGCCGCTATCCCAACGGCGAGGAACGCTGCATCGCCTGCAAGCTGTGCGAGGCGATCTGCCCGGCGCAGGCCATCACCATCGAGGCCGGCCCGCGCCGCAACGACGGCACGCGCCGCACCGTGCGCTACGACATCGACATGGTGAAGTGCATCTATTGCGGCTTCTGCCAGGAAGCCTGCCCGGTGGACGCCATCGTCGAAGGCCCGAATTTCGAGTTCGCGACGGAAACGCGCGAGGAACTCTATTACGACAAGGACAAGCTGCTCGCCAACGGCGACCGGTGGGAGCGCGAGATCGCGCGCAACATGGAACTGGACGCGCCGTACAGGTGATCGGTTCTCCTCGCCCATAGGCGGGGAGAAGTGCAATGGAAACATGGACGTGTCGCAACGGCTCGTCTAAGGAACACGCGATTTCGCCCGGAGGCGGGACGGAGTCGGACGGGACCGGATGCCGAAGCGCCTGGTCCGTCACAAAAGGAACCGGGGACAGACCCATGTTGAACGGACTAGAGGCAGCCTTCTTCTACCTCTTTGCCTTCATCGCGGTGGCGGCGGCCTTCATGGTCATCTCCTCGCGCAATCCTGTGCATTCGGTGCTGTTCCTCATCCTCACCTTCTTCAACGCCGCGGGGCTGTTCCTGCTCACCGGCGCCGAGTTCCTGGCGATGATCCTGCTGGTCGTCTACGTCGGCGCGGTGATGGTGCTGTTCCTGTTCGTCGTCATGATGCTCGACGTCGACTTCGCCGAACTGAAAAGCGGCGCGCTGCAATATGCGCCGATCGGCGCGCTGGTCGGGCTGATCCTGGTCGGTGAACTGCTGGTGGTCGTCGGCGGCTACACCTTCGCGCCGGAATTGGCAGCGACGGCGGCGCATCCGATCCCGGACCTTCTGGCGCGCTCCAACACGGCGGCCCTCGGCGACATCATCTACACGGACTATCTCTATTACTTCCAGATTTGCGGCATGGTGCTGCTGGTGGCGATGATCGGGGCCATCGTGCTGACGCTGCGTCACAAGCCGAACGTCAAGCGGCAGTCGATCGCGGAACAGGTTTCCCGCACGCCGGCCACGGCAATCGAAATCCGCAAGGTCAAGACGGGCGAGGGGATCTGAAGATGGTTGTCGGCATCGCGCATTTCCTCACCGTCTCGGCGATCCTGTTCACGCTCGGCGTGTTCGGCATCTTCCTGAACCGCAAGAACGTCATCGTCATGCTGATGTCGATCGAGCTGATCCTGCTGTCGGTCAACATCAACTTCGTCGCCTTCTCGGCGGCGCTCGGCGATCTCGTCGGCCAGGTCTTCACGCTGTTCGTGCTGACGGTGGCGGCGGCGGAAGCGGCGATCGGGCTCGCCATCCTGGTGGTGTTCTTCCGCAACCGCGGCACCATCGCGGTCGAAGACGTGAACATGATGAAGGGCTGAGGGACGTTTCATGTATCAGGCCATCGTCTTCCTTCCCCTCATCGGCTTCCTGGTCGTCGGGCTGTTCGGCAATTCGCTGGGTGCCAAGGCGTCGGAGTTCATAACCTCCGGCCTGCTGGTCATATCGGCGGTGCTGTCGTGGGTCGCCTTCTTCACCGTGGCTTTCGGTGACGGCGAGGTCTTCACCGTGCCGGTGCTGCGCTGGATCCAGTCCGGCGGCATCGACACGTCGTGGGCGCTGCGCATCGACACGCTGACGGCGGTGATGCTGGTGGTGGTCAACACCGTGTCGTCGCTGGTGCACATCTATTCCATCGGCTACATGCACCACGATCCGAACCGGCCGCGCTTCTTCGCCTACCTTTCGCTGTTCACCTTCGCCATGCTGATGCTGGTGACGGCCGACAACCTGATCCAGATGTTCTTCGGCTGGGAGGGCGTCGGCCTGGCGTCCTACCTGCTGATCGGCTTCTGGTACAAGAAGCCGTCGGCCAACGCCGCCGCGATCAAGGCCTTCGTCGTCAACCGCGTCGGCGACTTCGGCTTCATCCTCGGCATCTTCGGCGTGTTCGTGCTGTTCGGCTCGGTCAACCTCACCACCATCTTCGCCAATGCCGCGAGCTATCTCCCGGCCGAGGGCGCTCCGGAAGGGGCGGCGGTGCTGACCTTCCTAGGCTATGCGCTGGACAAGGGTGCGGCGATGACGGTCGTGTGCCTGCTCCTGTTCATGGGCGCCATGGGCAAGTCGGCGCAGGTGCCGCTGCACACCTGGCTGCCGGACGCCATGGAAGGCCCGACGCCTGTTTCGGCGCTGATCCACGCCGCCACCATGGTGACGGCCGGCGTGTTCATGCTGGCGCGCCTGTCGCCGCTGTTCGAGCTGTCGCATACGGCGCTGACGGTCGTCACCTTCATCGGCGCCATCACCGCCTTCTTCGCCGCCACCGTCGGCCTGGTGCAGAACGACATCAAGCGTGTCATCGCCTATTCGACCTGCTCGCAGCTGGGCTACATGTTCGTGGCGCTCGGCGTCGGCGCCTATGGCGCGGCGATCTTCCACCTGTTCACGCACGCCTTCTTCAAGGCGCTCTTGTTCCTCGGCTCCGGCTCGGTCATCCACGCCATGTCGGACGAGCAGGACATGCGCAAGATGGGCGGCATCCGCAAGCTGATCCCCAACACCTACTGGATGATGGTGATCGGCACGCTGGCGCTGACCGGCGTCGGCATCCCGATGACGCTGGTGGGCTTCGCCGGCTTCTTCTCCAAGGACGCGATCATCGAGGCCTCGTTCGTCGGCGAGAACGCCGTTGCGACCTTCGCCTTCGTGCTGCTGGTCATCGGCGCCGCCTTCACCTCCTTCTATTCCTGGCGCCTGATCTTCATGACCTTCCATGGCGAGCCGCGCGCCAGCCACGAGGTGATGCACCATGTGCATGAATCGCCGCCGGTGATGCTGGTGCCGCTCTACGTGCTGGCCGCCGGCGCGATCTTCGCGGGCGTGCTGTTCTCCACCTATTTCGTCGGCGAGGGCTACGAGCACTTCTGGAAGGCGGCGCTGTTCACGGGGCCTGACAACCATGTGCTGCACGAGATGCACGGCGTGCCGCTGTGGGTGAAGCTGGCCCCGATCGTCGTCACCGTTCTCGGTTTCCTGGTCGCCTGGCAGTTCTACATCCGCAAGCCGGCGCTGCCTGCCGAAGTGGCGGGGCGTCATCGCGGCCTCTACGCCTTCCTGCTCAACAAATGGTATTTCGACGAGGTCTACGACTTCCTGTTCGTGCGCTTCGCCAAGTGGCTCGGCTACACGCTGTGGAAGAAGGGCGACGGCGCAGTGATTGACGGCCTCGGCCCCGACGGCGTGTCGGCGCGTGTCATCGACGTCACCAACCGCGTGGTCAAGCTGCAGACCGGCTATCTCTACCACTACGCCTTCGCCATGCTGATCGGCGTTGCCGCTCTCGTCACCTGGATGATGCTCTGATGACCGACTGGCCAATCCTTTCAACGGTCACGTTCCTGCCGCTGGTCGGCGTGCTGCTCATCCTGTTCGTGCGGGACGAGAGCGAGAATGCGCGCAGAAACATCCGCATGATCGCGCTGTGGACGACGATCATCACCTTCGTCATCTCGATCTTCATCTGGACCGGTTTCGACAATTCGCAGGCCGGCTTCCAGTTCGTCGAGAAGCACGGCTGGCTGGATTCGGGCATTTCCTACCACATGGGCGTCGACGGCATCTCGATGCTGTTCGTCATCCTCACCACCTTCCTGATGCCGCTGTGCATCCTCGCCTCGTGGGAATCGATCCAGAAGCGGGTGAAGGCCTACATGATCGCCTTCCTCGTCCTCGAGACGCTGATGATCGGCGTGTTCTGCGCGCTCGACATCGTTTTGTTCTACGTCTTCTTCGAGGCCGGCCTGATCCCGATGTTCATCATCATCGGCGTGTGGGGCGGCAAGCGGCGTGTCTACGCCTCGTTCAAGTTCTTCCTCTACACGCTGCTCGGCTCGGTGCTGATGCTGCTCGCCATCATGGCGATGTTCTTCCAGTCCGGCACGACCGACATCCCGACGTTGCTGGCGCACGATTTCCCGGCCTCGATGCAGACATGGCTGTGGCTGGCCTTCTTCGCCTCATTCGCGGTCAAGATGCCGATGTGGCCGGTGCATACCTGGCTGCCGGACGCGCACGTCGAGGCGCCGACGGCGGGCTCGGTCATCCTGGCCGGCATCCTGTTGAAGATGGGCGGCTACGGCTTCCTGCGCTTCTCGCTGCCGATGTTCCCGGACGCCTCCGCCTATTTCGCCCCCTTCGTCTTCACGCTGTCGGTCGTCGCCATCATCTACACCTCGCTGGTGGCGCTGATGCAGGAGGACATGAAGAAGCTGATCGCCTATTCCTCCGTCGCCCATATGGGCTTCGTGACGATGGGCATCTTCGCCATGAACCAGGAGGGCATCCAGGGTTCGCTGTTCCAGATGCTGTCGCACGGCCTCGTCTCGGGCGCGCTGTTCCTGTGCGTCGGCGTCATTTACGACCGGCTGCACACGCGCGAGATCGATGCCTATGGCGGGCTGGTCAACAACATGCCGAAATACGCCGTCGTCTTCCTGATCTTCACCATGGCCAATGTCGGCCTGCCGGGCACCTCCGGCTTCGTCGGCGAATTCCTGACGATGCTCGGCGCCTTCCGGGCCAACACCTGGGTGGCCGTCTTCGCCGCCACCGGCGTCATCCTGTCGGCCGCCTATGCTCTGTGGCTCTACCGCAAGATCATCTTCGGCGCGCTGGTCAAGGACAGCCTGAAGGCCATGCTCGACCTGTCGACGCGCGAGAAGGCGATCCTCTATCCGCTGGTCGTTCTGATCATCTTCTTCGGCGTCTATCCCGCACCGGTGTTCGATGCGACCGCCCAGTCGGTCAAGGCACTCGTCACCGACGTCACCGCTTCCATCGGCTCCGCGCAGACCGCGGCGGCGAACTGATCGAGAGAACCATGACGCCGGACCTTTATTCCAGCCTTTCGCTCTCCACGCCGGAACTGATCCTCGCGGTCGGCGCCATGGTGCTCTTGATGATCGGCGCCTATTCGCGCGAGGGTGCCAGCACACTCGTCACCGGCCTCGCCGTGGTCGTGCTCGCCATCGCCGGCGGCTGGATGCTTCTGTCGGGCGCGCGCGGCAGCGCCTATGGCGGCGCCTACGTGCAGGACGACTTCGCCCTGTTCATGAAGACGGTGACGCTGCTCGGCTCGGCGGTGACGCTGGTCATGTCGGCGGGCTACGCCAAGGCGCAGCGCTACGCCAGTTTCGAGTATCCGGTGCTGGTGACGCTGTCGACGCTCGGCATGATGCTGATGATCTCGGCCAACAGCACGATCTCGCTCTATCTCGGTTTCGAGTTGCAATCGTTGGCGCTCTATGTCGTGGCCGCGATCAATCGCGAGAGCGCCCGCTCCAGCGAGGCGGGCCTGAAGTACTTCGTGCTCGGCGCGCTCGGCACCGGCATGATGCTCTACGGCATCTCGCTCACCTACGGCTATACGGGCAGCGTCGACTTCAGCAAGATCGCGGCCGCCGTCAGCGGCTCCGAGCGTCAGCTCGGCGTGCTGTTCGGGCTGGTCTTCATCCTCGCCGGCCTGACCTTCAAGATCTCGGCCGTGCCGTTCCATATGTGGACGCCGGACGTCTATGAGGGCGCGCCGACGCCGGTGACGGCCTTCTTCGCCGTGGCGCCGAAGGTGGCGACGATGGCGCTGATCCTGCGCGTGACGATGGACGCGTTCCATCCGGCCGCCGCCGACTGGCAGCAGGTCATCGTCTTCATCTCCATCGCCTCGATGGCGCTTGGTTCCTTCGCGGCGATCGGCCAGCGCAACTTCAAACGGCTGATGGCCTATTCCTCCATCGGCCATATGGGCTTCTGCCTCGTCGGGCTGGCGGCCAACAGCCAGGAGGGCGTGCGCGGCGTCGCCATCTACATGCTGATCTACGTCGCCATGACGCTGGGCACCTTCGCCTTCATCCTCGCCATGCGCCGCAACGACCAGCAGGTCGAGAGCATCGACGACCTTTCCGGCATCGCCGGCACCAATCCGGTGATGGCGACGATCCTGACCATCCTTCTGTTCTCACTGGCCGGCATTCCGCCGCTCGCCGGCTTCTGGGCGAAGTGGTACGTCTTCCTTGCCGCCATCAATGCCGGGCTCTATCCGCTCGCCATCATCGGCGTGCTGACCTCTGTTGTGGCGGCGTTCTACTATCTGCGCATCATCAAGATCATGTGGTTCGACGAGCCGGCCGGCGGCTTCCAGCCGATGGCGGGTGAACTGCGCGTGATCCTCGGCCTGTCCGGCGCATTCGTGCTGTTCTACGTGCTGATCGGCGGCCCCATCGCCGGCTATGCCGAGGCTGCGGCGAAGACGTTCTTCTAGAGCGGATGGCCGGCTTCACGCTCGCGCCCACGGCTGCCGCCGAGGGCTTTCGCCTCGAAGCCCATGAGGTGGTCGGCTCGACCAACGCGCTGGCACTGGACCATGCGCGGGCCGGTGACCCTGGCCGGCTGTGGATCGTGTCGAAACGCCAGGAAAGCGGGCGCGGCCGGCGCGGCCGTGTCTGGGCGACGCCGCAGGGCAATCTCGCCGCGACGCTTCTCGTCGTCATCGACGGCGACCTCAAGAGTGCGGCTACGCTCGGTTTCGTCGCCGGGCTGGCGCTGGCCGATGCGTTGGACGCGGTCGTGCCGGGAGGCCGTATAGCAGTCGGTCTGGATGGTGCCGGTTCCGGCCGTAACCGCTTCGAGTTGAAATGGCCGAACGACGTGCTCGCTTCCGGCGCCAAGCTCGCGGGCATCCTGCTGGAATCCGCGCTTCTCGGGGAAGGCCGCTTCGCGGTTGCCGTCGGCATCGGCGTCAATGTCGTGGCGCATCCTGATGACCTGCCTTATCCCGCGACGTCGCTCGCCGCACTCGGCTCATCCTGCGACGCCGAAACGCTGTTCCTGGCGCTGTCGGATGCCTGGAGCGTGAACGCCCGGCTATGGGACAGCGGGCATGGTTTGTCGGCGATCCGGCGCCGCTGGCTCGAGCGCGCGGCGGGGCTTGGCGGCGAGGTTGCTGTCAGGATTGACGGCAATGTGGTGCGGGGAACGTTCGAGACCATTGACGAGGACTGCCGTTTCGTGATCCGCGATGAAAGCGGCGCGCGGCGGACCATCGCCGCCGGCGACGTGCATTTCGGTGCGGTCGCGAGTGCCGGCGCAATCTGAACGGAAGGAACCCTCATGGCGAAATCAGACAATGCCGAACTCGTCTTCGTGCCGCTCGGCGGCGTTGGCGAGATCGGCATGAACTTCGCCCTTTACGGCTACGGCCCGGCGGACGATCGCGAATGGATCGTCGTCGATGTCGGCGTCACCTTTCCCGACCCCGCGCATCCCGGCGTCGATCTCATCCTGCCCGACACCCGCTTCATCGAGGAGCGGCTGGCGAACCTGCGCGGCATCGTCATCACCCACGCGCATGAGGACCATTACGGTGCGCTGCACGACATCTGGCCGAAGCTGAAGGTGCCGGTGTGGGCAAGTCCGTTCACCGCCGGCATGCTGGAGGCCAAGCGCCAGGGCGAGCAGGGCGCGCCGAAAATACCGGTGACCGTCTACCGGGCCGGCGAGAAATTCACGCTCGGGCCGTTCGAAATCGAGGCGATCCCGGTGGCGCATTCGATCCCCGAGCCGTTCTCGCTGGCGATCACCACGCCGGCCGGCACCGTCATCCACACCGGCGACTGGAAGATCGACCTCGCGCCGGCCATCGGACCGAAGACCGATGAGGCGCGCTTCCGCGCCTATGGCGACAAGGGCGTGCTGGCGCTGGTCTGCGATTCCACGAATGCGCTCAGGGAAGGGGAGTCTCCGACCGAGCAGGCGGTGGGCGCGAGTCTCAAGGAGATCATCAGCAAGGCAGAGGGCAGGGTGGCGGTCACCACCTTCTCTTCCAATGTCGGGCGCATCCGCTCTATCGCGGAAGCAGCGCGCGACGCCGGCCGGCAATGCCTGCTGCTTGGCCGCTCGCTGAAGCGCGTTGTCGATGTCGCAGGTGAGCTCGGCTATCTGGACGGGCTGCCGGAATTCATCGCCGAAGAGGACTACGGCTTCATTCCGCGCGACAATCTCGTCGTTATCTGTACCGGTAGCCAGGGCGAGCCGCTGGCGGCATTGGCAAAACTGTCGCGCGACGAGATGAAGTCCGTGGCGCTGACGGCCGGTGACACCGTCATCTTCTCCTCGCGCACCATTCCCGGCAACGAAAAGGCGATCCTGGAGGTCAAGAACCGGCTGATCGACCTCGGCATGAAGATCATCGAGGACGGTGATGCGCTGGTGCATGTCTCGGGCCATCCGCGCCGCAGCGAGTTGAGGCAGATGTATGAGTGGGTGCGGCCGAAGATCGGCGTGCCGGTGCATGGCGAGGCGGCGCATCTGGTGGCGCAGGGCTCGCTGATGGCGATGGCCGGCATCGGCCAGGTGGCGCAGATCCGCGACGGCGACATGCTGAGGCTGGCGCCGGGTGCGGCCACCATCATCGACCAGGTGCCGTTCGGCCGCGTCTACAAGGACGGCAGGCTGGTCGGCACCGACGAGGCGATGGGGGTGAAGGACCGGCGCAAGCTGTCCTTCGCCGGGCATGTGGCGGTCAACGTCGTGCTGGACGAGAAATACGAACTGGCTGGCGATCCGGACCTGGTCGCCATCGGCGTGGCGGAAACGGACGGTTCCGGCGAGGCGCTGGAGGAGCTGATGCTCGATGCGGCAATCGGTGCGGTGGACTCCATCCCCCGCCAGCGCCGAAAAGACCTCGATCTCGTGCAGGAATCCGTGCGCCGCGCGGTGCGCGCCGCAGCCAACGAGGCCTGGGGCAAGAAGCCGCTGGTGACGGTGTTCGTGACGAGATGAAATTAGGGCAGTAGGAGAATAGGGCAGTAAGGCAGTATGTTTTGGAGGAAGCTTTCCGCTTTTCCGGTTCCCTGCTGCCATACCGCCGTACTGCCCTACTGCCTTGCTCACGGAGCTACTCATGCTCGGCCGCCTGAACCATGTCGCCATTGCCGTGCCCGACCTTGCCGCGGCGACGGCGACCTATCGCGATACGCTGGGCGCCCCAGTCAGCGCGCCGCAGGCATTGCCGGAGCACGGCGTGACGGTGGTGTTCGTCGATGTCGGCAACACCAAGGTGGAGCTGCTGGAGCCGCTGGGCGAGGGCTCGCCGATCGCGGCATTCCTGGCCAAGAACCCGTCCGGCGGCATGCACCATGTCTGCTACGAGGTGGACGATATCCTCGCCGCCCGCGACAGGCTCAAGGCCGCCGGTGCGCGCGTGCTCGGTGATGGCGAGCCGAAATTAGGGGCACACGGCAAGCCGGTGCTGTTCCTGCATCCGAAGGACTTTTCTGGTACGCTGGTTGAACTGGAGCAGTCATGACCGGAGGAAGCTTCACCGCCTGGGATTGGATCTCCCTGATCGCGGTCTATTTCGTGGTCTGGTGGATCACCCTGTTCGCGATCCTGCCCTTCAGCTTTCGCGCACAGGATGAAGAAGAGGTGGTGCTGGGTACGCATGCCAGTGCGCCCAAGAAGTTGCGCTTCTTCTATATCGTCCTGTGGACGACCGTCTGGTCGCTGATCGTGTTCGGCGCCTATTATGGCGTGACGGCCGGGCTCGGCTTCGGCGTCGACGACCTTCCGCAAATCCTGCCCACCTACGGCCGGTAGTTCGCCTTGCGGGCATTGTCGCAACCGCTTTTTTTGGGTCGCATTTCCGCACCCAAAACCGTTTCACGCTTTTACTGGGAATGCCCTGCTATCGAGCCTAGCGAGGCGCAAGCTTAAATCTTCAAGCTGTGCCTGAACTGTTTGCCGCAAGTGTCGATTTTCCAAAAAAAAATGCAAGGCACGAAGCCTTGCAATTGAACGCGTCCGATCCGTTTCCGGAATTCCGGCGGCAGCGAGTGACCGCGCCTAGATCGCATCCTCCCAAGACTTTGACCGCGTAGGAAGGCAGATTGTTCTCTGCCCTCTCGGTTATCGGGGCACACTAGACCAAGCTTCATGGCGATGTCACGGAAAATTTTGCTTTGAAACAAGCATTCATGTGCTGCATTGCACAATGAATAGGCTCGAACTGCTTGTTGAACAGTCAAGACGAGGTGCTTCAAGCGCGTGGCTTGGGTTTCCATTCCGCCATGAAATGGCTATGAAGCCCAGGCAAACAGCCTGCTTCGCGCCGATTCTGGCGCGCGCCACCTCTCTCACGGAACCTTTCATGCGTCTGTCGCGCTACTTCCTGCCTATTCTCAAAGAAAATCCCCGTGAGGCCGAGATCGTCTCGCATCGCCTCATGCTGCGCGCCGGCATGATCCGCCAGCAGGCCGCCGGCTCCTTCTCCTGGCTGCCGCTCGGCAAGAAGGTGCTGGACAAGGTCTGCAAGATCATCCGCGAGGAGCAGAACCGGGCCGGCGCGCTGGAAATCCTGATGCCGACCATCCAGTCGGCCGACCTGTGGCGCGAGAGCGGCCGCTATGACGATTACGGCAAGGAGATGCTGCGCATCAAGGACCGGCACGAGCGCGATATGCTCTTCGGTCCGACCAACGAGGAGATGGTGACGGAAATCTTCCGCTCCTACGTCCGCTCCTACAAGGACCTGCCGCTCAACCTCTATCATATCCAGTGGAAGTTCCGCGACGAGGTGCGGCCGCGCTTCGGCGTCATGCGCTCACGCGAATTCCTGATGAAGGACGCCTATACGTTCGACATCGATTTCGAAGGGGCGCGGGCGGCTTACAACCGCATGTTCGTGTCCTACCTGCGCACCTTCACGCGCATGGGCCTGCAGGCGATCCCGATGCGCGCCGACACCGGCCCGATCGGCGGCGACCTCAGCCACGAATTCATCATCCTGGCCGAGACCGGGGAGAGCCAAGTGTTCTGCGACCGCGACTACCTTTCGCTGCCTGTGCCCGGCGAGAATACCGATTTCACCAACGACGCCGAGATCGACGGCATCGTCAAGGAATGGACCACGCCCTACGCGGCGACCGACGAGATGCACGACGAAGCGGCCTGGACCAAGGTGCCGGAGACGCACAAGCTGTCAGCGCGCGGCATCGAGGTCGGCCACATCTTCCACTTCGGCGAGAAGTATTCCAAGCCGATGGGCGCCAAGGTGACCGGGCCGGACGGCAAGGACCATTTCGTTTCGGGCGGCTCCTACGGCATCGGCCCCAGCCGGTTGGTGGCGGCCATCATCGAGGCCAGCCACGACGACAACGGCATCATCTGGCCGGAGGCGGTGGCGCCGTTCGACGTCGGGCTGATCAACATGAAGCCGGGCGACGCCGGCTGCGACGCGCTTTGCGAGAAGCTCTATGCCGCCTACGAGAAGGCTGGCAAAGATGTGCTCTACGACGACACCGACCAGCGCCCGGGCGCCAAGTTCGCCACCGCCGACCTTATCGGCCTGCCCTGGCAGGTCATCGTCGGGCCGCGCGGCGTCGGCGACGGCACGGTCGAGGTGAAGAACCGCAGGACCGGCGAGCGCGACGTCCGCAAGGTCGAGGACCTGCTGGCCTCGGTGGAGAAGGCCGCGTGAGCAGCACCGCCGCAGCCGCCGTGCCGGCGAAGCAGGGCAAGGCCGGTGCTGGCGCGTTTTCCGGTTTCGAGCGCATGGTGGCGTGGCGCTACCTGCGCTCGCGGCGCAAGGAGACGGTGATCTCGGTCATCGCCTCGATCTCCTTCCTCGGCATCATGCTGGGCGTCGCCACGCTCATCGTCGTCATGGCGGTGATGAACGGTTTTCGCGCCGAGCTGCTGACCCGCATCCTCGGCATCAACGGCCACCTGATCGTCACGCCGGTGGACATGCCGCTGGAGGACTATGCGGCGGTGGCGGAGCGCATCAACAAGGTGCAAGGGGTCAAATACGCCATTCCGCTGATCGACGGAC
Source organism: Ollibium composti (assembly GCF_004801285.1). GTDB lineage: Bacteria > Pseudomonadota > Alphaproteobacteria > Rhizobiales > Rhizobiaceae > Mesorhizobium > Mesorhizobium composti. The sequence goes on from NZ_SSNY01000001.1 coordinate 249,670, forward strand.
AGGTGCTGGCGCAGGGCAATGTCGGTTCGGGAACCGGCGCGCTGGTGCGCGGCATCCGCGGCGACGACCTCGGCAAGATGACGCTGGTGGCCGACAACATCAAGCAGGGCACGCTGGAGGGTTTCGACGGCGGCGAGGGCGTCGCGATCGGCACGCGCATGGCCGAGGCGCTCGGCCTCGTCGTCGGCGACACCATCACGCTGATCTCGCCAGACGGCGACGTGACGCCGCTCGGTACCACGCCGCGGCTCAAAGGCTATAAGGTGGCCGCCATCTTCGAGGTGGGCATGTCGGAATACGACAGCGCCATCATCTACATGCCGTTCTCCGAGGCGCAGCTCTATTTCAACATGGAAGGCAAGGCGCAGAGCATCGAGATCTATGTCGACAATCCCGACAATGTCGATGCGCTCAAGCCGAAGGTGGAGGCGGCGGCGCAGCGGCAGATCTACATGACCGACTGGCGCCAGCGCAACCAGACCTTCTTCTCGGCGCTCGAGGTCGAGCGCAATGTCATGTTCATGATCCTGACGCTGATCGTGCTGGTGGCGGCGCTCAACATCATTTCGGGCCTGGTCATGCTGGTGAAGGACAAGGGGCACGACATCGCCATCCTGCGCACCATGGGGGCGACGCGCGGCGCGATCCTGCGCATCTTCCTGATGACGGGTGCCGCCATCGGCGTCGTTGGAACCATAGCCGGCGTGGTCCTCGGCATGATCGTGTGCCTCAACATCGAGCGCATCCGCGAGTTCTTCTCGTGGCTGTCGGGCACGGTGCTGTTCAATCCGGAGCTCTATTTCCTGTCGCAGCTTCCGGCGCGCATGGACCTGCGCGAAACGCTGTCGGTCATCGCCATGGCGCTGGTGTTGTCGTTCCTGGCAACGCTCTTTCCGGCATGGCGGGCGGCGCGGCTCGATCCGGTCGAAGCCCTGAGGTACGAATGATGGCGGCGCCGATCATCGAACTGCGCGGCGTCGAGCGGCACTACGTACAGGGGCCGCGCCGGCTGACGATCCTCAACGGCGCCGACTTTTCGCTGAACCGCGGCGAGATGGTGGCGCTGGTAGCGCCGTCCGGCACCGGCAAGTCGACGCTGCTGCACACAGCCGGGCTGCTGGAGCGGCCGGACGCCGGCGACGTCATCCTGTCCGGGCGCGCCTGCGGGCGGCTGTCGGACGAGGAGCGCACGGCTATCCGCCGCAACGACGTCGGCTTCGTCTACCAGTTCCACCATTTGCTACCGGAATTCTCGGCTCTGGAAAACATCATGATGCCGCAGCTCATCAAGGGGCTGGGGCGCAAGGAAGCGGGCGAGCGGGCGGCCCAGCTGCTCGATTACATGCAGATCGGCAAGCGGGCGCAGCATCGGCCGTCAGAACTGTCGGGCGGCGAGCAGCAGCGCGTGGCGATCGCGCGCGCCGTTGCCAACGCGCCCCTGGTGCTGTTCGCCGACGAGCCGACGGGCAACCTCGACCCGGCCACGGCTTCCTACGTGTTCGACGCGCTCGAGGCGCTGGTGCGCCAGTCCGGTCTCGCCGCGCTGATCGCCACCCACAACCACGAGCTCGCCGCGCGCATGGATCGCCGCGTGACGCTGGCCGAGGGCAGGGTGGTGCCGTTGCCGGCCGCCCAGCTTTAGAAGCCTGATTGGTGATTTGACCGCGGCGGGCGTCGAGCGTGGCTCTCGACGCTCAAATGCTGGGGCGCCGCGCGTCCGTTCTCGAAATTCCATCTTTTCCGGAACGGATTCCCGCGAATCAAATCCGCTGCTTGCCTGACCTCATCCGGCCGGTGCGGGGCCCTGTCCCGCAACCTTTTTTTAACCCTGTGACGCGCGAGCCCGCGACCGGCGGCTTTGCCCGCTTTCTTCGTTTGACATTTGAACAAAAATAGAACAAATTACGAACATATTAAAAACAGGAGAGAGTTATGACCGATCTGGTTCACGATGTCGTCTCGCTGGTTTGCATGAGCACCTTCCTCGTCTCGATGGCGATGTGGATCGGCGCAATGTGAGAATGAGCCGGTGCGGCGCACCGGCACGGGAAGTGGCGCCGCTGCATGATGCCGGCGCCGTCGAAGGGAAAAAACACAAAACGGGCAGGGTGCCGGCGATCAGCCGGCCTTGCGGGCGGGTAGAGCCTCGGCGAGTGCGGCTGGACCGAACACCGTTTCGAAGGCGGCCTTCAGTGCCAGGTCGAGATCGGTCATCGTCACCGGCAGGCCGAGGTCGACGAGGCTGGTGACGCCGTGGTCGGCGACGCCGCAGGGTACGATGCCGCCGAAATGCGTCAGGTCCGGTTCGACGTTGATGGCGATGCCGTGGAAGCTCACCCATTTGCGAAGGCGGATGCCGATGGCGGCGATCTTGTCTTCGGCAGGCTGGCCGTCCGGCATCGGCGGACGGTCGGGCCGCACCACCCAGACGCCGACGCGGTCTTCACGCCGCTCGCCGCGCACCGTGAAGGCGGCAAGCGTCTGGATGATCCATTCTTCCAGCGCCGCCACGAAGGCGCGCACATCCTCGCGCCGCCGCTTCAGGTCGAGCATGACATAGGCGACGCGCTGTCCGGGGCCATGATAGGTATATTCGCCGCCGCGCCCGGCCGCGTAGACGGGAAAGCGATCCGGATCGATCAGGTCGGCGGGCTGGGCGCTGGTGCCGGCGGTGTAGAGCGGCGGGTGCTCGACCAGCCAGACCATCTCGCCGGTCGCGCCCGAGCGGATCGCTTCGGCGCGCTGTTCCATGAAGGCCAGCGCCGTCGCATAGTCCGTCAGGCCAGGCTCGATGCGCCATTCGACCGGCTCCGATCCAGGGACGGGGAGAAAGGACGTGGCGAGCTGGCTGCGTTCTGGCATGGCTGATCTCGTTTACCCTTGATATGGCCGCAATCGGCGCAAAGGTCCAGAGCGCCAGGCCGATGCGTCGGGTTTGCGGACAGGCCGATTAACGGCTGGTTGACGCTTCTGGCGCATAGGGCTGGTTATGGCCGAAGAGAACGACAGCAGACGATCGGACTGGCGCGGGATCGGCGCCGCCTTGCTGCAGATTGGCGCGATCTTCGTGCCGATCGCGCTTTGCATGCTGGTACTGGCGAACCTTTCGACCCATGTCCCGCCGCAGGCGATCGACGCCGTGCGGACCGGTTCCATCGACCGTCGTTGAGACGGCGCTTCGGCGGCTTGCGAACGACTTGGATGCCCGAACTGGCAACGCTTTCGGATCTTCCAGCGCAAGGCGACGTGCTTTTGCAATGCGAGGCCGAATCCGAGCGGATTCGAGCTAGCGATAGTCGACCGGACGCGAAACGCATCGAGCGCTGAAAATCGGTGTAAAGGTAGTGGAAGGTGTAAAGACATCCACGCCGGTCAGAATCCGGGCAGGCTCAAAAGCTGTAGAAATGCCGGATTGGGAAAAGTGTTGGTGCGGTCGAGAAGACTCGAACTTCCACGGGTTGCCCCACAGCGACCTCAACGCTGCGCGTCTACCAATTCCGCCACGACCGCACGTGGTAGGAGCCGGAAGGTGCCGGCCCGCGGCGTGTAGCAAATCGCCCAAGGCGAAACAAGTGCGAGTTCGGCAATATTCGCCGCAATTCATGTTCCCGTCACAGGCTTTGCATTTCTATCTTGAGCGCCGGCCGGTCCGGCTTGGCGATATGCACCGTCAGATGCAGCGGATCGCCATCCGTCGGGGCTTAATTCGTTTGATATTCCCGCGCGTTGCGCGCTAGACCTGACACCCACTCTTTCCCGGATCGCGGCAGCCGGAGACGCCGATGGAAGGCCAGCACGAACAGACCGACGACGCCCGGGCTGCCGAAGGCCAGCACGCCGACATCTACGACGAGGACGGCGTGATCAGCCAGTCGTTCCTGGTTCATGTCGGCGCGGCGATTGCCGACCGCGACACGCTGACGCTGAAGCGCGATGTCGGTGACCTGCACCAGTCCGAACTCGGCGACCTGCTGGAAGCGCTGGCGCCGGAGCAACGGCGGGCGCTGGTGGAACTGCTCGGCACCGATTTCGATTTCTCGGCGCTAACGGAGGTCGACGAGGCCATCCGCCTCGACATCGTCGACAACCTACCGAACGCGCAGATCGCGCAGGCGGTGCAGGAACTCGATTCCGATGACGCCGTCTACATCCTGGAGGACCTCGACCAGGAGGACCAGGACGAGATCCTGTCGCAGCTCCCGTTCACCGAGCGGATCAGGCTGAGGCGCGCCCTCGATTACCCGGAAGAGACGGCCGGCCGGCGCATGCAGACCGAGTTCGTCGCCGTGCCGCCGTTCTGGACGGTGGGCCAGACGATCGACTACATGCGCGAAGACAACAACCTGCCTGATCGCTTCAGCCAGATCTTCGTCATCGACCCCACCTTCAAGCTGCTCGGCGCCGTCGATCTGGACAAGATCATGCGCACCAAGCGGGCGGTGAAGGTCGAGGAGGTGATGCACGAGACGCGCCACGCCATTCCCGCGACCATGGACCAGGAAGAAGCGGCGCGCGAATTCGAGCAATACGACCTCTTGTCGGCGGCCGTCGTCGACGAGAACGAGCGGCTGGTCGGCGTGCTCACCATCGACGACGTGGTCGATGTCATCCAACAGGAAGCGGAAGAAGACCTTCTGCGCATGGGCGGCGTCGGCGACGAGGAACTGTCGGACTCGATCCTTTCCACGTCCCGCTCGCGCGTGCCGTGGCTCCTGGTCAATCTTGTCACCGCGTTCCTGGCGGCTTCGGTCATCGGCCTGTTCGATGCGACGATCCAGCAGATCGTGGCGCTGGCCGTGCTGATGCCGATCGTCGCCGGCATGGGCGGCAATGCCGGCTCGCAGACCATGACGGTGACGGTGCGCGCGCTGGCGACCAAGGACCTCGACATCTACAACGCCTGGCGCGTCATCCGCCGCGAGATCGGCGTCGGCTTCATCAACGGCGCGGTTTTCGCCGTTCTCATCGGCCTTGTCGCCGGGACCTGGTTCGGCGATCCGAACCTCGGCGGCATCATCGCCGCGGCGATGATCATCAACATGTTCGCGGCGGCGCTGGCAGGCATCCTCATCCCGCTTCTGCTCGACCGGCTCAACATCGATCCGGCGGTGGCGTCGGCCGTGTTCGTCACCACGGTGACCGACTGCGTCGGGTTCTTCGCCTTCCTCGGACTGGCGACATGGTGGTTCCGCTATTCGTAGGACGGGCAGGGCACCGCCGATCGGCCAAAGTGGTTAGCGCGCCCGCAATTGACTTTTACGTAAGGGCGGTGCCAAGTGTCGCCCGGCGATTTGGCCTGCCACTCTGGCGGCTCCCGCACAATCGGCTATTCCGTCGTGCTGCGACGGCCAGCTACCAACGACCGCCCCGGAGGATCGATGCCGGTTCGCCAAGCGCAAGGAATGACGATGCGGGAATACTACTCGATCACGGAGTTGACGCGCGAGTTCGACATTTCGACGCGCACGCTGCGCTTCTATGAGGACGAGGGGCTGATCCAGCCGGTGCGGCGCGGCCGTACGCGTCTTTTCAAGCCATCCGACCGTCACCTGGTGCGGCAAATCCTGCGAGGCAAGCGGCTCGGCTTTTCGATCAGCGAAATCCGCGAGATCATCCAGATGTACAAGGAGCCGCCGGGCGAGGTCGGGCAACTCAAGCTGATGATCCGGCGCATCGAGGAGAAGCGCGAGGAATTGCGGCAGAAGCGACGTGATCTCGAAGAGACGTTGGCCGAACTCGACCAGGCCGAGGAGTCCTGCGTCGAGCGGCTGGCGGAACTCGGCGTCAACACCTGAGCCTGTCCAGAAGCGCGTTCAAATCCACCGGCGCACGCGCTTGGCGTAGTCGCGATACTTCTTGCCGAAGCGCTGGGCGAGGATCTTTTCTTCGTATTCCACCGCCAGCTTGCCGGTGAGGAAAGCCGCGACGAACGCCATCAGCAAGGTCCAGACGTTGGCGGTGACCAGCGCGATGCCGATCAACAGCAGCGTCGCGGCGAGGTAGATCGGGTTGCGCGAGACGGCGAAGGGGCCGCCGGTCAGGAGATGCTCCGGCGTGCCCTTGGGATTGAGCGTGGTGCCGGCGCGGCGCATCGTGCGGACGGCGCTGAACCACAGCGCCAGCGCCGCGACGATCGCGATCCAGCCGAAGGCGAGCAGGATGTCGGCCAATATGCCGCCGATCCACGGCGGCGGGACGAAGACGCCAAGCACGATGCTGACGACGAGCGCCGCCAGATAGATCAGCGGCGGCAGGGGCACGAAGCCCGTATGCCGGACGGTCTCGCTCATGGCTTTTCCTCCTCCATCGCCTCGTCGGTGCGCACCGTGCAGGTGCCGGCGAGATCGGCGACCCGCTGGCGGAAGGCCGCATCGTGGTCGCCCTTGAACAACCGCTCGAGCATGGCGTTGTCCTTCAGTTCGCCCAACATACAGCCGCAATAGCGCGGGCAGAAGGCCGCATCGCGGCTTTGCTGGCAGGATGCGGTGCAGGAGCTCAGGAAACTTTCCTGCGGCGACAGCACAGGCGCCGGCACGACCTGCGAGAACAGCCAGACGCAGGCGATCAGCACCGGCTGGTGGATCAGGTAGAAGGCGAGGCTGTGCTGGCCGGCGAGCACCAGCGGCTTCAGGCGGCGATGAACGGAAAGCTGCCGCGCCCGCTCCATCAGGCCGGAGGATATGGCAAGGCGGGTGACGCCGATGCCGGCAAGCACGGCGCCGAACCAGGGAAACAGCGGCACGTAGTCGTTGGAGCGCGGATCGACCGTCGAGAGGCCCAGCCACCACAGCGCCGGATGGTCGAAGGCCGGCGAGCGCAGATAGTGCGGGGCGGCGACGACCAGTGCCGCCACGACCAGCGTGAGCAGTCCCGGCAGGCGCAGGAAGGCGAGGCCGAGCAGGCTCGCCAGCGCGATCTCGTGCAATATGCCGAAGAAGATGAAGGTGTCGGGCGTGGCGAACCGGGTGACGATGCTGATGGCGGCGGCCGCGGCGACCACCATGGCGAGCCGTTTCCAGAAGCCGGGCCAGCGAATGCCGCGTCCATGCGCCAGCACCAGGCTGACGCCGACCAGGAACAGGAAGGTCGAGGCGATGCAGCGCGCATAAAACTTCCAGCCGCCGAAGGCGGTGAGGCCGGGCGAGACATAACCGAAGAATTCAAGGTCCCAGGTGAAATGGTAGCTCGCCATGGCGAGCAAAGCGAGGCCGCGCGCCACGTCGAGAGCGAGGATGCGGCCCGAAGCTTTCCGGCCTGGTTGACTGGGTTCAGCGCTCATCGTTCGTCTCTCACGCCCCGGCCCGAGGGGTAGGGCCAAACCGGTCGCCTGTAAAGTTGGGCCAGAGGCCATAAAGGCTTGGCCGGCTTCGTATTTCGGCGGCATGGCGTCGGTTTCCTGATACCGGTTCGAATCGAGCCGGCGCATTTTCCCGGTGCCTATTCTGCCGAGTCGTCATGGCCTCGCACGTCCGTCACCCGATCTGGCTTCCTGCCGTGCGGCCGGCGGACGCGCGCACCTTCGCCACCCTCTACGCCATCGAATCCTTCGCGCGGGCGACGGTTTCCAGCGTCATCCCGATCCAGGCCTACGAAATCCTGAGAAGCGAGCAGACGGTCTCGATCCTCTATACCGCCGTGTCGCTGACCGGGCTTTCGGTGACGCTGTTCATGCCGCTGCTCATCCGCCGCTTCGCCCGGCGCTGGGTCTACACGGCGGGTGCCGTGCTGCTCGCCATCGGTTCGCTGTTCTTCGTCACCCACACGCTGGCCGGGCAGGCGCTGGGCATGCTGGCGCGCGTCATGGGGGCGAGCGCGCTGTCGATCACGCTCAACCTCTACATCATGGACCACATCCGCAAGGCCGATTTCACGCGCTCCGAATCGCTGCGCATGGCGCTGTCGATGATCGCCTGGACGTGCGGGCCGACGCTCGGCATCTTCCTCTACACGCATTACGGCATCTATGCCGCGCACGGCGCCGTGGCGGTCTTCGCGCTCGGGCTGCTTGCGCTGTTCTGGTACTACCGGCTGAGCGACAACCCGCTGATCGCCGCCGGCAAAAGCCGCGCCTCCAATCCGCTCGCCAATATCGGCCGCTTCATCGCGCAGCCGCGATTGAGGCTCGCCTGGCTGATCGCCTTCGGCCGCTCCTGCTACTGGACGACCTTCTTCGTCTACGGGCCGCTTTTGATGGTGGTGACGGGGCAAGGGGAGCTTGCCGGCGGCCTGCTCATCTCGGCCGGCAACGCGCTGTTGTTCTGTGCCATCTTCTGGGGCCGGATCGGGCGGCGCTACGGGTTGCGCAGGGTGATTTCCTTTTCCTTCATGGCCATGGCGGTGGTGCTGTGGGCGGCGGGCGCGGTGGGAGCGTCCCATCCGCTGGTGACGGCCGGCCTGCTGCTGGTCGGGGCGCTGTTCACCATCGCGCTCGATGCACTCGGCTCCACCACCTTCATGCGGGCGGTCCATGCCTACGAGCGGCCGCAGATGGCGGCGGTCTACCGCACCTATCTCGATTTCTCCGAACTCACCCCGCCGCTGGTCTATTCGGTGGTGCTGGCCTTCTTCGGCCTCGGCTCCGTCTTCGTCACGCTGGGGTTTCTGGCCGCTGCCTGCGGCATCGTTTCATGGCGCTACCTGCCGAAGTCGATGTGAGGAGCCCGGCCGTTCGCGTGGCTCCGTTTGCCGTAGCCGGACGGCGTTCCTATAGTCCGGCGAGGCCATGGATTCGATCGTGGCGAGACGGAAAAAGGATTTCCTTTTGACAGGCAGCCTGACCTTCCTGCTCGGCGGCGCCCGCTCCGGCAAGAGCGCATATGCCGAGCGGCTGGCGACGGCGCTGCCGGCGCCGTGGACCTATATCGCGACGGCCGAAGCCTATGACGAGGAGATGCGCGAGCGCATAGTGCATCACAGGGCGCGCAGGGGCGAAGGGTGGCAGACCCTCGATGCGCCGCTCGACCTTGCCGGCGCGCTGGATTCCCTGCCCGCGGGCCGGCCGGTGCTGGTCGATTGCCTGACGCTGTGGCTGACGAACCACATGCTGGCCGAGCACGATGTCGAGGCCGAATGCGCAAGGCTGGGCGCGGTCCTTTCGCGGCCTCGCGGCCCGTGGTTCGTGGTATCGAACGAGGTGGGCCTGGGCATCGTGCCGGACAACGCGCTGGCGCGGCGCTTCCGCGACGCGGCCGGGCGGCTCAACCAGCAGGTCGCGTCGCAGGCCGATACGGTTCTGATGATGGTGGCGGGACTGCCGCTGAAGGTGAAATGACATGAGCGAGATCGACGCGGCCGAGGCCGAACGCCACAAGGCCAAGATGGCCAAGCGCAAGGCGGTGCAGGATGCCGAGGTGGCCGGCAAGACGGTTGCCGAGAAAGGCCTTCTGATCGTCAACACCGGCCCCGGCAAAGGCAAGACGACGGCCGCCTTCGGACTGGCGCTGCGCATGCTGGGCTACGGCCGGCGCGTCGGCGTCGTGCAGTTCATCAAGGGCAAGTGGCATACCGGCGAGAAGGACGCCTTCGCCGCCTTCGGCGATCAAGTGGCCTGGCACACGATGGGCGAGGGGTTCACCTGGGAAACGCAGGACCTGCAGCGCGACATCGCGGCGGCGCAAGCCGCGTGGGGCAAGGCGCAGGAGTTGATGGCCGATCCGACGATCAGCCTCGTCGTGCTGGACGAACTCAACATCGCGCTGCGTTACGACTATCTCGACCTCGAAAAGGTGGTGGCGGCTTTGAAAGCGCGCCGCGAGGGATTGCATGTCGTCGTCACCGGCCGCAACGCCAAGCCGGCGCTGGTCGAGGCCGCCGATCTCGTCACCGAGATGGGCGTCACCAAGCATCATTTCTCTGCCGGGGTGAAAGCGCAGCAGGGGATCGAATTTTAAAGCGGTTCAGGCTTTGGCGGAAGCGGCCCCTCTCCGTCTCGGCGAAGCCGAGACGGAGAGGGGTTCTCCAGCGTGAATTTCCTCGTTGCCACGCTGCCTTTCGGCCCTGGCTATTGTCAAAGAACGGACCTCATTGAATTGAGGTCGGGAAGCGGGCGCGGGGGCCGTGCCTGCTAAGTTAAATAATGGCGCGGCTTCCCGCGCCCGCCGGTGTCTTGCCTCCCCGAGGGGCGCTGCCTTGCGGCCCGCTGGCTCGGTCGAGGCCCGGACTTGGGGGTTCATCGCCCAGCCGCCTACCGCAGACGACCAGCCCGGCACCGTCTCCCGCCACAAGCGCCCGGTTCGCGACCCGCGTTCCCGCACAGGAGATGACGGGCAGTATGGGGCGGGTGCGGCAGAGGGGGATAAATTTCTTTGCACGGCGGTCTCGAGTGCGGGTCAAACCACGGCCACGACCATCCATGCCACGGCGAACAGCGCCATCAGCAGCGCGTCGGCGATGCGATAGAGCCTGAGCGCGCGGCGGATGTCGGTGCTGTCGGCCTCGCGGCGGCCGCCTTCGCCCATGAAGGCGTCGTCCACCGTCACGCCGCCATAGGTGCGCGGGCCGGCCAGCGCCAGGCCGAGCGCGCCGGCCATCGCCGCCTCCGGCCAGCCGGCGTTGGGCGAGCGGTGCTTTCTCGCGTCGCGCCGCAGGGCGGCCCACGCGGCGGCGGCGTCGGTGTCGCGCATGAGATAAGCCGCCGCCACGATCAGCAGTCCGGTCAGCCGCGAGGCGGGCAGGTTGACGAGGTCGTCGAAGCGGGCGGCGGCCCAGCCGAAGGCTTCATGGCGCGGCGTCCTGTGTCCGATCATCGAATCGGCGGTGTTGGCGGCCTTGTAGGCGACGCCGCCGGCGAGCCCGCCGAGGCCCAGCCAGAAGGCCGGCGCCACCACGCCGTCGGAGAAGTTCTCGGCCAGGCTCTCGATCGCCGCGCGGCAGACGGCCGGTTCGTCCAGCCGGTCGGGATCGCGGCCGACGATCATCGAGACGGCCTTGCGCCCGGTCTCCAGCCCACCGGAATCCAGCGCGTCGGCCACCGCCTGCACGTGCTGGCCGAGGCTCTTCTGGGCGAGCAGCATGGTCGCCAGCAGCGCGGTGAGCAGGAAGCCGAGCGGCAGTCCTTCGACGACGTGCTGCAACAGGAAAGCGAGGGCGGCAGGCAGAAGGACGATGACGAGCAGGGCCTCGATGCCGGCGAAGCGACGGCGGTTGTCGGTATCGGAGGCGCGGTTGAGCCGCCGGTCGAGACAGGCTATCAGGCGGCCGAGCCACGTCACCGGATGGCCGATCGCGCGATAGAGCCGGTCAGGGTAGCCGAACAGGGCTTCAGCAGCCAGCGACAGAAGGGCAGTCAGCACGGACATGGGGCTTCCGGACAAGGCAGTGGCGGCGGTGGATCACGGCGGAAGCCTCGGCCGGGCGCGCGCGCTGTTTCCCTTCGCGCCCGAACCGTTCGTCGATCTCTCGACCGGGATCAACCCGCACTCCTATCCGTTTTTTCAGCTGCCCGCCACCGCGCTGACACGCCTGCCGGAGGCGGCCCGGCTCGCAGAACTGACCGGGATCGCGGCCGCCGCCTACGACGCCCCGTCGGCGGCGTATGTCGTCGCAGCCCCCGGCACGCAGATCCTCTTGCCGCGCGTCGCGGCCATGGTGAAGCCGGGCCGGGCAGCGGTGCTGGGGCCGACCTATGCCGAGCACGCGCGGGCGGCAAAGCTGGCCGGCCACGGCGTTGCCGAGGTCGCCGACTTCGACGCGCTGGCCGATTTCGACCTCGCCATCGTCGTCAACCCGAACAATCCGGACGGGCGGGTCGTGCCGCGCGGGCGGCTGCTCGATCTCGCCGGGCGGCTCAACGCCAAGGGCGGCCTGCTGGTGGTGGACGAGGCCTTCATGGATGTCGGCCCGCGCGCCGAAAGCCTTGCCGGCGACGCGGGGCAGGGCGGCGTGGTGGTGCTGCGCTCGTTCGGCAAGTTCTTCGGGCTGGCTGGCGTGCGGCTGGGCTTTGCCCTGACCGATACGGCGACCGCCGCGCGGCTGACCGGCGATTTCGGCCCGTGGGCGGTGTCCGGGCCGGCGCTGGAATACGGCATCGCCGCCCTTGCCGATCACGGCTGGCAGGAGGCCATGCGCGAAAGGCTGGCCGGCGAGGCGGCGCGGCTGGACGCCTTGCTTTCCCGGTTCAGCGTTCCGGTCGCCGGAGGCACGCCGTTGTTCCGTTTCATCGATTTTGCCGGAGCGCCCGGCCTTTTTCGGGCGCTGGGCGAAAGCGGCGTCCTGTTGCGTCACTTCACCGAGCGGCCGACCGTTCTTCGCGCCGGCCTGCCGGCCTGTCAGGACGAATGGCTGCGGCTGGAAACGGCGCTTGCCGGCTGGGCGCATTCGCGTCACGATCAGGCCGAGGAGGCCCGCTCGTGACCCTTTCGGCAATTCATGTCTGTCCCTTGTCCAAGGTGGACGAGGTGGTGGCGCGAACCGGGGCAGGGCATCTCTTGTCGCTCTTGTCGATGGGCACCGAGGTCCTGCGACCGGCATCGATCCCGCCGCAGAACCACCTGCATCTGGTCATGCACGATATCGTCGAGGCACAGGACGGCATGACGATGCCGGGCGAGGCGCATGTGCGCAACCTGCTGGATTTTGCCCGCTCCTGGGACCGGGCGCGGCCACTGGTGGTGCATTGTTTTGCCGGCATCAGCCGTTCGACGGCATCGGCCTACATCATCGCCGCGGCACTTGCGCCCGAGCGGGACGAGGAGGAACTGGCGCGGACGCTGCGTGCGCTCTCGCCTTCGGCGACACCCAATCCCCGGCTGGTGGCCGTCGCCGACATGCTGCTCGAACGCGATGGCCGCATGGTCAAGGCGATCAAGGCCATCGGCCGCGGCGCGGATGCATTCGAGGGCGTGCCGTTCGAGTTGAAGGTTGAGCACTAGCGGATGGCGCCGTACCCCCACCCCTAACCCCTCCCCGCAAGGGGGAGGGGAATCTTGCGACGATATTGCAATCCACCAATCCTGGCTATTCTGGATGAAACGGCAATGCCGGCGTCTCCCTCCCCCTTGTTGGGAGGGGACAGGGGTGGGGAGTGCCGCCGTTTGCTATGTCACGCCACCCATTCCCCCAGCTTCGCCTTCCTCACGTCGCGCAGGAGCCGGATGAAGCCGTCGGCCTGGTATTCGGCGGTCAGCCGGCCCTTTTCGGCCGTGGCAAGCCTTGCTTCGCCGACGACGCCGTTCGGGTTGAGGTCGGTGGCGATCCAGGCGAAGGCGTGGGCGCCGGTCGGTTTCAGGAGTTCGAATTCCTGCTCGGCGCGCTGGACGCTGGAGACGAAATTCTCGGCCTTGTCCATGTCCACGAGGTCGGGCCGGAAGTGCAGCATGACCGACGTCTCGAAGTCGCCGCCATGGATGCCGTAGCGGTCCTCGATGTCGCTGTAGAGGCCGGCCGGGCGGCCGAAGCGCGACCAGCTCGTCTTCACCGCCAGCATCTTGAAGGCCACGCGCAACTCGCGCGCGACGATGCCCATGATCTCTTCGTTGCCGCCGTGCGAATTGACGAACACGATCTTTTTAACGCCCGCCCGTGCCACCGATGCGCCGAGGTCGGCCCAGGACTGGATGGCGGCGAGCGGCGTCAGTGTCAGCGTGCCCGGCGCATGCACATGCTCGTTCGACTTGCCGACCGACTGCACCGGCAGGATGCGGATGTCGAGATCGGCGGGCAGGCGGGAAATCACCGTCTCCAGCATGCCGTTCATGATGGTCGTGTCGGTGGAGACGGGCAGGTGCGGCCCGTGCTGCTCGATCGCCGCCACCGGCAGCACGGCGATCGTCGCCTCCGGGTCGATCGAGGCATATTCCGTGGTGCGGTAGTCGCCCCACCAAACGTGTCTGGTCACGATTTCCAACTCCTGATTCCGATGCCGCCGTCAGCCGGCGGCGATCACTTCGATCTCGACCTTGAATTCCGGCCGCGTGAAGCCGGACACGATCATCAGCGTCGAGGCCGGCGGCGTGCCGGTGAAGAGCCTGTCGCGCACGGCCATGTAGCCCTGCATGTGGGCGCGGTCGGTGACATAGGCATTGATTCGCACCACGTCGTTCAACCCCATGCCGGCCTCGCCGAGAATCGCGGCGATGTTGGCGAAGCAGAATTCCGCCTGCGCGCCGACGTCTTCCGGCACCGAATCATCGGAGCCGATGCTGAGCTGGCCCGAGCACAGAACCAGCCTTTTGCCGGCTGGCACCTCGATGCCGTGGCTGTAGCGGGCGAAAGGCGGGCGGATGGAGGCGGGAGCGAGAGGTTTCAGCATGGAAGGCGAGCCGGTTTTTGCGCCAGACTAGGCGGCGGGGCCGTGGTCCACAAGATCGATGCGCGTGCTGCGCGGCGATTGTGGACAGGGTGCCGAAAAATGGGCACGATGCCGCGCGACGACAGAAGCCGAGACGGCCCGCGCCCGAGCGCGAGGCGGCAGGTTTTTGCGCCATTTCTTCCATACCGATGCCGGTCCGGCTGCGGACGGCCAAACAGGGGGTCCAAGTCGATGAACGGAAAGCTGAAGATGGCGGCTGCGTGCGCGGCGCTCGCGCTCGGCACGACCGGCGCTTTCGCCAATGAGAAGGTCATCTTCGGCACCAACTGGCTGGCCCAGGCCGAGCATGGCGGCTACTATCAGGCGCTGGCCGACGGCGACTACGCCGCCTGCGGCGTCGACCTGACGATCCAGCAGGGCGGACCGCAGGTCGCCGGCCGGCCGCTGCTTCTGGCCGGCAAGATCGACTTCTACATGGGCGGCAACATGCAGCAGGCCTTCGACGCGGTGGCGCAAGGGATTCCGCTGCGCGTCGTGGCCGCGCATTTCCAGAAGGAACCGCAGGTGATGATGTCCCATCCGGGCGAGGGCCTGGACAAGTGGGAGGACCTGCCGAAGGCCGAGCAGTACATCGTCGGCGACGAGGGCGCGCAGAGCTTCCTGCTCTGGATGGCGGAAGAATACGGCTTCGATGTCGGCAAGCGCGTGCCCTATACCTTCAATCCCGCTCCCTTCATCGCCAACAAGAAGTCGATCCAGCAGGGTTACGTGACCTCGGAGCCCTTCGCGGTGGAGAAGGCGGGCGGCTTCATGCCGAACGTCTTCCTGCTGGCGGACTACGGCTACAGCACCTATTCGACCACGGTCGAGGCGATGCAGGACACCATCGACAAGCGGCCGGAGGTGGTTCAGTGCTTCGTCGATGCCTCGGCGAAGGGCTGGTACAAGTATCTCTACGGCGACAACAAGGCCGCCAACGAGATGATCAAGAAGGACAATCCCGACATCACCGACGAGCAGATCGCCTTCACCATCGCGCAGCTGAAGAAATACGGCATCGTCGATTCCGGCGACGCGGAAAAGCTCGGTATCGGCGCCATGACGGACGCGCGCATGAAGGATTTCTACGACAAGATGGTCAAGGCCAAGGTCGAGCCGGAAGGCATCGACATCTCCAAGGCCTACACGCTCCAGTTCGTCAACAAGGGCGTCGGGCTGGACTTGAAGAAGTAGGCCGGGCCACATCGCCCTCCCGTCATGCCCGGGCTTGTCCCGGGCAGTTGCGTACATCGAAGAAGTGAATTGCGTGAACGGTTTCAGTTGCCTGGTTGATGCTGGCAGAGCCTCGGGACGAGCCCGAGGATGACGGCGGCGGTGCCAACGACCCTTGCCGGCAGTCAGGGCAGCGGTGCGCCGCTGCTTGCTTTGCATGGCGTCGGCAAGACATTCTCCAACGGGGTGGCCGCGCTCGACACTATCGACCTGACGATCAACGAGGGCGATTTCCTCTCGCTGCTCGGCCCGTCGGGCTGCGGCAAGTCGACGGCGCTGCGCATCATCGCGGGCCTGTCGACGCCGACCTCCGGCGGACTCGACTGGCGCGGCGGCGCACTGGACCGCTCCGGCATCGGTTTCGTCTTCCAGGAGCCGACGCTGCTGCCGTGGGCCAGCGTCTTCGACAATGTCTGGCTGCCGCTTCGGCTGCGCGGCGTCTCGAAGGCGAAGGCCGCGCCGGCTGTCATGGAGATGCTGGCGCGCGTCCATCTCGACGGCTTCGCGCAGGCGGTGCCGCGCGAGCTTTCCGGCGGCATGAAGATGCGCGTCTCCATCGCCCGGGCCATGGTGACGAAGCCGCGCGTGCTCCTTATGGACGAGCCGTTCGCCGCACTCGACGAGATCACCCGCTTCAAGCTCAACAACGACCTTCTGGAACTGTGGCAGGACGAGCGCTTCACGGCGATCTTCGTCACCCATTCGGTGTTCGAGAGCGTGTTCCTGTCCAGCCGCATCGTCGTCATGGCGGCGCGGCCGGGGCGGGTGTTCAAGGACATGCCCGTGGATGCGCCCTATCCGCGCGACGAGGCCTTCCGCACCTCGCCCGCCTATGCGGCGCTCTGCCGTGAGGCATCGGACGTGCTGTCGGCGGCGATGAACGCGAACGGAGGCTCCGGTCATGACGGCCCCAATCATGACGGGCACTGAGAGCCGCGCCGTGCGGCTCGACGCCGAGGAGGCGCGGCGCCTGCGCCAGCAGCGCGTGGAGCGGATCGGCCGTTGGCTGCTGCCGCTGGCGATCATGATCGCCGCCATCTGGTTCTGGGACCGCATCTGCGTGTGGAACGAGATCCCGAAATATATCCTGCCCCGGCCGCTCGAGGTGCTGCAGACGCTGCACGACGACGCCGGGCTCTTGTTCACCTCGCTGCTTTTCACGCTGAAGATCACCTTCCTTTCGCTGCTGCTCGCCGTCGTCGGCGGGGTGGGGTTGTCGGTGCTGTTCGCGCAGTCGAAATGGGTGGAGATGTCGTTCTTCCCCTTCGCCATCGTCCTGCAGGTGACGCCGATCGTGGCGATCTTTCCGCTCATCAACATCTATGTGAACAACCAGACGGCGAAGCTGCTTCTGTGCGCGTGGATCGTCGCCTTCTTCCCGATCCTGTCCAACACGACGCTCGGCCTGAATTCGGTCGACCGCAACCTGCGCGACCTGTTCCGGCTGAACGGCGCGAGCCGCTGGCAGGAGCTTTGGCACCTGCGGCTGCCGGCCGCGATGCCCTATTTCCTCGGCGGCTTGAAGATCGCCGGCGGCCTGTCGCTGATCGGCGCGGTGGTGGCCGAATTCGTCGCCGGCGCGTCGGGACAAGCCTCGGGCCTTGCCTCGCGCATCATCGAGGCCGGCTACCGGCTCAACGCGCCGCGCCTGTTCGCCGCGCTCATCCTGATCTCGCTGACCGGCATCGTCATCTTCCTGGTGCTGTCGCTGATCTCGCACCTCGTCCTGCGCCGCTGGCACGAAAGCGCGCTGAAGCAGGAGGGGTGAGGTGAGTGCCGGCGCAGTCATCCCGGAAGCCGGGTTCTTCACGCTCGCCAATGCCCGGCTACATTCTTCGCTGACGCCGGGATTGCAAGCACCTGCCGATGCCGAGGGCTTTATCCTTGCCGATATCGATGTCGTGGACGGCAGGATCGCGCGCATCGAAGCGGCGCAGCGGGCGGTAGCGTCGGAAAGCACCGTCGATCTTGGCGGGCGCATCGTGCTGCCGTGTTTCGTCGATTGCCACACCCATATCGACAAGGGCCATATCTGGCCGCGCAAGCCGAACCCGGACGGCACTTTTCTCGGCGCGCTCGAGGCCGCCGACGCCGACCGCGAGGCGCATTGGAGTGCGGAGGATCTTACCCGGCGCATGGATTTCTCGCTGCGGTGTGCCTACGCCCACGGCACCGCCGCGCTGCGCACGCATATCGACAGCATCCCGCCGCAGGAGGATATCTCCTGGCCGGTGTTCGAGGCGATGCGGGAGAAATGGCGGGGGCGCATCGAGTTGCAGGCGTCCTGCCTGTTCGGCATCGAGCGCGTCGGCCAAAAGGATTGGTTCGACGGTTTGGTCCGGCGGGTGGCGGCGGCCGGCGGCGTGCTCGGCGCCGTGACCTACATGGCGCCGGACCTCGACGCGCTGCTCGATAGCATGTTTGCGGCGGCGACTAAGCACGGCCTCGACCTCGATTTCCATGCCGACGAGACGGACGCGCTGGAGGCGGTCTCGCTGCGCAGGATCGCCGAGGCGGCGCTGCGCCATCGTTTTCAGGGAAAAATCCTCGTCGCCCATTGCTGCTCGCTGGCGCGTCAGCCGGACGACGAGGTCAAGGCCACGCTGGACACAGTGGCTGAGGCGGGGCTTTCGGTCGTGTCGCTGCCGCTGTGCAATCTCTATCTCCAGGATCGCCGGAGCGACGGCACGACGCCGCGCTGGCGCGGCGTGACCCTGCTGCACGAGATGGAGGCGCGGGGCATCCCGGTCTGCGTCGCCTCCGACAACACGCGCGATCCTTTCTATGCCTATGGCGACCTCGACATGCTGGAGGTCTATCGCGCGGCGACCCGCATCCTGCATCTCGACCATCCGGTTGCCGACTGGCCCATGGCAATGACCACGACACCGGCCAGCATCATGCGGTTACAAAACCCCGGAAGCCTGAGGGCAGGCGGATCGGCCGACTTCGTCGTTTTCAGGGGGCGGAACTGGACGGAATTGCTGTCGCGGCCCGAACAGGATCGCATCGTGGTGCGCGAAGGGCGCGCCATCGATTGTTCCTTGCCCGACTATGCCGAACTCGACGATCTGATGGTGTGACATGACTACCACTGGGGACCTTGCGGCGCTCAAGCGCGACCTCGACGGACTGAAGATCGAGGACAACGCCAAGCTGGTTCAGCAGAAGAGCCGGGATTTCTACTGGTACAGCCCGGTGCTGAAGCGCCAGCTCGACGCCGTCACCGCCGATCTGGTCGTCACGCCGCAGTCGGAGGCCGAGGTTGTGCGGGTGCTGGCCGCCTGTCACCGGCACGGCGTGCCGGTGACGCCGCGCGGCTCCGGCACCGGCAACTATGGGCAGGCGATGCCGCTCTCGGGCGGCGTGGTGCTGAACCTTGCCGAGATGAACGCGATCACCGAGATCGCTCCGGGGCGGGTGGTCTGCGGGCCGGGCGCGATCCTGGCCGACATCGACCGGGCGACGCGGGCTCATTCCAATCAGGAGCTTCGCCTGTTTCCTTCCACCTACAATACTGCCTCCGTCGGCGGCTTCATCGCGGGAGGGTCCGGCGGCGTCGGCTCGATCAATTTCGGCGGCCTGCGCGATTTCGGCAACGTCATGCGGCTGCGCGTCGCCACGATGGAGGCCGAGCCCCGGCTGATCGACCTGACCGGCGAGGACCTGCACAAGGTCACCCACGCCTACGGCACCAACGGCATCATCACGGAGGTCGAGATGCCGCTGACGGCGGCCTACGACTGGGTGGACGTGATCGTCGGCTTCGACAGTTTCATGGGCGCGGCACGCTATGGCAACGCGCTCGCCTGTCAGGACGGGTTGCTGACGAAATTGATCACGCCGATCGCCGCACCCGTGCCGCAGCTCTATTTCAAGCGCCACGCAAAATTCTTCGCCGAGGGCATGAGCATCTGCCTCGTCATGGTGGCGCCGCAGTCGCTCGATGCTTTCCTGGCCTTCACCCGACGCGCCGGCGGGACGATCGCCTACAATGCAGCCGACCTGCCGCCCGAGGAGAAGAAGGGCCTGCCGCCAACCTACGAATTGGCCTGGAACCATACGACGCTGCGGGCGCTCAGGGTCGATCCGTCGATCACCTACCTGCAGTCGCTCTATCCGTTCCCGAACCAGCTGGCGCTGGTGGAGACAATGGACGGCCTGTTTCCGGGCGAGGTGTTCTCGCATCTGGAGTTCGTGCGGCTGGACGGTAACATCACCTGCTTCGGGCTCAACCTCGTAAAATTCACCACGGAGGAGCGGCTGGACGAGATCATCCGCACCTTCGAGGAGAACGGCTGCCCGATCTTCAACCCGCATCGCTACACGCTGGAAGAAGGCGGCATGAAGCAGACGGATGCCGTGCAGCTTGCCTTCAAGCGCGAGGCCGACCCGCAAGGCCTGCTCAACCCCGGCAAGATGATCGCCTGGGAAAACCCCGACTACGATTACCGCAGCGGCCGCACCTTCCTGTTCAAGGGGCTGGAGAGGGCTGGATGAGTGGGGGCGGTCTGATGCCGTGCATGGCAGTTTTCAGGTTGGATTTATGGGGATAGCATGAGGGTCCTCGTCGTCTATTGCCATCCGGTGGAGGATTCCTTCTGCGCGGGGGTGCGCGACACGGCGGTTGCGGCGATCCGCGCCAAGGGCTGCGAGGCGCGTGTGCTCGACCTCTACGCCGAGAATTTCGATCCGGTGATGCGGCCGGAGGAGCGGCGTGCCTATAACCATAGCGCGCCGGAAGACCCGGCCCTGCAAGTCCATATCGAGGCCCTGCGCTGGGCCGAGGCGCTGGTGTTCATCTATCCGACCTGGTGGTACGGCCTGCCGGCCATGCTGAAAGGCTGGCTCGACCGGGTGTGGGCGAAGGACGTCGTCTTCACCTTCGCCGGCACGCGCCAGTCGATCGCGCCGCTGATGGGGCATATCCGCAAGATCGCCGTGGTGACGACCTGCGGCGCGCCCTGGTGGTGGAGCGTCATCGTCGGTCAGCCGGGACGCAAGACGATCGTGCGCGGCATCCGCGCGCTCTGCGGCTGGCGCTGCCGCACGCTCTATCTGGCGCATTACCTGATGGATTCGTCGACGCCGGAGAGCCGCAAACGGTTCCTGGAGACGGTGAGGCGCAGGCTGGAGCGGTTTTAGCGTCTTTTCTTCTCCCCGTTTACGGGGAGAAGGTGGCCCGAAGGGCCGGATGAGGGGCAGATCTGTGTTCTGCAAGCTTTGGCGCGGCCCCTCATCTGCCTGCCGGCATCTTCTCCCCGTAAACGGGGCGACGAGAGCTACATCCGCACTCGTTCGCTTTTCGGATCATACAACGGCTTCAGCGAAGCCTCCGCCGCGAACCTTTCACCCGCAATCTCGATCTCGTAGGTCGAGGAAAGCACGTCCGCCTCGCTCTCGCCCGCGCACGGCACGTAGCCCATGGCGATCGCGCCGCCGAGGAAGTGGCCGTAATTTCCGGAAGTGACGGTGCCGACGATTTCACCGTCGCGCAGGATCGCCTCATTGTGGAAGACCAGCGGTTCGGGGTCCTTCAGCCGGAACTGCACCATGCGCCGCTCCAGCCCGGCCTCCTTCTTCTTCAACACCGCGTCGCGGCCGAGAAAATCGCCCTTCGCGGTCTTCACCGCGAAGCCGAGGCCGGCTTCCAGCACATGGTCCTCGTCGGTGATGTCGTGGCCGAAATGGCGGAAGGCCTTTTCGATGCGGCAGGAATCCAGCGTGTGCAGGCCGCAGAGTTTGAGGCCGAGGTCAGCGCCGGCTTCTTCCAGCGTCTCGAAGACGTGCGCGGTCTGGTCCGTCGGCACGTAAAGCTCCCAGCCGAGTTCGCCGACATAGGTGACGCGGTGGGCGCGGGCGAGGCCCATGCCGACTTCGATCTCCTGCGCGGTGCCGAACGGAAAAGCCTCGTTGGAAAAATCGTTCGGGCTGATCTTTTGCATCAGGTCGCGCGCCTTCGGCCCCATCACCGGCAGCACGCTTTCGGAAGCGGTGACATCGGTGATGACGGCGAATTCGTCGCCGAGATGCCGGCGCAGCCAGGCGAGGTCGCGCTGCAGGGTTGCACCCGGCACGACGAGGAAGAAGGCGGTTTCGGAAAGCCGCGTGACCGTCAGGTCGCTTTCGATGCCGCCGCGCGCGTTCAGCATCTGCGTATAGACGATCTTGCCGGGCGCCACGTCCATGTCGTTGGCGCACAGTCTTTGCAGGAAGGAAAGCGCGTCGCGGCCCTCGACCCGGATCTTGCCGAAGGAGGTCATGTCGAACACGCCGACGCCGGTACGCACGGCCATGTGCTCGTCGCGGGCATTGTCGAACCAGTTCTGCCGCTTCCAGCTGTAGCGGTATTCGCGCTCCTGGCCTTCGCGGGCGAACCAGTTGGCGCGCTCCCAGCCGGCCGTCTCGCCGAAGACGGCGCCGCGCGCCTTCAGGTGCTCGTGCAGCGGCGAGCGGCGCACGCCGCGCGCGGTGGCCGGCTGGCGGTAGGGGAAGTGGTCGGCATAGAGCAGGCCGAGCGTCTCGACCGAGCGGTTGTAGAGATAGGTCTTGTTGCCCTGGAACGGCTGGACGCGACGGATATCGACGTCCCACAGATCGAAGGGGGCTTCGCCGTCCTGCATCCACTCAGCCAGCGCCATGCCGGCGCCGCCGGACGACTGGATGCCGATGGAGTTGAAGCCGCAGCAGACCCAGAAGTTTTTCAGGTTGGGCGCCTCGCCGAGATAATAGCGGTCGTCCGGGGTAAAGCTTTCCGGGCCGTTGAAGAAAGTGTGGATGCCGGCGGTGGCGAGTAGCGGCATGCGCTTAACCGCTTTCTCAAGAATCGGCTCGAAGTGGTCGAAATCCTCAGGCAACTGGTCGAAGCAGAAGTCTTCCGGGATGCCGTTCATGCCCCAGGGCTTCGCCACCGGCTCGAAGGCGCCGAGCAGGATCTTGCCGGCATCCTCTTTGTAGTAGGCGCACTCGTCCTGCACGCGCAACACCGGCAGGCGGCCGAGACCGGGGATCGCCTCGGTGACGATGTAGAAATGTTCGCAGGCATGCAGCGGCACCGTCACGCCGGCCATGCGGCCGACGCCATGCGCCCACATGCCGGCGCAGTTGACGATGTGGTCGCAGGCGATGTGGGTCGTCTCGCCTTCATGCTCGACGGTGACGCCGGTGACGCGGCCCTTGTCCTTGTGGATTTCGAGAACCTTGGCCTGCTCGACGATGCGGGCGCCGTTCATGCGCGCGCCCTTGGCCAGCGCCTGGGTGATGTTGGCGGGATCGCCCTGACCGTCCTTGGGGATGAAGACGGCACCGACCACGTCGGAGATTTCCAGGTGCGGGTATTTTTCCTTGGCCTCGGCCGGCGAGATTTCCTCGACCTCGACGCCGCGGGCGCGGGCCATGGAGGCGCCGCGGTAGAGTTCCTCCTTGCGCGCCTCCGTCAGCGCGACCGAGATCGAGCCGCACTGGCGCATGCCGGTGGCGACGCCGGTTTCCTCCTCCAGCTTGACGTAGAGGTCGGCCGTGTATTTGGCGAGCCGCGTCATGTTGGCGGTGGCGCGCAACTGGCCGATCAGGCCGGCGGCGTGCCAGGTGGTGCCGCTGGTGAGCTGCTTGCGCTCAAGCAGCAGGATGTCGGTCCAGCCGAGCTTGGCGAGGTGGTAGGCGACCGAGCAGCCGGCAACGCCGCCGCCGATGATGACGACACGAGCTTTGGAAGGAAGGGAGGTCATGCTGAACAACTCGCTTCGAGGGAAAACGCCCCCTCACCGTCACGCTGCGCGTGCCACCTCTCCCCCTGCCCGGGGGAGAGGTGGCTCGGCGAAGCCGAGACGGTGAGGGGGAGATTGACTGTCACGCCGCTTTGCTCCGATAGCTGGAGGCGAAGCGGCGCAGGCGTTGTGCTGCCTCGCGCAGCACGTCCTCCGGCTGGCACAGGCTGATGCGGATATGGCCGGCAGCGGCCTCGCCGAAGGAGGAACCGGGCATGACGGCGACCTTCTCGGCATCGAGGAAGGCCCAGGCGAATTTCTCGTCGTCCGGCTCTATCGCCGAGATGTCGAGCATGGCGTACATGCCGCCTTCCGAGCCGCGCACGGTGACGTCGTTCATGCCGCGCACGGCGTCGAGGAACACGGTACGGCGGCCGGCATAGCGTTCGGCGATCTCCCTGACGCCGTAGCCGTTGTTCAGCGCCTCGATCGCCGCATGACTGACGAAATCGGTCAGGCCGTAGGTGGTGACCAGATTGAGGTTGACGGTCAGCGCGATGAAGTCCGCCGGCCCGGTCAGCCAGCCGAGCCGCCAGCCGGTCATGCCGTGGCTTTTCGACATGGAGTTGATGACCAGCGTGCGCTCGGCCATGCCGGGCAGGGCGCGCGGCGAGACATGCTCGCCGCCGCCGAGCGTCCAGTAGACCTCGTCGGAGAGCAGCCAGAGATCGTGCCGGCGGCAGACGTCGGCCAGGCCTTCAAGGGCCGCGCGCGTATAGACGGCGCCGGTCGGGTTGTTCGGCGTGTTGATGAGGATGGCGCGGGTGTTTTTCCGCACCGCCTTTTCGATGGCCGCGGCATCCGGTTGGAAGCCGTTCGCGGCGCGCGTCTCGACCACGGTGAAGTCGGCTTCCGCCGCGCGGAAGGTGCCGGGATAGGTGGCGTAGTAGGGCGCCACGACGATGGCATGGTCGCCCCGGTCGAGCACACCCTGCACGGCGGCGTAGAGCGCGGCCTGGCCGCCCGGCGTGACGATCACCTCGTCGGCGGTGGTTTCGACGCCGGTGCACTGCGTTGAAATGCGTGCCATGGCATCGCGCAGCGCCGGTATGCCGGGCAGCGGCGTATAATGGTGATGGCCTCCACGCACCGCCGCCACGCAGGCTTCCACCGTCTCGACGGGCGTATCGAAATCGTGGTCGCCGACCGACAGCATGATGACCGGCTCGCCGGCCTCCTTGCGCTGCCAGGCGGCGAAATGCACCTCCCAGCCGTCCTTGCCGGAAGGAATGATGTTGGAAATGCGGGATGAAGGCTTGGGCATCCTAGCTTCTCAGTCGCTCGTTCTTCGGGTCCCACAGCGGCTCGTCCTTCTGCACGACCGCGCTGAAACGATCGCCGAAGATCTCGACCTCGACGGTGGAACCGGGCTCGGCGAGGTCGGCCCGGATCATGCCCAGCGCTATCGACTTGTCCACCCGGTGGCCCCAGCCTCCTGACAGCGTTTCGCCAACAATCTTGCCGTCGTGCCACAGGGTCGCCATGTAGGGCACGTCGCACTCGCCGGGGTTCTCGACCACCAGCGTGACGAAGCGCTTTTTCACGCCCTGCTGCTTTTCGCCGGCGAGTGCCGCCTTGCCGCGGAAGTCAGGCTTGTCCCACTTCACGAAGCGCTCGAGCCCGCCCTGCAGCACCGTGTAATCGGTCGAAAGGTCCTGCTTCCAGGCGCGATAGCTTTTCTCGAGCCTGAGCGAATCCAGCGCGAACATGCCGAACGGCTTCAGGCCGTGCTTGCGGCCGGCTTCCCACACCGCGTCGAAAACGGCGGCGGTGTCCTCCACCTTGGTGTGCAGTTCCCAGCCGAGTTCGCCGGCGAAGGAGACGCGCACCAGTTGCAGCCAGCGCCCGGCGATCCGGCAGGACTGGTGCGTCAGCCAGGGCAGCGAAAGATCGGCATCGCTCACCTCGGCTAAAATGGCGCGAGAGTTCGGCCCGGAGAGGATCTGGCAGGTGAAACGCTCGGTGGCGTTTTCGAGCGAAATTGCCGTGCCTTGCGGCAGATGGCTGCGAAGCCACTCGAAGTCGTGCAGTTCGGCGACCGCGGCGGTGATGAGGAAGAACAGGTTCTCCTCCAGCGCCATGATCGACATTTCGGTGACGATGCGACCGTGATCGTCGGCGAAGTAGCCGAGGCCGATACGGCCGGGCTTCGGCACGATGCCGGTGATCTGGGTTGCCAGCCACTCGCGCGCGCCGTCGCCGGCCAGGCGGAAGCGCGAGAAGCCGGGCAGATCGAGGATGCCGGCGGCGTCGCGCACGGCATAGCATTCCTCGCGGATGCGCTTTTGCCAGGGGCCTTCGCGGCGGAAGGTCTGCGTCGCTTCCTCGGAGGTGTCGTCGCCCGGATGGGCGTACCAGTTGGCGCGCTCCCAGCCGTTGGCCGCGCCGAACTGGGCGCCCAGCGCCTTCAGCCGGTCATGGAGCGGCGACAGCTTGCGGCCGCGTGCGGCCGGCCATGCGTGGCGCGGGAAGGAGATGGCGTATTCGTGGCCGTAGATCTCCATGCCCTTGGCCACCGCATAATCGGGCGCGGAAGCGAAGGCGGTGAAGCGGCGCGGGTCGCAACTCCACATATCCCATTCGGTGGCGCCCTTCGTGACCCATTCGGCCAGCACCTTGCCGGCACCGCCGGCCTGCGCGATGCCGAAGGTGAAGACGCAGGCCTCGAAGGCGTTCGGCACGCCGGGCATCGGGCCGATCAGCGGGTTGCCGTCCGGCGCGTAGGGGATCGGGCCGTTGATGACCTTCGACAGGCCGGCCGTGCCGAGGATCGGCACGCGCTCGACGGCGTCATTGAGATACCATTCCAGCCGCTCCAGGTCGTCGGGGAAAAGCTGGAAGGAGAAATCCGCCGGCATCGGGTCGTCGGCGCTCGCCCAATGGGCGCGGCAGTTGCGCTCGTAGGGGCCGAGGTTCATGCCGTTCTTTTCCTGCCGGAGATACCAGGAGGTGTCGACGTCGCGCAGCAGCGGCAGCTTGTGGCCGGCTTCCTTCGACCATGCGGCGAGCTCCGGGATTTCCTCGAACAGGATGTACTGGTGGCTCATCACCATCATCGGGATGTCGCGGCCGAACATTTTTCCGACTTCGGCGGCGCGGTAGCCGGCGGCGTTGACGACGATCTCGCAGCGGATTTCGCCCTGTTCGGTCTCGACGACCCATTCGTCGTTTTCGCGCCGCACGCCGGTGACCGGGCAGAAGCGCACGATCTTCGCCCCCATGTCGCGCGCTCCCTTGGCCAGCGCCTGCGTCAACTGGGCGGGGTCGATGTCGCCGTCGTTGGGATCGTAGAGCGCACCCTTCAGGTCGTGCGTGTCGATGAAGGGATAGCGCTTGACGATCTCGTCGGCGCCGATCACCTCGATGTCCATGCCCTGATAGCGGCCCATGCCCTTGGCGCGCTGGAATTCGCGCATCCGCTCGTCGGTGTGCGCGAGGCGCAGCGAGCCGGTGACATGGTAGTTCATCGGGTAGTCCACCGCCTTCGCCAGTCCGCGATAAAGCTCGGTCGAATAGCGCTGCATGTTCATCAGCGACCAGGAGGTGGAAAAGGTCGGCACGTTGCCGGCTGCGTGCCAGGTCGAACCGGAGGTCAGTTCGTTCTTCTCCAGAAGCACGCAGTCGGTCCAGCCGGCCTTGGCCAGATGATAGAGCGAGGAGCAGCCGACGGCGCCGCCGCCGATGATGACCACGCGGGCGCGTGCCGGAAGATCAGCCATTTTTTCCTCCCCGTTCCATTCAACAAACGGCCATTCAATAAACCGGCGGCGACACGACCCAGATCACCACGGCGGGTTCCGTGCCGGGGTTGCGCCAACGGTGGAGTTTCTTCTCGAAACGGAAGCTGTCGCCGGCTGTGAGCCGGTGCCATGTACCGTCGATCTCGATCTCGAAGATGCCGGACACGACATAGCCGGCTTCCTCCGTCTGGCGCAGGTTGGGCGCCGCAAGCTCCGCGCCGGCGGCGAATTCGGAGCGAACCATCTCGAAGGAGCCGCCGAGGTCCGGCGACAGAAGCTCTTCCACGAGGCCTGTCTCGCTGGTGCCGAGAGCGCGGCGGCGACCGGCGCGGACAACGACGCCGCGTTCGCGCTCGTCCTCCACGTCATGGCCGAAGAACAGGCTGATCGGCACGTCGAACAGGGCGGCGAAGGCGCGCATGTCGGCCAGCGAGGGCATCGACAGGCCGCGCTCGACCTGGCTGACCCAGCCGACCGAGCGGCCGAGCTTCAGCGCGATTTCGGACAAAGTCAGCCCGCGCGCCTTGCGCAATGCGCGGATGTCGCCGGCGAGCAGGTGTTCGCCGGGTTCCGTCTGCGGCTTTGCGGCAGGGCGGGGCATGATGCGATCCATGAAAAGTCCTACGCGATTTTCATGTGATCGCCGTTTCGTGAAAAAATCAAGAAGAATTTCACGACATCACAAGATTCGCTTGCTGTGCAGAGGCGGTTGAGGCAAAGCCAGCGCGGACGGCGAGGGGGACGACCGCTTTACAATCTACCGGTTCGCTGGCTGTTGGCCCGTCGGCCGGTGCAGGGAATGGCCGATGCTGGCGCCGGAAAATCAAGTATCTTCGTTGGACGAAACGAGCGTGGTCGACGAGGCGATCGCCTCGCGCCGGTCGGTGCGCGCCTTCCTGCCCGATGCCGTCGACGACGCGACGATCCGCGATATCCTCAACGTGGCGGCGCGCGCGCCTTCCGGCACCAACATGCAGCCGTGGCGGGTCTACGTAACCAAGGGCGCGGTGAAGCAGCGCATCACCGACGCGATCCTCAATTCCGGCATTCGTGCCGAGAAGGCGGAATGGGACGAGTACAAATACTATCCCGACCAGTTCTTCGAGCCGTACCTGACGCGGCGCCGCGCCAACGGCTTCGGCCTCTACGGCGTGCTCGGTATCGGCCGGCGCGAGGTGGACAGGATGCGCGCCCAGCACGACCGCAACTTCGTCTTCTTCGATGCGCCCGTCGGCATGATCTTCACCATCGACCGGCGGCTCAACCAGGGCTCGTGGATCGACTACGGCATGTTCCTCCAGAACATCATGATCGCCGCGCGGGCGAGGGGGCTGCACACCTGCCCGCAGGCCGCCTTCGCGCCCTACCACCGGCAGATCAGGCCTGTGCTTTCGATCACCGACGAGGAGGTCGTGGTGTGCGGCATGGCGCTCGGCTACGAGGATACGTCCAAGCCCGAGAACGAGTTCCGGACGGATCGTGCGCCGCTAGAGGAGTGGGTGACGTTTGTGGGGGAAGGGGAATAGGGGAGTAGGGCAATAAGGCAATAAGGCAATATGAAAGCTGGGTTCTGAGGTTAGTCTTTCCTACTGCCCTACTGCCCTACTGCCCTACTGCCCTACTGCCCTATTCCCCTATTCCCCTCACTTCATTCCCGCTCACCTGTGCGCCGTCCTGCGGCGTCAGCTTCAGATAGGCGAGCAGGGCGGCGAGCGTCACCAGCCCCTCGATGACGAACAGGATGCGGAATTCACCGGCTTGCGCCGGGCCGCCGCCCGCCAGCAGCGACAGGGCCGCCGCGGCGGTGCCGACGCTGATGGCGACGCCGAGCTGCCACAGGATGTAATAGAGCGCGCTGAAGCGGGCGAGCTGCTCGGAGGCGATGTCCGAATAGGCGAGGTGCCAGTCGAGGCCCATTGCGCCGAGCGGAAGACGCCGAAGACGAAGATGTAGGCAAGCACGATCCACACCGGCGTCGTCGCCTGCATCAGCGCGAAGCCGGCGACGAGCGCCGCGCAGATCGGCGTGTTGATCACCAGCAGGCGGCGGAAGCCGAGGCGGCGCAGCACCGCCGGCATGAAGAAGCGCACGATGATCGATCCGACCGCCGCCATGAAGGTGAGCGAGCCCGCCGCCACCGCGCTCATGCCGAAGCCGAGCTGGAACATCAGCGGCAACAGGAAGATCACCGAGCTCATGCCGATCGTGTCCAGCCCCCCGCCGGTCAGGAAGGAGATGCGGAAGGTGCGGATGCGCAAAAGGTTGAGGTCGAGGATCGGGTTGGGACTGCGCAGGCAGTAGAGCGAGGCGATCGTGAGAACCGCCACGGCGAGGATGATTTGCGCGGTTGTCGTCAGGCCGGCGGTATCCTTGGCGGCGAGCGAATCCATGCCGAGCACCAGAAGCACCATGCCGGCGCCGACCAGCATGAAGCCCGGAAAATCGAAGGGCCGGCGCACCGGCTTGGTGCCGGTCGGAAACAGCAGGAACGAGGCGACGACGGCGGCGAAGGCCAGCGGAATGTTGACGAAGAAGATCCACCGCCAGGAAACATATGTCGTCAGCGCGCCGCCGAGCAGCGGCCCGATCAGCGGGCCGGACTGTCCCGCCAGCGAGATATACATGTTGATCTTCAGCGTGCGGTTGCGCGGGAAGCTTTGCAGCACCGTGACCTGGCCCAGCGTGCCCATCAGCGCGCCGCCGAAGCCCTGCAGGGCGCGCGCGGCCACCAGAGACCACAGGTCGCTCGCCATGCCGCACAGCGCCGACGCGACGCCGAAGACGAGCACGGCGAAGCAGTAGGAATTGCGCAGGCCGAAGCGCTCCGCCGCCCAGCCGCCGATCGGCATGGTGATGATGAGGGAGGCGACGTAGGCGGTGATCAGCAGGCCGAGCTCACTCGGCGCGCGGCCGAGCGTCTCGCCGATGCCCGGCAGGGCGGTGACGACGACGTTCTGGTCGAGGCTGGTCATGAGGACGCCGCAGGCCACCGTCACCGGCACCAGCAGCGACACCGTTTCCGATGGCAGGTCGGCAGGGTCGGTCACAGTCGTGGAACGGGGTGCATCCATGCGGGACGGCTAGGATCGACGCATTGAGCCGCTTTCAGGTCTGTCGGCGGTCGTCGCAACCGCCGATTCCCGAGGCGACTATCGAGCCGGTTTCAGCCGCCCTCAAGCAACAGGAGCGGCATGTCGTAAGGCCAGCTAACTGCGAGGCATGTAGGCCATGCATTCGAGCTCGAGCCGGGCGCCGAGCGCCAGGCCGTTGGCGCCGAAGGCCGAGCGGGCCGGCAGGCGGTCGGGATCGAAATAGTCGAGATAGATGCGGTTGAACGTCGGCCAGTCGGCCATGTCGGCGAGCATCACCGTGCATTTGAAGACGTCGGCGAAGGTCAGGCCGTTTTCCTTCAGCACTGCGCCGATATTGTCCATCGTCTGGCGTGCTTCGGCTTCGATGCCTCCGGGCACCAGTTCAAGCTTGCCCGGCACGTTGCCGAGCGCGCCGGACAGATAGAGGATGTCGCCGACGCGCACCGCCTGGCTGAAGGGCAGCTTCACCGCTTTGGCCGCCGGCGAGTTGATGAACTCCATGGCAATTCCTCCCTACGCCACCTCGTAGCCGACTTCCTCGCAGCCGTGGCACAGCGCCGTCCAGAAGGAGCGCGCGAAGGAACGGAAGACGTGGATATCGAAGCGATCCGGGCCGCTGCGCTGGATCTGGGCGAAGATGTCATGATGCGTGGTCGAGCGGCCGGCGCCGAGCGGGAAGGCAGGGGGCGAAAGATCGATGGCGAAGAACTTCGCCAGCACCCATTCGGCCTCCGGGCCTTCGATGCGGATGACCGTGCGGCCATGCGAAAGGTCGGTCACCGTACCGATAGCCGGCGTGACCGCCTTGGCGAAAGCGGCCGCCAGCCCGTCCTTTTCGTCGATGACGGTGAATTTTCCCGGCGCGAAGCCGAAGGCGGCTCTGCCGTTTTCGGTGACGCCACCGCCGGCGCCGTCGGGCAGGGCAAGGCCGGCGACGGTGCGGATCGCGTCGATCATCCGGCGTTCCTCGCCCGGCCATGCTGCAAGCTGGACGATCGAACCCGGACGCGGCTCCGACAGCGCCACGCCGACGCCGTCCTCGAAATTGCCGTGCGGGCCGGCGCGGTAGACCGGCGCCAGCGGCGACAGACGCTCGACCTCGGTTGACCTAGCCATGCATGCGGCTCCCTTCGGGGTCGAAGAAATGGTGGCTGACGATCTCGACCGGGCCGAAACGGCCGCGCAGCGGATCGGAGGTGAAGGCACGGCTGCCGTGGCGTGCCTTGCCGCCCTCGACCAGCGCCAGCGCGATGTATTTGCCGAGCGAAGGCGAATAGCAGCAGGCGGTGATATGGCCGATGGAGCCGTGCGGGTTCTTCTCGTCCAGTTGCTCGACGATATGGGCGCCGCCGTTGAGCGGCCGGTTGTCGAGCGAGACGACGCCGACGAGTTGCAGGCGGTCGGCGGCGATCAGGCCTTCGCGGTCCATCATGGCCGAGCCGATGAACGGCTTCTTCTTCGACAGCATCCAGTCGAGATGCAGGTCGCGCGCCGTGGTGCGGCCGTCGATCTCGGCGCCGGTGACGTGGCCCTTCTCGATGCGCATGGTGCCCAGCGCCTCCAGCCCGTAGGGCACAAGGTCGAACGGCTTGCCGGCTTCGATGAGCGCTTCCCAGACATGCGTGCCCCAGTCGGCGCCGCAATAGACCTCGAAGGCCATTTCGCCGGAGAAGGAGAGGCGGCAGATCATCACCGGCACGCCGGCGATCTCGCCGTGGACGATGCCCATGAAGGGGAGGGTGGCGTTGTCCACCGCCGTGCCCTCGACGCAGCTTGCCAGGATTTCCCGTGCCTTCGGCCCGCCGATGGCGGCGCCCGCCCACTGGTCGGTGACGGAGGTGACGGTCACTTTCAGATCGGGCCAGATCACCTCGAGGAAATATTCCAGATGCTGCATGACCTTGCCGGCATTGGCCGTCGTGGTGGTCATCAGGAAATCCTGCTCGCCGAGTCGCCATGTCGTGCCGTCGTCGAAGGCCAGCCCGTCCTCGCGCAGCATCAGCCCGTAGCGCGCCTTGCCGACGGCGAGGGTGGAGAACATGTTGGTATAGACGCGGTCGAGCAGTTCGGCAGCGTCCGGTCCCTGCACGGCGATCTTGCCGAGCGTCGAGACATCGACGATGCCAGCCGAGCCGCGCGTCGCCTTCGTCTCGCGCACGTAGGCCTGCTCGACGGTTTCGCCGGCATGGCCGTAGATTTGCGGCCGCCACCACAGGCCGGCGGAATACATGCTCGCGCCGTTGGCAAGGTGCCAGTCGTGCATCGGGGTGAGCCGTTCCGGCTTCAGGTCGCCGTAGCGCTCGCCGGCCAGCGAGCCCAACGAAACGGCCGCATAGGGCGGGCGGAAGCGGGTGGTGCCGACCTGCGGGATCTCCTTGCCGAGCGCGGCGGCCATGATGGCAAGGCCAGGCACGTTGGAGGTCTTGCCCTGGTCGGTCGCCATGCCGAGCGTGGTGTAGCGCTTCAGGTGCTCGACCGAGACGAAACCCTCGCGATGGGCAAGCCGTACGTCGTCGGCGGTCACGTCGTGCTGGAAATCGACGAAGCTCTTGCCCGGTGCCGTGATCTCGAAGACGGGCTCGGAGCCCGGCGCACCGGGAGCCGCCTCGACGGCAGGCGCATCGAAATGCTTCGACCGGGCGCCGGATGCCGTCAGCCCGGCGGCATGGCCCTGTTCGATCGCCTCGGTGGTCGAGAACGCGCCGGTGAAGGCGCCCGCGCCGGTCCATTTCTGGTTCGGCTTCGGCGGCAGGAAGGCCTGCAGCGCCTCGTTCCATTCGGCCCTGGCGCCGGCCTGGCTGGCGAGGTGGATGGCAGGCGACCAGCCGCCGGACATCAGCAGGCAGTCGGCGTGGATGGAGCGCGGCTCGCCGGACAATGCGCCGGACGCGGCATCGAAGCGCTGCACCTTGATGCCGGTCAGCGCCTTGCCGCCTTCGGTGGCGACGACGGCGTGGCCGGTCAGCATCTCGGTTTCTGCCTTACCGGCGAAGTCGAGCATGTCGGCGGAGATGTCGGTGCGCACGTCGACGATTGCCGCGATGGCGGCGCCTGCCTGCCTCAGCGCATGCGCGGCGCGATAGGCGCTGTCGTTGTTGGTGAAGACGGCGACCTTCTGGCCGGGCAGCACGCCGAACTCGTTGGCGTAGCGCTCGGCAGCACCCGCCAGCATGACGCCCGGCCGGTCGTTGCCGGGAAACACCAGCGGCCGCTCCAGCGCGCCGGTCGCCAGCACGACGGATTTCGCGCGGATCGTCCAAGTGCGATGGCGCGGCTCGCCCTTGGCGGGGTGCTGCTTGTGGTCGCTGACGCGCTCGAGGGCCGCCAGCGTGTTGCCGTCGTAGTAGCCCCAGACGGTGGTGCGCGGCAGGAGACGCACATTGTCCGCCGCGCGCAGGTCGTTGACGGCGGCGGCGGCCCAGTCCGCCGCCGGCTTGCCGTCGATGACCTCGCCCGACCAGTTGGCGGAGCCGCCGAGGCGCGGCTCGATGTCCGCGAGGACGACGCGCGCACCTTTCTCGGCAGCCGCCTTCGCCGCCGTCAGTCCCGCCGGGCCGGCTCCGACGACGAGCACGTCGCAGAAGGCGTTCATGCGCTCGTAGCGCGCCTTGTCGGGAACGGCTCCGGCACGGCCGAGGCCGGCGGCGCGGCGGATGAAGCGCTCGCACACCATCCAGAAGCGGGTGCCTTTCAGCGGCCCGATCACCGGCCCCATGAAGGTCTTGTAATAGAAGCCGGCGGAGATCAGCGGGCCGGCAAGCTGGTTGACGGCGCTGACGTCCCAGGCCAGCGAGGGAAAGCGGTTCTGGCTCTCGGCCACCAGCCCGTCGTGGATCTCGACTATCGTCGCGGGGATGTTGGGCTCGCGCGCCTGCCCGCGCAGGACGGTCACCAGCGCGTTCGGCTCGTCTACACCGGCGCTTAGTACGCCGCGCGGGCGGTGGTATTTGAAGGAGCGGCCGAACAGGGAAACGCCGTTGGCGAGCAGGGCCGAGGCCAGCGTGTCGCCCGGATGGCCGCTGTAGGTAGCGCCGTCGAAGGTGAAGCGGATGGTGCGGGCGCGGTCGATACGGCCGCCGCCTTCGGTGCGGCGCGCGCTCACGGCTTGCCTCCATGGTGACCCCGGACCGCGACCGCGCTGGAAACCGCATGGGTCAGCGTGTTGCGCACGACGCGCAGATGGATGCGGCAGCCGCCGGAATGCTGCCATATCTCGTTGTGGTCGCCGGCCGGGTTCAGCCGGTCATAGACATACTCGTTCCAGGCATCGAGGTTCTGCGAGTTCGGGGCAGGGCGCTGGCGGTTGCCATCGCCCTGATAGGTGAACTCGGACACGTCGCGCGGGCCGCAATAGGGGCAGGTGATCAGCATATGTTTGTGTCTTTTTGTTTGGCCATGGTTATGGCCTAGTGCAGCCGTGGTGTCGCGCCCTGGCCCTTCTCGTCGATCAGGATGCCGCGATGGAAGCGGTCGAGCGTGAAGGCGGCGTTGAGGTCGTGCGGCTCGTCGCGGGCGATGGTGTGGGCGAAGCAGAAGCCGGAGGCGGGCGTCGCCTTGAAGCCGCCGTAGCACCAGCCGCAGTTGAGATACATGCCCGGCAGCGGCCCCTTGGTGATGATCGGCGAGCCGTCCATCGACATGTCGCACACGCCGCCCCACGAGCGCAGCATGCGCACGCTTGCCAGCGAGGGGAACAATGCCAGCATCTCGGCCATGACGTCCTCGACGATCGGCAGGTTGCCGCGCTGGGCATAGGAATTGTAGCCGTCGATGTCGCCGCCGTAGACCAGTCCGCCCTTGTCGGACTGGGAGATGTAGAAGTGCCCCATGCCGAAGGTGACGACGGTGTCGAGCACCGGTTTCAGCGATTCGGAGACGAAGGCCTGCAACACATGGCTTTCGATCGGCAGCCGGTCGATGCCGGCCAGTTGCATAACGCGGCCGGTCGAACCGGCGACCGCGACGGCCACCTTTTTGGCGCGAATCTCGCCGCGCGAGGTGGAAACGCCGACGATCTTGTCGCCGTCCCTGATGAAACCCGTCACCTCGCAGTTCTCGACGATATCGACGCCCCGCCTATCGGCGCCGCGTGCATAGCCCCAGGCGACGGCGTCGTGGCGGGCGGTGCCGGCGCGCGGCTGCATCAGGCCGCCATAGACGGGGAAACGGGCCGTGTCGGACACGTCGATCATCGGCATCAGGCGTTTGATCTCGGCCGGCGTCATCAGCTCGGCGTCGACGCCCTGATGGCGCATGGAGTTGCCGCGCCGCGCATAATCGTCGAGCTGCGCCGGCGAATGCGCGAGATTGAGGCAGCCGCGCTGCGAGAACATGACGTTGTAGTTGAGATCGTGCGACAGGTTCTCCCACAGCTTCATCGAATGCTCGTAGAAGCGGGTGTTGGGCGGCAACAGGTAGTTGGAGCGCACGGCCGTGGTGTTGCGCCCGACATTGCCGGAACCGAGCCAGCCCTTCTCCAGCACCGCGACATTGGTGATGCCATGCTCCTTGGCGAGGTAATAGGCGGTGGAAAGACCATGCCCGCCGCCGCCGATGACGATGACGTCGTACGATGCCTTCGGCTCGGGCTTGCGCCAAGCCGGTTTCCAGTCCTTGTTTCCCGACAGCGCGTTCCGGAGCAGCGCGAAGGCCGAATATTCCGCCATGATCGTGGGTTTCCGTTGCGGGGCGTGGGCAGACTATAGAGCAGGCGGGACGGCCAAAGCCAATATTTCGCCATCGCTTTTCGACAGACCGACCAGATTGGCCGACCAGTTTGGCCGGCCGGATTGATCGGCCGCGATCCAGCCCGCGCTTGCCCGCCGCCGGTGCTGTCTCTATCTATGGCGGTCGCCGAAACGCCATGCTGTCCCCGAGTCGTCGCCGTTGAGCCGTTTCCCGACCTTTCCTTCGCTGCTGCGCCTGCTGGTCTTCCTGCTGGCGCTGGCCTGCGTCGTGCCGGCCGGTGCGCAGACGACGGCCGACCCCGCACCCGTCCAGGCGCCGGCGGGCATCGTCGCCGCGCAGCAGAAGGTGCTGCTGGACCTCACCGCCAAGGTCGACCGGCTCGAAAAGCAGATCGGGCAAAACAAGGAAGACGACGACAAGCTGGTCGATATCCGGCTGCAACTGGAGGAACTGGCGCCGCAGGCCCTGCAAAGCGCGCTGGCCTTCCGGCCGCGCATCGCCGAGATCAACAAGCGGCTGGAGCAGCTGGGGCCGCCCCCGGCAGAGGGGCAGCCCGCCGAGCCGGACATCGTCACCAACGAGCGCCAGGCGCTGGCTGCCGAAAAGGCCGAGATCAACGCGGTGATCGCTTCGGCCCAGACACTGTCGGTGCGCATCAGCAATCTCATCAACACGGTCGCCACGACACGCAGCGACCTGTTCCGCAACCTGTTGACGCGACGCTACGCGCTGACGGACGCTTTCAGCAGCAAGGTGCTGTCCGACGCGCATGCCGGCGTGACGTCCTTCTACAATTCGATTTCCTCCTGGCTGGGCTTCGCGCTCAAATACAAGGCGCAGCCGATGCTTGTGGCCACGATGATGGCGCTGATCGCCGCCTTCGTGCTGATGTTCGGCGGACGCCGCGTCTTCGGCCGCCTGATCGACCCGAACGGCGGTGAAAGCCCGTCCTATCTCAGCCGGCTGTCGCGCACCTTCTGGTCGACGCTGCTGCCGACGGTGGCGCTGGGCGTGTTCTTCGCCGCGACCTACTTCTTCTACGATTACTACGGCGTGTTGCGCGGCGACATCGGCACCTTCCTGGCCGCAGCCATGACGGTCATCGGCCTCGTCTTCTGCGTCAACCGGCTGACCAATGCGGCGCTGTCGCCGGCGCGCCCCGCATGGCGGCTGATCCCGGTCGAGCCGGAAGCCGCGCGCTGGCTGGTGCGGCTGACCACGGCGATGGCGCTCGTCATCGGCGTCAGCAGCTTCCTCGCCATCGTCAACAACCAGATGGGCTCGCCGCTGTCGCTGACGGTGGCGCGCAGCTTCCTGGCAGCCGTCATCGTCGGCGTGCTGCTCATTCTCATGGGATTGCTGAAGCCGTTCCGCACCAAGGAAGGCGAATGGCGGCGCTGGCCGGTATGGCTGCGCTACAGTGCCTACGGTCTCGGCGCCTTCACGATCGGTGCCGCTCTTCTGGGTTATATCGGCCTTGCCACCTTCGTGTCGCTGCAGGTGGTCGTCACCGGCACCATCCTGGTGACGGCCTATATCGGGCTGTTGTCGGCCCGCGCCATCGGCGCCGAGGGCGGGTTTGGAAACTCCTTCGTCGGCCGCTGGCTTGCGGAGAATTCCTCGCTGGAGGACAACACGCTCGACCAGCTCGGCCTGGTCGCCTCGATCGCGCTCAACGTCTTGATCGTGCTGGTCTTCCTGCCACTGATCCTGATGATGTGGGGGTTCCAGCCGGGCGACATCCAGTCCTGGGGCTACAGGCTGGCGACCGGCCTCACCATCGGTTCCGTGACAATCTCCTTCACCGGCATCCTGTCGGGCATCGTCGTCTTCATCGTCGGCTATTTCCTGACGCGCTGGTTCCAGGGCTGGCTCGACGGCTCGGTGATGGCACGCGGCAAGGTCGATACCGGCGTGCGCAACTCGATCCGCCTTGCGGTCGGCTATGCCGGCGTGGCGCTGGCAGGGCTCGTCGGCGTCTCGGCGGCGGGCATAGACCTTTCCAATCTCGCACTGGTTGCCGGCGCGCTTTCGCTGGGTATCGGCTTCGGTCTCCAGAACGTCGTTTCCAACTTCGTCTCCGGCCTGATCCTTCTGGCGGAACGGCCGTTCAAGGTGGGCGACTGGATTGTCGCCGGCGACGTGTCCGGAACCGTCAAGAAGATCAGCGTGCGCGCGACCGAGATCGAGACGTTCCAGCGCCAGTCGGTCATCCTGCCCAACTCCAACCTCATCAACAATGCGGTCGGCAACTGGACGCATCGCAACAAGCTCGGCCGCATGGAGATCAAGGTGGGCGTCGCCTATGACAGCGATGCGCACAAGGCGCATGCGGTGCTGTCCGAGATCGCACGCGGCCATCCGATGGTGCTGAAGAATCCCGAACCCTTCGTCCAGTTCACCAATTTCGGTCCGGCGGCGCTGGAATTCGAGATGCGCGTCTTCCTTGCCGACATCACCAACAGCGGAACCGTGCAGAACGACATCCGCTTCGCCATTCTCGATGCGTTCGATCGCGAGGGCATCGCCATTCCCTCGACCGTGCGCGCGGTCATGGAGAAGAAGCCGGCGCTGGAGCCGTGGCCGACCGACGACGACCGCATCGAGGTCGAGGCCGCCGAGCAGGAAGAGGCGAAAGCCGAGGCCGCGCGCCAGCAGGCCAAGAGCCGCCGCAAGGGCCGCAAGCCAGACCCGAACTGATCCGTTTTCAGCCGCCGCGAAACCGATTGTGGCATGAATGCGGCATTCAGTTGCGGTTCAGCTTCATCCCCGTATACAGTGCGCGCAACGGCTGGATGCCTTGCTTGGGACAACAGAGGCGGTGGCGACACCGGGATTGCAATGTGGAGATCGCTCCTTGCCGCGACCGTGCTTGCGGCCACTGCCGGCCAGGCGTTTGCCGCCAGCGCCGTCAACAGGGACAACGAGGCCCGCACGCTGGTCGTTACCGAGGGCGGCAGCAAGACGGAACTGACGCTCGCCGCCGGCGAGACGGCGCAGTTCTGCCCCAACGGCTGCTTCGTCACCTTTCCGAACGGCGACCTTCAGGCGCTGACCGGCGCCGAGACCATCGAGATTTCGGGTGGTGTCGCCAAGATCAAATAGGCTTCAGGCACCTGAACGCGTGACGAAAAGGCCGGGCTGACGCCCGGCCTTGACATGTCCGACACCGGCCACGCCGAGGCTGGTCGCGCGGCGTTCGGGCGATGTCGCAAACAGGCTGCAATCGCGCCGCACCGCTCTATAGTGTGCCCGAAATTCCACTTCCCGGAATCCCCTTCGGAGTGAGCGCAATGGCAGAGTTTCCGAACAAGGCGAAGGTCGTCATCGTCGGGCTGGGCGGCATCGTCGGTGCCTCGGTCGCGCATCACCTGATCGAGCGCGGCTGGGACGATATCGTCGGTATCGACAAGTCGGGCATCCCGACCGACATCGGCTCGACCGCCCATGCGTCCGACTTCTGCTACATGACCAGCCACGACTTCCTGTCGTGCTGGACCTCGCTCTATTCCATCGATTTCTACGAGAAGATGGGCCACTACGAGCGTATCGGCGGCCTTGAGGTGGCCCGCGTCGGCGACGATGCGCGCATGGACGAGATCAAGCGCAAGGTGGCGTCGGCCAAGGCTTTCGGCACGCGCGCCCGGCTGGTCGGTCCCGCCGAGATCAAGGAAAAGTTCCCGCTGATCGAGGAATCGGTGGTGCAGGGCGGCCTGTGGGACCCCGACGCCGGCCTCGTCATCCCTCGTTCGCAGACGGTCGCCGGCAAGCTGGTCGACCAGGCCGAGAAGGCCGGCAAGCTGAAGGCCTTCGCCAACACGCCGGCCAAGTCGCTCATCATCGAGAACGGCCGCATCAAGGGCGTCGTCACCAGTCGCGGCACCATCCATGCCGACTACGTGGTGGTCTGCGCCGGCCTGTGGGGCCGGCTGATCGCGGAGATGGCTGGCGAAGACCTGCCGGTGATGCCCGTAGACCACCCGCTGACCTTCTTCGGCCCGTACACGGAATTCGCCGGCACGGGCAAGGAGATCGGCTACCCGCTGATGCGCGACCAGGGCAACTCCGCCTACATGCGCGACACCGGCGACCCGAAGACCTCGGAAGGCGGCATGATCGAGTGGGGCTACTACGAAGAGACCAATCCGCGCCTCGTCCATCCGCGCGACCTGCTCGAAAAGGATCAGGCGCGGCTGTCGCCGTCGCAGCGCGACCTCGATATGGAGCAGATCCTGGAGCCGCTGGAGCGCGCCATCGAACTCACCCCGATCCTCGGCGAACTCGGCTACGACGAGCGACGCTCCTTCAACGGGCTGCTGCAGGTCTCGGCCGCCGGCGGCGCCTCCATCGGCGAGAGCCAGAAGGTGAGGGG
Organism: Ollibium composti; assembly: GCF_004801285.1. Taxonomy (GTDB): domain Bacteria; phylum Pseudomonadota; class Alphaproteobacteria; order Rhizobiales; family Rhizobiaceae; genus Mesorhizobium; species Mesorhizobium composti. The sequence goes on from NZ_SSNY01000001.1 coordinate 289,848, forward strand.
GCTCTGGTACGCCGTCGCCATCTGGGTCAAGGACGGGCCGGGCTACGGCAAGTTGGTGGCCGACTGGATGACGGACGGCCGCACCCATATCGACCACAATTCGATCGATTATTCGCGTTTCTATCCGCACCAGCTCACCGAAGACTTCATCGCCGGCCGCTGCGGCGAGGCGGCGCAGAAAATCTACAATCCGGCCGTGCACCCGCGCGAGCCCTACGCCACCGGCCGCAACGTCAAGCGTTCGCCCTTCTATGAACGCGAGAAGGAACTGGGCGGCTACTTCATGGAACTGGGTGGCTGGGAGCGCGCGCACGGCTACGCTGCCAACGAGCACCTCCTGGAAAAGTACGGCAACCGCGTGCCGGTGCGCGAGAACGAGTGGGATAATCGCCATTTCTGGCGCGTCTCCAACGCAGAGCATCTCGCCATGAGCGAGGATTGCGGCATCGTCAATCTGTCGCATTTCTACATGTTCGAAGTGTCCGGCCCCGACCATGTGGCGCTGATGGAATGGCTGTGCGCGGCAAAGATCGGCGGCGACAACAACATCGGCAAGGGCATCTACACCCACTTCCTCGACGACGAGGGCATGGTGCGCGCGGACCTGACCGTCATCCGCATGGCCGACCGCTGCCGCGTCGTCGACGGCGCCGATGCCGGCCCGCGCGACTTCCACTATGTGAAGCGCGTGGCCGAGGACAAGGGCTTCGACGTCACCGTCACCGACGTGACGGAGAAATACGTCACCGTCGGCATCTGGGGGCCGAATGCGCGCGCCACCTTGCAGAAGGTGGTGGAGGACCCGGATGGCCTTTCGCTGGAAAACTTCCCCTTCGCCGCGATCAAGACGATCAAGATCGCCGGCAAGGACGTGATGGCTTTCCGCCTCTCCTATGTCGGCGAGCAGGGCTGGGAACTGCACATGCGCTACGAGGACGGGCTGGCGGTATGGGACGCGCTGCGCTCCACCGGCGTCATGGCCTTCGGCGTCGAGACCTATGCGAATTCGCGCCGCATGGAAAAGAGCCTGCGCCTGCAGAACGCCGACCTTTTGACCGAATACAACCTGATCGAGGCCGATCTCGCCCGCCCGAAGGTCAAGGAAGCGGATTTCCGCGGCAAGGCCAAGCACCTTGAATACAAGGCGCGCGAGCACCAGCCGGCGATGCTGTGCACGCTGGTGATGACCGACAACATCGATTCCAAGGGCGTCGCCCGCTATCCGGTCGGCATCATGCCGGTGATGGATCCGGCGACGGGCGAGACGCTGGTGGACGAACTCGGCCGCCGTTCCTTCACGACGTCGGTCGCCTACGGCCCGACCATCGGCAAGAACATCGCGCTGGCCTACCTGCCGTGGAGCTACTGCGAGGCGGGCCGCAAGCTCCAGGTCGAGTATTTCGGCGACACCTTCCCGGTCGAGGTGGCGGGCGTCGGCTACAAGCCGCTCTACGACCCGGAGAACCTGAAGCCGCGAAGCTGATAGCCGGTGCGTCCTTCGAGGCTCGCTCCGCTCGCACCTCAGGATGAGGGCCGGTTGTGCGAACTTCAATGGAATAGCGTTGGCACCCGACCTGCCTCATCCTGAGGTGCGAGCGGAGCGAGCCTCGAAGGACGCACGACCGATCGAAGCGGGAATGCTTTCCTGATCGTGACCGGGCGGCGGGCGACCTGCGTTTCCCCGTGCGATAATTTGGCGTATCCTTGGGCATGTCTCGTCGGCTTCGCCCATGGCGGGTTGCCCAGAGCGGCGTGTGGATCGCCCTCACGGCCCTGCGCGCCGACGCCGCGGAGCCCGTCGACGTGCAGCTTGTGCTGGCGGTCGACGTATCGCTGTCGATGTCGGCGGCGGAACTGGAAATCCAGCGGCACGGCTATGCCGCTGCCTTGACCCACGAGACCGTGCTGCAGGCCATCGCCGACGGCGCCAACGGCAGGATCGCCGTCACCTATGTCGAATGGGCCGGCACCACCATGCAGCGCGTGGTCGTGCCGTGGACGACGATCGCAACTCGTGAGGATGCCGAGCGCGTCGTCGCGCAGATGAGCGCCAGGCCACCCAGCAGCGCGCGGCGCACTTCTATCTCGGCGGCGCTCGCATTCGGCGGCGACCTGTTCGCCGAGAGCGGCTTTCAGAGCGCCAGGCGCGTCATCGATATTTCCGGTGACGGACCGAACAACCAGGGCGCCCCGGTGGCCGGCATCCGCGACGAACTGGTCGGGCAGGGCATCACCATCAACGGCCTGCCGCTGATGACGCGCGGTGGCTTCTCCTCGATCTACGATGTCACCGATCTCGACCGCTACTATGGCGATTGCGTCATCGGCGGACCGGGCGCCTTCATGGTGCCGGTCAACGACTGGACGCAGTTCCCGGAGGCCGTGCGGCGCAAGCTGGTGATGGAACTGGCGGGAGAGCCGCGTCGTGCCGCCGAAGCGGCAAGGGCGCCACCCGTCGTGCTTGCCGCCGCGGAGCCGAGCGTCGACTGCATGGTCGGCGAGAAAATGTGGCGCGACCGCCGCTGGCTATACGACAACGACCGCTGAGCGGTCTACGCCGCCAGCAGATGCTTGCGGTCGACGCGCTCCTGCTGCGGCGAGCGGGCGTAGAGTTCGCGGTAGCATTTTGAGAAGTGCGAGGCCGAGACGAAGCCGCAGGCCACCGCCACTTCCACCACCGGCATGGACGACTGGATGAGCAGGTGGCGGGCGCGGTCCAGCCGGATCTCGAGATAGTAGCGAGCCGGGGAACGGCCCATCTCGGAGCGGAACAGCCGCTCGATCTGCCGGCGCGACAGGTCGACATGGTCGGCGATCTCGATCAGCGACAGCGGCTCCGACAGGTTGGCCTCCATCAGTTCGATGATGGTGAGCACCTTGGAATTCTGCACGCCGAGCCGTGCGCGCAAAGGCAGGCGCTGGCGGTCGGTCGGGCTCCTGACGCGGTCGGTCAGCACCTGCTCGCAGACGCGGTTGACGAGGTTCTCGTCGAAATCGTCGCCGATCAGCTTCAGCATCATGTCGAGGGCCGCCGTGCCGCCGGCGCAGGTATAGATGTTCTGGTCGACTTCGTAGAGGTCGGCGAAGACGTTGGCCTTGGGGAACGCCTCCTGGAAGCCGGGCAGGTTTTCCCAGTGGATGGCGCAGCGCCTGTTGGACAACAGGCCGGCATTGGCTAGGACATGGGCGCCGGTGCACAGGCCACCGACGGCGACGCCGCGATTGTGTTCCTCGCGCAGCCAGGCGAAGACCGACTTGTTGTGGTATTTCTCGACATTGATGCCGCTGCACACGATGGCCATGGACGGCCGGTCCGGCCCGGCCATCTTGCGCCGCTCGTCGTCGAGCGAGGTGTCGACGGCGCATTCGACGCCGCTGGACGCGCGCACCGGCTTGCCATCGATGCTGGCCAGCCGCCACTTGTAGGCTTCGTAGCCCAGCATGCGATTGGCCAGCCGCAACGGGTCCAGCGCGGTCGCGAAGGCGACCATGGTGAAGTCGGGGATGAGAAAAAAGACAAACGACCGCTTGCTGGAATGCTGGCTGGCGTTCACGGCACCCTCCCGAGGCCCGGATGACGCGATCAGAATGTCGCGATCAGCATAGCGTCATCAGGAAAAACCTTTCCTGTCAATCGGCTAGACCGCTTTGCAAGAATTAAATTTGCGACATGGGTCGCAAACGGGCAATCCATGAGAGGGCGGCGCCAGACGCTGCCCGCTGCGGTTGCATCGCCGGATATCCGGGCGTGGGAATGCACGAAACCGCCCCGGCGGCGAGACCGGGGCGGCTGCGATTCAGGAAACGCGCGTCGCTATGGAACGCAACGCGGAAATTCAGGCGACGAAGCCGAGGCGGGCGGCCGCGACGGCGCCGGTCTGGCCGGGCATGGTGCGGCCGAGGCGCTGGCGCTCAAGCGCCGTCGTCAGGTTGCCTTCGCGGCGGGCGAAGAGGCGGCTGAAGAATTTCATGACGAACTCCATTCGGTTGCTCAGACGGGTCGCCTTCGCGTGATGGAGTGGGGCCGGCTCGTTTGACTGCGATATAGTCTTGTGCAGTGCATGATGAAATCGCAAATGCGAAGCGCTTAGCATGAAAAGCGACATCGCAATGCTGTCGTTTTCCGGCATGGCGCTCGAAATCGAATGTATTTACAGTCGCTTAATCATCGACCGCGAGCGCCATGCGATTTGTTCATATGCGCCATGCAGCGCCGTCATGACTGGCCGGCGACCCTATCCGAGGGCGGGTAGGGTGCGTCGGCCGTCGCGTCAGTGCAGAACTTTCTCGCGCGATGCGGCAGGCGCCTCGCTGGCTTCCGGCCAGCCGATATCCTTCTGCAATTCCTGCGGCAGCGAGAGGATAGCGCGCTCGGTCTGGTAGCGGGTGCGGGCGGCGTTGAACTCGGTCGCGATACGACCGATCGTCGACAGTATCGATGTCATGGCCTTCTCCTTGGCGTTCCGGGCTGGGCGGCGGATCGCGGGCCTTTCATGGCCGGATCGGGGTGCCGCTCGTCACCTTCCGACAGGATTGACTATGAGGCCGGATTGATATTCAATCAAACGAAATGGAATGATGTTTTTCATCAGAAAAATTGAAAGCGACACCATGAACGCGCCGCTCAATCATCCCCTGCCGTTGCTCGATCTCGATGTCCTGCGCACTTTCGTGGCGATCGCCGAAACCGGCAGCTTCACCACCGCCGCCACGGCCGTCTACCGCACGCCGTCGGCGGTCTCCATGCAGATCAAGAAGCTGGAGGACATCCTCGGCCGCTCGGTGTTCGCGCGCGACGCGCGTTCGGTATCGCTGACGACGGACGGCGAAATGCTGCTCGGCTATGCGCGGCGGCTGCTGGCCATCAACCGCGAAGCGGTGTCGAAGTTCATCGTGCCCGACATCGTCGGCGTGGTGCGGCTCGGCGCGCCGGACGACTACGGCGAGCGGGTGTTGCCGCATGTGCTCAAGCGCTTCGCGCAGTCACATCCGTCCATCGCCGTCGACGTCACCATCGACCAGTCGATCAACCTGCGCCGGCGCATGGACGACCGGGCGCTGGACCTCACGCTGCTTACCAACTCCTACAAGGCCAGTGCCATCGGTGCCGAGGTGCTTTTAACCGAACCGATCGTGTGGGCGGCCGCCAAGGGTGGTTGCGCGCATCTGCGCGACCCGCTGCCGGTGTCGGTGTGGGAGGAAGGCTGCGTGTGGCGGGCAGGGGCGCTGGAAGCGCTCGGCCGGCAGGGCATCAACTACCGCGTCGCCTATATGAGCGCCCACACCGCCGGCCAGCGCGCCGCGATCATGGCCGACCTTGCCGTGGCGCCGCTGCCGGGCTCGTTCCTCGGCAGCGACATGGTGGCCCTAGGCCCGGCTGACGGCATGCCGGAGATCGGCAACTACAGCCTCGCCATGGTGGTGACGCCGGACGCCAGCGCGCCGGTCAAGGCCGTGGCCGATCATATCCGCGCGACGTTCGAGGTGTTCCGCAACACCGGCAAGTTCTGAGAGGCCTATTCGGCGGCATCCCGGACCGGATTGGAAGCATCGGGGCCTTCGGCCGCTTCCCGCTCGTGTCGCGGGGCCGTCCTTGCCGCATCGGCGGTAAGGAAGTCCACCATGCGGTCGCGGGCCAGCCGCGCTTCCGGCATGCGGATCAGCGGCCAGACATGGAACATGCCTTCGCCATAGACGACCTCGACGTCCACGCCGGCAGCGCGGGCCTTTTCCGCGAAGATCAGGTTGTCGGGCGAGAGCAGGTCGCGCGAACCGGTGAACAGAAGCGTGTGCGGCAGCACCGAAAGGTCGCCATAGAGCGGGCTGATGCGCCAGTCGGCGCGGTCCATGCCGGCGCCGTAGAGGCGGATCGCCTCCAGCCCGCCGGGAATGTCCAGCCACGGGTCGTGCTCGGCCAGTTCGAAAATGGCCGGATTGGCCAGCGACATGTCGAGGCCGGGCGAGATCAGCACGTGGCTGGCCGGTGCGGGCAGGCCTTCGCGCGCCGCCATCATGGTCAGCACGACCGCCATGTTGCCGCCGGCGGAATCGCCCATGAAGACGATGTCGGCGGCCTCGTTCTCCTCCAGCATGCGGCGATAGACGGCGCCGACCATGCCGAACATGGCGTGGAAGTCGTGCTCGGGTGCGATCGGATAGATGGGGACGGTGACACCGTAGCCTGTGCGCTCGGCCAACTCGGCAATCAGCGCCCAATGATAGGACGTGATTTCAAAGACATAGGCGCCGCCGTGCATGTAGAGAATCCGCTTCGCGGCGCCGGCGCGGGGCGCGATCTCGTAGACGGGGTAGCCTTCGACGTCCGTCGTGCGGATATCGAGGCGCTGCGTCATCCAGGCCGGGGGCAGGTGGCTCTGCCTCTTGCGGGCGTGGGCGATCCAGCGCTGCATGTTTTCCGGTGAGGCAAAAGCCTTCTTGCGACTATGGCGCAGGATGAAGGCGACGGCGTGGCTGGTCAAGCTTGGCATGGGCAGGCACTCGTCCGGCGCGTCACGCCGGCTCTATGAACGCCTCCCTTCGCCATCAAAATTGGTTTTGAAGGCCCGATCTGTCAAGGATCGGCACGCTACGCCATGTTGCGTATGCGTGTCGCCTCAGGCCGCCAAGGGTGTATCCTGCTGCAGGACGATGACGCGGGAGCCGGGGCGCACGCGCCGGTAGAGGTCCATGACGTCCTGGTTCAGCATGCGGATGCAACCGCTGGAAATCGAGCGGCCGATGGACCAGTCCTCGTTGGTGCCGTGGATGCGGTAGAGCGTGTCGACGCCGTTCTTGAACAGGTAGAGCGCGCGCGCGCCGAGCGGGTTGGTCGGGCCGGGTTCCATCCCTTGCGCCAGCGGTCCGTAGCGTTCCGGCTCGCGCGCGATCATGTCCTGCGTCGGCGTCCAGCGCGGCCATTCGCGCTTGTACTGGATGACGCCGGTGCCTTCGAACTCAAGGCCGGCCTTGCCGACGCCGACGCCGTAGCGCATGGCGCGACCTTCGCCCAGAAGCAGATAGAGGAAGCGGTTCGGCGTATCGACGACGACGCTGCCGGGCGTCTCCGGGCCGTTGTAGGCGACTTCCTGCCGGTAATATTTCGGATCGATCTTGGTCAGGTCAGGTGCCGGAATCGGAAACGGCTCGTCGTCGATAGCCGCGTACATGTCGCGATAGTATTGCGGGATTTCCCGCTTGGCTTTCGGAGCGGTTGCGGACCGGCCGGCGGACACACAACCGCCGAGAAGCAGGGGAACCGCAATGACAAAGCCGCGGCGCGTAAGGGAGGTGGGCATGGACTTCGCTTTTGTTGATGTCTTTTGGTGAGGCTCGTCGCAGAAAAAGCCTTAGACTTCCACTATGGCACGATCACGGTGCGGCCGGACCTGTTCACGCTTGTGTGAGGTGGCGATGAGCTGTCGGCGTGTCGGATCAGCGTGCGTTCCGGCGAACGCGATCCCGTTGCTCCGATCCGGTTTCCCTGGCCGAACCGGGCGCGATGCCGGGCGATTCCGACTGGCTGCAAAGATGCCCTAGCCGCGCCGCCGGCCCTCGCGACCACGCCGCCGCGATCCGCCGTCCCCGTCCGCGCCGGCTTCCATGACCTTGCGCGGCGGCAGCTTCACCTGCTCGGACAGCTTGGGGAAGGCGTCCACCTTGTTGGGCAGCGCCATGGCGTTGATGAACAGGCGCTGGAAGTCCGGCTCCAGCGCCGTCTCGATCTTCTCGATCTTCGAAACCTCATGTTCGATCTCACGGCGATGGTCGCGGTTGAGCAGCGCCATCAGCGCGCCGGTGCCGGAGGCGTTGCCGACCGCCTTGACTTCCGCGAGGTCGCAGTCGGGGATGAGGCCGAGCACCATGGCGTATTTCGGATCGATGAAGGAGCCGAAAGCGCCGGCGAAGCGGATGGTGTCCACCTGTTCGATACCCTGCTTTTCCATCAACAGCTTGGTGCCGGCATAAAGGGCCGCCTTGGCGAGCTGGATGGCGCGGATGTCGTTCTGGGTGACGGTGATGCGCGGCTGGCCGTCGCGCAGCAGGTAGGAGAAGGTGCGGCCGTTCTCGATGATGCGCGGCGTGCGCGCGGCAAGCGCACCGTCGATGACGCCGTCCTCCGAGATCAGGCCGGACAGGTACATCTCCGCCACCACCTCGATGATGGCCGAGCCGCAGATGCCGGTGACGCCGGTCGCCTTGGCGGCTTCCTCGAAGCCTTCCTCGTCGGACCATTTGTCGACGCCGATGACCCTGTATTTCGGCTCGAACGTCTCGGGATCGATGCGCACGCGCTCGATGGCACCGGGGGCGGCGCGCTGGCCGGACGAGATTTCCGCACCCTCGAAGGCGGGGCCGGTGGGCGAGGAGGCGGCGACGACGTGCTTGTCATTGCCCAGCACGATTTCGGCATTGGTGCCGACATCGACCAGAAGCATCATGCGGTCCTGCCGGTAAGGGCCTTCCGACAGCGTGGCGCCGGCGGCGTCGGCGCCGACATGGCCGGCAATGCAGGGGAGCGTATAGAGCCGCGCGCCGCGGCTCACCTCGATGCCGATCTCGTGCGCCCAGAATTGCAGCGCGCCGGAAACGGCGAGCGCGAACGGCGCCTGGCCGAGCTCGGTCGGGTCGATGCCGAGGAACAGGTGGTGCATGATCGGGTTGGCGACGAACACGCAATCGAAGATGTCGTGCCGGTCGACGCCGCTCTCGGCGCACACCTTGCCGATGAGGTCGTTGACGGCCTGGCGCACCGCAGCGGTCATCGCCCCCTGGCCATCCGGGTTCATCATGACGTAGGAGACGCGGCTCATGACGTCTTCGCCGAAGCGGATCTGCGGGTTCGGCGCGCCGGCCGATGCCACGATGCGGCCCGACAGCAGCGACACCAGATGCATGGCGATGGTGGTCGAGCCAATGTCGCAGGCGATGCCGTAGGCCTCGTTCTTCAGGCCGGGATAGAGCGCGATGATGAAGGGGCGCGAGGATTCCATGTCGCGATGGATCGCGGCGGTGACGGCCCAGTTCTCCTTGCGCAGGATCTTCTGGACTTCCGGGATGAGGTGCGGGGCGACCAGAAGGTCCTTCCAGCCCCAGTCCTTGGCGAGCACGGCCTTCAGGCGGTCCAGATCGCCGAGCGGCTTGTGCATGTCGGGCTCGTCGACCTCGACGTAGCACATCTGCACGGCGGCGTTGCGCTCGATCACGCGGTCGGTGGCGGCCTTGCGGATGGTCTGCGCATTGATGACGGTGTCCTGCGGCACGTCGACGACGAGGTCGCCCTGGACGGTGGCCGAGCAGGACAGGCGGCGCCCCTCGGGCAGGCCGCGCACGCGCTCGTAGCGTTCCTCCTTTGGCCCCTTGGGCGAGATATGATCGAGCGAGGAGACGATCTTGTGCTTGGCGAAATTGCCTTCCTGCACCTCGATCTGGCAGCGCCCGCAGGTGGCGCGGCCGCCGCACACCGATTCCACATAGACGCCGAGCGAGCGCGCCGCATCGAGAACCGGCGTACCGACGGGGAAGCGCCCACGCTTACCGGACGGCATGAACAGGACGAGAGGATCGGTGGAGTTTACGGGAGCGTTCATTGTACTGGTGCGTCCTTCGAGGCTCGCTGCGCTCGCACCTCAGGATGAGGGAGGTGGGTGCGGTTTCTCCGTTGCCAAGTTCTGAGAGGCAGGGGAACTGTGATATGTTGATGATGACGCTTCAAGGCTTGGGATGAAGGGTGTGAACGCCCCTCATCCTGAGGTGCGAGCGCAGCGAGCCTCGAAGGACGCATTGAATGCAATTCGAGATGACGGTCTATATGCTCAGATGCGCCGATGGTTCCTACTATGTAGGCTCGACCAAGCAAGAGGTCGAGGCAAGGCTCTGGGAGCATAACAACCTTCCCATCGACAGCTACACGGCGCGCCGTCGGCCGGTGGAACTTGTCTTCGCCGAAGGTTACGACCGCATCACCGATGCCATCGCGCGAGAGCGACAAATCAAAGGTTGGTCTCGGCGTAAGAAAGAAGCGTTGGTCGCGCTTGCCTATGAGAGTCTGCCGGCGCTGTCGCGGCGAGGTCATCTTGTTGATAGAGAGTAAGTGCGTCCTTCGAGGCTCGCTTCGCTCGCACCTCAGGATGAGGGAGGTGGTTTGCCCGGTTTTGCTTGCGCAGGTTCGGCACAAACGGTCCTCATCCTGAGGTGCGAGCGAAGCGAGCCTCGAAGGACGCACGACCATTCCTCATCCCCTCGCCATCCTCGCCTCACGGCCACCGCGACGTCTTCCGCCGGCAGCCGCAGCGCCTTCCGCGCTGGGCGTGGTGACCGCCACCGGCGGCGGGGCGGCGTGCTCGCCCGGCTTGAAGTCCTTGTAGGTCTTGATCCAGGTCATGCAGTCCTTGTCGGTGCCGGCCAGAACGTTGGCGCCGCGCACGGCTTCCATCTCCTGCGGGCGGACCGGGTTCATGATGGCCGAGGTCATGCCCGCGCCAATCACCATCGGGATGAAGGCGGCGTTGATGCCGTGCCGGTGCGGCAGGCCGAAGGAGATGTTGGAGAGGCCGCAGGTGGTGTTGACCTTGAGTTCCTCGCGGAGCCGCCGCAGCAGCGCGAAGACCTGGCGGCCGGCATCGCCCAGCGCGCCGATCGGCATGACCAGCGGGTCGACCACCACGTCGTGCGCCGGGATGCCGAAATCGGCGCAGCGCTCGACGATCTTCTTGGCAACGGCGAAACGGACGTCCGGATCCATCGAGATGCCGGTCTCGTCGTTGGAGATGGCGACCACCGGCACGTTGTATTTCTTCACCAGCGGCAGGATCGCTTCCAGCTTCTCCTCCTCGCCGGTGACGGAATTGACCAGCGGACGGCCCTTGGCGACCTTGAGTGCCGCTTCGATGGCGCCGGAAACGGACGAGTCGATGGACAGCGGCAGGTCGACCAGGTTCTGGACGATCTCAAGCGTCTGGACCAGCAGGCCCGGTTCCGTTTCGTTCGGGTTGACGGAGGTGACGCCGGCATTGACGTCGAGCATGGTGGCGCCGCAGGCGGCCTGTTCCAGCGCGTCCTTCTTCACCGTCTCGAAATTGCCCTCGATCATCTCGGCGGCCAGCTTCTTGCGACCGGTCGGGTTGATGCGCTCGCCGATCACGCAGAACGGCTGGTCGAAACCGATGACGATTTCGCGGGTCGCGGATGCGACGATGGTGCGGGTCATGATTGTCTCCGTCGTGATATAAAGATTTCTTTATATCGTTATCTGATTGCATTCAAGCACAGGTTCGGGATGGCGTCGGTCAATGCGCGGACTTGACCATGTCCACCTGCGTTTCGGTTATGTCGTCGTGAAGCAGGCGGCCGAGGCGCTCGGCGACCAGCGCGTCATCGGCGCGCACTTCGCGTATCCACGGCCGGCGGCCCTTCAGCACGCCCGATTCATCGACGATCTCGGCGACGTATTCCTCCTGCCGGTAGGCCATCACATGGACGCCCGACACGCCGGGGATTTCCTTCACCTCGTTGATGATGTCGATGCAGAGCTGCTTGCCTTCCTTCTTCTGGTCCTCAGCGCCCTCCAGCCGCTTGATGACGGCGTCGGGGATGTGGATGCCCGGCACGTTGGAGCGGATCCATTTCGCCGTCTTGGCCGAGGCGAGGGGACCGACGCCGCACAGGATGAAGACCTTTTCGGTATAGCCGAGGTCGCGCACGCGCTGCATGTAGGTGCGAAACATCGGCACGTCGAAGCAATACTGGCTCTGCACGAACTGCGCGCCGGCGGCGATCTTCTTGCCAAGCCGGTGCGGGCGGAAATCGTAAGGCGGCGCGAACGGGTTGATGGCGGCGCCGAGGAACACTTGCGGTGGCGTCGTCAGCTTGCGGCCGGAGAGGAACTTGCCGTTGTCGCGCATGACGCGTACGGTCTCCAGCAACGACATGCAGTCGAGATCGAACACCGGCTTGGCGCCGGGCTGGTCGCCGGCCTGCACGCCGTCACCGGTCAGGCACAGCATGTTGGCGACGCCCATGGCGGCACCGCCCAGCACGTCGCCCTGGATGGCGATGCGGTTCTTGTCGCGGCAGGCGATCTGCATGATCGGCGCGTAGCCCATGCGGGTCAAAAGCGCGCAGATGCCGACCGACGACATATGGCAGTTGGCGCCGGAGGCGTCGACGGCGTTGATGGCGTCCACCCAGCCGTCGAAGATTTTCGCGCGGTTGTAGACGTCTTCGGGGTCGGCGCTGTCGGGCGGGTTCAGTTCGGTGGTGACGGCGAACTCGCCGCGGCGCAGTACGCGCTCGAGGCGGCCGCGCGAGGTGTGGCCGGGCAGGGGCTCCAGCGGCAGGTGGATGCCGGCCGGGTTCTCGTCGCGCTGTGGAGGGCGGGCGGAGGTCATGCTGCGTTTCCGGATTTGGCGGCTTCACGCGCGGCGGCCGCCTGCGCGGTCACGCGCAGCCAGGCGGACGTTTCGCGCAGCGACTGGTCGACCGGCTTCTGCACGTTGAAGATGGCGTCGCCCTTGACCATTTGCCTGGAGCCTTCCCACGCCTTCACCCAGACGCAGGGCATGTCGGGTTCCACTTCGCAGTGGCCGTTGGCGCGCACGCCGCCGCAGGGCCCGTTGCGCAATTGCTTGGGGCAGTTCATCGGGCATGACATGCCGGTGGAAGACAGGATGCATTGGCCGCACATGCGGCAGTCGAACATGAAGCCCTTGACGCGCTTCTCGACGAATTTCACCGGTGCCTCGACGCGGCCGTAGCCGATGCCTTTCCACAGCGGATGCAGCATCAGGAAGGCGTCGGCGAAGCGGGCGTAGAACCATTCCAGCAGCCGCGAATGGCGGATCGACCACAGCCGGACGGCGAAGGAGCGCTGCACGCGCCGCTGCGGCGACACGTCGGCGGGCTTGTAGTCGCTCTTCGGCGCGGTCTTCTTGACCATGGTGGCCTGCGTCACGCCGCCCGCCGCTGCGGGCGGTATGGCCTCGCCCGCAGCGCTCGCCGGACCGGCCGCGGTTGTCGATTCCAGCGGGGTCGTCTTCGGCTGGGTGCTATCCATTTTCCTTGCCGCCTGATTTGGCGAGAGCGACCAGCCGCTCCCGCGGATATGCCGCTTCGAGGTCGTTCACGGCCTTGTCAGCCTCGGCTTCGAGGTCGTCGCCGACAGGCACGGGGTCGGCGCGCCGCCATTCGGCGAGGTAGGCGTCCGTCGCGGCCGCCCCTGACTTCATCGCAGCCATGTCGATGGCCTCGGTGAAGCGCAGCGACAGTTCGCGCTTGGCGTTCAGCCGCCCGCGCTTGACGGTGACCTGAGCGGGAATGTCGCGCCAGTAGACGACGATCAGATCGGCCATGATTGGTAACTCCTCTTGGTTTCGAGCATTGCCGCATGCAGGTTCGGCCCGCTTCTCATGGGACGACGCATGGGCCTTCAAAAGCGACGCAGGCGGGCGTCGCAAACGGGCGGATTTGCGGCGAGGGAATATTACCAGACGCGTTTCGTCAAACCGGTCCACAGATAGAACCAGATCGTCGGGTGATACCATTGCCGCGAAGGCAGATCGGTCTTCAAGATCTCGATGCGTCCCGAGGCCGCGGCCTCGATGGCCTCGGCGCAGGCGTCGGCCGAAAAGGAGGCCATCGTCATGGCGTAGCTGGGGATGGAATCGCCGGGCTTCGGCTTCGACCGGACCTGCCGGACGATGCCGCCGGTATCGACCCCGGCATCGACCAGATGCACGGTCGCGCCGAAGTTTTCGGCATCGCCGGTCGCCAAAGCCCAGTAGCCGCCGTTCATGCCGCGATATTTCGGCGTGATGCCGGCGTGGAAGTTGAGAACGGGACAGGCGATGCGTGCCAGCGTGGCGCGCGATACGAGGCGGCAGCCGTTGAGCAGCACCACGTCGGCGCCCATGGCGGCGATGGCGTCGGCGCATTCGGGCGAATCGGCCGATGCGACATGCACGATGCGCTGGTCCGGCGCCGGCTCGATGCGCAGGCGGCATTCCTCGACCGTCCGTTGCCGGCGGCGACTGGAGAGGGGGCGGAAAAGCCGCGTGAGCACCATCGTGCCCAGCTGTCCGGCGACGGCGATCCTGCCGAAGCGGCGGGCGCGGGCGCGCAGCAGGGCGCCCTTGGATTCGGGCGCCTCTAGAATGACGGTCACCGGCCCGATGCGGTCGCTCAGCGCATTGACGAGGGCCCAGACATGGGTTCCCCCCGCCGTGACGACGGCAACGCGGTGGCCGGCCGTTTTCGCTTCGCTCATTTCTTCCCCCGTGGCCCGCGCGGAGTATCGAGCGCCAAGGGTTAAGATTTCGCGGCGTCGCCGGCTGCGTCCGATTGGCCCAGATCGCGGACGAGCTTGCCGTGGAAACGGATATAGCCGCGTTCGGTCGTTCTCAGATGTTCCGCCACGACCTCGTGGAAGCGGGGCAATTGGTGGAAAGGCACCGCCGGGTAGGAATGATGCTCGGCATGGTAGGGCATGTTCCACGCCACGAAGCGCACCAGCGAGGTCGTAAAGGTGGTGCGCGTGTTCTCCAGCATGTTGGCGACGTGCGGGCAGCGCGTGTGTTCGGCAAGCAGGTAAGCGCGCAGGAAAGGCTGGCCGAGCAGCGCCGGCACGATCCATATCCAGACCAGGAGCGGCGTGCCGAGGAGGAGGGATAGGGCGACCGCAAGCGCATAGCCGGCCAGATACCGGCGGGCTTCGGCCGCCACCTTGGGGCGTCCTTTTTCCGGAACATAGACATCATGGTTTCTGCCGGTCGCGTTGACGACGATCGTCCTGATCATGCCGCTCCAGTATGCCCAGCCGGAAAGGTAGAGGAGATATTGCGCCAGCGTCTGGGGCTTCGGGCTCATCAGCTCCGGATCGTTTTCGGGATCGTGCGTGTAGCGATGATGGGCGAAGTGGAAATAGCGGAACCATGTCGGCGGTAACAGGATCAGAAAACCGGCGACGTTGGCCAGAACGGTGTTCAGCCGATCGGTGCGGAACGCCGTGCCGTGAATGGTCTCATGGACCAGCGTGAACAGGAAGACGATCAGGATGCCTTGCGGCACCATCAGCAGCGGCCAGAACGGCACCCTGACGGCGATCAGAATTGCCAGGGCCGCCATCAGGGAGAGATACACCGCCAGTCGCACGAGGCCGGGGGCGTCGCTTTTCTCGGTCAGGCCCCTCCTGGTATCGGGCGACAGCCCCGCTATGACGGCGCGATGGTCGATCTCGCTCATGGCTCAGCGCTTGAATTCGAGGATATCGAGGTTCGATTCGTAGTAGGGCGCGGGCAGTTCGAGGCGCCAGGTATTCGGCCCGGTCCGGAAGGCATAGCCGACCTGGTCCGACTTCGGCCCGCTGCCATAGGGCAGGACCGGATCGCCTTCGACGAAGAAGCTGCCGAGGTAGATCGCGCGCTTGGCGTTGTCGTCGTAGAAACGGCCCTTGGTGCGCTGCGAGCCGGTCAGTTTCTCCAGCACCCAGCCGGACCCGTCGTCGCTGACCTTGCATTTGAACCAGCCATAGATGACCAGCACGCCGAAATCGCCGCCGGCCTTGATGGTGCGGCATTTCCAGTTGCCGGTGAGGTCCTTGTCGGAGAAGGCGACCGGCGGCCGTGCCAGGACGGCATTGAACTCCTTCACCTCGGCGGGTTCGCCCTTCTGTGCCGCCGCGATGGCCGCCTTGCGGGTTTCGCCGTATTTTTCCAGCTTGGCCTTGTCGGATGGCGTCATCAGCTTTTGCACGACGCCGTCTGCGAGGGCCGGGGCCGCCAGCGATACGGCCAGCGACCCGACAAGAGCGGCGAGGACGGCGATGCGCGGTTTCATGGATTTCCCCGTCGAAAACGCACGGCCCAGTGCCGTGCGCGCCGATTAGGCCACGGAGCCGGCGGCGCGCGCAAGCCCGCCGACGAGGTCGCCATAGCCGGTCGGGCGGCGCTCGTAGGTGAGGCCGAGCAGCTTCGCCGCGTCCTCGGCCACCTTGTCGAGTTCGGGATCGTCGGTCTGGGCGAGATAGATCAGCTTCTCGTAGTTGCCGAAATAGTCCGCGATCAGTTCGGGATGCTTGTCGAGGCCGAGCGGCTTCATGAAGAAGGCGTCGAACTGCCGGCACAGGAAGTCCGTCATGTAGAACGACATCATATCGTCGTCCGCCACCTTCCGGTAGGCTTCCATGCCCTGGTAGAAGGCGAAGCAATGCGGGCCGGCCATGCGTTCGACGCCGTGTTTCTCAATGACGGCGTCGAGCATGCCGCCGGTGCCGCAATCGGCGTAGCCGACGAAGATGTCGCGATAACCCCTGGCCTTGGCCTCGGAAATCGCCTTGTCCATGGCCGGCGCGATGCGGTCGGGATAGAAATGGAATTCGGCCGGCAGGCAGGTCAGGTCGAGGTGATCGAGGCCGAGCTCTTCCTTCACCGCCAGAATCTCGCGCGCGAGCATGCCGCAGGCGATGACCAGCAGCCGGTCGGCGGGCTTGTCCGCCGGGGTGTTCGTCGCTTTTTGCACCTTGGTCATGGAACCAGTCCGGCCGTTCCTCGTTTCGGCGGTGCGATCTTATCGTGAGAGGGAACAGTGTCCATGAAACTCATCCGCATCGCCCCGCTTGCCGTCATCGCCGCAGCGCTCATGCTGGCCGGCTGTGCCAACACCGTCCGCGGCGTCGGCAAGGACGTCAAGAACACGGCGAACGCCGTCGAGGATACGGTCAACAACTGACGGCGGCCAATTCAGCCAGACGAACAGCTGATACGCGCCTGAGGTCCGCAGGCCTCAGGCGGTGGCGCGTAGGTTGTGCTTGCGCTTCATGAAGTCCTTGGCCGTCTCGACCGCCACGGCGGCGTCGCGGCAATAGGCGTCGGCACCGACCGCCTTGCCGAATTCCTCGTTGAGCGGAGCGCCGCCGACCAGCACGACATAGTCGTCGCGAATGCCCTTTTCCTTCATCGTGTCGATGACGACCTTCATGTAGGGCATGGTGGTGGTAAGCAGTGCCGACATGCCGACGATGTCGGGCTGGTGCTCCTCGATCGCCGCCAGATACTTTTCCACGGCGTTGTTGATGCCGAGGTCGATGACGTCGAAGCCGGCGCCCTCCATCATCATGCCGACGAGGTTCTTGCCGATGTCGTGGATGTCGCCCTTGACCGTGCCGATGATCATCTTGCCCTGCTTGGGCGCGCCGGTGGCGGCCAGCAGCGGACGCAGGATGGCCATGCCAGCCTTCATCGCGTTGGCGGACAGAAGCACTTCGGGAACGAACAGGATGCCGTCGCGGAAATCCTCGCCGACGATGCGCATGCCCTCGACCAGCGCCTCGGTCAGCACCTTGTAGGGCGCCCAGCCGCGCTCGAGAAGGATGTTTGTCCCTTCCTCGATCTCTTCCTTCAAGCCGTCATAGAGGTCGTCGTGCATCTGTTGCACGAGTTCGTCGTCGGCAAGCTCGGACAGGATGATCTCGTCGTCGGACATGAACCCAGCTCCTTGGCGCTTCAGGGCAGTGCGAATGCGCCTCAATACCTATCGCGAGGCGGGCGCTCCTCCATAGCCGATTTGCGACTTACTGCAAAAGGAAAGCGACTGCAAATCTATTGGTTTTCTTGTCGATTTTGGGACAGGCCTTGGCGCTGTCTGGCCGTTTCGGCTAGGGTGCATGACTACGATCCGGGGCAGGGCCGCCTTGCAGGGCGGCGACATGCTTTTCCAGGGAAGAACGGCTATGAGCGAAACGGCGGCGGTCGACCACGAGGCATCAGGCGGCAGGCGGGGGCGCGGAGCAAGCGGCGGCGCCGCGGCACGGCGCGCGGCGCGCGCCGGCGGCGGGCCGGGCACGCAGCTCACCTACATCAAGCGCAAGATCAACCTCTACGAGGTGCTGGACGAGGAAGGCCTGGCGCTGATCGAGAAGAACGCCGACACGGTGCTGGAAGAAGTCGGCATCATCTTCCGCGACGACGAGGAAGCGCTGAAGCTCTGGAAAGAAGCCGGCGCCGACGTGCAGGGCGAGCGGGTGCACTTTCCCAAGGGGCTGTGCCGTTCGCTTCTCAAGACCGCGCCGCAGCAATATATCCAACACGCGCGCAATCGCGAGCGCTCGGTGCAGATCGGCGGCAACGCCACGGTCTTCGCGCCGGTCTACGGCCCGCCCTTCGTGCGCGACCTCGACGGCAACCGCCGCTACGCCACCATCGAGGATTTCCAGAATTTCGTGAAGCTCGCCTACATGGCGCCGTCGATCCACCATTCCGGCGGCACGGTGTGCGAGCCGGTCGACGTGCCGGTGAACAAGCGCCACCTCGACATGATCTACGCCCACATCCGCTATTCGGACAAGCCGTTCATGGGTTCCGTCACCGCGCCGGAGCGGGCCGAGGACACGATCGCGATGGCCAAGCTGGTGTTCGGCGACGACTTCGTCGAGAACAACACGGTGCTGACCTCGCTCATCAACGCCAACTCGCCGATGGTCTTCGACGAGACGATGCTGGGCGCGCTGAAGGTCTATTCGCGCCACAGCCAGGCCTGCATCGTCACGCCGTTCATTCTGGCCGGCGCGATGAGCCCGGTGACGGTGGCCGGCACGCTGACGCAGGTTCTGGCCGAAGTCTTGGCCGGCGCTTCCTTCACGCAGTTGATCCGCCCCGGCGCGCCGGTGCTGTTCGGCACATTCGCCTCGTCGATTTCCATGCAGTCGGGCGCGCCGACCTTCGGCACGCCGGAACCGTCGCTGGTGTCCTACGGCGCAGCACAGCTCGCGCGCCGGCTCGGCCTACCGTTCCGTACCGGCGGCTCGCTCTGCGCCTCCAAGATCTCTGACGCGCAGGCGGCCTATGAGAGCGCCAACACCCTGAACTCGACCATCCTGGCCGGCACCAATTTCGTGCTGCACGCGGCCGGCTGGCTGGAGGGCGGCCTTTCCTCCGGCTACGACAAGTTCATGATGGACATCGACCAGCTCGGCATGCAGCAGAAGTTCTGCGAGGGCGTCGACCTGTCCGAGAATGGGCAGGCGATGGACGCCATCCGCCAGGTCGGGCCGGGCAGCCACTACCTTGGCTGCGACCACACGCAGGCCAACTTCCAGACCGCCTTCTACCGCTCCTCGATCGCCGACAACAATTCCTACGAGCAGTGGCTGGCCGAAGGCGAGAAGACCGCCGACCAGCGCGCCAATGCGCTGGCGCGGAGCTGGCTGGAAAGCTACGAGGCGCCATATCTCGATCCGGGCATCGACGAAGGCCTGAAGGACTTCATCGCCAGGAAGAAGGTGTCGATGCCCGACGCCTTCACTTGAAAGGAGCCCGATTCAGGCCGGGCTAAAGTGGCCAACATCATTCACAAGGAAGTCTGGCGCAGCGCGTTCAAGCAGCCGGGCGAGGAGTGATATCGACTATTTTTTCCCGGCCAGGTTGGCTCGAACCACCTCCACGAAGGCGCGCAGCTTGCTTGCATCCGAGGCGCGGCGCGGGAAATACAGGAACAGGCCGGGCTCCATGATCGACGCCTGGGGCAGTATCTCGACGAGGTCGCCTCGCTCAAGATCGTCGCTCACCTGGGCGTCGAAGACGTAGGCGATGCCGACGCCGGAGAGCGCGAGCTGGTGCGCATAGGCCGAATCCGAAACGCGCGCCGTCCCGCTTACCGGCACCTTGATGTCGCGATCGCCCTCCCGCAGGTCCCAGTCGTAGACCGCGCCGGACCGCAGCAGCCGGTAGCCGATGCAGTTGTGGGCGACGAGGTCCGATATGGTGCCGGGCGTGCCGTGCTCCTCGATATAGCGCGGCGAGGCGACCATCATCGCGCGGCATGGCGGGCTCATGCGGACGGCGACCATGTCCTGTGCGATCATCTCGCCCAGGCGGATGCCGGCGTCGAAACCTTCCGCCACGACGTCGGACAATTTGTCGTCGGCGATGACCTCGACGGTCAGACCGGGGTGGCGCCGCGCCATCTCGGCGAGGATCGGCGTAAGCCCCATGTGAAGCGCGACGCGCGGCGCGTTGATGCGCAGCAGGCCGGAAATATCGCCTTGCGCGGCGCGGACCCGATCGGCCGCGGCATCGATGGCGTCGAAGGCGTGGGCGGCGGCGGAAATGAACGTCTCGCCGGCTTCGGTGAGCGAGACGCTGCGCGTCGTGCGCAGGAAAAGCGGCACGCCAAGGCGCAGTTCCGCGCTGCGGATGGCGTGGCTTACCGCAGAGGCGCCGATGCCGAGTTCGGCGCCAGCCTTGGCGAAGCTTTTTGCCTGGGCGACGGCCAGGACGACCGGGAGCTGAGCGAGCAGGAGGCGATCCATTCCTGAAAAAGATAGCATAACGCATTCGATTTGATCTAGATTGTTTCATCAATCGAGGCGGGCCATTTTTCGTGACATCCAACCCAAGGAGTTACGAAGAATGACTGCTAACGATCGTGTCTGGTTCATCACCGGCGCCTCTTCCGGATTTGGAAAATCGCTTGCCGAGGCCGTCCTTGCGCGCGGCGAACGCGCCGTCCTTACGGCTCGCCGCATCGACCGGCTGGAGGCGGTGGCGCGCAATCATCAGGGGCGGGCGCTGGCGCTTGCGCTCGACGTGACCGATGCCGGCCAGCGTGGCAGGGCCATCGAAGCGGCAATCGCGCAGTTCGGCCGCATCGATATCCTCGCCAACATTGCCGGCCGCGGTTCCGTGGGTGCGGTGGAAGAGTTCGAGCCCGAGCAGCTTCGCGCCCAGCTGGAGCTCAACTTCTTCGCCGCCGCCGAACTCACCCGTCTGGTGCTGCCGCAAATGCGCCGGCAGGGCAGTGGCCATGTGCTCAACCTGACCAGCGTCGGGGGAGCCGTCTCCCTTGGTGGGTTCGGCGCCTATTGCGCCGGCAAGTTTGCGCTGGAGGCATGGAGCGATGCCCTTCGCGACGAGGTCGCGCCGCTGGGAATCCGGGTGACGATCGTGGAGCCGGGCAATTTTCGCACCGAATTCGCCGGCGACGTGAACATGCGGCCGGAGCGGCATCTCGACGTCTATCGGCCGCTGATCGCGCCGATCGAGGAATTTCTTTATGGACAGGCGGGGACGCAGGCAGGCGATCCCGCCAAGGCGGCGGCCCTTATGATCGAGGCCGTGGACAGCGCCAATCCGCCGGCACGCCTGATGATGGGCAAGGACGCCTTCGACCTGTACGACCGGCTGATCTCGGCACGCCACAAGGAGTTTGACGAATGGCGTGTCCGCGGCGAGGCTACCGCTTTCGACGGCGCCGAGATGATCCGGATCGGCAAGACGGAAGCCGCCGCATAGGAAGGGGAAGAACGGACCGATGACAGGCAACGGGCTGGCGGAGGCAATCGGTCGCCACGGGCTTGTCCTGCGGGGCGGCTTCGTCTTCGACAAGGGCGAGGCCGCCCCTCTTGCCCTTTCAGGCCGGCTGGCGAGATCGGTGATCCTGATCGGCAATGCCGGCGCTTCGTATTGGCCGCATTTCCGGCGTTGGCGTGAAGGTCGGCCTGCCGATCTGGAAAATCCGCTCGATACCTGGTGCCGTGAGGTGATCGGCGGGATAGCGCAGGATTTCGGGGCGCGAGCCGTTTCGCCTTCCGACCGGCCGTTCCTGCCCTTCCAGCAATGGGCGATGCGGTCGGAAGGGCTGAAATCGTCACCGCTCGGCATCCTCATGCACCCCGAATACGGGCTATGGCACGCCTATCGCGGCGCGCTGCTGTTCGATGTCGAACTCGCGGTGGAATCGGTTCACGAGCCGATTCACCTTTGCGACGCATGTGTCGGAAAACCCTGCCTGAAAGCCTGTCCAGTCGACGCCTATACGCCGGCGGGCTTCGCCTATGAGGATTGCCTTGCCCATGTGCGCGGAGCGGAGGGAAAACCCTGCCGGACCGTCGGCTGCCTCGACCGCAATGCCTGCCCCTACGGAGCCGCCTATCGCTATCCGGCAGAGGTGCACGCCTTTCACATGAAGGCTTTTGCGAAACTTTAGGCGTCAGTTGGTGTAGAGCCGGTTGTCGGCATCCGGGTCCGCCGGCACGTCGCAGGTGGTGACGTTGCCGACCGTGCGGCATGTCTTCTCCTGCATGGCGGGCGCGCATGAGGGTTCGAGCGAACCTACATTGCAGGCCGGCGGGGCCGGAAAGCCGGCGGCGGTGACCGTCTGGGCCGGGACCGCCGGGCTGGCGGGCGCCGGCAACGCCATGGCCTGAACGGGTTGCGGCGAGACAGGCGGGGTCGCCGCCATGGCAGGCGGCGGCAGCGGTTCGGCAGCGGTCGAATAGGAAAGGTTCGGCTGCTGCTGTTGCGACGTGCAGCCGGCGAGCGCCATGCCCATGAGAGCAGCCAGCAATCGGTATTTCATTCTCTGTCTCGCGTGATGGCGCGATCTTTCAGATATCCGCACCGGTAGCAAGACGGAGCGGGAAACGCGATGCTGTCTTCCCCGCACGAAATGTTGAAGGCCGACATCGGGGTGGCGCTTGCCGGAAGCTCGACGCGGGATCATGACCGGGCTATCGGAATGGACCGGGGCTGGGAGCGGACCATGGCCAAGCAGGACATCGAAATCACGACCGCCGACGGAACGGCTCGCGCCGGGCTTTTCCGCGCGCCCAACGGCGTCACGGCGGGCATCATCCTCTACATGGACGCCTTCGGGCCACGCCCGGCGCTGGACGGGATGGCCGAACGGCTCGCCGCGCTGGGCTACACCGTCTTGGTGCCGGATCTGTTCTATCGCAAGGCCCCTTACGGGCCGTTCGATGCCAAGACCGCCTTCAGCGATGAGAAGACCAGGCCGAAACTGATGGGCCTGCTGAGCGGGACGACACAGGCCACGACCATTCGCGATGGCGAAGCCTTCCTCGATGCGCTGGCGAAACATGGCGCAACCGGGCCGGTCGGCGCGGTCGGTTATTGCATGGGCGGGGCGCGGGCGCTCAACGCCGCGGCCGCCTATCCCGATCGCATCAAGGCGGCGGCCTCCTTTCACGGCGGCAACCTCGCCGGCGATAACGCCGACAGTCCGCACCGCCGCGCGGCCGAGATCAGGGCCAGTGTCTATGTCGGTACGGCGGGCGTCGATCGCAGCTTTCCGCCGGAACAGTCGGCGCGGCTCGCCGAAGCGCTGCGCGCGGCGGAAGTGGATCATGTGATCGAGAATTATGTCGGCATGGGCCATGGCTGGTGCGTGCCGGACCATTCCGTCTATGATGAAAAGGGTGCCGAGCGGCACTGGAAGCGGCTTGAGACATTCTTCGGCGAAGCGCTGGGCGGCTGAGAAACCATGACCGAGCCGCCCGATCCATTCGACCTGCAACGGTTCGTGGATGTTCAGTCACCGGTGTTCGAGACGGTGCTGCGGGAGCTGCGTGACGGCCGCAAGGCGAGCCACTGGATGTGGTTCGTCTTTCCCCAGATCGCCGGGCTGGGCGCCAGCCCGATGGCGCAGCGCTACGCGATCGGCTCGCTCGATGAGGCGCGCGGCTATCTCGGCCATCCCGTGCTTGGACAGCGTCTCAAGGCGTGCGTGGTGGCGCTGCTCGACGTTTCCGGCCGTTCGGCGCATGAAATCTTCGGCAGCCCCGACGACGTGAAGCTGTGCTCCAGCCTCACGCTCTTCGCTACGGCGGCGCCGGATGAGCCGTTGTTTGCGCGGGCTCTGGACCGTTTCTTCGATGGCCGGAAGGACCCGGCGACACTGGAACGGCTCTGATCAGACGGGCGCCGTCCTGGCGTCAAGAACGGGCACCTTCCTGCTTTCAGCAAAAAATCTTTCCTTTGCCCCAAGGAATCGCCGATAGGCTTCGTCCAACAGGCAAATGATGGCGACGATGCTGGATGAAGGCGAAGCCTCCGACAGCGAGCTGATCGGGCTGGCGAAGGACGGGGATCGAGGGGCTTTCGGCAGGCTGGTCGAAAGGCACTACGACTTCGTCTATCGCGTTGCCTACCGCTGGTGCGGCCGCAAGGCCGATGCCGAGGACATCGCCCAGGAGGTGTGCGTGCGCATCGGCCGCGCCATCCGCGACTATCGCGGCGGCGGGGCCTTCACCACCTGGCTCTATGCGCTGACGCTGAACGCCGCGCGCGATTATGCGCGCAAGTCGGCGCGCGAGGGCGCCAAGGTGCAGGCCTACGGCGTGCACGCGCTGATTTCAGGCGAAGCGCCGGAAGAAGCGGACGAGCGTGCCGACGGACTATGGGCCGCCGTGCGGCGACTGCCGGACAAGCAGCGCGACGCCGTGCTGCTCGTCTACGGCGAGGGCCTTAGCCACGCCGCCGCCGCCGAAGCGATGGCGATCTCGGAAGCCACGGTGTCCTGGCACATCCATGAAGCGAAGAAGCGGCTGAAAGTGCTGATGCGTTCAGCCGGGGAAGATTGACCGATGGTCGACGACAAGGAACTGGCAAAGCTGCGCGGCTTGCGCATTCCCGCCCCGGACCCCGAGGCGAAGATCGGCGCGTTGCATGCCGCGCTGACCGCTTTCGACGAGCCGCAGGAAAAAATTTCGACGGCGACCCAAGGAAGTGCCGAGCCGCACCGTCTCACCTCACGAGCCCCCACATTCTGGGCCGCAAAACTCTGGAGGGAGATCATGCAGAAGAAGCTCATCGCCGCGCCGGCCGCCGCCGGCCTTCTCGCCCTGCCAATTGCCGGCTATACGGCGCTCTACCTACTCGACCACCGGTCGTTCGATTTCGGCGGCGGGGAAAGCGCCATCACCGAAACGAATGCCGGGAAGCCGGCCGGCACCAAGCCGGTGGCGACGAGCGCTGCCGACAAGGACAAGCAGGCCGATACGGAAAGCCGCGACCTCGACGAGACGCTGATGGCGCCGCCCCCCGCGCCGGCGCAGGAGAGCGCGATTGCCTCCGGCAATGCGCAGAACCAGGTTCTGATGCGCGGCTTGGCGGAGCCTATGGCGAAGGCCGAAAGCCGCACCCGCGACATGGCCCAGCCCAAGGTCTATGCGCCTTCGGCCGAGGTGATGCCGGCGCCTGCCGATATGCCAGCGCCGCAGGCGGAGAACCGCGACCGCTTCGAGGACTTCAAGTCGAATCCCGTGCGCTCGGCGCTGGAGAACCCGGTTTCCACCTTCTCGATCGACGTCGATACGGCGTCCTATTCCTTCGTGCGCCGTTCGCTGAAGCAGGGTTTCCTGCCGCAGGCCGATACGGTGCGCGTCGAGGAGATGGTCAACTACTTCCCCTATGACTGGAAGGGGCCGGACAAGGCCGATACGCCGTTCAACTCGACCGTCACCGTCATGCCGGCGCCGTGGAACGCCGGGCATAAGCTGATGCACGTCGCCATCAAGGGCTACGACGTGCAACCGGCGACGCAGCCGAAGGCGAACCTCGTTTTCCTGATCGACGTGTCGGGCTCGATGAACGAACCGGACAAGCTGCCGCTGCTGAAATCGGCATTCCGGCTCTTGGTGAGCAAGCTCAAGGCCGACGACACCATCTCCATCGTCACCTATGCGGGGGACGCCGGCACGGTGCTGGAGCCAACCAGGGTGGCGGAGAAGGACAAGATCCTTCACGCGATCGACAACCTCCAGCCCGGCGGCACGACGGCCGGCGAAGCAGGCATCCGCGAGGCTTACCGGTTGGCCGAAAAAAGCTTCGTCAAGGACGGCGTGAACCGTGTGATGCTGGCCACCGACGGCGACTTCAATGTCGGCCAGACCGACGACGACGACCTGAAACGGCTGATCGAGGAAGAACGCAAGACCGGCGTGTACCTCTCGGTATTCGGCTTCGGACGGGGCAACCTGAACGACCGGATGATGCAGACCATCGCGCAGAACGGCAACGGCACGGCGGCCTATATCGACACGCTGGCGGAAGCCGAGAAGGTGCTGGTGGAGGATTCTTCCTCGACGCTGTTCCCGATCGCCAAAGACGTGAAAATCCAGGTCGAGTTCAACCCGGCCAAGGTCGCGGAATACCGGCTGATCGGCTACGAGACGCGCGCGCTGAACCGCGAGGACTTCAACAACGACCGCGTCGATGCCGGCGACATCGGCTCCGGCCATTCGGTCACCGCGATCTACGAGATCACGCCGAAGGGTACTGCGCAGCAGATCGACGACCTGCGCTACGGCGATGCCTCGACAAACAATGGCGGCGTGGCGAACCCGCAAGAATATGCTTTCGTCAAGATCCGCTACAAGCTGCCGAACGAGGATACCTCCAGGCTCATCACCACGCCGGTGACGGCCGCCAACGAGGTGTCGTCCTTCGATGCCGCCGGCACCGACCAGCGCTTTTCCGTCGCGGTCGCCGCCTTCGGCCAGAAGCTGCGCGACGAAGATGCCACGGCGAAGTTCAGCTTCGATCGGATTGCCGAGATTGCCACCGCCGCCCGAGGAACCGACCCGTTTGGGTACAGGTCCGAGTTCCTCTCTCTCGTGCGCCTTGCCTCGGCGCTGAGCGGAAAGCGGTAGTGGCGATGACGGCCCGTTCCCTTCAGATGGGATCGTTCTGATACGGGGAATGGGCCTACGGGCGGGTGAGGCAGGCCGGCAGGGGAAACCTTGCCGGCCTTTTTTTGCCTGAACCGACGGTTGGATAAAATGCCGTGGATTTCCGGTACGGCTTTGAAAGCGGCTGTCGCTATCGGTCCCGTGCAAGACGTTGAGGGAGCGGTTCGTGCAGATCTTCGGTTCAGCGCCCAGGGTGATCGACCGGTCGCATTGGGGGACGGGTTCCACCTATGAGAGCGCCAACAAGGTCGGCTCGCATCCCGCCGATGCCGCTCTTCTCAGGCGCGATGTCGCGGGTGAGCCGGGCCGGAGCGCCGCCATTCCGGCGCTGCGCCGCGAAGGTTTCGGCTCGACATCGAAGGTCAGCGATCCGCGCGCATCCGATGCGCTGATGCAGATGCGCGGCGACAACGGCGCCAGCGCGGATCAGGCTTCGGTGTTCGCGGCCTACAGCGAAAACGACTGAAAATCCCGTCAGGCCGGACCTGGAGCGGTTCCTGTTTAAACGGAATCGTTGGAATCGCTCCATCTTTTTGATTTGGGCGCATTTCCGGACGCAAAACCGCTTCACACTTTTGCTGGAAATGCTCCAGGCGTGGTTGCACGCGCAAGTTCCAGATACAGTCGGCGCGGCGAAACTGGTCTCGCCGATTAATGGGACGACAAAGGGCAAGGCATGCCGAACGGCGGTCTGGACGAATGGGACATCGCGCGACGCGGGCTGCGCTCGATCTCTTCGCCGGAGATCAAGTCCTTCTGGGACGGCTACATCGCCCACCGCCGCCCGGTCCCGATCGAGCGCGGCAGCCTCTATTCGCGCTGGCGACGGGTGTCGGACGACCTCGTGATTTCGCTCTACCTGACGAACCGCAGCGTCGGCCTGTTCGTCAGGGGGCAGCGCGGCGAGCGCTATCGCACGACGCTCAATCGCCTGTCCGGCCATGAACCGCAACTCGGCGAAGCGCTCGGCGCCAGCCTGAGCGGCTATGTGGGCTGCTGCTATCTCATGAACCTGCCGCTGCCGGTGACCGATCCGGGAAGCTGGCCGCAGGCCTATGCCTGGCTGGAGGAGCAGGAAGAGTTCTACCACCGCGTCCTGAATGATCTTTTGAAAATTCCGTGAGGCCGAATCGAAAACGGCGTCTGAGTGCGCTCCGGTGCTCACGTACCTGATGTACGCTCCGCTCCGGTGCTCGCCAGCCACCGTTTCCGACTCGGCCTGACGGCTTTTCAGAAGATCTCTGAGCGTTTTCCAGCAAGGTAGAAAAGGCTGGCTGAGCCTGCCCGTCAGGCCCGTTGGCGCCGCCGCTCGCGACGGCCTTCGCCGTCATTGCCGCCGTTCTCGCTGGCCGCCTTGTTGCGCAGGGGGCCGATGCGCTCGACAATGGTCTCCAGCGTCGGGCGCTGTTCCTTGGCGTGCGCGTCGAGCGCCTTGCGCATGGCGGCCAGATGGGCGAACGAAGTGCCGCAGCAGCCGCCGACGATCTTGGCGCCGGCGTCCACCGCCAGCCGCACATAGTCGGACATCAGCTCGGGCGTGCCGGAATAGTGGATTTCCGAGCCGCGGAATTCGGGGATGCCGCAGTTGCCCTTGACAATGACCGTCGCCTCCGGCTTCGCCGCCGTCATGTCAAGCAGGGAGGCCAGGATATCGGAGGCGCCGACGCCGCAATTGGCTCCGACGCCGAGCGGCGCTTGCGCCAGGCCGTCGGCGACGGCATGGATGTCCTTCGGCAGCAGGCCCATCATGGTGCGGCCGGCGGTGTCGAAGGAGCCGGTATAGGTGTAGGGCAGGCCGACGCGAATGGCGGCTTCGGCGGCGGCGCGGATTTCGTCGGGCGCCGACATGGTCTCGATCCAGGCGACTTCGGCGCCGCCGGCCTTCAGCCCCTCGATCTGCTCGGCGAAGGCGTCCACCGCGTCCTCGTAGGTCATGGCGCCGAGCGGGACCAAGAGTTCGCCGGTCGGCCCGACCGAGCCGGCGACGATGACCTTGCGGCCGGCCTTGTCGGCGACCGAGCGGGCGATCTCGGCGGCGCGCTTGTTCAGCTCGAACACGCGCCCCTGTGCGTGGTGCAGCTTCAGGCGGTGGCGGGTGCCGCCGAAGGAATTGGTAAGGATGATGTCGGCGCCGGCATCGACGAAGCCCTGGTGCAGCTTGACGATGGTTTCGGGCGCCGTCTCGTTCAGTAGTTCCGGCGCTTCGCCGGCGGCCAGCCCCATGGCGAACAGGTTGGTGCCCGTGGCGCCGTCGGCCAGAAGCACGCCTTTCTCTGCGATGAGGGCGTCGATGGGGTTCGTCATGCGAGTGCTTTCCGGATCGGGGAGTTGAATAAGGATATAAAGAATTCTTTATATGTGGTCAACGGTATCCCTTTCGGAAATGCTCGTCGCCGCTCAGTCTTCCGCGGCAAGCACCTCCACCTCGATCTCCGTGCAGGCGTCGCCGTTCGTCGGGTGATGGTCGACGCTGCAGGCGGTGACGATGACCAGCAGGTCGCGCTCCGCCCGCAACCGGACATAGGCGCCGGGCGGGTTGATGGATGCGGCGACGACCAGCGTGCCGTCCGCTGCGGGCAGCGAATTCTGGAAGAAGTCGACCGGGTCGGGCGTGAAGGGGAACGAGACGCCTGCCTCGGTCAGCGCCTTGTGCAGGTTGGCGGCGCAGCTGGGGTGGTCCTCGAAGCCGGCGCGCCGGTAGAGTGCTGGATTGCAGGCCGGAAAGAGCATGTCGTGCGGGCCGGGCGAGGCGTCCTCGACCAGGGTGAGTAGCTTTTCGCCGGACATGCCGTAAAAACTCTCTCCGACGGTCGGGAACAGCCGCTCGATGATGTCGCGCGTCTGCGATGCGCTCAGCCAGTCGAGATTGCCGTCGGTGGAGAACGCCCACAGGTCGGCCACCTGCGCGCCCTTCGGGTCGGTGATGCGCAACTGCTGGCCTTTGGCGAGACGGAATGCGTGGCCGGACTGCGGGGGGATGACGGTTCGTTCGGTCTCCTGCATGGCAAGTCTCCCTTGCTGCGCGAAAGCGATGCTCAGCCGACGCCGGTGAATGTCTCGTCGGCAAGGCTTTGGGTGAAGGCGGCGGCCTCGTGGGCGTTGATCTCCGCAGCGCGGATGAGCTGGTCGAAATGGCCGGTCAGCGTGCGGATCGGGGCCGGAGCGTTCAACACCAGATACATATCACCGACATAGATAGCCGCGCGATACGGCCCGAATATGGTGTAGGGGATCGAATAGCGCATGCGGCCGTCATAGAGGAACAGGCGGAAGGTCGGGTAGAGATCGTCCAGGAGTGCTGCCATGTGCAGGAGCTGGGCACGCCGCTCTTGCGGCGGGAAACCGTTCCAGATGCCGAGCCCGCGCGCGAAGATCTCCAGCGTGTGGCGCGGCATGCACACCTCCATGTCCGTTTCCGGCCGGCGGCTGTAGTCGATGCGGTACTGCGTCTCGTCGGCCTGCGCCTCGCGGTTGCGGTTGGTGATGCCGGCCTCGTAGTCAACCAGCGCTTCCGTGCGCAAAAGGTCGGGGATGCCGGCCGGCACGTAGCGGATCTTGGTGCCGACGGCCTCGGCGTGCCACTTCGCCAGCAGGGTCCGGTCGAAGCCGCCCGAGGCCTCCTCGATCTCCAGGCTTTCGCGGATCTCGCCGGTGACGCCTTCGTCGTGCGACAGGCCGAGCAGCCAGTCGAGCGACACCTTGAACTCGGCGGCGATGGCAAGCAACGTTTCGGCGCGGGGCAGACGGGTGGAGGCGCCCGACAGGAGTTGCGACAGCGCCGAACGGTCAATGCCGACGGTGGCGGCAAAGGCCGACCGGTTCAGGTCGGATCGTGTCAGGAGCAGCTTAAGGCGCTCGCGGAAAAGGGTGGAGAGATCGCGCTTGTCCATCGGGCCGGACTCACTGCTAGAGGAAAAATTTGCCCAGTGCAGGGCGTATTCCCTGGCTGCGGGTAAATGAATCCTTCCATTTGTTTACTAAGTGTAACATCTGATGCTCAAGCGGCGCAATCGCAACAGTTTGTGCGCATTGTCGCGTTGCGGCTACTCCGTGTCTGCTGACACAATACTGTCAGGAGTCGAATCATGGTTCCGGCAAGCGGTGAAGGCATGGCACGCAGACGAGGCAGGACTGGAAGGGCGGCGGCGGTCGAATGGCCGACCGTCCTGCTGGCCGCCGTCTGCTACGGTGCCTGGCTGGCGGCCGGCCTGCTGCTTTGGCCGTCCTATCCGGTGCTCGCGCTGGTCCTGCTGACCTTCACCGTCGCGTTGCAATCGTCGTTGACGCATGAGGTGCTGCACGGCCATCCGACGCGCAACGCGCTGGTCAACGAGGCTTTCGTCTGCCTGCCCATCGGGCTTGTGTGGCCCTACCGTCGCTTCAAGACGCTGCATCTGCGCCATCACGCCGACGAACGGCTGACCGATCCGCTGGACGACCCCGAAAGCTACTACAAGGCGCTGTGGATGCACGAAGCCCTGCCGGGCTGGATGCAGACGCTGCTCAAGGTCAACAACACCATGGCAGGGCGCTTTTTCCTCGGGCCTTGGCTATCGATGATCGGCTTTTTCATCGACGACTTCCGCCAGGCCGCGGCCGGCGACAAGGCGATCCGCAAGGCCTGGCTGCTGCACGGCATTGGCCTGGCAATAGTGCTGCCGCTCGTCGCCTACGGCTTCGGCATGCCGCTGTGGCTCTACGTGCTGGTGCCGATGTGGTTCGGCCAATCGCTGATCGCCATCCGCACCTTCGCCGAGCATCAGTGGTCGGAGCATCCGGAGGGGCGCACCATCATCGTCGAGCGCTCGCCGCTGTCGCTGCTGTTCCTCAACAACAACCTGCATTTCGTTCATCACAAGAAGCCGACCGTGGCATGGTACAGCCTGCCGAAGCTGTTCCGCGACGACCGCGAGGCATGGCTGAAGGCCAACAACGGCTATGCCTACGCGAACTATTTCGCCCTGTTGAAAGCCTATGCCTTCAAGGCGAAGGAACCGGTGGTGCATCCCGTTCTGCGGCGTCAGCCGGAACATGGCCGGGCGTTCAAGCCGCGGGTGCGAGCGCGCTCCGTCACCGGCGCCGGCACCGCTCCCGTGCCAGCCGAGCCGCCGAAAGAGTGAGCTGGTTGCCGGCTTGCATTCGGGCTCGCGCTCCCGGCAGATGATGCGATGAGCCGATTCATTGCCGCCTTGCCGATGTACGACTGGCCGGAAGTCCGTACCGAGACGGATGCCCAATGGGTGCGGCTGCGGGACGCCCTGCGCCGGCGCGGCGTGGATGCGCCGGATGCGTTGACGCGGACCAACATGCCGGATGGCAGCTTGGAGCCTGCCGCGCTGTGGCGCGATCCGGCGCTGCTGTTCGCACAGACCTGCTGGGGGCCTATGGGGCTGGGGTTGGCAGACCATGTGCAGGTGATCGGCCAGCCGGACTACTCGGATTTCGAAGGCGGACAGGGGGAGTTTTATTCGAGTGCCGTGGTGATGCGGCGGGGTGCTGCCGATGGAGATGTCGGCGTCGGTTCACCCCCACCCCTAACCCCTCCCCGCAAGGGGGAGGGGCACTTGGCAAGCGGCAGTTCTCCCTCCCCCTTGCGGGGAGGGGTTAGGGGCGGGGGTAGCGGCGACCGGGCTGGTCCTCCCATTCCCGTCGATCTCCTGCGCGGCAAACGCTTTGCGTTCAACGGCACCGATTCCATGTCTGGCATCCTGGCCCTGACCAGCGATCTGGAAGCGATGGGCGAGGGCATCGGCATCTTTTCGGAGCGCATCGTCAGTGGCGGTCATCGCGCATCGATCGTCGCCGTCGCCAAGGGCAGAGCCGATGTCGCGGCCATCGACTGCCGTAGCTGGGCGATGGCGCAGCGCTTCGAGCCGGCAGTGAAGGAGCTTGCCGTCGTCGGCTGGACCGGCAGGCGCAAGGGCCTGCCTTACATATGCGCGCAAGGCCTGCCGCGGGAAACGGTTGACGCCTTGCTCGAGGCGGCAACCGAAGCCGGTATGCTTGTTGCCTCCTAACCGCGCATCTTCTCGCCGCTCGGATCGAACAGCGGTTCGATATTGATGCGGGCGGGGCGGCGCTTGCCGAGGATCTCGATCTCGAACAGGCCGGCGTCTTCCTTGTCGGCAAGGGCGGCCGGCACGTAGCCTTGCGCCATGGATTTTTCGACGTGGTGGGCGTAGCCGCCAGACGTCACCCAGCCGACGACGCGCCAGTCGCCGTCGACGATGCCGCGGATGGAGGAGGCGCCTTCGTCCGCCGCCGAGACGCGTACTTCCTTGCCCTTGGCGTCGAAGCGCGGGGCGCCGTAACCGTGCGGCTTGTCCACCGTGCCGTAGTCGGTCCAGACCTTCGCCCAGATCGGCTCGTCGCCCATCACGTCGGCGTCTAGCGCATCGACGACGAAGGAGACGCGCTTCAGCTTCGGGCCTGCTTCCAGTTCCTTCGCGGCGGCGTCGCGGCCGATGAAGTCGTTCTTCTCCATCTTGATGAAGCGCTCCATGCCGCCCTCGAACGGCCCGTAGATCGGCCGAAGCTCGCGGAACCATGTCGGGAAATTCTTCTCCAGCCGCATGGACAGCAGCGCGCGCATGCCGAAATCGACGA
Organism: Ollibium composti; assembly: GCF_004801285.1. Classification (GTDB taxonomy): domain Bacteria; phylum Pseudomonadota; class Alphaproteobacteria; order Rhizobiales; family Rhizobiaceae; genus Mesorhizobium; species Mesorhizobium composti. Next base: position 322,930 of record NZ_SSNY01000001.1, read on the forward strand.
GGCCGAGTTCTTTTCCCGCCTCCTTGATCGCCTTGTAGACGAGGCGCTGGTAGGCCGGCTGCATCCAGATCTCGTAGCCGAGATCGCCGGTATAGGTGATGCGGTTGACCATGCAGGGCGCGCCGCCGACCGCCATCTCGCGGAAGTCCATGAAGCGGAAGGCCTTGGACGATACGTCCACGTCTACAAGCTTCTGCAGGAGCTCCTGGCTTTTGGGCCCAGCGATGGAAAGGCCGACCAGCGTCTGGTCGAAGCGATGGATGCGCACCGATCCGTCCTTCGGCAGGTGCTTTTCGAACCAGCGCATGTGGTACTTCGCGGCGGCCGAGGAGCCCCAGACCATGAATCGGTCTTCTCCACCCCTTGGGCCCGCATGCGCGATGGTGAAGTCGCCGATCAGCTTGCCGAATTCGTTGAGCATCGGCGACAGCACGATGCGGCCCTTCTTCGGCATGCGGTTGGTGAGGATGCGGTTGAGGAAGGCTTCCGCACCCGGTCCGCTGAATTCGTACTTGGCGAAGTTGGCGATCTCGGTGACGCCGACGCTTGTCCGCACGGCGCGCACTTCCTCGCCGATCGGGCCAAAGTCGTTGGAACGGTGGAAGGAGACAATGTCCTTCGGCTCCGAGCCCTTCGGCGCGAACCACAGCGGCGTTTCGAGCCCCCAACTGTCGCCCATCACCGCATTCTGCGCCACCATCGTGTCGTAGAGCGGCGTCGTCTGCGCCGGGCGGGCGGCCGGCAGTTCCTCGTTGGGGAAGCGGATGGAGAAGCGGCGCGAATAGTTTTCGCGCACCTTGGCGTTGGTGTAGCGCAGGCCCGCCCATTCGCCCCAGCGGGCGACGTCCATACCCCAGACGTCGAAGCCCGGATCGCCGTTCACCATCCAGTTGGAGAGTGCTAACCCCACGCCGCCGCCCTGCGAAAAACCGGCCATGACGGCGCAGGCGCACCAGAAATTGGTCAGGCCCTGCACCGGCCCGACCAGCGGGTTGCCGTCCGGCGCGAAGGTGAAGGGGCCGTTGATGACCTGCTTGATGCCGGCATTGGCGATGCCGGGAAAGTGGCGGAAGCCGACTTCCAGCGAAGGCGCGATGCGGTCGAGGTCGGGGATCAAGAGTTCGTGGCCGAAATCCCACGGCGTGTTGACCGGCGACCACGGCTTGCACGCCTTCTCGTAGGTGCCGAGCAGCACGCCGTTGCGCTCCTGGCGGGTGTAGATCTCGCCTTTGAAGTCGAGCACGCCGACCATCTCGCGGCCGGTTTCCTTGTTGAAGGCTTCCACTTCCGGCATCGGCTCGGTGAGCAGGTACATATGCTCCATGGCCAGCAGCGGCAGTTCGACGCCGACCATGCGGCCGACCTCGCGTGCCCACAGGCCGCCGCAGTTCACCACATGCTCGGCTTTCACCGTGCCCTGCTCGGTGACGACGTTCCAAGTGCCGTCCGGCTCCTGCGTCAGCTCGACCACGCGGTTGCGCAGCACGATCTCGGCGCCCAGCTTGCGCGCCGCCTTGGCGTAGGCATGCGTGGTTCCGGACGGATCGAGATGGCCTTCCACCGGGTCCCACATGGCGCCGACGAAATGCTTTTCGTCCATCAGCGGGAACATTGCCTTGGCTTCCGACGGCGTGATGAGTTCGGTGTCCATGCCGAGATAGCGGCCCTTGGCGTGGGCGAGGCGCAGGAAATCCATGCGCTCCGGGCTGTCGGCCAGCATGACGCCGCCAGTCAGGTGCAGCGAGCAGGACTGGCCGGAAAGCTCTTCCAGTTCCTTGTAGAGCTGGACGGTATAGGCCTGCAGCTTGGCGACGTTGGGGTCGCCGTTCAGCGTGTGGAAGCCGCCGGCCGCGTGCCAGGACGAGCCGGAAGTCAGTTCCGACCGTTCGATCAGCATGACGTCGGTCCAGCCGGCGCGGGCAAGGTGATAAAGCACCGAACAGCCGACGACACCGCCGCCGATGACAACCGCTTTTGCGTGGGATTTCATGTGGTTGGTCTCATGTTTTCAGGATTTGAGTCGAAATTGGGTTGGTGCTCGGCCACATGATTAAAAGTCATGTGCTCTAACTCGGGGCTGTCGACAGGCTTCGCGAGGGCAAAGCGGATGTCGTTCGCCCCGACGTTTTCGGCGAGTCGCCCATCAAGCGCGGCCAGGATCGTTTCGCAGACGGATGTCCGGTGCTTCAGGACATCATGGTTCCAGAAGCGCAGGATGGAATAACCATGTGAGCGAATGGAGTCGTCGCGGCGGCGGTCATAAGAACTGTCGGCGTGCTGGGAGCCGTCGATTTCGACGATTAGCTTTTTCTTTCGGCAGCAGAAATCGACGAAGTAGGGACCGATCGGGAATTGACGGGTGAAATGATGGCCGCAGAGTCGGCGCCCCTTCAATTCTTTCCAGAGAGCCCCTTCGGCGCTGTTGTCGAGCCATCTGAGGGCACGGGCTCTTTCCGTCGTGCCGGCCTTTCTGCGCGTGCGCGATTTCGGTAGGTCGTTCCCCCTCTCCGTCATACCCTTCGGGTATGCCACCTCTCCCCCACTTCGTGAGGGGAGAGGATGGGCGCTAGGTGTTGCTGCCGGCTTATCCTCCACCTCGCGAAGCGGGGGGGAGGTGTCGCGGGCGTCAGCCCGTGACGGAGGGGGGGCTTTGTTGGTCAAAGCCAAACCCCTCAAAAATCCGTCGGCGCGCCGCCTTCGGCGATGCGGCGCTCGACGAAGGCGTTCAGTTCGTCGCGGGTGGCGGGGTCGATGTAGGGCTCTTCGTAGCTCGCCAGCCGGTCCTTCCAGATGCGGTTGGCTTTCTCGACGGCCGTCGGCGCGCCGTGCTCGGCCCATGTCTCGTAGTTGCGCCAGTCGGAGATGACGGGCTGGTAGAAGGCGGTCTTGTAGCGGTCCTGCGTGTGCTGCGTGCCGAAGAAGTGGCCGCCGGGGCCGACGTCGCGGATGGCGTCGACCGCCAGCGCCGCCTCGGACAGATCGAGCGGCGTGAGGAACTCGGCCACCATCTGCAACAGGTCGATATCGAGGATGGTCTTCTCGTAGGAACAGGTGAGGCCGCCTTCCAGCCAGCCGGCGGCATGCTTGATGAAGTTGCCGCCCCCCTGCATGCAGCCCCACAGCGAAAAGACGCTTTCATAGGCCGCCTGCGCATCGACCGAATTGGCGGCGCAGACGTTGGAGGTGCGGTAGGGGATTTTGTAGCGCCGCGCCAGTTGCCCGCCGACGAGCTGCGCCTTCATGTATTCGGGCGTGCCGAAGGCCGGGGCGCCGGATTTCATGTCGACATTGGAGGTGAAGCCGCCATAGCCGACCGGCGCGCCTTGTTTCACCATCTGGGCGAAGGCGATGCCGGCCAACGCCTCGGCGTTCTGCTGCACCAGCGCGCCGGCCACCGTCACCGGCGCCATGGCGCCGGCCAGCGTGAAGGGCGTGACGATCACCACCTGGCCGTGCGAGGCCATCTGGATGATGCCTTCCATCATCGGGATATCGAGCTTCAAGGGCGAGTTGGTGTTGATGATGGTGAGCAGCGACGGCTCCCGGACGAACTGCTCCATCGGCACGCCACGGCCGATGCGGGCGATCTCGATGCCGTCCAGGTTGCGCTCGCGGCCGAGCGAATAGGCATGGAAGGCCTTGTCGGTCAGAAGCACGAAATCGCGCAGGCATTCCAGATGCCGGACCGCCGGGTGGATATCGACCGGCTCTACGGGATAGCCGCCGGTGACGTGCAGGATGTTGTGCATCTGGCCGAGCCTGACCAGATTGCGGAAGTCCGCCTGGTTGCCGGCGCGGCGGCCGCGATCGGTGTCGGAGCAGTTCGGCGCCGACGCCATCTGCGAGAATATGATGTTGTCGCCACCGAGTTGCACGTTGTGCGCGGGATTGCGGGCATGAAGCGTGAATTCGGACGGCGCGTGGGCGATCAGCTCCAGGATCATGTCGGCGTCGAAGCGCACCCGTTCGGTGCCGTCGCGCACATCGGCGCCGTGCGCCTTCATGATGCGGCGCGCCTCCTCGTGCAGCACGTCGACGCCGATCTCCTTCAGCACCCTGAGCGACGCCAGATGGATGTGCTCCAGTTCATCCTCGGAGATGAAGGGCGTCGGCTTCAGCGGGTTCCGAAGCTGCCGGAACACCGGCTGGTCGAAAGCGGCCGCGCCGCCGGCGCGCTTGCCCGCCCGGCCGCCGCGGCGGGCGCGTTCGGCGTGTGCGGTCGGTTCGGTGGCGGGCAGGGCTGCGGTCATGACGATGGCTCACGATAGGCGATTGCGGCGGCGATAATGGACCTCCGCCGAGGACGCGATTGCGGAGGTGGCGACCCATTGGGCAAGGGAAACGACATTGCCGTGGCGCGGTGCGTCCACTTCGTCCCTCTTGCCGCCGCAAGGGCGGTAAGGCATGATTTCGCCATGCGAATGAAGGGGATCATCGCCGGTATCACGCTGCTCACCTGCTCGCGGCGCACGCGCCATGCCGAGCTGCTCAGGCTGTGCGCGCGCATCGGCTATTCGCCGCCCGCGCTTTCCTGACATCCATGCCGGCACGCCGCCGGATCGATTCAACAGGAAGGAGCCAATCATGAGCTACCAGAACTATTCGCTGAAGCAGCTTCAGCAGATCGACGCCTCGCATCACCTGCATCCCTTCACCGACCACAAGGAACTGCGCGAGGCCGGCTCGCGCATCATCACTCGCGCAGACGGGCCTTACATCTACGATTCGGAAGGCAACGAGTTGCTCGACGGCATGGCCGGCCTGTGGTGCGTGGCGGTCGGCTATGGCCGCGACGAACTGGCGGACGCCGCCTACAAGCAGATGAAGGAGCTGCCCTACTACAATTCCTTCTTCAAATGCTCGACGCCGACGCCGGTGCTGCTTTCGCAGAAGCTGGTCGAGATCGCACCGGAAGGCATCAGCCAGGTCTTCTACGGCTCGTCCGGCTCGGAGGCCAACGACACGGCGGTGAGGCTGGTGCGTCATTACTGGGCGCTCGAAGGCAAGCCGGAGAAGAACTGCATCATTTCGCGCAAGAACGCCTATCACGGCTCGACCGTCGCCGGCACGTCGCTCGGCGGCATGGAGGCCATGCACAAGCAGCTCGGCGGTGCGGTGCCGAACATCGTGCATGTGATGATGCCCTACGCCTACGAGCTTGCGCTGCCCGGCGAGAGCGACCACGATTTCGGCCTGCGCGCGGCGAAGGCCGTCGAGGACGCCATCCTGGAGGCGGGGGCCGACAAGGTGGCCGCCTTCATCGGCGAGCCGATCATGGGAGCCGGCGGCGTCAAGATCCCGCCGATGAGCTACTGGCCGGAGGTCGAGCGCATCTGCCGCAAATACGACGTGCTTTTGATGCTGGACGAAGTCATCACCGGCTATGGCCGCACCGGCGAGTGGTTCGCGGCGCAGTCGTTCGGCGTCAGGCCGGACACGATCACCACCGCCAAGGCGCTGACCTCCGGCTATCAGCCGCTGTCGGCGCTGCTTGTCGGCGACCGCATCGCCTCCACGCTGGTCGAGAAAGGCGGCGAGTTCGCCCACGGCTACACCTATTCGGGCCACCCGGTGGCCTGCGCGGTGGCGCTTGCCAACATCGACATCATCGCGCGCGAAGGGCTGGTGGAGCGGGTGAAGAACGATACCGGTCCCTATTTCGCGCAGGCGCTTGGGGAACGCATCGCCGATCATCCGCTGGTCGGCGAAGTGCGCTCCTTCGGCCTGATGGGAGCCATCGAGATCGTCAAGGACAAGGCGACGAAGGAGCGTTTCAGCCCGTCGGGAAGTGCGGCCGTCGTCGTGCGCGACCACGCCATCGACAACGGCATGATGATGCGCGCCACCGGCGACACGATGATCCTGTCGCCGCCGCTGATCTGGACGCGCGACACCATCGACATGGCCTGCCGGCGCATCCGCAAGGCGCTTGACCTCGCGGAAGCCGATCTGCGGCGCTGAACGATCCGCGCCACCGGACGGAACGATCCGCCCGGTGGCGCCTTTCACACATTCATTGACGGGTGGGCATCGAGGGGCGGGGACGAACATGCAGAAACGGACGGGCTTCGGCGTCGGCCTTGCCGGCGGCGATCTCCTGCTGGCGCCGATGGTGGTCTGGCTCAGGCTGCCGGCCCTGATGGGCGAGGCAAGCCACCCCGATCACTGGCCGCGCGAATCGTTCCGCGCCGTGGCGGAGAAGGCGGCAGCGGCAACGGAAGGCCTTGTCGCCGCGCAGATTTCGATGGCCGTGTCGGTGGCCTCTTTCTGGCCGGAGCTGCTATCTGGACAGGTGCCGTCGATCTGGAACGGCGTCGCGCTCCAGCGTTCGGTCGATGCGGCGTTGCGCCCGGCAGGCCGGCGCGTACGGGCGAACTACAGGCGCCTGTCGGCGAAAGCGTCGGGCTGAACGCAAAAACCGCGCTCCCGAGGAACGCGGCTTTGCCAGATACGCATGGCCGACGCTTACAAACGCTGCGAAGGCATCGGCTCCGGTACGCGAGACCTGATCCGGAGCGCGGGCGGTGCGTGATGTCCGCCTCGCAATCCGTTCTACAGGCACATCGTTACCGCGTGGTTAGCGAGAGCTTAAGCAAACCTAAATTTGTAACTTTTATCGCCGCGAATTTTAGAAAAAGCGGAATGAGCTTCGAGGTTTACGCGGCGTCACCGCGCAGGAAATTGATGATGCCGGAGAAATCGGTGCCGGCGCCTCCCTGCGCGTTGAAAAGCGCATAGAGCTGCGCGGCCTCGGCGCCCAGCGGCGTCACGGCGCCGGACGCCTGGGCAGCTTCCTGCGACAGTTTCAGGTCCTTCAGCATGAGGGCTGCGGCAAAGCCCGGCTTGTAGTCCTTGTTGGCGGGGGAGGCCGGCACGGGGCCGGGAACCGGGCAGTAGGTGGTGAGCGACCAGCACTGGCCCGACGAGGTGGAAGCGACGTCGAACAGCGCCTGATGCGAGAGGCCGAGCTTTTCGGCCAGCACGAAGGCTTCCGCCACGCCGATCATGGAAATGCCGAGCAGCATGTTGTTGCAGATCTTGGCGGCCTGGCCGGCGCCGTCGCCGCCGCAATGGACGATGCGCCCGGCCATCGGTTTGAGTACCGGTTCGGCGCGGGCGAAGGCATCCTCGGCGCCGCCGGCCATGAAGGTCAGGGTGCCGGCCGAAGCGCCGCCGGTGCCGCCGGAGACAGGCGCATCGACGGAGGCATGGCCGTTCTTCTGGGCGATGGCGTGCGCCTTGCGCGCCGATTCGACGTCGATGGTGGAGGAATCGATGAACAGGCTGCCTGCCTTGGCCTTCGGCGCGATGTCGTCGTAGACCGCAAGCACATGCTTGCCGGCGGGCAGCATGGTGATGACGACATCGGCATCCTTCACGGCGGCGGCCGCATTCGCCATGACGGTGACGCCGTGATCCTTCGCCATCGTCAGGTTCTCCGGCACGAGATCGAAGCCGAGCACGGCATGGCCCGCCTTGACGAGGTTGGCAGCCATCGGGTTGCCCATGTTGCCGAGACCGATGAAGGCGATGGTTGGGGTGGCCATGATTCGAATTTCCTTCTGCTGTGCCGGACTAGAGGGCAGTAAGGCGATAAGGCATTAGGGCAGTAGGAGCTGGTTTGTTTACCTATCGCCTTACTGCCCTATTGTCCTACTGCCTTCCAATCATATGCCTCGCGACGATCACCCGCATGATCTCGTTGGTGCCTTCGAGGATCTGATGGACGCGCAGGTCGCGCACCAGCTTCTCGACGCCGTAGTCGTGCAGGTAGCCGTAGCCGCCGAACAGCTGCAGGGCGTCGTTGGCGATGCGGAAACCGGTGTCGGTGACGAAGCGTTTGGCCATGGCCGACCACTTTGAAGCGTCGTGCGCCTTGGCGTCCAGCTTCGAGGCGGCGGCATAGAGGAAGATCCGCGAGGCCTGCAGTTCCGTCTCCATGTCGGCTAGCTTGAATTGCAGCGCCTGGAATTGGTCGATCGTCTTGCCGAAGGCCTTGCGCTCGGACGCGTAGGCCAGTGCCTTGTCGAGCGCCGACTGTGCGCCACCGAGCGAGCAGGCGGCGATGTTGAGGCGGCCGCCGTCGAGGCCTGCCATGGCGATGCCGAAGCCGGCGCCTTCACTGGAAAGCAGGTTCTCGGCCGGCACCTTGCAATCCTCGAAGATCACCTGCCGGGTGGACTGCATGTGCCAGCCCATCTTCTTCTCGTTGGCGCCGAAGGAGAGGCCGGGCGCATCCTTCGGCACAACGAAGGTCGAGATGCCTTTCGGGCCCTCTGCGCCGGTGCGCGCCATGACGACGTAGACGTCCGAATCGCCGGCGCCGGAAATGAACTGCTTGGCGCCGTTCAGCACATAGTCCGAGCCGTTGCCGCCGCTGCGCTCTGCCTTGGTCTTCAGCGCTGCTGCATCCGAGCCCGAGCCCGGCTCGGTCAGGCAGTAGCTTGCCAGCCACTCCATCGAGGTGAGCTTCGGCAGGATGCGCTGGCGCTGTTCGTCCGAGCCGAAGCGGTCGATCATCGAGGCCGCCATGTTGTGGATCGAGATGAAGGAGGAGAAGGCCGGGCAGGCGCGCGACAGTGCCTCGAAGATCAATACGGCATCGAGCCGCCCCAACGCCGAGCCGCCGACATCGTCGCGTATATAAATACCGCCCAGCCCGAGCGGGCCGGTTTCGCGGATCACATCGGCGGGAAAGTGCCTTTCGCGGTCCCATTCCAGAGCGTTGGGCGCGACGCGCTCGGCGGCGAAGGCCTCGGCCATTTCCTGAATGGCGCGCTGGTCCTCGTTGAGTTCGAATTGACTGCCTGCGGCTTGAACGGCGCTGTCCATGGCATCCTCCCGGCCTGCGCACGCCTAGCTTGGCCAGCCGTTTTCGGCTATGCGCTGGGGTCAATCTAGACCAATGATGCGGTCGCGCAACCTACGCTTTATGCGCAGCGGCTGTGCGTGAATTCATGCGCGAGATGCAACGTGCCGACAATTTTCGATGAACTGGGACGTTAGCCATGGCGCGCGCGATCATGCTGCAAGGTACAGGCTCGGATGTCGGCAAGACGGTGGTGGTGGCGGGGCTGTGCCGCGCGGCGCTCCGGCGCGGGCTGAAGGTTAGGCCGTTCAAGCCACAGAACATGTCGAACAACGCCGCCGTCGCCGATTTGCCGGGCGAAGCGGGCGGCGGCGAGATCGGCCGTGGCCAGTGGCTGCAGGCGCTGGCCTGCGGCGTGCCGGCCTCTGTGCACATGAACCCGGTCCTGCTCAAGCCGCAGACCGATATCGGTTCACAGGTCATCGTACAGGGCAAGGTGTTCGGCGAGGCACGCGCCCGCGACTATCAGGCGCTCAAGGCGAAGCTCATGGCCGCCGTGATGGATTCCTGGACCAAGATCGGGGAGGGGGCGGACCTCGTCGTCGTCGAGGGCGCCGGCTCGCCGGCCGAGATCAACCTGCGCGCCAACGACATCGCCAATATGGGCTTCGCCACGCGCGTCGACGTGCCGGTGGTTCTGGTCGGTGACATCGACCGCGGCGGCGTGATCGCCTCCATCGTCGGCACGCATGCGATCTTGCCCGACGAGGACCGTGCGATGATCGCCGGTTATATCGTCAACAAGTTCCGCGGCGACGTTTCGCTGTTCGACGACGGTCTTACCGCCATCACTCGCTTCACCGGCTGGCGCTCCTTCGGTGTCGTGCCGTGGCTGAAGGCGGCGGCGCGCCTGCCCGCCGAGGATTCGGTGACGCTGGAGCGGCTTGCCGATGGCGAACGCCGGGCGCTGAAGGTTGCCGTGCCGATGCTGCCGCGCATCGCCAATTTCGACGACCTCGACCCGCTGAAGGCCGAACCGGCGGTCGAGGTGGTGTTCGTGCCACCCGGCAAGCCGCTGCCGGCCGATGCCGGGCTGGTCGTCATCCCCGGCTCGAAATCGACAATCGGCGACCTGCTGGCGTTCCGCGAATACGGTTGGGAGCGCGACCTTGAAGCCCACCGCGCGCGCGGTGGCGCCGTCGTCGGCATCTGCGGCGGCTTCCAGATGCTGGGCAGGACCGTGCGCGATCCGGATGGCATCGAAGGCAGGGTGCGCGAGGCCAAGGGGCTTGGCCTGCTCGATGTCGAGACCGTGATGGAACCGGAAAAGACGGTGCGCAACGTCACGGCGCATTCGACGATCTTCCAAACTCCGTTGTCGGGTTACGAAATCCATATGGGCCGCACCACCGGCCCGGATTGCGCGCGGCCGGCCGCGATCGTCGACGGGGTCGCCGACGGTGCCGTTTCCGCCGACGGCAAGGTGTTCGGCACCTATCTGCACGGGTTGTTCGGGGCCGATGCGTTTCGCGCCCGTTTTCTTGCCGGCCTCGGCGTCAGCGGCGCCGGCAGCGATCATCGCGCTGCCGTGGAAGCCGCCCTGGACGAGATCGCCGAGGAACTGGAGCGGCATCTCGATTGCGAGGCGCTGTTTTCGCTGGCGAGGTAGGCTTCAGAAACCCAGCATCATCCGCAGCGGGTTCGTCGGGTCGGACAGCAGCTTGGCGGCCAGCGCCAGGCACACCAGAACCAGCAGCGGCTTGATGAGGCGGGCGCCGATGCGCACCGCCAGAAGGGCGCCGACGCGGGCGCCGAGGAACTGGCAGGCGCCCATCATCAGGCCGATCTTCCAGTGAATGACGCCGACGGCGGCGAACACGGCGAAGCCGCCGAGGTTGGAGGCGAAGTTGAGCAGTTTTGTGTGCGCCGTCGCCTTGAGCACGCCGTAGCCGGCAAGCGCGACGAAGGCGAGCATGTAGAAGGAACCGGCGCCCGGGCCGAACAGGCCGTCGTAGAAGCCGACCAGCGGCACCAGCGTGAGGCCGAACAGGAAAGGGGTGACGCGCTCGGCGCGGTCGACGTCGTTCATGTTGGGCTTCAGCGCGAAATAGAGCGCGATCGCCACCAGCACGACAGGCAGCGCGGCGCTCAGGATGTATGCGGGCACAACGGTCGCGGCCAGCGCGCCGCAGGCGCTGCCGGCGAAGGCCATCAGTGCCGAGGGAAGCTGCTTTCTCGGATCAACCTGGCCCTTGGCGGCATAGGCGAGCGTGGCCGAACCGGAACCGAACAGGCCTTGCAGCTTGTTCGTGCCAAGCGAGTCGACCGGCGACAGGCCGGCCAGGAGCAGCGCCGGAACGGTAATCAGGCCGCCGCCGCCGGCGATGGAATCGACAAAGCCGGCCGCGAAGGCGGCGACGGCGAGCATGGCGAGGGTCTGGGTTGCGAGATCGAACATGGAGACGGCGAAAGCCGGAGGGATGGGTTGGGCCGTTCGATCATAGCCGAACCGTTTGCGCAAGGCCGATTCCGCGCTAACGTAAGCTGCACCAAGGAGGGAAAGGCCGATGGTGGTTGCCCTGCTGGATCAGTTCCTTGCCCTGTTCGACGGCGACCCCGGCGTGCGCAAGGTGGCCGACGATCCGGTGCTGTCGGCCGAACTGCTGCTCTTGTTTCGCATGATCCTTGCCGACGGCGAGGTTGCCGAAAGCGAGATGCAGGCATTCCGCCGCATCTGCCGCGAGTCCTTCGGTATCGCTGAGACCAGCATCGACGGCGTCATCGAGTATCTCAACGATTTCGGCTACGAGACAAACGGCTCGCAGGCGATCGCCATGTTCCGCGACCTCGACGTGGAACGGCGTCGGCTGCTGGCCTGGCACATGGCCGAGATCGCCAAGGCCGACGAGCACCTTGCCGAGAACGAGGTGCGGCTCTTGCGTCGCACGCTCGACCTGCTCGGCATCAGCCCGGTCGATCTGGTGCGGGAGTAGGGGGTAATATCTGAACGGCGCCCACCGTACGCGGACCTGGGTGCGTCCTTCGAGGCTCGCTGCGCTCGCACCTCAGGATGAGGGCCGTCGGGCGCCTTCCGGTCTCTATCTGAAACGGTGGATGCGCATCGCTGAAACTGACTGTTTCTTCGATGACGTGTCCTTCAGGTTTGCGCAAACGGTCCTCATCCTGAGGTGCGAGCGCAGCGAGCCTCGAAGGACGCACTACCCCTGTTCCTGCATCTTCCTTGCAATCGCCCGGTGAAGATCGGGCGCGGCTTCGACGAGCGCTCGCGCGGCTTGCGATTGCGGACGGTCGAGCACCTCCTTCGTCGCGCCGCGCTCGACAATCCGGCCTTCGTGCATGACAAGCACGTCGTCCGTGATGGCGCGGGCGACGGTGAGGTCATGGGTGATGAACAGATAGGCGACGCCCAGCCGGCCGTTCAGGTCGGCGAACAGGTCGAGGATCTGGGCGCGGATCGACACGTCGAGCGCCGAGACGGGTTCGTCCGCTACCACCAGCTTCGGCCGCGTGATGATGGCGCGGGCGATGGACAGGCGCTGGCGCTGGCCGCCGGAGAATTCGTGCGGATATTTGTCGAGGTCGGAGGCGGACAGACCAACCTCGGTCAGCGCATGGGTCGCCATTTCGCGGCGCTCGGCGCGCGAGGGCTTCTTCTCCATGAGATGCAGCGGCTCGGTCACCAGCCGCTCGACCTTCTGGCGCGGATCGAAGGAGCCGTAGGGGTCCTGGAACACCACCTGCATGTCGCGCCGCGCGGCTTTCAGTTCCGCTTCGCCCTTGCCGGTGACCGTCTCGCCACGAAAGCGGATTTCGCCGGAGGTCGGCCTGTCGAGGGCCAGGATCATGCGCGCCAGCGTTGACTTGCCGCAGCCGGAACGGCCGACCAGCGCGACCGAGCGGCCGGGCGCGATGGACAGGGAGACGTCGTCGACGGCATGGACCGGTGTATCGCGGCGGAAAAGCGAAAGCCGTCTGCCGGGATAGAGGCGGGAGACGGATTTGACGGCGAGGAGGGGGCCGTCCTTACCTTCCCCCTTGTGGGGAGGGTCGGCGAGGGCGCTTTGCGAAGCAAAGTGATCGAGACGGGGTGGGGGTGGTGAAGAAGGTTCGGTTTTTGAGGAAGGGTGGATGTCGCCTCCACCCTCACCCCGTCTCACGATCTCCGCTGCGCTCCGATCGTTCGCCGACCCTCCCCACAAGGGGGAGGGTAAGACGCCGCGCTTCGGCACGTGCATCGAGGCCTGCGCCAGCTGCCGCGTGTAGGGATGAACCTGTTCCGACAGCACACGCGCCGTCTCGCCTTCCTCCATCACCTCGCCGTGGCGCAGGATGGTGATGCGGTCGGCCATCTCGGTGACAACAGCGAGGTCGTGCGAGATGAGCAGCAGGCCCATGCGGTTTTCCCGCACGAGGTCCTTCAGCAGCTCCAGGATCTGCTTTTGCAGCACCACGTCGAGCGCCGTGGTCGGCTCGTCGGCGATCAGCAGCTTCGGCTTCAACGCGCAGGCAATCGCGATGACGACGCGCTGGCGCTGGCCGCCGGACAGTTCGTGCGGATAGCGCGACAGCGGGAATTTTTCCGCCGGCAGGCCGACGCGATCAAGCATTTTTCGCGCGCGCTCCTCGGCCTCGGCGCGGGCGGCGCCCGTGTGCACGCGAATGCCCTCGGCGACCTGCTCGCCGATGGTTTTCACCGGGTTGAGAGCGGTCATTGGCTCCTGGAAAACCATACCGATGTCGTCGCCGCGCAAGGCGCACATCTGGTCCTCGGTGGCGGCGATGAGGTCGATGCCGTCGAAACGCACATTGCCCGAGGCCTGTGCCGCGAAGGGCAGCAGGCGCATAACGGTGAGCGCCGTCATCGACTTGCCGGAGCCGGACTCGCCGACCAGACCCATCACTTCGCCGGGCGCGATCGACAGGTCCACGCCTTTCAGGATCGGATGATCGCCGATGTTCAGCGACAGGTCGCGGATGTCGAGCAGGCTTGCCGTCATCGCTGCCGCCGCGCCTTGGGATCGATGATGTCGGCGATGCCGTCGCCGAGCAGGTTGAGGCCAAGCACCGTAACGACGATGGCCATGCCGGGGAAGATCGCCATCCATGGCGCGACAGCCATGCGTGTCTGCGCCTCGAACAGCATGCGGCCCCAGCTCGGCATCGGCGGCTGGGCGCCTAGGCCGATGTAGGAGAGGCCGGCTTCGGCGAGGATACCGAGCGCGAACTGAATGGTGCCCTGTACCATCAGGAGCGTGGCGATGTTGGGCAGGATGTGCTCCAGCGTGATCGCCGTCTGGCCTTTGCCGGCGGCGCGGGCGGCGAGGATGAACTCGCGCGGCCAGATGGAGAGCGCGCCGGCGCGGGCGACGCGCGCGAACACCGGCACGTTGAAGATGCCGATGGCGATGATGGCGTTGACGGCGCCCGGTCCGAAGATGGCGGTGATCATGATCGCCGACAACAGCGCGGGGAAGGCGAAGACGAGGTCGTTCAGCCGCATCAGCGCCTCGTCGAGAAGGCCGCCGCGCGCCGCCGCCAGGCAGCCGAGCGGCACGCCGATGCCCATGCCGATGCCGACCGCAACCAGGGCGACCGCGATGGAATTGCGGGCGCCGAGCATGATCATCGACAGGATATCGCGGCCGAAATGGTCGGTGCCGAACCAGTGCGCCCATGACGGCGCCTGCTGCTTGTCGGATATGACCAGCCTGGCGACATCGTAGGGCGTCCAGACGAAGGACAGCAGGGCCGCGCCCGCCACGGCGAGCGCGATGAGGAGACCGACGAAGAAGGAGCGGTTGGCGAGCGCCTTGCCGATCAGGTCGGTCAGCCGTTCCTCGGGCACGTCCGTATGCAGCGTCATTCGCGGCTCCTGAGGCGCGGATCGACGACGGCATAGGAGAGATCGACGATGAGGTTGATGGCGATGACGGCGGCGACCAAAAGCATGACGACGCTTTCCACCACGATCAGGTCGCGCTGGGCGATCGCCTGGATGACCAGCCGGCCGAGCCCCGGCAGGTAGAAGACGTTCTCGATGATGACGGTGCCGGCGAGCAGGAAGGCGAATTGCAGGCCCATGATGGTCAGCACCGGGATCAGGGCGTTGCGCAGCGCGTGCCGCCACAGCACGGCGCGGTAGGGCATGCCCTTGGCACGAGCGGTGCGGATATAGTCTTCCGACAACACTTCGAGCAGTGCCTGCCGGGTGACGCGGGCGAGGATGGCGGCCTGCGGCAGAGCGAGTGCGATCGCGGGGAGGATCAGCGATTTCAGCGCCGGCCAGATGCCGGCGCCCCAGCCGGCGAAGCCGCCGGCCGGCACCCACCGCAGCCAGACGGCGAAGCAGTAGATCAAGAGCAGCGCGAACCAGAAGTTCGGCACCGCGACGCCGACCTGGGCCGCGCCCATGGCGACGGCGTCACCGGCGTGGCCGCGGCGGCTGGCGGAATAGAGGCCGACCGGAATGGCGATGACGGTGGAAAGCGCCAGCGCGATCAGCGCCAGCGGCAGGGAGACGACGCCGCGCTCGCGCACGAGGTCGAGCACCGGCACGGAATAGGTGTAGGAACGGCCGAAATCCAGATGCAGCAGGCCGCCGGCCCAGTGCAGGTAGCGCAGGGCGAGCGGGTCGTTGAGGCCGAGTTGGCTGCGCAGCAGCTCGACCTGCTCGGCGCTGGCGTTCATGCCCAGCATCAGCCGCGCCGGATCTCCGGGCACGATCTCCAGAACGGCGAACACCACCATAGAGGCCAGCACCAGCGTGATGGCCGCGATGACGAGGCGCTTGAGGAGATAGGCGGTCATGGACGTCGCACCTTTCCTTCGCCCCGTTCACGGGGAGAAGGTGGCCCGAAGGGCCGGATGAGGGGCAGAGCTGTGTTTTGCAAGATCTGGCGCCGCCCCTCATCTGCCTGCCGGCATCTTCTCCCCGTAAACGAGGAGAAGAAAGCACTCATCAATCGTTCCACTTCACCTTGGTGATGTCGTTGGCCTGGATCGGCGCGTTTTCCCACAGGCCGGAGAGCTTGGCGTCCCAGACGCCGACCTTGGGCAGTTCGAACAGGAAGCCGACCACGGCGTCGTCGGCGAGGATCTTCTGCGCCTGCTTCAGCAGCTCGATGCGCTTGGCCTCGTCCGAAGTGACGTCCAGTTCCTTGATGACCTCGTTGAACTTGGGGTTCTGATAGTTGAAGTAGTAGTCCGGGCGCGAATAGATGGCGATGTCGTTCGGTTCGGTGTGCGAGACGATGGTGAGGTCGTAGTCCTTCTTGGTGAAGACCTGATCCAGCCACTGCGCCCATTCGACCGGAATGATCTCGAGGTCGATGCCGACTTCGCGCAGTTCGGAAGCGATGATCTCGCCGCCGAGGCGAGCATAGGACGGCGGCGGCAGCTTCAGCGTAGCCTTGAAGCCATTTTCCAGCCCGGCTTCCTTCAACAGTTCCTTGGCCTTGGCGACATCGTGCGGATATTCGCCGGTCAGGTCGATATAGGCCTTGCTGGCGGGCGACTGGTGCGAGCCGATCGGCACGCCGAGCCCGTTCGAGGCGCCGTCGATGATCGCCTTGCGGTCGAGCGCGTAGGAAATCGCCTGCCTCACCTTGAGCTGGTCGAAGGGCGGCTTCTTGTTGTTGATGGACAGGAGCGTCTCGCCCTCGGTCGAGCCGACCACCACCTTGAAGCGCGGGTCGCCCTCGATCTGCGCCACGCCGTCCGGTTGGAAGAAGGGGAAGGCCTGGACGTCGCCGGAAAGCAGGGCCGGCACAGCGGCGGCCGCGTCCGGCACGATGCGGAACTCCGCCTTGTCGAGGTAGGCGGGCTGCCCCCAATAGTTGTCCGACTTCACCAGCGTGATCGAGGAGCCCTTCGCCCAGTTCTGGAACTTGAAGGGGCCGGTGCCGATCGGCTTTTCCTTGTTGGTGTCCGCCGATTCGGGCGCGACGATCACCGCATCGCCCCAGCCCAAATTGTAGAGGAAGGAGCCCTGCGGGTTCTTCAGCGTCACCTTGACGGTGGCGGGATCGACCACATCGACGCTGTCGATGGCCGCGAACAGGCCCTTCTGTGCATTGACCGAGTCCGGTGCGCGAGCGCGGTCGAGCGAGAATTTCACATCATTGGCATCGAAATCGGTGCCGTCGTGGAATTTCACGCCAGTGTGCAGCTTGAAGGTATAGACCTTTCCGTCGTCGGAAATGGTCCAGCTTTCGGCGAGGTCCGGCAGCACCTCGCCATTCGGGCCGATGCGGGTCAGCCCTTCGAAGACATTGGCGTAGAGCACTTCGTCGATTGCCGCGGCGGCACCGGCGGTCGGATCGAGATGCGGTGGTTCAAGCGGGATGCCGAGGACGAGATCGGTGCGTGCGGCCAGCGCCGCGCTTCCAGAGGCGAGCGCCAATACGGCGGCGGCGAGAACGGATTTCCACAATGTCATCGGTCTACTCCCAAAATCCCGAACCGGCGCGGATAGAAGCGTGAATTTGTGCGGGAGTAAACTGCAATGTTGCGGTGCAACCTCCGCACTCAGCCGCCGCGCCCGCCACGCAGAAGCACGTCGAGGCCGACAGCCATGACCTTGGCGGATTGCACCATGTCCTCGATGCCGACCCATTCGTCCGGCCGGTGGGCGAGATCGAGGATGCCGGGGCCGTAGGCGATACAGTCGTAGAGATGGCCGATGCGGGCGACGTGCTTCTGGTCGTAGGTGCCGGGCGAGATGACGTAATCCGGCTCGCGGTCGAAGATTTCCATGATGCCTTGCGCCACGGCCTTGACCACCGGCGCGTCGCGCTCGGTCATCGTCGGCTGCACCTCCATCAGGTCGCGGATCTGGTAGTCGAACTTCGGCCGCTCGCGTTTCAGCCGGTCGAGGATGGAGGTCACTTCGGATTTCACGTCGCCGATCTTTTCTTCCAGCAGGAAGCGGCGGTCGATGGTGAGCCGGCACCAGTCGGGAACGTTGGGAGAGGGCAGGCCGGGACGGAAGTCCTCGGTCTGGCCGCCATGGATGGAGTTGATGTTCATGGTCGAGCGCCGCGCGCCTTCCGGCACCACCGGCATCTTCGTCTGTTTGCGGTCCAGCGCGGGAAACAGTTCTTCCTCGAAGGCCGCCAGCACGGCGCCCATGTGGCGCACGGCGTTGTCGCCGAGGAAGGGCATGGAGCCGTGCGCGATCTCGCCCTTGGTCTCGATCTCCGCCCACCAGACGCCGCGATGGCCGAGGCAGATACGCTCCTTGTTGAGCGGTTCGGGGATGATGACGTGATCGACCTTCGGCTTCGAGAAATAGCCGAGCTTCGCCAGATGGGCGACGCCGCCGAAGCCGCCGGATTCCTCGTCCACCGTGCCGGAAATTTCGATGGAGCCCGGAAAGTCCGGATAAGTCGCCATGAAGGCCTCGACGGCGACGATGGAGGCGGCCAGCCCGCCTTTCATGTCGCAGGCGCCGCGGCCGTAGACCCGCCCGTCTTTGACGATGCCGGCGAAGGGATCGAGGCTCCAGCCTTCACCGGCCTCGACCACGTCGATATGCGAGTTGAAGTGCACGCACGGACCGGGCGAGCGCCCATCGAAACGGGCGACGACGTTGATGCGCGGATAGCGGTCGGTGTCGCCGGGGCTTCCTTCGCCGCGCACGTATTCGATACCGAAGCCGCGTTTCTTCAACCGTTCGCCGACATACTCCGCGCAAGGTCGATAGGCCTCACCCGGCGGATTGACGGTCGGGAAGCGGATCAGGTCGGCGGTGAGCGCGACGAGATCGTCGGTGCGGGCGTCTATGGCGTTCAGGAGCTGGTCATGCATCGCCGGATTGAGCAGCCATTGGCGTGGTAAGGCAAGGGGGTCGTGGACGTGGTGAATTGCGCCAGGGCGCGACCGGCGTGGTATCGCTGCAACTAAGGAGAGAAAAAGTTCAAATTTTCTCTTCCGGGTTGGCCAATTGGGCAAGAAGTCTGCGCTACGATCGCTCACCTGTCTTCAAAAAGGTGAAAAATACCGTGAGAATGACAAGGCAAGGGGCAATAACGGGCAACAACAGGGGTTTGGACCAATGAGGATGACTGTTCTTGCAGCCGCCGCTGCCGCGGCGATACTTTTGTGCGGCTCGGTCGGGGCAAAAGCGGCGAGCCTCGTCGCCAAGGTTAATGTTGGTACGCAGACCATGACGGTGAGCCAGAACGGCCACGTCCTCTACCGCTGGAAGGTTTCCACGGCGCGCAGGGGCTACGTCACGCCGCGCGGCACCTATCGGCCGCAGCGGCTGCATCGCATGTGGTATTCGCGCAAATACGAGATGTCGCCGATGCCGTATTCGGTCTTCTACCACGGCGGCTACGCCATCCACGGCACCGGCGCGGTGAAGTCGCTCGGCCGGCCGGCCTCGCATGGCTGCGTGCGCCTGCATACGGCGAATGCGGCGACCTTCTATGCGCTGGTGAAGCAGGCCGGCATGGGCAACACGCGCATCGTCGTGACGAACTGACTGCGCAAGTTTGTCTCGACGCCTTTTTGTACAGAACGGCTGTTTCGCCGTACGGCTCACGCGGAGAAGAAAATCGCCGCGTGACGCCGCATAGGCGCATTTCCTTTCCGCTCACGCCCCGCTAGGACTCCCGACAAGGGAGGTCGAGCTTTGAGTCCACGCGAGCGCGTTGCGCTATCCGAACCGGTCGGCGACGAGGTGTGCAAGACCACATGCTACATGTGCGCCTGCCGATGCGGCATCAATGTCCACATCAAGGACGGCAAGATCCGCTACATCGAGGGCAACCGCGACCATCCGGTCAACAAGGGCGTGCTGTGCGCCAAGGGCTCGGCCGGCATCATGCAGCATTACGCGCCGGCGAGGCTGCGGGCGCCGCTGAAGCGGGTCGGGCCGCGCGGGTCGGGCGAATTTCAGGAAATCTCGTGGGATGAGGCGCTCGGCATCGCCACCGAATGGCTTGGCGAAGTGCGCCACCGCGACCCGAAGAAGCTTGCCTTCTTCACCGGGCGCGACCAGTCGCAGTCGCTGACCGGATTCTGGGCGCAGCAATACGGCACGCCGAACTATGCCGCGCATGGCGGCTTCTGCTCGGTCAACATGGCGGCCGCCGGCATCATGACCATCGGCGGCGCCTTCTGGGAATTCGGTGCGCCCGACTGGGACCGGACAAAGCTGTTCGTCATGTTCGGCGTGGCCGAAGACCACGATTCCAACCCCATCAAGATCGGCATTTCCAAACTGAAGCAGCGCGGCGCGCGCTTCGTCTCGGTCAATCCGATCCGCACCGGCTATTCGGCGGTGGCCGACAACTGGATCGGCATTCGACCGGGCACGGACGGACTGCTGATCCTGTCGGTGGTGCATGAACTTCTGAAGGCACGGAAAATCGACGTCGACTACCTGGTGCGCTACTCCAATGCGCCGTGGCTGGTGATTGACGCGCCGGGCACGCCCGAGCACGGCCTGTTCGCCCGCGATGGCGAGGGCAGGCCACTGGTGTGGGAAACGGTGACGGAACGCGCCGTGCCGACCGGAACCAGGGGCGCTCGGGCAGCACTTTCGGGTCGGTTCGAGCTGCCGGACGGGCGCTTCGCCGTGCCGTCCTTTCAGTTGCTGGCCGAAAAATATCTCGACCCGAAATATGCGCCTGAGGCTGTCGCCGTCGAGAGCGGCGTGGCGGCGGAGACGATCCGGGGGCTGGCCGCAGAGATCGCCCGCGTCGCCTTCGAGGAAGAAATTTTCGTCGACCAGCCTTGGACAGACGTGAACGGTCAGCGCCACCAAGGCTATGTCGGGCGGCCCGTCTCCTTCCATGCCATGCGCGGCCTGTCGGCCCATTCCAACGGTTTCCAGACGACGCGCGCGCTGCACATGCTGCAGGTGCTGATCGGCGCCATCGACTGCCCCGGCGGTTTCCGTTTCGAACCGCCCTATCCGAAGCCGCTGACGGCGCACCCGACGCCGCATGGCCGCGCCGAGCATTTCGGTTCCGACAAGCCGCTGGCCGGGCCCCATCTCGGCTTCCCGCGCGGGCCGGAGGACCTGTTGGTGGGCGAAGCCGGGCAACCGGCACGCATCGACAAGGCGTTCTCGTGGGATGCGCCGATCGCCGCTCACGGCATGATGCACATGGTGATCGCCAACGCCCATGCCGGCGATCCGTACCCCATCGACGTGCTGTTCATGTACATGGCCAACATGGCGTGGAATTCGTCCATGAACACCGCCGGCACGATCAAAATGCTGGAGGACAAGGACCCGGCCACCGGCGAATACCGCATCCCGAAGATCATCTACTCGGACGCCTATGCCTCCGAGATGGTCGCCTATGCCGATCTCGTGCTGCCGGACACGACCTATCTGGAGCGCTACGACTGCATTTCGCTGCTCGACCGGCCGATCACTGAGCCGGACGCGGTTCAGGACGCCATCCGCTGGCCGGTTCTGGAGCCGGACCGCGACGTGCGCGCCTTCCAGAGCGTGCTCATCGACCTCGGCGGACGGCTCAAGCTGCCGGGCTTTGCCGACGGCATGGGCGAGCCGCTCTACAAGGACTACGCCGACTACCTCGTTCGCCATGAGCGTAGGCCGGGCATCGGGCCGCTGGCCGGTTTCCGCGGCTCGCAAGGCGACCGGGCAGGGCGGGGCGCGGCCAATGCCGAGCAATTGCAGCGCTATATCGACAACGGCTCCTTCTTTTCTGCGCATATCCCGCTGGAGGCGCAGTTCTTCAAGCATGCCAACCAGGCCTACCAGGACTTCGCCGTGCGCATGGGGTTCTTCGATATGCCGCAGCCGGTGACGTTCCAGCTCTATCAGGAAGTGCTACAGAAATTCCGCCTGTCGGCGCAAGGACTGCGCGATCCGGTGGCGCCCGATACGCATCGGCAGCGTATCCTGGAAGCATTCGATCCGCTGCCCGACTGGTATCGGCCGTTTGGCGAGGCGCTGGTGGATCGTTCGGACTATCCCCATCACGCCATCACCCAGCGGCCGATGGCGATGTACCATTCGTGGGGTTCGATGAATGCCTGGCTCAGGCAAATCCACACGAAGAATCCGCTCTATGTGCCGGGGCCGATCTGCGACGAACTCGGTCTGAAGGATGGCGACTGGGCGTGGGTGATCTCGCACCACGGCCGCATCAAGGTCGAGGTGGCGCGCATGGAAGCGGTCAATACCTCGACGCTGTGGACGTGGAACGCCGTCGGCAAGCGGGCAGGCGCGTGGGCGCTCGACAAGGACGCGCCGGAAGCGAAAAAAGGCTTCCTGATGAATCACCTGATCGCCGAGCTTCTGCCGCCACGCGAAGACGGCATGCGCTGGTCGAACTCCGATCCGGTGACCGGGCAGGCGGCGTGGTACGACCTCAGGGTGCGGATCGAAAAGGCCGGGGCGGGCGAGGCGGTCAGCGAGCCGCAATTTTCGCCCCTCGTGCAGCCGGAACCGGAGCCGCACCCGATGGAACTGCGCTACGGGCAGGAGTGGGCGAGATGAGGGGCGTAGGCGTTGTACCCCCACCCCTAACCCCTCCCCTCAAGGGGGAGGGGAAGCTGCCGCACGCCACATCCCGGCTCGCCCCACCGGCAGA
Source organism: Ollibium composti (assembly GCF_004801285.1). Lineage (GTDB taxonomy): Bacteria > Pseudomonadota > Alphaproteobacteria > Rhizobiales > Rhizobiaceae > Mesorhizobium > Mesorhizobium composti. Next base: position 345,340 of record NZ_SSNY01000001.1, read on the forward strand.
GTTGCCGAAATCCAAGTCCCCCTCCCCCTTGAGGGAAGGGGTTAGGGGTGGGGGTATACGCCATCAAAGGCAGGCCGCGCCATGACTTCCCTTCCATCCCTTCCCACGCCGAAGAAGCTTGGCCTCGTCATCGACCTGGACGTGTGCGTCGGCTGCCATGCCTGCGTGGTCAACTGCAAGGAATGGAATACCGGCGGCTACGGCTCCGCGCTGTCGGATCAGGATCCCTATGGTGCGGAGGCGTCCGGTGCCTGGCTCAATCGCGTGCATTCCTTCGAGGTGGTGCCGGACGGCGGCGAGGTGGTCGGCGAGGCGGGCGAGGCGCGCATCGTGCATTTCCCGAAATCCTGCCTGCATTGCGAGGATGCGCCCTGCGTCACCGTCTGCCCGACCGGCGCTTCCTACAAGCGCGCGGACGACGGCATTGTGCTGGTCGACGAGGACATGTGCATCGGCTGCGGCCTGTGCGCCTGGGCCTGTCCCTACGGCGCGCGCGAGATGGATCTGGCCGCCGGTGTGATGAAGAAATGCACGCTCTGCATCGACCGCATCTACAATGAGACCTTCGAGGAAGCTGACCGCCAGCCGGCCTGCGTGCGCACCTGCCCGGCAAACGCCCGCCATTTCGGCGATCTTGCCGATCCGCAATCTGCCGTCTCGGTCATGGTGGCCGAGCGCGGCGGCATCGACCTGATGCCGGAGCAGGGTACGCGGCCGGTCAACAAATACCTGCCGCCGCGCGCCAGAAAGCCGCTTGCGGCCAGCGCCAATGCCATGCCGCGCGAGGATACAGACGGCGCAACCGGCCTGTTCGCCTGGCTGGACCGGATGCTGGATCGAATCTGACCCATGCATCCGGCCCTTTCCATCATCGCCTTCACCACGCTGTCCGGCCTCGGCTACGGGCTGGCGGTTATGCTCGGCCTCGGCCTGCTCGATCCGGCGGCCGTCGCCACCAAGATCGCATGGATTGCGGCACTGGCAGCGATCGGTGGCGGGTTGTTGTCCTCGACGCTGCATCTCGGCAATCCACAACGTGCCTGGCGGGCCTTTTCGCAATGGCGGTCGAGTTGGCTGTCGCGAGAAGGGGTGATGGCTGTCGTCACCTTCGTGCCGCTGCTTATGACGGCATGGGCCTGCGTGATCGAGGGGCGGCAGGCCGTGGTGCCGGGGCTGGTCGGTGCGGTGCTCAGCCTTTGCACTGTGTTCTGCACGGCGATGATCTATGCCTCGCTGAAATCGGTCGATGCGTGGCACACAAGGCTGACGCCGGCTTGCTACCTGCTGTTTTCGCTGGGCGGGGGTGCCGTCGCGGCGAGTTTCTTCGCCTTCTGCGGCGGTGGGAATGCGCTATGGCTGCCGCTCGTCGCTATTGTGGCGCTTGTTGGCGCGTGGGTGGTGAAACGGGCATGGCGGCAGCACCTCCAGGCGACGGCACCGCTCTCCACGCCGGAAAGCGCCACCGGCCTCGGCGCCATTGGCCATGTGCGGCTGTTCGAGCGGCCGCACATGACGGAAAACTACCTGACGCGCGAGATGGGTTTTCGCATCGCGCGCAAGCACGCGGCGAAGCTGTGGATCATCGCCATGGCGCTCGGCGGCGTGGTGCCGTTCGTGCTGTTTGCGCTGTTGCTGGCGGCGGGCGCGCAGGCTGGTCCCGGTGCAGCGCTCGTCGCCGGCCTGGCGCTGGCGAGCCATGTCATCGGTATTCTGGCCGAGCGCTGGCTGTTCTTCGCTGAAGCGCGCCATGCGGTGATGAACTACTACGGCGGCTGAACTCAATGTTCAGCCGCATTTCCGAACGCAAAACCGCTTCACACTTTTGCTGGAAATGCTCCGGTCAGACGGCCTTGCGCATGGTGCGGCTCGGGCCGGTGATGCGCCAACGCTTGTGGAACCACATCCACTGGCCGGGGTCCTCGCGCACCCAGCGCTCCGTCACGTCGGCAAGGATCTGCGTGACAGCGGCGACATCGACCGCGCCCTTGCGGTCGCGCGGCAGCACCAGCGGCTCCTCGATCTCCAGCCGGTAGCGGTTGCCGGGCAGGCGGATGCAGCGGGCCGGATAGACGTCGCAATCGAACTGGCGGGCGAGCATGCCGAGCACCGGGTTGCTCTGGCAGGTGCGGCCGAAGAACGTCGTCTCGACGCCGCGCGTGAACTTCTGGTCGACCAGCACGCCGACATTGCCGCCGCTTTCCAGCACTGAAGCCAGCGCGAAGGAAGCGCCGGTGGAGGAGGCTTGCAGGTCGCCCATGTTGGAGCGGCGCGTGGAAAGGATGTAGTCGGCGAGGTAGGGATTGTTCGGCGGCCGGAACAGCGCCGTCACCTTCATGCCGAAGGCGGCCGCAGCCACCGGCAGCAGCTCGAAATTGCCGAGATGGGCGGTGAACAGGATATGCGGCCGATCTTCACCGGCGATGCGCTCGAAGCGGGCGACGCTGTCGGGCGGCACCTCGATGCGGCCGTGGCCAGGATTGGCCGGATCGAAGTCGAAGATCCTGTCGAGGAAGATGTATTCGGCGGCAAGCCGGGCCATGTTGCCCCACATGTCCGAGGCGATGGCGCGGATGTCGTCTTCGCCCTTGTCCGGGTAGGCCTTGCGCAGATTGTCGAGCGCGACGCGGTTGCGGCCGACCAACGGGCCGACGCGGCGCGCGGCGCGGTCGATGAAGTTCAGGGCGCTGTCCATCGGCAGGAGACGCAACACCGCCATCGCCGCCATCGCCACGCGGGCGATCAGCCAGTAGTTCAGCTTGCGCAGCTTGAGCGCCAGGCTGAAGCGCAGACCGCTGGTTTTGCGGATCGCCAAGCCCGGCGCCTCAATCGATCCGCAGGATGATCTTGCCGAACACGTCGCGGCCTTCCATGCGCTTGAGCGCCGTGTCGATGCCGTCGAAGCCGACTTCGGTGTCGATCACGGGATGGACCAACCCGGCTGCCATCTTCTGCATGGAGTTCGCCATGTTCTCCATGCGGCAGCCGAAGGAGCCGAGCAGCTTCAACTGCTGCTGGAAAAGCATCATCAAGTTCACGTCCGTCGAAACGCCCGAGGTGGAGCCGCAGGTGACCAGCCGGCCGCCGCGCTTGAGGCTGAACATGGAACCGGCCCACGTGTCCTTGCCGACATGCTCGAACACCACGTCGACGCCCTTCTTCTTCGTCAGCTTGCGCACGACGCCCTCGAAGCGGTCCTCGCGGTAGTTGATGACGTGGTCGGCGCCCAGCACCTTGGCCTTCTCGATCTTGGCGTCGGAGCCGACGGTGGTGATGACGGTGCAGCCCATCTTCTTCGCCAGCTGGATGGCGGCAGAGCCGATGCCCGAGCCGCCGGCATGGACGAGGATCGTCTCGCCGGGCTCCAGCTTGGCGTTGTCGAACAGCATGTGCTCGACCGTGCCGAAGGTGACGGGCGCGACGGCAGCCCCTATGGCGTCGACGCCGGGCGGAGCCGGCACCAGGAGGCGCGCCGGCAGGTTGATCTTTTCCTGCGCGAAGCCGTCGAGGTGGAAGCCGTGCACGCCCGAGACGTGCTCGCACAGATTGTCGCGGCCTTCGCGGCAGGCGCGGCAAAGCCCGCAGGTGCGTGCGCCGTAGATGGAGACGAGCTGGCCGGGCAGCAGGTTCGACACGCCGGGGCCGACCGTCTCGACCTCGCCGGAGGCTTCGGCGCCCACCACCAGCGGCAGCTTGCGCTTGGCGAAGGCCATGCCGCGCCAGCCCCAGACATCGATGTGGTTGAGCGCCACGGCCTTGATGCGCAGCGTCACCTCGCCCTGGCCGGGCGCGGGAGGCGGGGGCAGGTCCACCGTTTCGAGCCGGCGGTCTTCGATGAGTTGCAATGCGCGCATGGGATCTCGTCGGGTCGAATTGAATGGTGCGTCCTTCGAGGCTCGCTCCGCTCGCACCTCAGGATGAGGACCGTTTGTGTCGCCTCTTCTCAGGAACGGAGGCACCAACCTCCCTCATCCTGAGGTGCGAGCGGAGCGAGCCTCGAAGGACGCACTCAAATCATAACAATCGCAGGCGTCGCTTAGACCGGTTCCCGCGCCATGACAAGGCAGGTGTTCTGGCCGCCGAAGCCGAAGGAGTTGGACAGGACCGTGCCGACCTTGGCCTCGCGCTTGACGTTCGGCACGACGTCGAGCGGGATCGCCGGATCGGCATTGTCGTAGTTGATGGTCGGCGGAATGACGCCCTCGCGCATGGTCATCAGCGAGAAGGCGGCCTCGATGGCGCCGGCGGCCGACAGGGTGTGGCCGATCATCGACTTGTTGGACGAGACGGGAATGCGGCCGATGCGCTCGCCGAACACGGTGGACAGCGACAGGTGCTCCATCTTGTCGTTTTCCGGCGTCGAGGTGCCGTGCGCATTTATGTAGTCGATCTCGTCTTCGCCGAGCCCGGCGTCGGCAAGGGCGGCCTTGACCGCGGCGATGGCGGGCGAAGCGTCCGGCTTGGAGCGGGTGCGGTGGAAGTCGTCGGCCTTCTCGCCGCAGCCGCGCAGGATGCCCAGCACCGTGGCGCCGCGCGCAAGGGCTGCTTCCAGCGATTCGAGGACGAGGGCAGCCGAGCCTTCGGCCAGCACAAAACCGTCGCGATCCTTGGAGAACGGTTTCGAGGCTTTTTCCGGCGCGTCGTTGCTGGTCGAGAGCGCCGACAGCAGCGAGAAGCGGATCAGCGCCTCGGCGGTGGCCGAGCCGTCGGCACCGATGGCGAGCGCGCGGTCGCATTCGCCGCGACGGATGGCTTCCACACCGAGCTGGATGGCGGTGGCGCCGGAAGCGCAAGCGGTCGAAAGCGTGATCGGCAGGCCGGTGGCGCCGAAGGTGTCGGCTAGCCGGTCGGCGATGAAGCCGAACTGCGCGCTGTCGAACATATCGCAGGAGTTCAGCGTGCGGGCCGCTTCCAGCACGCGCTCGGCGGCGTCGAGGTTGTCGCCGCTCTTGTAGAGGGCGAGGCGGTCGTGCCAGTCGAGTTCGACCGGCGGCGAGGCGAGGAACAGCGGCCCGCCGAAATTCTCCGCGTCCAGCCCGGATTCATCCAGCGCCTCGCGACCGGCCGTCTCGGCCAGCTCGTAGGTGAGGGCGGAGGCACCCTTGGTGCTGGAGGGCAGGAAATCCACCATGCCGGAAATGCGGGTGTTCAGCTGGTCGACCGGAAAGCGGGTGATGGGATGGATGCCGGACTTGCCGGCGGTCAGCGCTGCCCAGTTGTCGGCCTTGCCGATGCCCAGCGAGGTGACGACACCGATGCCGGTGACGGCGACCACCGGCCTGCCCAGATGATCCTTCAGCTTCGCCATTGTTCCGTTCCTGTTCAGGCAGCGCGGACGAGCGCCATGCCCTCGAATTGGTGATAGCCGATCGCCGTTGCCAGAGCCTCGCGCGGTTTTTCGTCCATTGCCGTCTCGTTGGCGGGATCGAACGGCGGATAGGGCGCGCCGTTGGAAACGGCGAGTGCCGCCAGCGCCACGGCGAAGGGAAACTGCGCTTCCTTCATGTGGCCGGTCAGCGTGCCGAAAGCACGCGCCGCGAGGTCAGGCCGTGCGTCGAGCGCGGCTTTCTCGGCCCTGGTGGCGGCATGGCCGCCGGAAGCGGCCGAAAGCGTCAGCAATTTGCCGTCGGGCAGTTTCGCCGCCTCGAACAGGGTATCGATGGCAGACGCAAGTTCGCCGCGTGTGCGGCGCGCGCGGCCAGAAACCACCGGGCCGAGTTCGGCGTAGGCCTTGTGGCCGCGTTTTTCGGCATGTTCGCGGCTCTCCAGCACTAGGAAGGCGCCGCCGGAGCCGGAGACGACGCCGCCGCCTTCCGCGCCCTGGCGCTGCCAGACCGGCTTCCACGGGCCGCGATGCAGGTAGCCTGCCAGTTCGTAGCCGAGCAGCATGTCGGGGTGCTCGGTCTGGAAAGCACCGCCGACCAGCATGTGCGTGGACTGGCCGGAGCGGATACGGGCGGCCGCGATGTCGACTGCCGCGACGCCGGCGCCTTCCTCACCCATGAAGGTGCGCGAGGAGCCGGTGACCTTATGGACGATGGAGATGTTGCCGGCCAGGAGATTGGACAACTGGGCGAGGAACAGGGTGGGGCGCAGCTCGGTCGTCAGTTTCTCGTTGAGCAGGACGTCGAAGTCCGGCCGGCCCGTCGAGGCTTCGAGGATGGCCGAATCCACGGCGACGTCGCGCTCGCCGCCGCCGGCGGCCACCACCATGTCCATGGTGGCGCATAGAGCCTCGTCGCCCTTGATGCCGGCATCGTCCAGCGCGAGGCCGGCCGCATAGGTGCCGAGCCGCTGCCAGGTCTCCATCTGCCGCTGGTCGCCGCGCTTGGCGATCTGCAGGTTCCAGTCGATCTCGGGCAGCGGGTGGACGGTGTAGGGCGCAAAGCGCTCCGCATCCAGCACCGGCGCGGCGCCCGGCGCCGACAGCGCGCGCCAATGCGCATCCGGGCCTTCGCCCAGGCAGGAAACAAGGCCGATACCGGTGATGACGACGTCGTTAAGGCTCATGACGGTCTTGTGGGTTAGCCGGCGCCGTGCGTCAAGGGAGCGAAGTCAGGCGTTCTTGGCGGCGACCAGTCCGTCGATCTTGGCGCACAGGTTCTTCATGACGAAATATTCGTCGGTGGAAGCCTTGCCGTCGTTGACTTCCTGCGTCCACTTCTCGAGCGGCACCTTGATGCCGAATTCCTTGTCGATGGCGAAGACGATATCGAGGAAGTCGAGGCTGTCGATGCCCAGGTCGTCGATGGTGTGGCTCTCGGGCGTGATGGTGTCGATGTCGATCTCGCTGGTGTCGGCGATGATCTTGGCGACTTTTTCGAACGTGGTGGCCAAGGTTTTTCCCTCGATTGATGCGTACTTGTGCGGTTGGGCGCTGTCTAATCGGTTTTTCGAGGCAGGAAAAGGCCGAAATGTCGGGACAGCCGAACCGGCTGGCGACCGTTGCTTAAAAGACGATGCGGCCGAGGACGCGCAGGTTCTCGCCGTCGGGGGTGACGATGACGGCCTCGCCCTCGCGCGGCGACACGCCGGTGAGCGCCTGGATATCTTCCAGATGGGTGACCATGACCATCGTGTCGGAGCCGGTGTAGGAGCGTACTTTCGCGGCAATGGCAGCCATCTGTTCGGCCTTCTCCTGCGGGTCCGCGCTTGGCGGATCGAGCGCGGCGAACGGTTCGGGCTCGACCTCGAAGGCTATGCGCGCCGTGTCGCCGCAGCGGCAATAGCGGCTCGTCAGCACCGTCTCGACGGGTGCTGCGCGGGCGGCGAACAGCGAGCCGATCTTGCGCGCCTGCTGCTTGCCGCGTTCCGACAGGTTGCGCTGGGTGGCGCAGTTTTCGGGATCGACATTGGCCGGGTCGCTGCTGCCGTTGGCATAGGCGTGGCGCACCAGCACCACCCGGCCACCTTCGCGCAGCAGAGCCCAGCCGGCTTCCGTGGCACAGGCGGTCGCGGGTGCCGCGAGCAGCAACAACATCAGGACGATACGCAGCATGAGAATCCCTTCAGCCGGCATGGCCGAACGGATATAGGGAGGGCAAGGCAGGCGCGAAAGCAAGGCGCCTGCCGCCGCCGCCGCCGCTATTTCTGAGCCAGTTGCTTCTTCACCAGCTCGATCTTGTTGTCCATCAACTGGATCGGCAGCGTGTAGCCGGAATCGGCAAAGCCCTGCCTGGCCTGGTCGAACAGCTCGAGCGCCTTCCGGTAGCTCGGCTTGCCGCCGCCGCCGAAGCTGGCCTTGTTCCAGTAAACGTCACCGAGGTTGCTGAGGCCGAAGGCCCACTGGATGGGGGCCGTCTCTCGCGTATAGACCTCCAGCGATGCCTTGAACGCTGCCTCGGCCTCATCGAGATATTTCGGCGTTCGTTCCAGGCTTGAGAGGTTGATGAGGCTCATGCCGATGCCGTTCTGGGTCGAGGCCCAGTCGGTCGGCGCGCTCTCCTTCGTCAGTACTTCCAGCGAGGAACGACGAGCCGCGATCGAATCATGCAGCGTATGCATGTCGCCCTTGGCCATGGCGAGTTGCTGAAGGGTCGCGCCGAGGCCCGACTGCGCCAGCGCCCAGGGTCTTGGCGCCGTCTCGCGCTTGTATTCGCCCAGTGCATCGCGATAGGCGGCGATCGCCTCTTCGAGATGCGCCGGCTGTTCGCTGAGATTGCCGAGCAGTTGCAGCGTGTTGCCGAGATTGTAGCTGGTCATGGCCCAGTCGAGCGGGAAATCCTGCCGCGTATAGACGCTCGCCGCGTCGCGGAAGGCCGCCGCCGACTTCTCGAACTCGGCGGTGTCGCGGGTGCGCTGGCCGAGCGCCTGGTGAATGGAGCCGGAATTGTTGCGCACCGAGGCCCATTCCATCGGGAATTTTTCGCGGGTGTAGACGGTCAGCGCCGCGTCATAGGCGGTGACCACATCCTCCAGCGTGCCGGTATCGGTGTCGAAGCGGGTGGAATGATAGAGCGCGTTGCCGAGGTTGAGTTGCGTGGCGGCCCAGGACAGCGGGAAGGTTTCGCGCGTGCGGACTTCGAGCGCGGCCCGGAAGACGTCCGCGGCTTCCTTGAACCTGGCCGGGTCGTTGGCCTGGACGCCGAGCGCGTTCAGCGTGTTGCCGAGGTTGTTCTGCACCAGCGCCCACTGCACGGGCTCTTTTTCGCGCGTGTAGACCTCGAGCGCCTGCCGATAGGCGGCCTCCGCCTCCTTCAGGCGCTCGGGGGTGGCCTCGCGCTCGGAAAGGCCGAAGAGGGCGATGCCGAGATTGTTCTGGGTCGATGCCCAGTCGAGCGGCACCTTGTCGCGCGGCCGCTTCTCCAGCGCCGCATGGAAGGCGTCGATCGCCTGCCGGAGTTGACCCGGGTCGCTGTCACGCTCGCCGACCTTCATCAGCACGTTGCCGATGTTGTTTTGCGACGCCGCCCAGTTGATGTCGTCCTTCTCGCGCTCGAAGACGGCGAGGGAGGCGCGAAAAATCTCGGCGGCCTGCTTGAGGCGGGCGGTGTCCTTGTCGTGCTCGCCCACCGTCTCGATGACGACGGCCATGTTGTTGCGGGTGATCGCCCAGTCGCGATTCTCCTCGCCGTTGGGAATGAAGTTCAGGATCGCCTTGTAGGCGTCGATGGCCTGCTGCATGGCTTCGGCGTCGCCGGTGGCGGTGCCGTAGGCGTTGAGCGCTTCCGCCTGCTGGTTCTTGTAGTTCCAGCGCAGCTTCTCGTCCCATTTCTCGACAAGGTCGAAGGCCTTGCCGTAGTCGCCGGCGGCGGCCTTGTAGTCGAAGACGAGCGCGGAGGCGTCGGCGCGCTTGGCGTATATCGCCGCGTCGGCAATGCGCTTCTGCCTGATCATCTCCTCGGCGTCGTCGACGACACTGCTGTTTTCCTCGACGCGGGCGACGGCCTGATCCAGGAAGGTGCGGGCCGCAACGATGGCGCCCTGCTGGACGGCGGAGTCGGCCGAGGCGACCAGTCGCTTGATCTCGGGATCGTCGGTGCGCAGCGCGTCACGCTCGGCGAACATCTTCTTCAGGCGTTCGGCCTGCTGGGCGAGGACCTTTTCGAGTTCGCCCGGATCTTCCGGAATCCTGTCCGTGCCCATGGCCCTGAGGACGCCGTAGAGCGCGTCGAGGGGCACGCCGTCCTTGGCCGAGGCGAGTTCGATCTGGGCGCGCTTCGGGTCCGGCAGGTCGGCGATGGTGAGCAGCAGTTGCCGGCGCTCGCCGGTGATGAGACCGTCGTCGCCGGTCGGCTCAGTCACCGAGGCGCCGAAATAGAGCTGCCGGCGCAGGCTTTCGTTGGTCCATGGCCGCTGCCTGGCCTTGGTGTCGAGATAGACCTCCTCGGTCACCATGCGCATGACCGAGCCGAATTCCGTGCCCTGCATGGCCGACAGATGCCTCAGGATCGCCGCCGCATAGGGACTGTTTTCTCCTGCCGCTCCGTCAAGTGCCGGCTGGCCGGGCTCGGCGGCGAAGCCGATGACCGTGCCGAGATTGTCGGCGGCATCGGGAGCGGAGGCGAGCGCCCTGGCGCCGCGCACCGGTTCCAGCCCGCCGGCGCTGAGCGGCGAGGCCGAGGCGGTCGGCTTGCGGCGCAGCTTGGCATCCGGCGGAAACGGATTGGTGCGGCAGGCGTCGAGCAGCAGGATTGTCACCGGAACCGTCGATTTCAGCTCGTCCAGAACGGCCGAAATCGGCACCAGCGCCTCGTCGGCATTGGTGAGCGAGCCGACATCGGCATCGACCGGCACGAGGTAATTCTCGCCGCTGGCTTCGATCCCATGGCCGGAATAGTAGAGGAAAGCGACGTCCGCGTCCTCGGCGTCCTCGATGAAACGCTCGAGGTCGCGTTTCAGCTTGGATGCATCGCGGTCGCTGACGCTGCGGGCGTCGAAACCGAGATCGGTGAGCATTTTGGCGACGTCACGGGCGTCGTTGGCCGGGTTGGGCAGGGCAGGGACATGCTGGTATTTCGATTCGCCGATGATGAGCGCGACGCCCTTCAGGCTTTTTTCCTCGGCGCTGGCGAAAGTCGCCAGGAAGCAGCACAGCAAGGCCGCCAGCAGGCCGATCCTCGCCGGTGCACCCGTGTGTCGCCAGAACGTGGCGATGCCGCCCTTCATGTGCCGATCCCGCCTGCCGTTCGACCCATCAACCCTTAGCGACGCTGTCAGCCAACCGTGAGGAAAATTGGGCATTTGCCGCAAGCCGTCCTTTGATGGCACCGGCTCTTGGCCGAGCTTTGTATCGAAACGATGCCGCTGCCGGCAGCATGGCTGAAATGCGGGCGGGCGACAGGCCGGTCCTTGTTGCGCGGCTTCCGGCTCTCGCCTATCAGGGGGCGCCCCGCAAACCGGAGCCGGCATGTCCCCGCTTACCGCTACCGTCCTGTTCGTCTTCGGCCTCGTCGCGCTCGGCTATCTTTCCGGCCGCACCGGATACCTGAAGGCCGAGACGGGTGAGGGGGTGGCGGAATTCGCCGTCAACGTGGCGATGCCGCTGCTTCTGTTCCGCACCATGCTCAAGGCCGATTTCCACGGTGCGGCGCCCTGGGCCTTCTGGGGCGCTTATTTTTCCGCCGCGGCGGTTACCTGGGTCGTCGGCCATATGCTCGTGACGCGGGTCTTCGGGCGGGATGCGCGTGTCGGCGTCGTCGGCGGCGTGTCCTCGGCCTTCTCCAATCTCGTTCTGCTCGGCATTCCCTTCGTTCTCGGCGTGTTCGGCACGCCGGGCTTCGAGGTGCTGTCGCTGCTGGTGTCGGTGCATCTGCCGACGATGATCCTGGCCTCGGTCGTGCTGTTCGAGCTTTTCGGTCCGAAAAGCGACGGCCGCGTTCACTTTTCGCGGGTCCTGCGCGTGTTCGCGCGCCGCGTCTTCTCCAATCCGCTGGTAATCGGCATCCTTGCCGGTTGGATATGGCGTACGGCCGGCCTGCCTCTGCCGGTGCTCGCCGATCGGCTCGTCGAGGCCCTGGCCGGTGTCGCGGGGCCGGTGGCGCTGTTCGCCATGGGGCTCGGCCTGTGCCGCTTCGGCATATCGGGCACGATCCGTCCGGCGATGGCGCTGTCGGTTCTGAAGCTGTTCCTGATGCCGGCCACAGCGTTGGCGACGGCATGGCTGTTCGGCCTGCCGCCGCTGACGGCGTAGGTCGCGGTGCTGGCCGCAGCGCTGCCAGCCGGCGTCAATTCCTACCTGATCGCTTCGCAGTTCGGCACCGGTCAGGCGCTGGCCTCCAACCAGATGACGCTGACGACGGCTCTGGCCGTGGTCACGACCTCGTTCTGGCTCGCTATCGTCAACTTCCTATTTGTCTGACAAAAGCTATTTTCTGCTTGTAGCCTGCCTTGGCCCACTGCTTGGGCCGCCCTATATCGATTGATTGCGGCCCCTGCCGTGGAGTAAGAGCGGTGGTCCAGTGCGCAGGCCGTCGGCCGGGCGCGCGTGCAGCGATGAATTTCCAGCCCCGCGCCCTCGGCGCGCCCCCAGCGGAGGCAAGATCATGCTCCAGAAGACCAGCCAGTTCATGAAACAGGCGAACCTGATCAACGGCGAATGGGTGCAGGCCGATTCCGGCCAGACCATCGACGTTACCAATCCGGCGACCGGCCTGAAGATCGGCACCGTGCCGAAATCGGGCAAGGCCGAGACCCGGCGCGCCATCGAGGCGGCACAGCAGGCGTTCCTGTCGTTCCGCAAGACGTCCGCGCTGGAGCGCTCGAAGCTTTTGCGCAAGCTGCACGATGCCATCATGGACAACCAGGACGCGCTGGCGGAGCTGCTGACCCTCGAGCAGGGCAAGTCGCTCACCGAATCGAAGGGCGAGGTCGGCTCGTCGGCCGCCTACGTGCTGTGGTTCGCCGAGGAAGCACGCCGCGCCTATGGCGACGTGGTGCCGTCGCCGTGGGCCGACCGCCGCGTTCTGGTAACGCGCGAGCCGGTCGGCGTCATCGCCGCCATCACGCCGTGGAACTTCCCGTCCTCCATGCTGTCGCGCAAGATCGGCCCGGCGCTGGCAGCCGGCTGCACGGCGGTGGTCAAGCCGGCCTCGCAGACGCCGTATTCCGGCCTTGCCTGGGGCGCGCTGTGCGAGGAGGTCGGCATTCCGAAGGGTGTCGTCAACATCGTCACCGGTTCGGCCGGCGAGATCGGCGACGAGATTTGCGCCAACCCGCTGGTCAAGAAGATCACCTTCACCGGCTCGACGGAAGTCGGCAAGATGCTGATCCAGAAGTCGGCTTCGACGGTGAAGAAGGTGTCGATGGAACTCGGCGGCAATGCGCCGTTTCTGGTGTTCGACGACGCCGATCTAGACCGCGCCGTGCAGGGCGCCATCGCCGCCAAGTATCGCAATTCGGGCCAGACCTGCGTGTGCACCAACCGCTTCTTCGTGCAGGCCGGCATCCACGACAAGTTCGTCGAGAAGCTTGCCGAGGCCTCGAAGGGGCTGAAGGTCGGCTCGGGTCTCGACGACGGTGTGCAGCAGGGCCCGCTGATCGACATCAAGGCGGTCGAGAAGGTCGAGGAATTCATCGCGGACGCCAAGGCCAAGGGCGGCAAGGTGGTGTCGGGCGGCAAACGCCACGCGCTGGGCGGTTCGTTCTTCGAGCCGACGGTGATTTCGGGCGCGACGCCGAACATGATGTTCATGAAGGAAGAGATCTTCGGGCCGCTCGCCCCGGTGTTCAAGTTCGAGACCGAGGAAGAGGCGGTGGCGCTCGCCAACGACACCGAATTCGGGCTGGCCTGCTATTTCTACACCGGCGATCTCGGCCGCGCCTTCCGTGTGATGGAAGGGCTGAAATACGGCATGGTCGGCGTCAACGAGGGCATCATCACCACGCCGGAGGCGCCGTTCGGCGGCGTGAAGGAGTCTGGACTCGGTCGCGAGGGCGGCCATCAGGGCCTCGACGACTATCTCGACACGAAATACGTCTGCATCGGCGGCCTGGGTCTTTGATCCTGCCCGCCGTCCGGATAGTATTTCGGCCCAACGACAGGTCCCGACCCTGATGAAGGACGGCGAGATTTTCGGCAAGACGCGAGCGGGGGAGGATATCCCCCGCTTTACCATTCGCGGCGGCGGGTTGACCGCCAGCATCATCGGCTGGGGCGCCGTCATCCAGGACCTGAGGCTGGCCGGGCACGACGCGCCGCTGGTGCTCGGCTACGAGCGCCTCGACGACTACGAGAACGACACCGCCTTCTTTGGCGCCGTCGTCGGCCGCTACGCCAACCGCATCCGCGACGGACGCTTCACCCTGTTCGGCAGCCGCTACCAGACCGACCGAAATTTCCTCGGCAAGCACCTGCTGCATGGGGGCATCGACGGATTTTCCCGTCGGCCGTGGTCGGTTTCGCTGCATGGGCGCGATTTCGTCACGTTCACGTTGCACGATCCGGACGGCACAATGGGCTTTCCCGGCGCGCTGGAAGCGACCTGCACCTATCGGCTGAAGATTCCCGGAACGCTGTCGGTGGAACTGACCGCGACGACCGACCAGCCGACCGTCTGCAACCTGACGCAGCACTCCTATTTCAATCTCGACGACGGCGGTGCCGGCGATATCCTCGGACATCGCCTGATGCTGCAGGGATCGGCCTACCTGCCGGTCGACGCGGACATGATCCCGACCGGCGCGGTGGAGCCGGTGGAAGGCACGCCCTTCGATTTCCGCCAGGCCCGCTCGCTGCAGGCCGAGGCCGGCGGCCAGCCGCTTCCATACGACGTCAACCTTTGCCTTGCATCGGCACGTGGGCCGCTGAAACAGGCGGCATGGGTGCAGGGCGCCACTTCGGGCGTGGAGATGGAAGTGTGGACGACGGAGCCGGGCCTGCAGTTCTATACCGGCCAGCACGTCACGCCCGGCCGGCCCGGCCTCGGCGGCCTGCGCTACGAGGCTTTCTCGGGCCTGTGCCTGGAGCCGCAGGTGTGGCCCGATGCGCCGAACCGCCCGTATTTTCCGCAAGCGACGCTGCTGCCGGGCGACACCTACCATCACGTCACCGAATACCGCTTCCGGATGGATTGACGGAATTCAAGCCCTGAACGCCTCCCGAAGCACCTCGAATGGAGCAAGCGCGCCGCGCACCTGGACCACGGCAGCGGCGACCTTGTGGGCGCGGCGTGCCGCTTCGCCCGGCGTATGCCCCGCAAGGCGAGCCGCAAGGTAACCGCCATTGAAGGAATCGCCGGCGCCGGTGGTGTCGACGGGTTCGGCGACATGGATTGCGGCGACGGACTGCGCCTGCCCGCCGGCATGGACCAGCGCCGGCTGCTCGCCGTTCTTGACCACCACTTCCTTGACCTGCTCGCCAATCCTCCTCGCCGTCGTTTCGGGAGTGGCGTCGCCATAGAGCGCCTGTTCGTCCGGAAAGGTCGGCAGGGCGATGTCGGTCAGTTCCAGCGCGCGGGCGATCGCGGCCTGCGCCTCGTCTTTGCTCTGCCACAGGCGCGGCCGGTAGTTGGGATCGAAGGCGATCAGGCTGCCAGCCGATCTGGCGGCTGCGACGGCGGCGAGCAAGCCATCGCGCGCGGCTCCCTCCAGGATTGCCAAAGTGATTCCGGAAAAGTAGACAAGCGATTGATTTTCAAGATTCTTCGCCAGCGCGGTAGGATCGGAGGCGAGCTGCTTGGCTGCGGCGTCGGCACGCCAGTAGGTGAAGGCGCGCTCGGCGCCGGTCAGCGTGATGGCGTAGAGGCCCGGCCGCGCGCCGGCGATGACGGGACTGGCGCCGATGCCGATGCCGTGCCGGCCGAAGAAGGCGATCTGGTCGCGCGAGAACGGGTCGTCGCCGAAAGCGGAGACATAGGTGGCCGAACGGTCCGGACAAAGCGCATGCAGCGCCCACAGCGTGTTGAGGGTGTCGCCGGCAAAGCCCATCTTCCAGCCGTCGCCCTGGCCCGACAGTTCGATCATGCATTCGCCGATCGTGACGATGCCGGGCCGGGCGCTGTCTGTTGCCATCGATTCCTCCTGCGTGATTGCGGACCCTGTAGCCTTTTTGTCACGGCAACGCCATGCTTCGGAACGCGTTTGACTGTCGCCCCGCGCCGTGAGATGCGGCCTGCTACGGTTGCGTGCGTACAGCATGAACGGGAGACGGTTTGAACTCGATCTGGCGATATGGCCTTGCCGTGCTCGGGCTGGCGGTTGTGCTGACGGGCGTCGTGCTTGTCGCTTACCTGCACGGCAGCGGGCAGGGGCCGGACCTGTCGCGCACCAGGGCGACCGCGAACGGCCTGTTCGTCGTCGCCATCAGGCCGCAAAGCGGTGCCGTGCGGGTCGGCGAACTGCAAAGCTGGCAACTGACGCTGACGACGAAGGCGGGCGCGCCGGTCGAGTATGCAGCCGTCGATATTTCAGGCGGCATGCCGCGCAACAGCAACCTTTTGCCGACCAGTCCGCAAGTGGCGGATTATCTCGGGCAGGGACGCTACCGCATCGACGGTGTGAAATTCTCGATGCGCGGCTGGTGGCAGCTTCGGTTGACCGTATCGGCCGCGCAGGGCTCGGATTCGGTCGTCTTCAACTTCGTGTTGTGAGGCTCTACCGGTCCTTGACCGTCTCCATCGCCACGAAGGTCGAGGTCTGCGCCACATGCGGCAGGGCGGAGATGCGTTCGCCCAGCACGCGGCGGTAGGCGGCAATGTCGCGCGTGCGCACTTTCAGGAGATAGTCGAAGCTGGCCGCCATCATGTGGCACTGCTCGATTTCCGGAACGCCCGTCACGGCGCGGTTGAAGGCGTCGAGCGCGGCCGAGCGCGTGTCCGAGAGCTTCACCTGCACGAAGGCGACATGGCCTTCGCCCATCTTCTCGCGGTCGACGATGGCCGCATAGCCGCGGATGAAACCGTCCTTCTCCAGCCGCTTCACGCGCGCCTGCACCGGCGTCTTCGACAGGCCGACGCGTTCGGCGAGCTCGGCCATGGACAGCCGGCCGCTGCGCGCGAGCACGACAAGGATATTGCGGTCTATGCGATCCAGATGGTCTTCCATGATCCTGAATGCGATCCAAATCGATTACTTTTCCGTTCTGTATTAGACTGATTGGCCTTTCCTGTCGATTTCTTTGGATCGGTTTGTTGCCAAGGGCTGTGCTAGCCTCGCGCGCACCTATCAACGCGCATTTCGACAGGACCGCCATGCCCGCGCTCGACACGATCCGCCAACAGATCCGCGCCACCTATCTGCCGAACGAGGACGAGGCCGTGCAACGGCTGGCGGCGGCGACAGGATTGACGCAGGAGGATCGTGCGGCGATCTCGAAGCGCGCGGCCGATCTGGTGCGCGCGGTGCGCGGTTCGACCGATCCGCGACTTATGGAGGTGTTCCTCTCGGCCTACGGACTCTCCACCAAGGAGGGCGTGGCGCTGATGTGCCTGGCCGAGGCGCTGCTGCGCGTGCCGGACGCCGAGACGATGGACGACCTGATCGCCGACAAGATCGCGCCGCACGACTGGTCGGCGCATTCGGGCGAATCCAGCTCCATCTTCGTTAATGCCTCGACCTGGGCGCTGATGCTGACCGGGCGGGTGCTGGAGGAGGGCGAAGGCTCGATCGAACGGACGCTGCGCGGCATGGTGCGCCGGCTTGGCGAGCCGGTCATCCGCAAGGCGGTGGCGGCGGCGATGCGCGAGATGGGCGAGCAGTTCGTGCTCGGCCGCACCATCGCCGAAGCGATGAAGCGCGGCAGCGGCATGACGCGCAAGGGCTATCTCTATTCCTTCGACATGCTGGGCGAGGCGGCCCGCACCGAAGCGGACGCGCTGCGCTACCTGAAGGCCTATTCCGACGCGATCTCCTCGCTCGACGCCGGCTCGAACGGCCCCGATATCCGCCTGAACCACGGCATTTCGGTCAAGCTTTCGGCGTTGCATCCGCGCTATGAGATCCTGCACAGGGAGACGATGCTGCCGATGATGGCGGAGCGGCTCCTGTCGCTCGCCCTGCAGGCGCGGCACGCCCGCATGGGCCTCAACGTCGACGCGGAGGAGGCCGACCGGCTCGACCTGTCGCTCGACGTCATCGAGCGCGTGCTGGCCGATCCCCGGCTGGCCGACTGGGATGGCTTCGGCGTCGTCGTGCAGGCCTATGGCCCGCGTGCCTTCTACGCCATCGACTGGCTGCACGCGCTGGCCAAAAAGCTGGACCGGCGCATCATGGTGCGCCTCGTCAAGGGCGCCTATTGGGACACCGAGATCAAGCGGGCGCAGGTGCTCGGCCTGCCGGGCTACCCGGTGTTCACCCGCAAGCCCAACACGGACGTGTCCTATCTCGCCTGCGCGCGCAAATTGCTCTCCATGACGGACCGCATCTATCCGCAGTTCGCCACCCACAACGCGCACACCGTCGCCGCCATCCTGTCGATGGCGACGGACCGCGACAGTTTCGAGTTCCAGCGCCTGCACGGCATGGGCGAATCCCTGCACGAGACGGTGCGCAAGGCCGAGGGCACGCGCTGCCGGATCTATGCGCCGGTGGGCGCGCATTCGGATCTTCTGGCCTATCTGGTGCGGCGCCTGTTGGAAAACGGCGCCAATTCCTCCTTCGTCCATCAGATCACCGACGAGGATGTGGCGCCCGAGGACATCGCGCGCGATCCGCTCTCGGTGGTCGAAGCGCAGGGGCCTGCGGCTAATCCCAATATCCCGACGCCGGCGGCCATCTTCGGCGGCAACCGCAGCAACGCCAAAGGCTTCGACATCACCGACCCGGTGACGCTGGCGGCGATCGAGAAGGAACGCGAAAAGTTCGCCGGCGCCGACCACTGGCATGCAAAGCCGCTCACCCGTGCCGCCGGCAAGGGCAAGGCGCGGCCGGTCAACAACCCTGCCAAGCCGTCGGAGGTGGTGGGTATGGTCACCGAGGCGACGGCGGAGCAGGCGGCCAAGGCAGTCGCTCTCGCTGTCGAGGCGCAGCCGGGCTGGGCGAAGACGTCGGTCGCCGAGCGCGCCGCGATCCTGCGCCGCGCCGCCGATCTCTATGAAAAACACGCGGTGGAGTTCTTCGCGCTATGCACCCGCGAGGCCGGCAAGGTGTTGGCCGACGGCGTGGCGGAAGTGCGCGAGGCGGTGGATTTCCTGCGCTATTATGCGCAGCAGGCGGCGGAGGCTGAGACGGGCACCGAGGCGCGCGGCGCTATCGTGTGCATCTCGCCGTGGAATTTCCCGCTCGCCATCTTCACCGGGCAGATCGCCGCCGCGCTCGTCACCGGCAATGCGGTGATCGCCAAGCCGGCGGAGCAGACGCCGCTGATCGCCTTCCGCGCCGTCGAACTGCTGCGCGAGGCGGGCGTGCCGCAAGACGTTATCCAGCTTCTGCCGGGCGACGGGCCCAGCGTCGGCGCGCCGCTGACGGCCGATCCGCGTATCGCCGGCGTCTGCTTCACCGGTTCGACTGAGGTCGCCAAGCTGATCGAGAAGCAACTGGCCAAGACAGCCGCACCCGACGCCATGCTGATCGCCGAGACGGGCGGGCTGAACGCCATGATCGTCGATTCCACCGCGCTCCCCGAACAGGCGGTGCGCGACGTGCTGGCCTCGGCTTTCCAGAGCGCCGGCCAGCGCTGCTCGGCGCTGCGCGTGCTCTATGTGCAGAAGGATGTGGAAAAGAAGGTGCTGGAGATGCTGAAAGGCGCGCTTGCGGCGCTGAAGGTCGGCGATCCGTGGCAGGTCGCCACCGATGTCGGGCCGGTCATCGACGACGAGGCTAGGGCCGCCATCGGCGCCTATGTCGAGGCGATGGACGGAGAGGGACGGACGCTGGCAAAGCTCGATGTGCCGGGCGAGGGCCGCTTCGTCGCGCCCTCGGTGTTCCGGGTGAAGGGCATCGAAGAGATGGAACGCGAGGTGTTCGGCCCGGTGCTGCACGTCGCCACTTTCGAGGCCGAGAACATCGATCGCGTGATTTCGGCAATCAACCGCAAGGGCTACGGCCTGACCTTCGGCCTGCATACGCGCATCGAGGGCCGGGTGCAGCATTTCGTCGACGGCATCCACGCCGGCAACATCTACGTCAACCGCAACCAGATCGGCGCTGTGGTCGGTTCGCAGCCCTTCGGCGGCGAGGGGTTGTCGGGCACCGGGCCGAAGGCGGGCGGGCCGCACTACCTGCGCCGTTTCCGCAAAGGTGCGGAAGCCGGCACGCACGTGGCCGAGGGCCGCAAGGTGACGGCGAGCGAGCTTGCCGACAACCTGCCCGATCCGGCGCTCGGCGGCTGGTCGACGCGCGCCGACCGCATCGCCATCCTGCGCAAGCACCTGCGCGGCAAGGGCGCCGCGGCCATCGCCGCCGCATCCAGCCTGGAATACGGCCAGATCGACCTGCCGGGACCGACCGGTGAGGCGAACACGCTTTCGCTGGCGCCGCGCGGCCGGGTGCTGGTGCTCGGGCCGGATGCCGACACGCTCCTTGCCCAGACCATCCAGGCGCTCGCCGCCGGCAATGCCGTGCTGGCGGTCGCGCCAGGAGCGCCGGCAGCACTTTCGGCGCTGACCGGCAAAGGCCTGCCGCTGGCGGCCATCGACGGCCGCCCCGATCCGGTCGAGGCGCGGGCGCTCAAGGTCGACGTGGTGGCGTTTTCGGGAACGGCGGAGGCGATGCGTGTCGTGCGGCAGGTTATCGCCGAACGCGACGGGCCGATCGTGCCGCTGGTCGGTGAGGTTTATTATCCGGCGGCCTATGTGCACGAGCGGGCGGTCTGCGTGGACACGACCGCTGCTGGTGGCAATGCGAGTTTGCTGGCGGCGGCGTAGGCGATAGGCTCGAAGCAAATCACCCCCACTCTGGCGCGCTTCGCGCGACGGAGTGGGAGTCGCTGCCATTCCCGATTGTGCTTGACGCCTCTGCGCCACCATCGACCCTTGCCGCGAATCACCGGCTCGGTTAGTCCGAAGCCATGGGAAAGAGCCTTGTACCGCCGGGGGGCGGCGACGACGACAATATCGAACCGGTCGACCTGAAGAAGGCGCTCGAGGAGCGCTATCTCGCCTATGCGCTGTCGACCATCATGCACCGCGCCCTGCCGGACGTTCGCGACGGCATGAAGCCGGTGCATCGGCGCATCATGCACGCCATGCGCCTTCTGCGCCTCAACCCCGACCAGGGCTTCGCCAAGTGCGCGCGCATCGTCGGCGAGGTGATGGGCAAGTTCCATCCGCACGGCGACCAGTCGATCTACGACGCGCTGGTGCGTCTGGCGCAGGATTTCTCCATGCGCTACCCGCTGGTCGACGGGCAGGGCAATTTCGGCAACATCGACGGCGATAACGCCGCCGCCATGCGCTACACCGAGGCGCGCATGACCGAGGTGGCGACCGAGCTGCTTGCCGGCATCACCGAGGACGCGGTCGATTTCCGCCCGACCTATAACGAGGAGGACGAGGAGCCGTCGGTCCTGCCCGGCGCCTTCCCGAACCTGCTTGCCAACGGCTCGTCCGGCATCGCGGTTGGCATGGCGACCTCGATCCCGCCGCATAATGCGGCCGAATTGCTGGATGCCGCGCTTCTGCTGATCGACAATCCGGCCGCTTCGGTCGCCGACCTCGTGCAGTTCGTGCAGGGGCCGGATTTCCCGACCGGCGGCATCATCGTCGACGACCGCAAGTCGATCCTCGACGCCTACGAGACCGGCCGCGGCGGTTTTCGCGTCAGGGCGAAATGGCATCAGGAAGACCAGGGCCGGGGCACCTGGGTCATCGTCGTCACCGAAATCCCCTATGGCGTGCAGAAGTCGCGGCTGATCGAGAAGGCGGCCGAACTGCTCATCGCGCGCAAGCTGCCTCTCCTGGAAGACATCCGCGACGAAAGCGCGGAGGACATCCGCGTCGTGCTGGTGCCGAAGAGCCGCACGGTCGATCCCGGCCTTCTGATGGAATCGCTGTTCAAGCTGACGGAACTGGAAAGCCGCTTCCCGCTCAACATGAACGTGCTGTCGCGCGGCAAGGTGCCGAACGTGCTCTCCCTGAAGAGCGCCTTGCAGGAATGGCTCGACCATCGCCGCGAGGTGCTGATCCGCCGCTCCAAGCACCGGCTGGGCGAGATCGAGCGCCGGCTGGAAATCCTCGCCGGCTATCTGATCGCCTATCTCAACATCGACGAGGTGATCCGCATCATCCGCGAGGAGGACGAGCCCAAGCCCGTCATGATGAAGCGCTGGGACCTGACCGACACCCAGGCCGAAGCGATCCTCAACATGCGCCTGCGCGCCCTGCGCAAGCTGGAAGAGTTCGAGATCCGCAAGGAGTTCGACGGGCTCACGGAAGAAAAGAAGCAGATCGAGGCTCTGCTTGCCTCCGAGGCGATGCAGTGGAAGACGATCAAGTGGCAGATCGGCGAACTGCGCGAGCGGTTCGGACCGGAGACCGAGATCGGCAAGCGCCGTACGACTTTCGCGGAAGCGCCGGAGCATGACCTGTCGGAGATCCATAATGCGATGATCGAGAAGGAGCCGGTGACGGTCATCGTCTCCGAAAAGGGCTGGCTGCGGGCGATGAAGGGCCATCTGTCCGACCATTCGCAATTCACCTTCAAGGAAGGCGATTCGCTGAAATTCGCTTTCCCGGCGCAGACCACCGACAAGATTTTGATCTTCACCACCGGCGGCAAGTTCTACACCATCGGCGCCGACCGGCTGCCCGGCGGGCGCGGCCATGGCGAGCCGATCCGCATCATCGTCGACATGGAGAACGATCAGGACATCGTCACCGCCTTCGTGCACGATGCCGGCCGCAAGCTGCTGCTCGTTTCGCATCAGGGCAACGGCTTCGTCGTGCCAGAAACCGAGGTGGTGGCCAATACCCGCAAGGGCAGGCAGGTGATGAACGTCAAGGCGCCGGACGAAGCCAAGCGCTGCGTGCCGGTGGCGGGCGACCATGCCGCAATCGTCGGCGAGAACCGCAAGATGCTGGTGTTCCCGCTTGCCGAAGTGCCGGAAATGACGCGCGGCAAAGGCGTGCGGCTGCAGAAGTACAAGGACGGCGGCATGCTCGACCTGAAGACCTTCGCCATGGCCGACGGCCTGTCGTGGCAGGATTCGGCCGACCGCACCTTCACCCGCAGCCAGGCGGAGCTTGCCGAATGGATCGGCGTGCGCGCCTCGGCCGGCCGCATGGTGCCGAAGGGCTTCCCGAAGACGGGCCGGTTCGGATGACGGCAAGGCCGGCCCCGCGCTTACCGATTGCGGCAGGCGCGGCGCTGACGGTCTTGCTTGTGGTTTTCATGATTGCCGCGCCGGCGCAGGCCGCGCAGCGCACGGTCTATCTCACTTTCGACGACGGGCCGCTCGACGGCACGTCAAATGTGCTTTCCGTGCTGGAGCAGGAGCAGGTTCCGGCGACGCTGTTCATGGTCGGTCAGCATGTGCTGGCGTCGTCCGAGCGCAAGGCGCTGCTGGCAAGAGCTAAGGCGATGCCGCTGGTGACGATCGGCAACCACTCTTTTTCGCATGCCAACAACCGCTACAAGGCCTTCTATGCCGATACCGAAGGCGTGGTGGCCGATATGCTGAAGGCCAATGCTGTGCTCGGCCTGACGGTGAAGCCGGTGCCGGCGCGCCTGCCGGGGCGCGACGTGTTCCGGCTGCGCTACGTCTCGCGCAACGACCTCAGCGTCGGTGAAGTGCAGGCGGCCAGCGAGCAGGTCGACTTCGAGTTCGTCGCGGCGTCGGACTTCGACGTCTACGGCTGGGATTTCGAGTGGTTTCACGATGGCACCGGCAAGCCGGTGCAGAAGGCCGAACGGCTGGTGGACGAGATCGCGCGCCTGTTCGCCTACGGCCATATGCTGGAAAAGGACAAGCTGATCCTGCTCATGCACGACCAGATGTTTCAGGACAAATTCGACGGCGTCGTCAACCTGACGGCGCTGATTGCCGGCCTGCGCGCCCGGGGCTACGCCTTCGGCCATATCGCCGGTTACAGCCCGGCCGACTGACAGCTTCAGGCGGCGAGGTCGTCGCCACTCTCCGGGCCGGCGTCGTTTTCCTGCCGGAGCCTGCGGGCGAGGGGGCCGTATTCCTGCGACCAGCCGATGACGGCGCGGAAGACCGGCTTCAGGCCATGCACGGCTTCGCTGATCTCGTATTCCACCCTCAACACATTCTCCGGATAGACGGTGCGCGTCACCAGCCCGTCGGCCTCCAGTTCGCGCAACCTGAGCGACAGCATGTGCTGGGTGATGCCGGGCAGCGCGCGCCGCAGCTCGCCGAAGCGGCGGGTGCGCTGCGCCAGCACCCACAGGATTTCGATCTTCCACTTGCCCGTCAGCGGCCGCATCGCCTCGATGAAGGTCATGTACGGCGGCTCGCCCGGGCGGCGGCAGGTGTCAGTATGATCGTTGGGGATGCTTGCAGGTCCGTTCATCGCTTACCACCTTGATGGTCGCGTCGACACGCCGCTTTACCCCAGCCCAAGCGGCGCCTCTCCATCGTGTCTTCTCTGATTCCGTCGCGTCATCTTGCACGAGAATAATCATTCGCGTAAAGAGCGAACGATCATTCGCGCGAATGGATAGCAATGGAAACCCTGCTTGGCAACCTGCAAAAGGCGATCGACGGCGAGGCTGCTGCCATGTTGCCGTGCACACGCCCTGAACGGCGCGAGCGCCAGGTTCAACGCATCCTCGAAGCGGCCAAGGCCTGTTTCGTTCGCGCCGGCTTCCAGGGCGCGTCGATGCACGACATCTGCACTGAGGCCGGCATGAGCCCAGGCGCGCTCTATCGCTATTTCGCTTCCAAGGAGGCGATCATCGCGGCGATCTGCGAGGCGGATCGGCGCGAGGATGCGACGCTGTTCAAGGCGGTGACGGCCAAGGCGGACGTCATCGAGGGCATGGTGCTCGGCGCGATGACCCATATCCGCCACATGCACGAGAGCCGCGCCGCGCCGCTGTTTGCCGAGATCTGCGCGGAGGCCGCCCGCAACAACGCCGTCGAATCGACATGCCGGTGCCATGTCGAGCAGGTGCAGGCCATGTTCCGCGCCTATCTCGGCGAAGCTATGGATCGCGGCGAGATCGACCCCGCCGTCGAGCTCGACGTTGTGGTGCCGACGCTGCTGGCCATCATAAACGGCATGGCGCTGAACGACCTGCCGGCGCGCGGCGTGCCGCTGGAGAAGCTGGAAACGCTGGTACGGGCGACGCTGATCGGCATTCTGCGCCCCACTGGCCAGCCGGGCGAAGGCTGACGCAACACCGGTTTGCCGCTATCTCTGCGGTCTGCGGGCAAGACCCATAACGTATTTGGATTGTGGTCACGATTGCTGCACTATGTTGTGACAAAAGCTGTTGCTTCGTAAGCCGGCCAATCGGGGAACGCATTTGCAGGAACGGGAAATCCGCAAGGTCGAACGGCAGCCGCGTCTGTTCGGCGTATCGGCGCCGCTGAGAGCCGCCGTCGTGCCGCCGCTGTCGGCTGCGCGGTGGCTATTGCTGCTGATCGTGGCCGCAGGCGTCTATTTCTTCCACGGCTTCCTGTTTCCGGTGCTGGCGGCGCTGGTCATCGCCTTTGCGAGCTGGCCGCTCTACCGGCGGTTGCTCACCGCGGTCGGCGGCAACCGCACCTGGGCGGCCACCATCGCCATCCTGTCCATCCTCGCCTTCCTGGTCATCCCGATTTCGTTTGCAGGCAAGTACGCCGTGCATGAGATGCGCGAATGGGGCATCTGGGCAATCGAGGCGAACCGCTCCGGCGCGCCGACGCCGCACTGGATCGCCAGCCTGCCGGTGGTCGGCGAATGGCTTAACCAGCAGTGGCAGGCACAGTTCGGCCATCGCGGCGGGATCGGCGAACTGATCCAGATCGTCAGCGGCGCCAACATCCGCTCCATCTACCAGACGGTGCTGGCCGCCGGCGGCAGCGCGTTTTCGCTGCTGCTGACCATCCTGTTCATGCTGATCGCGCTGTTCTTCGTCTATCGCGACGGCGAAAGCTTCGCCGCGCAGATCGACAAGCTGGGCGAGCGCATCCTGCCGATGCGCTGGGAACGCATTTCGCGCGTGGTGCCGGCGACCATCTCGTCGACCGTCACCGGCATGACCATCATCGCCATCGGCGAGGGGGTGGTGCTGGGCATCGCCTACTGGCTGGCGGGCGTGCCGTCGCCGGTGACGCTGGGAGTGCTGACCGGCGTGATGGCGCTGATACCGGGCGGGGCGCCGCTGTCGTTCACGCTGGTCTCCATCTACCTGGCGGCCAGCGGCTCGCCCTTCGCCGGGCTGGCGCTGTTCCTGTGGGGGGCGGTGGAGCTGTTCATCGTCGACAAGACGATCCGCCCCAAGCTGGTCGGCGGGCCGATCAAGCTGCCGTTCCTGCCGACCTTCTTCGGCCTTATCGGCGGGGTGAAGACGATGGGCTTCCTCGGGCTCTTCATCGGCCCCGTGTTGATGGCGCTGCTGGTGGCGATATGGCGCGAATGGCTGCGCGAGGTGACGGATACGGCACCGCCGGCGATCGCGCAGGACGAGGAGCCCGCACCGGTCGAGCTCGTCGCGGAGCGGAAGTCTCAGGCCGGGTGACGGGCGGCGAGCGCTGTCCGTCGCCGTCGCCCTTCATGCAATTGCCATAGCGAATGCGCGATCAGGGCGACGATCAGGATGGTGCCGCCGATCAAGCTGTTGCGGCTCGGCACCTCGGAAAAGATCATCCACACCCAGACGGGCGCCAGCACCGTTTCCAGAAGGTAGAACATGGAAACTTCCGCGCCTGAGATATAGCGCGGGCCGGCGGCGAGGCAGAAGAACGAGATCGGCATGATGACCGCGCCGTTGAAGACGATCCACCACGGCTCTGCCACCTGATAGCCGGTCTTGCCGACCATGAAGGCGGCGACAAGGAAGGGCAGGACGACACCGATCAGCGACGTGAAGCCCATGTCCTTGCCGCTGGCGCGCGAAATGGTGATGGCGCCGGCGATGCACAGCGCCGAGCTCAGCGCCAGAACGTTGCCGAACAAATGGCCGGACCCCATCGAGTCGCCGACGATGATGGCGACGCCGACAATCATCGCGGCCATGGCGACGAAGGTGGCCGGCCGCGGCCGCTCGCCCAGGAACAGCCAGGACAGCAGGGCCGAGAACATCGGATTGAAAGCGAGGATGAAGACCAGGTTCGCCGTCGAGGTGTTGAAGACGGCGGTGATGAAGGTGATCGAGCCGAGGCCGTAGAGGGCCGCCACGACGAGGCCGGCGCGGCCGGGAATGAGCTGCGGGGCTTTCGGCGAGAACAGGCGCCACACCGCCCAGATGACCAGCGCGGCCAGCAGGGTCATGCCGGTGCGGGTCATCAGGATCGACCACGGTTCGCCGTCGGCCAGCCGGATCAGCGGAATGTCGACGGTCAGCGTCATGCCGCCGATGGCGGTGATGAGCAGGCCCTTGGCGTGATGGTCGTGAGTGGTCGTCAAGAAGGGCCGCCCGCTGCTGGAGGAAGGTCGTCTTCTACAGGAGCGGGACGCCGAACAAAGCGGCCACGGCTTGAAACTCTGTCAGCCAGAGGCGGGGATCAACCTTCGAAGCGTTCCCAGCCTTTGGGACCGAGATGCTCCTGCGGCATGAAGCGCATCTTGTAGTTCATCTTGCGCGAGCCGTTGACCCAGTAGCCGAGATAGACGTGCGGCAGCCCCATGGCCTTGGCGCGGTTGATGTGGTCGAGGATCATGAAGGTGCCGAGGGAGCGGTCGGCCAGTTCGGGGTCGAAATAGGAATAGACCATCGAAAGGCCGTCTGCCATCTGGTCCGACAGCGCCACCGCGATCAGTTCGCCATGGCCGCGGCCGGTGATGAAGGTATCGGGGCCGCGGCGGCGGTACTCGATAATCTTGGTGTTCACGTGTGTGTCCTCGACCATCATGGCGTAGTCGAGGACTGTCATGTCCGACATGCCGCCCTTGCGGTGGCGGGCATCGAGATAGGAGCGGAACAGTGAATATTGCTCCGTCGACGGTTCGGCGTCGTGCATGACGCCGATCAGGTCTGAATTGGCGTGGAGGACGCGGCGCATGTTGCGGCTGGGCGTGAACTCGCCGGCCAGGATGCGTACCGACACGCAGGCGCGGCAGGTTTCGCAGGCGGGACGGTAGGCGATGTTCTGCGAGCGGCGGAAGCCGCCTTGCGTCAGCAGGTCGTTCATCTCCGGCGCCTTGTCGCCGACGAGATGAGTGAAGACCTTCCGCTCGAACTGGCCGTCGAGATAGGGGCAGGGCGAGGGCGCTGTCAGGAAGAACTGCGGCGATTGTGTCGGGTGCTGCGTCATCGAGTCTGCAAGCCGGCCTCACGAATCGTCATACCTTTGGCGCGAGCGGCGGAAAATTCAACAATATTGTGTAGACCCCGCCTTTTGCAGCGGGGAATACCGGCAAAATCGCGGGAAACCCCAGCGGGATCAGCGGTCGGCGCGGCTTACCACTGTGCCGAGCAGCAGATCGTGCAGGGTGCGCTTGCGGTCGCTGAACAGCGTCACTAGCAGGATCAGCGGCGTCAGCACGACGTTGCCGGCCCAGAACAGCACCGAATGCACCACCGCCGTCATGCCGTCGATGGGCGCGCCGTCGAGACGGTCGAGGCGGATATCCATCATCTTCATGCCGACCGTGGCCTGGTCTTTCCCGCCGAGCGTGTTCCAGATGTAGAGGATGGCGACGGCGGGAACCAGAACGGTAAAAAGCATCCAGCCGAGGCCGAGCGTCAGCAGTCCCAGAATGAGCACGAGGATGGCGAACGGGATCGTCAGCAGGCCGACGATCAGATAGTCGATCAGGCAGGCCACTACGCGCCGCGTGCGCACGCCGTCATAGGCCCGTGCATCGTCCAGCCGGGACGTGATGATCTCACCGTCGAGAACGCGTGCGTTCATGGTGGTCCGCTTTCCTTTCCGTTCGGCCGCATGTGGTGCGGTGACGGCACAAACATGGGGCGGCAGGCGGCGCCGTTCAAGCGTTTCCGGATATCAGACGATCAGACGGAGCCGGTCGAGCCGCGCACGACCAGCTCTAGGGGCATCGTCTCGCGCGGCAGCGAGCCGTCGTGCTCTAGGATGGCGCGGGCGGCACGGCGGCCCATTTCGGCCATCGGCTGCACGACGGTGGTCAGCGGCGGGATGGAAATCGCGCCCTCCGGCACGCCGTCGAAGCCGACCACGGAGATTCGGCTTGGAACGGAAAGGCGGCGCTCGCGCAGCCAGTCCAGCGCGGCGAGCGCGATGCGGTCCGACATGGCGAGCAGCGCGGTCGGTGGCTCCGGTTGCGCAAAGAGGTGATTGAGCCCGGCGCGGACCGTGCGCTCGTCGTTCAGCGTCTCGTAGACGGGTACAGAACCGGTATCGATGCCGTGTTCGGCGACGACGTCGAAATAGCCCAGCAGGCGGTCGCGCGTGCCCGCATAGATCGAGCGCCGCCGTCTCTCCTGCGAGGCCGGCCCGGTCGCTGCGTCGTCGGCAAACGGCAGGGAAAGCACGGCAAAGCGGCGGTGGCCGAGCCCTGTCAGGTGGCGGGCGGCCAGTCGCGCGCCGGCACGGTCGTCGACGCCTATGGCCGCTACGGTCTGGTCCTCGAAGGCGAAGTCGAGCGCCACGAAAGGCAGCTTGCGCTCGCGCGTCAGCTCGACGAGGCGCGAGCCGCCCTCGACGCAAAAGACGATGAAGCCGTCGACCAGCGCGCTCTGGATGTTCCAGGCGAGATGTTCCTGGTTGGCCGCCGAGACCAGCGAGATGCCGGCGCCGGTGGCGTCGCAGGCCTGGCTGATGCCGGACATGACGACGCGGGCGAAGGGGTCTTCGAAGAAGTAGGACAGCGGCTGTGCGGTGGCGACGCCGATGGCGTTGACCTTGCCGGCGCGCAGCAGCCGGCCCTTCGGGTCCGGACCGGCGTAGCCGAGCTTCTCGGCGGCCGCGTGGACGCGTTCCCGTACCTCCTTGCGCACGATCTCGGGACGGCCGAAGACGTTGGAGGCGGTTCCGTGCGAGACGCCCGCGGCGCGCGCAACATCGGCGAGCCGGATCGGACGGGTCGTCGCCGCTGCCTGCCGTGCCATCGTTCCTCCTCGCGGATGTTCACCAGTCGCGGCGGCAGCTTAGCCTATGCGCGGTTGCGTCTGCCAGACTTGCGTTTCGGATCAGGAGCGAGGCCTCACGAATGACGAGCCGGCGGCAACGAGCCAGCCGATGATGAGCAGCGTGCCGCCGGTTGGGGCGGCGAACGGAAGCAGGCGGTGGCCGAGGAAGTCGCGTGCCAGGAGATCGCCGCAGAACAGCACCAGTCCGGCGACCAGCACCAGCCCGGCCAGCAACAGGAGGGCGTTGCGGCCGACGAGCCCGATCGCAAGCAGCGCCGGGGCATGGATGAGCAGCATCGTCGCGGCGGTGCCGGTGAAGGCGCCGCCGGTATGGGCCTCGGCTGCCGACAGGGCGACGCCGGCCGCGCCGGCGAGACCGGCGGCAAAAACGAGGGGCCGTGCTCCAGGTGGGTTCGAGTCGGACATGAAGGGCCTTGCTTCGTGGTGAAACGCGGCCTCAACCATGCGGGATTTCAGGATCGGCCGCCATGGGCCACGATGTCGCCCACGGTGGCCCCGCCTGTCAGTCGCAGATGGTGATTTCGCGGATCACCCGACGATGATGATGCCAGGACTTGACCACCTTGGTGCGGCAATCGCGTCGGTGGTGCCTGCGCCAGTCACGCCGGTGGTCGCTGTAGCGCCAGGAATCGCGATCGTGATGGCGGCGGTGATCACGCCGGATGACGACGTCATCGCCGCCATTCGTGGAAAATGTCACGCTGGCAGCCGTGGCAGGCGCCATCGTTACCGGTACGGCGGCGGTGGCGAGGAAAAGTGCGGCGAGGATGGCTTTCATCTTATGCTCCATCGTTGAATCCGATGGAAAACACGCCTCCGCGCCAACCGTTCCGTTCAAGTCCGAACACAAATCCGAGGTTGGCGGACTCATAAACGTGATTGAAATGACAGTGGAAGCAGAACAGGCGAGCGACCCTGGAGTATCAATCAGCGCGCTGAAGGGTAGCGATAGCCGCCCCAAGCCGCCAAGGCGACGGCTGCGATCCAAAGCGCGACGATAACGGTCGCGGCAGTCCGGCTTACCGGACGGTCGAGGGCTACGGCGGCCTCGACCCGTTTCTCCGCCATGACGTCCGGCGGGATCATTCTGATGACGAGCAGAACCCCCAGCGGCACGATGATCGCGTCGTCGAGATAGCCCAGGACGGGTATGAAATCGGGGATAAGGTCGATGGGCGACAGCGCGTAGCCGGCTACGAAAAGCGCCAGTGCCTTTGCATACCACGGCGTTCGCGGATCCCTGGCGGCGAGATAGATCGCATGGACGTCGCGTTTGACCGACCGCGCCCAGCTCTTCAAACCGTCCCTGATCGCCATCGCTCGCTATCGATCGGGTGTCGATCGCCTCTCTTGCGACGCCCTTGCCAGCCAGTTGTAGACGGCGCCGGCCGCCATCAGCACCGCCGTCATCAGGAAGACCGCCCGCATGCCGAAATGGCCGCCGACGAAGCCGCCGAGCAGCGGGCCGGCGACCTGGCCGACATATTGCGCCGAAACCGACAGGCCGAGCACGTTGCCGCCGACGCCGTCCGGCACGTTGTGGCGGATGACGCTGGTGACGCTGGGCAGCAGGCCACCGAGCGCCAGTCCCATCAGGAAGCGCAGCGCCACCAACTGCCAGCCGGCTGTCACGAAAGCCTGCGGGATGAGCAGCAACGCGGCCGCCGCCAGCGCGCCGGCGATCACCGTCCAGTGGCCGATCCGGTCTGCCAGCCTGCCGAGGTATGACGCCGACAGGATGGCGCCGAGTGCGGCGGCCGACATGACGACGCCCGACACCAGGGTGACGTGGCTCTGGTCCTCGACGAATTGGCCGACATAGACCGTGATGATCGGCTCGATGGACATGGTGGCGAACATCAGAAGCATGCCCGTCGCCAGCATGGCCGTGACGGGCCGCTTGTCGGGTATCTGCGACCAGCCGCTTTTCGCCTTGCCGCCCGGCGCCTTGGTGGCCGCCGGGTGCGCGTCCTCCTTGATGAGAAAACTGGTGGCGAGGAAGGCGAGGAAGATGACGCCGCCGGCGAGCAGGAAGGTGGCGCGGATGCCGATCAACGGCGGCAGCGCGCCGCCGACCAGCGGGCCGACGAGGTTGCCGGCCATGATGCCGGCGGACAGCGTGCCCAGCGCCCAGCCGGAGCGGTCCTTCGGCGTCTGCATGGCGACGAGGATGGTCGAGCCGGAGGAATAGCCGCCGGCAAAGCCGATCAGCAGGCGCAAGAGCACGAGTTGCCACACGCTCTGCACCATGCCGGTCAGCGACATGCAGATAGCCATGCCGAGCGAGGCGCGCACCAGAATCAGCTTGCGGCCGTAGCGGTCGCCGAGCTTGCCCCACAGCGGCGCGACGAGCGCGGCGGCAAGGAAGGTGGCGCCGTAGGCGATGCCCGACCACTGGACGATGGCGGCGTGGCCCGTTGCTCCCAGTTCCTCCACATAAAGCGGCAGGAATGGCAACAGCAGCGTCATCGCCACGATGGTGGTGAAGGACCCCAGCAGGCAAACGACGAGATTGCGCCGCCAGTGGACGTTGTAGGCGGATTGCCCCGTCGTTTCCGATTGCGCCATGGCCGATGTCGCTCAGCCCTTGAGCAGTTCAGCCACTCTCGGCGCGAAGTAGGTGAGGATGCCGTCGCAACCGGCGCGCTTGAAGGCGAGGAGCGATTCCAGCATGGCGCGCTCGCCATCGATCCAGCCGTTGGCGGCGGCCGCCTCGATCATCGCATATTCGCCCGACACTTGGTAGGCGAAGGTCGGCATGGCGAACTCGTCCTTCAGCCGGCGGATGATGTCGAGATAGGGCAGGCCGGGCTTGACCATGATCATGTCGGCGCCCTCGGCCAGATCCTGCTCGGCCTCGCGCACCGCCTCATCGGAATTGGCGTGGTCGAGGTAATAGGTCTTCTTGTCGCCCTGCAGCAGGCCGGCAGTGCCGATCGCCTCGCGGTAGGGACCGTAGAAGGCCGAGTGGAACTTGGTCGCATAGGACATGATCGCCACGTCCTGGAAGCCGTTGGCGTCGAGCGCGTCGCGGATGGCGCCGATGCGGCCGTCCATCATGTCGGAGGGCGCGATGATGTCGGCACCGGCGGCGGCCTGAAGCACGGCGGCCGCCGTCACCTGCCCGACGGTCTCGTCGTTGACGATGACGCCGTCGCGCACGATGCCGTCATGGCCGTGGCTGGTGAAGGGATCGAGGGCCGCGTCGGTGATGACGCCGATGTCCGGCGCGGCCGCCTTGATGGCGCGGGTAGCGCGGTTGATAAGGTTGTCAGGATCGAGGATGGCCGAGCCGGTCTGGTCGCGCAGCGACCGCTCGACATTCGGGAAGGTGGCGATGGCGGGAATGCCGAGCCTTGCCGCACGCTCGGCTTCCTCCGCCGCCAGATCGACCGAAAGGCGGAAGACGCCCGGCATGGCCTCGATCGGCTGGCGCACGTTCGTGCCCTCGACGACGAAGATCGGCCAGATCAGGTCGTCCACCGTCAGCCGGTTCTCCTGCACGAGGCGACGCGACCAGCCAGCCTTGCGCATGCGCCTGAGGCGGCGCGAGCCGGTGATTTCGTCGACGGTGCGGGTGCCGGCGGCCTTCGCCGCGCTGAATTTGTTCATGGCCGGTTCTCCAGACGAGGCGGGCTTTTATCACGATGCCGGCGGCCAGACCAATGCGGCATGGTTGTGCCAGCGTTCGGCGCGCGGGGTAGCCGGACAATTGACGTCGGCGGACTGGCCCCTTAGCACTTTCAGGCCGGGGCAAGGAGAGAGAATCTGTCGATGGATTTTGGCGGTGGTGACGAAATCCGTTTCGAGCGGAAGGGGCGGGCAGGTGTCGTCACGCTGACGCGGCCGAAGGCGCTCAACGCCCTGAGCCATGGCATGGTGCGGGCGTTGGCGAAGGCACTGGCAGCCTGGGAAGACGATCCGACGATCGCTGCCGTGCTGATCCGGGGCGAGGGCAGGGCCTTCTGCTCCGGTGGCGACATCATGCAGGTCTACGCGGCGCACCGAGCCGGCGAGGAGCCGCCGGCCGCGTTTTTCGCCGACGAATACCGGCTGAACGCCCATATCGAGCGCTACCGGAAGCCCTATGTGGCGCTGATCGACGGCATCGTCATGGGCGGCGGCGTCGGCGTTTCCTTTCACGGCTCGCACCGCGTCGTGACCGAAAACGCCCAGTTTGCCATGCCGGAAGTCGGCATCGGCTTCTTTCCCGATGTCGGTGCCAGCCATCTGCTGCCCAAGCTCGGCGGACATTTCGGCCGCTACCTCGCCTTGACCGGCAACCGGATCGGCTGGGGCGACGTGCTGGGGTGCGGTCTCGCCACCCATGCCATCAATGCGGCCGACCAGGAGCGTTTTGCCGAGCGCTTGTGCGACAGCGGTGATGCCGATGCCGCGCTGGAGGGACTGACGGTATCGCCCGCCCGTGAAACGGAGGCGGCGGTGCTGGAGGCCATCGGCCGCCATTTCGCGCGGCCGTCGCTGCCGGAAATCATTGAGGGCCTGAAGGCCGAGGTCGCAGCCGATCCTTTCGCGGCCAGGACGCTGTCGACGATCGAAGGACGCTCGCCGACCAGCCTGCTGGTCGCATGGCGCGAGATCGAGGCCGGCCGCGGCCTGTCGATGGCGGACTGCATGCGCATGGAGTTCCGCATCCTGGTACGCATGCTCGCCGGTCATGATTTTTACGAAGGCATCCGGGCCGCCATCGTCGACAAGGATCGGCAGCCGAAATGGCAGCCGTCGCGGATCGAGGACGTCTCCACGGCGGACATCGACGCCTATTTCGCGCCGCTCGGCAAGCGGGAACTGACGTTTTGAGCGACGTCGCCACCTCACGGCGCGTGCTCGGCCCTTCCGGCGTGGAAGTCGCCTTTTCCTGGTTCCAGCGCATCGTCGCCGTCTATTGCCTGCTGTTCGGCGTGCTCTATTGGGTGCGGCTGGTCGGCTTCTATCCGGGGCCGCTGTGGCGTTTCGACCTGATGCCGATCCATTGGCAGGTGGCGGCGGTGACGCTGGCGGTGCTGTTTCCCATCGCCGCGGCCGGCCTGTGGATGCTGGCGTCCTGGGGGCCGGTCATCTGGTTCATCTGCGCGGCGACGGAAACGGCGATGTATGGCGGGTTCTCCCCGCTCTTCGGCGAGCGACTGCCGATCGTCGCCGCACATGCCGTGGTGGCGCTCCTCTATATCGCCTTCCGGATCGTCCTCCACTGGCGGAAGCGGCAGGCGTTGCAATAGGCCCGGCCCAATCGTCCGCATCAGGCAGATTCCCTTCCGGACGTTCAGTAAATATTGAGGTTAATTGTCCGTCCCCGCATGGGATTTCGTTAAGCCTGTCTGCAAACCTCTTACCGGTAAGCTCTTGTTAGCCTTGGCGTTTAAGTCGAATTTTATGGGTATTCGATAGGGTCGCGACCAAGGTGAGAAAAACAAGAAATCACCGGGCGACAAACGAGAGGCAAAGACAATGATCAATTCGCGCCAGGCTGCCAAGCCCGCTACCGGATCCGACGATCGCCGCGAGGCGATCCGTTCGCTGTACATGGAATCGCTTCAGCTGGTCGAGCGTCTGCACCGCCGCCTGCTGGACGTCATCAAGGACGAATTCGACCGCCAGGGCCGTTCTGACATCAACGCCATCCAGGCGCTGCTGCTGTTCAACATCGGTAATGCCGAACTGACCGCCGGCGAGCTGCGCAGCAGAGGCTACTATCTCGGCTCGAACGTCTCGTACAACCTCAAGAAGCTGGTCGACCTCGGTTTCATCAACCACCAGCGTTCGCGCATCGACCGCCGTTCCGTCCGCATCAGCCTGACGGAGACGGGTCAGGAGGTGGCCGAAGTGGTCGCCGGCCTCTACGAGCGTCACGTCGGTTCGATCGAGCAGGTCGGCGGTATCAACCAGGACGAGTTCGCGCAGATGAACCGTGCCTTGCAGCGCCTCGACCGGTTCTGGAACGATACCATCGCCTACCGGATGTGAACGAGACGCAGGTGGCGCCGCAAAGAAGCGCCGCCGGAAAAGGTGACCTCCAGTCAGGCCGCAGCCGCAACGCTGCGGCCCCTTTTCTTTGCGGTTCGAGCGGATGGCGACGGTTGCCGAAAAACCACGCCTCACGCTTATTGCCGATCGGCGCGGACAGTTGATTTGCGAACGCGCCACGCTGCCGCCATATTCGCAGTGATAGCGGAGGAGGCGAGATGCCTTCGTGGTTGGCACATTGTTAACAGTGCCCACCCTAGTATGCGGGCGATCCGCACGATGCCCGGCGGCGCAAGCCGCCCAGTGCCGAACAGCCGAGAAAAGTCTGGACCGCCCATGATGACCAGTCGCCGTTTTTTCCTTTCCGGAGCCACTGCGCTCGCCGCCGCCGCGTTTTCGGGCGGTGCCAGGGCGCAGGACGTGATCGGCGACATCCTGAAATCCACGGGTAGCTGGGACGACACGTTCGACGCCCGCGTCAGCGACAACGGCAAGGTCGCCTCGACGCTGCCTATTTTCAGCCCGCAGACGATCTCCTTTACCGAGCAGGCCATCGAACTCTATCGCGGCATCACCGCGCAGGGAGGCTGGCAGCCGGTTCCGGCGACCAAGAAGCTCAAGCTCGGCGTCGTCGACCCCGACGTGGTGCCGCTGCGCAGGCGGCTGATGGTCTCAGGCGACCTGCCGCAGAATGCCGGCCTGTCGGACGCTTTCGATTCCTATGTCGATTCGGCGCTCAAGCGCTTCCAGATCCGCCATGGCCTGCCGGACGACGGCGTGACCGGCAAGTACACCTATTCGGCGATGAACGTCTCGGCGCAGGTGCGTCTCGGTCAGCTTGAGACGAATCTGGTGCGGCTGCGCTCCATGGGCGGCTTCCTCGGCGAACGCTACGTCATGGTCAACATTCCGGCCCAGCAGGTCGAAGCCGTGGAGAACGGCCGCGTCGTGCTGCGCCATGCGGCCATCGTCGGCAAGGTCGACCGCCAGACGCCGATCGTGAATTCCAAGATCAACGAGATCATCGTCAATCCGTACTGGAACGCGCCGGTCTCGATCGTGCGCAAGGACATCATTCCGCTGATGCGGAAGGATCCGAACTACCTCAAGGACAGCCATATCCGCCTTCTGGCGCCGGACGGCAGCGAGGTCGATCCGATGACGGTCGACTGGTCGACCGAGGATGCGGTGAAGTACCGTTTCCGTCAGGATCCCGGCGCCAACAACGCCATGGCCTCGGTGAAGATCAATTTCCCCAGCCCCGACGGCGTCTACATGCACGACACGCCGCAGCAGAGCCTGTTCGGCAAGCTGATGCGTTTCGATTCCTCGGGCTGCGTGCGCGTCCAGAACGTGCGCGACCTGGTGACCTGGATCCTGCGCGACACGCCCGGCTGGGACCGCCAGCACTTCGAGGCGGCGATCAAGACCGGCGAGAGCACCCCGGTTAAGGTCACCAATCCGGTGCCGGTCTACTTCACCTACATTTCCGCCTGGTCGACCGGGCCGGGTGTGGTGCAGTTCCGTGACGACATCTACGGCCGCGACGGCGTCGACGAGTTGCAGATCACGTCTTCGCTGTAAGCACTTCAGCGTTTTTCTTTGAGAAGGCTGCCTTCGGGCGGCCTTTTTCTTTGCGCGACGACGTATTGGCGCAAACCGGCCAGCAAAATTCGTGGTCCACATGGCGAGGCGCGGACAACTGTGTTAAGGGCGCGCAGTTCCTCCGACAGCAAGGGTTCCAGCCATGGCAACAGCACCGGCCGCCTCGAATCATCTCGAGTCCTTTTTTGAAACGCCGCTCGCGGAGGCCGATCCCGAAATCTTCGGCGCCATCCGCGACGAACTCGGCCGCCAGCGTCACGAAATCGAGCTGATCGCCTCGGAAAACATCGTTTCCCGCGCCGTGCTGGAGGCGCAGGGCTCGATCATGACCAACAAATATGCCGAGGGTTATCCCGGCAAGCGCTACTACGGCGGCTGCCAGTTCGTCGACGTGGCCGAGACGCTGGCCATCGAGCGCGCCAAGAAGCTGTTCGACTGCAATTTCGCCAACGTGCAGCCGAACTCCGGCAGCCAGATGAACCAGGCCGTGTTCCTGGCGCTGCTGCAGCCTGGCGACACCTTCATGGGCCTCGACCTCAATTCCGGCGGTCACCTGACGCACGGCTCGCCGGTCAACATGAGCGGCAAGTGGTTCAAGGTCGTCTCCTATGGCGTGCGGCGGGACGATCACCTGCTCGACATGGACGAGATCGAGAGACAGGCCCAAGAGCACAAGCCGAAGCTGATCCTGGCCGGCGGCACCGCCTATTCGCGCATCTGGGACTGGAAGCGCTTCCGCGAGATCGCCGATTCCATCGGCGCCTATCTGATGGTCGACATGGCGCACATCGCCGGCCTCGTCGCCGGCGGCCAGCACCCGTCGCCGCTGCCCTATGCGCATGTCGTCACCACCACCACGCATAAGAGCCTGCGCGGGCCGCGCGGCGGCATGGTTCTGACCAATGACGAGGACATCGCCAAGAAGATCAACTCGGCGGTGTTCCCCGGCCTGCAGGGCGGACCGCTGATGCACGTCATCGCCGCCAAGGCGGTGGCCTTCGGCGAGGCGCTGAAGCCGAGCTTCAAGACCTACGCGGCCAACATCGTCGCCAATTCCAAGGCCCTGGCCTCCTCGTTGCAGGAGACCGGCCTCGACATCGTCTCCGGCGGCACCGACAACCACCTGATGCTGGTCGACCTTCGCCCGAAGAACGCCACCGGCAAGCGGGCGGAAGCGGCCCTCGGGCGCGCCAACATCACCTGCAACAAGAACGGCATCCCGTTCGATCCGGAAAAGCCGTTCGTCACCTCTGGCGTGCGGCTCGGCACGCCGGCCGGCACGACGCGCGGCTTCGGCCAGGCCGAGTTCCGCGAGATCGGCAAGCTGATCGCCGAGGTGCT
Source organism: Ollibium composti (assembly GCF_004801285.1). Taxonomy (GTDB): domain Bacteria; phylum Pseudomonadota; class Alphaproteobacteria; order Rhizobiales; family Rhizobiaceae; genus Mesorhizobium; species Mesorhizobium composti. The sequence continues at coordinate 383,821 of NZ_SSNY01000001.1, forward strand.
GGACGGGCTGAAGGTGGCCAATTCCGACGAAGGCAACGCCGCCGTGGAAGCGGCGGTTAAAGCCAAGGTGACGGCGCTGACCGACCGCTTCCCGCTGTACCCATATCTGGGGTGAGGGCGAGGCCTCTGGCGGTGGCGCGGGCCGCTCGCTATCTGTAGGAGGACGGGCCGCCCTTTGCCGCAACGGCAAAAGGCTCTAAGCCTGTCCTTCACCAGATTCGAGAGCGTTGTTCCCATGCGTTGCCCCTATTGCCAGTCCGAAGACACGCAGGTGAAGGATTCGCGCCCCGCCGAAGACGGCGCGGCGATCCGCAGGCGGCGCGTCTGTCCCGATTGCGGCGGTCGCTTCACCACTTTCGAGCGCGTGCAATTGCGCGATCTCGTCGTCGTCAAGAAGTCGGGCCGCAAGGTGCCGTTCGACCGCGACAAGCTGTTGCGTTCGGTCGAGATCGCGCTGCGCAAGCGCAACGTCGAGCCAGACCGTATCGACCGCGCCGTCACCGGCATCGTGCGGCAGCTCGAAAGCTCCGGCGAGACGGAAATCCCGTCGGCGGAGATCGGCCGGCTGGTCATGGAGGCGCTGAAGTCGCTGGACGACGTCGCCTATGTGCGCTTCGCTTCGGTCTACCGCAATTTCCGCGAGGCCAAGGATTTCCACGAATTGCTCGGCGAGTTGAAGGGCGACGAGGAAGCGGCGGAATAATGGCCGGCAAGGCCGCAGCAGGACAGGATGCGATCGATCGCCGCTTCATGGCGGCGGCACTCAGGCTGTCGCGCCGCAACGCCGGGCGGACGGCGACCAATCCCTCGGTCGGGACGGTGATCGTGCGCGACGACGGGGCAGGGCCTTTCATCGTCGGCACGGGCGTCACCGCCGTCGGCGGCCGCCCCCATGCAGAGACGGAAGCCCTGGCGGAAGCCGTCGAGCTGGCACGCGGCGCTACCGCCTATGTCACGCTGGAGCCCTGCGCCCATCACGGTCGCACGCCGCCTTGCGCCAACGCGCTGGTCAATGCCGGCGTGGCGCGCGTCGTCGGCGCCGCCAGCGACCCCGATCCGCGCGTCTCGGGCAAGGGCTATGCGATCCTGCGCGCCGCCGGCGTCGAGGTGACGGAGGGCGTGCTGGCACGCGAGGCGGCCGAGCAAATGGTCGGCTATATGAGCCGTTCGTTGAGGAAGCGGCCGGAAGTGATCCTGAAACTTGCGCTTTCGGTCGACGGTAAGATCGGCCGGCGCGGCGCCGGACAGGTGTCGATCACCGGCGAGAGCGCACGACGCGAGGTGCATCTGATGCGCGCCGAGGCCGATGCGATCCTGGTCGGCATCGGCACCGTGCTTGAAGACGACCCGGCATTGACGGTACGGCTGCCGGGACTGGAAAGCCGTTCGCCGATCCGCGTGGTGCTCGACCGGCATGCCCGACTCCCCGAGGCGTCGAAGCTGGTGGCCGGCATTGACCGCGTGCCGGTTTATGTGGCCGCCTGCGAGCATGCCGATCCGCAGCGAAAGGCCGCATTGGAGCGCCTTGGCGTGCGCTTCATCGGCACGGAAACCGTGGACAGTCGCGTCGCGCTGCCCGAACTGATGGAAGACCTTGCCGCGCTCGGCATGGCGAGCGTGCTGGTGGAAGGCGGCGCGGAAGTCGCGAAGGCGTTTCTCGCCGACGACCTGGTCGACCGCATCGTGCTGTTTCGCGGTGCGGTCGAGGTGGGCGAGGGCGGTATTGCCGCCCCGCTGGATGAGGACCATATCCCGACGGGCTTCCGGCGGGTGCGGGACATGCGCTTCGGCGACGACCTCTACGGCGAGTGGATAAGGGGTATGTGATGTTCACGGGTATCGTCACCGACATCGGCACGGTCGCAGGCGTCAAGCCGCTCAAGGAGGGCGTGGGCCTGCGCATCGACACGGCCTACGATCCCGCTTCCATCGACATCGGCGCATCGATCTCGTGCGGCGGCGTGTGCCTGACGGTGACGGCGCTGCCCGAGGGCGGGTCCAATGCACGCTGGTTCGAGGTCGAGGCCTGGGAGGAGGCGCTGCGGTTGACTACCGCCTCGGACTGGAAGGTGGGAACGCGTATCAACCTCGAGCGGGCGTTGAAGATCGGCGACGAACTGGGTGGCCATATCGTTTCCGGCCATGTCGACGGCATGGCCGAGATCGTGGCGCGCGAGGACGAGGGCGATGCGGTCCGCTTCACGCTGGAAGCGCCGCGCGAACTCGCGAAATTCATCGCGCCGAAGGGGTCGGTGGCGCTGGACGGCACCTCGCTGACCGTCAACAAGGTTTCCGGCACGCGCTTCGACGTGCTTTTGATCCACCACTCGCTGTCGGTGACGACCTGGGGCGAACGCAAGGCGGGCGACCGAGTCAATCTCGAAGTCGACACGATGGCGCGCTACGCCGCGCGTCTGGCCGAGGCGGCGAGAGAAGGGCTTTGAGGCCAGCGGCCGAATTTCTCCGTCCCGCCTGCTTCGCGGCGCTTGCGGTATGGTGCGCTTCGGCCTAAGTGACGCGCTTCCTTCGGAGAGCTTCATGGCTGGCATATCTGAACACGGCAAGGCGTTCATCCGTCCGAAACGCAAGGCGCATCTGCTCGTCATCGAGGCGCGTTTCCACGACGACCTCGCCGACGCGCTGCTCGACGGCGCCACCAAGGCGCTGGAAGAGGCCGGGGCGACATATGATGTCGTCACCGTTCCCGGCTCGCTGGAGATACCGGCCGTCATTTCCTTTGCTCTGGATGGCGCGGCCGAGGGCGGCACGGCCTATGACGGCTTCGTGGCGCTTGGCACCGTTGTTCGCGGCGACACCTATCATTTCGACATCGTCGCCAACGAATCCTCACGCGCGCTCATGGACCTTGCGGTGCAGGAAGCACTCTGTATCGGCAACGGCATCCTCACCACCGAGAACGACGAGCAGGCCTGGGTGCGTGCCCGCCGCAGCGAGGGCGACAAGGGCGGTTTCGCCGCGCGCGCGGCACTCACCATGATCGCGCTCAAGGAACGCCTGGGAGCCTCGTCGTGAGTGGACCTGCGGCACCGGGCCAACCGTTTCGCCCGGCCAACAAGCGCGGCGCCGCGCGGCTCGCGGCCGTGCAGGCGCTTTACCAGATGGATGTCGCCGGCAGCGGACTGCTGGAGATCACCGCGGAATACGAGGCGTTCCGGCTGGGCAAGGAAGTGGACGGCGCGCTCTACCGCGAGGCCGACGCCCAGTGGTTCCGCGCCATCCTTGCCGGCGTGGTGGAAAACCAGAAGACGGTCGATCCGATCATCCGCCAGGCGCTGACCGAAGACTGGCCGCTGTCCAGGCTGGATTCGACGCTGCGCGCCATCCTGCGCGCCGGCGTCTACGAGTTGATGAAGCGCGAGGACGTGCCGGTGGCCGTCATCGTTTCCGAATATGTCGACATCGCCAAGGCATTCTACGAAGAGGACGAGCCGAAGCTGGTGAACGCCGTGCTCGACCGCGTGGCGCGCCGGGTGCGCGGCGAGGGGCGGGGCAAGGACGCATGACTGCTACGACTGCGAGCGACGTCGCCGCGGAAGCGCGCCGCACAGCCATCATCCTTTCGGCAGCGCAGGCTGTGCTGGGTTCGGCGGGGCCGATCTGCTTCGCGCTGGGCGCGCTTGCCGGTCATTTCATGCTTGGCGCCGACAAGTCGCTGGCGACGGCGCCGCTGACCGGCTACAGCGTCGGCCTTGCGGTCGGCGCCTTGCCGGCGGCGGCGATCATCCGCAAGCTTGGCCACCGCGACGGCTTCGTCACCGGTTCCGGCGTCGCCGCGCTCGGCGGGTTGGTGGCGGCGATAGCGCTTTTCCAGTCCAGTTTCTGGCTGTTCGCCTTCGGTCTTGCCGTCGTTGGCATGGGCAACGCCTTCGTGCAGCAGTTCCGCTTCGCCGCCGCCGATAACGCGCCGCCGGAATTCAAGGCGCGCGCCATTTCGCTGGTGCTTGCCGGCGGCATCGTGACGGCGGTGCTGGGACCGCAGACCGTCATCTTCACGCATGAGCTGCTGGCGCCCGTGCCGTTCGCCGGCTCTTTCGTGGCGATCATCGGACTGTCGGCGATCGGTGCTGCCATCCTTTTTTTCCTGCCGACCCGCAAAGCCGTCGAAACCCAGCGGACGCAGGCCGATACGGGCCGGCCGCTGCTCGAGATCATCTCCCAGCCGCGCTACGCCGTGGCGTTGCTGTGCGCCGTCGGCTCCTATTCGATGATGACCTTCGTCATGACCGGTGCTCCGCTCGCCATGGTCGGCTGCGGCTTTTCCTCGGACGATGCGACGCTCGGCATCTCCTGGCATGTGATGGCGATGTTCGCGCCGAGCTTCTTCACCGGCCGGCTCATTCACCGGTTCGGCGCGATCACCATCGTGACCTGTGGCTTCGCCCTTTTGATCGCCTGTTCGCTGGTGGCGCTGTCGGGGATCGAACTGTGGCAGTTCTGGACGGCATTGATCCTGCTCGGTCTCGGCTGGAACTTCGCCTTCATCGGCTCGACCGCGATCGTGGCTGCCTGCTACCACCCCGAAGAGAAGGGCAAGGCGCAGGGTTTCCACGACTTCGTGCTGTTTTCCTCCGTCGCCTTCGCCTCGCTGATGTCCGGCGCGGTCTACAACGCCTGGGGATGGGAAATGCTGGCCACCATCGTCCTGCCGGTGACGGGGCTTTGCCTTGCACTTCTGTTCGTGCAACGACTCTTGAGCCGACGCCTGCCCGGCTGACGCGAATAGCAATGCCGCCCGGCGGATCGGCCTCACCGATCTTTCAATCGATATAAACATTGCTTCGAGCCGCGATCTTGGCGGCGACTTGAACTTTCGGGCGAAAACGGGGCAAAAACCGAACAATATCTTGACGTTCGCGAACCTGTTTCGCTAAGCCTCCTGCGGAGGGCCGGGTTTCCGCTCGCTCGCGGATCCGGCCCCGATTTCAACGTCGGGGCGTCCGCCGCCGGCATCATCGGGGAAAATCCGCAAATGACCATGCTTTATGTCGTCATTCTCTGCGGCGTGCTTTCAATTCTCTACGCCATCTGGGCGACGCAGTCCGTACTCGCGTCGGATCAGGGCAATGCACGCATGCAGGAAATCTCGGCTGCGATCCGCGAAGGCGCGCAGGCCTATCTCACTCGTCAGTACACCACCATCGCCATCGTCGGCGTCGTCGTCTTCCTGCTGGCCTGGTGGCTCCTGTCCGGCACGGCCGCGATCGGCTTCCTGATCGGCGCGGTGCTGTCGGGTGCCGCCGGCTTCATCGGCATGCACGTTTCGGTCCGCGCCAACGTTCGCACCGCGCAGGCGGCCTCGAACAGCCTGTCGGCCGGCCTCGACATCGCCTTCAAGTCGGGCGCCATCACCGGCCTGCTGGTGGCGGGCCTCGCCCTGCTCGGCGTCTCCGTATACTATCTGGTGCTGACCGGGCCGCTCGGCCATCAGCCGGGCGAGCGTGAGGTCGTCGACGCGCTGGTCGCGCTCGGCTTCGGCGCTTCCCTGATCTCGATCTTCGCGCGTCTCGGAGGCGGCATCTTCACCAAGGGTGCGGACGTCGGCGGCGACCTCGTGGGCAAGGTGGAAGCCGGCATCCCCGAGGACGATCCGCGCAACCCGGCGACCATCGCCGACAATGTCGGCGACAATGTCGGCGACTGCGCCGGCATGGCCGCCGACCTCTTCGAGACCTATGCGGTGACGGTCGTCGCCACCATGGTTCTGGCGGCGATCTTCTTCGCCGGTGCAGCCAACCTCCAACAGGTGATGGTCTATCCGCTCGCCATCTGCGGCGCCTGCATCATCACCTCGATCATCGGCACCTTCTTCGTCAAGCTCGGCTCCAACGGCTCGATCATGGGCGCGCTCTACAAGGGCCTGATCGTCACCGGCATCCTGTCGGTCGTCGGCCTCGGCGCTGCCACGTCGATGACGGTCGGCTGGAACGAGGTTGGCACCGCCAACGGCATGGCCGTGACCGGCACCAACCTGTTCATCTGCGGCCTGATCGGTCTCCTGGTGACCGGGTTGATTGTCGTCATCACCGAATACTACACCGGCACCGACAAGCGCCCGGTGAACTCCATCGCCCAGGCATCGGTGACCGGCCACGGCACCAACGTCATCCAGGGCCTTGCGGTCTCGCTGGAATCGACGGCGCTGCCGGCCATCGTCATCGTCGGCGGCATCATCGCCACCTACCAGCTCGGCGGCCTGTTCGGCACGGCGATCGCGGTGACGACCATGCTCGGCCTCGCCGGCATGATCGTGGCGCTCGACGCCTTCGGCCCGGTGACGGACAACGCCGGCGGCATCGCCGAGATGGCGGGCCTGCCCAGCGAAGTGCGTCACTCCACCGACGCGCTCGACGCGGTCGGCAACACCACCAAGGCGGTGACCAAGGGCTATGCCATCGGCTCGGCCGGCCTCGGCGCGCTGGTGCTGTTCGCGGCCTATTCCAACGACCTGGAATTCTTCGCCGCCAACGGCGACAAGTATCCCTACTTCCAGGGCATGGGCACCGTCTCCTTCGACCTGTCGAACCCGTACGTCGTCGCCGGCCTGATCTTCGGCGGCCTGATCCCGTACCTGTTCGGCGGCATCGCCATGACGGCCGTTGGCCGTGCGGCGGGCTCCATCGTGGAGGAAGTACGGCGCCAGTTCCGCGAGAACCCCGGCATCATGAAGGGCACCGCCAAGCCTGACTACGCCAAGGCGGTCGACCTGCTGACCCGGGCGGCGATCAAGGAGATGATCATCCCCTCGCTGCTGCCGGTGCTTGCGCCGCTGGTCGTCTACTTCGGCGTGCTTCTGATCTCGGGCTCCAAGGCTTCGGCCTTCGCCGCGCTCGGCGCCTCGCTGCTCGGCGTCATCGTCAATGGCCTGTTCGTGGCCATCTCGATGACCTCCGGCGGCGGCGCCTGGGACAACGCCAAGAAGTCGTTCGAGGACGGCTTCACCGACAAGGACGGCGTCAAGCACCTGAAGGGTTCCGACGCCCACAAGGCTTCGGTGACCGGCGATACCGTCGGCGATCCCTACAAGGACACCGCCGGTCCGGCCGTCAACCCGGCCATCAAGATCACCAACATCGTCGCCCTGCTTCTCTTGGCAGTGCTGGCGCACGGCTGAGTTCGATAAATCCCGCGCGGTCGATGGCCGCGCGGACCAATGAAAAACCCGCGGACTTCATCGAAGTCCGCGGGTTTTGCTTTTGGATGCCCGGTTTGCGAAGGGAAGAGCGGTCAGCCGCCGCCGATCATGCTGCCGGCGGCGCCGGGCGTGAGCTTGCCGGCGCCCTTGATGATCTGCGCCAGGAAGCTCTGGTCCTTGCCGCCTGTCGGCGTGGTGCGCGAAACGAAGTCGAAGATCTTGCCATCCTTCAGGCCGTAATTGGCGATCTGGGTGACGCGGCCATCCTTGCCAAAATAGACGGCCAGCACCTTCTGGTCGACAAGCGACGGGTTGGCGAAGGCGACCGCGCGCCTGCGGGTCTGTGAGATGTAATAGAACACCTCGTTGTCGAAGGTGGCGGTGGTCGAGGGCGAGCCGAGCGCCAGAAGCACCTGCTCGCGGCTGGAGCCGACAGGCACGGAGTCGATCGCCTGCTGGTCCATGATGTAGCCCTGGTTCAGCGTCTCGCCGGGGGTGACGTCACCGAACATCTTGGACGAATTGCAGGCCGACAGCGCCGAGACGATGACGAGCATCGAAGCGATGCCGGCCGGGGCGGACGAAAACCTCGACTTGAAATTCAGCGCGCGCAACAACAACTCCATTCCGTCTCTCTAGAGCCCGCGTCCGAAGTCGATCGTCGGCTCTGGCTTGCACGAGACGGCAAAACCGGTAAACCAGCTTAGCCACCGATGCAACAACGCCAGCCCAACAAACAGGTCACCGGGGGACCGCTCTCCATGTTCCAGCGCCTGTTCGGCCGCGAACGCCGAGCCAACCGCGCCATCACCGACGCGCTCTACGGTCAAATCGTGGCGGCGGCGCGGCAGGAGACGTTTTATTCCGACTGGCAGGTGCCGGACACGCCGCTCGGCCGATTCGAGATGCTGTCGCTCGTCATGCTGTTGTTCCAGCACCGGCTGCGCGGCGAGGGCGGTCCGGCGCGCGAAGTGGCGCAGGTGCTGATCGACGAGTTCTTCACCGACGTCGAGCATTCGCTGAGGGAACTGGGCATCAGCGATCCGGGCGTGCCCAAGCGCATGAAGCGGCTCGCCAAGATGTTCTACGGGCGCACCGCCGCCTATTCCGATGCGCTCGACCAGGCCGATGCCGGGGCACTCGCCGCCGCCCTTGCCCGCAACGTGCGGCCGGATACGGCGGAGTGGGCGCAGGCAACCGATCTCGCCGCCTACGCATTCCGTGTGGAGAAGGAACTGGCGGCGCAGCCGGTCGCCGATATCTGTGCCGGACGGATGGCGTTTCCGGCAGCGAGCCAAGGAGGTGGCGATGCAGCATGAGGAGCCGAAAAGCCCGGTGTCGTTCCTGGCCCATGTGGCGCGGCTGCCGCACAGCGGCCTGCCGGTGACGATCGAAGCGGATGCGGCGCAGCGCGAGGCGCTCGCAAGCGAACATGGCCTGTTGTCGGTCGAGAACTACCGGGCGGACCTTCTGGTAAGCCCATGGAAGCGTCACGGGGTGAAGGTCGCCGGCAAGGTCGAAGCCGATATCACGCAGGCCTGCGTGGTGAGCCTCGATCCCGTCCAGGCCCATATCGACGAGCCGGTCGAGGGCCTGTTCCTGCCGCGCGACTTGAAGCTCGGCCGATTGGGCTTCGAGGGTGGCGGCGAAATCCTCTTGGACGCCGAGGGGCCGGACGCTCCCGAGACGTTCGATGGCGACTCGATCGATGTCGGTGCGCTGGCCGAGCAGTTCTTCGGCCTGGCGATCGACCCCTATCCGCACAAGCCGGGTGCCGTCTTGGACAACGGTGGCGAGGAGGCCGCCGAGAGCGAATTCCAGCGCAAGCTCAAATCCTTGCTGGGAAAATCCTGAAAGTCGGCAAGGCACTCGAAAATTCGTTGTGCGGCGGCGCAAAAACGCTATTTTCGCCGACGCGAGCGCCGCCCGAAGCCAACCGTGAGATGACCGCAGCTTGATCAGGATTTCCATCGATGCCATGGGCGGCGACCACGGGCCGGGCGTGGTCGTGCCTGCGCTTGCGCAGGTCGCGGTCCGTCGCCCAGACATCCGCTTCATCGTCTACGGGCGGGAAGAGGCGGTTCGCCCCGAGCTCGCCAAATTCCCCGCGCTGCAGGAGAAATCCGAGTTCTTTCATTGCGACGTCGCGGTCAAGATGGACGACAAGCCGAGCCAGGCGCTGCGGCACGGCCGCTGGAAGTCCTCGATGTGGAAGGCCATCGAGGCGGTGAAGGCGGAAACGGCGGATGCCTGCGTGTCGGCCGGCAACACCGGCGCGCTGATGGCTATGTCGAAATTCTGCCTGCGCACCATGGCCAGCATCGACCGTCCGGCGATCGCCGCCATCTGGCCGACGCTGCGCGGCGAGAGCGTGGTGCTGGACGTCGGCGCCACCATCGGGGCAGACGCCCAGCAACTCATCGATTTCGCCATCCTGGGCACCGGCATGGCGCGTTCCGTTTTCGGCATCGAGCGCCCGACGGTCGGCCTGCTCAATGTCGGCGTGGAGGAGATCAAGGGCCAGGAGGAGGTCAAGGAGGCCGGACGCATGCTGCGTGAGGCCGACATGGCCTCGATGACCTATCACGGCTTCGTCGAGGGCGACGACATCGGCAAGGGAACGGTCGACGTGGTGGTGACGGAAGGGTTTTCCGGCAATATCGCGCTGAAGACCGCCGAGGGCACGGCCCGCCAGATCGCCGGCTACCTGCGTGCCGCCATGGGGCGCACGCTGATGGCGCGCATCGGCTACCTGTTCGCCAGAAGCGCCTTCAACACGCTGCGCGAGAAGATGGACGTCAGCCGCGCCAACGGCGGCGTTTTCCTCGGCCTCAACGGCATCGTGGTCAAAAGCCATGGCGGGGCCGATTCGGAAGGGTTTGCGGCGGCGGTGGAACTTGCCTACGACATGGCGCGCAACCGGCTTTTCGATCGCATCGAGGCGGATCTCGATCTGTTTCATGCCCGCAACCCGCAATCTCAGCTAACGAGAAAGCCCGCCGTCGCCGACGACGGCGAGGACAGGTAGGACAAGACCTTGATAAGATCCATCGTGCGCGGCACCGGTGCCGCGCTGCCCCGCCGCATCATGAAGAACGCCGACTTCGAAGGCATGGTCGAAACCTCCGACGAGTGGATCGTCCAGCGCACCGGCATCCGCCAGCGCCACATCGCCGCCGAGGACGAGACGACGGCGTCGCTCGGGGAGGCGGCGGCGCGCGAGGCGCTGAAGAATGCCGGGCTCACGCCCGACGACATCGACCTGATCGTGCTCGCCACCTCGACGCCGAACAACACATTCCCGGCGACGGCGGTGGAAATCCAGCAGCGACTCGGCATGCGCCATGGCTTTGCCTTCGACATGCAGGCGGTCTGCTCCGGCTTCGTCTACGCCATGACGACGGCCGACCTCTATATCCGCGGCGGCCTGGCCAAACGCGTGCTGGTGATCGGCTCGGAGACGTTCTCGCGCCTGCTCGACTGGACCGATCGCTCGACCTGCGTCCTGTTCGGCGACGGCGCCGGCGCGCTGGTGCTGGAAGCGGGCGAGGGCGAGGGCACAATCGCTGACCATGGCGTGCTGGCCGCCAGCCTGCGTTCCGACGGCACGCATCGCGAAAAGCTCTATGTCGACGGCGGCCCGTCCACCACCGGCACGGTCGGGCATTTGAGGATGGAAGGCCGCGAGGTGTTCAAGCACGCGGTCGGCATGATCACTGACGTGATCGAGGCGACGTTCGACCAGGCCGGCATCACCGCCGACGATCTCGCCTGGTTCGTGCCGCACCAGGCGAATAAACGGATTATTGACGCTTCCGCCAAGAAGCTCGGGATAGCCGAGGAGAAGGTGGTGGTCACCGTCGATCTGCACGGTAATACATCGGCGGCGTCGGTGCCGCTGGCACTGTCGATCGCGGTGGCGGACGGTCGCATCAAGCGCGGCGACCTGGTGTTGCTGGAGGCGATGGGCGGTGGTTTCACCTGGGGCGCGGTGCTGATTCGCTGGTAGGAGAGAACCGAACGGTTCGGTCCTTGACCTAGGCGGTTCAATTACTTACGCTCCGCCGCGCCTTGTATATTTGTCGATTTAAGCTGATGGGACGGTCGCATGGGGGGAAAGACACTTACGCGTGCTGACCTTGCCGAAGCCGTCTATCGTAAGGTCGGCCTGTCGCGCACGGAATCCGCCGAATTGGTCGAAGCGGTGCTGGACGAGATCTGCACGGCCATCGTGCGCGGCGAAACGGTCAAGCTTTCGTCCTTCGCAACGTTTCACGTCCGCTCCAAGAACGAGCGCATCGGCCGCAATCCCAAGACCGGCGAGGAAGTGCCGATCCTGCCGCGCCGGGTGATGACCTTCAAGGCGTCGAACGTCTTGAAGAATCGCATCCTCAAGGCGCACCAGAACAAGGCCAAGGGCGGCAAGTAGCCATCCGCGCAACGGCAGATGGCGGTTGACAAGTCGGCCGGCGTTTGACGCCAGGCTTGAATATCGGTCAACAAACCGCTGAAATAAGGCTCGATTCGGCGCTATGATGCCGTATCTACGTCCAGCCCGAGGATTCATCCCATGGACAAGAGCCCCGACGCCTTCCGTACCATCAGCGAGGTCGCAGAGGACCTCGACCTGCCGCAGCATGTCCTGCGCTTCTGGGAAACGCGCTTTTCGCAGATCAAGCCGATGAAGCGTGGTGGCGGGCGCCGCTACTACCGCCCGCAGGATGTCGATCTCATCAAGGGCATCCGCCATATGCTCTACGACCAGGGCTACACCATCAAGGGCGTGCAGAAGCTGCTGCGCGAGAACGGCAACCAGTTCCTCGTCGCCATCGGCAACGGCGACATGGCGGCGGTCGAGGCGATCGCGCAGCGCAAGCAGGCCGATGCCGTGCCGCTGACGCCGGCCGCGCAGCCGCGCGGCAGCGACGACGAGATGCTGGTGGGCCAGCCCAAGGTCAAGCCCAGCCGGCGTTTCTTCGGCCTCGGCAAGGCTGAGGAAGAAGGGCCGGTGGCGCCCGACAGCGGGCGGCTGTCGCGCGACAACCGCGCGCTGCTGCAGGAGGCACTCTTCGACCTGCTCGAGTGCAAGCGCCTGCTCGATCAGGTTCGCTGACGGCTCTTCGCAGTATCCGTCGATTCAAGATGCCGCCACATCCGCCGGGCGGCAGGAACCTTCCCCATGGCGTGGCGTTTCATGTCCTCTCGTAACAAGGACATGCTCATGGCTTCGCTTTCCAATTTGACCGACCTCGATCTGGAAAGGCAGGTCGCGGCCCTTTCGCGCGAACTTTCCGCGCTGAAGCGGGACGTCGCCAAGCGGGGCGGCGCCTATTACGACGACGGCAGGGATGCCGCGATGGATTATCTTTCCGACTTCAAGGACATGATCGGCGAGCGGCTGCCCGGTCTGCGCCGCCGCGCCTATGCGCTCGAATCCACCGCCCGCGACCATCCGGCGACCGCCGCCGCCGTCGGGCTTGTGGTTCTAGGATTGTTAGCGACCGTCGTTCTCAGCCGGCGTCGGGATTGAACGGTGCAGCGTCGATCGCAGAGATCGTCCCCGGCGAGTTCCTCAGCCGTGCCGTATTTCCGAAATCTCTAACATTACAAAGCTTTAATCCCGGCATTCATCCCCGGTTCATGCGGTTTTTTCGAAATTGCGTGTGCGTCCTCCCATGACGTGAACGAGGAAACAAGTGGAGTTGAAGTAATGAAGCGTCTCGCAGCATCTGTTATCATCCTGACTGCAATCAGTTCTGTCGGATATACATACGCACAGGGCGAAGACCAGTCCGACGTTGTGCAGGAAAAGGCCGAAACGTCGAAAGACGCCAAGGTCTTCAAGCGTGGTCCGGTCGATCTCGCCCAGTTCTCGAAGATGGACGAACTGAAGGCCGCCGACGCGAACGGCGACGGCACGCTGTCGCGCGACGAAATCGAGAACATGGTCATGAAGCGCATGGTCGAGCGGATGGCCAACCGCGCGGAACGCCGGCTGGACGTCAATGGCGACGGCAAGGTGACGCTGGACGAGATCCAGAAGCAGAAGGAAAAGGAGTTTGCCGCGCTCGATCGCAACGACGACGGCAAGCTTGACCGCAAGGAACTGCGCGCCGGCCATCACGGCAAGAAGCATGACCGGCACGGCAAGCACGGCCAGCACCACAAGCCGATGCACAAGCAGAACTAGAGAAGCGATTGCCGCTAGGCTGAATGGGCGCTGGCGAATGCTCAAACGGGGGAGGCGGCATTGCAGGCCGCCTCTTTCGATATCCATCATAGTGAGGATGGGGTTGCCCGGATGGGCGAGAAAAGAATGGTCGGAGTGGCGGGATTCGAACCCACGACCCCTTGACCCCCAGTCAAGTGCGCTACCGGGCTGCGCTACACTCCGAACCGCGTGAAGCCCTATATTCTCGACGCTTCCGGCGCAAGGCCCAATCGGACGAAATCGAGAAAAGGAATAGGGTTGGCTTCGGCGCTACTGAGCGTTCTCACGAGGTGGCGGATCGCAAATCATCTTTGGTCGTGATGGAAATCTGTTCGCCTCGCTCATTGCGAACCTTTCGGCGACAGCGTCCGCCGCATCTACACCAGCGAAACGCTGCCACCTGCATGGCGCTCCAGCCGTCCGGCGAGGTCGAGTTCCAGGAGAATGGTAAGGACCTGCGCCGCGTGCAGGCCGGTGTGGCGGATGATCTCGTCGACGGCGACGGGCGTCGGCCCCAGCGCCTCGACCACGCGGGTGCGGTCGTCATCGCCGGGCGGTGGAATGCTCGAGAAGTCTTCCGGCTCGGCCAGCGAATCGGGTGATGGCGTCGGCGCTCCGGCAAGCGGCGCCAGCGCGGCAAGGACGTCGGCGGTTTCGGTGACGAGAATGGCGCCGTCTTTCAAAAGGCCGTTGGTACCGGCCGCGCGCGGATCGAGCGGCGAACCGGGCACGGAAAAGACCAGCCGTCCCTGTTCGCCGGCGAGCCGCGCGCTGATGAGGGACCCCGAGCGATTCGCCGCCTCGACGACCACGAGGCCGAGCGCCATGCCGGCAATGATGCGGTTGCGGCGTGGAAAATCCTGCGCGCGCGGCTGCCAGCCGAACGGCATTTCTGACACGATGGCGCCGCCTTGGTCGCCGATCGCCTCGCACAATGCGGCGTTTTCCGGCGGGTAGGGCCGGTCCAGCCCGCCGGCCAGCGCCGCCACGGTGCCGGTCGGCAGGCTTGCCTGATGGGCGGCGGTGTCTATGCCGCGCGCCAGGCCGGAGACGATGGCGTAGCCCGCCGCGCCGAGTTCCGCCGCCAGCATGCGCGCCATCTTGATGCCGGCGAGCGAGGCGTTGCGGGCGCCGACGATGGCGACGGCGGGCAGGCTGAAGACGCCTTCATCGCCCTTGATCGCCAGCAGCGGCGGCGGATGGTCCATGTTCCTCAATAGCGCCGGATAGCCGGGCTCGCCGACGGCGACGAAGCGGGCGCCGAGGCGGCGCGCCGCTTCCATCTCGGCTTCGGCCTCGTCGGGCGAGGGGATGCGCACGGCCCGCGTCGCGCCGCCGTTCAGCGTCAGTTCGGGCAGCATGGCGAGAGCGCTTTCCGCCGATCCGTAGCGGTTGACGAGCTGGCGGAACGTCATCGGCCCGACATTGGGCGTGCGGATCAGGCGAAGCCAGGCAAGCCGCTGCCGGTCGCTGAGGCGCGGACCGGAAACGGACTCGCTCACCCCTTGGCCCCGATCCTGCCTTCGGTGCCGGCCATCAGGCGCTCGATGTTGGCCCGGTGGCGCCAGAAGACCAGCGCGCTCATGACGAGGAAGGCGATCGCGAACGTGCCCTGGCCCGTCAGGTAGAGCGCCACCGGCACGATGACGCAGGCGGCGAGGGCTGCGAGCGAGGAATAGCGGAAGATCGCCGCCATGATGAGCCACACGACCGCGAACACCAGCGCGATCTTCCAGGCGAGGCCGATCAGAACGCCGAGATAGGTGGCGACGCCCTTGCCGCCCTTGAAGCCGAGCCATACGGGGAAGAGATGGCCGATGAAGGCGCCGAAGCCGGCAATCGCCCCGGCTTCCGGCCCGTAGCGCAGGGCGACCGCAGCGGGCAGTGTGCCCTTGAGCGCATCGAGGACGAGGGTGGCGGCGGCAAGCCCCTTGTTGCCGGTCCTCAGCACATTGGTGGCGCCGATATTGCCCGAGCCGATGGAGCGCACGTCGCCCAGCCCGGCGGCGCGCGTGAGCAGCAGGCCGAAGGGAACGGAGCCGCACAGATAGCCGACGATCAGCACGAGAACAGGAAACAGCGTCATTTCTCCCCCGTTGCCGGCCGCGCTTGGCCGCGGTCAGGCTGCAAACACTGTGCGACCCGCAACCAGTGTTTGCAAGACCTTGCCCTGCAGCCGCGCCCCTTCGAAACAGGTGTTTTTCGAGCGCGAGCGGATTGCGGACTCGCTGACGATCCACGGCTCGTCGAGATCGACGACGACCAGATCGGCTGGCGCACCGGGCGCGAGCCGGCCACCCGGAAGGCCGAACAGTTTTGCCGGCGCCGTCGACAGCGTCTCGACCAGCCGCAGAAGCGGCAGGTCGCCGTTGTGATAGAGTCGCAGCGCCACCGAAAGCAGCGTCTCCAGCCCGATCGCACCGGCGGCGGCGTCGGCGAAGGGCAGGCGCTTGGTGTCGACGTCCTGCGGATCGTGCGAGGAGACGACCACGTCCACCGTGCCGTCGCGCAAGGCTTCGATCATCGCCAACCGATCCTCCTCGGCGCGCAGCGGTGGCATCAGCCGGAAGAAGGTGCGGTATTCGCCGACGTCGTTCTCGTTGAGCGCCAGATTGTGGATGGCGACGCCGGCCGTCACGCTGGCCCCGTCGTTCTTGGCGCGGCGCACGGCATCGGCCGCCGCTTCCGTGGATATCTTGGCGGCGTGGTAGGCGCCGCGCGTCAGCCGCGCCAGCGCAAAGTCGCGCTCCAGCGGGATGGTCTCGGCCTCGCGCGGGATGCCGGGCAGGCCGAGCCAGCTCGCATAGAGCCCTTCGTTCATGACACCGGCGCCGCCGAGGTCGGCGTCCTGCGTCTCGTGGGCAATGACGGCGCCGAAGTCGCGTGCATAGGTCAGCGCCCGGCGCATCACCAGCGAATTGGCGATGGTGTGGCGGCCGTCGGTGAAGGCCACGGCGCCTGCCTCGCGCAGCAGGCCGAACTCGGTCATTTCGCGGCCGGCCAGGCGGCGGGTGATGGCAGCGGCCGGAAAGACGTTGACGGCGGCTGTGTCGCGCGCGGTGCGCAGCACGAACTCGACCAGCGCCACGTCGTCGATCACCGGATCGGTGTCCGGCATCATGACGAGGGAGGTGACGCCGCCGGCAGCGGCCGCGATGCTCGCCGAAGCGATCGTCTCGCGGTGCTCGGCGCCCGGCTCGCCGATGAAGACGCGCGTGTCCACCAAGCCCGGCAGGATCGCCTTGCCGGCGCAATCGATCACCGTGGCGCCTTCCGGCGCACCCTGGTTGAGTGCCGCCTTGCCCGCCGCCGCGATTTTTTCCCCGTCGACGACGACGGTGCCGACCTCGTCGATGCCACGCGAGGGATCGACGACGCGGGCGTTCTGGAAGACGGTGAAGCTCATGCCGGCCGTCCCTCGTTGCGGCGCGGATCGAGCAGGGCTTCCATGACAGCCATGCGCACGGCCACCCCCATCTCGACCTGCTCCTGGATGACGCTCTGCGGACCGTCAGCGATCTCGGAGGCGATCTCGACGCCACGGTTCATCGGGCCGGGATGCATCACCAGCGCGTCGGGCTTGGCCGCCTTCAGTTTCTCGGCGTCGAGGCCAAAATAGCGGAAATATTCGCGCACCGAAGGCACGAAGGCGCCTTCCATGCGTTCGCGCTGCAGGCGCAGCATCATCACCACATCCGCGTCCTTCAGGCCGTCGGCCATGCTGCGATGGACGATGACGCCCATCTTCTCGATACCGGACGGCAGCAGCGTGGAAGGCGCCACCACGCGCACCTGCGCGCCAAGCGCATTCAACAGGATGATGTTGGAGCGCGCCACGCGCGAATGCAGGATGTCGCCGCAGATCGCCACGATCAGCTTCGACAGCGGCCCCTTGGCGCGGCGGATGGTGAGCGCATCGAGCAAGGCCTGCGTCGGATGTTCGTGCGTGCCGTCGCCGGCATTGACGACCGAGCAGCCGACCTTTTGCGCCAGGAGGGCGGCGGCGCCGGCCGACTGGTGGCGGATGATGAGGATATCCGGCCGCATGGCGTTCAGCGTCATGGCCGTATCGACCAGCGTCTCGCCCTTCTTCACCGAGGAACTCGCCACCGACATGTTCATGACGTCGGCGCCGAGGCGCTTGCCGGCGAGCTCGAAGGACGACTGCGTGCGCGTCGAGGCTTCGTAGAACAGGTTGATCTGCGTTCGCCCGCGCAGCGTCGTCGTCTTCTTCTCCGGCTGGCGCGAGATCGCCACCGCGCGATCGGCGCGTTCCAGCAAAAGTTCTATATCGGCGGGGGAAAGCGGCGCGATGCCAAGCAGATGGCGGTGCGGAAAGAGCGGCAGAGGCGAAGCGTCGGTCATCTCAAGGCGCTGCTATATTGCGCGGGGCAGGGCGCTGCAAGCACGCGCTTTGGATAGAGCGGCTTTCCACCGGTATTTTCATCGCGCCCGCGGCCACCCTCCGCTATAACCCCGCGACGGCGGCGGATTCGTATATATCTTGCAGCCAGGTAAAGGATGAGGCGTGACAGACGAGGTATCGAACCAGTCCCAGCCGTTGACCGGCGGCAATGCCTGGCGCAGCGATCCGCTGCTGATCCAGCTTGCCGAGCGTTTTTCCGAGCCGGTGCGCAAGGATCTCGACGGGCTCGGCCGCTTCGTGCTGACACAGGAGGCGCAGGACTTGGCGCGGCTCGCCAACACCGATACGCCGGTGCTGCGCACGCACGACCGGCAGGGCCGCCGCATCGACCTGGTCGAATACCACCCGGCCTATCACGCGCTGTTGCGGCGCTCGGTGGCGATCGGCCTGCATTCCTCCGTGTGGGAGAACGGCGAGGCCGAGATCGGCCGCCGTCACCAGGTGCGCGCGGCGCGCTTCTACCTGACGGCACAGCTGGAGACGGGGCATCTGTGCCCCATCACCATGACCAGCGCCTCGCTGGCAGCGCTGATGGCCAACCCCAAGATTTTCCGCGAATGGGCGCCGCGCGTGACGACGCGCAAATACGACCAGAGCCAGAAGCCACCGGTCGAGAAGGCCGGGCTGACGCTCGGCATGGGCATGACCGAAAAGCAGGGCGGCACCGACGTCCGCATCAATACAACGAAGGCCGAGCGTGCCGGCTCCAGTGGCTTCTACCGCATCAGCGGCCACAAATGGTTCATGTCGGCGCCGATGTCGGACGCCTTCCTGGTGTTGGCACAGGCGGCGGAAGGCCTTTCGTGCTTCCTGGTGCCGCGCATCCTCGGCGACGGTTCGGGCAACGGCTTCCGCTTCCAGCGCCTGAAGGACAAGCTCGGCAACCGCTCCAACGCCTCGTCGGAGGTCGAGTTCGACGGTGCCATCGGCGAGATGGTCGGTGAACCGGGCGCCGGCCTGAAGACGATCATGGACATGGTGACCTTGACGCGGCTCGACTGCGCGGTGGCTTCCGCCGCCATCATGCGGGCGGGGCTCGCCGAGGCGGTCAACCACACGCGCCAGCGCAAGGTCTTCGGTTCCAATCTTGTCGACCAGCCGCTGATGCAGCGCGTGCTGGCCGACATGGCGCTGGACGTCGCCGCCGCCACTGCGCTTTCGTTCCGGTTGGCGCGTTCCTTCGACGACGCCGCCGGCGACCGCGGCGAGGCGGCCTTCGCCCGGGCCATGACGCCGGTGGTCAAATACTGGGTGTGCAAGATCGCGCCGGCGCTGCTCTATGAGGCCATGGAGTGCCTGGGCGGCAACGGCTACGTCGAGGAGGCGCCGCTGGCGCGCTACTATCGCGAGGCGCCGGTCAACGCCATCTGGGAAGGGTCGGGCAACGTCATGGCGCTTGACGTGCTGCGCGTCCTGTCGCGTGCGCCCGCGCTGTTCGAGGACGTGCTGGCCGGTATCGATCGCGATCTCGGCGCCAGCGGACGCGGCACCATCGGTGTGTTGAAGGCGGCCATGCAGGTGGCGGCGACCGACGAGGGGTCGGCGCGGCTTTTGACGGAACAGCTCGCGCTGGCCGCGGCCGCGGCGGAGCTGCGCCGGCTGGGGGCAGGGCGGATCGCCGACGCCTTCGTCGAAACGCGGCTGGCCGGCCAGTGGCGCACCACATACGGCATGATCGACGCGCGCCACGATGCGCGCATGATCCTCGACACGCTCTATCCGGCAAGCTGACCGCGTTGCGCACCGAGTCCGGGAGGGCAGGCGTTCCGCCTGTGGATGGCCGTTAACCTTAACAAATGGTTTCCGTTGCCGTCGGCGGCTCCGAGGATCAGTTTACGGTCACCGAGCGGGACCGTCATGCGCCACCTTCTAAGTTCCTTTCTGGCCTTGCACTGGGCAGCGTTGTTTGCCCTGCTGGCCTTTGTCTGCACGACCGGCGCCGGCGCGCTGGAAAATGCGCTGGCATCGTTCGGTGCGACGCATGCCGATCCGCAGAGCCTCAATCTGGACGGCATGCTGATGGCGGCGCCGCTGGCGGCGGCTTTCCTCGTGGTCGCGGCGGTGTTCTGCTGGGCCCTGATCGAAACCTTCCTGGGCAAGGATGCAGGAAGCACCGAAACCATCTTCAAGATCGGCTTCGTTGCCGCCGGTGGCGTATCGCTGCTGGTGCTGGTCTGCGGCACCGCGCGGGGCATAGAGGGCCTTTTCCTGCCTTCGGCGGCGCATCTGGCGGCACTTGCGGCGTCCTATCTAGCTGTCGTGGGAGAACGCCTGACCGCTCCCCAGCCGAAGGCCGTACCGGTTCCAGCAAGCCGAACGACCATTCACGCGATGGCAAGGGGGGCGGCCCACGCGTCCCTTCTGTCCCGCATCTCCGGTCGACCCGATTCTGGAGCACACTCCTGATGCGCGCGCTGTTTTTGCTCTGGGCCTTGCCGCTCGGCCTGTTCTGGGGCTGGTATTTCCTGTCGCTCAACGATCTCAGTTTCGGCTACATCATGTTCAGCCGGCAGTTGCACGATCTCGTTTTCCAGATCTATGGCGAGATTCTGGGCGTCGATCCGGCGCTCATTCCGGGCATGGTCGCCAGGGCCTGCGTGTTCGATTCGCTGATCGTGCTGGCGATCCTGGCCTTCCGCCGCCGGCGCGTCATAGCCGGCTGGATCAGGGCCGCGCATGCCCGCTGGGCGGGCCGTTCAGCGCACGAAGCCGGTCCAGAACTCCCTGCAGAATAAAGGCGGCGGCGGCCGAATCGATCTTGCCGGCGCGCTTGCTGCGGGAAAAATCCATCTCGATCAGCGTTCGCTCGGCCGCGACCGTCGACAACCGCTCGTCCCAGAAGGCGAAGGGCAGGGGGCTGAGCGGCGCCATGTTGCGCACAAAGGCGCGCGATTTCTGCGCGCGCGGCCCTTCCGAGCCGTCCATGTTGACGGGCAGGCCGATCACCACGGCGCCGACGTCGTCTTTCTCCAGCTGAGCCAGGAGCGCCGTCACGTCTAGCGTGAATTTCTTCCGGAGGATCACTGGGCGCGGATGGGCGAAGGAAAGGCGCGCGTCGGAAACGGCAATGCCGATCGTCTTGTCGCCGAGGTCCAGCCCGGCAAGCGTCTTGCCGGGAGCGAGGCTCCCCGCGATGTCCTCGACGGCGATGACGGTCATGGGCGGGGCTTTCCTTTGACTTGGCCTGCCGGCGTTCTATCCTTCAAGGCGACAGAAATCGAGGAGACGTCCATGAAGCTTACCTGGTACGGCCATTCCGCCTTCCGCATCGAGGCGGGCGGAGCCAATATCCTCATCGATCCGTATCTTATCGGCAACCCGTCCTGGCAGGGCGGCTGGGAAGGACCGGCCGAAGGCGTCACGCACGTCCTTTTGACCCATGGCCATGACGACCATATCAGCGGCGCAGTCGAGGTGCTGAAGAAGTCCGGCGCCGTGCTGGTGGCTAATTTCGAGATCTGCATGTTCCTCGTCGGCAAGGGCGTCAGCGACAAGAAGATCAACCCCGGCAACATCGGCGGCACGGTCGATTGCGGCGGCTTCACCACGACGTTCGTGCAGGCGCTGCATTCGTCCTCGACGCAATCCGGCGGTGGCGGCAACACCTATCTCGGCAATCCGGGCGGGCTTGTGCTGCATTTCAGCGACGGCGAGACGCTCTACCACATGGGCGACACCGACATCTTCTCCGACATGGCTCTCATCCATGAACTGCACGAGCCGACGGTCGGCATCGTGCCTGTCGGCGACCGCTTCACCATGGGCGGCGCGGTGGCCGCACTTGCCTGCCGGCGCTTCTTCAAGTTCGAAACGGTGGTGCCCTGCCATTTCGGCACCTTCCCGATCATCGACCAGAACGCCGACAAGTTCGTCGCCGGAATGGAAGGCTCGGGCGTCAAGGTGGCGCTGCCCAAAATCGGCGAGACGATCACGGTCTGACGAACCGCCGGTAAGGGCCGGGCGAGAACCGGCCGAAGCGCGCGCCCGGTTGCGCGGCGGGCGCGCCGCCGCTATAGCCCGGGCAGGTTTTCTTTCCATATCCGGACCACAGCCATGTCAGTCGATGTCCAGACGGTGAAACGCGTCGCACGCCTTGCCCGCATTGCGGTGAGCGAGGACGATGCCCAGCGCATGACCGGGGAACTGAACGCCATCCTCGGCTTCGTCGAGCAGCTGAACGAAGTGAATGTGTTGGGCGTCGAGCCGATGACCTCGGTGACGCCGATGGCGATGAAGAAGCGCCAGGACGTCGTCACCGACGGCAACAAGGCGGCCGACATCGTCGCCAACGCGCCGGCGACCGAAGAGGGCTTCTTCCTCGTGCCCAAGGTGGTTGAATAGCGACCATGGCGGCCGAAATCGCCATCGAAACCCCGTTGCAGGACGACGTGCGGACCATGGTCGCGGCGCTCAATGCCACCATGATGCCGCTCACGCCGCGCGAATTCCAGTTCCAGCTGACGGTCGAGCAGATGGCGGAGCCGACTGTGACCCTGTTCGTCGCCCGCGAGGCCGATGGGCATCCCGTCGGCATGGGAGCGTTGAAGAACCACGGTGCCGGGGTGGGCGAGGTCAAGCGCATGTTCACGCTGCCGGAGGTGCGCGGCAAGCGTATCGGCGCGCGCATCCTCCAGCACATCGAGACGCTGGCGCGTGAAAAGGCCATGTCGCGGCTGGTGCTGGAGACGGGCGAAGCGGAAGGCTTCGAGCCGGCCTGGCGCGTCTATGAGCGCGGCGGCTTCACCCGCTGCGGCGCCGTGCTCGATTATCCCGATTCCGGTTTTTCCCGGTTTTACGAAAAGAAGCTTTCCTGATGACCGACCTGACGAGACTGACGATTGCCGAAGCGCGGACCAAGCTGCGCGACAAGGAGTTTACGGCCACCGAGCTGACCGACGCATATCTGGCGGCCATCGATGCGGCCAATCCCTCGCTCAACGCTTATGTCGCCGTGACCCACGACAAGGCACGCGCCATGGCCAAGACCTCCGACGCGAAACTCACGAAAGGCGAAGCGGGCGCGCTGGAAGGCATTCCGCTCGGCATCAAGGACCTGTTCGCCACCGAAGGCGTGCACACACAGGCGGCCAGCCATATCCTCGACGGCTTCAAGCCGCGTTATGAATCGACCGTGACGGCCAATCTGTGGGCGGACGGCGCCGTCATGCTGGGCAAGCTCAACATGGACGAGTTCGCCATGGGCTCGTCCAACGAGACGTCCTATTACGGCCCGGTCGTCAATCCGTGGCGGGCGAACGGCTCCAACAAACAGCTCGTGCCGGGCGGCTCCTCCGGCGGCTCGGCGGCCGCCGTTTCCGGCTTCCTGTGCGCCGGCGCGACGGCAACCGATACGGGCGGCTCGATCCGACAGCCGGCAGCGTTCACCGGCACCGTCGGCATCAAGCCGACCTACGGGCGCTGCTCGCGCTGGGGTACGGTCGCCTTCGCCTCGTCGCTCGACCAGGCAGGCCCCATCGCCCGCGACGTCCGCGACGCCGCGATCCTGTTGAAGTCGATGGCTTCGGTCGACGCCAAGGACACCACCTCGGTCGACCGCCCGATTCCCGACTACGAGGCGGCGATCGGTCGCCCGATCAAGGGCATGAAGGTCGGCATCCCGAAGGAATACCGCATGGACGGCATGCCTGAGGAGATCGAGGCACTGTGGCAGAAGGGTATCGCCTGGCTGAAGGAGGCCGGTGCCGAGATCGTCGATATCTCGCTGCCGCATACGAAATATGCCCTGCCGGCCTACTATATCGTGGCGCCAGCGGAAGCCTCCTCGAACCTCGCCCGCTACGACGGCGTGCGCTATGGCCTGCGCGTGCCGGGCAAGGATATCGTGGAGATGTACGAGAACACCCGCGCCGCCGGTTTCGGCCGCGAGGTCAAGCGGCGCATCATGATCGGCACCTACGTGCTGTCGGCCGGCTACTACGACGCCTACTACCTGCAGGCGCAGAAGGTGCGCACGCTGATCAAGAAGGACTTCGAGGATGCCTTCCACGCTGGTGTCGACGTCATCCTGACTCCGGCGACGCCCTCGGCCGCCTTCGGCATCGCCGATCAGGACATGAACGCCGACCCGGTGAAGATGTACCTGAACGACATCTTCACGGTGACGGTGAACATGGCCGGCCTGCCTGGCATCGCGGTGCCGGCGGGGCTGGATGCCAGCGGCCTGCCGCTCGGCTTGCAGCTGATCGGCCGTCCGTTCGATGAGGAGACGCTGTTCCAGACCGCTCATGTCATCGAACAGGCGGCGGGTCGGTTCCAACCGCAGAAGTGGTGGTAATGCGTCCTTCGAGGCTCGCTTCGCTCGCACCTCAGGATGAGGGAGGTTGTACACAAACGCCATTCGCAGAGGTCCGCACCATACGGCCCTCATCCTGAGGTGCGAGCGAAGCGAGCCTCGAAGGACGCACGGATTCGATGTTCTTCCTCCTGTCGAAAGTCTTCTGGTTCTTCGCGCAGCCGCTCAATCTGGCGATCTTCCTGCTCTTGGCCGGAGGTATCGCGGCGGTGTTCGGATGGCGCCGGTTGGGCATTGCCGGGCCGGTCGTCGCATTCCTGATCCTCGCTTTTTCTACCTGGACATCGCTGGGCGCGCTGCTCATCGGGCCGCTGGAGGATCGTTATCCCCGGCCTGCGGTTCCACCCGAACGTGTCGCCGGCATCGTCGTGCTGGGCGGCGGCTTCGAAGGTGCGATCAATCTTGCCCGCGGCGGCTACGAGCTGAACTCCAGCGGCGACCGCTTCGTCGAAACGGCGATCCTGGCGCGGCGCTATCCGGATGCCAAGGTCGTGGTGACCGGTGGCGTCGGTACGCTGGTGCTGGAAGGCGAGGGCGACGGGGTGAGCGCACCGCGCCTTTTGACGGCGCTGGGCGTCGCGCCCGAACGCCTTGTCCTGGAAAGCCAGTCACGCAACACCTACGAGAATGCCGTCTTCACCAAGGCGCTGGTGACGCCGAAGCCCGGCGAGACATGGCTGCTCGTCACATCCGCCTTCCATATGCCGCGCTCCAAGGCGCTGTTCGACAAGGCGGGCTTTCCGACGGTGCCATGGCCGGTCGACTACCGCACCTCCGGCAAGGAGGGCGTTTCGCTGTTTGCCGACAACCCGATCGATTCCGTTCAGACCACCACCATCGCTGTCCGCGAATGGATCGGCCTCGTTGCTTATTGGCTGACCGGCAAGATCGATGCACCGTTTCCCGGGCCTGATCGATAGCGCGGCGACGGGCATGTCGCGCGCTGAGCAGGCAAGGTCGGTCGGCGCTGCTCGCGGGGCATGAAAAACGTCAGAAAGATCGCCATATCTCCTGTATGAAGACAGGATTTCGGCAGGGAGATTTGCCAGCGTGTTCCTCTCGGTTTTCGACCTGTTCAAGATCGGCATAGGCCCGTCGAGTTCGCACACGATGGGGCCGATGACGGCGGCGCGGCGCTTTCTCGATGAAGTGGCCGGCAACGACTGGCCGCGCCCGGCCGGCGCTGTGGTGGATCGGCTCGGCGCCAGTCTGCACGGTTCGCTGGCCTATACGGGCATCGGGCACGGTTCCGACCGCGCCGTCGTGCTCGGCCTAGCCGGCGAGACGCCGCAGACGGTCGATCCCGACCGGACGGAAGCCATCGTGGCGCGGATCACCGCCGAGAAGCGGATCTCGCCGCCGGGGCACCCGTCCTACCGCTTCGATCCGAGGACCGATCTCGTTCTGGACAAGAAGACGCCGCTGACCGGTCACGCCAACGGCATGACTTTCTACGCCTACGACGCGGGCGGACGGCTGCTGCTCAAGCGCATCTATTATTCCATCGGTGGCGGCTTCGTCGTTTCGGAAGAAGAACTACAGCGCATGAAGGCGCGCGGCTCGGTGACGACGGAAGGCAAGAAGGTTCCCTATCCTTTCAGGACCGCCGCCGACATGCTGGCCATGGCAGCAAAAAGCGGCCTGTCTATCGCCGACATGAAGCGCGTCAACGAGGAGACGCAGCAGACACGTGAGGAACTGGACGCGGGGCTGGACGCCATCTGGACCGCAATGACGGGCTGCATCGACCGCGGCCTGTCGCAGGAAGGCATCATGCCGGGCGGTCTGAAGGTGCGTCGCCGCGCCCGCCAGCTTCACGACCGCTTGCAGGAGCAATGGCAGCAGAACCGGCCCAATCCGCTGCTCGCCAACGACTGGCTGTCGATCTACGCCATGGCCGTCAACGAGGAGAATGCCGCCGGCGGTCGCGTCGTCACGGCGCCGACCAACGGCGCGGCCGGCGTCGTGCCGGCGGTGCTGCGCTACTGGCTGCACTTCCACCCGGAGGCCGATCAGGCGTCGATCCGCGACTTCCTGCTGACGGCCGCCGCTATCGGCGGCATCATCAAGACCAACGCTTCCATTTCCGGTGCCGAGGTCGGCTGCCAGGGCGAGGTCGGCTCGGCCTCGGCCATGGCGGCGGCCGGTCTGTGCGCGGTCATGGGCGGCATGCCCGAGCAGGTGGAGAACGCCGCCGAAATCGCGCTGGAGCATCATCTCGGCATGACCTGCGATCCGGTCGGCGGCCTTGTCCAGGTGCCCTGCATCGAGCGTAACGCGCTCGGCGCCGTGAAAGCCGTCACCGCCGCCTCGCTCGCCATCAAGGGCGACGGCAAGCATTTCGTGCCGCTCGACGCGGCGGTGGAAACCATGCGCCAGACCGGCATGGACATGAGCGAGAAGTACAAGGAAACCAGTCTGGGGGGTCTGGCGGTCAATGTCGTGGAGTGTTGATGTTCGTTGCGTTTGGTGCCAAATATCGGTACCATAGCATATGAAGCGAAAGCATGAAGCCACGCTAGAGCAGATTTTCCACCGGCCGGTCAGCGGTACGGTCCGATGGTCGGATATCGAAGCGCTCTTCGTCGCGCTCGGTGCGGAAATCAGTGAGCGGGAAGGCTCGCGTGTAGGTGTCTTTTTGTTCGGCGAGGTTCGTGTTTTCCATCGTCCTCATCCCAGTCCCAATACGGACAAAGGTGCTGTTGCCAGCATCCGGAAATGGCTGGAAAATCACGGAATACAACCATGAAAAACATCATCGAAATCGACGGGCACAAGGCTATCGTTTCGTTCGACCCCGAAATCGGCATGTTGCGTGGGGAATTCGTCGGGTTGACCGGCGGCGCGGATTTCTATGCTCGTGATGTGGATCGTCTTTATCAGGAGGGTAAGACCTCGCTGAACGTTTTCCTCGAAATGTGCAAGGAAAAGGGTCTTGCTCCATTTCGAGAGTTCTCAGGACGGTTCAACATTCGGCTACCTCCAAAGATGCATGAAGCGGCGGTCGTTGCCGCCGCGTCGGAGAATAAAAGTTTGAACGAGTGGGTGACAGAGGCGATAGAGGCGGCAGCCGAAGCATCTTGATGCTCTGCGCCTGTGCAAAACTTTCGGCATCGTTGAATGCGGGCAGGCCAGCCGCTAAATTCCGGGTATGGCACTCAATCTCCTGAAATTGTGCGTCGGCAGCGACAGCGTCGAGGACCTCGAGGAATGGATCGCCCTCAAGCTCGACGAGCGGCGCAGGGCGGGCGAGCCGGTCGAGCACTGGCACACCACGCGCATGGTGCCGACGCGCGGTGCCGAGATCGTCGACGGCGGTTCGCTCTACTGGGTAATCAAGGGTTCGGTGCAGTGCCGCCAGCGCATCACCGAAATCAGGCCGTTCACCGATGCGCAGGGCATCGGTCGCTGCCGTCTCATGCTCGACCCAGAAGTGGTACGCACCGAATGGCAACCGCGTCGCGCTTTCCAGGGTTGGCGTTACCTGAAGCCGGCCGACGCGCCGCGCGATCTCGGCCAGGGCAAGGCGGGGCTGGTCGCCATGCCTCCGAAGCTCAGGCATGAACTGGCAGAACTCGGCCTGCTCTGAGCGCCTTTACCGGCCTCGGAGGTGCCCTTTCCCGGTCAAGATTGTGGACTAGATATCGGAGCGACCGCGCTGAGAGCCGGTCGACAGCGATAGCAGGACCCTGCGTCGGTCGTCCGCATTGCCGACGCCGGTGAAGTGGTTCTATCCTTGTCGGTCGTTGGAGGACAACGGGAGAGAAATGACCCTGTTGATGGCAATCGTCGCCCTGCTTGGCGTGCTCCTGGGTGGGCTCGCGCTGTTTTTGCGGGCCGATCCGCAACGACTGGCGGACAGTTTCAGGGCTGTGGGACCTGCGATCCTTGCCTTGGCCGGCGCGGCGACCGCATTCAGCGGGCGTGTCGCGCTCGCTGCACCCGCTCTTCTGGCCGCGCTTGCCTGGTGGACCCTGTCGCGACACCGCCGCCGCGCGACGCCGCTTTCCAGCCGCCGTTCCATGGTGCGTACGGCGGCACTCGAAATGGAACTCGATCACGATACCGGAGCGCTGGAAGGGCTGGTTCTGGCCGGCAGCGCGGAAGGCAAGACGCTGGGATCGATGGGGCTGGAGGAGTTGCGCGTGGTCTATCGCGAACTGGCCCCGGACCCCGACAGCGTACGCCTTCTAGAGACGTATCTTGACGGCCGGTTTCCCGTCTGGCGCCACGACGCGCATGCGGACGACGGCGAAGGGCTGGGCGTTGCGCCACGTACGCGCACCATGACTAAGGAGGAGGCCTACAAGGTCCTTGGTCTTCAGGCGGGAGCCGCCGCGGCGGATATCCGCAAGGCGCACCGCCGCCTGATGCAGCGCCTGAACCCCGACGTCGAACGTTCGTCTTTCCTGGCGGCGCGCATCGACGAAGCCAAGGACGTTCTTCTCTCCGATCACGGCTAATTCTCCTTCGACGCAGATACAGTTCCTGGAGACGGCATCGACCGCCGGCTATTGCTGCACGGCATAGCAGTCGATGTTTTTCTTCTTCAGCGCGCCACAGGCGTTGCGGGCGGCGTTCTTGGAGCCGAAGCCGCCGAAGCGCGCACGGTAATAGGTCACGCCGCCCTTCTCGAAAGCGACGGTGAAGCCGGAGGCATCCGCCAGCGCGCGTGGCGCCTGCTTCGTCGCCTTGTCGAGGAAAGCCTTCGCACCGTCCTGCGTGGGAGCGGACGCGACCTGCACGACCCAGCTGCCGGCGGCGACGGAGGACGTCGCCAGTGGATCGACCTGGGTTGCCTCGGCGTAAGCGGTCATCGTGGCGGTCTTGGCTTCCGGCGCGGTGACCGTGGTTTCGGCCACGGCATTCACGGCCTCGGTCGCGGCGACCGGCTTGGGATCGGGCGTCGGCGCATGGCGCTTGGGCAGGAGGGCAGCCACCATCGGCTTGGCCGGAGCCTCGATTGTCTCTTCCCCGGTCGCCTCGGCCACCGCCATCGGTTCGGCCGAGTCGTTCCTTGCGATCAGTTCGCCACCGCCGCGCTTGCTGGCCTTCGGCAGGTAGGTGTGGATCAGGCTTGCCATCTGATCGTCGCGTGAACGGCCGCTCTTGCCGCCCATGACGACGGCGACCAGGCGACGCCCGTCGATTGCGACGGAACTGACCAGGTTGTAGCCGGAGGCGCGGGTGTAGCCGGTCTTGATGCCGTCCACGCCCTTGATGCGGCCGAGCAGGCGATTATGCCCGTTGATGACGCGCTTGCCGTATCGGAACGAGCGCTGCGAGAAATAGCCGTAATACTGCGGGAAATGCTCGCGCAGCGCGATGCCGAGGACCGCCATGTCGCGCGCGGTGGTGAACTGGCCCGGATCGGGCAGGCCGTTGGCGTTGCGGAACACCGTGCCGTTCATGCCGAGCTTGCGGGCCTTCGCCGTCATCATGCGGGCAAAATTCTGCTCCGAGCCGCCGAGCATCTCGCCCAGCGCCGTCGAGGAATCGTTGGCCGACTTGGTCACCATGGACAGGATCGCCGTCTCGACGGTGACCGCGCCGCCCTTGCGGACACCGAGCTTGGTCGGGGGTTCGGCCGCAGCATTCGCCGAAAAGACGACCGGCGTGTCCTTGCTGATGCGCCCCTTCGCCAAGGCCTCGAAGGTGAGGTAGAGCGTCATCATCTTGGTCAGCGAAGCCGGATAGCGGCGGGCGTTGGCATCTTTCGAGTAGAGTGTCTTGCCGGTCCTGGCGTCGACCACGATCGCCGCGGATTTCGCAGCCATGGAGGCACTCGCGTCGGCAACGACGACCGTAACCGCAAGCGCCAGGACGACGAACGCCTTGAAGGAAAGCTTTGACCTCGAAACGATACCCGACAACGCCTGACTCACTGTTACTTCCTTTGGATTTTCGTTGCCCTGGAGGCGGCAAAGGTCCTGCCTCCCTTTCGCCGCAGGCTAGCGCGGGCGACGTTACCAATCCGTTTATGGTAACCGACGCGTTCACCATTTTTGCCGGGTTCGAGCCAATCTTTATGTGAATCTTAGCGATTGACGGCGCAGCCACGGGTTTTCGGATCGCATCTTGACTTTTTGTGCAATGCAACATATTTTTTCTGGCATTGCACAAGACAGGTCTCCTGGACCTCGAAAGGAACGGACATGACCCAGAATTACGAAGACTTCAGCAAATTCGGCAAGGAATTCGCCGACACCGGCCTGACCAGCCTGGCTTCCTTCTCCAAGGGTGCGCAGGCGCTCGCCGTCGAGGCGTCCGACTACACCAAGAAGAGCTTCGAGAACGGTTCGACCTTTGTCGAGAAGCTGCTCTCGGCCAAGTCGTTCGAGAACGCCATCGAGATCCAGACCGACTACGTCAAGCAGTCCTACGAGTCCTTCGTCGCCGAGGCGACCAGGTTCGGCGAGCTTTACGCCGACCTCGCCCGCGATGCCTACAAGCCCTTCGAGTCGCTCGTCGCCAAGGCGAAGTAAGCAGTATCCTGTGTGATCGCGGGCCTTTTCGGCCCGCCCGAAGACCCGGCCGGCGGCAACGCGGCCGGGTTTTCGCGTTTATGCAGCCGCTTAAATCACGATCGCGAAAATCGACGCGGATTGGCATACCCGCCATATTGTCAGCCAAACAGAAGGGCTTAAAATCCAGCATCGAACACCTACA
Source organism: Ollibium composti (assembly GCF_004801285.1). Classification (GTDB taxonomy): domain Bacteria; phylum Pseudomonadota; class Alphaproteobacteria; order Rhizobiales; family Rhizobiaceae; genus Mesorhizobium; species Mesorhizobium composti. The sequence goes on from NZ_SSNY01000001.1 coordinate 414,593, forward strand.
TGTTGTCGGGTTCGCATGGGGATTCGATCGGAACAGGTGACGTGAGCATCGGTCAGGCAGTCACGGGCAGTGCATCGCGCATGCAAAACGGCGGCGACGGTAATGGTACCGGGCGCGGAACAGCCGTCATCACGCGCACCAAGACCAAGACGAAGAAGCCCAGCCTCTACCGGGTTCTTATCCTCAACGACGACTACACTCCGATGGAGTTCGTGGTTCACGTGCTGGAACGTTTTTTCCAGAAGGACCGCGAAGCTGCCACGCGCATCATGCTCCATGTCCACAATCATGGAGTGGGCGAGTGCGGGGTTTATACCTACGAAGTGGCCGAGACGAAGGTGTCCCAGGTCATGGATTTCGCCCGACAGAACCAGCATCCGCTGCAATGCGTGATGGAAAAGAAGTGAGGATTTGATGCCTGCATTTTCGCAAGGGCTGGAGAAGGCGCTGCACCAGGCGCTGACGCTCGCCAACGAACGGCACCATGAATACGCAACGCTGGAGCACCTGCTGCTGGCGCTGATCGACGACACCGAGGCGGCCGCCGTCATGCGCGCCTGCAACGTCGATCTCGACGACCTGAAGCAGACCGTGCTGACCTATATCGATACCGAACTGGACAATCTCGTCACCGGCTATGACGAGGATTCCAAGCCGACCGCCGGCTTCCAGCGCGTCATCCAGCGCGCCGTGATCCACGTCCAGTCTTCCGGCCGCGAGGAAGTGTCGGGCGCCAACGTGCTTGTCGCCATCTTCGCCGAACGCGAGAGCCACGCCGCCTATTTCCTGCAAGAGCAGCAGATGACCCGCTACGACGCGGTCAACTACATCTCGCACGGCATCGCCAAGCGGCCCGGCTCGTCCGACAACCGCACACCCCGCGGCGCGGAAGACGAGCAGGGCGGCGCAACCGGTGCCGAACAGTCAGAGGACGGCGGCAAGAAGAAGCAGCAGGACGCGCTGACGGCCTACTGCGTCAACCTCAACCAGAAGGCGCGGTCCGGCAAGATCGACCCGCTGATCGGGCGCGGGCCGGAGATCAACCGCACCATCCAGGTGCTGTGCCGGCGCTCCAAGAACAATCCGCTCTATGTCGGCGATCCCGGCGTCGGCAAGACGGCCATCGCCGAGGGGCTGGCCAAGCGCATCGTCGAGGGCGACGTTCCCGAAGTGCTTCAGGACGCCACCATCTTCGCGCTCGACATGGGCACGCTGCTCGCTGGCACGCGCTATCGCGGCGATTTCGAGGAGCGGCTGAAGCAGGTCGTCAAGGAACTGGAGGACTATCCGGGCGCCGTCCTGTTCATCGACGAGATCCATACGGTGATCGGGGCAGGGGCCACCTCCGGCGGCGCCATGGATGCCTCCAACCTGTTGAAGCCGGCCCTGTCTTCGGGCGCCATCCGCTGCATCGGCTCGACCACCTACAAGGAGTTCCGGCAGTTCTTCGAGAAGGACCGCGCTCTCGTGCGCCGTTTCCAAAAGATCGACGTCAATGAGCCGTCGGTCGAGGACGCCATCGAGATCATGAAGGGGCTGAAGCCCTATTTCGAGGAGTTCCACAAGGTCAAGTACACCAACGACGCCATCAAGGGTGCGGTGGAGCTGTCGGCCCGCTACATCAGCGACCGCAAGCTGCCGGACAAGGCGATCGACGTGATCGACGAGACCGGCGCCTCTCAGATGCTGTTGCCCGAGCCGAAGCGCAAGAAGACCATCGGCATCAAGGAGATCGAGGCGACCATCGCCACCATCGCCCGCATTCCGCCGAAGACCGTGTCGGCCGATGACGAGAAGGTTCTGGCCGGTCTCGACGTCGAGCTGAAGCGCGTCGTCTATGGCCAGGATACGGCGATCACCGCGCTGACGTCGGCGATCAAGCTGGCGCGGGCGGGCCTGCGCGAACCGGAAAAGCCGATCGGCTGCTACCTGTTCTCCGGCCCGACCGGCGTCGGCAAGACCGAGGTCGCCAAGCAGTTGGCCGCCTCGCTCGGCGTCGAGCTGTTGCGCTTTGACATGTCGGAATACATGGAACGCCACACCGTCTCGCGGCTGATCGGCGCGCCTCCCGGTTATGTCGGCTTCGACCAGGGCGGCCTGTTGACCGACGGCGTCGACCAGCATCCGCATTGCGTGCTGCTGCTCGACGAGGTGGAGAAGGCGCATCCGGACCTGTTCAACATCCTGTTGCAGGTCATGGACCACGGCAAGCTGACCGACCACAACGGCAAGTCGATCGATTTCCGCAACGTGATCCTCATCATGACCACCAATGCGGGCGCGTCCGACGCCCAGCGCGCGGCCATCGGCTTCGGCTCGACCAAGCGTGAAGGCGACGATGTCGAGGCGATCAACCGGCTGTTCACGCCGGAGTTCCGCAACCGTCTCGACGCCATCATCCCGTTCGGATCGCTGCCGGTTCCGGTGGTGCATCAGGTCGTTCAGAAGTTCGTCATGCAGCTCGAGGCGCAGCTCGCCGACCGTGGCGTGACCTTCGAGCTGGCGCCGGAGGCGATCGCCTGGCTGGCCGACAAGGGCTACGACGAGCGCATGGGCGCGCGTCCGCTCGGCCGCGTCATCCAGGAGCACATCAAGAAGCCGCTGGCCGACGAGGTGCTGTTCGGCAAGCTGAAGAAGGGCGGCACGGTGCGCATCGGCGTCGAGAAGAAGGAAACCGGTGAGACCGGCCTGAAGCTCGAATCGCTGGCCGACGAGACGCCGGTGAAGCCGAAGAAGGAAGAGCCGGCCGACCGACCGAAGACCGCGCGCAAGGCTTCCGCGAAGAAGGCTCCGGCCACGAAGGCTGTCGCCAAGAAGCCGGAGCCGAAGGGCAAGGACGGCGGCAAGCGCAGCCTCGTGCCGCAACTGCCGCGTAAAAACTGAGGCAGGCCGACCAAAGAAAAAGCCCCGGCAACGGGGCTTTTTTGTTGCCGGGTCGCCGGACGCTACCCGGCCAACGCGGCCCTGATCTTCTCCGCATTCGCGGCCAGCACCTCCGGCTTTTCCATGGCGCCGGTGTGCGGCTTCAACGGGACGCCTTCGAAGCGGGGGATAACATGGACGTGCAGGTGATAGACCGATTGGCCCGAAGCCGCTTCGTTGAACTGCATGACGACGACGCCGTCCGCGTCGAAGGCGGTCTTCACCGCCCTGGCCAGTTTCTGGACTGTCGCGAACAGCGGTCCGAAGATCGCCGGATCGGCGTCGAGCAGGTTGCGTGACGGTGCTTTCGGCACCACCAGCGTATGGCCGATGCCCTGCGGCATCACGTCCATGAAGGCGATCGTCGCCTCGTCCTCGTAGACGCGATGCGAGGGAAGCTCGCCGCGCAGGATCTTCGCGAAGATATTGGTATCGTCGTAAGCCATTCTCTGCCTCTCGCCGTTGCGGCTCCGCTGTCCTATGGGTGAGTTATAGCCGTCCGGCACGCGGCATCAAACCGTCTGTGCGCAGGACCTGAGGGGCAAGGCCGAATGGCGTGGAATTATCTTTATCTGCTGGTCGCCATTTTCTTCGAGGTGCTGGCGACCACGGCGCTGAAGGAAACGCAGGGGTTCACGCGCCTTGCGCCATCGTTGGTGACCGTGGCTGGCTACGGGCTCGCGTTCTATTTCCTGTCGCTGCCGCTGCGCACGATGCCTGTCGGCATCGTCTACGCGCTGTGGTGCGGCGCCGGCATCATCATGATTACGGCCATCGGCTGGGTGTGGTTCCGCCAGCAGCTCGACCTGCCGGCGCTTGTCGGCATGGGGCTGATCATGGCGGGCGTCGTGGTCATCAACCTGTTCTCCAAGACTGTCGTGCACTGACGCATCAGGCGATGCCGGGCGCCTCGCCCTTTCGGAACGGCGTGTGCTCGTCGAGATAGTCGCTCATGGCGGCCACTTCGGAACGCTCGCGCCTGAGATAGTCGGCGACGGCGCGGCGCAGGCCGGGATGGGCGATGTAATGCGCCGAATGCATGGTCACCGGGCGATAGCCGCGCGCCAGCTTGTGTTCTCCTTGAGCGCCCGCCTCGACCACCTTGAGCCCACGCTCGATGGCGAAGTCGATGGCCTGATGGTAGCAGACCTCGAAATGCAGGAAGGGATGATCCTCGATGCAGCCCCAGTTGCGGCCGTAGAGCGCATCCGAGCCGATGAAGTTGATGGCGCCGGCGATGTAGCGGCCGTCGCGCTTGGCCATCACCAGAAGGATGTCGTCGGCCATGCGCTCGCCGATCAGTGAGAAGAATTTTCGGTTGAGGTAAGGGCGGCCCCACTTGCGGCCCCCTGTGTCCATGTAGAAGGCGAAGAAATCGTCCCAGGCGCGCTCGGTGATGGCCTTGCCGGTCAGCCGCTCGATGGCGATGCCGCCCGCAAGCGCCTCGCGCCGCTCCTTCTTCAGTGCCTTGCGCTTGCGGGAAGCGAGCGTGGCGAGAAAATCGTCGTAGCTGGTAAAACCCTCGTTGAAGAAGTGGAACTGCTTGTCGGTGCGATGCAGGAAGCCTGCCTGTTCCAGCGCCGGCATGTCGGCTTGCGGCAGGAAAGTGATGTGGGCGGAGGAGACGCCGAGCCGGTCCGTCACCGCCTTCAACGCCGCCGCCAGCCCGGCCTTGACCGAAGCCTCGTCCTCACCGCGGGTGACCAGCAGGCGCGGGCCGGTGACGGGGGTGAACGGCACAGAGCATTGCAGCTTGGGATAGTAGCTGCCGCCGGCCCGCTCGAAGGCATCGGCCCAGCCGTGGTCGAAGACATACTCACCCTGGCTGTGCGACTTGGCGTAGCAGGGCAGGGCGCCAAGCAGCCCGCCGTCGCCGCTCTCCAGGCGAAGATGGTGCGCTTGCCAGCCGGTGCGCTGCACGGCGCAGCCGGACTCCTCCAACGCACTCAGAAAGTCAAAGGAAAGGAACGGGTTGTAGCCGGCCGCCGACGTTCTCGTCGTGCCGCCGAGATTGTCCCACTCGTTGCGGGTGAAGGCGCCTATGCCGGCGGCAGCACGCACGGCATAGCCCGTCGCACCCGCTTCCGCAGACTCCTCGCCCTGATCCATGCGCCTTACTTAAGCCTGCCGCGCAGCCATGCAAGAGACGAGGCGTTCATCAGGCCAGCCGCATCGTCTCCGGCTCGAAGCCCTCGAACGTCATCTGGTCGGCATAGCGGAAGGTGATGTCGATCGCCGGCTGGTCGCGGATGGTCCAGGTGATGACCGGCATCTTCAGCCTGTCGCGCACGAACGTCACGAACGGGTTCGGCAGGTCGCCTGCGGCATAGGAGGTGAAGGCGAGATCGTGCGCCAGCATGGAGAAATGCGCCTCGATCAGCTTGTTTTCGCGGCCGTAGGCGGTCAGCCCGCCGGGAATGCCGGGCGCATCCCTGGCAAAGTCGCGGATCAGCCAATGATCGAACGACATGATGGCAACCTTGCCCTTGTAGGTCTTGAGCAGCGCCCCGACGCTCGCCACCAGCCCGGTGTCGTGACCGGGCGTCCCTTTCAGTTCGACTACCAGCGGCACGCGCCCCGCCACCAGCGCCAGAACCTCTGCCAGCGTCGGCACGTGGTCGGCGGTGCCGCCAACGCGCAGGGTGGCGAGTTCGGCCACCGTGCGCTGCCAGACGAAGCCGTCGGCGCCGGTCAGGCGCTTTAGATCGTCGTCGTGGATGACCACCGGCACGTTGTCAGCCGACAGATGCACGTCGCATTCGATGGCGTAGCCGCGTTCGGCGGCGGCGGCGAAGGCTGACAGCGTGTTTTCCCAGCGCCTGTCGTTGAGGTCGTGATAGCCGCGATGCGCCACCGGCTTGGCGGTCAGCCAGGAAAGGTCGTCCATCTTGTCTACTCGACCTCGAGGACGGCTTCGACCTCGACTGCGGCGTTCAGGGGCAGGGCCGCCATGCCGACGGCGACGCGCGCATGCTTGCCACGCTCGCCGAGCACATTGGCGAACAGGTCCGAGGCGCCGTTGCCGACGAGGTGCTGTTCGGTGAAGTTCGGCGTCGAGGCGACATAGATGTTGATCTTGACCAGCCGGCGGATCTTTTCGAGGTCGCCGAGCGCGGCCTTCGCCTGCGCCAGCACATTGATGGCGCACAGCCGCGCCGCTTCCTGCCCGCCGGCGGTATCGACGTCGCGGCCGAGCAGGCCGGTCACGGCGAGCTTGCCGTCCTTGATGGGCAGTTGCCCGGACGGAAACAAAAGGTTGCCGCTGCGCACGAACGGTACATAGTTGGCGGCCGGGGCCGCTGCTGCGGGGAGGACGATGCCCAGATCGCTCAGCCGCTTTTCGATTGTTTCGCCCATGTGAATTCCCTATTGCTTGATGACGCCTGCGTCGGCTGGGCTGAAATTGCTATTTTTGCCTCGCTTCCGCCACGACTTTTTTTAAGCTGGACCACCTTTCCTCGGCGGCTGCCATCAGTCGCAAGACCGGAGTTCTCCATGCGCGCACCGCGCCTTGCCTTTCTCTCCGCCGTTGCCTTTGCCGTCGCGCCGACGGCGTCGGCCTGGGCGGTCGTGCCGCTGCAGCCGCATCGCGCCGTCTACGATCTTTCGCTTGACAAGGCTTCCGACCGCTCCGGCATCACCGGGATCACCGGGCGCATGGTCTACGAATTCAACGGTTCGCCCTGCGAAGGCTACACCGTCAAGTTCCGCATGGTGACCGAGATCGCGACGACCGACACGTCCCGGATGACGGACCAGCAGACGACGACCTTCGAGGATGCGAAGGGCAAGACCTTCTCGTTCCTGACCAAATCCTTCGTCGACCAGGCGCTCGACAAGGAGGTCAAGGGAACGGCCACCAAGGAGCCGAACGGCCTCAAGGTCCAGCTCGAAAAGCCGCAGAAAACCAGCCTCGACCTGGCGGCGACGCAATTTCCCACGCAGCAACTGGTCGAGATGATCGGCAAGGCGGAGAAGGGCGAGAACTTCTACCAGACCAGCCTGTTCGACGGCTCGGACGACGCCGACAAGGTGATGACCACAACCGTCGTGGTCGGCAAGCCGGCCGCTGCCGCCAAGGACGATCCGGAGCTTCCGGTTCTGGCCAAACTTTCCAAGGACAAGGTCTGGCCCGTCGACATCGCCTATTTCGATGAAAGCAAGAAGGACAGCGGCGAGGAAACGCCGGAATACCGCATATCCTTCAAGCTGCACGAGAACGGCATCACCCGCGACATGGTGATGGACTACGGCGACTTTTCCATGGCGGGCAAGCTGGTCAACCTTTCGCTGTTCGATCCGGCGCCGCAGAAGACCTGCAACCAGTAGCCCCGCCAGCCGCCATGGCGGTCTATGTCGATGCCGCGATCTGGAATCATGCCGGCCGCCGCTGGTGCCATCTGCTGGCCGACGACATGGATGAGTTGCATCGCTTCGCCGCACAGCTCGGGATCAAAAGCTCGTCCTATCAGGGGCCGCCCAAGACGTCGGCGCCGCACTACGACATCACCGGCTTCGAGCGCGACCGGGCCGTCAGGCTGGGCGCCGTCGAATGCAGCCGTGAGGAGATCGTGGCGGTGTTCCGGCGCGTGCGGGTGAAGAACGGCAAGCAGCGGACATGAGCCGGCATCCGGCGTCCGCGGCAACCTCCGTGGCAAAAAGCTTCAGCCGGCGGCCGGCCGGATCGTGCAGGTCGCCGCGGTAAAGGCGCCGTCGGGCTGTCGCATGACGATATCGAAGGAGGCGTCCTTGTCTCCGTCGGCCGTCACCTGTGTCAGCGAGACGCTGTTGCCGCCGGAGGTGAAGCCGCCGAGCGGCCCCAGCCAGGCCAGTTCTCCGTTGCGGTCGATCTGGTAGTTATAGCCCTGCGCGGCCCTGCCGCTATAGGTCGGCCCGCTATAGACCCTGCCCTTGATGGTTATGGTGCCAAGGTCGAGGAACAGGCCGAGCAGGTAGGCCTCGCAATGGTAGGAACCGTCCGGTAGCGTGCCGTCGGCGATGCCTGCCCGGACGCCGCCTTGTTGCGCTAACAGCAAAAGGATGGCTGCGCCGCCGGTCCCAGCCAATCGGCAGGCGGCTTTCAAGGTTGCGGGACCGTATCGGAGCATGGCCTTCCTCTGTCTTCCGGCTCGCCAGCCGGCACGCCCGCCATCGAGGACTGAAAAGCAGGGTTTCGCAAGAGGATTCGCCCGCCGGCGCCTCCTGCATAACCGGTCCGGTTGCGTTATTCTTTCCTTGGTCATGGTGAGTCGGCCGCTTTTTCCGAGTTCGGTTTGGGGCAGATCGAGAAGGAAGCGGCGGCGGCAAGCTCCACGCAAGCGCCCGTTCCTAGCATCCTTCGAGAGCCGCGTTGGTTCGACGCAGGGGAGGGCACCGATGGAGCGTTTTCTCGAGGACTACCAGAAGCAAAGGCTGACGGAGCGCTTCGACATCATGACCGCCGTCAACATCCTGAAATCGCGCGGTCTGGACGACGACGAACTGATCCGCGAGATCACGCGCGTCTTCTATGTCGATCTCGACGCCTACAACGAGATCGTCCAGGCGGCAGCCTGAGCGCGACGGCACGAGAGCCAGCGTTGCGATAAGGACGGCGGTCGGGCGGTTGCCTCAATCGTAGAGATTGTATTTCGACCACTCGTCCTTGGGAATCGGCTCGCCGACGCGGTAGCGGAAATCGAGCACGGTCATGTGGTCCGGCGCGGTCCGGCACTTAAACTTCAGCCTGTACCACTCGCCCTTGCTGCGGAAGGCGGCTCCGGGACTGCGGATCGAATCCTTGTGCATTTCAGGCGTGGCGAAGGCGTAGGCCACCACCCGGTCGGCTTCGAACTGCGGGTCGTCGTGGGTGATGCGGTCGAGCACTTCGGCGTCGCAACGCTGCTCGAGCCTGGTTTCGGGATCGAGCTTTAGAAGGCCGGTGCGCAAGGTGTTGCTCATCGCGCTTGCCGGACCGACAGTCATGAGGCCGACAAGCGCTGCGACGCAGATCGTTTTCATGGAACGGAGAATCACCAGATTTCGAGCCGGAGATCAATCCTGCCGGCCTGGAAAGCGTCTATTGTCGCCATGTCGGCGAAACAACGGACTTCGTGATTGTGGTGGCAAACCCCATACCGATCAACGCTTTGATGCCCAACCTTCGCTTTCCATTTGACTTTCCTTGAGCCTTTCCGGCTCTTCGCCTGTGTCGGCCTGCATACCGGCGCCTTCACCGAAAAGGACGGTGCGGCGGCGCTCGCCAGCTCCGGCCATCGATCCGGCGATGAATCCCGACAATCTGCATTTGCTCCAGAGCAGCGCAGAGGGCGACGGCGACGGTTGACGCGGCCGCTGCCGCTGCCTACAGCAATGGGCCGCGACCCGGCTGTGAGAATTTCCGGCGTCAACCGGCGCCGGGCGGTCCATTTCGTCCGGTCGCGGATACCGAGGTGATTGAAAAATCACCATGGAGGGATGGCCGAGCGGTTTAAGGCACCGGTCTTGAAAACCGGCGAGGCAGCAATGTCTCCGTGGGTTCGAATCCCACTCCCTCCGCCACCTACTGTTGAAATCATTGAATATTTTGGCTTGATCGGGGCACCGCCCCAACAATCACCCTAACTTATGACTGCCGTTAGCGGGAAACGGCCGGCGCGCATCTGCGTCGAGCGCCGGCGGCACATTCTCCAGGCTGGGAAGAAGAATTTTTAGGTTCCCGGCGGAGGTCAATAACCGCAATCAGGCCAGCGACTTAGCACGAACAACGGGGCAAAATGTCATACATTTCAGACACTTGGCTGGAATTTTAGTTCTTGCCAGCCGTCCTAAATTGATCCAGATTGCGCAAACCGTTGCATTGAAGATTTGTAGAACCGGCAGAACCAGCAGAACAGGACGAACCGCAATGGCGAATTTCCACCGCTAGCGGGCCGCTACGCCCGCTTCTGAAAAAGAGGGCGTCTCGATGACGAACGCAAATCTGACGGCGGCGAAGTCCGCATCTCAAATTCCATGGCCTCAAAAACCGGTTTTGCCCCTGCGCGTTGCCGCTGATCTCCTCGGCATCAGCAGGTCCAGCCTTTACCGCCTTCAGGCCGGCGGCAAACTGACCTTCGCCCGTGTCGGCGGCAAATCTGTCGTAAGAACACCTTCCCTGCTTGCCTATCTCGAAACGATTGAGGAATGGCAGTGATGGCCGGCGCACGGAGAAGCGGCGGTAGTTACTTCCGCCCGCACCCAAAGAGCCGCCAAGCGTTCCTGGACGAGTGCGTCCTGATCTGGTGCGAGGTCGACGCCGACAAGTCGCCCAGTTCCGACGACCCCGACTTTCTGGCCGCGCTAAAAGCGCAGATGCGCGCCAGTGTGGAGGCCCGGCTAGGATCGGCCGATCCCGACGTTATCGACTACTTCACCGGCGTTGAATTCGCGGCATTCCAAAGCTGGCGTACAGCCCGCTATTTCGCCGACCAGCTCGACGAAATGGCGAAGCCGCGCCCCGGAAAGGGTAACAGGCGTCGGGAAGTGCCGGCGCACCTGCCGCTGCGACAGAGCCGTGCAATCATCGCGTTTGTGGCCGCGGAGTTCAAGGCGCGGAACCCAACTGCTTCCAAGAATGCCATCTATGCGCAGACGGCAGAATACCTGGCCGATGGCCTTTCGAGGGCCGACGCCGGTGGCAAGATGACCATCAAGAACGTGCGCGATGCCTGCGAAAGCCATGGGATCTTTGACGACGTCGAAACGATGATGGCCCGAGACCAGCGTGAAACGAAGCGCGTACGGGCGAAAGGGCTGCCGCACGCTTGGGACTGCGGCTTCTATGACTGGATCATCGTCGGCAGAAGGGTGGCCACTCTTCGCGGTTACGAAGACGAGCATATGGCGCCCGCTCTGTACGAGAACCTTATAGCCCGGCCGACCCGATCATTTGAACGCCTTTACATCCAGGCGAGAGCCGGGAAGCGTTTTGCCGGTTTGCTGGGCGCTGACCTTGCGCGGGCGATCGACGCCGCCATTGGACTGCGTGCCTGGGTGTTGAAGGACATGGACGCATTAACTCCTGGTGTCGCCCGTAGCAGGACTAAAACTGCGAACGCAGCTGGTTGAACCTGATCGTTCGCGACAACAGGGAGACGACCAATGCGCGCTGTCAGCACAACACCGTCCATCGAATTGATCGCCGTCCAGGAGGCGGTCAGACGCTCCAGCTGGAGCGCTGGCTACATCAGAAGTCTGGCCCAATGCGGGAAGCTCGACAGTGATCGCAGCAGCGGCGCGATCCTGATCGACGCCGAATGCCTGGCAATCCTGCTTCGGGCACGCGCGGCCCGTCGGCGCCGCCCACGCCTCCGGCTTGTGATCGATAACGCATGATCGAAAATAACAACGCCACCGCCCCGGCAAGGGCGAGTGGCGTCAATTGAAAGCATCTAGAATGAACATACAGCAGAGCACCACCATTGAAAAGCGAGAATTGGCGTGGGAGGCCGCGAAGGCCATCACCAAAGCGCCGGAGCCGCCCACGCCGGTAGCGCTCGCGCAGTTGCAGATGACTGACGCCGCGGCAACGGTGATCACGCTCCCCAGACCGAAGAACGCCGACGAACCGCTAGACGCCTCGGCGGTTCAGGACGCGCAGAAAATCATACGTCAGGCAAAGACGGCACTGATCGCTTCTGGACTGTCTGACGATGCCGCCGAGGCTAGTATATTGTGGGCGATCGGCGCAGGGCATTCGGAGATTAAAGCGGTTGTCGAGGGTAAAGCGGGCGCCGTCGGCACGGTCGCCAATTGGCTAGTCTCCAATTTGCAGTTTTTCGATGTCCTGCCCGATGCGCCAGCCGGCGGCGACGTAGAAATAGCCGTCACGTTCGGAAGCAGCCAGGAAGATACGGAGTTTCCTCCCGCCGAGCGGATGACGTGGGCGGAATTCTGTCGAGTGATGACAAGGCACCAGGTGGGCCAGAAGGCCGGGCCTTGCATTGTGCCCGCCATCTTGAACGGGACGCGCCGCTTAAAGCTGGAGGCCAAGGAAATCCACGTCCTGGTGCTGGACTACGATCAGGGCAACGACCTTGCCACGCTGGTGAACGCCATAGAGGGGAAGGGCTGGACTGCCGCGATCGCGTCCACTCACTCGCACCTGACCACCGAGACGAAAGTCAAGGATGTGCACTGGCGGAAGTATCTGGAACAGAGCGCTGCGCCATCAGCCGCCGAACTTCTCGCACAAAAGGGGTACGTCCCTAGCGTTTGCGACGGGGCGAAAGTGGACCGCGAGGTTGACGGCTACGTCTTCATACGGCACCCGCCCTGCCCGAAGTTCCGCGTTGCGCTTCGCCTGGCGAAGCCCTGGCGCGCTGCTGATTACGCCTCCCCGGTCGAAGCGGTGAGGGCATGGGCGGAAGCCTACGAAGCGGTTGCCGATGCCTTGGGCATCCCGTTTGACGAAAGCTGCACCGACGCCAGTCGTCTTTTCTATATGCCCCGGCATCCGGCCAACGTGCTTCCCGTGTCCCGTGTTCTGCATGGTGCGCCCTGTGACGCTTTTTCACTTGTGGCCCCGCGATCCTCTTCTGGAGCAGGAAAGACCGCACTCCCGTCGCGCCGGACACGTTCTAAAAAGGTCGAGCACGTAGACGCGAGTACCGGCGAAGTTTTCGACCTCACGGCGTGGCTGCGGGAGTTCGGACGGCGCTTTTTGATTGTCGACGCTCTACGCGCGCGCCGGCCGGATGTATTCGCAAACAAGGTTTCAGACGCGCGCCACCATGTCCTTTGTCCGTTCGAGGGCGAGCATTCGGAACCGGGTATGGACAGCGCGACGTTCGTCGCCAACGCCGGCGAGGGCGCGACTGGGGGCTTCGTCATTCATTGCCGGCATGCGCATTGCAACGGGCGAGATCGAGCAGCGTATGTTAGCCAGATGCTCGAAGATGGCTGGCTTGAAGTCGAGGATCTCAAAGACCCGCGCTATTTGCTGCCGGAACCGGACCCGGTTGAAGTCGCCATAGAGCGTCTGAACGCCAGCGAAGCCGTCGTGGTCATTGGCGGGAAAACCCGTATATTGATCGAAGACCTGGATCGAGACGGCCAGACCGACGTGGAGTTCGCCCAGGTTCCTGATCGCCGCAATTGGCACGCGCCCGATCGCGTGATGATCGACGACAAACAAGTTCCCGTTTTCGACATCTGGCTCAACTCCCCGAAGCGGCGGCAGTATTCCGCAGTGGTGTTCGAGCCGGGAGGCGCACGCCCCGATAGTTACAACCTATGGCGGGGTTTCGCTGTCGAGCCCGACCCGCGATCGAGTTGCGATCGGTTTCTCGATCATCTGCGGGAAAACGTCTGTCGCGGCGACGAGCACAATTTCAATTGGCTCGTGGGATGGCTGGCACAGATGGTGCAGCAGCCAAGCGAGAAGCCCGGCGTGGCGGTGGTGCTGCGCGGCGGCCGCGGTGTCGGAAAGACCATCGTCGGCGAGTACGTTGGCGCGATGATGTATCGCCGGAACTACGTCCAGATCACGCAGCCCAAGCAGTTGGTGGGGAACTTCAACGCGCACCTGAAGCAAGCCCTGCTCATCCAGGTCGAGGAAGCATTCTACGCCGGAGACCCAAAAATTGACGGCCCCCTGAAGAACTTGGTCACTAGCGACGTGCGGATGGTCGAGCCCAAGGGCGTAGACGCCTTTCCGGTTCGCGACTGCGCTCGTGTGCTCATCACGTCCAACGAGGCTCTCGTCGTGCCGGCTGGAAACGATGAGAGACGCTGGGCGGTGTTCGACGTCGGCGACGGGCATAAACAGGATCATGTCTACTTCGCCGCGATCGCAGACGAACTCGCACACGGCGGCGCTGGGGCGTTGCTTGCCTACCTTCAGGAGTTCGACCTTGGCGGTGTCAATATCCGCTTGGCGCCAGAGACTGCGGCCCTACTCGACCAGAAGCTGAATTCGTTGCCGTCTATGCCGAAATGGCTTCACGCCTGCTTACGGGAGGGTGCCGTCGATACGTCGGGCGAATGGCCGGAACAGATCGCGACGAAACAGTTCTACGAGGCATACCGGCACGCGACGGCACGCGACCGTTACGCGCGCGAAATCTCGCAGGAATACTTCGGCAAACTGCTGCGCGAAATCATTCCACTTCTCGAAAGGGTCAGGCCGAGTAATTCGGGGCCGCGTCCGTGGGTCTACGCCATACCAAGTTTAGATGTCTGTCGAGCCAGCTTTAGTAAGTGGATAGGGCAAGATGTCCCTTGGAGCGATTGATTTCCTTCGTTGCTGGGACCGCTAGGACGTAGACGGTCGGAAAAAATCCAGTAATTACAAGGGTAGTCCTAGTAGTCCTAGTAGTCCCAGTAGTCCTAGTGCATAAAAAGGTAGAGAGATATGATTTCCAGAGCGACAGAATGTCTTTCCCCATTCTCCGTAGGGGAGACAGAATGTCTTTTCCCACTCTCCGTAGGGAAGTCCCGTATAGTAAATTGGCCCGTTTCACTAGGACTACTAGGACGATGGAAAATTAGCCTATTATTTCAACAGTTTATGTCCGTCCTAGTTGAAAATGGCACTAGGACTGCTAGGACGGCCGCCTCCCAGCGCCGGCGAGCACAAAAAATGTTCCTTGTCGGGGCGGTCGGTTCCACGCGCTCAATCCGCGATACCTTAACGGCGCTTGGGGAGAATATGCGGTGAGGAAGGGCCAACCGAACTCATGGCAACGGTCCGCACAGTGGCGGGAAATCAGCCGCGCGGCCATTCGCAGATGGAACGCGCGGCGCGCGGCGATGCCGAAATGTGGGGCGAAGCGCAAACGCGACGGCGAGCCGTGTCGGAACCTTGCCATGTCGAACGGCAAATGCCGTTATCATGGTGGCTGTACAGGTAAGGGCGCGAATTGGGGCAAGCACCGCCTGCCGCCTAAAGACGCCGCACAGTGGGAAGCGAGGCTTGCGCGCAAGTTCGCCCAGATCGAGCGTGACAAGCGCCGGCGCGCGCAGCGGTTGGCGGCGATGTCGCCAGAGGAACGCCGACGCTACGACGCATGGGTGAAAAGCCATCAGCCTGGCCCGGCCGCCGAACGGGCGCGCCGCCGCGCCAATCTCAAAGCGGCCGCCGATCTCCGCGCCATCTCGGAACGCGCCGACGCTCGCCCGCTATCGCCGGAGCTTGCGGCCCTTGAAGCCGAACGGCGCCGGATTGAACGTGAGGCGCTGTTGTGGTCAATCGAGAACGGGCTAGCGGAAGGGGTGTTCGGATGAGCCGCCAGACAGAAATCGACGCCGCGCGGGCGCGCGCCATTCACCTGTTGCAGACGCGAGGATTTGAGGCATCCGTGAGGGCGGCGATTAATCTCTGCGAGGACGAGGACGCGCCCGCAGCCGCACGAGCATCGGCCATTAACTCGATCATGCGGGCGAACGGCGCCTTTACCCCGCAGACGGGAGAGCAGACCAAAGAGATGAGCGAAATGACGGCCGCCGAGCTGAAGGCGCTAACCGCCCAACTAGAGCGCGATCGGCAGCAAATGCTGCGTGACTTGGGACAAAGCGAAGATACAGCGTTCGATTGATTTATCTGTACTTTCTGTCACCTTTGTATTCTTGAAGTAGTGACAAGAATTACAAAAGAAAAACATTGACTTAACTGCGAATTGTACTACGTTTGGATTGTCGCAATTGAAGCCAACGGGAGTACATGCAAATGGTCATCGATTTTGTCACAGGTAGGACGCTCAACCAGCCGGAAGCCATTATCACTATCCTCGGGTTCGACAGTCCCTATCCCGAATTCCGCTTCGACGCTATCAAGCGCGGCCGTGATCTGGTTGACGGCCTCGTCGCACCCGAACTGGCGGTGCGGATGCAGACCGAAGTCGAGGCTTCGGGAGGAAAGCTCGAAATTCTCGATTGGGATGATCCGATTATGGCTACCACGCCGCGCGACGCGCACCGCGTCATGATCGACGGGATTATGTCGCTTGAAATGGCGCTACGGCTGCGGGCGCTTTGCAAGGACTACAACGCGAAGCTGACGCAGCATTGATCGATCGACACCGCGATAAACCGCCCCAGGCCTCGCCGGGGCGGTTTTGCTTTGCTGCGGTCAACTGCCCCGGCGGCCGGCTTACGCCGCTTCCTTGAGCCGCCTTGCCGCCTTGGCGACCGTCGCCCGGCTGGCGCCAGTGAGGCGCATAACCACATTCCACGATTTCCCTTCCGCCAGCAGCCGGCCGATTTGCTCGATCCGTTTGCTGTCTTCCGGGCGGCCCCGATATCTCCCGTCCGCTTTCGCCTTGGCGATGCCTTGCGCCTGGCGCCGGCGGCGATCGGTGTAATCCTTCCTCGCGAACGCCGCGAGCATGTCCAGCATCATGCTGTTGAGCGCTTGCGCCATGCGGGCCGTGAACTCGTCGCCGCCGGCATTCAACAAAGCATAGGACGTGGGCAGGTCGAGCGCGACGACGCGAACGTCGCGGGCGGCTATTTCACGCTTTAACCGTTCCCAATCAGCGCCGTTAAGGCGGCTTAGTCGGTCGACCTGCTCGACCAGCAGAACGTCGCCCGGCTTGCAATCCGCCAGCAGTTTGAACAATTCCGTGCGGTTCAGCGAAGCGCCGCTTTCGTTTTCCAGATAGGTGGCCGCGATAACCAGGCCGCGATCGTGGGCAAAAGCTTCCAGGTCAGCACGCGCCCGGCTGGCGTCCTGTTCCTTGGTGGAAGCGCGAAGATAAGCACGAACGAACATGACAGAAACTCCTTTCGGTCTGTTAAAGGTGGTCTGCATGATATCAGTCTGTTTAATATGGTCAACATGGTATAACAGACCGCGATTGCCGCGCCGCTTTGGTGGTGCGCGAAAGGTGTACGCTATCCAGACCAGCCGTTGTGCGGCTTCGCCCGCTCGCTCGCCACATCGCCGCCCCGCCCCGACCCCTGGCGGGTAGTCAAAACGCAGTCTCGCCGGGGTGGGTCGACGGCCGAAGAAAAATGCCGCTCACTGGAACTTTTGGTCTTTCCATACCACCCGTCGCCGGACTTTTCGCGCTGGCTTCAACGGCCGTTCTCGGGTATAATTTTCGGGCTGGTCAAACCGCGACGAGGCGAGCGCGTCGCACAAGCCGCCCCACGGGGCAACGTCAACCGAACCGCATCATCGCCGACACCTGTTCCGCGACCCCGGTTCGTGATCCAGCAGCGCCATGCCTCGCACCGATCCGTCCGAACTCTTCGCACTATTCCTCCGCAATCGGAGGAGTAGATCAGTCGGCCAACGCGCACCAAACTTCGACAAAGGGAAAGTCGGAGCGGATATAGTGGACGATCACGGCATCAACGTAGAGATGGCAATCTCGGAACTCCGTCGTCTCGGAGAGGGCGAAGAAGAGTGCCTGTCTTTTGCCCTGGAGACCGGGCTGGGGTATCTGTTGGGGCTGGCCCGGCATCAGGTCGTCACCGACCCCGAATGGGAACCGCTCCATGAAGATGATCGCCGGCGACTGCTGGCGGCCTTGTTCTACGGCCTGGGCGCCGCCATCATGCGCATGAGCGGCCGCATCACCGCCGAACATCTTCAGAGCGGAATGCTCGCCGCCGCATCGGTCGTAGAAGACCTGCACGCCGGCACATTGGACACCGACAAACACCTCGACGACGTTTCGCGGGTTCGAATTTTGATTTATCGCGCGCGCATTCTCGGGCGCGAGGAAATGATCGAGGAAAGACGTCTGGCGCGCGAGCGCGCCACCGTCGAGAAGATACTGGCGCCAGCGAAGGCTACAGAAGGCGAGTTGTTCGGATGACCGCCGTAGCCCACGATCAGCATCTCGCGCAGGCCGCCGATTATCTGCGCGCCGCCGCAGAAGGCGAAAAGCCGCTGTTGGACGGGGCGTTGGGGCTGCGCTCGCTGTTCAATTCGCTGGCGTCGGGCCAGCCCCTTGATCCGCAGCTTGCGGGCGAGGTTTCCCGGCTTCTGTTCGCAGCGGCCCCGCGTATTGCCGAAGTCGCGGCGGGCCGGCTGGCGCCGGAATATGTTTTTGTGGCCCTCGGCTGTGCTTCAGCCGCAATGGGAAATGTGGATGCCGAGCGCCTCCGTGGCCTAATGGCTTTCGCGGCCATCCTGGAGGCCGAAATCCGCGCGCTCTTTCTGCGCGACATGATCGCCGCCGGCGGTCAGGCCGATTTGGCGGATGCACTGTCCCGAAACCCCGTCATCGCCGCGCCCTATTCGACCGACCCGGCGACCGTTCATTGAGGTAGCGACATGACCTTCTACAACAATCCGGCGTTTGCGCAGGCCGCCGCCAATCTCACAAAATGGTTCGCGCCGCCCTCCGGTGCAGAGGCCGCCGGCTGGGCCACCGCAAGCGCCAAACAGGCGGACACGAACCGGCGCGGTCAGGTCTTCGACTACGCGACGGACCCGAACTTCGACCAGCAGCGCTTCGACCGTATGGGCACCGGGGCGGGCCTCTGGACGCCGAGCCAAGGCTATTACGCGGTCGACAAGGACGACGCCACGAAGCGCTACGGTTTCGACACGCAGGCGGCAACGTTGCGAGCGAACAACGCCGCCGACAATGCGCGCGCTCTTGCCACGAACCGGCTCGACAATCAGCGTTCCGCGATCACCGATCTATTCAAGCCGCTGGACCCCGGCCAGGTTCGCCCGGAGGTCACGCCCGAGTTCATGGACGCGCTTCAACTGCCGGCCGCTCCCGCCGTCGCCGGTGCGCCGAAGCCGCTTTCGGAAACCGAATGGAAGGCGGGCCAGAACCAGCGCCTTATCGACAGCGGTCAGTTGACCGATCAAGATCTGCTGGACGCCATAGCGGGCGACAAGACGCCGGTGAAGGCGATCGATCCGAACACTCACCAGCCTGCATTCATGTCGCCCGGCGCCGCCGTGCGGCAAGGTGCGCAGCCTTATGAAGCGGCCAGCGCCGAGCGCGTCGACAACTATCTCGCCGTTGGGCCGAATGGCGAAGAGAAGCGCTTTGTTGGCTACGTCGGATCGGATGGCCGCATCTTCGACGTCGACACTCATCAGCCGGTGCCGAATGTCGTTCGCAAGGAGAGCACGGGCGGCGGCATGTCATTCGAGACCGATGGCCAGGGCGGCATCAAGCTTTCGACTGGGAACGCCGCAGGACTGACGACGCCGCGTGTGACTGATCTTCAGCGCCAGGAAACGGAAGCCGGGCGCGCGGTCAATGAGCTTACATCCCTGTTCGACACGCTGCGGCCCGACGATCTCGGCGCTGCGGGTAACATCAACGAACTCTTGACCGACTACGGCGCGCAGGCATTCCCGTCGCTGGCACGTCCTGACGTCTCTGCCACGCGGGCGCAGTTGAAGGCGACCACCTTGGGCCTTGCGAAGTCGCTGGTTGGCGACGAGCGTCTGTCAGACGGCGATCGCCGCGCCGCCAACGATGTCATGATCAGCGGCGGGCTCGGCGAGAGCCTGCCGGGAGCACGGGCCAAGCTGGCGTCGCTCGTTGCGCTGTCGGCCTATCGCAAAGCCTATGCCAGCACAGTGCGTTCCGGCGGCACGCTGCCGCCGCTCGACGGCGCGATGCTTGGCCGTCTGGTCGACGAAGGGACAATCTCCCCGCAGGTCGCTGAAGTCTATGCGAAGAATGTCCTACGCCATGCGCCCCAGGCCGGCGACAGCCTGATCCCCGGCGTCGCCAATCCGGAAACCGGCATAGGCGCCCCGGCGGGCGATATTCCGACCGTACGGACGCCGGAAGAGGCGAACGCGCTGCCGTCCGGCACGCAGTTCCGCACACCGGACGGACGACTGAAAGTGAGGCCATAATGGACCCGTGGGCAGCTTTCCCCGACGCTCCGGCCGCGAAGCCGGCTGACGATCCGTGGGCCGCGTTCCCTGATGCGGGCACTGCATTGTCAGCCTCGCAGCCGCCGGAAGATCGCCGCGATAGCACGGGCATTCCGGGCGGCCCCGACATCACGCCGGCCGCGCCATCGACATTCGGGCAGCGCGCCCTCGACGTGTCGGCCGGCGTGCTTGGCGCTCCGGTCGATGCCATGTCCGATCTGATGGGAGCGATCGGACTGCCGACGAGCGAAGCCCCATTCGGCGGCTCGAAGTTCATGGGCAGCATTCTGCACGGACTGTCCGGCTCTAGAGAACAGGCCGAATTGGGCGATACATCCGGCATTCAGGCAGGCGGCGCGCCGATCGGCCAGCGTCTCTATTCGTCGTTCCTGAACACCGACAAGGCCCGCGACCAGTACCTGACGAACACGTACGGCCCCGAGAACGAAGGTTGGTACGTACTTGCCGACCGCTTCGGCAATCCGACCGATCGTCGTGTCGTGCGCAACTCGGACGGATCGGAAAACCTCTTCAATCCGCCCGGCGTCGATATGGGCGACGTCGCTGGCATTGCGGGCGGCGTGCCCGACCTGATCGGGGCGATTATGGGCGGGAGCGCTTCCGTTCCCGCGTATGCGTTTGGCCCCGCTGCGGGTATTCCCGCATCGGCGGCGCTGTCCGCCGGCGGCGCGCAGCTTGTCGGTGAAACAGTCGGGCGCTTGTTCCCCGAGAACCGGGAGGCCGAGCCGAGCGTCATGAGCGACGTTCTTCCGCGCGCTGCGGGCGAAGCTGGAACCGATGCCTTGATCGGGGCGATCACCGGCGGGGCCGGCCGCTTTGGGAATGCCGTGATCAACAAGGCGCGAGCGCCGTTTGCCAAGAGCGCGTCCGATCCGGTGGCAACCGAGTATCGGCAGGCCGCCGAGCGGCTGCATGGGCAGGGTTACGACATCTCTCCGCTCGCGTCCGAAGGCGGGGCCGGCGGCTTTACGTCTCGCGCTGAAGGGCTGCTTGAAAAGCTTCCGGGATCTGCCGAGAAGATGCGCCAATACCGCGAGCGCGGCGATCAGGCGGTTGCCCGGTTTCAACAGAACATCGCGGGCGACGTCGACCCGAACCAGGTCAGCCGCGAGACTGTCGGCGAGCTTTCGGCGCAGCGCAAGAACCTGACGATCGACCGCGAGCAGGCGTTGGAACGCGCCGACGACATGATCGGCCGAAACCAGACCGATTTGACGGCTCGGCAGGGACCGCAAATGTCGGCGGAAGGCGCCGGCCGCCAGACCCGCGCCGGATTGGAGCGTGCGCGGCAGGAGTTTAAGGACGAAGCGAAACGCCTGTATGACATCGCCCGAGCGGCCCCAGGCGGCCGGGATGCAATTGTCGATGTCGGCCCGGTTCGCGAACAGGTCGCCCGTATCCGCGAGGCGTTGCCGCCGACTGCGGACGGCGCGCCGAGCGACCGTTTCACGCCGCAGGGTCTTTCCCGTTTCCTGCTTGGCGTTGACGACATCGCGCCGAACATCAGTCTCGATCAGGCTCGGCAGATGAGAGGGCTTGTCCAGGATGCTATAGACGACAAGTCGCTGATGCCCGGCGTTCCCGAGCGCTATCTGTCGCAGCTTCAGTCCGCGATCTCGCGCTCGATCGACGACAGTGTGGCGCGTGCCGGCACGCCGGAGCTTCGCCGGGCGCTTTCCGACGCGAACCGCTTCTATGCGCAGAATGTCCATCGCTTCAGCCGCAAGGGCATCGCCGAGACCTACCGCGAGCCGATCCAGCCGGGCTACATCGAGGATAATAAGCTCGTCGATCGTCTGCTTTCCGGCCGGGGCCAACCCGGCGTGGTGCGAGAAACGCGCGACCTGATGGGCGCGAACAGCCCGGAATGGGCGGCCACGCGGCGCAACGCCATCGAGCAGATCCTCGACGCCGGGCGCGATCAGACCCGCAACGGCCGCAAGGTCGTCAATGTCGACGGCCTGGTAAGCAAGCTGAACCGTCTCGATGATGAAGCAATCAGCGGGCTATTCGGAGTGGCCGATGCACAGCAACTTCGAAACCTTGCCGTCGACATATCCAATCGCTCGAAATACCTCGATGCATCGGCATTGTCGCAGAACGGCACGCCCAACATCATGAACCAGCTTCGCGCCGCCGCCGTGGCCGATGACCAGATCGCCCGCGAATACCGCAACAGCGCCATCGCGCCGTTTCTGCGGGGCGAAGACGGGGCAGCGGCGAAGTTGCAGCCCGAAGAGCTTATCCCATGGCTATATCACCGGGCCTTGCCGCAGGAAGCGCAGCAGGTCATGTCCAAGCTGCCGGCGCCGATGAAGGCGCGGGTTGAGAAAGGCGTCGTTGCCGACATCATCGAGAACGCGATCTGGCGGGGCGGTGGCGATATGTCCGCTGTCCGGCGGCTTGTGACCGGTGAAGCCAATCCAGCCGACAGCCAGGGCATCGCCGAAGTTCTCGGCGCGGGGCGTGACAGCGAGAGCCGCCAGCAAGCCGATCGGATCAACGCGCTCGTTTCGCCCGAGAACCGGCAGGCGTTGCGCGATCTTGCCCTTATCACCGCGCGCCGTCAGGAACGCGATGCAACGACTTCGGCAATCGGTGGCCTTGCCGCTGGCGCTGCGATCACCAACATTCTGTCATCGCCCGGCAGCGCGGTTCGCGGTGCGATCGTTGCGCGAGGCCTGGCGGAAATCATCACCCGTCCGGGCTTCCGCCGATGGGCGACAAACACGCGGCGCCATCAGATGACGGCGCGGGGGCAGGCGAGACTGACCGCGCTTTCGCCGCAGGCGCTCGGGCTGGCGAACGGCGCGATTTCGGAGAACGCAGACGTTCAAGCCGCGCTCGAATGGCTGAACGAAGGCGTTTCGCAGATCAACGACGCCGGCGAGCGGATCACGCGACCGCCGCAGGGTTCGGGATCGTGGCAGGAATTCTTCGAGCGCGAAATCGCGCAGTAATTCCGTTAGTGACATTCCTGGCGAAAACGGCGGGTCGCTGACGAATAGTCACGTTGGGCACTCTCTAGTTCTTGCGTTTCGGCATCGCAGTCGTCCCTCAAATCCCCCCGCTGGACGCACGCCGCCACGCTTTGCGCCATCCAGGCTGCTTGTTGAGCTTTTCCAGCGGCATCATGTTCTGCGTCAGCGCACTCGCGAGACGGGTTTGGGACGCGATACCACCAGCATATGGAGAAAAGCTTGTAGAGCGCTTTGATCTGCTCTGTTTCGTCGTCGTCGAAATCAGCGAGGGCTTTCGAACCGGCGCCTATCGCGTGAAAGTTCTGGATAGGCCTTTTCAGAAAGGGCGAAAGTTCTGCCGGTATGGTAAAAATTCCGCAGAGGGGGCTGAAGTTCAATTGTTGTGCCCTGATTTCGGGAACCCCCGCCGTCAGCGACAAAGATACCGTCAGCACGGCAAGCTCTGTTCCGCGCCGGACGATAGCGGCAAAACGCTCTCTGTGCATCAAAGCCCCCCAGTCTGTAGAGTGGCGGAAGTCGGCTAATCGGGCAAGCATATTTGCCTGCGATCACCCACTCCGTCAGGACGCCCGCCTTGCCTGCTTCATCTCCAGCACGTTGCCGGGCTTCTTCGGCTCGCAGTAGCTGGCCCAAGCGGCCATGAGCTTCCGCCGCTTCTCCAGCGCGTCGCCGCGCCGATAGGCCCGCTCTGTCTCATCCCCCACGACATGCGCCAGCGCTGCCTCCGCAACCTCACGAGAAAAGACAGTCTCTTCCCCCGCCCAATCGCGGAAGGACGATCGGAAGCCGTGAACGGTGGCGTCGACTTTCATCCGCCGCAGGATCATTTCCATCGCCATGACAGACAAGGGCCGCCCTTCCTTCTGGCCTGGAAAGACGTAAGCGTCAGGGCCTGCACCGAGTTCGGCAAGCTCCGTCAGGATCTCGACGGCACGGGGCGTCAGTGGAACGCGGTGCTCCCGGCCGGCTTTCATCCTTTCCGCGGGAACGACCCAAAGCGCAGCCTCCAGATCGAATTCCTTCCAGATCGCGCCAAATGTCTCCCCGGAACGCGCTGCCGTCAGGATCGTGAACTCCAGCGCCCTTGCCGCCATCGCCTCACGCTGCCGGAGAGCGGCAATGAACGCGGGAACGTCTTCATAAGGCATGGCGGCATGATGGCCGCGTGAGAGCTTCCGGCGTTTCGGCAATAGCTTGTCCAGATGCCCGCGCCATAGGGCGGGGTTCTCGCCCGAACGATGTCCTTGTGCCTTGGCAGCGTCCAAAACCCGTTCGATGCGTCCGCGCAGACGCGAGGCAGTTTCGGGCTTTGTGAGCCAATACGGTTTCAGCACTTCCAGCACGTCCGCCGTCGTGATCTGGTCGACACGCTTCGGCCGCAACGGGGCTGCATATTCGCGCAGGGTCATTTCCCATTGCGCAATGTGCTTTGCGTTCCTGAACTGCGGTTTCATTGCCTCGATAAAATCGTCGGCAGCATCGCCGAATTTTGGAACGGAAACGGGCGCGTTGTTTTTGGCGGCGATCGGATCGACGCCTGCCTGAAGGCTCACCCTTGCCTCGCCGGCAAGCTCACGCGCACGGGCAAGCGTGACGGACTTCAGGCCGCCCAGGCCCATCTCGCGAAGCGAGCCATTGCGCCGGTACAGGAAGACCCAGCGCTTTGCGCCGCTCTTGTCCACCACGAGATAAAGACCGCCGCCGTCACCGTGCCGACCGGGCTTTGTGATCGCGGTCACGCCTCGCGCGCTCAACTTGTTCAATGCGAGAGCCATATTCACCCCAACAATCACCCTAACTGGTGACTGCTATTCTATGAAACAGGATGACACATGTCGATACGGGTGATCCGCTAAAACACTGCAATTAAACGACTATATGAAGCGCTATGGGATAGTCTGGCACGGCAGTATGGCGGACACTCCCTCCGCCAAACAATGCCGAATTGCCCTTCGCCGAACCGGCGATCGATTCCTCCAGAGCGGTTCTTGTTTGAACGGAATCGTTAGAGCCGTTCTATCTCTTTGATCTGGTTGGATTTCCGAGCGCGCAATCATTCATGCTTTTGCTGGAAATGCTCTAGCGTTCCGTGAATGCCCGCGACATGCTCTCGCGGATCGGCTTGGTCAGATAGTCGAGGAAGGTGCGCTCTGCCGTCTCTATCATCACCTCGACCGGCATGCCGGGCGTCGCGGTGAAACCGGGGATCCGGGCAAGCTCGCTCGCGGGCAGCCGGACACGGGCGAGGTAGACTTCCGTGCCGGGGATGGCGGCGTCCGACAGGGCGTCGGCGGAGACATAGTAGACGTCGCCGTAGAGCACCGGCGTGGTGCGCCGGTTGAGCGCGACCAGCCGGATCGTCGCTTTCTGGCCGGGTTTCACGGCATCGATATCCTTGCGCTGGACCTGTGTCTCGATGATGAGCGGGACGTTGGCGGGCAGGATCTCGAGGATCTTCTTGCCGCTTTCGATGACGCCGCCGGAGGTGTGGTAGTACATCCGCACGACGGTGCCGGAGACGGGCGCGTTTATCGTCGAGCGCCGCATGACGTTCTTCGCCTGGCGGGCTTCCTCGCGCACGGCGTCGAGATCACCCTGGCTGCTCTGCAACTCGTCGAGCGCCTTCTGGTTCAGTTCGGTGACGGTCTGGTTGATCTGCTGGCGGTATTTCTCGATCTGGGCGTCCGTCTCGGAGACCTCGGCATCCAGTCGTCCGATCTGGCCTTCGGCGTCGGCCATCGCGCGCTGGATGGCGTTGATCTCCGGCTTGCGAATGAGGCCTTGCTGGAGGAGCTTCAGCTTGCCCGAATATTCCTCTTTCAGGAAGACAAGCTGTTCGGCCATCGACGCGCTCTGCTTCTGGAAGCCTTCGGCGCGGAATTTCAACGATTCGATGTTCTGCTTGAGCAGGCCGATCTCGCTTTCCATGCGGCTTTGCGCGGATCGGAAGCTGGCGACCTGGCCATCGATGATCGAGGCGATGTCGTCGTCGTTCTTGTTGTCGGCGATGATATGGGGAAAGGCGATGTCGGGCTTGTTGGCGACCTGCGATTCGAGCCGCGCGACATTCGCCTCCAGCCGCGCCTGACGCAGGAAAAGCTGCCGCTGCTTCACTTGTGCTGCGATTCCGTCGAGCCGGATCAAGGGCTGGCCGGCGGTGACGTGGTCGCCCTCGCTGACCAGGATTTCCTGGATGATCCCGCCTTCCAGGTGCTGGACCACCTTGTTCTCGCCGGTCGCGACGAAGCTGCCGGCGGAAATGACGGCGGCCGCGAGCGGCGCCGTCGACGCCCATGTGCCGAACCCACCGAACGCCAGCAGGACCAGCACCAGTCCGACCAGCGCATGCTTGTGGATCGAGCGCGGAACCTGGCCGTACCATTCGATATCGTGAACGTGTGCGACACTCGTGGTCATCATGCCACCTGCGGGGTCTGGCTGGCGACCGCTGGGCGCCCGTTGGTGGCGTTCAGCGGAGCGAGCGCCTTGAGGACCTCTTCGCGAACCCCGAACATCGCCACGGTGCCGTTCGAAAGGAGCAGGATCTTGTCCACGCAGTTGAGCAGCGACGGGCGCTGGGTGATGGTGATGACGGTGATCTTCTCCCGCTTGGCGTGCGAAAGCGCCCTGAGGAGTGCGGCGTCGCCGGAGCCGTCGAGATTGGAGTTCGGTTCGTCCAGGACCACCAGGCGCGGATTGCCGAAGAAGGCGCGCGCCAGGGCGATGCGCTGCTTCTGGCCACCGGAGAGCGGCGAGCCGTCGGCCGCCACCATCGTTTCATAGCCCTGCGCGAAGGTCGAGATCAGTTCGTGGACATCGGCCAGCCTGGCGGCCTTGTAGATGTCCTCATCGCTGGCGTCGTCGCGCATGCGGCCGATATTGGCCTTGATGGTGCCGGGAAAGAGCTGCACATCCTGCGGCAGGTAGCCGATGTTCTCGCCGAACTGCCTTTGGTCCCAGTTGCGCAGGTCCATCAGGTCGAGCCGGACGTTGCCGGACGTCGGCAGCAGCGAGCCGACGAGCATTTTTCCGAGCGTCGTCTTGCCGGCGCCGGAATCGCCGATGACGGCAAGCGATTCACCCGCTGCGAGCGTGAAGGACACGCCGTTGAGCACCACCCGCTTGGTTCCCTGCGGCACGAAAAGCAGCCGCTCCACGTCGAGCCGCCCTTGCGGTCGCGGCAATTTCAGCCGCTCGAAATTCAGCGGGGACGATTTGAGCAGGACCGAGATGCGTTCGTAGGCGGAGCGGGTATGGATGAACTGGTGCCAGCCTTCGATGGCGCCTTCGACGGGGGCGAGCGCGCGGCCGGCGATGATGGAGGCGGCGATGACCATGCCGCCCGTCAACTGGCCCTCGAGGGAGAGGTAGGCGCCCCAGCCCAGCATGGCGACCTGCGCCAGCATGCGCACCGCCTTGGAAACCGAAGCCGAAATGACGTTCCGGTCCTGCGCGAGAACCTGCGCCTTCAATGATCCTGCCGTGTCCTGCCCCCAGATCTTCACAGCTTCCGGAATCATCGCCAGCGCGTTGATGATCTGCGAATTGCGCGACATGGAATCGAGATGCAGGTTGGCCCGGCTCTGGAAGTTGCCGGCCTCGTGGAAGGCGCTCGCCGTCATCTTCTGGTTGATGAAGGCGATCACCAGCAGAAGCAGTGCCGCGACGACGGCGATGTAGCCGAGGTCGGGATGGACCAGAAATACGGCCAGCATGAAGAGCGGTGTCAGCGGTGCGTCGAGAAACGACAGCAGCGTTCCCGACACCAGGAACGAGCGCAACTGCTGCAGGTCGCCCAACGTCTGGTATTCGCGGCCGTTGCTGTGCAGCGAAGCGCGTGCCGCGGCACCCAGGATCGGCGCGCCGAGCTGGGCCGCGACCTCGACGGCCGTGCGCATCAGGATAAAGCGGCGGATGGCGTCGAGCACCGCGTTGAGGATGACGGCGCCGGCGATCAGGATCGTCAGCATCACCAGCGTGTCGGTCGAGCGGCTCGTCAGCACGCGATCGGATATCTGGAAGAGATAGACGGGGATGGCCAGAACCAGCACGTTGGTGGCCAGGGTGAAACCCATCACCACAAGCAGGTTGCGGCGGACGGCGCGTATTCCCGCCTGCAAATTGTCGGCGAGATTGATCGGGCCGAGACGGCGATGGAACACGTCGCTCGAGCCGCCTTCCGCCTTTTCGGCCTCGCGCATTTTTGGCGCGCCGGGTGGTTGCGCCCTGACCGGCCCGGTGTCGGCATCCATGGACTTGAGGCTGCCCGCGGCAAACTTCCCGTTCTCCTGCGGCGGCTCCGGGCGTTCGGGTTGGATGATCTTTGCAGCGGCCTCCTGTTGCGGCGGGCCCTCGCCTTGCCGGCCCTTGGCGAGAGCGGATTCGGCATCGATATCGGCCTTGACCGGACCGAACCAGATCGGCTTCGCCTTCAGGCGCAATTGCGCGGCAGCCTCATCCACTTCCCGCATGAACGTCTGGAATTCCTGCTCGAGCCTGTCCAACTGGGGCGGCGCCCTGTCCATGCCGTCGAGATCGGCACGGTCCAATTTCACCGCAGTTTCAGACAAGCCGTTCACGCGCTCGTTCATCGCCGTTTCGAGATCCCGATTTCAGGAAATTACCGATTGCATGACGTCGCTGTGCGCAGGGTGGACGTCGAGAGGGGCCTGGAGCTGCGAGGCAGGGTTCTCGTGAGCCGGGCCGGTCATGTCGTCGCTGAGGAACGCCACGGCCTCGTTGACCAGATGATCGGCGTTCTGCGTTTGCAAGAGATGGTCGGTGCTGATGATGTCGGTCTGGACCAGCAACTCGTCCGAGTAGTGATCACCGCCGACATAGGTCTTGGCTGCCGGATCGACATCGACGATCTGCGCCGAATTGATCAGCGCATTGGAGCCGGTCACGATCGACCAGTTGGCGTCGGTGTTCGCATGGGCGGCGTTCAGCGCCAATGCGACGTCATCGGAGTCGCCGAGCACATTGGTCTGGGAGATGTATTGCAGATCGTAGACGCTGCCCGAGATGTAGAGCACCTTGAGGCCGCCAAGACCCTGGAATGCTTCGTCGTTCAGCACATCGCTGGATAGCGTATGGTTGCCGTGGGCGAAATCGTCCAGCGTCTTCGCAAAGCCGATCGGCAATGCAGCGTTCGCGCTGCTGCCTATGGATGTGATCTTGGCATTGTTCCACAGCAGATTGTCGCCGTTCGACACCGAGCCCTGGCCCTGAGTCTGGAAGTTGGCCAGTGCGCCCACGACGTCGTTGTCGAGAAGCACGTTGGTCTGCGTGATGATGTTCGCGTCGTAATAGCTGCCGCCGATCAGGACGAGATCGTAATATTTGCCGAGATCGGCGATCGAGAGCGCGTTGGTCTGCTGGTTTGCGCCGGTGCCGACCGTCGTCGTCACCCCGGAGGTGGAGGAAACGACGGCGGTGTCGTTGTCGAGCAGGAAATTGACCTGATGGGTCCAGTTCAGGCTGATGAAGTCGCCGTTGATCTCCGTGACCGCCCAGGCCTTGGGGAAACTCGGTTGTCCGGAATTGCCCGATCCGGCGTTCTCGCTGGTGTCGATGTTCAGCATCTGCGCGATGTTGAAGGCGGCCGTGTCGGGTTGTTGTTGCGTGCTCCAGCCGCTCAGGTTGCCGCCGATCGAGTCGGAATCGCTCCAGGCGTTGATCTGGACGATGGCGTTCAACGCGTAGTGGTCGCCTGCCACGGCAAAGACGCCACCTTCGAGCGTGTCGTTGATTATGGCCGCGGAATTGACCAAGGCATTGCTTCCGGTGTTGAGACTGACCGACGTCTCGCCGGCAAGATTGCCCGTTCCGTGGATGACGATGCCGGCGGCGGTGGAACCGCTGCCGTCGATCAAATGGTTGCCGCCGGCGGGATCGGTGATGGAAGGAACCTGCACAGGATCCTTGACGAGCGGCGACGCTGCCGGAAGCACGTCGTCCAGCTTCGGCGCTTCTGCTGCAATGCGGCCGCCAACGTAGATCGCGTCTGCCATCGGCGCATCGAAGGCGGAGACGTGCGTCTGCACGGAAACGCCGCCGTCAACCGTCAGAACGGACATTTCGGCGCCGCCGTCCGGCGTGCCTTGTCCGGCAGCCTCTACACCGGCGACGAACGCTTTCAGCGAAGCCGCTGCGTCGTTGACGAAGGAACCGATGTCTTCCGCTGAACTGAAAGAGGCGGGTGGAATGGGAAGGAACTGCAAAGCATCCTGATACAGGGCGTCGAGGTCGAGGTTGGGCGTGCCGATGGCGTGGAAGGTGACGTTGCCGGCGCCGACATTGACGAAGTCATTGTCCGAAAGCGTGTTGATCTGCACCACATGCGTGGCGACCGAACCGGGCGGCTGGAGTTGGATCGACCCGCTCGAATGCGCGAAAGTAAAATGCCGGGAGATAAAGTCCGGATAGGACTCCGACGGCACGTAGAGTGCCGGGTTTGCCGCCGGAACAACCGGAATCTCCATCGGGGTGAAGGCCACGCCGCCCGGTACAGTCATCGTTTCGATCGTCGGGCCTGCCGGAACATAGTGGATACCGGGATCCGGATCGTCGAAATCGTAGGGGGATTGGAAGGACAATTGGGCGTGGTCGTCGGCTTGCGTCGGCTCGGACGTCGCTTGCAGCGCCTTGAACTCCAGGTAATCGTCGCGCATTCGCGCCTGTTCTGTGGCTATCTGGAACAACCCGATGAAATGAGCGATGGCCTCGCTGATCCGATCCAGATGCACGGAACTATCCTCCTTCTTCGGTGTAGAGGCTTCGCCGTCTTCCGCCGAAAGAGCGGAATGACGGCTGCGCGGGTTGCCCGCGCAGCCGTCCGTTCACAAGCCACGATCAGCCGGTGTGGTCGCCGTCGACCATCTGGTCGTAGTTTCCTCCGACAACCGTCTGGCTGAGCAGGTTTTCCATCATGTTGGCGCCCATCACGATGCTCTGGTTGAAGGCGCTGGTATCGATGGTTGCATCCGCGTGGGCTTGCGACAGGCCGTTGACGTAGCTGTCGTGGCCGTTGTTGGATCCCCACGTGCCGCCGTCGCCGCCTGCGCCGCCGTCACCATTGGTCACGATGCCGCCCATGCCGCCGAAGCCGCCATTGCCGCCGGTCGCAGCGCCGCCGGTGCCGTCGCCGGCCACGGGAACCACGATCGTGTCGCCGCCGAAGGCGAAACCGCCGAAGCCGCCGTCGCCGCCGACGCCAGCGCCTGTGCCGGCACCCGTGCCGGTTCCGGCGCCGAGGCCGAGGCCGAGCGCATCGCCACCGTCGCCGCCCGTGCCGCCGGCACCGCCGAGCGGGCCGTCACCGCCGAAGCCGGCACCAAGGCCGAACGAGTGAGCCTCGCCGCCGTCGCCGGTGTTGGCATTGCCGCTGTCGCCGCCCTGGCCAAGGCCGAGGCCTAGACCAGCCGCATCGCCGCTGTCGCCGCCCGAAGCGTTGCCGCTGTCACCGCCGGTGCCCGTGCCGCTTCCGGCGCCCGAACCGGCACCGTTGCCGCCGTTGCCGCCGGTCGCCTGCGCGGCATCCCCGGCAACGCCGACGCCGACGCCAATCAGGCCGAGGCCGACGCCGAGCGCGTTGCCGCCGCCACCATCGGCGTCACCGCCATTGCCGCCTGTGCCGCTGCCGGCGCCTGTGCCTGTGCCCGTACCGGCACCACCGTCGCCACTGCCTGCGCCACCGCCGTCACCGCTGCCGCTGGCACCGAGGCCGAGGCCGGCTGCGTCGCCGCCATCGCCGGAATTTGCATTGCCGCTGTCACCGCCGGTCGCCGTCGATGCACCGGAGCCGGAGCCTGCGCCGCCGTTTCCGTTGCCGTCGCCGCCATTGGCGTTGCCGCCGTCAGCGCCCTGCGCACCGCCCTGGCCGAGACCGACACCGAGGCCGAGACCGACGCCGAGGCCCGTTCCGGCGCCACCAGCCGCGCCATTGCCGCCGGTCGTGCTGCCGCCCTGGCCCGCGCCGATCGCCGAGCCGCCGATGCCGATGCCACCGAAGTTATGGCCGTCACCGCCGCCGCCGCCATTGGCCGTACCGGCTCCGCCACCGCTTCCGCCCTTGCCGCCGGCATCGATACCGGTTCCGGAGCTCGCGGCACCGCCAGTAGCATTGCCGTTCTGCCAGAAGCCGCCGTCGTTCGACAGCGATACGCTGTCGATCGAATCGTTGTCGCTCAGGTTGTTGATCTGGGCCAGCGAAACGGCGGTGTCGTTGCCTTCGCCGTTGAGCGAGCCGTTCAGGAAGTCGTTGAACGAAGCGCCGTCACCCGGATTGTAGAAGATCTGGCCGTCGTGATTGACCAGCATCTGGTCGATGCGCGAGCCGTTGTCGAGCTTGACGTCGGTGACGTCGCGATTGCTCGGCGCATAGCCGGAGAGGTCGAGGCCGACATCGACATTGACATGGGTGTCGCTGGTGTTGGTGTTGTGGTTCGTGTTGGTACTCGTATTGGTGTTGGTGCTCTCGTTGATCGCCCTGTTGAGATTGGCGTTCAGATTGCCGTTCAGGCTGACGTTCCCGTTGCCGTTCAGGTTGAGATTGCCGTTGCCATTACCATTGCCGTTCTCGTTGCTGGACTCGCTCGACTGGTATTGACCCTGGCCTTGCCCTTGTCCCTGGCCCTGCAACTCGGCCTGAAGCTGCGCCTCGGCCTGGCCTTGTCCCTGGCCTTGATCCTGGTCCTGGCTTTGATCCTGGCTCGGATCGAGCGGGAATAGGCTCGTGTTGTAAGTCGAATTTCTCGGAGACATGTCGCTACCTCATGTTGGAGGCCGGTTTGGCATGCCCCATTCATCTCACAGAGGGCCTTGACCACGCCGGCGGTTGCGAAGCAGGAGCACCGCGATACTCAATACGAACGGGCGGACATGATCCGACCGCCATGCCCCTGGCATGAAGGCGGCTTCATCCGCCATCCGGTGACACCTTTCCCGGCCAGCAACTGCACGCGCCGGGTGAAGTCGTCGAAATCAGGATTATGCCGCATCCCGGATTTTCGAGATGGTGGCAGTGTGGCGCGGGGGAAGGGCGGGGCCTAGCTGCCCGATGGGGCTAGACGGCAGCGCATCGGCCTAGGGTCATCGGCCACATGGCTGCGCAAAACGGGCTTGATAGATGGCTCATGGGCCAATCCGCTACGCCGAAAGGCGGAGGCTCGGATCGGCCGGATCAGTCGGCCGAGGTAGGCCGGCGCGATTGAATGTGGGCGATGAATTCGCCACTTTAGGGCGAAGTCTACGGATAGAGGCGACGATGCAGCGCTTTGACGAGATCCTGCTTCTGATCGGACGTCTGAACTACACCTGGACCAACACCGAGAGCCTGCTCATCCACCTGATCGCTGGCCTCGCGAAAGTGGACAAGGAAACGGCGGTCGTCGTATTCCTGACGCTCAACACCACGCGCGCCAGGATCGATCTCGTCGAGCGGCTGGCGAAGATGGCGAAGACCCCCGAAAAATGCCGGAAGGACATCCTGTCGCTGCTTGAAAAGCTCAACCAGAAATCAAGCCTGCGCAACAAATACAATCACTGCATCTATTCGTTCGACGACAAGGGAGACATCTCCCACACCCATCTCATGCGCATTTTCGATGGCAAGGACACGATAAAATACGGGAAGGTCGAGGCCATGGACGATGCGGAAGTCGGCAGGATTTCCGAATGCATCGAGGACGTCGCCAGGGTGAACAGGGAAATCTGGAGCGTCGTGCGCGCCAACGGGTTTCCACAGTAGGAACCAGTGGCGGCTACGGCCGCACTACGCTCGGCAGAGCGGGATCATCGCAATGGCGCGATGGCCCTGCGGGGTCGGTATGGCCGACTGCTCTTGTCTGGAATTGCCGCTGATATCGGTATTCGAGCGCGATGCCGCCCCAGATCAATCCGAACAGCATGTAGAGATGGCGCCAGTGGTCTGTATCGATGAAGGTGCCGAGCCCGATATGGCCGATATAGACGACATAGGCGCACAGCACGTAGGGCTGCCAGGGGCGGTCGCGAAGCAACAGGCGAAAACCCGCCGCGACGGTCCATAGCGTCAACACCAGGTAGCAGACGAAGCCGAGCCAGCCATAGTCCATCAGCATCTTCAGCCAGATGTCGTGCGTGTCCTCGCCGTAGATCTTGCCGAAGACGAGCGGGCCGATGCCGAGCGGCTTCTCCAGCGCCAGCTGGAAGCCGATAGCATAGCGGTCGAAGCGGCCGAGACGAGCTGAATCGTAGTCCTGGGCGAGCTGCGCACGATTGGACAGCATGTCGGAGACGCCCGGAATCTGCAGCAGCACCAGTATGCCGACAACGAGCAGGGCGATGGCCAGGATCGTCATGACGACGACGCGCAACCGGAACAGGCCGCTACGGCTTTGCAGGAACAGAATGCCTGTGAGCAGGACGGCGGCGACGGCGAACAGGCCCCATGCGCCGCGTGAGAAGGACAGGAAGATGCCGCCGACGACGATCAGCAGCGGCACCGCCAGCAGCGGCATGCGCGACACCGGACCGGTCAAAAGCAGATAGAGCAGGTAGATGCCGGGCAGGGCCAAGAACGGGCCGAAGACGTTAGGGTCCTGGAAGACGCCGGCGGCGCGGCCGTATTTGGTGAAGATCTCGCCGCCGGGCACGAGATTGAAATAACCGGCGATGCCGGCCAGCGAGGTCAGCACGGCCGAGGCCACATAGGCGATGAAGATCAGCCTGTAGACGTCGGGGCGCGCCTCGGTGACGGCAGCGAAGAAGACCGAGGTGAAGGCCAAAAACAACGACACGGACAGATAGAGCGGCGTCTCCATCAGGTCGCTCATCTGCGTCATGGCGATCAGGCCGCCGATGTTCATGA
Source organism: Ollibium composti (assembly GCF_004801285.1). Taxonomy (GTDB): domain Bacteria; phylum Pseudomonadota; class Alphaproteobacteria; order Rhizobiales; family Rhizobiaceae; genus Mesorhizobium; species Mesorhizobium composti. The sequence continues at coordinate 449,196 of NZ_SSNY01000001.1, forward strand.
CTACGAGCAGCGTCAGGAGCGGCATGGCCGCGCGCGAAATCCGCAGGCCGAACAGTGCCCACACGGCGATGAGCCCGGTCATATAGAGGTCGTACGGGGCCGGCTCGTCGATGACGAAGCCGGACAAAAAGACGCCAAGAAAGACCGCGCCCGAGGCGATCAGCGCGATGAGCTTGGCGTTGACCGCTGCAGGGGGCAGGTCATGGGCGAGGGCTCTCAATAGGCGTTTTCCGTATTGAGCAGCCTGACCGGCGTGAGCAGCAGGATCTTGAGGTCGAACAGCATCGACCAGTTCTCGATATAGAACAGGTCGTATTCGGTGCGCATGCGGATCTTCTCGTTGGTGTCCATCTCGCCGCGCCAGCCGTTGATCTGCGCCCAGCCGGTGACGCCGGGTTTCACCTTGTGACGGGCGAAGTAGCCGTCGACCACTTCGTTGTAGAGCAGATTGTGCGACTGGGCGGCGACCGCGTGCGGGCGGGGACCGACGAGGGAGAGGGAACCGAACAGCGAATTGAAGAACTGCGGCAGTTCGTCGATGGAGGTCTTGCGGATGAAGCGGCCGACGCGGGTGACGCGCGGATCGTTCTTGGTCACGGTCTTCCTGGCGGTCGGATCCGACTGTTCGGCATACATCGAACGGAACTTGTAGACTTCGACGACTTCATTGTTGAAGCCGTGGCGCTTCTGCTTGAACAGCACCGGCCCCTTGGAGTCGAGCTTGATGGCGATGGCGGTCGCCAGCATTACCGGCGAGAACAGCACGATGCCGATGATCGAGAAGACGATGTCGAAGGCGCGCTTGGCGACCGAATCCCAGCCGTTGATCGGCTTGTCGAAGATATCCAGCATCGGCACGGCGCCGATGTAGGAATAGGAGCGCGGCCGGAACTGCAGCGCGTTCGAATGCGCCGACAGGCGGATGTCGACCGGCAGCACCCACAGCTTCTTCAACAGTTGCAGCACGCGCGTTTCGGCGGTGATCGGCAGCGACACGATCAGCATGTCGATGCGGGCGATGCGGGCGAAGGCGATGAGCTCGGAGATGGTGCCGAGCTTGGGATAGCCGGCGACAATGGGCGGCGAGCGGCTATCGTCGCGGTCGTCGAAGATGCCGCAGATGCGAATATCGTTGTAGGGCTGCTTCTCGACGGAGCGAATCAGCGTTTCGGCCGCCTTGCCGCCGCCGACGATGACGGCGCGGCGCTCCATGCGCCCGTCGCGTGCCCAGCGCCGGATCAGCCGCGAGAGAACGAGTCTGAAGACCAGCAGCAGGGCGAGACCGGTGGCGAACCAGATGGCGAAGAGGACGCGGGAATAATCCTGCGACATCTTCATGAAGAAGGCGGCGACGGCCATCAGCGCGAAGGCCGCCGACCAGCACAGCACGATCCGGCCGACATGGTTGAACGGCCGCATCAGCGCCGCGATCTGGTAGCAATCGGCGACGTCAAGCAGGATGACAGCGAGCAGCGAGATGCTGGCGATCGCCAGCGGATACTGCCACGGCAGGTATTCGAAGACGCCGACATACCAGAAATAGGCTGCGAGGCCGGAGGCGAACATCAGCGCCAGTTCGATCAGCCGCACGACGCCGCTCACCATGACGGGAGACATCGTGTCGCGCCGGTACTGCGAGGCGACCTGGCGTGCCACCTCGTTGATGCCGGCCGGTGTTTCCTTGGTGGCCGAAGCCTCCAGTTTGCGCACCGCGGTGGCCGTGAAGCGGCGCGCGGGATCGATCTCGTTCATGGATACTGCCCGCAAGTCTCCCGTCTGCGTAGCAAAAGAGAGCTAAGAATCCCTTGAAGGGACCGGTCGCTTTGGAAACGACTTACTTGGCGAGGGCGGTGAAATAGGCCTGCTCGATGGTGCTGGCCATGACGTCGGCGCCAAAGCGCGCTTTGAGCATGGCGATGCCGGGCATCAGCGCCCGATAGGCAGCTGGGTCGGAGAGGGCGAAGGTCATCTTGTGCGCCAGTTCGGCTGGATCGGGTTTCACCAGGGCAGGGGAGTCGACGCCGAATATCTCCGGAATGCCGCCGACGGCGGTGGCGATCATCGGTGTGCCGGCAGCCAACGTCTCGAGCACGATGTAGGGCATGGCCTCGGCGCGGGACGGCACGACCACCAGCCTTGCCAGCGTGAAGGCCTGCCTTGCGGGCATGGGCGCATGGAAGACCACGCGATCGCCGAGACCGAGACGGGCGACCTGCTGCCTGTAGCGCGGCAGATCCTCGCCGTCGCCGACCATGACGGCACTGATGCGGCGCGCCGCCAGCGCCTCAGCCTGGACCAGCGCGTCGATGAAGATGTCCGGTCCCTTCAGGTCGCGCATCATGCCGATATAGAGCATGTCGGCGGCATCCGGACGGACGGATACCGGCTGGAATTCGTCCTCGTTCAGACCATTGTAGACGAGGGCGTTGGGAATGGGCGGTTCGCCGACCTTGCGGCGATAGGCCTGCCGCTCATATCCCGAAACGAACAGCAGGCAGTCGGTGAAGCGCGCCATCGTGCGTTCCAGCGCGAAGAACAGCTTTCCCGTCAGCGTGCTTTCGTCATAGTGCAGGCTGCCGCCATGCGGTGAATAAAGGCGGGCCACGCGAGACCTTGAAACCCGCAACAGTGAGCCGAACAGACGCGCATAAGTGCCGCCCTTGGCGCCGTGGCCATGGATGACGTCCGGCTGCAATTCCTTGATGATCCGATAGGTTCTCCATGCCGAGGCGATGTCGCCGGGGCCGATGTGACGCTGCATGGGCGTACGCTGGATGCCGAGCGCCAGCTTCGGCCTGATATCCTCGAACAGGCGCTCCTCGTACTCCCCGCCGGTGGTCGAATCGCAGACGATGCCGACCTGGTGTCCCGCCGCTATCTGCGCGTCCGTCAGGTCGCGCACGTGGCGGAAGATGCCTCCAACCGGCGAGCGAAAACAGTGGACGATCCTCAGCCGCTGCACGGCGATCAGAACAGGCGTTCGCGAACGTAGACGGTATCGCCGGGCAGCAACGGGTCGGAGGTGCGGACACGTCCGGTGATGACCTTGCCGTTGATGTCGCGGGTGATGTCGACGCTTTCCTGGTTGGCGCGCGGTGAGAAGCCGCCGGCGATGGCGATCGCCTTCTGCACCGTCAGGCCCGGCACGTAGGAATACTGGCCGCCGGCGCCCACTTCACCCATGACGAAGATCGGCCGGTATCGGTCGATCTCGACCGATACATCGGGATCGCGCAGGTAGCCTTGGCGCAGCTTGGCCGCGATCTCGCCTTCGAGCTGCTGGGCGGTATGGCCTCGCGCCGGAACAGCGCCGACGAGCGGGAAGGAGATGTAGCCGGACTGATCGACGCTGTAGGTGTTGGTCAGCCCCTCCTGCTCGAAGACGGTGACGCGGATGCGGTCGCCGGCACCCAGCCTGTAGGGCTGGTCGAGCGCCTTGTGGAAGGCTGCCGGCGTCGGCCGGTAGCTCGAGCAGCCGGCAAGCAGCGCGGCGGCAAGCAGGGCGCTGATAAGCGATGTGGGGCGTTTCATCACCGGAGACGTACCTTCGACTTGCCGCAAGCGGGCGGCGGGCTTGAAGACCGGCCTCGTTATCTCCCTGTTAGGGTTAATGGCCGGTAAAGGCGGCGCGCCGGAGCGTGTCGATTCAGCCGTGTCCGAAGGCGCCATGGCGGCTATCCGCCATCTTAACCGCTGAGTTACCATAGTTGTTTACGGTGCGGCCCGACCCATCGTGGGGAGCAGGTTGCATGTCTGGCGCACAATCCACCGCCGCCGATCTCGATGTCGATCTCAGGCAGCTTTTCGCGAGTCTCGCGAGAAACTGGCTGCGCATCGTCGTGGTGGCGCTGATCGTCACCGGATTGGCGCTGGTCGTCGCCTGGCTCGCCACGCCGTATTATAAGGGTGCGACCCGGCTGCTGATCGAGACGCGCGAATCGGTCTTCACCCGTCCGGACGCGGGAGCCGACACCAATCGTCCCATCCTCGACGAGGAGGGGGTGACCAGCCAGGTCGAGGTCATCTCGTCCACAGACATTCTCAAGCAGGTGGCGCAGAAGCTGGACCTGGCACGCCTGCCCGAGTTCGACGAGGCCGCCGACATGTCGGTAGCCGAACGACTCATGGTGATCGCCGGCCTGAAAAGCGATCCGAACGAAGTGCCCGCCGACGAGCGGGTGCTGAAGAAGATGCAGGAGAAGCTCAACGTCTACCGCGTCGACAAATCGCGCGTCATCGTCATCGAGTTTTCTTCGCAGGATCCGAAGCTGGCGGCCGAGATCCCTAACGCCATCGCCGACACCTACATCGACGTGCAGGGCAACGCGAAGCTGGAATCGAACTCGGCCGCAACCGAGTGGCTGGCGCCCGAGATCGCGGACCTCTCCAAGCGTGTGAAGGACGCTGAGGCCAAGGTCGCGGCTTTCCGCGCGCAGTCGGACCTGCTGATGGGCCAGAACAATTCGGTGTTGGTGACGCAGCAGCTTTCGGAGCTGTCCAGCGAGCTGTCTCGCGTTCGGGCAAGCCGGGCATCGGCCGAAGCGACGGCGGAAAGCGTGCGCAAGGCGCTGGCCGCCGGCGGTTCGCTCGATTCGCTGCCCGAGGTGCTGTCATCGAACCTGATCCAGCGGCTGCGCGAGCGGCAGGTGCAGCTTCAGAACCAGATCGCCGACCTGTCGACGACGCTGCTCGACAGCCATCCGCGCATCCGTTCGCTTCGTTCCCAGCTTGCCGACCTCGACAACCAGATCCGTCGCGAGGCTGAAAAGGTGCTGGCAGGCTTGAAAACGGAAGCGCAGACCGCGCAGGCGCGCGAGAACCAGTTGGTCGCGGACCTCAACACGCTGAAGGCCGAATCCGCGCGCGCCGGCGAGGAGCAGGTGGAACTGAATGCGCTGGAGCGCGAGGCCAACGCCCAGCGCCAGCTGCTCGAATCCTATATGACGCGCTACCGCGAGGCTTCGTCGCGCGAGGATCGCAACTACCTGCCGGTCGACGCGCGCATCTTCTCGCGTGCGGTGACACCGGCCGAGCCCTACTTCCCGAAAATCCTTCCCATCGTCAGCGCGGCCTTCGTCGCTTCGCTGCTGCTGATGGCGATCGGAACGCTGCTGGCCGAACTGTTCTCCGGCCGGGCCATGAGGCCGGCGGCGCGGCCGATGCGGCCGGAGCCCGTTGCCGAAGTGGCGATGCCCGCGGTGCAGGAGCCGGTTGCGACTGTCGCGCCTGAGCCGAAGGTCGTCGAAACCGCTGTGGCGGCGACGCCCGCGCAGCCTCTCATCTTGGAAGACGACGTGGAGGAGCCGCTGCCCGATCTAGACAGCCACGATCCGCACGATGGCTCTTATGAAGAGCCGGAGGTCGTTGCCGCCGCAGCGCCGTTACGATCCGTGCTGGGCGAGATCGACATCGCCATGGCCGCCGAAAAACTGATCGCCGGCGGTGCAGCGCGCGCCATCGTCGTGTCGCCCGAGGGTGACGAGGCGGCGGCGACGGCGGTACTGGTGGCGCGCGAGGTGGCGGATGCCGGCTTGCGGGTCCTGCTGCTCGACCTGACGGCTTCGGGTGCGGCGTCGCGCCCGATGCTGGATAGTGCGCTTCTGCCCGGCATCACCAATCTTCTGGCGTCGGAATCGCAGTTCAGCGACGTGATCCACCCCGATCACTATTCGGATTGCCACGTCATTCCCGTTGGTACCGCCGATCCGGCGCGTGCCATGCGGGCCGCCGATCGCCTGCCGATCATCATGCAGTCGTTGACGACGGCCTACGATCTCGTGGTTGTCGAGTGCGGCCCGACGGATGCGCAGGGGATTCGCCGGCTGGTAGGCGAAGGGACGGAGGTGTTCGTCAGCGTCCTGGAGCCCGACGACACTGTGGCCGAAGCCGCCGTCAAGCTGATCGAGAACGGCTATCCGGACCTGACACTGGTGACGCCGGACGGTCGGCCAACACCGGGCACGCCCGTCCCCGGGCGGTCGGCGGCGTAGGACGGAAGCACCGGGAGGTTTGCCGGATCAGTCTTCGTCGGAAGGGGGTCTTTTACCGGCCGTCTTGCGGCGCAGCGCCTTCGTCAGGCTCCAGATCTTCGGGCTGTTCTTGATGAAGGCCTTGATGCCCGCATTGCCGCGCAGGCCGGAGGCCAGCATGCGCCCCTTGAGCGTCAATGGAACGAGGACGTCGAGATGCTTCATCTCGATATCGCACCACTGGCGCTTGTAAGGCTCGTCGCCGACGGAGAAGTCGTAGACGGAAAAGCCGTCCCGGCAGGCTTCGGCTATGTTCTCGAAAAAGAGGAAATCGCCGGGACTGGCGTGGGCAAGGTCGTCTTCCGAAATGGCGCCGAACTCGCAGATCAGGCGCCGGCCACCGACGCTGGAGCCTGTCACGGCGCGCAGCTTGCCTGCCACCTCCAGCCCATGCAGGAGGAAGGGCGGTTCGCTCTCCTTCAGCGCCTCGGCAAACAGCTTGTGGAAGAATATCCTGACCTGCGGGTCGCCGAAGACGTTGGCGATGCCCATGCGGCGGAAGCGGAACTCTTTCATGGCGAAGAAGGCGTAGAGCAGGCTGTGCACTTCCTCCGGCGTATGTGCCTGGATGCGCCGGAAACCGCCGGCCGCCTCGAACTTGCGCGTCTGCGAGCGGTGCTTCTTCTTCTTGCGCTTGCCGCTCATGCGCGAAAGCACGGCCTCGAAGCCGCCGTCGAGATCGACCGCGAGCGAAAGGTTCGGGCTCGGGAAGGAAGGCAGTTTCGCCAGCGGATTCGCCGTGCCGTCGAAATCGGGCAGCAGGCGCTGCAAGGCAACCACGTCGATGTCGGGGCGGGCGGCCGCGACGGCATCGAACAGCGTCCGTATCTGCGAGCAGGTGATCTCGTCCAGCCGGGCCGGGTCCACGGCGGCGAAATTGCCGTTGGCGTGACGCCCGCCCATGAAGCGCGCGATGCGGAACGGCCCGTGGCGTTCGATTTCGAGCGCCAGGCTCAAAACGGGCCGGCCGCCGGCCGCAAGCGTGGCGAGGATGGCGTCGGGGCGTATCTGCTCGGTCCAGTGGCGCACCCACTGGGGGCTCTGTGCAGGGGCGAAGAGCGCCGTGCGGCAGAAGACTGAATAGGCTGCTTGTGCCTCATCCGAGATTGGCGAAACGCTGGCCGTGGCAAGGTCGTCCCCGGCCGCGCGCGGCGAGGTCATGACGGCTCGATGGCCGGATTCCTTGAGCGACGCGGTCGCGTCAGCCATGCCTCTTGTCCCGGACGGGCCTGCCGTATTCAGGCTTGTCAGCGCCTAATTGCGCGAAGGCTAGGCGCAAATAGTGAAGGAAAGACAAAATGGGGCAGAGGCCGCCGCCCGGCCGGTCAGTGCCGTGCGCGCGGCTCGGCGATCATCCATTTGATGATGCCCATTGCCGGCAACACCCACAACAGGCCGCTGAAAAGGAAGAAAAGCAGGTGCACGACTGGGCCAGATTCTGAAAGCTGGGCGACCGCCACGATCGTCGCCACGATCGCATAGACGATCACCAGCGCGACCAGCAGGACGGTTCCGATCAGCTTCTTCAGGCGCACGGGCATGGCATCGGCCTCGCTTCGACCCATGCTCGATAGGGCCAAAGCCGGGCGTGCGCAACCCGTTCCGGCCGGCGCGACGGCGTGCCGCGCCGCACGGGCTTGCCAGCCGGCGCACCTTGGTCCACCAAGCTGGCTCCATCAATCCGCGCCTCAATGACCGGAGCCGTCATGGCCGCCATTGCCGAAAACTCAGCGCCGCTCGCCGCCCGCGACCGGGATGTCCGCAACCGGGCACTGGTGCGTGGCTGGCTCTATCTGGTGCTGGTGGCGCTGGTGGCGCTGGTGATGGTGGGCGGCGCTACGCGCATGACGGGATCGGGACTGTCGATCACCGAATGGCAGCCGATCCACGGCGTCATCCCACCGCTCAATGCGGCCGAATGGCAGGAGGAATTCACCAAGTACCAGCAGATCCCGCAGTTCCAGCAGCTCAACAAGGATATGACGCTGGGCGAATTCAAGGGCATCTTCTGGTGGGAGTGGTCGCATCGGCTGCTGGCACGCGGCATCGGCTTTCTTGTCGCCATCCCGCTCGTGTTCTTCTGGCTGACGGGACGTCTGGAGCGCAGGATGAAGCCGCGTCTGGTCGGTCTCCTGGCACTGGGCGGCCTGCAGGGCGCCATCGGCTGGTGGATGGTCGCCTCGGGGCTGACCGAACGCGTTTCGGTCAGCCAGTACCGGCTGGCGACGCACCTCACCATGGCCTGCGTCATCATCGTTGCCGTGACCTATATGGCGCGCGCCGTTGCCACATATTCGCAAGAGGCGGCGTCCCGCGGTATCCAGCGGTTTTCCGGCGTCCTCGTTGCGATGGTGCTGGTGCAGATCTATCTCGGCGGGCTGGTCGCCGGCCTGCATGCGGGGCTGACCTACAACACCTGGCCGCTGATGGACGGGGCGATCATTCCTGGCGATCTGTTCGTCATCGAGCCTGCGTGGCGCAACCTGTTCGAGAACCCGAAGACCGTGCAGTTCATCCACCGCATGTTCGCCTATACGGTCTTTCTGGTCGCGCTCTGGCATGCTCTGGCCATGACACGGGCCTTGCCGGGATCGACCCATGCGCGGCGTGCCTGGGTGCTGTTCGGGCTGGTCACAGTGCAGGCCGCCATCGGCGTCGGGACGTTGTTGATGCAGGCGCCGATCGACGTGGCGCTGACGCATCAGTTCGTCGCCATGCTGGTGCTGATCTTCGCCACCGCCCATTGGCGCGGCACCAAGGGTGCTTACCCGCTGCCGCACGCGGTCGAAATCAGAAGCTGAGGCGTACGGCGCGGATCGCGCTTGCTACCGCCAGTTCGCGCTGCTCGTCCAAGTCATTGCTGTCTCCGGCATGCCAGGCCGCCGAAAGCGCGCCGTAGGCGACGGCGTGGTCCAGCAGGCGGCGTGGATCGTGACCCATGCTCAGAGAGAACACCGTCGCCATATACGCAATGCGGTCGGGATCGAGGCAGAGATCGTCGCAGTCGAGCGGGTTGTAGAACAGGTTGGCGGCGTCGAAGCCCGCGTCACCCAGAACCCCCTTCGGGTCGATGGCAAGCCAGCCGCGCGGGCTTTCCATGATGTTGTCGTGATGCAGGTCGCCGTGCAGCGGCCGCACGTCCTGCGGGTCGGACAGGAGCCGTTCGGCGATTGCGGCGGCTTCGCTGTAGAGACTGGTCGTGCCCGATGCGGCATCGGCCCGGGCCTTGTCGAAAAGCGCGGAAAACCGTTCGCGCAGCGGCTGCAGTTCCGCAGGCAGCCGTCGCCGCGACGGGGCGTGCAGCCGCGCCATGACCTCGGCGGCGATTTCGGTGGCTGCCTCATCGCCGTCGCCGGCTAGGACCGCGGTCAGGTGGCGGGTGCCGGCATATTCCAGCAGCATGTCCATGCGGTCGCGGCCGAGCAGGCGCACGGCGCCGTGGCCGTCGCGCCAGTCGAGATACCAGGCGCCGCGCAATTCGTCATCGACGTCGTCGAACGGCTTGAGCGCCTTCACGGCCGCAAGCGAGCCGTCCTCGCGCGTCACTTTCCAGATGCGGCTGGAAAACGTCTCGGCGATCTGTTCGGCAGCGGCGATCTTCCAGCGGCGCGGGAAGCGCCGTGGCAGGGTCAAGCCTTCAGGCCCAGCATGAGGTCGAGGTTCTGCACCGCGGCCCCCGACGCACCCTTGCCGAGATTGTCGTAGACGGCGACCAGCAGCGCCTGCGCGCGGGCGTCGTTGGCGAAGACATAGAGCTTCATGCGGTTGGTGCCGTTGTATTCCTCCGGCTGGAGGTCGGGCAGGCGCTCGCTGTCGGCATAGGGCGCGACCTCGACCACGCCGCCGTCGATGCCGGCATAATGGTCGGCGAGTGCCGCGTGCAGATCGGCGCCTTTCGGCACTTTCGGCAACCCTTCCAACTGCAGCGGAACGACGGTGATCATCCCTTGCGCGAAATTGCCGACGGCCGGCTGCATGATCGGATCGCGCGAAAGGCCGGCGTAGCGGCGCAGTTCCGGCACATGCTTGTGCTTCAGCGTCAGGCCATAGGGCAGGAATTCCGGGGCATCCTCGCCCTTGGCGGCATAGTCCTCGATCATCGGCCGGCCGCCGCCGGAATAGCCGGTGATGCCGTTGACCGTGACCGGATAGTCGGCAGGCAGGAGGCCGCCAGCGATCAGCGGGCGCAGCGTGGCGATCGGGCCTTGCGGCCAGCAGCCGGGATTGGCGACACGCTTGGCTTCCGCAATGCGCCGGGATTGTCCGGCATCCATTTCGGCAAAACCGTACTCCCAGCCTGCGGCGGTGCGATGGGCCGTGGAGGCATCGATGACGCGGGTGGTGTCGTTGGCGATCAGCGACACGCTTTCCTTCGCCGCATCGTCGGGCAGGCACAGGATGGCGACGTCGGCCTCGTTGAGCGCATCGGCGCGGGCGGCCGTGTCCTTGCGGCGTTCGACAGGCACCGAGATCACGTCGATATCGCTGCGGTCGGCGAGCAGCGCGCGGATCTGCAAGCCCGTGGTGCCGTGTTCGCCGTCGATGAAGATTTTCGGTTTCATGCCTGTCGTTCTCGCGAAAGCCTGTAGGTCGGCTCAGATATCCTGGCCCTGATGGACGCCGTTGCCGCCGTCCTCGTAGCGCGCCCGCCGCTCGGCCAGCAAGCCGAGATAGTGCATGGCGACGGCCGAGCCGGCGATGGCTGTTATATCGGCGTGATCGTAGGCCGGTGCAACCTCCACCACGTCGGCGCCGACGATGTCGACCTGGCCGATCTGGCGCAGCGCCGACAGGATCTTCGCCGAGGACGGGCCGCCCGCGACCGGCGTGCCGGTTCCCGGTGCAAAGGCCGGGTCGAGGCAGTCGATGTCGAAGGTCACGTAGGTCTTGATGCCGCCGGTACGCTCGACGATGGCGTAGGCGAGATCGGACGCCCGCATCTCCTCCACTTCGTAGCCGTGGATGATCTTGATGCCGAAGGTTTCGGGCGCATGGGTGCGGATGCCGATCTGGATCGAGCGGTCGGGGTCGATCAGCCCTTCCTTGACGGCGCGGCCGACGAAGGAGCCGTGATCGATGCGCTTGCCGTCGTCGGGCCATGTGTCCTGATGCGCGTCGAACTGCACCAGCGCCAGCGGGCCGTGGATCGCGGCATGCGCCTTGAGCAGCGGATAGGTGACGAAATGGTCGCCGCCCAGCGTCAGCAGGAAGGCGCCGGACTTGAGGATCTTGGCCGCTTCGCGCTCGATGGCGGCCGGCGTCTTCTGGTGGTTGCCGGTGTCGAGCAGACAATCGCCGTAGTCGACCACCGCCAGCGCCTCGAACAGTTCGCGATGAAAGGGATATTGCGGGTCGTTGTCCATGATCGCCGAGGCGCGGCGAATGGCCTGCGGCCCGAAGCGCGCGCCGGGACGGTTGGTGACGGCGGCATCGAAGGGAATGCCCCAAACGACGGCATCGGCGCCTTTCACGTCCTTGCTGTAGCGGCGGCGCATGAAGGAGAGCGCGCCGGCATAGGTCGGTTCGGAGGAAGCCCCCGTCCTGGAGCGGGCGGTGAAGGCGTTGTCGATGTTCTGGCTTGCCATCGCTTGTCCTCATCTTTGTTATCGGGACGCAACAACTACAGAACCGATCCCGTACGCGCCAGTACGAGCGTGCTGGAAAGTGTCCGGGAACGGCACGGAAATGCCTTGATCGGCTATGGTGGCCGGCAGGATCGACGTCGGGAAGGGCCGCATTGCGGGCAATGTGGGGCTACCGGCCATTGCCTGCGGCCTTCAAAACCCCGATGTGAACGCGGGACGGCCGACCGATTTCACCGTGTGGCCGCTATCGCCTCGGAAGGACAATGAATGCCGGATATGGGATCGAATCAGGAGGCGGCGGCCATCAACCCGGGTGGGGAGGCGGATGCCAAGCTCGTTTCCCTGCGCCGCACCAAGCTGGCGGCGGCTGCGGCGCTGGCGGCGTGCGTGGCGATCTTTGCCGCCGCGCGGTCGTTCCAGGGGCAGTATCCCTGGCTCGGCTTCGTCGCGGCCTTCGCCGAGGCAGCGACCATCGGTGGGCTGGCCGACTGGTATGCGGTGGTGGCGCTGTTTCGGCGGCCGCTCGGCCTGCCCATTCCGCATACCGCCATCATTCCGGCGAACCAGAACAGGATCGCCGACAATCTCGGCCGCTTCATCGAGGTCAACTTCCTGTCGCCCGGCCCGGTGCGCGAGAAGCTGAACGAGGTCGATTTCGCCGCCCTGGTTGCCGACTGGCTTTCCGACCCGCGCCGCGCCGCCGGGCTGTCGCGCTTCATCGGCCGGCTGGCGCCACAGATGCTCGGGGCCATCGAGCAATCCGGCCTGCGCGATTTCATGGGGTCCCGCATGATGGCGCAACTGGAGAAGATCGAGGTGGCGCCGTTCGCGGCTGGGCTGCTCAGGGCATTCACCGAGGATCGCCGCCACCAGAAGCTGCTGGACGAACTCACCAGGGTCGTCGGCCGCTTCCTGAACGACGAGCAGGCACTGGCCGCCATGCGAGAGAAGATCCGCGAGGAATTGCCGACGATGTTCAATCTCTTCCGGGCCGACGCCTATCTCTTGAAGAAGATCGTCGCCTCGGCGGGTTCGCTGCTGGAAGAGATACGCGCCGATCCCGACCATCCGGTCCGTGCGGAATTCGACGGTTTCGTGCAGCAATTCATAGAAAGGCTGGAACATTCCAAGGCCTATGCACGGCGCGCCGAGCAACTGAAGCGCACGCTTCTGGAGCGCGCCGAGGTGCGCGGCCTCGCTGGCGATATGTGGGAGAGCCTTCGGCTGTTCATCGAACAGGATCTCGAATCGGAGAATTCCGCAGTCGCCGCCCATCTGGCGGGGCTACTGACGGAGGCCGGCCGGCAACTGGCGCGCGATCCGGCGATCAGGGCGGATATGAACGAGGGGTTCGTCGTGGCGCTGGCCTCCTTTGTGGAAAGCCAGAAGAGTGGGGTGTCGAGCTTCATCGCCGATCAGGTCAAGCGCTGGGATCTGGTGCAACTCACCCGGCTGGTGGAGATCAATATCGGCCGGGACCTGCAATATATCCGCTTCAACGGCATGATCGTCGGCGGTCTTGCCGGGCTTGTCCTTTACGCGGCCGAACGGCTGTTCTTCACGCATTGACGGTTTGCCGCGCTGGTCTATTCTCGGTTGTACCGTTGCTCACATGCGCGGCGCCAAGGGAGAGCAGACGATGGCCAAGCAACCGGAATCCCATTCCTTCATGGATATGTTCGAAAAATTCGGCAAGGAACTGAAGATGCCGAAGGTTGATGTCGACGCCATTCTCGATCACCATCGCAAGAACCTCGAGGCGCTGGAGAAATCGGCCAAGGCCACGGCCGCGGGCGCCTCCTCCATCATGGCGCGGCAGCGCGAGATGGTGGAGGAATCACTGCACGAGATCGCCGAGATGGCGCAGAGCTACCGCACGCCGGGCATGCCGAAGGAGATGATGGCCAAGCAGGCGGATTTTGCCCGCAAGTCGTTCGAAGCTGCGGTGAAGAACACCGGTGAAGTCGCTGAAATGATGAAGAAGTCCGGCGGTGCATCGCTCGATATCCTGCGCGAGCGCATCAAGGAGGCGATGTCCGAGATCCGGCAGGGCTACGACAAGAAAGGCTGACTTCCCGGCACAAGGCTGGTAGGACCTGCTGCCGATGGCTGGACGGGATGTCCGGCCGGAAATCGTCGGAGCCGCGAGGCGCGACGCATGCGAAGCAGGTAGCGAAACATGACCAGGACCCCGCCGACCTACGAACAGTTGAAGACGATGGTTGGCCAGGAACTCGGCGTCTCCGAATGGACGCTGATCGACCAGGCGCGCATCGACCAGTTCGCCGAGTGCACGGGCGACCGCCAGTGGATCCACACCGATCCGGAGCGGGCGCGACGCCAGAGCCCGCTGCGCACGACCATTGCGCACGGCTATCTCACGCTTTCCGTCATCGGGGCGCTGATCCTCGAAATGGGCATCATGCCGGAGAACACGCAGGCCGCCTTCAACTACGGCATCGACAGCGTGCGCTTCCTGGCGCCGGTCAAGTCCGGGTCGCGGGTGAGGCTGCGTACGGTGCTGATGTCGATGGAGCAGAAGGGGCCAGGCCAGTATCTGCTCAAGGCCTCGAACACGGTCGAGATCGAGGGCGGCGAGAAACCGGCGCTGGTCGCCGAGACGCTGGTGATGTGCTACGAGCGCCGCAAGAAGCCGGCTGCATAATATTCGCGAGCGTTGGCGCCGCCCCTCATCCGCCTGCCGGCACCTTCTCCCCGTAAACGGGGCGAAGGGGTACTCCGCCCGTCTTGCCCCTTTTTCATGCTGCAGACGATTTGCGAAAGCGCTGATGAAAGCGCTCTTCGCCCGTTTACGGGGAGAAGTGCCCGGCAGGGCGATGAGGGGCAGCGCTGCGTTTCAGAACCGCGTGACGACGCCGATGCCCAGCCCTTCGAAACTGCCCATCGCCATCAGCGCGGCCGGCGCCTCGTCCAGCGCATAGTGACGGCCGACCAGCAACTCCGGCTTGAGCTTGGCCGAACGGATCATCTCCATCATCGCCGGGTAGCGCCAGGCCTGCATGCCGTGGCTGCCGAGAATTTCCAGCTCGAAGGCGATCACCTTGGCCATCGGCACCTGCGGATGCGTGTGGTCGCCCAGCATCAGGCCGACCTGCACATGGCGGCCGCGGCGACGCAGGCAATTGATGGAGTTGGCGCAGGTGACGGGGTGGCCGAGCGCGTCCATCGACATATGCGCGCCGCCATTGGTGATCTGCTTGATCGCCTTGACGACGTTTTGCGTGGTCGAGGCGTTGACCGTCGCCACCGCGCCGACCTTTTTGGCGAAGTCCAGCTTCTCGTCGGAAAGGTCGACGGCGATGACGTTGGCGCCCATGGCCGAGGCGATCATGACGGCAGACAGGCCAACGCCGCCGCAGCCATGCACCGCGACCCATTCGCCCGGCCTGACGCGACCTTGATCGACGATGGCGCGGAAGGAGGTGACGAAGCGGCAGCCCAGGCTGGCGGCTGTGGCGAAATCCATCGCTTCGGGCAGGGCGACGAGGTTCGTGTCGGCATGGTCGATGGCGACATATTCGGCGAACGAGCCCCAGGCGGAAAAGCCCGGCTGGAACTGGTGCTCGCAGACCTGCTGGTTGCCCGAGGCGCATTCGGCGCAGCGGCCGCAGGCGGCGACGAAGGGGACGGTGACGCGCTGGCCGGCGCGCCAGCGGGTGACGTCGCGGCCGACCGCCGCGACCGTGCCGGCAAGCTCGTGGCCCGGCACATGCGGCAGGCGGATATCGGGGTCGTGCCCCATCAACCCGTGCCAATCGCTGCGGCAAAGGCCGGTCGCCTCGACCTTGATGACGACGCCGTCCGGCGCCGGGGAAGGGTCGGGCACGGTCTGGACGGTCGGCAATTCGCCGAATTTCTCCATGACGACGGCTTTCATGGCCTTCTCCTCAACTCAGCTTTCGGCGTCGATCTGGTTCTTCGGCGCCGCCCGCTGGAAAACCGGCAGTGCCATGCAGGCTTCGTGGATGCGCGAAATTACCGGATAGGGGCTCATGTCGACGCCGAAGCGGGTGTTGTTGAGCACCTGCGCGGCGAGGCAGATATCGGCAAGGCCGGGCGTGTCGCCATGGCAGAAGGTTCCGGTTTCGGATGAAGAGGAAAGCATTGTCTCAAGTGGCTGGAAGCTTTCGTTCACCCAATGCCGGAACCAGTTGACGACATCCTGGTCGCCGGCGCGGAACACGGTGCGCAGGCTGGTCAGGACTCTCAAATTGTTCACCGGATGGATGTCGCAGGCGATGATCTGCGCCAGCATGCGCACGCGCGCCCGGCCGATGGCCGTGTCCGGCAGCAGCGGCGGCTCCGGCACCGTCTCGTCCAGATATTCGATGATTGCCAGCGACTGCGACAGCAGCCTACCGTCCTCCAGCACCAGCGCCGGCACGAGACCTTGCGGATTGACCGCCTTGTAGGCGGGTTCCAGATGCTCGCCATAGCGGAGGTGATGAGGGACGTATTCGTAGTCCAGCCCCTTCATGGCGAGCGCGATGCGCACGCGGTAAGAGGTGGAGGAACGCCAGTAGTTGTGCAGCACAAGTCCGGTCATTGCGGCGACCCGACGGTGAGCTCAACCGTGCCGATGCCGTCGACGCCACCTGTCACCTTGTCGCCCGCGGCGAGAGGTCCGACGCCTGCCGGCGTGCCGGTGTAGATCAGGTCACCCGGCTGCAATTCCATCGCCTGCGAGCAGATCGCGACGATATCGGCGACCGGCCAGATGAGTTCGTTGAGGTCGCCGTCCTGTTTCACCGCGCCGTTGACGGCAAGCCAGATGCGGCCGCTCGTCGGATGCCCGACCTTTTCGGCCGGAACCAGCGGGCCGCAGGGGGCCGAACGGTCGAAACCCTTGGCCCAGTCCCACGGTCGCGCCGCCTTCTTGGCAACGTCCTGGAGGTCGCGGCGGGTGAGGTCGATGCCCACTCCATAGCCCCAGACATGCGAAAGCGCCGCCTCGGGTGCCAGCCGGAAACCCGCCTTGCCGATGGCGACGACCAGTTCGATCTCGTGGTGCAGGTCCTTCGTCAGCGGCGGGTAGGGAATGGTGCTGCCCGAATCGACCACGGCGTCGGCCGGCTTGGTGAAGAAGAAGGGTGGATCGCGTTCGTCATTGCCCATTTCGCGGGCGTGGGCGGCGTAGTTGCGGCCGACGCAGAAGATGCGGCGCACCGGAAAGCGGCGGTCGCCGCCGGCGATGGCGACGGAAGGCTGGGCGGGGGCGGGAATTGCGAAAGCGGTCATGACTTACCTTGCTGTTGTCCACCGCACATTCGACCGGATTTCACGGAGCGGCAAGGCTCCGGCCGAGATTTTCGGGCAAAGCGCGTCCGGCTTTGCGGATCCCGGCCGCCGCTGTACTATTTGGTAATAACGGATGGCGTCACCGGCGCTATTCTAAAGTCGCGCGACAAAGCAGAGCCACGGGTGTCATGACCGCAGCCAGCGAAACCGGACGCTTCCTGATCATCGACGATCATCCGCTGTTTCGCGAGGCGCTGCACAGCGCCGTGCAGATGGCCTATCCGGATGTCGATACCGTCGAGGCGCGCTCCATCGCCGAGGCGCTGGACCTGCTTGCCGGCGCCACGTCGTTCGACCTGGCGCTGCTCGATCTTTCGATGCCGGACGTGCACGGTTTCGACGGCTTGCTGCAACTGCGTACCCGCCATCCGCGCCTGCCGGTGGTGATCGTCTCCGGCCACGAGGACGCCAAGATCATTTCCGAGGCGCTGTCCTACGGCGCCGCCGGCTTCATTCCCAAGTCGGCGCGCAAGGACGACCTCGCCGCCGCCATCCGCTCGGTCATGGACGGCGCCATCTACGTGCCGCAGAATTATCAACCGCAGCCGGCCGACGCCGACCGGACCGACCGCGCCGACATGGTGCAGCGCCTGTCGAAGCTGACGCCGCAGCAGCTGCGCGTGCTGCAAATGCTGCGGCAGGGCATGCTGAACAAGCAGATCGCCTACGAATTGCAGGTCGGCGAGACGACGGTGAAGGCGCACGTCTCGGAAATCCTGCGCAAGCTCAACGTCTATAGCCGCACGCAGGCGGTGATCGAGGTGGCCAAGCTCGACAATGCCGATCTGTTCAGGGAGCAGGCGGGGTTTTAGGACGGCAAAGGCCGGATCGAATCCGACCCGGCCCGATGTTTCCCGATGGTCTTGCGGGATCAGAAATCGAACAGTTCGCCGAGCAGCGATTTCTTCTTGTAGGGTTTTGAGCCGTAGCGGCGGTCGTCGTCGTACCGGTCGTTATCCCGGTCGCGGTCCCTGCCGGACGAACGAGGCGCCTGTTCCGCCGCGCTCCGCTCGATGATCTTGTCCAGTTCGCCGCGATCCAGCCAGACGCCGCGGCATTTGGGGCAATAATCCACCTCGATGCCCTGGCGATCGGCCATTGCGAGGTCGGTGTCGTCGATTGGGCATTTCATGTGCCGTTTCCCTTTTGCGGTTTTCAACCCTGCGCATGTGGGACGATCCGGCGCCACTTCAAGCAAGGCAGGGGTGCGGCGGGTTGGCGTATGGCGAGGACGCTACGCCAGCAGATGCGCCAGCAGGGCCCGCAGTTGCGCCGGCTTCAGCGGCTTGCGCATGAGTTCGATGCCGGCAGCGCGGGCGGCAGCGATGACCGCCTGGGACGGATCGGCGGTGACGATGAGGGCCGGCACATCGCGGCCGAGGTAGTTGCGCGCCTCGGCGACGGTGAGGATGCCGAGGTCGCCGTTGTCGAGATGCTGGTCGGCAATGACGATATCGGGCACCCAATCCGTGTCGCCCAGCGTTTCCAGCGCCTCGCCGGTCGAGGTGGCGGCGCGCACCTCGCAGCGCCATCGCTCCAGCAGCAGGGTCATCGCGTTGAGCACGTCGGCGTCGTTTTCGATCAGCAGGACCCTGGTGCCGAACAGGCCGTAGCCGGGCGCGCGTTCGGCTTCGGCGGGCGCGGGAGGCGGCTCGACGTTCGCGTTGATCGCCAATGGCACGTCGACATGGAAAATAGTGCCGCGGCCGACGCGCGAGGAAAAGGTGACGGGATGGCCGAGGGCGCCGGCCATCCGCCGTACGATGGCCAGCCCGAGCCCGAGCCCGCCGCCGGCCAACTCCGCTCCGGGCGGCACCTTGCCGCGCGAAAACTCCTCGAAAACCGCCTCTCGCTGCTCCTCGGGAATGCCGCAGCCGGTATCGGCGACATCAATGCGAATGATCTCGCCGCGCTGGCGGGTGCCGACAAGCACGCCGCCCGAACGGGTGTAGCGCAGGGCATTGGAGAGGATGTTCTGCAGGATGCGCCGGAGCAGCGTGCGGTCGGATCGCACGGCGATATTGACCGGCCGGAAGCGCAATCCCAGCCCCTTGATCTCGGCCACCGGCTGGAAATCCGAACGCAGCGACGAAAACAGCGTCTCCAGGCTGACGTCGACGATTTCGGGCTGGACGACGCCGGCATCGAGGCGGGAAATGTCGAGCAGCGTGCGCAAAAGGTCTTCCATCGTTTGCAGCGAGCGCTCGACCTGGAGAACGAGTTTCCTGCCTTCCTCGCTGGTCTGCACTTCGGCCAGCGCCGAAACGGACAGGTGCGCGGCATTGAGCGGCTGGAGCACATCGTGGCTGGCGGCGGCCAGGAAGCGGGTCTTGGACAGGTTCGCCTGCTCGGCGTTCTCCTTGGCGGCCGACAGGTCGATGTTGGATTGTTCGAGGTGTCGCAGCGTGGCGTGCAGTTCTTCCGTGCGCATGCGCACGCGGTTCTCCAGCGAAATCGCCGTCTGGAACAGGGAAAAGGCGTTGCCCTGCTGGTCCATCGAGCGCTCGACGCGGCTGACCAGCGCCGCGTTGATCTTCTTCAGGCGCTCGACGTCGTCGATGTCGCGCAGCGGCACGGGCCTACTCCGCCGCCAGCCGCTGCTTCTGCCTCGTCGGGCCGAAGGCGATGCCGGTGAAGGTCTGGTTGAGGTGCATGGAGCGGTATTGCTCGCCGTAGGTACCGAAGCCCACGACGCGCCGGGCCTGGTAGAGTTCGGAGATTTCGCGCCGCACCTGGCGGTTCTCCGCGTCGAGCCGGCGCAACACACAGTCGAAGCCGAGGATCATGTCGATGCCGCCCAGCCGTTGCTCGACGTCGTCGAGGGCTGCTCGGGTCGTTTCCACCATCCCCTTCGGCTGCGCGATGGACAGCACCACCCCGTCGTCTATGGCGCAAAAGAAAGAGAGCGAGCCGTCGGTGTTCATCTTCTGGATGGACCGGCAGTAATATTCGCCGCCCACCCTGACGACGACCGGATGCGAGGCGAAGGACAGCGGCGTCAATGTCTCCGGCACGATGCCGACGGAAGCGGCATATTCGCCGGCCGCGTTGGCGGCGTTGAATTCGCGCACGATGCGGTGGTCGGGATCGGACGCCGTCACCACCAGCTTTTCATCGGTCGGAACGAAATTGTCGGTCTTGAAGACGTGGAACGGGATCGGCGTGTCGACGAGGACGATGACGGCGCTGTCGGTGGCGACGCGGCCGTCGCAGACCAGGCGCGTGGTCTCGAATTTCAGGTCGTCGCCGGCCGAGCCGCCGATCAGGGGGATGTCGTCCAGGCCCCAATGAATGGCGGAGGTGACGGCCTCCTCGGCGTATGAAAGTCCGTCGATGAAGCACAGCGCGAAGGTGCGGCGCTCGGGACCGCCGGCCTTCGGCAACGTCCTGCGCAGGTTCTCGACCTCACTGGTGATGCGGTCCATTCCCATCGTGGAAAGGTCGTCGATCATGGTACAGGCCGCCGAGAAGGCCGGAGCGGGCAGGAGCATGGCCAGGACGTGGCCTTCCTCCAGCCCCTGCGGCGTGATCTCGCCGGCGGTGGAGCAGCCGGCGTGGCGCAGGCCGGGCGCATGCGCCTTCAGCGCGGCGGCAAGGTTCGCGGCGTCGACGAGGCTCTGGGAGAAGAAGACCAGCGCGAAGGCGGCGTCGATCGCCGCCGCCTCGGCGGCGATGGCCTCGGCAAAGGCATCCATATCGGGCTCGTCGGTGGTGAGCGCCGTCAGGCCGCATGCATAGCGCGTCCGCGAACAGGCCAGCGTCGTTCTCCCGAAAATTCCTCCCGCTTCCGCGCCTCCAGCGGATAGCTCCGGTATTGTCATCGTCGCGCCCTGCTTTGGCAAGCGGCCGGCAAAAACTACGTGACCTAAAGTACAATATGGCTCGGAAAGCCGTGGGCTGTTGCTGTTCCGTTATTGGTGCTTAGAATAGCGCACGCGGCTTACGTCGTGCCGTTGCCGCACACCAAGGTTGAATACCCAGGGGAGGCTTCATGTCGCAAGTTTCGTTGACGGTAAACGGGAGGCAGGTCAGCGGCGCGGTCGAGGATCGTACGCTGCTGGTGCATTTCCTGCGTGAGCATCTGGGCCTGACGGGCACCCATGTCGGCTGCGACACATCGCAGTGCGGCGCCTGCGTCGTCCACGTCGACGGCAAGGCGGTCAAGAGCTGTTCCATGCTCGCCGCACAAGCGTCGGGTTCGACGGTGGTGACCATCGAGGGGCTGGCGGACGGCGCCGACCTGCACCCGGTGCAGGCCGCGTTCAAGGAACATCACGGCCTGCAATGCGGCTTCTGCACGCCGGGCATGATCATGACGGCGACCGACATGATCCGGCGCCATCCGGAAGGTCTCGACGAGACCACCGTGCGCGCGGAACTGGAAGGCAACATCTGCCGCTGCACCGGTTACCACAACATCGTCAAGGCGATCCTGGCCGCATCCGCAGCGATGGGCAAGGCAGCCAAGGGCAAGGCGAAAAAGGCGGCGTGAGGGCAATAGGGGAGTAAGGCAATAAGGCAGTAGGAAACGGGATCGGCCGCTGGCTATTCTCCCTACTGCCCTATCGCCTTACTGCCCTACTGCCTCCGGAAACCTGGAGGAGGATCGGAGCTATGGGTATCGAAGGCGTTGGCGCCCGCGTGGCGCGCAAGGAAGACAAGCGCTTCATCACCGGCGCGGGACGTTATGTGGACGACATGGTGGTCCCCGGCATGAAGCATGCCGCTTTCGTGCGCAGCCCGCACGCGCATGCACAGATCAAGAAGATCGACGTTTCCAAGGCCAAGGCGATGCCGGGCGTGATCGGCGTCTTGACCGGCAAGGAATTGAAGGCCGACGGCATCGGCAACCTGATCTGCGGTTGGATGATCCATTCCAAGGACGGCTCGCCGATGAAGATGGGCGCCTGGTCGCCGCTCGCCGTCGACAAGGTGCGCTATGTGGGCGACGCCGTCGTCATCGTGGTCGCCGACACCAAGGGCCAGGCGCGCGACGCCGCCGAGGCGGTCGAGATCACCTACAAGGAACTGAAGGCGGTCGTCGACGCCTCCAAGGCGATGGACAAGGGCGCGCCGCAGATCCACCCCGAAGCCGAGAACAACCTGATCTTCGACTGGGATCTCGGCAATGCCGACGAGACGGCCGCCGCCTTCAAGAAGGCCGCGCACGTCGTCAAGATGGATATCGTCAACAACCGGCTCGTGCCGAACGCCATGGAGCCGCGCGCCGCGCTCGGCCATTACGACAAGGCCGAGGACCACTACACCTGCTGGACGACCTCGCAGAACCCGCATGTCGCCCGCTTGGTGATGAGCGCGTTCTACAACGTGGCGCCGGAAAACAAGCTGCGCGTCATAGCACCCGACGTTGGCGGCGGCTTCGGCTCGAAGATCTACATCTATCCGGAAGAGATCGTCTGCCTGTGGGCTTCGAAGAAGACCGGCGTGCCGGTCAAATGGGTCGCCGACCGCACGGAAAGCTTCCTGTGCGACGCGCACGGCCGCGACCATCACACCCATGCCGAAATGGCCTTCGACAAGGACCACAAGATCCTCGGCTTCAAGGTCGAGACGATCGCCAATCTCGGCGCCTACATGTCGCTGTTCTCGTCGGCGACGCCGACCTACCTCTACGCGACGCTGCTGTCGGGCCAGTACGACATCCCGGCCATCCTCGGCAACGTCAAGGCGGTCTATACCAACACCGCGCCCGTCGATGCCTATCGCGGGGCAGGGCGGCCGGAGGCGGCCTTCCTGATCGAGCGCATGATGGAGGTCTCGGCGCGCCAGTTCGGCATCTCGCCGGCCGAGTTGCGCCGCAAGAACTTCATCACATCCTTCCCGCACCAGACGCCGGTCATCATGAACTATGACGCCGGCGACTTCGCCACCTCGCTCGACATGGCCATGAAGGCGGCCGACTACGCCGGCTTCGAGAAGCGCCGCGAAAAGGCCAGGAAGGCTGGCAAGCTGCGGGGCATCGGTTTCTCCTGCTACATCGAGGCCTGCGGCATCGCGCCCTCGGCCGCCGTCGGCTCGCTGGGAGCCGGCGTCGGCCTGTGGGAATCGGCGGAAGTGCGCGTCAACGCCGTCGGCACCATCGAGGTGCTGACCGGCTCGCACAGCCACGGCCAGGGCCATGAGACCACCTTCGCGCAACTGGTGGCCGATCGCCTGAAGGTGCCGATGGACTCCATTTCCATCGTCCATGGCGACACCGACAAGGTGCAGATGGGCATGGGCACCTACGGTTCGCGCTCCGGCGCGGTCGGCATGAGCGCCATCGTCAAGGCGCTCGACAAGGTCGAGGCCAAGGCCAAGAAGATCGCCGCGCACCTGATGGAAGCCGACGAGGGCGATATCGTCATCGAGAACGGCGCCCTGAAGGTCGCCGGCACCGACAAGAACGTGCCGTGGTTCCAGATGGCATTGGCCGCCTATACCGCGCACAACCTGCCGGCCGGCATGGAGCCCGGCCTGAAGGAGACGGCCTTCTACGATCCCGCCAACTTCACCTTCCCCGCCGGCTGCTACGTCTGTGAGGTCGAGGTCGATCCCGAAACCGGCATGACCGAGATCGTCCAGTTCGTCGCCGCCGACGACTTCGGCAACATCATCAATCCGATGATCGTCGAGGGGCAGGTGCACGGCGGCGTCACGCAGGGCATCGGCCAGGCGCTGCTCGAAGGCACCAGCTACGACGCCAGCGGCCAGCTGCTGACGGCGAGCTACATGGACTACACCATGCCGCGCGCCGGCGACGTCCCGTCCTACAAATTGTCGACCTCGAGCACGCCGTCGCCCTCCAATCCGCTCGGCATCAAGGGATGCGGCGAGGCGGGCGCCATCGGCTCGCCGCCGGCGGTCATCAATGCGATCACCGACGCGATCGGGACGGAAGACATCACCATGCCGGCGACGCCCAACAAGGTCTGGGCGGCGATCCGCGCGGCGAAGCACTGAGGGAGGCAGCCATGTATTCGGTCAACTATCATCGTGCGTCCTCCGTCGCCGACGCCGCCAAGCTGTTGAAGAGCGGTGACGCCAAGCTCGTCTCAGGCGGCATGACACTGATCCCGGCGATGAAGACGCGGCTGGCCGCGCCTTCGGATCTCGTCGACGTCTCGCGCATCGAAGCGCTGAAAGGCGTCAAGGTGTCCGGCAAGACGGTGACCATCGGCGCCGCGACGACGCATTTCGAGGTCGCCAGCGACGAGAAGCTGAAAAAGGCCTGCCCGGCGCTGGCGCATCTGGCCTCGCTGATCGGCGACCCGGCGGTGCGGCATCGCGGCACCATCGGCGGCTCTATCGCCAACAACGACCCGGCGGCCGACTATCCGGCCGCGATGCTGGCGCTCGGCGCCACCATCGTCACCAACAAGCGCGAGATCGCCGCCGACAAGTTCTTCAAGGGCCTGTTCGAAACGGCGCTGAAGGATGGCGAGATCGTCACCGCCGTCACTTTCGCAGCACCCGCCAAGGCGGCTTACGAGAAGTTCCGCAACCCGGCCTCGCGCTATGCAGTCGTCGGCGTCTTCGTTGCCAGCGGCAAGGACGGCGTGCGCGTTGCCGTCACCGGTGCAGGCGATGACGGCGTCTTCCGCGCCAAGCCGCTCGAGGCAGCACTTGCGAAGAAATTCGACGCTTCGGCCCTGGACGGCGTCAAGGTGCCGGTCGGCAGCATGATGAGCGACATCCATGCCTCGGCGGACTATCGCGCGCATCTGGTGACGGTCATGGCCAAGCGCGCGGTCGCGGCAGCCAACCGGTAGCGTTCCAAAGCGTGTCGCGATCTTTCAAATTCGCGCCAGACGCTTTGGCTTCTTGATTTCACGCATATCTCCCGAAACCGGTTCCCACTTTCGGGAGACATGCTTCGGCCCTTTCTCCCAGGCTCTACGCCTGTTTTGCGGCCGGCTGCGAAGCCGGCCGTCGTTTTTTAGCGATTGCTTGAATCTTCGACTATCGTCGTATGCCATTCATTGGCAATTGTCATATCGTGCTCCGATATTACTCTGTCCCTTGCCTATAACAAACAAGGGAGAGGGAATCATGGATACAGGATCGGGAGGCGGCGGCTGGTTCAGCCGCTCGCGCACGGTCGCCAAACCCGGCTTCAGCCGGTGGATGGTGCCACCGGCGGCGTTGTGCGTACATCTTTGCATCGGCCAGGCCTATGCGTTCAGCGTTTTCAACCTGCCGATGACCAAGCTCATCGGCATTTCCGAATCGGCGCCCGACGACTGGAAGCTGACGGAATTGGGGTGGATCTTCTCCATCGCCATCTTCTTCCTCGGCGTTTCCTCGGCGGTGTTCGGGCGCTGGGTGGAGGAGGGCGGCCCGCGCAAGGCGATGTTCACCGCCGCCTGCTGCTGGGCCGGCGGCTTTCTCATCTCGGCCTTCGGCGTTTCCATCCACAATCTGTGGGTCATCTATCTCGGCTACGGCGTGCTCGGCGGCATCGCGCTCGGCATCGGCTACATCTCGCCTGTTTCGACGCTGATCAAGTGGTTCCCGGACCGGCCCGGCATGGCGACCGGCATGGCGATCATGGGCTTCGGCGGCGGCGCCTTCATCGCTTCGCCGCTGTCGGTGTGGCTGATGGGCAAGTTCGGCTCCGATACGCATGTCGGGGTGATGGAGACGTTCGTCGTTCTGGCGATCGTCTATTTCATCTTCATGGTCGTCGGCTCGATCATCGTGCGCGTGCCGCCGGCCGACTGGAAGCCCGAGGGCTATGTCGCGCCGAGGGAAAACAAGCTCATCAGCAAGAACGACGTCTATGTCTACGACGCACTGAAGACGCCGCAGTTCTGGCTGATCTGGGTGGTGCTGTGCGTCAACACCACGGCCGGCATCGGCGTCCTCGGCCAGGCGTCGGCGATGAGCCAGGAGATGTTCCCCGGCCACATCACGCCGATCGCCGCCGCCGGCCTCGTCGGCCTGATGAGCCTATTCAACATGGGCGGGCGCTTCGCCTGGGCCTCCACGTCCGACTATATCGGCCGCAGGAACACCTACTTCGTGTTCATGGTGCTGGGCTTCGTCCTCTACTGCCTGGTTCCGTTGACCGGTGCGGCGGGCAGCGTGGCCGGTTTCGTGCTCTGCTTCCTCGTCATCATCTCGATGTATGGCGGCGGCTTCTCGACCGTGCCGGCCTATCTGCGCGACATGTTCGGCACGCGCTATGTCGGCGCTATCCACGGCCTGTTGCTCACCGCATGGTCGGCGGCCGGCATTTTCGGGCCGGTGCTGGTGAACTACATCCGCCAGTACAACGTCGCCCACGACGTGCCGAAGGCGCAGGCCTACAACACGACAATGTACATCATGGCGGGCCTGTTCGTGATCGGCTTCATCTGCAACTTCCTGGTCAAGGCGGTCGACGCCCGCTTCCACATGAAGGCGGATAGAACGGCATTGGATGCCGCCGGCGAAGCGGCCAGGGCGTAGGGAGGAAACCATGGAAAACAGCAATAGCAACGGCACCACCACCCTTCAGCTCGTGCTGGCCTGGGGTTTTGTCGGCATTCCGCTGGTGTGGGGCGTCTTCCAGACCCTGCTGAACGCATTGAAGCTGTTCCAGTAGGGTGCAGCTCAGCAGGAAGGCGGTGCTCGCTCGTCGCCTTCCTGCCGTTCGGTTTTTCAGTATCAGCCGGTCAAGGGCTTTTCGTAGTAGCGCACCGTCTTGCTGCCGCCATGAATGGCGGCGGTTCCAACCTCGCGAAACCCCAGTGCGGCATGGAAGGCGTCCGAAGCCGGGTTCGGCGGCTCGGCATTCACCTCGCAGGTGACCAGCGTGTGGCCCGCCTGCATGGCGCGGGCGAACAGGTCCTGGTAGAGGCGCCTGGCATGGCCGCGCCCGCGCGCGGATACCGCCACCGCCACGCGGTCGACATAGACGAAACGCGGGTAGCGCTGGCGAAACCACAGGAAGTTCGGGCTGTCGTAGGCAGCGTCCTGATCGAAGGTGATCAGGAAGGCCTCGACCGAGCCGATGCGCCGGGCGTGAAAGGCCTCGCCGAGCAGGCCGGACAGGCGCTCCGGCTCCAGCCACGACAATTCGGCGGCATGCTCGTTGTTGAGTGCCAGAACCGCGGCCAGATCGGCCGCGCCGATCGGCTCGATGGGTAACGGAGCGGAATTCATGCGCGTGCGGCGGCGATGGTGGCGGCCACCAGGTCTCTGTCGGTGACGGTGTTGCGGTATTCGCGGTCGAGATCGCTGCCGCCCATGCCGACCTTGGGGTTGCGATAGCGCATGGCGCTCGGCACGTCCTTCAGCGAGGCGAAGTGCATCTCGGTCAGTCCTGTTTTGCTGCGGACCGTGCCGATGGTGTCCGGGGCAAGCGCACCGCAACCGAGGATGATGATGCGGCCCGCCGCCTTCTTGACCAGCGCGGCCAGAAGGTCGACGCCTTCCACGGCGGTGTCGCGCTGGCCGCTGGTCAGCACGCGGCCGACGCCGCAGCGGATCAGCGCCTCCAGCGCCTCGAACGGGTCGCGGGTCATGTCGAAAGCGCGGTGGCAGGTGACGTTGAGCGGCCCGGCCGCCTTTGCGAGCGCCGTCATGCGATCCTCGTCGATGGTACCGTCCTCTTTCAGGCAGCCGACCACGACGCCGGCCACGCCGGCATCGCGCAACGCTTCGACATCGGCCAACATGGAGCGGTATTCCGCCTCGCTGTAGAGGAAATCGCCGCCGCGGGGCCGCACGATCACATGAAACGGGATCGTCGCCAGTTCCAGCGCCATGCGCACCGTGCCGGGGCTGGGCGTGATGCCGCCCTCGATCAGGCTGGCGCACAATTCCACCCGGTCGGCGCCGGCCGCCTGCGCGGCCAGCAGGCCGTCTATCCCCTCGACGCAGATCTCGATGAGCGGCTGGTGATCGTTGGTTTCGGACAAGGCAGGTCCTCACGGTTTTCAATCGTCGAGGGCTTAGCACCGGGTGACGCATGGCGGAAGCGGCATTGTTGCGGGTGTCGTTCGTTCCCATCGTTTTGACACGACCGGCCGCAATGACTAGATCACCGCGAAACGAAACGGATCGCGACCACTGTGACTGCCTACGATCATCCTTTTTCCATCGCGCCGATGATGGACTGGACGGACAGGCATTGCCGCTTTTTCCATCGCCAGTTGACGGCGCGCGCGCTGCTTTACACCGAGATGGTGGTGGCCGACGCCGCCATCCATGGCGTGCGTGAGCGGCTGCTGGGGTTCGATGCGGCCGAGCAGCCGGTGGCGCTGCAGCTTGGCGGATCGGAACCGGCGAAGTTGGCGGAAGCGGCTCGTATCGGCGAGGGATTCGGCTATGGCGAGATCAACCTCAATGTCGGTTGCCCGTCGGACCGCGTGCAGTCCGGCACCTTCGGCGCATGCCTGATGCGTACGCCGGTGCTGGTCGCGGACTGCGTCGGAGCGATGAAGGCGGCTGTTTCGGTTCCCGTCACCGTCAAGTGCCGCATCGGCGTCGACGACCAGGATCCCGAAGCGGCGCTCGACACGTTGGCCGACATGGTGTTCGCGGTGGGCGCGGACGCGTTGTGGGTGCATGCGCGCAAGGCGTGGCTGCAGGGCCTGTCGCCGAAGGAGAACCGCGATATCCCGCCGCTGGACTATGAGCGCGTCTATCGGTTGAAGAGCCGTTATCCGGACCGTTTCATCGGCATCAACGGCGGCATCCCGACGATCGAGGCGGCGATCGATCACCTGCGGCATATCGATGGCGCGATGCTCGGCAGGGCCGCCTATCATACGCCGGGCATCCTGTGCGGTGCCGATGCGCTGCTCGATAGGCGGCCTGCGGCGGACTTCGATTTTGCCGCCTTGATCGACACGATGGCCGACTATGCGGCCGCGCACATTGCGCGGGGAGGGCGGCTGTCGCACGTCACCCGGCATATGGTCGGGCTTTTCCACGGTCTGCCGGGAGCACGGCGCTGGCGGCAGATCCTGTCGGAGGAAGGGCCGAAGCCGGGCGCGGGGCCGGATGTCGTCAAGGCGGCGTTTGCAGCGGTCGATCTTAGCGGGACCACCGTCGCCGCTGCTTGACGAGCTTCAATCGCGCAGGATCATGCGGTCGCCGCGCACATCGAAGCCCGCCAGCGAGCCGATGAAGTTCATGCCGAGCAGGCTTTGCGACAGCGAGCCGGGCGCGGCCACCAGAACCGTCATGTTGCGCCGCACGATGTTGCCGATCGCCAGTTCGCCGACATGCACGGTCGCGGCGTTGGCCATGCCGTTGGCGGTCGCGACGGGGATGACGTAGCTCAGCGCTGCGGGATTGAACCCGGCGGTGACCGCGTCGTCGGCCGTCAGGACAGTGCTGGTGGCGCCGGTATCGACGACGGCCATGATCGATTGTCCGTTGATCGAGACGCGCGCCTGGAAGTGTCCGTTCGGTCCCTTTTCCAGGGTCACGGTCGCCCGTCCGTCCTCCTCGCCCAGCGCCAGCGGGCTGCCGGGCACGAGGCCGGCGGTGACGCGGCTGGCGAAATCCTGCAATTCGTAGCGGTACTGGTAGCCGGCGACCAGGGCGAGCACCACCACCGCCCATGCGCCGAGATTGCGCGCTAGTTCGCTGAGCCGCTGTCCCGAGCGCAGCAGCCCGGCGCCGATGACGAGGGCGAACAGGCCGAGCCAGACAAGCTGGCTGAAGTCGTTGTTCTCGATGCCGAACGTGCTGCCGGCGGAGTTGTTGAGGATCAGCAGGATCAGCGCGAAGCCGATCACGCCGAGGATGAGCCACAGGGAGCGGGACATGCCGCTCATGCCGTTTCGCCCCGCTCGCGCGCCATGCGCGCGCGGCGTGTCTCGCGGCGCGGCTTGCGCTCGACGGTCTCAAGCCGCGCGGGAAGCGCAGCCATCACCTCGCGGCGTGCTTCGGGTGTCATGTCGATCCAACCGGAAATCTCGTCGCGCGTGCGGCCGCAGCCGAAGCAATAGCCGGTCTTCATGTCTATCGAGCAGACCAGGATACAGGGCGATTCGATGGCGGTCATGCAAGGCACCGGCGCGGAGCGGGAGGCTCTTCCTCCACATGGTGCAAGGCGGAGCGCGATGCAAGCCCTTGCCGGCGCAGGATCGTCGCCGGCAAGCATTGTGTCGCGGCTGCCGGAGGGATATGCCGACGCCAATCAGGAACCCGCTCATGACCAGTGCCTTGCCCTTCGACGATTTCCGCGCGCTTCTGGCGACGCTGCCGGACCCGGACGAGGCGGCAGCGGCGCGAATGCGCACCCTGTTCGCCGAGGCGGGTGCGCCGAACCGCTCGCTGGGGCGGGTCGAGGACATCGCCGTCTGGCTTGCCGCCTGGAGCAGACGGGCGCCGCCGGCGATCAACCGGCCGCTGGTCGCGGTCTTCGCCGGCAACCATGGCGTGGTCCGGCATGGGATTTCCGCACAGCCGATGCAGGCGACAGCCGAAGCGGTGGAGCTTTGCGCGGCCGGCGGCGCGGCCGTCAACCAGGCCTGCATCGCGTCCGATCTGGGCCTGAAGGTGTTCGATCTCGCCCTTCACCTGCCGACCGGCGACATCAGCCAGGAGGCGGCGCTGGACGAGCGCGGCTGCGCGGCCACCATGGCCTTCGGCATGGAGGCGCTGGCGGGCGGCACAGATCTCGTCTGCCTGGGCGATCTCGGCGTCGGCAATGAGACCGTCGCGGCCGCCCTGTTCGCAGCGATCTTTGGGGGCTCGGGCGCGGATTGGGTGGAGCCTGACAGCGACGCCGGCCTGACCGCGCGCAGGGTGCGGGCGGTGGATGCCGCGCTGGCCTTGCATGGCGTGCATCTGAAGGACCCGCTGGAGGCACTGCGGCGGGTCGGCGGGCGCGAGTTCGCGGCGCTGGCCGGCGCCATTCTCGCTGCTCGCATGGAAAAGATCCCGGTGCTGCTTGGCGGGCATGCGGCGCTGGCGGCGGCGGTCGTGCTCCACGCGGCCAATCCGTCCGCGCTCGACCACTGCCGGCTGGCCGGCCTGCCGGACCGGACAGGTCCGGCGCGGGCCGCGGCGCGGCTGGGCTTGGTTCCGCTGCTCGACCTCAGCATCGATCATCATGGCGGGGTCGATGCCGCCCTTGCGGCCGGATTGGTGAAGGCCGCAGCGCTTGTCGGCTCCGGCATGGCCGCGGCCGTGAAGCGCTGAATTTCTCAGCGTCGCCGGCCGGCGGCGACGGCCCGCATGGGCAGCGCGGGCAGCTCCTCCATCACCCGTGTCGGCGGGAAGATGGCAATCGCCTCGGTGCCTTCGCGCAGCTTGGAGTGCAGCTGGAATTCGCCGTCGTGCATGGCGATCAGCCCCTGCACGATCGGCAGGCCGAGGCCGGTGCCCTGCTCGGCGCTCTTGATGGCGATGGAGCCCTGGCCGAAGGCCGATAGCACGACGGGAATCTCGTCGGCGGGAATACCGGGGCCGTTGTCCCGGACGGAGACATATTGCCCGCCGCCGGCGGTCCAGCCGACGCGCACGCGCACCTCGCCGCCGGTCGGCGTGAACTTGATGGCGTTCGACAGGAGATTGAGCACGATCTGACGCACGGCACGCTCGTCGGCGAACAGGCGCGGCAGGGTCGCCTCGAAATCCTGGATGATGCGGATGTCCTTGTTGCGCGCCCTCAGCTCCATCATGTGGCAGCAATCCTCGGCGATGTGCAACAGCATCACCGGCTCTTCGTTGAGCTGGTAGCGGCCGGCCTCGATGCGCGACAGGTCGAGGATCTCGTTGATGAGGTCGAGCAGATGCTGGCCGGAATCGTGGATGTCGTCGGCATAGTCGCGATAGGTCGGATTGCCCATCGATCCCAGCACTTCCTTGGCCATCACTTCGGAGAAGCCGAGGATGGCGTTCAGGGGCGTGCGCAGTTCGTGGCTCATGGAAGCGAGAAAACGCGACTTGGCGAGGTTCGCTTCCTCGGCCCGGCGCCGCGCCTCGTCCGACATCGATTTCGCCGTTTCGAGTTCGGCGATCAGCCCGTCCTTCTCGGTGCGGAAGGACAGAAGCATCACCGTGGAGCGGTTGAGGTGGCGTGCCACGTAGGCGAAGAACAAAAGCGCGACCACCAGAAGGACCAGCATGATGGCCTCGGCTGGCACCCACAGGCTGGTGCCGATCCCGGCATAGGCGGCGACCGGCACGACGAATGTGGCGAGCAGTGCGCCGCTCAGCGACGAGGTCATGATGGCGGTCGCGGCCATGGCGAGCAGAAGGATGACCGCCTTGACGATCGGGAACTGGTCGAGCGCGCAGGCATTGCAGCCGAGCGAGGCGAAATAGGCCCAGCCGAGGCCGCTGGCGAAATGGGCGAGGAGAAAATCGCGCCGTGCCTGCGCCGGCTTCACATCGGCGGCTTCGGTGTGGTCGATGCGCCGGGCGATCAGCGCAAGCGCGGTGTAGCAGGTGACGGCGAGCAGCGCCCAGATCAGTATTTCCACGCCCATGCCGGCGAACAGGCCTGCGGCGGCGATCGCAACGACGAGCAGGGGAATGGCGGTGACGCCGCTCACCATGGCGCGCGCATGGAGTTTCAGAAGTTCGCGGTCGAAATCGGGATTGCCGGACTGCTGCGAAAGGCGGTCGCGCGTCTTCCTCACCGCTCGCGCCACGTCGCTGTTGCGATGTGGCTTGGAGCGATCCACAATATTCTTGTCCGCCGTACTCGAGCGTTGCAAAGACATGAACTTCAATTTGTGCGGGCCGCGGGTGCAATTGCTAACGCTAAAGCTGAATGATTAACCAACGGTTTGCCATATGAGCGGCTGGTCTCCACGCCGGCGCTATGGCGAGCGCGGGCGTCGTCCGCGCAGCCTTTGGCGGCGGTTGTTCGACTATGCGCTGACGGTAGCCATCTTTGCCCTGCTGGCCCTGGTGGCCGCGCGGCTCGACCGGCTGAACACGCGCAGCGAGCAAGGGATCGCCGTGATCAACGACGGCGATTCGCTGACGCTCGGTTCGGTACGGGTGCGGCTGCGCGGCATCGACGCACCGGAATACACGCAGACCTGCACGCGCGACGGCGCGGACTATGCCTGCGGCAGGATGGCGCGACAGGCGCTGGCTACGCTGATCGGAAGGCGCAAGGTCGACTGCAGCGGCTGGCAGAAGGATCGCTACGGCCGGCTGCTCGGCGACTGCAAGGCCGGCGACGTCGACCTCAACCGGGGGCAGGTGGAGGCCGGATGGGCGGTCGCCTATGGCGGTTTCGAGCGTGAGGAGGCGACCGCGCGTTCGGCCCGGCGCGGCATCTGGGCCGGCAGTTTCGTCCAGCCGCAGGAATGGCGGCGGACGCATCGGGCCGAGCCCGAGCCGAGGCACGACCCGCTGGGAGGGATCGTCAACGGCTTGAGAGAATTGTTTCGATTCCGCTGAACGCACGGTCTAATGTTACCGGAGGATCAAGGCATGAGGACAAGAGGATGAAGCTTTTCGACGGCGGCCGCGCACCCAACCCGCGCCGGGTGCGGGTATTCCTCGCCGAAAAGGGCATCGAGGTGCCGCTGGTGCCGGTGGACATGGGGGCGCTGGAGCATAGGCAGGAAGCGGTCAGTTCGCGCAACCCGCTCCGGCGCCTGCCGGTGCTGGAACTGGACGACGGCACGGTGCTGACCGAATCCGTCGCCATCTGCCGCTATTTCGAGGAGCTTCATCCGGAGCCGGCGCTGTTCGGGCGCGGCGCGCTCGGCAAGGCGCTGGTGGAGATGTGGCAGCGGCGGATGGAGCTCAACCTGATGTTCCCCGTGTCGCAGGCGTTCCGGCACATCCATCCGGCGATGAAGGAGTGGGAAGTGCCGCAAATCCCCGAATGGGGCGAGGCCAACAAGCCGAAGGCGGTGGAGTTCCTTCACATTCTCGACAGCGAGTTGGCCGGGCGCGAATTCGTGGCGGGCGACGCCTATTCCATCGCCGACATCACCGGCCTGATCGCCGTCGATTTCATGAAGCCGGCGCGCATCCAGATGCCGGAGGAATGCGCCAACGTCCGGCGCTGGTACCAGGCCGTTTCCAGCCGACCGAGCGCCTCTGCCTGATCCATGTCCGAAGACCTGCAACAGCTTGCGGCGCGCGTGCGCGCCTGCCACATCTGCGTGGAGATGCCGCGCGGCAAGCCGCTGCCGCACGAGCCGCGCCCGGTGCTGCAGGTGTCGACGCAGGCGCGCGTCCTGATCGCCAGCCAGGCGCCGGGCACCAAGGTCCATCTCAGCGGCCGGCCGTTCACCGACGCTTCGGGTGACCGCCTGCGAAGCTGGCTGGGCGTGACCAGCGAGGAATTCTACGACGCGAAGAAATTCGCCATCGTGCCGATGGGCTTCTGCTTTCCGGGACAGGACGCCAAGGGCAGCGACCTGCCGCCGCGGCGCGAATGCGCGCCGGCCTGGCGTTCGCAGCTGATGGCGGCGATGCCCCAGATCAACCTCGTGCTGACCATCGGCATGTACGCGCAGGAATGGCACATGGGCGAAAAACGGCATGGGTCGCTGAGCGAGACGGTCGCCAATTGGCGGGCCGCATGGGCCTCGGAAGTCTCGCCCCGGGTGCTGCCGCTGCCGCATCCGTCGTGGCGCAACACCGCCTGGCTGAAGCGCAATCCATGGTTCGAAACGGATTTGCTGCCTTTCCTGAAGGGGGAAATTCGCCACCGGCTCGGCTGAGCAGTGGAAAATTTTCACCCTCCATACCGATATTTCGCAGAAATTCTTTCTTGCCTGACCGGCTATCAAGGCGGATTATCGCGAACCTTTTCTCCTGGGAGCTGTTCATGGATCGCCTCGACCGGAAAATCCTGCGCCTGTTGCAGGAGGACGCGACGCTCGCCGTGGCCGATGTCGCCAAGAAAGTAGGCCTGTCGACGACGCCGTGCTGGCGGCGCATCCAGAAGCTGGAGGAGGAGGGCGTCATCCGCCGCCGGGTGGCGCTGCTCGATCCGGAGAAGATCAACGTCAAGGTGACGGTGTTCGTGTCGATCCGCACCAACTCGCACAGCCATGAATGGCTGCGGCGCTTTTCCGAGGTCATCCAGGAATTCCCCGAGGTGGTCGAATTCTACCGCATGAGCGGCGACGTCGACTATCTGCTCAGGGTCGTTGTGCCGGACATCGCCGCCTACGACGCGTTCTACAAGCGGCTGATCACCAAGATCGAGATCCGCGAAGTGTCGTCGGCCTTCGCCATGGAGCAGATCAAGTTCACCACCGAAATGCCGCTCGACTATATGGTGCTGGACAAGGAGTCCGGCCAAAGCGCGGCCTGAGCTTTTCGGGCAAACGTCTTCATCGCCACGCCCGGATTTTCGTCCGTCTGGCCATTGTCAAAGAGCTGACCTCTTATGCTTGAGGTCGGGAAGCGGGCGCGGGAGCCGTGCCTGCTAAGTAAGTATATGGCGCGGCATCCCGCGCCCGCCGGTGTCTTGCCTCCCCGAGGGTCGCTGCCGCCTTTCTGGGGCGGCCCGCTGGCTCGGTCGAGGCCCGGACTTGGGGGCTCATCACCCAGCCACCTACCGCAGACGACCAGCCCGGCACCCTCTCCCGCCACAAGCGCCCGGTTCGCGACCCGCGTTCCCGCACAGGAGATGACGAGGAGTATGAGGCGGCTGAAAAGGACGGGGATAGATTTCGGGAAGATTTTTCGCACAGGCGCAGTGTTTAACGGTTCGCGCCCTTCGCTGCCCGGCCAAATCTACTTCTTCAGGAACTTCCAGGGGTTGGCCTGTTGCAACTCGACGGTTTCGGGCACGCTGTCGATGTCGGCCA
The DNA here is from genome assembly GCF_004801285.1 of Ollibium composti. Lineage (GTDB taxonomy): Bacteria > Pseudomonadota > Alphaproteobacteria > Rhizobiales > Rhizobiaceae > Mesorhizobium > Mesorhizobium composti. Next base: position 484,875 of record NZ_SSNY01000001.1, read on the forward strand.
CTTCCGCGCCGCTGAAGGCGTAGCCGGATTGGATGACGGTCACGCCGTCGGTGATGAAAAGCTGGCTCTTTTCCATATCCGGTTTCAACCGCCCGGTGACCGCAACCGTCTGATAGGCCTTTTCCATCCGGTACGGCTTCGGCAGCGTCACCAGCACGATCTGGTTCGGCGGTGGCGTCGGCATGTGGCTGCATGCGCCCGTCCACGGCACCAGCAGGAACTGGTAGACGAGGTCGCCGTCGCGATCGACCGGCAGCGCGTAGCCCTTGAGCTCGACCGTCTCGTCGGCGGCGTTCCAGGCCAGCGTTTCGCCATGGTCGGGAAGGAGGGCCGCGATCATCGGCCGGCTGAAAGTCTGCGCCGCCGGCTGCGCAGCTGGTCGCAGGTCTTTCCACAAGACGGTCTTCGCCGCCTCAGGGGCCGCATTCGCCACCCCAAGGCCGGTTAGCAGGGCGGCCAGGAAAGCCGCGCTTCTCCAAGGCATGTTTGCGGTCATCGCAGGCAGTTAATCGCGCCGTCGCCGGCTGGTCAATTCACAGGTGCGTCGCCGGTCGCCTTCTTCGCGAGCCGTTCCAGCGTTTTCGCGTCGGTGAGTTCGCGCACGGCGTCCTTGCCGATCCAGCGCGCGGTCTTGTCGGGAGATGCGGCCAGCTTGCGCGCCAGCGCGAGGGCAGGGGCGTGCAGTCCGGTCGAGCGCTTGCCGATCTGCCGCAAGGCCCAGTTGACGGCCTTCCTGATGAAGTTGCGGGCGTCGGCCGCATGGGCTTCGACCAGCGGCAGGTACGCCGCGAAAGTGGCGTCCGGCTCCTTCTTGCGGTGGACGGCAGCCCAGGCCAGCATGGCGAAGGCAGCGCGGCGGACGAATTCGCGCTCGTCGGCGGCGAATTCCTCGATCAGGTTCCGCCAGAACGGCGTATCGACGAACAGGTCCGATACGCCGTCGACGATCTCCCAGGAGTTGAAGTCGACGGCCCATTCCCGGCATTGCGCGATGCCCACCTTGTCCGGTTCGTCGGTGAAGGCGGCGAGCAGCCGCGCCTCGCGGACGCCGCTTCGCCACAGCTCCAGCGCCCGCTCGTGGTCGCGCTTCAGGTCGCGGGCAAGGCGCCTGAGGTCGGTGTTGCCGATGCCGAGCGCCGCGCCGGTCTCGATACCGAAGCGCGCCATGCCGGCGCGGTTCTCATCGTTGCCCATCTCGTTTAGCCGCGCGATCGCCTCGACCGCGGTGGACGCAGGCGTGAGCGGCTCAGGCATGGCGCTTATCTTTCCAGCAAGGCCAGCAGCGAGGACGTATCCCAACGGTTGCCGCCCATCTGCTGCACCTGCTTGTAGAACTGATCGACCAGCGCGGTGACCGGCAGCCTGGCGCCGTTGCGGTCGGCTTCATCGAGGCAGATGCCAAGGTCCTTGCGCATCCAGTCGACGGCGAAGCCGAAATCGTATTTGCCGGCGTTCATGGTCTTGTGACGGTTCTCCATCTGCCAGGAACCGGCCGCGCCCTTGGAGATGACTTCGACCACCTTCTCGATGTCGAGGCCTGCCTTCTTGCCGAAATGAATGCCCTCGGAAAGGCCCTGCACGAGGCCGGCGATGCAGATCTGGTTGATCATCTTGGTGAGCTGGCCCGCGCCCGCCGGCCCCATCAGGCCGACCATACGCGCAAAGGCGTTGATCACTGGCTTCGCGCGGTCGAACACGGCCTGCTCGCCGCCGACCATGACGGTGAGCACGCCGTTCTCGGCGCCCGCCTGGCCACCCGACACCGGCGCATCGAGGAAGGAAAAGCCGCGCTTGGCCGCTGCCGCCGCCAGTTCGCGCGCGACTTCGGCGGAAGCGGTGGTGTTGTCGATGAACACCGCGCCCTTCTTCATGGCGGCGAACGCGCCCTGCGCGCCGATCGTCACCTCGCGCAGGTCGTCGTCGTTGCCGACGCAGGAGAAGACGAAGTCCTTGCCTTCAGCTGCCTCGGCCGGCGTGCGGGCGAAAGCGCCGCCGTGCTCGGCCGCCCATTTCTCCGCCTTGGCGGTGGTGCGGTTATAGACGGTGACGTCGTGGCCGCCCTTGTGCTTCAGGTGCGCGGCCATCGGGTAGCCCATCACGCCAAGACCGAGAAACGCCACTTTCGCCATGTCGATAATCCCCTTGCTGATTGCGCTGGCGTTCTACCGCATTGCACAAGCCGAGGGGAAGGCGAAAGGGCGGCTGGACCAGCCGTTCACCGCTTCAAGTGGCGGGTGAGGCGGCGCTCGATCCACTCGATGCCGTGGCGCAGCGTCTCGACGATCATCAGGTAGATGACCGCCGCCCACAGGTAGGACTGGAAGTCGAAGGTGCGCGAATAGGTGAAGCGGGTGATGCCCATCAGGTCGTAGACGGTGATGATGGAGACGATGGCCGAGCCCTTGACCATCAGGATCACCTCGTTGCCGTAGGGGCGCAGGGCGACCACCGCCGCCTGCGGCAGGATGACCTTCCACATGGTCTGCAGCTTGTGCAGGCCGAGCGAGGCGGCGCCCTCCCACTGGCCGCGCGGCACGCTTTCGATGGCGCCGCGCAGCATCTCGGCCTGATAGGCGGCGGTGTTCAGCGAGAAGGCGAAGATCGCGCAATACCAGGCCTCGCGGAAGAACCACCACAGACCGACCGATTGCAGTTCGGGTCGGAAGGCGCCGAGGCCGTAATAGACGAGGAAGGTCTGCGCCAAGAGCGGCGTGCCGCGGAAGAAGTAGACATAGGCGTAGGCGAGACCGGAAAAGACCGGATTCTTCGACATGCGGCCAAGCGCGACCGGGATCGACAGGATGGCGCCGATGACGATGGAGACCGCCACCAGCCCGACGGTGACGCCGAGGCCGTACAGGTAGCCGGGGCCGTATTTCTCGACCAGCGGCAGGTTCCAGGAGGTGACGAGGAACCAGACGAGGCCGATGGCCAGCAGGATCCACAGCGCCACCAATACGTGGCCGGCGATGCGCTGCCCCGACCAGCCGCGCGGCGGCAGCGGCGGAGGCGCTTCGTCGAGGGCGGTGCCGGCGGCGCTCATCGGCGCATGTCCCGGTTGTCGACGGACCGCTCGATGGCGCGGATGCCGAAGGAGGAGATGACCGACAGCACCAGATAGACCAGCGTGGCGAAGCCGAAGAACAGGAAGGCGTGCTTGGTGACGCGCGCGGCGATGCTGGTCTGGCGCAGGATGTCGCTCAGGCCGATCGCCGAAACCAGCGCGGTATCCTTGAGCAGGATCAGCCACAGGTTCGCGAGGCCGGGCAGGGCGATGCGGATCAGTTGCGGCAGGACGACGAGCCGCATGGTCTGCCAGTTGGTCAGGCCGATGGCATGGCCACCCTCGTACTGGCCGCTGGGAATGGCCTTGAAGGCCGAAAGGAAGACCTCGCTGGCGTAGGAGGAAAAGACCACGCCGAGCGCGATCATGCCGGCGACGAAGGCGCTGACGTCCACCGTCGCGCCGGGATCGAAAAGCTGGAACAGTTTCTGCAAACCGATCTGGCCGCCGAAATAGACCAGGAACAGCGTCAGGAGTTCGGGCAGGCCGCGGAAGATGGTGGTGTAGACATTGCCGGCCAGCCGCAGCGATGGCTCGCTCGACTGCTTGGCGAGGGCGACCAGGAAGCCGACGGCCAGGCCGACAGGCAACGTGGCGAGCGCCAGCGAGACGGTAACGAAAACGCCGTAGGCGATATCATCGAGCCACCCCTCCGGCCCCCAGCTCAATAGCGTCCATGCGCCCGGCATACGCTCGATCGTTCCCCTGTGGCTTTTCTATCAGGCCGCGCGGTCTTTTTCCCCGCCGCGCGGTCCGGTGACGACACGGCCGGCGGAGATGTCTCCGCCGACCGCGACCAGAGCTGTAATCAGGATTCGGCGCCGTAGACGTCGAACTTGAAGTACTTGTCGTTGATTTCCTTGTACTTGCCGTTGGCGCGGATGGCCTTGATGGCTTCGTTCAGCTTGTCCACCAGTTCCTTGTCGCCCTTGCGCACGGCGATGCCGGCGCCAGGGCCGAAGATATCGACCGGCTGCGGCTCGGGCGTGCCGAGGATCTTGCAGCAGGCGCCGTCCGGCGTCTCCAGCCACTGCGACAGCACGACGATGTCGTCCTCGATGGCGTCGAGACGGCCATTGACTAGGTCAAGCTGCTCCTCGGGGCTCGACGGATAGCCCTTCACGGTCGAGTCCGTGTAGGTCTGCGAGGCGTAGTTGAAGTGCGTGGTGGAGGTGGCGACGCCGATCGTCTTGCCGGCGAGGTCGGCCTTGGTGGTGCCCTTCAGGTCGCTGTCCTTGGGCACGACGATGGCCGAGGGCGTGTTGTAGTACTTGCCGGAGAAGTCGACCTTCTCGGCGCGTTCCGGCGTGATCGACATGGAAGCGATGATGGCGTCGAACTTGCCGGCCTGGAGGGCGGGGATGATGCCGTCCCAGTCCTGCGTGACCCATTCGCACTTCACCTTCATCTGCTCGCACAGCGCATTGCCGATGTCGATGTCGAAGCCTTCGAGCTTGCCGTCGGCGGTGAGGTTGTTGAAGGGCGGATAGGCGCCTTCGGTGCCGAGCTTGAGAACCTTGTCCTCGGCGTGGGCGACGCCCAGCGCCAGCATGGCGGCGGATGCCGCCAGGGCGATACGCAATGCAATACGCATGATGTTCCTCTCTGAATGGTCCCGACCGTTGTTGCAAACGGCTTCTTGGGACGGCGCCTGTGGCCGTCCGCTGGCGGATACTCCCACTGTTTCCAGCAAAAAAGCAACTGCAAAACCACGGCCCGGCGCTTTGGCGGCTATTGCTGGGCCAGAGGTCAGGCGATGCGTTGACAGACTGCGGCAACCTGTCGCCGCACAAGAATAAAATCAGCGGGCGAGTCCGGCGTCCCGCTCGACGAAATCGGCGATGGCGGCGATGTCGTCGAGGTCGAAGACCGGCAGCGTCTCGCCGGCTTGCGCGGAATCGGCGGCGACGGCGACGATGTTGGGATCGGAGGGCGAAAGCGGCTCGCGGTTTTTCGCCTCGCGCCTGCGGGCCTCGATCTTGCGATGCGCTTCCCTCTTGTAGCCCTCGACGATGACGATGTCGGCCGGCGCCATGCGCTGGAGGATGGCTGCCAGCGGCGGCTCCTCCTCGTCACGCAGTTCATGCATCAGCGCCCAGCGGCGGCCGGAAACGATGGCCACTTCCGTCGCGCCGGCCTGGCGGTGGCGGAACGAATCGGCGCCCGGCTTGTCGATGTCGAAATCGTGGTGGGCGTGTTTGACGGTCGACACCCGCCAGCCGCGCCGCACCAGTTCGGCTACCAGTTTCTCGGTCAACGTGGTCTTGCCGGAGTTCTTCCAGCCGGTGACGCCGAAGATGCGGCTGGCGGTCATGCGAGGCTCCGCGACAACCGCTCGGCCTCGGCGAGGTCCTGCGGCGTGTTGATGTTGAAGAAAGGATCGAAGGTGCCGCCGCCGGCAAGCTCCGCCGGCGGGAAATCGACGTCGACATGGGCGTTGGCGTCGATGAAGGCGGTGACGCGCCGGTTGCCGTCGTCGACCAGCATGCGCCGCAACGGACGGGCAAGCGCCAGCGGCCACAGCGCGAAGGTCGGGTGCCGGCGTTCGCCGCAACGCGCGACCGCGACGGTGTCGGTTCGGTCCTCGGCGGCGGCGAGCAGGCGCCGGACGAGGTCTTCAGGGAAGAACGGCGTGTCGGACGCCGCCGTCGCCAGCCATCGGCACGGCGTCGCGGCGGCGGCCCATTCCAGACCGGCGAGCAGCCCGGCCAGCGGCCCGGCGAATCCGGGGACGGTGTCGGCCACCACCGGCAGGGTCAGCGCGCCGAAGCGCGCGGGGTCGCCGTTGGCGTTCAGGGCCAGCGTCCCGACCTGCGGCCGCAGGCGCTGAATGACGTGAGCGAGCAGAGTGCTTCGGCCAAGCGGCGCCAGCGCCTTGTCGCCGCCGCCCATGCGCCGCGACAGGCCGCCCGCCAGGATGATGCCTGCAACGCCCTCGTTCATATCCGTTTCAAACCGCGTTCGTGCCGGTCGGGCCTATATGCCGTCCGGGGCGAGGTTCGGTCCAGTGCTTTCGGAGGCTGCCTTGCCGCGGCCCGTGACGCGCTCGCGGTAGAGCGTATAGACCCCGGAGCCGACGATGATGAACGCCCCGAGGATCATGGCGGAATCGGGGAAGTCGCCGAACACCATCACGCTCAGCACGATCGACCACAGAAGGGCGGTGTAGCGGAAGGGCGCGATGAAGGAGATGTCGCCGACCCGCATGGCCATAATGATGAACTGGTAGCCGATCAGCACCAGGACGGCGGCCAATGCCAGGAAACCGGTGCTTGCATGGGTCATCGGCGACCAGCCGCCCATGACGGGGAGCAGCGCTGCGCCCAGCACCGTCATGGCCACCGAGGTCACGCCCGAGATCAGCAGGGTGGGGACGTCGTCGGGGATGCGCCGGGTGACCAAATCGCGCACCGCGCAGAAGCATACGCTGCCCAGGACCAGCAGCGAATAGGCGCTGAAGCCCGCGAAGCCCGGCCGAACGATGACCAGCACGCCGGCGAAGCCGACGGTGATCGCCAGCCATCGCCGCCAGCCGACGCCCTCGCCGAAGAACAGCGCAGCCCCCATCGTCACCGCCAGCGGCAGGGCCTGCTGCACGGCCGAGACGTTGGCGAGCGGTAGGTGGGCGAGCGCCAGAAGATAGCAAACGGTGCCCCCTGCCTCGCCGGCGACGCGCAGGGCGATCAGCGGCTGCAGCGCTAGACGCGGCCGGGCCAGCGCGCCCTGCTGCCAGGCGAGCAGGGCGACCAGGGCGGTGGCGAAGACGCCGCGCACCAGCATCACCTGCGCCATGCTCATCGATTCGGAAGAAAATTTCGTGATCGCGTCGTTGAGCGTGAAGGCTGCCATGGCGACGACCATGAAGAGCGCGCCGCGAAAATTGGGAGAAAGGGGCACGAGACGCTCCGACCGGACGGTTCGCGATGGTCGACGGGGGGCTCAGCCTTTACCCGAGACGGGGCGGACAGCAATGCCAAAGCGATGGGCCACCAGCCTTGATGAAACAGGGATTTGCGGCTGTCCGGCAAATCCGCATAGCCGCGATGTCCGGATATGACAGGATTGTGCGCTGCGGCATATTGAAAGCTAAGCAGGCTTATAATATATGGCGCTCATGGTTTCCGACGGCATAGAAAGACTGGGATTTCTGATCCACGATGTGCAGCGCCACATGCGCAAGCGTTTCGACGCGCGCGCCAGTGCTTTCGGCCTGTCCGCCGCGCAGTGGCGGCTGATGGTGCGCGCCGCGAAAGAAGAAGGAATCACCCAGGCTCGCCTGGCGGAACTTCTCGAAATCGAGCCGATCAGCGTCTCACGCCTCGTCGACCGCATGGAAGAGGGCGGCTGGGTGGAGCGGCGAGCCGATCCTTCCGACCGGCGGGTGCGGACGGTTTATCCCACGCCCAGGGCCCGCGAGGCCTATGCGTCGGTCAAAAGCATGGCGGGCGATGTTTACGAAGAGGCATTGGCCGGGCTTTCCCGGGATCAGCGGCGCACGCTGATCGTCTGCCTCGACAAGATCGTTGAGAATCTCGGGGACGGCGAGACGTCGTCCTGCGACATGGCAAAAAAGACGGAAAGCGTAACAGCATGAACGCGGTCACCAAAGTGGACGAGAACGTGACGAAGCTGGAAATGGAAGCTCCGGCGCAGCCGGCGGCTCCCGCCGCGGTCGTACCGCCGCTGCCGGAGCCCGCCGCACAGCCGAAAAAGAAGAAGCGCGGCCGCAGCCGTTTCATCCTCATGTTCGCGCTGCCGCTGCTTCTGGCGGCCGGCGGCGCCTATGTGTGGGTGACGGGCGGCCGCTACGAGGAAACCGACAACGCCAACCTGCGGCAGGCCCGGGTTTCGATTTCGGCCGACACCGCCGGCCGCATCGTCGAGGTCGACGTCGCCGACAACCAGTCGGTCAAGAAGGGCGACGTGCTGTTCAAGATCGATCCGCAGCCTTATCAGATCGCGCTGGCGCAGGCGGACGCCGCGGTCGCCAACGCGCGCCTCAATGTCGAGCAGCTTCGCGCCGCCTACAGTCAGGCGATGGCGCAGGAGAAGTCGGCGGCCAGCGAGGTGAACTACGCGCAGTCGCAGTTCGATCGCGCTTCCGACCTCGCCAAGAAGGGCATCAACACGACCTCGGCCCTTGACGAGGCCCGCAACGACCTGGACAAGGCCAAGCAGCAACTGGCCGTGGCGGAACAGGGCATCGAGAGCGCCAAGGCGGCGCTCGGCGGCAATCCGGCCATCGAGACGGACAAGCATCCGGCCGTGCTGGCCGCGCTCGCCCAGCGCGACAAGGCGGCCTTCGACCTGTCGCAGACCACCGTGGCGGCGCCAGCCGACGGCGTCGTCTACCAGGCCGCGTCGTTCAAGGTCGGCCAGTACGTTTCCACCGGAACGCCGCTGTTTGCGCTGGTCGAAACCGAGGACACCTGGATCGACGCCAATTTCAAGGAGACCCAGCTTACCCACCTGAAGCCCGGCCAGACGGCCGATGTGGTGCTGGACACCTATCCGGGCCGGACCTTCAAGGCGACCGTCGAGGCGATCGGCGCAGGCACCGGCGCGGAGTTCTCGCTGCTGCCGGCACAGAACGCCACCGGCAACTGGGTCAAGGTCACGCAGCGCATTCCGGTGCGGCTGAAGCTGGACGACAACGCCGGGAAGCTGGCGCTGCGCACCGGCATGAGCGCCGACGTCACCGTCGATACCGGCCACACGCGCGGTTTCGCCGGCCTGTTCGGCGGCCACGCCGTGGCGGCGGAAGGCGAGTAAGCGTTTTCCGGCCGCGGCATCCGCGGCCGACCCCATCGGAACAGCATCCCCACAGGTGCGGTTCCGTACTCCGGGTGGCTGGGCGATCAGCCGATGATCCCGGGACCGGCTATCCCCCCGTTGCCGGTCGCGAGATCGTCGGCGTAGCCGGCCACCCGGAACCCGGTTCACCGGCGGCAAGATTGAAAGACCGGCTGCGGCCGGCAAGGTCCAGACAATGAGCACGCCCGAAACCCATAGCGAAGTTCCCCATCGCGGCCTGATTACCGTCTCCATCATGCTGGGGACGATCATGCAGGTGCTCGATACGACGATCGCCAACGTGGCGCTGCCGTCGATGACGGGCGACCTCGGCGCCTCGCAGGACACCATCAACTGGGTCCTGACCTCCTATATCGTGGCCGCCGCCATCATGACGCCGGTCACCGGCTGGCTGGCCGACCGGCTCGGCCGCAAGCAGCTCTTCCTGACGTCCGTCGTCGGCTTCGTCGTCATGTCGATGCTGTGCGGCATCGCCTGGAGCCTGGAGTCCATGGTGGCCTTCCGGCTGATGCAGGGCGTGTTCGGCGCGGCGATCGTGCCGTTGTCGCAGACCTTCCTGCTCGACATCAACCCGCGCGAGCGCCACGGCCAGGCGATGGCCATCTGGGGCGCCGGCATCATGGTCGGCCCGATCATCGGCCCGACGCTCGGCGGCTGGCTGACCGAGAGCTTCAACTGGCGCTGGGTCTTCTTCATCAACCTGCCGGTCGGCATCATCGCCTTCCTCGGCTCGGCCGCCTACCTGCCCAACATCGCCAAGCGCGTCAGGTCTTTCGATTTCTTCGGCTTCGCCATGCTGTCGCTCGGCGTCGGTGCGCTGCAGCTGATGCTGGACCGCGGCGCCGACGCCGACTGGTTCTCCTCGGTCGAGATCTGGATCGAGCTGGGGCTCGCCATCACCGGCTTCTGGGTCTTCATCGTCCATATGCTGACGGCCGAGCATCCGTTCATCGACCCGAAGATCTTCCTCGACCGCAATTTCGCGACGGGGCTGGTGTTCATTTTCGTCATCGGTGTCATCCTTCTGGCCAGCCTCGCGCTGCTGCCGCCGATGCTGTCGACCATCTTCGGCTACCCGACCATAACCACCGGCCTCGTCATGGCGCCGCGCGGCGTCGGCACGATGATCTCGATGCTGATCGTCGGCCGCATCGTGCGCATCGTCGATGCACGCATCCTGGTGGTCGTCGGCCTGCTTCTGACGGCGCAGTCGCTCTACACCATGTCGGGCTTCTCGCCGCAGATGGACAGCTGGCTCATCATCAGCAGCGGCGTCGTCCAGGGCCTCGGCCTCGGCCTTGTCTTCGTGCCGTTGTCGACGGTGGCGTTCGCGACGCTGGAGGCGCGCTACCGCACCGACGCCACGGCGCTGTTCTCGCTGGTGCGCAACATCGGCTCCTCCATCGGCATCTCGATCGTGTCGGTGCTGTTGACGCGCAACATGCAGATCAACCACGCCGAACTCGGCGCCTACATCAACCCGTTCAATCCCAATCTCTGGGAGGCCTCGCCGGCGGCGGTGCTGGGCGACCCCAACGCGCTGTCGCAGTTGAACGGAATGGTCAACATCCAGGCGCTGATGATCTCCTACGTCAACGATTTCAAGCTGATGATGGGCGTGACCCTGCTCGCCCTGCCGCTCATCTTCCTGCTGCGCAAGCCCAAGCATGCGCCGTCGGGCGGCGGCGGTGCGCCGGCGGCGCATATGGATTAGGGTGAGGGGAATAGGTGAATAAGGGAATAGGGGAATAGGCGGGACGAAAGCACTCTTTCCTTGTTCCCCTACTGCCGTACTCCCCTATTGCCCTATTGCCCTATTGCCCTATTGCCTTACTGCCCTAATCCTTACTTCCCCAGCACCATCGCCCAGTAGCGCCAGTCGCTGTTCTTGCCATCGCGGACATAGGCGAGGCCGAAGCGGGTGAAGCGCCGGTCCAGCATGTTGCGCCGGTGCGGCGGCGAGTTTTCCCAGGTGTTCAATACGCGTGCGGTGTCCATGCGGCCGGCGGCGATGTTTTCGGCCGCGGCGCCCGCGATGCCGTTGGCCCTCACGCGCGTGGCGAAATCCTTGCCCCAACCCGTCTTGTGCTCCATGCGGCCGGCGGCGGCCATGTAGCGGGCCTGCTGCAAGGCGGCCTGTTCCAGTTGCGGGTCCGGCGCCAGGGCGGAAAGGCCCTGTTCGGCGCGAAAGGCGTTGAGGGCAGGGGCCGCCGCGCCCGATGCGCCGCCGCCATCTCCTGTCGGCTGCATGCTGCCACAGGCCTGCAAGGCCAGCAGCGCGGCGAGGCAGACGCTTGCGAAAACCGTTTTCGCGGCGGTTCGGGACGGCGTCGACGGATTGTGGGGCGAAAGGGTGCTCATACTGCGTTGATAGCGGCGATCATGGCATTTGCCGGGCAGGGTGGGCGGCGGCGATCAGCCGCGCGGCGAGATCGGGCGTCAGTTCGTCGAAATGCGAGATCACCCGCGACGGCTCGAACTCGCTGACATGACGGTCGGTGTAGCCGAAGTCGACGGCCACGACCGGAATGCCGGCGGCCTTGGCGGTGTCGATGTCGGTCTGCGAATCACCCACCATGACGGCGCGGTCGGGATCGCCGCCGGCGCGCCTGATCGTCTCCAGAAGGTGGCGCGGGTCCGGCTTGCGGAAGGCGAACGTGTCCTGGCCGGCGATGGCGGCGAAATGTTTCGTCATCCCCAGCGCCTCGATCAGCGCCAGTGAGTTCGCCTCATATTTGTTGGTGCAGATGGCGAGCAGATAGCCCGCTTCCTCGAAGCGGGCGATGGCCGGCAGGACGCCGGGATAAGGGCGCGACTTGCCTGGAATGTTGATCGTGTAGTGATCGACGAACAGCGAATGCAGACGGTCGTGTTCGGCGGCGGCGAGCGCCTTTTGCCGGGCGGCGAAGGCGCGCTCGATCATGACGCGGCCGCCATGGCCGACGAAGCCCTTGAAGCCGATCTCGTCCACCGCGGGCAGGTCGCCGGCGGCAAGGCTGTGGTTCAGGCTCTCGAGCAGGTCGGGCGCGGTGTCGATCAGGGTGCCGTCTAGGTCGAATACGATGATGGGGCGCTGCATGTCGGGTCCTTCGCCTGTTACCGCTGCCGGATAGTCCCTGCGGGCGTTACAGGCAAGGACAGACTGCCCTTTGACGCATTCCGCAAAAATGCTAGGAGCCCGGCAGGAAAAGCGGAACCGCCTGCATGAATGCCAGCGAACTGAAGGTCGAAGCCGCCCGCGCGGCGCTTGCACATGTCGGCGACGGCATGCGGCTGGGCATCGGCACGGGTTCGACGGCCGAGGCGTTCGTGCGGCTTCTCGCCGAGAAGGTGGCCGGCGGGCTCACCGTCATCGGCGTGCCGACCTCCGAGCGCACGGCTGCGCTCTGCCTGGAAGTGGGCGTGCCGCTTTCGACGCTGGACGATACGCCCGAACTCGATCTCACCATCGACGGCGCCGACGAGATCGATCCGGACTTGTCTCTCATCAAGGGCGGCGGCGGGGCGCTATTGCGCGAGAAGATCGTCGCGGCGGCCTCGCACCGCATGATCGTCATCGCCGACGCTTCCAAGATCGTCGATACGCTCGGCCGTTTCCCGTTGCCGATCGAAGTCAACAAGTTCGGCCTCAGGGCCACCGAACTCGCGATCGCCGCAGCTGCCGAGAATCTGGGTCTTTCGGGGCCGGTCGCCTTGCGCATGACGGGCGCGGCGCCTTTCGTGACCGACGGCGGCCATTTTATTCTCGACGCATCTTTTGGCCGCATTCCGGATACAAGAGCACTTTCGAACGCTCTCCACGCCATTCCGGGCGTGGTCGAGCACGGCCTTTTCATCGGTCTGGCCTCGGCGGCGATCGTCGCCGGCAGCGATGGTATCAAGACCGTCCACGCCCGATAAAACCAGGGAGTCCTGTCGATCATGATGTTGAACAAGCGGGTCCGGTGCCTTGCAGCCGCGCTGGCGGCATCCGCCGTCATCGCCTTTTCCCTGCCGGCGCTGGCGCAGGACGTGTCCGAATCGCATCTCAAGGCGGCGCATGAGGCGATTTCGGCGCTGCACGCGACCGACCCCTTCGACAACATCCTGCCTGCTGCGGCGGCAGGCTTGCAACAGCAGCTCATCCAGAAGAACCCGGATATGGAACAGCTCATCAGCACCACCATATCGGAAAAGGCGCTGGCGCTCGCCTCGCGCCGCGCCGACCTGGAGAACGAAGCGGCCACGGCCTACGCCAAGTCGTTTTCCGAGCAGGAACTGAAGGACATCGCCGCTTTTTATTCGTCGCCGTCGGGCAAGAAGCTGCTGGAAACCGGCCCCATCGCCACGCGCGAATTGGTCAAGGCCGCCGAAATCTGGCAGAACGGCATCGCACGCGACCTGGCGCAGCAAGTGGGCGAGGCGCTGGCCGCCGCCTCCAAGACCAAGGCGCCTGCCGCGCCCGCCGACGGTACGGCCGCGCCTGCCGATGACGCGGCCAAGCCCGCCGACAGCGGCAACGGCGGCTGAGCCTCCAAAGCATCTGTTTCAAAGGCCCGGCGTCGTCCGGGCCTTTTCTTTTGGCCGCCCGCCGCATACCTGTGGATCTGTTCATTCTCTTCGGGAGTTCGCCATGACGACCTACGACTACGACCTTTTCGTCATCGGGGGCGGCTCCGGCGGCGTGCGGGCGGCGCGGGTGGCGGCCGCGCTCGGCAAGCGCGTGGGCATCGCCGAGGAGTATCGTTTCGGCGGCACCTGCGTCATTCGCGGTTGCGTGCCGAAGAAGCTGTTCGTCTACGCTTCGCAGTTCCCCGAACATTTCGAGGATGCGGCCGGCTACGGCTGGACGGTGCCTCAGGCGCGCTTCGACTGGGCGACGCTGATCGCCAACAAGGACAAGGAAATCGGCCGCCTGGAGGCGATCTACAAAAGGAACGTCGAAGGCGCCGGCGGCGAAACCTTCCAGACGCGCGCCACGCTGATCGATCGCCATACGGTGCGGCTGGAAAGCCTGAACCGCACCGTCACCGCCGACCAGATCCTGATCGCCACCGGCGGGCGTCCGGCGGCGCATCCGGCGCTGCCGGGCAATGAATTCTGCATTGTCTCCAACGAGGCGTTCCATCTCGCGGAACTGCCGAAGGCGATCGCCATCGAGGGCGGCGGCTATATCGCCGTCGAGTTCGCCAACATCTTCCATGGTCTCGGCGTCGAGACCACGCTGATCTATCGCGGCACCGAAATCCTCAGCCGTTTCGACATGGACCTGAGGACAATGCTGCACGAGACGATGGAGAAGAAGGGCATCCGCATCCTGTGCCGTTCGCTGTCGGAAAAAGTGGTCAAGCGTGCCGACGGGCGGCTCGACGTGACGGTGACCGGCGGCGAGGTGCTGACGGTGGACCAGATGATGCTCGCCATCGGCCGCGTCCCGAACACCGAATCGCTCGGCCTGGACAAGGCCGGCGTCGAGCTCGACAAGAAGGGCGCCATCGTCGTGGACGCGTATTCGCGCACCAGCGTCGACAACATCTGGGCGGTCGGCGATGTCACCGACCGGGTGCAATTGACGCCGGTGGCGATCCACGAGGCGATGTGCTTCATCGAAACCGCCTTCAAGGACAATCCGACGAAGCCCGACCACGAGACCATCGCCACCGCCGTCTTCTCGCAGCCGGAGATCGGCACCGTCGGCCTGTCGGAGGACGAGGCGGCCAAGCGGTTCGCCGAGCTGGAAATCTATCGCGCTTCGTTCCGGCCGATGCGGCACACGCTTTCCGGCCGCCAGGAAAAGATGCTGATGAAGCTTGTGGTCGACGGCAAGAGCCGAAAGGTGATCGGCGCGCACATCCTCGGTCCGGATGCCGGCGAGATGGCGCAATTGCTCGGCATTCCGATCAAGGCAGGCCTCACCAAGGACGATTTCGACCGCACCATGGCGGTGCATCCGACGGCGGCGGAAGAACTGGTCACCATGTACAAGCCGAGCTACCGGGTGAAGGACGGCGCGCGCATCGACTGACGCGCGCCGTCGGCGTTACAGAAGCGTGCCGCGCAGGATAACCAGCGCCACCGAGAAATATATGGCGAGGCCGGTGACGTCGACCAGCGTGGCGACGAACGGTGCCGACGCGCTTGCCGGATCGAAGCCGAGCCGCTTCAGGGCGAAGGGCAGCATGGAGCCGGTAAGCGATCCGAAGGTGACGATACCGATCAGCGCCACTCCGATCGTGGCGGCGATGAGATGCCAGTGCGGGCCGTAGTCGTAGAGGTCCAGATGCTGCCAAAGGGTGATGCGGGCGACGCCGACCAGGCCGAGCATGGTGCCGAGCATCAGGCCGCTCGGCAGTTCGCGCAGGGCCACCCGCCACCAGTCGGCCAGTGAAATTTCGCGTAGCGCCAGGGCGCGGATGACAAGCGACGTCGCCTGCGAGCCGGAGTTGCCGCCGGAGCTCATGATGAGCGGAATGAACAGCGTCAGCACGATGGCTTTTTCCAGCTCGACCTCATAGTGCTGCATGACGCTCGCCGTCAGCATTTCGCTGAGGAACAGGGCGCACAGCCAGCCACCACGCTTGCCGATCATCGGCAGGAAGCCCATCTTCATGTAGGGCTCGTCCAGCGCCTCCATGCCGCCGAAGCGATGCACGTCCTCGGTCGTCTCCTCGATCATGGCGTCCATGATGTCGTCGACGGTGACGATGCCCAGCATGCGGCCGTTCTCGACGACGGGGAGGGCCAGGAGGTCGTATTTCGACATCTGGCGCGCGACGTCCTCGCGGTCGGTGAGCGGGGTGGCGCTGACCGGCGTGCGGTCGGGCGCGACGTCGAGGATGCGATAGTCGGAGTTGCCGGTGATCAGCCGGCGCAGGCTCAGCGCACGCAGCAGCTCCTGCGTTCTTGGATCAACGATATAGATGGCGTAGATCGTCTCGCGGGTGCGCTCGACCTTGCGGATGTAGTCGAGCGTGCGGCCGACGGTCCAGTCCGGCGGCACGCTGACATATTCGGTCGTCATGATGGAGGCGGCGCTGTGCTCGGGATAGCCGAGGATGGACAGCAACGTGGCCCTGACGGCGGGGGAAAGCTCGCCAAGTACCTCGGAGCGCGCCGGTTCGGCCAGTTCGCGCAGCACATCGGCCGCGCGGTCCACCGACATCGCCGCCAGCAGCTTGCCGGCGCGCGCGCGCGGCAGCATGGCCACCAGTTCGGGCGCCGCCTCGAGTTCCGGCTTGTCGAAGATCTCGACCAGCCGCTCGAACGGCACTTCGGCGAGCAGTTCGGCGGCGACGTCGTGCGGTTCCCCGTTCAGGGCCTCGACGATGTCGGCGATGTGGTCGTTTGCGAGGATACGGGCGAAGGCGAGGGCATCGCTGCCCGCGACGCGTGCGAATTCGTTCATGGCTCACTCCTTGCCGCCCGGCTGGCGTGAGCCCTTCAGGTCACGTCAGACAGACGGCGATTGTGTTCGACTGTAACTGTCGCCAGGCATGGCGCGGTGACCTTTCTGTTCGCGGTTCTGGACAATGGTCCGGCGAACGGCCGCACCATAGGAGCAAGCGCCTGCAAGTCAATCGGAATTGCGCCCGCAAGACGGCCTTCGGACGGGGGTCGCGACACTGTGATGAGAGCGGCCGCGAAGCGCCGGAACGAGGGCTCAGCCACCGGTGGCCTTTCGGCGGGGCAGGGCGATGAAGCGGGCGCGGTCGCGGTCTTCCGCCTGCGCCTTGGTGCGCACCCGCATCAGGTCCTTCCAGCCGATGTAGCCGACAAGGGTGTTGTCCTCGCGCAACACGACGGGCAGGTGCGAGACGTTCGCGGTCTGCAGCTTTTCGGCCAGGCTTTCGAGATATTCGTCTGGATAAGCCAGCGTGATCTTGGCCCCTGTGAGCAATTCGCCAAGCGTTGCGTGGCGATGCACGCCGCGGCGGCGCCAGCGCATGATCTGAGGCGGGTCGATGACGCCGAGCACATGACCTTCCGCATCGACGACCGGGAAGCTGGGATGCTTCGTGTCGGGCGAGGTCAGGTGCGCAGCCGCGCCATGCAGCGTCATTGCCGAAGGCACCGTCTCCACGCCGGTCGTCATCACCTCGCTGACCCTGGTCAGCGCAAAGGGGTCGACCCGGTATTCACGCACCAGGTGCAGGCCGCGCCGCGCGATCTTCTCGGTGAGGATGGAGCGCTTCATCATCAGCACGGTGGCGGCATGCGCGGTGGCGCAGGCGGCGATCAGCGGCACCAGCGCCTGCGTGTCGCCGGTCAGTTCGACGGCGAAGAAGGTGGCCGTCAGCGGCGCGCGCATGGTGCCGCCCATGGTCGCGGCCATGGCGAGCAGCGCCCAGAAGCCGGGATCGGCTGGCGGAAGCACGCCGGCCAGAACGGTGCCCATGGCGCCGCCGATGATGAGCAGCGGGGCGAGCACGCCGCCGGACGTGCCCGAACCCAGCGCCACCGACCAGATGATCGCCTTGACCACCAGGAGCAGCAGCGCCGCTTTCAGCACGGTCTCGCCGGCCAGCATCTCGGCGATGTTGGAATAGCCGACGCCGAGCGCGTTCGGCTCGATCAGGCCGCCGAGGCCGACGATCAGGCCGCCGATGGCCGGCCACCACATCCAATGGATGGGCAGCTTCAGGAAGGCGTCTTCGCAGCGGTAGACGATCTGGGTGAGGAGGCCCGACAGCAGCCCGCCGCACAGGCCGATGAACATCCAGCCGGCAAGGCCGGTCAGCGTGATCGCCATTTCGGCGTGGGTGGCGAACAGCGGCGAGGGCAGGTGGAGCATCGTGCGCTCGACATCGGCCAGGATGGCGGCGGCGGCCACCGGCACGAAGCTGCGCGGCGTCCATTCGAACAGCAGCAGTTCGACCGCCAGCATGATGGCGGCGATCGGCGTGCCGAAGACGGTGGTCATGCCGGCGGCGGCACCCGCCACCAGCAGCGTCTTGCGCTCGGCGTCGGAGACGGGCAGCGCCTGTGCGATCAGCGAGCCGATGGCGCCGCCGGTCATGATGATCGGCCCCTCGGCGCCGAACGGGCCGCCGGTGCCGATGGAGATCGCCGAGGAGAGCGGCTTGAGGATCGCAACCTTGAAGGAGAGCCGCGAGCGGCCGAGCAGGATGGCTTCCAGCGCTTCCGGAATGCCGTGGCCGCGAATCTTGTCCGAGCCGTAGCGCGCCATCAGCCCGACGATCAGCGCGCCGACGACCGGCACCAGCACGGCGAACAGGCCGAGCGGCGTGTCCTGCAATTTGAGGTCGGCCAGCGTCGCCCGGCCGAAATAGGACAGGTTGGTGGCGAGCTTTATCAGGTCCATCAGAAGCACGCCGGCACCGACGGCCACGGTCGCCACCACCGCCGCTATGGCCGCGATCAGTAGCATGCGCGCATCCGTGGTGAAGTCGCTCATGGCGTGCTGGTCTGGCTGGCCGGTCTTCATTGCAGTATGTCTTTCGAGAATCCAGGATCGGCGGCTATGCTGCCGGCCGTCTGCGCGCGGGGTCGACGGTGATCGCTCTCTATCGCAACACGATATAAATTCAAGTCGTATGTGGTCCGCGTGCGGACCGATCGGGGTGGAAACGGGCATGAGTACGGAAAAATCGCAGCGACGGCGGGGTGCCGAGATCACGCAGGCCGACTATCACGCTCTGTCGCAGTTCCGTTACCTGATCCGCTGCTTCCTCGAATTCAGCCAGAACGCGGCCAAGGCGGTCGGCCTGCAGCCACGCCACCATCAGGCTCTATTGGCCATCAAGGGCTTTCCCGGCGGCGGGCCGGTGTCGGTGGGAGATCTGGCCGAGCGGCTTCGCATCCGCCACCACAGCGCCGTGGAACTGGTGGACCGGCTGAGCGAAGCGGGGCTCGTCGAGCGCCGCCACGCCGAGGACGACCAGCGCAAGGTCATGCTGATCCTGACCGAGCGGGCGGAAGCGCTGCTTGCCGAGCTTTCGGCTGCCCATCTCGACGAGTTGTCACGCGTCGAGCCGATGCTGACCAAGGTGCTGTCGCGGCGGGACGGCTGAGAGCCTGTTTAGAAATTCTACTCTGACGGCCATTTGATGGCGGTTTCTGCGCTTCCGTTGCTCATGGACCAAATGTCCGCTGCGCTACGGTTCTCCAAACCACCACCATATGGCTCGCCAGAGCGAATTTCGAAACAGGCTCCGGGAAACCGCCTGCGGCGTGTCGCGCCTACTTCTGCTTCAGCCGCAGGCGGGCGATGCGGCGCCAGCCTTCCTCCATCGCCGGCGAGCGGGTCGGCTGGCGCATCGCGGGGCGGTTGAGGATCTCGGTGATCTCGGCCGGCAGCGGCGGCTGGAGCGGCTTCTTTATGACGGTGCCGTCGGCGATCGTCACGACCGAATCGTAGAATTCCGTGCCGGAGGCCGAGCGCGGCGGGGTCGCCTCGTGCATGATGCTGACGACGGTGGCGTTGGGGCAGTTGTCCTTGATCGCCTGGTGGAAGGCGATCTTGCCCTCCGGATCGAGCGCGGCCGACGCCTCGTCGAGGAACAGCAGGCCCGGCTGCTGCAACAGGATGCGCGCCACCACCAGCTTCTGCTTCTGGCCGCCCGAAAGCTGCTGGTCCCAGCCCTTGCCCTGGCGGGTGACGTCGCCGAGGTGCTCGATGAACTCGCCGAGCCCGGCCTTGTGAAGGGCGGCCGCGACGCGCGCGTCCGAATGGTCCTTAGGTGCGTCGGGCAGGCAGACCTGTTCCTTCAGCGACACCTGCGGCAGGCGCACGTCCTGCGCGGCGTAGAAGCTCTTGACGCCCTCCGGCAGGACGATGGTGCCGCGCCCGTAGGGCCACAGGCCGTTGATGGCTTTCAGCAGCGATGTCTTGCCGCAACCGGACTCGCCACGCAGGAAAATCCATTCGCCGCGCCGGAATCGCAACTGGTCGATGGCCAGGAACGGCGTGGTGTCGTGACCCTCGTGCGCCAGTTCCAGGTTCTGGATGGTCAGCCCGAAGACCGGGTTCTGGCTGGTGCGGCGGAACTCCGAGCGGCCCGTCCGGCGATAGAATTCGTCCGGCTTCTGCACGTTCTCGATGGCGACGGCCACTTCGATGACGCGCTTGGAATTGGCGCGCAACGTGGCGATGGCGGGCATGACGTGGATGAACCACGAGCACTGGCTGATCAGGGCGTTGACCAGCTCAGCGCCGGTTATGTAGCCCTTGAGATCGATGCGGTTGTGGACGAAGGGGATCAGCCCCGGGCCGTAGGCGACGATGCGGGCGCCGACGAAATTGTAGACCCGCTCGAAGGAAGCATAGCTGGCGCTCACGATGTTGTGGCGGCCCCAGGTCTGGTCGATGTCGACGTAAAGGCGCTCGTGCATGGCCTTCTGCACGTCCTCGCCGCGTGAGGCCGCGACATGGAAGGAACGGCGCAGCAGCGTCGTCAATTCGCCGCGATAGCTTCCCTCGGCCCGCTGCATGCGGATCGAAAGCTGTTCCAGCATGCCGCCGAGCTTGACGGCGATCCAGGTGTTGAGCGGCACGTAGACGGCCACGGCGACGAAGGCGAGTACGGCGCTGCCGTAGCTGCCGAGGAATTCGAGCCCGGCGACTTCGGTGGAGGAGGAGATCAGCTTCTGGCCGACGAAGTACAGCGAGGTCGCCACCGCCATGACGCCCATGGCAAGGCCGATGGCGCCGCCCGTCATGTCCTTGATCGATTCCTGGACGCGCTGGTCGATGTTGTCGGGCGCCGGCGTGCCGGCGCCGTGCTGGGCATGGAAATGGCTGTGGTTGGCGTCCAGCAGCGCTTCGTTGAAACGGTTGTCCAGCCAGGCCCGCCAGCGGCGGTGCAGGGTGGCCGAAATATAGGTGCGGCTGCCGGTGATGCCGGCGTCCTTGATGACCACAAGTCCGACGAGGAAGGCCGCGTTCTCGAGCAGCGAGGTCAGCGGCGTGGTGTTGGCGGCATCGTGGAAGAAGGCGATCGAGTTGATCAGTTCGCCCGAAGCTTCCGCGAACCAGACACCCGCCTTCGACGACAGGGCGGTGAGCAGGGCGATCACCACCGTCAGCGTCCAGGCTTCCTTCCAACTGCTGGAGAACCAGTAGGCCCGCATCAGGCCCCAGAAATTGCGCATGGAAGAGACCGGGGTGGAGGCCGCCTTCCGGGAAGGCGCCGGCTGGGCGGCGTCACCTTTTTGTTCCGACATTGAGCGCCGCAGTCTGCCGCTCCGAATCACTATCCCGCCCAAACCTTTTTTCGTATTGTTACGGATGGTAACACCAATTGATCATTTTCCATTAATTTTGTTTGGGCATGGCGGATTGACGGCGCAAACGTGGCGAGAGAGCAACAGATGCCGTCTGTGACAATTTTGCAGCAATCGCATTTTCGTCAATGAATTCAGTCTGTTGAATCGCTTTGCCGGCAACTGCCTTGCTTACGTGAGGGAAGGTCCGGCAAGAAAAATTCAGCGGTCGAATGCCCTCGGACGACCCGCTTGAGGCGGCGTGATTGACCTTCGGATGCATTTCGACGGCTTTCGGCGTGACTTGATTCGAGGCTTTGGCGCTTCGTTTATCGTCAGCGGACGAAGCTTCCGTGACAGCGCCGCCGCAGGCCGGCGGCCCGTCGGTCGCATGCGGGGAAAATCCGCACTAGAATAGGAACCGGGCTTCCTGTAAGGAGCCGCCATCCCATACGGGGATTGGTTTTGCGGGCAATCTTGCCTGCTTTGAAAGCGCGTTGAAGGCGCGTCGGGTGCTGACATGACGAAGTGGTCGCCGAATTCCTGGAGAGCCAAGCCGATTAGCCAAGTTCCCGCCTATCCGGATCTGGGCGCGCTGAAGGACACCGAGGCGCAGCTCGCCAGCTTTCCGCCGCTGGTTTTCGCCGGCGAGGCGCGCAAGCTGAAGAAACAGCTGGCGACTGTCGCCGCCGGTGACGCATTCCTCCTACAGGGCGGCGATTGCGCCGAGAGCTTCGCCGAGCACGGCGCGGACAACATCCGCGACTTCTTTCGCGTGTTCCTGCAGATGGCCGTGGTGATGACCTATGCCGGCGCGCAGCCGGTGGTGAAGGTCGGGCGCGTCGCCGGCCAGTTCGCCAAGCCGCGCTCGTCCGACAACGAGACGAAGGCGGACGTGACGCTGCCGAGCTACCGCGGCGACATCATCAACGGCATCGAGTTCGACGAGAAGTCGCGCGTGCCCGATCCGCAGCGGCAGGTGATGGCCTATCGCCAGTCGGCCGCGACTCTCAACCTTCTGCGCGCCTTTGCCCAGGGCGGCTATGCCAGCCTGGAGAACGTGCATCGCTGGATGCTGGGCTTCGTCTCCGACAGCCCGCAGGCGGAGAAGTACGGTGCGCTCGCCAACCGCATCACCGAGACGATGGACTTCATGCGTGCCGTCGGCATCACATCGGAGAGCAATTTCGCGTTGCGCGAGACGGACTTCTACACCAGCCATGAGGCGCTGCTGCTCGGCTACGAGGAAGCGCTGACGCGCGTCGATTCGACCAGCGGCGACTGGTACGCGACGTCGGGCCACATGATCTGGATCGGCGACCGCACGCGCCAGCCCGATCATGCGCATATCGAATACTGCCGGGGCATCAGGAACCCACTCGGCCTGAAGTGCGGCCCTTCGCTGACGCCGGACGGGTTGATCGAACTGATCGACCTGCTCAACCCCGAGAACGAGCCGGGCCGGCTGACGCTGATTGCCCGCTTCGGCGCCGACAAGGCGGGTGAGCATCTGCCGAAGCTGGTGCGCGCCGTCGAGAAGGAAGGCCGCTCGGTCGTGTGGTCGTGCGATCCCATGCACGGCAACACCATCACGGCTGCAGGCTACAAGACGCGGCCTTTCGACCGCATCCTGAAGGAAGTGGAGATCTTCTTCGAGGTGCATCGGGCCGAGGGCACCCATCCGGGCGGCATCCATGTCGAGATGACCGGCAAGAACGTCACTGAATGCACCGGCGGCGCGCGCGCCATCACCGCCGAGGACCTGCATGACCGCTATCACACCCATTGCGACCCGCGCCTCAACGCGGACCAGGCGATCGAGCTGGCGTTCCTGGTGTCGGACCTCTTGAAGAAGAACGCGCCGGTGCGGCAGCGGCATACGGAAGCGGCGGAATAAGTCCGGCGGCTATTGCCGGGTTGAAAGGAAAAGGCGCCTGAGAGGGCGCCTTTTTCTTTGCGTGAATTGGATGCTCTCGTTCAGTCCTTCTTGTAGAGCAGCCAGTTCTTGCCCGACGGGCCGGCCATGGTGGAGTGGCGGGTGACGCGGTTGCGGCCTGCCACCTTGGAGCGGTAGAGCGCGCGGTCCGCCTTTGTGTAGAGGTCCTCCGGACTGTCGCCTTCCGAGGCCATGCAGATGCCCATCGAGACGGTGACGGTGCCGTAGTTCGTGCCGGTCTGGGGGCTGGCGAACGGCGTCTGCTCGACCAGCGCGCGGATGCGCTCGGCCATCTGGTAGGTCGTGTCCTCGCTGGCGCCTTCGACGATAAGGGCGAATTCCTCGCCGCCGGTGCGCGCCACGAACACGCCGGCATGGCTGTTCGACTGGAAGATGTCGGCGATGATCTGGATGATCTTGTCGCCGACAGGATGGCCGAAACGGTCGTTGATGTCCTTGAAGCGGTCGATATCGGCCAGGATCAGGGCGTTGAACAGGATGCCCTTGCTCGAATTGTAGATGCGCGCGATCTCCTTGTCGAAGGCGCGCCGGTTCCAGATCTGCGTCAGCGGATCGGTGTCGGCCAGGCGCTTGTATTCCTCCAGCTTCGACTTCACGCTTTCGAGTTCGGCCGACTTGTCGGACAGCGTCGAGAGAACCTGCCTGCCGTGATCGATCGTCGAGGTGGTGGCGACGGAGATCGCGCCGACGATCTTCTGCAACAGCTCCCTGGAGATCGTGCTGCGGCTGTTGAGGCCGTTCGACGTCTCGTCGAGGATCCTGCCGTATTTCTCGATATGCGAACGTTCGCTGCGCAAAAGCGAGGCGACGTCCTCCAGCTCCCTGGCGAGGGTCTCGCGCGCCTGCTCGACGATGCCCTGGCCGTGGTTCTGGGAGAAGAACTTGCGGCCGATGGCGTCGAGTTCCTCCTGGGTCGGCCGGTTGTTCAAAGCCACGACGGCGAGGCTGAGCGCGGGGTTCGATCCGCTCAGCGCTTCGTAGAATATCTCGTAGTTGCGCGGCAGGCCCATGACGCCGAGCTGGCGCATGGTCGTGACGACAGCGGTTGCCAGGTCGGTGCTGCGTTCGAGCGTTGCGGCTGCCGGCTGCATGCGCGTTTCATTCTCCCCTTGAGACTCTGTGCCGGGTCGCACGGATCGTCCTTGCCGATGGAGGGCGCGCGGAGTGTTCTTGAAACATGACGAAGAACGCGCCCCCAGCTGCGATCTTCGCGTGCATCACCATAGATACGGTATCGCTAAATCTTCCTTAATTCCGCGAATTTGAAGGCATCTATTTCTACTATAAAGTGTATACAATTCTCTATATTGCATTTCGCGCCCATGTTGCCGGCTGTCGTATTTGCCGATGCGGCCGTCCCGATCCTGTGGAATGCTGCGTCCATCGGCCATGCAGGAAGGAGAGACGGATGGAGACGATTCACGAAGGCGGGTGCCTGTGCGGTGGCGTGCGCTTCAGGACGCGCGGCAGGCTACGTGGCGTGATCTACTGCCACTGCTCGCAATGCCGCCGTCAAAGCGGCCATTTCGTCGCCGCCACCAGCGCGTCGGACACCGGCCTCGCCGTCGAAGGTGGGCCGCATCTCGCCTGGTATGCCGCTTCCGCCGATGCCCGGCGCGGCTTTTGCCGTACCTGCGGTTCGCTGCTGTTCTGGAAGCAGGAGGGAACCGACACCACGTCGATCATGGCCGGAGCCTTCGACCGTCCTACCGGTCTTGCCGGCGACAGCCACATCTTCGTTGCCGATAAGGGCGATTACTACGAAATCTGCGATGGGCTGCCGCAATTTACCGACTATGAGACGCCCGCTGCGGTTGCCCGCGACTGAAAGACGTCGGATAAGCGCGCTATGCGGAGAAGATCACGCCCATGATGCGCCTCATCCATGCCTGGCAGAATTCACTGCGCGCCTTCCGCCGGTTGGCTTCCGGTGAGGCTGCGTTCAGGCAGGAACTCGCCCTGCTGGTGCTGGCGCTGCCGGTCGGCTGGTTCGTCTCGACCAGTTGGAGCGGCTATGCGCTGCTGGTCGGGGCCGTCCTGCTTCTGATGCTGGTTGAAGTTCTGAACACCGGCATCGAGGCCGCCTGCAACGCGGTGAGCCGCGAGTTCAACGCCGACATCCAGCTTGCCAAGGATTGCGGCTCGCTGGCGGTGCTGATCGCCGTCGTTCTCGCCGCCGGCATCTGGATCGTCGCCATCGCCGGGCGCCTGGCCGGCGGGGCCGTATAGCAGGACCAATCGAAGGGGCGTTGTCGGAGCGCTCAGGGCAGGCTAAATCCCGCTCATGACCAAGAAAGCCGCTCCCGATATCCTGCGCATCGCCATCGCCCAGCTCAACCCGACCGTCGGCGACGTCACCGGCAACCTCGCCAAGGCGCGCGAGGCGAGGGCGGACGCCGCCCGGCAGGGCGCCGACCTCGTCCTGTTCACCGAGCTTTTCTTGGCCGGTTATCCGCCGGAAGACCTCGTGCTGAAGCCTGCCTTCCTGAAGGCCTGCGAGAAGGCGGCCGAGGATTTCGCCAAGGATACGGCGGATGGCGGGCCGGGCGTCATCATCGGCACGCCGCTGAAGCGCAAGAGCGGCACGCACAACTCGGTCGTCGTCGCCGATGGCGGCAAGATCATCGGCGAGTGTTACAAGGTCGACCTGCCGAATTACGGCGAGTTCGACGAGAAGCGCGTCTTCCAGGCCGGGCCGGAGATTTCCGGGCCGGTGAATTTCCGCGGCATCCGCATCGGCATCCCGATCTGCGAGGATATCTGGGGCGATCTCGGCGTGTGCGAGACGCTGGCCGAGAGCGGCGCCGAGATGCTTCTGGTGCCCAACGGCTCGCCCTACTATCGCGGCAAGCAGGACGTGCGCCAGCAGGTGGTGCTGAAGCAGGTGATCGAGACGGGCCTGCCGCTGGTGTGGGCCAACCAGCTCGGCGGCCAGGACGAACTTGTGTTCGACGGCGCCTCCTTCGGCATCAACGCCGACAAGTCGCTCGCCTTCCAGATGAGCCAGTTCGAGGAGACGGTGGACGTCGTCACCTGGAAGCGGACGGCCGATGGGTGGGTCTGTTCGCAGGGGCCGAAGTCACGCATTCCGGAGAAGGAGGAGGCGGACTACCGTGCCTGCATGGTCGGCCTGCGTGACTATGTGAACAAGAACGGCTTCAAGAATGTAGTCCTCGGCCTTTCCGGCGGCATCGATTCGGCGATCTGCGCGGCGCTTGCCGTCGATGCGCTGGGCGAGGAGCGCGTGCGCTGCGTGATGATGCCTTACCGCTATACGTCGAAGGATTCGCTGAAGGATGCCGAGGACTGCGCCCGCGCGCTCGGCACTCGCTACGACATCGTGCCGATTTTCGAGCCGGTGGAAGGGTTTTCGCACGCGCTGTCGCAGCTTTTCGAGGGCACGCGCGAGGGCATCACGGAAGAAAACCTGCAAAGCCGCGCGCGCGGCACCATCCTGATGGCGATCTCCAACAAGTTCGGCTCGATGGTGGTGACCACCGGCAACAAGAGCGAGATGTCGGTGGGTTACGCCACGCTCTACGGCGACATGAACGGCGGCTTCAACCCGATCAAGGACCTCTACAAGATGCAGGTCTATGCGATCTCGCGCTGGCGCAATGCCCATGTGCCGCCGACCGCGCTGGGGCCGAGCGGAGAGGTGATCCCGGTCAACATCATCGACAAGGCGCCGTCCGCCGAACTGCGCGAGAACCAGACGGACCAGGATTCGCTGCCGCCCTATCCGGCGCTGGACGACATCCTCGAATGCCTCGTCGAGCACGAGATGGGCGTGGACGAGATCGTCGCGCGCGGTCATGACCGGGCGACGGTGGCGCGGGTGGAAAACCTGCTCTACATCGCCGAATATAAGCGCCGGCAGGCCGCCCCCGGCGTCAAGATCACGCGCAAGAATTTCGGTCGCGACCGCCGCTACCCGATCACCAACCGGTTCCGCGACCGGGGATGAGCCGATGAGCCTCGAGATTGTCCATGATCTGACCCTGCTCGATTTCAGGGCGACGGCGGACCTCCTTGGGGCCAGCTATTGGGGGAAAGGCAGGAGCGACGCCATCAATCGTCGCGCCTTCGAGAACTCGGTTTGCGCGATTGCCCGGATCGATGGCAGGCAGGTGGGGTTTGCGCGCGCCTCGGGGGATCGTGCGGTGTTCGCGCGTATTTCCGACGTGATCGTGTGGCCCGACCAGCGCGGCAAGGGGATCGGCAAGGCCCTTGTCGCGGCACTTCTCGACCATGCCGATCTGAAAACGGTTTCCGCCTGGATGCTCAACACCAGCGATGCGCATGGCCTGTACGAGCGTTTCGGATTTCGCCGCGTGACGAACGGCAACGAAATGCGCCTCGATCGATAGATCGGGACAAGAGAACGCCCTGTTTTCCCATCGATTCCGGCATCGCTGTTGCGCGCTTGGCGGGCGAGTGACGCGGCGGCGAGGCTTGACGCTTTTCCTCTTCCGCTCATTACGGGTGGTCATCATCACGAACTGTGTTACTCTGTTGCGTATCGTGATTGATCAGGTCGCGACAATTCCCGAAAAGAGACTGAGGAGGAAAACAATGTCCATGGGAGAAAAATGGAGTGCCTATCGGCCGTCCAAGGCGGTCTGGCTCTGGTCCTGCGTCGGCGCTGCGGTGCTGACCATGATCGTCGGCTTCTCGTGGGGCGGCTGGGTGACCGGCGGCACGGCGACCAAGCAGGCGGAAACGGCAGGCGAACAGGCGGCGGCGCAACTCGCGGCCAACATCTGCGTTCACAGGTTCCTCGCGGCGCCCGACGCTTCGGCACAGCTGGCGGAACTGAAGAAGGAAGATACCTGGAAGCGCGACACCTTCGTCGAAAAGGGCGGCTGGGTCACCTTCGCCAAGATGGAAAAGCCGGTGGACGGGGCGGCCGAACTCTGCGCCCAGCAGCTTGCCAGCGCGGAACTTCCGGCAGCGACGACGGCGGACGCCGCCTCCGAAACGACAGTCAACTAGGACGACCTTTTATGGAATGGCGAGCCGGAGTCCTTTCGGCTCGCAGCCTTTTCGATACCCTACTCATAGTGACGACGCGCCGCCGGCTGTCCGGCAACACGCGATCTCGAAGGATTTGCCGTCCTCGTCAGGTTGCCTTCCACATTGAGGGGAGCCACGACTAGCGCTGTTGCAGATATACCTCAACGATTCGGCCAGCCGTGATTTCTGCCCGGCAAGGGGTTGGCGCGGTTCAAAGCGCTGGCTATAAGCCGATATTCCGCGATTCCCGTTGGGGGAGGTCACGTATGCCACGATTTGACATCGCTAAAGGGGGCCGCAAGGCCTAGGCATGATCGCCGCCGGTTTTCCGGCCGATTGTCGAATTCGCATCGACCAGCAGGCGAAGCGCCTGCGAGCGGTTCTTTCCATTTCTGATTTTTGAGGCCGGGCGAATTGCCGCCCGATTGACATCATGACTCGTTTCAAAACCGACCTCGGCGGCGGCGCCTTCGCCAGCGTGCTTGGCTTCACCGTCCGCCATTGGCGGCGCCAGCCCTGGCGGCTGGCGCTGATCGTCGTCACCTTCATGGTCGCGACGCTGGCCGACGTGCTCACCCCGCTCTATTCCGGACGGCTGGTCGATGCGGTGGCCTCCGGCGCCGCGGCCGATGCCGTGGCCTGGGATGCCGCGAAGGCGGCCTTCGTCACGCTGATCGCCCTGGCGCTTGGCTCCGTCGTCATGCGCAACATCGCCTTCGTCGGCATCACCGACCTGACGCTGAAGATGATGGCCGACATCTCGGCCGACGCCTTCCATCGCGTCCAGCGCTTCTCGACGGACTGGCACGCGAACTCCTTCGCCGGCTCGACCGTGCGCAAGGTGACGCGCGGCATGTGGGCGCTCGACCTGCTCAACGACACCATCCTGATCGCGCTGTTCCCGTCGCTGGTCATGCTGGTCGGCTCGACCGTGCTTCTCGGCTGGTATTGGCCGATGATGGGGCTGGTCATCGCCATCGGCTCGCTGGTGTTCATCGCGGTCACCGCCGCGCTGTCGCTCGGCTATGTCGCGCCGGCGGCCCGGCTCGCCAACATCTGGGACACCAAGCTCGGCGGGTCGCTGGCCGACGCGGTGAGCTGCAACGCGGTGGTGAAGGGTTTCGGCGCCGAGGAGCGCGAGGAAGCGCGCTTCGCAGAGGTCGTTGCCAAGTGGCGCGGCCGCACCCGCCGCACCTGGATGCGCGGCACGGTGAACGGCACGACGCAGGGAATGATGCTGCTCGGCCTGAGGGCCGCCGTCATCGGCTTCGTGCTGGTGCTGTGGAGCTGGGGGCAGGCAAGCGCCGGCGACGTCGCCTTCGTGCTGACCTCCTTCTTCGTGCTGCAGGGCTACCTGCGCGACATCGGCATGCACATCCGCAACATGCAGCGCTCCGTCAACGACATGGAGGAGCTGGTCGATTTCGAGGCGCAGCCGCTGGATGTCGACGACCGGCCGGGCGCCGGGCCGATCCGCATCGGGGAGGGCGGCATCACCTTCGACCATGTGACGTTCCATTACGGCAACCACCGCCTGCCGCTCTACCGGGATTTCTCCATCAGGATTAAGCCGGGCGAGCGGGTGGGGCTGGTCGGGCATTCCGGCTCCGGCAAGACGACTTTCGTCAAGCTGATCCAGCGGCTCTACGACGTCAGCGGCGGGCGTATCCTGATCGACGGCCAGGATATCGCCGGGGTGCAGCAGGCGTCGCTGCGCTCGCAGATCGCCATCGTGCAGCAGGAGCCGATCCTGTTCCATCGCTCGCTGGCGGAGAACATCGCCTACGGCCGGCCCTCGGCGACGCAGGCCGAGATCGAGGAGGCGGCGCGGCAGGCCAGCGCCCACCACTTCATCACGGCGCTGCCCAAGGGCTACGGCACGCTGGTCGGCGAGCGCGGCGTCAAGCTGTCCGGTGGCGAGCGCCAGCGCGTGGCGATCGCGCGCGCCTTCCTGGCGGATGCACCGATCCTGATCTTCGACGAGGCGACGTCCAGCCTCGATTCGGAATCGGAGGTGCTGATCCAGCAGGCGATGGAACGGCTGATGGTGGGGCGCACGACGCTGGTCATCGCGCACCGACTCTCCACCGTGCGCTCGCTCGACCGACTGCTGGTCTTCGACCGGGGCAGGATCGCCGAGGAAGGCTCGCACGACGAGCTGATCCGTCTGCAGGGCGGCATCTACCGCCGGCTGTTCGAGCGTCAGGCGCTGGAGCTGACCAAGGGGCTGGCATGAGGGGGCGGCTGGCTATCGCACAAGGCGATCCCCCTCTCCGTCTCGGCTTTGCCGAGCCACGTCTCCCCCACTTCGTGAGGGGAGAGGATGGGTGCCAAGCCTGTGGCCGGCGTATCCTCTCCCCCGGAACGGGGGAGAGGTGGCGCGCGAAGCGCGACGGAGAGGGGGGCAACACCCTGCGCCACTGTCCTGAGCCTGACAGAAGCCCACCCGCACCCGCGCTTTTCATCCTCGCTGCATTGGCCTAAACAGGCGGGCGGGTAGGGCGGTTCTTGTCAACGCAAAGAGCATCCGCTACGCCCCCTTCATGACAGTCACCGTCCGCTTCGCCCCGTCGCCCACCGGCCGCATCCATATCGGCAACGCGCGCACCGCGCTGTTCAACTGGCTGTTCGCGCAAAAGCACCGAGGCCGATTCATCCAGCGCTTCGACGACACCGACGTCGCCCGCTCGAAGCAGGAATATGCCGATTCCATCCTCTACGACCTGCATTGGCTGGGCATCTTCCAGGACGCCACGGAATACCAGTCGAAGCGCTTCGACCATTACGACGCGGCGGTGGAGCGGCTGAAGGCGGCCGGCGTGCTCTATCCGTGCTACGAGACGCCGGAGGAACTGGACCTGCGCCGCAAGGTGCGCCGCACGCGTGGCCTGCCGCCGGTCTACGGCCGCGAGGCGCTGGCGCTGACGTCAGCCCAGATCGCCGAATACGAAGGCGACGGGCGCCGCCCGCATTGGCGCTTCCTGCTGCCCAACTTCGTCTCCGACCCGCTGGAGCCGATGCGCACTGAAATCCGCTGGAACGACCTCGTGCGCGGCGAGGAGACGGTCGATCTCGCTTCCGTCTCCGATCCGGTGCTGGTGCGCGAGGACGGCACCTATCTCTACACGCTGCCTTCGGTGGTGGACGACATCGACATGGGCATCAGCCACGTCATCCGCGGCGACGACCATGTCACCAACACCGGCGTGCAGATCGCGCTGTTCCAGGCGCTGGGCGCCGTGCCGCCGGGCTTCGGTCACCACAACCTGCTCACCACGGTCTCGGGCGAGGGACTGTCGAAGCGCACCGGCGCGCTGTCGATCCAGGGCCTGCGCGAGGACGGCATCGAGGCGATGGCGGTGGCCTCGCTGGCGGTGCTGATCGGCACGTCGGAAAGCGTCCATGCGATGCCGACCATGGCCGAGCTCGCAGACCATTTCGATCCGGCGGCGACGTCGAAATCGGCGGCCAAGTTCGATCCCGACGAATTGCTGGTGCTGAACCGCGCGCTGCTGCACCACATGGCGTTTGCCGACGCGCGCGACCGGCTTGGGGCGCTGGGTATCGGCGGCGAGCGGGCGGAGCCGTTCTGGAACGCCGTGCGCGGCAATCTCGACCGGCTTTCCGATGCCGCCCAATGGTGGAAGATCGTCAACGAAGGGCCGCAGGAGACGTCGGAGCTCTCCGACGAGGACCGCGACTTCGTTCGGATCGCCTTCGACCTTTTGCCCGAAGACCCGTGGGACGCCGGCGTCTGGAAAGCCTGGACCGCCAAGGTGAGAAAGATGACCGAGCGCAAGGGCAAGGCGCTGTTCATGCCGCTCAGGCTGGCGCTTACGGGCCTTTCTTCGGGGCCGGAGCTCGCAGATCTATTGCCCCTGATGGGTCGGGAAGGAACCTTGGCCCGACGACCCTGACCTTGCGGTCCCCGGACGAATTTTCCGCCGCCTTCTCGGCGGCCAGCCGCCTGATCGTCTCGATGTCGAGGCCGCCTTCGGCATTGGCCTGCGTTTCGGGATCGGCCGCCGGGTCCGGCCTTGCCGCCGGCATGATCGAAACGGAGGGCGACAGCGACTGCATGGTCGGCGAAGATGTCGGCCCGGCACCGGAAACGCCGCTGGAGCCGCCGCCGAGAATGGAAAAATCCCTCGGCGCGTTGCAGCCGCAGCTTTGCGGCACCGAGGCGTTCGGCTTCTTGTAGAGATAGGCGGTCGAAAGATCGCCGTAGGGGCGGCCGGTGGCCACCGAGATCATGCGCGACGAATCCTCGTCCATTCCGCGCGTGTAGAAAAGCTGGATGGCGGCGCCGGGGCAGCTCGATTCGCAATTCTTCTGGTCGCGTTCGAAATCGCCGGCGGAAGCCGCGTTGGACATCGGGAAGAAATAGCCGTCGCAGGTGCGCACGCATAGGGTGCGGTATTCGCCGCCCGGAAGGGAAACCTCGTTCGGCCTATCGGCGCGCTCGATGGTTTCGCCGAGCAGGCGCTGGACGCTGCCGTCGCTGGAGCGGATCGTCACTGCCTTGTCTTCCGCCTTGCGGTCGCGGCAGCCGTTCTTGTCGAGCAGCGCCATCAGGCGGGCGCGGCTGCGGCGCTTGCCGCCGCCGGAGAGCTGGGCGCGCTTGCGCTCGAGCTTGTCCAGGTTGCCGTTCATGCGCGACAGGGCGGCATTGAGCGAGGCGCATTGGCTGACGTTGCCGGAAAACAGCGAGAAGCCGCAGCCGAGGGTGCGCGCCTGGCTGCGCGCCTTGGCGATCTCGCTTTGCTGCCGCGCGATGGCGGCGTCGTATCTGTTGAGCTGCGCGGGGCCGGAACCGCCGCGCGGTGCGCCCGCGAGTTCCGCCTCCAACTGGCGGCAGATGTGGGCGGACGCCTGCGCCGCAGCCGGTGCGAATGCAACCAGCACCGCCGCGCCCATCAGTGCGGCAGCGAGCATTTGCGCCCTGCGATCGCCCTTCATCCGGTTCGGTTCCCGCCGCCAGAATCGTCCAGCGAAAGCTTAGCGCGCGGCGAGTTAACCCGTTCTTTACGCTGTCGGCGCGTCGAGCTTCAGCGTCGCCTGTGCCCGCTGCGAAGCCTCGACGACGGCAAGCGCGGTCATGTTAACGACGCCGCGCGAGGTGACCGACGGGGTCAAGATGTGCGCCGGCTTGTCGGTGCCGAGCAGGATCGGCCCGACATGCAGCGCGTCGAGCGTCGCTTGCAGCGCGGTCAGGGTGATGTTGGCGGCGTCGAGGTTAGGGAAGACCAGAAGGTTGGCTTCCCCTTTCAGGCGCGAGCCGGGGTTCACGCGCTGGCGCAGATGCGCCGACAGCGCGGTGTCGGCGTGCATCTCGCCGTCGCATTCGAGGTCGGGTGCGATGCGGTGCAGGATTTCGGCCGCCTTGCGCATCTTCATGGCGCTCGGCACGTCGCGCGAGCCGAAGTCCGACAGCGACAGAAGCGCCGCCTTCGGCTCGATGCCGAAGCGGCGGATTTCTTCCGCCGCGAGCACGGTCATCTCGGCGATTTCCTCCGCACTCGGATCGACCGTCACATGGGTGTCGGTGAGGAACAGCACGCCGCGCTGCGAAATCAGCATCGAGAGCGTCGACAGGTCGCGATCCTCGATGCCCGGCCGGCTGCCGATGATGAGGTTGACGTTGCGCAGGTGGCGGGCGAAGCGGCCTTCCAGCCCGCACAGCATGGCGTCCGCGTCGCCGCGCTTCACGGCAAGGGCTGCGATGACGGTGTTTTCGGTGCGCACCTTGGTGCGCGCGGCTTCCGGCGTGACGCCGCGGCGGCCGCCGAGTTCCATCAGCAGGTCGACATAATGCCGGTAGCGCGGATCATCTTCCGGGTTGATGAGGCCGAAATCGACGCCCGGCCGGATGCGCAGGCCGTGACGCTTGAGGCGGACTTCGATGACGTGCGGGCGGCCGATCAGGATCGGCTCGGCGATGCCTTCCTCCAGCACCACCTGGGCGGCGCGCAGCACGCGCTCGTCCTCGCCGTCGGCATAGATGACGCGCTTCAGGCTCGCCGTCTTCGCCGCTGAGAAGACCGGCTTCATGACGAGGCCCGAGCGGAAGACGAAGCGGTTCAGCTTGTCGATATAGGCGGCGAAATCCTCGATGGGCCGTGTCGCCACGCCGGTCTCGCAGGCGGCCTTGGCGACTGCCGGGGCGATGCGCAGGATGAGGCGCGGATCGAACGGCGAGGGGATGAGGAAATCGGGGCCGAACATCGGCGTCTCGCCCGAATAGGCGCGCGCTGCGACGTCCGACGGCTCCTCGCGGGCGAGGCCGGCGATGGCGCGCACGGCGGCCATCTTCATCTCCTCGTTGATGGCGCTGGCGCCGCAGTCCAGCGCGCCACGGAAGATGTAAGGAAAGCACAGGACGTTGTTGACCTGATTGGGGAAATCGGAACGGCCGGTGCAGATCATCGCGTCCGGGCGCGCGGCACGGGCCACCTCCGGCATGATCTCCGGCGTCGGGTTGGCGAGCGCCAGGATCAGCGGCTTTTCCGCCATGTCGGCGAGCAGTTCGGGCTTCAGCACGCCTGCGGCGGACAGGCCGAGGAAGATGTCGGCGCCGCCGATCACGTCGGCCAGCGTGCGGGCGTCGGTATCCTTGACGTAGGCGTCCTTCCAGCGGTCCATTTCCTCGACGCGGCCTTGATAGGCGACGCCGTGGCGGTCGGTGACCCAGATGTTGTCGATGCTGGCGCCGAGAGAAACCAGAAGGTTGAGGCAGGCAAGCGCGGCGGCACCGGCGCCGGAGGTGACGATCTTGACCTTGCCGATCTCCTTGCCGGCCAGTTCCAGCGCGTTCAGCACCGCCGACGCCACGATGATGGCGGTGCCGTGCTGGTCGTCATGGAACACCGGAATGCTCATGCGCGCCTTCAGCCGTTCCTCCACCTCGAAGCATTCGGGGGCCTTGATGTCCTCAAGGTTGATGCCGCCGAAGGTGGGTTCGAGCGCCGAAATGGTCTCGACCATGCGATCGATCCCGGGCGCGTCGATCTCGATGTCGAAGACGTCGATGCCGGCGAACTTCTTGAACAGTACGGCCTTGCCTTCCATTACCGGCTTGGAGGCGAGCGGACCGATGTTGCCGAGGCCGAGCACGGCCGTGCCGTTCGACACCACGCCCACGAGATTGGCGCGGCTGGTGTAGTCGGCCGCGAGCGCCGGGTCGTCCTGGATGGCGAGGCAGGGGGCGGCGACGCCGGGCGAATAGGCCAGCGCCAGGTCGCGCTGGTTGCCGAGCGGCTTGGTGGCCTGGATTTCCAGCTTTCCGGGGGTCGGGTGCTTGTGGAAGAAAAGCGCCGCCTCGTCGAGGTCGGAACGCGCCGGTTTCTTGTTTTCATCCTTCATCTCGGTCCCCGCACTATCAGCCTTTTGTTCCTTTTAGCACGCAGCTGGGCGTTTTCGAGGCGGCAAATGCGCGATCGGGGTCAAAGGCAAAGAAGTGAATGTGTTTCAATATTTTCAGCCGGAAAGTTCGTGCGGATGCCTGTCTCAGAAGGCGCTGACATAGAGCCCGCCGTCGACGGGGATGTTCTGGCCGGTGAGGTAGCCGGCATGCACCGAGCAGAGGAAGGCGCAGATCTGGCCGAATTCCTCCGGCGTTCCCAGCCGTTTTGCGGGAATGTCCGCCGAAATGCGCGCCTTGCGCGCGGCTGCCGCCGCCGGGTCCTCGACCGAGCCCGGTTCGTGGGGGCCGCGCAGCCGGTCGGTGTCCAGCTTGCCGGGCAGGAGGTTGTTGATGGTGACGTTCTTGTCGGCGACGGTGCGGGCGACGCCGGCGAGGAACGAGGTCAGCCCGGCGCGCGCGCCCGACGACAGGTCGAGGCCGGCAAGCGGGGTGTAGACCGACAGCGAGGTGATGTTGACGATGCGGCCGAAGCCGCGCGCCGCCATGCCGTCGATGACAGCCTGCACCAGTTCGATGGGCGTGACCATGTTGTTGGTGACGCCGGCGAGGATCTTCTCGCGGTCGAGTTCGCGGAAATCGCGGAAGGGCGGGCCGCCATTGTTGTTGACGAGGATGTCGGGTTCGGGGCAGGCGGCGAGCAGCGCCTTCTGCACCTTCGGGTCGGATACGTCGCCGGCCACCTCGGTGACAGTCACCTTGTAGCGCTCACGGATTTCGGCGGCCGTTTTCGCCAACAGCGCGGCGTCGCGCCCGTTGACGACGAGGTCGCAGCCCGCTTCCGCCAGCGCCGTCGCGCAGCCGCGGCCAAGCCCCTTGCTCGACGCGCAGACGATGGCCTTGCGGCCGCTTATGCCGAGATCCATGGCAAACGTTCTCCTGTTGCGGTGCGAGGCTACCCTTGGTGCTGGACCAAGCGCAACTGCCGAGCGCTGTTGCATGAGCCGGTGTGAGCCAGAACGACGGCGAGGCAACAACAGGTCTGAATCGAATCAAAAACTGCCTGATCGCCCATTCCGTGGGATTTTCGGGCGTGATATGGGGGCGAACAGGCGCCGGCCATGCGGCTCGAGTCGCCGTGGAAATTCCCGGATGTCGCTGCCACCGCTTTCGCCCGAACAGAAGGTCAAGCCTCGCTATTTCGAGCTGAGGCTGGCGGCGATGTTCTTCACGCTGCTCATTCCCGGCGGCATCTACGTTCCCTATTTTCCGCTCTGGCTTGAGCGTCACGGCTTCGGCCCGCAGGAGATCGCCGTTATCCTGTCGGCGCCGATGTTCCTGCGCGTGGCGACGACGCCGATCTTCACCGCGCTCGCCGACAGGGCGCGCGACAGGGCCAATGTCTATAACCTGCTGGTCGCGGCCTCGGTGGTCGTCTCTGCCGGCTATTTCCTGAAACCCACTTACGCCGTGGTTCTTGCCGTCTCGCTGCTTTTGGCGGCGGTGTGGACGCCGCATTCGCCGATCGCCGATTCGCTGGCGCTTTCGGGCGTGCGCCGTTTCGGCGCCAACTACACGGCGATGCGCATCTGGGGCTCGATCTCCTTCCTGCTGGCCAATCTCGTCGGCGGCTTCATCCTCGCCGCCACCGGCGCCGACGCGGTGCCTGTCCTGGTTTTCGGCGCGTTTTGCCTGACGCTCGTCGTCGGCCTTGCAGCACCCCGTCTCGGCCCGCCGCGCCTTGCCTCGCCATTGTCCGCAACCGGGATGCAGGAGGCGGCGCCGCGTTTGCTCAACGGCTACTTTCTCTATTTCGTGCTCGGCGCCGGCGTCGTCATCGCCAGCCATTCCTTCATCAACAGCTTCGCCTCGATCTACTGGCGCTCGATCGGCATCAGCGACTCCGTCATCGGCATGCTGTGGGCCTTCGCGGTGGTCGCCGAGGTCGGCATGTTCTTCGGATTCAACCGCCTGTTCGGCAAGGTTCCGGTGGCCACGCTCATCCTGGCGGCCGCCGTGGGGGCGGCGCTGCGCTGGGCGCTGTTCCCGCTGATCTGGCCGTTCGGCCTCGGCGTGCCGGGCTTCTTCGCCGTGCAGGCGCTGCATGCGGTTTCCACCGCGCTGGTGCTGATCGGCCTGCAGAAGATGATCGGCGAGACGGTTGCCGACAGGCAGACGGGGGCGGCGCAAGGCATCGCCTATTTCTCGAACTATTTCTTCACCGCAGTGGCGACGCTGGCCTCCGGACCGCTCTATGCGCGTTTCGGCTTCGACGGCGGCTACGCCATGGTGCCGGTGGCGCTGGCCGGTTTCGTGCTCATCCGCCTCGCCGCGCGCTCAGCCCCACAGGCCGCGCTCAGGCGATGAAACCAGCGAGCCCTTGTAGGCAAGGCCGGGGACACGGTCACGCGCCAGGAGCAGCGGGCCGTCGAGATCGACGAAATCGGCGTCCTGCGCCAGCAGCACGGCCGGCGCCATGGCGAGCGAGGTGCCGACCATGCAGCCGACCATGACGCCGAATCCCAGCCGGCGCGCCTCGTCGCGCAATTTTAGCGCTTCCGTCAGGCCACCGGCCTTGTCCAGCTTGATGTTGACGGCGTCGTAAAGGCCCTTCAGCGCCGGCAGGTCCTTCGCCGCGTGCACGCTTTCGTCGGCGCAGATCGGCACCGGATGGGCGATCGTGGCGAGAATGCCGTCACGGCCGGCGGGCAGGGGCTGTTCGACCAGCGCGACGCCGAGTTCGGCGGCAGCGGCGAGGTTGGCTGCGACGGTTTCGTCCGTCCAGCCTTCGTTGGCGTCGAGGATGAGGCGGCTTGCCGGGGCGGCCTGCCTGACCGCGCGGATGCGCTCTATGTCGCCGTCGCCGCCGCCGATCTTGACCTTGAGCAGCGGCCGCGCCGCGTTTTCGCGCGCCTGAGCCGCCATCGATTCGGCCGAACCGAGGGAGAGTGTATAGGCGGTTTCCAGTGCCCTCGGCGCAAGGCGCAGCCGTTCGAAGACGGCCACGCCGGTCGCCTTGGCCTCCAGGTCCCACAAGGCGCAGTCGATGGCGTTGCGGGCCGCACCCGCAGGCATCGCTGCCAGCAATTCGTCGCGGTCGATGCCGCCCTCGACCGCGCTTCGCATCGCCTCGATTGCCGCGACCACGCCTTCCAGCGTCTCGCCGTAGCGGCGGTAGGGTACGCATTCGCCACGGCCGGCATGGCCGCCCTCGCTGATGGTACAGGTCACCACCTCGGCCTCGGTCTTGGAGCCGCGCGAGATGGTGAAGGTTCCGGCGATGGGGAAGCTTTCCTTGTCGACCGAAATGCCACGCACCATGTTTTTCTTCCTCCGCTGCCCCCGCAGGGGCCGGGGCGCAAATCGACAGGCCGGGCCTGTCAGGCTAAACAGGTGCCATGTTGACGATCGGCAAGTCGGATGCAAGCGGGGAGGCGCCAAACGGCCGGCGGGCGCGCCTCGCCGTCGGCGAGGAGGGCGACGTGCTCGGCTGCGCGCTGGCCGGCACCTGGACGACGCGTACAGTCGCCGATGTCGACGCCGATATGCGTGCGATCGAAAAGCGAAGCGGATTCAAGACGCTGGCGCTCGACCTTTCGGGCATAGAGAAGATCGACACGGCCGGCGCCTGGCTGATCGACCGGTTGAAGGAAGCCAACCGCAAGCGCGGTGTCGAGGTCCAGGTGCAGGGCCAGAGCAAGATCACGTCGATCCTGCTCGACGCCGTCGGCGAGGCGGCGCGGCGCAACGACGACACACCGCCGGAGCGGCCGCCCAACATCGTCATCCGCGCGCTGGAGGCGATCGGACGCCGCGTCTACGAGATGCGGGACGATTTCATCGCCGCCATGAACATCCTCGGCGCCACCATCCGGGGCGCGCAGATGAAGCTCGGCCGCGGCCACGCGGTCAACCCGGCGGCGATCTTCAACCAGATCGACCGCATGGGCGTCGGCGCCATTCCCGTCGTCGTGCTGATGTCGGCCATCGTCGGCGCCATCGTCGCCCAGCAGGGCGCCTATCAGCTGCGCTACTTCGGCGCCGACATCTTCGTGGTCGACCTTGTCGGCGTGCTGGTCCTGCGCGAGCTCGGCGTGCTGATGACGGCCATCATGATCGCCGGCCGCTCGGGCAGCGCGATCACCGCCGAGATCGGCTCGATGAAGATGCGCGAGGAGGTCGACGCGCTGAAGGTCATCGGCCTCAATCCGATCGGTGTGCTGGTGTTTCCACGGCTGGTGGCGCTGGTCATCGGCGTGCCGTGCCTGACGATCCTGGCCAATTTCGCGGCGCTGGGCGGCGGCATGATGGCGGCCTGGCTCTATTCCGACATTCCGCCGGCCGCCTTCATAGATCGGCTGCGCGCCGCCATCGACCTCAGCACCATCTTCGCGGGCCTCATAAAAGCGCCGTTCATGGCCATGATCATCGGGACGATCGCTTCGGTGGAGGGCATGAAGGTGGGAGGCAGCGCCGAATCGCTCGGCCAGCATGTGACCGCTTCGGTGGTGAAGTCGATCTTCATCGTCATCATCCTCGATGGCCTGTTCGCCATCTTCTACGCGGCCATCGAGTTCTGACATGGCCATTGCAGAAGAAAAGGCTGGCCTGAACGGCGCCGAGGGCGACGGGATCGTCATCTCGGCACGCGACATCACCGTCGCCTTCGGTGACAAGGTCATCCTCGACAAGCTGTCGCTCGATATCCACCGTGGCGAGATCCTCGGCTTCGTCGGCGCCTCGGGCGCCGGCAAGTCGGTGCTCCTGCGCACCATTCTCGGCCTCAACAAGAAGCAGGCCGGCACGATCGAGCTGTTCGGCGTCGACGTCGACAAGGCAAGCGATGTCGAGCGGCTGCGCATCGATATGAGGATGGGCGTGCTGTTCCAGCACGGCGCGCTGTTTTCCGCGCTGACGGTGCTGGAGAACGTGCAGGTGCCGATGCGCGAATATCTCGACCTGCCGAAGGCGCTGATGGACGAACTGGCGCTGCTCAAGATCGAACTGGTCGGCCTGCCGCCGGACGCGGCGCGGAAATTCCCGTCCGAGCTTTCCGGCGGCATGGTCAAGCGCGCGGCGCTGGCCCGCGCGCTGGCGCTCGACCCAGACGTCGTCTTCCTCGACGAGCCGACCTCCGGCCTCGACCCGATCGGCGCTTCCGAGTTCGACGAACTCGTCGTCAAGCTGCGCGACACGATGGACCTCACCGTCTACATGGTCACGCACGACCTCGATTCGCTGTTCACCGCCTGCGACCGCGTGGCGGTGCTCGGCAACAAGAAAATCCTGATCGAAGGCACGATCGAGGACATGCTGAAAAGCGAGGAGCCATGGGTGAAGTCGTATTTCCGCGGAAAACGGGCGCGGCAGCTTGATCTTGCGGCGCGGGCATAGAAGCTAGGGCGCGATGGAAACCAGGGCCAACTACGTCATCGTCGGTATCTTCACGCTGGTCGCGATCCTGGCGGCGTTTGGCTTCGTCTACTGGACGGCGGCGATCGGCGACAAGGGCGAGACGGTGCTTTTGCGCGTGCGCATACCGGGGTCCGCCTCCGGCCTCGGTCGCGGCAGCTTCGTCATGTTCAACGGCGTCAAGGTGGGCGACGTGCGCCGCGTCTACATCGACGTCAGCAACCCGACAGTCGCCATCGCCGATACCGAGGTCGACCGGATGACGCCGATCACCAAGTCGACGCAGGCCGATATCGGGCTGGCGGGGCTGACCGGGCAGGCCAATATCGAACTGAAGGGCGCCGATCCCAAGGAGCCCAAGCTCCTCGACGAGGCCGAAGAGGAAGGCAAGGTGGCCGAGATCGTCGCCAATCCTTCCGCCGTCACCAATCTCCTGCAGACGGCGCAGGACATCTTCACGCGCGCCGACAAGGTGATCTCGGAACTTGAGGGCTTTGCGACCGACGTGCGTGGCCCGCTGACCCAGACCGTGCAGAACGCGCAGAAATTCTCCGACGCGCTGGCGCGCAATTCCGACGGCGTCGACAAGTTCCTCGCCAGCGTCTCCTCGCTCTCCGAAACGCTGCAAGGGGTTTCGGGCAAGCTCGACGGCACGCTGTCGGCGGCGCAGGACCTCTTGACCGCCGTGGACCGCGACAAGGTCAAGGAGATCGTCGCCAACATCGACGGCACGACGAAGAACCTGAAGGCGACCAGCGACCGCTTCGACGCTGTGCTCGGCAAGGTCGATACCGCCGTCGGCTCGATCAACGCTTTCGCCCAGAAGACGCAAGGCACGCTGGCCAAGGTGGACGGCGTGCTGGACAGCATCGACCCGAACGACGTGAAACAGGCGCTGGCCAACATCAACAAGGCCAGCGACAATGCCAACCAGGCGGCCGCCGACATCGCCGAGGTCACGCATAAATTCGCCAACCGCGCCGACGATATCGACCAGACGATCAGCGATGCCAAGCAGCTTGCCGAACGCCTCAACAACGCCTCCGTGCGGGTCGACGGCATCCTCGTCAAGGTGGACAACCTGCTGGGCTCGGGCGAGGCCAACGGGGTTATGGCCGATGCGCGCGAGACGCTGAAATCCTTCAAGCAGGTGGCCGATACGCTGAACGCGCGTCTCGGTACCATCACCGACAACCTGGCGCGCTTCTCGGGCGAGGGCCTGCGCAACGTCAACGCGCTGGTGCAGGACAGCCGCCGTTCGATCAACCGCATCGAGCAGGCGGTGACGGACTTGCAACGCAACCCGCAGCGCATCCTTTCGGGTGGCGACGGCGAGGTGCGCCAGTACGACGGCAGGGCGCGGCGTTGACTTTGCCGCGCGCCACGGCCAAGAACATGAGCCGCCGGGAGGGGCCGGCCGAGACTTGCGGCAACGGGGATCGCGCGTGAAGCCCAAGACCTTTCGAACGATCGCACTTGCGCTGGCCCTTGGGCTCGGCGGATGCGCGGCCCTGCCGGGAGGCGGTCCCGCGCCGCTCGACACGTTCGAACTGTCGGCGCCGCAGGTCGCGGCGCAGCGCCACAGCCGCCGCCAGATCCTCATCGCCGAGCCTGCGGCGCTGAAGGCGCTGGACGGCCAGAACATCGTCATCAAGACCGGCGCACGCGCGATCCAGTACCTGAAGGGCGCGCAATGGGCCGACCGGCTGCCGCTGATCGTGCAGGCCCGCCTGGCGCAGACCTTCCAGAACGCCGGCAGCTTCGCCGGTGTCGGCAAGCCGGGCGAGGGACTGGCGATCGACTACCACGTCATCAGCGAAATCCGCTCGTTCGAGATCCGTGCCGACCAGGGCGAGCGCGCCGAGGTGGAGATCTTCGTACGCCTGCTCAACGACCGCAACGGCGAAGTCCGCGCCGCCAGGAGCTTCAGCGCTAGTGCGGCGGTCTCCGGTGCCGGCAACAAGGCCTATGTCGATGCGCT
This sequence comes from Ollibium composti, assembly GCF_004801285.1. Classification (GTDB taxonomy): domain Bacteria; phylum Pseudomonadota; class Alphaproteobacteria; order Rhizobiales; family Rhizobiaceae; genus Mesorhizobium; species Mesorhizobium composti. The sequence continues at coordinate 527,680 of NZ_SSNY01000001.1, forward strand.
GGATGCGGCCTTCGGCAAGGCGGCCGCCGATATCGTGCGCTGGACGGATTCGGTCATCTGACGCACCTGCGCGACCTGTAGGGAAAAGAAAAAGGCGGGAATTTTTCCCGCCTTTTTCGTCTCGGTCTTTCTGCCGATGCGTCTACCGCAACCGGCCGCCGGCATGCGCCAGCATGGTATAGACCTTGCCCGTATCAGAGGTGAGATAGGTCTGCGTCATCATGTTGTCGCGGTCGTTGCGCGAGACGTCCTTCAACAGCTTCTCGAAGTCATCGCAGTACCGGTCGACGGCGGCACGGAATTCCGGCTCGCTCTGGTACTTGCGGCGAATCTCGTCGAACGTCTGCTGGCCCTTCAGCGTGTAGAGCCGGCGGGTGAAGACGTCGCGCTCACCCTTGCGGTAACGGTTCCACAGCTCGATCGAGGCTTCATGGTCGATGGCGCGGGCGATGTCGACCGACAGCGAGTTCAGCGATTCGACCACATGCAGCGGCGAACGCTGGGCGGGAGCCGGACGCGGCGCTTCGGTGCGCGGCGTCGCCGCCGGCCTTGCGGCATCGTCCTGCGAGGCGCCGGCGAGCAGGTCCTGCACCCAGCCGCCCTGCTGCGGACGCGCCGTCTCGCGCTGCCGCTCGAGTTCGAGCGTACCGCGCATGCCGTCGCCGGCAGGCGCCTGCGGAGCCGGGCGCGCCGGCTGGGCGGACGGGGCCGCCGGTCGGCGCTGCTGTTCGGCGGCGCCGCGCAACGTCTGCGGGGCGGGGCGCTGGCCGCGCGGCGGCGAGACGTCGACGCTGCGGCCCGACTTGGCGACGATCTCCGACAGTTCCTTCAAGGCGTTGATCTGCTCGGAAACGGCGCGGCGGATGGCCGTGGTGGATTCCTTGGCCTCTTCCGGCATCTCGATGACGCCCTTGCGCAGTTCGGCGCGGGTGAGATCGAGCTCGCTCTTGATGGACTTGGCGGTGTGGCGCATCTCCTCGGTGGCGCTGGCGAAGCGCTGCGTCGCGGACTCGATCGCCTCGCCGATGGCGGTGCGGATCTTGTCGGCGGACTCCAGCGTCTTGCCTTCGGCGTTTTCCAGCGTCTTGCCGACGAGGCCCTCGAAGGAGCGCATGACCTTTTCCAGGTCCTCCGACTTCTTGACCAGGCCGACGGCGAGGTCTTCCAGCGAGGACTGCCGCTCCAGCGTGTGCTCCAGATTGCTCTGGGCGGAGGAGAGCAGGTCGGAGGCGCTGGCCAGAAGCCGGCTGTGCTCGTCGAAGCGGGTGGCGATGGAGGCCACCTCGCGCAAGGTCGCAGACGACAGTTCGGTCAGCCTGGTCGTGTTGGAATCGACCAGACGCGCCGAGCTGGCGAACGTCTGCGCGGCCTTTTCGGTGGTCGCCGCGAAGCTCTGCGTCGAGCCGGTAAGCTGCGATTCGACCTGGCCGAGATTGGTGGCGGCTTTCTCGATCAGCGCGCCCAGCTGGCTGGACGAGGCCGTCATGCGCCCGATCAGGTCGGTCACGTTGTCGGCCAGTGTCGAGCGCGCGCCGTCGACCGCCGAGAGCGTCTCGGCGGTGCGGGACGCGATGGCGTCGACCAGCGCCGCATTCTCGCGGCGCAGCTTCTCGGTCGCCTGTTCGGTCGCTTCCTCCATGGAGCGCTGCAGCTCGGAGCCGCCCGCCGCGAAGCGCTCGACCAGCGGCCGCGCCGTCTCGTCCAGGATCTTGGAGAGTTCGGCCGAACGCGAGGCCAGCATGGAATTCAGCTCGCGCGTGTTGGCACCGATGGTCTTTGCCGCGTCGTTGGTGCTCTGGCCGATATGCTGGCCGACCGCGGTGAAGGTTTCGGCGATCACGTTGGCGCGCGACACGAGCTGGCCTTCGGCCTCGGCGATCTGCTCGCCGAGCTTCTGGCCCATGGTCTCGGCCGAGCGGGCCAGCCGGCTCTCGGCATTGGAGACATGCTCCTCGACGCGGGCGGCCGTCGTCTCGGCGCTCGCGGCCAGCCGCTCGTCGGCACCGGTGAGCGCCTGCTCGATGTCGCGGGCATGGCCGGCGAGCTGAGCGCCGGTCTGGCGCACATGCTCGGCGACGCGCTGCTCCGTCTCGGAGAAGGCGCCGACGATATGGTCGGCCTGCCGGCCGATGGTGGACGCCGTCTCGGCGATGCGCGAGGCGAGCCTGCCGTCGGCGTCGTCGAACACCTGGCCGATCTCGGCGACGCGCGCCGAAAGCGCCTGCGAGCCCTCGGCGATACGCTGTGACAGCTGCTCGTCGGCGCCGTCGAAGATGCGGCCGAGATCGGTCGCACGCGAGGCCAGCGCCTCGGCCGATTCGCCGATACGCCGGGCGAGCTTCTGGTCGGCGTCCTCGAAGTTGCGCAGGATGTCGCCGGCGCGGGCGGCCAGCGACTGCGCCGTCTCGACGGCACGCGCCACCAGCCTCTGGTCGGCGCTGTCGAAGGTGGCGGCGATCGCCTCGGCCCGGGCGGCGAGTTCCGCCGCCGTTTCCTCGTTGCGGGCGATGAGCGCGCTCGACGTGTCCTGCGCGCGCGCCGCCATGCGGCCGTCCGCCTCTTCGAAGGCGCGGGCGATGTCCTCGGCACGGGCGAGCAGCGCGGCCGAGGTCTGCTCGGCGCGTTCGGCTATCTTGCGGTCGGCATCGCTGAAGGCGATCCCTGCCTGCTCGTGCAGGGCGCTGGTCACTTCCATGACCTTTTCGCGCAGCGCACCCGCGACGAACACCGCACTCTGCTCCAGCACGCCGCGGATGTTGTCCACGCCGGACGACAGCGCCCGCTGCATGGTGCCGGCGCGTTCCTCGATGATGCCGGTCTGGCGGTTGAAGGCGTCCTCCATCTTCTCGATGTCGGCGCCGATGGCATCGGAGATGCGGGCGCTGCGCGCCGCGATCTGGTCGATGTGGCCGGTGACGGCGCGGTCGATGTCGCCGCGCACCTCGGCAAGCTTGCCGAGGTCTTCGTCGAGCGCCCGAGTCAGGATATCACGGCCTTCGGCGATCTTGCCGACATGGCCGGCGATGATGTCGTCGATGCCGCCGCGGCTTTCCGCGATCTTGGCAAGGTCGGCCTCAAGCGCGCGCTTGAGGATATCGCGGCCTTCGGCCAGCTTCTCGACCTGGCCTGCAACCAGCCCGTCGATGCCGGCGCGGCTTTCGGCCAGCTTGGCGAGGTCTTCTTCAAGCGCGCGCTTGAGGACGTCGCGGCCTTCGGCGAGCTTCTCGACCTGGCCGGCGACCAGCCCGTCGATGCCGGCGCGGCTTTCAGCCAGCTTGGCGAGATCTTCTTCAAGCGCACGCTTGAGGACGTCGCGGCCTTCGGCCAGCTTCTCGACCTGACCGGCGACCAGTCCGTCGATGCTTGCACGGCTCTCCGCCAGCTTGGCAAGATCGTCTTCCAGTGCGCGGGACAGGGTGGAGCGATCGGCGGCAAGGCGGTCCTGGTGGCTGTTCACCAGTTCGTTGACGGCCCGCAGATCGTCTTCCAGGCTGCTGGCGAACCTGGCGCGACCGTCGACGAGCTTCTGTGCCTGCTCCTCCATGGCGCCGCCGATGGTGTGGAGATCGTTCTCCAGCGCGCGCCTGAGGATGTCGCGGCCTTCGGCGAGCTTCTCGACCTGACCGGCGACCAGCCCGTCGATGCTCGAACGGCTCTCCGCCAGCTTGGCGAGGTCGTCTTCCATGGCCTTCGACAGCGCCGCGCGCCCGACGGTCAGCCTGTCCATATGCTCCTGCACGAGGCCGTCGACGTTCTTGAAGTCGGCTTCGAGCGCCTGCGAGAGGGTGGCGCGTTCGGCCGCGATGCGTGCCTTGTGTTCTTCGGCGCTGCGGTTGAGGGCGCCGAGGTCGTCTTCGAGCACCTTGGAGAACTGCGCGCGGTCCTCGACGAGCTTCTGCGACTGTTCGCCGATGACGCCACGGATAGTGTTGAGATCGGAGTCCAGCGCGCGCTTGAGGATGTCGCGGCCCTCGGCCAGCTTCTCGACCTGGCCGGCGACCAGCCCATCGATGCTGGAGCGGCTTTCCGCCAGCTTGGCGAGGTCGGATTCCAGCGTCTGCGACAGGGCGGCGCGCTCGGCGGCGAGCCGTTCCATGTGGCCGTGGACGATTTCGTTGACCTTCTGGAGATCGCTTTCCAGCACCTGGGCGAACTGAGAGCGATCCTCGGAGAGTTTTTGCGACTGCTCGCCGATGACGCCGCGGATCGTGTTGAGATCGGATTCCATGGCGCGCTTGAGGATGTCGCGGCCCTCGGCCAGCTTCTCGACCTGACCGGCGACCAGCCCGTCGATGCTGGAGCGGCTTTCCGCCAGCTTGGCGAGGTCGGATTCCAGCGTCTGCGACAGCAACGAGCGTTCCTGCGCCAGCTTGTCGGAATGGTCGGCGACCAGCGTCCTGATGTTGGAGAGGTCGTTTTCAAGCGACCGGCCCAGTTCGCCACGGTCTTCGGCCAGCTTGACGGAATGGCTTTCCATCAGGCTCTTCAGCCTCTCTGCGTCGGCTTCGAGCGCCCTGGCCAGCACAGCGCGGCCTTCGGCGATCTTCTCGACCTGACCGGCGACGAGGCTGTCGATGCCGGCGCGGCTTTCCGCCAGCTTGGCGAGGTCGGCTTCCATGGCGCGCGACAGGATGTTGCGGCCCTCGGCCAGCTTTCCGACATGCCCGGCGACCATTTCATCAATGATCGTACGCGCTTGCGTCAGTTTGTCAGCGTCCTGGTTCAAGGCAACGGAAAGCCTGCCGCGACCTTCTTCGAGGCGCTCCAGATGGCTGCCCAGCGAGGCGTCCATGGCGGCGCGCGCTTCGTTGACCTTGCGCAGGTCTTCTTCCAGCGCGCGGGCGATCAGGTTGCGGCCCTCGGCGAGCTTCTGCACCTGCGCGGTGACGGTGGCGTCGATCTCGGCGCGGCCCTCGGCGAACTTGCCGAGGTCGGCATGCATGGCGGCGGCCATGCGTTCGCTGCTTTCGGCGAGGTTGCGGCTGTGGTTCTCGACAGCTTCCTCGATGCCGGCGCGGGCCTCGGCAAGCCGCGCGATGTCGGCGTCGAAGGTGCGCGAGACGGTGTGGCGCGCGGCCTCCATGCGGCCGGCGAAGTCGCTGGCGCGCGCCTCCAGCATGGCGGAGGTGGAGTTGACGATATCGGCCATGTCGGCGCCGATGCGCGTCTTGCCGTCGTCGATCATGGCCGACAGGGTCTGCTGGCCGGTGGTGAAGGCGTTGTTGATCTCCTTCGCGCGCTCGACCAGCGTCTCGTTGATCTGGCGAGCACGGGCTTCCAGCGCCGCGTTGAGCTTCTGCGTGCCGGTGTCGAGCGCCTCGGCGCGGGTCTGGAACTCGCCGATCAGCGCCTGGCCGCGCTCGGCGAGCGTACGTTCGATGCCGTTCAGGCTGGCCTCGAACTCGGCGCTGAGGTTGCGGGCGGCGCCGCCGAGCAGCGAGACCATGCCGGAGGTGCGGTCGTCGAGCAGGTCGGTCAGCGAGCGCGTCAGGCCGTCGGTGGTGTCGGTCAGCTTGGCGATGCGGGTGTCGAGCAGGGAGGCGAAGGCCTCGCCGGAGGTCGACAGGCGCTCGGTGATCGTGTCCAGCCGGGTCTCGACCGAATCGAAGATCGACATCGAGCTTTCGTTGATGCGGTCGATCAGCGTGTCGCCGGAATTGGTGATCGTCATCGACAGGTTGGTCGAGGCGCCCATGATGGATTCGCGGATGCGGTCGGAGGCGGCGCCGATCTCGTCGCGCAGCGTCTCGTGCGCGCCGGCGATGGAGGCACGCACGCGCTCGGCGTGGTTGACCACCGCCTCGCGCTCGCTGCCCAGCCCGTCGACCAGCTGGCGGATGCGGGCCTCGTTCTCAGAGTAGGAGCGCTCGATCTGGCTGACCTCGCTGTGGACGAGCGTTTCCAATTCGACGGCGCGCGCGAGCGTGCGCTCGATGCCTTCGCCCATGGCGGCCACCTCGCGGCGCACGGCCTGGCCGATCATCATGACGCGGTCCTGGGCGAGGTTCTCCGGCTCGGCGAGGCGGAAGGCCACCTCGGTCATCGACTGCGCGGCAAGCCGCATGTCCTGCGCGCGCCGCACCATGGCGGCGAAGGCCCAGAACAGCACCACCGGCACGATTGCTGCGACGGCGACGCCGATCAGCTCGGGACGGGCGAGCAGCTGGTCGAGAGTGCGGATGTTCCAGATGGACGGGCCGAACAGCAAGTGGGCAAGCGCAGCCGCGCCCGCGATCCAGACCACGGAGATCAGCGCGACGATCCAGTAGATGGTGTTGGAGGCGCGGCGGTTGAGGCCATGCAGCAGGGATTTGTAGTCCTTCTGCCGATCGTCGTTGGCAGGCGCGAAGGCCGCTGTCGGCTGGCTGCCGTTGGAGCGCGGCTCGACGGGGCGCAGGTCCGCAGGCCTGGATTGGTTGGCGGCAGGCCGGGCAGGTTCGGCTTCGGTGGGAGCCGGCTTGGCGGCCGCGGGTTTTTCCGCGCGGCCGGCGCGCGCTAGCTCCTCGGCGGCCTGCGAAATCTGGGCTTCCAGGTCCTCCATCGATGCGGCGATGTCCAGATCGCCGCTGTCGGAAGCGAGATCGATGTCCAGCGCAGCCTCGAGTTCCTTGGCCACTTCGTTGTCGAGGGATTTTGTTGTCGTTGTTTTCTTCGCCATGCCTTCGCTACCCTGTACTAGCTGCTGCGGGACCTGTTATTGTCGTTTTTTGCCCCCGCGCATGAGGCTGATATGGACCCTGCGTATCGTAGTGACACAGGTGGGTAAAGAAAACATGCATTCGGCGACATACGTAAAACTTTAAATATAAGGTTAACGGAAGCGTGAGCTGAAGGCCTGTCGCCCAACATTTTTCACGTTCTGCCGTTAACCCGCCGTCCACCGGATCGAACTAGCCTCAAGCCCTTGTTTTCGATGGTCCGGCAGGAGCAGACGATGGTGCGTAAGCAAGCGGACGTGGCGTTCTCGATGCCTGGCGGGGAAGCCTGCGGCCAGTCGCCAGGCCGGCCCGTGGACCTCGTCCACCTTGCCCGCCAGACGATGGGCGACCGCGACCTCGAGCGCGAGGTGCTCGGCCTGTTCGTGCAGCAGGCGCTGTCGGTGCGCGATGAAATCGCGGCGGCGGACGCCAAGCGGCGTCTTTTTTTGGCACATGGGCTGAAGGGGGCCGCGCGCGGCATCGGCGCCTTCGCCGTCGCCGACTGCGCGGCCGAGATCGAGCGCGATCCGCAGGACGGCCGCGCGGTGAGGCGCCTCGGCGGGCTGATCGACAGCGTCCGCGATTTCGTCGCAGCCATCAGCCGCTAGCGCCCGATCCGGCAAGGCCAGCGCATCGCCGCTTCGTGGCCGATTGAACCGCTTTCCGAAAAATGCGTCATCACAGGGCGGTTTTGCGCCGCAGTTGACTTGTCGCGCAGAGCCATTATCTCGGCTGCAATTCCCCTTCAGGTGACGCATGACCAAGCTGACTTATATCGCCTTCGACGGCACGCGCTTCGATGTCGAGGCTGAAAACGGCTCGACCGTGATGGAAAACGCCATCCGCAACGCGGTGCCCGGCATCGAGGCGGAGTGCGGCGGTGCCTGCGCCTGCGCGACCTGCCATGTCTATGTCGATCCGGAATGGACCGACGTCGTGGGCGAGCCGGAAGCGATGGAAGAAGACATGCTGGACTTCGCCTACGAGGTGCAGCCCAATTCGCGCCTGTCATGCCAGATCAAGGTGCGCGACGAACTCGACGGTCTGGTCGTCAGGGTGCCCGAGCGGCAGGGCTAGAGCATCGGACCGAAAAGTGGAATCCGGTTTTCGGTGATTCCGATGCCCAATAATTTAGATCGTCCTTTGTGCGTCCGAATGAACGCACGGCGATCTAAGACCTATTCCACCATCGGGGCTTCGACCGGGGCGCCGCCGCGCAACGGCTTTTCCGGCATCAGGCACAGGATCAGGAACGAGCCGGCCAGCATCGCCGCGGCAGACAGGAAGATCACGCCGAAGGCGTTTCCTTCCGTGACCTGAGCGGCGCCGGTGGCCATGCCTTCGCCGGCCAGCGGCAGGTGGCGACTGAGCGCGATGGTGCCGAGGGCGGCGACGCCGAGCGCGCCGCCCAGCGAACGCAGGAAGGTCAGCACGCCGGTGGCGACGCCCAGATGCGCGTGGTCGACGGCGTTCTGCACGGAGACGGTGGCGACCGGGAACGACGTGCCGATGCCGAAGCCGATCAGCGTGGTCAACACCTCCACCACCGTCAGCGACGCGCTGCCGGCAAGATGGGCGAACAGGCCGAGGCAGACGACGCCGAAGGCGATGCCGATCAGGGCGATGCGCTTGTAGTGGACGAACCGCGGGACCAGCTTGCCGCTGGTCGTCGCGCCGGCCACGGTGCCGAGCAGCAATCCCAGCATCGCCATGCCGGACTCGCCCGCCGTCAGGCCGAGGACCGCCTGCAGGTAGACGGGCAGGTAGACGGAAAGACCGATGCTGGCCGCCTGCAGCAGGAACATGGAAAGCGTGCCGGCGAGCACGATGCGGTTCGACAGCACCTCCAGCGAGATCAGCGGTTCGGCCGCGTGCAGCAGGCGGGCGGCGAAAAGCGCCCATGACAGCGCCGAGGCCGCCAGCAGGCCAAGAATCTGCGGCGACGACCACGAATAGGTGCTGCCGCCCCAGTTGAGGGCCAGCAGCAGCAACGAGGTCGCCACGACGAGCACGGTCGCCCCCAAACCGTCGATGCTGTGGTCCCTGGCCGCCACCGGCAGCTTCTTCAGCGGGTTGTTGATGATAAGCATGGCGAGCGCGCCCAGCGGCAGGTTGATCCAGAAGATCAGCGACCAGTGGAGGTGTTCGGCGAAGATGCCGCCGAGCAGGGGGCCGGCGATCGAGGCGACAGCCCAGGTGCCGGAGATCCAGGCCGCATAGCGCGCCCGCTCCTTCGGCGGCACGAGGTCGCCGATGACGGTCTGCGTCAGCGCGAACAGCCCGCCGCCGCCGATGCCTTGCACGGCGCGGCCGACGACGAGGACCAGCATGTTGGTGGCGAGCGCGCTGATGAGCGAGCCGGCGAGGAAGATCAGGATCGCCGCATACATGGTCGGCCGGCGGCCGTAGACGTCGGAGATGCGGCCGTAGAGCGGCGCCATCGCCGTCGCGGTCAAGAGATAGCCGGTGACGATCCAAGGCAGGTAGCTGGCATGGCCGAGGGCTGCGCCGATGGTCGGCATGGCCGGCGCCACGATGGCCTGGTCGAGTGCGGCGAGCAGCATCGACAGGAGCACGCCGGCGATGATGGTGTTCTTTTCGCCCTCGCTCAGCGGCGTTCGGCCGGTGGCGGCATTCTGGTCCTGTACGATCCGGTCCATGGCTGTTTCCTGCATGTTTCCATCTGGAACGACGTCGCGCGAACCGGCCGCGAATCGACAGGACGCATTCGTTCCAACCCGGCTGTGGGCCGCGCACCGTGGCGGGCTTCGGATCCCGCAGGCGGGATTGCCGGACTACCAACCGGCGTGCGTTTCCTGAAAACAGCGGGCGCGACCTAGCAGAAACGCGGGGCCGGTGTCGAGACACGACGGCGGGTACAGCCGAAATTGTTACCGTTCGCGGCCGGGATCAACCCGGCAGCTTGCCGGCCTCGATGCGCTCCATGCGGTAGTGCAGCAGCCGCAGGATGCGGCTTTCGAAGTTGATGCCCTCGACCTTGTCGAACTGCACCTGCGCCCGGTCGTGGCTGGCGAGGATGCGGGCGGTGACGTCCTTCGCCTTGGCCGCCGCATCCTTGCAGTTGTCCTGCCGGTCGATGGTCAGAAGCGCCTGCTCCAACTGGCGCCCATGGTTCTTGGCGATCTCGACATGGCGCTCCTCGTGGCGCTTGATGTCGGCGGCCAGCGTGTCCCAGAAGATGCGGACGTCGCGGTCGGTGCGCCCGCGCTGGCGCCAGCGCGGCAGGATGACACGCGCCTTGACGGTCACCACGGCCGAGACGATGCGGCAGGAGCCGGGCTGGTCGGCGTAGCCGATGCGGGTGTTGAAGGCCATGCGCGTGGCGCCGGGATGGCGCAGGCCGGTGGTCTTCACCGTCGGGCCGCGTCGCGCCAGTTCATGCTGGATGTCGTCCAGCGTGCGGCCGTGAATGGTGTAATAGGCGTATGTCTTGACCAGATTCGCCGCGCCGGCCGGAACGGCCATGCAGGCGGATATCAGGGCGCAAACCAGGAAACGCATCATCATGTTGCCGCTAAATCGCCATTACGACCTGAACGCACCTTGCGTTACGGCCGTCGCCGGTGCAACGCAAATCGGTCACCACGAGACTGACCGGCAATCACGATGAGACGATGGCAACTGGCGCACGGGCGCCATCTCGACCTCGGCGCCAAGGCCGTCGTCATGGGCATCCTCAACGTCACGCCGGACAGCTTTTCCGACGGCGGCCTGTTCGACGCGCCGCAGAAGGCGTTCGAGCAGGCCCGGCGCATGATCGACGAGGGCGCGGCGATCATCGATGTCGGCGGCGAATCGACGAGACCCGGCGCCCAGCCGATCACCGCCGGCGAGGAGCAGCGGCGCGTGCTGCCGGTCATCGAGCAGCTGGCGGACGAGGGCAGGGCGCTGATTTCGGTCGACACGTTCAGGGCCGAGACGGCGCGGCTGGCGGTGGCGGCCGGCGCCCATATCGTCAACGACGTCTGGGGCCTCCAGCGCGAGCCCGGCATCGCCGCGGTCGCCGCCGAAACCGGCGCCGGGCTGGTCATCATGCATACGGGGCGGGAGCGCGACGTGCTCGCCGACGTCATCGCCGACCAGACGATGTTTCTCGGCAAGTCGCTGGAAATCGCCCGGCAGGCCGGCGTGCCGGACGACTGCATCGTGCTCGACGCCGGATTCGGCTTCGCCAAGGAGACGGCCGAAATCAACCTCGAGCTAATGGCGCGCTTCGATGAGCTGCACGGGCTGGGCTTCCCGCTCATGGCCGGCACGTCGAGGAAGCGCTTCATCGGCACCGTCACCGGCCGCGAGGCGGCGGACCGCGCAGCGGGCACGGCCGCCACCAGCGTCATCCTGCGGCTCAAGGGGGCGCATCTGTTTCGCGTCCACGATGTCGCAATCAACGTGGACGCGCTGGCCGTCGCCGATGCTATGCTCGCCCTGGAGGCCGCCCGCCGGAACACACCATGACCACCTACACGATCCGCATGAAGAACTGCGCCTTCTTTGCCCGGCACGGCGTGCTGGACGAAGAGGAGGCGCTTGGCCAGCGTTTTTACGTCGATGCCGAACTGACGGTCGAGCCTGCTGCCTCGCTGGAAGCCGATTCCATCGACAGCACCGTCGACTACGGCGTCGCCTTCGGCGTCATCGAGGCGATCGTCACCGGCAAGCGCCGCTTCCTCATCGAGGCACTGGCGCTGGAAGTCGCCAAGGCGCTCGCGGCGCGCTTTCCAGAGATCAGGAAGGCCTCGATCACCGTCCGCAAGCCGAACGCGCCCGTGCGCGGCGTGCTCGACTACGTCGAGGTGAACGTTGTCTGGCCGCAATAGCACCGTCTATCTCAGCCTCGGCGGCAATCTGGGCGACCCGGCGGCTTCGATGGGAGCGGCGCTGCGCATGCTCGACGCCGACGCAACCACAGAGGTGGTCGCGGTCTCCTCGCTCTACCGCACGCCGCCATGGGGCAAGACCGACCAGCCGGATTTCCTCAATGCGGCGGCCAGGCTTTCGACCGGTCGAGACCCGCGCGGGCTGCTGGACCTTTGCCTGGAGGCCGAACGCCGGCTCAAGCGCGTGCGCGCCGAGCGCTGGGGGCCGCGGCTGATCGACATCGATATCCTGATGTTCGGCGACCGTGAAATTCACGAATCCGGGCTGGAAATCCCGCATCCGCGCATGGCAGAGCGTGCCTTCGTGCTGGCGCCGCTGGCCGAGATCGCCCCTGGCCTGACGGTGAAGGGCGCCCCCGCCGCAGACCGCCTCGCCGCCCTCGACGCCGCCGGCATCGAGCGATTGCCTTCGGGGCGCGATTGGTGGCAGCTTGGAGCGGAAGGGGACGGGGCAAAGGCATGAGCACCAAACTCGGCGCGCGTGAAGACCTGAGCCGCAAGCGCTTGCCCGGCGGCGAGGCGAAAGTCGAGTTCGTCGAACTGTTCTTCGACCTCGTCTTCGTCTTTGCCGTGACCCAGATCTCGCACGGGCTGCTCAACAACCTGACGCTGCTCGGCGCGTTCCAGGCGGCTTTCCTGCTGATGGCGGTGTGGTGGGTGTGGGTCTACACCGCCTGGGTCACCAACTGGATGGATCCGCAGCGCGGGCCGGTCAAGTTCATGCTGTTCGTGCTGATGCTGGCGGGCCTTGTGCTCTCCACCTCCATCCCCGAGGCATTCACCGAACGCGGCCTCATGTTCGCCGGCGCCTATGTGTTCATGCAGGTGGGCCGCACCGCCTTCACCGCATGGGCCTTCCGTCCGCATGATCGGCCGAACTACCACAATATGTGCCGCATCCTGGCCTGGCTGGTGCTTTCGGGCGTCTTCTGGATCGCCGGCGCGCTGGCCGAAGGCGAGGCGCGCTTCGCCTTGTGGATCGTTGCCCTCGTGCTGGAATACATTTCGCCGTCGCTGCGTTTCTGGACGCCCTGGCTCGGCGCCACGCCGACCACCGACTGGGACATCGACGGCGGTCACATGGCCGAACGCAGTGCCGCCTTCATCATCATCGCGCTCGGCGAATCCGTGGTGGTGATGGGCGCGACGCTCGCCGAAGTCGAACTGAATACTGGCGTCGTGCTGGCATTCCTCGCCTCGTTCGGCGCCTCGGTCGCCATGTGGTGGCTCTATTTCAACGTCGGCGCCGAGACCGGCCGCCATCGCATCGAGGTCTCCGACGATCCCGGCCGTATCGCGCGCATCGCCTACACCTACCTGCCGGTGCTGCTGGTCGGCGGCATCATCGTCACCGCCGTCGCCGACGAACTGACGGTGGCGCATCCGGACGGCCACCATGCCGACCTTGCGACCATTCTCACCCTTGTCGGCGGCCCGGCGCTCTACGTCTTCGGCAACCTCATGTTCAAGAAGGTCACGTCGGGCATGGTGCCCCTGTCGCACCTCGTCGGACTGGCGCTGCTGCTGCTCGTCGGGCTGGTCGGCCCCTATGCCGAGCCCTTGCCGCTCAGCATCGCCACGACCGTCATCCTGTTCGGCATCGCCTATTGGGAACAGCGCCTGGGCGAAAGCCGCGCCGCGCACAAGGCCTGAGTTCGGCCGGTCCCGAACGCCGGATCAACCGGCAAAGCCGCCGTCCTGGAGGAAGGCCCGCTCCTCTGCCGTCGTTTCGCGCCCGAGCGCCGCATTGCGGTGGGGGAAGCGGCCGAAACGGGCGATGATGTCGCGATGCTCGATGGCGTAGGGCATGTAGCTCTGCGGCGCCCGTTCCGAGAACAGGGCCACCGAGCGTTCCTGGTCAGCCATCGCTTCGGAATGCTCGAAGGGCAGGTAGATGAAGGCGCGCAGGGCGTCCTCCAGCGCCATGTCGTGGCCGGCGCCGACCACCTTTTCGGCAAGGTGGCGGGCGAGCGGGTCGGTCGCGAACATGTGGCCGGTGCCGCGAAAGCAGTTGCGGGGGAACTGGTCGAGCAGGATCATCAGCGCCAGCGCGCCTTCGGGATGATCGGCCCAGTCATCCAGTTCGCGCCGTGCCGCCGCATAGTGCAGGTCGAGGAACCGGGTGCGGAAATCGGCGTCGAAGGCGTCGTCCTTGCGGAACCACGCGTCCGGCCCCGCCTCCCGCCAGAAGCGGGTGACGGCAAGGGCGCGGGCGTCGATGGTGGCTGTCATGTTCCAGGCTCCGTCTGTTGTCTGCCGAGCACGCCGGCGGTTTCCTCGTTGAGCGCGCGGCCCGGCTGCCGGGGCGTCGTGACGGGCGCGGGCACCGGCGTCGCGATGTTGCCTTTCAGGAAGTTGCGGCCGTCGCGGATATCGCCGGCCAACTGCACCTCGAAGCGGGCGGCGTCGCGGCGGCGGACGTCTTCTATGACGTCGACGATCTCGTCCGGGTCGACGCCGAGTGCCTCCAGTGTCGAGCCACCGAACACCAGCGCCGATTCAAACGTCTCGCGCAACTGGTAGTCGACGCCGGCATGGACCAGTTGCAGCGCGGTGCCGCGGTCGAAGGCGCGTGCCAGCACCGTCGCCAGCGGGAATTCCGACTTGACCAGTTCGGCGATGCGCACGGCCGTCTCGGCCTTGTCGACGCAGATCAGCACGGCGCGTGTGCCGCCCGCGCCGGCGGCATGCAGGATGTCGAGGCGGGTGCCGTCGCCGTAGTAGACCTTGAAGCCGAAATTGGCGGCGGCCTGGATCATCTCGACGTCGTTGTCGATGATGGAGACGTCGACGCCGCGCAGGATGAGCGGCTGGCTGGCGATCTGGCCGAAGCGGCCGAAGCCGATGATGAGCACCGATCCGGTCAGGCCGTCGGCGACATCGACGCCTTCCAGCGAAAGCTGGTCGCGCGGGGCGAACCAGCGCAAGCCGACGATGGCCAGCGGCGTCAGCACCATGGAGATGATGACGATGGCGGTGAGCTGGGCGTTGGCGGCGCCGTCGATGAGGCCGACGGCCATGGCCGAGGAATAGAGCACGAAGGCGAATTCGCCGCCCTGCGCCATGTAGACGGCGCGCTCCAGCGCCTCCCGGTGCTGCGCCTTCAAAAAACGCGCCACGGCATAGATGCCGACCGCCTTGGCGACCATGTAGGCGACGACGTAGACGGCGATCAGCCGCCAGTTGGCCGCGACGATGGAAAGGTCCAGCGACATGCCGACGGCGAGGAAGAACAGGCCGAGCAGGATGCCGCGGAAGGGCTCGATGTCGGCTTCCAGCTGGTGCCGGAAGGTCGATTCGGAAAGCAGCACGCCGGCGAGGAAGGCGCCCATGGCCATCGACAGGCCGGAAAGCTGCATGGCGAGCGCCGATCCCAGCACGACCAGCAGGGCGGCCGCGGTCATCACCTCGCGGGCCTGCGAATCGGCAAGCACGCGGAACAGCGGGTTCAGCAGATAGCGCCCGGCGAAGACGAGACCGACGATGGCGGCGATGCCGATGCCGACCTCCTGCAACCGTTCCGCAAGCATGGTTTCGCCGCCGCCGGGCGCCAGGAAGGCGACGAGCGCGAGCAGCGGCACGATCATCAGGTCCTCGAAGAGAAGGATCGAGACGATCTTCTGTCCCTTCGGCACGGCGATCTCTCCGCGCTCCTCCAGCAACTGCATGACGATGGCGGTCGAGGTGAGCACGAAACCGGCCCCGGCGACGAAGGCCTGGGCGACGGGGAAGCCGCCGGCGAAGCCGGCGCCGGTGAGGAGCAGGGCGCAGATCGCCACCTGCAAGGTGCCGAGGCCGAAGATTTCGCGGCGCAGGCCCCACAGCCGCGACGGCTGCATTTCCAGCCCGATGATGAACAGGAACATGACGACGCCGAGTTCGGCGACGTGCAGGATCGCTTCCGGGTCGGAAAAGATGCGCAGCCCGAACGGGCCGATCACCAGTCCGGCGGCCAGATAGCCGAGGATCGAGCCGAGGCCTATGCGCTTGAAGATGGGGACGGCGACGACGCCGGCGGCCAGAAGCGCCACCACCTGGACGAGATCGCTGCTGGAAGCCTCTACGGCCATAGGTTGGTTCCGGGCTGGGAGGGTGGATCGCGCCTGAACATAGGGCCATCGCCCCCGCCATAACAAGGCGCGCGGCGAGCGAGCGGCCGATGTCATAAGGATGTAACGCGCGTAACCGTTAAATCTCGCGTGTGAGTTGCAGGCGGCCGGGGCTGCCGATAGAGGCTCGATCGTCGGTGGCGGGGGATTCCATCGCAATGTTGATCGCATTCCACCGTAAAGGATGATTTTGATGAAGAAATTTCTGTTGATCGCCGTGGGGCTGGCCGCTCTTGCGGGCTCGGCCTGTTCCAAGGCCCCCGAATGCACGACGGAGGAATTGACCAAGAAGGCGCAGGAACTGACGACCGCATTGCAGGAGGCGGTGACCAAGGATCCGGCCAAGGCGGCGGAACTGACCGCGAAGGTGCAGGACGTCACGTCGAAGTATCAGGGCGCCACGACCGCGGCCGAGGCCTGCAAGGCCTATGACGAGGTGATCGCGGCGGTGAAGGGCTGACACACTTGCTGTAGACCCGAAACGGCAAAGGCGACGGCCTCGCGGCGGTCGCCTTTTTCATGCGCGGAGGGCAGAGCCTTGCCGCTGCCGTCAGTTCTTGGCGATGGCGCCGACTTCCGAGGCGTCGACGCGCTTCAGGTTCATGCCGATCACCGGCACCATCTGCTTGTCGACACGGACCGAGACGGTGACGATCATCGAATTGCCGTCCGGCACGCGCGCCTGCATGACACCGTTGAGCTGCTTGCGGTTGATGGCGAAGACGACCTTGCGGCCGTCGACGACGTTGCCGGAAATGATGTCGAGGCCGGAGCCCTTCGAGCCGCCCATGAAGGAGCCGCGATAGCCGTTGCGGCCCTTGCGTTCGACGGTGGCCGACATCGGCTGGGTGAAGACGCCGACGCGGCAGCCGCCGTCCAGCGTCATGCCGATCTTGCCATCAGGCGTCGAGCCGGTGAAGTTGCAGGTGAATTTCGTGCCCTTGTACTTGCCGGCGACGATCTCGCCGGGGCCGACCCATTTGCCCTCGACGGACTGGAAGAAGGACTGATCCTTCTCGGCGGCGAACGCTGTCGTAGCAATGCCGGCCGAAGCGACGATCGCGGCAGGCAACAGGGCGGACAGAACCACTCTTTTCATAAACGACACCCGGCAATGGTAACGCTGGAGGAGACTGGCCCGACCATGAAGAATATTGGTTAATGCTTCGTCACCTCGGCCCCTGCAATGCCGGGAATTCGCGTTGCCGTCAATCGGCGGCGGCGCTTTTGCCGGACGCCCTGGCCGAGGCGAATTTGGTCAGCGCGGACAGGAAATCGCCCATGCCGGGCCGTCTCAGCGCGGTAAAGGGCAGGGGACGCGCCGTCTCCATCGCCGCGATACCGATGCGCGCCGTCATCATGCCGTTGACGACGCCCTCGCCGAGCTTGGCTGAGAGCCTGGCGGCGAGACCGTGGCCGACGATCTGCTGGACGAAGCTGTCGCCGACGGCGATCGAGCCGGTAACGGCCAGATGCGCCAGCACGCTGCGCGCCAGCCGGAAGAAGCCGAGCGTGCCGGGGCGGCCGCCGTAGAGTTCCGACAGGCGGCGGATCAGCCGGCCGGCCTCGAACACCACATAGGCGACGTCGACCAGCGCGCGCGGGCTGACGGCGGTGACCAGCGACACGCGCTTGGCCGCGTCCAGCACCATCTGTTTGGCCTCGGTATCGAGAGGTCCGAGGATTTCCGTTTCGGCCAGCCGCACGAGGTCGCCGCCGTCGATGATCTCGCCGCGCAGGTCCGCCAGCGCGCGGCGTCCGGCGGCGGTCTGCGGCTTGGCCGAGACGAAGGCGGACAGTTCGTCGACCACGGCGCGCGCGGCCTTGGGATCGTCGCGGG
The DNA here is from genome assembly GCF_004801285.1 of Ollibium composti. Taxonomy (GTDB): domain Bacteria; phylum Pseudomonadota; class Alphaproteobacteria; order Rhizobiales; family Rhizobiaceae; genus Mesorhizobium; species Mesorhizobium composti. Next base: position 545,225 of record NZ_SSNY01000001.1, read on the forward strand.
CAATCGCATCCAGCGCCCTGCCTTGCAGCTTCTCAACCTCTGCCAGCCGCCCGATGGCGATGAATTCGCGCAACAGGATGACGATAAGCGCCAGCACGGCGATGCCGGCAACCGCGGCGGCGAACCAGCCGAGCCACGCCTCGCGCTCGAACAGGTCGCGGATAAGACGGTCCATCCACAGGCCGACGGCGAGGGATACCAGGATGCCGAGGGCACTGAAGAAGATCGAGCCCAGCCACGAACGCCGGCGTGGTGCTGCCGCCGGCGGCGGTTCGGCGGCGACAAGGTCCGGCTCGTCGAAGACGTCGATTTCGGCCGGCGTAACGACGGCCTTCGCAACGGAGCGGGGCCTGCGCGGTGCGGCCGGGGTCGTTCCCTTCGGCTCCCGCCGGTCGTCGGCTTCGGGCTCGATGCGGAAGGCGGCGGGCTTGCGGGTCATGCCAGGCGATCTCCGATCAGGAATTGCAGCGCCCGGTCGAGCCTGATGTGCGGCAGCGACAGCGTCACCCCCTCGGCGGTGCGCTCAAGCTTCGGCGGCCGGAAGCGCACGAAGCGCACCGGCGCATCCATCGCGGCAGGCTTCGAAGCCAGTTCCGGTTGTTCGAAAACCGCATTGATGTCCTCCGGCAAGTCACCGGGAAATATGGCCGTTTCCGTCTTGCCGTCGAAAGTTTCGCCGTCGATGGTCTCGCCCGCCAGCGGCGTGCCGATGATGACGGGCAGCGTCTCCTTGCCCTGCTTGACGGTGCCCTCGCGGGTCGCCCGCACCGCCGCCATGGCTACCACGTCGACGGCCGCGCCGGAGAAATTGGCCCGCGCGATGGCGCGGTCGGCCAGCCGCCGCACGATGGCCTGCAGGCGGTCGTGGCTTTCGTGATGAAGGTGATCGGCCTTGGTGGCGGCGACGAGAATGCGGTCGATGCGGCGCGAGAACAGGTCGGTCAGCACGTTGCCGCGACCGGGTCGGAAGCAGGCGAGGATTTCGGTGACGGAACGCTCCAGGTCTGCCATTGCCGCCGGCCCGGCGTTCAGCGCCTGCAAGGCGTCGATGAGCACGATCTGGCGGTCGAGCCGGGCGATGTGGTCGCGAAAGAAGGGTTTCACGACATGCGTCTTGTAGGCTTCGTAGCGGCGCTCCATCATCGCCGCCAGCGAACCGGCGCGGGGCCGCTCTCCCGTCAGGTTTTGCAGCGGCGCGAAGGTCAGCGCCGGCGAGCCGTCCAGATCGCCCGGCATCAGGAAGCGGCCGGGCGGCAGCGTCGACAGCGCCCGCTCGTCGGCCTTGCAGGCCTTGAGATAGGCGGAAAAGCTCTCGGCAAGGCGACGTGCGGTCATTTCGTCGGCGTCGGCGTCCGGCGCGGCTTCCGCCGCCAGCGCGCGCCACTCGCGCGACAGATCGGCGCGCACCGGCAGTTCGGCCATCTCGAAGGCCTCGCGCGAGAAGTCGGCGAAGGATTTGCCGAGCAGCGGCAGGTCGAGCAGCCATTCGCCGGGATAGTCGACGATGTCCACCGACAGTTTTCCCGCCGAGAACATGCGGTTCCAGGCCGATGCCGATTCGTATTCGATGGTGAGGCGCAGTTCCGAGATGGCGCGGGTGGAGTCCGGCCAGATACGGTCCTTGACCAGGGCGGCGATGTGGTCCTCGTACTGGAAGCGCGGCACGGCGTCGTCCGGCTGGTGCTCCAGCACGGCGCGCGCGATGCGTCCCGATTTCTGCGCCTCGAACAGCGGCAGGCGTCCGCCGTGGACGAGGTTGTGGACAAGGGCGGAGATGAACACTGTCTTGCCGGCGCGCGACAGGCCGGTGACGCCGAGCCGCACCGAGGGGGCGGAAAACAGGCCGGCGGCGCGGCCCGACAGCGTGTCGAGGGCTATGCGCGCCTCGTCGGTGATGGTGGTCAGCGATGATGCCAAGTCGGGGCCTTTCGCGCGGGACCTCCGGAATGAAGGCCTCCCGATATAGGGACTGCGCGGCGGCTTTGGAACAGTTCAGCCGGCGGCCGGGGTCAGGAAGGCTTCCAGATAGCCGGTGCCGGTCGTGGCTTCGTCGAGGCCGTCGTCGAAACGGACCACGGCGAGGCCGGAGGTAGGAAAGCCGCTGGCCAGCGCGTCGCGCGCTTCCTGCTCGCCGTCGCCGGCGACGGCCATGGCAAGGTCCTCCATCATCGGGTTATGGCCGATGACCAGCAGCGAGCCGAAGCTGCCGTGCTCGCGGATGAGTGCGAGATAGCCGGTCGCGTCCTCGGTGTAGAGTTGGTCGAAGAAAAGCACGCGGCCGATATCGGCGTTGCCGGCAATTCCCTCGAGCGTTTCGCGCGCCCTGAGAGCATTGGAACAGAGCGTCAGGTCGGGCACATAGCCGGCCGCGGCCATCGCCATCCCGGTCGCTTCCGCATCGGCGCGCCCGACTTCGTCCAGCGGGCGGTCGAAGTCGCGTATGCCGGGCATCGCCCATCCGGCCTTGGCATGCCTGAGCAGATACAGCCTTTTCACCCGGCCTCCTTCCGACAGTCGGGCGCTCGCCCCGCGCCGGCAGAATTAGCGGGCGGGGCGGCTTTGCGCAATGTCGGCCGTGCATGGCTGACCTGCTCGAAACGACCGCCGGCGAGGGCCGAAACGGCGCCTGCGGCGGTCCCGACAAATGCGTGGACCTGTTGCCGTTTGCGCTTGTGCCAACGATTGACGGCGAATATATAGGCGCCAAATTTTGGGGTTGTCGGGTGAGTCGAATGAGCGAAATCATAGCTTCCGATTACGTACCCTCAGAAGACGAGCCGTTCATGAACGAGCGGCAGAAGTCCTACTTCAGGCAGAAGCTGGTCGTCTGGAAGACAGACATCCTGCGAGAGGCGCGCGAGACGCTCGAAATCCTCCAGCAGGAAAACGCGAACCATCCCGATCTTGCAGACAGGGCGTCGTCGGAAACCGACCGCGCCATCGAACTGCGGGCGCGCGATCGCCAGCGCAAGCTGATCTCCAAGATCGATTCGGCACTGCAGAGGCTGGATGAGGGCACCTACGGTTATTGCGAAGAGACCGGCGAGCCGATCTCGCTGAAGCGGCTGGATGCGCGTCCGATCGCGACGCTGTCCATCGAGGCGCAGGAGCGCCACGAGCGCCGCGAAAAGGTCTATCGCGACGACTGAGCACGCGAGCAGGCTATAGCGGGTAGCGCACAGGGGAATTCCCCTTGCGCGGTCGGCGTTTGGCCGCTCTCTCTTTAGCTACTGGCTCAGCGCTTGTGGCTGGCAAGTTCGCCGAGCAGCTTGGTCATCTCGTCGTCAAGCGTGTCCTGCTTGCCGGCGGCGGGCTTGGCTGCGGCGGCGTGTGCCTCATCGAGAGACACTTCGAGTTCGCTCATCAACGCATCGTCGATATCGTCCTGGGGCGCCGCTTTCGGGTGCGCGGCAGCGCCGTGCGGCGGCGTATGGGCGGGCGGCGTGGGAACCGGGCGCAGCGGCGCGGGGCGCGGCATCGCCTCGCGGATCGGCGTGACGGAAGCATGCGCAGGAGAGGCGTGCGGCGGGGAAGGCGGCTGCTGGCGCGGCGCCTGCCGGACAGGTTGCGGCGGCGGCGCCGGTTGCGGCCTTGGAGCGGGGGCGGGATGCTGCGCGTGAGCGTCGCCCGACAGCGATGGGCGGCGCGACGCAGACAGGCGGATATCGCGCTCGACCACCACGTCCGTCGGCCCGCCGATCAAAAGAAGGTGCTCGATGTCGTCGCGCCGTATCAGAACCAGCCTGCGGTGGCTGTCGACCGCCGTGGCGTCCATCACCGCCAGCCGCGTCTTGCGGTTGCGGCCGCCGGCGACGAAGGTGCCGAAGGTCAGGCCGCGAATCAGGCGGATGACGACGAGCACGCAGATCAGCAGAAGGAGGGCGGCGAAGGTCCACAGGATCGCCGGCGCGTAATTGGGGCCCGCCACGTCGTTCAACCAGTTCAGCATCACCTTCCCCCAACCCGCCATCGAACCCGCGGGCAGACTAGACCGCACAAAGCTGATATCGCAAGTTGCCTTTGCCCGGTGCGGGCATATGTCCACCGCTGGAGGCCGCTTTTCGGCGGACAAACGCCGGCTGGGCCTTTTCCCCGTCGGGAGAATATGATTCAACCGCTGCCGGCGGGACAGTGGAATCGTGAGCAGGGGGCAGATGGCCAGGGAAACGCGCGGCGATTTCTACCCGGTGCCGATCGTCGATCACAATACGCGGCCCGGCGCGGTGACCAGGCTGGTGATCTTCATCGTCGTCCTCACGGCTGCGGCGATCGTGTTCGGCATCTTCCGCGAGCGCTTCGGCGATCCGTTCCTGCTGGGCATGCTGGGCGTGCTGGCGATGATCGGCGTCGGCTTCCTGTTCGCCACGGCCATCGGCTTCCTGCAGTTCTCGCCGCGTTCGTCGGGTGACGACCTTTCCAAGGCGTTCGTCGATTCCATGGCGCAGGGATTGCTCGTCACCGACGCCAAGGGCCGGGTGGTCTATGCCAACCGCGCCTATGCCGAGATGACGGGCGCGGCTTCCGCCGCCGACCTGAGGACCGTCGAGGGCCTGCTGTCGGACGTGCCGGAAGCGGCGGCGACCATCGACAGGCTGGCGTCGGGCCTGCGCGACGGCCAACCCGGCGATGGCGAATTCCGCCTCGCGCATTCGATCCGCCCCGGCGCCGAGTCCGGTGCGCGCTGGTATCGGACGCGGGCGCGCACCTTCAAGGTACCCGGCCAGCGCCAGCCGCTGCTGGCATGGCAGCTCGCCGACATTTCCGACGAGCGGGCCGAGCAGGAGCGTTTCTTCCTCGACCTACAGAAGGCCATCGACCACCTCGACCACGCGCCGGCGGGGTTCTTCTCGGCCGACCAGGAAGGCCGCGTCACCTATATCAACGCCACGCTGGCGGAATGGCTGGGCATCGACCTCGCCTCCTTCACGCCGGGCGCCATCACGCTTTCCGAAATCGTCGCCGGTGACGGCATGGCGCTGGTCCGTTCGGTGAAGGCCGATCCCGGCACGACGCGCAACGCCGTGATCGACCTCGATCTCACCACGACTTCCGGCAAGATGCTGCCGGTGCGCTTCATGCACCGGCTGACGGCGAGCCGCGAGGGATCGAGCGGCCCGACGCGCACCATCGTGCTCAACCGCACGCAGGGCGAGGACGCCTCTGCCGACCTGCGCGCCTCTGAGGTGCGCTTCACGCGCTTCTTCAACTCGACGCCGATGGCGATCGCCGGCGTCGACCACGACGGCCGCATCCTGCGCACCAACGCGCCGTTCCTGTCGCTGTTCGGGCCGGTGGTGGACCGTGACGCGGTGGACCGCAAGGTCCGCTTCGACACCGTCATCCACGAGCGCGACCGCCCGGCTTTCGCGGCGGCGCTCGAAAAGGCCAGCCAACGGCAGGCCGACATCGCGCCCATCGATACCGTCCTGCCCGACAACGAGGAGCGGCATATCCGCTTCTACGTCAACGCCATCGCCGACGGCACCGGCGGGGAGGGGGCGGAGGAGGCGGCCATCGTCTACGCGGTGGACACGACCGAGCAGAAGGCGCTGGAAGGCCAGATGGCGCAGAGCCAGAAGATGCAGGCGGTGGGGCAACTCGCCGGCGGCATCGCGCACGACTTCAACAACGTGCTGACCGCCATCATCATGGCGTCCGACCTGCTCCTGACCAACCACCGGCCGTCCGATCCGTCCTTCCCGGACATCATGAACATCAAGCAGAACGCCAATCGCGCGGCCTCGCTCGTGCGGCAGTTACTGGCCTTCTCGCGCAAGCAGACGCTGCGGCCGGAGGTGCTCACCCTGACCGACGTTCTGGCGGACCTGCGCATGCTCTTGGCGCGGCTCGTCGGCAGCGACATCAAGCTCAGGATCGACCACGGTCGCGACCTGTGGCCGGTCAAGGTCGATATCGGCCAGTTCGAGCAGGTGGTGGTGAACCTGGCGGTGAACGCGCGCGACGCCATGCCCTCGGGCGGCGACTTGACGGTGCGCACGCGCAACGTGCCCGGCGACGAGAGCGGCACGTTCGCGGCCTATCGCGAGCTGACGCCGGGAGACTATGTGCTGGTCGAGGTGGAAGACAGCGGCAGCGGCATCGCGCCGGACGTGCTGAAGAAGATCTTCGAGCCGTTCTTCACCACCAAGGAAGTGGGCAAGGGCACCGGCCTCGGCCTGTCGATGGTCTACGGCATCATCAAGCAGACGGGCGGCTTCATCTTCTGCGATTCCGAGGTCGGCAAGGGAACGACGTTCCGCATCTTCCTGCCGCGCCACATCGCCGAAGCGAAGAAGGCGGCGGAGACGGGATCGACGGCGGTCGACGGCGAGCGGCCCGCCGAGGCGGCGCCCGCGCCCAAGCCGGCCGAGGCCCGGGACCTCTCCGGCTCGGCCACCGTGCTTCTGGTCGAGGACGAGGACGCGGTGCGCATGGGCGGCATGCGCGCGCTGACCTCGCGCGGCTACACCGTGCACGAGGCGTCGTCCGGCGTCGAGGCGCTGGAGGTGTTCGATTCGCTCGACGGCAAGATCGACATCGTCGTTTCCGACGTCGTCATGCCCGAGATGGACGGACCGACGCTGCTCGGCGAGCTGCGCAAGCGCCAGCCGCACATCAAGTTCGTCTTCGTCTCCGGCTATGCCGAGGATGCGTTCGCCAGGAACCTGCCGGAAGACGCGCAGTTCGGATTCCTGCCGAAACCCTTCTCGCTCAAGCAACTCGCCACCGTCGTCAAGGAAGTGCTGGAGGCCTAACGGCGCACGATACCCCGCGAAAGGTCCAAAAACGAGCCTTTCGTCACGGTGTACGATTGTTGGCGCGCGCCGGTGGTGTCATGATGGCATCGTGGGGGTGCGATGACGCCGCACAACGAGGCCGAGAGGGACGACTATGCAGGGACGGTGCTGCTGGCGGGAGACCCGCAGCGCGCCCGATGGATCGCGGAGACGTTTCTGGAGGCGCCGCGCTGCGTCAACCGGCGGCGCGAGGCTCTCGGTTTCACCGGCACTTTCCGCGGCTCTTCGATCAGCGTGCAGACGACCGGCATCGGGGCGTCCTCTTTCCTGATCTACACGCACGAATTGCTGGACCACTTCGGCCCGCGAACGCTGATCCGCATCGGCACATGCGGCGGGCTGACCGGCGCGGCCGCGCTGCGCAGCCTGGTGATCTCGAGCGAGGTGCGGGGCGAGGATGCGGTGAGCGGTCAGGTCTTCGGCCTCTACGATGCGCGGGATTGCCGGCCCGACCCGGATCTTCTGCGCCGGGCGCTCGAAAAGGCCGGGGAACTCGGCATCGCCTGCCGGGCAGGCCTGACCGTTTGCAGCGACGTCTTCTATCATCCGCGCGGCTCCGGCATCAGCCGCTTCGCCGCGGCGCAGGCGGCCGGCGCCATCGCCGTCGACATGGAGACCAGCGCGCTCTACCGCATCGCCGGCCACTTCGGCGCGCGGGCGCTGTCGATCTGCACGGTGGTCGACAACATCGCCACCGGCGAGGAAACCGACTATGCCGAGCGGCAGGCGCTTTTCACGGACATGACGAGGCTCGCCCTCGAGGTCGCCTGCGCGTCCTGACTTGCGGCCGTTCTGCGCGGGCGGCGGTCAAGGGCGCGGGCGGGTTGCCTTTTGCACCGCAACAGACTATATGCGCGCCCATTCCACACACGGACTTTGGTGTCTGTCCGGGAGAAATCCGGCGGAAACCTCCGGTGGCGGTGAGGTCAGGCCATCTGAACAGCTCTGCTTTCAGGCCGGTTTGCCGAAATCGTCAAGTGTCCGTGGAGGTCAACCGGAAAGGAAATGAGAATGGCTCTGCCCGACTTCAGCATGCGCCAGCTTCTGGAAGCTGGCGTTCACTTCGGCCACCAGACGCATCGCTGGAACCCGAAGATGGCGCCCTACATCTACGGCGCCCGCAACAACATCCACATCATCGACCTGTCGCAGACGGTGCCGCTGCTGCACCAGGCGCTCAAGCAGGTTTCCGACGTCGTCGCCCGCGGCGGCCGCGTGCTGTTCGTCGGCACGAAGCGCCAGGCTTCGGACATCGTGGCGGACGCCGCGCAGCGTTCGGCGCAGTACTACGTCAATTCGCGCTGGCTCGGCGGCATGCTGACCAACTGGAAGACGATCTCCAATTCGATCCAGCGCCTGCGCAAGCTCGACGAACTGCTTTCCGGCGGCGAAGCCCAGGGCTTCACCAAGAAGGAGCGCCTGAACCTCGACCGCGAGCGCGAGAAGCTCGACAAGGCGCTGGGCGGCATCAAGGACATGGGCTCGACGCCCGACCTGATGTTCGTCATCGACACCAACAAGGAGGCCATCGCCATCCTCGAGGCCAAGCGCCTTGGTATCCCGGTGGTGGCGATCGTCGATTCGAACTGCGATCCGGACAAGGTCGATTTCCCGATCCCCGGCAACGATGACGCCGCGCGCGCCATCCAGCTCTACTGCGACCTGATCGCCAAGGCCGCCATCGACGGCATCGCCCGCCAGCAGGGTGCGCTGGGCGTCGACATCGGCGCTTCCGCCGAAGCCCCGGCCGAGCCGGCGCTGGAGGAAGCTCCGGTCGCCGAGACCCCGGCCGCCGAGGCGCCGGAAGCCTGAGAAGGCGAAGGCCGGCCCCGGCCTTCACATTCCTGAAATCACGGCGTGCCAGAGCATTTCCAGCAAAAGTGTGAAACGGTTTTGCGTCCGGAAATGCGTAGAGAACGGTCCGCCTGAATCAACGGCGCATCATCGAGCTTTCGATGGTGCGCCCGCGCATTGAAGCCCCTGCCGGGGAAAATGCGCGTTTCGAGACAAAGAGGCATTCAATGAGCATTTCAGCAGCACAGGTCAAAGAACTGCGCGACCTGACGGGCGCCGGCATGATGGACTGCAAGGCGGCGCTGGCCGAGACCAACGGCGACATGGAGGCGGCGGTCGACTGGCTGCGCGCCAAGGGCATCGCCAAGGCCGACAAGAAGGCCGGCCGCGTCGCGGCCGAGGGCCTGATCGGCGTCGAGGCGGGCGTGCGCGAGGCGGCCATCGTCGAGGTCAACTCCGAGACCGACTTCGTCGCCCGCAACGACGCCTTCCAGGCGATCGTCGCCAACGTCGCCAAGGTGGCGCTCGCCTACGGTTCGACCGAGGCGGTGGCCAACGCCAAGTATCCCGGCTCCGACAAGACCGTCACCGAGACGATCAAGGACGCCGTCGGCACCATCGGCGAGAACCTCGGCTTCCGCCGTTCCGAGAAACTGACGGTCTCGCAGGGCGCGGTCGCGACCTACATCCACAACGCGGTGGCCGACAATCTTGGCAAGCTCGGCGTGCTGGTCGCCATCGAGACGGCCGGCGACGCACACAAGGCCAGCGCCTTCGCGCGCCAGGTCGCCATGCATGTCGCGGCGACCAACCCGCTGTCGCTGGACGTCGATGCGCTGGACCCGGCCGCCGTCGAGCGCGAGAAGGCGATCTTCTCCGAGCAGGCCCGCCAGTCCGGCAAGCCCGAGAACATCATCGAAAAGATGGTCGAAGGCCGCCTGCGCAAGTTCTACGAGGAAGTCGTGCTTCTGAAGCAGGCCTTCGTGCTCAACCCCGACCTGACGGTCGAGAAGGCGCTGAAGGAAGCCGAGAAGGACATCGGCGCCCCGGCCAAGATCACCGCCTACCTGCGCTTCGCGCTGGGCGAGGGCATCGAGAAGGAAGAGACCGACTTCGCGGCCGAGGTCGCGGCGGCGGTCAAGAAGTAAGCCCTGCCGCAGGCAGTTTCACCAGGGGCGCCGCGTGACATCGCGGCGCCCTTCGTGTATCGGGTCGCATCATCATTGAGACGCGCCGTGCGGCGTCGGGCGATTTGTCCGGCCGCCTTCGCCACGATCCCGAGGACCAGATGACGGCCAAGCCCCTCTACCGACGCGTGCTTCTCAAGGCGTCGGGCGAAGCCCTGATGGGCGAACAGCATTTCGGCATCGACGTTTCCGTCGTCGACCGCATCGCAGCCGACATCGCCGAGGCGAGGGCGCTCGGTGTCGAGGTCGGCGTCGTCATCGGCGGCGGCAACATCTTCCGCGGCGTGGCCGTCGCTTCCAAGGGCGGCGACCGGGTGACCGGCGACCATATGGGCATGCTCGCCACCGTCATCAATTCGCTGGCACTGCGCACTTCGCTCAACAAGATCGGCGTCGAGTCCGTCGTTCTCTCCGCCATCGCCATGCCCGAGATTTGCGAAAGCTTCTCGCAGCGCCAGGCCACCGCCTACATGGACCAGGGCAAGGTGGTGATTTTCGCCGGCGGCACCGGCAATCCCTTCTTCACCACCGATTCGGCGGCGGCGCTGCGCGCGGCCGAGATCGGCGCGGACGCCCTGTTCAAGGGCACGCAGGTGGACGGCGTCTATTCCGCCGACCCCAAGAAGGACCCGAACGCGACGCGCTTCGAGCGCATCAGCCATGCCGAAGTCATCACCAGGGGCCTTTCCATCATGGATACGGCGGCGATTGCCCTTGCGCGCGAAAACAACATCCCGATAATCGTCTATTCGATCCACGAAAAAGGCGGTTTCGGCGAAATATTGAAAGGCGGCGGCCGCTGCACGGTGGTCGCGGACGATTGATCCGAAGCGGATCCGGACAAAAGACAGCAAGGCCGACCGACAGGCCGGGAGACAGGAATGACTGGCGACTACGACGATCTCAAGCGGCGCATGGACGGGGCGATTGCCGCCTTCAAGCACGACCTGGCCTCGCTGCGCACCGGCCGCGCATCCTCCAACCTGCTCGATGCCGTCCAGGTGCAGGCTTACGGCTCGGCCATGCCGATCAACCAGGTGGCCAACGTCACCGTGCCGGAGCCACGCATGCTTTCGGTTTCGGTGTGGGACAAGTCGATGGTCGGCGCCGTCGACCGCGCCATCCGCGAATCCAATCTCGGCTTCAATCCGATCGTCGACGGCACGACGCTGCGCATTCCGCTGCCGGAACTCAACGAGCAGCGGCGCAAGGAACTGGTGAAGATCTCGCACACCTATGCCGAGAACGCCCGCGTCGCCGCGCGCCATGTGCGCCGCGACGGCATGGATTTCCTGAAGAAGGCGGAGAAGGACGGCGACATCAGCGAGGACGATCACCGCAAGCAGGCGGACCGCGTCCAGAAGCTGACCGACGAGATCATCAGCACGATTGACAGCCTTCTGACCGAGAAGGAAGCGGAGATCATGCAGGTCTGAGCGGACCTGCCGAAAGCGGAACGATGGCAACTCCCGCGCATGTCGCGATCATCATGGACGGAAACGGGCGCTGGGCGAAGGCCCGTGGCCTGCCGCGCCTCGCCGGCCATCGCGCCGGCGTCGAGGCGTTGCGCAAGACCGTCCGCGCCGCGCCCGGCCTCGGTATCTCGCACCTGACCGTCTACGCCTTCTCCTCCGAGAACTGGTCGCGGCCGAAGTCGGAAGTCAGCGATCTGATGGGCCTGCTCAAGCTGTTCATCCGCCGCGATCTCGCCGACCTGCACCAGAGCGGCGTCAGGGTGCGCGTCATCGGCGACCGCGACGGCCTGCAGCCCGACATCCGCGCGCTATTGGAAGAAGCCGAATCGCTGACCGCCCGCAACGGCGCGCTGAACCTCATCATCGCCTTCAACTACGGCGGCCGCGACGAGATCGTGCGCGCCGCGCGCAAGCTCGCCGAAGCTGCCGCCGCCGGCACCATCGCGGCCGATGCCATCACCGCCGACAGTTTCGCCGGCGCGCTCGACACCGCCGGCCTGCCGGACCCCGAACTCGTCATCCGCACCAGCGGCGAATTGCGCCTGTCCAATTTCCTGCTCTGGCAGGCGGCCTACAGCGAACTCGTTTTCCTGCCCTGCTACTGGCCGGATTTCGGCCCGGAGCAGCTTGCCGAGGCGCTGCATGCCTTCGGCCGCCGCGAACGCCGCTTCGGCGGGCTGGCCCCGCAGGACATCGCCCTGTGAGCGCATCATCATGAGCAACCTTCAGGTGAGGGTCATCTCGGCGGTCGTGCTGATCGCCCTGATCCTGGTGCCGACCTGGTACGGCGGGGTGCCGTTCCGCCTCGTCGCCGTCCTCATCGCCGGCGCGGTCTTCTACGAATGGGTGCGCATGGCGCGTTTCGGCGGCGAACTGAAGCCTCTCGATTTCCTGCCGGGCGTGCTGATGCTGGTCTTTCTCGCGGCCCTTGCCGCCGGCCTGCCGGCACTGGCGCTGCTCGTCCTGCTCGTGGCCCTGGTGGCCGTCGCCGCGATCGTGGCTGCGATGCGCCGGGACGGGGCAGGGCGCTGGGATGCGTCCGGCATAGCCTATGCCGGCCTGTCCGGTCTCTCGCTCGCCCTGCTGCGCGGCGACGACCATTCAGGCCTGCTGGCGATCCTGTTCCTGTTCGCGGTGGTGTGGGCGACCGACATCCTCGCCTATTTCGTCGGCCGGGCCGTCGGCGGGCCGAAACTGGCGCCGTCCATCTCGCCCGGCAAGACGCGGAGCGGCGCGCTCGGCGGCGCCGTCGGCGGCGTGGTCGCCGGTGTCGTCCTGGCGGTGATCGCGGGGGCGGGCAATCTTGCCTGGCTGGGCATCGTCGCGCTCATCCTGTCTGTCGTCTCGCAGGCCGGCGACCTGTTCGAATCGTGGGTGAAGCGCCGCCACGGCCGCAAGGATTCCAGCCAGCTCATCCCCGGTCACGGTGGCGTGATGGACCGGGTGGACGGGCTTGTCGCGGCCGCCTTCGCGCTGTACCTCATCGGCTGGGCGGCAGCTTCGGCGGATCATCCGGCGCACGGCCTGTTCGCGGGCTGACGCCAATGCAGCAGGCAGGCGACGTCACGGATTTGCCCGCAGTGGCGGCACATTCAGGCAAGCGGACGGCAGGCAGGCGGACGGCAGGCATCCGGACAATCGAGGGCGACAGGTGAACGAACTTTTGCATGCCCTCACGAGCACTGAGGGAATCCTGATCGGCACGCTGGTGCCGTTCCTGTTCGTGCTGACGGTCGTCGTGTTCGTCCACGAGATGGGCCACTATCTCGTCGGCCGGGCTTGCGGCATCGGCGTCAACGCCTTCTCCATCGGCTTCGGCCCCGAGTTGATCGGCTTCAACGATCGCCACGGCACGCGCTGGAAGCTGTGCGCCATCCCGCTCGGCGGTTACGTGAAGTTCGTCGGCGACATGAACGCCACGTCGAGCCCGACCGATCCGGAGACCGCCGGGCTCAGCGAAGCCGAGCGCAAGGTGGCTTTCCACACCCAGCCGGTCTGGAAGCGCGCGGCTACGGTCTTTGCCGGCCCGCTGTTCAACTTCCTGCTCACCATCGCCGTCTTCGCCGTCCTGTTCGCCGCCTATGGCCGCTACGTGGCGGAACCGATGGTGGCGTCGGTCACCGCCGGCAGCCCGGCCGCGGAGGCCGGCATCATGCCCGGCGACCGGTTCGTCAGCGTCGACGGCGAGAAGGTGGAAACCTTCGCCGACGTGCAGCGCCTAGTCTCGGGCCGTGCGGGCGACGCCATCACCTTCGTCATGCTGCGCGACGGCAAGGACGTCACCGTCGTCGCCACGCCAAGGCTGATGGAGCAGCAGGACGCGCTCGGCAACAAGGTGCAGGTGGCCATCATCGGCGTGGTCAACAACCAGGAAGTCGGCCAGCCGCGCCTCGTCACCTATACGCCCGTCCAGGCGCTCGGCGTCGCTGTGGAAGAAACCGGCCATATCATCGAGCGCACCGGGCAGTTCCTGAAGCGCTTCGCCGTCGGGCGAGAGGACAAGTGCCAGCTCGGCGGGCCGGTGAAGATCGCCGGCATGGCCGGGCAGGCCGCCAAGCTCGGTTTCGAGTGGCTGGTGCAGCTCGTCGCGCTGCTGTCGGTCGGCATCGGCATCCTCAATCTGCTGCCGATTCCACCGCTGGATGGGGGGCACCTGTTGTTCTACGCGGTGGAGGCCGTCATCCGGCGTCCGGTGTCGGAAAGGATGATGGAGGCGATGTATCGCACCGGTTTCCTGCTGGTGCTCGGCTTCATGGGGTTCGTTTTCTGGAACGATCTGTTTGGGTGCTGAAATCATGAAGAAATTCGACTTCAGACCGTCGGTCGTTCAGCGCCCGTTTACCATGCCGGGGGATAGGCGTGACGCGAAAGCCACGCCGAACGGTGAAGTAAATACAAATTAACCAGAAGCCTTGCGTGTAGGGAAAATCCGGTTATTACGGTACGGGAAATAGACCGCACGTCCGGTTTTCTCGCCGTGGGGACTACGAGAAAAAGGTTCTTAAGCCCGATGAAGGCAGTATCCAAGCTTCTGAGCGCCGCGTCCGCGGCGGCCTTGTCCGCCGCTTTGGTTGTGCCGGGCGCTGTGGTCGTTCAGTTCGCCGCCGTTTCGTCTGCCGAAGCCGCGGTGGTCAGCCGGGTCGAGGTGCGCGGCAACACGCGCGTCGAGGCCGAGACGATTCGCAACTACATCCAGATCAAGCCGGGCAAGTCCTTCTCCAGCGGCGACGTCGACCAGGCCGTGAAGGCGCTGTTCGGCACCGGCCTGTTCTCCGACGTGCAGATCAACCAGGTCGGTTCGGCGCTGGTGGTCACCGTTTCCGAATACAAGGTCGTCAATCAGGTCCTGTTCCAGGGCAACAAGAAGCTCAAGGACGCGCAGCTCGCCAACACGGTGCAGCTGAAGCCGCGCAGCTCCTTCTCGCAGGCGACGCTCGATGCCGACGTCGAGGCGGTGAAGGCGGCCTATGCCCATATCGGCCGCGACGACGCCAATGTGACGACGCAGATCATGGATCTGGGCGACAATCGCGTGAACGTCGTCTTCAACATCAACGAAGGCGGCCGCACCAAGATCGCCGCCATCAACTTCGTCGGCAACCACGCCTATTCCTCGCGCCGGCTGGCCGACATCATCAATACCAAGCGCAGCAGCATGCTGTCCTTCATGCTGCGCGACGACGTTTTCGACGAGAACAAGCTGAAAGCGGACGAAGAACTGCTGCGGCGCTTCTATTACAACCACGGCTACGCCGACTTCCAGGTCGTCTCGGCCTTTGGCGAACTCAACGACCAGACCAACGAATACACCGTGACGATCACGGTCAATGAAGGCGATCGCTACACGTTCGGCGACGTCAGCGTCGACAGCACGATCCCGGAGCTCGATTCGAAGTCGCTGGAATCGGTGGTCGAATCCCGCAAGGGTGACGTCTACAGTGCCAAGGACGTCGAGAATTCCATCATCGCGCTGACCGAGAAGGTGGCGGGACAGGGCTACGCCTTCGCCCAGGTGACGCCGCGCGGCGACCGCAACTTCGAGAACCACACCATTTCGGTCGTCTACACCGTCGACCAGGGCACGAAGGCCTATGTCGAGCGGATCGAGATCCGCGGCAACACGCGCACGCGCGATTACGTGATCCGTCGCGAATTCGACGTGAGCGAAGGCGACGCCTTCAACCAGGTTCTCATCCAGCGCGCGAAGAAGCGGCTGGAAGCTCTCGATTTCTTTGAGAAGGTCGACATCTCAACCGCACCCGGTTCCGAGCCGGATCAGGTGGTTCTGGTGGTCGACGTGGTCGAGAAGGCCACCGGTGAATTCTCCATCGGCGCCGGCTATTCGACCGGCGGCGACACGCCCGGCGCGTCGATCCAGGGCTCGATCACCGAGCGCAACTTCCTCGGTCGCGGTCAGTTCATCCGCGTGTCGGCCGGCGGCGGCAAGCATTCGCGCGACTACGGTTTCTCCTTCACCGAGCCGTATTTCCTCGGGCAGCGCATCGCGGCCGGCTTCGACGTGTTCCGTTCGACGCGCGAATACGACGACTACGACGTCCAGACGACCGGCGGCACGGTCCGCTTCGGCCTGCCGATTACGAGCAACATCACCACGCAGGTC
Source organism: Ollibium composti (assembly GCF_004801285.1). Classification (GTDB taxonomy): domain Bacteria; phylum Pseudomonadota; class Alphaproteobacteria; order Rhizobiales; family Rhizobiaceae; genus Mesorhizobium; species Mesorhizobium composti. The sequence continues at coordinate 561,099 of NZ_SSNY01000001.1, forward strand.
GCGTATAATATCTCGGAGGAGAAATACTCCTACGATGATAATTGTGACGCCAATGACGATGGTGTGCCCGATGCGGGCTGCTATGTTTCGAAAGCTATTCAGGACGGTATCGAGAACAGCCCGTGGCTGAAGTCGTCGGTCAGTGCCAACCTGATCTACAACACCATCGACGACACCAAGAACCCGCATTACGGCATCTACGCCAACCTGGGTGCGGAATTCGCGGGTCTCGGCGGCGACGCCAAGTACTACAAGCTGACCGCGCGCGCTTCGGTCTACCAGACGCTGTCAGAAGAGATGGATATCGTCGGCCTCGTGTCGGGCGGCGCCGGTTACATCGCGGGCTATGGCGACAACGATCTGCGCGTTTTCGACCATTTCCAGAGCACCGACCGCATCATTCGCGGGTTCGATTTCAATGGCATCGGTCCTGCTGCCTACAAGAACGGCATCGACGGGGCGGCCGGCTACGATCATCTTGGCGGCACAACCTATTTCAATGCTTCGGTCGAAGCGCAGTTCCCGCTGCCGATCGTGCCGGAGAGCCTCGGTCTGCGCGGTGCCGTTTTTGCCGATGCCGCGACGTTGTACGGCAACAAGGTTGACCGTCATGTCGGGACCCCTGAAGAGTTCCAAATCGTTTCATCTGGGATGAAGTGGCGCGCCTCGGCCGGCGTCAGCCTGATCTGGGCGTCGCCTTTCGGTCCGTTGCGTGTCGACTATGCGGTCCCGCTGGCCAAGCAAGACACCGACGACGTGCAGGAATTCAACTTCGGCATATCGACCCGCTTCTGATCGCCGCAAGGCGGTGCCTCCGGACCTCCCAGGCCCGGAGGCGAGCGACTAGCTGGACATTGCTCGCGAATGAAGGATCCGGTGTTCTTTGTGCCTTCACGCCGCTATACGGTGGCTGAGGTCGCGAACCTGACCGGCTCGGAACTGTCCAATTCCGCCTATTCCGAAACCGTCATCGAAACCATCGCCTCAGCCGGCGACGGCGGCGGTTCTGCGCTCGTTTTCGTCGAGGGCAAGCGCAACATCGGCCTGATGGAGACGCTGCGCGCGGCCGCCGTTCTGTGTCCGCGCGAATTCGCCGACAAGGCGCCCACCGGCGTCGCCGTTCTCGTCAATCCGCGCCCGCAGCAGGCTTTCGCCATGGTCGGGCGGCTGATGTTCCCGGCCGCCGCCACGCCCGATACGCTGACGGCAGAGACGGGTGTTTCGCCGCGCGCCCATGTCGATGAAAGCGCTCATATCGAGCCGGGCGCGATCATCGAGGCCGGTGCCGTCGTCGGGCCGGATGCGGCCATCGGCAGTGGCACCATCGTTGCGCCGAATGCCGTGGTGGGGCATTCGTGCCGCATCGGCCGCGACAGCTATATCGGGCCGAACGTCAGTGTCCGCTACGCCTTGATCGGCAACCGCGTCGTCATCCATGGCGGCGCCCAGATCGGCCAGGACGGCTTCGGTTTCGTCGGTGGCGCCAGGGGGCCGGAGCGGATTCCGCAGATTGGCCGCGTCATCATCCAGGACGATGTCGAGATCGGCTCCAACACCACCGTCGATCGCGGCGCCATGGCCGACACGATCATCGGCGAGGGCACCAAGATCGACAACCTCGTGCAGATCGCCCACAACGTGCGCATCGGTCGCGGCTGCCTCATCGCCGGGCATTGCGGCATTTCCGGCTCGGTCACCATCGGCGACTTCGTCATGCTGGGCGGGCGCGTCGGCATCGCCGACCACCTGACCATCGGCGACCGGGTGCAGGTGGCGGCGTCGGCCGGCCTGATGTACGACATTCCGGCCGGCGAGCGCTGGGCGGGCCTGCCGGCCCAGCCGATGCGGGATTTCTTCCGCGAACTGTCGGCGATCCGCAACTTCACCAAGCACGGGAAGGGAGACAAGCATGGTTGAAGCGGCCGGCTCGACGCTCGAAGCGGTCGACATCGTGGGGCTGATGAAGCTTCTGCCGCATCGTTATCCGTTCCTGATGATCGACCGCATCGTCGACATCGACGGCGACAATTCCGCTGTCGGCGTCAAGAACGTGACGATGAACGAACAATATTTCCAGGGCCATTTCCCGGGCCTGCCGGTGATGCCGGGCGTGCTCATCGTCGAGGCGATGGCGCAGACGGCCGGCGCCATCTGCATCCGTGCCGCCGGCGTGGCCAAGCCTTCGCTGGTCTATTTCCTCACCATCGACGGCGCCAAGTTCCGCAAGCCGGTGGTGCCGGGCGACCAGTTGCGCATTCAGGTAAAAAAGCTCAAGAAGCGCGGCAACCTCCTGAAGTTCGCTTGCGAGGCGATTGTGGACGGCGGCAAGGTCGCCGAGGCCGAAATTCAGGCGATGATGGTCGTCGACGAGTAGAGAACGGGTATCCATGCAGGACCAGACAGTCATTCATCCCTCGTCCGTCATCGAGCCGGGCGCGCGGATCGGCAGCGGCGTGCGCATCGGCCCGTTCTGCCATGTCAGCGCCGATGCGGTGATCGGCGACCGCGTCGAACTGATCGGGCATGTCTCGGTGCTGAACGCCACCACCATCGGCGAGGGCAGCAAGGTCTATCCGATGGCGACACTCGGCGCCCCGCCGCAGAACAACAAGCACACGGGTGGCCGCACCACGCTGATCATCGGCGCCAACTGCACCATCCGCGAAGGCGTGACCATGCACGTCGGCACCGATACCAGCCGCGGTGAGACGATCGTCGGCGATAACGGCAATTTCCTCGCCTATACGCACATCGCGCACGACTGCGTGGTGGGCAGGAACGCCACCTTCGCCAACGGCGCCACACTGGGTGGACACTGCGAAATCGGCGACAACGTCAACATCGGCGGCCTGACCGCGGTGCATCAGTTCGTGCGCGTCGGCGACAACGCCTTCCTTGCCGGTTGTTCTGCCATCGTCGGCGATGTCATCCCCTACGGTCTGGCGTCCGGCAACCGGGCCAAGCTGCGCGGTTTCAACATCATCGGCCTGAAGCGTTCGGGCATGCCGCACAGCGAACTTCACGCCATGCGCCGCGCCTACAAAATGATCTTCGACCATGCTCATCCCATGGCCGAGAACGTCGAAAAGGCGAGAGCTGAATTCTCCGGTTCGCCGAACATCATGAAGATCGTCGATTTCCTCTCCACCCGTGAAAAGCGCTATTTTATTGTGCCGCCGCTGAAGGGTGGTGGCAGCGACGGCAATGACGAGGACTGAGGCGCAGCAAGGCCTGCAACTCGCATCCGGGGCAAGGCCCGGCATCGTCGCTGGTGGCGGCGTGCTTCCGCAGGCAGTGGCGCGGGCGCTCAAGGCCCTCGGCAGCGATCCTTTCGTGCTGATCCTGGAAGGCGAGGCCGAGCCGGGCACGGTGCTGGAGACGTGCGAGCACGAGACGCGCCCGCTGGAGGATATCGGCAAGCTCGTCAGCATATTGAAGCGCCATCGCGTCACCCATCTGGTGATGGCGGGCGAGATACGCCGCCGTCCGAAACTGTCGGCGATACGCCCCAGCCTCGGCCTCGTCACCTTGCTGCCCAGCGTCATCGCGGGCCTCGGCAAGGGCGACGACGGGTTGCTCAGGCTGATCATGCGATGGCTGGAAAAAAGCGGCATCCATGTCGTCGGCGCCCACCAGATCGTGCCGGAACTGCTAGCCATGGAAGGGTCCTGGACGAAGGCGAGGCCGAAGGCTGCGGACTGGCGCGACATCGAGGCCGGACGCGCCGCCGCCGAAGCGATCGGTGCGCTCGACATCGGGCAGGGGGCCGTCGCCATCGGCGGCCGCGCCATCGCGCTGGAGGGCATAGAGGGCACCAACGGCCTGCTGGAGCGGGTGCGCGACCTGCGCGGCCATGGGCGGCTGGCGGGCAAGACGGGCGGCGTGCTGGTCAAATGCCTGAAGCCCGGACAGGAATTGCGCGCCGATCTGCCGACGGTCGGGCCGACCACCGTCGAGCTTGCGCATGCGGCGGGCCTGTCCGGCATCGCCGTGGAAGCAAGCCGCTCGCTGGTCATCGACGGGCCGGAGCTCGTCGCCCGCGCCGATGCGCTCGGCCTGTTCGCGCTCGGCTTGTCCGCGCGGGAGGATCGTCATGGCGGCTGAGCCGTTGAAGATCGCCATCGTCGCTGGCGAGGAATCGGGCGACCTGCTCGGCGCCGACCTGGTGCGCGCCTTGCGCAAGGCCACCGGACGCGAGGTGCGGCTGGTCGGCGTCGGCGGCCGGCATCTCGCCGGACTCGGCCTGCAGTCGGCCTTCGACGCGGGCGAGATCGCGCTGATCGGGTTGAGCGCCATCATCCGCGACCTGCCGCGGCTGATGCGCCGCATCGGCCAGGTGGCGAGCCTCGTGGCGCAGGAAAAGCCGGATTGCCTCGTCACCATCGACAGTCCGGATTTTTCGCTGCGCGTCGCCCGCAAGGTGCGCGCGGCCGCCCCCTCGATCCCGATCGTCCACTATGTCTGCCCGAGCGTCTGGGCCTGGCGGCCGGGGAGGGCGCCGGCGATGCGCCCTTATATCGACCGTATCCTGTGCCTGCTGCCGTTCGAGGCGAAGGAACTGGAACGGCTGGGCGGCCCGCCCGGCACCTTCGTCGGCCACCGGCTGACGCAGGACCCCGGCGTGCTCGCCGCCGCCGCCGAGCAGGCGAAGCCGCGCGACTTTTCGCTGGACCGCACCAAGACGCTGCTGATCCTGCCCGGCTCCCGGCGCGGCGAGGTGCGCCGCCTGATCGAGCCGTTCGGCGAAACCGTCGCCATCCTGGGCCGGCGTGGCCACAAGATGCGGCTCATCCTGCCCACCGTGCCGCATGTCGCCGATCTCGTCCGGTCCGCGACGGCGAACTGGAACGAACGCCCCGAAATCGTCATCGATCCGCAGGGCAAATGGCGCGCCTTCGGCCTGGCGGACGCAGCCCTGATCGCATCGGGCACCGTTTCGCTGGAACTGGCGCTGAGCGGCGTTCCGATGATCTCCTGCTACCGTTTCGATCCGGTCATGCAGGCGGTGCAGAGTCTGGTGAAAATCTGGACGGGGGTGCTGCCGAACCTCATCGCCGACCGGCCGGTGGTGCCCGAAAGCTACAACAGCTATGTGCGGCCGATGTCGCTGGCGCGCTACATCGAGGGGCTGTGGAGCGACACGCAATTGCGTGGGTGGCAGAAGGACGGCTTCGCCGAAGTGCGCCGGCGCATGACGACGGCGAAACCGTCGGGCGAGATCGCGGCGGCGGCGGTAATGGAACTGGTGAAAGGCAGTAGGGCAGTGGGGCAGTAGGGCAGTAAGGCAGTCTGCGAAATTCCCTACTGCCTTACTGTCCTACCGCCTTATTGCCTTACCTCTTGGCGATCGGCACGTAGTCGCGCTCGGTGGCGCCGACATAGAGCTGGCGCGGGCGGCCGATCTTCTGGTGCGGATCCTCGATCATTTCCTTCCACTGGGCGATCCAGCCGACGGTGCGCGCGACCGCGAACAGCACGGTGAACATGGTGGTGGGGAAGCCGAGGGCCTTGAGCGTGATGCCGGAATAGAAATCGACGTTCGGGTAGAGCTTCTTTTCGATGAAGTACTCGTCCGTCAGGGCGATCTTTTCCAGCTCCATGGCGATGTCGAGCAGCGGATCGTCCTTGATGCCGAGTTCGCCCAGCACCTCATGCGCCGTCTTCTGCATGATCTTGGCGCGCGGATCGTAGTTCTTGTAGACGCGGTGGCCGAAGCCCATCAGGCGGAACGGGTCGTTCTTGTCCTTGGCGCGGGCGATGAACTCCGGGATGTGGTCGACATGGCCGATCTCGGACAGCATGTTCAGCGCCGCCTCGTTGGCGCCGCCATGCGCCGGACCCCACAGGCAGGCGATGCCGGCGGCGATGCAGGCGAAGGGATTGGCGCCCGACGAGCCGGCGAGCCGCACCGTCGAGGTCGAGGCGTTCTGCTCATGGTCGGCGTGCAGGATGAAGATGCGCTCCATGGCGCGCGCCAGCACCGGATTGACCTTGTATTCCTCGCACGGCACGGCAAAGCACATATGTAGGAAGTTGGCGGCGAAGGAGAGGTCGTTCTTCGGGTAAACGAAGGGCTGGCCGATGTGGTACTTGTAGGCCATCGCCGCGATCGTCGGCATCTTGGCGATCAGGCGCATGGAGGCGACCATGCGCTGGTACGGATCGGAGATGTCGGTCGAGTCGTGGTAGAAGGCCGACAGCGCGCCGACGACGCCGCACATCACCGCCATCGGGTGTGCATCGCGGCGGAAGCCGGAGAAGAACTTCGACATCTGCTCGTGCACCATGGTGTGGCGCGTGACGCGATAGTCGAAATCGTCCTTCTGCGCCTTGGTCGGCAGTTCGCCGTAGAGCAGCAGGTAGCAGACCTCGAGGAAATCGCCGTGCTCGGCGAGCTGGTCGATGGGATAGCCGCGGTGCAAGAGGATGCCGGCGTCGCCGTCGATATAGGTGATGGCCGATTCGCAGCTCGCCGTGGAGGTGAAGCCCGGATCGTAGGTGAAGGCGCCGGTGGTGGCGTAAAGCTTGCCGATGTCGATGACGTCGGGACCGACGGTGCCGCTTCGCACGCTCAGCTCATGCGTCTTGCCGTCGAATTCGAGCTTGGCGGACGACGGCTGGTTCTTGCCGTCGAATTCCAGTTTCGTCGCAGCTTCGGGCATCACAAACTCCTTATCGTTTCCTCACCGGGCGGCAAGGCGAATTCCGCATCGCAGCAACCCGCCGAATGATCGGAAAAGCGTGCAGCGCAATCGCATCTGGATGGCTGGCCCTTATCTGGGTCCCCGCCTAATGTTGCACCGCAAAACGCTCCTTTCAATGTTAAACTTCTTGTGCCAGTTCGGCATCAATCGATTTGATCGGAAATGCGGGCAAGACTTTCGTCGCGTCCCAGCACCGCCAGCACGTCGAAGACGCCCGGCGAGGTCGAACGGCCGGTGAGAGCGGCCCGCAGCGGCTGCGCCACCTTGCCGAGCTTCAGCCCCGCCTGTTCGGCATAGACGCGCACCACCTGCTCGGCATTCGCCGCGCTCCAGTCGCCAAGCGCCTGCAAGCCGGGCAGGATGGCCTTCAGGATACCCCTGGCATCGGCATCGAGGATCGCGGCGGCCTTCTCGTCGAGCGTGAGCGGCCGGTCGGCGACGATGAACCATGCACTGTCGGCGAGTTCCACCAGCGTCTTGGCGCGCTCCTTGAGGCCGGGCATGGCCTGGAGGAGCTGCGCCCTGGTCTTGTCGTTCAGCCTGTCCGCCAGCGCCTCGCCGTAGGGCAGGTGCGGCAGCGTCTCGATCAGGATCTTCGTCAGGGTCGCGTCGTCCATGGCGCGCATGTGGACGCCGTTCAGCGCCTCCAGCTTGGCGAAGTCGAAGCGCGCCGCGCCTTTGTTGACATCGACGATGTCGAACCATGAAATCATGTCGGCGATCGACATCACCTCGTCGTCGCCATGGCTCCAGCCCAGCCGGGCCAAGTAGTTGAGCAGCGCTTCCGGCAGGTAGCCCATGGCGCGATAGGCCTCCACGCCCAGCGCGCCGTGGCGCTTGGAGAGCTTGGCGCCGTCGGCGCCGTGGATGAGCGGGATATGCGCCATCTTCGGCACGGCCCAGCCCATCGCCTCGTAGATGACGGTCTGGCGCGCGGCGTTGGTGAGATGGTCGTCGCCGCGGATGATGTGGGTGACGCCCATGTCGTGATCGTCCACCACGACGGCGTGCATGTAGGTCGGCACGCCATCCGAACGCAGGATGATCAGGTCGTCGAGATCCTTGTTGGGAAAGCGCACCTCGCCCTGCACGAGGTCGTGCACCACGGTCTCGCCCTCGCGCGGCGCCTTGATGCGTACCGCACCTGGCACGCCCTTCGGCGCGTCGGCCGGGTCGCGGTCGCGCCACTGGCCGTTGTAGCGGGGTGGCAGGCCCTGTGCCCGCGCCGCCTCGCGCATCGCCGTCAGTTCCTCCGGCGTCTCGTAGGCGTAGTAGGCCTTGCCGGCGCGGACCAGCTCTTCGGCCACTTCGCGGTGACGCGCGACGCGCTGGAACTGGGAAACGGCGTCGCCGTCCCATGTCAGGCCGAGCCAGCTCAGGCCATCGAGGATGGCGGCGGTCGCCGCCTCGGTCGAGCGCTCGCGGTCGGTGTCCTCGATGCGCAAGAGCATCTTGCCGCCGGTATGGCGGGCATAGAGCCAGTTGAACAGCGCCGTGCGCGCCCCGCCTATGTGCAGGAAGCCGGTGGGCGAGGGGGCGAAGCGGGTGACGACCGTGTCGGACATGGCGAAAAGCTCGGGCTTTGTGCGGATGCGGCGCCGGACTTTCCCGCGCCGCGCGTTCATGTAGCATAGGAGGTCCACGGCGCAAGGGGCAGGGCCGATGGCCGGGCGGGACCGGGGAACGGAGCGCGGGAGAGGCGAAACGGACGGCGTCAATGAACGGGCGCTGTTTGCATCGCCGGACGCGCGCCTGTCAGCCGGCAGCGATCCTGCTTTGGAATCAGCTTTTCCCGGCCGACCCGACAATCCGGTGAAACCAGATGCCGCACTGTGGCGCTCTATAGTTGGTGACGAAGCCACGGCAGATCGGCCTGCGGTTGGCGATCCGGCGACGGGAGAGCTCCCGGTTTCGCCACGGCGGATGCCATCTGTCCGCTTGCCGTCCATCCGGCGACTGGCCCGCCGGTTGGCGCGTATTCCCTCGCCGCGTGGCGCGGCCGCCGGTTTGGCGGCAGCGGCCGCGACGGAACTGGATCGCGGCGTTGCCTTCCTGCTGGTGCCGGTGTTCCTGTCCGGCGGCGCGATCTTCTACTTCTCGCTCGCCGCCGAGCCCGGCTTTGTCCAGCCGATCGCCTGCGCCGTTGCCCTTGTCGTCGCGGTGCTGCTGGCGCGCCCGCGTCCACGCCTGCAGATGGCGCTGGCGGCCGCGCTTCTGGTGGCGCTGGGGGTGTTGTGCGCGAAGGTCGAAACCTGGCGCGCCTCGACCCTGATGCTCGGCGCGGAGGTGTCGACACGGCTGACGGGCCGCGTCGTCGCCATCGACGCCATGGCCAGCGGCCGCATACGACTCACCCTCGATGTCGTCTCCACCCGGCGCCCGACGCTGCTCTACCAGCCCGCGCGCGTGCGCCTTTCGGCGCGCGCAGTGCCCGCCGGGCTGGCAGCCGGCGATACTGTGAGCGGCTTCGTCCGGCTGTTGCCGCCGACCGGGCCGGTACGGCCGGACAGCTACGACTTCTCCTTCGAAAGCTATTTCGACGGCATCGGCGCCAGCGGTTTCTTCCTCTCCAACCCCAAGCTGGAGAAAGCGGTGCCGGCATCGTTCGCGGCACGCCTGCCGGGGATGGTGGAACGCGCGCGCGACGCCATCGCCGAGCGCATCCGCGCCGCCATCGGCGGACCGGAGGGCGAGATCGCCGCGGCCCTCATGGTTGGCGTGCGCGCCGGCATTCCCGAATCCATCAACGAAGCGATGCGCAAGACCGGCATCTACCACATCATTTCGATTTCCGGCCTGCACATGGCGCTGGTGGCCGGCACGGTGATGGCCTTGCTGCGTGGCGCCTTCGCGCTGTTCCCGAATTTTTCCTCGCGCCGCCCGGTGAAGAAATATGCGGCGGGTGCGGCCTTGTTCGCCATCGCGGCCTACCTGTTCATCTCAGGCGTGGTCGTGGCGGCCGAGCGCAGCTTTATCATGCTGGCGGTGATGTTGACCGCCGTGCTGTTCGATCGCGCGGCACTGACCATGCGCAACCTTGCGATCTCGGCCATCGCCGTCGTCGTCGTGTCGCCGCACGAGGTGGTCGGGCCGAGCTTCCAGATGTCTTTCGCCGCCACCGCCGCCCTTGTCGGTGCCTATGCCGGCTGGAGCGACAGGCGGGCCGCGAGCGGCGGCGGCACGCCGCCGCCCAACCGTTCATGGTCGGGCGCCGTCGTGCACCGGATGGTGGCCGCGACCGCCGCCCTGGCGGTGACGTCCATCGTCGCCGGCAGTGCCACGACCCTCTATGCCATGTGGCATTTCCAGCGCGTCGCGCCGCTCAGCCTTTTCGCCAACCTGGCCGTGATGCCGATCGTCTCGGTGCTGGTGATGCCGTTCGCCGTGTTTGCCGCGCTAGCCATGCCGTTCGGAGCGGACTGGCCGTTTCTCTACGTCATGGGCAAGGGGCTGGCGGCGATGATCGCGATTTCCGGGTGGATCGCCGAGCGCTCGCCGCTCGACGCCGTCGGGCTGGTGTCTGTCCAGTCGGTCTTGCTGGTCACCGTCGCGCTGGTGATCGCCACCATGACGACGACGTGGCTCAGGCTGGCGGCGCTGCCCTTCGCGCTGGCCGGGCTGTTGACGATCCATCAGGTCAGGACACCGGACGCGCTGGTTTCCGAGGACGCGCGGCTGGTGGCGCTGCCGATCGGCGGCGGCGAGCTCGCCATCAACCGGGCGCGGCCGAACGAATTCACCTCAGACAACTGGCGGCGCGCGCTCGACGCCGAGACGCTGGTGAAACCCGAGGCGCTGAAAGGCAAGGACATGCGCTTCGTCACCACCGACGCCGCGCTCGATCTGCCACCCGGAACGCCGTTCCTGTGCGCGGGCAAGCTCTGTATCGCCCGCCACACCTCCGGCGCTATCGTCGTGTGGGCGCAAAAAGTTGCCGATGCGCAGCCGGCCTGCGCCTATGCGGCGCTGATCGTCATCGCCGACGCGACCGCGAAAAATCCCTGTCGGGATCTGCCCGTCGCCGTCGTCACCGCCAGCGACCTGGCGCGCTCCGGCAGCGCGGCCATTACGTTCGATCCGGTCGCGGCCGACCGGCCGCCGCAGGTCGGTTTCGCCGTCGAGGAAAACTATCGCCCATGGCATGCCCAACGCGCCTTTTCGCGCGAGGCGAGGGGACTGATGCCGTATCAGCGCAAGACCGGCAACAAGAAACAGCAGCGGCGGAGGACAGGCTCACGGCCGGGATGACGGCGTCGGTGCCGCTGCTCCCTCAATACCGCCGGATCAGGCCGACCAGCTTGCCGCGCACCGAAACACGGTCAGGGCCGAAGATACGGGTTTCGTAGGCCGGGTTGGCGGCCTCCAGCGCGATCGAGGCGCCCTTGCGACGGAAGCGCTTCAGCGTCGCCTCCTCGTCGTCGACGATGGCCACGACGATCTCGCCCGGCGTCGCCGTATTGGCGTTCTTGATGATGACGGTGTCGCCGTCGAAAATGCCGGCCTCGATCATCGAATCGCCCTTCACCTCGAGCGCGTAGTGCTCGCCGCCGGAAATCATCTCGGGGGGGACGGTGATGGAATGAGTCCTGTGTTCGATCGCGGCGATCGGCACGCCGGCCGCGATCCGGCCCATGACGGGGATCGACACCGCCGAACCGGCGTCGTCATTGCCGGCGGCATGCAGGCGCTGCGCTTCCCTGGCGGGTCGTCCGGCGCCCGGACCGCCTTGCCCGAGGCCGCCCTGGATGACGCCCGGCGAAAACTTCCTCGCCGCGTTGAGGCCCGGCGCGATGGAATCGGGCAGCCGCAGCACTTCCAGCGCGCGCGCCCGGTTCGGCAGCCGGCGGATGAAGCCGCGCTCCTCCAGCGCCGTGATGAGCCGGTGGATGCCGGACTTGGAGGCAAGGTCCAGCGCTTCCTTCATCTCGTCGAAGGACGGGGGAATGCCGCTCTCCTTCAGCCTTTCATGGATGAACAGGAGAAGCTCGTGTTGCTTGCGTGTCAGCATGGCGGACCCCCAGGCGCTCGAAACAGAATCGGAAAACAAACCCGGAACAAACACTATCTGTTCCAGTTGTGTTCCGCAACCGTTTAAAGTTTCATGAATGCCTTGACGATTTGTTCAGCGCAGCATCAGCACCGGGCAGGTGTCGCCCTCGGCGGCCGCCGGCGCGTGCGGCGCGCGCACGATCAGGCCGTTGGCGTCGGCCAGCTTGCGCAGCATCGAGGAATCCTGGATGCCGAAGGGCGTGGCGACGAGACGCCCGCCGTCTTCGCGCACGACCGCCCTGACGTAGTCCTCGCGGCGGTCGTTCTCCCGCATTGCGGCGCCGAGGTGGGCGATTCGGATATCTTGCGCGAAGGGACGGCCGCCGAGCTTCGCCAGAAGCGGTTTTACGAAAAGCTGCGAGCACACCAGGCTGGCGACCGGATTGCCGGGCAGGCCGATGCAGCGGATGGCGCCCATGCGGCCGAACATCAGCGGCTTGCCGGGGCGCATGGCGATCTTCCAGAAATCCAGCGTCATGCCTTCGCCGGTCAGCACGTCGTGGACGAGATCGTGGTCGCCGACGGAAGCACCGCCCAGCGTGACGATGACGTCGGCGCCCGCCGCGACCGCTTGTCGGACCAGCGCCGCGATGGCCTCCTTGCGGTCGGCGGCGATGCCGAGGTCGAGCGCCGTAGCGCCCACCGAAGCGGCGGCGGCGGCGACGCCATAGGCATTGGAGGAGATGATCTGGTCGGGGCCGAGGGCGTCTCCGGGTGCCACCAGTTCGTCGCCGGTGGCGATGATGGCGACCAGCGGGCGGCGCACCACCTCAAGACGCGGGTGGTTGGCGGATGCGGCGAGCGACAGTGCCGCCGGATCGAGCAAGCGCCCTTTTTCCAGAAGCAGGTCGCCCTCGCGGAAATCCAGCCCGGCGCGACGGATGTTGCGCTCGGCGGCGGTGGGCTCCAGCACCTCTATCGCGCCGTTGCCGAGAGCGCGCACGTTTTCCTGGATGACGATGGTATCGGCGCCGGCCGGCAGCGGCGCGCCGGTGAAGACGCGCACGGCCTGGCCCGGCCCGACCGTGCCGTCGAACGCGCGCCCGGCCGGGGCGGCGCCGATCACCGTCAGCCGGGCAGGGGCGGCGGCGACGTCGGCGGCGCGGGTGGCGTAGCCGTCCATGGCGGATGCGTCGAACGGCGGCTGCGTGCGGAGTGCTGCGACCGGTTCGGCCAGAACGCGGTCATGGGCTTCGTGCAGGGCCACGCTTTCTGCCGGCAGCGGCTCGACGCCGTCGAGTAGGCGGGTCAGCGCTTCCGCGACAGGCACCAGCGTCATCGGCCTGCTGCCCCGTCTTCGTCAGCTTTGTAGCTGCCGGACTTGCCGCCGGTCTTCTCGACCAGCCTGATGCCGGAAATCGTCATGGCGCGGTCGACCGCCTTGGCCATGTCGTAGATGGTCAGGCAGGCGACGGACGCGGCGGTCAGCGCCTCCATCTCGACGCCCGTCTTGCCGGTGACGCGCGCCAGCGCCGTCACCTTCAGGCCGGGCAGCGCCTCGACCGGTTCGATGTCCACCGAAACCTTGGTCAGAAGCAGCGGATGGCAGAGCGGGATCAGTTCGTGCGTCTTCTTGGCGGCCATGATGCCGGCAATGCGCGCCGTGCCCAGCACGTCGCCCTTTTTCGCGTTGCCGGCCACGATGGTCGCCAGCGTCTCGGGCTTCATCGAGACGAAGCCTTCGGCGACCGCCGTGCGCTCGGTCTCGGCCTTGGCGCCGACATCGACCATATGCGCCTCGCCCTGGGCGCCGATATGGGTGAGGCCGGAAGCGCCGCCCATGGTCAGGCCTGCGCCGCTATCGCGGCATCGAGGCCGAGCAAGGCGCGGGTTGCCGTCGTCACGTCGGGCTGTCGCATCAGGCTTTCGCCGACGAGGAAGGTGCCGATGCCGACCTTTTCCAACCTGCGGCAATCGGCATGGGTGAAGATGCCGCTTTCGCCGACAAGCAGCCGGTCGGCCGGCACCAGCTTCGCCAGCCGCTCGGAGGTTTCCAGCGTCGTCTCGAAGGTGCGCAGGTTGCGGTTGTTGATGCCGATCAGGCGGGACGACAGTTTCAGCGCCCGCTCGGTCTCGGCCTCGTCATGCACCTCGATCAGCGCGTCCATGCCGAGTTCGAGAGCCGCATCCTCCAGCGCGCGCGCCATGGCGTCGTCGACGCAGGCCATGATGATGAGGATGGCGTCGGCGCCCCAGGCGCGCGCCTCGTAGACCTGATAGGGGTCGAACAGGAAATCCTTGCGCAAGGCGGGCAGGGCGGTCGCCGCGCGGGCGGCGGTCAAAAATTCCGGCGCGCCCTGGAAGGAGGGCGCGTCGGTCAGCACCGACAGGCAGGCGGCGCCGCCGGCTTCGTAGGCGCGGGCCAGCGCCGGCGGGTCGAAGTCGGCGCGGATCAGCCCCTTGGATGGGCTCGCCTTCTTCACCTCGGCGATCAGAGCGAAGCGGCCCTGCGCGCGCTTGCGCTCGAGTGCCGCGCGAAAGCCGCGTGGGGCGTCGGCGTCCTTCGCCCGCGCCCTGATCTCGGCCAGCGGCAGGCGCGCCTTGGCGGCGGCGATCTCGTCGCGCTTGTAGGCTTCGATCTTTTTCAGGATGTCGGTCATGGCCTATTCGTTCGACACCTTGACCAGCTTTTCCAGCACGGCATGCGCCTTGCCCGCGTCGATGGCCGCAGCGGCCGCGGCGATGCCGTCTTTCAGTGTCGCCGCCTTGCCGGCGACGACGAGGCCGGCGCCGGCATTCATCAGCACGGTGTCGCGATAGGCGCCCGGCTTGCCCGAGAGCACGCCGCGCAAGGCCTCTGCATTGTAGGCCGCGTCGCCGCCGCGCAACTCGTCCTTGGTGTGGCGCGACAGGCCGAATTCCTCAGGCGTCAGCGTGAAGGTGCGGATTGTGCCGTTCGCCAGTTCGGCGACATGCGTCTCGCCGGTCGTGGTGATCTCGTCGTAGCCGTCGCCATGAACGACCCAGACATGATCGGAACCAAGCGCCTTGAGGGTCTCGGCCACCGGCTCCACCCATTCCGGTGCGAAGACGCCGACAAGCTGTCGGGCGACACCGGCGGGATTGGTCAGGGGACCGAGCAAATTGAAGATGGTGCGGGTGCCGAGTTCGACCCTGATCGGTCCGACATGCTTCATGGCCGGATGATGGTTCGGCGCGAACATGAAGCCGATTCCTGCCTTGCCGACGCAACGGCCGATATCTTCGGGAGGCTGATCCAATTTGACACCGAGCGCCGTCAGCACGTCGGCGGTTCCGGTCAATGAGGACAGGCCGCGGTTGCCGTGCTTGGCCACCGGCACGCCGCAGGCAGCGACGACGAAGGCCGAGGCGGTGGAGATGTTGACGCTGTGCGAGCCGTCGCCGCCGGTGCCGACGATGTCGACCGCGCCGGCGGGCGCCGTAACGCGCAGCATCTTGTCGCGCATGGTGGCGACGGCGCCGGAAATCTCGTCGACGGTCTCGCCGCGCGCCCTGAGCGCCATCAGGAAGCCGCCGATCTGGCCCGGCGTCGCGTCGCCCGACATGATGATGTCGAATGCCTCGCGCGCCTCGGCGAAGGTGAGCGGGGAGCCTGCCGCAACCTTGGCGATATGCGGCTTCAGCGCGCTCATTGCTGCGCCTGTTCGACGGCGACCTGGTCGATGCGTACGTCGTACTGGGTTTGCAATTGCGCCACGAGCTCGTCGAGCAGATCGTCCGAAAGGCCGCCGGCGAAGGATTTCTGCGCATCCTCCGGAACGGAGCTTGCATCGGCGCCTGCCGGCTCGAACACCTCGGCGACCTTGAACAGGATCTCGCCGTCGCCGGTCGGGGAGGGCACGATGCCCGTGCCGCCTTCGCCGACGCCGAACATGATGGCGGCACCCGCCTTGCCGAAGTCGGCGTCGTCGGCCTCGCGCTTCAACCCGCGCTTGGTCTGCTTTTCCAGCTTCAGTTCGGTTGCCAGCGCGTCGAGCGACGTGCCGTCCTTGAGCCGCTTTTCCAGCTCGGCCGCCTTGGCGGAGAGCCGCTTGGTGGTTTCCTCGGCCGTCCAGTCGGCGGCGACCTTCTGGCGTACCTCGTCCAGCGTACGGTCGCGAGCGGGGGTCACCGAGACGACCTCGTAGAACAGGTAGCCGTTGTTCGCCGTGGTCAGTCCGTCGTTCTCGATGCCCGCTTCGGCGTCGAAGACGGCGCGGATGAGGGCGGCCGATTCCGGCAGGTCCTTGATGACGCTGCCGTCCGGCCGCTGGCCGGCGCGGTCGACGGCGTCGACGGTGACGACCTTGAGCTTCAGCTTGTCGGCGGCCTCCTGCAGGGTCGCGCCGCCGGCGCGGGCGTCCTCATAGGAATCGTGCACATCGAGCAGGATGCGGTTGGCCTCGCCGAGCGCGATCTGCTTGCGGATTTCATCCGAGACCTCGGCAAGCGGCTTGACGACTTCCGGCGTGATGGCGGTGACGCGCAGCAGCACCGGGCCGAAGCTGCCCTGGACGACACCGCTGACCTGGTTGAGGCCGAGCGCGAAGGCCGCGTCGGCGACTGCCTTGTCTGCGATCTTGTCCTTCGACAGGGTGCCGAGCAAGGTGTCGGCCTCGGTCTTGCCCTGCGCCGTCGCGAGCTTGTCGAAGGTGCCGCCGGCCTTGAGCGAATCGAGCGCCGCCTGGGCCTCCTCGGGCGTCTTGAACACCAGCTGCTCGATCGTGCGGGTTTCCGGCGTCGTATAGCGCTCCTTGTTCTTCTCGTAGTCTTCCTGGACTTGGCTGTCGCTGATCGAGCTCAGGTCCATGATGTCCTCGGGCTCGAGGCGGACATAGGAGAACTTGCGGTATTCGGGAGCCGCATAGGTCTTCTTGTTTTCCTCGAAATAGGCCTTCAGCACGTCGTCGCTCGGGGCCTCGATCGGCTCGACCATCGACTTCGGCAGCGAGAGGTAGTCGATCGTGCGGTCTTCGCCGCGATAGAGCGCCACGGCCTTGAGGAAGGTGTCCGGGGCCTTCAACCCGTCGGAGACGGCTTCGACGATCTGCTGGCGCACGGCGACCTGGCCGCGGTTCTTCAGATAATCCTCCGGCCGCATGCCGACCTGCCGCAAGACATATTCGAACATCTGCCGGTCGAACTGGCCGTTCTGTCCCCGGAAGGCGGGGTCCTCGCGGGTCAGCTCGGCCAGCCGGTCCTTGGAGAGGCCGAGGCTCATCTTGCGTGCCTGCTCGTCGAGCACGGCGCCGGAGACGAGCTGCGCCAGAACCTGGTTGTCGATGCCCAGCGCCTTCGCCTGGTCGCGCGTCAGCCGCTGGCCGAACTGCTGCGACATGGCGTTGATCTGGCGGTCGTAGGCGAGGCGGTATTCGGTCACCGAAACGGAGGTGCCGCCGGCGGTGATGACCGACTCGTGGCCGGCGACGCCCGCTATGCGGCCGGAGATGCCCCAGACCGCGAAGCTGAGGACCAGGATCGACAGCAGGGTCTTGGCTACCCAGGTTCCTGCCGCGTTTCTCAAAGTTCCGAGCATGATGCCGTCCAAATTGCCTGTCGCCAAGCGCAATAGCGTCCTTCCTTTCCAGTGTCGATTGCTTTGTGACCTGTTTTTGGTAGTGAGGACGCTCGGCAAACGGCCATCGGAGACAACAGCCCATGACACCCGGAATCCGCCCGCTCGTCGCCGGCAACTGGAAGATGAACGGCACCGGCGCCTCGCTGAACCAGCTTCTGATGATCGGCAACGGCTTCATGAGCGGCCTGGATGCCGAGACGGAAGCGCTGGTTTGCGTGCCGGCCACGCTCTTGACGCGGGCGGCGGAAATCCTGTCGCGCACGCCCGTCCATGTCGGCGGCGAGGATTGCCATGCCGAGGAGAGCGGCGCCCATACCGGCGACATTTCGGCCGAGATGCTGAAGGATGCCGGCGCCAGCCACGTCATCGTCGGCCACTCCGAGCGCCGCGCCGATCACGGCGAGGACGACGCGACGGTGCATGCCAAGGCGGCCGCGGCCTGGCGGGCGGGTCTCGTCGCCATCATCTGCATCGGTGAGACGCGCGCCGAACGCGAAGCCGGCGCCACGCTCGACGTGCTGTCGCGCCAGATCGCCGGATCGGTGCCGGTGAGCGCCACCCCCGCCAACACGGTTCTCGCCTATGAGCCGGTCTGGGCGATCGGTACGGGCCTGACGCCGACCGCCGCCGACGTCGCCGAAGCGCATGCGCACATCCGGGCGCGGCTGGTGGAGAAGCTGGGGCCGGCGGCAGCGAAGATCCGCATCCTCTATGGCGGCTCGGTGAAACCGTCCAATGCGCGCGAACTGCTGTCGGTCGCCAATGTCGACGGCGCGCTGGTCGGCGGGGCCAGCCTCAAGGCCGCCGATTTCCTCGGCATCGCGGAATCCTATCAGGCCGTCTGAGCCCATCCAGCGGCCCGCGCGGTTGCAAAGCCGCCCGACGGCCCCATATTCGGGGCACGGGCTTGGAAATGCCACGAAAGCATTGTATTGAGCCGCCTCCAATCGAGCGGCTGCGTTCGCGCAGGCCGGACGCCTTACCGGGATAGATAATGGAAACCGTACTGATCGTCGTCCATCTCATGGTCGTGCTCGCGCTTGTCGGCGTGGTGCTGCTGCAACGCTCCGAAGGCGGCGGGCTCGGCATCGGCGGCGGTTCCGGTTTCATGACGGCGCGCGGCGCCGCCAACGCGCTGACGCGCGCGACGGCGATCCTGGCGACGATCTTCTTCGCCACCTCGCTTATCCTGTCGATGGTCGCCCGTTACGGCGAAAAGCCCATCGACATCCTCGACCGGCTGCCGGCCGCCAGCCAGGACGGCTCGGGCCAGAGCAGCGGCGGCCAGAACGGTGGCGGCAAGGGCGTGCTCGACCAGTTGCCCGGCTCGACGGCTCCGGCCGCGCCCGCCAACCAGACGACGCCGCCGACCGACGGCGGTTCCGCCACCACCGCGCCGGCTCCGGCCGCCCCGGCCGAGCCACAGGCGAACGCGCCCACGATGGCACCGCAGGCTCCCGCCGCTCCGGCGAGCGAGGCTCCGGCCAACGACGGCGGCGCCATGAAGCCGGCCGCGCCGCAGGTTCCCAACCAGTAACGGTTTATATCAGCCTGCCGAAATCTGTTGTCGTTTGAACACAGTCGCGGCAAATGCCGCGTTATCACAAAGATTCGAACGGGTATGGCGGACCGGCGCGCTTGAGCGCCATCCGCTGATTCGACTATAGCTTGCCTGCGGCAGATCGGCTCCCTCGCGGGGGAGGCGGGGCTATGCCGTGGGCAACACGCATATCTGATCGGATTTTTCGTCATGCAGCTTCGCAGCTTCATTTTTGCCGGCTTCGCGGCCGCGCTTTTTGTCGGCGCGCCCGCTTACGCGGCCATGCCGTCCTCCACGGCTCCTCAGGCCGCATCGCAGACCGATGTCGTGCAGGTCGCGGCGAAAAGCCCGACCGCGGAACTGAAGCAGCTGAAAAAGAAGAAGAAGCCGACCGACGCGGATCTCGCCCGTATCGAGGAACTGGAAAAGCAGATCAAGGCCGAGCGGGCTGAAGCGAAGGTCAAGGCACTCGAAGCCCGGAAGCAGGCCATGCGCGAGGCGGCCAAAGCGAGGGCCGATGCCCGACGCGAGGCGTTTCTTGCCGGCAAGAACCAGAACACGACCGAAAAAGCGGTGAAGGCCGAGAAGAAGACGGCCAAGGTCGAGGCCGCGCGTCCGGCCGAGACCA
This sequence comes from Ollibium composti, assembly GCF_004801285.1. Lineage (GTDB taxonomy): Bacteria > Pseudomonadota > Alphaproteobacteria > Rhizobiales > Rhizobiaceae > Mesorhizobium > Mesorhizobium composti. The sequence goes on from NZ_SSNY01000001.1 coordinate 580,559, forward strand.
TCCAGGAAGCGGAAGAAGCCCTGCCGGCGGAGGCGATGAACGTCGCGCTGACCGGCAACAACGGCGAACTGCGTTCCGAATCGACGGCAACGGCGCCCCGGTCTTCGGGCGGCCTGTTCGCCGGCCTGTTCGGCGGCTCGTCGGCCTCCTCGATCTCCTACCTGCCGGAAACCCGCGCGCTGGACGCGGCGCTGGCCAAGAAGCAGGCCAAGAAGCCGTTCAAGGTGAAGCCGGAATTCGTGCCGCAGGAGGTGGACTTTTCGGGCTATGAGCCGGGCACCATCGTCATCAACACCACCGAGCGGCGGCTCTACCTGGTGGAATCGGCCTTCAAGGCGCGCCGCTACGCCATTGCCGTCGGCAAGGAAGGCCTGCAGTTCAAGGGTACAACGACCGTCGGCGACAAGCAGGAATGGCCGCGCTGGATTCCGACGAAGGAAATGCAGGAGCGCGAACCCAGCCATTACGGCAAGTACAAGGACGGCATGCCCGGCGGCGGCGAGAATCCGCTCGGCGCGCGCGCCATCTACCTCTACCAGGGCAAGACGGACACGCATCTGCGCATCCACGGCACCATTGCGCCGCAGACCATCGGCACCAGCGCCTCGAACGGCTGCTTCCGCATGATCAACGAGCACGTCATGGATCTCTACCGTCGCGTGAAGATGGGCACCAAGGTGGTCATCCTTTAGGCAACGGAAAAACTGCGACAAGGGCCGGTGAACAGCCGGCCCTTTTGTTTTGCTCATTCGACAGTGCCGGGAAAAACCTCAAGCGGCGGTTTTTCCACTGGCGGAATCGTTCCGGCCGCGTTAAGCACCGACTCCCATGGCGCGATATGTTTTCATCACCGGCGGCGTGGTTTCTTCCCTTGGAAAAGGCATTGCCTCGGCGGCTCTCGGAGCCCTGTTGCAGGCGCGCGGCTATCGTTGCCGCCTGAAGAAGCTCGACCCCTATCTCAACGTCGATCCGGGCACCATGTCGCCCTATCAGCATGGCGAGGTGTTCGTCACCGACGACGGCGCCGAGACGGACCTCGACCTCGGCCATTACGAGCGCTTCACCGGCCGCTCGGCGAACAGCCAGGACAACATCACCACCGGCCGCATCTACAAGAACATCATCGAGAAGGAACGGCGCGGCGACTATCTTGGCGCGACCGTGCAGGTGATCCCGCACGTCACCGACGAGATCAAGAATTTCGTGCTCGACGGCAATGACGACTACGACTTCGTGCTGTGCGAGATCGGCGGCACCGCCGGCGACATCGAGGCGATGCCGTTCCTCGAGGCGATCCGCCAGCTCGGCAACGACCTGCCGCGCAACAACGCCGTCTACGTGCACCTGACCCTGATGCCCTACATTCCGACCGCCGGCGAGCTGAAGACCAAGCCGACGCAGCATTCGGTCAAGGAACTGCGCGGCATCGGCATCGCGCCCGACATCCTGCTGGTGCGCGCCGACCGGCCGATCCCGAAGGAGGAGCGGCGCAAGCTTTCGCTGTTCTGCAACGTGCGTGAATCGGCCGTCATCCAGGCGCTGGACGTCGGCCACATCTACGACGTGCCGATGGCCTATCACAAGGAAGGCCTCGACGGTGAGGTGCTGGCCGCCTTCGGCATCGATCCGGCGCCGAAGCCGCGCCTGGAGCCGTGGCAGGGCGTGTCGCAGCGCATCCACAATCCCGAAGGCGAGGTCACCATCGCCGTCGTCGGCAAGTACACGGGCCTCAAGGACGCCTACAAGTCGCTGATCGAGGCGCTGTCACACGGCGGCCTGGCCAACCACGTCAAGGTCAAGCTCGACTGGATCGAAAGCGAGATCTTCGAGAAGGAGGATCCCGCGCCCTATCTCGAGAAGGTGCATGGCATCCTCGTGCCCGGCGGTTTCGGCGAGCGCGGCTCGGAGGGCAAGATTCTCGCGGCCAAGTTCGCACGCGAGCGCAAGGTGCCGTATTTCGGCATCTGCTTCGGCATGCAGATGGCCTGCATCGAGGCGGCGCGTTCGCTGGCCGGCGTCGAGAACGCTTCCTCGACCGAGTTCGGCCCGGCCAAGGAACCCGTCGTTGGCCTGATGACCGAATGGCTGAAGGGCAACATGCTGGAGAAGCGCAAGGCGGCCGGCGACCTGGGCGGCACGATGCGGCTCGGCGCCTACGAGGCGCGGCTTTCGCCCGGTTCAAGGATCGCCGACATCTATGGCGACACGGAGATTTCCGAGCGCCACCGCCACCGCTACGAGGTCAACATCGACTACAAGCAGCGGCTGGAGGAATGCGGGCTGGTGTTCGCCGGCATGTCGCCGGACGGCGTGCTGCCGGAGACGGTCGAATATGCCGACCATCCGTGGTTCATCGGCGTGCAGTACCATCCCGAGCTGAAGAGCCGGCCGCTGGAGCCGCACCCGCTGTTCGCCTCGTTCATCGCGGCGGCGGTGGAGCAGAGCCGGCTGGTGTAGGCACTCGACCAGCGTTCGATTTTCGTGGTATTTTGCGCCTTATGGGAAAACTTGAGCAAATCACCAAATCCGTCGAGGCGCTCGAAGGCGATGATTTCAAGGAATTCGCCAAGTGGTTCGAGGAATTGCAGGCCGACCGCTGGGATCGTCAGATCGAAGCCGATGCCAAAGCGGGCAAGCTGGACAGGCTCGTTGAAGAAGCAAAGCGCGAGATAGCCGCCGGCAAAACGCGGCCGCTTTGAAGCATCGGGCGACTGAATCTTTTTGGAAACGCTATGATGCGCTTCCGGATTCCGTGAAGATTCTAGCGGATAAGAGCTACGCGCTGCTTCAACACAATCCACGCTATCCAGGTTTGCACTTCAAGAAGATCGATTCCGAGCTGTGGTCTGTTCGTGTCGGGGTGGGTCACCGTGCCCTTGCGCTTCAAAATCCCGACGGATTCGATTGGTTCTGGATTGGCACGCACGCCGAATATGACAGGTTGATCGGTTGAGCCGATGAGGACCTATGTCGCGCTTCTCTACAGCATCGTCCTGACGCCGCAGAAGCGGGTGGTGATGGCCGATCTTCGTGCCATGGCCGAAGGCCTCGGCTACGAGAATGTCCGCACGCTCGTCTCCAGCGGCAATCTGGTCTTCGACGCACCGGACACGGCGATTGCGGAACTGGAAAGCCGTCTGGAGGCGGCCTTTCCGAAAACTTTCGGCAGGCATGTCGACATCATCGTGCGCGACGCCGCCGACTGGCTGGCGCTGGCGGCGGCCAATCCTTTTCCCGAGGATGCAAGCGCCACCCCGGGCCAGGTCGCCGTGCGCGTCATGCGCAATCCGGTTCCGGCGGACGCCGAGGCCCAACTGCGGCAGGCGGCGTCCGCGGACGAAAAATTCGCCATCGTCGACGGCGATCCGTGGATCGTCTTCTCTCGCGAAAGGCCGAATTCGCGGCTGCTGGCGGCCATGAACCACAAGCGCCTCGGCATCGGCACTTCACGCAACTGGAACACGGTGCGCAACCTGGCGTGGATGCTTTCGGAGACATGAAAAGGGCGGCCGGAGCCGCCCTTCCGTCGTTGTGAACGAGCCTCAGGCCCTCGCCGCCTTGGCGCCGGCGCCCAGTGCCGCCGTGCGCAGCACGTAATAGACGACGCCGGCGATGGCGACACCGAAGAACCAGCCGTAGACACCCCACCAGGCCGGCAGCCAGTCGGTGAAGTTCGGCAGGATCGAGGAAAAGATCGCGCCGATGATCGCCGCGATGAAGGCGTTGACGTGCCAGCCGTTCTGGAAGCGGAACTCGCCGTCCTCCTTGTAGAGGCCGACGACGTCCAGCTCGCCTTTGCGGATCAGGTAGTAGTCCACCATCATGATGCCGAAGATCGGCCCCATCGTCGCGCCGATGGTGTTGACGAAGCTCGCCGCGCTGCCGTCCCACGGCGAGAAGGGATAGAGCACGAGCGCGATCAGAGCCGCGATGTAGCCGCCCCGCTTGAAGTTGATCTGCCGTGGGAAGACGTTGGAGAAGTCGAAGGCCGGCGACACGAAGTTCGCGACCACGTTGATGCCCAGTGTCGCCACCGCGAAGGTCAGCGCGGCAAGGGCCGCCAGGAACCAGTTGTCGAACTTGGCCGAGATCTGGTCGGGATGCAGCAGCACCTCGTGGTAGACGTCCCAGGCCGCGATGGTGGTGACGCCGGCGACCAGCGAGAACAGGATGAGGTTGATCGGCAGGCCCCACAGGTTGCCCTTGCGCAGTGCCGCCTTGTCGGGAGCGTAGCGGGCGAAGTCGCAGAAGTTCAGGTAAAGGGCCGCGAAATACGTCACCCAGATCGCCGCGACGGCCGCGAGCGAGCCGAACGAACCCGGCGTGCCGGGCACGCCTGCGTCCTTCGTCTTGTCAAGGAGCACGTCCATGGGAATGTCGCTGGTGACGGCGAAGGTGCCGGCCTTGACGCACAGATAGATGGCGAGGATCAGCATCATGATCCACACCGCCGGGCCGGCCCAGTCCTGGAAGCGGCGCACCGTTTCCATGCCCTTGCTGATGATGAGCAGTTGCAGGCCCCACATCACCAGGAAGCAGATCACGTCGAGCGTCGAGTGACCGAGCATGTGGTTGTTGGCGTGGAAGTCCGCGAACCATTGCGTGCGGGTGAGCAGCGCCACGATGGCGCCGGAGGCCGCCGCCGTCTGGGCGCCGTACCAGAAGCAGGCGACGATGGCGCGCACCAGCGCCGGAATGTTGGCGCCCCAGATGCCGAACGAGGCGCGCGCCAGAACGGGGTAGGGCACGCCGGTCTTGACGCCGGCATAGCCGACCAGGTTCATGAGGAAATAGATGATCAGCGAGCCGACGCCGATGGCGACGATGAAATTGACGAAGCCGCCGCAGAACAGGAACAGGCTGGCCGCGAGATAGTAGCCCCAAAGGCTGTGGACGTCGGACGTCCATACGTTGAAGATGGAGAACGGCCCCCAGTTGCGTTCCTTCGCCGGGGCGAGATCTTCGTTGTAAAGACCGGGGGATGCCCCCGGTATCATGTCGGTGGTCGTCATAAGCGGTCCCCTTCTGGTCGCGCGGCAGCGTGGGCCGCGCAAACGGAAAGGTACGCCTCACCTTAGGGAAGCGGAACCGATTTATTAAGGCCCTTTCACCTTAAAGATATTCAATGCGGAGCGGGCCTATAGGCTTGTGGAAAAGTCCTGCCGCGCTCTCGCCCATTCGCCATCAGGGCGAAAGGCGGGGCTTCGGGAAAAAATCTGCCCGCACTTTATCCCCCTGCCTCCCATCTCACGCATACTCGATCCACCGTTTCCGGCGGGACCTGGTGCGCACCGGGTATCAGGCGGAGACGGCGGTGGCCTTGACGAACGGGGATCGGTTCCCGGATGCCGGGGAGCGTCCGACAGGCCCGACCCCGGCGGAAACGCGAGTCTCAAGGGGAGCGGAGAATGACGCGCACACGCCCGAAGCCGCATTGCGGTACGACGGACTGGGTGTATGAGGGTCGACTGGACGTCAAACACACCGGGCGGGGCGCGAGGATCGCGCCACGTACTATACAATAGAAGGCACGGCCTCGCGCCCCGCCTCCCGACTCAATGGCCAGGGCCGAAAGGCAGCGTGGCGACGGCACCTCTTGAACAGAGCTGGCACTTCGTGCACACGGAACCACCCATGACCCATCCACTCGACCATCTGGTTCTTCCCACGCGCGATCTCGAAACCGCGCGGGCACGGCTCGGTGCGCTGGGGTTCACGGTGGCGCCGCAGGGCACCCATCCGTTCGGCACGATCAATTGCTGCGTCTATTTCGGTGGCGGCACCTTCCTGGAACCGCTGGCGATCGGCGATGTCGACACGGCAGGGCAGGCGGCCGATGCCGGCAACGTCTTCGTCGGCCGCGACCGCACCTTTCGCACCCGCAACGGCGACGAAGGCTTTTCGGCCGTCGTATTCGGCACCGACGATGCCGACGCCGACCATGAGCGCTATGTGGCGGCAGATATTTCCGCCGGCCAACGGCTCGATTTTTCACGACCTTTCGTCGATTCATCCGGCAAACAGGATACGGCGTCTTTTCGCCTCGCCTTTGCGGCTGCGCCCGACATGGCCGATGCTTTCACCTTTGCCTGCGAGCGCGCCAACGTGCCGAAGGTCGATCGCTCGGCATTGCAGACGCATGCCAACGGCGTATCCGCCCTCCGTGAGGTGGTGGGTGTCAGCGACGATATCCGGGGCAAACTGCGTCTGCTCGCCGAGGCCGCCGATGCCGCGGTCGACAGGGCTACAGGCGCCAGCCTCGAACTGCCCAATGCGCGTCTGTCTCTGATCGAGCCGGATGCCTTTGAACGCCGCTTCGGCCTGGCCGCGAAGTCTTCGCCGCTGCGGTTCGCGGCAATCGTCTTTGCCGCGTCGGACGTGAAGGGACTGGCGCGGCGCCTTGCCGAAGCCGGCATCGATCACCATTTCAGCGGCGCAAGCCTCATTGTCCCTCCTGCATTGGGGCAGGGCGCAGCCTTCGTCTTCGAGGAATCCGCATGAACCAGCCGAACCCTACCGTCACCGTCGGCAATGTCCGCTTCGACAACAACGCGCCGCTGGCGTTGATTGCCGGCCCATGTCAGCTCGAATCGCGCCAGCACGCATTCGACATGGCGGGCGCGCTGAAGGAAATGACGCAAAAGCTCGGTATCGGGCTGGTCTACAAATCGAGCTACGACAAGGCGAACCGCACCTCGTTGGGCGCCACGCGCGGTGCCGGCCTCGACGCCTCGCTGCCGGTCTTCGCCGATCTCAGGAAGGAGTTCGGCCTGCCGATTCTGACCGACGTCCACACTGCCGAACAATGCTCCATCGTCGCCGAGGTGGTCGATGTATTGCAGATCCCGGCCTTTCTGTCGCGCCAGACCGACATGCTGGTGGCGGCCGCCAAAACCGGCAAGGTGGTCAACGTCAAGAAAGGTCAGTTCCTCGCACCATGGGATATGAAGAACGTCATCGCCAAGGTGGTCGATTCCGGCAATCCCAACGTGCTGGCAACCGAGCGCGGCGCGTCGTTCGGCTACAACACGCTGGTGTCGGATTTTCGTGCCCTACCGATAATGGCGGAGTTCGGAGCGCCGGTGATCTTCGACGCGACCCATTCCGTGCAGCAACCGGGCGGGCAGGGGGGCTCCTCTGGCGGCGAGCGGCGATTCGTGAAGACGCTTGCCTCCGCCGCCGTCGCAGTCGGCGTCGCCGGCGTGTTCATCGAGACTCATGACGACCCTGACAATTCCACATCTTCGGACGGCCCGAACATGGTGCCGCTGAAGGACATGCCGGCGTTGCTCGAAAGGCTGATGGCGCTGGACCGGATAGTGAAGGCGTGACCCGGCCGCCTTGTGACGAGCGGGCGCGAGCTATAGGCTGACCACGGGGGTTCAGCGAACAGCAGGAGCAAACCATGTCCGTCGCCCGCGTCACCGAGATCACCTCGTCGTCGAAAGTCAGCTTCCAGGACGCATTGGAGAAAGGTGTCGAGCGTGCCAGCAAGACCTTGAAGAACGTCAAGGGCGCCTGGGTGCAGGAACAGAAGGTCGAGGTCGCCGACGGCAAGATCGTCGCCTACCGCGTCAATATGAAAGTGACCTTCGTCCTCGAGGAGTGATCGGAAAGGGCGGAACTTTCGGCCATGCCCCTCATTGTCGCTGCATGTTCAACGACAACGAGGAGACTGCCATGACCACCCCTACCGGACATACCGAAGCCATCGCCGCCTCGCGCGTGATCGGCACGTCCGTCTACAACACGGCCGGCGAATCCATCGGCGAAATCGAGGACGTGATGCTCGATAAGATGTCCAACGGCATCATGTTCGCGGTCGTCGGTTTCGGCGGCTTCCTGGGCATGGGCGAGAAGTATCATGCCGTGCCGTGGTCCACGCTTGACTACGACAAGGACAGGGGCGGTTATGTCGTCCCCTTCTCCAAGGAACAGCTCAAGGCCGCACCCGCGCATTCGATCAACGAACTGACGGCCGGCGACGGCGAGACGGCGCGTGACGAATCCTACAGCTATTACGGCGTCCAGCCTTATTGGCATTGACCATCTTATCCACGCCGTCTGGCGATGAGCGATACTGGAAAGGCCCTGCGGTATGCGGGGCCTTTCCTGCATCTGGAGCCCGTTCGACCCATGCCGTATCTTCCCGGGAACTTTCTAACGACCTCCATTATTTGCGCCCGCCGATTGCGTTTTGCGACGCTTTGGCTAAGACGGGCGCGTTCCAACCCATTGCCGTGAGGACCATCCAATGACCGCCATCGTCGATATCGTGGGCCGCGAAATCCTGGACAGCCGTGGCAATCCGACCGTCGAGGTCGATGTCGTGCTGGAAGACGGCTCGATGGGCCGGGCTGCGGTTCCCTCCGGCGCCTCCACCGGCGCGCATGAGGCGGTCGAACTGCGCGACGGCGGCCCGCGCTATCTCGGCAAGGGCGTCGAGCGCGCCGTCGAGGCGGTGAACGGCGAGCTGTTCGAGGCGATCGGCGGTATGGACGCGGAGAACCAGCTTCACATCGACCAGACGATGATCGAGCTGGACGGCACGCCCAACAAGAGCCGGCTCGGCGCCAACGCCATCCTCGGCGTTTCGCTGGCCGTGGCGAAGGCGGCGTCCGAAGCCGCCGGCCTGCCGCTCTACCGCTATGTCGGCGGCGCCGGCGCGCATGTGCTGCCGGTGCCGATGATGAACATCATCAACGGCGGCGCCCATGCCGACAATCCGATCGATTTTCAGGAATTCATGATCATGCCGGTCGGCGCGTCCTCGCTGCGTGAGGCGGTTCGCTGGGGCTCGGAAGTGTTCCACACGCTGAAGAAGCGGCTGAAGGACGCCGGCCACAACACCAATGTCGGTGACGAGGGCGGCTTCGCGCCGAACCTGAAGAGCGCGCCGCAGGCGCTCGACTTCATCATGGAGTCCATCGAAAAGGCCGGCTACAAGCCGGGCGAGGAGATCGCGCTCGGCCTCGACTGCGCTTCGACCGAGTTCTTCAAGGACGGCGCTTACGTCTACGAGGGCGAGAAGAAGACGCGCGATCCCAAGGCGCAGGCGAAGTATCTCGCCAAGCTGGCGAGCGACTATCCGATCATCTCCATTGAGGACGGCATGGCCGAGGACGACTGGGAGGGCTGGAAGGTTCTCACCGACCTGATCGGCAAGAAGGTGCAACTTGTCGGCGACGACCTGTTCGTCACCAACTCGGCGCGCCTGCGCGACGGCATCCGCATGGGCGTCGGCAATTCCATCCTGGTCAAGGTGAACCAGATCGGTTCGCTGTCGGAGACCCTCGACGCCGTCGAGACGGCGCACAAGGCCGCCTATACGGCGGTGATGTCGCATCGTTCCGGCGAGACGGAGGATTCGACCATCGCCGACCTCGCCGTCGCCACCAATTGCGGGCAGATCAAGACCGGCTCGCTGTCGCGCTCCGACCGCATCGCCAAGTACAACCAGCTGATCCGCATCGAGGAGGAACTGGGCAGCCAGGCGCACTATGCCGGCACGTCGATCCTCAAGGGCTGAACGGCCTGTTCCGGAACTCGGAGGAAAGGGCGGCTTTGCCGCCTTTTCTTTTTTACCCAGGCGCGTGATCCCGGCGTCCGTAACCGTCCATTAAGCAAGAATCTGCGAGAAAGGAGGGATGAGAACCAGGGTCATGTGGACACGCCAGCACAAGCAGCGGAACATCGGTCGGCTGATCGTGCCGACATTGTGCGCGGCGGTCTTGGCCTATTTCGGCTTTCATGCTTATCATGGCGAATTCGGCATCTATTCCCGATACCGGATGCAGGCTCAGGTGGCCGATCTGCAGGCGCAGGTCGCCGCCATAAAGGGGCAGCGCATCGAACTGGAGCGGCGGGTGCAGCTCCTGCACGACGGCTCGCTCGAGAAGGACATGCTGGACGAACAGGCGCGGCGCGCCCTGAACGTCTCGCATCCTGACGAAGTGACGGTCATGTTGCCGGGTTCGGGTAATTAACCGAATTCCGGTTAATCTTGCTAAGTTCCAATGATTTTAACCGTTTAGTCGCATGACAGCCATGCATTTTTCCGCATTGGCGAACGTCTAAATTGCATGTTAGCGTGTCCTCAATCGACGGGGAGGCGAGACACTCCTCCGCAGTCCGCAAAGAGACGCCAACAGGGAGTGATTGATGGCTACCGCCGCCAGGAAAGCGCCTGCCAAATCGAAAGCCGACAGCAAATCGGCGCTGACGACCCCGAAGCCGGCAGACTTCACCAAGCAACAGGAACTCGACGCCTATCGCGGCATGCTCCTGATCCGCCGCTTCGAGGAAAAGGCCGGCCAGCTCTACGGCATGGGCTTCATCGGCGGCTTCTGCCACCTCTACATCGGTCAAGAGGCCGTCGTCACCGGCATCAAGATGGCGCTCGTGGAGGGCGACCAGATGATCACCGCCTATCGCGACCACGGCCATATGCTTGCCATGGACATGAGCCCGCGCGGTGTGATGGCCGAGCTGACGGGCCGCCGCGGGGGCTACTCCAAGGGCAAGGGCGGCTCCATGCACATGTTCTCCAAGGAGAAGAATTTCTACGGCGGCCACGGCATCGTCGGCGCGCAGGTGTCGCTCGGCACGGGGCTCGCCTTCGCCAACAAGTATCGCGGCAACAAGAACGTCTCGGTCACCTATTTCGGTGACGGCGCCGCCAACCAGGGCCAGGTCTACGAGAGCTTCAACATGGCCTCGCTGTGGAAGCTGCCGGTCATCTACGTCATCGAGAACAACCGCTACGCCATGGGCACTTCGGTGACCCGCTCCTCGGCCGAGACGGATTTCTCGCATCGCGGCGCGTCCTTCAGGATTCCCGGCATCAAGGTGGACGGCATGGACGTGCGGGCGGTGAAGTCGGCCAGCGACATGGCGACGGAATGGTGCCGCTCGGGCAACGGCCCGATCATCCTCGAGATGAATACCTACCGCTATCGCGGCCACTCCATGTCCGATCCGGCCAAATACCGCTCGAAGGAAGAAGTGCAGAAGATGCGCTCCGAGCACGACCCGATCGAGCAGGTGAAGGCGCGGCTCACGGAGAAGAAGTGGGCGAGCGAGGACGAGCTGAAGGCTGTCGACAAGGAGGTGCGCGACATCGTCGCCGACGCGGCCGACTTCGCCCAGACCGATCCCGAGCCGGACGCGTCCGAGCTCTGGACCGACATCACGCTGTAAGGGGAGGGCTAGGATATGCCGATCGAAATTCTGATGCCTGCGCTCTCGCCGACGATGGAAGAGGGCAATCTCGCCAAGTGGGTGAAGAACGAGGGCGACAAGGTCGCGCCCGGTGACGTGATCGCCGAGATCGAGACGGACAAGGCGACCATGGAAGTCGAGGCCGTCGACGAGGGCACGCTGGGCAAGATCCTGATTGCCGCCGGCACCGAGGGCGTCAAGGTCAACACGCCGATCGCCGTGCTGTTGCAGGACGGCGAGACCGCCGGCGACATCGGCAAGGCTGCCGCTCCCGCCAAGGCGGAGGCGCCCGCGAAGGCCGAGGAGCCGGCGCCGAAGGCTGCCGAGGCATCGGCCAGCGATGCGGCCGCGCCCGTGCCCGCCGCGCCGAAGGCGGAAGCCGCCGCCGATCCCGACATTCCGGCTGGCACCGAGATGGTCTCGACCACCGTTCGCGAAGCGTTGCGCGACGCCATGGCCGAGGAGATGCGTCGCGATCCCGACGTTTTCGTCATGGGCGAGGAGGTCGCCGAGTACCAGGGCGCCTACAAGATCACGCAAGGGCTGTTGCAGGAGTTCGGTGCCGAGCGCGTCGTCGACACGCCGATCACAGAGCACGGCTTCGCCGGCGTCGGGGTGGGTGCTGCGATGACCGGCCTGAAGCCGATCGTCGAGTTCATGACCTTCAACTTCGCCATGCAGGCGATCGACCAGATCGTCAATTCGGCGGCCAAGACGCTCTACATGTCCGGCGGCCAGATGGGCGCGCCGATCGTCTTCCGCGGCCCGAACGGCGCGGCCGCCCGCGTCGCGGCCCAGCACAGCCAGGATTACGCCGCCTGGTACAGCCATATCCCTGGTCTCAAGGTGGTGATGCCCTACAGCGCCGCCGACGCCAAGGGCCTGCTGAAGGCTGCGATCCGCGATCCGAACCCGGTCATCTTCCTCGAGAACGAAATCCTCTACGGCCATTCCTTCGACGTGCCGAAGCTGGACGACTTCGTCCTGCCGATCGGCAAGGCGCGCATCCACAAAGCGGGCAAGGACGTCACCATCGTCTCGTGGGGCATCGGCATGACCTATGCGGTCAAGGCCGAGGCCGAACTCGCCAAGATGGGCATCGACGCCGAGATCATCGACCTGCGCACCATTCGCCCCATGGATCTCGATACCATCATCGCCTCGGTAAAGAAGACCAACCGGCTGGTGACGGTGGAGGAAGGCTTCCCGCAGTCCTCGGTGGGCGATTTCATCGCCAACCAGGTGTCGCGCCAGGCCTTCGACTATCTCGACGCGCCGGTCATCACCGTCGCCGGCAAGGATGTGCCGATGCCTTACGCGGCCAATCTCGAAAAGCTGGCCCTGCCGAACGTCGGCGAGGTCATCGAGGCGGTCAAAGCCGTCACCTATCGCTGAGCCGGCCGGGAGGGAACAATGCCGATCAACATCACCATGCCGGCCCTGTCGCCCACGATGGAAGAGGGCAACCTCGCCAAGTGGCTGGTCAAGGAGGGCGACAAGGTTTCGCCGGGCGACGTGATCGCCGAGATCGAGACCGACAAGGCGACCATGGAGGTCGAGGCCGTCGACGAGGGCACGGTCGCCAAACTCGTCGTGCCGGCCGGCACCGAGGGCGTCAAGGTCAACGCGCTGATCGCCGTCCTTGCCGGTGAGGGCGAGGATGTCGGCGCTGCCGCCATGGGCGGCGGCGATGCGGCGCCGAAGGCTGAGGCAAAAGCCGAGGCTCCGAAGCAGGATGCCCCGAAGGCTGCACCCGCCGCCGCGCCGGCACCGGCCGCAGCGAGTGCCGCGCCTGTCGCGAACGGTTCTGCCAAGACACAGGGCGACGACAATCCATATCCCCATCGCACTTTCGCCTCGCCGCTGGCGCGTCGCATCGCCAAGGATGCCGGGATCGACGTAACGGCGGTTTCCGGTTCCGGCCCGCATGGCCGGGTGGTGAAGGCAGACGTCGAAGCGGCCATCGCCGGCGGCGGTGCCAAGGCGGCGCCTGCCGCCACGGCTGCGGCCTCCCCGACCGCTGCTCCGACCGCCGCTCCAAAAGCAATGTCGGACGACGCGGTGCTCAAGCTGTTCGAGCAGGGCTCCTACGACCTCGTCCCGCACGACAACATGCGAAAGACCATCGCCAAGCGGCTGGTCGAGGCGAAGTCGACCATCCCGCATTTCTACCTGACGCTGGATTGCGAACTGGATGCGCTGCTGGCGCTACGTTCGCAGCTCAACGCCGCCGCCCCGACGAAGAAGACCGACAAGGGCGACGTGCCGGCCTACAAGCTGTCCGTCAACGACATGATCATCAAGGCGATGGCCATGGCGCTGATGGCGGTGCCGGACGCCAACGCGTCCTGGACGGATGCCGCGATGGTCAAGCACAAGCATGCCGACGTCGGCGTGGCGGTGTCCATTCCGGGCGGGCTGATCACGCCGATCATCCGCAAGGCCGACCAGAAATCGCTGTCGGCGATCTCCAACGAGATGAAGGACCTCGCCTCCCGCGCGCGCAACCGCAAGCTGAAGCCCGAGGAATACCAGGGCGGCACGACGGCCGTGTCCAATCTCGGCATGTTCGGCATCAAGGATTTCGCCGCGGTCATCAACCCGCCGCATGCGACGATCCTGGCGGTCGGCGCCGGCGAGCAGCGGGCCGTGGTGAAGAACGGCGAGGTCAAGGTGGCCACCGTGATGTCGGTGACGCTGTCGACCGATCATCGCGCCGTCGACGGCGCGCTTGGTGCCGAACTGCTCGGCGCCTTCAAGACGCTCGTCGAGAACCCGATGGCGATGCTCGTCTAGGGTCAGGCTGGTGAAGACGGTCCTCTGCTATGGCGACTCGCTGACCTGGGGCTTCAACCCCGAAGGTGGCCGTCATTCCCTTGAGGATCGTTGGCCGAGCGTCGTCCAGGCGGCACTGGGTTCGTCGGTGCAGGTCATCGCCGAGGGGTTGAATGGCCGCACCACCGCCTTCGACGAGTACGTGGCTGGCGCGGATCGCAATGGCGCGCGCATCCTGCCCACCGTCGTGATGACCCACACGCCCATCGATCTGATCATCTTCCTGCTCGGGACCAACGACATGAAGCCGTGGATCCACGGCAATCCGGTCGCGGCGAAGCAGGGGATGCAACGGCTGATCGAGATCGTGCGCAGCCACGACTACGGGTGGCCGCCGCCGCAGATCCTGATCGTTGCGCCTCCTGTGGCAGGTCATACCGAAAATGCCGAGTACAGGGCGATGTTCGCCGGCGCTGAGGCGTCGTCGAAGCATCTTGCTCCACTCTTCGCCGCGCTGGCTGCGGAAACGGGCTGCGGCTTCTTCGACGCCGCTGCGGTCGCGACGACCACGCCGCTCGACGGCATCCATCTCGACGCGAAGAACACGCGAAAGATCGGCGAGGCGCTGGCCCCGGTCGTCCGCGCAATGCTGGAAACCAAGGAGACAAGCCGTGGCTGAGAATTACGACGTCATCATCATCGGCTCCGGCCCCGGCGGCTATGTCACGGCGGTGCGTTCGGCACAGCTCGGCTTCAAGACGGCGATTGTCGAGCGCGAGCACCTTGGCGGCATCTGCCTCAACTGGGGCTGCATCCCGACCAAGGCGCTGCTGCGCTCGGCCGAGATCAAGCACTATGCCGACCATCCCGAAGCCTACGGGCTGAAGATCGGCGGGCCGGTGACGGCTGACACCGCCGCTGTGGTGGACCGCTCGCGCAAGGTTTCGCTCAGGCTCAACGGCGGCGTCGCCTTCCTGATGAAGAAGAACAAGGTGGACGTGATCTGGGGCGAGGCCAAGCTTTCCAAGCCGGGCGAGATCGTCGTCTCCAAGACCGCCAAGAAGGCGATGGAGCCGCAGCCGCCGGCGCCGAAAGGGACCAAGGGCGAGGGCACCTACACGGCCAAGCACATCATCCTTGCCACTGGCGCCAGGCCGCGCGTGTTGCCCGGCATCGAGCCAGACGGCAAGCTGGTCTGGACCTATTTCGAGGCGATGGTGCCGAAGGAGATGCCGAAGTCGCTGCTGGTGATGGGCTCCGGCGCCATCGGCATCGAGTTCGCCTATTTCTACCGCACCATGGGCGTCGACGTGACCGTGGTGGAGGTGATGCCACAGGTGATGCCGGTCGAGGACGCCGAGGTGTCGAAGTTCGCGCAGAAGCAGTTCGAGAAACAGGGCATGAAAATCCTGCTCGAAGCGAAGGTTACCAAGGTCGAGAAGGGCGCCAATTCGGTCACCGCCACCGTCGAGAAGAAGGACGGCTCGGTGGAGAAGATCACCGCCGACCGGATGATCTCGGCCGTCGGCGTGCAGGGCAACATCGAAGGTCTCGGGCTGGAGACGCTGGGCGTCAAGACGGACCGCGGCTGCGTGGTGGTGGACGGCCATGGCCGCACCAACGTGCCGGGCATCTACGCCATCGGCGACGTCGCCGGGCCGCCGATGCTGGCGCACAAGGCCGAGCATGAGGGCGTCATCTGCGTCGAGACCATCGCCGGCGTTCCGGGCGTGCACGGGCTCGACAAGGGAATAATCCCCGGTTGCACCTATTGCAGCCCGCAGGTGGCTTCCGTCGGCCTGACGGAAGCGAAGGCCAAGGCGGAAGGCCGTGACATCCGCGTCGGCCGCTTCCAATTCGGCGCCAACGGCAAGGCCATTGCGCTCGGCGAGGACCAGGGCTTCATCAAGACCATCTTCGATAAGAAGACCGGCCAGCTTCTCGGCGCGCATATGGTCGGCGCCGAGGTCACCGAGCTGATCCAGGGCTATGTGGTGGCGATGAACCTGGAAACGACCGAGGAAGAACTGATGCACACGGTCTTCCCGCATCCGACGCTGTCGGAAATGATGAAGGAAAGCGTGCTCGACGCCTATGGGCGCGCGCTGAACGCATGACGGGCCTGTGGCGGCAGGGGTGTTTGCCGGCCGCCCGTTGACCTATATCGGGGCGGCGGCTTGTGAAGGAGGCAGGAATGGACCAGAGCGTCGGGATCATGGCCATGCCGGGCGTCGGCTTTTTCGGCATGCTGGTGATCGGCTTCCTCGCCGGCTGGATCGCCGAGCGGTCGATGAACCGCGACCACGGCTTCCTGACGAACATCCTGGTCGGCATCGCCGGCTCCTTCGTGGGCGGCGGGCTGGCCAGCCTGCTCGACGTCCACTATCAGGGCTTTCTCGGCAACCTGCTCGTGGCCGTCATCGGCGCGATCGTCATCCTGTGGATTTTCGGCCGGGCCAAGGCCCGCGGAGTGAACTGAATGGTCACCGTACTCGACAGAACCGCTACCCCGGCCCCGCGTCCGCGCCACCCTGAAAAGGCGCACCGGCCCGACCAGGAAGTTCTGCGCAAGCCGGACTGGATTCGTGTGCGGGCGCCCGTCTCGAAGGGCTATGCGGAAACCCGCGAGATCGTGAAATCGCACAAGCTGGTGACGGTGTGCGAGGAAGCAGGTTGCCCCAACATCGGCGAGTGCTGGGACAAGAAGCACGCCACCTTCATGATCATGGGCGAGATTTGCACGCGCGCCTGCGCCTTCTGCAACGTCGCAACCGGCATGCCGCTGCCGCTCGACGCGGACGAGCCTAACCGTGTCGCCGATGCGGTGAAGACGATGGGGCTGAGCCATGTCGTCATCACCTCCGTCGATCGCGACGACCTCGCCGATGGCGGCGCGGAGCATTTCGCTGAGGTGATCCGCGCCATCCGGGCGGCGACGCCATCCACCACCATCGAAATCCTGACGCCGGACTTCCTGCGCAAGGAAGGCGCGCTGGAGGTCGTGGTGGCGGCCAAGCCCGACGTCTTCAACCACAATCTGGAGACGGTGCCGTCGAATTACCTCACCGTGCGGCCCGGCGCCCGCTATTTCCACTCGATCCGGCTGTTGCAGCGGGTGAAGGAGCTCGATCCGTCGATCTTCACCAAGTCGGGCATCATGGTGGGGCTGGGCGAGGAGCGCAACGAGGTGCTTCAGCTCATGGACGACCTGCGCTCGGCCAATGTCGACTTCATGACCATCGGTCAGTACCTCCAGCCGTCGAAGAAGCACCATCCGGTGGTGCGCTTCGTCACGCCGGACGAGTTCAAGTCCTACGAGACGGTCGGCAAGACCAAGGGATTTCTGCTCATGGCCTCGAGCCCGCTGACGCGCTCGTCGCACCACGCCGGCGAGGATTTCGCCCGCCTGCGCGCCGCACGCGAGGCGCAACTCGCCAAGTCGGCCTGAGCGGCCGGCTGATGCCGAAATTCGAGGCAACCCGCCGCGTCGCGCATACGCCCGAACAGATGTTCGATCTCGTCGCGGATGTGGAGAAATATCCTGAGTTCCTGCCCTTGTGCGAACGGCTCGCTGTGCGTTCGCGCAAGGAGCGCGACGGGCGCACAGTGCTCGTGGCCGACATGAGCATTGGTTACAAGGCGATCCGCGAGACTTTCACCACCCAGGTGCTTCTCAAGCCGGACGAGCGCATCATCGACGTCAAATACATCGACGGGCCGTTCAAGTATCTCAGCAATATCTGGGGGTTCGAGCCGGCCAGCGACGGCTGCTTCGTGCGCTTCTTCATCGACTACGAGTTCAAGAGCCGCATACTGGCGACGCTCATGGGCACGATGTTCGATCGCGCTTTCAGGATGTTTGCCGAAGCCTTTGAAAAAAGGGCGGACGTGATCTACGGCACGGATTGATCGGGTGCGTCCTTCGAGGCTCGCTCCGCTCGCACCTCAGGATGAGGAAGGTCTGTACGCTTCCCCGAAAAAACAAGGAATTCTTAGGCAACGACTATAAGAGGAGGCAAGGAACTAACCGCCCTCATCCTGAGGTGCGAGCGGAGCGAGCCTCGAAGGACGCACCATCAATCTTCGTCCAGCGCCTTCAAGCCCATTTCCAGAGCGTGCCGAACCGTCTGGCGGCGGATGTAGTCGCGGCCGCGATTCTCGAAAGCGCGCTTTTCGGTCACGACCCGCTGTCCGGTCATCGCCAGGCCGAACCAGACCAGCCCGACCGGCTTGTCCGGCGAGCCGCCGTCCGGTCCGGCAATGCCGGTGACGGCGAGCGCGATGCCCGCATGGGAGCGGGCGAGCGCGCCGGCTGCCATTTCCTGCGCCGTTTCGGCCGAGACGGCGCCATGCGCGTCGAGCGTGACCGGAGAGACGCCGAGCAGTTCCATCTTGGCGTCGTTGGAATAGGTGACGAAGCCGCGGTCGACCATCGAGGACGAGCCGGGGATATCGGTCATCGCCGCGATGATCAGGCCTCCGGTACAGCTTTCCGCGGTCGCTGCAAGGATTTTGTGCTTCAGGCAAGCTTTGAGGAACTGGTCGGCGAGTTCGCCGATCTCCGATGCCTTCACTTCACCAACGCCCGCTTCGCTCATTCGGGAACCTCTCCTGGGTAGATGACGCTGGCCGTCGCGATTGCCGCGATGCCTTCTTCGCGTCCTACAAAACCCAGTTTCTCGTTTGTGGTTGCCTTGATGGAGATGCGGTCGGGTGAAATCTTCAGCATTTCGGCCAGTGTGGTGGTCATGGCGGCGCGATGTGGGCCGATCTTCGGCGCCTCGCAGATCAGGGTGATGTCGGCATTGGCGATGCGGCCGCCGCGCCCGCGCACGATTGCTGCCGCATGTTCGACGAACAGGTGCGAGGCCGCACCCTTCCACTGCGGATCGGACGGGGGGAAATGCGTGCCGATATCGCCGGCGCCGCAGGTGGCGAGCAGCGCATCGGTCAGCGCATGCAGGCCGACATCGGCGTCGGAATGGCCGGAGAGGCGCTTGTCGTGCGCGATCCTGACGCCGCAGAGCGTCACGTGGTCGCCCGGCTCGAAGGCGTGCACGTCGTAGCCGTTGCCGGTACGGGTATCCGGAAAAGACGAGTGTCCGTGCCCGAGTTTCTGATCTGCCATGGCAATATCCCGCGCCCAGGTGAGTTTGACGTTGTCGGGCGAGCCGGCGACGAGCCGGACCGGCATATTCGCCCATTCGGCAATGGCCGAATCGTCGGTGAAGTCGGAACGGCCTGCCTGATGCGCCTTTTCGTGCGCGGCCAGGATCGGCGCGAAGGGAAAGCCTTGCGGCGTCTGTGCGCCGTGAAGGCCGGCGCGCGGCACCGTTGCGGCCACCGTGCCGTCATCGGCTTCGCGCTTCAGCGTGTCCGCGATGGGCAGGGCCGGCAGCGCACCTTCGTTCTCGCCGATGGCCGTGATGGTGCGGCCGATCAGGTCGGCCTCGACAAAGGGGCGCACGGCGTCGTGGATCAGCACATGCGTCGGATCGCGGCCGGCAAGCGCCAGAAGCCCCAGCCGCACCGACTGCTGGCGGGTCGCGCCGCCGACGACCGGCATGATGCGCTTTGCGTCGAGCCCGGCGGTCGCCTGCTGGAACAGTTCGCCATCGTCGGCATGGATGGCCACGGCAACCACATCGACCAGCGGGTGAGAGAGGAAAGCTTCGAGCGTATGGGCGATGACGGCGCGGCCGCCGATACGGCGGTATTGCTTGGGACCATCGCCCTGGCCGGCGCGCTCGCCCCGGCCGGCCGCGACGATCACCACTGCCACCTTCATGCGCTTTCCGTCCGTTTCGTTTTTGCTTGCCGGCGTCATGGCGCAAGGCTTAGTCGGGGCGCCTGCCGAAAGCCAGCCCCTTCGCTTCGGGCGTACCGCTGCGGACTATTTTGCATTGCACAATTCAGAACTTCTGACTACACAATATGCAGACTGAAAACATGCTTGGTTTTTGTGCATGACCGAATTGGCGAGTTTGGCCGAACCGCTGGACGTTGGCGGTGTCTCTATCCGTAACCGGGTCTTCCTGGCGCCGATGTCGGGCGTCACCGACGAGCCGATGCGTCGCCGCGCCTATGCGCATGGCGCCGGGCTGGTTGTCTCGGAAATGGTGGCGAGCGGTGAGCTCGCACGAGGGCGACAAGGGTTTGACCTGCGCATCCGCCACTCCGGCCTGCCGGTGCATATGGTGCAACTGGCGGGCCGCGAGGCCGCGCATATGGCCGAGGCGGCGCGGATCGCGGAAGGCGAGGGCGCCGATATCATCGATATCAACATGGGCTGCCCAGCCAAGAAGGTGACGGGCGGATACGCCGGCTCGGCGCTGATGCGCGATCTCGATCAGGCGCTGTCGCTGATCGAGGCGGTGATCGGCGTGGTCAAGGTGCCGGTGACGGTGAAGATGCGGCTGGGTTGGGATGAAACGGTGCTGAATGCGCCGGTCCTCGCGGCACGCGCGGAGCAGGCCGGCGTGAAGATGGTGACGGTGCATGGCCGCACCCGTTGCCAATTCTACAACGGCAAGGCGGATTGGGATGCGATCCGCCGGGTCAGGGAAGCGATCTCGGTTCCTCTCGTCGCCAACGGTGACGTCTGCTCCGCCGAAGATGCCGCTGTGATCCGCGAACGGTCGGGAGCGGATGCCGTCATGGTCGGCCGCGCGCATTACGGGGTGCCTTGGGCGGCCGGGGTAATTACAGGCGAGGCGGCAGATATCCCCGAAGCGGCCGGTGCGATGGCCGACTATGTCGTCGCCCATTACGAGGACATGCTGGCGCTCTACGGTATCGAAAGCGGGTTGCGGCAGGCGCGCAAGCATATCGGCTGGTATCTCGACCGCCATGCGGTCACGACTCCGCCGGAGCTGCGCAAGGCGATCCTCACATCGTTTGAACCGCAGCGCGTCGTTGCTGGAATCCGCGAGGCGTTTGCGCGCGCCGGAGATACGCCCGTGCTCAGGAGTGCGGCATGAACGCGCCCGCGCAGGCTGCCGCCGTGGCGGACGCCGCCCAGATCGTGCTGAACACTATCCGCCGGCCGGTGATCATGGTCGGCCCGGATGGTCATGTGTCCTTCGCCAATGCCGACGCGGAGGATTTTTTCCGCTCCAGCGCGCCCATCCTTGCGCGCAACACGCTGGGACAGCTCATTCCCTTCGGCAGCCCGCTGCTGGCTCTGGTCGAGCAGGTGCGTGAGCGCCGGGCGCCTGTCAACGAGTATCGCGTCGACGTATCCTCGCCGCGTCTCGGCATCGAGAAGGTCGTCGATCTTTACGTGGCGCCGGTGCCGGAATTTCCGGGGTCCGTCGTGGTGATGTTCCAGGAGCGCTCCGTCGCCGACAAGATCGACCGGCAGATGACCCATCGCGGCGCCGCGCGTTCCGTTACCGGACTGGCGTCGATGCTGGCGCACGAGATCAAGAACCCGCTTTCCGGCATCCGGGGTGCCGCGCAATTGCTGGAGCTTTCAGCCTCCGATGAGGACAGGGCGCTGACGCGGCTTATCACGGAGGAAACCGATCGTATCGTTGCCCTCGTCGACCGCATGGAGGTGTTTTCCGACGAGCGACCGATCGACCGCTATCCCGTCAACATCCACGTCGTTCTCGATCATGTGAAGGCGATTACCAAAAACGGTTTTGGAAAGAAAATCAGGCTATTGGAGGATTATGATCCATCGCTGCCTCCGGTCTACGCCAATCGCGATCAGCTGATCCAGGTGTTCCTCAACCTGGTCAAGAACGCCGCCGAGGCGATCGGCGGCGATCCGCTGGGCGAGATCACGCTTTCCACGGCCTTCCGACCGGGCATCCGCATGTCGGTGCCGGGAACGCAAGACCGCGTATCCCTGCCGCTGGAATTCTGCGTGCACGACAACGGGCCGGGCGTCTCGGAGGATATCCTGCCGATCCTGTTCGATCCCTTCATCACCACCAAGCAGAACGGCTCCGGGCTGGGACTGGCACTGGTGGCCAAGATCGTCGGTGAGCATGGCGGCATCGTCGAATGCGATTCGACGCCTCGCGGCACGACCTTCCGCGTGCTGCTGCCGGCCTGGAAGGAGACGGGGCCCGGACCTGACACGGAGGATCGCCGATGAGCGTGAAAGGCAACATCCTCGTCGCCGACGACGACGCGGCGATCCGCACCGTGCTCAACCAGGCGCTGTCGCGCGCCGGTCACGTCGTTCGCGTGACGTCGAGCGCCTCGACGCTGTGGCGCTGGGTGGCGGCGGGCGAGGGCGACCTGGTCATCACCGACGTGGTGATGCCGGACGAGAACGCCTTCGACATGCTGCCGCGCATCAAGAAGGCGCGGCCGGACCTGCCGGTCGTCGTCATGAGCGCGCAGAACACCTTCATGACGGCCATCCGCGCCTCGGAAACCGGTGCCTACGAATATCTGCCGAAACCCTTCGACCTCACCGAACTGCTCGGTATCGTCAGCCGGGCGCTGGCCGAGCCACGCCGGCCGAAGATCGAGCAGCGTGCCGAGGAACAGCTCGAGGCGATGCCGCTGGTCGGCCGCTCGGCCGCTATGCAGGATATCTATCGCATGCTGGCGCGCATGATGCAGACGGACCTCACCGTCATGATCTCCGGCGAATCGGGCACCGGCAAGGAACTGGTGGCGCGTGCGCTGCACGAATACGGCCGCCGGCGCGGCGGGCCGTTCGTTGCCATCAACATGGCGGCGATCCCGCGCGACCTGATCGAATCGGAGCTGTTCGGCCACGAGAAAGGGGCTTTTACCGGGGCACAGAACCGCTCCAGCGGCCGCTTCGAACAGGCCGAAGGCGGCACGCTGTTCCTCGACGAGATCGGCGACATGCCGATGGAGGCGCAGACGCGGCTGCTGCGCGTGCTCCAGCAGGGCGAATACACCACCGTCGGCGGCCGCACGCCGATCCGTACCGACGTGCGCATCGTGGCGGCCACCAACAAGGACCTGCGGGCAGCGATCAACCAAGGCCTGTTCCGCGAAGACCTGTTCTACCGCCTCAACGTCGTGCCGCTGAGACTGCCGGGCCTGCGTGAGCGCGCCGAGGACATTCCCGACCTGGTGCGGCACTTCTTCAAGCAGGGCGAGAAGGAAGGACTTGAGGCCAAGCGCATTTCCGTTGCCGGGCTGGAACTGATGAAGCGCTATCCGTGGCCGGGGAACGTACGCGAGCTGGAAAATCTCGTGCGGCGGCTGGCGGCGCTCTATCCGCAGGACGAGATTTCGGCCGAGGTAATCGAGGCGGAACTGAAGACGGGCGAAACGGCCGTGGTGCCCGACGGTGACGCGCTGATTCCCGACAACCTGTCCATCGGCCAGGCGGTCGAGCACTATCTGCAACGCTATTTCGCTTCCTTTGCCGGTGAGTTACCGCCGGCGGGGCTTTACGACCGAATCCTGGCGGAAGTGGAGTATCCGCTGGTCCTCGCTTCGATGACGGCGACCCGGGGCAATCAGATCAAGGCCGCCGAACTGCTCGGCTTGAACCGCAACACGCTGCGCAAGAAGATCCGCGAGCTTGGCGTCAACGTCTACAAATCCGCCCGCTAGATACGACCGGAAAAGGCTTGGGATTAGCGGGCAAAAGATTTTGGCCGCTCGCCGCTTTGTTGCATAATCGCCACAATGCGTTGCATAGATGTTACGCAGACCATGGCGACGAACGACAAGATGACGCTACAGGCTCCGACATTGGCCGGACCGCTTTTTCGCAAGGCAGGCAGCCGTGATCCACGGCGGCTGCTGGCCATGCCCGGCGTTATCGCGATCGCCGGCGCGCTGCTGACGGCGGCCGTTTCCTTCGCGATTCTGGTCGGCGTCACGCCGATCACGCCCGACGAATCGACCACGCTGGTGCTGATCGGCGTCAACGCCGTCTTCATCCTGTGCCTGATGGCGCTGATCGGCCGCGAAGTGCACCGCATCCTGATGGCGCGGCGTACCGGGCGGGCGGCGTCGCGCCTGCATGTGCGGATCGTCGCGATGTTCGCGCTGGTGGCCGCCATTCCCGCCATCATGGTGGCGATCGTCGCTTCGGTGACGCTCAACATCGGCCTCGACCGCTGGTTCGAGATCCGCACCAAGACGATCGTCAATTCCTCGCTGTCGATCGCCGACGCCTATGTGCAGGAAAACGCCCGCAACCTGCAGGGCACGACGCTGTCCATGGCCTTCGACCTCGACAACGCCCGCCAGCTCTACGGTCTCGACCGCACCGGCTTCCTCGACCTGCTGAACAAGGAAGCCATCGGCAGAGGGCTGGCGCACGCGGCTCTGGTGAAGCCGGACGGCTCGTACGTCATGAGCGCCAAGACGAACACCGACTTCCCCATGCCCGAGCCGCCGGAAGGCTCGATCCAGGAAGCGGAGAACGGCCGGCCGCTGCTGATTGCGCCAGAAACCCGCAACATCATGGGCGCCATCATCAAGTTGAAGGAACTGGACGGGCTGTTCCTCTACACGATCAAGCTGGTCGATCCCGAAGTGATCAAGGCGCGCGCCATCGTGCGGGCTAACACCGACGAATATCGCGGCCTTGAGAAGAACCGGCGCACCTCGCAGGTCGCCTTCGCGCTTCCCTATCTGTCGTTGACGCTGATCATCATCCTCTCGGCCGTCTGGACCGGTATCGCCGTGGCGGACCGGCTGGTGCGGCCGATCCGCCAGCTCATCGGCGCCGCCGACGAGGTCGCGACCGGCAATCTGGACGTCTCCGTGCCGGTGCGGCCTTCCGACGGCGACGTGGCCTACCTCGGCGATACCTTCAACAACATGCTGCTCGAACTGAAATCCCAGCGCAACGAGTTGCTGTCGGCCAAGGACCTGATCGACGAGCGCCGTCGTTTCTCCGAAGCGGTTCTGGAAGGGGTGACGGCGGGCGTTATCGGCGTCGATTCCAACGGCACGATCACCATCGTCAACCGCTCCGCAGAGACGATGCTGGCCACCTCGTCTGCGGCGGCACTCGGCAAGAACCTGTCCGCCATCCTGCCGCATGTCGGGCGTGTGTTCGAGATCGGTCGCAAGTCTGGCAGGCCGGTCTATCGCGAGCAGGTCACCTTCTTCCGCACAGGGGCCGAGCGTACCTTCAACGTGCAGGTGACGGTGGAGCAGGCGGAGGGTGACGTCGACGACACTTCCTATGTGGTGACGGTGGACGACATCACCGATCTCGTACAGGCCCAGCGCTCGTCCGCATGGGCCGACGTGGCGCGGCGCATCGCCCACGAGATCAAGAACCCGCTGACCCCCATCCAGCTGTCGGCCGAGCGCATCCGCCGCCGCTACGGCAAGGTCATCACCGAAGACCGCGAAGTCTTCGACCAGTGCACCGACACCATCATCCGGCAGGTCGAGGATATCGGGCGCATGGTGGATGAATTCTCGGCCTTCGCGCGCATGCCGAAGCCCGAGATGAAAGCCATCGACCTGCGCGAGCCCCTGCGCGAGGCTTCGTTCCTGGTCGAAGTCAGCCGTCCCGACATTACCTTCGAGCGTGATTTCGGCGACGAGCCGCTCAAGGGCACGTTCGACAGCCGGCTTCTGGCGCAGGCTTTCGGCAACGTCGTCAAGAACGCCGCCGAGGCGATGGAAGGGATCGATTGGAAGGACGGCGACCGTGGCGTCATCCGGGTGCGGGCGCGGCGCGAGGGCGATGCCTATCGGGTCGACGTCATCGACAACGGCAAGGGATTGCCGCGCGAAAGTCGCCAGCGCCTGCTGGAGCCTTATATGACGACGCGCGAGAAAGGCACCGGCCTCGGCCTCGCCATCGTCAAGAAGATCGTCGAGGACCATGGCGGGCGATTGGAACTCCACGACGCACCGGCGGATTTCCACGGTGGGCGAGGGGCCATGATCAGCATGATCGTGCCCGCCGCAGCACCTGGCGCTGGGCGGAACACACAAGAACGAGAAACTGAAAAGGTCGACAATGGCGTCTGATATTCTCATCGTCGATGACGAGGAAGACATCCGCGAACTGGTCGCCGGTATCCTGAGCGACGAGGGACACGAAACCCGCACCGCGCACGATGCCGACAGTGCGCTGGCCGCGATCGCGGAGCGCGCGCCGCGGCTGATCTTCCTCGACATCTGGCTGCAAGGTTCGCGTCTGGACGGGCTGGCGCTGCTCGACGAGATCAAGACCTTGCACCCGAACCTGCCTGTGGTGATGATTTCCGGGCACGGCAACATCGAGACGGCGGTATCGGCCATCCGGCGCGGCGCCTACGATTTCATCGAAAAGCCGTTCAAGGCGGACCGTCTGATCCTTGTCGCCGAGCGTGCGCTGGAGACGTCCAAGCTCAAGCGTGAGGTGTCCGACCTCAGGCAGCGCAGCGGCGAGACGTTCGATCTGATCGGCATGTCCTCTGCGATGAGCCAGCTGCGCCAGACCATCGAGCGTGTCGCGCCGACCAACAGCCGCGTGATGATCGTCGGGCCGTCGGGTTCCGGCAAGGAACTGACCGCGCGCGCCATCCACGCGCTGTCGGCGCGCAAGAGCGGGCCGTTCGTGACGCTTTCGGCCGCGACCATCACGCCCGAGCGCATGGAGATCGAGCTGTTCGGCACCGAATCCAACGGCACCGAGCGCAAGGTCGGCGCGCTGGAAGAGGCGCATCGCGGCATCCTCTATATCGACGAGGTCGCCGACATGCCGCGCGAGACGCAGAACAAGATCCTGCGCGTGCTGGTCGAGCAGCAGTTCGAGCGGGTAGGGGGCACCAAGCGGGTCAAGGTGGACGTGCGCATCATCTCCTCGACCTCGCAGAACCTGGAGGCGATGATCGCCGAGGCCCGTTTCCGCGAGGACCTTTACCATCGTCTCGCCGTCGTGCCGGTGACGGTTCCGGGCCTTGCCGAACGGCGTGAGGATATTCCCTATCTGGTCGATAATTTCATGAAGCAGATCGCCCGCCAGACGGGCATTCGGCCGCGCCGCATCGCCGACGACGCGATGGCGGTGCTGCAGGCTCACAACTGGCCGGGCAACGTGCGCCAGCTTCGTAACAACATCGAGCGGCTGATGATCCTGACGCGCAGCGACGACGTCGATGCGCCGATCACCGCCGATCTGCTCCCCTCCGAGATCGGCGACGTCATGCCGCGCACGCCCAACCAGTCGGACCAGCACATCATGGCGCTGCCGCTGCGCGAGGCGCGCGAGCAGTTCGAGAAGGACTACCTTGTGGCGCAGATCAATCGCTTCGGCGGCAACATCTCCAAGACGGCCGAGTTCATCGGCATGGAGCGCTCGGCGCTGCATCGGAAATTGAAGTCGCTGGGGGTGTGAGCGAACTGGGAGCCCTTTGCTGGCCTATCCGCTTCCACCTTGTCCCGTTTCACCCTATTCGCTACTCCCTATTCGCTATTCGTTCTCTCAGGTGAGTCCATGCCGCGCATTGCCTATGTCAACGGACGCTATGTCGTCCATCGCGACGCCTGTGTGCATATCGAGGATCGCGGTTATCAGTTCGGCGACGGCGTCTACGAAGTCTGCGAGGTGACGCGGGGTTTCGTCGTCGATACGGTCCGCCATCTCGACCGGTTGAACCGTTCGCTGAGCGAATTGTCGATGGCGTGGCCGATGGCGCGCAAGGCGCTGGTTGTCGTCATGCGCGAGGTGATCCGGCGCAACGGGGTCGTCAACGGCCTCGTCTACGTGCAGGTCACGCGTGGCGTCGCCGGTCGCGATTTCGTCTTTCCATCGCCGGATACGCCGCCGTCGCTGGTGGTGATCGCGCGCAAATTCAACATGGATGCGGTTGCCAAGCGGGTCGAGAACGGGCTGAAGGTCATCACCGTGCCGGAGAACCGCTGGGATCGCGTCGACATCAAGTCGACCGGCCTCTTGCCGAACGTACTCGCCAAGCAGAAGGCGAAGGAAGCGGGCTGCCAGGAAGCCTGGTTCATCGATACCGACGGCATGGTCAAGGAAGGCGGTTCGTCCAATGCTTGGATCGTCACCAAGGACGGCGTACTGGTGACGCGACCGGCCGACCACGGCATCCTGCGCGGTATCACCCGCACGACCATGTTCGACGTCGCCGAAAAGCTCGGGCTGAAGATAGAGGAGCGCAAGTTCTCGGTCGCCGAGGCCAAGGCTGCGCGCGAAGTGTTCATCAGTTCGGCAACGACCATCGCCATGCCGATAGTTGAAATCGACGGCGCGACGATCGCCAACGGCCATCCGGGCTCCATTACACTTTCGTTACGGCAGGCGTTTTTTGACGTTGCGGAAAAAATTAAGGCCTGATAACCGCTTAAGTGGAATGAACATCAATCTATCTCGTTCTGCTTGTCGTGAAGAACGACGAGGGGGTTTGTGCGCTTGACATGCGCCCGGTATTTTGGCGCAGTGGCAGACAAATCGAAGGGGATCGGCGAAAGACCAGAACAATGGCAGAGCGTTCTCAAAATCTTCAGGACTTGTTCCTGAACTCTGTTCGCAAGAGCAAGAATCCACTGACGATCTTTCTCATCAACGGCGTGAAGCTGACCGGTGTGGTGACCTCGTTCGACAATTTCTGCGTGCTTCTGCGCCGCGACGGTCATTCGCAACTCGTCTACAAGCATGCCATATCCACGATCATGCCGAGCCAGCCGGTTCAGATGTTCGATGGTGAGGAAAGCCAAGGCGGCTAATTGACATCACGTCATGACGAGGCGGACCGCGAGGCCCGCGCAAGATCGGCACAGGACAATGGCACGGACCGCAAGACGGCGATTCGCGCCGTGATCATCGTGCCGGTTCTGACGCGCCAGCCACGCGGCGAGGACGACGACGCCTCCCGCCCACGCCTTTCCCGTTCGGCCGATGCACGCCGCGACGAAGCGGTGGGGCTCGCCCGCGCCATCGACCTCGAGCCGGTCCACGCGGCCGTCGTCACGGTCAACGACCCGCGTCCGGCCACGCTTCTCGGCACCGGCAAGGTGGCCGAGTTCGCGGAAATCGTGAAGGACAGCAAGGCCGACCTGGTCATCGTCGACCATCCGCTGACGCCGGTGCAGCAGCGCAATCTCGAAAAGGAACTGAACACCAAGGTGCTCGACCGCACCGGGCTGATTCTCGAAATCTTCGGCGAGCGCGCCCGCACGAAGGAAGGCGCCTTGCAGGTCGAGCTTGCGCATCTGAACTACCAGAAGGGGCGGCTGGTGCGGTCCTGGACGCACCTCGAGCGCCAGCGCGGTGGCGCCGGCTTCCTCGGCGGTCCGGGCGAAACGCAGATCGAGGCCGACCGCCGCGTCCTGCAGGACAAGATCGTCAAGCTGAAGCGCGAGTTGGAAACGGTGCGCCGCACCCGCGACTTGCACCGCGCCAAGCGCAAGAAGGTGCCGTTTCCGGTGGTCGCCATCGTCGGCTACACCAACGCCGGCAAGTCGACGCTGTTCAACCGGCTGACCGGGGCAGGGGTGCTGGCGGAGAACATGCTGTTCGCCACGCTCGACCCGACCTTGCGGCGCCTGCGTCTGCCGCATGGCACGCCTGTCATCCTGTCGGACACCGTCGGCTTCATCTCCGACCTGCCTACCCATCTGGTCGCCGCTTTCCGCGCCACGCTGGAAGAGGTGGTCGAAGCTGACCTTGTGCTGCATGTGCGCGACATTTCCGATCCCGATACGGCGGCCCAGGCCGAGGACGTGGAGCAGATCCTGGCCGATCTCGGCGTCGACGCGCAGGATTCCAAGCGTGTCGTCGAAGTGTGGAACAAGATCGACCTTCTGGACGAGGACCATCGTGCCCGCCTGCTGGAAGACGATGCTGCGCGCAAGCGCCCGCCCGTTGCCATATCGGCGATTACCGGTGAGGGGCTGGACACGCTGATGGAGACGATCGAGGCGCATGTCTCGGGTGAACTCAGTCCGCTCACGGTGACACTGACGCCTGCCCAGCTCGGCCTGATCGACTGGCTCTACCGCAACGGCGACGTGACCCGCCGCACCGACAACGAGGATGGTAGCGTAACGCTCACGCTGCTTGCCACGCAAAACGCGCGCGAGGAGATCGAAAGCCGGCTGCGGGGCAGGGCATAGAGCGGTTCTGATTTTAGCGGAATCGGCAGAACCCCTCTATCTCTTTGTTTTAGCCGCATTTCCGGACGCAAAACCGTTTCACGCTTTTGCTGGAAATGCTCTAGCTGCCGCTTTTGCGGGCCTTGGCTTGCTGCCAGAGCGCTTCCATTTCCTCCAGCGTTGCCTCGTCGAGCGAGCTTCCGGACGCTTCCAGCGCCTGTTCGACATGATGGAAGCGGGAGCGGAATTTCTCGTTGGTGCCTGAAAGGGCGGCTTCCGAATCGAGTTTCAGGTGACGGCCGAGGTTGACGAAGGCGAACAGCACGTCGCCGAACTCGTCCTTGATCGCGGCCGTATCGCCGCCGGCCAACGCCTCGCGCAATTCGCCGATCTCCTCCTCGATCTTGTCGAGGATGGGTGCGGCCTCGTTCCAGTCGAAGCCGACGCGGGCGGCCTTTTCCTGGAGCTTCAGCGCTCGCGTCAGGGCAGGCAGGGCGACCGGCACCGAATCGAGAAAACCCTGGCCGTGATCCTCGGGATCGAGGCCGCGGGCGAGGCGGGCGGCGCGCTTCTCGGCCTTCTCCTCGGCCTTGATCTTTTCCCACATGCCCTTGGCCATGCCGGCGCTGCGCGCCTTATCGTCGCCGAAGACGTGCGGATGGCGGCGGATCATCTTGCCTGTGATCGCTTCGACGACATCGCCGAAGTCGAACTCGTCGATCTCCTCGGCCATGCGGGCGTGGTAGACGACCTGCAGCAGCAGATCGCCGGCTTCCTCGCGCAGGTTGTCGAGGTCGTTGCGAGCGATGGCGTCGGCGACCTCGTAGGCTTCCTCGATCGTGTAGGGCGCGATTGTGGAAAAGGTCTGCTCGACGTCCCACGGACAGCCGGTGCCCGGCGCGCGCAGCGCCGCCATGATCTCGATCAGCCGGGAAATGTCGCGGGAAGGTTCCATCGGCGGATGCTATCGCGGCATCCACTGTCCGGCTATTGCGGACCGGAAGCGGCGGCCATGTTGTCCACAGCCGCCGCCGCTATCAGTCAAGCACCGAGACGACGGCCTTGGCCAGCTCTTCCAGTCCGTTCTCCGGCAGGCCGGCGACGTTGATGCGGCTGTCGCTGACCATATAGACGGCATGCTCCTCGCGCAGGCGCTGCACCTGGCTTTCCGTCAGGCCGAGGCGCGAGAACATGCCGCGATGGCCGGCGATGAAATCGAACCTGTCGGAGTTGGACTGGCGGCGCAGCGCCTCGGCGAAACGCTGCCTGAGCAAAAGCATGCGCTGG
This sequence comes from Ollibium composti, assembly GCF_004801285.1. Classification (GTDB taxonomy): domain Bacteria; phylum Pseudomonadota; class Alphaproteobacteria; order Rhizobiales; family Rhizobiaceae; genus Mesorhizobium; species Mesorhizobium composti. The sequence goes on from NZ_SSNY01000001.1 coordinate 611,864, forward strand.
CGCATTTCTTCCAGTTCGGCCTGCCAGTCGGCGCGCAGGGCAGGGTCCTGCAAGACCATACGCACCGCGGCGGCGCCATGGTCCGGCGGCATGGAATAGAGCGTGCGCGCGCCGGCAAGCATCTGGCTCGAAGCGATGTCGGCCTGTGCGGCATTCGCCGTCATGACCATGGCTGCACCGACGCGGTCGCGGTAGACGGCGAAGTTCTTCGAGCAGCTTGCCGCCACGACCATCTCTGGCACCTTGGCGGCGACGATGCGCAGGCCTTCGGCATCGGCATCGAGGCCGTCGCCAAAACCCTGATAGGCGATGTCGATGAACGGCAGCAGGTTCTTTTCAACCAGCAGGCCGGCAACGGCCGTCCACTGGCTGGCGTCGAGATTGGCGCCCGTCGGGTTGTGGCAACAGCCATGCAGCAGGATCACATCGCCTGCGGGCGCGCCCTTCAGCGCCGCCAGCATGGCGTCGAAACGAACGGTTCCGGTCTCGGCATCGAAATAGGGGTATTCCCGAACCTGGAGTCCCGCGGCGCGCAGGATCGCGATGTGGTTCACCCATGTCGGGTCCGACACCCACACGGTCGCGTCAGGCCGGGCGTGCTTCAACAGTTCGGCGACAAGCCTGAGCGCGCCGGAGCCGCCCGGTGTCTGGGCGGCGCGGATGCGCGTCGTATCGGCGTTCGCGCCGAAGACGAGTTTGGCCATTGCCTCGTTGAAAGCCGTATCGCCGGCGAGCCCGAGATAGGACTTGCTGTCCTGATCGGCGAGCAGCCGCTTCTCGGCTTCGCGAACGGCACGCATGACCGGCGTCTTGCCGGCGTTGTCCTTGTAGACGCCGACGCCGAGATCGACCTTGTTCGGGCGCTCATCGGCACGGTAGAGCCCGATCAGGGCCAGGATCTTGTCTGCGGGGGCGGGCTTCAGGTCTTCGAACATGGAGAGGCTTTCAGCGTTCGGCGTTGCGTGATGGAGCGCCGGTTGGAGGCAGGGGCTTGATACGCAAATCGACGCGGTTGCGCCAGCGCCTTTGCGCCTCGGCTTCCTCATAGATCAAAGTCGCATAAGATAGAAATCGGAATTTCAATGACTTAGTGACAGTAACCACCTGAATCTGATTTGGGTGTTACCTGTCAAGAATGAAAAAACATTATCCCGACCATTAATATCAACATCCAGATCGCCACCGTTGACAACGTCTTATCCATCACCCCCTCCGATCACACCACGGCACGAACCGCTTAACGCCGCCGCCCTTCGAGCGAGCGGCTTTCTTACTATCAGGACGTTCCTTGCAGTGTACACCGTCGCGCGCCTTTTCAGACGACTTCCTTGCGTCAGGCTCCTTGACTGCATGAACTAAAGATAGGTTTGAGCGGGTTCGCTGCTTTTCCAGCTTAAGAGTTTTCGGAGGGCTCCGCTTAGCAGCGGGAGAGGGTAGGGGCGACACCACAGGTTCGCGCAGGGATGACCGCACGGCTCCGCCGTTGATCCGGTCATGGTAAGAGCGATCCCTAGTCGGGATCGCCAGACGTTTCTTAGACGGGCTCTTGAGAGAAGGGGCGGACCATGCCAGCGGTGAGGCTACTCGCCCCGGCTCATTGCGAGATACCGGCCTTTTTGAATGAGGGCCGCTTGAGCGTCCCGCTGCCTTTGTTTCATGGCGTCGGGCCTTACTTTTTCGTGCCATCCTAGGTCACCTCCCGTATCGTATGAGAACCACAGTCGGACGCCATCAACGTCCGACCAATAACAATTGACGTACTCGTCAAAGAACGGCTCCGTTCCGCCCGGAGGAGGAGCCCAAGGGACCGGCACGCGGGCGAGCCCCGCGAATTGTGGAAGCGTGACGCTTTCCACATAGCGTTCAAGGCCCTTGTTCAGCCAATGCCAGATGACGGGCGATTGCGGCGGCTCATCATTATATCGAGCCCGCCATGCTTCAACGAAGTACCGGCAGAAATTATCAGCCGTCTTGCCGCTCATCATGAACTGTATTGGCTTAGACGCCTCCCGGAACACCTTTACCGTTTTGCCCCTTGTCCCGTTTGGGACACGGCGCACATCAGAGAACGAGTAAAACAAATCTTGCGGTGCCAAGCCCGCATCGACGTACCTTTCCGCCAGATCGCGGAAATAGGCGTCTCCGAGGGGAGGCTTTTTCGAAGGCATCGGGCCGAAGCCCTGTCGGGCGTCGTCGCCCATGTCCTTTTGCAGATACTTGCAGGCGTAGCGGATCGCCTCCGGCGACACCTTGTCCCAATAGGACCAGCCGTGCGGCCAGTGCTTTTCCTTAAAGTTCTCACGGAGAACATGGTCGGGGACGTCGCCTTGCCAGTACAGCACGATATGCCAGTGCGCACGGCCCTTTTTCGAGCCATACTCGCCCACGACGAAGTAGCGCACCGGATATCCATCGACGCGCAGGTACTTGAGGTACTTCTGCACGTCGGAATAGGTCAAAACCGCCGCCCTGATATGGTCGATACCGCCAATCGTCAGGTCTTCACCGTAGGTCAGCGTCACAACATGCGCCGCCGTGGCAGTTTTTCCCTCGGCAATGTTTCGACCGACCCAATCATCAACCTTGCGTTCCAAACATTGCCAGCATTTGCGACAGGCCACGAAACCAACGTCAGGGACTTTGCTTGGATTGATGCACATGGTTTTCGCGTCCTGTCACTAAATGCACATTGGACCAAGAGATGAGTGCTTGGCTGGCGAGAAAACTACTAGAGATTTTCTCGCCAGCCGGGGAGGGCGCTACTTGCGCCCATCCCAGTCCTCGCCGTCCGCATAGGCGGCGCGGATCGCCCGCCAATGCGTCAACTCCCAATGGGCCGGGTCATAGAACTCCCAGTCACCGCCCCATGTGATTTGCAAGCCGGATTGCGCGGCCACCTCCTTTCCGAGGTGGCCGATAATCGCCCACTGCCTAGGCGTCAGAGCCCACGCTTTGGTGCCATGGACCAAGTCCACAGCCGCGCCATAGTTATGAGGGCTTTGCCCCGCGCGGGCCTTGCTATGGCCCGCACGGAACGCGGCGTTCTGGTCCGCAGACGTGCGGATGACCGTATGTGCCCAGAGAGGGATACCGAGCTTGAACGCGCGCTTTATTAGCCTTCGCTCAAATTCGAGAATATCCGGCTGCGCACCCGTCCGGTCTGCACGGCCTTGCTGGACCCCGTACGCTTCGGAGAAGCAGAACGAGCGGTCTATCATCCCGCGCAGCTCATCGGCGTAGGCGCTGCCCCCAAGCCCCGGAACAACGTCCGGGGCAGGGGGCGACGTGTCGAAGTCAGCTTGCCGCAGGTTCGCCATCGTCCGAGCCTCCGGGCTCCGGTGCGGGTCCGGGTTCGCCTGCGACCGGTGCTGATACTTCTCCCGAACCAGCGCTTGCAGGCGCTCCCGTAGTGTCGGTGACGACTGTTTCGGCTGCACGTGCTGCTTCCTCCTCCGCACGGCGGCGCTGATAGGCCGCCTCGATTTCAGCGGACTGCTGCGCCAGCCGCCGTTCCATGTTCTGGTTCATGAGGAACATCATTTCTTCGAGTTCCGGGTTGCGGTGGCGGCGCTGCGCAATCTTCGTGAAGATCACAGGGTCAACCACCTCCGCATAGGCCGGTTCGGTCTCCGCAGACTGGTAATAGACCTCGCCAACATCGGGTTCGGGGTAGACCGCATGGACCCCGGCAATCGAATATTCGATTGTCTCCCGGCCGGGCCCGGCGACCGCCAGCAGCCGCGGCCCATCGCCATTTTCAAGATAAAGCCGGGTCTTGTTTTCCAGCAGAAGGTTCAGGCGAACTCGCCGTTCACCATCGCCACCCGGCTTGTCGAAGTTAATCACTTCGCCGCTGTTCAAAAGCGTCCACCGAACAACGCTATCCATCTTGATCGTCATTTCATGACCTTTAAGGTTGCCCGCTAGCGCCTCCGCTAGCGGGTCAGTTGAACGAGAGAGGGGAGGGGTCAGGCCTTTTCGACGCGCTCTTGCGGAGCGACGGCCAGAACCTTTTCATAATCGTCGGTCGCCTCGACCAGATGACCGCCGAACACCGTGTTGCCTTCGATGAACACGTCGCCCTGGGTGACCACTTCGAACGGGTCTTGATTGGTCACGACAAACGGCTTCGTGTGCATCGTGGTGCACAGGTAGAAATCCGTCGACAGGGTAGGGTTCTGGGTCTCGACCGCCCAAATACGCTGGCGATCCTCATCAAAGCCCGCATCGACTTCGGGACGGTAGAACCGCCCGCCGACGCGCGGAGCGTCGATGTTCCAGCGAGCGTTCAGCGGCTCATAGCCGAACGTCGCGTCCGGTGCATCGTGGTCAACGTCGATACGACTATTCTTGACCACATCGACCTTTTCAGGATCGAGCGTATCGCGGAGATATTGCGGGAGCTGGTCCACCGACGTTGTGACCAGATACGGATCTTCCTGCCGCTCAAAAAGCTGATCGGGAGTAATCTCCGCAACCACCATGACGATGCCGCCCGTTCCGATACGCGGGGTCTGGATCGACATATCAACGAACGTCGCGCCGTTGACCACGCTTTCGGTCAGATTGCCAGCGTCAGAGGCGTAGCGTTTCGCCATGCCAAAGATCGTTGTCTTGTCGGCAAGCAGCATAGGCTGGGTCAGCGCCTGCTCCGGAATGGAAATACCATCCATCAGCAGATTGATGATCCAGTCATCATGCTGATTGTACTGCTGACGCAAACGGGCGAAGGCCTGTGTCTTGCGGGCAAGCTCGATATTGGACAGGGACACGGTAATACCGTTGTCCTGTAGCTCCGCCCAGATATCAGGCACGCCCTGCGCAGCGGCCCTTATGGCGACCGTCGACAGCCCCGTACCCGGCGCGTCTCCGTAACCGGATACCGCATAGCCAGCGGGATATGTTTCATACACGCCGCCGCCGCCGCTCTCGCGGCCGCCCATACCGGTTGACACCGGCTGCGCAGCGCCGGTCAGCGCAAGGCCTTTCACCGGCATCTTCGAGTTGACGACGTTAAGCGGGACCTCGCCGTCAATCACCGCCTGATCGAAGTCAGGGACGATATGACGGAACTGTTCATGGGTCCAGAACGCCGGAGCCAGCGACGATTCGTAGATTTCCCGCAGCGCCAAATCGGGCGACCGGTTTTTGGCCCGAAAGTTCCAGATTGTATTGTACGCCTCGGCATACGCAGCGTTGACTACCTGCCCATCGCGAACATGCAGGCCCAAATGCCTATAGACCGGGCGACTGCCAGCACCACCCGCCATAGGCCCGACCGAAAAGAACGGCACGACCGCCGCACCCTCAACCGGCGGCTTGCCCTCATATGAGCGGTTCAACTGATCCATCGACCCATTGAACCTTTCGAACGCGAGATTCGGGACCAGATAGGCCATGACGCGGACGTTCACCGCGTTCATGAGCACTTCCGCCGTTTCCATCATTTCGAAGGAGAAGCGGAGCCGACCGGACCGAATGCCGTCCTCTCGCAGAAGCGGGAAGGCGGCTATCGGCACCATCTTGCCAGCGGGGAGCGACGTGATACCGCGCGCCGACTGTCTGCGCATCGTGCGCGGCGTCCGCAACGGCTGTGTGTTCATACGCGCGTTGCTTATCGAGTTCGGAGCTTTCATTTCTTGCTTCCTTTCTTGAAGCGTTTCAACAACTTACGAAGTTTCGCGCGGCGGCGCGCACATGCGCCGCAGCGGCTCATTGGAAAACCGGATTGGTTTTGTAGGGCTTGCCCCAATTCGGGGTCACAAGCGGCGGAGGGGCGGGGCGAGGGCCATTCGGACCCCACTTTTTCGCCCAAGCGGCCTCATTTGCCGTGCGATTGGCCGACAGATTGGCCGCAATATCGCGAGCGCCAGTGTACAGACCGTATATCCATTGCAGCGGCTCCGCATCGCCGTAACGCTGCTCCAACGCGTCCGCATCGCGAACATTCGGGTCAACCACCCATGACTCCCATGGATTGGTGACCGTAGGGTCTTCGATCTTCGGAACACGCGGATTACCCGCCGACGCCGACAAGGCAGCAGGCTTGCCGGACGAACGCCGCTCCACTGCCCCGGCTTCATAGGTCGGGACGTTGAACGACCGTCGCGAGTAGCCTTCAGTTGAAGCGTTCAGGTTGCGGATTTGCGCTTGCACAAGCTGGTAGCTCGACTCCCGCGCCGCATCCGCGTACGGGTCGAAGTTTCCCAGCCAGTTTGCACCCGCCGACGACAAGCTTTCGCCGATATAGGCACCGGCTCCCGCCGTTGCCTGTTCAGCCACCGCTTGCTTGACAGGCGCTTGGCGGGAGAGGGGGGCGAAACCCGCAGCAGCGTTGTAGTTCGCCCCGCCGCCATTGCGCAGCGCAGTCAGCGGGTTGAAGCCCGCTTTCTCCGCATCCTCGACCAGATGCGAATAGACTTGGCGAGAATACGCCCGAGCCTCCGCCCGGTCTTCCAAGTCCCACGCGCGTTGCTGCGCAGCCGCTTCCTTGCTGTAAGCGTACTGCTGCTCAGCGGCAGCACGATCATTTTCAGCCTGCTGCTGCGCCTGCTTTTTCTTAGCGCTGGACGACAGCACACCGCCGATAATGGACGCGCCGATACCGAGTAGGGCGCCGATGAACTAGGCGCCCTCCCGTTTGTTCGCGCTGGAGAACAGCAAGTCCCACGCGACCAGAGACGCGGCGATCAGCGCATCGGTAATCTGATGGACCACAGGCCCGTCCACACCGCGCGCAATCAGCCAGACGGCCAATGCCGTTCCGGCTCTTTCAACCAGAGGTCGAACAATTGACCTGACCAACAACCCTTTCATATCTGCTCCTTTCGTGTCGCTTTCGACACTAAGTCGCAGAATTTCCTTTGCTATCTGACCTGTGGACCAATCAAGATTGGTACAAAAGTCGCATAAGATAGATTATGGAACTAAAGGATGGCCGAAACTGCTGGGGGTAGCGCCATCTTGCTGGTTGGTCGACTCGCCAACCGGCATTTCGCCGACGCTATTGCCTATGCGCTCAGATCCGCCACCGTGGCGCGTGCCGCCGCGATGAGCGCGCTTGGCTCGGCTGCGAAGACGGCGTCGTGCGCGCCGGCCGCAGCCCACACGATATCGAAAGCCAGCAGCGACTTGTCGGCGAAGACCGGGATCGCGATGAGATGGCCAAGCGGCGAAACGCCGCCGATGGCAAAGCCCGTCTCGTCACGGATGTGACGCGGATCGGCGCGTTTCAGCGGCTCGCCGGCCAATTCCGCAGCCTTGGCCAGATCGAGTTGGTTGCTGCCGGAGACCAGAAACAGGAAGAGCTTGCCGCTCGTTTCGCCCTGGAACACCAGCGATTTGACGATCTGGGCGACCGTGCAGCCGCATTGCGTAGCCGCTTCCTCGGCCGTGCGTGTCGAAGCGCCCATGCGCCGAACCTCGATGGCGAGCCCGGCATCGGCGGCCGCCTGCGTCACGCGTTCGATGCTTCCAGCCATGAAGTTTCTCGTCCTTCACTCTGATTCATAAGGGATTTCGATTGTCATGCCGTCATAGGCCGGTTCTACCTCGCTCGGCGTTTCCGCCATGACGGTCGCGTAGTCCAGCGGAACGTGCATGTGGGTCAGGACGGCTCGTTTCGGTGCCAGCCTGCCGATCCACTCCAGCGCTTCGCCGAGTGAGAAATGACTGGGATGCGGCTTATATTGCAGCGCATCGATCACCAGCACGTCGATCTCCGTCAGGCGCGGGGCGGTCGCGTCGGGAAAGGCGCTGACATCAGGACAGTAGGCCAGATTACCGATGCGGAAGCCGAGCGAGACGATGTCACCGTGGACCTGCGGCAGCGGCTCGAAGGTGAGGGGACCGCCCTCTCCTTCTATTGTCAGCAGCCGGTCGTGCTCGATCGTATGGGCCAGCAGGATCGGCGGATAGGAACTGCCCGGCGGCGTCTCGAAGCAATAGCCGAAGCCTTCGCGCAGCCGCGCCAGCGTCGGCCTGTCGGCATGGATATCCATCATCCTGCGCTGCTCCAGCACGAAGCTGCGCAGGTCGTCGATGCCGTGGATATGGTCGGCGTGCGGATGCGTGTAGATGACAGCATCGATGCGATCGACTTCGGCCATCAGCATCTGCTGGCGGAAATCCGGGCCGGTGTCGATGACGACGCGCGTGGTGCCGGTTGCCGAGACGCGCTCGGCCATCGCAGCGCAGCGCATGCGCCGGTTCTTCGGATTGGCCGGATCGCAATTACCCCAGTCGCCGGTGATGCGCGGCGTGCCGGGCGAGGAGCCGCAGCCAAGAATCGTCAGGCGCAGGCGATCTCTACCTTGGGCGACCATGCTCAGGCGCCCTGCCCGCCCGGTCCGGATATGGGCGGCTTCGGCATTTTTGAGAACAGCCGGAAGAAATTCTCCGTGGTGATCCGGGCGATCTCGTCGGCCGTGACGCCGATCGTCTCGGCCAGCACCTTCGCCGTTTCCACCACGAAGGATGGTTCGTTGCGCTGACCGCGATGCGGCACCGGCGCAAGGTAAGGCGCATCCGTCTCGACCAGCAGGCGGTCGCGCGGAACCTGCGTCGCGATGGCGCGCAGCCCGGCGGAATTCTTGAAGGTCAGGATACCGGAAAAGGAAACGTAGCCGCCCAGCGCCACGCCCACTTCGGCAAGCCGCCGCCCTGAGGAAAAGCAATGCAGGATGAAGGGGAAAGCCCCCTTCCCCGTTTCCTCCTCGAGGATGGCGGCGACGTCGTCGTCGGCGCTGCGCGCATGGATGACCAGCGGCAAGCCCGTCTCGCGAGCGGCAGCGATGTGGGTGCGGAAGCCGGCCGCTTGTGCGGCGCGCGGCGCGTGGTCGTAATGATAGTCCAGGCCAACCTCGCCGATGGCGACGACCTTCGGGTGCGCGGAGAGCCGCACAAGATCCTCGGCCGTGACGTCGAGTTCCTCGGCGGCGTTGTGCGGATGAGTGCCGACGGAGCAATAGACTACGTCGTAAGTGTCCGTGATTTCAAGGAGTTGTGAAAATCGCTTCACGCGCGTCGAGATCGTTACCATGCGCCCGACACCAGCGGCGAGGGCGCGGGCGACGATCGCCGCCCGCTCCTCGGCAAAGTCCGGAAAGTCGAGATGGCAATGGCTGTCGACCAGCATCACGCGCTCGCTTCCGGCTGCTCGACGTAACGCGGGAAAACCGGCTGCGGCGTCGGCAGAGCCGTTCCGGCAGTCAGGGCGTGGCCGGCTGCGACATGCTCGAACTGGCGCCTGCCGGCCGGCACCGCCAGCAGGTCGAGCAGCCTTTCCGCCGATCCGGGAATGTAGGGCTGGCAAAGGATCGCCACCCGCCGGATCGTCTCGGCCGTCGTCCACAGCACCGTTTCCATGCGCGCCGGGTCGGTCTTCTTCAGCGCCCACGGTTCCTGCGCGGCGAAATAGCGGTTGGCCTCCGCGACGACGCCGAAGATGGCCGCCAGCGCGTGATGGATGCCCTGCTCCGCCATCGCCTCTCGCGCCGTGGCCAGCGCCGCCTCGGCCTGCGTCAGGATCGCCTTGTCGGCGTCGGCGAACTCGCCCTGTTTCGGCACGACACCGCCGCAGTTCTTGGCGATCATCGACAGCGAGCGCTGCGCCAGGTTGCCGAGGTCGTTGGCGAGGTCGGCATTGGTGCGGTTGACGATCGCTTCATGGCTGTAGCTGCCGTCCTGGCCGAACGGCACCTCGCGCAGGAAGAAATAGCGCACCTGGTCGAGCCCGTAATGCTCGACCATGGTGAACGGGTCGATGACGTTGCCGAGCGACTTCGACATCTTCTCGCCGCGGTTGAACAGGAAGCCATGGCCGAAGACGCGCTTCGGCAATTCGATGCCGGCCGACATCAGGAACGCTGGCCAGTAGATGGCGTGGAAGCGCACGATATCCTTGCCGATGATGTGGGCGTCCGCTGGCCAGAAACGCCATTTGTCAGCGTTTTCATCCGGATATCCGGCGGCCGTGATGTAATTCGTGAGGGCGTCGACCCACACATACATCACATGCTTTTCGTCGCCCGGCACCGGCACGCCCCAGTCGAAGGTGGTGCGCGATATCGACAGATCCTTCAGGCCGGCCTTGACGAAGCTGACGACCTCGTTGCGGCGCTCGGATGGGCCGATGAAATCCGGCTGGCTGTCGTAGAGGGCCAGAAGTCTGTCCTGATAGGCCGAAAGGCGGAAGAAATAGCTCTCCTCCTCCACCCACTCCACCGGCGTGCCCTGTGGCCCGTAGCGCACGTTGTCGGCGCGGACTTCCGTTTCCTCCTCGCCGTAATAGGCTTCGTCGCGCACGGAATACCAGCCGGCATAGCCGCCCTTGTAGATGTCGCCGTTGTCCGCCATGGCCTTCCAGATCGCCTGCGAGGCGGCGTAGTGGCGCTTTTCCGTGGTGCGGATGAAGTCGTCGTTGGACGAGTTCAGGGCTTTCGCCATACGCTGGAACTCGGCGGCGTTGCGGTCGGCCAGTTCGCGCGCCGAAATGCCTTCCTTGCGCGCGGTCTGGAGCATCTTGATGCCGTGCTCGTCGGTACCGGTAAGGAAGAAGACGTCCTTGCCGTCGAGACGCTGGAAGCGGGCCAGCGCGTCGGTCGCGATCAGCTCGTAGGCATGACCGATATGCGGCTTGCCGTTGGGATAGGAAATGGCCGTGGTGATGTAGAAGGTTTCGCGGGACATGGAGGGGCCGTCATGAATGCCTGAATGAAGTTGAGCGTGAAGTATCGCATCGGGACGGCGATTGCCATCCCGACGGAAGCGTCACATTCGCCCCGAGAAATCCGGGCGCATTACGGAATTCAGGCGGTCGATCATGCCGAGTGCGTGCTGCTTCTTGTCGAGGTTGTATGTCTCGGTTTCAGATATGGCATTTGCCGCGTCGTGCCAAGCGTCGGACAGCGATTTCGCCAGGCCGAGGTCGCCCGCTATGGCAGCTTCGCTCGCTTTCTCCGACAACAGGTCGAGGACGCGGCGGTTGAAGATGTCGAACTGGATCGCCTGATCGCGGCCGGCGACGGCATCCGCCAATCGGTGTGCGCCGGCGATATCAGGCCGTTTCGCTCCCGTCAGCGCGTCCAGAGCCTGCGCGATCTCCAGTCCGCCATATTGCGTGAGCAGGATGGCGGCACGCGCACTACCCCCTGCCCGCTCGGCGAGTGTTGTGCGAGCGGCCGGATCGTCCGGCGGCGGCGCCTCGGTGGCCTCCAGCACGGACAGCAGGTCGCCCTCCCCGAGCGGACCGAGCCGCACCATCTGGCAGCGCGAGCGGATCGTCGGCAACAGGCTGCCCGGCGCATGGACGATCAGGATGAACACCGTGCGTGCAGGCGGTTCTTCAAGATTCTTTAGCAACGCATTGGCAGCATTGGTATTCATGTCGTCTGCCGGATCGACGATCACGACCCGGTAGCCGCCGTCGTGCGAAGTCAGCGACAGGAACTGGCCGACCTTGCGTATCTCGTCGACGGCGACGACGGTCTTGAAACGCTTGCTCCGCTCGTCGAACGGCCGGGTCAGATGCAGCACTGAAGGGTGAGCGCCGCTGGCGATCTGTCGGAACAGTGAGGAGGCCGGGTCGGGTGACGCCAGCTCGGCTGGCGCCTCCGCTGCCTTCGGATATTTCAGAAGATGGTGCGCCAGATGGAAGGCCAGCGTCGCCTTGCCGATGCCCGGCGGTCCGGCGAGGATCAGCGCATGCGGCAGCTTGCCGGCACGATAGGCCTGGGCCAGCATCGCTGTGACGGCGGCGTGGCCGACCAGACGCGGGTTCTCGGCCGGCTCGGGAACGCCGTCCAGCGTGTCGTGCTGCTGCGGGGCTAGGCGTTCGAAAATCATGCCGGCGCCGCCTGCCGGGCGGGCAGTCTTGCGGCCAGTGCGGCGAACACGCTGTCGGTGATAGCGTCCTCGACGGCGTCCGCGCTCGCGGCCGCATCGATCACCCTGCAGCGTTCGGGCTCCGCTTTCGCGATGGCCAGGAAAGCCTCGCGACGGCGTTCGTGGATGGACAGCGTTTCCTTCTCGAACCGGTCCGGCCCGTCGGCCGCCGCACGCCGGGCATTGGCGCGGCGCAATCCCTCCGCCGCATCAAGGTCGAGGATCAGCGTCAGGTCCGGCACCATGCCATTGATCGCTACGGCCTCCAGCTCCTGCATGAAGGCCGGGTCCAGTCCGCCGGTCACGCCCTGGTAGACACGCGAGGAATCCATGAAGCGGTCGCACAACACGTTGGCGCCGCGCTCCACCGCGGGCCGAATGACCTGCTCGACATGATCGGAGCGGGCGGCGGCGAACAGCAGCGCCTCCATCTTCGGGCCGAACGGCTCTGCCGCACCCGAAAGCAGGACATGCCGCACGGCCTCGGCGCCGGGCGAGCCGCCGGGTTCGCGGGTAACCACCACGTCATATTTCTTGGCGCGGAGCTTGCGCGCAAGCCGCTGGATCTGCGTCGACTTGCCGGCTCCCTCCCCGCCTTCGAACGTGATGAAGAATCCCTTGGCCACTGGCGGTTCCCGTATCTCGCGAACGCCGTCATAGTCTCGGTGCGCCGAAAAATCCACGCTTCAACGCAGCCAGCCGATGGCCAGTTCCTCGACGGCATCGAGTGCGCGCCGGGGCAGCGAGCCGACGCCTACGGATTCGGCCGCATAGAGCGGCGTTTCCTGGCTGAGCGTGTCGCCGATCCACACCTTGAGTGCGCCGACCGGCTGGCCTTCCTCCACCGGTGCCGGCAGCGGCCCGTTGTAGACGATGCGCGCCGTCAGTCGGTCGCGGTTGGTGATCGGCAAGAAGATATCCACCGGCCCCTTGGCTTTCAGCGCCACGCCGGACTTTTCGCCGCCGAAGACCTCGGCCTCGCCGACGATCTCGTCCCTGGCGAATATTTCCGACTTCTGGAAAGAACGCAGGCCCCATTCCAGCAGCTTGCGCGCTTCCTCGGCCCGCTCGCGGTCGTTGGCCAACCCGCTCATGGCCGCGATCACCCGCTTGCCGTCCTTGGCGATCGAACCGACGATGCCGAAACCGTTCTCCTCGCTGGCGCCGACGGCCAGTCCGTCACCGCCGATGTCCGTGGCGAGCAGCGGATTGCGGTTCAACTGCCTGATCTTGTTCCAGGTGAACTCCTTCTGGCCGAAATAACGGTAGAAGTCGGGGTAGTCCCGCCACAGTCGCAGCGCCAGGTTCGTAAGGTCCTTTACCGTCGTCTTCTGGCCGTCTGCCGGCAGGCCGGTGGCGTTGACGAAGGTCGACGCGGTCAGGCCGATCTGGCGCGCGCGCTCGGTCATCTGCAGGGCAAAGTTCGCCTCCGAGCCTGCCATGCCCTCGGCGATGATGATGCAGCCGTCATTGGCGGCCTGCACCGCCACGCCCTGGATGAGGTTTTCCAGCCGGATCGCCGACTTGAGCGCGGCAAACATGGTCGAGGTGCCGGACGGCGCGCCGCCGGTGCGCCAGGCGTGCTCTGAAACGACGAAGGTGTCGTCCAGCTTCAGCCGCCCGGACTTGATGGCGTTGAAGGTCACTTCCATGGTCATCAGCTTGGCAAGCGAGGCGGGCTGGATCGATGCGTCCGCATCCTTGGAGAAGAGCACGGTGCCGGTGTCGGCGTCGATCATGTAGGCCTGCGTCGCCTTCGTCTCGAAAAGCTGCGCGGCGGCCGGAGATATGCCGAAAGCCCACAGGACGAGGCTGAAAGCCGCAAAGAGCGGCAGGAAGCGGCGAAACATCATAGGAGATGCCCTGTTGGGCCGGATATGCGGCGTGCCCGGCAAAGCTATCAGGCTTGTCGGCGCCGGATCAACCGTCCGGCTCATCGCCGGCCGGCGACGCAAACGCCTGTCAGCCGCGAACGGCCAGCGCGTCCGGCGCACCGTGTGACCATGCCGCGCTCAGCATATCGTCCAGGCTACCCTGCCCGTTCGGATAGAGATTGACGGAGTACCAGTCGTCGCCATCGAGAGTGGTGCGCTCGACTTCCACTTTGCCGTAAGCGCCGAGGCGCGCGGCGACCGAGCGGGCTTCATCGGCATTCCGGTAGGAGCCGGCGGCGATGTAATCAGCCGAAGCACCGGCACCGGGATTGAGCCGCTTCCAGGCCTGTTCCACGTCGCTGGACGTCATTCCCGAATCTAGAGCGGCGAAAGCCTGCGCCGCCTGGTTGACCCGCTCGTCGGCATAGGACAGCGACGCGACGGAGAACGGAATCTGTGACGGCATCTCCGCATCGGGCCGCGACGGCACGATGGGGCCGAAATCGGGCAGAGACGGGAAGCCGGACAGTTGCGCGTCGGCGGTCATCACTGGTTGCATAGTCGGAACCGGCGCGGAATCCCGCAACTGACCCGGGAATGGCACCGCCGCCGCATTCACCGGCTGGCTGGGCGACGAACCGTTCATGGCGATCATCACGCCTGTCGGCAGGCCGACGGACGGATCGGGGGCCCGATTGCCGGGGTGATAGGAGGCCACGAGATATTGCTCGTCATGCGCCGCCAGCGGCGCGCGGCCGACATACTCGACCTTAACCTTGGCGGTACCGACGTTGGAATAGCCCAGCATATCCGCAGCTCGTTTCGACAAATCGATCAGCCGGCCGTCGTGGAAAGGACCGCGGTCATTAACCCGTACGATCACGGAACTGCCGTTACCAAGATTGGTGACGCGGGCATAGCTGGGCAGCGGCATGGTTGGATGGGCGGCGGTGATGTCGGCGACGTTGTAGACCTCGCCGTTGGCGGTCAGCCGGCCGTGGAAGGCATCGCCATACCAGGAGGCCGTGCCTACCTTGGCGTATTTCTTGTCTTCCTTCGGGTAATACCACTTGCCCCGGACCTGGTAGGGCTTGCCCAGCTGGTCGCGCCCGACCAGCTTGCGGTTGCCGACATAGGGGCTCGCCTTCACGCCGTAATCGGTTTCGGAGAAGTATTCCTTGGAGCGCTTCTTGTGCACCATCGCCTTGGGCTCGGGCGTGGCGCAGGCGGCGAGCATCCCGGCCGCCGCGGCCAGTACCAGATAAGTCGACGCACGGCGAAGGGGCTTGCGCGCCTTGGTCTGCATGTTGGAATTGTCCCCTGCCATTCCCTGTTGGCCGCCGCATGGACGTCAGCCGAGCCTTAACGATCGCGTCACAAGGAGGTCGATGCCCACTCCGCTCCTTGTGCGCAGGAATTGTTTATCACGCTATTAACCGATTGTGGCGGGAAACCGGCAAGATTATGGCCCGGAGCGCCGGTCGCAGCGATGGCAAATCTCAGTACAATTGATACGGGTCTTGTACGGGATACAATCAAGACTGTTGCGATGGTGAGCCGGGAGGGGATCGAACCCTCGACCACATGATTAAAAGTCACGTGCTCTACCGCTGAGCTACCGGCCCGTTCCTGCAAGACTTCGGGCGATCCCCGATCGCAAAAAGATGCCTGAACCTTTGCGCATCACCGCCCGGGCGGGCCGCCGTGCCGCGCTTTCGCAAGGGAAAAACCGCCCGCGAAATTGCGGCGGAACATAGGGAGAGTGCCATGGCGGGTCAATCGAAAAAGCGCCGTTCCATCAAGGCACGAATCCGCCCCGCAACTTTGCTCCAGCGTCGCTGCGTCAGCCTGGCGGAAGGCCGCTCGACGTGGAGGCGCCAGCCGGAGCAACCGGAACAATAAGATCGTTGGATCGTTTCGTGACCAAAGGGACATCCATCAAGCCCTCAGGAGAAGACGATGAACAAATTCGTATCGGGTCTTTTGGCGACCACTCTGGTAGCCAGCTTCGCCGTCGCGTCGATGGCCCCTGCCGCTGCCGTTCCCCTTCCCGCACAGATGCAGGGTGCTACGCCTTCGGCTTCGGACGTGGTGAAGGTCGACTCCGCTGACTATGTCTGGCGCAGGCATCATAACAGGCATTGGCGTGGCGACCGCGGCCGCACTCATTACTGGCGCGGCCATCGCGGCTACGATCGCTGGCGTCCCGGCTATCGCCGTCATGGCGACTTCTGGTTCCCCCTCGCGGCGTTCGCGACCGGCGCCATCATCAGCGGTGCCATTGCCAATGACCGGCCGCCCCCGCGCGTCTACCGCGGCGACAGCGCGCATGTGCGCTGGTGCTATGATCGCTATCGCTCCTATCGTGCGTATGACAATACCTTCCAGCCCTATCATGGGCCGCGCCAGCAGTGTGTGTCGCCTTATTGAGGCGATAGCATAGCATGTAGTGAAGCCCGCGCTGTAGCGCGGGCTTTTTCGCGCCGGTGGGGATCAGCGTCGCTGAGCGTACGTCTCACCGCGTCATGCCGCCGCCGATGACGAAGATTCGGGGATCGGCGACTCGCCCACCTTTGCCTCCCGCGATTTCGTATCGCAGCCTTTCCGGCCACCTCGAAACCTAAAGGGAATTATTTCGAGCTTATAACGAATATCAAACGAAATCGTGAACCTCGGTGCCTGCGACCGCAAATGCCGTCAGGAATGCGAGGTTTCGATCAGATTCACCTCGGCCTCCTGACAGACTTTGCGAACCGAGGCAATGCTGCAGGTGTCGGTGATGAAGGTGTTGACTTGGCTGAGATGGCCGATGCGTACTGGCGCCGTCCGTTCGAACTTCGTCTGGTCGGCGACCAGGATGACGTGGCGTGTGTTGGCGATGATCGCCTGCGCCACTTTCACTTCGCGAAAGTCGAAATCGAGCAGCGCGCCGTCATGGTCGATAGCCGAGGCGCCGATGACGGCATAATCGACCTTGAACTGCTTGATGAAGTCGACCGCCGCCTCGCCGACGATGCCGCCGTCCGACCCGCGAACGACGCCGCCGGCGATCACCACCTCTATCGAAGGATAGACGCGCATCCTGTTGGCAACATTGATGTTGTTGGTGATGACCATAAGGCCGCTGTGGTCCAGAAGCGCCTTGCTTACAGCTTCCGTCGTGGTGCCGATGTTGATGAACAGCGAGGCGTTGTCGGGGATCAGCCGTGCGGCGGCGCGGCCGATCGCCTCCTTCTCGTCGGCGGCGATCTTGCGGCGCGCTTCGTACTCGACATTTTCGATGCCGGAAGGAAACAGTGCGCCGCCGTGAATGCGGGTAAGCTGCCGTTGTTCGCACAGGTCGTTGAGGTCCTTGCGGATCGTCTGCGGCGTCACCGAAAAATGCGCCGCCAGTTCTTCCACCAATACCCGGCCGTTGTCCTTGGCCATCTGGACGATCTCGGCATGGCGCGGCGGCAGATACATTGAATCCCTCCCGTTTTCGTTTTCCGGATTCATAGTTGAAAACGAAAGCATTGGGAAGGCTTGAGACGGCTGTTGGAAAGCGCTGCCGACGAGGAAAACCTTGTCGCTGCATGGTGTCGCGGTTCAGGCGGTACGCCGGGCGATTTCGGTGATGACGTCGAACGCTCCCGCCACGTCGGCCTCCGTCGCTTCGAACTGGCCGGCCTGGAAGCGGATGGCGACGCGCCCCTCGACTTTTGTCTGGGTAAGGTAGATGCGGCCGTCGTCGTTGATGGCATTGACGAGTGAGAGGTTGTGAGCGTCACTATCCGCCTCAGCCGGTGTGCGATGGCGGAAGGAAAACAGCGACAGCATCGGTTCGGTGACGATCTCGAAATCCGGCTCGCGCGCCAGGCGAGCGGCGAGCGCCTCGCTCCAGGCGACATGGTTGCGGATCATCTGCCTGAGATTTTCCAGCCCGTGCGCGCGCAGCAGGAACCACAGTTTCAGCGCCCGGAAGCGGCGGCCGAGCGGCACCGACCATTCGGAATAGTTGACGATGCCGTCATGACCGTGCGTCTTCAGATAGTCGGGCTTGATCGCCAGCGTTCGCACATGGCTTGCGGGATCGCGCAGGAACTGGATCGAGCAGTCGAACTGCGCGCCGAGCCACTTGTGCGGGTTGAAGACGATGGAATCGGCCCGCTCAATGCCGGTCCAGAAATGCCGGAATTCCGGGCAGATCATCGCCGAACCGGCCCAGGCGGCGTCGACATGCAGGTAGAGCCCGTGGCGTCGCGCCACCTCGGCGGTTGCCGCGATGTCGTCGGTTCCCCCGGTGCTGGTGCCGCCGACGCAGGCGACGATGCCCGCCGGCAGCAGGCCGGCGGCGCGGTCGGCGGCAATGGCCGCTTCCAGCGCTTGCGTGTCCATCGCCCGCCAGCGCCCCTTGGTGGGAATGCGGACCAGATTGGCCTCGCCGATGCCGGCCACCCATATGGCGCGGTCGATCGAGGTGTGCACCTGATCGGAAGCATAGATCCGAACCGCCGGCTGGCCGGCCAACCCCTTGCCGTTGCCCTGCCAGTCGAGCGCCTTCTCACGCATGGTCAGCACGGCGGCGAGCGTCGCGGAGGATGCCGAATCCTGGATGACGCCGGCAAAGCCTTCAGGCAGCCCAAGCGCCTGTCGCATCCAGTCGACCGTGCGCGTCTCCAGTTCGGTCGCCGCCGGCGAGGTTTGCCACAGCATGCACTGGGCCGCCATAGCTGAGACCAGATATTCGGCAACCACCGAGACGGGGGCGGCATTGGCCGGGAAATAGGCGAAGAAGCGCGGGTGCTGCCAATGCGTCATGCCCGGCACGATCTTCTCTTCGAAATCGGCGAAGATCGCTTCCATCGGCTGCGGATGCTCGGGCGGCGAGGCTTCGATGCTGTCGAAAATCGCGCCGGGATTCATCGGTGGGCGCACCGGCCGGTCACGCAGGGAGGCACGATAGGCGGCGCCCCATTCGGCCGCGCGCAACGACCAGTCATGAAATTCCTTGCCGTCCATCGCCGTCCTCCGCCTGGATCGCCATGTCCGCCGGCTCGGCGGCAACGCTATATAATTAACACATAAATTATCGTCGAGCTAACTGCCAACGAAGGCATACGCTCAGCCGGGGAAATCCGGCAATTGCTGGAAAGCCGCCTTGAGCGCCTTCGACCAGCCGTCGGATATCGTGCGGTAATAGGGATCGTCCTGCCCGATGCGCTGCTGCAACTCGATCTTGAAGCTGTCGCGTGCATAGAACAGAAGATCGAGGGGAAGGCCGACGGAAAGGTTGGATTTGAGCGTCGAATCGAAGGACACCAGCATCAGCTTGACCGCCTCGGCAACGGTCATTTCGCGATCGTAAGCGCGGATGATGATGGGCTTGCCGTATTTTGTCTCGCCGATCTGGAAGAAAGGGGTGTCTTCGGTCGATTCGATGAAATTGCCTTCCGGATAGATCATGAACAGGCGCGGCTCGCTGCCTTTGATCTGGCCGCCGAGAACGAAGGACGCATTGAAATAGGAATCCGCCTTCTCGCCGACGGGCGCCGCCGAGGCGATCACCTCCTTCACCGTGTCGCCGACGAGACGCGCCGTCTGGTACATCGACGGCGTTTCCAACACAGTCTGGTGACGCTCGGAAATCGCCTTGCAGCGCTCGTCGAGCAGGCTGACCACCGCTTGCGTCGTTGCCAGGTTGCCCGCCGACATCAGCACGATCACCCGCTCGCCCGGCTGCTCCCAGACATGCATCTTTCGGAAGGTGGAGATCGAATCCATGCCGGCGTTGGTGCGCGTGTCCGACATGAACACGAGGCCACGGTCGATCTTCAATCCGACGCAATAGGTCATCGAATCCCTCTTGGCATCCTTCGGTGGGGGATTACTGCTCTACGGTGATCGTGACCGCAAGCTGTTCCTGAGCCTGCCCGAGACGGATGCCGGAAACGGGCATGGCATCACGATAGTCGAGACCTGTCGCCACCCGTACATAGCGCTCGTCGGGCGAAATGCCATTGGCGGCGTCGAAAGCGACCCAGCCCAGCCCTTGGACATGCGCCTCGGCCCAGGCATGGCTCGCCGCCTGGACGGTGGTGCCGTCCATCATCAGGTAGCCGCTGACGTAGCGCGCGGGAACTCCCATCGTCCGCGCGGCCGAGACGAAGACGTGGCTGTGATCCTGACACACCCCTGCCCCGAGCTTCAGCGCTTCCTCGGCCGAGGTCTCTGTGCTGGTGGTTCCGGACGTATACCGCACGCGGGCGCCGACCGTCGTCATCAGGGCGTGCAGCCGATCGAGTTCGGACCCGTCCGGCAGGGAGGAAACGAGATCGCGGACCCCCTCGCCTGCCGTGGTCAGCGGTGTCTCGCGGCGGAACAGCCAGAGCGGCGCGAAGCCACGGTGCGGGCCGACCACGCCGGCCTTGTCGTGGGTGTCGACTTCGCCACCGACTTCGATGGCGATGGTGTGCGGCGTGCCCTCGACGCTGAGCAGCCTGGTATCGTTGCCGAAATGGTCCTGGAAACGCAGTTCCTCGCCCGCCCCGTAGATACTCAAGCTCCATGACTTCACGGTCTGGGTCGGTCCGTCTGCCGGAACGAGGCGCAACCTTTGCAGGGCATAGGCCAGCGGCGCGTCGTAGCTGTACTCGGTACGGTGGGTGATCCTCAGCTGCATGCTAGTAGAACCGGTAGTCGAGGGCGATCTGATCGCCGAGCCGCGTGTTCTCGCGGATGAAGCCCGTCAGAAATTCGTGCAGGCCGGCGTCGAAGATGTCCTTGATGGATCCGACCTTGAGCATCTTGTGGATACACTCGGCGGTGTCGTGACAGGCATGGCGGGCGCTGTAGTCGCGGGCGAGGAAATCGAGATGCTCGATGACGAAGCGGTAGCAGAAGGTGAGCGAGCGGGGCATGCGCGCGTTGAGGATGAGATAGTCGGCTATGTTGGTGGGCTTGTATTCGGCCTCGTAGACCCAGCGATAGGAACGATGCGCCGAGACCGAGCGCAGGATGGACTCCCACTGATAGTTGTCGAGCGTCGAGCCGACCCAGGAGATCGACGGCAACAGCACGTAGTATTTGACGTCGAGGATGCGGGCGGTGTTGTCGGCGCGCTCGACATAGGTGCCGAGCTGCGAGAAGTCGAAGATTTCGTTGCGCAGCATGGTGCCATAGAAGGCACCGCGGATCAGCGCCGTCTCGCGCTTGATGGCGTCGAGCACGGTCGGCAGGTCGCGCTCGTCGATCGGCTTGGCCAGCATGCGCTTCAGCGCCATCCAGGCTTCATTGATCGATTCCCATGTCTCGCGCGTCAGTGCCGTTCGCACCATGCGGGCGTTGAAACGGGCCGTCTCGATCGAGGCCATGACGCTTGAGGGATTCGACGTGTCGCGAAGCAGGAAATCGGAAACGTTGGCTGCCGAATGCTCCTGGTACTTCTGGCCGTAAGCGACATCGGAACCGGCGCTGATGACGACGGAGGCCCATTCCTCG
Organism: Ollibium composti; assembly: GCF_004801285.1. Classification (GTDB taxonomy): domain Bacteria; phylum Pseudomonadota; class Alphaproteobacteria; order Rhizobiales; family Rhizobiaceae; genus Mesorhizobium; species Mesorhizobium composti. The sequence goes on from NZ_SSNY01000001.1 coordinate 633,100, forward strand.
GCTGCCCCCTGCGTGCGGGTCAGCGCCATGCGCAGCCCTGCATCCACAAGCCGCGCCATGTTCTCGGCCCGCTCGATATAGCGGTTCATCCAGTAAAGACCGTTGGCGTTGCGGCCGAGAAGCATGGTCAGTTCGCTCTGCCAAGGAGGGCGGTAGGGCAGTACGGCAATAGGGCAGTAGGACAAGAAAATACCGATTGAAGAAGCGGCCACGGACTGCCTTCCCCTGCGGTTTGCAGCGCTACTTTCCTCCGCTTTTCGAAGAGACCCATTGCCATACTGCCCTACTGCCTTACTGCCCTAATCATCCAGCACCCACGTATCCTTCGTTCCTCCGCCTTGCGACGAGTTCACGACCAGCGAGCCTTCCTTCAGCGCAACTCTCGTGAGGCCGCCCGGCACGATCTGGATGCGGTCGGACACCAGTACGTAGGGGCGTAGATCGACATGGCGGGGCGCCAGGCCCTTTTCGGTCAGGATCGGGCAGGTCGACAGCGCCAGCGTCGGCTGGGCGATGTAGTTGGAGGGCTTTGCCTTGAGTTTCTCGGTGAAGGCCTCGCATTCCTTCTTCGACGCGGCCGGGCCGACCAGCATGCCGTAGCCGCCGGAACCGTGCACCTCCTTCACCACCAGTTCGGCGATGTGTTCCAGCACGTATTTCAAGCTGTCCGGCTCCGAGCAGCGCCAGGTCGGGATGTTGCCGAGGATCGCCTTGCGGCCAGTGTAGAACTCGACGATCTCGGGCATGTAGGAATAGATCGCCTTGTCGTCGGCGATGCCCGTGCCCGGCGCATTGGCGATGGTGATGTTGCCTGCGCGGTAGACGTCCATGATGCCGGGGATACCCAGCGCCGAATCCGGCCGGAAAGTGAGCGGATCGAGGAAAGCATCGTCGACGCGGCGGTAGAGCACGTCGATCTGCTTGAACCCTTCCGTGGTCCGCATGGCGACGTGACCGTCGACGACGCGCAGGTCCGGTCCCTCGACAAGCTGGACACCCATCTGGTCAGCGAGAAAAGCGTGCTCGAAATAGGCGGAGTTGTAGCTGCCGGGCGTCAGCACCGCGACGGTAGGAGTGCCGCTCGTGCTTTCCGGCTTCACCGCCGCCAGCGAGCGGCGCAGCAATGCCGGATAGTTCTCAACCGGCCGCACCTTGATCTTCTGGAACAGCTCGGGGAAGAGCTGCATCATCGTCTCGCGGTTCTCCAGCATGTAGGAAACGCCGGAGGGGGTGCGGGCATTGTCCTCAAGCACGAAGAAATCGTTCTCGCCAGTGCGCACGATGTCGACGCCGATGATGTGGGTGTAGACACCGGCCGGTGGCCGCACTCCGATCATCTCCGGCAGGAACGCCTCGTTACCGGCTATCAGTTCCTTCGGTATGCGCCCTGCCCTGAGGATCTCCTGGCGATGATAGATGTCGTCAAGGAAGGCGTTGAGAGCCTGGACGCGCTGTTCGATGCCCTGCGTCAGCCGCCGCCACTCCTGGCCGGAAATGATGCGCGGCACGATATCGAAGGGAATCAGGCGCTCGGACGCTTCCTGTTCGCCGTAGACGGCGAAGGTGATGCCCGTCTTGCGGAAGACGCGCTCGGCATCCTGCGTCTTCTGGGTAAGTCTGGCGGGGTCCTGTTCTTTCAGCCAGCGATCGTAGGCCGTGTAAGGCCGCCTCGGTCCGGAAGATTCCGGAAGCATTTCGTCGAATGCTGCCAATCGCGCACTCCCCTCTTCTCCATTTGAAGGGCGGAAGTGCGGAAAAATCAAGCGTATTCGATGATTTGCCGGACAAGAATACCGGCGGCGGGCGTCTTGCCCAACCGGTGGGCGCAAAAGCCGGATCGCAGGCACGCCGTGCCCACGGAAACGGCAATCTGGCGCGCGGTCAGAAGGCGCGGAAGGTCACCGTCGTGAAGGTGTCCTTGATGCCGGGAATGACCTGCACCTTCTCGTTGACGAAGTGGCCGACGTCCTCATCGTCACTGATGTAGAACTTGGCCATCAGGTCGAAATTGCCGGCGGTCGAATAGATCTCGGAGGCGATCTCGGCATCTGCCAGCGCGCTGGCGACCTCGTAGGCCTTGCCGAGTTCGCATTTGAACTGCACGAAAAACGTCTTCATCGTCTCGCCTCGCTGGCTATCGGTGGTGCCTTGAACGCACCGCCGTCAGGCCTTGTGGCAGACAGGCGCCGGCCTTTCAAGCGCCAGTATCGGACGTTTCAGCTGGCCTGCCGGCGCGCGGCGTCGATACTCCACGATCCCGCGCCGGCGGCGACCAGATAGAGGAAGACGAAGCAGAACAGGATGGCGCTTTCGCCGCCGTTCTGGATCGGGTGGAAGCCCTGCGGCGCGTGCGCCATGAAGTAGGCGACTGCCATCATGCCCGACAGGATGAAAGCGACGGGGCGCGTGAAAAGGCCGATCACGAGGAGCGCGCCGCCGACAATTTCCAGCGTGCCGGCGAACCCCATCAGCGAAAACAGCTCGGGACTTGGCCTGCCGGAATCGGGAAAGCCGAACAGCTTCATCGTGCCGTGCGCCATGAACAGCAGGGCCGCCATGATGCGCAGCACCGACAGCAGCCGCGGCGCCCACACGGTGCCGAGTTGGTTTTCCGAAATCATTCGTCCTCGCTTTGCGTTGATGGTTCTGGATGCGTGATCGGGCATCTCGGTGATTTGATCACCGCAGGCAATTCACAAAGATGACGTTTAATATCAACTTTCTGTCAGGCAAGCGGCGGGATATCGCCGCGCGCCCAGCCCTCTGTGATTTCGGCGGCTCGCGCCGCAAAGTTTCGCGCCTCGATAGCGGCACGGATATCCTGCATGAGGCTCTGGTAATAAGCGAGATTGTTCCAGGTCAGCAGCATGGCGCCGAGCGCTTCCTGCGAACGTACGAGGTGGTGCAGGTAGGCGCGACTATAGTCCCGCGTCGCAGGGCAGGCGCTCTCCTCGTCCAGCGGGCGGTGGTCCTCGGCATGGCGGGCGTTGCGCAGGTTCACCTTGCCGCGCCGCGTATAGGCGAGGCCGTGCCGCCCTGCCCTCGTCGGCATCACGCAATCGAACATGTCGATGCCGCGGGCCACCGATTTCAGGATATCGTCCGGCGTGCCGACGCCCATCAGATAGCGCGGCTTGTCCGCCGGCAGTTCGGGACAGGTGATGTCGAGCATTTCCAACATCACCGCCTGCGGCTCGCCGACGGCAAGGCCGCCGACGGCGTAGCCCTTGAGGTCCATGGCGGCCAGCGCCTGCGCCGACCGTACGCGCAGCGCCGCATCGTCGCCGCCCTGCACGATGCCGAACATCGCCTTGCCGGGCTGGTCGCCGAAAGCCGCCTTGCAGCGTTCGGCCCAGCGCAGCGACATCTCCATGGCGCGCTCGATCTCCTTCCTTTCCGCTGGCAGCGCCACGCATTCGTCGAGCTGCATCTGGATATCGGAATCGAGCAGGCCCTGGATCTCGATGGAGCGTTCCGGCGTCAGTTCGTAGCGCACGCCATCGACATGCGAACGGAACGTGACACCGGTTTCGGTGAGCTTCCTGAGTTTCGACAGCGACATGACCTGGAAGCCGCCGGAATCCGTCAGAATCGGCCACGGCCAGCGGGCGAATTCGTGCAGGCCGCCCAGCCGCGCCACCCGCTCAGCGCCCGGTCGCAGCATCAGGTGATAGGTGTTGCCGAGGATGATGTCGGCGCCGACGCCGCGCACCTGCTCCATATACATGGCCTTGACGGTGCCGCCGGTGCCGACGGGCATGAAGGCCGGCGTGCGGATGGTGCCACGCGGCATGGAGATTTCACCGCGGCGGGCTTTGCCGTCGGTCGCGAGAACGGAAAACGTGAAGGACTGGCTCATGCCCTGCCCTTAGCGGCGATGGCGTTCCAAGACAATCGGGAGGCTGCGGACGCGCGGCATATCGCCATGGCTTGCCGGGCTAAGCCCGCCCGCATACGCTGCCGGCGTGTACGATCAAAGAACCGAGGATCGAGGCATGATCGAGGGTTCCTGCCACTGCGGCGCCGTGCGCTGGCGCTTCGAGGCGACGCCGGAAGGCGCGACGGCCTGCAACTGCACGGTCTGCCGCCGCTACGGCGTTCTGTGGATCTACGGTCACGAGGGCGAGGACGTCAGCGTGTTCGGCCCGACGAAAGCCTATGCGCGCGGCGAGAAGCACCTGGATTTCAATTTCTGTCCCGAATGCGGCTGCGTCGTTTCGTGGCGGGCGAACCGGACGGGCAAGAAAAGCGGCCGCCGTCGCATGGCGGTGAACGTCAGGCTGGCCGAACCGGAAGCGGTCGCCAATATTCCCATCGATCATTTCGACGGCCTGAATACCTTCGAGGACCTGCCGCGCGACGGCAAACGCGTCGCCGATTACTGGTTCTGAATGCCGGATGGCGCCGCGCTGTCGCTCCGGAACAGCAGGCTGGAATCGCCGTAGGAATAGAAACGGTAGCCGGTCTCGATGGCATGGCGGTAAGCCCCGCGCATCGTATCCAATCCCGAGAATGCCGATACCAGCATGAACAGTGTCGAGCGCGGCAGGTGGAAGTTGGTCATCAGCATGTCCGCCGTGCGGAACCGGTAGCCCGGCGTGATGAAGATATCCGTGGGGCCGGACCATGGGGCGATGCTGCCGTCTTCCCTTGCGGCGCTTTCCAGCAGGCGCAGCGAGGTGGTGCCGACGGCGACGATGCGCCCGCCCCTCGCTCGGGCCGCATTCAGCGCCGCCGCCGTTTCCGGCGACACGGTGCCGACCTCGGCATGCATCTTGTGGTCTGCGGTATCGTCGGCCTTGACCGGCAGGAAGGTGCCGGCGCCGACGTGCAAGGTGACGAAGCGCCGTTCGATGCCGGCGGCGTCCAGCGCGGCCATCAGGTCCGGCGTGAAATGCAGGCCGGCGGTAGGCGCCGCCACTGCCCCCTCCTCCCGCGCATAGACGGTCTGGTAGTCCTTCAGGTCGCGCGCGTCGTCGTCCCGCTTGGAAGCGATATAGGGCGGCAGCGGGATGTGGCCGACCGCGTGCAGCGCCTCGTCCAGGAATGCGCCGGAAAGGTCGAAGCCGAGCAGCGCCTCGCCGCCGTCATGCTTTTCCAGCACCGTGGCATCGAGTTGACCTAGGAAGCAGGAATTGCCGTCATGGCCGAAATGAATGCGGTCGCCGGCAGCGATGCGCTTGCCCGGCCGCATGAAGGCCAGCCATCGGTCCGGCGCGGTGCGCATGTGCAGCGTCGCCTCGACCTGGGCGACGTTGTCGCCACGCCAGCGAAGCCCGCGCAACTGCGCCGGGATGACCTTGGTGTCGTTGAACACCAGCACGTCACCGGCCCGCAGCAGCGAAGGAAGGTCGCGCACGGTGCGGTCCGCCAGCTTCTCGCCGGGCTTCACCACCAGAAGCCGCGCTGTGTCGCGCGGGTCGGCGGGGCGCAGGGCGATGCGGTCTTCGGCCAAGTCGAAATCGAACAGGTCCACTTTCATGGCTGCGGCATAGCCCGATCCACGTCCTCCCGCCACCGCCTTGTTGCCGCGCCATGTCAGGAGGCACCATCTAACTAATTGCAAAATGCAATCAGATCGATAGACTTCTGCTGCTTTCGAAAACGATCAGCCATGGGAGAGCGTTGTGGGTAAGGTACGCGTCGCCGGCTTCGGCGTTTCACTCGACGGCTTTTCAGCCGGAACCGACCAGAGCCTGGAATTCCCGCTCGGCAAGCGCGGGCCGGAAATTTTCCAGTGGTTCTTTCCCACCAGGACGTTCCGCGCCATGCACGCCGAACCGGGCGGTCCGGAAGGAACGGACGGCGTCGACAACGAATATGCCTTTCGCTCGATGGACGGCTTCGGTGCCTTCATCCTCGGCCGCAACATGTTCGGCCCGATCCGCGGCGAATGGCCGGACGATCAATGGAAAGGCTGGTGGGGCGACAACCCGCCCTACCACGCGCCGACCTTCGTCCTCACCCACTACCCGCGCGATCCGATCGTGATGGAAGGGGGAACGACGTTCTATTTCATCACCGACGGCATCAGATCGGCGCTCGAACAGGCCAAGGCGGCGGCTGGAACGCTGGACGTGAAGATCGGCGGCGGCGTCTCGACCGTGCGGCAGTATCTTGAGGAACGGCTTATCGACGAGATGCACCTTGCCGTCAGCCCGGTGCTGCTTGGCGAGGGCGAAAACCTGTTCGCCGGGCTGGACCTTCGCGCACTCGGCTATGCCGTCGCCTCGAAGGAAGCCACGGAAAACGCCACGCATGTCATGGTGACGAAGCAGTAGAACCAGCTTCTCAGGTAAACCGAACCAGCAGCGCGCCGGCGAGCAGCAGAACCGCCCCGGCGATGCGGCCGAGCGATATTTCCCGCACGGCAAAGCCGAGGAAGCCGATGCGGTCCAGCAGCATACCCGCATGAGCTGCCCGGCGACCAGGAAGGCCATCAGAGCTGCCGCGCCGAGGCGCGGGATCAGGATTGTCGAAAGGGTGACATAGAAGCCGTCCAGGACACCGCCGGCCACGAACAGCCACGGCGCCGGCGCCTTCCAGTCGAGCGAAATCCCTCCGGCGCGTGTCATGGCAACGGTGACGATGCCGAGGACCACGCTGCCGGAGAGGAAGGAGAAGAAGGCGGCTGCCACCGGCAGGCCGAGGCCGCGCGCCAACTGCGCGTTGATCGGCGCCTGAATGGCGATGAAGGCGCCCGACAGAATGCCGAGCAGCGACCAGACGAGCGCCATCATTGATTTTCCCGAACCGTGATCAGCCCGGGACGTCCGCCGCGACCTTCATCGACACGATCTTGTCGGGGTTCTTGACCGGCTCGCCGCGCTCGATCTTGTCGACATTCTCCATGCCTTCGATCACCTGGCCCCAGACCGTATACTGGCGGTTCAGGAAGGAGGCGTCGTCGAAGCAGATGAAGAACTGCGAATTGGCCGAGTTCGGGTTCTGTGCGCGCGCCATCGAGCAGGTGCCGCGGCCATGGTTGATGTTGGAGAATTCGGCCTTCAGGTCCGGCTTGTCGGATCCGCCCATGCCCGCGCGCGACGGCGCGAAAGACGGCTTGCTCGAATTGCCGAACTTGACGTCGCCGGTCTGCGCCATGAAGCCGTCGATGACGCGGTGGAACACGACGCCGTCATAGGCGCCCTCACGTGCCAGTTCCTTGATGCGGGCGACATGGCCCGGCGCCAGTTCCGGGAACATTTCGATGACGACCTTGCCCTTGGTCGTCTCCATGATGAGCGCGTTCTCGCGGTCCTTGATCTCAGCCATATGAAAATCCCTTCGTGATTGGATCGAAAACTACTTATCCGCCGCGATGCGGACCTTGATCATGCGGTCCGGGTCGGCCACGGCACCGTTCTGCGCGTCATCGCCCTTCTTGATCTTGTCGACGGCATCCATGCCGCTCTCGACCTCGCCGACGATGGTGTACTGGCCATCGAGCGGCGGCGCCGGCGCGAACATGATGAAGAACTGCGAGTTGGCCGAATTCGGGTCTTGTGCGCGCGCCATGCCGACGACGCCGCGCACGAAATGTGCCTTGGTGGTGAATTCGGCTGGCAGGTCCGGCAGGTCCGAGCCGCCGGTGCCGGCACGATTCGGATCAAATCCCTTCTTCATGTTGCCGAACTTGACGTCGCCGGTCTGCGCCATGAAGCCGTCGATGACGCGGTGGAAGGCGACGTTGTCGTAGGCATGCTCACGCACCAGCTTCTTGATCTGCGCGACGTGCTTGGGCGCGAGGTCGGGCCGTAGCGCGACCGTCACGTCGCCGTCCTTCAGCGTGATGACCATGGTGTTTTCCGCATCGGCGGCGAGCGCCGAAACGGAACCGGCGGCAAGGCCGGCGAGAACGACGAAGGCGGCAAGGCCCGTGAACTTCATGGAGTGTCTCCAGTGAAACTTATTTCGCGAACTTGGCGGTAAGCGCGCCGGCAACGGCAGCCGGCACGAAGGGGCGGATGTCGCCGCCCATCGAGGCAATCTGGCGCACGAGTGTGGCGGTAATGGTGCGCACCGAGGGGCTTGCCGGCAGAAACACGGTCTGCAGGTCCGGCGCCATCGTCTCGTTCATACCCGCCATCTGCATCTCATAGTCGAGATCGGTGCCGTCGCGCAGGCCGCGGATCATGATCGTGCAGCCATGCTTGCGGGCCGCATCCACCACCAGACCGTCGAAGGCGACGACCTTGATGCGGGTGTGGTCGGAGCCCAATTCCGCTTTCGAGACGGCTTCGATCAGCGCCACGCGCTCCTCGAAGGAAAACAGCGGCTTCTTGCCGGGATGGATGCCGATAGCCGCATAGACGGTGTCGGCCACCGCAAGCGAGGCCTTGAGCACATCGAGGTGGCCGTTGGTCAACGGGTCGAAGGAGCCGGCGTAAAGGGCGGTGCGTTCGCTCATGGCAGGCTTCTAGCCGGGCGATCTTTCAAAGGCAATTCGCCTCGTCGGGCTTTGTACGCCGGACGCCATGCGCTCACAGCACAAAATCGCCGGTGTCTTCAGCCGCCGCCGTCGCTGGCTGGACGAGCACGGCGGTCGCAGGCGCCTGGAGTTCCCATCGTACATGCCCGGGCTCGCGCGTGATCGTGCTCGTGCCGTTCATCGATTGAGGTGCTATGCGCTGAAGCACGACATTGCCGAAGCCGCGCCTTGACATATCGGCTTCCGTCTGCCGCGGCACCGAGGTTTCTTCCCAGACCAACTGGAATTCCTCGTTCGCGTCCGGGCGCTTCAGCAGCCGCCATGTGATGGATATGCGTCCGACCGCATCGGCGAGCGCGCCATATTTGGCGGAATTGGTACCGAGTTCATGGATCGCCATGCCGAGATACTGCACCGTGTTCGGCGCCAGCATCACCAGCGGCCCCGAAAGTGTGATCCGTTCCTCATGGCCGAACGGCTTCAGGTGTTCCTGCAGCAGTTCGAACAGGCTGGCGCCCGACCAGTCGGAAGACACCAGCAGGTCGTGCGACCGCGACAGGCCGGTGATGCGCTCGCGCACGTGCTCGATGAAGTCGTCCTTGTCGCTGGTGCGGTTCGCCGTTTCGCGGATGATGGACAGGATGACGGCGAACTGGTTCTTCACCCGGTGGTTGACCTCGCGAAGCAGCGTGCGGATGCGCCGTTCGGATTCTCTTTTCTCGGTGATGTCGCGGGCGATCTTGGAGGCTCCCACGATCTTTCCCGCCGCATCCTTGATCGGGGATATGGTGAGCGAAACAAAAATGAGCGAACCGTCCTTGCGTTGCCGGATGGTGTCGAAGCTGGCGAGGCGCTCGCCCCGCTTTATCCTGTCGATGATGTCGATCTCTTCGCTGCGCAGGCTGTCGGGTATCAACATGAGCACCGAACGGCCGATCGCTTCCTCGGCCGTATAGCCGAACATCTTCTCCGCGGCCGGGTTCCAGTCCGTGATGATGCTGTTCAGATCCTTGCCGACAATCGCGTCAGACGAAGAATCGACGATCGCCGCGAGGCGTGCCTCCGCCGGCAATACCAATCTTGGATGAATTTCCAGAATCTCAGCCATGTGCATAAGCTTAGGCGCGGACGGCAAAAAGAAAAGACGGCATCGTCGACGCCACGAAGGTCAGGCGGTGGCCTGGCATGAACCTTTTGGAAACCATGTCGGAAATGATGAACCGCGGATGAACGATCCGGTCAGGAGCGGTTAAACCCTGCTCACATACTCATGATCGCGTGGGGTGAAACCAATTCGCGGCCCGGCCGTTATTGGGACCAGGAGAACCAAACCATGATGATCTTCATGCTCGCCGCCGCAATGACCGTCGCCATGCTGATCGCTACCGTGTTCGGCATGCATCAGGAGGCCCAGCGCCTCAAATATGAACCGAAGCGCATCGACCGTTTCGGCCATCGTCGCTTCTGATCCCGCCCGCTTTGAATTCCCGTAAGGAGTCGTGGCTCGCGGCTATCCTTCCAGCCGCTTCGCCATGTCGACAAGCGTCCAGCCGGGCCGCATGGGATTGGCCCGCCGGCCCGTCTCGGTAAATCCGAAAGCGCTGTAGAGCGCGATGTTCTTTTCCATGCGGGCATTGGTGTAGAGGCGGACTTCCGGCAGATTGGCTGCTCTCGCCCGCTCCTCGGCCCAGCGCAACAATCGGATGCCGAACCCCCTGCCCTGAAAATGTGGCGAGACCGCCACGCTGAAGATCATCAGATGGTCAGGTTCGTTTTCCAGGACAATCACGCCCGCCAAGCGTCCCTCGCTTTCCAGGAGCCAGACGCCGCCGGCGGCGATGTGCGGCCGATAATCTTCCGTCACCGGTATCGGAGGCGCATCGAACACTTCGGTATAGGGCCGATAGGCTTCCTCGGTCAGGGCTTCGATGGCGACACGGTCGTCAGGGCCGGCGAGCCGGATCTTGGCGTCGCTGTCCGCCCCGAGCGCCTTGTTCATGCACCTTCGGCTCCGTCCGGTCCGGCCGCTTCATTGCCTTCGGCCGACGTCTCGTCGTCCTCGTCTTCCGGCTCGGAAATGCGCTCGACCGACACTACCTTTTCGCCATCGGCCGTGTTGAAGATCGTCACGCCCTTGGTGGCGCGGCTAGCGAAGCGGATGTTGTATACCGGCACGCGGATGACCGTGCCGCCGTCCGACACCAGCATGATCTGGTCGTCGTTGCCGACCGGGAAGGTCGCCACCAGGCGGCCGATCTCGTCCACCTTGGATACATCGGTGGCGCGGATGCCCTTGCCGCCGCGATTGGTCAGGCGGAAATCATAGGAGGACGAGCGCTTGCCGTAGCCGAATTCGGTGACGGTCAGCACGAACTGCTCATGCGCCTTGAGGAGTTCGTAGCGGTCGTCGGAAAGCTCCGCTTCCTCGCCGATCTCCTCGTTGGTCAGCGTCACCTCTTCCTCGGCCTCTGCGGACGAGGCGCGCCGCTCCAGCGCCGAACGCTTCAGATAGGCGGCGCGCTCGGCCGGGCTTGCCTCGACATGCTCGATCACGGTCATGGAGATGGCGCGATCGCCCTCGCCGAGCGTGATGCCACGCACGCCTTGCGAAGCGCGGCTGGCGAAAACGCGCACGTCGGAAACGCGGAACCGTATGCACTGGCCGGTGTCGGCGGTGAGCAGCACGTCGTCGTTGTCGGTGCAGGTCTCGACCGCAAGGATGGAATCGCCTTCCTCCTCGAACTTCATGGCGATCTTGCCGTTGCGCTTGACGTCGGCGAAATCGGACAGCTTGTTGCGCCGCACCGTGCCGCGCGTTGTGGCGAACATCACGTCCAGCTTGTCCCACTCGGACTCGTCCGGCAGCGGCAGGATGGCGGTGATGCGGTCGCCGCTCTCGATCGGCAGGAGGTTGATGAGCGCCTTGCCGCGCGATTGCGGATTGCCGATGGGCAGGCGCCAGACCTTTTCCTTGTAGACGATGCCACGCGAGGAGAAGAACAGCACCGGCGTGTGCGTGTTGGCGACGAACAGGCGGGTAACAAAATCCTCGTCCTTGGTCGCCATGCCGGAGCGGCCCTTGCCGCCGCGGTTCTGCGCCCGGTAGATCGACAGCGGCACGCGCTTGATGTAGCCGGCGTGGGTGACGGTGACGACCATATCCTCGCGCTGGATGAGATCCTCGTCCTCCATGTCGGAGCCGGCGTCGGAAATCTCCGTGCGGCGCGGCGTGCCGAACTCGTCGCGCACGGCGGCCAGTTCGTCCTTGACGATCTGCTGGATGCGTGCGCGCGAGGCTAATATGTCAAGGAAATCAGCGATTTCGGCGCCGATCTTGTTCAATTCGTCGGCGATCTCGTCGCGACCCAGCGCCGTCAGCCTTTGCAGGCGCAGGTCGAGGATGGCGCGCGCCTGTTCCTCTGAAAGGTTGTAGGTGCCGTCGTCGTTGATCCGGTGACGGGGGTCGTCGATCAACCGGATCAGCCCCTCGACATCGGCGGCGGGCCAGCGCCGCGTCATCAACTGGTCGCGCGCCGTCTGCGGGTCCGGCGCGCTGCGGATCAGTTTTATGACCTCGTCGATGTTGGCGACGGCGATCGCCAGGCCGACCAGCACATGGGCGCGCTCACGCGCCCTCCTGAGCAGGTATTTCGTCCTGCGGCTCACCACTTCCTCGCGGAAGGTGACGAACGCCTTCAGCATGTCGATGAGCGTCATCACCTCCGGCTTGCCGCCGTTCAGCGCAACCACGTTGGCGCCGAAGGAGGTTTGCAGCGGCGTGAAGCGATAGAGCTGGTTGAGGATGACCTCGGCGTTGGCGTCGCGCTTCAACTCGATAACGACGCGGTAGCCCTGCCGGTCGCTCTCGTCGCGAATGTCGGAGATGCCCTCGATGCGCTTTTCGCGCACCAGTTCGGCCATCTTCTCGATCATCGTGGCCTTGTTCACCTGGTAGGGAACCTCGGTGACGACGATGGCCTCGCGGTCGCCGCGGCTCTCCTCCACATGCACCTTGCCACGCATGACGATGGAGCCACGGCCGGTGGAATAGGCCGAATAGATGCCGGAACGGCCGAGGATGAGGCCGCCCGTCGGGAAGTCGGGGCCCGGAATGATGTCCATCAGGTCCGGCAGGTCGATCGCCGGATTGTCGATGACGGCGATCGCGCCGTCGCAGACCTCGGAAAGGTTATGCGGCGGGATGTTGGTGGCCATGCCGACGGCGATGCCGCCGGCACCGTTGACCAGCAGGTTTGGGAAACGCGCCGGCAGGACGCGCGGCTCGCTGTCTGTGCCGTCGTAATTCTCCTGGAAATCGACGGTGTCCTTGTCGATATCCTCCAGGAGCTCGTGCGCCACCTTGGTCAGCCGCGCCTCGGTATAGCGCATGGCCGCCGGCGGATCACCGTCGATGGAGCCGAAGTTGCCCTGCCCGTCGATGAGCGGCACGCGCAACGACCAGTCCTGCGCCATGCGCACAAGGGCGTCGTAAATCGAGGCGTCGCCGTGCGGATGGTATTTACCCATCACGTCGGAGACGGGACGCGCCGACTTCACATGCTTGCGGTTCCAGTGATAGCCGCTCTCGTGCGAGGCATAGAGGATGCGCCGGTGCACCGGCTTCATGCCGTCGCGCACGTCCGGCAACGCGCGCGACACGATCACGCTCATGGCGTAATCGAGGTAGCTGCGCTGCATTTCCTCGACGATGGAAACCGGTTCTATGCCGGAAGGGCCATCCGGCCCGCGCGGTGTCTTCTGGTCGGTCAAAACGGATCACACGGAAAAGGGAATCACTTGATCCTTATATAGGAACGCGGCCCGTTTCTCCAATGCGAGAGGGCTTTTTCAGCCCTCAAACCGATGGTTTTCCAACGCTCATTTCGCCTTTTCTTTCAAGAGGATATGGCCGGCAATCAAAAAGCTTCGACAAGCCTCGGAACGACGCTGGATAGCGATACCGATCGAGAGGGTGAATCCGGCGTCGGAAATCACGCGCAACGTCCCTTACGGAGATAGCCGGCCGCTCCGGGCGCGGCCGTTATCGAACAGGTGCGGCACTCCACCCGGCGGAGCGGAATTCGCAGGCGAGCTTGTTTTCACGGCCGGCGCTTTGCTTTACGAATGGGATGCGAGGAAAAAGGCCGGCGGGGCGTCCATGCCGAATTTCGACAGCCTGTTCAATGCCTTCGTCACCATATTGGTGACGATCGATCCGCCCGGTCTGGCGCCGCTGTTCCTGGCCGTGACGCGCGGCATGAACCGCGAGCAGCGCAGCCAGGTCTCGATCCGCGCCTCGATCATCGGCTTCGCCGTGATCGCGCTGTTCGCCATCGCCGGCGCCTCGATCCTGACGGTGTTCGGTATCACGCTGCCGGCCTTCCGCGTCGCCGGCGGCTTCCTTCTGTTCTTCATCGCCTTCGAAATGGTGTTCGAGCGGCGGCAGGACCGCAAGGAGAAGATCTCGGACGTGGCGATCACCCGCGATCACATCCAGAACATCGCCGCCTTCCCGCTGGCGATTCCGCTGATCGCCGGGCCGGGGGCGATCTCAGCGACGGTGCTTTTGTCCGATTCCTTTCACGGCGTGGGCGGACGCGCGGTTCTGGTCGGCATCATCTTCCTGTGCCTGGTCATCACCTATCTGGTGTTCGTGCTCTCCGAATGGATCGACAAGGCGCTCGGCCAGACCGGCCGCTCGATCCTGACGCGCCTGCTCGGCGTCATCCTGGCCGCCCTTGCGGTGCAGTTCGTGGCGGACGGCATCAAGGCACTGGCGGCGGGATAGAGCGCCGCCGGCGGCACTATTTCGCGGCCGTATCGACCACTTCGAAATCGTGCGTGATCGTCGCCGTCTTGGCCATCATCGCCGAAGCGGAGCAGTATTTCTCGATGGACAGGTCGATGGCCCGCTTGACCTTGTCATGCGAAAGCGCCCTGCCCTTGACGATGAAGTGCATGTGGATGCGGGTAAAAACCTTCGGCTCGGTCTCGGCGCGGTCGGCGTCAAGTTCGACAACGCAATCCTCGATCGCCTCGCGTCCCTTTTCCAGGATATGCACGACGTCATAGGCCGAGCAGCCGCCGGTGCCGATCAGCACCAGTTCCATCGGGCTCGGCCCCGGCGTGTGTCCCTCGGGACTGGAAGCGGTCCCCAGGACGAGCTTATGGCCGCTGCCGGATTCACCGACGAAGGTGCGCTCCTCGACCCATTTGACTCGAGCTCTCACTGTCGATCCCCTTATCCGGAACGTTGCCGCCTGCCTTCAAAACGGCCGTGATCAGAACGGGATCTCGTCATCCAGTTCGCGGGAGGCACCGCCACCGCCACCACCCCCGCCGCTGCGGGCCGGGCTTCCGCCGCCGCGGCCGCCATAGCTGTCCGACTGGCCGAAGCTGTCGCGGTTGCCGCCGGAATAGCCGACCTGGCCGCCTTCGCCGCCCTGACCGCGCGCGTCGAGCATCTGCAGCTCGCCGCGGAACTTTTGCAGCACCACCTCGGTGGTGTAACGGTCCTGGCCGTTCTGGTCCTGCCATTTGCGGGTCTGCAACTGACCCTCGACATAGACCTTCATACCCTTCTTCAGATACTGCTCGGCGACCTTGGCCAACTGGTCGTTGAAGACGACGACGTTGTGCCATTCGGTCTTTTCCCGGCGCTCGCCGGAGCTCTTGTCGCGCCACGTCTCCGATGTGGCGACGCGGAAATTGACGACCGGATCGCCGGAATTCAGCCGGCGGATTTCCGGATCGGCACCGAGATTACCGACCAGAATGACCTTGTTGACGCTGCCAGCCATGAACTTTCTCCACGCTCGTCCGAAACCAATTTTCTGGCACCATACAGCTTGAGGGCTTGGCCTGCCTGTTCTGCCGCTGCTTACCCACAGTGTTTTTGTTCTCTGTATGTTCTAGTTCTGCCGAGGCATAGTGTCAAGAACAGCTTGCGTCCAACATGGTTGCGTCGCGATGATCGTCGACTGCCGCCATTGGCTCGCCCGCTGGTTCGGCGCTATACTTCATCCATGATCGGCAAATCGCTTTCCACGCCCTTTCCGCTCGCGGCAATCCTGATCTTCGCCATGGTGCCGGCGGCTTTCGCCGCTGGGACGGCTAAACGCCCCACGCAGACGGAATTGCCCGGCGTGCAGGGCGACTATCGGATCGTCCGGCCTGCGCCGGAGCCCGACGACGATGCCGCTTCCGCACCAACCGGCCAGTTCAAGATCGGCGACATGGATGTGCGGATCGGCGGAAGCGTGACGATCGATATCGGCGTCGGTTCGCTGCCGCGGCCTCGGCGGTAACGTTCGCTACGGATCGACGGCCTGTCCGTTCCCGCGTCTCGCCAAATGGCCGGCGATGGACATGAATTGGCCCCGCCGCTGCCTTGGCAATGCGGACGGGGCCTCTCTGGGGTCAACCCAATATTTCGCCGGGAATGTTTTACCGGCTTTCGAATTCGGATGCTTCGCGGCACTCAGCCGACGATCCGACAGCAGTCTCTGATTGTAGGGAAATCGGCAGATGGATCACGCCGCTTGCCTTGGGCTACGGCATCCGTTTCCGCCGCGGCTCCAGCTAGACGCGGAGCCTTTCGGGACTGTCCGGTGGAGTCATGCCTCGCTCCTTCTGTCCGTTGCGCGTCTGCCGTCTGAAGCCTGCTTCGTGGCTTGCGGCGCCTCGCAAGCCGCCGGTCGGCTCGGAGCGCCTCGCGGAGGCTCGGCTTCATCGACTGCCTGCAGTTTGATACCGCAATGCCGTTGCGTCAACCGGAAGATGGCCAGCCGACAAAATTGTGATCGAAACGATTTCGTTCCCGTGCCGTGGACGCGCCGGTTCGCCGCCATTCCTGCCATAACCTTGTCAGCAGCTCGTTCGGCCTTTGTTCTTTGTGCTTGCCGGGGCGCGGCAAAGGCGGTTAAACCCTTTCCGGAGGCTGGCGTCACTCGACGCGGCGGCGAAAATACCTACATGAAGGGCTGGCTGGGGCTCCCCGCCATCCCGACAATGCGAAAATCGAGGCGGCGGACCGGCTATGGCCGACCACAAGTTCATTTCCATTCGCGGCGCGCGCGAACACAATCTCAAGAACGTCGATATCGACCTGCCGCGGGATTCGCTGGTGGTGATGACCGGCCTTTCGGGGTCCGGAAAATCCTCGCTCGCCTTCGACACCATTTATGCCGAGGGCCAGAGGCGCTATGTCGAGAGCCTTTCTGCCTATGCGCGACAATTCCTGGAGATGATGCAGAAGCCGGATGTCGACCAGATCGACGGGCTGTCGCCGGCTATCTCCATCGAGCAGAAGACGACCAGCCGCAATCCGCGCTCGACGGTGGGCACCGTCACCGAGATCTACGATTACATGCGCCTTCTGTTCGCGCGCGTCGGCATTCCCTATTCGCCGGCGACCGGCCTGCCGATCGAGAGCCAGACCGTGTCGCAGATGGTCGACCGGGTGCTGGCGCTGGAGGAAGGCACGCGCCTCTACATCATGGCCCCCATCGTGCGCGGCCGTAAGGGCGAATACCGCAAGGAACTGCTGGAGTTGCAGAAGAAGGGCTTTCAGCGCGTCAAGGTGGATGGCACCTTCTACGAGATCGCCGACGTGCCCGCGCTCGACAAGAAGTACAAGCACGACATCGACGTCGTGGTGGACCGCATCGCGGTGCGGCCGGATCTGGGCACGCGGCTCGCCGATTCCGTCGAGACGGCACTGAAACTGGCGGACGGCCTGTGCGTGGCGGAATTCGCCGACCGCCCGCTGCCGAAGGAAGAGACCGCTGAAGGCGGTGCTGCCAACAAATCGGCCAACGACACGCACGAACGCATCCTGTTCTCGGAAAAGTTCGCCTGCCCGGTCTCCGGCTTCACCATTCCGGAGATCGAGCCGCGCCTGTTCTCCTTCAACAATCCGTTCGGCGCCTGTCCGACCTGCGATGGCCTCGGCAGCCAGCGCGCCATCGACCCGAACCTGGTGGTCCCGGACGAGAATGCGACGCTGCGCAACGGCGCCATCGCACCGTGGGCCAAATCGACGTCGCCCTATTACGTGCAGACCTTGGAGGCGCTCGGCAAAGTCTACGGATTCAAGCTCGGGGACAAGTTTGCCGATCTGCCGAAGGAAGCGCAGGACGCCATCCTGCGCGGCACCGGCGAGCGCGAGGTGACGTTCAACTACGATGACGGCCTGCGCTCCTACAAGACGACCAAGACCTTCGAGGGCGTGATCCCGAACCTCGAACGGCGCTGGAAGGAGACGGAATCGGCCTGGATGCGCGAGGAAATCGAGCGCTTCATGTCGGCCACCCCCTGCCCTGCCTGCAACGGCTACCGTCTGAAGCCTGAAGCGCTGGCAGTGAAGATCGCCGGCAAGCATATCGGCGAGGTGACCGAGCAATCGATCCGCAAGGCGGACCAGTGGTTCACAGAACTGCCGAAGCAACTGAGCGAAAAGCAGAACGAGATCGCCGTGCGCGTGCTCAAGGAGATCCGCGAGCGTCTGCGCTTCCTTAACGATGTCGGCCTCGACTACCTGACGCTGGCGCGCAATTCCGGCACCCTGTCGGGCGGCGAGAGCCAGCGCATACGGCTCGCCTCGCAGATCGGCTCCGGCCTGACCGGCGTGCTCTACGTGCTGGATGAGCCGTCCATCGGCCTGCATCAGCGCGACAATGCCCGCCTGCTCGATACGCTCAAGCACCTGCGCGACATCGGCAATACGGTGATCGTCGTCGAGCATGACGAGGATGCAATCCTGCATGCCGACTATGTGGTCGATATCGGGCCGGCGGCCGGCATCCACGGCGGCCGCGTCATCGCCCAGGGCACGCCGCGCGAAATCATGGCCAATCCTAATTCCATCACCGGCAAATATCTGTCGGGCGAACTGGAGATCGCGGTGCCGGACCAGCGGCGCTCAGGCAAGAAAGGCAAGCGCATCAAGGTGGTCGGCGCGCGAGGCAACAACCTCAAGGACGTCACGGCGGAAATCCCGCTCGGCACCTTCGCCTGCGTGACCGGCGTTTCGGGCGGCGGCAAGTCCACCTTCCTAATCGAGACGCTGTTCAAGGCGGCCTCGCGACGCATCATGGGCAGCCGGGAGCATCCGGCCGAGCATGACCGCATCGAAGGATTGGAATTCCTCGACAAGGTCATCGACATCGACCAGTCGCCGATCGGCCGCACCCCGCGCTCCAACCCGGCCACCTATACCGGCGCCTTCACGCCGATCCGCGACTGGTTCGCCGGCCTGCCTGAAGCCAAGGCGCGCGGCTACCAGCCCGGCCGCTTCTCCTTCAACGTCAAGGGCGGGCGTTGCGAAGCCTGCCAGGGCGACGGCGTCATCAAGATCGAGATGCACTTCCTGCCTGATGTCTACGTCACCTGCGACGTCTGCCACGGCAAGCGCTACAATCGCGAGACGCTCGACGTGACCTTCAAGGGCAAGTCGATTGCCAACGTGCTCGACATGACGGTAGAGGAAGGCGTCGACTTCTTCTCGGCCGTGCCGGCGGTGCGCGACAAGCTGCAGACGCTGAAGGATGTCGGCCTCGGCTACATCCACATCGGCCAGCAGGCGACCACGCTGTCGGGCGGTGAGGCGCAGCGCATCAAGCTGGCCAAGGAACTGTCGCGCAAGGCGACCGGCAAGACGCTCTATATCCTCGACGAGCCGACGACCGGCCTGCATTTCCATGATGTCGCCAAGCTTTTGGAAGTGCTGCAGGAACTGGTCAACCAGGGCAATACGGTGGTCGTCATCGAGCACAATCTGGAGGTCATCAAGACCGCCGACTGGATTCTCGATCTCGGTCCCGAAGGCGGCGACGGCGGTGGTGAGCTGGTCGCCAGCGGCACGCCTGAGGACATCGTGGCCGAGCCGCGCAGCTATACCGGGGAATTCCTGAAGGAACTTCTGGAGCGGCGGCCGAAAGGCAAGCGCGAAGCGGCTGAATAGCTGCGGCCGTTGTCGGCGGGCTCGTTGGTGATCGGCCGGTCCTGAAAAAGGACGGGCGAGCCTTTCGACCCGCCCGTTTCGCCCCCCGGCGTATAGCAACCGGCACAGCCGTTGGGAACTGTGCGATGCCCCCGAGCCAAAGAACCGGGATCGTAAGAATCAACCTTTAAGGTGCAACGGAAAGTTGCGCATACCCCATTTGGGTTACTTGGCTTCTTTTATGCCTTACGATCCAGTCGCAAAGACAATCGGCCATGAGGCCCCTCTTCCAGAATTGGCAGGAGCATCACGACGAAAAATGTTTTCGGATGGTGATGCGGGGCCTGTCGTGGTTTCTATGGACGGCTACGGGATTTTGCTGCGGCCGCGCGGGACGCATTGTGACTTCAAACGAAGTCGAGGATTGACGGCAGAAGGACGAATTCGATGAGCAAAAACGGAACGATCCGCGCCGGCATGGGCGGCTGGACCTTCGAGCCGTGGGAAACCTCCTTCTATCCCGACAAATTGCCGAAGGCCAAGCAGTTGAACTATGCGTCCCGGCAGGTGCCGACCATTGAAGTCAACGGCACCTATTATTCCAGCTTCAAGGAGCCGACGTTTGTCAAATGGGCGAACGAGTCTCCGGACGGATTCGTTTTTTCGCTCAAAGGCAACCGTTTCGTCACCAACCGGCGCGTGCTCGGCGAGGCCGGTGAATCGATGATGCGTTTCCTGGACTCCGGAGTTGCGGCGCTCGGCGAGAAACTCGGCCCGATCCTGTGGCAGTTCGCTCCGACCAAGCGCTTCGACCCCGACGATTTCGAAGCCTTTCTGAAGCTGCTGCCGCAAAAGCAGGACGGCGTGGCGTTGCGGCATGCGCTGGAAGTCCGCCACGACAGCTTCGTGACGCCCACGTTTCCGGAGCTTGTCCGAAAGTACGGAGCCGCGATCGTCTATGCCGACCATGCGGCCTATCCCGACATCGCCGACGTCACCGGTGATTTCGTCTATGCCCGTCTGCAGACCGGCAAGGACGACAACCCGGATTGCTATGAACCGGCACGACTCGACCAGTGGGCAGACAGGGTGAAAAGCTGGGCGGCAGGCAAGGAACCCGCCGACCTGCCGAAGGCGGACACCGACACCACGGCGCCGGAAAAACCGCGCGACGTGTTCGTCTACTTCATCACCGAAGGCAAGGTTCGAGCGCCTTTTGGCGCTCAGGCGCTGATGAAGCGGGTGAATCCGGACAGGTAATGAAATGGTGGGCAGGGTTGAGCCCCTGCCCCGATAACCGGCGGCTTCAGCTGCCGCGGGCGACGCGCTCGATCTCTTCGCGCACCAGCTGCTCGACCAGCGTGGGCAGGTTGTTGTCCAGCCAATCCTGAAGCATCGGCCGCAGCATCTCTTCGGCCATCTCGTCGAAACTCTTGCGGCTGCGCGAAGCGAAAGCCTCCGACAATTCGCCAAAGGCGGCGGCGACCTGCCGGCTGGTCTGTTCCGAAACGAGCGCCGATCTCGCCGGTGTCTCGTCTGCTGCCGCCACCTGCGGCGGTGCGACCTGCTGCACGACCTCGGGTGAAACCTGCTCGTCGACGGTCTCGTTCGTGTCGAACTCTACGGGTGCCTGGCGAGCCGCGCCCGGCGAAGAGTTGCCGGCGACCGCGATGTCACGCTGCCAGTCCGCCGTGATCGCATCGGCACTGGCGGTTTCCTTCGGGGTTTCCGCCTGCTCGGCGGCTATGCGGGCGCCTACTTCGGCCAGCGTAATAGCTGGACGTGGCGTCGACTCCGCCGAATTGGCGGCCGAAAGCCCGGCCTGCGCGACGGTATGTGCGGTCACTCCAGCTTCGGCGTGCGTTTCATGCAATTCGGCACGAAAGGCTTCGACCACGGGCGCGACCACTTCGTCCTCGGCCCGCTCATGGATGGCTTCAATCGCTTCGTCGGCCTGCTTGCGGCCAGAATCGCTGTCTTCGATGATCCTTCGGATGGAAGCCAGAATCTCTTCCATGGAAGGTTCGCGCTGTACGCTGCTTGCCGTCGCCATCGTCACATCCGCCGCCCTTGTGACCGTATTGCCGATTTCGGCCCGGCCGGTGGCCGACTCGAATCATTTCGGTAAGCGTACTCGACGGATCGCCGACCGAGAATCCCCAATCTCGGTGGGCTTCGGATTTCAACAGATTAGCAGGATGCCCTTGGTGTCACGCATGGGCCGCCGCCCGTCGCGGGTGTCAGCGGCCGTCAGGCGTACGCAGGCCGAACCACTTGTCCTTGACGGCGTTGTAGTGCTCCTCGGGGTGGTACTTGGCCACCTGCAGGCCGAGCCGCTCCGTCGTCAGATGGCCGACGGCGTTGAGGATGAAGTAGCTCGCCACCACGACGTCATGCTCGGACGTCGCCAGGTTGATCCGGGCGGTGATGACGTCGTTCTGGGCGTTCAGGACATCCAGCGTCGTGCG
This sequence comes from Ollibium composti, assembly GCF_004801285.1. Lineage (GTDB taxonomy): Bacteria > Pseudomonadota > Alphaproteobacteria > Rhizobiales > Rhizobiaceae > Mesorhizobium > Mesorhizobium composti. Next base: position 654,941 of record NZ_SSNY01000001.1, read on the forward strand.
CTGGCCGACATTGCGCTCCTCGATGACGCCGTTGAGCGCGAGCTGCGCGGCCGACACCAGCGCGCGGTTGGCGTCGACGCCCTCGCGGGCGGCCGTGTACTGGGTCCAGGCGGAAGCGACCGCGTTGCGGACCTGGTCGCGGCTGACATCGACCTCAATGCGAGCCTGGCCGAGCGTCTCCTTGGCCTGGCGCACCTGCGCATCGCCGCGGCCGCCGGTATAGATCGGGATCGTCAGCGTGGCGCCGATGCTGGCGGAAGTGGAATCGCCGTTGGGCGTTCCTCCGGGTGGCGACTGGTCGCGATAGAGTTGCGAGACGCCGGCAGAGGCGGTGACCTGCGGCAGCAGAGCGCCCTCGGAAGACTCCACCGAGAAAGACGCCGCATCGACCAGATGTTCGTTGGCAAGGATCGCCGGATGCTCGGCGGCGGCGATGCCGATCGCCGATTCGAGGCTCCTGGGCAGCAGCCTGGCGAGCGGCGACGCGGCTTTCAGCTTGCCCGGATCTTCGCCGACGAGCTGATGGTAGGCGGCAGCACTTGCCAGAGCCTGTGCGCGCGCCGCACTCGCCTTGGCGACGGCGGCCGAACGTGACGCATCGGCCTGGGCGACGTCGGTGCGCGTGCCCTCGCCCACTTCCAGCCGCGAGCGCGCGGCGCGCACCTGCTCGGTCAGGGCCTTCAGGTTCTGCTCCGTCAGCGCGGCGATCTGCCGGTCGCGGATGACGTCCATATAGGCGGTCGCGGCGGCGAGAAGGATGTTCTGCTCGGTGTTGCGCAGGCTTTCGTTCGAGGCCTGCACCTTCGCCTCGGCGGCGGCGACGTTGTTGCGGGTCTGGAAGCCGTCGAACAGCGTCTGGTTGAGCTGGATGCCGAAATTGGCTGTTCCCAGGCGCACCGTCTGTCCGGCGGTTCTTGTGTTGGAATAATCGATGCTGGCCGAACCGGCGACGGTGGGGCGATAGCCGGACTTGGCGATGGCGACGCCCTCGTCGGTGATGCGAACACCGGCGCGAGCTGAATTGAGCTGCGAATTGTTCTGATAGGCCTTGGCGAGCGCCCCGAGGATTGTTTCGGCGGATGCCGGCAAGGCAGGAAACAGGCTTGCTGAAACAAGCAGGACGGCAGCGAGACTCTTGGTTACAGACGGCACGGCTTGTCCCTCATTCGTTTCATGGGAACCACGCGACCTCGGCTTCGCAAGGGCGGGCCAATGTCGCGTCTACGGTTCCTGCTGCGCGGCCCCGCTCGAGAAGAGAACCGCCTCAGCAACGATCATTATGCTTTAGCCAACATGACAACGCGTCGGCTGCAAGGCAAAATCACTCAGAACTCGAAAACGCGAATACGTTCAAAACCGGGTAGTGGCTTTATTGCCGCATTAAATGCACGTCGCCCGGTCGCCACGCCAGTAGTCTTCAAAAACAGACGGGCGATTCCGGCGTTGCCATGTCCTTCGACGGCAACCAGACGACCGTTTTCCGCGAGCTGGTCCAGCAGTGCCTGGGGGACTTCTTCGACGCTGCCGCCGAAGACGATCGCGTCGTAAGGAGCGTTGGCGGAATGACCTTCGCGCAATGGCCCGGTTACGACGGTGACATTGTCGCACCCCTGTGCCGCAAGGATTTCGGCAGCCTGCGCGGCCAGAGCCGAATCACTTTCCAGCGCCACGACCGAGCGCGCGAGCTTCGACAGGAGCGCCGAGGCGTAGCCGGTTGCTGCGCCGACATCGAGCACATTGTCCTGGGGGCCGACGTTGGCAAGCTGGATCAGGCGGGCAAGCGGGCCGGGTTCCATCAGGTAGCGCGCGCCGTCCGGACCGTCGGCGATGCGTAAATCCTCGTCGATATAGGCGAGATCGGGATTGGCGGTGCCTATGAAAGCCTCGCGCGGCACGGTCAGCAGCGCTTCCAGCAGAGCGGCATTGGTCACGTCGACGGTGCGGATCTGGCCGTCCACCATCTTGGCGCGACGTTCGGAAAAATCAGCCTTCATGGTTCAGTCCGCGCGCGCCCCGAATCTTTCCGCATCATACACACATGCCGCATCGCTGCAGCAAGCGCGGAATTCCGGGGGCGTTTGGAGGCCTCGCCCGGAATCGAACCGGGGTGCAAGGATTTGCAGTCCTCTGCGTAACCACTCCGCCACGAGGCCTCATCGCTCCCGGCGTTTCCGGCGAACTCAATAGGTTGGGCCGCAATGCCAGTCAAGAACGCAAACCCGCTGACCGAAACATTCCCCTGAAAGGCGTAGGAAAGGCGAAGATTCTCTTACCTCACCCAATTCCGCGCCTACTCGCGCGGGCGCCGGCGCCGTTCCCACCATACGACCACGCGCCTGCGCCAGCGGCGCACCATGGCGAATTCGTAGGACAGCACGAGCAGGCCGAGGGGAATCATCCAGAAGCCGAGGATCGGCAGGAAGCCGAAGATGCCGAGGATAACCAGTACGACGCCGATGGCGATGCGCAGGCCACGCGAACGCGGCATGGTGAATTCGCGGCCGAAAACGGCGATCTTGCGCGCCGGAATGGCGTCCGTTTCGATATCTGCACTCATCTCGGACGATCTATCCGGTTTCATGGAGGCTCAATGTGGGCAGCGGTTGCGCCACTGCAAGCTCGGCTCGGAAATTTATGCCCGAGCCGCTTGTCGGATAAAAGCGCTAAGCTTTGCAAAAAAATGCGGATTGTCGCTTTGCAAAGCCGAAATGGGTTTGCTATAGGCTGCCCCGCACGACGAGCCTCCGTTCCCCGGTAGCTCAGTGGTAGAGCAACCGGCTGTTAACCGGTTGGTCGCTGGTTCGAATCCGGCCCGGGGAGCCATTTGCCGCCAGAATCCTCGGAATCCGGCGATTGCACAGGTTCCCGCCTCTCAGACATACATTGTCAGCGGCTTCCGTTTGCCGTTCAGGAAACAGTCATCTTCCATGCTGTCGAATGGTGCCACGGTGCAAACCATGGAGTGATGACATGGATCGACGCAGAATTCTCTTTCTCGCAGTGATCGGCTTGATTTTCGCCGTCGGTCAAAGCGAGACCGTCAATGCAGCGCCGAAGGCCGGCGTCTGCAACCGGGCGGCGGCCGAGGCACTGGCCGGCAAGCGCCGGATCACCGATAGCCGGGCGAAACGGCTGACCGGCGCGACTATCGTTCGCCAGATAAAGCCGGGCCAAGGTGTCACCATGGATTACAGGCGGGAGCGGGTGACGATCGAAACCGATCCGAAAACCGGGAAGATCGTTCGCGCCATGTGCGGTTGAGCCAGGGAGATTCGCGGTAGGCCGCCCTACCCGGCACGACAGGCATCGGACATCCAGGAGCCGTCGGGTCGCGCTGTCGCTACGCCGGCTTTGTCTCGCCTGCCCCTTCTTCGCGGCGCGCGAAACCGCGACCCAGCCAGTTGGAAAGGCGCTCCAGATAGAGATAGATGACCGGCGTCACGAACAGCGTCAGCGGCTGCGACACCAGAAGGCCGCCGACCACCGCGACGCCGAGCGGCTGGCGCAATTCGGCGCTGGCCCCGGCGCCGAGCGCGATCGGCAGCGTGCCCATCAGCGCCGCCAGCGTCGTCATCAGGATAGGCCTGAACCGCATCAGGCAGGCGCGGTGGATCGCATCGACGGGAGGCATGCCGCCGCGGCGCAACTCGATTGCCACGTCGACCATCATGATACCGTTCTTCTTGACGATGCCGATCAGCATCAGGATGCCAATCAGTGCGATGATGGAGATGTCCATGCCGGCCAGTCTCAGTGCCAGCAGCGCGCCCAGCACCGCCGAAGGCAGGCCGGAGAGGATCGTCAGCGGGTGGACGAAGCTCTCGTAGAGCATGCCGAGCACGATGTAGATCGTCAGGATGGCGGCGAGGATGAGCAGGCCCTGGTTGGCGGCGGAATCCTGAAACGTCCTGGCCGTGCCGGCATAGGTCGTGGACACGGTCTGCGGCAGATGCAGTTCCGCCTTGATCGCCTCGATGCGGTCGGTGCTGGTTCCCAGAGACACGCCCGCCGGCAGGTTGAAGGAAATGGTCACGGCCGGCAACTGGCCGAGCTGGTTGACGGCCAGCGGACCGGCGGTGCGCTCCACGGTGGCGAAGGCGCCGAGCGGAACGAGATTGCCATTGGCGCCGGCCACCTTCAGGCCGAGCAGCGAATCCGGCGACCACGGAATGCGCGGATCGGCTTCCAGGATGACGGGATAGCTGTCGGCGCTTTCGAAGATGGTTGCGGCCTGCTGCGTGCCGAAGGACGAATAGAGCGTCGAGCGCAGGACGTCGTTGGAGACGCCGAGCGCAGCCGCCTTGTCGGGGTCGACCTTGACGGTTGCCTGCAGCGCGTTGTTGCTGAGATCGGTCGCGACATCGACGAAATGCGCGCGGTCCTCGCTCATGGCGTCGGCTATCTTGCCTGCCCATTCGTCCGTCGTGCCGTTGTCCAGCGCCTGTACGACGAGCTGATATTGGCTGGCCGAAGCTCGCGATCCGAGTCGGAGGTTCTGCACCGGCGTCATGAAGACGTTGATGCCGGCGACCTGGCTGGTCTGGCGACGCAGTTCCGACAGCACCTGTTCGAGCGGCGGCCGCTGGTCCTTCGGCTTCAGCTCTACGAATAAACGGCCGTTGTTCAGCGCGCCGCCATTGTTGGAACCGGCCGACTGGGCGACATGTGCCACATAAGGCAATTTGGAAAAGATCGCGGCGACGCGAGTCTGCAAGGCCACCATCTGGTCGTAGGAAATGTCCTGCCGCGCCTGCGTGCTGACGGACAGCTGGCCGATGTCTTCCTGCGGGAAAAAGCCCTTTGGCGAGCTTTCGAGCAGCCAGATGGACATGGCCGTTGTCGCGATAAAGAGCAGGCCGATCAGCGCGGTGTTCCTCAGGCAGAAGCCGAGTGCCGCGCCGTAGCCGCGCAGGACCAGCCCGTATTCTTTCTTGCCCGTTTTTTTCTTCGGCGCGCGGAGCAGGCGCGAGCACAGCATCGGCGTCAGGGTCAGCGACACGACCATGGACGCCAGGATGGCGACCGTGACGACCAGCGCGAACTCGTTGAGGATGCGGCCGACGACGCCGCCCATCAACAAGATGGGCAGGAATACGGCGACCAGCGAAATCGAGATCGAGATGATGGTGAAACCAATTTCGCGGGAGCCCTTCAGCGCGGCCTCAAAGGCCGAAAGGCCTTCCTCTTCCATGTGCCGGAAGATGTTCTCCAGCATGACGATGGCATCGTCGACGACAAGGCCGACCGACAGCGTCATGCCCATGAGCGAGATATTGTCTATCGACGCGCCCAGCAGATACATCACCGCCAGCGTGGCGATCAGCGAGATCGGCACGGCGACCGCCGGGATGACGGTGGCGGCGACGCGGCGCAGAAACAGGAAGATGACGCCGATCACCAGGATGATTGTCAGCGTCAGGGTGAACTGCACGTCGCTGACTGCCGACTGGATCGAGGTGGAGCGATCGTTCAGCGTTTTCAGGTCCGCCTGGGGCGGCAGCTGGTCGGCGAAACTCGGCAGCATCGCCTTGACGCGCCGCACGACATCGACGGTGTTGGCGTCGGGCTGGCGCTGCACGGCCATGAGGATGGACGGTGTTCCGTCGTACCAGCTTCCCGAGGTGGTGACGGCGACGGAATCGATGACGCGGGCGACGTCGGCCAGATGCACCGGCTTGCCGTTGGTATCGGCGATGACCAGTTTGCCGAATTGGGCTGCGTTCTCGAGCTCGGTGTTGGCGGTGATCGTCAGCTGCTGCTGCTTGTCGCTGAGTGTGCCGAGAGGCGTCTGGCTGTTGGCGTTGGAGATGGCGGCTTGCAACTGCGAGACGGAGATGTTGCGGGCGGCCAGCAGGTTGGGATCGACCTGGATGCGCACCGCGTATTCGCGGCTGCCGAAAAGCTGTACCTGGGCGACTCCGTCGATTGTCGACAGCGCAGGCGAAATGACGTTCTGCGCGAAAGCGTCCAACTGGGTCAGCGGCGTAACCCCGCTTGTCAGGGCAAGTATGAGGATCGGCGCATCGGCCGGATTGACCTTGCGATAGCTGGGCGGGCTGGTCATCTGCGGCGGCAACTGGCGCTGTGTGCGCGCCAGCGCGGCCTGCACGTCGGCGGCGGCCGCGTCGATGTCGCGACCGAGCGCGAACTGGATGGCGATGGAGGTGTTGCCCAGGGTGTTGCTGGTGGAAATGGTGTCTATGCCGGCGATGGTGGACAGCTGCTTGATGAGCGGCGTGGCGACCGAGGTCGCCATCGTCTCGGGCGAAGCGCCCGGCAGTGAGGCCGAGACGTTGACCACCGGAAACTCGGCGCTTGGCAGTGCCGCCACCGGCAGCAGCCGGTAGGCGAAGGCGCCGGCGAGGACCAGGGCAATCGACATCAATAGCGTCGCCACCGGCCGGCGGATGCAGAATTCGGAAATCATCCCCGTTTCTCCGCCCCGGCGGTGGTCGCCTTGGTCACATCCGCCTTGACCGCTCCCTTGTCCTCGGTGACCGGGGTGCCGTCTTTAAGGCGCCCTTGCCCTTCCACCACCACCTTCTCACCCGCGCCCAAACCGGACGAAAGAGCCGTCTGCCGGTCGTTCGACATGGCAATCGTCACGGTCTTCATGGCGACCTTGCCATCGGGGCCGACGACGAAGACATACGGTCCCTTCTGACCGGCTTGTAGGGCGACGGTCGGCACCGTCACCGCGTCCTTCAGCGTTCCGAACCGGATCGTCACATCGACATAAAGGCCGGGCCACAGCTTGCCGTCTGCGTTGTTCACCGAGGCGCGGGCGGCGATCGTGCCGGACGCCGTGTCGACCGAAGAATCGAGGAAATCCAGTACGCCCTGCGCGAGTGGCGCACCGTCCTTGCTGCTAAGCGACACCGTCGCCTGCCCGGGCGAGGCGATAGCGGTCTGCAGAAGGCCGAGATCCGTTTCAGGCAGGGTGAAGGTCACCGTCAGCGGATTCATCTGCGTGATGGTGACGAGCGGTTGGGAAGAACTCGATTGCTGTCCCGAGCCTGCGCCCGACTGGCCATTGCCCGAGCCGACGAGATCGCCGACCGATGCGTTGATGAGGCCGAGGCGTCCGGAGGTCGGAGCGGCGATCGTCGCATAGGCAAGCTGTACCTGGTCGACCTGGATGGCGGCCTGATCCGCCTGCACCGCCGCTTCCAGCCCTTTGGTGGTCGCAAGCTGCTCGTCGTAAGCCTGCTGGGTGCCGGCGCCCTTGGCAAGGATATCGCGTGCCCGGTCGAGATCGGCCTGCGCACTGACGGCCGCCGCCTGGTCTTTGGCCAGGCCTGCCCGGTCCTTGGCGAGTTGCGCCTTGAGGGCGCGGTCGTCGAGCCTGAACAGCACGTCGCCCGGCTTGACCGTCTGGCCGTCCTTGACCGGAATTTCCATGATCTGGCTGGATATGCGCGAGCCGATATCGACCACCGCAGGCGACGACAGGAACCCGGTGGTGGTGCGCATGACGGGAAAGTCCGTTGTTTCGGCCGCCGCCGTGACGACTGCGGTCGGTCTCGGGCCGCTCTTTGCTTGAACATTTTGGACTGACGCCTGACCGGACCGATAGCGCGCCGCGATTCCGGGACCCACCACGACGACCAGACCTAGCACGAGGGCGATGGCAACCAGGCCCGCAATGATCCTCTTATGCACGGCGTAGCCCTCCTGCTTTTCTATGGCGTGGCCATGGACTCGCGCGACCACTGGCGCCGCGATTTCAGCAGCATTGTGGAGAGACAACGTCCTGAGGTGAGAATAGGCGCAAGATTACAATGATTTAATTATCTCGCCGGCCACTTTGGCCTCAATCGCCGGGGATGGTTCTGGCCTTCGAATGCTCGCGGCTCGGCCATTATCGTGGCACCGCCAGCGCAACCGCTTGTTTCGCAAGCGCGTTCCGACCGGAACAGCAAATTTGCGCCAGATCAAAGTGGCCGGGCCGCTGCTCGGCTAACAAGCTCCGAGAACTCGTCCAAATTCGGAGATTGCAATGCAGTACGCGCTCTATGCCGGTGTTGTCGGCGTGGTTGTGGTGACGGTTCTTTCGTGCCTCGGCTTTCGTTAGGCGATTGTGTCGATACGGGGCCGGTCACGCTTACCTGGCGACGTAGCCAACGACGTGCCGCAGGCTTCTGACGCCGGCGTCGATGTAGTGGCTGTCGTTATAAACTCCGTCCCAGATCAGAAAGGCTGCAAAGCCGACGACGACGATGACGTAGCGCATGCCGGAAATCCCTCGGGGTTCGCCACCAGCAAGACATCCAGTTGCTTTTTAGCGCATTTTGCATCGCCCAGCCAGAACGGCTTTTGCGCTGCCGACACGAGCCCCTATGTCGCAATAGGACAACCGCCGCCATTGACGGAGGCATAGGCTTCGGGTGACGAACGGGAGGCGAAGATGGCAACAAGCGACGACGACATACCGGCACAATACGCCTCGCCGCCCTGCTTCATGCATGAGCTGGATCCGGCCTTCCGCGCTCCGGCGACCATGCCGGCCGAGGTGCGGCGCTGGCGCAAGGCCGAGCGCGAACGGCTGATCCAGGCACGCCTGGCCGTGTCGGCCGACGCGCGTGCGGCCATGGCAGCCCGTATCGCCGAGGGGCTCGATGCGGTGATCGGCGACGTCGCCGGCAAGATGGTGAGCCTTTATTGGCCGTTCCGCGGCGAGCCGGACATGAGGCCATGGATGGCTTCGGTGAATACGCGCGGCGGCCGCACCGCCCTGCCGCTCGTCGTCGAGAAAGGCCGGCCGCTGGTCTTCCGCGCCTGGAAGACGGGCGAGCCGCTGGAAAAGGGCGTGTGGAACATCCCAATCCCGTCGCAGGGCGACCCGGTCCTGCCCGATATCGTCATCTCGCCCGTCGTCGGCATCGATCCGGACAATTATCGCCTCGGCTACGGCGGCGGTTTCTACGACCGCACGCTGGCGGCGATGCCGCGCAAGCCGCTGGTCATCGGCATCGGCTACGAATTGCAGCGCATTCCGACCATCTATCCGCAGCAGTACGATATTCCGATGAACCGCTTCGTCAGCGAAGCTTTCCGGGCCTGACAGCGGTCAGGCCATCTCCGGTTTCAGGCCGAGCGCGGTGCGATCGACGATTTCGCGCAACGCAAAGGACGAATTGATCTTCGTCACATGCGGCATGGCCGATAGCCATTCCTTGTGGATGCGCTCGTAGTCGGCAAGGTCTCGGGCGGCGATGCGCAGCACATAGTCGTATTCGCCCGACATCAAGTGGCACGACAGGACGTTCGGGCAGCGCTTGATCGCCGCTTCGAAGTCGGACAGCGTCTTCTCGAACTGGCCCGACAGCGATATATGGACGATCACCGTCATCTGGTGACCGAGCGCCGCGTTGGAAAGACGGGCGTGATAGCCGCGGATGGTGCCCGACTTTTCGAGGTTGTCGAGCCGCCGGGAGCAGGCCGATTGCGACAGGCCGATCTTCTCGGCAAGGGCGGCATTGGGAATGCGGCCATCCTTCTGGAGTGTGTCCAGAATAGCGATATCGATCCTATCAAGCGCCATTCTTCGTGAATCCTGCGAATAATTTCCAATTTCGCGCAAGGATTATTGATCCAAAGCTCGTCATGCAAGCTTATTTCGCAAACACATGCGGGCGTTTTCATGGTCCAATGCGTTGATACAGAAAATGGCCTGAACGGCCTGCAGGAGGAGACTAAAGCAATGCGCGTCGGTTGCCCCAAGGAAATCAAGAACAACGAATACCGCGTCGGCCTGACTCCCGGTTCTGTCCGCGAATATGTCGCGCACGGCCATGAAGTGCTCGTCGAGACGGGCGCCGGCGCCGGTATCAGCGCCGATGACAACGCCTATCGCGCGGCGGGTGCGCAGATCGCCAGGACGGCGGCGGAGGTGTTTGCCAAGTCGGACATGATCGTCAAAGTGAAGGAACCGCAGCCGGGCGAGTGGGCGCAGCTCCGCGAAGGCCAGATCCTCTATACCTACCTCCACCTCGCGCCTGATCCGGAGCAGACCAAGGGGCTGATCGCCTCGGGCGTCACGGCTGTCGCCTACGAGACCGTGACCGACGATCGCGGCGGGCTTCCCCTTCTGGCGCCGATGTCGGAGGTTGCCGGCCGCCTCGCCATCCAGGCCGGCGCCACGGCCTTGCAGAAGCCCAATGGCGGCCGCGGCGTGCTGCTCGGCGGCGTCCCGGGCGTGCTGCCGGGCAAGGTTACGGTGCTGGGCGGCGGTGTCGTCGGCCTGCAGGCGGCCAAGATGGCGGCCGGCCTCGGAGCCGACGTCACCATCATCGACCGTTCGATTCCGCGCCTGCGTGTGCTCGACGACCTCTTCAACGGCCGAGTCCACACCCGCTATTCGACTGTGGAGGCTTTGGAAGAGGAATGCTTCTCCGCCGACATCGTCGTCGGTGCGGTGCTCATCCCCGGCGCCGCAGCTCCCAAACTGGTCAGCCGCGAGATGCTGTCAGGCATGAAGAAGGGCTCCGTGCTCGTCGACGTCGCCATCGACCAGGGCGGCTGCTTCGAGACGTCGCATGCCACCACCCACGCCGACCCCACCTATGAGGTCGACGGCGTCATCCACTACTGCGTGGCCAACATGCCGGGCGCCGTGCCGGTCACTTCGGCCCATGCGCTCAACAATGCCACCCTGCACTACGGGCTCCAGCTCGCCGACAAGGGGCTGAAGGCGATCGTCGACGACCAGCACCTGCGCAACGGCCTGAACGTTCACAAGGGCAAGATCACCAACCGAGCCGTTGCCGAATCGCTCGGTTATGAAATGGCAGAGCCGAAAGCCGTTCTCGCGGCCTGACCGCCAAATACAGCCAACTCCCTGTTGCCCGCCGGTTTCCGGCGGGCAATTTCTTTTTGGGGCATGGGTCGAAAGTGGGCAACAAAAAAGCGGAGCAAAAGCCCCGCTTCCTCGTCCGTCGTGGCGCCGCCGGTTCATCCGCGGTCGGCATTTCCTCGACGCTTTCCGTCTACTGCATCAATGTTACAGGTCGATGACGGTCAGGATCAATCCTGACCCGATATGGTTAAGGAATGGTTACCGCATCACGCTTTGCGAGCGCTCGGTGAACGTCATCGGCTGGACGACTTCCTTTTTCTGCGCGACGGGCTGGAAGCCGAGCTTCTGGTAGAGCGGAAGGGCTGCGGGATGGTCGAGGGTGCAGGTCTGCACCGTGACCCGCTTCGGCCCATGCGACCAGCAGGCCTCGATGGCGGCACCGAGGAACCAGCGGCCGAGCCCCTGTCCCGTCGCGTGCTCCATCATGCCGAAATAGGCAAGATCGGCCTCTTGCGGCAGGTGCGGCTTGACGTCGAAGAAGCCGGCGGGAGCGCCATCGAGATAAAGCACGCGGATGTCGCGATCCTCGCGGTGCAGGCCCGCCACCAGTTCCTCGTCGGAGAGCCTGAGCGCATTGACCCAGTGCCATTTGCGTCCCACCCGATCCAGCAGGTAGCGATAGAAGTGCAGCGGTATGTCGTGCGTGCGCAGCAGTGCGATCTGTCGGCCGTAGGGCAGCGGCGGGTAATGCGCTGGCGGCGTCGCCATCTCCAGGAAAGTGACCGTCACCTGAATGGGTTCGGGCGTGTCCATCGCTGCTTTCGTCACTTCTTGCCTGCCGTGGCCGGTCCGGTCGCCACCGGCGTGTCAGTGCGACCACCCCATTCCGTCCACGACCCGTCGTAGAGCCGGTTATCGGTGTGCCCGAGCGTTTCCAGTGCAAGCGTGATCGCAGCCGCTGTGATGCCGGAACCGCAGGAGGTGACGACCGGACGCGACAGGTCGATGCCGGCGCCTTCGACAATTTCCCTCAGCCGACTCTTCGGCAGGAGCATGCCGTTTTCCGAAAGCGCGGAGGCCGGCACGTTACGGGCGCCAGGCATATGGCCGCCACGCACGCCAGCGCGCGGCTCCGGATCGATGCCGGCGAAGCGGCCAGGCGAGCGGGCGTCCGCCACCTGGACCTCACCGGCCTCGACGATCCGGCGCATGTCGTCCAGACCGGCAACGCGCCCGGCGTCGAAATCCGCGTGGAAGACGCAAGGGGCGATCCTGGTTTGCTCGTTGGTGACCTTGCGTCCCGCCGCCTTCCAGCCGTCCAGTCCGCCTTCGAGGATGAAGACCTGGAAAACGCCCATGATGCGGAACATCCACCAGGCGCGCGGCGCCGAGAAGAAACCGGGACCGTCGTAGACGACTATGGTGTCGTCGGCCGATATGCCTCTGGCGCCGACATACTGGGCAAAATGCTGCGGCGACGCCAGCGTATGCGGCAAGGGCGAGTCCGGATCGGAAATGTTGTCCTGATCGAAGAACACGGCGCCGGGAATGTGCGTGGCCTCGTATTCGGCCCGGGCGTCGCGCTTTTGCGCGGGCAGATACCACGAGGCATCGACGATGCTCAGTCCCGGTTGGCCGAGCCGTTGTTCGAGCCAGTCGGCGTGGACGGTGAAGGGGCTGTCCTCGGCCATGTGCGTTCTCCTGCTTCAGGCTTCTTCATACACAGGAGCCGGGGTATGGATCAATTCACCGGTGGCGGTCCGAACCTGATGCGGAAGCGGCGGTTCTCGCGTCCCTTTTTCTCGATCTTGCCGATGTGGATTTCGCCCACCTCGCCGGTGCTCGCCACATGTGTGCCGCCGCAAGGCTGGCTGTCCACGGTGGCGTTCTCGCCGATGCAGACCAGCCGGATGCGGCCAGTGCCGCTTGGCGGGCGCACGTTCTTCGATTTCACGAGGCCCGGATTGGCGGCGAATTCCTCGTCGGAAATCCAGCGGATGAAGATCGGGTGGTCGGCATGGACCAGTTCCATCAGCCGCGCCGTCACCTCTTCCTTGGCGTAGCCGGTATCGGGAATGTCGAAATCGACGCGCGAGTCGTTTTCGGCGACCGAAGCGCCGGTGATCGGGAACGGACAGACGACGCTGAGCAGATGGCAGGCCGCGTGCATGCGCATGAGGAGATGTCGGCGCGGCCAGTCGATGGAGAGCCTCACCTTTTCGCCGACCACGGGCAACGCCTGCCCGTCCACCGGCAGATGGATGATCTCCTCCTTCGTTTCGCCCGTCACGGTGGCGGCGATGGCGACGCGGCCGCCATCGGTGCGTTCGAAGGAGCCTGTGTCGCCCGGCTGGCCGCCCGACGTGGCATAGAAGATCGTGCGGTCCAGCACGATGCCGCCGCGCTCGGTCAGCGCTACGACTTCAGCCTCGGTGGTTTTCAGGTAGGCGTCGTCGCGAAACAGCGCCTCGGTCCGGAACGCCATCACGGCGTCTCCGCGAACGGAACCGAAATGTCGCTCTTGCCTTCCATCCAGGTCGGTACCGGCAGGTTCTTGCCGCGCAGGAATTCGGGGTTGAACAGCTTGGACTGGTAGCGAGTGCCGTAGTCGGCCAGGATGGTCACGATGGTGTGGCCGGGGCCGAGTTCCCGCGCCAGACGAATGGCTCCGGCGATGTTGACGCCGGTCGAGCCGCCAACGCAAAGCCCCTCTTCCTGAATCAGGTCGAAGACGATGGGCAGCGCCTCCTCGTCCTTGATCTGGTAGGAGAAATCCGGCTGGAATCCTTCGAGATTGGCGGTGATGCGCCCCTGCCCGATGCCCTCGGTGATGGAACTGCCTTCGGACTTCAATTCGCCGTCGGTGTAGAAATTGTAGAGCGCTGCTCCCAGCGGATCGGCAAGGGCGATCTTCACGTCCTTGCTATGGCCGCGCAGGCCGGCGGCGATGCCGGCCAGGGTGCCGCCCGAACCGACAGCCGAGACGAAGCCATCGACCTTGCCGCCGGTCTGGTCCCAGATTTCCTGCGCGGTGGTGGTGATATGGCCGTCGCGGTTGGCGACGTTGTCGAACTGATTGGCCCAGATCGCACCGTTCGGTTCGCTCTTCGCCATCTGCTCGGCCAGCCGGCCGGAAAGCTTCACGTAGTTGTTCGGGTTCTTGTACGGGACCGCCGGGACCTCGATCAATTCGGCGCCGAGCAGGCGGATGGTGTCCTTCTTTTCCTGGCTCTGCGTCTCGGGAATGACGATGACGGTCCGGTAGCCGAGCGCCTTGGCCACCAGCGTCAAGCCGATGCCGGTGTTGCCGGCCGTGCCTTCGACGATGACGCCGCCGGGCTTGAGCAGGCCGCGCTTCTCGGCGTCCCGGATGATGAACAGGCCGGCGCGGTCCTTGACCGACTGGCCGGGATTCATGAACTCGGCCTTGCCGAGAATCTCGCAGCCGGTCGCTTGCGATGCTCGCCGCAGCCGAATGAGCGGCGTGTTGCCGATCGCCTCGATAACCGAACGATGCATGTTTTTTCCTTCCGTGCTGCAATACCACAGGTCTAAAAACCTGAGGCGGCGGTTTCAAGGAAGGATTTTCTCTGGACCAGTGGCATGGCTATCCATGGAATCCCACTGGAGGCGTTCTTGTGGTGACTTGATCCTTGTCGCGGCAAAAATCCTTTCCTTCCGCCTTGTCCCCGGCTAGAGCACTTGTGGGGCAACCTTCAGCAGGACAGCGAATGGCACTCTACCGGGCCAGCCCGAAGGACGGCATTGCCTGGATTACCGGCGGTAGTTCAGGGATTGGCCGTGCGCTGGCCAGAGAGCTCGCCGCGGAAGGGTTCACCGTCGCCGTCACGGCGCGGGAGGAAGACCCCATCGATTCCCTGATCGAGGAAACGAGGGATCTGCCGGGCCGCGTCCTCTCCTACCCCTGCGATGTCTGCGACGAACAGGGCATGGCGGCCACCGTCGATGCGATTGAAGCGAGCGGCGAGCCGATCGTGCTCGCCGTCTTCAATGCCGGCGCCTACGTGCCGGTGTCCGGGGAAAATCTCTCGGTGCGTAAGTTCAGCCGCAGCTTCGACGTCAACGTCATGGGCGTCGTGCATGGGCTGGTGCCGGTCGCCGGGCGCATGCGCCAGCGCGGCAAGGGCCAGGTGGTCATGATAGGGTCGATCAGCGCCTATTTCGGTTGGCCGACCACAGCCGCCTACGGCGCGACCAAAGCCGCCCTCAACGCCATGGCGCAGTCGCTGCGGTTCGATTTCGACCGCGTCAACATCCGCCTTCAGGTCGTCAATCCCGGCTTCATCGATACGCCGCTGACGCAGAGGACCAATTTCAAGCTCCCCGCCCTGATGGCGGCCGGCGATGCGGCACACCGTATCCGCAAGGGCATCGCAAGCGGCGGTTTCGAAATCGCCTTTCCGGGACGGCTGGTCTACGGGCTGAAGGGACTGGCGCTGCTGCCCAGTTCGCTTCGCCATCGGCTCATCACGGCTTTCACAGGCTGGAAAACGCGGCCGAGCCTTCCCCGGACGAGACGCCCGCGTTCCTGAGGAACCGCATCTCGCCGGGAAATGTCGGGCGACAGGTCAGGCCGCGCGCGCCGGCCGGTTGCGACCGCCGAAACGCTTCTTGCCGCGGAACGGCTTGGCGTTGCCGTTGTCGACGGGACGTTCGGCTCCGCTTTTCTTGGCGAAGGCCGGCTTTCCGTTCGGCTTGCCGCCGAAGCGCTTCTTGCCGAACCCGCCCTCACGACGCTCGCCCTGTCCGGCTTCACCGCGGCTTTCGTTCCGTCCGCCATTACCGGGTTTGCGGCCCTGCGGCTGCGGCCGACGGTCGTTGGCAGCCTCCAGGCGGCGCTCGCCGTCCTGGCGCGGTTCGCGTGCGGGGTCTGGCTCGCCGAGATGATCGGCGATCACCGGCAGCTTCATGCGGATGATCTTCTCGACCTGGCGCAGCTTGGCGTTCTCGGTCGGGTCGACTAGCGTGATCGCCACGCCGTCCTGCCCATTGCGGCCTGTGCGACCGATGCGGTGGACGTAGCTTTCCGCCTCGTCCGGCAGGTCGAAGTTGACGACATGGCTGATGCCGGGCACGTCGATGCCGCGCGCGGCGATGTCCGTCGCAACCAGAATGCGCACCGAACCGTCGCGAAAACCGTTGAGCGCCTTCTGGCGGGCATTCTGGCTCTTGTTGCCGTGGATGACGGCGGCTTCAAAGCCGTCGCGCTCCAGATCCTTGGTGACACGGTCGGCACCGTGCTTGGTGCGGGCAAAGACGATGACGGAGCGCATCGCCTCGTCGGCCAGCATGGCGGACAGCAGCCGACGCTTCTGCTTTGTGCGGGCGAGGATGACGCTCTGCTTGATTTCCGCAGCCGTCGTGCCCTGCGGGGCGACCTCGACACGCAGCGGGTCGCGCAGCAGGCCCTTGGCGAGGTCGGCGATCTCCTGCGGCATGGTGGCCGAGAACAGCGCCGTCTGGCGGCCCGGATGGGTGCCCTTGGCGATGCGGCGCACATCGTTGATGAAGCCCATGTCGAGCATGCGGTCGGCCTCGTCCAGCACCAGCCAGGTGGTGTCGGAGAGATCGACGTCCTTCTCGCGCACCAGGTCGGTCAAGCGGCCGGGCGTGGCGACGAGGAAATCGACGCCGGGCGCGATGCGCTTGACCTGGCTGAAGCGGGAGACGCCGCCGAGTACCAGGGCTGTGGAGACATGCGCGCCTTTGGCCAGGATCTTGATGGTATCTTCGATCTGCACGGCGAGCTCGCGTGTGGGTGCAAGGATCAGCGCGCGCGCCGTCTTCGGCCGGCGCCTGGTGCCGAGCGCCATGATCTTCGACAGGATCGGCAGTGCGAAGGCGGCCGTCTTGCCCGAGCCGGTCTGGGCGATGCCGAGAACGTCGCGGCCCTCCAGCTGGGCCGGAATGGCCTCGACCTGGATCGGCTTCGGTTCGGTGAAGCCGGCGGCGTGAGTGGCCTTCAAAAGCTGGCCGGAAATTCCGAGTGCGGCGAAGCCTGTCGGCTCCGCATTGTTTTCGTTGGTCAAAACGTTTCTTCTTTCAAGCGGTCTCATGGCCGCAAACAGGATCGCGGCGGGGCGCAACCCGCCGGATGCAATGGATTTTGTGAACGACAAGGCGGCGGACGCATTGTCCGCTCGGCTGCGCTGTCGTGCCCACGGCATCCCGCCGCGGGGCTTTTCCGCCGGCCGATCTTCTCGGGGCGGAAACAGACGCAACCAGTCTCAATCTCAAGAGAAAGCCGGCTTCCTTCGCCGGCCCAAGCGCCTTGTGCCTGTGCATATGGAGGAGTCGGCGACGGAAAGCAAGGGCATTATGTTGCAACGCAGCAAAACCCGCCTGACGAAACACGCCGGACCTAGGACAAAAGCCGCGCTTGCACAGGCTGCGCCCTGTGGTTACCAAGACAGGACCCGCCCCGGAGGACATCATGAAAGACGTGTTGCAGGAACTCGAGCGCCGCCGCGCCATGGCGCGCGCGGGAGGCGGTCAGGTCCGCATCGATGCCCAGCACAAGAAGGGCAAGCTGACGGCGCGGGAACGCATCGAGATATTCCTCGACGAGGGTTCGTTCGAGGAGTTCGATATGTATGTCGAGCACCGCTCGACCGACTTCGGCATGGAGAAAATGAAGATCGCCGGTGACGGCGTCGTTACGGGCTGGGGCACGGTCAACGGCCGCCCGGTCTATCTTTTCGCTAAGGATTTCACCGTGTTCGGTGGCTCGCTTTCGGAAGCGCACGCCGAGAAGGTGATGAAGGTGCAGGATATGGCGCTGCGCAACCGCGCGCCGATCATCGGCCTCTACGACGCCGGCGGCGCCCGCATCCAGGAGGGCGTGGCGGCGCTCGGCGGCTATGCCGAAATTTTTCAGCGCAACGTGCTGGCTTCCGGTGTCATCCCGCAGATTTCGCTGATCATGGGCCCCTGCGCCGGCGGCGACGTCTATTCGCCGGCGATGACCGACTTCATCTTCATGGTGCGCGACACGTCCTACATGTTCGTCACCGGGCCGGACGTGGTGAAGACCGTCACCAACGAGACGGTGACGGCCGAGGAACTCGGCGGGGCTTCCGTGCACACGACGAAATCCTCCATCGCCGACGGCGCCTATGACAACGACGTCGAGGCGCTGTTGCAGATGCGCCGGCTGGTCGATCTGTTACCGGCGTCGAACACGGCCGAAATCCCGGAAGTCGAATGCTACGAGCCGATCACCGAGCACGATATGTCGCTCGACCGGCTGATCCCGGAGAACGCCAATAAACCCTACGATATCAAGGAGCTGATCCTCAAGACCTGCGACGAAGGTGATTTCTTCGAGATCCAGCCGTCCTTCGCCAGGAACATCGTCACCGGCTTCGGCCGTGTCGAGGGCCGCACGGTCGGATTCGTCGCCAACCAGCCGATGGTGCTGGCGGGCGTTCTGGATTCCGACGCCAGCCGCAAGGCGGCGCGCTTCGTGCGCTTCTGCGACTGCTTCAACATCCCCCTCGTCACGTTCGTCGACGTGCCGGGCTTCCTGCCGGGCACGGCGCAGGAATATGGCGGCCTCATCAAGCACGGCGCCAAGCTTCTGTTCGCCTATGCCGAGGCCACGGTGCCGAAGGTGACTGTGATCACGCGCAAGGCCTTCGGCGGCGCCTATGACGTCATGGCATCGAAACACCTGCGCGGCGACATGAACTACGCCTGGCCGACGGCTCAGATCGCGGTGATGGGTGCCAAGGGCGCGGTCGAGATCATCTATCGCAAGGATATCGGCGACGCGGACAAGATCGCCGCTCATACCAAGCGCTACGAGGATCGCTTCCTGTCGCCTTTCGTGGCGGCCGAGCGCGGTTATGTCGACGAGGTCATCATGCCGCATTCGACGCGGCGCCGGGTGGCGCGGGCGCTTCGCATGCTGCGCAACAAGGATTTGCAGAACCCTTGGAAGAAGCACGACAACATCCCCCTGTAGTCTCGCACGGCGGGCGGGGCCGTCAACTTCCTTGACAGGGGGCAAGGCGAAGCAGTAGCCGATTGAAACACTGACACGACAACCTTGGGGTGCCCTGGACGATGGAAGTCTTTACCGCAGCGGGTTTCGCGGCACTCCTTCAGGTCATCGCCATCGATCTCGTCCTTGCCGGGGACAATGCCATCGTTATCGGTCTTGCCGCGGCCGGCCTGCCGGTCGATCAGCGCAAGAAGGCAATTCTGATCGGCGTCCTTGCCGCCACCGTACTGCGCATCCTGTTTGCCTCCATCACCGTCAAGCTGCTTGCCATAGTCGGCCTGTTGCTGGCAGGCGGCATCCTGCTTCTGTGGGTGTGCTGGAAGATGTGGCGCGAACTGCGCACTTCGCACGAAGATGAGCATGAAGCGACGGAAGCGCTGTCGGATGCCGACCTGAACAACGACAAGACGGTCGCCGGCCGCGCGCCGCGCAAGACCCTGATGCAGGCCGCCACGCAGATCGTCATCGCCGACGTGTCGATGTCGCTGGATAACGTGCTCGCCGTCGCCGGCGCCGCGCGCGATCATTTCTCCGTGCTTATCATCGGCCTCATCCTGTCCATCGCATTGATGGGCCTCGCCGCATCCTTCATCGCCAAGCTGCTGCACCGCCACCGCTGGATCGCCTATATCGGCCTGCTCATCATCCTCTACGTGGCGCTCGACATGATCTATCGCGGTGCGCTGGAAGTCTGGCCGCATGTGAACGGCGTCGTGGGCTGAGCCGGCGCATCCTTTCACGCTACGAATTACAAGCGGCAAAAACTGTGGTACTGCGCCGCGGTTTCCAGAAAAACTGAAAGTTTCCCGCCGATGTCAGCCCCTCGCGTCAGCTTCGTCAGCCTCGGATGCCCGAAGGCGCTCGTGGATTCGGAGCGCATCATCACGCGGCTGCGAGCGGAAGGCTACGAGATCGCGCGCAAGCACGACGGCGCCGACCTCGTCGTCGTCAACACCTGCGGTTTCCTCGATTCCGCCCGCGAGGAATCGCTCGGTGCCATCGGCACGGCGCTGAAGGAGAACGGCAAGGTCATCGTCACCGGCTGCATGGGCGCCACGCCCGACCTGATCCGTGACAAGCACCCCAACGTGCTCGCCATCACCGGGCCGCAGGCCTATGAAAGCGTCATGGAGGCGGTGCATGAAGCGGCGCCGCCGGCCCACGATCCGTTTGTGGACCTGCTGCCGCCGCAAGGCGTCAAGCTCACGCCGCGCCACTACGCCTATCTCAAGATTTCAGAGGGTTGCAACAATCGCTGCACCTTCTGCATCATCCCTGCCCTGCGCGGCGATCTCGTCTCACGCCCTGCTGCGGACGTGCTGCGCGAGGCCGAGAAGCTGGCCAGGGCGGGCGTGAAGGAATTGCTCGTCATCTCGCAGGACACCAGCGCCTACGGCATCGATATCAAGTACCAGACGTCGCTGTTCGGCGAACGCGAAGTGCGGGCGAAGTTCCTCGACCTCGCGGAGGAACTGGGTAAGCTCGGCATCTGGGTGCGGCTACACTATGTCTACCCCTACCCGCATGTCGCCGACGTCATTCCGTTGATGGCGGACGGAAAAATCCTGCCCTATCTCGACATCCCCTTCCAGCATGCCTCCCCGCAGGTGCTGAAGAATATGCGGCGGCCCGCGCACGGCGAAAAGACGCTGGAACGCATCCGCTCATGGCGCGAGACCTGTCCTGACCTCGCCATCCGCTCGACCTTCATCGTCGGTTTCCCCGGCGAGACGGAGGAAGACTTCCAGATGCTGCTCGACTGGCTGGACGAGGCGAAGATCGATCGCGCCGGCTGCTTCAAGTACGAACCCGTTGCCGGCGCGCGCTCCAACGACATGGGTCTGGAGCCGGTGCCGCAGGAGGTCAAGGAGGCCCGCTGGCATCGCTTCATGCAGCGCCAGCAGAAGATCTCGGCCGCGCAGTTGCAGAAGAAGGTCGGCAAACGCCTGTCCGTCATCGTCGACGAGGCCAACGGCACCGCCGCGAAGGGCCGCACGAAATACGACGCGCCTGAGATCGATGGCGCCGTGCATATCCAGTCGCGCCGCCCGGTGCGGGCCGGCGACATCGTGACGGTCAAGATCGACCGCGCCGACGCCTACGATCTTTACGGTCAGGCGGTCTGATCTCAACGATCAGCGGGTAAATTACTAGGACGATCAAAAGAAAGGGCGCCACCCGGCGCCCTTTCCTGCTTTCTGATGCAGCCTGCTTACTGAGGCAGCTTGTCGTCCACGCCCTTGACGTAGAAGTTCAAGCCGAGAAGCGTGCCGTCGTCGGCCACTTCGCCGTCCTTCAGCCACTGCGAGCCGTCCTGCTTGAAGACCGGACCGGTGAAGGGGTTCCAGCCGTCAGCGATCTTCTTCTTGGTGGCTTCGGCCATGGCCTTCACGTCGTCGGGCATGTTGGTGAAGGGCGACAGTTCCACCGCGCCGTCCTTGATGCCCAGCCAGACATTGTCCGTCTTCCAGGTGCCGTCGAGAACCGCCTTGAGGCGCTCGACGTAGTACGGGCCCCAGTTGTCGGTGTTCGAGGTCAGTTGTGCGTTCGGCGCGAACTTGATCATGTCGGAAGACTGGCCGAAGCCCTTCAATCCGCGCTCCTCGGCCACCTGCAGGGCGGCGGTCGAGTCGGTGTGCTGGGTGATGATGTCGGCACCCTGGTCGAACAAGGCCTTGGCGGCGTCGGCTTCCTTACCCGGATCGAACCAGGAATTGACCCAGACGATCTTGAGCTTGAAGTCGGGATTGACCGACTGCGCGCCGAGCATGAAGGCGTCGATGCCCATCACCACTTCCGGGATCGGGAAGGAGACGATGTAGCCGGCGACGCCGGTCTTCGACATCTTGGCGGCGATCTGGCCCATCACATAGCGGCCTTCGTAGAAGCGGGCGTTGTAGACGCCGAGATTCTCCGAGGTCTTGTAGCCGGTGGCGTGCTCGAACTTGATGTCCGGGAACTTCTTGGCGACCTTCACCATCGGGTCCATGAACCCGAACGAGGTGCCGAAGATGATCTTGCAGCCTTCGCGAGCCAGGCGCTCGAAGGCGCGGTCGGCGTCAGGGCCTTCCGAAACGTTTTCGAGATAGGCCGTCTCGATCTTGTCGCCGAGCTCCTTTTCGGCGTGCAGGCGCCCCTGATCGTGCTGGTAGGAATAGCCGAAATCGCCGATCGGGCCGACATAGACCCAGCACGCCTTCAGCTTGTCGGCCGCCTCCGCCGTGACGGCCATGGACAGCGCCGCTGCCGTGGTCATCATCGCAATGAGCAGTTTCTTCATGGTGTTTCCTCTCCGTGTGCCTTTGAGACTTCCCGTTGGTAATCAGCGATCCGGCACGAATGGCTGGCCCAACGATGCCGGTGTGTTCATCATGGTCAGACGTTTGTTGCGCGAGATTAGAACAAGAACGACGACCGTTGCCAGATAGGGCAAGGAAGAAAGAAGCTGCGACGGCACCGGGATACCGAATGCCTGTGCATGAAGCTGGCCGATCCAGACCGCGCCGAAGATGTAGGCCCCTGCCAGCACCCGCCATGGCCGCCAGGAAGCGAACACGACCAGCGCCAAGGCGATCCAGCCGCGGCCGGCCGACATGTTCTCCACCCATTGCGGCGTGTAGACGAGCGAGAGTTGACCGCCGGCAAGGCCGGCGCAGGCGCCGCCGAAGATGACCGCCAGATAGCGGTAGCGGATGACCTGGATGCCGAGGGCATGGGCGGAGGTGTGGCTGTCGCCGATCGAGCGCAGCGTGAGACCCGTGCGCGTCCTGAACAGGAACCAGGCGACGGCGAAGATCAGCAGGATCGAGATGTAGAAGACCGGGTCCTGGCCGAAGACGAGCTTGCCGACGATGGGCAGGTCGATGAGCAGCGGAATGTGCAGGTCGGGCAGCCTGACGCCGGGCAGGCCGACGAAACCGGTGCCGATCATGCCGGACAGGCCGAGGCCGAGCAGTGTCAGCGACAGGCCGGTCGCCACCTGGTTGGTGGCCAGCGACAGCGTCATGACCGCGAACAGCAGCGAGAAAACCGCGCCGACCACGATGGCCGCCACGAGGCCGAGCCAGGGCGAGCCGGTAAGATAGCCGACGCCGAAGCCGCCCACCGCACCCATGATCATCATGCCCTCGACGCCGAGGTTGAGCACGCCCGAACGTTCCACCACCAGTTCGCCGATCGCCGCCACCAGCAGCGGGGTCGCCGCCGTTGCGATGGTCAGCAGGATGTTGATCGTGATTTCCATCAGTGCGCCTCCCCCAGCTTGCCAGCCGTCGCGGGGTCGGGCGCCGGCGCCTTGGCGCGCAGGCCGACCAGCCTTATGCGGTAGTGGATGAGCGTGTCGCAGCCGAGCACGAAGAACAGGAGCATGCCCTGGAAGACGCGCGCCACCTTGTCGGAGACGCCGAGCGCGGTTTGCGCCGCCTCGCCGCCGAGATAGGTCAGGGCCAGCACCAGTCCGGCCGCGACGATGCCGAGCGGATTGAGACGGCCGAGGAAGGCGACGATGATGGCGGCGAAGCCGTAGCCGGGCGAAATGACCGGCTTCAACTGGTTGATTTCGCCAGACACGACGGAGATTCCGGCAAGACCGGCCAGCGCGCCGGAGAGGATGAAGGCGAAGAATATCATCCTGTTCAGGCCGAAGCCGGCGAAGCGACCGGCACGGGGGCTCGACCCGAGCACGCGTACCTCAAAGCCTTTCAGCATGCGGCTCATCATGATCCAGACCACGACAGCGGCGACGAGCGCGAAGACGAAGCCCCAGTTGGCGCGGCCTGACGCCGGCATCAGTTCGGGCAGGATGGCGGAATCGTTGAATTGCACGGTCTGCGGGAAGCCATGGCCCTGAGGGTCGCGCCAGGGGCCGCGTACCAGCCAGTCGAGGAAAAGCTGCGACACATAGACCAGCATCAGGCTGGTCAGGATCTCGTTGGTGTTGAAGCGCGCCTTCAGGTAGGCCGGGATGGCGGCATAGAGCCCTCCCCCGATCATGCCCATCAAAAGCATCAGTGGCAGGACGATCGGGCCTTCCAGCTCGGGATAGAGCACCGGCACCATCGAGCCGACGATGGCGCCCAGCGTGAACTGGCCTTCGGCGCCGATGTTCCAGATGTTGGCGCGATAGCACACGGACAGGCCGACCGCGATGAGGATCAAGGGTGCCGCCTTGATGGCGAGTTCGTGCAACTGCCACACCTCGCTGATGGGCGAGATGAAATAGGTGTAGAAGGCCGACACCGGGTCGATGCCGAGCAGGGCGAAAAGGATGGCGCCGGCAATCAGCGTGAGCGCGAAGGCGATAAACGGCGACAGGGCCGAGAACAGTGCCGAGCGCTGCGGGCGTTTGACCAGTTCAAGGCGCATCACACGACCTCCGCTGCATGTTCGGCATGGCAGGGTTCCGCGCCGCCCATCAGCAGGCCGATCTTCTCGAAGGTGGCTTCGGCGATCGGCAGCGGCTTCGACAGTTCGCCGTTGTGCATGACGGCGATGGCGTCGGAAATCTCGAACAGTTCGTCGAGGTCCTGGCTGATGACCAGAACCGCCGAGCCCGAGCGCGCCAGCTCGATCAGCGCCTGGCGGATGTGGGCGGCAGCGCCCGCATCGACGCCCCAGGTCGGCTGGTTCACCACCATCACCGCCGGTCTGCGGTCCAGTTCGCGGCCGACGATGAATTTCTGCAGGTTGCCGCCCGAAAGGGCTGCGGCTTCCGGGTCGGGCGCGCTCTTGCGCACGTCCATCACCTCGATGATGCGCTGGGCGGCGCTGTAGACGGCATTGGCCTTGACCATGCCGCCGGTGCCGACGAAAGCCTTCCCGTCGGTCGCGTGACGCGATAGCAGGAGGTTCTCCGACAGCTTCATGCGTGGCGCCGCGCCGTGGCCGAGCCTCTCCTCCGGCACGAAGGCGGCGCCGAGGAGCCGGCGGCCGGTGATGTCGAGACGGCCGGCATCCTTGCCGCGAATGCGTACAGACGCAGCGTCTTGCTGCTGCACTTCGCCGGAGACGGCCTCGAAGAATTCACCCTGGCCGTTGCCGGCGACGCCGGCGATGCCGATCACCTCGCCGGCGCGCACCGTCAGGCCGATGTTCTTGAGCGGGATCGAGAATGGGGTGGCAGGCTTGCGGGTGAGGCTGCGGATTTCAAGCAGCGGAGCCGCCTTCTCGATGCCTTCGACCGGCGCGCGCACCACCGCCTTGACTTCCGAACCGACCATCATGCGGGCCAGCGAAGACGCCGTTTCCTCGCGCGGGTTGCAATGGCCGACCACCTTGCCGTGGCGCAGCACCGTGGCACGGTCGCAGATGCGCTTCACTTCTTCCAGCCGGTGCGAGATATAGAGGATGGATTTTCCTTCGGCGCGCAGCCGTTCCAACGTCTCGAACAGCTTATCGGCTTCTTGCGGCGTCAGCACCGAGGTCGGCTCGTCGAGGATAATGAGCTGCGGCAGCTGCAACAGGCAGCGGATGATCTCGATGCGCTGGCGCTCGCCGACCGACAGGTCGCCGACCAGCGAATCCGGGTCGAGCGGCAGGCCATAGCTATAGGACAGCGCACGCGCCTTGGCGGCGATCTGGTTGATCGGCGAACCGTCGTCCAGCGAGAGCGCGATGTTTTCGGCTGCCGTCAGCGCCTCGAACAGCGAGAAATGCTGGAACACCATGCCGATGCCGAGCTTCTTGGCGACGCCGGGGTTCTGGATGCGGACGGGCTGTCCCTGCCACAGGATTTCGCCCGAATGCGGCTCCAGCGAACCGAACAGCATCTTGACCAGCGTCGACTTGCCGGCGCCGTTTTCGCCGAGCAGCGCATGGATCTCGCCCCTGGCGATCGTCAGGTCGATGTGATCGCATGCCGTAAGCGAGCCGAATATCTTTGTCAGACCGCGAACCTCAAGGAGGTTCCCGGTTGCGAGTTCTTCACTCACAGTTCCTCCCTGTCTGTTTTCCAGACGTGTTCTGTGTTCCCGCGATGATGGTATGCGGCCCGGTCAAGAAACGCAAAGCTGCTGGTCGTTTGAAAGAGCTTCAAGATTTTCAGCGGAAAGCCGGCTGCCAAACGGTCAGGGCACAAGGATCGTCGTCCCGGTGGTGCGGCGCGCCTCGAGGTCAGCATGCGCCTTGGCGGCATCCTTCAGCGCATAGCGCTGGTTGATCCGCACTTCGACCGCCCCGCTGGCAACGACATCGAACAGCGCCTTGGCGGACGCCACGAGGTCTTCGCGCTTCGCCACGTAGACGAACAGCGTCGGCCGGGTGATGTAGAGCGAGCCCTTCTGCGACAGGACGCCGAGATTGAACGGCGGCACGGGACCGGACGACTGGCCGAACAGCGCCAGCAGCCCAAGCGGCTTCAGGCAGTCCAGCGACCCTTCGAAGGTGTCCTTGCCGACCGAATCGTAGACGACTTCGCACTTTTGCCCATTGGTGATGCGCGCCACCTCAGCGACGAAATCCTGTTCGCGATAGTTGATGACGTGGTCGTAGCCGTGCGACTTGGCAAGCGCCACTTTGTCGGCCGAACCGGCTGTGCCGATGGTGACGGCGCCGATGTGCCTGGCCCATTGGCCGGCGAGCAGGCCAACGCCGCCGGCCGCCGCATGGAACAGGATCGTGTCACCGGCCTTCACCTTATAGGTGCGGTTCAGCAGATATTCCGCCGTCATGCCCTTCAGCATCATGGCGGCGGCCTGCTCGTCGGTGATGCCGTCGGGCACCTTGACCAGCCGATCGGCGGCGATGACGCGCTGCTCGGCATAGGCGCCGATGTTGACGGCGTAGGCGACACGATCGCCCGGCTTCAGCCAGTCGACACCCTCGCCGACCTCGATCACCACGCCTGCGCCCTCCCCGCCCGGCACCAGCGGAAAGCCGTTGGGTGCGGGATAAAGACCGGTGCGGAAATAGACGTCGATGAAGTTCAGGCCGATGGCGGTGTGGCGGATCAGCGCCTGGCCCGGCCCCGGCCGGCCGGGATCGGCCTCCTCGAAGGTCAGGACTTCAGGGCCGCCATGGGCGTGGATGCGGATCGCTTTGGACATGGATCAGGCTTTCTTCGCGCCGAGTTTGGGAAACAGCTGCATGACGCCGCCGATGAAGAACAGGTAGAGGCCGGTCACCGTGATGCCGACCTTGGTGAAGATGCCGACCTGTTCGCCGAGCACGCCGATCTGGTTGTAGAACTGCGCCATCGCGGATTGCGCCAGCGCCAGCGCACCGAAGGCACACCAGAGCAGCGTCATGCCGAGATTGATCGAACGCAACCGCACCACCCGCACCGGATGGATGAAGTTCATCGGCACGAAGGTGAGGATGCCCGCAATGACCACGATCGCGAACGACGTCCATTGGCCCGGCTCGATGACGAACAGGGTGAAGACCACCATGTTCCACACCACCGGGAAGCCCTTGAAGAAGTTCTCCTTCGTCTTCATGCCGGTGTCGGCATAGTAGATGGCGCTCGACACCACGATGATCGCCGCCGACAGGAAGGAAAGCCCCTCGCCCATGAAACCGCGCTGGTAGAGCGCGAAGGCGGGGATCATCACGTAGGTGACGTAGTCGATGATGTTGTCGAGTAGTTCGCCCGACCATGTCGGCAGGATTTCCTTCACTTCCAGCTTGCGTGCCACGGGACCGTCGATGCCGTCGACCAGCAGCGCCAGCCCGAGCCACCAGAACATCGCCGTCCAGCGCTCCTCGCTCGCCGCCACGAGCGAGACGAAAGCGAGGAACGAGCCCGATGCGGTGAGAAGGTGCACCGAAAAGGCGCGCGCCTGCGGCCAGGTCACCTTCTTTTTCGGGCGCGGAATGCGCTCGGCGATCTGCTTGGCCTTCGCCTTGGCCCTCTCGCCCGGCCGGGCTTTCGTGGTGTTCTTGCTCACGGTCCGCGCCAATCCAGCTTGCAGATTTCGGCCGAACGGCCGGCGAAATTCCAATTGCGGCCGAAGGCGCGCATCTTCGAGCGGTCCGATTTCGCCACGATGATCTCGGGCGCGATCCAGTATTGCGAGTTCTGGATGACGGTGTCGCGCTCGCTGTCCTTGCCGGCGATCGGCGTCACCGCCCCGTCGATGATCTTCGGGATCTGGAAGACACGCGTCTTGCCCTCGGTCTCATAGGTGACGGGCACCTGCTCGACACCGAGGAATTTGCCGACCAGGATCGACAGCAGCGATGTCGTGCCGCCGGCCTTGCCGGTGAAGATATTGGTGAGAGCCTTGGTGGCGTAAACCGAAGCGCGCTTGTCGATGAACAGACCGGCCGTCCAGTTGCCGCGGCTCATGTAGCCCGGAATTTCCATCACCAGCCCGAGATTGAGGCCCGACAGATCGGTATCGCCGAAATGGCCGGCGTCGATGCGGAACCCGGCCCAGGTCTGGCAATAGCCCTCGGTTGGCGGATGATTGCCCAACGACAAGACGCAAGGGCAAAAAACCGTGCAATTGCAGGAGAGTACAAGCTCTCCTTTCATCGCCCAGCTTGGCTTGGACATAGGCATTCCCCGATCTCAGTGGGACACTACAAGCAGCATCGCGGCCCACACAAGCAGTATCGTGCCGGCCACCCGGCTGGTCCACCGCCCTTCTACCTGCTTTTCGACCAGTGCAAACAGGCCGATGAGCGCCATCCAGAAGATGTTGGTCACGCCGACGGCGAACATCACCAGCATCAACGCCCAGCAGCAGCCGAGGCACCAGACGCCCTGTTCCAGCCCGAGCCGGAAAATCCGCGCCGGCCGGTCGCTCCAGCGGGCGAAAAGCGTGGAGAAAGGGTTGCGGCATCTGGTCAGGCAGGCCTGCTTGAGGTTGCTGAACTGATAGATGCCCGCAATGGCGAGTGCTGCCGCGCCCGCGAGACCGGAAATCGGATCGAGCAGCCGGCCTTCCGGCGCAATGTACCTGACTACCAACGTCACCGCCGCGAAAGCGATCGACGCGGCAAGCCAGATCGTCAGGTAGCCACCCGTCAGAACCAGCGGATGGACGACTAGTTCGCCCTTGGCGCGGGCGGTATCTGCAATCTCGCAATAAGTGCGGATCATCGGCGCGGCCGAGGGCAGCATGGCCGCAATCGCCATCAGGAACCACATGAGGACCAAAGCCGAGGCTTCCGCACCGAACCAGCCGCCATTCACCGGCAGTGGCGTCAGGCACAGCGCCGCGAAGCGCTCGAGCACGTCCGGAAGCGGCAGCGACGGCAGAAATCGCAACAGGAAGTCCCCGGGAGCGCCGGCACCCGGCAGGCTGCCCTTGGCGCCGCGCACTGCCATCGCGCCGAGGACCAGCCAAGCGAGGAGGACCGCCAGGCCAAGAACCGCCGTCACCGTGATGCGCGGCTTACGCGCTACAGCGGCGGCGGCGCGGCCGGCAGCGTCGAGGTGGCTGAAATCGTTGTCCTGCGTCGTCATGACCTGAGGCTGAAAAGCCGCGTTGATCGGATAGGCCCGGGGTCTATATTCCCTTTCATGATCCGGCAGGCAACCGGACCCGCCACGGAGAAGGCTGAATTGGACACGCATGAACCGCAAATCCTGATCGCCGGCAGCGGCCCGGCCGGACTTGTTGCGGCGCTCGGCTTCGCCCAGGCGGGTTTTACCGTTGCGCTTGTCGGTCCGCCGGTGCCGACCGGCGACCGCCGTACCACGGCGCTGATGCATCCGGCGCTCGCCATGCTCGGCGGGCTGGGCGTTCTGGATGGCCTGCGCGACGAGGCAGCCCCCCTGAAGGTGATGCGCATCGTCGATGCCACGAACCGGCTGATCCGCAGCCCGACGGTGACCTTCCACGCCAGCGAGATCGACGAGGAACAGTTCGGGCTCAACCTGCCGAACGCGGTACTGACCCCGGCGCTCGCCGAAGCGGTCGCCGCTCACCCCGGTATCGACTGGCGCAAGACCGTGGTTTCGGACTGGCACCTTGATGCAGAACGGGCAACGGCCACGCTTGCCGACGGCAGTGCGGTCTCCGCGTTGCTGGCGGTCGCCGCAGACGGCCGCCTGTCGCCGGCACGCGAGGCGGCCGGCGTCCGCACGTCGGTGCGCAACTACCCCCAGGCGGCGCTGGTGCTTAATTTCGGGCATCGCAGCGACCATGCCTTCACGTCGACCGAATTCCACACCGAAACCGGTCCCTTCACGCAGGTGCCCCTGCCCGGCGGCCATCGTTCCAGCCTTGTCTGGGTCGTGCGGCCCGAGACGGCCGACGAACTGACCGCCCTGGACGAGGGCGAGCTTTCCGTACGCGTCGAGGACCGGATGCAATCGATGCTCGGGCGGGTGACGGTCGAGCCCGGACGGCAGGTCTACCCGCTCGCGGCCGCCAGCCCCCATCGCTTTGCCGCCAACCGCGTTGCGCTGGTTGGCGAAGCCGCGCATGTGTTTCCGCCGATCGGCGCACAGGGGCTTAACCTCGGCATCAGGGATATCAGCGATCTCATTGATATCGCATCGAGAAACAGGAGCGATCCCGGCGCAGCCCCGGCTCTCGCCGCCTACGACGTTCGCCGCCGCCCCGATATCCTGGCGCGCAGCGGCGCGGTCAACCTGCTCAACATGTCGCTGCTGTCGGATTTCCTGCCGGCGCAGATGGCGCGCAGCGCCGGCCTGACCCTGCTGGGCAGTTTCTCGCCGTTGCGCGGCTTCTTTATGCGCGAAGGGTTGAAGCCCGGCAGCGGCTTCGCCGCGCTCGCCGGAGGCTTAAGGAAACAGATCCGGCGGCAGGACGCCGTGGCGGATCATGAAGAGCAGGCCGGTCACGGTCACCACTGAGAGACAGGTGGTGATGAGGATGCTGGCGGAGGCGCGCTGCACCCATACGTTATATTGCTGGGCGATGACGAAGACGTTGGTCGCCGTCGGCAGCGAGGCAAGCAGTACCGCCGAAAAGACCCATTCCGGCGAGAAATTGCCGATCCAGCTCAGCAGGACGTAGCACAGAAGCGGATGGACGATCAGCTTCAGGATAGCGATCGGCGCCATTTCGGAGGGAATACGCTTCAGCGGCCTGAGCGCCAGCGTCACGCCCATGGCGAACAGCGCGCAAGGCGCGGCCGCGCTCGACAGGTAGCTGAGCAGCCGTTCGAGCGGCAGCCACGGCTGGAAGCGGAAATAGGCCGCGGCCACGCCGGCGGCAGTGGCGATGATGAAGGGATGCAACACGATCCGCTGCACCACGCCGAGAGCAAGCTGCGGCCACGGGCGCTGGTCGTCGCCGGCCAGTGCCATCATCATCGGCGCCACCGTGAAGTGGACGATGTTCTCGAAGCAGAAGATCAGCGCCACGGGCACCGCCGCCTGCTCACCGAAGGCGAGCAGCGCAAGTCCCGGCCCCATGTAGCCGATGTTGCCGTAGGCGGCGGACAGGCCCTTGATGGTGGATTCGGCGATGTTTCCGCCCGGCATCAGCATCGAAAGAAGGAACATCAGCGAAAAGACGATGTAGGTCGCAACCACAGAGCCAAGGATGAAGGTCCATTCGGTCAGTTGCTCGAACGGCGTTTTCGCCAGAAGTTGGAAGAACAGGGCCGGCAGCGCGACATAGATGATGAAGATGTTCATCCAGCCGAGCGCTTCGAGCGGCTGGCGGGCGATGCGGGCCACGACGAAGCCGACGAAGATGAGGCCGAAGAACGGCAGGACGAGGCCGAAGACGTCGGTCATGCGCCGGGGTGACCCTCTCGTGAAAACAGCGGTCGAACGGCCCCGGCGCTACTGCGAGCTTCCCCGCGCGTCAAGCGCTGCGGGATTGAATTGGTCGCGCACCTGCGCCAAATAGGCCGTTGAGGTGCGAGTATGAGTACGATGAAGACAGCCAAATTTGCGATCGGACAGGTGGTTCGCCATCGGCTGTTCTCGTTCCGCGGCATCATCTTCGACGTCGATCCGCAGTTCGCCAACACCGAGGAATGGTATCAGTCCATTCCCGCCGAGGTGCGACCAAACAAGGACCAGCCGTTCTATCACCTGCTGGCCGAAAATTCGGAGACGGAATACATTGCCTACGTTTCCGAACAGAACCTGCTGGAAGACGATTCCGACGAGCCGGTGCGCCACCCGCAGATCCGTGACCTGTTCGACCGCAGGCCGGATGGCCACTACGAGCCGAAGCGGCAGTCGCGGCACTGAGTGACGGAGCCGTCGGCGGCCTGAGTTCCGTCCGCCACGGTCGTCTAGGGAGACGATCCCGTTGCGATAATCACGGACGGCAAGCGCATGCGCCTGACTCGAGTTTTCGGCCTCGTTTTCGTGCTGATGACGTTTCTTGCGGCGCCGATAATCGCACAGGCGAATTCGGGCCTTGCCCCCATTGAGATCAGGCTTGTCGCCCAGAAAGCCGGAAGCGGCCCACGACTTGTCGTCGAAGGTAGCGGTCAAACGCTGGAAGTCGAACCGAGGACATTGTTGGGACCTGCGGACTTCACCAGCGTCGGCCAGGTGGAATGGGTCGAAGGCAAGCCGGGGTTCAATGTGGCGCTCACACCTGCCGGCGCGCAGAAGTACGAGCGAATCTCAACCGAAAACGTGGGCAGGACGCTCGCAATCATCGCGGACGGCAAGATCCTCATGACGCCGAAGATCCTTGATCCGGTGCAGGCGCAGGGTTTCCTGTTGACTGTGAACACCGAGGCCGAAGCAAAACAGCTTGCCGAAAAAATCCGGCAAGCTGTCAGCCGCTCGACAACGGGCGGCTGAGCCCGTCAGCCTTCCTTCTTCGGCGCCGCAACGCGAAGCGAAAGTTCGCGCAACTGCTGCGGCGTGGCTTCCGAAGGTGCGTTCATCAGCAGGTCGTAGGCCTGCTGGTTCATCGGGAATATGGCGATCTCGCGCAGGTTCTTCGCGCCCACCAGGAGCATCACCACGCGGTCCACGCCGGCCGCCATGCCACCATGCGGCGGCGCGCCGTACTGGAAGGCGCGGTAGAGGCCGCCGAAGCGCTCCTCGACGGTGGCGCGATCCAACCCGACGATCTCGAAGGCCTTGACCATGGTTTCGGGCAAATGGTTGCGAATGCCGCCTGAGGCGAGTTCGTATCCATTGCAGACCATGTCGTACTGGAACGCCTTGATCGTCAGCGGATCCTGACTGGTCAACGCTTCAATGCCGCCTTGCGGCATGGAGAAAGGGTTGTGGGCGAAGTCGATCTTCTTCTCGTCCTCATTCCATTCGTAGAACGGGAAATCGACGATCCAACACAATTCGAAACGGTCGCGGTCGACGAGGTTCAGTTCTTCCCCTGCCCGCGTGCGTGCTGCACCGGCGAAAGCGACGAACTTTTTCGGATCGCCCGCGACAAAGAAGGCGGCGTCGCCGTCTTCAAGGCCAAGTTGCTGGCGTATCGCCTCGGAGCGTTCCTCGCCGATGTTCTTGGCGATCGGACCGGCGCCTTCGATCTTGTCGCCTTCCTTGCGCCAGAAGATGTAGCCGAGGCCCGGCTGGCCCTCGCCTTGCGCCCACGAATTCATGCGGTCGCAGAAGGCGCGACTGCCGCCGGTCCTGGCGGGGATCGCCCACACTTCCGCTTTCGGGTCGTTGGCGAGGATGTTGGCAAACACCTTGAAGCCAGAGCCGCGGAATTGCGTGGAGACGTCCTGCATGACGATAGGGTTGCGCAGGTCCGGCTTGTCGGTGCCGTATTTGCGCATCGCCTCGTCGTAGGCGATGCGGGGGAATTCCTGCGTCACCGGCTTGCCCTCGGCGAACGTCTCGAAAACGCCGCGCATCACCGGTTCCATGGTGGCAAACACGTCCTCTTGCTCGACGAAGCTCATTTCGAGGTCCAGCTGATAGAACTCGCCGTAGAAGCGGTCGGCGCGCGGATCCTCGTCGCGGAAGCAAGGCGCGATCTGGAAATAGCGATCGAAGCCCGAAACCATCAAAAGCTGCTTGTACTGCTGTGGCGCCTGCGGCAGCGCGTAGAATGTGCCGGGGTGGATGCGGCTCGGCACCAGGAAGTCGCGCGCGCCTTCGGGCGACGAAGCGGTGAGAATCGGTGTCTGGAATTCGTTGAAACCGATCTCGCCCATACGCCTGCGCATCTCGG
This sequence comes from Ollibium composti, assembly GCF_004801285.1. GTDB lineage: Bacteria > Pseudomonadota > Alphaproteobacteria > Rhizobiales > Rhizobiaceae > Mesorhizobium > Mesorhizobium composti. The sequence goes on from NZ_SSNY01000001.1 coordinate 688,806, forward strand.
AAATGACACGAGTGCGCGTCATGATGTTTGCGTGCAGCGTTTCGCGGCGCAGATCGAGGAAGCGGTATTTCAGGCGGATGTCTTCGGGATAATCCGGCTCGCCGAACACCGGCAGCGGCAGTTCCTTCGCCGCCGACAAAACCTCGATCTCCTTGGCGAAGACCTCGATCTCGCCGGTCTGGAGGTTGGGGTTGATGGCTTCTTGCGTGCGGGCCTTGACCTCGCCGTCGATACGGACGACCCACTCGCCGCGCAGCGTCTCGGCCACCTTGAAGGCCGGCGAATCGGGATCGGCGACGATCTGGGTGAGGCCATAATGGTCGCGCAGGTCGATGAACAGCAGCCCGCCATGGTCGCGCACCCGGTGAACCCAGCCGGAGATGCGGACGGTCTGGCCGACGTCGGCCTTCCTCAATTGAGCGCAGGTGTGGCTGCGATAGCGGTGCATGGCGGATTTTCCGTTCAGATCATGATGGTTGGGCGCCTTGGAATCCGGCCCCGAAATCGGCGCGAAAAGCGCATGGGAGGTCCGTTTTGTCAAGGCGAGGCGGTCGCAGCAGGCCGGTTTCGCGCCATCATCGCCCGGTTTGCCTTGACGAAAGCCCTGTCGGCTGGAAAGGAAGAGGTGTTTCCTTCATCGAAAAAGCAATTTGATGCACGTCATTACCACACAAGCCGAACTCGAAACCGCCATTGCCGCGCTGGAGAAGTCGGACTTCGTCACCGTCGATACCGAGTTCATCCGCGAAACGACCTTCTGGCCGATCCTGTGCCTGATCCAGATGGCCGCGCCCGGCGTCACTGCGCTGGTCGATCCGCTGGCGCCCGACCTCGACCTCGCTCCCTTCTTCCGCTTGATGGGCAACGAGAAGGTGACGAAGGTCTTTCATGCCGCCCGGCAGGACATCGAGATCGTCGTCCATCTCGGCGATCTCGTTCCCCATCCGGTTTTCGACACCCAGGTGGCGGCCATGGTGTGCGGCTTCGGTGACAGCGTTTCCTACGACCAGATCGTGCAGAAGATCACCGGGACGCGGCTCGACAAGTCCTCGCGCTTCACCGACTGGCGCCACCGGCCGCTGTCGGACAAGCAACTCGACTATGCGCTGGCCGACGTTACCCATCTCATCGATGTCTACAAGCATCTGGCGGCCCAACTGGAGCGCGAAGACCGTGCCCATTGGCTGAACGAGGAAATGGCGGTGTTGACGGCGCGCGAGACCTACGATCCGCGTCCGGAGGACGCCTGGAAGCGGCTGAAGATGCGCCTGCGCAAGCCGCAGGAACTGGCCGTGCTGCAGGCGGTGGCCGCTTGGCGCGAGCGCGAGGCGCGCGAGCGGGACGTGCCGCGTGGACGGGTGCTAAAGGACGATGCGATCTACGAGATCGCCCAGCAGCAGCCGCGCGACGCCGCGGCCCTTGCCCGGCTGCGCACCACGCCCAAGGGGTGGGAGCGGTCGTCAAGCGCGGCGGGATTGCTCGGTACCGTCAACGACGCCCTTGCCATCCCGAAGGAAGAGATGCCGAAGCTGCCGAAGACCTTCCAACCGCCGGAAGGTACTAGCGCGGCCGCCGAACTGCTCAAGGTGCTGTTGCGTATCGTCGCCGAAAAGCAGGGAGTTGCCGCCAAGGTCCTGGCCTCCAGCGACGATATCGACCGCATCGCCGCCGAAGGCGAGGAGGCGGACGTCCCTGCCCTGCAAGGCTGGCGGCGCGCGGTGTTCGGCGAAGCCGCACTTAGACTGGTCCGCGGAGAAGTCGGTATCAAGTTCGACAAGCGCAGGATCGCCGTCTTCGATCTGTGATACCGCGAGGCTTGTTCAGGCCCGTCTGCGTCCAGCCAGGTAAAACGTCGCGATCACGGCAAGCGGAATCACCACCAGCGCGAAGCGCGTGACGATCAACGCCGAGGCGAACGCCAGCGAGTCGGGACTGGCATTGAGGAAATCCAGCAACAGCCGGATGACGACGATGTTCTGCACGTAGTCGGCCAGCGTGTAAGGCAGCACGAGGCCCAGCGCCAGCATCGCCTGTCCCTGCTTCGACAGGGCGGCGAAGCGTGGCAGGTGATGGCCGGTCCACAGGATCAGGCTCACGAGCGTCGCTGAAAACAGCGCCGGGAACAGAAGATCGAACGTCAGGTAATGCCAGACGATGATGATCTCGCTGCCGCGCCGTCCCAGCGCCATCAGCCATGCCATGGCGTCGTCCGGCGTGAAGCCCGTTATGCGCATGTCCAGCGACGGTAGGCCGCCGCTCAGGCGCTCGAAATAGAGGAATTCCAGCGTCGTCATGGCGAGGAAGACCACGACCGAGGCGAGGCAGAGCGCCGCTGCGTGGCGGGACAGGCCTGTCACCGCATCCAGGAAGCGTCCCGCATGCGACGGCCGATCAGGCTCCGCCCGGGTAGTTGGGGCTTTCGCGGGTGATCGTGACGTCATGGGCGTGGCTTTCACGAAGGCCGGCGTTCGAGATGCGCACAAAGGTGGCGCGCTCGCGGAAATCGGCAAGATCGCGCGCACCGACATAACCCATAGCGGCTTTCAGGCCACCCGCAAGCTGGTGCAGTACGCCGCCCACCGGTCCCTTGTAGGGAACCTGGCCTTCGATCCCTTCGGGAACCAGTTTCAGCGTGTCGCGCACTTCCGCCTGGAAGTAGCGGTCGGCCGAGCCGCGCGCCATGGCGCCGACCGAGCCCATGCCTCGATACGCCTTGAAGGAGCGTCCCTGGTAGAGATAGACCTCGCCGGGGCTTTCATCGGTACCGGCCAGGAGCGAGCCGACCATGGCCGCGCCCGCCCCGGCGGCCAGCGCCTTGGCGAGGTCGCCGGAGAACTTGATGCCGCCATCGGCGATGACCGACACGCCCGCCTTCTGTGCCGTCTCGACAGCCGACATGATGGCCGACAGTTGCGGCACGCCGACGCCGGCGACGATGCGCGTCGTGCAGATGGAGCCCGGTCCGATGCCGACCTTGACAGCGTCGGCGCCGGCGTCGATCAGCGCCTGCGTGCCCTCGGCGGTGGCGACGTTGCCGGCCAGGATGCGCACGGAATTGGAGAGTTTCTTGGCTCGCGCGACGGCATCCAGCACGCGCTGCGAATGACCGTGCGCGGTGTCGATGACCAGCAGGTCGACGCCGGCATCGATCAGCCGTTCGGCGCGCTCGAAGCCGTCGTCGCCGACGCTGGTCGCCGCCGCCGCCCTCAGCCGCCCTTGCGCATCCTTGCTGGCATGCGGGTTGAGCTGCGACTTCTCGATGTCCTTGACGGTGATGAGACCGACGCACCTGCCCTGCTTGTCCACCACCAGCAGTTTTTCGATACGATGCCGGTGGAGCAGGCGCTTGGCTTCTTCCTGATCGACGGTCTCCTTGACCGTGATGAGGTTCTCCCGCGTCATCAGTTCGTAGACCTTCTGCGACGGGTCCGAGGCGAAGCGCACGTCGCGGTTGGTCAGAATGCCGACGAGGCGACCGACGTTGTGGCCGCCGCTGCCGCCGTTCTCGACCACCGGGATGCCGGAAATGCCATGCGCCTTCATCAATGCCAGCGCATCGGCGAGCGTGGCGTCGGGACCGATGGTGACGGGATTGACCACCATGCCGGACTCGAATTTCTTGACCTGCCGAACCTGCTCGGCCTGATCGGCCGGCGAAAAGTTGCGGTGGATGACGCCGATGCCGCCCGCCTGCGCCATGGCGATGGCGAGCCGCGCCTCGGTGACGGTATCCATGGCCGCCGAAAGGATCGGCACGTTGAGGTCGATGTCGCCGGCAATGCGCGTACGGATATCGGTCTCACCCGGCATCACTTCCGAATGGCCGGGCTGCAACAGCACGTCGTCGAAGGTCAGCGCCAGAGCGCCGGTCGCGGTTTCGATGATTTTCGCCATGGGCCACCTTGAATGCAGGAAAGGCGCTGCAAACCGGGGATGGACAGCGCCGACTCGTGAACTTCCCTTTCAGGATTGGCGCCGGCTGGTAACACGTCTTGCCGCCGATGGAAAGCAGCCACACGCCGCATCGGCTTCGTATCGCAAAAGGTGACAGGGAATTAACGCGACAGGACCGCCAAGGCGTGATAACCCGCGCCGCTGTCGATCTGCCCCCGGTCGGCGTGCGAGACCAGCAAATCCGGGTACGGCCTTGAATCGCCTCATACCGCTCATCCTCGCGGTCGCCTTGTTCATGGAAAACATGGACTCAACGGTGATCGCCACGTCGCTGCCGGCGATCGCGGCCGATATTCAGACCAGTCCTATCGCGCTCAAGCTCGCATTGACATCCTATCTGGTGTCGCTGGCGATCTTCATCCCGGTCAGCGGCTGGATGGCCGATCGTTTCGGCGCGAAGAACGTGTTTCGCGCGGCCATCGCCGTTTTCGTCGTCGGTTCGGTGGCCTGCGCCTTCTCAAATTCGCTCGGTGCCTTCGTCGTCTCGCGCTTCCTGCAGGGCATGGGCGGCGCCATGATGACGCCTGTCGGGCGCCTCGTGCTTGTCCGCTCGACGCCGAAGCACGACCTCGTGGCGGCGATGTCATGGCTCAGCGTTCCGGCGCTGGTCGGCCCGCTTGTGGGGCCTCCGGTCGGAGGTTTCATCACCACCTATTTTTCCTGGCACTGGATCTTCCTCATCAACGTGCCGATCGGCCTGATCGGCATTGCGCTGGCGACGCGGTTCCTGCCGGACATGGACCGGGAGCCGACCCCGCCGCTCGATTTCATCGGCTTTGCGCTCAGCGGAATTGCCGCATCCGGCGTGGTCTTCGGCCTGTCAGTCATCTCGCTGCCGGCGCTGCCGCCAGCCACTGGCTTCATCACCGTGTTGGTCGGTTTCGTATGCGGCGCACTCTATCTGATGCACGCCCGGCGTGCCGCGAACCCGCTGCTGGCGCTCGACCTGCTTCGCAACCCGGTGTTCCGCGCATCGGTGGTGGGCGGCGGCATGTTCCGCATCGGCATCGGCGCCGTGCCGTTCCTGCTGCCGCTGATGTTCCAGCTCGCCTTCGGGCTGACGCCGTTCCAATCGGGCATGATCACCTTCGTCACGGCCATCGGCGCCATCGGCATGAAGCTGACGACGGCATGGGTTTTCCGCGCCTTCGGCTTCCGCCGCGTGCTGATCTTCGGTTCGCTGATCGCGGCCGGCACTATTGCCGTCTACGGCTTCTTCACCCCCCAGACGCCCTACGCGGTGATGATAGGCATCATCCTGGTAGGCGGCTTCATCCGTTCCATGTTCTTCACCGGCGTCAATGCGCTGGCCTATGCCGATATCGCACCGGAAGACATCAGCAAGGCGACGCCGCTGGCGGCGGTGGCGCAACAGCTCAACATCGCGCTTGGCGTGGCGCTGGCCGGCGGAATCCTCGAGGCCCTGACCGGCATCCATGGCGGTCCTCTGACGCTCAGCGACTTCCACATCGCCTTCTTCGTGGTGGCGGCAGTGTCGGCGGCGGCGTCGGTTTGGTTCGTAAGGCTGACGCCGGACGCGGGCAACGCCGTCTCCGGCTACAAGGGGCAGCCGACAAAGACCAAGGAGACGGTCACCTCGACCGTCGGCTGACCGGATCAGCCCTGCGGCGCGCGGCCACGGAAATCCTTGGCGAGCAGGTAGAGCTCCACCGATTCGTCGCGCGAGGCCGGCGGCTTGACGTGATGGACGGACCGGAAGTTCTTCTTCAGCATGTCCAGCAGTTCGCTCTCGGTGCCGCCCTGAAACGTCTTGGCGAGGAAATGGCCGCCGGGCTTCAGCACCGAGACGGCGAAATCGGCGGCCACTTCGCACAAATGCATGGTACGCAGATGGTCAGTGCGGCGATGGCCGGTTGTGGGTGCGGCCATGTCGGACAGCACGACATCCGGCTCGCCGCCTAGCGCCTCGGACAGTTTCGCAGGCGCATCGTCGTCGAGGAAATCCATCAGCAGGATGACGGCGCCCGGCACGGCATCCATTTCCAGATAGTCGATACCGACGACATGCGGATGCTCGGCGCTCGATTTCGTCCGCTCGGCCGCGACCTGGCACCATCCGCCGGGGGCGGCGCCGAGATCGATGACTTTCATGCCGGGCTTCAGCAAATGATGCTTGTCGTCGATCTCGATCAGCTTGTAGGCGGCGCGCGAACGGAAGCCCTCGGCCTTGGAGCGTTGCACGTACGGGTCGTTGAGATGGCGTTCCAGCCAGCGGCGCGACGACTCCTTCAAGCCGCTTTTCTTCTTCACGCGGGTCCGCAGCACGCGCGATGCCGCTCCTGTCTTGCCCGGTTTTTTCGTCACGACCGCCCCCGTGCCAGGTCGCGCAACGCGCCCTCGTCTGCCATCAATTCGCTCAGGATACCTTCGCGCAAGCCGCGGTCTGCCACGCGCAGGCGCTCCGCCGGCCAGACGGCGCGGATCGCCTCCAGGATGGCGCAGCCCGCCAGCACCAGATCAGCCCGATCGGCGCCGATGCAGGGATTGGCGACGCGCTGCTGAAAATCCCAGCCGAGCAGCCTTGCCACCATGCGGTCGACGTTGTCGCTGTTCATCCACAGGCCGTCGACGCGGCGGCGGTCGTAGCGCTCCAACTCGAGATGAACGCCGGCCAGCGTGGTGACCGTGCCTGAGGTGCCGAGCAAATGGAAATCCGGTCCGTTGACGAGATGGTCCAGTCGCCCACGCCCCTCGAACGCCTGCAAGCGGTCGGCGACATCGGCCACCATAGCATCGAAGACATCGCCGGTGACGGTGCGTCCGCCATAGCGTTCGGCCAGCGACACCACCCCGACCGGCAGCGAAGTCCACGACACGATGTGATTCGCCAGGCGCGGCGACCGGTGGCGGCTCAAGTCGATCAGCGCGATCTCCGACGAGCCGCCGCCGATGTCGAACAGCACCACGCCCCTGGTGTTGCGCTCCACCAGCGAACCGCAACCGGAGACGGCAAGCCGCGCTTCCGTCTGGCGATCGATGATCTCCAGCTTCAGCCCCGCCTCGCGCTCGACGCGATCGAGGAATTCCTGCCCGTTCTCGGCCGAACGGCACGCCTCGGTGGCGATCAGCCGCGCGCGCCGAATCTTGCGCGCCCTGAGCTTGTCGCCGCACACCTTGAGCGCCTCGACGGCCCGGTCCATCGCCTGCTGGGACAGCCTGCCGGATGCCGACAACCCCTCGCCCAGCCGGACGATGCGCGAGAAGGCGTCGATGACGCGGAATTGCCCGTAACGCGCCGGAATAGCCATAAGCAGGCGGCAATTGTTGGTGCCGAGGTCAAGGGCGGCGAAGACCGGCAGTTCGTGGCGCGGCCTCCGCTGCTCGACCGCAGGCAGGACCTGCGATGGTGCCGGGACCGCAGGTGCGGACGGCGGAACGACAATAGTTCCCGTCGCGGGGCCATCCGTCGCCGGCTGCTGTCGGTCGCGCGCGAAAACCTTGCGGCCGCGCCGACGCTTGCGCCGTTTGCGGCCTTTCGGGGAATGCCCCGTTTCGCCGGAATCGTTCGGCCTGTCGGCGGCCCATCCGTTCGCGGACGGCATAGCGGGGATTTTCGGGCTATCGACGGACTTATGGTCCATCGACGCCGATGGCGCCGGAACCTGCCGGGACTCGCCCGCTTCCGGCGTATCGGCGCCGGCGTCGCGGTCTTCCACTGTCGATCCTTCCAGCGCCGCGCGAACCGGAATCCCGGACGCCGCAGGCGCATTATCCTTAAGTTGGCGCCACAGTAGCAGCGCCCTGCCGGATCACCAAGCGTAAAGCTCCTCTGAGACGGCTAAGGTTGAAGTGAGGGCTTCGATGAGGCATTGCTGAAAAGCGGAACGGGTTGGGGAAGGTGTCAGGCAAGACCGGAAGAAAAACTGAAAACCCTCGATTCATGATCATACGGCGTTTCTTCTGGCCGGTGGTCGGATTGTCGGCGGTCGCTTTCTCACTGTGGCTGCTCTACGGCGAATTGCGCGGGATATCGATCGACGATGTGGGCGACGGGCTCGCCGCGATCCCGGCGCATCGTTGGCTGTTGTCGGCGCTCTGCGCGGTGGCGGCCTATGCCGCGCTTGCCGGCTACGATCATATCGCGCTTACCCATATCGGCAAGCGCCTGCCCTGGCTGTTCGTGACACTGTCTTCCTTCACCACCTATGCGCTGTCGCACAACATCGGTGGCTCGGTATTGTCGGGCGCCGTCATTCGCTACCGTGCCTACGGTTCGCGCGGGTTGACCGGGCATGAGGTTGGCGTGCTGGTGGCCGTCTGCTGGATCACCTTCGTCCTGTCGACGCTGCTCGTCTCCGGCGTCGTGTTGACGCTGGAACCCCATCTGTTCGACCGTTTTTCGGACATGGGCCACGAATGGCTGTCGACCGGGGCCGGCTTGGCGATGATCGCCATCGTCGCAGCCTATGCGTTCGGAAGCTGGCTGCATCTGCAGCCGCTCAAGCTGGGCGCCTTCCAGCTTCATTATCCGCGCCTGCCGATCGTGGCGCGCCAGTTGCTGGTCGGGCCGGTGGAATTGCTGGCGGCGGCCGGGATCGTCTACTTCGCACTGCCCGAAGCCGACAATCCGGGCTACCTGATCGTTCTCGGCATCTTCCTCGTATCGTTCTCGATCGCGCAGATATCGCATGCGCCGGGCGGCCTCGGCGTGTTCGAAGTGGTGTTCCTGGCAGGACTTTCCGATATGGATCCGGCCCGCGTGGTGGCGGCTCTGCTGGCGTTCCGGCTGCTCTACCTCATCATCCCGCTGCTCATCGGCCTTGTCGTGGTGGTGCTGTTCGAGCACTCGCAGTTCGGTCGTCGCTCCGATTGATCGTTTCGCCGATTGAACCCATGTGCAGGCTTGACTATTTTCAGGCGGCGGCTAAAAGGCGGGCCGTACAGGCGCATGGCGTTTCGCCCACGCGTCCTGCGGCGGTGGCGGACACTTCAATCCACCCTGCCAAGGCATTGAAAAACATGCCCGTTGGGGAATAGGTTAACGGTAGACCCACGGACTCTGACTCCGTTAGTCCTGGTTCGAATCCAGGTTCCCCAGCCAAACCGTTTTCCAGAAATCCTTGAAATCCGTGGGATTTTGGTCTTTCGGAACGCCTGAGATTCACGCTGAATCGCCCTTGCCCAAGTGGTGCCCACAACTAATGCCCACAGTGGTGTCCGTCCGCCCGGGGCCGACGGAGCACGGGCGAATCGGATTGCGCAGGCACCAGGTCGAGAATCTGGACCTAAGGGGATCGGTCTTCTATTGGCGGGCGGCTCGGGGCTGGTGATCGGCGACGGGACAGGTGCCGCCCCGTCGAGTTCATTGGTATAACCCAGAAATGAGAGGATACACAATCTAATATAATCGAAGAATAATATTAATTACTTTGCATAATCTACAAAGCGCCGTGGAAAAAAACATTTTACTTGTTTAATAAATTATCTCGCTTTAAATAAAAATAGTAGTTGAAATATGATGCTTGCACTTTTCTTGACTCAAGGCTCTTTCAAATCAATCCATCCAAAGAAAATTCGACACCGGCCAAGACACCCACTCACACCATCCAAGGAGAATAATATTCGGCCTGTTGACAGATCAATCAAGTAAACAATAGGAATATTTTTTCCTGATGTACCATGGATGGTGTACACTCACCGCGCAATGCACGGAAAGTGTTCTTATGTGATGACGTGTTTGGATCGAAGCGGACTGTCTGATCTTGGGCGTCGAGATCGAATAAATGCCGTTACAGGAGGCTGAACTCAACGATGGCTTCCACCTGCAGGCGTCTCAACAATCTCCCAAACACTGCCATTACAGGTTAGCCTCATGAGGAGATTTACCCGAGAGTTTTCGCCAGCCATGCATGGACACCCTCGATGGTTCGGAAATCCTCGATACTGCGAGCGGCAATGTCCGGGTAAGCGCTGGCGGCCATTTCGCTCAGCGCGTGTCCGGGACCGAGCTCCAGAAAAGCCCTCGCGCCGCCTTCGACGCAGGATTGAAGGCATTCCGCCCATTCGATCCTGTGCGAGATCTGTCTGGCGAGATTGTCGAGACCGGTGGCGAGGCCGCGCACCACCGAGCCGTCCAGTCCGCTCAACAGCCACGCCGCCGGCAGGGGCGGCCGCCGGATCGGCGCACGGGTGAGCACCGTCAGGAATTCGGCAGACGCGGCGGTGAGCCGTGCCGTATGCGACGCCACCCGGACGTTGATCCTCGCGACCCGCGCCGCACCCACTTCGACCGCGGCGCCGGCAAGGGCATCGAGTGCCGCGTGCGTTCCGCCGACGACGAAGGTGTTGATTTCCGCTGAGAGCTGACCCGGGATTGAGGGATTTTTCCATTGAGAAGTGACCCATGTTTGAACCCACCCCTGCTGGTTGATTGCAGGGGACTTTGGAGTGATAGACATGGCGTTACTGAGCGTTATCCGACGCTGGCATCTGCGAGATGGACATTCGATCCGGGAGATTGCACGGCGCACGGGACTGTCGCGGAATACGATCCGCAAATACCTGCGATCAGGTGAGGTCGA
>NZ_SSNY01000002.1 GCF_004801285.1 Ollibium composti
CAGCACAGGCCGCAACGAGCAAGAAGGAGAAAGCCGCCCCTTGACCAAAACCTAAGACCCAAACCATACATGAAGGCGGGTCACTTCTCGGCGAAAATCCCGGGTCAGCTCTCAGCGGAAATCAACATGATCGCCGTAAGCTGGTTGAGAAAATCGCCTTTAAGGGCCTTGCTTTTCAGGAAGCCGAACGGCGGCAAATCCTTCCTGATTTCTCTTTCATGCAACACGCAAGTGTCGTGTCCGAACCAGCCAAGCTTGAACTCTTGCACCCGCGGGCAGATGATGTTCACATAATCGGCTTTCCGAAAAACGCAGAATGCCAGTACAAATACGGGGTATTCTGGATTGACAACTTCGAGGTTGTGGTCCCCGCTTTCGTCCACGAAAACGATGTAGTCGCCGTACTCAACACCCTGCACTTCGCTACCCGCTATCTCACTCACCCTTCGCCCGCCTTTCTCATTCGTTGTTGGCCGGCAGGCAATAGTAATTCGATTGAGGGTATTTCCGCTCATAAAGGTCGGCAAGGTCTTGGCAGAATTCAAGATCCCCCATGAGGCCGAACACAAGCGCCACTCGATCGGCCGCGCCAAAGAAATTGGTCTTCGTCAGCCAATAGTCGGGCGTCTCGCCGAGCTTCTTCTTTTTCACCAGATCGGTAAGCGTATCAAGCTGGTCTTGATAGGTGGCGTTGCCTGTCCAAGACCGGACGTCCCGCATCGGGTGCCCGAAAATGGCCCATGCGCCAGCGGCAACCAGAATTATCAGGCCAATGCCCGGCCCCTCATCCCTCACGCGAAACCCTCCCCAAAGCACTGCACCTTGGCGCCGGCCTAGCTGGCGCGTCAATATCGTTCCGCCGAGTACCGATGCCAAACTTGGTAATCACACCTGAAGGCGGTTTGCGGATCACGCGGCCGCCGCAGGGTTCGGGATCGAGGCAGGAATTCTTCGAGCGCGAGATTGCGCAGTAACGATCCGGCAGCGACAGCCGCAGAATTCAGCGTTTGCTGCGATAGTAGGGCCGAACGTTCACACCGTCGCTTCGCGTGTACCCGCTGACGTAGTGGGTGCGGGGCAGATTGGTGATCGTGCTGATCGCCCCATAACCAATCGCGGAGCCGCGATATCCGTCGGACTTCTCTTGACGTTTGGCTTCTTCGGCGAGGCGGCCCGCCTGCCCTTCCCAAAACAGGCCGCCATCGATCCGGTTGTTGACGCCATCACCGTAATAGATGATCGACGGCCATTTTTCTTTCGTTGTACCGTCGGCCAGGGCAGGCCCGGAAAGCGTGAAAATAGCCGTCGCGATTATTACCAGGATGCGCATGATCGATCTCCCCGCCTGGTTACGAAAGATAGCGGCACCGGGTCAGCGTCCGGTAAAGTCGGCCCGTAAAATTATAGCGATCGTCGAAAACGAGAACGCCGGCCGCAAGACGCTGTTGGCAGCCGCTGCCGGAGCCGCTGGGGCATCATATTATTCGATGACCCGCCGGCCTTCGCCGTAACACTGGTAGCAATTTATTGGTTCTGGAAACGAGGCTGAAACGCGGCCCTGCTATTCAAGGACATGGCGACGAACGACAAATACACGTCGAATTGGCGGGGCGCGCGTCGTTATCAGTTCGATGAAGAAGCGCGATTGAAGCGGGCAGCCATAGCGTCCGGCGCCCAACCTGCCCAGGTCGAAGTGTGGCCCATTGACACGAACCGGGACCGAGGCGTCATCGGGCTCGACATGGGGGGCAAGATCACCAGCGGCAAGACGAAGGACGCAGGCATGCTGTTCCTGTGGGCTATACCTGCAGCTCTCGGCGCCGTTCTTCTCGCTGTGGTCGCCTTCGCGATCACAGGCGATCTTGCTCAGTAGGGAACGAATCCCCGCGCCTGTAGTTTTGCCTCGCTCCTAAGCATCTCCCATTGGCAGCCTCGGAGCAAAGCCCGTCCGGAAATCACTGCCCCGGGCGGGCTTTTTCTCTTTGGGAACAAATCTTCGATCTGATGGTTGTTGGCTTGCTCCCGTGCCAGCCTCCCCTTCGCAGCATTGGAGCAAGGCTCGCCCTCCGGACACCTTGGGCGAGCCTTTTGTTTTGGAGAACCAAAACCGCCGTCCAACGTTGTCTCAGCAGGCGATCCCCGCCTTATGGAGAAAAACCATGGACTGGAACCGCGTCGAAGGAAACTGGAAGCAGATCAAGGGCAAAGTAAAAGAGCAGTGGGGCAAACTTACCGATGACGATCTTGACCAGATCGCCGGCAAGCGCGACCAGTTGGAGGGCAAGATTCAGGAGCGGTATGGCATCGAGAAGGACCGGGTGCGGTCCGATGTTGACGACTGGTATGGCCGCCAAAGCTGGTAGCGTTCTGCCACACATATACGCCCGGGCCGGCGAACCAGAGCGGGCTTTTCTTTTCTGGAACCAACCGCCGAATCGTTAGTTTCTTTTTCCTAGTCAGCCTCAGCTGGCAGTCCTGGGCAGGCCCGTCCGGTTCCGCGAGAGACCGGGCGGGCTCGTTCTGTGTGAGTAGGTGCCATGCGTGACGTTCCTTTCGAGAAGCCTCTGACCATAGAGACGGCCCGCGTCGGCCGCTACCTCACCATCACTCGCGTGGGCCAGGCCGCAGACTTCCTGATGAATCAGTGGCCCGGCAAGGAGGGCTCAAAGCACCGTAAGGCCCTTCGGGCGGTGCTGGACGTGCTCGAGCAGGGAAGGGATGCGTCGATCGCCCGCGCCGCGCTCATAGCCGCGGCGGAAGACGCCGACGTTTTCGTGCTGGAATAGATGGATCAGGCCGGGTCTTCCGCCGGATCGGGATCAAGATCATAGGCAAGGCGCTGCGCCACTATGATCACGTCTATGGCGCGATAAGCTTCACTTGCTGTCCATCCTGCATTTTCAGCGCGATCGACCAGGTCTCGGACAGCGAGGTCCAAGGCTTCCTGGCAGTCGATGTTACGGTCTGGGTAGCGGCCTTCGTGGCGGGGGCGCGGAATCTTGTCCATCCGCCTCAATGCGCGGCGGGACCTTTGGTTGCTGCAGATAGCGCTCGCCGTCGCCACGATGCTCGCCGCAGAACCAATGAACTATCTCATCCTTCCGGCGTTCGAAGTCCCATCCTGCCCATTTCGTGCAGCCATCATGATCGCAGCGATGTTCGTAAATCCCGCTCGGCGCCGTTGATAGGGCGACGCCTCAGGGAGCTTGATTGGTTCGTCGCTCACAGTGGGTTCTCGAATTCGATCGGCTCGATGAAGTGCGGCGCGTCATTGCGCTGCTTGTCCTTAACGGAGGCGTTCACGTCGCGGCACACGCGGTGGAACTGCAACTGGTCATCGATATCGTGCGACAGCACTTCCGGCAGGTCGCTGGTCGGCGTCTCGGGGTTAAGCCAAGCATCGTAGTAGGCCGGAGCGAGGATGACCGGTTGCCGGTCGTGTAACTCCTTCATGACCGCACCGGCCGGTTCCGTGATGATCGTGCAGCTCGTCACGTCGAGCTTGTCGTTGTGCGCCCACAGACCGGCGAACGAAAACGGCAGGTGGCCGGGCTGGAAGATGTGCCAGGGATCGCGGCCCTTGTCCGCGGGGCTGATCGTCCATTCGTAGAAGCCGTCGGCCGGGATCAGGCAGCGCTTCGACTTGAATGCGTCCTTGAACGCGCCCGACGTCGCCACAGTCTCGATCCGGGCGTTGAACATCGCCGCCTTCGGCATTTCCTTGGCCCACCACGGCACCAGCCACCAGCGACCCTCGCGAAGCTTGTGGTTGCCGTCGTCGTTCCAGGTGATGAAGTCCACCGTCTGCGTCGGCGCGATGTTATAGCGGGCCTCGGTATTGCGCCCGGAGCCTTCCGCGGGAGCCGTCAGCCGATAGAGCCGGTGGATTTCGGACCAGGACAGGTATCGGGTGTAGCGGCCGCACATGGCCCTAGCCTAGACATACGCCTCGGCCATGTCATCACCGGTCCAACACGACGGCACCCAGGCAATCAGGTCGAAATGCTCGTCGGTGTCCCATCGCACCCAATCGGGATTTTCACCGCTTTCCAGTTCTTCGGCGCTCCGCCAGCGCACATGCGCGAAATGACCGGCTCGATCCTTGCCTACAAACCATGATCCGTCCTGCGGAGCGGTAAAAGGCAACCCAGGCGCCGCGGCTGAACGGAACTCAACCTCGGGCGGGTTTTCCTTGCGGAAACGTTCCCGCGCGAGATGGCTGGCTTCGCTCTCGTCGTAGAAACCGGGCACCCGACGTCGGGAAAACTCCGCTTCGAAGGCCGTTCGATCCTTCTTCCAATACAGCTCGACGAGTGGATTAAGCCGCTCATGCACGACGTCCATCTCGTCAGCCGTAAGGCTTGCGGCGCCGCTCCTGCTCAATTTCAACGCGATACGATCCTCGGGCCGATCTTCGATCATCCGCCCAGCTTCGATCAGTTCGACCGCCATGCCGACGACCGGGGCGTAGGCGTCTTCAAGCTCGTCGTAGTCTTTTTCGTAGTCAAATTCTGTATTGTCGTCGTCGTTGGCGCCGCGATGCGTCCTTGTTGTCATCGTCGTCTCCTTTCAGGCCAGCCCGCCCACGAATGCACTGGTATCGCCTCTCGGTGCCATCGCGAGCCTGACGGCGCCGCGGCAACCGCGCGCCCGGCAGGCCGCCTCCTTCTCTACCTCATCGAGATATAGGAACTCGCGTTCCGGCGACGAGCAGATCGCCGCGCGCGTCAGATAGTGGACATGACCGCAGCTCTTGCAAGTCATCTCCAGCTTGTCGCGGGCGTCCAGGTCGCGCACCTGCACGTTCTCTTTCCAGGTGCTCACCAGAAGTCCTCCGCCGTCGGGATGCGCGTGTAGCTGATCTTGCCGCCCACATGGCCACCGGCGGGTGGCTTCCATGGGCCAAGGCTCATCACGGTGCGGCCATAGCGGGCGTTCAGGCCGTCGATCGCCGTCGACACGCTCTCCCATTTCTGCCGGGTGCGATCGTCGTTGATCAGCATGTCGAGCTGACGCTGGTCGGCGAGGCTGAGTTCGCACAGCGTCACGCCGACGCGGAAGACCTGCGTGCCGTTCGAATGCTTGCGGCGGACCCGTTCCCACAGCCGGGCGAGGCCGGCGAGCACGGCCTGGTCGTCGTTGACGATCGGCAGCTTCAGTTGGTCGCTCCATTCGCCGCCGCGCAGCGCCAGCCACAGCATCAGCCCGTTGCAGTAGTATCCGGCCCGCCGCAGCCGCCGCGCCGCCTTGATCAGAAGAAGGCGGCATATCTCATAGGCGGCAGGCAGTGTGCGACTCTCTGGCGGCAGCACGCGGCCATGACCGAACATGCCGCGTTCCGACGGCTGTGCCTGGATGTCGTAGCCGTGCAGGGCGTACCAGAGCCGCTCGCCGTTGACGTTGCCCCACAGCTTGCGCATGTGCTTCGGCTGCAGGGCGTAGAGATCGGCCATGCTGTAGACGCCGGCGCGCGCCAGGCGCTGTTCCATCCTGCCGCCGACACCGGGCACGTCCGACAACGGCAGCACGATCAGCGGCGCCGGCAGGTCTTCCGGGCGCCAGATCATCAGTCCGTCGCCGTATCGTTCCTCGGTGCGCTTCCCCGCCTTGCAGGCCATCTTGGCGAGCTGCCGGTTGGCGGCGAAGCCGATGGAGCAGGTGACGTATGGGCCGACATTGCGCGCGATGGTCGACTTCAACCGCACGCCGAGCCCGACAGGATCCTCTCGGCCGCTTTCGTCGAGCCAGCAGGTCAGTTCGTCGATGCTCTTCACGGCGTCGATCGGGATGACGCTCTCGATCTCGGCCAGCAGCGTGTTGTGGGCGCGGCGGTAGAGGTCCGGCTTCTGCGGGACCAGGACGATGTCGGGGCACCGTTCGCGCGCCTCGGACACGTTCATGACGTTCTTGACGCCGAACAGCTTCGCCTCCCGCGAGCAGGCGATGACGCAGGTTCGGTCGGTGCCTTCGAAGGGAACGACACCGACCGGCCGGCCCCGAAGGCGCCGATCGGCCTGCTGTTCGACGCTCGCGAAGAAGCCGTCGAAATCGAGGTAGAGCCGTTCGATCGTGTCAGGCTTCCGCAAGGCAAAGCTCCGCCGTCGCCCGGCAAAGCCGCGCCAACGGTTATTAATGCTGGATTTCGCACGCCACCGACCGGCTGGCGTGTTCTCAGAATGTTCTCATCCTGACAGTCTGTCAAGCGGAAAGGAATGTGTTCCTAGCCGAGAAAGAAGCGAAACCCGCCGGTGACGGCGTAGAACACCATGAAAGCGACTACGGCGGCGAGCAGGATCATTGAGGGGCGCATCAAAGCATCGCCAGCACGAGCGCACCGCCAATGCCGAAGCAGACCGCGAAGACGAGCAGAAAGACGAGCTTATCGAGCATTTGTTGACATACCTCGGAATGCTATCCCGTTGGAATGCTCGCTGGTTTGGAGTATCCATTCGGCATGGGGGCGTTAATCGATCACATCAAATCGGAATGGTCCGTCTTAAAAGGCGCGCCGATGGCCTTCATCATTGTGTTGGTCTTTGCCGTCTGTCTCGGCTTCACAGGCGGTATGATGTGGCGCGGACAAGAGGTGGCAAACGCCGAAAGCAAGGCAAGCGCTGTGGAAGCCGAGCTCCACTATTCGGATCGGCAATTGCAGGACATTAAGGAGCGCCTCAAACAAGCGCCACCGTCGTCAGTTGATATTATAGGCGGACAAAAAGGGCCGGACGCTCCAAAGGCGAAGCAGCTTAAAGACATATTTTCAGATAGTGGATGGCAGGTAGATACGGGCTCCCCGACGGAGGGCGACCTGCACAATCTCACTCTTCGCACCAAAGATGAAACGTCGGCATCGGCAGTTGCAGGCGCGTTGAAGAATGCGGGCGTGGATTTTAAAGCGATAAAGGCGCCCTCTGCTACGAACACCACGGACTTTGTTCTGGGTGCGAACGGGAGTTAGCTCGCGAAACGTAGTTCGGGAGGCAGCGGCTAAATGCGGAAATCGGCTTCCTCGTAAAAGCCAAACGCCGTGAGCCAGCGCACGCCCATAGTGTCGCAGACATTAGGCACTTTTCGGTTCTGACGCTGCTTGGCCGGGGCCGAGATTTCCTTTGTCACGATCGTCCGGCCGGGTGCCGCGAGGCCATAAGCAACAAGGAACGGATCGCGCCCGATCTTCGCCAGTTCTGTGTCGGTCAGATCGGGTGCGTAGCCGTTCTCGACCACTTTCCGGACCAACGCGACGTCGGCGGCTTCTTCAAGGCGGAGCGCGCTCTTTACGTCTTTGTCTTTCAGCCATTCCGATACGGCGTCCCGTCCGGCCGTGATCTCGTCGGCGATCTCATTGGGGATTTTCACGATCCCGGCATTACCCTTGTCGACCAACCAGTTCCAGAACTGGGGTATGCGTTTGATAGGATAGTAGTCGGCGTTGGCTCGGATCAAGGTGTTGGCGTCAAGCAAGTACATCAGGACAGATCACCGCCCCCTGGCCGGGCGTGCGCCGCCGAGCCCCGGAACGCCAGCCAGCAGTCCCTCTACGGAGCCGGGACGAACGCCGAAGACTTTGGCGGCCGTGGTATGAGTGACGGCATCCGCGCGCAGGTTCCGGCCGACAAAATTGATCAGCGCGTCGCCCAGCCGATGCCGGCGGACAACATAGAAGTTTGGGCCAGTGTCCTGGTCCTTTGCCTTTTCCTTGTCGCGCTGGCGATTCAAACGCCATTGTTCCGTGAGGATGTGGTGTGCTTCACGGTAGGCATTCGTATCCGCTTTGCCCGTCCGCCATAGCCGGTAAGCGGCCATCGTCGTGCTGACCTTCCAAACCTCTGCCAGCGCGCCGGCGAGCGTGAGCACTTCGTTTGCGGTGTGCACCGGCTGGATGTGCGTGAGGGCGTCCGTCGGCAGCAGAACTTCGCCGGCCACGTCGTTGCAGAAGCGCTCAACGCGGGCGGTGGGCGTATTCGG
This sequence comes from Ollibium composti, assembly GCF_004801285.1. Classification (GTDB taxonomy): domain Bacteria; phylum Pseudomonadota; class Alphaproteobacteria; order Rhizobiales; family Rhizobiaceae; genus Mesorhizobium; species Mesorhizobium composti. The sequence goes on from NZ_SSNY01000002.1 coordinate 7,966, forward strand.
CGGAACGGTTGTCGGCGCACCGCTGACACCCGTGCTTCCGACGAACACATGCACTAGTTCGTGGATCAGGGTGAAGGACCAGGCAGCTTTTGCGTCCTGATCATTGATCACGATCAGGGGTGCAAGTCGATCCGCCACCGCGAAGCCACGGAAAACGGAAGGCGGGATGGCTGTACGGTAGTTGCCCAGGTCGCCCAACAGAATCACGAAAACCCCGAGTGCTTCGACGCGGCGCCGTAAGTCAGCAAATAGATCTCCGGGCTTGGAAGCGCGCTTCCTGATCCCGTTATCGTCGACCAGGCCGAGGGCGTTCCGGATGCGGTTCGCAGCAGCCGGGATGGGCACGGTGATTTCAAGAGAACCGACGAAGATGCGGGCTTCGGCGTCCTCGTCGTCCGCCATCATGTCTTGCAAGATCGCATGGCGCGCCCGCACATCGCGAACCAGCGCGTCCAGGCGCGCCGCCTCGTCGGGCGCAACCAGTTCGGCAGTCGTCCGGAAATCCTCTCCCCGATCGGCGCGCCGCGGCGGCTCGCTCATATAAAGGGAAAGGAGGGGGCGGTAGTAAGCGGCTGCCATTTTATTGAGCTGCGCCGGCGTGGGCGCGCGTTCGCCACGTTCGATCGCTTCCAACTTCTCGGCCGCCGTGGCTTTCTGGGTATCGGACAGACCTATCCTCTGCGCGGCGTCTTCGTAAGACAGCCCCGCTGTGGTGCGCGCCCATTCGAGGACGGCCGGATTGATGTCACTGACCAGCATATTAACCTACTTGCCGAACCCGCGTCGGTCAGAACGCATATGGGCCACGATAGTCACACTTTCGAGCAGAAGGGTGAACCCATTGTCAACAGGATCGCCAGTTCGTCACGCGGAACATCGCCAATGCGGCGCGGTAGCGCAGGCGGGGTAAATCCTAGCAACCGGAAAGATTGTCCCAACAGCTTGAATTCGGCATCGTCCGCCAATGACCTCTAACAAGCGTCCCGTCGGATCGCACGTAGCTGCCGACGGATGTCTGTTCAGGATTTACGCCGCCGCCAGCCGCTGCTGCCGCCCCGACGCCGAGCGCGAGAACAGCGACGATCGCCGCGGATTGTTTCCGCTCGATTTGCGCTTGACCTTCCGCTGCACCCTTGGCCGCAGCCGCAGCAAGAAGCCTTTCCATGTACTCGGGAACCTCTAGGTGCGTGCCGTCGCGTAGCGTCATTAACGGTTTGCCCTTCGCCCCAAAAGAATTCAGGCAGTCGGAAAATTGGGCGCCCAAGTTGCGCGCGAAAGCCGGCAATTCGTAAGCTCGCCGACGTGACCCCGTAGCGCGATATTCTGCGGTTGCCAGGCTGATCCCGCGGGTAAGCCCGTTTGCGTACCCCTTATCGCATACCGGGGCGAAGGCGGCGTAAGCTTGCTGCTCCTCACGCTCTAACGCCTTGCCGCTAAGACCCCGCGCGTCTTTGAGTTCAAAGAAGGTTCCAAGTCGCGCAGACGCGAGGTCATTGAACGCAGCGGTAGTTTTGGTTACCTGTTGTTCTGTTGCAGGGGTGGCGCACGCCGCTACTGTGATTGTCGCGCATAGAAGGCCGACAGCCGCAAAACGCTCTCTGTGCATCAAAAGCTCCCCCGGTCTGTAGATTGGCGGAAGTCAGCCAACCGGGCAAGCTGATTTGCCGGCGTTCGACCGCCCGCGCGAAGAGGCCTGTTGACCGCCTCAAAAATAGCGCTGTGTGGGATTAAACTGTGGGATATTCGCCGAAGGAAAGGCTACCCCTTCGTAACTATCTGTATTTTCTTGATTATTGTGGCGCACCCGACAGGATTCGAACCTGTGACCTCTGCCTTCGGAGGGCAGCGCTCTATCCAGCTGAGCTACGGGTGCTCCGGAAACTGCAACCCAGTCCCGGCACGGCCGGCGAACCGGTCGGCTCCGGCTTCTTAGCGGAAGGCAGGCCGCGCTTCAATGCGGAAATGGAATGCCATCGCCGGCGCCGGTCGTGATCTGGAGATCGGCCGTCCGGGCGACGATTTGACGGCTTTGACAAGCCTGCCGCGGCCGCCGCCGGAGCAGTTTGTTAACCGGCCGCGTCTAAGCTATGCCGCAACACTTCAATCGGCCTGCCAATGGCGCACTTTGCTCTCGACGATGAGTGCCGGTTGCCGGAGCCGACAATGTCCGACACCTCCCATCCCGGATTGGACGACTGCGGTGCCGGCAAGGCACCCGGCTCCAACGCGCCGGGCGTCGTCGTGCTCGGCGGCGCGCACGGCACGCTGGCGCTGGCGCGCAGCCTCGGCGGCAGGGGCATAAGGATACATCTCGTTTCCAACGACACGCCGTTGCCAGGCTGGTCGCGCCGTGTCGACGGCAGCAGCGAGTGGGGCGGACCGGATTCCGGCGGCGCCGCGGATTTCCTGCTCGACCTCGCCGCCACGCAAAATTTGCGCGGCGCGCTGCTGGTACCCGGCGGCGATGCCGAAGTGCGCTTCGTCTCGCAATCGATCGCCGCGCTGTCCGGCGCCTTCCAGGTCGTGCTGCCGCCGTGGGAGCGGCTCAAATGGGCATGCGAGAAACCTTTGCTCTATCGCCGTGCGGAGGAACTCGGCCTCGACGTCCCGAAAACCTACCGCTTCACCTCGCTCGACGAGGCCGCCGGTGCCGACATCCACTTTCCGGTGGTGCTGAAGCCCAACATGGGCGGCGGCGACAACCGCTTCGCGCGCGCCAAGGTGGTACGCGCCGACGATCACGACGCCTTCGTCTCGGCATACAGGGACGCCGTCGGCCAGGTCGGCCTCGACAACGTCGTCGTCCAGCAGCTCATTCCCGGCGGCGGCGAAAGCCAGTTCTCCTACGCCGCGCTGTGGTGGCAGGGGCGGCCGCTGGCCGAGTTCACGGCGCGCCGCGCCCGGCAATATCCGGTCGACTTCGGCTACACCTCCACCTTCGTCCAGGTGGCCGAGGCGCCCGAGGTGGAGGCAGTTGCCCGGCGGCTGCTCACCTCGATCGGCTATCACGGCCTGGTCGAGATCGAGTTCAAGCGCGACGGCCGCGACGGCACGTTCAAGCTTCTCGACGTCAACCCGCGGCCATGGTCCTGGTTCGGCCTGGCCGCCGCCGCCGGCATCGATCTCGGCGCCATGCTGTGGCAGAGCGCCAACGGCCTGCCGGTGGAGCAAGCGCGGGTGCGTACCGGCACTGCCTGGATGTATCTGGCGCGCGATATGGTGTCGGCTGCCACGCTGGTCGGCCGCGGCACGCTGAAGCCGATGGACTATCTGCGCTCCTTCGGCGCCGTGCGCGCCTGGGCGACATTTGCCGCAAGCGACCCCATGCCCGGGCTGATCGACCTGCCGCTCACCGGCTGGCGCGTGCTGACGCGCCGCATCCTGCGCTGACCGGCGAAAGGCTTGCCGCATGAGCGCCGCGAAACGCCTCCTCAAGCGCGCCGCCATCCGGTGGGGGCTGGAGGTCGTCGCGCTGAGCCGCGGCTGGCGTTTGTGGCCGGCGGCCGGCGGGCGTGGCGTCGTCTTCACCTTGCACCATGTGCGGCCGACCGCGCCCAAGGCGCACGATCCCAACGCCCTGCTTTCGGTGACGCCGGAGTTCCTCGACCTTGCTATCCGCGCCGCACTGGAATGCGGCCTGACGCCGGTGGCGCTGGAAGACCTGCCGGTCTTGCTCGCCGATCCGGCGGACCGGCGCCGCTTCGTCTGCTTCACACTCGACGACGGCTATCGCGACAATGCCGACCATGCCGCACCGGTGTTCCGCCGCCATGGCGTGCCCTACACGATCTTCATCACCAAGGGCTTCGTCGAGCGCACCCGCTCGCTGTGGTGGGAGACGGCGGAGGCATTGACCGAAGCCGCCGACCGGCTGGAGTTCGATTTCGGCGGCGGTGTCGAGACGTTGCCGATGGCGACGCCGGCTGAGAAGCAGGTCGCTTTCGATCGTGTCGGCGATTTCATCCAGAGTGGCGACGAAGATATCGCCGTCGCCCGGCTCGACGAGGCGGCAAGGGCGCATGGCATCGACCCGCTCGGCATCACGGACCGGTTGCTGATGGATGACGCCGAACTGGCGGCTTTGGCCGCTGCGGATCCGCTTGCCCGTTTCGGCGCGCATACGCTCACCCATGTCGCGCTGCGCCGCGTCGACGAGATGCGGCTGCGGGCCGAGATCGAAAGTTCGGTCGATGCCGTCGCGGCCTATGTCGGGCGCCGGCCAACGGCCTTCGCCTATCCCTATGGTTTCCCGGCGGCGGTCGGCGCGCGCGAATTCCGCGCGGCTGCGAATGCCGGCCTTGCCATCGCCGTGACGACGCAGCCCGGCGTGCTCGGCTCATGGAGCGTGCAGCAGGCTACGGCGGTGGGGCGCGTCTCGCTCAACGGTCTTTATCAGGAAAAGCGCTATGTGAAGGCGCTTCTCTCGGGTATTCCCTTTCGGTTCATGTAGGACCTCAGGCCGGCCGCCGGCGCGCCGCCACCGGCAGCTTCAGCCGACGCGACATGGCGACGATGGCACGGCGCGCCGGCGGCTCGACCAGCGTGGCGATCAGCCAGGCGGCGAACAAAAGGGCCGCGATCAGCAGGCCGACGACCAGCCAGCGGTTGCCCGGCGTGGCGAAGCGGGTGAACACGGCATAGCCGATGTGCTGGTGCAGCAGGTAGAGCGGATAGGTCAGCGCGCCAAGGCCGTAGGCCAGCGCAGGGCGGATCGGCAGCGCCGGCAAAAGCGCCGCGAGCGTGACGGCGCCTGTCGCCACGATGCCGGTAAGGCCGACGCCCCAGAAAGCGCGATGAACGCCGTATTGCTCGACCATGCGCGGCTCGACCACATAGGTCGAGGCCATCGCCCACAGGAGCGCCAGCGCCAGAAGGCCCGCCGCCTTCCCGTCGAAACGCTGGCGGGCATGGAAGAGGATGAGGCCGAAGGCGAAGAAGCCGGAATATTCGGTGATGAACAGTTTCGTCACCGCGCCGGAATGGAGAAAGAATTCGTTGCCGGCCGAAATCGCCAGCCAGACGAGCACGGCGATGCGCCAGCCGTTGCGGAACCAGCCGGCGGCGAGCAGCAGGAACACCCAGCCGTAGAAGATGATCTCGTAGGCGATGGTCCAGTAGGCACCGTCCATGAAGGGTTGGCCAGCCAGCCGCGAGATCATGATGAACTGCGCCAGCCATTGTGGCAGCGTCGGGTCCGGGATGCCGGGCACCGGCCATGCAAGCAGCACCAGCGCCGTCACGGTGGCTGAGACGACGAAGGTCGGCCACAGCCGCGCGAAACGCCCGACGGCGAAATCGAAGGCCGAACGGTCCTGCGCCGACAGTGCGATGACGTAGCCGGAGATGACGAAGAAGACCATCAGGCCGGTGTCGAACCATATCGCCACCGGCGCGAGTTCCGGAAAGCCGACGCCGCCGCCCTCGCCGGAAATCGCCATGCGGAAACCGTAGTGGAAGGCAAGCACGGTGAGCGCCGAGACGAGCCGCAGGAGGTCGAGGTTGTAAAGGCGCGGTGCGGTGGTGCGTTGCATGGACGGCGCTCGCTCGGGCTGCACATGCCGGCGAGGCCGGCAGGCTCGCTTGAGCAAACACCGATCCGCTTAAGATTCCTTGAGCGGCGGCGCGAAACTTGTCGGCACTATGGTGCTTCTTCCCGCAAGCCCGGATGGAAAACCGGGGCCCGCTTTTGCCGAAATTGCCCTAGGCGCCTTCGACCAGCACGATCTCGCCGTCGGCAACTTGCTGGCGGATGGCGGCGGCGCGCTGGTACTCCGGCGAATGGTAGCAGTCGTGCGCCACCTTCAGCGATTCGAACTCGATGATGACGTTGCGGCCGCGGCCGGGACCTTCCGCCTTCTCGTGCTCACCGCCGCGCGCGAGGAATTTGGCACCGTATTTGTCGAAGGCGATCTTGGAGGCGGCGACATAGTCCTTGTAGCGCTCCGCGTCGCGCACATCGACGCGGGCGATCCAGTATCCCTTCGGCATTCTCTTTCTCCTGCTGGTCGGCGCCCACCCGTTCAGGCCGAACGCATCTCGGTGAGAATAGCGTGCGCCGCCGCCCGCCTGTCAACCGCGCCGACGATCGGCCGTCCGACGACGAGGTGGCTGGAGCCGTTGCGGATCGCCTGTGCGGGGGTCACCACGCGCCGCTGGTCGCCGTGCGCGGCACCGGCCGGGCGGATGCCGGGCGTCACCACGGCCATGTCGGGTCCGACGATGCGGCGCACCGCCGCCGCCTCCTCGGCCGAGCAGACGATGCCGCCCATGCCGGCCGCCAGCGCCTGTTCGGCGCGGCGCAGCACCAGCGTGTGCGGATCGTATTCGTAGCCTGCGTCGATGACGTCGCGCTCGTCCATGGAGGTGAGCACGGTGACGGCAAGCAGCGTCAGCCCGCTGCCCTTGGCCGCCTCGACCGCCGCCTTCATCGCCTTGGGATAGGCATGGATGGTCAGCATCGTCATGCCCATCCTGACGATGTTCTCGACGCCTTTCGCCACCGTGTTGTCGATGTCGAGCAGCTTCATGTCGAGGAAGACCTTCTTGTCGTCGTCGCTCGCCAGTTCGCGGGCGAAATCGAGCCCGCCGGCAAAGGCGAGCTGATAGCCGATCTTGTAGAAGGAGACGGCGTCGCCGAGGTCGCGCACCACTGTCTCGGCCTCCTTGACCGAGGGCACGTCGAGCCCGACGATCAGGCGCTCGCGCATGGTGTCCGTATTCATGCCCCGATCCTCATCGAGGCTTGGCGCGCGGCTTGCGTCAGCGTGTGGCATAGGACCTCCATCGATTTCTGCAGTCGTCCGTCGCGGAAATTGCCGGCCTCGTCGAAGGCCGACGCGCCTTCCGGCACCGAGCATTCCGGCGACACCACCTCCATCTGGCAGCGTACCAGCACCGCGCGCAGGTGGTTCGCGGCGCGGATGCCGGCGAAATGGCCGGCGGAGGATGAGCACAGGCCCGCCGGTTTGCCTGCCAGCGGCCGCAGCACCCTGCCGTTGTCGTGGCGCGCCCGGCTCACCCAGTCGATCGTGTTTTTCAGCAGCGGCGGAATGGAGCCGTTGTATTCGGGCGAGGCGATCAGCACGGCGTCATGGGCGGCGATCTGGCGGGCGAGCTTCATGGCGTTGTCGGGAATGCCGTTCTCTTTCTCCAGGTCCTCGTCCATGATCGGCAGCGGGTAGTCGGCCAGCGACAGACGGGTGACTTCCGCGCCTTCCAATGCCAGCGCCTTCTGCGCCACGTCGGCGGTCCTGCCGCTGAACGCGCCGGTGCGGATCGAGCCGGCGAAGACGAGGATTTTGGGGATGACGGGCACGGCGGCTCCTCGGTTGCAGCCTCTATAGGCCAAGCCGCCGTCAAATCAAGCCGGTGCGGAGGCCGTCTCAACCATGCTTGCGCCGCCGGTAGATCCACAGCTGCGTCGGCGGGATGTTGCGGACGACGAAGTGGAAATGCTCGACCGTGTAGTCGCCGCGGCCGGGCGGGATCGGCGACAGCGGGCCATAGGTGAGCTGGACGATCGGCCGGCCGGCCGGAATGCGGTCGAGCAGGCTTTCGACATAGGCAACGCGTTGCGCCACCGGAAAATTGAGCAGCGGCACGCCGGACACGACCGAATCGAAGGTCTGGTCGCGATGGTCTCCGAGCGCCGCCGAAAGATTGAAGGCATCGCCCTCGATGACGTTGACGCCGGGATAGAGTCGGCGGAGATGGCGTACGAACTCGGGCGAATATTCCAGCGCGTAGAGGTTTTCCGGTTTCACGCCGCGCGCCAGGATGGCGCGGGTGATGACGCCGGTGCCCGGTCCGACCTCCAGCACCGGCAGGCCTGAGCCGGGATCGACGATCGATGCCATCTTGCGCGCGGTTATGGAGCTTGTCGGCACGATCGAGCCGACGGTCTTCGGCCTGTCGATCCAACCTTTGAAGAACTGCAATTCGTCGTCGAACTTCTCGGCCAGGGTTCGCTTCAAACTGTGGCTGCGTGCCATCAATGCCTCTCCTGATGCGCCCCTCGCGCTACTTAACAGCTAACCCAGCGTCAGCAAGGAGCGAAGCTAAAAAAGGTCGTGGACAAGATAGTTTTTGTCGTTTCGATATTTGGATGGCACATGTCTTAGCCATGAAGCAGCGGCCATGTTCGGAAGGCGGGCGGGCGTCAGTGCTCGCCGAATGACTCGAAGAAATCCTTCATGCGGCTGAAGAATCCACTCGATTGCGGTGAATTTTCCTTCGAGGAGAGCTGTTCGAATTCCTCCAGCAACTCGCGCTGGCGCCGCGTCAGGTTCTGGGGTGTCTCGACCGCGGTCTGGATATAGAGGTCGCCCATCTGCGGCTGGCGCAACACCGGCATGCCCTTGCCCTTGAGCCGGAACTGGCGGCCGTTCTGGGTGCCTTCCGGCACCTTCACGCGCGTCTGCGTGCCGTCCAGCGTCGCCACTTCGAAGGAGCCGCCGAGCGCGGCCGTCGTCATCGAGATCGGCACCTTGCAGTAAAGGTCGGCTCCGTCGCGCTGGAAGAATTCGTGCGGTTTGACGGCGAGGAAGATGTAGAGGTCGCCCGCAGGCCCGCCGCGCAGGCCCGCTTCGCCTTCGCCGGTCAGGCGGATGCGGGTGCCGTCCTCGATGCCGGCCGGGATGTTGACGGAAAGCGAACGCTCTTCGGTGACGCGGCCCTGGCCGGCGCATTTCGGGCAGGGGTCCTTGATGGTGGTGCCGCGCCCCTGGCATTGCGGGCAGGTGCGCTCGATGGAGAAGAAGCCTTGCGCGGCGCGCACCTTGCCGTGGCCGCCGCACATGGTGCAGGTGACGGGCTGGGTGCCGGGCTTGGCGCCGGAACCGGAACATTCGGTGCAGGAGACGGAGGCCGGGACGCGGATCTGTGCGGTCTTACCGGCGAAGGCTTCCTCCAGCGAGATTTCCATGTTGTAGCGCAGGTCGGCGCCGCGTTCGCGCCCGCCCGAGGTGCGGCGACGACCGCCGCCGCCCATCATCTCGCCGAAAATGTCCTCAAAGATGTCGGCGAAGCCGCCGGCCGCGAAACCGTGCGCGGCGCCGTTCATGCCGCCGTTCTCGAAGGCGGCGTGGCCGAAGCGGTCGTAAGCGGCACGCTTCTGCGGGTCCTTCAGGGTTTCGTAGGCCTCGTTGATTTCCTTGAACTTGTGCTCGCAGGCATGGTCGCCGGGATTGCGATCGGGATGGAACTGCATGGCGAGCTTTCGGAACGCTGCCTTGAGTTCCTTTTCGTCGGCGCCTTTCTGGACGCCGAGCGTTTCGTAGAAGTCAGCCTTCATGATTTCCCGTCGCTCTGTCTGTTCACGGCCCCGTTGTCGAGCTTGTCGGGTCGGGCCGCAATGGCGGTCCGACGTGGCCTCGATTTAGTAAGCCGGAAGCCGCAATGCCATAGTTTGCCGGGCAGTGCAGCGATTTTTTCGGTCGGGTGGCAATCGTACCGCGGTCGCTAGGGCTCAGGTGACGCGCGAAAACTTGCGGACGGGCGCGGCGAGGGCCATGAACAGGTCGTTCAGCCGCTTCGCTACTGGCGTCTCGAAGAAACGTGCAGACAGCACAGCCAGAACGAGCGTGACGGACAGCGGAGCCAACCAGAAGGCATAGAAGCTGATGAACCCGGTCGGCTCGACCAGCCGGCGCCAGACGATGCCCAACAGCAGCGAAGCGACAACCGGATGGATGAGATAGATGCTGAAGGAGGCATTGGCGAGCTGATCGAAAGGCTTCAAAAGCCGGGTCGCATCGGGATTGTTGCGTTCGGCGAGGGCCGCCAGGAAGATCGAGGCGGCGAGCAGGGCGAAGGCCGGATAGCCGCCAAGCCCGTTCCACATCAAAAGCAGAGTCATTGCGAAGAGCAGCCAGCCGGGACATGTGCTGGCCAGCCGCCAGCGGCTGTCCCGCACCAGCATCGCCACCAATGCGCCGATAGCGAAGTCGGCGAAAGCCCGGTAGGCGCCCCAGGTGTCGGCGACCATCCAATTGTCGAACGGCATGACGCCGGCGACGGTTGCCGTCTCCAGCGCCGCGCAGGAGACGAGGACAAGACCAGCCAACCCGGCGGTGCCGAAACGGCGATGGATCAGCACCGCCGCTGGTAGAGTGAGATAGCAGAACCACTCGGCCGACAGCGTCCAGCCGACATAGTTGAAGGTCAATGCGTCGGTGAAGCCCCAGCCCTGCACGAGCAGGATGTTGGCCGGCAGCGCCGACCAGTCGTAGCGGCCCGCCGCGCTCGAGCCGATCCAGCCGAGATGCACGGCGATGCCGACGATGACGAAATAGGCGAGCGTGGCGAAATAGAGCGGATAGAAGCGGGCGAGGCGGCGCACGATGAAGCGGGCGTAGGCGCCGCGCTCGGCCAGCAGCCTGTCGGCGTAACGTAGCATGATGAGGAAGCCCGAGATCATCATGAACATGTCGAGCAGCGGCATCAGCGCCCGCATGCGGTGCGCGGCGTCCAGCCCGCTCGCCGGGCCATAGACCAGATAATGAAAAATCATAACCAGCAGCGCCGCCAAGAGCCGCCAGAACCCCAGAATGCGAAAATACACGCGCCCCGCTCCTCCCTTAGCTGAGACCCAAGCCTAGCATCGGGGGAGCCGGGTTGTGCCAGAAACCAATCGTTAGGCTTAACGCCGGGGGAGAGAGGCCGGCAGTCCATCGCGGTCGGTCGGACCTCGGCCAAAACGGTCGATATTGCATCGAAGAACGTTTCCTTCATCGGCTCAACGGCATGAAAAAGCCCGGCACAGGGCCGGGCTTTTCCGATTTCAGCTGGTACCGATGGGATCAGGCAGACTTCTTCTTGTCGTCGTCGTCGAGTTCCTCGAAGTCGGCGTCGACGACGTCCGGATCCTTGGCGGCGTCCGCTGCCGCGTCGCTCTCGGCAGCTTCCTTCTGCGAGGCCTCGTACATCGCCTGGCCAAGCTTCATCGAGGCTTCCGCCAGCGCCTGGCTCTTGGCCTCGATTTCGGCCGCATCGTCGCCCTCGGCGGCCGTCTTCAGGGCTGCGATGGCATCGGAGATCGCCGTGCGCTCGGCCTCGGAGACCTTGTCGCCATAGTCCTTCAGCGACTTCTCGGCCGAATGGACGAGAGCCTCGGCCTGGTTGCGAGCCTCGACCAGCGCCTTGCGCTGCTTGTCGGCCTCGGCATTGGCCTCGGCGTCCTTGACCATCTTCTCGATGTCGGCGTCGGAGAGGCCGCCGGAGGCCTGGATGCGGATCTGCTGCTCCTTGCCGGTGCCCTTGTCCTTGGCCGAGACGTTGACGATGCCGTTGGCGTCGATGTCGAAGGTGACTTCGATCTGCGGTACGCCGCGCGGCGCCGGCGGCAGGCCGACGAGATCGAACTGGCCGAGCATCTTGTTGTCGGCCGCCATCTCGCGCTCGCCCTGGAAGACGCGGATAGTCACCGCGCTCTGCGAATCCTCGGCCGTCGAGAACACCTGGCTCTTCTTGGTCGGGATCGTCGTGTTGCGCTCGATGAGGCGCGTGAACACGCCACCCAGCGTCTCGATGCCGAGCGACAGCGGAGTGACGTCGAGCAGGAGCACGTCCTTGACGTCGCCCTGCAGCACGCCGGCCTGGATGGCCGCGCCCAGCGCCACCACCTCGTCGGGGTTGACGCCCTTGTGCGGCTCCTTGCCGAAGAACTGCTTGACGACTTCCTGGACCTTCGGCATGCGGGTCATGCCGCCGACCAGCACCACTTCGTCGATCTGGCCCGCCTGCAGGCCGGCATCCTTGAGCGCCGCCTTGCAGGGCGCGATGGTGCGCTGGACGAGGTCGTCCACCAGGCTCTCGAACTTGGCGCGGGTGAGCTTCATCGTCAGGTGCTTCGGCCCGGAAGCGTCAGCGGTGATGAAGGGCAGGTTGATTTCGGTCTGCGCCGAGGACGACAGCTCGATCTTGGCCTTTTCGGCGGCCTCCTTGAGGCGCTGCAGGGCCAGCTTGTCGTTCTTCAGGTCGATGCCCTGTTCCTTCTTGAACTCGGCCGCCAGATACTCGACCAGCCGCATGTCGAAGTCCTCGCCGCCGAGGAAGGTGTCGCCGTTGGTCGACTTCACCTCGAACACGCCGTCGCCGATCTCCAGCACGGAAATATCGAAGGTGCCGCCGCCGAGGTCGTAGACGGCGATGGTCTTGCCGTCCTTCTTGTCGAGGCCGTAGGCCAGCGCGGCAGCGGTCGGCTCGTTGATGATGCGCAGCACTTCCAGGCCGGCGATTTTGCCGGCATCCTTGGTGGCCTGGCGCTGGGCGTCGTTGAAATAGGCCGGGACGGTGATGACGGCCTTCTCGACCTTCTCGCCGAGATAGGCCTCAGCCGTCTCCTTCATCTTCTGCAGGATCATCGCCGAGATCTGGGAGGGCGACTGCTTCTTGCCGCCGGCTTCCACCCAGGCATCGCCGTTGTCGCCCTTGACGATGTGGTAGGGGACGAGACCCTTGTCCTTGTCGGTGACCGGATCGTCGAAGCGGCGACCGATCAGGCGCTTGACCGCGAAGACGGTGTTTTCGGGGTTGGTGACCGCCTGGCGCTTGGCCGGCTGGCCGACGAGTCGCTCACCGTCAGCGGTGAAGGCGACGATCGAAGGCGTGGTGCGCGCGCCTTCCGCATTCTCGATGACCTTGGCGTCCTTGCCGTCCATGACGGCGACGCAGGAATTGGTCGTTCCCAGATCGATGCCGATTACTTTTGCCATTTTGTCGTTCTCTCCTTCAAGCAGGCTTTCGTGGACCCTGTCAGGCGTTCCCGGGAAAGCCCCTGTTCACAAGAATTCCGCCGCAAGCCGCGGTCCGCGCAGCTTGGACGGTTGTGCGGCGTATATAAGAACAGGCCCCTTGCTGCGCAAGCATATGTGGAGGCATTTGCAGGGCTGCGCTGGCATTACCCGATCCGCCCGGTTGGTCGCTTCAACAGCGGTGCGTTTTCCCCCTAGGCTGGAGCCGAGAAGCCCCTTTCCAGCAATCCCGAGGCCATCATGTCTTCCACACGGATCATTGTCATAGGAGGTGGCGTGGCGGGCCTCACCGCCGCTCTTGCCTTGCAGGAATGGGCTTCGGTGACGGTGATCGAGCGCGAAAGCCAGCTCGGCTACCACGCTTCCGGTCGTTCGGCGGCGCTGTTTTCCGAATCCTACGGGAATGCGATGGTGCGGGCGCTGTCGCGGGCGAGCCGCGAGGCCCTGGAGGCGGGCGGCTATTTCGAGCACAAGCGTGCCGCGTTGCATTTCGGTGGGCCGGACGACGGCGAAGCCATCGACCGTTTCGCCCTGGAAGCGCAGGCTCTTTTGCCGACCATCCGGCGCCTCTCCGCCGCTGAGGTCGGAAAACTCGTTCCCGTCTTCAGTGACGGCATGACGTGCGGCGGGGTCTACGAGCCCGACGCGATGGACATCGACACCGGCAAGATCGTCCAGGAGAGCGCCTCGGCCTTCCGCGCGCTGGGCGGGCAGATCCGCACCGGCGAGGAGGTCGTGCGGATCGAGCCGGATGGCGAAGGCTTGCGCGTCGAGACGACCGCCGGCGTCTACGAGACCGACACGGTGGTGAACGCCGCCGGTGCCTGGGCGGATGTGGTCGCGGAACGGGCAGGGCTGACCGGCATCGGCCTGGCGCCGAAGCGGCGCACCGCCTTTATCTTCGACGCGCCGGGCCATGACGTGCGCAACTGGCCACTGGTGGTGGACATCCATGAACGCTTCTATTTCAAGCCGGATGCCGGCCGTCTCATCGGCTCGCTCGCCGACGAGACCGACTCGCCGCCCTGCGACGCGTATCCCGAGGACATCGACGTCGCCATCGCCGTCGACCGCATCGAGCGGGCGACGGGCCTGAGCATCGGCAGGCCGCAAAGCCCCTGGGCCGGGTTGCGGACCTTCGCCCCGGACCGCACTCCCGTCACCGGCGCCGATCCGCGCCTGCCCCGTTTCTTCTGGCTGGCCGGGCAGGGCGGTTATGGTTTCCAGGTCTCCTTTGCGCTGGCGCGGCTCGCCTCGGCGCTGCTTCGCGACGGTGCCGTTCCCGGCGACCTTGCAGCATTCGGTGTCGAGCGCGAGGCGTTGGCGCCCGACCGCTTCATCTCCGCGGAAGGTGGCAGGCAGGCCGGCTGAAGCGGCGGACAGCTTATTCCCTGCGCGCGCTTCGCTGACTGTTGCAGGCACCGGCGGACAAGACTGCTTGTCTGCACACCCTGCTTGTGATCGTATGTCAGACAAAAGTTTCGGATAAACCGCGACACCGCAAAGGGAGGATTTGCGCCATGGCCTCATTCAACCGTTCTTTTTCGCGCCGCCGGTTCTTGGGCGGCAGCGCGCTCGCCGTCACGGCCGGCGCGCTCGGCATGCCCTTCGTGCGAACGGCACGAGCGCAGGCGGCGACCTTCAAGGCCGGCGTCATCACCTCGCTGTCGGGCGAGAACATCCTTGGCGGCAACCTGACCAAGCAGGGCTACGACCTGTGGGCCGAGGCGATCAACGCCAAGGGTGGCGTCGAGGTCGCCGGCGAGAAGTTCAAGGTGGACATGTTCTACGGCGACGACCAATCCAATCCGGCGACCGGTGCCGACGCCGCCGAGCGGCTGATCGTCCAGAACGAGGTCGACGTGCTGTTCGGCCCCTATACAAGCGGCTCGACCATCGCGGTGCAGCCGATCTGCCAGAAATACCAGGTGCCGATGATCTCCGGCTCGGCGGAATCGCCGAACGTCTGGAAGGCGAAGCCCGAGTTCAACTTCGGCATCATCCCTTCCGTGGACACGACCTCCGGCCTGTCGCTGGGCGTGCTGGCCAAGACGTCCAACCCTGGAGCCAAGACTGTTGCGGTGATCAGCGTCAACGAGCCGTTTTCCAAGGAAACCGGCGAGGGCTTCCGTGACGGCGTCAAGGCGGCGGGGCTGGAACTGGTCGCGTATGAACTGGTGCCGCCGGAAGGCGACCTTACCCCGGTCATCTCCAAGATCGCCGCGCTGAAGCCCGATGTCGTCGCGGTCGGCGGGCATGAGGAAATCCTGATCAACGTGGTCAAGACCTCGAAGTCGCTGAACTACCGGCCGAAGGCGCTGATCATGCACTACGGCATCACCAACCCGGCCTTCGCCCAGGCGCTCGGCGCCGACGCGGACGGCGTCACGGGCGTGGTGGTCTGGCTCCCGACCGTGACCTACAAGGACGACGTCTTCGGCACCGCCAAGGAATTCTCCGAGATGGCGACGAAGAAGCTCGGCGGCGAACCCGACTATACGGCGGCCGGCTGCGCGGCCAGCGGCCTGGTGCTCGGCGATGCGTTGAAACGGCTCGGCAAGAAGCCGGCGCTGACGCCGGAGGACCGCGTCGCGCTGAAGGATGCCATTGCCGAAACCGATATCCAGACCTTCTACGGCCCGATCAAGTTCGAGAAGGACGGCCCGCATTATCACGACAACGTCCAGCCTGTGCCGGTGCTGGTACAGATCCAGGGCGGCAAGGTCGTCGCCGTGGGTCCGAAGGAGGCCGCGGCCGCCGACTACATCTATCCGCTGCCGGCCTGGAAATAGCATCTCCACGGCGGTGCGTGCGAGACCGCGCGCCGCCGGACCCTCGCGGATGCGGGCCGGCCGCACGGTCGCCGTGTCCAGACGGGAAGACCTTCCCGCCACCCACACGGACGGACGGCTCCTGCCTTGGATCTTTTCCTCCAGACCCTGCTGAACGGCCTGCTGATCGGCGGCGTCATCGCCACCTTCACCATCGCCTTCCAGCTCACCTTCGGCGTGCTGCACGTCATCGACTTCGCCGTCGGTGGCTGGGTCGTGCTGGGCGGCTATCTCGGCTACTACGTCACCGCCCTGTTGGGGTTGGACGGCTTCGTTGCCATCCCTCTGGCCTTCGTGCTGTTCGGCGCGCTCGGCTACCTGATCGGCCCGGTCCTCTACAACGTCCGCAACAGCCGCACCGCGCGGCCGGAACTGATGGCGCTGGCGCTCACTTTCGGCCTGTTCACGCTGCTGCGCGGCGGCATGCTGACGGCCTGGGGCTTCAACACCCGCAACGTCACGTCCATGCTCAGCGGCGAGAGCCTTGCGGTGGGCCCGGTTATCGTGCCGCTGATCCGCGTCGCGGCGGCGGTCTTCGCGGTGGCCATCGCCGGCGGCCTGTTCCTCTTCCTCTACCGCACCCGCTATGGGCTGGCGATCCGCGCCACTGCCGAGAACCGCCACAACGCAGCCCTCATGGGCGTCAACATCCGCCGTCTCAGCGCCAACGTCTACGGCCTCTATGCCGGCATCACCGCCATGGCCGGCGTGCTGATGGGCGCCATCTATTCCGTCAACCCCGAAGTCGGCCTGCGCTACACGCTGTTCGCCTTCTTCGTCGCCGTGCTGGCCGGGCTGGGTTCGGTCGGCGGCGCGGTGGTGGCCGCCCTTATGCTCGGCGTCATCGAGGCCTTCGTGTCGACCTATGTCGGCTCCAGCTATTCGCTGCTCGCCATCTTCGCCACGCTGTTCGTGGTCCTCCTGGCGTCCCCGAAGGGAATCTTGCGGAGGGGCCTCTGACATGGCCGCGCAACCCATGAAATCGCGCTGGCCCGGCCTCCTGCTGCTCGCCGTCATTCTCGTCGTGCTGGCGCTGATGCCGCTGCTGGTCAACAATTACTGGCTGCGCGTGGCCACCGGCGCGCTGATGTGGGCGGGGCTGGCCTGCTCGTGGAACATGCTGGGCGGCTATGCCGGCTACATCAATTTCGGCCACTCCGCCTTCTTCGGCCTCGGCGCCTATGTGACGGCCTTCCTGATGAACGACCCGTTCGGCCTGCCCTTCCTTGCCACCATTCCGGCCGGCATGATGGTGACGGCCGTGTTCGCCGTCATCATCGGCGCGCCGACGCTGCGCCTGCGCGGCGCCTATTTCGCCATCGCCACTTGGGCCTTCGCGGAAGTGCTGATCCAGTTCGCTTCGGCGATGGATTTCACCGGCGGCATCGGCGGCATCGGCCTGCCGCCCTATCTCAATGAGCGCTTCTTCTACTACGCGATGTTCGGTACAGCAGCACTCACCTATCTCGTCGCCTGGGCGCTCTTCGAGCGCTCGCGCTTCGGTCTGAAGGTCAAGGCGCTGCGCGATCACGAACCGGCCGCCGAGGCGATGGGCATCAACACGGCGCTGGTCAAGCTACAAACCTTCGTGCTCAGCGCCGTCACCGCCTCCGTCTTCGGCGCGATTTTCGCCTACTGGGTCACCTTCATCAATCCGAAGTCGGTGTTCGGCGGCGACATCACCGACCAGATGGTGGTGATGGTGCTGCTCGGCGGGCTGGGCACACTGTGGGGGCCGGCCATCGGCGGCGTGACGCTGTTCGTCGTCAACCGGCTGATATGGATGCACTGGGGCGACACCGCCTTCTACATCGCCATCCTCGGCGCCGCCATCGTCCTGGTGGTGTTGTTCCTGCCCAACGGCATCGCCGGCCTGTTTGTCCGGCGCAAGGCGAACGCGCTCGAAAAAGTGGCGGAAAAGCTCATTGGCGGGGGAGGAGAGCGATGACCGCCTCGGCACAGGCTTCCGCGGAGCCGATCCTGCTGGTGCGCGGACTCTACAAGCATTTCGGCGGCATCAAGGCCACCAACGGCGTCGACCTTGCGGTCGGCCGGCAGGAGATCGCCGGATTGATCGGCCCCAACGGTTGCGGCAAGTCGACTTTGTTCAGCCTCGTTTCCGGCACGGTGGCGCCCGACAAGGGCGAAATCCGCTTCGACGGCCGCGCCATTGCCGGCATGAGCGCGCATCGCATCGCCCGGCTGGGGCTTGCCCGCACCTTCCAGATTCCCGCCCTGTTCGACAATATGAGCGTGACGGAAAACCTGCTGGCAGCAGCAGCCGAAGGGCATTGGCCAGGCGCGCAGGAGCGCGCGGCCGCCACGCTTGCGCTGCTGGAACTGGGGCATGTCGCCGACAACCGCGCCTCCGATCTTTCCGGCGGGCAGCAGAAGCTGCTGGAATTTGGCCGCGCCGTCATGCGGCAGGCCTCGCTCATCCTGCTCGACGAGGTGACGGCCGGCGTGCATCCCAACATCCGCAAGATCATCTTGGAGGCCATCGCCAGCCTGCGCGAACGCGGCGTCTCCTTCCTCGTCATCGAGCACGACATGGAGATGGTGCGCAGCGTCTGCGACCGCATCATTGTCATGGATTCCGGCCGTGTCGTCACCAGCGGCGCCTTCGAGGACATCGTGCGGAACTCGGAAGTCATGCAGACCTATCTGGGGCGGCCGCAATGAGCAGGCTGGCCGCCGAAAACGTCGTCACCGGCTACGGCAAGCAGGAGATCGTCCACGGCGTCTCGCTGAGTGCAGAAGCGGGGCAGATCACCTGCATCTTCGGGCCGAATGGCTGCGGCAAGTCCACACTGCTCAAGGCCATCGCCGGCGCCCTGCCGGTATGGGGCGGCAGCGCACGTCTCGACGACACAGTGCTCTCCAACCTGCCGGTGCACGAAGTGGTGCGGCAAGGACTGGTGCTGATGCCGCAGGGCGGCGGCGTCTTCCCGCGCCTGACGGTGATGGAAAACCTGCGTATGGGTGGCTACGCCATTGCCGACAAGCGACTGGTGGAGTCTCGCATCGAGGCGCTGATCGAGCAATATCCCTCGCTGGCGCGTCGGCGCAGGACGGCGGCCGGCGCGCTGTCCGGCGGCGAACAGGCGATGCTGTCGCTGGCGCGCGCGCTGGTTTCCGAACCGCGCTTCATCCTGCTCGACGAACCGTCGGCAGGCCTGTCGCCGGCGATGGTGATCGAGACGCTGGAGCGCATCACCACGTTAACCGAGCAGGGCATCGGCATCCTGATGGTGGAGCAGAACATCCGCGAGGCGATGCCCATCGCCGACAGGCTCTATATCCTCGCCGCCGGCGAAAAGCGCTTCGAGGGCTCGCCGGGCGATGTGCGTGACGACCGCCAGATCATGGACATCTATATGGGCGGCGCCTGAAGGCGATGCTTGACGGCGATGCTGCGAAGCATAGCCTCGGAGCTTCCCGATCGATGAGTCCGCCATGATGGAAAACTATCCGCCCCCGCTTGCCGTTAGCCGCTGGTTCAACACGCCCGCACCCTTGGTTCTGGAGGAGCTGAAGGGCCGAGTCGTCGTCCTGCATGCCTTCCAGATGCTTTGTCCGGGCTGCGTTTCCCATGGCACGCCGCAGGCCGAGCGGCTCCATCGCATGTTCGATGCGAAGGACGTCACCGTCATCGGCCTGCATACCGTCTTCGAGCACCACGCGGCGATGACGCCGGTGGCGCTGGAAGCTTTCATCCACGAATACCGTCTGACCTTTCCCATCGGTGTCGACGAAGCCGGCACCGACGGCCCGATCCCTGTGACGATGGCGCGCTATTCCATGCGCGGCACGCCGACAACGATTGTCATCGACCGCGCCGGGCGGCTGCGCAAGCACCAGTTCGGTCAGGTCGACGATCTTTCGCTCGGCGTAGCTATCGGCGCGCTGCTGGCGGAGGCGCCGCCGGATATGGCGGCGGAGAGTGCGTCCGCCGGATGCGACGAAACGGGTTGCACCGTTCCGAACTGACGAAGCGGTGGGTCGCGGCGGTCAGTCGGTGCCTTGCAGGCGCCGCGTCCAGTTCTCGACCGTGCGGGTTTCGAGACGCTTGCGGGCATAGCCGCGCCAGCCGTCAGGCAAGTGAGCAAGCCCAGCCATTTCGGCCAGAGCATCGAGGTTCATCGTGTCGACATAGAGGACGCGCCACGTCCGCCGGATCGTCCAGTCCGGCGAGACGCGATCCACGAGGCGCATCTCGTCTCCGGCCTCGACGAAGCCTTCCTCGATCACGCGGTAATACCAGCCGGTGAAGCCGGTCCTCTGCACT
This sequence comes from Ollibium composti, assembly GCF_004801285.1. GTDB lineage: Bacteria > Pseudomonadota > Alphaproteobacteria > Rhizobiales > Rhizobiaceae > Mesorhizobium > Mesorhizobium composti. Next base: position 27,837 of record NZ_SSNY01000002.1, read on the forward strand.
TGCGACGACATGTCGGCGACGTCGAAACGGGCATTCAGCTTCCAGCACGGCTGGCGGCCCTGGCTGACCTGGATCATCGCGCCGCCAAGGCGGAAGATGTCGCCGATGGCCGTATTGTCCTCCGTCATGCCGCGCGTCGACAGGTTCTCGCCGAACGCGCCCGGTCTTTGGAGGACTTCGCGGTCCCCGAGCGCATCGATCCAGTATGCGTAGTGATCGAAGGCATAATGGTGCAGCGCCTTGTCCGACCCGCCATGGTGCTTGCGGTCGCCCTGAACGTCGCCCGCCAGCCCTTCGCGGCCGACGAACAGGCGCCCGGCGACGGCCTGCTTGCCGATGCCGCTTGGAACACCGCGAGGGCCGAGCGGCGCGACGCTGCCGGTCAGGATCTGGTCGACGATGGTCATGGATACGTTCCATCCCGGTTCGCCCGAAAAATCAACCGGGCACGCCGGGCCGGCGGTTGCGCCACCCCCCTGTCCGAGCCTCAACCGGACCGCTCTATGTCGCGCCGAAGTACGATCAGCGTCGTCAGATCCTGCACTTCCGCCGTTTCCGCGATCGCGTCGCGCAACCCGTTCAGCCGGTCGATCGAAGCGACTTCCACCTCGACCACGAGGTCGAGCTGGCCGCTGACGGAGGAGACGCGGCGCACCTCGGCATAGCCGGCCAGCCTGTCGAGAATGCCCATGGAAGGCGTGCGCGCCAGCGTCACCAGAAGGAAGGCGCGAATGACGTCGGCCTCCATCTGGCCGATGTCGGCGCGGTAGCCGCGGATGACGCCGCTGCGTTCCATCTGCGCCACCCGCTCGCTGGCAGCGGAGCGCGACAGACCGACCCTGGCGGCCAGCGTCTTCATCGGCACGCGCGCTTCCTTCGACAGGATGGAGAGAATTTCGCGGTCCTTCGCGTCGGGCTGCTTCACGGTGGGCTCCTTTGCCCTGCCGGCAATATGCCGGTCTATGTCGTCAGTCTGTCGGCCTCGCCGGCACCTTGCCGGATGCCTGCTTTGCATGACCGTGCAAAACTATCCACCATAAAATCCCGCACCGAAGCGCCTTCCATGACCGATCTCGACCACCCGGCTCCCGATTTTCCGCTCGAACAGGCGGCAGCGCTGGCACGCGAGCATTTCGGTGTCGACGGCGAGCTTTCCCGTCTCGACAGCGAACGCGACCAGAATTTCCGTCTCGTTTCCGCCTCCGGCGACTGGACGTTCAAGATCGTCAACGCCAGCGAACCGGCGCTGGAGAGCGAGTTCCAGGCCGCGCTTTTCGACCATCTCGGCGCCGTCGCGCCCGAGCTTGCCCTGCCGCGCCTGCGCAAGACCGTATCGGGTTCCACGCTGGCGACCGCCGAGGGTGTTTCCGGCGTGCGTCATGCGCTGCGCATGGTGTCGTGGCTGCCGGGCAAGCCGTTGGCCGAGAGCGCGCGCACGACTGAAGTGCTGCATTCGCTCGGCCGGATTATGGGGCGTATGGACCGCGCCTTGCAGGGTTTTATCCATCCCGGCGCGCTGCGGGTATTCGACTGGGATATCCGCCGCGCCGGCGAATCCCGCTCGTGCCTGCACCACATCGCCGACGATGCCGACCGGGCGCTGGTGACGCGTTTCCTCGACCGCTTCGACGCGCATGTGGCGCCGCGCCTGCCGGCGCTGCGCGCGCAGGTGATCCACAACGACGCCAACGACTGGAACGTGCTGGTCGATCCCGACCGGCCGGATGCAGTCGCCGGCGTTATCGACTTCGGCGACGCGCTGCACACCGTCCTCATAGCCGAGGTCGCGGTGGCCTGCGCCTATTCTATCCTCGACCAGGCTGACCCGATCGGCGCGGCGGCCGGCATAGCGGCCGGCTTCCATGCCGAATATCCGCTGCGCGAAGAGGAACTCGATCTCCTGTTCGACCTGATCGCGGCGCGCCTGGTCATTTCCGTCACCCTGTCCGCCCAGCGCAAGCAGCGCACCGGCGACAATCCCTATCTGGCGATCAGCGAGGCGCCGGCCTGGCGGCTCTTGCGCCGGCTCGACGCGATGAAGCCGCGCTTCGCCACCGCCATCCTGCGCCATGCCTGCGGCTTCGACGCGGCACCCGGCGCGAGTGCGGTATCGGGCTGGATCGCGCGTAGTGCGAAAACCTTCGCGCCGATCCTCAAGCCGCATCCGGCGACACTGACCAAGGCGCTGGTTCCCTATGGCGACGCCGCCAATCAGATGACCGTCGCTTCCGCCGCCGCCGATCCCGATACGGCTTCGGCGTGGTGGGATGCCTACGCGGCCGAGCATGGCGTCACGCTCGGCATCGGGCCGTGGGGCGAGGCGCGCACCGTCTATTCCGGCGACATGTTCCGCTCGCGCCTCATCGAAGGTGAACGGCGCGACCGCCATCTCGGCCTCGACCTGTTCATGCCGGCCGGCACGAAGCTCTACACGCCGTTGGCCGCGACGGTGAAAAGCGTCGAGATCGAGGAAGACCCGCTCGGTTACGGCGGCCTCGTCGCGCTGCTGCACGAGCCGCAAGGCTGTCCGCCCTTCGTTACGCTGTGGGGCCATCTCGCCCATGAAGTCGTTACGCGGCTGAAGCCCGGAGACAGGCTGGAAGCCGGCGCGCTGATCGCCGAGATGGGCGCAAATGCCGAAAACGGCGGCTGGGCGCCGCATCTGCACTTCCAGATTTCCGTCGATCCGGACATGGCGGCGCGCGACATTCTCGGCGTTGGCGAAGCTCGCTATCTCGACGTCTGGCAAAACCTCTTCCCGAATGCCGCGACCTTGGCTGGCATTCCGCCCGAAGCTTTCACGCAGACGGGCTTGAGCCGGGCGGAGATCGTCGCCGAACGCAAGGCAAAGCTGCTGCCCAACCTGTCGATATCCTATTCCGAGCCGATCAAGTTCGTGCGCGGCGAGGGGGTGTGGCTGATCGACGACCGGGGCCGTGCCTATCTCGACTGCTTCAACAATGTCTGCCACGTCGGCCACGCGCACCCGCATGTGGTCGAGGCCATCGCCACCCAGGCGGCCAAGCTCAACACCAACACGCGCTACCTGCACGACAACATCGTCGCCTACAGCGAGCGGCTGACGGCAACCCTTCCGCCGGAACTCTGCGTCGCCGCCTTCGCCTGTTCCGGCAGCGAGGCCAACAGCCTGATGCTGCGCATGGCGCGCACCCATACGGGGCGTGAAGAGGCCATCGTGCTCGACTGGGCCTATCACGGTACCACGCAGGAACTCATCGACCTCAGCCCCTATAAATACAAGCGCAAGGGCGGTAAGGGCCGCAAACCGCACGTCTTCGAGGCCGTCATCCCCGACAGCTACCGCGCACCCGATGACTGGCCGGTGGAAGAGCACGCAAAGCGCTTCGCCGCGAGCGTCGCCGAGCAGATCGAGGCGATGCGGAAAGAGGGCGGCGCGCCGGCTTTCTTCCTCGCCGAATCCATTCCCAGCGTCGCCGGTCAGGTGTTTTTGCCGGAAGGTTACCTGAAAGAGGTCTACGCCATGGTGCGCGCCGCCGGCGGCATCTGTGTCGCCGACGAGGTGCAGGTCGGCTTCGGCCGTGTCGGCAGCCACTGGTGGGCGTTCGAGACGCAAGGCGTGGTGCCCGACATCGTCACCATGGGCAAGCCGATCGGCAACGCGCATCCGATGGCGGCGCTGGTCACGACGCGCGAGGTGGCTACCTCCTTCAACAACGGCATGGAATATTTCAATACCTTCGGCGGCAATCCGGTGTCCTGCGCCGCCGGCCTCGCCGTGCTCGACGTGATCGAGCAGGGTGATCTGCGCCGCAACGCGTCCGAGATCGGCGCCTATCTGGTCGAGCGCTTCCGCGCCATGCAGGAGCGACATGAATCGATCGGCGACGTGCGCGGCATGGGCCTGTTCCTCGGCATCGAACTGGTCGAAGACCGCCGCACGAAAGTGCCGGCGACCGCACTGGCGAAGAAGATCTGTGACGGCGTGCGTCGGCGCGGCGCGCTAATGGGAACCGAGGGACCGCACGACAACGTGCTCAAGATGCGCCCGCCGATGATTTTCACGCGCGCCGACGCCGACCTTCTGGTCGCGCTCCTGGAGGAGACGTTCGAGGCGGTGGAAGCCGGCGGGCAGTAACAGCTTTCGCGTCGGCACGGTGCCGCCGCGGCACATCAGAGTGACACGGTTCAAAAAATGCTTCCGGCGCCCGCGCGCCGGTCGTGGGCGGGGTTTTGCTTTTTTCCAACCAAGGGAGGAATCTTATGAAACGGGAAATTCTTGCAGCGCTGGTTCTGGCCGGCTCTGCTTTCGTCGCGTCTGCGGCCGCCGCCGATACGCTGGACGATGTCAAGGCGCGCGGTTCGGTGCGTTGCGGCGTCAGCGAGGGCGTCGCCGGCTTCTCGGCGCCGGACGCCGCGGGCAAATGGGTCGGCTTCGACGTCGATTTCTGCCGCGCGGTGTCGGCAGCCGTCTTCGGCGATCCGGAAAAGGTGAGCTATGTGCCGCTCTCCACCAAGGACCGCTTCACCGCCTTGCAGTCGAGCGAGGTCGATCTTCTGTCGCGCCAGACCACCTGGTCGCTGTCGCGCGATTCCGGCATGGGCATCCATTTCGTCGGCACCGCATATTACGACGGACAGGGCTTCATGATCCCGAAGAAGCTCGGCGTCGACAGCGCGCTGAAGCTCTCCGGCGCGACCGTCTGCACCGAGCAAGGCACCACGACCGAGCAGAACCTGACCGACTATTTCCACGCCAACAAGATGGAATACCAGCCGGTGGTGATCGATTCCGCCGACGGCGTCATCAAGGCCTTCGAGACGGGCCGTTGCGACGTCTATTCGACCGACGCCTCGGCGCTCTATGCGCAGCGTCTCAAGCTGGCCGATCCGAACGGCTTCATGGTGCTGCCGGAGATCATCTCCAAGGAGCCGCTGGGCCCAGCCGTGCGCCAGGGCGACGACAAGTGGTTCAACGTCGTGCGCTGGACGCTGTTCTCGCTGATCGAGGCTGAGGAACTTGGCATCACCAAGCAGAACGCCGAGGCCAGCCTGAAATCGGCCAATCCGGTGGTGACGCGCTTCCTCGGCGTCGAGGGCGACAACGGCCAGCAGCTCGGTCTCGATCCCCGTTTCGCCTATGCGATCGTCTCCGCCGTCGGCAATTACGGCGAGATCTTCGAGCGCAATCTCGGCGCTTCGAGCGAACTCAAGATCGAGCGTGGCCTGAACGCGCTGTGGAACAAGGGCGGCCTGATGTACGCCCCGCCCTCGCGCTGAGGCATCTGGCTTCAGGAAGTTGGACTGTGTCGGACGACGGTGCCACGGCATCGTCGTCCAAGTTCGTTTTGCGTTTCAAAATAAAAACGTTTTTATTTTCCTTGAAATCGTTTTTATCGGCTGATAGCGTCACGACTAAAGGAGTGAGCGGGGCGGCAATCATGGCCGAGGGCAGGTCCACATCCGGTCGGTCGTCGCCGACGATCAAGACGCTCGCGGCGCATACCGGCTATTCGATCGCGACGATTTCCAAGGCGCTGCGCGGCTCGCCCGTCGTCACCGACGCCACGCGCGAGGCGATCCTCTCCGCCGCCCGCGAACTGGGCTACCAGGCCAACGCCCGCGGCATGGCATTGCGCACCGGCAAGACCTACCAGGCGGCCGTGCTGATGCCGATCACCTCGGCGGCCGGCTACGAATGGGACGGTGTCGAGTATACGCAGATCCTCAGCGGCATCTCCCAGGCGCTGGACGGCAGCGACTATCAGCTTGCCGTGCATGGCTATCGTAGCTTTGACGATGCCTGCGCCGTCGCCCGCCGCATCGCCGGCCAGCGGCTTGCCGACGGCTTGATCTTCTCCGGCGTGCTTGCCGACGACGAGCGCATCGCCATGCTGGTCGAGGCCGACTTCCCCTTCGTGTCGCTCGGCCGTTGCCGCCAGCCGCTCGTCTACGCCCATGTCGACGTCGACAACGAATGGGCGTCGCATGCGGCGACCGCGCGGCTAATCGCCGGCGGCCATCGCCGCATCGGCCTCATCAATGCCGCGCCGCGCCTGTCCTACGCACTGGACAGGATCGACGGCTTTTGCCGCGCCTTTCGCGAGGCCGGGCTGGAACCGTCGCTGGATCTCGTGAAGGGCGGAGACCTCACCGCGCGCTTCGGCCGCGACAGCACGCTGGCGCTGTTCAAGGGCTCGGTGCCGCCGACGGCGCTGGTCTGCGTCAATGAGGCCACCACGCTGGGCGTGCTTTCGGCGCTCGGCAGCATCGGCCTTCGCGTCGGCGAGGACGTCGACGTGATCGCCTATGACGACATCAACGTCAGCGCCTATTTCAACCCGCCCGTCACCACCTTCTATCAGCCGATCGAATTGCTCGGCCGCCGGCTGGGCGAGTTCCTTTTGCTGCGCATGGCCGGCGAGGATCCCGCCGGACTGAGAGAAGTCTTCCGGCCGGAAATGATCGGCCGGCAGCCGGACGATCTGGGCGGCCGCCTGAGCCGTCGCAGACCCACCCTGGAATCTTGAAAACGGAGGAAACGAGATGAAGAAAATCCTGATTGGCTTCGCACTAGCGCTTATGACGTCGGGCGCGGCGCACGCCGCCGACCTCGGCGGTAAACTGCTGAAGGTGGGCTCCGACACCACCTCGCCGCCGATGGAAAGCGTCGATACGGCGACCGGCCAGATCGTCGGCTTCGACGTCGACGTGGTCAACGCCATCTGCGCCAAGATCAACTGCAAGGCAGAGTTCGTCACCACCGGCTGGGACGGCATCTTCGCAGCCCTCGACCAGGGCAGCTTCGACCTCGTCGCTTCCGGCGTCTCCATCACCGACGAGCGCAAGAAGGCGATGGATTTCTCCGAGCCCTACATCGTCAACAGCCAGGCCATCCTGATGCGTGTCGAGGACGAAGGCCTGACCGCCGACGACTTCAAGACCAAGGGCAAGAAGCTGTCGGCCCAGGCCAACACCACCGACGCGCAGGTCGCCGAAGGCATCGTCGGCAAGGACAACGTCATCGCCTATGACAGCTTCGCCGCCTCGCTCATCGCGTTGAAGAACAAGGACGTCGACGGCGTCGTCATCAACGGCGCCAACGCGGCCGCCTACGAGAAGGAGTTCGCCGGCGAGCTGGTGGTGCCGATCCGCAACCTGCAGTCCGATCCGCTCGGCCTCGTCTTTCGCAAGGGCGATGAGAATGTCGCCGCCTTCAATGAGGGCATCGAAGCGATCAAGGCCGACGGCAGCCTCGACGCGCTGATCCAGAAGTACTGGGGCGCCAAGTAATTTGGCCATCGGCTCCGGCGTCGCAAGGCGCCGGAGCCGTTTCTCGCGGAGGGCGGATTGAGATGCGGTTTCTGATGCGCCTGCGGCCGAGCAACCTGATCATCCTCGCCGCCCTGCCGTTCATCGTCTACCTGTTCGCCTCGTCGGGCGACTACCAGCGCTCGCTGCGCGCCATCATCGGCATCGAGCATGGGTCCTCGGCCTTCGTACCCGGCTTCCTGTTGCTTACGCTGGCGTTCGCGGCCGGGCTTGGCGTCGTCCTGTTTTCACGCGCGGCGGCGCGACGGCCTCGCCTTGCGATGACCTGCGGCGCGCTTAATCTGATCGCCGCCATCGCGGTTGCCGCAACCGGCGTCGTCCGTCCCTACGCCGCCTCCATCGTCGCCAACGCGGTCGATCCCTTCACCTCCAGGCTTGTCGTGCAGGGCGTGACGCCACGCAAGCTGACCGACGCCGCCGAAGCGATGGTGAACGGATACGCCTCTGCACTGTTCTTGGCCTATCTGGCGGTGACGGTTGCCGCGCTTGTGCTGTTCTTCTTCACCGGCGGCCGCGCGGCCAAAGCCGGGCGCGTGATCCTGCTCGCGGTCAACGGCATCGGCCTCGTCAGCATCCTCTTCATCGCGCCGATGGCGTTTGCCGCCGGCGTTGCCACCACCATCCGCGCCGCGGTCGCGGCCTACATTCTCGCCGCGCTGCTCGGCCTCGTCTGGGTCGGCCTGCTCAAGCTCGATTACAGCCGGCGCGCCCATTTCACCTTCATCGCCATCGCCGCGCTGCTCGCCGTTGCTGCGGCGTGGTTCTTGCTGCAACCGCGCGACGACTACGCGCTGGTCGGCAGCCTAGGCGGCAAGGTCGGCGTCGTGGCCGGCACGCCGTCCGGCATGATCGGCGCCGTCCGCTACGGCCAGTTTCCCGGTGCGCCGGAAGACGAAGTGCCGCTGCGCACCTTCAAGGGGCCGATGGATGCCGTCGCCGCGCTGGCGAAAAAGGCCGATGTCAGCGCCGCCCTGTTGCCCGTTGCCGCCGCGCCCGCCGATCTGCCGGTGCTGTGGAAGACCTCGGCGCTCAACGACCGAGACAAGGCTTCCGGCATCACGCTGGCGGTGCTTGCCATCGTCATTGGCCTGCTCACCTTCGGCGGCCATATCCATCGCCGCCATCCGCTCTCCATCGGCTCGGAATTCATCGTCGATACCATCCGCGGCATCCCCATGCTGGTCATCGTGCTCTATGTCGGCCTGCCGCTGGCCGGTGCGCTGAAGGACGCCACGCAGGGCGTGTTCGACCCGCCGAACCTGGCGCGCGGCATCGCCGCCATGGCGCTCGCCTACTCGGCCTATCTGGCCGAAATCTTCCGCTCCGGCATCAACGCCATCCCGCGCGGCCAGATCGAGGCGGCGCGCAGCCTCGGCTTGAACGGCTGGCAGACGGCGCGTCTCGTCATCCTGCCGCAGGCCTTCCGCATCATCATCCCGCCGCTCGGCAACGAGCTGATCGCCATTCTCAAGGACACCTCGCTGTTGTCGATCCTGTCGATCCGCGACATCACCCAGCGCATGCGCGAGTTCCAGTCGGCGAGCTTCCTGCCCTTCGCGCCCTACAATTCCGCCGCCATCTTCTACATCCTGCTGACGCTCGCGGCGGCCAGCCTGGTCAGCACAGTCGAGAGAAAATATGACATCAAGCATCGATAACAGACGCGCCCTCAAGGCGCGCGCGGCCTCGCTCGTCCTGCCGAAGGGCTTCGTCTTCGGCGCGGCCACCGCTGCCTACCAGATCGAGGGCGCACCGGCCGAGGACGGCAAGGGCGAAAGCATCTGGGACCGCTTCTGCAAGGTGCCGGGCGTCATCATCGACGGCTCCAGCGGCGCCATCGCCTGCGACAGCTACCACCGCTGGAAGGACGATATTGCGATACTGAAAGAGTTGGACCTTTCGGCCTACCGCTTCTCCTTCGCCTGGACGCGGCTGATGCCTGAGGGGCGCGGCGCGGTGAACGCCAGGGGCGTCGCCTTCTACGACCGGCTGATCGACGACCTGCTGGCGGCCGGCATCGAGCCCTATGCGACGCTCTATCACTGGGACCTGCCGCAGGCGTTGCAGGACGAAGGCGGCTGGTACAACCGCGCCACCGCCGACGCGCTGGCCGACTATGCGGCGCTCGCCGCGCGCAGCTTCGGCGACCGCGTCAAGAAGTGGACCACGCTCAACGAGCCGTGGACCTTCTGCTGGTCCGGCCACGCCTCGGGCGAGGATGCGCCGGGCCTGCGCGACGGCACCAGGGGCGGCGTGACGGCCAGCCACCACGCGCTGCTCGGCCACGGCAAGGCGGTGCCGGCGATCCGTGCCGAGGTGCCGGACGCCTCGGTCGGCATCGTCTTCGACCTCAACGTCGCCGAGCCGGCCAGCGCCGACCCGCGCGACGCGGCGGCGGCCCGGCGCTTCGACGGCGCGCAAAACCGTTGGTTCCTCGACGCCGTCTTCAAGGGCTTTTATCCGCAGGACATGCTGGCGCTGTACGGCGACCTGCTGCCGGAAATCCGTGCCGACGACAATGCGATCATCGCCGCGCCCGTCGATTATCTCGGCGTCAACATCTACCGCCGCTCGGTCATTGCCGAGGGCACGGAGCTGGCGCCGCTGAACTACCGCCGCGTGCAGCCGGAAGGTCTCTACTCCGCCGTCGGCTACGAAATCTGGCCGCGCTGCATGTACGACGTCCTGCGCTACGTGAACGACAATTACGGCCCAAAGGAAATCTACATTTCCGAGAACGGCGTCGCCACGCGGCCGGAGACGGTCGATGCCGACGGCCACGTCTGGGACGAGCTGCGCGCCGCCTATTATGTCGATCACCTGACGGAAGTGGCGAAAGCCGCCGACGAAGGCGTGCCGGTGCGCGGTTATTTCGCCTGGACGCTGATGGACAATTTCGAATGGGCCTATGGCTACACCACGCCCTTCGGCATCACTCATGTCGACTACGAGACGCAGAAGCGCACGGTAAAATTCTCGGGCGAGATCTACGCCGCGATCGCCCGGCAGGAAGCTGCCGACAGGCCACGGAGCGTAGCGGGTGGCCGCTGAGGCAGAACAACCCGGCACGGTGCTCGTCACCGGCGCCGGGCGCGGCCTCGGCCGCGAACTGGTCAGGCAGTATGCGACCGACGGCTGGCGAGTGATCGGCTGCGGCCGCAGCCCGCCGGCAGGCGGCTTCGAGCCGGGCGTCGAGTTCCAGCCGCTCGATGTCGCCGATCCGGAGTCTGTTTCGGCGCTGGCGGCGCGGCTCGCCGGCCGGCCGCTGGACGTGCTCGTCAACAACGCCGCCGTGCGCAGCCCCGCCGCCGGGCTACAGGCCCTCAAGGCGGATGAGTTCCTCGCCGTGTTGCGCGTCAATACGCTGGGACCGGTGCTGGTGACACGCGCCTTGCTGGCGAACCTGCGGCTCGGCCGCGATCCCGTCGTCGCCAATATCGGCTCTCGCGCCGGCTCGATGGCGGAGGGGCTGCTCGACGACGATGACGACGACTACGCCTATCGCTGCTCCAAGGCCGCGCTCAACATGGCGACGGTCCAACTCGCCCGCGACCTCGAACCGGACGGCATTGCCGTGTTGTCGCTGCATCCGGGCTGGGTGAAGACCGACATGGGCGGCGAGGAGGCGGTGTTGCCGGCGGCGGACAGCGCCCGTGCTCTGCGCGCCATCATTGCCACGGCGACGCCGGCGCTCAGCGGTTTGTTCCTGGCCTTCGATGGCCGGCGGGTCGGCTGGTAGGCCGCTTCAACCCTTCATCTGCTGCTTGCTGCGGTTTTCGAGATAGCCGACGAGGCGCACCAGCGGCCAAAGGAAGGCGAGGTAGATGATCGCCGCGCCGATCAGCGGCGTCGGGTTGGCCATCAGCGCCTGCGCGTCCGTCGCCTGCTTGAGCAGGTCGGGCATGGCGACGACCGAGGCGAGCGCAGTGTCCTTGAAGACCGATACGCAATTGCTGGTCAGCGGTGCGGTGGTGACGCGCAGCGCCTGCGGCAGGATGACCTTGCGCATCGACAGCCAGAACGACAGGCCGAGCGCCGCCGCACTTTCGAACTGCCCCCTCGGGATGCTCTCGATGCCGGCGCGGCAGACTTCCGCCGTGAAGGCGGCGAACACCATCGACAGCGCGATGGTGGCCGAGGCGAAGGCCGACAGGCGGATGCCGACGAAAGGCAGAGCGTAATAGATCAGGATCAGCACCACCAGGATCGGCAGCGCCCGGAAGATATCGACATAGAGGATCGCCGCCGTCCTGAGCGGGCGTGGTGCGTAGAGGCGGGCAAGGCAGACCAGCAGGCCGGCGATGCTGCCGATGACGATGGAAGCGCAGCCGAGCAGCAGCGTGTTCGCCAGGCCGCGCAGCAGGATCGGGAAGGCCCGCACAAGCACCGGCCAATTGAAGAAGGTGTCGATCAATTCCATGGCCGATCCCTCAGCATGTTCGATTTCGAGGCTGCTTAGATCGTTGTGCGTCCATTCGCACGCACGAAGGACGATCTAATCATTGATAGGGCACCGGAATTACCGAAAACCGGATTCCACTTTTCGGTCCGATGCTCTGACGAATGCAGCCATGCATGAAATCATGCATGGCTGCACCGAAGCCCGCTTCCGTCAAGTCGGGTTACTGCGCTTGCGGAATGGGCAGCACCTTGTTGATGGACGAGTCGGCGGCGGCGTCCGCACCCAGCCATTTCTTGTGCAGCGCCGCCATCGTCCCATCCTTCTTGATGGCGCTGATGGCGTCGTTGACACGCTCCAGAAGCGGCGAGCCCTTCTTCATCATGATGGCGAACTTGTCGCCGGTCGGGATCGCCTCGACCACCTTCATGCCCTTCATCTTGGTGAAGGCGAACTGGAAGCCGGCGATGTCGCCGATGGCGCCGTCGAGACGGGCCGACTGCACGTCGAGCAGCAGGTTCTGCTGGGTATCGTAGCCGCGGTATTCGCCGATGCCGTACTTTTCCGTATTGGCCTTGATCCAGGCCTCGCCGACGGAAGCCGAGATGGCGCCGATGGTCTTGCCCTTCATGTCGGCAAGACCCGTCAGCTTGGTGTCGTCGCCGGCGATCAGCGCGATATCGCTGTCGTAGTAGCCTTGCGTGAAGGACTGGTTCTGCAGGCGGTCGTTGGTGATCGAGATGGACGAGATCGCCATGTCGATGCGGCCTGAGGCCGTGGCGGCGAACAGCGCCTGGAAGCCGAGATCCTGGATCTGGATTTCGGCGCCGAGCCGCTTGCCGATCTCGTTGACGAGGTCGACCTCGAAGCCTTCGAAGGTGCCGCTCTCGGTCTTGTTCTCCCATGGCGGGTTGGCGGGGTAGGCGCCGACGGTCAGCGTTTCGGCTTGCGCCGTCCCTATGCCGCCCAGGGCCATCATGACGGCGGCGAAGCCGCCCAGCAATTGACGACGATACATTCCTGATCTCCTCCCGTTGATCGTGCCCGTACCGCTGGTGTCACGGCCGGGTGTTCCTCTCTTCCCTATCTGAGTGCTGCGACCATGCGTTCCAGCGCCTGTCCGAGCTCCTTCTCGTTGCGCATCACGCACATGCGCAGGAACGCCTTCGATGCGTCGCCGAACAGGTGGCCCGGCGCCAGGCCGACGCGCGCTTCCTCCAGGATGCGGGTGCAGGCGGCGTTGGCGTCCGATTCTCCCTGCAGGGCGAAGAAGGCATACATGCCGCCCTTCGGCTTCGGCGGCAGCACAACGCGGTTGAGCGGCCCCAGCGCTTCATAGGCCATGTCGAGCCCCCGGCGCGCGCGCTCGCGGATTTCCGACACCAGCCCTTCGCCCTTGCGGATCGCCGTCTCGGCGCCGGCCTGCACGAAGGCGGCGGTGCCGCTGTTGGCGTATTGGGTCATGGCGCCCATATGGTCGGCCAGGGCCGTCGGATGCGTCAGCCAGCCGATCCGCCAGCCGGTCATCGCCCAGGACTTGGAGAAACTGTTGATGGTCATGACGCGGTCGTCGTCCTCCGCGATCTGCATCATCGACGGCGCCACGTCGCCGTCGAAATAGAGCCGGCCGTAAACCTCGTCGGAGATGATCCAGATGCCGCGCTCGCGGCTGAAGTCGAGCAGCGCCCGCATCTCCTCGATGCTCGCCGTCCAGCCGGTCGGGTTGCACGGCGTCGACAGGAAGATCGCGCGGGTGCGCGCGTCGCAGCGGGCATAGAGCGCCTCGAGGTCCAGCTTCCAGTCGCCGTCGAATTTCAGCGCCACCGGCCGCGGCTCGCCGCCGATCATGTGGATGGCGTTATGGATGTTGGGCCACTGGGGCTCGACATAGACCACGTTGGTGCCGACATCGACCAGCATTTCCAGCGCCAGATAAAGTGCCTGCATGCCGCCGGGCGCGACCGTCGAGCGGTTGATCGCGATCGGGCGGCCGTGGATGCGCGACTGGTATTCCGACAGCGCCGCGTTCAGTCCGTCGGCGCCGCGCATGTTCGGCACATAGAACGTCTGGCCGGCGTCCAATGCCGCCTTGGCGGCGTCGCGGATGAAGGTCGGCGTGACCATGTCGCCCTCGCCGTACCACAGCGGGATGACGTCGCCCAATGCCCTGGCGCGCACCGCCAGCTTGGCGATGTTTTCCGTCCTCAAATCCTGGATCTGCGCGCGGATGCCCGTCAGCGCCGACCTGGTTTCGTGGTTTGCCGGAAAGCCGTTCATTCCCGTCTCCGCCTGCGGCCCGATAGGTGGCCGCTATTGAGCATATGATCAAAAATTCAACCACAGAACAGTATACTGTTCAAGCCTGAAACTTTGTTCAAGCTTGGTTCGACAGTCGCATTTCCCGGAAAAACCGCAATCAGACAGCAGCGATCCGGCAAAATCAGTATACAGTTTACGACGGCGAGGCGGAAGCGAACATCGGGCCGCCCTTGTAGGCCGGGAAACCATAGCCGTTGATCATCACGAGGTCGATGTCGGAGGCGCGTGCCGCGATGCCTTCGGCCAGCAGGGCACTTCCTTCGTCGGCCATGGCCTTCAGCAGGCGGGCGACGATCTCCTCGGACGAGAACCGGCGCGGCACGATTCCCTTGGCGGCGCGGGCGGTCTCGATCAGCGCGGTCACTTGCGGGTCGACGGCACGATGGCCGCTCGAATAGTCGTACCAGCCGCGCCCGCTCTTGCGGCCGAAGCGACCGGCCTCGCACAGCCGGTCGGGAATTTCGACATAGCGTTCCTTCGGGTCGCGCATCGCCGCCTGCCGCTTGCGTTTTGCCCAGGCGATCTCCAGTCCGGCCATGTCGTTGACGGTGAAGATGCCCATCGGGAAACCCCAGGCTTCCAGCGCCGCGTCGACCTCCTGCGGTTCCGCCCCGTCCTCGACCATGAACTCCGCCTCGCGGCGATAGGCCGAATAGATGCGGTTGCCGATGAAGCCCTCGGTGACGCCGCAAACGATCGGCAGCTTGCCGAGCTTCTTCGCGAAGGCCAGCGCAGTCGCCAGCACGTCCGGCGCGGTGGCCTTGCAGTCCACCACTTCGGTGAGCCGCATGATGTTGGCCGGCGAGAAGAAATGCAGGCCGACGACGCGCTCGGGATGCGCCGTCGTGGCCGCGATCTCGTCCGGATTGAGGTAGCTGGTGTTGGTGGCGAGGATGGCGTCCGCCCTGACGATGCCGTCGAGTTTGCGGAACAGGTCGGTCTTCACCGTCAGGTCGTCGAACACCGCCTCGATGACGAGATCGGCCGGGGTCAGTTCGGCGGCGTCGGCAACGACCGTCAGCCGGGCGAGGCTTTCGTCGCGCGACGCGGCGGACAGACGGCCGGATTCCACCGCCTTGTCGAGCATGCCGGCGATGCGATTGCGGCCGGCGGCGGCGGCTTCCGCCGTCTGCTCGACGCCGACGACGCGATAGCCGGCTGTTAGCGTGGCGACCGCGATGCCGGCGCCCATCAGGCCGGTGCCGACGATGCCGACGATCTTCACCTCGCGTGGCGCCACGCCTTCGAGCTTGTCCAGCTTGCCGGCGGCGCGTTCGGCGAAGAAGACGTGGCGAAGTGCGGCTGCCTCACGTGAATCGCGCAGCCGGATGAACGTCGCGCGCTCCTCGGCAAGGCCGCCCTTGAGGCTCATCTCGGCCGCGGCCCTGACGAGGCGCACCGCTTCGCCCGGGGACGCCTGGCCGCGGGCCTTCGACAGGACCTTTTTCGTGGCGGCCTCGACGATTGCGACGTCCGCCACCGGGACGGTGAGGGCACCGGTGCGCCGCAGCGGCGTGCCGGCGACGGCGCGGGCAAGCTGCGCCGCCTCGGCAACGGGGTCGGCGGCGATCTTGTCGGCGAGGCCGAGCCGGGCGGCTTCCTCCGGTTTGACGCTGCGGCCCGTGCCGGTCATGTCGATCGCTGCCGGGATGCCGACAAGGCGCGGCAGGCGCTGTGTGCCGCCGGCGCCCGGCACGATGCCGAGCTTCACCTCCGGCAGGCCGAAGCTCGCTTTTTCACCGGGAATGCGGCCATGGCAAGCCAGCGCGACCTCGCAGCCGCCGCCGAGCGCTGCGCCGTTGACGGCGGCGATCACCGGCTTCGGAAAATTCTCGATACGGTCGAGAACGTCGGGCAAGTGGGGTTCGACCGGCGGCTTGCCGAATTCGCGGATGTCGGCGCCGCCGATGAAGATGCGGCCGGCGCCGGTGACGGCCACGCCGACGATATCGGCACTCGCTTCCGCATGATCCAGTGCGGCCATCAAGCCGTCGCGAACATCCGCCGAGAGCGCGTTGACGGGGGGATTGTCGATCGTCACGACGAGCACGCCGTCGCGAACGTCACCTGTCACCGTTTCCGAGAACCGTGCTGCAGCCATGGTGTCAGCCTGGCACTACAGCGGTGGCCTGGATTTCGATCTTGGCGCGGTCTTCGATCAGCGCCACCACCTGCACGGCGGCCATGGCCGGGAAATGCCGGCCGATCGTGTCGCGATAGGCTTGGCCGATGCCGCGCAGGTTGGCTGTGTATTCTTTCTTGTCGGTGAAATACCAGGTCATGGAAGTGATATGATGCGGCTCGGCGCCACCGGCCTTCAGCACCGCGACGATATTCTCCAGCGTCTGTCGCACCTGGCCGACGAAGTCGTCCGTTTCGAACTGGCACTGGCCGTTCCAGCCGATCTGGCCACCGACGAAGATCGTGCGCCCGGTTGCCGCGACACCGTTGGCGTAGCCGATCGGCTTGGCCCAGCCTTCGGGTTGCAGGAATTCAAGCATCGGTCGTCTCCAGGCTGATACGGACTGTCATGTTCCCTCTCCCTGTTTCGCCGCCTTCATCAGTTCGCGGCCGATGATCAGCTTCTGAACCTCGGTGGCGCCCTCGTAGATGCGCAACGCCCGGATCTCGCGATAGAGTTTTTCGGTGATCTCGCCGACGCGCACGCCGCGCCCGCCGAACATCTGCACCGCCTGGTCGATGACCCACTGTGCGTTCTCGGTCGCCGTCAGCTTGGCCATTGCGGCCTCGCGGGTGATCGGCAATTTCTGCACGTCGCGCCGCCAGGCGACGCGGGCGATGAGCAGGGCGGCCGCATCTATTGCGGTGGCCATGTCGCCCAGCGTGCTTTGCGCCGTCGGCAGGTCGGCCAGCGTGGCGCCGAACATTTTTCGCGAGCGGGCGTGCGCGACCGCTTCGTCCAGCGCGCGACGGGCGAAGCCGAGCGCCGCCGCCGCAACCGACGGGCGGAAGATGTCCAGCGTGCGCATGGCGATCTTGAAGCCTTCGCCCGGTGTCCCGAGAAGCTGCGAGGCCGGAATGCGGCAATTGTCGAAGCGGATACGCGTCAGCGGATGCGGCGCGATCGTCTCGATGCGCTCGGCAATGGAAAAACCCGGCGTGTCGGCGAAGACAACGAAGGCGGAAATGCCGCGCGTGCCCGGCGCCTCGCCCGTGCGGGCGAAGACCGTATAGACGTCGGCGATGCCGCCGTTGGAGATGAAGATTTTTTCGCCGTCGAGCACGTAGGCGTCGCCGTCGCGGCGCGCGGCGGTGCTCATGGCGGCCACGTCGGAACCGGCCTCCGGCTCGGTCAGCGCGAAGGCCGAGATCAGCTCGCCGGCAGCGATCTTCGGCAGGATGCGATGTTTCAATTCCTCCGAGCCGGACAGGCTGATGGCGCCGGTACCCAGCCCCTGCATGGCGAAGGCGAAGTCGGCCAGCCCGTCGGCATAGGCCAGCGTCTCGCGCGTCAGGCAGAGCGCGCGGCTGTCGATGACTTCGGAAGCGCCGCCATAGGCGGCCGGCACGCAGGCCTTCAGAAAGCCGCCAGCGCCAAGCGCCTTCACCAGTTTCTTGCAAGCGCCGTCGGCGTCGGCATGGTCGATGCTGCCCAGCCCGCCCTTGGCGATGAAGGCGTCCAAGTCGGCCGCCAGAGCCCGGTGGCGATCCCCGAAAAACGGCCAGTCGAGAGCATCGCGGCTCCGCGGTCCGGCGGTCGCGGCATGTCCAGCCATGGCTCAGTTCCCCTCGAAGGCGGGCTTCGCCTTGGCGGCGAAAGCCTCGAAGGCGCGGCGGAAGTCGCCGGTGGCCATGCAGATCGCCTGCGCCTGCGCTTCCGATTCGATGAGCTGGTCGATGCCCATCGCCCATTCCTGGTCGAGCATCTTCTTGGTCATGGCATGGGCGAACCACGGGCCGTCGGTAAGCATGCGGGCGAATTTCTGCGCGGCGGGCAGCAGCGCGTCGCGCTCATGCAGGGCGTTGTGGAAGCCCCAGGCAAGGCCTTCCTGCGCACTCATCACCCGGCCGGTGAACAGAAGTTCGGCGGCGCGGCCCTGGCCGATGATGCGCGGAAGGATGCCGCAGGCGCCCATGTCGGCGCCGGCAAGCCCGACCCGGGTGAACAGGAAGGCGGTCTTCGCCTCCGGCGTGGCGAGGCGGTGATCGGAAGCCATGGCGATGATGGCGCCGGCGCCGACGCAGATGCCGTCGATCGCCGAGATGATCGGCTGCGGGCAGGCCCGCATCTGCCGCACAAGGTCGCCGGTCAGCCGGGTGAAATCGATCAGGTCCGGCATCGTCATCTTGGTCAGCGGCTCGATGATCTCGAACACGTCGCCGCCGGAGCAGAAATTGCCGCCGGCGCCGGTTATCACGATGGCGCGCACGTCGCTCGCCCTATGCAGCGAACGGAACAGGTTGCCCAGTTCCTCGTAGCTCTCGAAGGTCAGCGGGTTCTTCTTCTCTGGCCGGTCGAGCGTGATGGTGGCCACGCGCCCGTCTTCGTCCGTCTCGAAGCGGAAATGTTTCGGCGCGTAATCCTTGAACGGATGGCGCTTGGCCTGCATCGGATTGGTCATTCGCGCGGAATCCCTTGTCGTGGCGGCAGCCGGTCGCCGGCCGCGCCTGTTTCAGTCGTTTGCTGAAGGCGGCAGGAAGTCGACGTCGTGAGCGGCCGAGAGCCGCACCACTTCCTCGACGTCGGTCAGGTTGTGCAGTCCTTCGAAAAGGGCCTTGAGCCTGCCGGCCGGCGCGACCCAGAACAGCGCCTTCACCGGCCTGTCGGACTTGTTGAAATAGCCGTGCGGAATGCCGCGCGGCATGCGCACCAGGTCGCCGGCCCTGGCGGTGAACCATTGGCCGTCGAGTTTCAATTCCAACTGCCCTTCCTGCACGAGGATGAATTCGTCCTGTGTCGGATGGATGTGGACGGGCACGAACTGGCCCGGCTCGCTGTTGGTTTCAAAGGCAAAGGCGGAGTCCGAAACCGCCTTGGGGAAATAGCGCTGCCCGAGAATGTTCCATTCCGTACCTTCGAAGCCGGCGCCGTTCTGCGTGATGCCTTTTTCCAATTCGCCTTTTTGTCCAGCCATGGCGTCCTCCCGTTTCAGCCTGCCATCACTTCACCACCGGCCACCACGATCGCCTGGCCGGTTATCGCACCTGCTCCCTCCGAAGCGAGCCAGAGCACCGTGTCGGCCACTTCCTTGGGGCTGACGAGGCGGCCCTGCGGGTTGGCCTTGGCAAGTGCGGCGCGCGCCTCGTCGGCGCCGCGACCGGTCTTGGCGGTAATGGTTTCCACCGCGCCGTCGAGCAGCGGCGTGTCGGTGAAACCGGGGCAGACGGCGTTGACGGTGATGTCCGTGCGCGCCAGCTCCAGTGCCAGCGCCCGCGTGAGGCCGACGACGCCGTGCTTGGAGGCGCAGTAGGCGGAGACATAGGCATAGCCGGTCAGGCCGGCGGTGCTGGCGACGTTTACGATGCGGCCCCTGCCGGCGCGGCGCACCGAGGCGAGCGCCGCCTGCGTGACCAGATAGGTGCCGGTGAGGTTGATGCCGATCACCCGGTTCCAGAAGGCCGGATCGGTTTTCTCGAATGGCGCGGACGGCGCCTCGCCGGCGGAGTTCACCAGCACGGCGATGTCGCCGAAACGGTCGATAGCCTTGGCGACGCCGGTCTCCACCGAGGCGGCATCGGTCACGTCGAAGCCGGCGAGAACGATCGCCTTGCCGCCCGCGGCCTCGATTTCTGCGCGCACGGCTTCCAGCGGCGCGGCGCGGCGGCCGGCCAGGCTGACGGCGTGGCCGCGCCCAGCCAGCGAAAGCGCGATCGCCCGGCCGATACCGCTGCCGGCACCGGTGACGAGTGCGTGGCGCGCCTTCCCGCTCATGCCTTGCCCGCCGGTGGAGCGGCTGCAACCGCAGCGGCGCGAGCCAACCCTGTCTCGTATTGCACGCGGCCCTGGTAGTACTGCTTCGGCCAGACCTGTCCGGCATAGCCGACCTTCGCCGCCTCATGCAGCACGAAGGCCGGGTCGGCCAGATGCGGGCGGGCGATGGCGCAGAGATCGGCGCGGCCGGCGGCGATGACCGAATTGGCGTGGTCGGCCTCGGAGATGGCGCCGACGGCGATGGTCGGCACCTGGATTTCGTTGCGGATCTTGTCGGAGAACGGCGTCTGCCACATGCGGCCGTAGACCGGATGCTCGTCCTTCACCACCTGCCCGGCCGAGCAGTCGATGAGGTCGGCGCCCGCCTCCTTGAACATCTGCGCGAAGACCGCCGCGTCCTCCGGCGTGTTGCCGCCCTCGTGCCAGTCGTTGGTGGAGAGCCTCACCGAGATCGGCTTGTCGGCCGGCCACACGGCGCGGATGGCACGGAACACTTCCAGCGGATAGCGGGCGCGGTTCTCGTGGCTGCCGCCATATTCGTCGTCGCGCGTGTTGGTCAGCGGCGACAAAAAGGCGGACAGAAGGTAGCCGTGCGCGCAATGCAGTTCGAGTATGTCGAAGCCGACCTCGTCGGACCACTTGGCGGCGCGCACGAAATCCGCGGTGATGCGGTCCATGTCCTCGCGTGACGCTGCGCGCGGCACGACCGAATGCGGCAGATAGGGGATGGCCGAGGCCGAGACGAGTGGCCAGCCGCCGTGCTCGACCGGCTGGTCGGTGCCTTCCCAGGCCACTTTGGTGGCGCCCTTGCGGCCGGCATGGCCGAGCTGCATGCCGATCTTCGCCGGCGTCTTCTCGTGCACGAAAGCGACCATGCGGCGGAAGGCTTCCTTCTGCTCCTCGTTCCACAGGCCGAGACAGCCCGGTGTGATGCGGGCATCCGGGGACACGCAGGTCATTTCCGGGAAGACCAGTGCGGCGCCGCCCATGGCGCGGGCGCCGATATGGACGAGATGGAAATCGTCCGGCACGCCGTCGGTCGCCGAATACATCGCCATCGGCGACATGACGATGCGGTTGGCGAGCTTCAGGCCGCGGACCGTATACGGTGTGAACATCGGCGGCACCGGATGACCGTTCGGCGAGGCGGGGGCACCGGCGCGCTCCGCGAACCAGCGCTCGTAACCCTCCAGCCAGACGGGATCGCGCAGGCGCAGATTCTCGTGGCTGATGCGCTGCGAGCGCGTCAGCATGGAATACATGAACTGCTCCGGTTCCAGCGTGTCGGCATAGCGGTGTCCGACCACCTCGAACCATTCCATGGCGTTGCGCGCCGCGTTCTGGATGCGGGCGACGTCGACGCGGCGCACTTCTTCGTAAGCCTCCAACACCGCCGGGATGTTTTCGCGCCCGTGGCCGATCCGATTGAACTGGTTGGTCAGCTCGATCGCATCGTCGATGGCGAGCTTGGTGCCCGAGCCGATGGCGAAATGCGCGGTATGGGCGCTATCGCCCATCAACACGACATGGCTGTTGCCGTTGAAATGGCTCCATTTCTCGCAGATCAGCCGGCCGAAATTCAGCCAGGCCGAGCCGCGCAGATGGCGCGCATTGCTCATCAGCGAATGGCCGTCGAGGGTATCGGCGAACAGCTTTTCGCAGAACGCGATGGACTGGTCCTGGTCCATCTTGTCGATGCCGTGCGCCTTGAACACTTCGTCGGTGGTCTCGACGATGAAGGTCGAGGTCTTGTCGTCGAAGCGGTAGATGTGCGCCTGGAACCAGCCGTGCTCGGTCCGCTGGAAGTCGAAGGTGAAGGCGTCGAAGCGCTTCTCGGTGCCGAGCCAGATGAAGCGGTTCGGCCGCACCAGCATGTCGGGCTTGAAGATCTCGGCGTATTTCGCCCGCGTGCGGGAATTGACCCCGTCCGAGGAGATGATGAGGTCGGCCTCGGGGAATTCGCCGTCGTCCTGCACCTCGCGCTCGAACACTAGCTCGACGCCGAGTTCGAGGCAGCGCTCCTGCAGGATGTTGAGCATCTTCTTGCGGCCGATGCCGACGAAGCCGTGGCCGGTGGTGCGGATCTTGCGGCCCTTGAAGATCAGCTCGATGTCGTCCCAGTGGTTGAAGGCGTCCTCGATGGTCGCCGCCGTTTCCGGGTCCCACTGGCGCATCGACTGCATGGTGGCGTCCGAGAACACCACGCCCCAGCCGAAGGTGTCGAAAGGCCGGTTGCGCTCCACCACGGTGACGTGATGGGCCGGGTTCTGCTTCTTCATCAGCAGGGCGAAGTAGAGACCTGCCGGCCCGCCACCGATGCAGACAATGCGCATGCCGTCCTCCGTATCGCACCTTCGTGGACGGCTTGTCGCCCGCCCCTGTCGTCGCAGAATGGCCCCGTTCCAAAAAAACTTCAAGCTTAAAGTTATTTGCGGCGGGAATCTTTGCGGATGGCCTGTCGCAGGAAGAAGGAGGAGCGTCCGGTGCGGTCAGCCGTTCTTGCCGAGGGCGGCGACGATCGAATGTTTCAGCTCACCGAGCTGGTCGAGCAGCGCCAGTTCATCTTTCGCCGTCACCTTGCCGAACAGCTCCGATATCCATTCTGCATGGGCATCGGCCATCTTCTTGAAGGCCGCGCGGCCGAACGGCGTCAGCGCGATGATCTGCACGCGCCGGTCGGCGGGCGAGGTGGTGCGGCTGATATGGCCGCTTTCGACGAGGCGCTCGACCAGCGCGGTGATGTTGCCGGGCGAGACCATCATGCGCTTCGAAAGCTCGCCCAGCACCATGCCGTTCCTGGCGCGCTCCAGCTGCGCCATTAGGTCGAAGCGGGGCAGGGTTGAATCGAATTCCTCGCGCAGCCGCCGCCTGATCTCCGTTTCGACCAGCGTCGAGCAGGTGAGAAGGCGCAGCCACAGCCTGAGTTCCGTGCCGTGGTCGTGTGGCGCTTCCAGCACCTTGGTCTCGCCGTCCAGCCATGTCGGGGCGGCGGTGCCTCGTTCGTCTGTCTTCGGTTCGCTCAAATCCCGATCCTTGGCCCAACGGGGTCGATTCTCGGCGCTTGTTGTAGTGCCGTTTGACCGGCAGGGGCAAGCGCGCAGCATATCGCCCAGCCGCATCGGTTCGCCTTGCCGATTTTCGTTGAACGGCCCGTTCTCCCGGCCGGCCCGGTGTCAATCCTGGGAGCGGGGCCTGGGAGCGGGGCGCTTGACGCTATAATGTTTCAAACATAAACTGTATACTGTCGACGTAGCTGGTATGCGCCGGGAGGAGGCAATGGGCGGACTTGTCTTCGACGCGCTGCACCGTGCGCCGCCCCTTGCCGAGCAGGTTTACGGCATGGTCCGGCATCGCGTCAGGTCCGGCACGCTGCAGCCGGGCGAGCGCTTGGCCGACGGTCCGCTTGCCAGGACACTCGGCGTATCGCGAAGCCCCGTGCGCGAGGCGCTGGCGCGGCTGGTCGCCGAGGGGCTGCTGGAAAGCGGCGACGGCGGCGTACAGGTTCCGGTGCCGACCGTTACCGCCATGGAAGAGATCTGCGACATCCGCAGGCTGATCGAACCGCCTGCGGCGCAGCGCGCCGCCCGCCGCATGAACGAACCGGCGCGGTGCGCCCTGGAAGCAGCGGTCGAGGCCGCCCGGCTGGCCGACGCTGCCGGCGACGTGGCAGGCTTCCTTGAGGCGAATTACGTCTTCCGCTCGGTCTGGGTCGGACGTCTCGACAATCGCCGCCTGCGCGAGACGATCTTCCGCTTCGACGATCAGGCCGGCGCCGTGCGCCGCATGACGCTTGCCCTTCCCGTCGCACGCAAGGAGGCTTTGGCGATGCTCGAAGAGGGGCTGCGGGCTTTCCGCGAGGCGGACGGTGCGGCAGCCGAACGTTTCGCGCGGCGCTTCATCGACGGTGCGGGACACCATTTTCGTCAAATTGCTGCCGCCGGCAATTCCGGTCAACCGGCCGTCCAGCACGGCCCACTCCAAGGGGTTTGAAATGACTTCTGTCGTCGCGCATCCGATGCACGGACCCAACAAGTTCAAGATCGGCGTCTTTTCGCTGAACGCCGATGGCGGGCTGACGCTGACCACGGTGCCCGAGCGCTGGCCGGCGCTGTGGAACGAGATCGTCGACGTGGCCCGCATGGCCGACGAGGCGGGCCTGGAGTTCATCCTGCCGATCGCCCGCTGGAAGGGTTTCGGCGGCGAGATGAACAGCCGCGAATGGTCCTACGAAACGCTGACCTTCGCCGCCGCCCTTGCCGGCGTGACGAAACGCATCGCGCTGTTTTCCACCGTCCATGTGCCGATGATCAGCCCGATCTTCGTCGCCAAGGCGCTGTCGACCATCGACCATGCCTCGAACGGCCGGGCCGGCCTGAACGTGGTCTGCGGCTGGAACCCGGACGAGTTCGCCATGTTCGGCCTGGAACTGATCAAGGACCGCTACGAGCAGGGGCTCGAATGGTTCGACGTCATCAGCAAGATCTACACCGCGACCGAGCCGTTCGACTTCGACGGCCGCTTCTACAAGCTGAAAGGCGTTTCGGGCCTGCCGCGCCCGCTGCAGCAGCCGCGCCCGGTCATCCTCAACGCCGCCTTCTCGCCGCCCGGCCGCGACTTCGCCGCCAAGGCCGCCGACTATCTGTTCACCACCTTCGTCGAGATCGAGGGCGGCCGCGAGCCGATCGAGGATATCCGCAAGCGCGCCGCCGAACAGGGGCGCGACGTCGGCGTCTACACCACCTGCCATGTCGTGTGCCGTCCGAGCCAGGCCGAGGCAGAGGATTATTACGAGCTCTACGCTCAGACCATGGCCGACCATGTCAGCGTCGACCGCTACATGGGAGCGAAGGAGAAGTTCTCCTCCTCGCACGAGGCGGACGCCTACCGCCTGCATCGCAAGCGTTTCGCCGGCGGCGGCGGCACCTATCCGCTGATCGGCACGCCGCGCCATATCGCCGACGAGATGATCCGCATGAGCGAGGTGGGCTTTGCCGGCACCACCGTTTCCTTCGTCAATTTCAAGAACGAGCTGCCCTATTTCATCGAAAACGTGCTGCCGCTGCTCCGCGAAGCCGGCCTCAGGGTGGCCTGACATGACGGCAGCGGACGACACCTCGCTGCTGCACGGAGGCGATCCCTCGGCGGACCTGTCCTCCTTCCGCCAGGCGCTCGGGCAATTCGCCACGGGGGTGACAGTGGTTGCGGCCGATGGCGAAACAGGTCCCTTCGCCGTCACCGCCAACTCGTTCCAGTCCGTCTCGCTGGAGCCGCCGCTCGTCCTGTGGTCGCTCAGGCGCCAGTCCAGCAAGATCGCGTCCTTTCTCCAGGCCGACCATTTCGCCGTCAACGTGCTGGCGGCGAGCCAGACAGAGCTTGCCGGCCACTTCGCCCGCTCGGGTGGCGACAAGTTCGCCGCTTGCGAGTGGACGCGAGGACTCCATGGCGTCCCGCTGCTTGCCGGTGTCGCGGCGCATTTCGAATGCGCCAAGGTGGCTGAGCATGATGGCGGCGACCATGTCGTCTTCATTGGCAAGGTCGAGCGCTACGCCTGCTTCGACCGCAGCGGACTGATCTTCGCGCAGGGCCGCTATGCGCTTGCCATCAGTCATCCAGGCCGCCCGTCCGATCTGCAGATCGACGGCCATCCGCGCGACGACTTCTTCCTGCCGTTGCTGGCCAGGGCCTATGCCTATCTCGCCGGCGCCTTTTCCGAGCACCACAGCGCCGAGGGCGTCACCACCGCCGAGTCACGCGTGCTCGCTTTTCTGGCGACCGGGTCGGGTGCATCGGCCGAGGCGATAGCCGCGCGCACCTTCCTTGGTGAGAACACCGTGCAGGACGCGCTGGCCAAGCTGATCGCCGGCGGCCATGTCGCGCCGCGCCCGCCGGGCGCCCTCGTCATCACCGAGAGCGGGCTTGCCCTGCTCGGCCGCATCACCGCCCGCGCGCGCGCCTTCGAAGCCGAGAAGCTGGCCGACTTGCCGCCCGAGGATGTGGCGGCGACCCGCCGCGTCCTGCGCGAGCTTGCCGCGCGCGGCGGTGGCTGACGATCCAGTCCATCGAATCTGTATACGGATATAAGGAAGAGAGATCGCCGCTTTCCTTGATTTTGCCAGCAGGACCGCCGAAATTTTAGCCGCCTCGTGCGAATCCTGTATGGATGCGCTATTGGTCCTTGGATGCGAGACCTAATTTCGTATACTGAAGTCAGATTTATATGGGCTGGACGATGAGAACCGATTCGACCCTTTCCCCCACCGTGGACCGCTCGGAAAGCCTGCGCCACCAGATCTACAACGACCTGCGCGAGAAGCTCAGGCACGGCCAGATCGGTCCCGACGACCGGCTGATCGACGTCAAGATCGCCAAGTCGCTCGGCATATCGCGCATGCCGGTGCGCGAGGCGCTGCTGCAACTCATCAGCGAGGGCCATCTGGTCGGCACCACGCGCGGCTTCGCCATCCCGCAACTGACCCCTCAGGACATCCGCGACATCTTCGAAGTCCGCAAGCTGCTGGAGCCGCGGGCAGCCGCCAGTGCCGCGCGCGACATCGATGCCGAGGGTCTGGCTGCGCTGCGCGAGGCGCTTGATCGCGCCGTCGCCGCCGTCGCCAACAGCGACGTCGAGGAACTGGTTGCCGCCAACGTCGTCTTTCGCCGGACCTGGCTCGACGCCAACCGCAACAGGCGGCTGGCCGAGACGATCTCGCGCTTCGCCGACCAGGCCCACATCGTGCGCGACGAGACGCTCATGGATGCGGACACGCGCGTGATCGTCCGCGACGGGCTGGCCGGCCTCTACGATGCCTTTAGCCGGCGCGACGCGCTTGCCGCGCAGGATCGCATGGCTGCCTTCATCGGCGAGGCCGAGAAAAGCTATTTCCACAGCCTGGAAGCCAAGGTGGGGGATAGCGGGGCGGGCGATGACGAAGCCGGCTCCGGAAAATCGTAGATGAACGAGGAAAGAACTCCCCGATGATGAAACTGGATGGCCCATTCCTGCGCGAGCGCCTGCGCGAGGGCGGCGGGCTGGGTGTCTTCTGGTCTGTCCTCGGCTCGTCGGCGCTGGTCGAGGTGGCGGTCGAGGCCGCGCCCGATGCCGTCGTCCTCGACGCCCAGCACGGATTGTGGAGCCGCCAGGCGATCGAGCATGTCGTCGGCACGGTCGGCTGGAAGAAGCCCGTGCTGGTGCGCACGGTGGATGGCACGTCGCGGTCGCTGGGCGAAGCGCTCGACGCCGGCGCCGAAGGCGTCATCGCGCCGCTGGTCGAAACCGCCGGGCAGGCGGCGGCGATCGTGGCGGCGGCCCGCTTTCCGCCCGAGGGCGAGCGCTCGGGCGGCGGCGTGCGGCCGCTGAAGGGGAATTTCTCGGCTTACTATGAACAGGCCCGCAGCCGCACCGTCGTCGGCGTCATGATCGAGACGGTACGCGGGCTGGAGAACGCTGCCGAGATCGCCGCCGTGCCCGGACTGGATTTCGTCCTCGTGGGCACCGGCGACCTTGCGCTCTCGCTCGGCATTGCGCCTTCCGATCCGAAGCATGAGGCGGCCTGCCGTGCCGTCTTCGACGCCTGCAGGAAGGCGGCGACGCCCTGCGCGATCTTCACGCCGAATGCGACGGAGGCGGCGCGCCGCGTGACGCAAGGCTATGCGCTGACCGTCGCCGCCAACGACATCGACCTCGTCGGCGCCGGCTTGTCCGCCGCGATGGCCCGGTTCCGCGAGCCACGGTCCGCCTGATGCTGCTGCGTGTTTGACCGGGATCAGCCAGCAGGAACCCGAACGCGCCCGGCAGCCGTCGCCTTGGTGTGGGCGGCCTTCAGCCGGACCTTGAAGACGGCGCCGCCGTCGCGGCCACCCTCCACCCAGATGCGGCCGCCATGCTGCGCCACGATGCGCTGCGAGATGGCGAGGCCGAGGCCGGCGCCCTGCGGCTTGTCGCTCATCGTGTCGCCGAGCTGGCGGAAGCGCTCGAACACCACCTCCCGGTCCTCCGTGCGGATACCGGGCCCGTTGTCGGTCACCGAGAGCTCCAGGTGCTCGCCGGCCCGCCGCAGCGCGAGCAGCGCCTTGCCGCGACCGGGCGGCGAGAATTTGGCGGCGTTGCCGAGCAGGTTGATGACCACTTGTACCAGCCGGTCGTGGTCGCCGACGACGAAAGCGGGATCGGCGTCGATCTTGATGGCGAGCCTGACGCGGCTTTGGGCGAAGACCTGTTGCATGGAGGCGGCGGATTCACGCACCACGGCGGCCAGGTCGACGGAGGCCTTGTCGGCCGGCATCGATCCTGTCGCCTCGATCTTCGATAGGTCGAGCAACTGGTTGATCAGCCGCGTCAGCCGCTCGGATTCGGTGACGACGATGCGCAGGAAATCCAGCCGCTCGTCCGTCGGCAGGTCCGGATTGTCGCGCAGGATCTCCGAGAAGGCGCGGATCGACGCCAGGGGCGTCCTCAGTTCGTGATTGACGGTGACGACGAAGTCGTCCTTGAGCCGGTCGAGCACCTGCAGCCGCGCGTTGGCGGCCTTCAGTTCCGTCGTCGCCGCCTCCAGCGCCTGCGATTTCTCCTCCAGCTGCCGGTTGGCCTCGATGACGCGCGACGTCTCGTCGAGGATGCGCATCATCTCGTCGACGCCGAGCGATTCCTCCTCGACGATGGAGCCGACCAGCACGCGCGCCGAAGCCGCGCCGATCACGCCGGCCAGCAGCCTTTCGTAGAACAGCACAGTTTCGGCGTCCGCCTGCACGGCGGTCGCCGGGTCGACGCCGCGCGTGCGGGCGAAGCTGGCGTAGGCGGCCACCGCCTTCTCGCGGCCGAGAAAGCGCGCGGTCAGCGACATCAGGTCGGGGACCAGCGCCGTGCGCCGCCAGAAGCGGGCTTCCTCGTCGGGATCGGCGACGCCGAGGAACATCGCCGCACGCGCCCGCTCGACCGGGCTCTGGCGCACGAACAGCGAGACGAAAAAGAAGGCGCCGATATTGGCGAGCATCGTCCAGAAGGTGCTGTGCGTCACCGGGTCCAGTCCCTCCAGCCCGAACAGCGCATAGGGCTTCAGCAATTCGATGCCGAACAGGCCGTGGGCGATGAATTCCTCGCCCAGTGCGCCCGAGCGCGAAAAGGAGGGGATGAGCAGCGTATAGAACCAGACGAGGAAGCCGGTGGTGATGCCGGCGAAGGCGCCGGCCTTGGAGGCGCCGCGCCAGAAAAGGCCGCCGAGGATGGCCGGGGCGAACTGCGCCACCGCCACGAACGACATCAGCCCGATCGAGACGAGGGCGAAGGGCGCGCTGTCGTGGCGCATGTAGAAATACCCCAGCGCCATCACCACGACCATCACCAGGCGCCGCACCCACAAAAGAAGCCGCGTCAGGTCCGGCTTGTTTTCCAGCCCGAGCGAGCGGATGCGCAGCAGCGCCGGCATCACCACGTCGTTGCACACCATCAGGCTGAGCGCCGTCGTCTCCACCACCACCATCGAGGCCGAGGCCGACAAGCCGCCGAGGAAGGCGATCAGCGCCAGTTCCGGATGGCCTGCCGCCAGCGGCAGCGACAGCACCAGGTTGTCGGGGTCGGTGTCGACCGGCAGCATGATGCGCCCGGCGATGGCGATCGGCAGGACGAACAGGTTAATCGCCAGCAGGTAGAGCGGGAACAGCCACAGGGCCCGGTCGAGATGGCGTTCGTCGGTGTTTTCGACCACCATGACCTGGAACTGGCGCGGCAGGCAGAAGATCGCCGCGAAAGCCAGAAACGTCATGGCGATCCAGTTGTAGCCGTAGTTGGCGGGAGCCTCCTGGAAGACGGCTTGGATGTCGGGAATGGTCGCGGCCTGCGAGAACAGGTCGCCGAAGCCGTTGAACAGGCCGTAGCCGACGAACAGGCCGATGGCGGTGAGGCAGACCAGCTTGAGCAGCGATTCCAGCGCCACGGCCACGACCATGCCGGGATGATGCTCGTCGGGGCTGATGGAGCGGCTACCGAACAGCATGGCGAAGATCGTCAGCACCACCGCCGCCCACAGGGCGCCGTCCGTCAGCATCGGCTCGCTCGCCGGCTGCGCCGGGCCGAAGCCGGCGCTCAGCGCCGAAAATCCGACGGAGATGGATTTGAGCTGCAGTGCGATATAGGGCACCAGTCCGATCACGGTGATGATGGTGACCAGGGCCGCCAGGCCACCGCTCTTGCCGAAGCGGGCGCCGATCAGGTCGGCGATGGAGGTGATGCGGTTGGCGTGGCTGATGCGCAGCATCCGGCGGATCATGATCGGGCCGAGGCAGAAGGCCAGCGTCGGTCCCAGATAGATCGGCAGGAAATCGAGCCCGGTCTGCGAAGCCTTGCCGACGCCGCCGTTGAAGGTCCAGGAACTGCAATAGACCGCCAGCGACAGCGTGTAGACGATGCTCGATCCGGTCAGCCGCGAAACGCGGCCCGAGCCGCGCTCCACCAGCCAGGCCACGGCGAACAGCAGCAAAAGGTAGGCGACGGCGACCGCGACGAGGATCGACTGGCTCATCGCGAGGCACTGTCCTTGTCGCGCTCGTTTGCCTGGCCGGGGCTGCCTTCGCTGATCAGGCCGATGACGGCGATGAGCAGGCCCCACACGCCGAAGAGATAGAGGTAGAGCGCCGGCCAGCCGAACAGCGTGCCGCCGACGAGATTCAG
This sequence comes from Ollibium composti, assembly GCF_004801285.1. GTDB lineage: Bacteria > Pseudomonadota > Alphaproteobacteria > Rhizobiales > Rhizobiaceae > Mesorhizobium > Mesorhizobium composti. Next base: position 58,422 of record NZ_SSNY01000002.1, read on the forward strand.
GATGGGGGGATTGAGCAGGATCGTGCCGGCTGCGAACAAACCCACCATGCGGTCCCGTCTTGCCGTTCGACGCAGCATCGGTCCGGGTGCTCCCTAGGGATTGGCGATGCCGGCGGCCGCGCGCGCTGCGTGCTGGCGGGTCGCCGGCCGCTCCTGCCCGCACGCCAGCACGGCCCGCACGCAGGCGACGACTTCGGCAATCGCGAAGGGCTTGGAGATGTAGGCGTCGGCGCCGAGGTCCATGCCGACACGCTGGTCGGCCTCGCCACCCTTGGCCGTGAGCATGACGATGCGGATGCCGTCGTAGCGCCGGTCGGCGCGCAGCTTGCGACAGATTTCGTAGCCATTGCCCTTCGGCATCATCAGGTCGAGCAGTATGACGTCGGGACGTTCGCCTTCGATTGCGGCCAGCGCCTGCTCGCCGTCGGCCGCTGTGCGCACGTTGTGACCCTCGCGCTGCATCAGGAAACGCAGCGCACGCGATATGCTCGCATCGTCGTCGGCAATCAGCACCGAAGCCGCCATGTTTCCTCCTCCCGCGGGAGATTTCTCCCTTGTTGGACCGCCGGCGCGGCCAGGTAAGATTTGTAGACCTCTTGTTTTTGGCTCACAAGCCTCACACAATCACCGTCAGCAAAGGGGCTGACGGCATGGCAAACAGCGCAGCGGTCGCGGATCCGGCCGAAGGCGCCGCTTTCGGCGACGGCTTTGCCTTGGCCGCCGCCCAGGCGCGTATTCTTGTCGTCGAGGACGATCGCGACGTCGCCGGCCTTGTCGGGCGCGAACTGCGCGCTCTCGGCCTCACCGTCGACGTCATCGGCTTCGCTGAGGACGCGTTGCTCGCCGCCCGCGACACCGACTATGCGCTGATGGTCGTCGACCTCGGCCTGCCGGACCGCGACGGGCTCGACCTTGTGCGCGAGATGCGCAAGCGCGCCATCGCCACACCGATCCTGATGATGACGGCGCGCAGCAAGGTCGAGGACAAGGTCAGCGGGTTGGCCAGCGGCGCCGACGACTATCTGGTGAAGCCCTTCGCGGTTCCGGAACTGAGGGCGCGCGTCACGGCGCTGCTGCGCCGCCCCTCCCCGCTGAAGGACAGCCGGCTTACCGTCGCCAACATCGTCGTCGATCGCGATGCGCTGGAGGCCGTCGTCGACGGCGCCAGCGTGCCGCTGACGCGCAAGCAGTTCCAGCTGCTCGAGCTTCTCGCCCGCCGCAAGAACCACATGACGCCGAAGCGGATGATCGAGGAGGCGCTTTACGGCTACAACGACGAGGTGTCCGGCAACGCCATTGAGGCGCATGTCTACAAGCTGCGCCAGACCTTGCGCGCCGCCGGCGCCGAGGCCGAGGTCGAGACGCGCCGGGGTATCGGCTATCGGCTGGTCGAGCGTCATCGCGCGGCCGCCCATGGCTGACGGACCGAGCGCGGCCGATCTTGCCTTACTCGATCCTGACGGCACGTTCGCGCTCCGGCTGGCCGAGGATCGCGCTACCCTCGCCAGGCTCGCAGGCGTTCTCGATGCGATGGAAACGGCGGGCGGGCAGCCCGACTGCCTCGCGGCCATCGAACTCGTCGCGCACCGCCTTGCCGGCGCTGCAGGCACGTTCGGCCATGCGGCGGTCAGTTCCGCTGCGCTCGATCTGGAAGACCAAGTCATCGCCTTGCGCAAGGGCGCCGACAATCGGCCGGCCGTGGCAGGTGGACTGGCCACACTTGTCGGCGCGCTCGATAACGCCATCGGTGCGGGACAGGGCAATTAAAAAATCAGTTTCAGATCAGCTTGACGTCAGGTTTTGCTCAGCTTGCTGCCGTTTACTGCAAACCGGATTCGGTGGAGGAGCTGAGCCGGCAGTGTTTTCGCGTTGGGCGCGCCGTGCGTCCGGGCGCGACTATGGCCGGGCGAATCGTCCTTCCCTGACAATCCCGGGTGTCGGCTGTGTGCCGGTCTGAAAAAAGGGAGGAGAATATATGTCTCGTAATCTGAAAAGCGGCTGGACGCGCCGCGAGGCGCTGAGGGCGAGCGCAGGCTTTGCCGGCGCAGCGATGCTGCCAGTCATGCCGACCGTGGTCTGGGCCGACGACAAGCCGGCGATCGGTACCTGGCCGGCGGGCAGCGAGGGCGATACGGTCAACGTCGCGGCGGCCGTGCCGCTGACGGGCAGCTATGCGGTGCAGGGTGCTGACGAACTCAAGGGCTGGGAACTGGCCGTCGAGCATATCAACACCGGCCACGAACTGATGAAGGCGATCGCGCCGAAGGTCGACAAGGGCCTGCTCGGCAAGCAGGTCAAGCTGCTCTCGGCCGACTCGGCCGCCAAGCCCAACAACGCGGTGCAGTCCGAGCAGACCTTCATCAACGACAACAAGATCGTCATGATGACCGGCTCGACCTCCTCGGCCGTCGCCGTCGCGCTCAACAAGTTCGCGCAGCGCGAGAAGATTCTCTATCTGGCCGGCATTTCCGGTTCCAACGACACCACCGGCAAGGACTGCGTGCGCTACGGCTTCCGCCAGAACTTCTTCGGCCAGACCGCCGCCGCCGCGATCGGCCCGGTGCTGCTCAAGCAGTTCGGTAAGGGCAAGAAGGCGGCGTTCATGACGCCGGACTACACCTACGGCCACACGGTGACCAAGTCGGTCAACGACTACCTGACCGCCAACGGCGGCTGGGAGATGGTCACCAACCAGGTGTCGCCGCTCGGCACCCAGGACTACAGCCAGTATCTCACCAACATCGCCAATTCCGGCGCCGAGTTCCTCATCAACGTCAACTGGGGCCGCGACGCGGTGCTGTCGACGCAGCAGGCCAAGCAGTTCGGCCTCCTGCCCAAGATGACGCTGGTCATCCCCTACCAGATTCCGTTCCTGGCCAAGGAAGTGGGACCGGACATCACCGAGGGCGTGTTCGCGGCGACCGATTTCTGGTGGACGCAGGAAGACCAGTATCCGCTGGCAAAGCAGTTCGTCGAAGCCTTCCAGGCCAAGTACGGCTACCGGCCGGAATGGGGCGCCGAGAACAGCTATGTCAGCTTCGCCCACTGGGCGCGCATGGTCTCCGAAGCGGGCAGCTTCTATCCGCCGGACGTCATCAAGCAGTACGAGAAGGGCGAGACGATTCCCTCGCTGCTCGGCGATGTCCACTACCGGCCCGAAGACCACCAGTGCATCCGCCCGGTCGTCATCGTCCGCGGCAAGGCCAAGAAGGACATGAAGAACGACGAGGATTTCTGGGAGGTTCTCGAAGTCGTTCCCGGCGAGGGCCTGATGCAGAAGCCCGACGAGTTCGGTTGCCAGCTCGGCGACTACACCTGATCGTCGAAACGTGCCTTCTCCGCGGCCAGCCGCGGAGAAGGGTCTTCCAGGGTCGCGGCCGGCGCGTGGACGCAGTGCCTCCGCCTCGTCACGGCTCGTCATAGTAAAGTCGCCGGATCGCCGGCCGCCCGCCACACCGGCGGGCGTGCCGGCATCCGACAGGATCATCATCAATCTTGGAACGGGCAGCGGCGTGATCAACTGGGCCAACTTCATATCGCAATGCTTCAACGGGCTGGTGACCGGCGCGCTTCTGGCCCTGATCTCTTCCGGCCTGACGATCATCTACGGTACGCTCGGCGTGCTGAACCTCGCCCATGGCGCGATGTTCATGCTGGGCGGCTATGCCGGCTGGGTGACCTACACCTACACGGATTCCTTCCTCGCCGCGGTCGTCGCGGGATCGCTGTTCGTCATGCTGGTGGGCGTGGTGATGGAACGGCTCGTCATCCGCCATTTCTATACGCGGCCGCATGAGGATCAGCTTCTCGTTACCTTCGGTCTCGGCATCGTCTTCGTCGAGACGGTGCGCTTTTTCTTCGGCAGCCTGTCGCAGACAGTACCGCCGCCCGGCCCGCTGGTCGGCATCACCGACCTCGGCTTCATGATCTATCCCACCTACCGCCTGGCCCTGCTCGGCATCGTCGCGGTGGCGCTGCTGACGCTCTATTTCGTGCTCTACAGGACGCGCATCGGCATGATCGTGCGCGCCGGCATCGAAGACTCGGTGATGGTCGATTCGCTCGGCATCAACGTCTACAAGGTGTTCATGCTGGTGTTCGGCATCGGCGCCATGGCGGCCGGCTTCGCCGGCATCGTCAACGCGCCGGTGGTGTCGATCGCACCCGACGTCGGCGAGGCGATCCTGGTGCAGACTTTCGTCGTCGTCGTCATCGGTGGTGTCGGTTCCTTCCCAGGCGCCGTCATCGGCGGCCTCATCGCCGGCGAGATCATCTCCATCACCACGATGTTCAACCCGGCCTATTCCCAGATCATGCTGTTCGTGGCGATGACGCTGGTGCTGGTGCTTCGCCCGCACGGGCTGCTCGGCCAGGCCGGCCGCGAGTAAGGGCGTTCCCCATGCAGATCAAACGCCCCTACCTCGTCGAACTCTTCACCGCGCTGGCGCTGCTCCTGGCGCCGTTCGTGCTGCCCCATCTCGGCTTCTCGCCCTCGACCATCAACCGCATCCTTATCTGGGGTCTGTTCGGCCTCGGCTTCGATATCCTGTTCGGCTATACCGGGTTGCTCTCCTTCGGCCAGTCGGCCTTCTACGGCACCGGCGGCATGTTCGCCGCCTACCTTCTGACCGAGGCCGGCTTCCCCTATGTCATGCTCTCCATCGTCATCGGCGCGGTCGTGGCGGGTGTCGTCGGCTATCTGGTCGGCCTGATCGCGCTCAAGCGCACGGGCATCTATTTCGCCATGATCACTGTGGCGATCGCGGAGGTCTTCTTCTTCGCCGAATTCAACCCGTTGTCGGCCTATACCGGCGGCGAGAACGGCCTGCCCGGCGTGCCGACGCCGGTGTTCAATCTCGGCTTCACGGTGCTGAAGTTCGATACCGACTGGACGATGTATACGTTCCTGGCGTTCTGGTACTTCGTCGGCATCGTCATTGCGTTGCGCATCGTGCGCTCGCCGGTCGGCGCGATCCTCTCGGCGATCCGCGACAACCCGCTGCGCGCCAGCGCGCTCGGCCACAACATCCACGGCTACAAGCTGACCGCCTTCGTCGTGGCGGCGATCTATGCCGGCTTCGCCGGCGGCCTGCTCGCCACGATGCAGGGTTTCATGCCGCCGGACGCCTTCATGTTCGATACGTCGGGCCAGTTGGTCATGCAGACGGCCATCGGTGGCGCCGGCACGCTGTTCGGGCCGCTGATCGGCGCGACCGTGTGGCTCTACCTTAGCGACTTCTTCCAGAACGTGCTGCATCTCGGCCCGACCTGGAAGCTGGTGCTCGGCATCGTCTTCGTGCTTCTGGTCGTGTTCCTGCGGCGCGGTATCGTCGGCGCCATCGACGATCTCTACCGGATGGCGAGAAGCGATAGGAAGAATACCGCCGAGCCGGTGGCGGCTTCGAGCGAGGCCAAGGCTGCGGCGGTCGAGGCCATGCCGGCGCGCCGCCGCGACGGCGCCCAGACCTCGGGGCCGATCCTGCAGGCGACCGGGCTTACCAAGCGCTATGGCGGCCTTGCCGCCAACAGCGACATCGACTTTTCCGTCGACCATGGCGAGATGCGCGGCATCATCGGCCCGAACGGCGCGGGAAAAAGCACCTTCTTCAAGATGCTCACCTGCGAGGTCGAGCCGAGCGCCGGCAAGATCGTCTTCGAGGGCCGCGACATCACCGGCATGGGCGTGACCGACGTCTGCCAGCTCGGCCTGACCAAGAGCTACCAGATCAACCAGCTGTTCGACCGGTTGACGGTACGGCGCAATCTCATGATCGCGGCGCTTGGCGAAACGCGCGGAAAGTTCAAGCTGGACCTGTTCAAGTCCATCCGCAGCGTTCCGGGGCTGGAGGATCAGGTCGAGCGCACCGCGGCACTCGTCAACCTCACCGCCCGTCTCGACACGCCGGTCTCGGAACTGGCCTATGGCGAGAAGCGGCGGCTGGAGATCGGCCTGGCGCTGGCGACATCGCCCAGCCTTCTCCTGCTCGACGAACCGCTGGCCGGCATGAGCCCGAGCGAGCGTGTCGAGACGGTAGCGCTGCTCAAGTCGATCGCCCGTGGCCGCACCATGATCATCATCGATCACGACATGGATTCCCTGTTCGAACTGGTGGGCAAGGTGACGGTGTTGCAGGAAGGCAGGGTACTGGTCGAAGGCACGCCGGCCGAGATCAAGACCAACGCGAAGGTGCAGGAAGCCTATCTCGGCGGCGTGCATGGAGAAGTGGCATGAGCCTGCTCGAAGTCAGCGGACTGAACAGCTACTACGGCGACAGCCACATCCTGTTCGACGTCCGCCTCAAGGTCGAGAAGAACGAGGTCGTGGCCCTGCTCGGCCGCAACGGCGCGGGAAAGAGTACGACGCTGAAGAGCCTGATGGGCGTCGTCACGCCGAAGACGGGGTCCGTCAAGCTCGACGGCGAGGAGCTCGCCGGCAAGAAGGCGCACTCGATCGCCCGGCGCGGCATGCAGCTCGTGCACGAGAACCGGCGCATCTTCGGCAGCCTGAACGTCGAGGAAAACATCATCATCGCCGGCCTGACGGCGCAGAACAAATGGCCGCTGGAACGCATCTACACCATGTTCCCGCGGCTGAAGGAGCGGCGGAGCAGCCGCGGCACCGACCTGTCCGGCGGCGAGCAGCAGATGCTGGCGATCGCCCGCGCGCTGGTGCGCGATCCGAAGATCGTGCTATTGGACGAGCCCTTCGAGGGCCTTGCGCCGGTCATTGTGCACGATCTGGTGCGCGCCTGCCGCGAGCTTGCCGATGCCGGCCAGACGATCGTGCTGGTGGAGCAGAACCTCGCCGCCACGCTGGCGCTTGCGAGCCGCGTCTACATCATCAACAACGGCCATATCGCGCATGAAGGGCCGGCGGCCGACTTGAAGAAACAGCCGGAACTGCTGCAGCGCTATCTCGGCGTCTGAACTCCGACGCTCGCGAAAAAGGTCCAGTCAAACCGCCTTTGCCGCGGCGCGGCCGGCCGCGCGCCCGGAAAAGATGCAGCCGCCGAGGAAGGTGCCTTCCAGCGCCGCGTAACCGTGCATGCCGCCACCGCCGAAACCGGCCGCCTCGCCTGCTGCATAAAGGCCGGGCACCGGCTCGCCGGCTGTTCCCAGAACGCGGCTGTCGAGATCGGTCTCCAGCCCGCCCAGCGTCTTGCGGGTGAGGATGTTCAGGCGAACCGCGATCAGGGGGCCGTTGGCCGGGTCGAGGATCCTGTGCGGCTTCGCCGTGCGGATCAGCCGGTCGCCGAGATAGTTTCGCGCCCCGCGCAGGGCGATGACCTGCGCGTCCTTGGAAAACGGATTGTCGAGTTGCAGGTCGCGGGTACGGATTTCGCGCTCGACCTGCGCGACGTCGAGCAGCGGCGCCCCGCCGGTCAGCGCGTTCATGCGCTCTACGAGCCTGGCCAGATCGCGCTCGATGATGAAATCCTCGCCCTTCTCCATGAAAGCCCTGACAGGCCGCGGAATGCCGGAGGTTGCGCGGCCAAGCACCTGTCGCCAGTTTTTCCCCGTCAGGTCGGGGTTCTGCTCCGAGCCGGAAAGCGCGAATTCCTTGCGGATGATCTTTTCTGTCAAGATGAACCAGGAATGGTCATGGCCGGTACCGCGCAGATGCGCCAGCGTCGCCAGCGTGTCGAAGCCCGGATAGAGCGGCGGCGGCAGGCGCTTTCCGGTGGCGTCGAGCCAGATCGAGGACGGGCCGGGCAGGATGCGGATAGCGTGGTCGCTCCACACCGGCGCCCAGTTCCTGATGCCTTCGACATAGTGCCACATACGGTCGCGGTTGATCAGCCGCCCGCCGGCCGCCTCGGCGATCGCCAGCATGCGGCCGTCGACATGGTCCGGCACGCCGGTGATCATGTGCTGCGGCGGCGCGCCCAGCCGCGCCGGCCAGTTCTGCCGCACCAGGTCATGATTGGCGCCGATGCCGCCGGAAGAAACGATGACGGCGGCTGCAGCGAGTTCGAAATCGCTGGCAACCGTGCGCGAACTCTTCTCGCCGCGCGCGACCCCGCTCTCCTCCAGCACCGCACCGCGCAAGCCTGTCACCGCGCCGTTGGTGGTGACAATCTCGTCGACCCGGTGGCGGAAGCGGAAGGCTAACAGGCCGCGTTTCTCGGCTTCCCGCGCCCGCTCGACGAACGGCTCCAGCACGCCCGGCCCGGTGCCCCAGACGATGTGGAAGCGCGGCACTGAATTGCCGTGGCCCGACGCATTGCCGCCGCCGCGCTCGGCCCAGCCGACGACGGGAAAGAACTTCATCCCGCGCTCGGTCAGCCAGGCACGTTTCTCGCCGGCCGCGAAGGCGACATAGGCCTCGGCCCACTTGCGCGGCCAGAAATCCTCCGGCCGGTCGAAGGCGGCGGTGCCCAGCCAGTCGCTCCAGGCGAGGTCATAGGAATCGTGGATGCGCATGCGCCGCTGCTCCGGCGAGTCGATCAGCAACAGGCCGCCGAACGACCAGAAGGCCTGCCCGCCCAGCGACTGTTCCGGCTCCTGGTCGAGGACGACGACCTTCTTGCCGGCGTCGGTCAGTTCGCAGGCCGCGACGAGGCCGGCCAGGCCTGCGCCGACGATGAGGACGTCAGCGTCGGCGGTCATGACGACAGTCGCTCCTCCAGGGTCAATCCCCTCACACCGTTTCCCATCCGTCCTTCTTGCCGGCGCGAAAGATGGCGTCGATGACCTTCTGGTTGAGGATCGATTCCTCCAGCGTGAACACCCGCTCCTTGCCTTCCCCTTTTTCCCCGCTTTGCGCCGCGCGCGCAAACGTCTCGACTTCGAGACGGTACTGCTGCGTGCCGGGAAAGCGGAAGACCTGCGCTTCCGTATGTTTCCGGTTGTGCAGTTCGACGCGGTGATGGTCGTAGAGCCCGGCATTGAACGGCGAGGCGATCTCGATGAAGCCCTCGTCGCCGTGAAAGACCATGGCCTGCCGCGCCGCCATCTGGGTGGAGACATAGAAGGACAGCTCGAAGCCGCCGAAATCGGCACGCACTGAGGAATAGACGTCGGTGCCGAAGCTGGCGTCGCGTTCGACGGTGGCCTGCACGCGCAGGGGCTCCTTGTCGGTGACGAAGCGCGCCGCGACCACCGGATAGACACCGATGTCGGGCAGCGCGCCGCCGCCGAGGTCGAGCCGGTTGCGCATGTTGGACGGATCGACGTTGTAGTAGCTGAAGGCGCCTTGCGCATGCCGCAGCCGGCCGATGGCGCCCGCCTGCACCAGTTCGCGCACCTTCATCCACTGCGGGTGGTAGATGACCATGAAGGCCTCGCACACCAGCACCTTGTTTGCGTCGCGCAGCGCGATCAGCGGCTCTATGGCCGTCGCATCCAGCGCCAGCGGCTTCTCCACCAGCACATGCTTGCCGGCTTCGATCGCCTTTGCCGTCCATTCGACATGCTGTGCTGTCGGCAGCGGGATATAGACGCCGTCCACTTCCCGTGAGGCCAGCAGTTCGTCGTAGGAGCCGAAGGCATGGGGCGCGCCGAAACGGTCAGCCAGCGCGCGCGCCTTGCCGGGATCGCGGCTGGCAACCGCAGCAAGGACGCCGTTTTCCGCATCGGCGATGGCCGGCAGGACCTGCTCTCGCCCGATCTTGGCCGTCGACAGAACACCCCAGCGGAACATCTTTCCTCTCCTGCGCATCGCCTTCGGGCAAGGTGTGCCCGAAAACGACGCCCATGCCAATGGCCGGGAGGACGAGGGATCAGCCGCGTCGGCCGATCAGTGTCATGTCGAAGTCGACGACGTTGGAGTAGATCGGCGTGCCGACATCCATGCCGTAGCGCGAGCGTAGCACCTTGCCGGTGACGTGGAAAGCGACGGTGCCGCGCTTCAGGCTGTCCAGCCTGGCGGTGAATACCTCGGGCGACGACTTGCCGCGCGCGGTCAGCCGCCCGGCGATGACGGCGGTGGTGTCGCCGGTGCGTTTCACGCTGGTGGAACGGAAGACGATCTGCGGCGCATTTGCGCTGTCGAAGACCGCGTCGGAGCGCAGGAAGGCGTCGATGCGGCCCTGGCCGGTGCCGACACTGTCAGGGAAGATGGTGATCTCGACGCTGGAGCGGCCGACATCGGCGCCGTCGATGCGAATCGTGCCGGAGAAACGGCCGAAAGCGCCGCTCAACCCGCCGCCGCCCAGCTTGGCGATGGAGAAGCGGATCGACGAGCCGCCGGTACCGATGCTGTAGCGGCCGGCGGCATCGCCGAGCGAGACATCGGCCGAGGCCGTGGAAACGGGAAGCGAGAGCGCGGCAAGCAACGCCAGCATACGGACGGACATGGTTGCGGTCCTTGGGCAAGGCCGCTCGACGTGGCTGGCCTTCCTGACACGAACGAACTACGGAGCGGGTCTATTCCCGGGGTTCGTCACCGGACGGTGGCGCGATCATGCGCTGAAAGACGCTGTCGCGGAGCAGGAAACGGTGGCGCAGTGCGGCAAGGATGTGCAGCGCTGCCAGCGCGATGCCAACCCAGGCGAGCCATTCATGCGCGACGGACCAGAACGCCTCGGCCGCGTCGGAAGCGCCGAGCGGCAGGTTCGGCATGACGAAGAGGTCGAACGGCACGCTCGGCACCTCCAGCACCGACACCGACACCAGCGCCCACCCGCTGAGTGGGACGATGAGTTGCACCACGTAGAGCAGGGCATGCACCAGCGGCGCCGCCCGCCGTTCGAGCGGCGCAACCGTTTCCGGCAGCGTCGGCCGGACATTGCCGAGCCGCCAGCCGATCCGGACAAGCACCAGCCCGAGCAGCAGGAAGCCGAAGGATTTGTGCCACTGGATCAGTTCGAAGGCCGTGCGTTGGCTGGAGATGCGCACCATTGCGAGCCCCAGCGCGAACTGGCCGATGAACAGCACGGCAATCAGCCAGTGCAGCAGGATCGCGATCCAGCCGTAGTGGGTGGGGGTATTGCGGAACAGGAGCGCCACAGGTGGGAAACGCCGTCGCAGCAGTGTTTCTTCCCGTCCGCCCAGGCTCGCCTACTCACGGCAGGGCCTTGATCCGGCCAGTTTTTGACGCGTCCGAGTTACTCCTCGAGCGGCAGGCCGGAATGGCGCAGGGCAATTCGGGCCTGCCGGTAATCCGGTTCGCTCGACCATCCGACGAAAACGGCATCCGCCCCGCCTATGCGCCGGGCTGGTCCGTTTCCTGGATGGCGGAGAGCTTCCACTCCTTGCCGTCGCGGCGTACGAAGGTCCACAATTCCGTCGTCTCGCTCGGCGCCGTTTCGTCGCCTTCCAGCACCTTGCCGGTGGCTCGGTCGCGCATCAGGTCGACCGATTCGTAGCGGAAGGCCGCCGTGGCATAGTCCTCGCCGTCTTCTCGCCAGGCTTCGGCGATATCGGCTTGCAGCAACCTCACGCCGGTGACGTCGTTGCGCATCCCGCTCTTGGCGTTATCCGCGAGTTCCTCGGAGAAGAAGGAGACCATTTCGGGCGTGCACAGACGCCGCAGCGCCGTGTGGTCCTCTTCCGCGAAGGCTGCCTGCACCTTGCCTAGCAGGCGCTCGAACGTGTCGAGGTCGGCCTGGCCGAGTTCGATATCCTGTGAGGATGCCGGGGCGGCACCGCCGAAGCCGGGGATGGCGAACGATCCGGCGCGACCGCTGGCATGTCCGGGCCGGCTTGCCGACCTTTCGCCGGCCTGCTCGCGGGCATGCGCGTTCCGCCCGAGAATATCGGCGCTGCCACTGCCGGGCTCCTGCTGCCCGAAACCGGGGCCGCCGGCCGTCGCCGGAGTGGAACGCGAACGGAAAAAGCGCAGCGCCAGCATGACGACGAGACCGACCAGAAGAAGCTGGATGAGGAAGCCGAGCATGCCGGCCATGCCGCCGAAACCGTAGCCGAGCAGCATGCCAAGAAGCCCGCCGATCAGCATGCCGCGCATCAACGAGCCGCCCAGGCCGCCGAACAGGCCGGGCCGTTGTTGTGTTGCGCCCGGCTGCTGGCGGGTAGCGGCGTTGGGTGCGGTCGTCGGGCTCATCGAGCGCTCGACAGGCCGCGCGGCGTTCGGTGCCGTGGGTGTCGCCGGCGCTTGCTGGAAGGTGCGTGAGCCGCGGCTGCCGAAGCTGCCGCCGCGACGCGCTTCGGCGAAGTCCGTCGATACCATTGTGAAGGCGACCATCAGGGCACCCAGCAGGGTGAATGCGCGCGATTTTCCAGAGAGCATCGGATCCTTTCCTCCAATGACCCGCTCCGGAATGGTGCGCAAGCGGGCCCGATCAAAGCGGTCCGACATCACGAACGCTTGGTGGCGCGTACGTCAGAGGGGCCCGGCCCGCACGCGCAATGTATGAAGTGTTCGCCGCGCCCGCAAGCGGCGAACAAGGTCAGGACCGAAATGTCGCAGAATCCTGCACGCGTCGTCCCTTTGGGAGGAAGGTTACGCCCGTAGCACGCCGCCGGTCTGCTTGGCGACGTTGTCGACGATCTTCTTCGCCAGCGCCTCGAAATCCTCGTCGGTCAGCGTGCGCTCGAGCGGCTGGATCGACACCTCGATGGCGATCGATTTCTTGTCCGGGCCGAGTGCGGCGCCCTGGAAGACGTCGAAGACGTTGACCCCCGTCACCAGCTTCCTGTCGGCCGCGGCTGCTGCCTTGCTCAGCGCGCCGGCCTCGACCGTGCGGTCGACCACGAAGGCGAAGTCGCGCTTGACCGCCTGGAAGGCGGACAGGTCGAGCCTCGGCTTGGTCTTGGTCGGCTTGGCCTTCGGTTCGGGAATGGCGTCGACATAGACCTCGAAGCCGCAGAGCGGGCCGGCGACGTCCAGAGCTTCCAGCGTCTTCGGATGGAACTCGCCGAAGTGGCCGAGCACGACCTTCGGCCCGAGCTTGATCAGGCCCGAACGGCCGGGATGATACCAGTCCGGCGCGCCGGGCTCGATCTGCAACCGGTCCACCGGCGCGCCGCAAGCTTCCAGCGCCGCGATGGCGTCTGCCTTGGCGTCGAATACGCCGACGGGAGCCGCGTTGCCGTCCCAATGGCGGCCGGCGCCGGTCAGACCGGCGGTGCCGCGCCGAACGCCGGCGGCAACGCGCCGCTGACCTTTGGGCGTGTCGCTTTCATAGGTGCCCGAAACTTCGAACAGCGCTACGTCGCCATAGCCGCGGTCGGCGTTGCGCTGCGCGGCGGCGATCAGGCCGGGCAGCAGCGAAGGCCGCATGTCCGACATATCGGCGGCGATCGGATTGGCGAGCTTCAGCGCCGGCTGGCCGCCGCCGAACAGCTCGGCGTGCCTGGCCGGGATGAACGACCATGTGACGGCCTCCATCATGCCGCGCACGGCGAGCGCGCGTTTGGCGGCGCGGCTGCGCACCTGCAACGTGGTCAGGATCTTTCCATTGACGGCATCGTGACCGGCGAGCGGACGCGGATGGATCTCGTCCACGCCGTGGATGCGCATCACCTCCTCCACGAGGTCGGCCTTGCCGTCGACGTCCGGCCGCCAACTCGGCACGGTGACGTCCACCACCGCCTTGCCGTCGTCCTTCGGCTCGAAGCCGAGGCGCTTGAGGATATCGAGGCTTTCGGCACGCGGCACGTCGAGCCCGGTCAGGCGTTTCACCTCGGCCAGCGGGAAGGAAACCACCTTGCGCTTGATTTCCGTCCGTCCGGCGGTGAACACCTCCGACGGCTGGCCGCCGCAAAGCTCCATCACCATGCGGGTGGCAAGCTCGATGCCCGGCCGGTTGAAGGCCGGGTCGATGCCGCGCTCGTTGCGGTAGCGGGCATCGGTGACGATGCCGAGCGAGCGGCCGGTGCGGGCGATGTTGAGCGGTTCCCATACCGCCGCCTCGATCAGCACGTCGGTCGTCGTCTCGTCGCAGCCGGAATGCTCGCCGCCCATCACGCCGGCGATGGACTCCACGCCGTTATCATCGGCGATGATGCACATGGCGGGCGTCAGCCTGTAGGTGCGGCCGTCGAGCGCCAGCACCTCCTCGCCCGCTTTCGCGCGCCGCACGACGAGGTTGCCTGCGACCTTCTTGGCGTCGAACACATGCAGCGGCCGGCCGCGGTCGAAGGTGATGTAGTTGGTCATGTCGACCAGCGCGTTGATGGGGCGCAGGCCGATGGCGATCAACCGCTGCTGCATCCACTTTGGCGACGGCCCGTTCTTCACGCCGCGTACGAGCCTGAGCGCGAAGGTGTGGCAGAGCTCCGGCGCTTCGATGATGACCTCGACCGGGCAGGCGCCCTTGCCAGGAACGGATTCGATAGGCGCGGTCTTGAGCGTGCCGAGGCCGGAGGCGGCGAGATCGCGGGCGATGCCGTGCACGCCGGTGGCGTCCGGTCGGTTCGGCGTCAGGTTGATCTCGATCACCGGGTCGTCGAGATGGGCATAGGCGGCGAAGCTGGTGCCGACCGGCGCATCGGCGGGCAGGTCGATGATGCCGTTGTGCTCGTCGGAGATTTCGAGCTCGCGCTCCGAGCACATCATGCCGTGGCTTTCCACGCCCCTGATCTTGCCGACCGAGAGCGTGACGTCGATGCCGGGCACGTAGGTGCCGGGCGCGGCGAAGGCGCCGATCAGGCCCGCGCGGGCATTCGGAGCCCCGCACACCACCTGCACCGGTGCGCCGCCATTGCCGATGTCCACTGTCAGAACGCGCAGCTTGTCGGCGTCGGGATGCTTCTCGGCCGTGAGCACCTTGGCGATGACGAAAGGCTTCAGCGCCGCCTTGTCGTCGACATGTTCGACCTCGAGTCCGATCGACGTCAGCCGCTCGACGATCTCGGCCAGTGTGGCGTCGGTTTCAAGATGATCCTTGAGCCAGGAAAGGGTGAACTTCATTCTTCTGTTCCGTCGGGTCTGGGGACGCTGCCTTTCAGGTGTCGGGGCAGGCCGTCCGGCATGTGGACAAAGGGAAGCTGCTCGCGCACATGGGCGTGGTGCGTGGGCTTGAAATAGGCTGGCTGGTCGAAGGCGCCGAGCATGAAGTAGACGTCGTCCGGCAGGCGGCTGTCGACATAGGCGATCGGCGAGCCGCAGGTGCCGCAGAAGGAGCGCGCCACCGGGCCGTTCTCGAAGCTCTTCAGCGTCTTGCCGTCGAGCGCCACTTCACCGGTCTTGAAGCCGACGAAGGCCGAGACGGGCGCTCCGCTCGCCTTGCGGCAGTCGCCGCAATGGCAATAGCTGATGTGGTGCGGCTCGGCGCTCGCCTCGAAGCGTACGGCACCGCAGCGGCAGCCGCCGGCGTGGAGAGTGGGTGCATTCATGTCTTAAGCTTTCTCGTTCAGCCCCCGCTGCCCTACCTACGAACTCAGCCCTCCGAACAGCGTCGGCATGTCGAGCGGACGGAAGCCGT
The DNA here is from genome assembly GCF_004801285.1 of Ollibium composti. Taxonomy (GTDB): domain Bacteria; phylum Pseudomonadota; class Alphaproteobacteria; order Rhizobiales; family Rhizobiaceae; genus Mesorhizobium; species Mesorhizobium composti. The sequence goes on from NZ_SSNY01000002.1 coordinate 73,751, forward strand.
AATGCGCCAGCCAGCGCACGTCGGCGTCGAAGAAGGGACGCAGGTCCGGCATGCCGTATTTCAGCATGGCGATGCGGTCGATGCCCATGCCCCAGGCGAAGCCCTGGTATTCGTCCGGGTCGAGACCGCCGGCACGCAGCACGTTGGGATGCACCATGCCGCAGCCGAGGATTTCCATCCAGTCGCTGCCCTCGCCGAAACGCACTTCGCCCGGCCGCGAGCGGTCGCACTGGATGTCGACTTCCAGCGACGGTTCCGTGAAGGGGAAGAAGGACGGGCGGAAGCGCATCTTCACCTGGCTGACCTCGAAGAAGGCCTTGCAGAACTCCTCCAGCACCCACTTCATGTTGGCGACGTTGGCGGTCCGGTCCACCACAAGCCCCTCCACCTGGTGGAACATCGGCGAATGGGTGGCGTCCGAGTCCTGCCGGTAGGTCTTGCCGGGGATGACGATGCGGATCGGTGGGCTCGAGGCTTCCATGGTACGGATCTGCACGGGCGAGGTGTGCGTGCGCAGCACCTTGCGCTCGCCGGTCTCGTCCGGCTGGAAGAAGAAGGTGTCGTGCATTTCGCGCGCCGGGTGCCCTTCCGGGAAATTCAGCGCGGTGAAGTTGTAGTAGTCGGTCTCGATGTCGGGCCCCTCGGCGATGGCGAAGCCGAGGTCGCCGAAGATGGCTGTGATCTCGTCGATCACCTGGCTGATCGGATGGATGCGGCCCCGCTCGGCCGGCGAGGCGCGCACCGGCAGCGTGACGTCCACGGTTTCGGCCGCCAGCCTTGCGGTGATGGCCGCGTCCTTCAGTTCAGTCTTGCGGGCGGCAAGCGCCTCGGTGACGCGCGTCTTCAGCCCGTTGATCGCCGGCCCCTGCGTCTGGCGCTGCTCCGGCGTCATCGCGCCCAGCGTCTTCAGGAGCTCCGAGACGGAGCCCTTCTTGCCGAGGGCTGCGACGCGCACCGCCTCGATCGCCGCCTCGTCGCCGCTCGCGGCGATGTCGGCGAGGATGGAAGATTCGAGTGTACCGGTATCCATGTGTAAGCCCGTCTCGTTGTCTTGTTTGTGCGTCCTTCGAGGCTCGCTCCGCTCGGACCTCAGGATGAGGGAGGTTTGCGCCGGCTTCCCTCATCCTGAGGTGCGAGCAGAGCGAGCCTCGAAGGACGCACTGCCAAAGAAAAACCCGCGCCAGCCCAGCCGGCGCGGGTTTCCCAAATCAGATTTTCGAATGCTTGGGAAGTGCGGCGGCCTTAGGCGACTGCGCTTTCAAAAGCGTTCGGCGTGGTGTCCTTCAGGTATTCGAGCGCGGTCTTGGCCTTGGCGACCAGCGCGGCAAAGGCCTGCGGCTCGTGGATGGCCATGTCCGACAGGACCTTGCGGTCGATCTCGATGCCGGCCTTGTTGAGGCCGTCGATGAAGCGGGCATAAGTCAGGCCGTGCTCGCGCACGGCGGCGTTGATGCGCTGCACCCACAGCGCGCGGAAGTTGCGCTTGCGCGCCTTGCGGTCGCGGTAGGCGTACTGCAGCGACTTCTCCACCGCCTGCTTGGCGATGCGGATGGTGTTCTTGCGGCGGCCGTAAAAACCCTTGGCGGCTTTCAGGACCTTCTTGTGCTTGGCGTGGGCGGTAACGCCTCTCTTGACGCGTGCCATGTCGTGATCTCCTTAGATTCGGTGCGCAGCCGGGCTCAGAGGCCGTTCGGCAGGAAGTTCTTGATGACCTTCTTGCCGTCGGGTTCGGCCAGGACCATCGTGCCGCGGGCATCGCGGATGAACTTGTTGGTGCGCTTGATCATGCCATGGCGCTTGCCGGCGGCGGCGGACAGAACCTTGCCGGTCGCCGTGATCTTGAACCGCTTCTTGGCGGCCGATTTGGTCTTCATCTTGGGCATTTTGCTTTTCCTTCTTGGTGGGCACCATTGCCCTTGTTTCGCTCCGGATGACCAAAGTCCGGAAAGCATGAAAGTCCGCCACGGCATGCCCTGCCGGGCGGCTTTTCTGTAGGAACGCGGCCGTATACTGCAAAGTGGGCCGGCGCGCAACACCCGGCTCTGCGGCGCGGCGTCGCCGCCGGTGTTTGTTCAGGGCAAGCGGAACAGCACCGGCAGCCAACCCGAAACCTGTGCGGCGTCGATCATCTCGAAGAAGGGCAGGGCGACCAGGAAGACGAGCCCGTCGAGCAGGGTGGTGAGCAGAAGCCTCGGCTTGAAAGAGCCGGTATTGCCTTCCTGATAGAGGGACAGATCGGGGAAGAAGCGCGGAACGCGCTTCAGGTAGGCCTCGTAGGGCGCTCCCATCGCCTTTTTCAGGAAACGCTCCTCACGCAGGATGACGATATGAAAGGCCGCGGCGCAGATCAGGCCGAAGCCGATCATCGCCGTGAACGATCCGATCTGTGCGCCAACGCCGGCCGCCGCCACGCTGGAAAACAGGTAGAGCGGATTGCGGGTGATCGAATAGGGGCCGTCGGCGACCACTTCCTCCGACTTGCGGCCGCCGATGTAGAGCGTCGACCACAGGCGCCCGGCGATGCCGAGAAAGATCAGCAGCACGCCGAACATCTCGATGGCCTCGTGTATGGTCGTCTCGGGCGGGAACAGCGACTGGCCGAACAGGAGTATGGCGAACAGGCTCACCAGCAGCGCCGCCAGCATCAGCCGGCGCAGGGATTGATATCGGCTGAGTGCGCCGCGCTCCCGCCCGTTGACCATCTTGTTGTCCAAAGAAGTGTCGGTAGTCATGAAACGGCTGCCCCCAAAGATACGCCCTGCTGCATGAAACGGGCGCCCCGCCCAAGAGCGCCCGGTCCGTCGGTCGTCGCTCAGCCGCGCGGTGCCAGCACCATCATCATCTGGCGGCCTTCGAGCTTCGGCTCGGCCTCCACCTTGGCGATCGTGGCGACTTCCTCGCGCACCTTGTTCAGGAGCTGCATGCCGAGCTCCATATGCGCCATCTCGCGTCCGCGGAAACGCAGGGTGAGCTTGACCTTGTCGCCTTCCTCGAAGAAGCGGCGCACCGCTTTCATCTTCACGTCATAGTCGTGCGTGTCGATGTTCGGGCGCATCTTGATCTCCTTGATCTCGATGACCTTCTGATTCTTGCGCGCCTCGGCCGCCTTCTTCTGGTTGGCGTATTTCAGCTTGCCGAGGTCGAGAATCTTGACGACCGGCGGCTGTGCGTTGGGGGAAATCTCGACGAGGTCGAGGCCTGCCTCTTCGGCGGCCAGCAACGCATCGTTGATGGAAACATCGCCGCGGTTGTTGCCGTCGGCATCGATAAGCTGGACCCGTGGAACCCGGATATCCATGTTCGAGCGCGGGCCGTCCTTGGTGGGCGCCGCTGCTTTGAAAGGTCTGCGAATGGTCGTGATCTCCTCGATCCGTTTCGGTTCATGGTTTGCAAGACGCGCCAATGTGGGAAGCGCAAGCGCGGTGTCAATAGCACAGGCCGCACAATAAATCACCCGTTTCGGTGCCGCATCTGCGCCAAAGAAGAAGCCGGTGCAGCGCTTCCCGCCTGCCGCCTGCTGTGCCACAAGGCGGGTCCTTGCAGGAACACCCGCGCAGGAATACTCGCCATGACGCCGACCGCCGCCCCCGAATTCCTCGATGTCGACGAAACTCCCATCGCCTTTCGCCACCAGCCGGGTGCAGCGCCCGGCGTGGTGTGGCTCGGCGGCTACAAGTCGGACATGCTGGGCACGAAGGCGGAAACGCTGGCCGCGTGGGCGAAGCGGCAGGGTCGCGCCTTCCTGCGCCATGACTATTCCGGCCATGGCGAATCCGGCGGCGCCTTCGCCGACGGCACGATCAGCCGATGGCTCGCACAGAGCCTCGCCGTGTTCGACCGGTTCACCGAGGGCCGACAGATTCTCGTCGGTTCTTCCATGGGCGCCTGGATCGCGCTGCGCATGGCGCAGGAATTGCGCAAGGCGGGTGCGGATCGCGTTGCCGGGCTGGTGCTGCTGGCGCCGGCGCCGGACTTCACCGCCGAGCTGGTCGAGCCGCAACTGACCGACGGGCAGAAGAAGGCGCTGGCCGAGAACGGCTATTTCGAGGAGCCGTCGGAGTATTCGGACGAACCCTACATTTATACGCGCGCGCTGATCGAGGACGGCAGAGCGAACCTCGTCATGACCGGGCCGATCGACACGCATTGCCCGGTGCACATCCTGCAAGGGTTGGCCGACCACGATGTGCCACCTGCCCATGCGCTGAAACTCGCCAGCCTGCTGCCGGCCGACGACGTGACGCTGTCGCTGATCCCCGAAGGCGACCACCGCCTGTCGCGCCCGCAGGACCTCGACATGCTGGTCGGCGCTGTCGAGGCGATGGTGGAAAGAGCGGCCTGACATGCGCGTCTCCATTCCAACATCCGCCTTCGTCGCGGCGATCGTCGGTTTCGGCGGCACGCTGGCCATCATCATCGCCGCCGCCGCCGCTGTAGGCGCCACCCAGGTCGAGACGGCAAGCTGGGTCACCGCCATCTGCCTCGCCATGGCGGTGGAAACAGGCTGGCTGTCCTGGCGCACGAAGATGCCAGTCATCACCGCCTGGTCGACGCCGGGCGCGGCACTGATCGCCGCTTCCTCCGGCTTCACCATGCCCGAGGCCGTCGGCGCCTTCATCGTCACCGGCGTGCTGCTTGTCGCCACCGGGCTGTTCCGGCCGCTGACGCGGCTGATCGCGAAGATACCCGGTTCGGTCGCCTCAGGCATGCTGGCCGGCATCGTCGTCACCTTCGCCATGAATGCGGCCAAGACCGTGCCCGTCGACCCGTGGCTGATCCTGCCGCTGGTCGCCGCCTTCTTCCTCGTCAGGCTGTGGAACCCGTCGCTGTCGGTGCTGGTGGTGCTGGTCGGCGGCGTGCTGGCCGTCCTTCTCACCGGCCGCGTCGGCGGCCTGCCGGCGCCCGAGCTTTCGACGCTGACATGGATCTGGCCGCAGTTCACGGTGTCGGCGATCGTTGGCCTGGCACTGCCGCTCTATCTCGTCACCATGGCCTCGCAGAACCTGTCCGGCCTGGCGGTGCTGCGCGCCGACGGGTACGAGCCGCCGCCCGGTCCGCTGATCGGCGTCACCGGGCTGGTGTCGGTGCTGACCGCGCCCTTCGGCGCCTCGACCACCAACCTGGCGGCGATCTCGGCCGCCATCTGCACCGGGCCGGACGTCCACCCCGATCCGACCGAGCGTTGGAAGACCGGGCCGTTCTATGCGCTCGCCTATCTCGTCTTCGCCGCCTTCGGCGCCTCGCTGGTGGCGATCTTCGCGGTCCTGCCGCAAAGCCTGATCGTCTTGGTGGCGGGACTGGCGCTGCTCGGCTCGCTCGCCAACGCGCTTGCCATCGCGCTGCGCGACGAGGCCGGCCGCATGGCGGCGACCGTGACGTTTGCCGTCACGGCTTCGGGCCTCGCGCTGTTCGGCATCGGCTCGGCCTTCTGGGGTCTTGTCGCCGGCCTTGCCGTCGTCGGCCTCGACCGCCTCAAAAAGAAGTAACCGCCACAAAGGCTTGTCCGGTTTTGACCGGCCGCGTCTTGAATCGCCGTTTTTCCTTTCCCATTTCGAAATGAAGCAGCCCGGTTGGCTGCCTCGAACGGAAGGAACGGGAGAAAATGAACGCATCTGCTTTGATCCGCCCGGCATGGACGCCGGCGACCATTGCGCTGATGGTGATCGGTTTCGTCGTGTTCTGGCCGCTGGGCCTGGCCATGCTCGCCTACATCATCTGGGGCGACCGGCTTGACGGCTTCAAGCGCGACGTCAACCGCGCCACCGACGGCGTTTTCGCCGGTTGCCGACGCGGTGCCGACCGCGCGCAGCGCTGGGGCCACGGTGCCCGCACCGGCAACGTCGCCTTCGACGATTGGCGCGACAAGGAACTGGAGCGCCTGGCCGAGGAACGTCGCAAGCTGGACGAAATGCTGAGCGAATTCGACGAGTACGCCCGCGAACTGCGCCGTGCCAAGGACCAGGAAGAGTTCGACCGCTTCATGGCCAACCGCAACCGGCACACCGCGCCGACGACCACGGCCAAGCCTGCCTCGGACAAGCCCTCGAAGGGCAAGGACAAGGGAGCCGGTCAGGGCACCAACCTGCTCGACGACTGAGCGGTCCTACAGGAAATGCGAACGAACGGCGCCGCTACAACGGCGCCGTTTCTTTTTTGTTCTGTCCCGAACCTCGAATCACTTATCGTCGCGCCATGTCCCTCGGCTTCTTCCGTTCCCTGACGAAACCGTCACCGCGCCCCGTCGAGGAACGGGAGCATCAGGTCGCCGGCCGCACGTTGCCGCTGCGCATCGTTGAGAACGAGCGGGCGCGACGCCTGACGCTGCGCATCGACGCCGGCGGGCAGGGCCTGCGCATCACCGTGCCGCCGGGGCTCAGGCACGGCGAGGTGGAAAAATTCCTCGACCGGCATCGCGGCTGGCTGGAACAGCGATTGGCCAAGGTGCCAGACCGGCCGCAGGTGCGCCCCGGCATCCGCATTCCCGTGCGTGGCGTGCCGCATATGATCGTGCACGAACCCGGAAAGCGCGGCACGGTCGAGGTTTCGAGGGATGAGACGGGGCCGGTGCTGATCGTCCACGGCGACCGGCTGCACTTGCCGCGCCGCATCGCAGATTTCCTTAAGCGCGAGGCCAAGCGCGAGATCGAGACGCTGGTGGACAAACACACCGAGGCCGTCGGCCGCAAGGCCAAGGCGATCCGCTTCAAGGATACGTCGAGCCGATGGGGCTCATGCACCTCGGACGGCAGCCTGTCGTTCTCGTGGCGCATCATGATGGCGCCGCCGCCGGTGATAAACTACCTCGTCGCGCACGAGGTAGCGCATCTGAAGGAAATGAACCACGGGCCGAAATTCTGGAAGCTGTGCGGGGAACTCTGCCCGGAAACGGATCGCTGCAAGGCGTGGCTGAAAAGAAACGGCGGCGCTTTGCAGGCGATCGCGTTCGAGTGAGGGGGTAGGAAATAGATGGTGCGTCCTTCGAGGCTCGCTCCGCTCGCACCTCAGGATGAGGGAGGTTGTGAACAAACGCTGGTCACAGAGTTCACATCAGACGGTCCTCATCCTGAGGTGCGAGCGGAGCGAGCCTCGAAGGACGCACGGTTGGCTCAATCGTCATTCGCCGCGTTCAGCTCTTCCGGCCTCAGTCCCTCGTCCTCATGGCGCGGCCATGGCAGGAAGCTCGGATCGAAGCGGTCATTCTCGAAATAGGCGAGCGCGCGCTGCGCTTCCGCGCCGTCGTAGGAGGCCTGTTCCACGAGGTGCGCGATCACGGCGTGCGCCTGCGCAAGCTTCGCTTTCAGGTCTGCGGCTCTCTCGTTCGCCATGATGCGCTCCGTTGCTCGTTACGGTGAACCTAGCGCGTTGGCACCGTCCTGCAACCGACGCTTTTTCTCGACTCTGGCCATTATTCATGCCAATCCGCCGTCATGACGACCGACCGCAAACCGCTCGACATCAAGATATGCGGCCTGAAGACCGACGTGGCGCTGGAGGCCGCGCTTGCCGGCGGCGCCAGCCATGTCGGTTTCATCTTCTTTCCCAAGAGCCCCCGCAACATCGAGCCGGATGCTGCCGGACGTCTGCGGCAGGCCGCGCGTGGCAAGGCCTCGGCCGTCGCCGTGACCGTCGATGCCGACGACGCCTTGCTCGACCGCATCGTTGCCGTCATGGCGCCCGACATGCTGCAGCTTCACGGCAGCGAGACGCCGGTGCGCGCGGCTGAAATCAGGGCGCGCTACGGCCTCCCGGTCGTCAAGGCGGTCTCCGTGCGCACGGCGTCAAACCTCGCGGCCATCGAGCCTTATCGCGGTATCGTTGACCGCTTCCTGTTCGATGCCAAGCCGCCGAAAGGCTCGGAGCTTCCCGGCGGCAACGGCGTGTCGTTCGACTGGTCGCTGCTTGCCCGTATCCCTGCCGGTACGGATTATTTCCTTTCCGGCGGCCTCAATGCCGGCAACATCGGCGAGGCGCTGCGTGTTGCCGCTCCGCCGGCCATCGATATATCCTCGGGCGTGGAAAGTGCGCCCGGCGTCAAGGACCCGGCGCTGATCGAGGCGTTTTTCCGCGCCGTGAAGGACTCCGCCAAGCATCGCGCCGCTTGACAGGCACCCTCAAAGCATGGCCGGAGAGAAGGCGAGGCGACCTGCCCGGAAAGGCGGGGCGCAGGCCAATGACAGGAGATCGGCGATGAACAAGCCGGCTTTGCCCAATTCCTTCCGCACCGGCCCCAACGAGCAGGGCATGTTCGGCATCTTCGGCGGCCGCTTCGTGGCCGAGACGCTGATGCCGCTCATCCTCGATCTGGAAAAGGAATGGGAAGCGGCCAAGAACGATCCGGCCTTCAAGGCGGAACTGACCGCGCTTTCCACCTTCTACGCCGGCCGGCCGTCGAAACTCTATTTCGCCGAGGGGCTGACCAAGCATCTTGGCGGTGCCAAGGTCTATTTCAAGCGCGAGGACCTGAACCACACCGGTTCGCACAAGATCAACAACTGCCTCGGCCAGATCCTGCTCGCCAAGCGCATGGGCAAGAAGCGCATCATCGCCGAGACCGGCGCCGGCCAGCACGGCGTCGCTTCCGCCACCGTCTCGGCACGCTTCGGCTATCCCTGCGTGGTCTATATGGGCGCCACCGACGTGGAGCGGCAGAAGCCGAACGTCTTCCGCATGAAGCTGCTCGGCGCCGAGGTCCGCCCCGTCAGCGCCGGCCATGGCACGCTGAAGGACGCCATGAACGAGGCTCTTCGCGACTGGGTCACCAATGTCGAGGACACCTACTACCTGATCGGCACCGCCGCCGGTCCGCATCCCTATCCGGAGATGGTGCGCGACTTCCAGTCGGTGATCGGCGCCGAAGCGCGCGCGCAGATTCTTGAGCAGGAAGGCCGACTGCCCGACGTCATCATCGCCGCCGTCGGCGGCGGCTCCAACGCCATCGGCCTGTTCCACCCCTTCCTCGATGATAAAGACGTAAAGATCGTCGGCGTCGAGGCCGGCGGGCGCGGACTGGACGGCATAGAGCACTGCGCCTCGATGAATGCCGGCCGACCGGGCGTGCTGCACGGCAACCGCACCTACCTCCTGCAGAACGGCGACGGCCAGATCCTCGACGGTCATTCGATCTCGGCCGGGCTGGATTATCCCGGCGTCGGTCCAGAACATAGCTGGCTGCGCGACTCCGGCCGGGTCGACTATGTGCCGATCCTAGACGACGAGGCGCTGGAAGCTTTCCAGCTCTGCACCAAGGTGGAAGGCATCATCCCGGCGCTGGAATCGGCGCACGCCATCGCCCAGGCGATGAAGATCGCGCCGTCGATGGGCAAGGACGAGATCGTCATCGTCAACCTCTCCGGCCGCGGCGACAAGGACGTGCACACCGTTGCCGGCATGATGGGCATGGAGATTTGATCGTGACGGATACCCGCATCGACCGCCGCATGGCGAAACTGAAGGCCGAGGGTCGGCCGGCGCTCGTCACCTATTTCATGGGCGGCGACCCCGACTACGCCACCTCGCTGTCGATCATGAAGGCGCTGCCGAAGGCGGGCGCCGACATTATCGAACTCGGCATGCCCTTCTCCGATCCGATGGCCGACGGCCCGGCGATCCAGGCCGCCGGCCTGCGCGCGCTGAAGGGTGGCCAGACGCTGGTCAAGACGCTGGCCATGGCAGCCGACTTCCGCAAGGGCGACGACGACACGCCGATCGTTTTGATGGGCTATTACAACCCGATCTACAATCACGGCGTCGAACGTTTCCTCGCCGACGCCAAGGCCGCCGGCGTCGACGGGTTGATCGTCGTCGACCTGCCGCCGGAGATGGACGAGGAACTCTGCATTCCCGCACTCAAGGCCGGCATCAACTTCATCCGTCTCGCCACGCCGACGACGGACGACAAGCGCCTGCCCAAGGTCCTGCAGAACACCTCCGGCTTCGTCTATTACGTCTCGATGACCGGCATCACCGGCTCGGCGCTGGCCGACACCGCCAAGGTGGGTGAGGCGGTCAGGCGCATCAAGGCGCATACGATGCTGCCGGTCTGCGTCGGCTTCGGCGTCAAGACGGCCGAGCAGGCGCGGCTCATCGGCGCTTCGGCCGACGGCGTCGTCGTCGGCACGGCGATCGTCAACGCGGTCGCCAGCGTGCTGGGACCGAAGGGCGAAAAGGTCGCCGACCCGGCCGAGGCCGTCGCCACGCTGGTCGGCGGACTGGCGCAGGGCGTGCGGCAGGCCCGCCTTGCTGCCGCCGAATAGTTTTCCTACCTCCCTGCGAAAGACAGGAGTTCAGCCATGAACTGGATCACCAATTTCGTCCGCCCGCGCATCAATTCCATGCTCGGCCGGCGCGACGTGCCGGAGAACCTGTGGGTGAAGGACCCCGAATCCGGCGAGATGGTCTTTCACAAGGACCTGGAGGAGAACCAGTTCGTCATCCCGTCCTCGGGCCATCACATGAAGATTTCGGCGAAGGAGCGGCTGAAATTCTTCTTCGACGACGGCAAGTACGAGGTCATCGAGAACCCCAAGGTGGCGCAGGACCCGCTGAAGTTCCGCGACGAGAAGCGCTACACCGACCGCCTCAAGGAGGCCAAGGCCAAGACCAGTCTCGAGGACGCCATCCTCAACGCCACCGGCGCGATCGACGGCCTGCCGGTCGTCGTCACCGTGCAGGACTTCGCTTTCATGGGCGGCTCGCTCGGCATGGCGGCCGGCGAGGCGATCGTCCATGCCTTCGAGACGGCGGTGAAGCGCAAGCGGCCGCTGATCCTGTTCGCCGCCTCCGGCGGCGCGCGCATGCAGGAAGGCATCCTGTCCCTCATGCAGCTGCCGCGCACAACGGTCGCCGTCGACCGGCTGAAGGAGGCCGGCCTGCCCTACATCGTCGTGCTCACCAACCCGACCACCGGCGGCGTCACCGCTTCCTATGCCATGCTGGGCGACGTCCACATCGCCGAGCCGGGCGCGCTGATCGGCTTTGCCGGCCCGCGCGTCATCGAGCAGACCATTCGCGAGAAGCTGCCGGACGGCTTCCAGCGCGCCGAGTACCTGATGGAGCACGGCATGGTCGACATGGTCGTCTCGCGGCTGGAGATGAAGAAGACGGTCGCCAACCTGCTCAAGCTCCTGATGAAGGTGCCGGTCGAGGAAAAGCCGGCGGAACCCGAAATCCTGCCGCCTGCGGTGACCAGGCCGGAAGCGCCGCGTCCTCCGGCCTGATTGGGACACGGCCTGCCGCAACGGCGACGTCGCGCCGTCCCGGTCACGCTTAAAGCGTGTCACGATCTTCCGGATTCGCTCCGCAAGCCCTAGATTTGATTTACGCCCGTCTTCGCCCCGAAACCGGTTCTCGCTTTCGGAAGGCAGGTGTTTAGGAAACATTCCATGACCACCCTTTCCGCCGACCGCGAAATCGAGCGCCTGATGGCGCTGCACCCGAAGGGGTTCGACCTGTCGCTGGAGCGGGTTTCGCGCCTGCTCGACAGGCTCGGCAATCCGCAGGACAGGATGCCCCCGGTCATCCACATCGCCGGCACCAACGGCAAGGGTTCCTGCGCCGCCTTCTCGCGCGCGCTGCTGGAGGCGGCTGGTTACAGAGTCCATGTCCACACCTCGCCGCATCTCGTCCATTGGCACGAGCGCTATCGGCTGGCCGCGCCCGGCGGCGGCCGGCTGGTCGAGGACCATATCTTCGCCGAGGCCATCCACCGCGTCGCCGAGGCCAATGCCGGCCAGATGATCACCGTCTTCGAGATCCTGACCGCCGTCGGCTTCGTCCTGTTCTCCGAGCATCCGGCGGATGCCGTGATCATGGAGGTGGGCCTGGGCGGCCGTTTCGATGCCACCAACGTCATCAGGCGGCCGGCCGTCTCCGTCGTCATGCCAATCTCGCTCGACCACGAAGCCTATCTCGGCGACCGCGTCGAACTGATCGCGGCGGAGAAGGCCGGCATTCTCAAGCGCGGCTGTCCGGCCGTCATCGGCCAGCAGGAGTTCGACGCCGCCCGCGACGTGCTCGTCGAAACCGCCGAGCGGCTTGGCTGCCCGCTGTCCGTCTACGGCCAGGATTTCCTCGCCCATGGCGAGAACGGCCGCATGGTCTACCAGGACGAGGACGGGCTGATGGATCTGTCGCCGCCGCGCCTGCCCGGCCGGCACCAGTTCGCCAATGCGGCGGCGGCCATCGCGGCCGTCAAGGCGGCCGGCTTCGACATTGGCCAAGGCACCGCCGACCGGGCGATGACGACGGTCGCCTGGCCGGGCCGCATGCAGCGGCTCACGCAAGGACGGCTCGTCGATCTCGCGCCCGCGGGTGCCGATATCTGGCTCGACGGCGGCCACAATCCGGGTGCCGGCATGGTGGTGGCCGAGGCGCTGGCCGAGCAGGAGGAAAAGAACCCACGGCCGCTCTACATGATCGCCGGCATGATCAACACCAAGGATCAGGCCGGCTATTTCGCCGCGTTCAAGGGGCTGGTTCGGCACGTCTACACCGTACCCGTGTCGATGAGCGAATCCAGTGTGCCGAACGACGAACTGGCGGTGCGTGCCGCCGAGGCCGGGCTGTCGGCCGAGCCGGTCAGCTCGGTGGCGGCCGCGCTCATGCTGCTCACCGATACGCTGGGCGAGGACGAGGTGCCGCCGCGCATCCTGATCGGCGGTTCGCTCTATCTCGCCGGCGCGGTATTGGCCGAGAACGGTACGCCGCCGGTCTAAGATCGGAAATCGTTTCTCAGACGCCGAGCAGGCGAAGCGCCGCCGGCAGGGCCAGCGAGACGCCGGACAGGAACAGCAGCACGAAGACGACGACCTTCAACGCTGCCGCCGACAGCGGCGGCGGCCAGCGGCGCGCGGCATAGGTCATGCCCATGACGACCGGCACGGCCGCCACGCCGGCCAGCGTCGAGGGCGGCGGGATGTTGCCGCTCAGCGCCACCAGCGACAGGCGCACCACTTGCGCCGCCCCGAAGGCGGCGACGAGCGTCTCGCGGATCTTGGCGGTCGGCATCGGCTGACGATAGAAGTGGTAGACGAGCGGCGGCCCGCCGGTCGAGAACAGTCCACCCATGACGCCCGATATGATGCCGAAGCCGACGAAGCTGGCGTCCGACGATTGCCGTGGCAGCGCCTTGCGCTGCACCGCCAGTTGCAGGCTGGAGGCCATGATGATGATGCCGAGCACGACTTTGAGCGCGTCGGCGCGGGTATCGGCCAGCCACTCCAGCAGGAAATAGCCGATGACCAGCGTCGGCAGGCTGGCGGACAGGACAAGGCGCAGCAGGTGCCGGGCGACGTGGTGCCGGCCGCCGTGGAGCATCATCTGCGTGGCGTTGACCAATGTCAGCAGGCCCACCATGGCGGCGGCATCGGGAAGCGGCAGCAGGCCGACCAGCGCGATCAGCCCCATCATGACGAGGCCGAAGGCGAAGCCGGTGATGGTCTGAACATAGGCGGCGACACCGGCAATGAACAGAAAGGCAGCCAGGGCGCCGAGGCTCATCGCGCCTCACCGCCGTGGCAAACGCCGGAATGCGGCATGGGGCAGGCTCTACTTCAGTTCGATCTCGATGAAGGCGTATTCGCCGTCGGTGGCGTTGATGACGTCGTGCTCGACGCCTTCGTTGCGGAAATACGGCACGCCGCCCTTCATGTCGAAGACGTTCTCGCCGTCTTTGCCGACGATTTTCAGCTTGCCGTCCATCAGCGGCACCACGACATAGTCGTGGCCGTGGCGATGCCAGCCGGTGCTGGCGCCGGGCGCGAAGCGCCACTCGGTGACGACGACACGGTCGTTGTCGACGAAGACTGTCGCTTTGGCTTCTGTCGTCATGGCGGCGCTCCTTTGGGATGAACAAAGACGACTGCTCGAGCCGTCGTCAGGACCACGGGCCAGGTTTCGATCCCGCCAGCAGGCATTCGCCAAACAAAAGGCCCGGTCGAAACCGGGCCGCAGGTGCGCATGCGCAGCGTCTATTCGGCTGCTTCCTGCGAGCGCGGAGCGGCGCCAAGCACATTGGCGTCGACATGGCTTTCGAACTTGCCGAAATTGTCGATGAACATGCCGACCAGTTTCCTGGCCTGACGGTCATAGGCGGCCTTGTCGGCCCAGGTCGCCCTTGGGTCTAGAAGTTTGGGGTCGAGAATGGCGGCTTCGACGCCGGGAACGGCAACCGGCACCTCGAAGCCGAAATTCGCGTCGGTGCGGAACTCGGCCTGGTTGAGCGAGCCGTCGAGGGCTGCCGAAAGCAGGGCGCGCGTCGCCTTGATCGGCATGCGGCGGCCGGTTCCGTAGGCGCCGCCGGTCCAGCCGGTGTTGACCAGCCAGCAGGAAACGCCGTGACGGGCGATCAGGTCGCGCAGCAGGTTGCCGTATTCGGATGGATGCCGCGGCATGAAGGGGGCGCCGAAGCAGGTGGAGAAGGTCGCCTCCGGCTCGGTGACGCCCTTTTCGGTGCCGGCCACCTTGGCGGTGTAGCCGGAGAGGAAGTGATACATGGCCTGCGCCGGCGTCAGCCTGGCGATCGGCGGCATGACGCCGAAGGCATCCGCGGTCAGCATGATGACCGCCTTCGGATGACCGGTACGGCCGGTGGCGCTCGCATTGGCGATGAAGTTGAGCGGATAGGCGCAGCGCGTATTCTCGGTCTTCGAGCCGTCGTTGAAATCCGGCACGCCGTCCTCGTCGAGTACGACGTTCTCCAAGACCGTGCCGAAGCGGCGCGTGGTGGAGAAGATTTCCGGCTCCGCCTCGGCCGAAAGCCGGATGGTCTTGGCATAGCAGCCGCCTTCGAAATTGAAGATGCCGTGCGGCCCCCAGCCGTGCTCGTCGTCGCCGATCAGCGTCCGCGACGGGTCGGCCGACAGCGTCGTCTTGCCGGTGCCCGACAGGCCGAAGAATACAGCCGAGTCGCCGTCCGGCCCTTCGTTGGCCGAGCAGTGCATCGGCATGACGCCCCGTTCGGGCAATTGATAGTTGAGCGCAGTGAAGACCGACTTCTTCATCTCGCCGGCATAGGAGGTGCCGCCGATCAGCACGATCATGCGGGTGAGGTCGAGGGCGATCACCGTTTCCGAGCGCGTGCCGTGGCGGGCCGGATCGGCCCTGAAGGACGGCAGGTCGATGATCGTCATCTTCGGTACGAAGGACCGCAGCGCGGCCTTGTCCGGCCGGATCAGCAAGTTGCGGATGAACAGCGAGTGCCAGGCCAGTTCGTTGACGACGCGCACCGGCAGGGCAAGCTCCGCATCGGCGCCGCCGACGAGATCCTGTACGTAAAGGTCCTTGTCCGCCGCATGGGCGAGGAAATCGGCCAGCAAAAGGTCGAATTGCTTCGGCGCCATCGCCTTGTTGGCGTCCCACCACACATGCGGCTCGGTCCTGGCGTCGCGCACGACGAACTTGTCCTTCGCCGAACGGCCGGTGTGCTGACCGGTCTCGGCCATCAGCGCGCCATGTGCCGTCAGCTTCGCCTCGCCGCGGCGGATGGCGTCCTCATAGAGTGCCGCCGGCCCGAAATTGTAGTGCACAGTGCCTGTCGTTTTCAGGCCGATCGCGTCGAGCCCGCAGTCCGGATTGCGTTTGCCGAGTTCCGACATGGACTATCCTTGTTGTTCTAGCCGCATTGAACCGGCAGCAGCCGGACGGTCGGCTACACGCCGCCATTATCTGCTCAAAATCAGAAAAGATGAGTGATATCAAATCATTAATCGATTTAAAAAATTTGAAAGTTGTTTAAATCGTTTAGATGTGCAAAAATTTTTCGAGGTTACCCAAAGGATCGGCACGCATACGGCGTCCAATCCATGTGCGGGGTCGAGTGTGGACTCGTGCCAGGCGCCGCTATAGGAGGGCGGACGGCATGCCACATTTTGTACCCAATTTGTCCTGCAATAGCCCCTTCTCGAAGCACGAAGGGGATACCCGCTATGAGGGAGCCGCTGGAAATGGCAACAATCGCGCTTGTCGATGACGACCGCAACATCCTGACGTCGGTTTCGATCGCCCTGGAGTCGGAAGGCTACCGGGTGGAAACCTACACCGACGGCGCCTCGGCGCTGGAGGGGCTGGGGGCACGGCCGCCGAACCTCGCCATCCTCGACATCAAGATGCCGCGCATGGACGGCATGGAACTTCTGCGCCGGCTGCGCCAGAAGACCGACCTGCCGGTCATCTTCCTGACCTCGAAGGACGACGAGATCGATGAGCTGTTCGGCCTCAAGATGGGCGCCGACGACTTCATCAAGAAGCCGTTCTCGCAGCGCCTCCTGGTCGAGCGCGTGCGCGCCGTGCTGCGCCGGGCCTCGGCCCGCGACGCGGCTGCCAAGCAGCCCAGCCAGGCCAGCCGCTCGCTGGAACGCGGCCAACTCGTCATGGACCAGGAGCGCCACACCTGCACCTGGAAGGGCGAGCCGGTGACGCTGACGGTGACCGAGTTCCTGATCCTGCATTCGCTGGCGCAGCGCCCCGGCGTGGTGAAAAGCCGTGATGCGCTGATGGATTCGGCCTATGATGAGCAGGTCTATGTCGACGACCGCACCATCGATAGCCACATCAAGCGGCTGCGCAAGAAGTTCAAGGCCGTCGACGACGACTTCGAGATGATCGAGACGCTTTACGGGGTCGGCTACCGGTTCCGCGAAGCGTAAAGCAATTCCAGGAAAAATGAGAACCGGTTTTCCGTTCGGAGTTGCGGGAAGACACAGGACCAACCGGCGGACCGTTTTCGATGGCAGTAGACGTTGAACGCAGCAGACCGGCGGCCGCCAAGCGGGCGTCACGGTCGCCTGCGCTCCTGTCCAAGATAACGGTACCGCTGCGCCGCTTCCTCGGCCATCACATCTTCTCCAGCCTCACCCGGCGCATCCTCTTCCTCAACCTCGCCGGGCTGGCGGTGCTGGTCATCGGCATCCTCTATCTCAACACCTTCCGCGACGGACTGATCGACGCCCGCGTCGAAAGCCTGATGACGCAAGGCGAGATCATCGCCGGCGCCATCGCCGCCTCGGCGACGGTGGAAACGGATTCCATTTCGATCGATCCGGAGAAACTGCTCGAACTGCAGGCCGGCGAAAGCACCGGCCCCTCGAGCGATCAGCTCGACAATCTCGATTTCCCGATCAACCCCGAGCGTGTCGCGCCCGTGCTCAGGCGGCTGATCTCGCCGACGCGGACGCGCGCGCGCATCTACGACCGCGACACCAACCTGTTGCTCGATTCGCGCCATCTCTATTCGCGCGGCCAGATCCTGCGCTACGATGTGCCGCCGATCGAGGAGGAGGAGCCGGGACTGGTCGAGCGCGTCGAGAAGTTCATCTTCAGCTTCTTCCGCAATTCCGACCTGCCGATCTACAGGGAGCAGCCGGGCGGCAACGGCGCCGCCTATCCCGAGGTCATCAAGGCGCTGACCGGCAGCCCTTCGACCATCGTGCGCATCTCCGAAAAGGGCGAGCAGATCGTCTCGGTGGCGGTGCCGATCCAGCGTTTCCGCGCGGTTCTCGGCGTACTCCTGCTTTCCACCGAGGGCGGCGACATCGACAAGATCGTCGCCGCCGAGCGCAAGGCGATCCTGCGCGTCTTCGGCATCGCAGCCCTCGTCACCGCCATCCTGTCGCTGCTTCTGGCCTCCACCATCGCCACGCCGCTGAGGCGGCTTTCGGCGGCGGCGGTGCGCGTGCGTCGTGGCGTGAAGAACCGCGAGGAGATCCCCGACTTCTCCGACCGCCAGGACGAGATCGGCAACCTGTCGCTGGCCGTGCGCGACATGACCAATGCGCTCTATGCTCGCATCGAGGCGATCGAAAGTTTCGCAGCAGATGTCAGCCATGAACTGAAGAACCCGCTGACCTCGCTGCGCAGCGCCGTCGAGACGCTGCCGCTGGCCAAGAACGAGACGTCGCGCAGCCGCCTGATGGAGGTCATCCAGCACGATGTCAGGCGGCTCGACCGCCTCATCACCGACATTTCCGATGCCTCGCGTCTCGACGCCGAACTGGCGCGGGAAGATGCCGGCAAGGTGGACCTGAAAAAGTTCATCACCGACCTCGTCTCCGTCTCCAGCGAGGTCTCGCACCACAAGAAGGCAGTCCAACTGGAATTCAAGGTGGCCAAGCTGCCGCAGGGCGTGAAGGGTTACCAGGTGGTCGGCCACGACCTCAGGCTCGGCCAAGTCATCACCAACCTGATCGAAAATGCGCGCTCCTTCGTGCCGGACGAACATGGCCACATCACCATCTCGCTCGAGCGCTCGGGCAAGTTCAACATCGTCACCGTCGACGATAACGGGCCAGGTATCCGCGCCGAGAAGATCGACCGTATCTTCGAGCGCTTCTACACCGACCGCCCGGCCAGCGAGGCGTTCGGCCAAAACTCCGGTCTCGGCCTGTCCATCAGCCGCCAGATCGTCGAAGCGCATGGCGGCACGCTGACGGCGGAGAACATTCCCGGCACCAAGCCGGGTGAGATCAAGGGCGCGCGCTTCGTCGTCGCCCTGCCGGCGGACGGCTAAGATTTGCATGGTCCCGGGCAGGTTCTGAGCCGATGAGCGGTTTGCCCAATATCCATGGCACCGCCCTCGTGCTGGGCGATCGCGGCATCCTCGTCATCGGGCCGTCGGGCGCCGGCAAGACGACGCTGGCGCTCGCCCTGGTCGGGCATTTTTGCGCGCATGGGCGTTTCGCCAGGCTGGCCGGCGACGATCAGGTCCTCGTCGAGGCACGCGGCGGTCGTCTGCTCGCCCGGGCACCCGCCGCCATTGCCGGCCTCGTCGAAGTGCCGGGCATAGGGCCGCGGCCGGTTCCGACCGAACAGGCTGTGGTGATCGATCTCGTCCTGCGCCTCGTCGCCGAAGATGCTACAGCACGCCTGCAGGACAACGCGACCGAGACGATTGCCGGCTGCGTCCTGCCCCGTTTCGATCTCGCCCGGCGCAACGTTCCGGCCGCCTTGCCGCTGGTCGCGGCGCTGCTCGGGCTTCCACCTTTCGCCTAAGGAACAGGCAGTTCCATGCTGCAATGCGTCAAAATGGCCGGAAATGGCGCTTTTTGGGGCTTGCCAACGCCTCCCGCGTCGACAAGATAGCGCTCCCGCCGCCAGCATGGACGGCAAGCATAAGATGCGCCCGTGAAGGGCCCATGACGGGAGCCGCCGAAGAATGATCGGACTCGTGCTTGTGACGCACGGTCATCTGGCCACCGAGTTCCGCCACGCGGTGGAACACGTGGTCGGCCCGCAGGAAAATTTCGAGACGGTCGCGATCGGCGCCGACGACGATATGGAACAGCGGCGCCGCGACATCGTCGAGGCCGTCGCCCGCGTCGATACCGGTGCCGGCGTCATCGTGCTCACCGACATGTTCGGCGGCACGCCCTCCAACCTCGCCATCTCGGTGATGGAAGCGGGGCGGACCGAAGTCATCGCCGGCATGAACCTGCCCATGCTGATCAAGCTCTCCAGCGTGCGCAAGACCGACAACATGGCCGTCGCACTGGAAGAGGCGCAGGCCGCCGGCCGCAAATACATCAACGTCGCCAGCCAACTGCTTGCCAGCAAATGAGCGAAACCTCCGACGCACCCGTCATCCGCGAATTCCTCATCGTCAACCAGCGCGGCCTGCATGCCCGCGCCTCGGCCAAGTTTGTGCAGGTCGCCGGCAGCTTCGAGGCGACCATCGAGGTGGAGAAGGACGGGGCGAGAGTCGGCGGCACCTCGATCATGGGGCTGATGATGCTGGCCGCCAGTCCCGGCTGTTCGATCCGCATCGTCGCCAGCGGCCCGCAGGCGGAGGAAGCCGTCACGGCGCTCGGCGAACTCATCGCCCAGCGTTTCGGCGAGGAGATCTGATCGCATCGATATGCAGGCATAAAGATTTCTTTATGTGCCATTGTCGATAGCGGTCGTTTCTGCTAGTCAGGCTGCCGATCGCGCCCGCTTCGCCGGCGCTTGAACAACGCATATCACCGGAGAACCGCCATGACGGATCGCAAGGATTACGTGGTCGCCGACATTTCGCTCGCCGACTGGGGCCGTAAGGAAATCGAGATCGCCGAGACGGAAATGCCGGGCCTGATGGCCGCGCGCGAGGAATTCGGGCAGGCCAAGCCACTGAAGGGCGCGCGCATCACCGGCTCGCTGCACATGACCATCCAGACCGCGGTGCTGATCGAGACGCTGAAGGCGCTCGGCGCCGAGCTGCGCTGGGCCTCGTGCAACATCTTCTCCACGCAGGACCATGCCGCGGCGGCGATCGCCGCCTCCGGCATTCCGGTCTTCGCCGTCAAGGGCGAAAGCCTCGAGGACTACTGGACCTATACCGACCAGATCTTCCAGTGGACCGACGGCGGCCTTTCCAACATGATCCTCGACGATGGCGGCGACGCCACCATGTACATCCTGCTCGGCGCCCGCGCCGAAGCCGGCGAGGACGTGCTGTCGAAGCCGGGCAGCGAGGAAGAGGAAATCCTGTTCGCGCAGATCAGGAAGCGCATGGCGGCTTCCCCCGGCTGGTTCACCAGGCAGCGCGAAGCGATCCGCGGCGTCACCGAGGAAACCACCACCGGCGTCAACCGCCTCTACCAGCTCCAGAAGAAGGGCTTGCTGCCCTTCCCGGCGATCAACGTCAACGATAGCGTCACCAAGTCGAAGTTCGACAACAAGTACGGCTGCAAGGAATCGCTGGTCGACGGTATCCGCCGTGGCACCGACGTGATGATGGCCGGCAAGGTCGCCATCGTCGCCGGCTACGGCGACGTCGGCAAGGGCTCGGCCGCCTCGCTGAAGGGTGCAGGCGCGCGTGTGAAGGTCACCGAGGCCGATCCGATCTGCGCCTTGCAGGCGGCGATGGACGGCTTCGAGGTCGTCACCATGGACGACGCCATCGGCACCGCCGACATCGTCATCACCGCCACCGGCAACAAGGACGTGCTGACGCTCGACCACATGCGCAAGCTGAAGGACATGGCGATCGTCGGCAACATCGGCCACTTCGACAACGAGATCGAGGTCGCATCGCTGCGCAACCTGAAGTGGACCAACGTCAAGCCGCAGGTCGACATGATCGCCTTCCCGGACGGCAAGCGCATGATCCTGCTTTCCGAGGGGCGCCTGCTCAATCTCGGCAACGCCACCGGTCATCCGAGCTTCGTCATGTCAGCGTCCTTCACCAACCAGGTGCTGGCGCAGATCGAGCTCTACACCAAGCCCGGCCAGTACAAGAACGAGGTCTATGTGCTGCCCAAGCACCTCGACGAGAAGGTGGCCAAGCTGCATCTCGACAAGCTCGGCGCCAGGCTGACCGAACTGTCGAACGAGCAGGCCGCCTATATCGGCGTGACGCCGAAGGGTCCGTTCAAGCCGGAACACTACCGCTATTAATCATAGCATTAGTTACCACAAGATATTGAAGCCGGGCGATTGACATTTCGCCCGGCTTCTTTTTTGCGCGCGCCGCTGCTTCACGCCGATTCGGCAAGAGGCTATTGTGGGGTGATTCGCGAAGCTTCCGGCTCGCGCATGGCTTCGGGCCGAGGAGGTCCGGTCGGGCGGCCATGAGCGGCCTTCCACGGTATCGGAGCGTACTTTGCGTGTCCGCGAGGGCGCGTCCACACCGATTCCGGAAGCGAGCGATGATCGGGCGGTCTTGTTCAGGCGGCGGAGAGGATCGGACATGCCGGGGGAAGACCCGCATCGCGCGGGAAAGGCCGCTAGGAGCGGCCAGCAGGATTCGACGGGCAGCATGCCCGGTATTTGCGCGGGGACCGGACCGGGCCGCGCCCGGCGGGCGCTGCTCCTGGCGGGCTCCGCACTGGCCGGCCTGTTCGCCCCGGTCGCCGCCTTTGCCCAGGCCACCCCTGCCCCCCCACCGATCAGCACGGTCGAGGTCATCCAGCTCGCCGTACTGGCCGGCGTCATGGGCGCGGCGTTGCTTCTGGCCATCATAACGATCCGCGAGCGCGCCAGGACCGCGGCCGAGAACGTCACGCTCAGGGCACGGATCGCCGACGTCAATGCCGCCCTGCAGCGGAGTGAAGCGCTGCTCAACCTGCGTGACCAGCGCGTCGTCATCTGGTCCGGCGACGACAGGCGACCGGAACTGGCCGGCGCCTTGCCGCTGGAAAGCGGCGCCCCGGAAGACCGGTCGGCCTTCCTCGCCTTCGGCCGCTGGATGATGCCGCGCTCGGCGGCCGCGCTCGAACATGCCGTCACGGCGCTGCGCGAGAAGGGAACGGCTTTCGACCTCGTCATCGAATCGCAGAGCGGCCAGCCGCTCGAGGTGCAAGGCCGCAAGAGTGCTGCCCATGTCATCGTGCGTTTCGTCTCGCTGTCGGAGGCGCAGCGCGGGCACGCCCGGCTGAAACTCGAGAACCGGCAGCTCGCGGCCGAGCACGACACCGTCTTCGGCCTGCTCGACGCCTTGAAGATGCCGGTCTGGATCCGGGCCGCCGACGGCGCGCTGAAATGGGCGAACCGGGCCTATGCCGTCGCCGTCGAGGCAGCCAACGGCGCAGCCGCCGTACGCGACGGCAAGGAATTTCTCGGCAGCCAGGCGCGCACGGCAATCGCCGAGGCGCATACGGCGCGGCCGGTCTTCGAGCAGACGCTGTCGACGGTGATCGGCGGCGACCGGCATATGTTCGCCGTCACCGATTTCGCCGCGGCGGACGGTTCCGCCGGGCTCGCCAGCGACGTCAGTGCGATCGAGCAGGTGCGCGCCGAATACGAGCGTACGGTGCGCAGTCATGCCGACACGCTCGACCAGCTCAACACGGCCGTCGCCATCTTCGATGCCGACCAGAAGCTGCGCTTCTTCAACCAGGCCTTCCAGAAACTGTGGGAGCTGGACAGCGCCTTCCTCGGCAGCGACCCCGACAACGCGCTGGTGCTCGACAGGCTTCGCACCGAAGGCAAGATCGCCGAGCAGCCCGAATGGCGGCGCTGGAAGGAAGGGCTTCTGTCCGCCTATCGCGCCGTCGAATCGCAGGAGCACTGGTGGCACCTGCCGGACGGCAAGACCATCCGCGTGCTGGCCAACCCGCAGCCGAAGGGCGGCGTCACCTGGGTGTTCGAGAACCTGACCGAGAAGATCGACCTCGAAAGCCGCTACCAGACGGCGGTGCGCGTGCAGGGCGAGACGCTGGACAACCTCGCTGAGGGCGTGGCCGTGTTCGGCCCGGACGGGCGGCTGCGCCTGTCCAACCCTGCCTTCACCACCCTGTGGGGCCTGAATGCCGATGCGGTCAAGCCGGGCGTACACGTCTCCGCGATCCGCACCATCGCCGACAGGCGCGCCAAGGACAGCCCATGGGCGGCGTTCGTCGCCACCGTCACCGGTTTCGACGAGGAACGCCGCGACCGTCACGGCCAGGTCGAATTGACCGACGGCAGCGTGCTCAGGCATGCCGCGATCCACCTGCCGAACGGCCAGGTGATGATGACCTTCGTCGACGTCACCGACAGCGTCAACGTCGAGCGGGCGCTGAAGGACAAGAACGAGGCGCTGCTGAAGGCCGACCAGCTGAAGAACGAGTTCGTGCAGCATGTCTCCTACGAGCTGCGCTCGCCGCTGACCAACATCATCGGCTTCACCGAGCTGATGGCGCTGCCGGCCACCGGGCCGCTGACCGGCAAGCAGCGCGAATATCTCGAGCACATCGGCTCGTCGTCGTCAGTGCTGCTTACCATCGTCAACGACATTCTGGATCTCGCCACCGTCGATGCCGGCATCATGCAGCTCGACATTTCCGAGGTCGAGGTCGGCCGCACCATCGCCGCCGCCGCCGAACTGGTCGCCGATCGGCTGGAGGAGCACGGTATCGGGCTCGAGGTCGATGCCGCCGGCGCCCCGCGCAGCTTCCACGGCGACGAAATCCGCGTGCGCCAGATCCTCTACAACCTGCTCTCCAACGCCGCCAGCTATGCGCCGGAGCGCAGCACCGTCCGACTCACCTGCCGCGGCGTTGCCGAGGGCATCGAATTCGCCGTCCACGACGACGGCCCCGGCATGGCGCCGGACGTGCTGGAAATGGTCTTCAGACGCTTCGAGTCGCGCGCCAACGGCGGCCGCCGGCGCGGCGCCGGCCTCGGCCTGTCGATCGTCAAGAGCTTCGTCGAACTGCATGGCGGCACGGTGCGCATCGACACCGGTGAGGCGCGCGGCACGACGGTGATCTGCACCTTCCCGGACGCCCCCTCCGGCATCCGCGAAGCCGCCGAGTAGCACGCTGCATGGCCGGTCCGGCACTCGAACGGTTCCTGGCGGACGAGGCGGCGACGGCCCGCTTCGGCGAGGACCTCGCCATGGCGCTCCGCCCCGGCGACGTGCTCGCCCTGTCTGGCGATCTCGGCGCCGGCAAATCGACGCTGGCGCGGGCGTTGATCCGCGCTGTCGCCGACGATCCCGACCTCGACGTTCCCAGCCCCACCTTCACGCTGGTGCAGAGCTACGACGGTCGCCTGCCCATCCATCATTTCGACCTCTACCGACTGGCCGATGCCTCTGAACTGGACGAGCTCGGCTTCGACGAGGCGCTGGCGCACGGCGCGGCGCTGGTCGAGTGGCCGGAACGTGCGGCGGACCGCCTGCCGGCCGGCGCGGTCACGGTCGTCCTGGAGCATCAGGGAGACGGGCGGCTGGCGCACCTGTCCGGCGATGGCCCGGCCTTCCAGCGCATCGCGCGGTCGCTGGCGATGCGCGACTTCCTCGGCCGATCCGGCTGGGGCGATGCCACACGCCGCCATTTCGTCGGCGACGCCTCGGCGCGCTCCTATGAGATCGTCCGCTTGCCCGGTGCGGCGCCGCACGTGCTGATGAACTCGCCGCCGCTGGTGCTCGGCCCGCCTGTGCGCGACGGCAAGGCCTATGCCGAGATCGCCCATACATCGCGCACCGTCGCCGCCTTCGTCGCGATAGACCGGACGCTGGCCGCCGGCGGCGTGAGCGTTCCGGAAATCTTTTCGCAAGACCTCGACCAGGGCTTTCTGCTGACGGAGCATCTTGGCTCCGGTCCTTTCCTCGATGACGGCAGGCCGATGGCGGACCGCTATGTAGCCGCCGCCGAACTGCTCGCTTTCATGCATGGGCAATCGTGGCCATATCGGCCGGAAGCCGCACCCGGCATCGTTCATGAAGTGCCGCCCTTCGACCGCGCCGCGATGGCGATCGAAGCCGATCTTCTTGTCGACTGGTACGTCCCGGCCGTCACCGGCGCGCCGGCAAGCGGCGCCGTCCGCGATGGCTACCAGCGCGAATGGAACGCCTTGTTCGACCGCCTCGCCGAGGCTGAAACGACCCTGATGCTGCGTGATTTCCACTCGCCCAACATCGTCTGGCGGCCCGAGCGCAAGGGCCATGACCGGCTCGGCATCCTCGATTTCCAGGATGCGTTGGTCGGACCATGCGCCTACGATGTTGCTTCTCTCGCCATGGACGCACGCGTGACGGTTCCGTCGGAGATCGAAAAGGTGACTTACAATGCCTATGTCGCGGTGCGGCAGGCCGCCGGCGACTTCGACGCGGACGCCTTCGCCGAGGCCTATGCGATCATGGCGGCGCAGCGCAATTCCAAGATTCTTGGCATCTTCGTCAGGCTCGATCGCCGCGACGGCAAGCCAGCCTATCTGAAGCACCTGCCGCGTATCCGCGACTATCTGAGGCGCGCGTTGGCGCATCCCGCCCTTGCCGGGCTGAAGGCTTTCTACGAGAAGCACGGCATATTGGAGGAACGGACGCTGTGAGCGTGGACGCGACGAAAGCGCCGACGACCGCCATGGTGCTGGCCGCCGGGCTTGGCAAGCGGATGCGGCCGATCACCGACACGCTGCCGAAGCCGCTGATAAAGATCGCCGGCAAGACGCTGCTCGACCGGGGTCTGGACGCGCTCGCCGCCGTCGGCGTCGAAAAAGCGATCGTCAACGTCCATTACCTGCCGGACCAGATCGTTGCCCATGTCGCGGACCGCAAGGCTCCGCGTATCGTCATTTCCGACGAACGCGCCGGCCTGTTCGATTCCGCCGGCGGCATCGTCAAGGCCCTGCCGCTGATCGGCTCCAAACCGTTTTTCGTGCTCAATGCCGATACCTTCTGGATCGACGCAGGCGAAGCCAACCTTGCCCGCCTTGCCCTTGCATGGGACGCGGCGCGGATGGATATTCTTCTGATGCTTTCCGCGCTCGAAACCGCCACCGGCCACTCCGGCAGCACCGACTTTCTTCTGTCCGACGACGGGCGCCTCTCGCGTTCGCGCGGCGATCCCGCCGGCGTGATCTATGCCGGTGCGGCCATCGTCAATCCGCGTATCTTCGAAGGCGCAGCGGCCGGGCCGGCATCGCTCAACCGCTATTTCGATGCCGCGATCGCCACCGGCAGGCTGCACGGCATGGTCATGCACGGGCGCTGGATCACCGTCGGCACGCCCGACGCCATCGTACCAGCCGAAGCCGCCGTCGCCGAGGCGCTCGCCGCCGCGCCATGAGCGGCCGCGTTCTCTCCATACCTTCCGGCGCGCCGTTTCTCGAAACGCTGGCGCGCGCGCTGCTCGACGGCAGGCTGGTGCCCGGCTTCCGCTTCGACGGCGATCCGCTGGTGCTGGCCGACGCCACGATCTACGTGCCGACGCGCCGCGCGGCCCGCGCCCTGCGCGGCGTCTTCGCCGAGGTGCTGGGCGGTAAATCGGCCATCCTGCCGCTGATCCGGCCACTTGGCGAGTTCGACGAGGACGATGCCGCCTTCGACATGGAACCGCCCGAGGCAGCGGAGATCCCGCCGCCGATCGCCGCAACCGAGCGGCTGCTGCTGCTGGCGCCGCTGGTGCGGGCCTGGAAGCGGCGGCTGCCGGCCCATGTCGCCGCCCTGTTCGACGAGGAGGTGGTGGTGCCGGCCTCGGCAGCAGACGCCGTGTGGCTGGCGCGCGACCTGTGCGCCCTGATGGACGAGATCGAGACGGAGGGCGCCGACTGGGCCAAGCTCGCCGGGTTGGTCGAGGGCAACCTCGCCGGCTGGTGGCAGGTGACGCTGGATTTCCTGAAAATCGTCACCGAGAACTGGCCTGCGCTGCTGGCCGAGCGCGGCCGCTCCGATCCGGCGGCCCGCCGCAGCGCACTGATCCGGCTGGAGGCGGCGCGGCTGAAGCGCAACCCACCCGCCGGGCCGGTGATCGCCGCCGGCTCGACCGGCTCGATCCCCGCCACCGCCGAGCTTCTGGCGACGATCGCTTCGCTGCCCAACGGCGCGGTCGTGCTGCCGGGGCTGGACGCTGCGATGGACGCCGTCTCCTTCGCCGCCATCACCCGGCCCGGCGCCGCCCCCGCCCTGCTCGGCCATCCGCAATACGGGCTGGCCAAACTGATCGGCAAACTCGGTGTCACGCGCGACGAAGTCGGCCCGTTGGGCACGGTGGAGGCTCCGCTCGTCCTGCGTGCCGCACTGGTGGGCGAAGCGCTGCGGCCGGCCGAGACGACCGAACTGTGGAGCGAGACGCGCGGCCGCTTCTCCATCGCAGAGGCCGACCACGCGCTCTCCGATGTGACTTTGGTCGAAGCGGCCAACGAGCGCGAGGAAGCCGCTGCCATCGCGCTGGCGCTCCGGCAGGCGGTGATGGAACCGGGCCATCGCGCGGCTCTTGTCACTGGCGACCGAGCGCTCGCCCGCCGCGTGTCGGCCGAACTGAAGCGCTTCGGCGTGATTGCCGACGATTCCGGCGGTACGCCGCTTGCCGGCACGCCGCCGGCGACGTTGCTTTCGCTTGCGCTGGAAGCGGCGTTGCGGCCCGGCGATCCAGTGGCGATTCTTGCGCTCCTCAAGCACCCGTTGCTGGCGCTCGAGTTGGAGCGCCCCGCCGTGCGCCATGCCGCCGAAACCGTCGAGCTTGTCGCGCTGCGCGGCGGCACCGGCCGGCCGGATATCGCCACGCTGCCGGCACTGTTTACGACACGGCTGGAGCGTCTCGCGAACGAGCCACGCCAGCCCTTCTGGCTGGAGCGCCTGTCGGCGCGTGCCGTCGAGCAGGCCGAGGCCATGCTGGAGCGGCTGGCGGCGGCGCTGGAGCCGCTGACCGCCCTGCGCGGCGCGGCCGAACTGGACATCCGCGCGCTGGTCCATGCCTCCGCCACGGCACTGGAGGCGTTGGGGCGCGGCGCCGACGGCACGCTGGCGCGGTTTTATGGCGGCGACGCCGGCGAGCGACTGGCCGAGCTGTTGCGCGGGCTGATCGCCGCGCAGGCCTCCTTCACCCTTGCCGCCGGCGAAGCGCCGGACGTCATGGCCGCGCTGATGGCGACCGAAACCGTGAAGCCGGGGCGCGGCGCCGACAAGGCCATCGCCATCTGGGGTGCCTTGGAAGCGCGGTTGCAGCATGTCGATACGCTGGTTATCGGCGCGCTGAACGAGGGCGTGTGGCCGCGCCGCCCCGAAGGCGACCGCTTCATGTCGCGGCTGATGAAGACGGGCATCGAACTGGAGCCGCCGGAACGCCGCATCGGCCTTGCCGCGCACGACTTCCAGATGGCGATGGGGGCGCAAAACGTCGTGTTGGCGCGCGCCGCGCGCTCGGGCGACGCGCCGGCCGTGCCGTCGCGCTGGCTGCAACGGCTGCTCACCTTCACCGGGCCGGAGCAGGCCAGGGCGCTGCGCGCCCGTGGCGAAGAACTGCTTTCATGGGCACGCGCGCTGGACGACGCGCCGCGGCAGGATTTCGCGCCGCGACCCGCGCCGAAGCCGCCGCTCACCGTGCGGCCAACGCATTTCTCGGTGACCGAGATCGAGACGCTGCGGCGCGATCCCTATGCGATCTATGCAAGGCGCATCCTCGGACTTGCCGCCCTCGATCCGGCGATCCGTGATCCGGGCGCGGCCGAGCGCGGCACGCTGTTCCACGCCATCCTGCACCGGTTTGCGCGCGATTGCGCCGATCCGGCGTCGCCCGATGCGCTGGAGGCGCTGCGAGCCGCCGGCCGTGCCTGCTTTGCCGAGGCAGCGCTGCCGCACGACGTCGAAGCGGTGTGGTGGCCGCGTTTCGCAGCCCTTGCCGAAAACATCGTCGAATGGGAGCGCGGCCGGGCGCTGAACGTCGCGCGCCGCCATGCCGAGGAGCGTGCCGGCAAGACGGTGGTCGGTGAAACGGGCGTCACGCTCTCGGGCTATGCCGACCGCGTCGATCTTCTGGCCGGCGGCATGGCCGACATCCTCGACTACAAGACCGGCTCCTATCCCTCCAAGGGCCAGGCATATACGCTGCTGTCGCCGCAGCTCGCGCTGGAAGGCGCGCTGCTGAAGCGCGGTGCCTTCGCCGCGCTCGGCGCCCGAGAGCCGGCCGATCTCGCTTTCGTGCGGCTCAAGGCGAACGGCGAGGTGGTGCAGGAATCCATCCTCGAATACAACCGCCAGCCGCGCAGCGCCGCCGACCTTTCCGAGGAAGCCTGGGCGCGGCTGGAAAAGCTGCTCATCCACTATCAGAGCCCGGCGACGGGCTACCTGTCGCGGGCGCTGCCGTTCCGCGAAGGCGAGCCCGGCGGCGACTACGACCATCTCGCCCGCGTGCTGGAATGGTCGGCCGGCGGCGAGGGTGACGAAGGAGGCGGCGAAGAATGAAACGCCGCTACCCCATACCGACCGAAACCGCCCGCAATCAGGCGCAGGCTGCCGATCCCGCCACCTCGGCCTGGGTGTCGGCCAATGCCGGCTCGGGCAAGACGCATGTGCTGGCGCAACGCGTCATCCGCCTTCTGCTTGCCGGCACGGATCCCTCGCGGATTCTTTGCCTCACCTATACGCGCGCGGCCGCCGCCAACATGGCGAACCGGGTCTTTTCCACCCTGTCGGAATGGACGGCACTGCCCGACGCGGAGCTGGCGGAACGCATTTCGGCGCTGGAGGGCCGGCAACCCGGCGCGGCCACCATGCGCCGGGCGCGACGGCTGTTCGCCGAGGCGCTGGAGACGCCGGGCGGGCTGAAGATCCAGACCATCCACGCCTTCTGCGAATGGGTGCTGCATCAGTTCCCGCTGGAAGCCAACATCGCCGCGCATTTCGAGATGCTCGACCCGCAGATGGAGGCTGCCCTTTTTGCCGCGACCCGTCGCGACATGATCTCGGGCGCGGGAGCCGCCGACGGCGGCGAGCTGGCGCAAGCCTTCGCCACGGTGCTGGAGCGCGGTGGCGAAGCGGGGCTGGACGCGCTGCTTGCCGAGATCGTGCGCAAGCGCGACGGCTTGCGCGCCTTCATCTCCCAGATCGGCGGCGACGGCAGCGGTTTTTCAGCGCTGTTCGATGCCTTCGGATTCGTACCGGGTGAAACGCTCGCCGCGATAGCGGCTGGGCTCTGGCCGCTGCCGGGGTTTGCGCCGGCCTATCTGGAAACGCTGGCGCTGGCCTGCCGTCAACTGGGCGCCGCCCGCACGCAGGACAGCCTCGTCACGGATGCCCAAACCGCCTTCGCCGAGGCCGACCCGCTGCGTCGGCTCGGCCTGCTGGCGAAAGCGTTTCTCGGCGGCAAGGGTGAGCCCTACAAGCCAGGCTGGCTGTTCGGCAAGCCGCTGCTTGGTGAGATGCCGGACCTGCCCGAGCGCTATCTGGAGGCGGCCGAGGCGATCATGGCGACCGCCGACCGGGTGGCGCTGCTTTCCATGCTGGAGGGCACGCGCGGGGCGCTCACCGTTGCCGACTGGCTGATCGCCCGCTACGAGCAGGTCAAGCGCGGCCGCGGCTTCCTCGATTTCAACGATCTGATTACCCGCACCGTCGGCCTGCTCGCCCGCGCCGACGCTGGGCCGTGGGTGCAATACAAGCTCGACCAGGGCATCGACCACATCCTGCTCGACGAGGCGCAGGACACCAGTCCCGACCAGTGGGAGGTCGTCAAGCGGCTGGCCGGCGACTTCTTCGCCGGCATGGGCGCGCGCGACGGCGTTCCCCGCACCATCTTCGCCGTCGGCGACGAGAAACAGTCGATCTATTCCTTCCAGGGCGCGGCGCCGGATTCCTTTCACGAGAGCCGCACGCTTTTCGCGACCGGCGCGCGCGGCGGCGGAGCCGCCTTCGCCGACCTGAAGCTCACCTGGTCGTTCCGCTCCACCGGCGACGTGTTGGCGGCGGTCGATCGCGTCTTCGCCGATCCGGCGGTACGGCGCGGCATCAGCCACGATCCCGATCCGCTCGACCACAAGCCGATCCGCAACGATGCGCCCGGCTATGTCGAGGTCTGGCCCTCGCTCGGCGCCGAACAGGTGGAGGAGCCGGACGACTGGACGCTGCCGGTCAACCACGCGAGCGCACCCGCCGTGCGGCTGGCCGAGACGATCGCCGCCACCATCCGCCACTGGCTGCGCACGGGCGAAGTCATCGAGGGCAAGGGGCGCAGGCTGCGCGCCGGTGACGTGGTGGTGCTGGTCAGGAAGCGCGACCGTTTCGTCCATGCGCTGGCGAAAAGCCTCAAGGAAAAGAACATCCCCGTCGCCGGTGCCGACCGGCTGTCGCTGCCCGCTCATATCGCGGTGCAGGACCTGATCGCGCTCGGTCGTTTCCTGTTGCAGCCGCATGACGACCTGTCGCTGGCGGCTGTTCTGCGCTCGCCGGTCTTCGACCTGTCCGAAGAAGTGCTGTTCGATCTCGCCAACGGGCGGGAGCGCGGTGTCTCGCTGATCGATTCGCTCAGGGCGAAGGCGGGTTCCGACGCGGCGCTCGCTGCCGTCGCCGTCCAGCTCGAAGGTTGGGCCAACGAGGCGGCGTTTCGGCCGGTGTTCGAGTTCTACGCCGGCCTCTTGGCGCGCGACGGTGTGCGCCGCAGGATGATCGCGCGGTTGGGGCCGGAAGCCGGCGACATCCTCGACGAATTCCTCAACTTCGCGCTGGCCGAGGAGCGCACCGGCCTGCCGGGGCTGGACGCCTTCCTGTCGACGCTGGAGAACGCCGGCCCGGAGATCAAGCGCGAGATGGACCAGACGCGCGACGAGGTGCGCATCATGACCGTGCATGCCGCCAAGGGGCTGGAGGCGCCGGTGGTGTTCCTGGTCGATAGCGGTGCGGCGCCGTTCAGCGACCAGCACTTGCCGCGCCTGATGCCCTTCGACGCGCCCGCAGGCGCACAGTGGCGGGGCAAGGGCTATCTGTGGCGCTCGGCCTCCGATGTCGCCAACGGGTTTTCGCGCGGCGCGGCGGAACGGGCAAGGCAGCTGGCCGACGACGAATACCGCCGCCTGCTCTATGTCGGCATGACGCGCGCCGAGGATCGGCTGATCGTCGCCGGTTACCACGGCAAGCGCAAACCTTCCGACGCGACATGGCACGCGCTGGTTTGGCGGGCACTGGTCGACGCGCCGGAAACCGGGGAATTGCCGCACCCGGTGACCGGCGAGCCGGTGCATCGCTTCCGCGCCACTTCCCTGCCGGCGCTGACAGGCGAAGCGGACGAAGCCGACGAAGCGCCGAAAGATTTCGGCCCGATGCCGGCCGACTTCTTCACGCCTTTGCGCGAACTCGAAGACCTGCCGAAACCGTTGTCTCCGTCCGGCGCCTCGGCGCTGGTCGAGGCGGAAAAAGAACCCGTGGCCGACCCGCGTTCGCCGGTGCTGGACGCCGAGGCCGAGCCGGGTTTCGCCGTGCAGCGCGGGCTGGCCGTTCACAAGCTTTTGCAGATGCTGCCCGGCCTTGCCGACGACGCACGCGTGGATGCCGCCCGGCGCTATCTGGAGCGTGCCGGCGCCGGCTGGCCGGAGATCGAGCGCGACAGGGCGCTGGCTGCCGTCGAGGCGATCCTGGCGGACCAGCGCTTCGCACCGCTGTTTGCGCCCGGCTCGCGTGCCGAAGTCTCGATCGTCGGCACGATCGACCTGAAAGGCCAGTCGCGCGCGGTCGCAGGCAAGATCGATCGGCTTGCTGTGACCGGCACCGACGTCCTGATCGTCGATTTCAAGACCAACCGTCCGGCGCCGGCGTCGCTGGCAGCCGTGCCGCCCGCATACGTCCTCCAGCTTGCGCTCTACAGGGCACTGCTGAAACCGCTCTATCCGGGCAAGGCGGTGCGCGCTGCATTGCTGTTCACCGAGGCGCCCGGCCTGATCGAGCTGCCGGAAGAGGCGATGGATGCCGCGCTTGCCCGACTCACCGGGTCGTGACACAAGACCTGCTCGGATTTGCTTGAAGAACGGCACCGCAACCACCACATCTGGCAGAACTGTCCAACCCGAAAGGATTCTTTCATGGCCACCGTCAAGGTCGATAACAGCAACTTCCGCACCGATGTGCTCGAGGCCAAGGAGCCCGTCGTGGTCGATTTCTGGGCTGAGTGGTGCGGTCCCTGCAAGATGATCGGCCCGTCGCTGGAAGAGATCGCCACCGAGCTCAGCGGCAAGGTCAAGGTCGCCAAGCTGAACATCGACGAGAATCCGGAACTCGCCGCGCAGTTCGGCGTGCGCTCCATCCCGACGCTGATGATTTTCAAGGGCGGTGAAGTGGCCGACATCAAGGTGGGGGCGGCGCCCAAGACCGCGCTGTCGCACTGGATCGGCGGCGCCGTCGCCTGAACCGCCGCCTGCTTTTTTGAAAGGCCCGGCCGCTGCGCCGGGCCTTTTCTTTTGCCCGCCGTCGGGTCATGACTGCGCCATGAGTGGCGACGACATCATCATCTCGGCGGAAGCGGTCATCCGGCCGGACGACCTGACAGAAAGCTTCGTGCGCGCCTCCGGGCCGGGCGGCCAGAACGTCAACAAGGTGGCGACGGCCGTGCAGCTGCGCTTCGACGCGGCGAACGCGCCCGGCCTGTCCGAACGGGTCAGGGCGCGCGTCATCCGGCTGGCCGGCCAGCGTGCCACCAAGGACGGCGTCGTCGTCATCGAGGCCGACCGTTTCCGCACGCAGGAGCGTAACCGCGCCGACGCCCGCGAACGATTGACGGCGCTGGTCGCCCGCGCCGCCGAGCCGCCACCGCCACCGCGCAAGAAGACGAAGCCGTCCAGGGGCGCGGTGGAGCGTCGGCTGAAGGAAAAGGCCGGCCGCTCGAACGTCAAGAAGCTGCGCGGCAGGGTGGAGAGAGACTGACGCAACGGCAGGGCGAAGCCGCTTTCAATTCCAGCGTGCAGATGCCAAAATCGTCGCCGGAGCGGGCATTGAAGCAGGAATTGCGCAGGAGGCGTGCATGGGACTTTTTGATTTCGTCAAAGGCGTCGGCGAGAAGCTCGGCTTCGGCGATGATGACGACGACGCGGCGAAAGCCGAGGCACTCAAGAAGGAGCTGGATTCCCATAAGCTCGGTACCGACGCCGTACAGGTCGAGGTCAAGGGCGATACGGCGGTCCTCAAGGGCGACGTCAAGGACCAGTCGATCTTCGAGAAGGCGGTGATCGCCGTCGGCAATACGCTCGGCGTCTCCAAGGTGCAGGCTGATGAGTTGAAGGTCGGCGACGCGGCCGCGCCGGCCAAGGCGCCGGTATTCTACACCGTCAAGAAGGGCGACAACCTGTGGAAGATCGCGGAGGCTGAGTACGGCAAGGGCAAGGGCGCCAAGAACACGCTGATCTTCGAGGCCAACAAGCCGATGCTCAAGCATCCCGACAAGATCTACCCCGGCCAGGTGCTGCGCATTCCCGAGCTTCCCGCCGCCTGAAGGCATCGATCGCTTGCAGAAATGGAACGGCGGCTTTCGGGTCGCCGTTTTCCGTTGAAAGGAGCAGAAAGGGCCGATCCTGCAGGAATATCCGCCATGACCGCACCGCCTGAAGGCTTTCGCCACCTCCCCGGCCATTTTCCGCCGGACGCGCAGGCCTCCCTGCTGGAGGCCGTCCGCGCCGTGGTGGCTCGGGCGCCGCTTTACGTGCCGACGCTGCCGCGCAGCGGCAAGGAGATGAGCGTGCGCATGACCAATTGCGGTGCGCTCGGCTGGGTCACCGACGCCGCGCGCGGCTATCGCTATCAGGCGACGCATCCCGTCACCGGCGAGCCATGGCCGTCGATCCCCGGCATTCTGCTCGATCTGTGGGCGGAGGTTTCGGGCTATCCACACCCGCCCGAGGCCTGCCTGATCAATTTCTATTCGGCGACGGCGAAGATGGGCCAGCACCAGGACCGCGACGAAACGGATTTCGCAGCCCCTGTCGTCTCCGTGTCGCTGGGCGACGATTGCCTCTTCCGCATCGGTGGCACGAAACGCACGGACTCCACCGTCTCGCTCCGGCTTCGCTCGGGCGACGTGGCGGTGCTCGGCGGGGAAAGCCGGCTGGCCTTCCACGGCGTCGACCGCATCTATCCCGACACCTCGACGCTGCTGAAGAACGGCGGCCGCATCAACCTGACGCTCCGGCGCGTGACAAAACCCTGAAACGCGAACCGAAGCCTACAGCTTGCGCAGCGCCACTTCCTCGACCAGATGGTCGGCGCCCTTGCGCAGGATGAGGTCGGCGCGCGGCCGCGTCGGCAAAATGTTCTCGCGCAGGTTCTTCAGGTTGATGTTGGTCCACAGCCCTTCGGCGATGGCGCGCGCAGCACTTTCGGAAAGCTGCGAATAGCGGTGGAAGAAGGATTCCGGGTTGCGGAAGGCCGTTTCGCGCAGCCGCATGAAGCGGGAAATGTACCAGTCGTGGATCAGCTTCTCGTCGGCATCGATATAGATGGAGAAGTCGAAGAAATCCGACAGGAACGGCACGAACTTGCCGTCGGCCGGCAGTTTGCCGGGCAGGAGCACGTTGATGCCCTCGAAGATCAGGATATCGGGGCGGTCGATGGTGGCGAACGATCCCGGCAGGACGTCGTAGGTGAGGTGCGAATAGAGCGGTGCCTGAACGTCGCGCTGGCCGGACTTGATGCCGGAGAGGAAGCGCAGCAGCGCGCCGATATCGTAGCTTTCGGGAAAGCCCTTGCGCTCCATCAGGTTTTCGCGCCGCAGCACCTCGTTGGGCAACAGGAAGCCGTCGGTGGTGACCAGGTCGACCTTCGGGCTGGAGGGCCAGCGCGCCAGAAGTTCCTTCAGCACGCGTGCGGTGGTCGATTTGCCGACAGCGACGGAGCCGGCGACGCCGATGATGTAGGGCGTCTTGACCACGCTCTGCTTGTTGAAGAACAGCTGCCGCTGGCGAAACAGCAGCTGGCTCGCCTCGACATGCGCCGACAACAGCCGCGACATGGACAGATAGATGCGCTTGACCTCTTCGAGGTCGACCGGGTCGTTCAGCGAGCGCAGGCGGTCGATCTCGTCCTCGCTCAGCGTCAGCGGCGTATCGGCGCGGAATGCGGCCCATTCGCGCGCCGAAAAGAAAAGATAGGGAGAATACTTCTCGGTGGGTGCAAGCTGATCCAACAGGGTCCCCTTCTTTCCTGCCGAGGCGGCTTCAATCCTTGCGCGAAGCCTTTTCCGCCAAGCCGGAACGGCCGGTGCGGCGCTCCAGTTCGGTCAGCACGTCGTCCAGCTTGACACCAGCTATGCCAAGCACCACCAGCCAATGATAAAGGAGATCGGCGCTTTCCGAAACGACGCCTTTGGTATCGCCCCTCACGGCGGCGATCACCGTCTCGACCGCCTCCTCGCCGAGCTTCTGGGCGGCCTTGTCGATACCTTTGGAAAAGAGCTTCGCCGTCCATGAGTCGGGATCGCCCGAGCGGGCGCGCTCGGCGATGGTCTTTTCCAGGTCGGACAGCGTAAAACCGGTCATGACGGCGGTTTACGGCGCGGCGGCGGCCGAGTCGAGTCGCATCGGCAGGCCGGCATCCGCCATATGCCGCTTGGCCTGCATGACCGTATAGGTGCCGAAGTGGAAGATCGAGGCGGCCAGCACCGCTGCCGCATGGCCGTCGCGGATGCCCGCCACCAGATCGTCCAGCGTGCCGACGCCGCCCGAAGCGATGACCGGAACATGCACGGCATCCGCCACCGCGCGGGTCAGCTGAATGTCGTAGCCCGCCTTGGTGCCGTCGCGGTCCATCGAGGTGAGCAGGATCTCGCCGGCGCCGAGGTTGACGACATGCTGAGCGAAGGCGACCGCGTCGATGCCGGTCCTCTCGCGCCCGCCATGGGTGAAGATTTCCCAGCGATCCGACTCGCCGGCACCGGACACCTTCTTGGCGTCGATGGCGACGACGATGCATTGGTCGCCGAACTTGTCGGCCGCTTCCGCCACGAAGTCCGGGTTCTTCACCGCCGCCGTGTTGATCGACACCTTGTCGGCGCCGGCCAGCAGCAGCCGGCGGATGTCGCTCACCTGGCGCACCCCTCCGCCCACCGTCAGCGGCATGAAGCACTGCTCGGCGGTGCGGGCGATCACGTCGAAGATCGTCTCGCGATTGTCGGACGAGGCGGTGATGTCGAGGAAGCAGAGCTCGTCGGCACCGGCCGCGTCATAAGCCCTGGCCGCCTCCACCGGGTCGCCGGCATCGACCAGGTCGACGAAGTTGACGCCCTTGACGACGCGGCCGCCCTTGACGTCGAGGCAGGGGATGACACGGGCCTTGAGGGTCACAGGGCGGCCTCTTTTTTCGTTTGCGTGTCCTCGCCGCTGCGCGGCTGCGGGCATCGCCGGCCGCCTTTGACGTAGAGGCAGGGAATGACGCGGGCCTTGAGCATCAGATGCGTTCCATCGCGGCGAGAAAATCGACCAGGAGCCGCCCGACCACCGGCGGCACCTCGCCCTTGGCGTCGAAGGCTGGATCGTAGGCGGTGATCGTCACGCCGGTCACCGGGACTGCGCGCGCCAGCGCCGAGACGGCCTGGCGCACGTCCTGCGGGGAAGGGCCGCCCGGTGCGGCATAGCGGTTGGCCTGCAACGTGTCCGAATTGTGCACGTCGAGGTCGATATGAAGATGGGTGCGTTCCGCGCCGGCCGCTTTCAGCCTTTCCGCCTTTTCCGGCAGGTCGGCGCAGCTGGCGCGGATGACCGGCAGGTCCTCCAGCAGCTTCTTTTCGGTCGTGTCGAGATCGCGCGCGCCGACCAGCATGCAGCGCCACGGGTCGATGGCGCTGAAGCCCGGAATGGCGTTGGCGATGGTTCGCCAGCACAGGCCGAGCACCGTCGCCAGCGCCATGCCGTCGAGGAAGCCGGTGGCCGAGGTTTCCGGCGTGTTGATGTCGCCGTGCTGGTCGAACCAGACGATGGAATCGGAGCCTTCGCCGGCGATCGCTCCGGCCGCCGTCAGGCAGTTGCCGGCGAGCACGATGGGGAACCGCCCTTCCGCCCGCGCAATGCCGATGGCGCGCGAGACGGCGTCGCAGACGGCGAAGCCGGCGGTGATCTCGCGCAGGTCCTCGTCTTCTATTTTGTCGATCTCGATCACCTCGGCCTCGTGGCCGTGCAGCGCCAGCTCGTCCACCAGCCCGCCGGTGATGATGGCGTCCGGCCCCTGTCCGAAGCCGGCATGGTAGTGGCCGCTGTCATAGGGCGCGAGGATGAGAGCAAGCTTCATCGGCTGACCTCCACGGCGGCTCCCCGCAGCACGTCCAGCGCTTCCGCCGGATCGATGCGGCCGTCATAGAGCGCGCGGCCGGAAATCGCGCCTTCGAGACGGGCGGCGTCCGACATGGTCATGCGCACGATGTCGGCGATGGAGGCGAGGCCGCCCGAGGCGATGACGGGGATGGAAACGGCCTCGGCAAGGTCGATGGTGGCATCCCAGTTGATGCCGGAAAGCACGCCGTCGCGGTCGATGTCGGTATAGACGATCGCCGCCACGCCGGCGCCCTCGAATTTTTGCGCCAGTTCGATAACGCCCAATTCGGACGCCTCCGCCCAGCCCTCCACCGCGACCTTGCCGCCCTTGGCGTCGATGCCGACGGCGACTTTTCCCGGATAAAGCCGGCAGGCTTGCCTGACCAGATCGGGGTCGCGCACCGCCGCCGTGCCGAGGATGACGCGGGCGAGCCCCTTGTCCAGCCAGCTCTCGATATGGGCCAGCGTGCGGATGCCGCCGCCGAGTTGCACCGGGTTCTTCGTCGCCTTGAGGATCGCCTCGACCGCCGCGCCGTTGACGCTCTGTCCCTCGAAAGCGCCGTTGAGA
Organism: Ollibium composti; assembly: GCF_004801285.1. Taxonomy (GTDB): domain Bacteria; phylum Pseudomonadota; class Alphaproteobacteria; order Rhizobiales; family Rhizobiaceae; genus Mesorhizobium; species Mesorhizobium composti. Next base: position 112,707 of record NZ_SSNY01000002.1, read on the forward strand.
TCGACCACGTGTAGCCACTCGAATCCCTGAGCCTCGAAGGCTCTGGCCTGCGCCGCCGGGTCGGCGTTGTAAACGGTGGCGGTCGCCATGTCGCCGAGCTTCAGGCGCACGCACTGGCCGTCCTTGAGGTCGATGGCGGGGAAGAGGATCATCCGCTCAGGCGCCTTCGACGATGACGATGCGCGCTTCCGAGGCGGGGAGGCGATATTTCAACGCCTCCTGGTATTCGGGCGACTGGTAGCAGGCCAACGCCGTCTCGTATGACTCGAACTCGATGATGACGTGTCTGTTGCCGGTCGGCCCCTCCGGGTTGGAATACTGCCCGGATCGGACGAGAAAACGAGCGCCGTATTTGGAGAAGGCGGTGGCGTTGGCCTCGATGTATTTCTTGTAGGTGTCGGGGTCGCGCACATCGACCATCGCCATCCAGTAACCCTTCTTGCCCATGCTCGCTCCTATGGTTTCCACCGCAGAAAATTGGCGATGAGGGCCAGGCCGAGCGCCTGGCTCTTTTCGGGATGGAACTGCGTGCCGACGCGGTTTTCGTGAGCCACGGCGGCCGTCACCGGCCCACCATAGTCGGTGACGGCGAGCACCTCGCCCGCGTGTCTCGCCGCCAGATGGTAGGAATGAACGAAATAGGCGTGCAGCCCGCCCTCGCCAGTCGCGATGCCGTCGAAAAGCGGATGCTCGCGCCTCAATTCGATGGTATTCCAGCCGATCTGCGGCACTTTCAGCGCCGGGTCGGCGAGCTCGATCAGTTTCACGTCGCCGCCGACCCAGCCGAAGCCCTGCGTCACCGTCTTTTCCAGCCCGCGTTCCGACATCAGCTGCATGCCGACGCAGATGCCGAGGAACGGCCTGGCCTTCGGCCCGGTCGCTTCCTCGATCGCTTCCCACATGCCCGGAACGGCATGCAGCCCGGCGGCGCAGTCGGCATAGGCGCCAACGCCCGGCAAGACGATGCGGTCGGCCGTACGGACCCGCTCGGCGTCCGCCGTAAGTTCGATTTCGGCCGCGATGCCGGCCTCGCGCGCGGCGCGCTCGAACGCCTTGGTGGCCGAGCGCAAATTGCCGGAACCGTAGTCGATGATGGCGACGCGCATGTCAGACCCGTCCCGGATTGTGCGACAGGCCGAGCGCCATGCCGGTGTGGATCGGCCGCGCGCGCGCCGCATCCGGCACGAGCGCCGGCGCCTGCGGCTCCGGTTGGGCTTCCAACGTCGCCGCATAGCGGATTTCGCCGTCGGCCAGCCCTTGCGCCTCGACCACGCCGCTCTCGCGCCAGCCGCGCCGCCGCAGCGCCGCGATCTTCAAGCCCTGCCCCTCCAGCCCGACGAAGAGCGAGACGAGCAGGGTCAAAAGCGATCCGGCAAGGCCGAGGCCGGCCGTTTCGCTCAGCGCCGAAAGCAGGCCGAGCACGATGAAAGCCAGCAGCGCTTCGACCCACAGCCGGTGCCACAGCAGCCACAGCGGCGAAAAGAAGAAGGCGAGCCACGAAAAACCGTCGCGCACCAGGATGGCCTCGCCGTTGCCGGCCCGGCCCGGAGGCTCCATGACGACATAGGAGGCCATGGCTACCCTTTCAGCGAGCCCTTGGTGGAGGGCACGGCGTCGGGCTGGCGCGGGTCGCGCTCGACGGCGGTGCGCAGCGCCCGCGCCACGGCCTTGAAGCAGGTCTCGGCGATATGGTGGTTGTTGGCGCCGTAGCGGTTGTTGACGTGCAGGGTGATGCCGGCGTGCTGCGCGAAGGCCTGGAAGAATTCGCGCACCAGTTCGGTGTCGAAGGTGCCGATCTTCGGCGCCGAGAAGGCGACGTTCCAGACAAGGAACGGCCGGCCGGACACGTCGATGGCGGCCGCCGTCAGCGTCTCGTCCATGGCGAGGTCGATCGAGGCATAGCGCATGATGCCGCGCCTTTCGCCGAGCGCCTTGGAAAGCGCCTGGCCGAGCGCGATACCGGTGTCCTCCACCGTGTGGTGGTCGTCGATATGCAGGTCGCCCTTGGCCTCCACCGTCATGTCGATCAGCGAATGCCGGCAGAGCTGGTCGAGCATATGGTCGAAGAAGCCGACGCCGGTGGCGATGTCGGCCTTGCCGGTGCCGTCGACATGAACGGACACGGAAATCTCGGTTTCCTTGGTCTTGCGGCTGACTTCGGCGGAACGGGCGGCCATTGTCTATCCCTGGACCCTGATGCTGTAACGCGAGCCTTCTAGCAGCATGATCCCGCGATGACCAGTTGGAGCATAGCCGACAATTGTATGTCGCGGTTTGGAACCGATCGGCAAGCCGGGTATTGTATTTTCATGCTCGACCACACCGGCATCGTCGTAACCGATCTCACGAAGGCGCGCCGCTTCTACGACGCGATCGCCGAAGCTCTCGGTCTCGCCACGAAAACCAATAGCGAGCAATCGTTTCTGTTCGGCCGCAGCGCCGAGGAGCCGATCCCGTATCTGTGGATCGGGACCTTGCGTCCGTCCTACTGGGTGGAAGGTTCGCGCGCCGGGCTGAACCAGATGCACATCGCTTTCATCGCTGACAGCAAACAGATGGTCGATGCCTTTTACGATGCTGCTCTGAAGGCTGGCGGGCGCGACAACGGCCCGCCCGGCCCTCGCGAGGGAGCCGGCGACTACTATGGCGCTTTCGTCCTTGATCCGGACGGCAACAACCTGGAAGCCTGCGTGCGCGGGCCGGCGGCGCGCTGATCTGTTTTTCGACAAGGTGCTGCCCTTGCGACGACCGTTTGCAAAGGGCTCTCCGTTGCATACATAGTGACCAACCCAACTCGTACCGCGCGGCTGCCTGAGCGGGGCCGCGCGAATCGGAGCAAGACATGGCAAACGAATTGAGCATGCACGCCACGACCATCGTGACGGTGCGCAAGGGCGGCAAGGTGGTCATCGCCGGCGACGGCCAGGTGAGCCTTGGCCAGACCATCATGAAGGGCAACGCCAGAAAAGTGCGCCGCATCGGCAAGGGCGGCTCTGTCATTGCCGGATTCGCCGGCGCCACCGCCGACGCCTTCACCCTGCTGGAGCGGCTGGAAGGCAAGCTGGAGCAATATCCCGACCAATTGATGCGGGCATCCGTCGAACTCGCCAAGGACTGGCGCACCGACCGCTACCTGCGGCGTCTGGAAGCGATGATGCTGGTGGCCGACAAGAACGTCTCGCTGGCTCTCACCGGCAACGGCGACGTGCTGGAGCCGGAACAGGGCGTCATGGCCATCGGCTCGGGCGGCAATTACGCGCTGGCCGCGGCCCGCGCGCTCATCGACACCGACAAGGACGCCGAGGAGATCGCCCGCAAAGCCATGCAGATCGCGTCCGACATCTGCGTCTACACCAACAACAACTTCGTCGTCGAAACGATCGATGGCGCCGCGTAACGACGCGCCGCGCTACGTCTTCCGGCCGGTGAGCGAGGCGGACCTGCCGCGCATCGCCGGCTGGCTGGCCGAGCCGCACGTCGCTGCCTGGTGGGACGAACCGGAAACCGAGATCGCCGCCATCCGCGACCATATCGACAGCGTTTCGGTCGAACCGCTGATCGTCGAGCTTTCCGGCAAGCCGATCGCCTACCTGCAAAGCTACGATCCGCATCTGGAAGACGACCATCCCTATGCCGACCAACCCTTCGGTACGCTGGGCATCGACCTCACCATCGGGCCGCCGGAGATGGTCGGTATCGGCCATGGCTCGGCCATCGTCAGGCAATTCGTCGAAGAGCTTTTCGACGAGGGGGCGCCGCGCGTCGTCATCGACCCGCATCCGGATAATGCGCGTGCCATCCGCGCCTATGAAAAGGCCGGTTTTCGCGAGATCGGACGGCGGTCGTCGGTCTATGGCGATGTGGTGCTGATGGCGGTGGATGAAGACGGGGACGATGAATGACGCTTCCGACGGAACGCAGTGAAGACACCGCGCCATCCGCGATGGCGTGGCAGCTCGGCCTGATCGTCGCGGCCATCGTCGTCGGCCTGCAGGCGCTGGCGCTCTACATCGAGGGCCATCCGGCGATCTGCACCTGCGGCTACGTCAAGCTGTGGCACGGTGTCGTCGTCAGTTCGGAAAACTCCCAGCACATTTCCGACTGGTACACACCCTCGCACATCATCCACGGCTTCCTGTTCTATGCGCTGGCGCACTGGCTGTTCCCGAAGCGGTCGATCTGGTTCAGGCTGGCCTTCGCGCTGCTGATCGAGGGCGGCTGGGAAGTGCTGGAAAACAGCCCCTTCATCATCGACCGCTACCGCGCCGGCACCATCTCGCTCGACTATTACGGCGATTCCATCCTGAATTCCGTCTGCGATACGCTGGCGATGGTGCTGGGCTTTGCGATGGCCAGAACGCTTCCTATATGGCTGGTCGTGGCCGTCGCGCTCTTCTTCGAGATCGGCACCGGCTATGTCATCCGGGACAACCTGACGCTGAACGTGATCATGCTGCTGCATCCGTTCGACGCAATCAAGCAGTGGCAAAGTGCAATTCCCAGATAGGGAAATCGGGTTTTTGTGACATGAGCAATTTTTCCCCCCGCGAGATCGTTTCCGAACTCGACCGCTTCATCATCGGCCAGAAGGACGCTAAGCGCGCCGTGGCCATCGCCCTGCGCAACCGCTGGCGCCGCCAGCAGCTTGAAGGCCAGATGCGCGAGGAGGTGATGCCGAAGAACATCCTGATGATCGGCCCGACCGGTGTCGGCAAGACCGAGATTTCGCGCCGTCTCGCAAAGCTCGCCAGCGCGCCCTTCGTCAAGGTCGAGGCGACCAAGTTCACCGAGGTCGGCTATGTCGGCCGCGACGTCGAGCAGATCGTGCGCGACCTCGTTGAGATCGCCATCACCTTGCAGCGCGAGAAGATGCGCGAGGACGTCAAGGCGCGCGCCCACATCAACGCCGAGGAGCGCGTGCTGGAGGCGCTGGTCGGCAAGACAGCGAGCCCCGCCACCCGCGATTCCTTCCGCAAGAAGCTGCGCGACGGCGAACTGGACGACAAGGAGATCGAGGTCGAGGTGGCTGACACCGGCACCGGCGGCATGCCCGGCTTCGAGATCCCCGGCATGCCCGGCGCCAACATCGGCGTCTTGAACATCAACGACATGCTGTCGAAAGCGATGGGCGGCAAGCGCACCAAGACGCGCAAGACGACGGTAAAGGAAAGCTACGACATCCTGATCCAGGACGAATCCGACAAGCTGCTCGACCAGGACGAGGTGGTGCGGCGCGCACTGGAATCGGCCGAGAACGACGGCATCGTCTTCATCGACGAGATCGACAAGATCGCCGCCCGTTCCGACATCTCAGGCGGGCCATCGCGCGAAGGCGTGCAGCGCGACCTGCTGCCGCTGGTCGAAGGCACAACGGTGGCGACCAAGTATGGGTCGATCAAGACCGACCACATCCTGTTCATCGCCTCGGGCGCTTTCCACGTCTCCAAGCCGTCCGACCTTTTGCCGGAATTGCAGGGCCGCCTGCCGATCCGCGTCGAACTGCGCGCGCTAGAGAAGGCGGATTTCGTCCGCATCCTCACCGAGACGGAAGCCAGCCTGATCAAGCAGTACATCGCGCTGATGGCGACCGAGGGCGTGACGCTGGACATCACCGACGACGCCATCGATTCCCTGGCCGGCATCGCCGTTGACCTGAACGCTACCGTCGAAAATATCGGCGCCCGACGCCTGCAGACGGTGATGGAACGGGTGCTGGACGAGATTTCCTTCGACGCCGCCGACCGCAACGGCACGACGGTGAAGATCGACGCCGACTATGTGCAGAAGCATGTCGGCGACCTGTCGAGGAACACAGACCTGTCGCGGTTTATTCTGTAGACGGCTTTCTGCCCTCCCTTTGTGTCGGGAGGGCAGAAAGCCTGGTGTGGCGAAATGGAAGCATTGCGGCGCCTTTTGGCGTCGCCCGCGACGGAAGCCTCGACTTCGCCACCCGCGCCCCCTAGTTTGCGCCCATCGACACCTTGGGCGGCGCATGAAGAAGTTTTTCCTTCCCTTGTTCCTTGCTGTTTTCGCGGCAGGCATCGTTGCCGCCAGCGCCGCAACCCTTGTGCCTCCGGGCAACCGCAATGCCGAGCAGCCGCCCATTCCCGGCGCTTCCACCCATCGCACGCAGGCGACCAACACCACCTTCCAGGCCAAGTACCGCAAGGTCTATGCGCTGCTCGCCAACGACGCCAAGCTGCGCGGCAAGATCAAGCAGGCAGCGGCCACCTATGGCATCAGCCCGCTGCACATAGCCGGCGCCATCGTCGGCGAGCACACTTATAACGTCGACGCTTACGACCGCCTGCAGACCTACTATGTCAAGGCGATCTCCTACCTCTCCTCCAGGCTCACTTTCGCCTATGGCGGGGAGGACATTTCCGATTTCGTGCGGCGGCCGCAATTCGCCCCCTGCGCCGGCAAGAGCGACAGCTATGCGCTGTGGACCTGCCGCGAGAGGGTGTGGAACAGTGCTTTCCGCGGCAAGACGGTGGGTGGCACAAGCTTCCCCGACAATCGTTTCGGTGCCGTTTTCTTCCAGCCCTATTATGCCGGCCAGACCTTCGGTCTCGGCCAGCTCAACCCGCTCACCGCCTTGCAGATGAGCGACCTGGTCCATAAGGTATCCGGCCTGCCGAGGCTCGACGTCGGCGATCCGAACCAGGTCTACAAGACCATCATGGATCCCGACCTGACGCTGAACTACGTCGCGGCAACGCTGAAGAAGTCGATCGACGCCTACAGGACCATCGCTGGCTTCGACATCTCGCAGAATCCCGGCATCACCGCCACGCTCTACAATGTCGGCAATCCGGACCAGCGCGCCTACGCGCTGAAGGCGGAAAACGACAAGCGCCGCGCCGCCGGCGAGCCGGAAAAGCTGCCGGAGGAGAACTATTATGGCTGGCTGGTCAACGACAAGCTGACGGAGCTGCAGGCGCTGTTCTGAGAAATCGCGGCGCGGCCTAGGGCGAGGCTTGACGCTCGATCGCAGAATGGAATAAACATTTCATAGAAAGAGCGTATCGCTCTTTCATTCCATTCTGTGGAGGAAGACGTCATGACGGTTCGTTTCGGCCTGCTGGGCGCCGGCCGCATCGGCAAGGTGCACGCGCGCGCCGTCGGCTCCAACCCGCAGGCAAAGCTGGTCGCCGTCGCGGACGCCTTCGACAAGGCTGCGAAGGAGATTTCGGCAACCTACGGCGCCGAGGTGCGTTCCATCGAGGAAATTGAGAAGGCGAAGGATGTCGACGCCGTCGTCATCTGCACGCCGACCGATACCCATGCCGACCTGATCGAGCGCTTCGCCAGGGCCGGCAAGGCGATCTTCTGCGAGAAGCCGATCGACCTCGACGTCAAGCGCGTGGCGAAGTGCCTAGCCACTGTGGAGAAGACCAAGGCCACGCTGATGGTCGGTTTCAACCGTCGCTTCGATCCGCATTTCGCGGCGGTGAAGAAGGCAATCGACGACGGCGCCATCGGCAAGGTCGAGATGGCGACGATCACCTCGCGCGATCCCGGCGCGCCACCGGTGGACTACATCAGGCGCTCGGGCGGCATTTTTCGCGATATGACCATCCACGATTTCGACATGGCCCGTTTCCTGCTCGGCGAGGAGCCGGTTTCGGTATCTGCCCATGCGTCCGTTCTGGTGGACAGGAAAATCGGCGAGGCGGGCGACTACGATTCCGTCTCCGTCATTCTCGAGACGGCATCCGGCCGGCAGGCGCTCATCTCCAATTCGCGCCGCGCCACCTACGGCTACGACCAGCGCATCGAGGTGCACGGTTCGAAGGGCATGGTGGCGGCGGAGAACCAGCGGCCGGTGTCGATCGAACTTGCCAACGACAAGGGCTACACCCGCCCGCCGCTGCACGATTTCTTCATGACCCGCTACATCGATGCCTATGCCAACGAGATTTCGGCTTTCATCGCCGCTTTGGCGAAGGGAACGAAGCCGTCGCCGAGCGGCGCCGACGGATTGGCGGCGCTCAAACTGGCGGACGCCGCGCTGAAATCGGTGAAAACGGGCAAGAGCGTCGCCGTTCAATGACGCATTGGCGCGTGACAAACGCCGCCATTTCGGTTATCTGACCGGTATGATCCACCTGACCGCCACGTTCTGGTACTTTAGCTACGGCAGCTCGCTGGCGGCGGGAGGATTGCGCTCGATCTGAAGATTGCAGCATCAAAATCCGAACAGCCGCCAGACCTGGCGGCTTTTTTGTTTCAGCCGGCGGGTCTCCAAATCAGGAGCGGAAAGCCGTGTTGACCACCACAGACGACCTTCGGGTCACCGAACTCAAGGAACTGAGCACGCCTGAAGAGGTGATGCACGAGATACCGCGCACGCTGACGGCGACGCGCACCGTCTCCGCGTCGCGCAACGCCATTCACGACGTGCTGGCGGGTAAAGACGACAGGCTGATCGTCGTCGTCGGGCCATGTTCCATTCACGATCCGGCCGCGGCCGTCGACTATGCCAGCCGTCTGGCGGCGCTGCGCGACAGTCTGTCGGACCGGCTCGAGATCGTGATGCGCGTCTATTTCGAAAAGCCGCGCACGACGGTGGGCTGGAAGGGCCTCATCAACGATCCCGACATCGACGGCAGTTTCGACATCGACAAGGGGCTGCGGCTGGCGCGCAATGTGCTCGCCGCCGTCAACAATCTCGGCCTGCCGGCGGCGACCGAGTTCCTCGACATGACGACGCCGCAATACATTGCCGACCTCGTCAGCTGGGGCGCCATCGGCGCGCGCACGACGGAAAGCCAGATCCACCGCGAGCTGGCGTCCGGCCTGTCGTGTCCCGTCGGTTTCAAGAACGGCACGGACGGCAACCTGCGCATCGCCGTCGACGCCGTGAAGTCGGCGGCCCAGCCGCACCATTTCATGGCGGTAACGAAGGCAGGCCGCAGCGCCATCGCCGCGACCGTCGGCAACGAGGATTGCCACGTCATCCTGCGCGGTGGCGTGACGCCCAATTATGACGCGGCGAGCGTCGAGGCGGCGAGCGCGCTGCTGCTTCGCGCCGGCCTGGCGCCTCGCCTGATGATCGACGTCAGCCACGCCAACAGCAACAAGAAGCCGGAAAACCAGCCGTCGGTCGCCGCCGAGGTGGCGGGTCAGGTCGCGGCCGGCGACGACCGCATCGTCGGTGTCATGATCGAGAGCAATCTGGTCGCCGGACGACAGGACGTCGTGCCGGGTAAGCCGCTGGTCTACGGTCAGAGCATCACCGACGGCTGCATCGATTGGGCGACGACGGAAGCTGTGCTTGAAAATCTCGCCGATGCGGTCCGGCTGCGCCGGCAGGCACATGGGACGGCGGCTTTGAGCAAGTCTGGGGCCGCCTGAGCTCAGACGGGAAGCGGCAACCGCCGCTTCCCGCCCGGCTCAGCGCACGTCCACCCAGCCGCCTTCTTGATGCGAGCGCGCCATGGCGTGCACTGTGCGCTCGATCTCCAGCCCTTCGTCGAAGCCGATCAGGCGCGCGCCGATGTCACCGCCGATGCGCGCGATCAGTTCGCGGCATTCGATGATCTTGAGGTCGTTGAAGCCGAGCCCATGGCCGGGCGCCGGCACGAAGCTGCTGTAGGGCTGGTGCTGCGGTCCGATCAGCACGGTGCGGAAACCTTGCTCCTCGGGCCGGTCGCTCGTCAGGTAGAGCTGAAATTCGTTGAAGCGCTCCTGGTCGAACAGGATGGTGCCTTCCGAGCCGAAGATCTGCACGCAAATGCGCCCCTTGCGGCCCCAGGCCGCGCGGTTGACCTGCAAGGTCGCCGACAGGCCGCTCTCCAGCCGCATCAGCACGCTGGCGATGTCCCATGTTTCGACAGCGCGTGCTTCGCCCGAAGCGGTGATACGCTCGGCATGAGGCTTCGCCATATCGCAGACGACGCGCGCGACGCGGCCGAACAGCACCGCAATCAGCGACAGCGGATGCACGGCGAAATCGTCCAGCGCGCCGTAGCCGGAAGCGGCGTCGTGCCGCCAGCCGAACGGTGCGTGCGGGTCGGCCATGAAATCCTCGTCCATCTCGATGCGGAGATGGTTGAGCGTGCCGATCCGCCCTTCCGCGAGCAGCGCGCCGATCTGCCGGATCGCCGGGCTCTGGATGTAGTTGTAGCCGAGTATGGCCACCGTGCCGGCCTTCCTGGCCGCCGCGGCCATCGCCTCGGCCTCGGCGAAGGTGGGCGCCATCGGCTTCTCGCACCAAAGGTGCTTGCCGGCCTCGAGTGCGGCGGTCGCCATTTCGGCGTGGAACTTGTTCGGTGTCGTCAGCGAGACGACGTCCACCCCCGGATCCTCGATCACCGCGCGCCAGTCGCCCGAGGCTTTCTCGAAGCCGAATTCGGCGGCGCGGGTGCGGGCGAGCTCGGCGTTCGCCTCGCCGAGATGCACCAGCCTCGGCCTGCCAGCCTCGGCGAAGACGCCGCCGACGGAGCGCCATGCGAGTGCGTGGCACTTGCCCATGAAGCCCGTGCCGATCAGGCCGACGCCGATATCCTTCATCTGTGCTTCCTTACCGGTGTCGGGTCGAGCTCACACCATGCCGCCGAGATCGTCGGACAGCAGTTGCAGTTCCTTGTCGCCGGCCATCAGGTTCTGCAATTCCTCGATGCCGATGGCCGCCTTCTCATAGGTGCCGAGCGTGCGGCCGCGGTTGAGCACGGTGAAAGTGTTGCCGACCGCATAGGCGTGGCGGACATTGTGGGTGATGAAGATGACGCCGAGCCCGCGCGCCCGCACCTGGTTGACGTAGTTCAGCACCATCGAGGTCTGCGCCACGCCGAGCGCCGAGGTCGGCTCGTCGAGGATCAGCACCTTGGCGCCGAAATAGACGGCGCGGGCGATCGCCACGCATTGCCGCTCGCCACCCGACAGCGTGCCGACCGCCTGGCTGGGGTCGCGCACGTCGATGCCGATCTTCTTCATCTCCTCGCGCGCCACGCGCTCGGCGAAGGCGAGGTCGAGGACCTTGAACGGGCCGACCCCGCGCATCGGCTCGCGGCCCATGAAGAAGTTGCGGGCGATGGAGGTCAGCGGCACCATCGCCAGGTCCTGGTAGACGGTGGCGATGCCGGCATCCAGCGCGTCGCGCGGCGTCGAGAACGACACCGGCCGGCCGTCGACGAGGAAGCTGCCGCTGGTCGGCTTGTGGACGCCCGACAGCGTCTTGATGAGGGTGGATTTGCCAGCGCCGTTGTCGCCCAGCAGGCAAAGCACCTCGCCCTTGCGCACCTTCATGGAAACGCCGTTGAGCGCCACGACGGGGCCGAAATGCTTGACCAGATCGCGCACCTCGATCAGCGGGGCATCCGTGGAGAGATTGACGGTGTCGTTCATGGCCCTCTCCCTCAGCGCTCGCCGGTGGCGCGGCGGCGGATGTAGCTGTTGAACAGCACGGCCGTCAGCAGCATCAGGCCGAGGAACACTTGGAACCAGTCGTTCGGCGCGCCGGTGAACAGGATGCCCATCTGTACCACGCCGAAGATCAGTGCGCCGAAGAAGGCGCCGACGACGGAGCCGTAGCCGCCGGTGAGCAGGCAGCCGCCGATGACGGCGGCGATGATCGCCTCGAATTCCTTCAGCACGCCGCGGTCGGCGGCGGCCGAGCCGAATTCCATGACCTGGCAGGTGGCGTAGACGGTGGCGCAGAAAGCGGTGACCATGAACAGGGTGATCTTCACCCGCGCCACCGGCACGCCGACATTGCGCGCCGCATTGGCATCGCCGCCGGCACCGAAGATCCAGTTGCCGAAGCGGGTCCGGGTGAGCACGATGTGGCCGACCAGCGCGATGACGAAAGCCCAGATCACCACGGCCGGAATGCCCTGAACCGAAGGCTGGCCGTTCGGCAGCGTGCCGATGATGCCCGCCTCCGCCATCCAGACGAACAGGCCGGGGAAGGCCTTGCCGGAAAACAGCGGCACGACGAACGAGTCGCCGGCGAAGTTCTTCACGCCCGAGACGATGGTGCGGTTGGCGAACAGGATGGAGAGCGCGATCGTCATGCCGCGCAGGATATAGAGCGAGGCCAGCGTGACGATGAAGGACGGCAGGCGGGTGCGCACCACGATCAGCCCGTTGAGAAAACCGATCAGCAACGCGCCGCAGAAGGCGAAGACCACGCTGATCTCGACCGGCCAGCCGAAATAGACGGTGGGGATGGCGATCATCATGCCAGCGAAGCCGATCATCGAGCCGACCGAAAGATCGAACTCGCCGCCGACCATCAGCAATGCCGCGCCTGTGGCGATGATGGTGAGCTGCGCCGTGACGGTGATCCAGTTCATGATGCCGTCGGCGGCGAACATGCCGGTGCCGTGCGCGGTGGCGCCGAAGAACAGGAAGACCAGGACGGTGCCGGCGATGGCTCCCAGTTCAGGCCGTGACAACAGCTTGCGCAGGCCGGATTGCTTTTGCAGGCGTTCGTCGGCGGGCCGTCCGGCAGCCGCGACGGTTGGGTTCTCGGCCATCGCAGTCTCCCCGTCAGAAGATGAAGTGGATGCGCGCGGCCGCTGGCTTTTGCCGGCCGCGCGCGTCTCGCCGTTGCCTAGCGGTATTCGCCCGCCAGCTTCTCGACCATCTCGATGTTCGCCTTGGTGACGAAGCCCGGCCCGGTGTTGACGTTGTTGGCCGGCAGCACGCCGTAGCGCTTGTATTCGGTCAGGAATATGACCGGCAGGTAGCCCTGCAGGTAGGGCTGCTGGTCGATGGCGGACTCCACGATGCCGTCCTTGATGCCCTGCGAGATGTCGGACGACAGGTCGAAGGTGATGAAGTTGTACTTCGACGTCTCGCCGGTGTCGCGCAGGAGCTTGATGGTCGGCTCGGCCGCGTTCGGGCCCAGCGTCAGGATGCCGTTGGTGCCCGGATGTGCGGTTAGGTACGCCTTGACCTTGTTGTAGACCCCCGTCGGGTCCTGGCCGGAATCGACCATGTGGTCGCCGAGCGGCACGCCGAGCCCGTCGGCATAGCCCTGGCAGCGCTCCACCGAGGCGGCGTTGGTGATGTAGTGGTTGACGCAGACGAAGTCGGTGACGCCCGCCGCCTTGGCGCGTTCGCCCGCACCCTTGCCGGCGTCGTATTCGGGCTGGCCGATATGCATCAGCGCGCCGAGCTGCTTGGACTGGTCGGCGGTGCCGGAATTGACGGTGATGACCGGGATGCCCTTGGCGATGGCGTCCTTGATGGCGCTCTGTAGCACGTCGAAGTCGGCGATGGTGGTGATGATGCCGTCAGGATTGGTGGCAGCCGCCTGCTGGATGATGCGCGCCATGTCGGCGATGTCGCCGGTCGGCGGGTTGCGGTAATCGACGGTGGACTTGGTGTCGGCGGCCGCGTTCTTCAGCGCGTTCTTGATGACGTTCCACCAGGAATCGGTGTCCGGCGCGTGGCTGACGAAGACGAAGTGCTCGCCGTCGGCATGTGCGGTGACGGCGCCGAGGCCGACCAGCAGCGGCACGGCGGCGACGGCCGCCGCCAGAAGTTTCTTCAACTGAGTTTTCATGATCTCCTCCCTAGAGATTGCCGTGAAAATTGGAATTTCTCTACCAAAGTATCACTTTTTGGATTATGTATTCCATTTTTTAGCGATACGTCAAGCGGATCGCGAGGAAATCGCGGGGAAGGGAATCGGCGGCTGTCGAAGCGCTCTTGCGCTGACCGGGCCGGGCATGATTTTCCTCAGGGAGACTGACTTTGGGCCGCGCGTTGCGGAAAGGAAAACGATGAGCGACGTGGAAACGATCAACGCCCCTCGCGACTTCGATTCGTTGCGCGCCGCGATCCTAGAGCGGCGCGACAGTCTGCCGAAACGCATCGCCCAGGTCGCCGCCTATGCGCTCGACAATCCCGACGATATCGCCTTCGGCACCGCCGCCTCCATCGCGACTTTGGCGGGCGTGCAGCCGTCGACCCTCGTGCGCTTCGCCCAGCAGCTCGGCTTCGACGGGTTCACCGCCATGCAGGGGGTGTTCCGCGAGCGGCTGCGCGAGCGCACCTCTTCCTACGACGAGCGGCTGTCGACGCTGCGCGCCAAGGCTGACGCAGGCGCCGGCCACCGTGCCGTCTTCGACGGCTTCGTGACGGCAGCGTCGACCTCGCTGGCCGATATCGCGCGCAGCATCGACGAGGCGCACCTGGAGCAGGCCGTCGATCTGCTGGCCGGGGCGGGCACGGTCTATATCCTCGCCAAGCGCCGCTCCTATCCGGTTGCCTCCTATCTCGCCTATGCGCTGGGCAAGCTGAAGATCCGCAGCCAGCTCATCGAATCGGCCGGCGGCCTGAATGCCGAGATGATCGGCTTCGCCACGCCGAAGGATGCCGCCATCGCCATTTCCTTCTCGCCTTACGCATCGGCCACCGTCGACGAGGCGCGCGCGATCGCCAGGCAGGGCGTGCCGGTCGTCGCCATCACCGACAGCGCCTTTTCGCCGCTGGCGCAGGTCGCCACTGTCTGGTTCGAGGTTGCGGAAGCCGATTTCGGCGGTTTCCGCTCGCTTTCGGCCACCATGGCGCTGGCCATGGCCATCGCGGTTTCGGTTGCGGAGAAGCGCCGCTTGCTCGGCGGCAAGCGATAGCAGTTACCGGCAATCCCTAGCAGGGAATGTATGTTCCATATTGACTGTAATATGGAATTGATATTTCATCAGAGCAAATGTGCCGAGCAATGATCGGCAGCACGAAGAAAAATCCAGGAAGCAGGGAGGTGCGGGTGAAAGAAGCTGCCGACAAGCCGCTTGATGTCATCGCCGTCGGCCGCGCCTCCGTCGATCTCTACGGCCAGCAGATCGGCTCGCGGCTGGAGGATATCGCCTCCTTCGCCAAGTCCGTCGGCGGCTGCCCGGCCAACATCGCCATCGGCACCGCCCGGCTCGGCCTGAAATCGGCGCTGCTGACGCGAGTCGGCGACGAACAGATGGGCCGCTTCATCCGCGAGCAGTTGGTGCGCGAGGGCGTCTCCGTCGCGGCGCTCAAGACCGATCCGGATCGCCTGACGGCGCTGGTTCTGTTGTCGGTGGAGGACGAAGGCGTCTCGCCCATGATCTTCGTGCGTACCGACTGCGCCGACATGGCGCTGGAACCGGACGACGTAGACGAGGCCTTCGTCGCCTCGGCGCGCGCCGTCGTCGTCACCGGCACGCATTTCTCGCGTGAAAATACCGCCGCCGCGCAGCGCAAGGCCATGCGCGTCATGAAGCAGAGCGGCGGCAAAGTCGTCTTCGACATCGACTATCGGCCGAACCTGTGGGGCCTTGCCGGCCACGCTGAGGGCTTCGGCCGCTACGTCAAGTCGGATCGCGTCTCGGCTGAAATGAAGGCGGTGCTGCCGAAGTGCGACCTGATCGTCGGCACCGAGGAGGAGGTGCTGATCGCCTCCGGCGAAAGCGACCTGTTGGCGGCGCTGAAGACGATCCGGACGCTCACGCCCGCCACCATCGTGCTCAAGCGCGGCGCCATGGGCTGCATTGTCTATGACGGGCCGATCCCGGACGATCTCGAAGCCGGCATAGTCGGCAAGGGGTTCCCGATCGAGGTCTACAATGTGCTCGGCGCAGGCGATGCCTTCATGTCCGGCTTCCTGCGCGGCTGGCTGGGCGGCGAAAGCCTGGAGACGGCGGCGACCTGGGCCAATGCCTGCGGGGCGTTTGCCGTATCGCGGCTTTTGTGTTCGCCAGAGTACCCGACCTTCGAGGAACTGACCTTCTTCCTCGATCACGGGAGCAGGCATCATGCGCTGCGCAAGGACGAGGCGATCGCCCACATCCATTGGGCGACGACGCGCCGGCGCGAAATTCCCTCGCTGATGGCCTTCGCCATCGATCATCGCGTCCAGTTGGAAGCGGTGGCCGAGAAGGCCGGCGCCGACTTTTCCCGCATCGACGCCTTCAAGGTGCTGGCGGTGAAGGCTGCGGCAAAGGTCGCCGAGGGCCGCGCAGGCTACGGCATGCTGATCGATGAACGATATGGCCGCGAAGCGCTGTTCGAATTTGCCCGCCATTCCTTTGCCTGGCTCGGCCGGCCGGTCGAACTGCCGGGCTCGCGACCGCTGCGCTTCGAATTTTCGCAGGACATCGGCTCGCAGCTTGTCGAATGGCCGGTGACGCACTGCATCAAGTGCCTGTGCTTCTACCATCCCGACGATCCGCCGGCGCTGAAGCAGGAGCAGCAGGAGAAACTGCGCGCTTTGTTCGACGCCGCCCGCAAGGTAGGACGCGAACTGCTCGTCGAGATTATCGCCTCGAAGAACGGAGCTGTCGACGGCCGCACCGTGCCGCGCGCGCTGGAAGAACTCTATGCGCTCGGCATCAAGCCGGACTGGTGGAAGCTGGAGCCGCAACGCTCGGCAGCTGCCTGGAAGGCCATCGAGGCGACGATCACCGGAAACGACCCGTGGTGCCGCGGCGTCGTGCTGCTCGGGCTGGAAGCGCCGCAGGACGAGCTGGAATTGGCCTTCGCCGCAACGGCGGACGTGCCGGTGGTCAAGGGTTTTGCGGTCGGCCGTACGCTTTTCATCGACGCAGCCGAGAAATGGTTCGCCGGCGCACTATCGGACGAGGAAGCGATTGGCGACATGGCCGCCCGCTTCGACGCGCTCACCCGTGCATGGCTTGCCGCGCGCGGCCGCAAGGCGGCATAACATAAATAATATGGCTCTCCGTCAAACAACCCCCACCCCTAACCCCTCCCCGCAGGGGGGAGGGGAAGCTGCCGCGCCCAAATCCCCCTCCCCCTTGCGGGGAGGGGTCAGGGGTGGGGGTATCGCCGCCGGCCCGATACCGGGAGGAATCTCGTGACCAAAACCATCCGCCTCACCATGGCGCAGGCGCTGACGCGCTTCCTTGCCCGGCAGATGACCGAGATCGATGGTGAGAAGCTGCCGATCTTTGGCGGCGTCTGGGCAATCTTCGGCCATGGCAACGTCGCCGGCATCGGCGAGGCGCTGTACGGCGAGCGCGAGGCTTTGCCCACCTTCCGCGCCCATAACGAGCAGGCGATGACGCATGCGGCCATCGCCTATGCCAAGGCGAATTTCCGCCGGCGCTTCATGGCCACCACGACCTCCATCGGGCCTGGCGCGCTCAATATGGTGACGGCGGCGGCCCTTGCCCATGTCAACCGGCTGCCGGTCCTGCTCCTGCCCGGCGATGTCTTCGCCAACCGCATTCCCGATCCGGTGTTGCAGCAGGCCGAGGACTTTTCCGACGGCACCGCCACCGTCAACGACTGCTTCCGTCCCGTTTCGCGCTATTTCGACCGCATCACCCGGCCCGAGCAGATCGTGCCGGCGCTCAACCGCGCCATGCAGGTGCTGACCGATCCGGCTGAATGCGGGCCGGTGACGCTGGCACTATGCCAGGACGTGCAGGCCGAGGCTTGTGACTATCCCGAAAGCTTCTTCGCCGAGCGCCTCTGGACGCCGCGCCGGCAGCGTCCGGATCGAGGCGAACTGGCCGCTGCTGCGGCGGCGCTGAGGGCGGCGAGGAAGCCGCTGATCGTCGCCGGCGGCGGCGTGCTTTACTCCGGCGCTTCCGATGCGCTGGCCGATTTCGTCGAAGCGACCGGCATTCCCGTCTGCGAGACGCAAGGCGGAAAATCCTCGCTGCCGGACGATCATCGCCTCAACATGGCTGCCGTCGGCGTCACCGGCACATCCGCCGCCAACCGTCTGGCCGAAGAGGCGGACGTGGTGCTGGCGGTGGGCACACGGTTGCAGGATTTCACCACCGGCTCATGGGCGCTGTTCAAGGGCGAGGGCAAGACGCTTGTCGGCCTCAACGTCCAGCCTTTCGATGCCGGTAAGCACCGCGCGCTGCCACTGGTCGCGGATGCGAAGGAAGGCTTGGCTGAACTGTTTACTGCTCTGAACGGCTGGAAGGCGCCTGCTGGCTGGACCGACAACGCCGTGAAAGGCAAGGCAGAATGGCAGGCCGAGGCCGGCAAGGTCACGGCATCGACCAACGTCGCCCTGCCGTCGGATGCGCAGGTGATCGGCGCCGTGCAGCGGGCGATGGGGTCCGGCGTCATCGCCCTGCACGCGGCCGGTGGCCTGCCGGGCGAGATGCACAAGCTCTGGCAGGCTGGCGCACCGGGCTCCTACCATGCCGAATACGGCTTCTCGACCATGGGCTACGAAATTGCCGGCGCGCTCGGCGTCAAGATGGCGCGGCCGGACAAGGAAGTCGTCGTCATGGTCGGCGACGGCTCCTACCTTATGCTCAATTCCGAGATCGCCACGTCCGTGATGCTCGGCCTGAAGCTCACCGTCGTGCTGCTCGACAATCGCGGCTTCGGCTGCATCAACCGGCTACAGATGGCGACCGGTGGCGCCAACTTCAACAACCTGTTGAAGGATGCGCGCCACGAGACATTGCCCGATATCGACTTCCCCGCCCATGCCTCCAGCCTCGGCGCGATCGCGCAGAAAGTGTCGTCCATCTCGGAATTGGAGACGGCGCTGGCGGCGGCGAAGACCAATGAACGCACCACCGTCCTCGTCATCGACACCGATCCGCTGGTATCGACCGAGGCCGGCGGCCATTGGTGGGATGTTGCCGTGCCGGAAGTGTCTTCGCGCCCGCAAGTCGTTGCCGCACGCAAAGAGTACGATGAAAAGCGCAAGGCGCAGCATGTCGGCGATTGAGCCGTCACTGGCCACAAGCAAAAACCGGAGATCACCGTGAAGGCAAAACTGGGCATGTCGCCCATCGCGTGGTGGAACGACGACCTTGTCGAACTCTCCGACGACGTGTCGCTGGAGGAGTGTCTGCGCCAGTCCCGCTCGGCCGGCTTCACCGGCATGGAGAAGGGCCGCCGCTTCCCGGACGATCCGGACGTCATGCTGCCGATCCTGAAGGCGGCGGACGTGACGCTGTGCGGCGGCTGGTTCTCCGGCACGCTGACGGTCGAGGACCTAGCCGCCAACAAGGACCGCATCGCGCCGATGATCGCCCTGTTCAAGGCGGTCGGCGCGCCCTGTATCGTCTATGGCGAGGTCGGCCGCTCGATCCAGGGCGACCGGACGAAGCCGCTGGCACAAAAGGCCGTGCTCTCCGACGCCGAGATGAAAGCCTATGCCCGCAAGGTGACGGACTTCGGCGAATGGTGCGCGGGCCAGGGCATGCCGCTGGCCTACCATCACCATATGGCCGCCGTCGTGCAGTTCGAGCACGAACTGGACGCCTTCATGAACCAGTCGGGCGAAGGCATTCCGCTGCTGCTCGATGCCGGCCATCTCGCGTTCGCCGGCGGCGATGTGCTGCGCGCCATCGACAGGCACCACAAACGCATCAGCCATGTCCATGTGAAGGATATCCGCCAGCCGGTGATCGATGCGCTGGACTGGAAAAAGCAATCCTTCCTCGATGCCGTGGCGCTCGGCGCCTTCACCGTGCCGGGCGACGGCTCGCTCGATTTCGGCGCCATCGTGCGGAAATTCGCCGACTATGGCTACGAGGGCTGGTTCGTGGTCGAGGCCGAGCAGGACCCGAAAAAGAATCCGCCGCTCAGGATGGCTGAGGTCGGCTACAAGGAACTGATGCGGGTGATGCTTGCTGCCGGCTATACGGTCGAGACTCAAGGTTTTCCGAAGGGTTGAGCGACGGCCGGGCGTGGCATAGGGATGGGATTTTCGGGAGCCGCACATGAAAGACGCCGATCATCCGTTTTTCCGGCCGCTGTGGCGGCGTGTCGCCCTGGTGGTCGTCTGCCTTTCGTGGGCGGGGCTGGAATTCTACAACGGCTCGCAGACCTGGGGCCTGATCGCGTTGGCCTTCGCCGCTTACGGCGCCTGGCAATATCTGTGGCTCTACAAGCCGCCCTGCGATCAGCCGTCCGACCCGTCGCTTCCGAAGGAATGATCGAGGACATCATGCCGAACCTGATCGTCAAGGCGAACCACGGCCACGGCCGCGTCGCCCACGTCACCCCGCAAAGCGCCGGCTGGACCTATGTCGGCTTCGACCTTCACCGGCTGCGTCCCGGCGAGACGGTGTCGGCGGAAACCGGCGCCAGCGAAGTCTGCCTCGTCTTCGTCACCGGCAAGGGCAGGGCCAGCGCCGGGCGCAAGGATTTTGGCTCGCTCGGCGAGCGCATGTCGGTCTTCGAAGGTAAGCCGTGGTCGCTCTATATCCCGCAAGATTCCGGCTGGTCGGTGACGGCCGAAACCGAACTGGAACTGGCGGTCTGCTCGGCGCCCGGCCTCGGCAGCGGCCTGCCCGCACGGGTGATTTCGCCCGACGATCTGGGCCAGGAAGTGCGCGGCAAGGGCACCAACACGCGCTATGTCACCAACATCCTGCCCGAGGGCGAGCCGGCGGATTCGCTGCTGGTCGTCGAGGTCATCACGCCGGGCGGCCACACCTCCAGCTATCCGCCGCACAAGCACGACCGCGACGCTCTGCCGGCCGAATCCTATCTGGAAGAGACCTACTATCACCGTCTCAACCCGCCGCAGGGTTTCGCCTTCCAGCGCGTCTACACGGATGAGGACGCCAATGGCGTGCGCGAGCTGGACGAGACGATGGCGATCGAGGACGGCGACGTCGTGCTGGTGCCGAAAGGCTACCATCCCTGCGCCGCCTGCCACGGCTACGACCTCTATTACCTCAATGTCATGGCCGGGCCGAAGCGGACGTGGAAGTTCCATAACGCGCCCGAGCACGAATGGCTGTTGAAAGCCTGAGGCATCAGCCGGCCGGCGACGTTTCTCCGGCCGCCTCGTCCGATCCCTGTTCGTCCGCCGGCTTCGGCTCCTTCAGCCGGAACCAGGCGATGTAGAGCGATGGCAGGAAGAGCAGCGTGATCGCCGTGCCGGCGAGGATGCCGCCCATCATGGCATAGGCCATCGGCCCCCAGAAGGATTCGCGCGCGATCGGGATCAGCGCCAGCGAGGCCGCCGCCGCCGTCAGCGCGATCGGCCGCATGCGGTGCTCGGAAGCATCCACGACCGCTTTCCAGCGGTCCATGCCGTCGCGCACTAGATCCTCGATCTGCATGACCAGGATCACCGAATTGCGGATCAGGATGCCGATCAGGGCGAGGATGCCGAGGATGGCGACGAAGCCCATCGCCGAATTGCTGAGTAGCAGGCCGATGACGACGCCGACCAGCCCGAGC
The DNA here is from genome assembly GCF_004801285.1 of Ollibium composti. Lineage (GTDB taxonomy): Bacteria > Pseudomonadota > Alphaproteobacteria > Rhizobiales > Rhizobiaceae > Mesorhizobium > Mesorhizobium composti. Next base: position 133,836 of record NZ_SSNY01000002.1, read on the forward strand.
GGTGCCACGGCGACGACGAGGAACAGCCGCTGGAAGCTCTGCAACTGGATCATCAGGATGGTTGCCATGATGAACAGCATCAGCGGCACCACGGCGGCGATCGGCCCCTGGCTCTTGCCGCTTTCCTCGACCGAGCCGGCGGTGGCGAGCGTATAGCCTTCCGGCAGCTTGGCGGCGAAGGCATCGACCGACGGCTTCAGTTCCTTCACCACCGTGTCGGGCAGCGCGTCGCCGACAAGGCCCGCGCGCACGGTGATCGTCGGCACGCGGCCACGCCGCCAGATCGCCGGTTGTTCCAGCGCGTAGTCGAAATTGGCCAGCGCCGCCAGCGGGATGGCCTCGCCGGTCGGTGTCGGAATCTGCATGTTCCTGAGCGTATCCAGCGAGGCGCGGTCTGCCTCGCGCGAGCGCACGACGACATTGATGAGATAAGTGGAGTCGCGCACTTGGGTGATGGCCGCGCCGCCGACGGTTGTGTTCAGCGCGCTGGCGATGTCCTGCGAGGTGATGCCGAGCTGGCGCGCCTTGTCCTGCAGAACATCGACCTTCAAAACGCGCTCCGGCTCGTTCCAGTCGAAGGTGGGGGCTGCGACCTTGGGATTGGCGGCGATTATGCCGGCGAACTGCCGGGCGAGGTCGCGCACCTTCTGAATATCGGAACCGCCGACGCGGTACTGGATCGGCCGCCCGACCGGCGGGCCGAGCTCGAGCGTCTTGACGAAGGTGTCGGTGCCGACGAACTCATCGCGCAGGATCTTCTCCAGCGCCGGCTTCACCCGCTCGCGCGCCTCGATGCTCTTGGTGACGATGACGACCTGGCCGAAATAGGGATTGGCCGGCTGCAAGTCGAGCGTCAGCACGAAGCGCACCGCGCCCTGGCCGATATAGGACGACCAGTGGTCGATGTCGTCATTGCCGGCCAGCGCTATCTTTTCGAAACGCTCGACCTGTTCGCGTGTCTCGGCGATGGAGCTGTTCTGCGGCAATGTAAAATCGACGATCAGTTCCGACCGGTCGGAGGGCGGGAAGAACTGCTGCTGCACCAGCGTCATCCCGCCGAGCGAGACGAGGAACAGCAGGATTGTGGCGACGATCGCCAGCCAGCGGTGCCGCACCGAAAAGAGCAGCACGCGCCGGAAGGCCCCGGTGAAGCGGCCGGGATTTTCGTGATGCGCCTTCATCGTCGCCGGCAGGAAGGTGATGCCGAGCAGTGGCGCGAACAGCACCGCGACGATCCACGACACCACGAGCGACACGGCGATGACGACGAACAGCGTATAGGTGTATTCGCCGGCATTGGAGGAGTTGAGGCCGATGGGAATGAAGCCGGCCACCGTCACCAGCGTACCGGTCAGCATCGGGAAGGCGGTGGAGGTGTAGACATAGGTCGCCGCCTTGCGCAGCGGGTCGCCGGCCTCCAGCCGGGCGACCATCATCTCCACCGCGATCATGGCGTCGTCGACCAGCAGGCCGAGCGCGATGATGAGCGCGCCGAGCGAAACGCGCTGCAGCGATATGCCGAGATATTCCATCGCGACGAAGGTGATGGCCAGAACCAGCGGGATCGACAACGACACGACGAAGCCTGCGCGCAGGCCGAGGCTGACGAAGGAGACGGCGAGGACGATGGCGACGGCCTCGAACAGCGCGCGGGTGAAGCCTGACACCGCCTCCTCGACGATCACTGGTTGGTCGGCCACCTTGTGCACGCCGACGCCGACCGGCAGTTCGGCAAGCACCGCGTCCATCTTGGCGTCCAGCGCCTTGCCGAAATCGAGCAGGTTGGCGTTCGGCTTCATGCCGATGGCGAGGCCTATGGCATCCTGCCCGTTGTAGCGGAACAGCCCGGCCGGAGGGTCGGTATAGCCGCGCCGTATCGTGGCGACGTCGCTCAGGCGGAAGAAGCGGTTGTCGATGCGCAAATTGATGGCGCGCAGGCTCTCTTCGGAAGTGAACTGGCCGGTCACCCGCACGGCGACGCGCTCCGGCCCCGCCTCGATGACGCCGGACGGCGCGATGGCGTTCTGCGCCTGCAGGCTCTGCACGATCGCCTGTTCGTTGATGCCGAGCGCGGCGATCTGGCGGGTGGAAAATTCGAGGTAGATCACCTCGTCCTGCGCGCCGATCAGGTCGACCTTGCCGGCGTTCGGCACGGTCAGCACCTCGCTGCGCACTTTCTCGACATAGTCGCGCAGCTGCCGTCCGGTCAGCCCGTCGGAGGTGAAGGCATAGATGTTGCCGTAGACGTCGCCGAAGCGGTCGTTGAAAAACGGCCCCTGCACGCCTTGCGGGAACTGATACCAGATGTCGTTGATCATGTTGCGCACCTGCAACCAGGTGGGCACGACATCCTTTGCCTTGGTGCTGTCCTTCAGGTTGACGAACACGATGGTGCGCCCGGCGGTGGTGAGCGAGCGGGTGAAGTCGAGGCTGTCCAGTTCCTCCAGCTTCTTCTCGATGCGGTCGGTGACCTGCCTGGCCTGCTCGTTCACCGAGGCGCCCGGCCAGTTGGCCTGGATGATCATCGTCTTGATGGTGAAGGAAGGGTCTTCCTCGCGGCCGAGGTTCAGGTAGGAGGCGACGCCGGCGACGACGAACACCAGCATGAAATACCAGACCAGCGAGCGGTGCGAGAGCGCCCAGTCGGAGAGGTTGAAGCCTTTCATGGCGTGGCCCCTTCGATCCTGACCTTCTGGCCTTCCTTGAGGCTGTGCACGCCGGCGGTGACCACGCGCGCGCCTGGCTCCAGCCCGCCGGCTACGGTGAAGGAACCGCTCGCCTTGCCGGAAACCTGAACGTCATGCGTGGCGACGGTCATGGCCTGCGGATCGACGACCCAGACCTTGGTCTTGCCGCCCGCTTCCAGCAGCGCCGACAGCGGCAGCTCGATGGCCGGCGTGGCGGCCGTGACGCGGGTGGCGGTGACGGTCGAGCCGAGCCGGAAGGATGCCGGCGGATCTATGAGGGTAAGCTTGACGCGGCGCGTGCGCGTCGCCCCTTCGGCCTGCGGCGCGATCTCGCGCAGCTTCGCCTCAGCCTTGATCGTCGGCAGCGATTGCAGTGTCACTTCGAACGGCGTGCCGGCGATAAGATCGTCGGTCAACTGGTCGGGAATGTCGACCACCGCTTCGCGTACGTCGGCGCGCGCCACGGTGACGATCATCTGGCCGGGCGAGACGGTCTGCCCCACCTCGGCGCCGACCGCCGTGACCACGCCGTCGAAGTCGGAGAACAGGCGCGCATAGCCGAGCTGTTCCTGCGACTTCGCGAGTGCGGCTCGCGCTCGCTCGACATTGGCCTGCGCTGCCTGCATGGCCTGCCTGGCCGCGTCGTAGACCGCCTGCGAGGTGTTTTTCGATTCCAGCAGCTGGCGCTGGCGTTCCTCGCTGGCGGAGGCGTTGGCGAACTGCGCCTCGGCGTTGGAAAGCTCCGCCTTGGCCGCCTGCACGCCGAGGTCGAGCGCGGTCGGGTCGAGCGCTGCCAGCGTCTCGCCCTTCGTCACCAGGTCGCCGACCTCGACGTCGCGCGCCACCACGCGGCCGAGCAGGCGGAAGGCGAGGTTGGCGCTGAATTCCGGCTCCACCGTGCCGACGAAGCCGAGCGTGCGGCTGGCCGTCGGCGTCACCACCATTGACAGCACCGGCCGCACGACTTCCGGCGGCGGCGTTTCCTTTTCCTGCGAGCAGGCGGCGAGCGGCGCAAGGACACAGAGCGTTAGCAGCAGCGCGCGCCGCGTCATGGCTTGGCCTCCGCCACCTCGACCACCTCCCCGGGACTGAGCAGCTGGCCGCCGGCGGTGACCACCTGCTGGCCCGCCTCCAGCCCCTTGTCGACGACGATGATGCCGGACTCGTAGGCAAGGATGCCGATCGGTGTCACCGTCACCGCCTTCGAGGCGGGATCGAGAAGCCAGACCGCCGGCTTGCCGTCCTGCGAGGTCAGCGCCTGCCACGGCAGGACGATGCCCTTTTGCGCCCTGGCCGAAACCGTGCCGACGACGGCAGCGCCCAATGGCAGCGCGGCCGGTGTCTCGGGGATCGCCACCTTGACGCGGATGGAGCCGGAAGCCGGATCGACGGCCGGCGAAATTTCACGCACCCTGCCCGTCGCCGTCACCTTCGGATCGGAAACCAGTGCGATCGTTACGGCCGGATCGGGCACGGTGCTGACCACCAGCGTTTCCTGCACGTTGAAGACGGCGTCGCGGTCGCCGTCCTCGGCGACGGTGAAGACGGTCTGCGCGGCCTGCACCACCTGGCCCGCCTCGACGGCGCGGGCGGTGACGACACCAGGGGCGCCGGCGCGCAACTCGGTGAAGGTCAGGTTCTCCTTGGCATTGGCGAGCGCGCTTTGGGCCGCGTCGACGCTGCCCTGCGCAACCTTCGCCGCCTGCTCGGCAGCGTCGTAGTCACGCCGCGTGGTAAAGCCCTGCGCCAGCAGCGCCTTCTGCCGCTCGAAGGCGGCCTTGGCCTGCGTCAGGCTGGCATTGGCGGCATCGAGGTCGGCTTGTGCGGAACGCAGGTCCGATTCCTGTTCCTGCGGGTCGAGCAGGGCCAGCACCGTGTCCTTGTCGACATGCTGGCCGACCTCGACCAGCCGTTCGGCGACACGGCCGCCGACGCGGAAGGCGAGATTGTTCAACGTACGTGCCGCGATGACACCGGTCAGAGAGGTCTTCGGCGCGTAGTCGGTCACTTCGGTCGTGGCGACCTGCACCACCACCGGCAGCTTGGCTTCGGCGGTTTCCTTCTTCTGGCAACCGGCGACGAGCAAGGCGGCCGCGCCGGCAAGCGCGAGGACGAGGGAACGGGGGACACGACGACGGAAGGGTGGCGATGACGTGGCAGACGATGGCACGCTTCCCCTCATGGCGGTCTCCGATCCGTCGCGCTTCGGCAAAGGATTGCCGCGGCGTTGCCGAAACAATACCCGTTCTCCATGCGATTGAAACCGGTCTTGTGGAGGAGACCGGAGTTGCGGGACCACCGGCAGGCCCAACGGACGGCGCACGGTGCCGGCTTGAGGAAACGGCGGAAAGAGGCCAGAAAGGCAGGGAAGCCGGCATATGTGTGCCATCGACCGTCCCGGAGAGAACCCATGAAGAATTCCGACCTGTCCCAGCGCAAGAACGCCTCGATCGCCCGCGGCGTCGGCATGACGACGCAGATCTATGCCGACAAGGCGGAGAATTCGGAGATCTGGGACGTCGAGGGCCGGCGCTACATCGATTTCGCCGGCGGCATCGCCGTGGTCAATACCGGCCACCGCCACCCCAAGGTAATCGAGGCAGTGAAGGCGCAGCTCGATCGCTTCACCCACACCTGCCACCAGGTCGTGCCGTACGAGAACTACGTGCATCTGGCCGAGCGGCTGAATGGCGTGCTGCCGGGTAATTTCGAGAAGAAGACCCTTTTCGTCACCACCGGCGCGGAAGCCGTGGAGAACGCCATCAAGATCGCCCGCCACGCCACCGGCCGGCAGGCCGTCATCGCCTTCGCCGGCGGCTTCCACGGCCGCACCTTCATGGGCATGGCCCTGACCGGCAAGACGGCGCCCTACAAGCTTGGCTTCGGCGCCATGCCGGGCGATGTCTTCCATGCGCCCTTCCCGGTGCCGCTGCATGGTGTGACGGTGGCCGATTCGCTGGCCGCGCTCGACCGCCTGTTCAAGGCCGACGTCGATCCGTCGCGCGTGGCGGCCATTATCCTCGAGCCGGTGCAGGGCGAGGGCGGCTTCTACGAGGCGCCGCGCGACTTCACCTCGGCGCTGCGCAAGATCTGCGACCAGCACGGCATCCTGCTCATCGCCGACGAGGTGCAGACCGGTTTCGCCCGCACCGGCAAGATGTTCGCCATGCAGCATCATGATGCTGTGCCCGACATCACCACCATGGCGAAAAGCCTTGCCGGCGGCTTCCCGCTCTCGGCCGTCACCGGCCGCGCCGAGCTGATGGATTCGCCCAACCCCGGCGGTCTCGGCGGCACCTATGCCGGCAATCCGCTGGGCATCGCCGCCGCCCACGCCGTTCTCGACGTGATCGAGGAGGAAAAGCTGGTGGACCGCGCCAACTTGCTCGGCTCCCGCCTCAAGCAGCGGCTGGAATCGCTGCGCGCCGACGTGCCCGAGATCGTCGACATCCGCGGCCCCGGCTTCATGAACGCCGTCGAGTTCAACGACGTGAAGAAAAACCTGCCGTCGGCGGAATTCGCTAATGCCGTGCGCCTCAAAGCACTGGACAAGGGCCTGATCCTGCTCACCTGCGGCGTCTACGGCAACGTCATCCGCTTCCTGTCGCCCATTACCATCCAGGACAATGTGATGACCGAGGCCCTGGACATTCTGGAAACGTCGATCCGCGAGGCGCGGGCCTGACCTTCCTTCTCCCCGCTTGCGGGGAGAAGGTGTCACGAAGTGACGGATGAGGGGCGGCGCGAACATTTCAGGACTTGGCGCCGCCCCTCACCTGCCTGCCGGCATCCTCTCCCCGTAAACGGGGCGAGGAGCGCCGGCGTCTCTACTCCGCCTTCTCCTGAAAAGTCGCCAGCGCCGCCTTCAAATCCCCACCGCTGGCAATAAGGTCCGGGGCCGGAGAAAAGCCGGCGCCCATCATCTTGCGGCCCATCATGTGATCGGCTGGGCGATTGACGGATTCGATGCCGAGCAGCCGGTCGCCGAGATAGTGGTAGACCGAGAACCTGTTCTCGGCCGGTTCGCCGACGACGATCTCGCGGTTGCCTCCGGCGGTCAGGCCGACCATCTGCAGCTTCATGTCGCCGATGTCCGACCAGAACCACGGCACAGCCGCGTAAGGTTCCTCGTGGCCGAGGATGGTGCGGGCTGCCAGCTTGGCCTGGTCGGTGGCGTTCTGCACCGATTCCAGCCGCACGTCCTGCCCGGTGAACCAGTGCCGGTAGTTGACCGCGTCGCCCACCGCCAGAACCTCCGGGACGGAAGACCGCATCTGCGCATCGACGCGCACGCCGTTGGCTGTCTGGATGCCGGCAGCCTCGGCAAGCTCCGTCGCCGGCACCACGCCGACGCCGACGATGACCATCTGCGCTGGCAGTCTCTCGCCGTCCGAGGTGACGGCGGCGGCGACATGGCCGCCGGCATCGCCCTCCAGCTTCGAGACGGTCGTGCCGGTGAGGATGCGCACGCCCAACGCCTCCAGCCGCTGGCGCACATGCGCCGCCACCGCCGGCGCCACCGCGCGGCCGAGCAGGCGGCCCATTGCCTCGATCACCGTCACCTTGCAGCCCGCCGCGGTCAGCGTCGCGGCGATCTCCAGCCCGATGAAGCCGCCGCCGAGCACCACGACTTCCCGCGCGGTTGCGATCAGGTCGCGGATCAGCCGTGCATCGCCGAGCGTGCGCAGCGACAGCACGCCGGCAAGTTCCGTGCCCGGCAGCGGCAGTGCGCGCGGCCGCGAGCCGGTGGCCAGCACCAGACGGTCGAAGGGCAGCGCTGCACCGCCGGCGAGCTCCAGCTTGCGGCCGGCGAGGTCGATGCGTTCCACCCGCGTGCCGGGGCGGTAGTCGATGGCGCTGCCGGTATAGAACGCCTCCCCGCGTAGCGGCTGCGGCTTGGCCTGCGGGTCCTTGATGAAGGTCTTCGACAGCGGTGGCTTGTGGTAGGGCAGAGCCTCGGGTTCGTCGCCGAGCAGGATGAGCGGGCCGTCATAGCCTTCCTCGCGCAGGCTGGCCGCAGCCTGCACCCCGCCATGTCCCGCGCCGACAATGACTACGCCGTTCTTCATCGCAACCCGTCCCCCATCGTTGGCGCTGCCGCACCGATGAAACTATGCCGAAGCACCACATGGCGATTGCCCGGCTGCGCCGCAAGACGCCTCGGGCGTCGCACCTGCGACGGTGCGCTGTCAATCGGGTTGTGGGTCCGGTCGTCGGTCCCGCTGCCGGGCGACAGGCTTCGGCAGCAGCGCATAAACCTGACCGTATTAGTTTAGAATAATTCTAAACTCTTGTTTCAATTGGATTTTCCTGCCGATTTAATTTGACTTTCCTTTTCTTCTCAACTTTATGGAGGGGCGCTTCTGGCGCATCCCTTTGATGTCTGGGCCTTGAACCCTTTCGATTGGAGGCTTCGGTGTTGTTCTTGCGCGCGAACCATGGCGTCGCGGCCGGTCAGCCGGCTGGGGATGCGAACTGCGTTGCGCTGTCGCCACCTTCCGCTTCCAGCCCTTTTGCCGATGCGCCGGCTTCGCCGCCGGGATCGCATCCATTTGCCATTTTCGAGGAGAGAGACGAACGATGATGAGGACGAAGGTTAATGCGCGATATGGCGGCAGGCTTGCCGCGGTGGGCGCCACGGCGTTGCTGACGGCCACCGCATTCGTGCTGCCTGCCCGCGCCGAAACCGATGCCAGGGCGGTGGTCAAGACCTACGCCGACATCGCGCTCGCCAAATACGAGGATTCGCTGGCGACGGCCAAGGCGCTGGATACCGCCGTCGACGCTTTCCTCGCCAAGCCGTCGGCCGAGACGCAACAGGCTGCCAAGGACGCCTGGAAGGCGGCGCGCATCCCCTACCAGCAGACCGAGGTCTACCGCTTCGGCAACCCGGTCGTCGACGACTGGGAAGGCAAGGTGAACGCCTGGCCGCTGGACGAGGGCCTGATCGATTACGTCGATGCCAGCTACGGCACCGAATCCGACGAGAACGCGCTCTACACGGCCAACGTCATCGCCAACAAGGAGATCGAGATCGACGGCAAGAAGGTCGACGCTTCCGAGATCACGCCGGAATTCCTGTCCGGCACCTTACAGGAGGCCGGCGGCATCGAGGCCAACGTGGCGACCGGCTATCATGCCATCGAGTTCCTGCTGTGGGGCCAGGACCTGCATGGCACCGGGCCGGGCGCCGGCGAACGGCCTTACACCGACTACGACCTTGCCAACTGCACGCACGACAACTGCGACCGTCGTGCCCAGTACCTGAAGTCCGCCACCGACCTGCTGGTCTCCGATCTGGAGGAGATGGTCGGTGACTGGAAGGACGGCGGCGCGGCGCGCAAACATCTGGAAGAGATCGACGCCAATGCCGGCATTTCCACCATCCTGACCGGCATGGGCTCGCTCTCTTACGGTGAACTGGCGGGCGAGCGCATGAAACTCGGCCTCCTGCTGCACGACCCGGAGGAGGAGCACGACTGCTTCTCCGACAACACCCACATATCGCATCTGGAAGACGCCGTCGGCATCCGCTCGGCCTATCTCGCCAGCTACAAGCGCGTCGACGGCACCGAGGTTTCCGGCCCGTCCGTCTCCGACATGGTCAAGGCGGCCGACGCCGCGCTTGACACCGAACTGAGGGGCAAGCTGGAGACGACCGTCGCCGCGATGGAAGCGATCAAGGCGCGCGCCGACTCCGGCGAGGCCTATGACCAGCAGATCGCCGAGGGCAACACGGAAGGCAACGCCACCGTGCAGGCCGCCATCGACGCGCTGGTCGACCAGACCAAGTCGATCGAGCGAGCCGTTTCGGTGCTGAAGCTCGACGCCATCGCCTTCGAGGGTTCCGACAGCCTGGACGCGCCCGACAAGGTCTTCCAGTAACCATCAACGACAGCGAGCGGCGTGCAGGACGCGCCGCCAGCCATCCGGATCAGGGACATGCTCGTCTGCCATTGCAACATCATCACCGAGAAGGAGATCGAGCAGACGATCGTTCGGCTGCTCGACGAGGATCCCTGGCAACTCATCGTTCCGGCCAAGGTCTACCACGCGATGCATAAGCGCGGCCGCTGTTGCGGCTGTTTCCCAAATGTGGTGGAAACGATCATTCGGGTCACCGAGGACTACCACGCCCGTGTTCACACGGGCGGAGCCGACATCGTTTCACACCTCGACCGCGTGAGGGAGTTGCGCGGCCAATACGGGAGCAGAACCCATGAAAGGCGACAAGCAGGTCATCGAGCGGCTTAACGAGGCGCTTTTTCTCGAACTCGGCGCCGTCAACCAGTACTGGGTGCATTTCAGGCTGCTGGAGGACTGGGGCTACACAAAGCTGGCAAAGAAGGAGCGGGCCGAATCCATCGAGGAAATGCACCACGCCGACAGACTGGTGGCGCGCATCATCTTCCTCGAAGGCCATCCGAACCTGCAGTCGGTGGCGCCGTTGCGCATCGGCCAGAACGTCAAGGAAGTGCTGGAATCGGACCTCGAAGGCGAATACGACGCACGCACCGCCTACAAGCGCTCACGCGAGATCTGCAACGAACTGGGCGACTATGTGTCGATGAAATTGTTCGAGGAGCTGCTGGCGGACGAAGAAGGCCATATCGACTTCCTCGAGACCCAGCTCGACCTGCTCGCCTCCATCGGCGAGGAGAAATACGGCCTGCTCAACGCCGAATCCGCCGACAACGCCGAGATCAACCAGGACTGAGGACATGGGTAAATGCGGCGCGCCTTAGAACTGCTGCGCGCGCCGCGCCATCTCCCGTTCGGCTGCCTCATCGCCGGCCTCCTGCTGACGGCATGGCCGGCGACGATATTTGCCGACGCATGGGCCGATCTTTCCGCCACCCGCACAGACCTGACGCCTGAAGACCTTGCCCGCGTTGAGTCTGTCACTGCGCCGACCAAGGACTTCTCCAAGCCCGAAGACTACGAAACGATGCAGGGCGGTGCCGGCACGTCGAGGAAGCGCGTCAATGCAGACGCCTTCTCTCAAGCTTCGGCCAACATCACTTTCGCGCAGCAGGCCACCTTCAAGCTGGGCAACGCACTCTTTCGCAAGAACTGGGTGTCGTCGCCGTCCTCGACGCAGGCGTCCGACGGGCTGGGGCCGCTGTTCAACGAGCGCGCCTGTCAGAACTGCCATCTCAAGGACGGCCGCGGCCGGCCGCCGCTCGGCGCCGATGGCACCACCTCCATGTTCCTGCGGCTGGCGCGGGCGGCGAGCAACGCCGAGGAGCAGGCGACGATCGCTCGGCACGAGGCGCTGAATTTCCCCGATCCCGTCTACGGCACGCAATTGCAGGAACTGGCCGTGCCCGGTCTCGCCGGTGAAGGCCGCATGAGCGTGACCTATACGGAGGAGCCGGTGACGTTGGGCGACGGCGGGACAGTCTCGTTGCGCCGCCCCGCCTATTCTGTGAACGATCTTGCCTATGGCCCGCTCGATTCGGCCACCACACTGTCGCCGCGCCTGACGCCGCCGATGATCGGCCTCGGCCTCGTCGAGCAGATCCATCCCGCTGACATTCTCGCCCATGCCGATCCGGGTGACCGCGACGGCGACGGCATTTCCGGCCGGCCGAACATCGTGCCGGCCGAGACGACCGGCAAGCCGGCGCTCGGTCGCTTCGGCTGGAAGGCTGAGGCCGCCTCGATCCGCCAGCAGTCGGCCGACGCGCTGGCGACCGACATCGGCATTTCCTCGCCGGAAGCGCCGCGCCATTGGGGCGACTGCACCGAGGCAGAGCCGGCCTGCCTTGCCATGGCGGATGGCGTGCAACCCCGCCTCGGCGACACTGAGGCGCCGGTGCCGGTGATGGACCTGATCACCTTCTATGCGCAGAACCTCGCCGTGCCGGCGCGCCGCGACGTCGGCGGCAAGGACGTTCTCGCCGGCAAGCGGGCTTTCTACGAAATGGGCTGCGCCGCCTGCCACACGCCGAAATTCGTTACCCGCCGCGATACGCCGGACAAGGCGCAGGCCTTCCAACTCATCTGGCCGTATTCGGATTTCCTGTTGCACGACATGGGTGAAGGCCTGGCCGACGGGCAGCCGGTGGGCGATGCCACCGGCAACGAATGGCGCACGCCGCCGCTCTGGGGCATAGGCCTGACCGGGCGGGTCGGCGGCGGCCATGCCTTCTTCCTGCACGACGGGCGCGCCCGCAATCTCACCGAGGCTATCCTGTGGCACGGCGGCGAGGGCACCAAGGCCCGCGACCGCTTCGCCGCCGCCGATGCCGCCACGCGCGCCGCGCTGATCAGGTTTCTGGAGTCGCTGTGATGATTGTAGATGTGATGGAAGAGCGGGACGTTTCCTGTCCAGGTGGCAAAGTCCCCCCTCTCCGTCTCGGCTTCGCCGAGCCACCTCTCCGCCCGTTTCGGGTGGAGAGGATGCGCCGGCCGCAAGGCTTGGCACCCATCCTCTCCCCTACGAAGTGGGGGAGAGGTGGCTCGGCGAAGCCGAGACGGAGAGGGGGACTTGTCGTTGCCTTGACCGTTTTCCTCTCTTTCGCTGCTACCCAGCCAGCCCCAGCCGCTCCGGTGAAAACCGCCGACGTCATCGGCCGCGCCGTCGACGGTTTCGTGCGGCCCGCCTACGCCGCCTTGCACGAGAAGGCCTCCGCCGAGGCAAAAGCCGTCAAGGCGCTGTGCGCATCGCCCTCGCAGGCCAGTCTCGACGCCGCCCGTACCGATTTCTCCGCCCTCGTCGATGCCTGGTCGGCGATCGAGATCGTCCAGTTCGGGCCGATCCGCGAGGACAACCGGCTGGAGCGCATGCTGTTCTGGCCGGACCGCAAGTCGATCGGGCTGAAGCAGGTGCAGGCCGCTCTTGCCGCCAAGGACCCGACGGCCGCCGATCCCGCCGCCATCGCAGGCAAGAGCGTCGCCATGCAGGGGCTGGGCGCGCTGGAATACATTCTCCACGGCACCGGCGCCGATGCGCTGGCGAGCACTGATGGCGCCTATCGCTGCGCCTTCGGTGCGGCGGTAGCCGGCAACATCGAGACCATTGCCGCCGAAGTTGCAGCGGCCTGGAACAAGCCGGACGGCTTTGCCGCCATCTGGCGGAACCCGGGACCGGACAACTCGGTCTACCGCGACGGGCCGGAGGCGGTGACGGACCTGCTCGGCGTCCTCATCGACGGGCTGGAGCTTGTCCGCGACGTGCGGGTGAAAGGCTTCCTCGGTGCGAATGCCGATGCCGACAGGCCGAAGCAGGCGATCTTCTGGCGCTCGGGCAAGACTGCCGATTCGCTGGCAGCCAACCTCGACGGCATGGACCGGCTGTTCACCGTCTCGCGCATCGGCGAGGCACTGTCCGACGACGCGCGCTGGATGGCCGAGTCGACGCATATCCAGCTCGCCAATGGCGTCGCCGACGCCCGTGCTGCCTCCGGTCCCATCGACGCCGTGCTGGCCGATCCCGAAAAGCGGGCGAAGCTGGAACATTTTCGCCTCGTCACCAGCAGCCTCTCCAGCCTCGTCGGCACGCGCATGACGGCGGAATTCGGCCTGACAGCAGGGTTCTCCTCGCTGGACGGGGATTGAGCGAGAGACAATGGCCGACCGTTCGCGTGATCGACCCCCACCCCTAGCTCCTCCCCTCAAGGGGGAGGGGGACTTGGCTGGCGGCAGCTTCCCCTTGAGGGGTGGGGGTACTGCGACTTCAAAGCGGGCCGACTTCCGGTCAAGGCACAGGAGGTTCACCCCATGCGCACCCCGCTGATCGACCGCCGTGACTTCCTGCGCGCCGCCGGCGCCGGCTTCGCGGCGGCCATGGCGCCATCCGCATGGGCGGCGACGCTTGCCGCCGATGCCGTCTTCGCCACCGCCTTCGTGCGCCGCGACGGCAGCTATGGCGCCGGCATCCTGTCGGAGGAAGGCAAGCTGCTCTACGCCGTGGACCTGCCCGACCGCGGCCACGGCATGACCCTCGACCCGGCCTCGCGCCGCGCCATCGTCTTCCCGCGCAAGCCGGGCACGCTGGCCGTGGCCTTCGACCATGGCGGCAAGGACGAACCGGTCACCATCGCCGCACCCGCCGGACGGCATTTCTACGGCCATGGCGTCTTTTCGCCGGACGGCGCGCTGCTCTACGCCACCGAGAACGATTTCGACGCGGCGGCGGGCATGGTCGGCGTCTACGATGCCGGCGACCGCTTCCGCCGCGTCGGCGAGTTCGCCACCCATGGCGTCGGCCCGCACGAAATGGTGCTGCTCGGCGACGGCCGCACGCTTGCCGTGGCCAATGGCGGCATCGAGACGCATCCCGACTTCGGCAAGGCCAAGCTCAATCTAGCCACCATGAAGCCGTCCTACGTGCTGATCGACCGGCTGACCGGCGACCTCCTCGAAAAGCACGAACTGCCGGCCGACCTGCACAAGCTGTCGATCCGCCACATGGACATCGACGCGCAAGGCGCCGTCTGGTTCTCCTGCCAGTACGAGGGCGCGACGCTGGATCGGCCGCCGCTGGTCGGCAAGGCCGAGCGCGGCAGGGAACTGCAACTGCTCGACATGCCGGAAAAGGTGCTGAACGGCTTGCGCAACTATATCGGCGCCATGGCGGCCAACCGCGAGGCCGGCACGATGGCGGTGTCCTCGCCGGCCGGCAACAGCTACGTCGTCTTCGACACCGCAAGCGGCGGCATCGTCTCGGCCATCAGCCTGACCGAAGTGTGCGGTATCGCGCCGGACCGCGCCGGCTTCATCGCCTCCAGCGGCGCCGGCGCCATCGTCGCGCCGCACCGGCCGGCCGTGTCGGAGCCGGACTATGTGTGGGACAACCACATGCTGCGGATAACAGCCTGACCCTTTCCCGCTTGAGGGGGTCCGAAGGACGCCGGGCGTAGCCCGGTCGGGAGGGGTAACCTCAACCGCTCCGACGCACAGAAGCCTCGCTCTACGGCCAGCGACCCCTCTCCCTGGGTGAGCTTCTTCGTTGCCACGCCCGGATTTTCGTCCGTCTGGCCATTGTCAAAGAGCGGACCTTGCGAAAAAGGTCGGGAAGCGGGCGCGGGGGCCGTGCCTGCTAAGTTAAGGTATGGCGCGGCATCCCGCGCCCGCCGGTGTCTTGCCTCCCCGAGGGTCGCTGCCGCCTTTCTGGGGCGGCCCGCTGGCTCGGTCGAGGCCCGGACTTGGGGGCTCATCACCCAGCAGCGTACCGTTACGCTGCCAGCCCGGCACCGTCCCCTGCCACAAGCGCCCGGTTCGCGACCCGCGTTCCCGCACAGGAGATAACGGGCAGTATGGAGCGGGTGAAAAGGACGGGGATAGATTTCGGGAAAATTCTTTGCGGAAGGAGGCGCGGCATGGGCGTCTCCCTCTCCCCGTTCACGGGGAGAGGGTAAGGGTGAGGGGCAGCGCCAACGTCGCAGAACGTGGCGCCGCCCCTCACCTGCCTGCCGGCATCCTCTCCCCGTAAACGGGGCGAGGAAAGCAGCTTCCGCGTTGCACTCCGTCCACTCTGTCCGTCGCCAATGTTCTCATGCAAGGACTGGCGATGGCATGACGGGGCCGACAGGGCGGTCGCCCCGCGGCTCACCCGGCGCGGGCGAATCCTTCCGAGGCCTTCAGCAGGCGCCTGGTGTAGTCGTTCTCGACGCGGTGCGCGGCGAGGTCGGGGGCCGCGAGCGTTTCGACCACCTCGCCGTTCTGCATCACAGCCAGCCGTCCGCACATATGGGTGACGACGGCGAGGTCGTGGCTGACCATCAGGAAGGTGAGGCCGCGCGCGCGGCGCACCTGCTCCAGAAGGTTCAACACTTCGGCCTGCACCGAGGCGTCGAGCGCCGAGGTCGGCTCGTCGAGCAGGAGGATCGACGGTTCGAGGATCAGCGCACGCGCAATCGCCACGCGCTGGCGCTGGCCGCCGGACAACTGGTGCGAATAGCGGAAGCGGAAGCCGGACCCCAGCCCCACCTCGTCCAGCGCGCGGCGGATGCGCTGTTCGCCGTCGCCGATGCCGTGGATGGCGAGCGGCTCCTGCAACAGCCGGTCCACCGTCTGGCGCGGATGCAGCGAGCCGTAGGGGTCCTGGAACACCATCTGCACCTGTCGGTAGAAGGCTTTGTCGCGACGGCGGCCGAGCTGTTTGCCGTCCAGCGCAATGGTTCCGGCTGTGACCGGCGCCAGCCCGGCGACGGCCCTGAGCAGCGTCGATTTGCCGGAGCCGGATTCGCCGACCAGCCCGAAGGATTCGCCGGGCTGCACGGCGATGCTGACGCCCTTGAGCGCGCGGAAGCGGTCGAAGACGACTTCGAGGTCGGTGACGGCGAGGGCGTGGGTCATCGCGCCAACCCGTGAATGAAAGTAGCCCCACCCCTGACCCCTCCCCGCAAGGGGGAGGGGGAGCTGCCGCATGCCAAGTCCCCCTCCCCCTTGAGGGGAGGGGCTAGGGGTGGGGGTAGCTTACTGCGAAGATTTCCCCTCACTGCGCCCACTCCGCCTGCCGTTGCAGCACCGGCAGCGGGTGCCGGTCGGCGCCGATCTTGGGCATGCAGTCGAGCAGGCCGCGCGTGTAGGGATGCTCAGCCCGCGACAGTTCCGATGCCTTCAGCTGCTCGACCACCTTGCCGGCATACATGACGACGACGCGGTCGCAGAAGGAGGAAACCAGCCGCAGGTCGTGCGAGATGAAGATCAGCCCCATGCCGCGCTCCGCCACCAGCCGGTCGAGGATGGCGAGCACGTCGAGCTGCACGGTGACATCGAGCGCCGAGGTCGGTTCGTCGGCGATCATCAGTTCCGGCCCGGCGATCAGCATCATGGCGATCATGGCGCGCTGGCCCATGCCGCCGGAGACTTCGTGCGGGTGCAGGTCGAAGACGCGTTTGGGGTCGCGGATCTGCACGGCCGCCAGCATGTCCAATGCCCGCTCGCGCGCCTCGGCCTTCGTCACCCTCTCATGGGTGCGCAGCGTCTCGATGATCTGCCGGCCGATGGTCATCACCGGGTCGAGCGAATATTTCGGGTCCTGCAGGATCATGGCGATGCGTTTTCCCCGCAGCGCGCGGCGCTCGCGCGGCGGCAGCGCAAGCAGGTCGAGCCCGTCGAAGGCGAGTGTCTTCGCCAAGACCTCGGCCTGCGGCGGCGTCAGCCCCATGATGGCGCGGCCGGTCTGCGACTTGCCCGAGCCGCTCTCGCCGACGATGCCCAGCCGCTCGCGGCCGAGCGCGAAGGAGACGCCGCGTACCGCCTCGATGCGGCCGGTGCGTGTCGGGAAGGTGACGCGCAGGTCCTCGATGTCCAGCAGGTTGCCGCTCATTGCCGCCTTGTTCATTGGTCGCCGCTCCGCGGGTCGAGCGCGTCGCGCAGGCCGTCGCCGAGCAGGTTGAAACCCAGCGAGACGATCAGGATGGCGACGCCCGGCGCGCCGGCCACCCACCACTGGTCGAGGATGAAGCGGCGGCCCGACGCGATCATCGCGCCCCATTCGGGCAGCGGCGGCTGTGCGCCCAGCCCCAGGAAGCCGAGGCCGGCGGCGGTCAGGATGATGCCGGCCATGTCGAGGGTGACGCGCACGATCAGCGAGGAGAGGCACAGCGGCATGATGTGGCGAAGCACGATGCGGAAGGGCGAGGCGCCCATCAGTTCCACCGCCTTGATGAAATCGGAATTGCGCACCGTCAGCGTCTCGGCACGGGCGATACGTGCGTAGGGCGGCCACGACGTGATGGCGATCGCCAGCACCGCGTTCTCGATGCCGGGGCCGAGTGCCGCGACGAAGGCCAGCGCCAGCACCAGCTTGGGGAAGGCGAGGAAGATGTCGGTGATGCGCATCAGGACGGCGTCGATCCAGCCGCCGGCATAGCCGGAGACGGTGCCGACGGCCAGGCCGACGGGGGCCGCGATGATCGCCACCAGAACCACCACGAAGAGCGTCAGCCGCGAGCCGTGGACGATGCGCGAATAGATGTCGCGGCCGAGATCGTCGGTGCCGAACCAGTAGTCGGCGGACGGCGGCAGAAGCCGCGCGTTTTTCAGGTCGCCGATATAGGGCGAATGGGTGGCGAGCACGTCCGCGAGGGCGGCCACCACCAGAAGGGCGATGATGATGAACAGCCCGACCATGGCGAGCCTGTTGGCCGAGAAACGCCGCCAGGTGACATAGGCGCGGCCGAGCCGCGCCTGCATGCGCGAGGCCGGACGTTCCGACAGCAGCCATTCGCGGCGGGAAAGGGGGGCAGCGTCGGAGGTGGTCATGGTAGGGCCTCCGGCGAGAGATGGTTGCGCGAAATACCCCCACCCCTAGCCCCTCCGCTCAAGGGGGAGGGGGAGTTGGCATGCGGCAGCTCTCCCTCCCCCTTGAGCGGAGGGGCTAGGGGTGGGGGTGGCCAATGAAGTTCCGCCCTCATCGCACCTTCGTCCTCGGGTCGAGCAGCTTGTAGAGCAGGTCGGAGAACAGGTTGATGGCGATGAAGACCGAGCCGATGACGATGGTGCCGCCGAGCACGGCGTTCATGTCGGCGTTCTGCAACGAATCGGTGATGTAGAGGCCGATCCCGGGCCAGGAAAACACCGTCTCGGTCAGCACCGAGCCTTCCAGCAGCCCGGCATAGGAGAGCGCGATCACCGTCACCATGGGGACTGCCGCGTTGCGCAGCGCGTGGCCCCAGATGATGCGCGTTTCCGACAGGCCCTTGGCGCGCGCGGCGACGACGTATTCCTGGCTGAGCTCGTTCAGCATGAAGGAGCGCGTCATGCGGCTGATATAGGCGAGCGAAAAATAGCCGAGCAGCGCGCCGGGCAGGACGATGTGGCGGAACACGTCCCAGAACACGTCCCACTGGCCCTGCAGGGCCGAATCCAGCAGGTAGAAGCCGGTGACCGGCGTGAAGGTGTACTGATAGACGATGTCGATGCGGCCGGGGAACGCCACCCATTGCAGCTTGGCGTAGAACAGCACCAGCGCCAGCAGGGCCAGCCAGAAGATCGGCACCGAATAGCCGACGAGGCCGACGACGCGCACGAACTGGTCGGCGAGACTGCCGCGCTTCACCGCCGCCAGCACGCCGAGCGGGATGCCGAGGACGGTGCCGATCAGGGTGCCGACCGTCGCCAGCTCGATCGTCGCGGGGAAGACGCGGCGGATGTCGGCCATCACCGGGTTGGTGGTCAGCACCGAGGTGCCGAAATCGCCGTTCAGCGCCGCCTTGATGTAGATCCAGAATTGCTCGATCAGCGGCAGATCCAGCCCCATCTCGCGGCGGGTGCGCTCGACCACGCTCTCGGGCGCGCGGTCGCCCAGCACCGCCAGCACCGGATCGATCGGGATGACGCGGCCGATGAAGAAGGTCACGGCGAGCAGGCCGAGATAGGTCGTTGCCGCAATCAGCAGGAAGCGGCCGATGCCGCCCGCAATGGCAAGCGCGCGGCCGCTGCCGCGCGCCCCCGCCTGTTGTTCAACCGCGCTCAAGGAAACGGCCTTCCGGCTATTCCTTGGAAACCTGACTGACGAAGTTGGTGTCGAAGCTGGGGCCCAGCTTGAAGTCCTTCAGGTTGGCGCGCAGGCCGGCGACTTCGAGCTGCTGGTGGATGATGACGAAGGGGCTTTCCTCCAGCGCCTTCTTCTGCAGCTCCTGGTACATCGCCGCGCGCTTGGCCGTGTCCTTCTCCAAAAGGGCGGCTTCCGTCTGCTTGGTCAGTTCCGGGATGTCCCAGGCGTTGCGCCAAGCCAGCGTCTTGGTCTTGCCGTCGTCGGAATTGTCGGGGTTGGAGACGAAGGTCTGCGCGTTCGAGTTCGGATCGAAATAGTCCTGCCCCCACTGGCCGATATAGATGTCGTGGTTGCGGGCGCGGTACTTGGTCAGGGTCTGCTTGCCGTCGCCGGGGATGATCTCGATCTTGACGCCGGCCTGCGCCGCCGTCTGCTGGATCGATTCGGCCATGGCCGTCGTCGGCTGGCCGTTGCGCACGTCCATGGTGACGCTGAAGCCGTCCTTCAGCCCGGCTTTCTCCAGCAGTTCCTTGGCTTTGGCGACATCGAGCTTGAAGGGGTTCTCGTCCAATTCGCCGAGGTCGCCCTTGGGCAGGAAGGTCTGGTGGATCTCGCCGATGCCCTTGAGGATGGTCGAGCCCAGCGCGTCGTAGTCGACGAGGTACTTGAACGCCTGGCGCACTTCCGGCTTGGCCAGCTTCTCGTTCTTCTGGTTGAGGCTGATGTACCAGACCGTGCCCTTGGGTGCGCTCACCGTGGCGAGGTCCTTGTTGTCGGCGATGGCGTTGAGGTCGTTCGGCTCGAGGTTGCGGGCGACGTCGATGTCGCCGGCCTGCAGGGCCAGGCGCTGCGCCGAGCTTTCCTTCATGTGGCGATAGATGACGCGGGCGAGCTTGGGCTTCTCGCCCCAGTAATTGTCGTTGCGCTCCATGACGACGGCCTCGTTGGCCTTCCATTCGCGCAGCTTGAAGGGGCCGGAGCCGGCGTAGCCGGTCTTCATCCAGCCGTTGCCGAAGTCGTTGTCCCACTTATGGTCGGCGTCCGGCGTCACCGCCACGGCGTGTTCCTTGACCAGCTTGGAATCGACCACGGAGCCTACCGTGGAGGACAGGCAGTTCAGCACGAAGCTCGGCGCATAGGACTTGTCGACGGTGAACTGGAAGGTGGTGTCGTCCACGGCCTTGGCCTTTTCGGCGACGTTGTCGCCGGTGATGCCGAACTGGTTGATGATGAAGGCCGGGCTCAGGTCGAGCTTGACGACGCGCTCGAAGGAGTAGGCGACGTCGGCGGCGGTGATCGGGTTGCCGGAGGCGAACTTCAGGCCGGGCTTGAGCTTGAAGGTGTAGACGAGGCCGTCGTCCGAGATCGTCCAGCTCTCGGCGAGGTCGCCCTTGACCTTGGAGGTGTCGTTGAGGTCGATGCGGATCAGAAGGTCGTAGGTGTTGCCCGTCACTTCCGCCGTCGACAGTTCGAACGCCTCGGCCGGGTCGACGCTGATGATGTCGTCGATGGCGAAGCCCTCGACCAGCGTGTCGGCCGGCGTCACGGCGAAGGCGGGCGATGCCGCCACGAAAGCGGACAGGGCGGCGCCTGCCAGCCACATGCGGGAGCGCAGGGCGATCTTTTCCATCATCATCGGAGTGTTCCCTTTGTTTTGTTAGAGGGTTCGATCAGGGTGCGTTCAGGCCGGATCGAACGATGGCCCGAACCATAGCGGGCGGTTTCGTCGCCAGCAACAGCGCTTTTGACGGTCATCACAGGCGGCCGGTGAGCCGGTTGGCGGCGGTCGCCGCCATCGCCTCGGGCAGGCTCATCGCCCAGCGATCGCGGCAATAGGCGCGGAAATCGAAGCAGGGCAGGCCGGGACAGACCTCGAATTCGATGAGGTGGAGCGTGTCGTCGGCCTCGACGCGCAGGTCGAGCGAAAAGACGTCGCGCAGGCCGAGCCCTTGCATCAGCCTGCCGGCAAGCGTGCGAATGCGGGCGTCGGCGCCGGGCTGGCTGCGCGCCACCGGCTCCAGCACCGGTTCGGTGTAGCGGCCTTGCGCCTTCGCCGCTGTGCCGGTGTTGCCGTAGAGGGCGAGACTGTCTTCCATGGTCTGGAAGTCGGCGCCGGAATCGACGAAGGAGATGCCCAGCGCCTCCGTGCCGGCGGCAGGTTCGACGGCGAGGAAGGAGGCGCGCGCGTTGCGGCCTGCGACATAGGGCTGGACGATGGCGTCGTCACGGTAATAAGCGAAGATGCGCCGGCTAAGTTCAAGCGCGTGATCCAGCTCAAAACAGCGGGAATCCGGCCAGATGCCGATCTTGGCGCCGAGCCGGTTCGGCTTGACGAACCAGCCTTGCGGCGATGCGGGCGGCGGCGCCAGCCATTTGCCGTCGCGCGCCAGGCCGGCGGGCGGAACCGGCAGGGCGAGAGCTGAAAGCACGGCGCCGGCGCGGAACTTGTCCTGGCACAGCGCGAACACCGAATCCTCGGCGCCGATGGTCCCGAAACCGCCCAGCCGCGCCAGCGCCGGCGCCGCCCCGCCACGGAAATAGGCGATGCCGTCGGTCAGCGTCCACACGAGCGTCGATGCCGGATCGCGCTGGGCAAGGGCCGCCGCCGCATCGTCCAGTTCCACCGGCGCAAAGCGCAGGCCACGCTCCGCGCAGGCGGCGGCGATGGCGTCGAATTCGACGGCGAGATCGGTCGATTGCGCGAGATAGGAGGCGATCTCGGCAGCGCGCTGCGCTTCGAAACCCTCGGCGGCCAGCCGGTCGAGGCAGGCCCGTTCGGGCTCATGGATCAGGACGAGTTCCGGGCTGGGCATGCTTCTTGGGGGTCCGATGATCCGGTCAGTCTCGCATTCGCGCAGGGCTCGGCATCCGATAAAACCGACGCGGGATCACCAGCGGCGCGACATGCTCAGATCAGCACGCGCGGCTCGAAGCGGCCGCGCACCGGCAGGTCGATCAGGAAGGTCTTGCCGGCTTGCGGGTCGGCGGCGCGCTGGTCGGCGTCCATGTCCGCCCAGGCCGAGGTGACGGCGAGCCGGTCGGCCTTGGGGCCGTAGAAGGCAGGGCAGGAGGGCTGCCTTGTCGGCATGCGGACCGAGCGCGTCAGCTTGCCGTCGGGAGAATAGGCGTTGACGCACGCCTCGCCCCAGCGGGCGTTCCACAGCGTCCCGTCGAGATCGACCACCGAGCCGTCGTGGTCGCCGCTGCCGTCGCCACGGTCGGCGAACACTTTCGGCTCTCCGGCCGGCAGGCCGGTGGCGGGGTCGCAGGCGGTGCGCATGATGAGGCCGGTCTTGGAATCGGTGTAGTAGGCGATCGCGCCGTCGGCGGTGAAGGCGATGGAATTGGGGATGGAGATGTCGGCGAACAGCCGCCGCAACTCGCCCTTGAAGAACCAGTAGATCGAGCCGGCGCCCGTCTCGGCCTTCTTGCCCATGGTGCTGAGCCAGAAGGCGCCGCAGGGATGGACGCGGGCGTCGTTGGAGCGCGTCACCGCATTGTCGGCCTCGACCGGCATGTGCAGCGTGAGTTTGCCGGTGGCGGTGTCGCGCAGGTAAAGCCCGTCCTCGGCTGAAATGAGCTGCCGGTCGCCGTCGACGATGGCGATGGCGCTGGCCATGCGGCCGAGCGGATGGGTCTTCGTTTCGGTTCCGGAACGATGCTCGACCAACAGGCCATTGACGATATCGAACCAGTAGAGCGTGTCGGTTCCCGGATCGTAGCTCGGGCCTTCGCCGAGTTCGCAGACGGTGTTCGACAGGGCCGTGACGGCAGGTCCGCTCATGTGCTTCTCCCGAAGACGGAATCCCAGGCGGCGACGGCGGCGCGGGCCTTCGCCGCCACTTCGGCCACCGTCATGCCCGGCTTGAACAGGCCAGAGCCCAGCCCGAACACGCTGACGCCCGCTGCCTTGTAACCGGCGAAATCCTTGTCGGAGACGCCGCCGACGGCGCCGACTAGCGTTTCGCGCGGCAGCACGGCGCGCATCGCCGCGATGCCGCCCGGCCCGAGCACGCTGGCCGGGAAGAATTTCAGCGCCGAGGCGCCGAGGCGGATCGCCTGGAAGGCCTCGCTCGAGCTGAACACGCCGGGCATCGTCACCATGGCATGGCGCGCGGCGCGCTTCATCACGTCCGCGTCGATGTTGGGGCTGACCAGCAGGCGCCCGCCGGCACCGTGCAGGCGGTCCACGTCGGCTTCCGTCAGCACGGTGCCAGCGCCGATCAGCGCGGTGGCTGGCAGGGCGGCCGCCAGCCGCTCGATCGACACGAACGGATCGGGCGAATTGAGCGGCACTTCGATCGCCTCGATGCCGGCGGCGAAAACCGCCTCGCCGATGGCCACGGCCTCGTCCGGCTTCAGTCCACGCAGGATGGCGACCAGCCCGCGTGCGAGTTTCGGAAAGGGGGCGGTTTGTGTCATGCGGGCTCCTGCGTCGAAGCGATCATGCCGTTCTCCCGTGCCGCGGCAAACAGCCCGGCGCGCACCGCCTCGTCGGCATCGACCGGCCGGATCGTGTGTCCGGCCAAGCCGAGGGCAGCGCCATAGAGCACACCCAGCGCTCCCGAGGCGACGAGCGCGACCGGCTCCTTGCCGGCCGGGTATCGCCGGTTCGCCGAGGCGATCTCGGCGCCGATCAAGAGGCCGGAAAGGCAGGCGGCGGCATCGTCCGGCCCCAGCCCATGCAGCAGGCCGGCGGCGCGGATGGAAAACAGCCGGCCCATGATGTCGCCGCCTTCGGCAAGCGCTGCCTCGCACCAGCGCCGGAACGCCGGGCTGTCGGCGGTCACGGCGGTGGGATGCTCTCCCAGCGAATGGCGCAGGATGGAGTGCGCGGCCAGAACGGAAAACAGTTCGCCCGTCGGCCATGTGCCGAAGCCGGTCACCGCCCCGTCCTCGACCGCGACCCATTTGGAATGCGTGCCGGGCATGCAGACGATGTGCCGGCCACGCCCCGCCAGCCCGGCGCCGGCAAGCTGTGTCTCCTCGCCGCGCATGACGTCCGGCGCATCCGCCAGCCGTTGCGCCATGCCGGGCACGATGCGGATGTCGCGGCCGGCGTCCGGCACGCTCAGCGCGCCGCGCAGCACGGCCGAAAGCGGCGAAGGCACGTCGACATAAGGGGCTTCCAGCCAGCCCTGGCGGGCGCCGACCATGCCGCACATGATGACCGGCAGGCCGGCCGGCGCGCCGGCCGCCGCTAGATGCTTTTCCAGCACCGTGGCAAAGCCTTTGTCGCGCGCGCTGATGAGGCCGTCGTCGCCGCGCCGCTCGGCCAGCACCGTGCCGGCGCCGTCGAGCAGCCAGAGCCTCAGCCGCGTCGTGCCCCAGTCGACCGCAGCGATGGCCGGTGCGGCGCTCACAGCACCCCTCCGTCGACGATCAGCGTCTGCGCCGTCAGCATCGCCGAGGCGTCGGAGGCGAGGAACAGGCAGGGTCCGACCATGTCGTCGGCCACCATCATGCGCGGGATCGCCTGGCGCGCGATGTGGCTGTCGAGATTGTCTCCCTTCACCCACAGCTTCCGCTGCCGTTCGGTGACGACCCAGCCCGGCGCGATGGCGTTGACGCGGATACCTTGCCGGCCGTAGCGCCCGGCCATGCCCTTGGTCAGGCCGACGATACCCGCCTTGGCGATCGTATAGGCCGGCATGTCGCCCATGTTGAGCATGAAGGAGGTCGAGGTGAAGTTGACGATGGCGCCGTGGCCCGCCTCTTTCATGCCCGGCACCACCGCCTGCACGGTGAAGAAATGCGGCCTGAGGTTGACGGCGAGGTTGGCGTCCCATTCCTCCGGCGTGACGTCTTCGGCGGCGTGGCGGTCGTCGCGCGCTGCATTGTTGACCAGCACGGTCGCCGGGCCGTGGCGGGCTGCCGCCTCTGCCACCGCCGCGCGCAGGGCGCCGACATCGGCGAGGTCGGCCTTGAGATGGAGCGGGCGGTTTCCGGTTTCGGCGAGCGCCTCGCACAGCGCCCGGCTGGGTTCCTCGGCGATGTCGATGAAGGCCACCCTGGCGCCCTGCCGCACGAAGCCTTCGGTCAGCGCCGCGCCGATGCCGGAGCCGCCGCCGGTGATCAGCACCGAGGCGCCCTCAAGGTCGGCGAACCGCGCCGATGGCATCATGATTGTCTCCCTCCACCGGCGGCGACAGGCCGCGATGCGCGGGCGCATCCTAGCCGGCCGCGATGCGCGGGCAAGCGCGAAAAGCAGCACCTGGCCTGTTTTGTCGGACAAAATCGCGGGAACGGCGGCTCGGTCGCCTTCCGGCTGTCGTCACACCGCCTTGATGCGTTGCGCGCCACGGAAGGAATCACGCAGGTAGCCGAGCGTGGCCTCAGCGTCGGCCGGCTTGCCGAACAGGTAGCCCTGGCCGCCGCCGCAGCCGAACTGGATGAGCCTGTCGGCCTGCGCCTCCTCCTCGATGCCCTCGGCCACCACGTCCATGCCCAGCCCCTCGCACATGGCCAGGATGGCGCGGATGATGTGCTCTGACGGTTTGTCCTCCAGGATGGAAGAGACGAAGGCGCGGTCGATCTTGAGCTTGTCGAAATGGAATTCGCGCAGGCGGCCGAGCGACGACTGGCCGGTGCCGAAATCGTCCAGCGAGACGCGGATGCCCACCCGCTTCAGGTCCTCGACGATCTTCTCGGCCGAGGCCGGGTCGTTCATCAGGCCGGTTTCGGTGATCTCGACCTCCAGCCGGCGCGGATCGAAGCCGTTGCGGTCGAGGATCGACAGGATGTGCAGGCCGGTGTTCTGGTCGACGAGCTGCGAAGGCGACAGGTTGAACGACAGGAAAAGGTCCTTCGGCCAGGCGCGCGCGGCTTCCGTCGCCTTGCGCAGGATCAGCTGCGACAGCGGCCCGATGATGCCGCGTTCCTCGGCGATCGGGATGAAGACGGCCGGCGAGATAGGCCCGAGGTCGCGATCGGTCCAGCGCGCCAGCGTTTCGAAGCCGATGACGCGGCGCGTAGCAAGATCGACGATGGGCTGGAAGTGCGGCTCCACTTCGCCCGCCGAGACGGCGCGGCGCAGCGCCTGCTCGATGCGGGTGACGTGCTTGGCCGCCTCCTCCATCTCGCGCGTATAGACCATCACCTTGCCGCGCCCCGAGCGCTTGGCGTGGTAGAGCGCGGTCTCGGCCTTGTTGACCAGGATTTCGGTCGTTTCGTCGCCGGAATAAAACAGCGAGCAGCCGACGGAGGCCGAAAGGCGGGCGGTGCGCTCGCCGACGTCGTAGGGCGCCGACAGGATCTCGATCAGCATGCGCGCCCTCTCGGCGGCCGCTTCCTCGGAAAACACCATCGGATAGAGGAAGGCGAACTCGTCGGCGCCGATGCGGCAGACGCTGGAATGCGAATCCATCGAGGCGCGCAGGCGCATCGCCACCTGGATGAGGATGTCGTCGCCGGCCTTGTGGCCGAACAGGTCGTTGATGGGCTTGAAGCCGTCGAGGTCGACGATGCCGACGGCAAAGGGTGCGGGGTCATCGGCACGGTCGGCGATCAGCCGCTCCACCTTGTCGAAGAAGCGGCGGTGATTGCCCAGTCCCGTCAGCGGATCGGTGAAGGCCAGATCCGTTCCATCCCTGTATGCCTGCCCGGTGCCAAACGAAGTTTGCATCGGTTTTCCTGTTCTGATGCCGGAAATTGCGGCGACCATGGCAGAAAACCGTTTAGGAAAAGTATCTCCGGCGCATTTCTATGACGAAATACGCCGGATTGTGGACAGATGTGTCCGGTTCCTCGTTTCACGCTGCTGACGGCAACGTTCAAAACGGAACGATTGGCAGCGCCCCGCCAAGCCTGTAGAGCAGGGCGCACCGCCAGCCGGAGACTGAGACCGCCATGCCGCTCGATATCGCCGTCCAGATGGACCATGTCAGAACCGTCAACATCGTCGGCGACACGACGTTCGCGCTGTCGCTGGAGGCGCAAAGGCGCGGCCACAGGCTTTATCATTACACGCCCGACCGGCTGGCGATGGTCGGCGGCAAGGTCTTCGCCCGTCTCGAGCCGATGACGGTGCGCGACGAGAAGGGCGACCACTTCTCGCTCGGCGAGCCGGTGCGCACCGATTTGTCCGAGATGGACGTGGTGCTGCTGCGCCAGGACCCGCCCTTCGACATGAACTACATCACCACCACGCACATGCTGGACCGCATCCATCCGAAGACGCTGGTGGTCAACGACCCGGCCTGGGTGCGCAACAGCCCGGAAAAGATCTTCGTCACCGAGTTTCCCGACCTGATGCCGGAAACGCTGATCACCAAGGACCCGGCCGAAGTCGCCGCCTTCCGCCGGGAGCATGGCGACATCATCGTCAAGCCGCTCTACGGCAACGGCGGCGCCGGCGTCTTCCACCTTCCCGAGGCCGACCGCAACCTCGCCTCGCTCTTGGAGATGTTCGCCCAGCTTTTCCGCGAGCCGTTCATCGTCCAGCGCTACCTGAAGGATGTGCGCCAGGGCGACAAGCGCATCATCCTCATCGACGGCGAGCCGGTCGGCGCCGTCAACCGTGTGCCGGCCGAGACCGAATCGCGCTCCAACATGCATATCGGCGGCCGCGCCGAGAAGACCGAGCTGACGCCGCGCGAGCGCGACATCTGCGCCGCCATCGGCCCGGAATTGCGGCGCCGCGGCTTCATCCTCGTCGGCATCGACGTGATCGGCGACTATATGACCGAGATCAACGTCACCTCGCCGACCGGCATCCGCGAGATCAAGCGCTTCGGCGGCGCCGACGTCGCCGCCCTGTTCTGGGACGCGGTGGAAGCCAAGCGCACGTAAGGCATTATGTCGAAAAGTTGATGCCGGTTTTCGGCAAAAGCGATGCGGAAACAGAAGCTGCGCCTGGTGCGCCGGATTTGTTCCACCGGCGCAACCGGATGCAACCGCGCTACAGCTTCGGCGCGAAATTGTTCTTGAAATGTTCTTGATCTGATCGGGCGATTATATATTTGACAAACCCGCTTCCGAGCGCATAAAGACATCCGCATATCTGCAAAATGAAATATGCAATGAACTCAGCGGGTTACGAATCACCCGCGCCGATTCGGTCGTGCGGCACCGCACAAACTGGACTGCCCAGCGAGAATCACGGTAACGTAGCCCATTCAGACGCCTTGGCGCCTGTGGAAAACGGCTTATGGGAGGAACCTTAAGCCATTGAATTTAAGAGTTTTTGTCACGACAGTTTGGGATGCATCCCAAACTGCGGTGGTTGAGCATTGACTCGAACATAAGCCGCGCCTCATATCCAAGTGTCTTATGAACAAAGAAACCGCCGCCAACTCCCCAGCCGGCGACGGTCCTTTCTAAGTTCATATCCCGCTCATTTGTCGATGGGCGCGGGACACGGCTATATTGCAAGCTGGTTTTGAGTCAAAAACCGGCCGTGGTCAAGCCCATCGTCTTCACAAACGGAGACAAGGCCAGTGGCCATCTTCCCCAATGAACCGAGCTACAAGCTCACATTTGACGACGCTGTTGAAGTCCACCGCATGTTGTGGGAGGGCTGGTTTCAGAACCGCATCGCCGCTCATTTCGATGTAAACCCTGCTCGCGTCTCTGACGTGAAACATAAGCGAACGCACATGGGCAGTTACGAAGCCGCTCGGAGCAAGTATGGCGGGCGCGCAGCCTAGCTGCTTGGAAGCCCGTCATTTACTGGCGGGCTTCTTTTCCTTTTGTCGCGATGCCGTAGCTATCTTCTTCAGCTGCGCATCAAAGGCTTCTTCGCTGTCGTCAGCCTTTAGCTCACGGGCAGCTTCCTTAAATTTCTGATATTGTGACAAATCAGATTCTTTTGGCTTGTGTGTCATGAGTGAACACTTTGTTTTTGCCGACGAGGCGGGATGTTTTAAATTTGAGGCTGGCAACCATGCCAGTCGATACTTCATTCTTTGCACCGTCCGCATGCAATCTTGCGAAGTTGGTGCAGACCTTTTGGATCTTCGCCGCCGCCTCATGGCGAAGAAGCAAATAGATGACGAAGGCTTCCATTGTACCACGGATAAGCAGCGTGTCCGTGACCAGGTTTTCGCTATTCTTGGCAACCACAAATTCGAGATAGACGCGACGATCCTGGAAAAGGCGAAGGCGCTTCCAAAGACGCGTCCGGACGAGCCGACCTTCTATAAATACGCGTGGTACTACCATGCCAAAGACTTACTGCCTCGCCGGTTCAAGGATGGCGACAACGTGCTGATTTCGGCAGCGGCGCTAGACACAGCGAAGGGCAAGGCTGCATTCCGCAACGCCTTCAATGAAGTGATTCAGCAAACGGGGAAGCATCTAGAACATACGACCGTTTTCCACCTCGCCAAAACAGACCCGTGTCTGCAAGTCGCTGACTACTGCGCGTGGGCATTGCAGCGAAAATGGGAAAGAGATGACAAGCGTTCTTACGATTTAATCGCTGACAAGGTCACGTCAGAGTTCGATCTTTGGCGCTTTGGGAAGACGCTACACTACTAAAAAGTTGTGCGCCCCGCTATCCCGATTATCTCCTTTTCAGGAGCGGCCCGTTTGGGCTTTTCGTCAGGCAAGGGGCGCACGAACCGTCGATAATATAATCGATGCTAAAGAATCTGGCAACCGGTCATGGCTGCTTTTTCCGTTTCGGACTCGAAACAGCCGTTGAAAAAGGCCGATTTTTGCCCTCGTATCTCCAAAGCGGAAGCTTTAGCTGTATCGGCTTCCGATAGTGATCATGCTTCGCCGTGGCGAGGTCCATGATAGGTAAGCCGCTTGCCCTTGGCGCCTTTCAAGGCAACCAGCGAACGTACGGCATCGTCAATGCCCATCGCCGAACGGTGCGAATAGCGGAAATCAAACTCCGCCAGATAGCGGTGTAGGTGGTGTTCGGCACAATGCTGGTAGACGCCCTTCATGCCGCGCTTGAAGATCGAATAGAAGCCTTCGACGGTGTTGGTGTTGACCTTCACGTCACCTTCGGTGCGGCCATACTCATTCGCGGAATGCTCGACGCGGCCATGAGAGGCAAACTCACCGCCGACGCGGACGTAGTGACGGGCTTCGTCGGTCATGAGCGCGCTTTCCTTGGCAATGTTGGCGCGGACAATTGGGACGATACGGGCAACCGTGGTGCCGTCGATATGGAAGGAACGGGCGATGCCGCCGCGCTCGACAAGAGTAAGCACCGTGTTCTTGTGGGCGCGGCTGTCACGGAGCTTGGGCATACCGGAAAGGCGACCGATGAACGTCTCATCCACTTCCACGGTCTTGCCGTTGCCGCCCATGGGCGTGAAGTCATCGGAGCGCATGGCTTCGCGAATACGGTGCGCAAGGAACCATGCGGTCTTGTAGGTGCATTCCAGAACGCGGTGAAGCTGGTGGGCGGAAATGCCCTTCTTCGAGGAACACATGAGGTGGATCGCCTGCAACCACTTGTGCAGCGGCAGGTGAGTTTCCTCGAAGATCGTACCCATGCGCACGGTGAACTGCTTGCGGCAGGCGGCGCACTTGTAGAGGCCGTGACGTTCGACACCATGCGGGTTCTTCTTCGAAGGCTTCGTGCGAACGCCCTTTAATGCGTAGTGCTTGTCCATTGAGCCGCAATGGAAGCAAACCGGACCCTGCGGCCACATCATCGCCTCGACATGCTCGAAGGCGGCGGCTTCGTCGTGGAAGTAGGGACGGGACAGAACGGACATGGCGATAACTCCTTGAAACGGTTATCGCTCAATCCGTTGGGTTTGTCAAATATATAATCGCCTCTGATCGGCGATCCATGCTTGTCTTGCATGGGGTTGCGCCGGCAAGGCGCAGGTCCCATCGGGCGGGTGCGGACGGTTCCGCATCGGGATGGGGACGAAATGGTTTCTCGCGTGCGCACGGTCGCATTTCAGGGCATCGAGGCGGTGCCGGTGGATGTGCAGGTGATGGTCGCGCCCGGCAAGGTCGGCATCTCCATCGTCGGCCTGCCGGACAAGGCGGTGGCCGAGAGCCGCGAGCGGGTGCAGGCCGCGCTGCATGCCTCCGGCCTGTCGATGCCGGCCAGGAAGGTGACCGTCAATCTCGCCCCGGCGGACCTGCCGAAGGAAGGCAGCCATTACGATCTGCCCATCGCGCTCGGCCTGATGGCGGCGCTCGGCGCCATACCGGGCGATGCGCTGGCCGGCTATGTCGTGCTCGGCGAACTGTCGCTCGACGGCACCATCGCGGCTGTGGCCGGCGCGCTGCCGGCGGCCATCGGCGCCAATGCCGAGGGCAAGGGCCTGATCTGCCCGCACGCCTGTGGCCCGGAGGCGGCGTGGGCGGGTAGCGACATCGATATCCTGGCGCCGCGCAGCCTGATTGCCATGGCCAACCATTTTCGCGGCTCGCAGGTGCTGTCGCGGCCGGTGGCGGGGGTGCGCGCCGCGCCCGGCGACCTGCCGGACCTCGCCGACATCAAGGGACAGGAAAGCGCCCGCCGTGCGCTGGAAGTGGCCGCGGCGGGCGGCCACAACATGCTCACATTGTGAACAAAAGACCCGCCGGGTAAAGTTGCCATTGCTGTTGGTTTAGCGGCCTACTCGATCTAGTCCAAAACCCGCGTCTCTTGGATGGCGGAGACGAGCGCGCCTATGTCTGACGGGTCTGGCAATCTGTGGATCATCTTGTGGCAGTTTGAGCACAAGACCGCGAAGTCGGTCGCAACGTCATAGGTCACCGTCGTACCCTGGTTCAACGAAGCTATTGGGGTGAGGTGGTGGGCTTCAATGAAGCCGGCGCCAATCGTGCCGTAGTGCCGCTGGAAGTCGAAGCCGCAAGCCTGACACACCGTCCCGTGAAATGCCTTAGCCAGTTTGGATGCCTTTGGGTTCCGCTCTATCCGGCGGTGCATTCGGTAGCGCCTCTCTTCGTCGACCGTAGCCCCTTGCTCAGGCTGGTCGTTATTCGTCAACCCAAAGTCGAGACCGCCTCGAAAGATCAGCGCGCGGTAGCAGTCAATCATCGTTGCCAGGTCGAAGGCTAGACGACCTTCGTCGGGCAATTGGTTGACGTTGTAGCTGAGCCCCAAAGCGTGGCCAGCCGCGTAGTCACCTGCCAGCGTCTGACCTTTGCCGAGGTTGATGTTCAACTCTGGTAGTTGCGACAAGTAGTCAGACGTTCGCTTACGCATAAGTGCCGCACGATCTAACAAGACCTGTTGGGTAAGTCGCCCGAACTCCTGTCGTACCGTGGTCGTTCCTTGGTTTAGGCTGAGGTGGACCTGCTCCCCCGCAATGTCGAACAAATACACGGGATAGAAGCCGCGTGTGGCGCTCGTCGTGATGCTCGGTTCAAAGATGGCGACCCAAGGAACCCTTGCCCAATTCCCTTGCCCAGGGCTGCCCTCAACCAACAAGCCGGTGCGGCGGGCGCCCAGCGTGGTTTCTATAGCAACCGCCAAATCTACTCGAATTGCGGCCGCTACGGGGTGGTTTGTCAGTGCCTCTCGTGAGGCGGCTGAGTAAGACGCTGCTATGAATTGAAGTGTGTCGCGGAATGCCATGAAGTACCCCTCCCTTGGGGATTTGTACGTCTGAGCATGGGTGCGAAGTCAAGCGTCGGCAGATCAGCCTATCCAAATTGGACACCGTAAGGAGTATTCAGGGGCAGCCCAGGACTGTCCTTGCCGTCCTGCTCGGGAAGCCGCCGCAGCTTCCGCGGCGACGGCCTTATACATGGGAGCGTGAATAGCCGCCCTATCTCAACGCCCTCAAACCCCTGCATTTCCGGGCTTATTCACCATTCACCAACTAGAGTTGATTGAATTGTGAATGAATGGATGGCCAGCGAAGAAGGCAGAGCCTCCTTCTGAGCGCCACGCGCCCTAGAACTCCTCATTGATGCCCGGCAAAACTTCTTCGGCTGGTTCCGCTGTGTCGGCGAACGGGTCCTTCTCCGCCCGCCGCATTTCACGTGCTTTGATGAACAGGCGTTCCACCTCATCCTTTCGCGGCGCACCAAGAGCCGCCGCTCGGGTAAGGGCACGTGACACCGTGGGTTGGGACATTCCCAGCGCCTTGGCGAGTTCCGCTTGATTGACGTATCGCAGCGTTTCCAGTGCTGCGACGACACGCCCGTTCACGCTGTCGGCATCCTCCTCGACCGACCATCCGGCTTCACTCAGCGACCACGTTCGCGGGCTGAGACTGTCGTCCCCGCGCCCTCGGAACTTGCCGAACGTCGTGACGAAGGCCGCGCTGCCGGGCTTGGAAACGGCGGGCCGCTGCAATCCCAGCTTGACCTCGAACGTCGCTTCAAGGGCCGTTGACCCCCGGGCATCCGTCCCGGTCTTGTTGGCATAGTGGACAACGATTGCCGTCTTGTCGGCCTGCTTCATCTTCATCAGGAACGACATAATGGATCGAAAGGCCGTCGCCGCGTTCTCGTCGTCGAGCCCATCGGCGCATGTCGTCAGATTGTCGATGATGATGGCCTCTGCTTCCTGCTCTTCCATCAAAGCCAAGATACGGTGCTGGTCGTCCGTATTCGTGATGTCGAAGAAAGTTGACCGTGGGTCCTGATACTGGCGCGGCATGAACAGGATGTTGCGATCCAGTTCACGGCGATCCACGCCGTCCACTCCACGGGTGTCAAGAAGGAACCGGACGCGCTCTTGAAGGTCCTGAACGTTCATTTCTCCATCGATGATCAGGACCTTGCGGGGCTTGCTGGCTTTCCATTCCCAGACACGCCCGCCGCCCGCTATTGCCATCGCAAGGGACAGCGTGAGCCACGTCTTACCGACACCGGTCGCGGCCCAGATCAAGGCGCTCTCCCCGGTCCGCAGCCACGGGTCTATGACGAACTCGCGCGGCGGGAATTGGCGGGCCAGCAGTTGCGCCGCCGTCAGTCCCTTCAGCGCCGGTTCTGTGTGGCGCGCCGTCATGCTGCGCCCTCGGCATTCTGATCGTCCCCGAAGAAAGCCGCGCGTTCGCGCTTAACCTCCCGCTGCCGGGCTTCCCTTGCCGCCGCCTCGCGCACGGCTATCTCCCCGCCGTAGCCGACGAAGCCAGTGCCGTGAACGATGGCCCAAAGTGCCCTGATGGTGCCCGGACGGACATCACGGTAGACGCTACGCTCCATTTTGCCATCATGCCATTTGTAGGCGGCCTCTCTCGGATTGAGGCGCAACAACATGCGCACGGTCTGGAAACGAAATCCGTCGTCGTGTCGCCAGAAACGCGGCTGATCCTGGTACCAGTAGCCCATAGCGATAAGCAGGACCCCGATGGTATCGGCGTCTTGCTCCTCGGCAAGGGACAAGACCGCTTGGTAGGCTTCCCGGTCGTAGACCGACTGCGCACGGCCCTGATAGGCTTGGTCCATGAACCGTCGCGCCTCCCGCACGGTGCGGTCCCATGCCCCTTGGATAACGGTTTGAGCTTTGCCAGGATGATTGCGCTCGAGGAACGCGCGAACTGCTTTGATGTAGGGTTTGAGATCGGCCTTGGTCACGCCGGTCTGGTGAGGATGCCCGTGACGGGCCATAGTGCGTTTATGTCGCTCGCAATAGGAGCTGTAGCCCTTGGTCTGCGCATGGCAGCCATCGGCCTTGCAGGTTCTCATGTGTGAGTTCGTTCTCGTCGATTTGGGAAAGGTCTATCGCGGACGCTTGGGCGCGCCCGTTCATGCGCTATACGCATGGCCGCATCCGTACCTAGACCCACAGGCACGGGGGCGAAGACTTATTTGAGCAGTTCGGTGATCTAAGCTGTCGTGGTGTTGAAGGTAACGCCGATGTCGCTGGTTCTCCGCCATGCACCGTCCAGTCGCCGCGTCAGCAACCAGCATCGGTTTCAATGCAGATGGAACACTACGAGAGCAAGGGTTGCCTCTCGATCTTCCAGTGTTCGCTGCACAGTTCAGCTTCCCGGTTAACCGACCGGGCTGCCTTGCCACCGCTGACGGCTCTCCGAGCCGCCCCTGCTTCGCGTCCTGCTATTCCCCTTCTGGCGGGGCAGGCTTTGGTTCCGCTCTACAGGAACGGCCAGCACCGTCCCCTGCGCCAGGGTGTTGTCCCCGGTCCCATCCGACTGGGCGTCGTTTGGTGGGACAGATATGAGCTATCCGGGCGGCCCCCGCAAGCCATGGAAGGCGAAGAATAATTCCGACAAGATGGGGAACTAGATCATAGTTCCAGTGCAGAGGGATTATACATCCCTTGGGAAGATAATCGGCTCAAAGGCTTGCGATCCCGTTGTGGGAATTTGTGGCAGAGCTTGTGACAATTCCGGTGACAAACTAAGTTCAAAACATGCCAATTTGTCGCACCCTTGGCGCCCTTTGCGGAGGCGGCGCTACATACCCCATGATGCCAACGCCTTCTCAGCACCGGCCCGCTCTTCCCTGATCCTGAGAACGGTCTGCCTGGTCAACCCCGTCTCCTTGGCGATGGCCGATGCCCCGGCATCCATGTCCAGCATGGCGGTTACCTTCTCGAAGACCTCACGGTCATAGCTAGGTTTCCTGCCCCGGTACGCTGGCGCGCCCTTCTTCGGATGCACCTTGGCCAATTCAATCCCAGCCTTCTGAGCTTCCTTGGTGGCAACCGCCTGTGCCTCTGCCGTCGCCGCCATGAAGGCTATCAAAGCGTCCCGCACGGCCTGTTGTATCGGGTCCGTGGTCGCGCCATCGAACACCATGCCGTTGATGACAGTCTTGATCACCACGCCGTCGCGCATGAAATGGCGGATACTGTCCGATACATCCCGGTAGTCGCGGCCCAGCCGGTCGACCCAGCGCACCACCAGAGTGTCGCCGGGGCGGAGGATGTCGAATAGGCGCTTTCCTTCCGACCGTTCTGCCAGCTTGGTCGAGACGCCCGACACGCCATGGTCAGCCACCACCTGATCAATCTTGAAGCCAGCGGCCTCGGCCTGCTTCCTCTGGTGTTCAAGTGTCTGATCGGCAGTCGAGACGCGGGCGTAAAGGACAGTCTTGGACATGGGGTCTCCGATGTACGAAAGGGTTGTGTCCATTGTCTATCCTGTCCGTTGACCATCGTCAACCCTAACGGACATCCTCTCGGCCACCTTTCGGAATGACCGCTAGGCTATACCCTTGCGGACGTGCCTCGCCTCCCATCCATTACTAAGCGAACTCGTAACCCCGATCCTCCACTTATCCCTGCGTGACCCCGAGGGTCGCCGGAGAGGGTGGCGCCTCATAGGGGGGCTGGGGCGAATTAAGGAGAACACGGCGGGGGTGCGGGGGAGGTATAGCGCGTTCTATAATCAGATGGGGCGCTCAGAAATTATTGCTCAAAATTTCGGCCCTGGTTGCCCTGACAGACGCAACCGTTATCTCCCGCCAACGCGGGGAGTGACAAAGGATGGTTGCTCGTAGCTGCGCAAACGATGGAAATTACTGCGCCGAGTACGCGCCCGGCATAACAAGCAGCAAACATGCATCGAGGAAACCGGTCGTGTGCTGATTGTTGTGGGAAACGCTAAGAATAAGTATTTCCTCTATTGAAACGCGGACTTCTGCGCGCCATTTTGTAGTGACGCTACTTTACGTGGTGGCGCTATCCGATCACGAAAGGCTTGTTTGCTTGGGGGGACCGGAGAGATAGTTGAAACTGTCAAGCCCGAAGTGAGCCAGCAGTATCAGAGTGACGAGGTCCATTATGATCTCCATGAGATACCGGCAGCGACGGACTGCACACGAGCTTCGTGCCGTGCCGATAGTATACAACGTTATGTCGTTATTTAGTGCCGAAAGAGCTTATGGCTCGTTTTTAACGGTGTGGGGCAGGAGACTATGGTCAAGGCACTTGGCTATCCTGCCCCCTCTCGACATCCATCCCCCTCTTCACATCTAGAATGACGATTGAGTGGAAACCCGCGCTTAAGGGCTATTGTCACTTTGATGGGCATATGTCCGTTAAAGATGCCGTACTTCTAGCCACTGATCCTGTGCGGGTTGCCCGACATCCGTTCTATCCTTTCATCAGATACCATCAGCGCTGGACAAAATACGCGGAGAAAGGGCAGTCCGGTAAAGAAAAAATCCGTCCTATTCGATATGCTGCGCGCGCGGACGCATATATCTTTAGCTACTATCGATATTTATTATCTAGGGATTACGAGGCGAGATTGCAAAATGAGAACCTTACTGAAAATGTACTCGCGTATAGACGCATATTAGACAGTTCAGGTAGCGGTAAATGTAATATCCATTTCGCGATGGATGGTATTAAAAAGATAAGAAACTTAGGAAGATGCTGCGCAATTGCTATGGACATTAGTAATTTCTTTGAGAGTATCGATCACGGAGTACTCAAAGAGGCTTGGAAAGATGTTATTGGTGGATCGCGCCTGCCGCCTGACCATTATGCTGTATACAAAGCAATAACTGCCTATTCTGTTGTTGATAAAGAGAAACTTTACGAGCGCCTAGGATACTACGGCGTCAAAGGCCACAACAAAACCGGAGACCCTATAAAGGGGTATTTGAAACCTCCAAGAGATATCCCGACGAAATTGACGACTGGCGCCGAGTTTCGCCGCGCTGTCGCTGGCGGAAATGGCTATCGCTCACTTATAGATCAAAATCGAAAGCCTTTTGGCGTGCCCCAAGGGGCTCCGATCTCGGACCTTCTAGCTAATCTGTACTTGCTCAAGTTCGACATGGAAGTTCGTGATCGCGTGGCAGCGTTGGGGGGTGCTTATTACCGCTACTCTGATGATATTCTTATTGTTACTCCTCAGGAGCCAAATGAGGCATCTGATTTAGAGGCCTGGGTTCGGAATACTATCAGGAAATATGGCGACAAGATAAAAATAAAACCGGAAAAATCAGCGCTATTCCATTTTCAACCCAGTGGAGATAACCAACTCTGGACCAGAGTTAGCGGAGATCAGGGAAAAAATGGTTTAGAATACTTGGGGTTTCGATACGATGGTCGATATATGTACCTCAGGGACAGCACTATCAGCAACTTTCTTCGCAAAGTGACTAGAGGTGCCAAGCGCGCCGCCCATTTCGCTGCGAGGCGATATCCGAATAAATCAGCGGTCCAGATATTTGACCTCTTCGATGTTGATGGTTTCATACAGAGATACGGGCGAGTAGAGGACTTTGAGAGCAAAGCTGGCGATGTCCACAACTGGACATTTTGGACTTATGTCACACATGCGGCAGATGTGTGCGGACCATTGGGACGGCCAATATTCAAGCAACTAAGGCACCAGCGCGGCGCGATCTCGGGCCGAATAATGGGTGCAATCGTGAATGCGGTGAAGTGGAGAGATCGGGCTTAAAATACCGATCGGGCAGTCACAGCCACTCATGGCTCACCTCGGCAGGCCATCGGCTGAGGATAGCTTGGCGTGAGACCCAGGGTGATCCGCAGCACCTTCCTCATCGTCCGTGCCACTGTGATCTTGTTGCCGTCACTCGGCTGTATCTTCCGCCGGCCAAGCAAACATAACCTCTATCGTCTCATCTGGGACATGCCGCCAGTGGAACGTTAGGTTCCCGCTTCGCCAGTCCACAACCGTCGTGTTGAATAGGCTCCGAAGCTGCACGTTTGCCGTCCCCACGTCATCCGCTTCAAGGGCCTCGACAAGCCGCCCCACGGTGTTTTGAGTACGGTGGGTCAGGGCGGCGGCTATTTCCCTCTCGACTTGGTCAAGTTGGTCATTGTGATTGTCCTTGTCGGCTTCCAGCAGGGCGAGCCGGTCAAGCAACGCCTGGCTATGGCCTGCCCGCCCCACGGCCTCTACGATTTTGTCAATCGCGTCCTCTATGCCGCCGATCGCTGCTTGCAGTCGGGACCGTTCGACCTCCAACTCTGCATCGGCTGACGGTAACTCCACGTCGAACCTGTACGCATTCCCCTGTATGGCGTCCTGCACGTCTTCAACCGGCACGGATTTGTAGGGCCTGCACAGCCCGCCTTTTGCCCTGACACAAACGAACGATGGCCTTGACCTCTTCCCCTTGTTCATCCGCGTCATGGTCGCCCCGCACAGCGGGCAGCTGGCGAGGCCGGCAAGAATGTTCTGTAGCGCGTCCGCTGTCGAGGATGAGCGCCCGGAACCAAGGGCTTGCACCCGTTCCCACACAGCCATGTCGACCACGGCGGGGAAATAGCCTTCAACCGGCGTCTCGGGTATGCGCCTGCCGTTGACCTTTCGGTGCGGTGTATACCTCCCCACGGTCGAGGGGTCTGCCAGCATCTTCTTGATGTACGAACGGTGCCACATTACTCCTCGCCCAAAGACCGGAACTCCTTCCCTGTTCAGGGTGTCAGCAATCCAGTGCTGCCCTTTACCCTCCAAGGTCCAGGCGAACACCTGACGCACTATAGCCTCGCGCTCGCCTATCGGGTCGTATCCGCTCTTATCTTCCCGGAGCCGTAACCAGCCGGGACATAGGCGCGTCATAGGGCGTCCTTCCGACATGGCCTTGGTGCGCTTGGCCGCCCATGCTTCTTTGAGACGTCGTGCCTTAGTTTCACTTTCTTCGTTCGCGCGCATGAACATCATGACGGCGACCATTAGGTCTATCGGGTTCCTACGAAGGCTTTCGTGGGTGTATTCCCTGCCGTCGTTCAGCGTGACGACTGTAATGCCCGCCTTAGCGATGTCTTTGAGCGTGTCGAGAGCGTCTAGCGCGTTCTCGCGGGAAACACGGTCTAGGTTCTCAACTAGAAGGTATGATCCCTTGGCAATGTCGCCGGATCGAACAAAAGACAGAAATTCCCCGAGCATCCCCTCGGCTTTGTTTCGACCTTGAAACGCAGACATACCCAGATCGTGGAATGAGAACTTGTCATCCAACATCAGACCATGCGTAGCCGCGTATCTGGCGGCGGCCTCAGTCTGTCGCCGGAAGCTGTCCCCCTTTGCCTGCTCGGGGGTCGAGAAACGCACGTAAGAGTAGGCTCGTGGCCGGTCTGTGTTGTGTGTGTCGGTCATTGAGGAGCTCTATCAGGGTTAAGGTCTTCCGTCCATACCATGCTGATGGTCGGCCCGCCCGGCTCCGGCAAGTCGATGCTGGCGCAACGCCTGCCATCGATCCTGCCGCCGCTGACGCCGAAGGAACTGCTGGAAGTCTCGATGATCGCCTCCGTCGCCGGCGAGCTGGCGGAAGGCCGGCTGACCGACCGGCGGCCGTTCCGCGCGCCGCACCACTCGGCCTCGATGGCGGCACTTGTCGGCGGCGGCCTGCGCGCCCGGCCCGGCGAGGTTTCGCTCGCCCATCATGGTGTGCTGTTCCTCGACGAACTGCCGGAGTTTTCGCCGCAGACGCTGGATGCGCTGCGCCAGCCGCTGGAAACCGGCGAATGCATGATCGCGCGAGCCAACCACCGCATCACCTATCCGGCCCGCATCCAGTTGGTGGCGGCGATGAATCCGTGCCGCTGCGGCATGGCCGGCGAGCCGGGCTACCGCTGTGCGCGCGGCGAACGGTGCCGCAGCGATTATCAGGCGCGCATTTCCGGTCCGCTGCTCGACCGCATCGACCTCAGGGTCGAGGTGCCGGCGGTCTCGGCCGGCGACCTGATCCGCTCCGAGCGCGCGGAAGAAAGTGCGGCTGTGGCCGCCAGGGTGGCGCGGGCGCGCGCCGTCCAGCGCGAGCGCTTCGAGCAGAACGGCGCCGGCGCGGTGGCCTGCAACGCGCAATGTCCGGCCGGCCTGATCGAGACGCTCGCCGCACCCGATGCGGCGGGCGTGGCCCTGTTGCGCGACGCCAGCGAGAAGCTCGGCTTCTCGGCGCGCGCCTATCACCGCGTGCTGAAGGTGGCGCGCACGCTGGCTGACCTCGACGGCAGCGACACCGTCGGCCGCATCCATCTGGCCGAAGCGATCTCCTACCGCATGGCGTCCGAAAGGCTGGCGCAGGCGGCGTAGGGTGCACTGTCTCTGCGGCACGGATGGTCCGGCCTCGGCAAGACCGTTGGGACGAGGCGGCAAGAGAGCGTCCCTGCTTGAGCCTGTTCCCTGTCTAGCTGCATTCGTGCGACGCCGGACATTCCGTCTGGCTGCAAAATGCCCTGCCTTTTTGGTTTGGGCGCATTTCGGGGCGCGAAGCCGTTTCACGCTTTCGCTGGAAATGCTCTCCGCGACCGGTCCATAGTCGGCCATGTCCGGCGATCCGCATGAAGCAGTCGAATATCGTGAAGCCGTCGAGAAGGACTTCGACGGTATCGCGCATGTCTGGCGCGAAGGTGCCCGTTCCGCGCTGGGGCCGGCCATGGAGCCTCCCTCCGTCGATGAGCTGCGATCCCGGATCGACGGGGAACTGGCCTCGGGATGGGTGCTGACGGTGGCTGTCCGCAGTGGCGGCGTCGTCGGATTCCTCGCGCTGAAACCGAGGCTTGGCATTCTGGATCAGCTGTTCGTCCTGCCGTCCGCGCAGGGACAGGGAATAGGCACGGCGCTTCTGGATCGGGCGAAACGTGAGATGCCGGGCGGCTTCCGGCTCCGAACGGCTGCCGCCAACGAGAAGGCACGCCGATTCTACCTTCGCTCAGGGCTTTCCTTCATCGGGGAGGGAATCCATCCGAAAAACGGCACCGCCGTCTGCCACTACGGATGGCAGGACAATCGGATATGGCGCGGTACCCCCACCCCTGTCCCCTCCCCGCAAGGGGGAGGGTGACGCCGACACCCTGTTTCATTCGGACTCGGCAAGGTCGGCGGTCTGTAGTCGCGCCGCAAAGTCCCCCTCCCCCTTGCGGGGAGGGGTTAGGGGTGGGGGTAAACGCTGGCCGGAATCGAAAATACTCCATATGCGATTGCCCTGCATGGATGGAGCGTCGCCAAGGATTGAGCGGGACCTGTGCTGTGCCGTGCTTCGGCGCGCGGCTACTGCACCGAGCCGACCAGTACC
The DNA here is from genome assembly GCF_004801285.1 of Ollibium composti. GTDB lineage: Bacteria > Pseudomonadota > Alphaproteobacteria > Rhizobiales > Rhizobiaceae > Mesorhizobium > Mesorhizobium composti. The sequence goes on from NZ_SSNY01000002.1 coordinate 175,821, forward strand.
TGCTGGCCGTCGCGGATGGAAACCCAGCGGCCGGTGTTGTTGATCGCCTGCCGCTTGAGGTAGCGGTAGCCGGTCTGGTCCCACGCCCGCACCTTGTCCGTCAGGTTGTCGAGGATGTAGTCGCCCTTGTCGGTGCGCACCGTCAGCACCGCATGGCCTTCGCCGTCCGGCTTGCGCACCACGGTGATCAGAAGATCGGCCAGCGACATGCCGAGCCGGTTCAGCCGCCGGCGCTTTTCCAGCACATAGTCCTCGCAGTCGCCGACACCCTTGTCGGGATAGGCCCAGACCTCGTCCTTGCCGTAGATCTCGAGATCGCTCATCGGCTTGACGGCGGCGTTGACGGCGGCGTTGACGCTGCCGAGCTGGCGCCACAGCGCGGTCGTCATCCTGGCCGGGCCGAGATCGCTGGGCCGGATCGAGCACTCGCCGGGATTGGCCTTGCAGAACTCATAGTGGCCGATCGGCTGCGAGGTCAGCCCGCCGGTCGCCATGCCGCCCGCTGCCGAAGCCACGCCACCGGCCCATCCGGCTGTCGCCAGTGCCGCCGCAGCCGTCGCAAGAAGGCGCAGACCCAGCGCCACCGGTGAGGAATGCATGATCCCCGTTCACCCCTGTTGTTAACGAAACGTTAAGGGGAGTTTACACTTCGTGTCAATTAACGCCTTCGGCCGATTGGCGGCATGGTTACTCACATCGCCGTGAGAGCGGCACTTGTGCAACAGTGCCCTGAGCGCCCCGTCTCTATGTGCGAGGGGTTTGCCGCCATGGCCCGGCGAGCGGCCCTGTTTCAGGCTCCGTTCGAGCGGACCAGCCGCGGCTTGGCCCTGGCGCGCTCGCCGCGACCATGGCTTGCCATGAAGGAAACGATGCGCGGCACGATCTGGGCGCGGAAGCGCGAGCCGTTGAAGACGCCGTAGTGGCCGACGTCGGGCTGCATGTAATGCGCCTTCATGGCGTCGGGGATGTTGGCGCACAGCGCGTGCGCCGCCCGCGTCTGGCCGATGCCGGAAATGTCGTCGTTCTCGCCTTCGACGGTCAGCAGCGCCGTGTTGCGGATCGCCGCCGGCTCCACCGGCACGCCGCGATGCGTCAGCTCGCCCTTCGGCAGGGCGTGGCGCACGAAGACGGTGTCCACCGTCTGCAGGTAGAATTCGGCGGTCAGGTCCATCACCGCCAGATATTCGTCGTAGAACTCGCGGTGCTTGTCGGCGCCGTCGCCGTCGTTCTTCACCAGGTGAACGAAGAAGTCCTTGTGCGCGATGATGTGTCGGTCGAGGTTCATGCTCATGAAGCCGGACAGTTGCAGGAAGCCCGGATAGACCATGCGCCCGCAGCCCGGCACCGGCCAGGGCGCCGGCATGATGACGTTGTCGCGGAACCATTCCGTGCCCTTTTCCTTGGCCAGCACGTTCACCGCCGTCGGGTGGCTGCGGGTGTCGATCGGCCCGCCCATAAGGGTCATGGTGGCCGGCGCGAAGCGGTCGCCCCTGGCCTCCATCAGCGCCACCGCCGCCAGCACCGGCACGGACGGCTGGCACACGGCCATGACGTGGATGTCGGGGCCGAGCTTGTGCAGCATGGCGATGACGTAGTCGATATAGTCGTCGAGGTCGAAGCGGCCCTCCGTCATCGGCACCATGCGGGCGTCGACCCAGTCGGTGATGTAGACGTCGGCATGCGGCAGCATGGCCTCCACCGTGCCGCGCAGGAGGGTGGCGTAGTGGCCCGACATCGGCGCCACGATCAGCAGCCTGGGATCGGACTGGCGGCCGGCGGGCAGGGCGCGTTCGAAATGCAGGAGGTTGCAGAACGGCCGCGACCAGACGGTCTTCTGGGCCACCGGCACGGTCTTGCCGTCGACGGTCGTGGCGTCGAGGCCGAAGGCCGGCTTGCCATAGCGGCGGGTGGTGCGCTCGAACAGTTCCGCCATGGCGGCGACGGAACGCCCCCAGGTGGTGTGGGCGACGGGGTTAAGCGGATTGGAATAGAAGATGCGCGTCGCATCGGCCAGCGCGCGTGCCGGCTGCAGCGCGGCATGGTTCATTTCATAAAGCTGATAGAACATCGAGACCTCTGCTGTCCGCCACGACCAAAAGGTCGACGCGCGGCGCCGAGCCCTCATTACGCTACAGGAAAGTTAACGCGAAATTGCTGCGGCGCAATACGTTACGGTGCGTAAGTGGGTCGATACTTTGGTCCAACGGCCGGATTTCTCTGCGATTTGGCCGCAGCCGGCTAGGAATTCGTGGCGCGCGGATGCGGCAGCGCAAAACGAAGACGCCGCCCGATGGCCGCGTCTTCGTTGATTCGGCCCGCCGAAGCGTCAGATACGGGCGGAGCAGACGGGCGCGTGGCCGGAGCCGATCATGCCGATCTGCCTGGCGGCGGCGCGCGAGAGGTCGAGCACGCGGCCCTTGATGAACGGTCCGCGATCGTTGATGCGCACCACCACGCTCTTGCCGTTGCGCTGGTTGGTCACCTTCAGGCGGGTGCCGAAGGGCAGGGTGCGATGGGCGGCCGTCAGCGCGGCGGGATTCATGCGCTCGCCCGAGGCCGTGCGCGAATGCAGTGCGTACCAGGAGGCGCGGCCGCATTGGGCGGCGGCGGGGCTGACGGAGGCGCCGAGCGTCAGGCCGGCGGCGACGGTCGCCACGGCGAGCGCGGCTGGTGTGCAGATCTTCATTCCTTGGGAGGGCTCCGTTGACAATTACGGAGGCGCGTAGGGTCAAATGAGGCGGCAAATGGGGCGAGTTTCTGTCGGTTCCGTGGCAGAGGCACACGTTTGGAGTCGCCGCGAAACAGTATGTCAGGAGTCCAGGTGTCCTAGACTGGCCGGATTTATCAAATTGTTAACGCTTCATCCAACGCCAGGACAGCGGCGTTGCTGTTCAATTCGCGGTCTCGATTGTCCGAAACTCCCCTTTTGCTTCCAACGCGGAAGCGGGAGGCCGGCACATCCGAAAGCGGCATATCCATTGCTCTTTCGGACGAATGTCCGGCTCGCTTGGGCCTCTATACTGTAGCGCTGCCACCGTATGCGGGGACAGATGCCGAGAACGCCGCTGCCGCCCGTGCCGTGTCTCAAACCGGACACTGTCGGCCTCGGGACGAGGTAGTCATGAAGCCGCGCGTTTTGTTCCTGTCGCTGCTCAACAATGTCGGGCTGGGCCGTATCATTTGCGCCATGGCGTCCAGCGGATGCGAATGCGGCATCCTCAGCCCGCCCGGCTTCTACTATGCCCAGACCCGTTTTGCCGAACGCAGGTTCCAACTGCCGCGCCATCTCGGTGTGTGGCGGGGGCTGCTGGCGGTCCAGTACGCGCTGGAGACCCTCCTTTGGCAATGGCCTCCGGACGTCGTCTTCCCGTTGGACGATGTCGCGTCGTGGCTGCTGAGGGGCATGGTGCTCGGCGGCCTCACATCGATCAGGCTGACGCAAGTGATCGAACGATCGCTGGGACCCTCGAAAGGCTATTCAGCCTGCCTCAGCCGCTTCGAACTGATGTCGTTGGCTTCCGGACTAGGGGTAAGAACGCCGCACACGGTACAGGCGCGCACACGCGCTGCGTTCTTCGACGCCGTCGAATCCTGGGGATATCCGGTCGTGGTGAAGTCGGAATTCACCTGCGGCGGCGCCGGCGTGACCGTGGCCGCGGATCGTGGTGAACTGGAAAATTGCGCGGCGAGGTATTTTCCCGCATCGCCGGCCCGGCTGCGTTCCCTGAGGAGCGGGGTCAGGAAAATGATATGGCGCCGCGCCGGCATTCCGCAACCGCGCGGCAATGCGCCGGTGTTGCAGAGCCATATAGCGGGCGGGCCGGCCATGACGATGGTCGCCGCGCGGGAGGGCCATGTCCTGGAAAGTGTCAGCTTCGTCGCCGAGCGCGTCAATCCGGCGGTCACCGGTGTCAGCACCGTCGTCCGCCACATCGAGCACGAGGAGATGAGGCAGACGGCCCGGCGGATCGTCGCCGCCCTTGGCTGCTCCGGCTTCATCAGCTTCGATTTCATGCTGAGCCCGGGAGCCCGGGAGGCCTTCCTGATCGAGATGAACGCCCGCGCCATCGGCACGGGCCATCTCGGGGCCATGTTCGGTCACGACGTCTGCGGAGCCTTGGCCGCCGACCTTGGCGGGTGGCCTCGGCCGATGCCGCGTCCGCTCTGGGATAAGGAAAAATCGATCGCCCTGTTCCCCAGGGACCTCGAGCGCGAGCCGGAAAACCTTGCGCGGTACAAGGCGGGAGACATCCATCTCGACCTGCCAACCGACGATCCGGCCCTTGTCGAGGCCTATCTCGGCTACCTGGCCAAACAGGTGCCCGGCGGCGTCGACGGGATCCGGACGGCGCTGGCCCTGCCGCCCGGCCAGCCGAAATGGAGAAGCACCGTTGCGGCCGGGCTGAAGCGGCTCGCGGGTCCTGGCCCGTTGGCCGGCGAATCCCCCGATGTCGCGCTCGGAGCCTCGCGGCCCAAGAAAGCCGAAGACCGGGGATGACCCGCTCAGCCTCGGCTTTCCGTCCATCACGGTGAACCGGCCGTCTCTGCCCGCATGACCGTCGAAAACCATCGCGTCCGGCGGCGTTGCCATCCGGATTCGGCTGCTCGAACAAAACGGTGGAAAGCGGAAAAAACCGTCACCCCTGAAAAGGGATGGTGCCCAGAAGAGGACTCGAACCTCCACTCCTTGCGGAACACGGACCTGAACCGTGCGCGTCTACCAATTCCGCCATCTGGGCTGGTGGGCGCTCATGTAAGCGGGCAGGCGATGCCTGTCAACGCGCTTTTTTCGGGCAACGCGCGGCCCGCTCGCGGCGGCACCGAATATTAGCCTTTGCGCGCTAGCCTGGCTGCAACAGACAAGGACAGGCGATGGCGACGGAACCGGCCGGCCCGCTGCGGGCATGGAGACGCTGGCGGCTGCCGGGGCGCGGCGGCGACGGCGCCGATTCCGAGCGCGGCATTCGCCGCGCCGCCGGCTCGGCATTCCTCATCCGCATCGCCAATGCCGGGCTCGCCTATGTGTCGCAGATCCTCATGGCGCGCTGGATGGGCACCTTCGAATATGGCGTCTACGTCTATGTCTGGACCTGGGTGCTCCTGGTCGGCACCGTGGCCGACCTCGGCTTCGCGGTCACCGCGCAGCGCTTCATTCCGCGCTACACGCAGGAAGGCGATCTCGACCGTGTGCGCGGCTTCATCCTCGCCAGCCGCTGGGTGCCGGGCTTCTTCGTCACGCTTCTGGCCGTCGTCGCGGCAGTGTCGATCTGGCTGCTCGACGGCAGGATCGACGCCTATCTGGTCTTCCCGCTCTATCTCGCCTGCCTTGCACTGCCGCCCTACGGCCTGACCGGCGCTCAGGACGGCGTGGCGCGCGCCTTCGGCTGGATCAACCTGGCGCTGGTGCCGCCATTCATCCTGAGGCCGCTGCTGCTGCTCGCCATCATGCTCGGCCTGTTCGCCGCCGGCCTGCCGCTCGACGCGACGGCCGCCATGTGGGCGGCGGTGGCGGCCACATGGCTGACCTCCATCGGCCAGATCGCGATCCTGGACCGGCGTGTCGGCGCACGGCTGGAAAGCGGGCCGCGACGTTATGCGCACCGGCTGTGGGTGGTCTCGGCGTTGCCGATCCTGTTCGCCAACATCTTCCAGTTCATGCTGAGCTATGTCGGCGTGATCCTGTTGCAGGCCTATCGCTCGCCCACCGACGTCGCCATCTTCTATGCCGCCACCAAGGTCACGGCGATCGTCTCGATGGTCTATTTCGCCGTCTCGGCCTCGGCCACGCACCGCTTCGCCGCGTTCGAGGCGGCGGGCGACCGGCCGGGCCTCGCCGCCTTCTATGCCGGGTCGATCCGCTGGATGTTCTGGCCGACGGTTCTCGTCGGCACCGTCATCCTTGCGTTCGGCAAGCCGCTTCTGTGGCTGTTCGGCGCCGAGTTCATGGCCGGCTACTGGCTGATGTGGGTGCTGGTCGCCGGGCTCGCGCTCCGCGCGGCGATAGGGCCGGGCGAGCAGTTCCTCAACATGATGGGCCGGCAACGGCTCTGCGCGGCCATTTATGCCGCCGCCTTCGCCTTCAACCTGGCGCTCTGTCTGGCGCTGGTTCCCGGCTGGGGCGCCATGGGTGCGGCGGTCGCCGCCACCGCATCCATCGCGCTGGAATCGCTGCTGATCTTCCTCGCCATCCGGCAAAACTTCGCCATCCGGGCCTTCATCGGCCTTGCCGGAGCAACGCGAGGCTGACGCGTGTGCGGCCGGTCAGGCCAGCACTTCCTTCGAGGCGACCGTGGAATCGGCGTTGAGCCGGTAGACGATCGGCACGCCGGTTCCGAGTTCCATGCCGACGACCTCTTCGCCGGAGAGCCCGTCGAGCGCCATGATGAGGGCGCGCAGCGAGTTGCCGTGCGCGGCCACCAGAACCGTGCCGCCGGCAAGCACATGCGGCTGCAGGTCGTGCAGGTAGTAGGGCCAGACGCGCGCGCCGGTATCCTTCAGGCTTTCGCCGCCGGGCGGCTGCACGTCGTAGGAGCGGCGCCAGATGTGCACCTGTTCCTCGCCCCACTTCTTGCGCGCGTCGTCCTTGTTGAGGCCGGAAAGGTCGCCGTAGTCGCGTTCGTTGAGCGCCTGGTCGCGCACCGTCTTCAAATCGCCCTGGCCGACGCCGTCGAGGATGAGCTGGCAGGTCCTCTGCGCCCGCTTCAGCGCCGAGGTGAAGGCGATGTCGAATTTCAGGCCGCGCGCCTTCAGCTTTTCGCCGGCGGCCTTGGCTTCCGCCACGCCCTGTTCGGTCAGGTCGACGTCACGCCAGCCGGTGAACAGGTTCTTCAGGTTCCATTCGCTCTGGCCGTGGCGCACGAGCACGAGGGTTCGCGACATTTTTTCTCCCTTCACGATTGCGCGGGGCGTCAGCTCAGGCCGAGCACGTCCCGCATCGAATACAATCCCGGCTTGCGGCTGCGCGCCCACAGCGCCGCCTTGACGGCGCCGCGCGCGAAGATGGCGCGGTCCTCTGCCTGGTGCGTCAGCGCGATGCGCTCGCCCTGTCCCGACAGAAAGACCGTGTGCTCGCCGACCACGGAACCGCCGCGCAGCGAGGCGAAGCCGATGGCGCCGGTGCGGCGCGCGCCGGTGAGGCCGTCGCGTCCGCGCTCGCTGTTCTCGGCAAGGGCGATGGCGCGGCCTTCCGCCGCCGCCTCGCCGAGCAGAAGTGCCGTGCCCGACGGCGCATCGACCTTGTGGCGGTGATGCATCTCCAGCACCTCGATGTCGAAATCCTCCGGAGCGAGCGCGCGTGCGGCCTGTTCCACCAGCACCGCAAGCAGGTTGACGCCGAGGCTCATATTACCGGACTTGACGATGGTGGCGTGGCGCGCGGCGGCGGCGATCGCCGCGTCGTCCTGCGGCGTGCAACCGGTGGTGCCGACGACATGGACGATGCGCGCCTGCGCCGCGTAGCCGGCGAATTCGACCGACGCCGCGGGCTGGGTGAAGTCGAGTACGCCGTCGGCTTTCGCGAAGGCGGGCAGCGGATCGTCGCCGATGACGATGCCGTTGGCGCCGATGCCGGCGAGTTCGCCGGCATCCCGGCCGAGCGCCGGCGAGCCTGTCCTCTCGATGGCGGCGGCGAGGCGCGCGCCGGGAATGGCGGCGATGGTGCGGATCAGCGTCTGTCCCATGCGTCCGCCGGCGCCGACGACGACGAGGCCCATATCTGTGGCTTGCGGCGTGGCTTCCTGGGCACTCATGCCTTGCTCCTCGCGGTCTTGCGGCCGCGTCCCTGTTCGGGGGCCTGCGGCGCCGGTTCTTCGACTTCCGCGCGATCGTCGACGAGGCCGAGCCCGTGGCCGCCTTGCAGGCGGTGGAAGCGGGCGTAGACGCCGTCGGCGTCCGCCAGCAGCTGCGCGTGGGTGCCCTGTTCGGCCAGCCGCCCTTCCTCCAGCACGACGATATGGTCGGCGTTGACCACGGTCGACAGGCGGTGCGCAATGACGATGGTGGTGCGCCCCTGCATGATTTCGCCGAGCGCCTGCTGCACGCGCGCTTCCGATTCGTTGTCGAGCGCCGACGTCGCTTCGTCGAGCAGCAGGATCGGCGCGTCGCGCACGATGGCGCGCGCGATCGACAGGCGCTGGCGCTGGCCGCCCGAAAGCGTGACGCCGTTCTCGCCGACCTCGGTGTCGTATCCCTGCGGCTGCTGGCGGATGAACTCGTCCGCCGCCGCCAGCCCGGCCGCCTGTTCGATTTCGCCGTCGGTGGCGTCGAGGCGACCGTAGCGGATGTTGTCGCGGATGGTGCCTTCGAACAGGTAGGGCTGCTGCGAGACATAGGCGATGGCGCCGCGCAGCGACTTCTTCGTCACCTTCGAGATGTCCTGCCCGTCGACGGAGATGGTGCCGGCGTCGACATCGTAGAAGCGCTGCAGCAGCGCCACCAGCGTCGACTTGCCGGCGCCCGAGGCGCCGACGATGGCCGTCGTCTTGCCGGCGGCGGCGACAAAACTCAGGTCGCGCAGCACCGGCGCGTCCTCGGCATAGCCGAAGCGGATGGCGTCGAAGCGCACCTCGCCGTTCTTGACGTGCAGGGCGGTAGCGCCCGCCGAATCACCCTGTTGCGGCTCGAGGTCGAGGATCTCGTAGATCATGCGGGCGTTGACCAGCGCGCGCTCCATGCCGACCTGCACGCGCGCCAGCCGCCTGGCCGGGTCGTAGGCGAGCAGCAGCGCGGTGATGAAGGCGAAGATCGTTCCGGGCGGCTCGCCGGCGACTGTGGCGCGGTAGCCGGCATAGGCGATGACGCCGGAAACGGCGAAGCCGGCGAGGATCTCGGCGATCGGGTTCAGCCGCTCGGAGACGCGGGCGATGCGGTTGGCGCGCTGCTCGGCGGCGCTCACCAGCTCGCTGATGCGCCGCGACAGCACGTCCTCCATGGTGAAGGCCTTGACGATGGCGATGCCCTGCGTCGCCTCCTGCATGGCGCCGATCAGCCGCGAATTGATCTGCACGGCCTCGCGCGTCGCCCGCCTCAGTCGCTTCATCAGGTAGACCACGGCATAGATCAGCGGCGGGCCGATGAGCAGCGACATCAGCGACAGGAACGGATCCTGCACCACCATCACCGCGATCAGGCCGACCAGCGAGACGGCGTCGCGGGCGACGGAGGTGAGAGTCATGGAGAGCAGATCGCGCACGCCGTTGACGTTCTCGTTGATCTGGGCGGCGAGGCGGCCGGAGCGCGTGTCGTTGTAGAAGCCCATGCCGAGGCGCATGAGATGGTCGAACAGGCGCCGCTGGTAGCGGGCGACGAGATTGTTGCCGATCTTGGCCAGCGTCACCGCCTGGCCGTAGGTCGCCAGCCCCCGGATGACGAAGGCGGCGAAGAGCGACAGGCAGATGAGGGCGACGAGGTCGCCGCGCTGGCGATAGAAGATCTCGTTGATGACGTCGCGCATGATCCATGCGGTGAAGGCCGTCGTGGCGGCCACCGCGACCAGGCAGACGATGGCGAAGACGTAGTGCCAGACATAGTCGCGGCCGTTCTCGGCGAGGATGCGGCGGATGACCGTCGCGATCTCGCGGGATTTCGTCTGCGGTGCCTTATCTGCGTTCAAGGAGCCGTTCCGTGTCTTGGGCCGGGCGCCCCTCATAACGCCCCGAAAGCGGATTGCCTATGCCCCGAAGCCGAAAAGCTCAGCCCCGCCAGCGGCGGCCGTCGGTCTGGACGCCGAACAGCGACGGCGCGCGCGCATAGGCGGCGAGACCCAGCAGGGCGGCGAGCGGATGGGTGATGACGTAGACCGGCATGTCGCGCATCAGCGCGCTGTGCGGCGCCTTGTCCTCGAAGGCGGCGCGGAAGTTGCCGGCCTTCAGCGCCGGCACGATCTTCTGCGCGATGCCGCCGGTGAGGAAGACGCCGCCGCGGCTCATGAACACCAGCGCGAGATCGCCGGCGGTGCGGCCGAGGCAGGTGACGAACAGCGAAAGCGCTTCCTCGGCCACCGCGTCGGTGCCGGCGAGAGCCGCCGCCGTCACCTCCGACGGCTTGGTGAAGGGCGCGGCCTTGCCGTCCGCCGCGGCCACCGCGCGATAGACGTTGACGAGCCCGCGTCCGCACAGGATCTGCTCGCCCGAGATGCGCCCCTCGATCGTCTCGATATGCGGAAACACTTCGAAGTCGCGCGGCGTGCGCGGGCCGATGTCCATGTGGCCGCCCTCGCCGGGCACCGGAATCCAATGGTCTAACGCATGAATGAGGCCGGCGACGCCGAGGCCGGTGCCCGGTCCCAGCACGACCCGGCCGGCATTGGGCTCGGGCGTGCCGCCGCCGATCTTTTCCATATGCTCTTCGCCGAGCGCCACCACGGCCAGCGCCTGCGCCTCGAAATCGTTGAGCACGACGATGTCGGCGAGGCCGAGATTGGCGATCATCTCCTTCGGCCGCACCACCCATGGGCAGTTGGTCAGTTCGATCTCGTCGCCGTCGACGGGGCCGGCGACGGCCAGCACGGCGGATTTCGGCTGGACCGAAGAGCGGTCGAGCACGGCGGCCTGGATGGCGGCGTCGATGGTGGGAAAGTCCGCCGTCTGCACGATCCGCGGCTCGCCGGCCTCGGAATTGGCGTCGAGCACGACGGAAAACCGCGCATTGGTGCCGCCGATGTCGCCGATCAGGATCGGAAACCGCAGGCCCGTTCCGTCCTCGCTCGCGCCCTGCATCCTGTCCCGCTCCATGGTTCGCTTTCGCGTCGCTATAGCCAAACCATGGCCGCTGCGGAAGACGCCTCGCTCACGGACCCGGCCGCGGACGCGGCACCGGCACGCCGATCTGCGGCGTTTCGGCGAAGGCGCTGAAAGCCGGCAGGCCGGTCGTGCCGGCCAGGACGGGAGCGGGCGGCGAAGCCGGCTCCGGCACGACGGCTTCCGGCGCCGGAGCGGTCGCCACCGCGACCGGGGCGCGGCCACCTTTGAACAGGGCCGCCTCGAAGGAAGGCGGGCTCGGCTGGGTCAGCACCGCCTGGCACTGCTTCGGCAGCGCCGCCATCGTCATGATGTCGCGCGCCTTCGGCGCGTCGGGGTTCTTCGCCGGCCGCCATGGTTCCTCGGTGAACCACCACGCAAGCTCCTTGCCGCAGCCGTCGCCCCTGCCGGTATCGTGCTGCGGCTTGCAGTTCGGTGAGCCCGGCTGGCAGCCGATGCGGACGTGGAAATGCTCGTCATGGCCCCAGAACGGCCTGATCTTGTTCAGCCAGCTGCGGTCGCCGCTGACCGTATCGCACAGCTTCTTCTTGATGCCGGGATGCACGAAGATGCGCTCCACCTCCGGATAGCTGGCGGCGCGCTTCAGCAGGCGGGCGCGCGACTCGGTCCAGCGGCGGTCGTCGACGACAAGCGATTTCGGCTTCAGCATGGAGACGGCGCCGATCTTCTCGCGCCCGCTCATCGAATAGGGCTGGTCCGGCATCGGGCTGAACCAGATATCGGCATCCAGCCCGAGCTGGTGCGAGGCGTGGCCGGTGCGCATCGGGCCGCCGCGCGGCTGCGAGATGTCGCCGACCAGAAGGCCGCGCCAGCCGTCCTGCACCGCATCGCGCGACAGCTTTTCCAAAAGCGCGATCATCGCCGGATGGCCCCAGTTGCGGTTGCGCGAAGGGCGCATGACCTGCCAGGTCGGCCCGTCCAGCGGCAGGCCGACGCCGCCGGCGAAGCAGCCCTTGGAATAGAAACCGTAGGATTGCGGGGCCACCGCCGAGGGCAGCGCCTCCGCGCCGAACAGGTTCTTCGCCAGTTCGGCAGCACCAGCCGTGTCCGCGCCGGACAACAGGCCGGTCAGCGCCACCGTCATTGCCAGCAGGACCGACCGGGGCGCGGAGAGCCATTTCGACTGTGTCATGCGATTTCCCCTGCCTGCCCGTCCGCCGCAAGTCGCCGCCGAAGCGGCCGGTTCGCGAATCATAGCACGGCCTGCCCTGTCGGGGCGATCACGACCGTTTCATCGCGCTGCGCGCCGCCCCGTCCGCCCAGTCGCCCGCCGCCCATAGGGCATCGAAGGCGACGCGGTAGTCTGGGAAGCGGAAGGCGTAGCCCGTCTTCCTGATCGCGGCGTTGGAGACGCGCTTGTTCTCGCCGTAGAAAGACCGCGCCATGGGCGAAAGTTGGGCGGTTTCGAAGGGAATTTCCGGCGGCGGCTCCACGCCCATCAGTAAGGCCGCATAGGCGACGACCTCCTGCGGCGGCGACGGCAGGTCGTCGGTGACGTTGAAGACGCCGCCAAGGTTTCGCTCGGCCAGGTGCCGCAGCGCGCCTGCGATATCGTCGCGGTGGATGCGGTTGAACACCTGGTCCGGCTTGACCAGCCGCTTGGCGGTGCCGTCGCGCAGGTTGACGAAGGCATTGCGGCCCGGCCCGTAAATGCCGGAGAGCCGCAAGACCGCGACCGGCAGGCCGGCGCGCGGCCCAAGCTCCAGCCACTGCCGCTCGGCCTCCAGCCGGCGGCGCGAGCGCTGCGACACCGGCCGGCATTCGCTGGTCTCGTCCACCCAGCCGCCGCCATGGTCGCCATAGACGCCGACGGTGGAGAGATAGCCGATCCATTGCAGCGCTGGCAGGCCGGCGGCGAGCCCGGCCGCGACGACATCGAGCGCCGGGTCGCCGGCCTCGTCCGGCGCGATCGAGACGACGACGTGGGTGGCCTGCCGGAGTGCCGCGAGCAGTTCAGGCGTCGAGGCGCCCTCGAACGGCAGCGGCGTGATGCCGGCATCGCGAAGTGTGGCGAATTTTTCCGGTGAGCGCGTCGTGCCGACGATGGTGGTGCCCGCAGGCAGCGCGCGGGCGAAAGCCTGGCCCGAATAGCCGGCGCCGAAGATGAGAACGGTTTTCATGGTCATTTGTACTTGGCGCGCTGCCCCTCACCCTTACCCTCTCCCCGTGAACGGGGAGAGGGGGACGCCGGCGTCGCAGCTTCTCCCCTCTCCCCGTTGTTCACGGGGGGAGGATGCCGGCAGGCAGGTGAGGGGCGGCGCGGAGCTACCATCGATTCACTGCCATCCATTCTTGCCTGACGTCCTCATCTTCCTCGTTCTCGACCCGCCCGGCGCAGCTCAAAAATGCCTCCGGCGCCAGCCGCGACAGCGCCCATACGGCAGCGCCCCGCACCAGCGGCGAAGGATCGCCAAGCAGGCTGCGGACCTGTTCCGTCAGTGCGCCGTCGCCCGAATTTCCGGCGGCGATCAGCACGTTGCGGATAAAACGGTCGCGCCCGATGCGCTTGACCGGCGAGCCGGAAAACAGCGCCCGGAAAGCGGTGTCGTCCAGTTCGAGCAGGTCGATGAGCTTCGGCGCGCGCAGATCGTCGCGGGCGGCGAGCTTCGCCTCCGAAGCCGCCTGCGCGAACTTGTTCCATGGGCAGGCGGCGAGGCAGTCGTCGCAGCCATAGATGCGGTTGCCAATCGCCTCGCGGAATTCGGCCGGGATCGGTCCCTTGTTCTCGATGGTGAGGTAGGAGATGCAGCGGCGCGCGTCGAGCCGGTAGGGCGCCGGGAAGGCGTTCGTCGGGCAGGCGTCGAGGCAGGCGCGGCAGGAGCCGCAATGGTCGTCCTCGCGGCTGTCCGGCTCCAGCTCCGCCGTGGTGAAGATCGAGCCGAGGAACAGCCAGGAGCCGTGGGCGCGGCTGACGAGGTTGGTGTGCTTGCCCTGCCAGCCGAGCCCGGCGGCTTCCGCCAGCGGCTTTTCCATCACCGGCGCCGTATCGACGAACACCTTCACGTCGCCACCGGCACGCGCCACGATCTTGCCGGCGATTTCCTTCAGCCGCCCCTTCATCACGTCGTGGTAGTCGCGGTTCTGCGCGTAGACCGAGATGGCGGCGCGATCCGGCCGCGACAGGATCTCGCGCGGGTCGCTGTCGGGACCGTAGTTCATCGCCAGCACGATCACCGAGCGCACCTCGGGCCACAGCACCGAGGGGTCGGCGCGGCGCGCCAGCGTCTCCTCGATCCAGCCCATCGAGCCATGGAATCCGTCGGCGACGAAGCGCGCCAGCCGCGCCGGCGCCTGCGGGATGGCGTCCGGCCTTGTCACCGCGACGGCGGCGAAGCCGGCGGCTCGCGCCTCGCGCTCGATCAGCTCGCGCAGGCGTTTCGGATCAGAAATCGAGGTCCGCATAGTGCGACACCGGCGAAAGGCCGCGCACGCGGTCGGCCAGCAGCGGCCGGAACGACGGCCGCGACTTCAGCCGCGTATACCATTCGCGCGCGGCGACGTGCTCGCGCCAGTCGATCTCGCCCAGATAGTCGAGCACCGAAAGCGTGGCGGCGGCGGCGAGGTCGGCATAGGTGAGCCGCGATCCGGCCAGCCAGTGGCGGGTGCCGGCCAGCCAGTTGGTGTATTTCATGTGCTGGCGGATGTTGGCCCGCGCCGCGCGGATGGCGGTCGAATCGGGCGAGCCGCCGCCGGCCTCGGCCGGCATGTGCGGCTTCAGCGCGCGTTCGCGCACGAGGTGCCGCGTCACCTCGCTCTCGGCCTTGACGAGGTACCAGTCTGTCAGGCGGCGGATCTCGGCGCGCTCCATCGAGCCTTCCACGAACAGCCGCTTGTCGCGCTTCAAAACGCCGCGCGTCTCGTCGAGATATTCGGCGATGACGGAGGCGCCGACGATCGGCACGTCGCCCTCGGCCAGAAGCACCGGCAGGTTGCCGGCCGGGTTCAGCGACAGGAACTCCTTGCGCCGCATCCACGGCTTTTCCTCGATCAGCGCCAGTTCCTCGCCGTATTCGCCGAAGGCGAGGCGCACGAACCGGCAGGAGGCGAACAGTGGGTGATGAAAAAGCGTCAGCATGATACCGCGATTGACATGCGCTCTGGCGAATCGCCCGCCGCATCGCTAAAGCTTTGCCGCGACGGGTCGGGGCCGGCAAGGGTGCTGCGACCTATAGGGTGGTTCCCGCGCCGTGACAAGCAACGCCTTTTCGAACCCCCGACGCCAAGGACGCGCCAAAGGACCATCATGGACAGCCAGACCCTGATCGAAGCCCTCCTGCTCGGCCTGCTGGAGGGTTTTACCGAATTCCTGCCGGTGTCCTCCACCGGCCATATCCTGCTGGCGGGGCATTTCCTCGGCTTCAATTCGACCGGCAAGGTGTTCGAGGTGCTGATCCAGCTCGGCGCCATCCTCGCCATCCTTTCCGTCTATGCGAACCGTTTCTGGGATTTCATCAGGCGCCCCGACGCCTTCGCCCGGCTGGTCGACGTCGCGGTCGGCGTGGTGGCTGCCCTGATCTGGCTGGCCGGCTGCACCTGGGAACTCCTGGTGTCGGTGTTCCGGCGCAAGCGGCCGAACCTGTTTCTGCCGCCCGAGCGCTCGTCCGACCATTCGGTCAGGCTGATGGTCGCCGTGGTGCTGGCCTTCTTGCCGGCGGCGGTGATCGGCGTGATCCTGCACGATTTCATCAAGACGGTGCTGTTCGAGACGCCGAAGCTGATCTGCATCATGCTCATCCTCGGCGGCATCGTGCTTCTGTGGATCGACCGGCTGGACCTGAAGCCGCGCGTCCACGACGCCTCCGAACTCTCCATTCCGCTGGCGCTGAAGATCGGCCTGTTCCAGTGCCTCGCCATGATCCCCGGCACCTCCCGCTCCGGCGCCACCATTGTAGGCTCGATGCTGATGGGCGTGGACAAGCGCGCGGCGGCGGAATTCTCCTTCTTCCTCGCCATGCCGACCATGCTCGGCGCTTTTACGCTCGACCTGCTCAAGAACCGCCACCTTCTGTCGGCGGCCGACTTCCCGGTCATCGCGGTCGGCTTCATCGCCGCCTTCATCACCGCCGTGATCGCCGTGCGCAGCCTGCTCGGCTATGTCTCGCGGCACGGCTACGCGCTGTTCGGCTGGTGGCGGCTGATCGTCGGCGGCCTGGGGTTGATCGCGCTGTACGTTTTCGGGTGAGCGCCCGTAAAAGCAGATCCGTCGGGCGCATGCCCCCACCCCTAACCCCTCCCCGCAAGGGGGAGGGGAAGTTGCCGCGTCCCAAGTCCCCCTCCCCCTTGCGGGGAGGGGTTAGGGGTGGGGGTTCTTGCCGGCGACTGGAGCCGCTGCAAATTCCTTTTTCGGCGGTTCCCTTACGCCTCGGCGTTGCCCGCCGTGTCGCCGCGCTGGAACTGGCCGGCGGCGCGGAAGCGCCACAGGTAGCTGGGCAGGATGGTGCCGAGCGCCTGCGGCTGGATGCCGAGGCCGGGGAGCGTGCGGCCTTCCTTGTCGGCCTTGTCCGAGACGACGTTGTGCTCGCGCAGCTGCGCCACCTGGTCGCGGGTGAGCAGCGGCTTCGGCAGCATGCCGAGGATGGAGGCCTGAAGGTTCGCCAGCCACCAGGGCACCGGCACCAGCATGCGCTTGCGGTCGACGACGGCGAGCAGTTCCTCCATGCACTGGCGGAAGGTCAGCACCTGCGGCCCGCCGAGTTCGTAGGCGCGCCCGCCGGCGACCTGCCCGTCCACCGAGCGCGCGATCGCCTCGGCGATGTCCACCGCATAGACCGGCTGGAATTTCGTCTCGCCGCCGCCGATCAGCGGCAGCACCGGCGAATAGCGCGCCATGTTGGCGAAGCGGTTGAAGAAGGTGTCTTCCGGGCCAAAGGCGACGGAGGGACGGAAGATGACGGCATCGGCAATCGTCTCCAGCACCGCCTTTTCGCCGAGCGCCTTGCTGCGCTGATAGGCGGAGGCGGATTGCGCGTCGGCGCCGAGCGCCGAGACGTGGGTCATGCCGGCGCCGACGGCGCGCGCGGCCTCCGCGACGGCGCGGGCGCCGAAGGTGTGCACGGCGCCGAAGCGCTGGCGTCCGCTCTCATGCAAAATGCCGACGAGGTTGACGACGTGGGCGGCGCCCCGGACCGCGTTGTCGACCGACCAGCGCACGCGCACATTGGCCTGCACCGGCTGGATCTGGCCGACATTGCCGAGCGGCTGCAGGTGGCCGGCGAGGTCGGGCCGGCGGCAGGCGGCGCGCACGCGGTAGCCGCGGCGGGCCAGCGCACGCACCACGTGGCGCCCGAGGAAGCCCGAGCCGCCGAAGACGACGACCAGCGGCGGTGTTTGCAGGATTTCGGTCATGGCTGGCTCCGGCAGGGCAGTTCGAGGCGTGGCTTTGCCGTTTCATAGTCGCTTTCGCGGCGAAGGCAAAGGGACTTGGACGGCCGCCGAGGGTCATCCTTCCGGCCTTGCCTCAGCCGCTGCCGCGTCAGGTATCGCTTTTGCCCAGTTCGTGGAGGAAAGACATCATCATGATCATCCGCCGGACGGCTTGCGGCGGCATGGGGCCGGCCAGGCAAACCAGGCGCGAATCCTCCAGGCGAACGTGGCAGCGGCCTTCGCGGCGGCAGGTGCGGCCTGGACAGCGTGACGGCGCCTCGTCCTCTTCCAGAGCAAGGCGCATGGCGATTCGGCAGGAGCGGGCGAACCGTTCCTTCTCGTCGTCGTCCCACTGATCGTAGGTAAGGTCGGGATCGTAGGGCAGGTCGGGATCGTATTCGCCGACGGGAGCGGCGGCTAAGGCAGGCAGGTCGTCCATGGTTGTTCCTCCGTTCCGATCGTGGGTGGTCGCCGCACCGAAGGCGGCGGAAATCGTTGCCACGCCCGGCTTGTCGCCGTCTGGCCTTTGTTCGTCGCCGCCTTCCGAATACTGGAAGCGGAAGGGAAGCGGGGCGCGGGACCGTGCCTCTTTTTGTTGTTTTTCGTGGCGCGAACCTCGCGCCCCGCCGGCCGCTTGCCTCCCCGAGGGTCGCTGCCGCTCGCGCGGCCCGCTGGCTCGGTCGAGGCCCGGACCTGGGGGTTCATCGCCCAGTGGCGCTACCGTAGCGCCACCGGCCCGGAGCCGCCGTCCTCACCCGATGTCCGGTGCGCACCGGGTTTCCCGCGAGGACGGTCAGACGATTATGGGCAAGACCGAAGTGACGGGGATAACTCGAAGCGAAAGAAATCGCCGTCGACGATGCAAGCCGTTGATCCGGCTTGACGATATCCCGGTATGCAGGAAGCGGTTGTCCGCGTCGCACCGCGCGGCCGTGGCCGAACGGTCTTCCCGCGGCTGTCCTTGAATTGGCGCGACAGGGATGGCAACCAATAGGCGAGGCTTTCAACCCTTCAGGATGCGCTGCGTGCCGACCTTTCCGTTCTCCGAAGCCGACCCGATCCGCTATCCCGGCCCGCCGCCGAAGGCGTCCGAGGTGGTCGTCATCGGCGGCGGCGTCATCGGCGTGACGACGGCGCTGTTCCTGGCGCAGCGCGGCATTCCGGTGACGCTTCTGGAAAAGGGGCGCGTCGCCGCCGAGCAGTCGTCGCGCAACTGGGGTTGGGTGCGCAAGCAGGGGCGCGACGAGGGCGAACTGCCGATCGCCATCGAGGCCGGCCGCCTGTGGCGGCAACTGGCCGGGGAATGCGGCGAGGACATCGGCCTCGTCGAGACGGGCGTGACCTATCTGGCGGAAACCGACAAGGAGTTCGCCGGCTTCGAGGATTTCATGGGGCTCGCCGCCGCCCACGACCTCGACACGCGCCTGCTCGACGGCAGCGAAACCGCCAAGCTTATTCCAGGCATGGCGCGCAAATTCGCCGGCGCGATGACGACGCCGTCCGACATGCGCGCCGAGCCGTGGCTGGCCGTGCCCGCGCTCGCCCGGCTCGCCGCCCGCAAGGGAGCGACCATCGTGGAGAACTGCGCCGTCCGCACCCTCGATATCGCGGCGGGCAAGGTCAGGGGCGTTTGGACGGAGGCAGGCTTCATCGAAGCTTCCACGGTGCTGGTCGCGGCCGGCGCGTGGTCGTCGCTGTTCCTGCGCAAGCACGGCGTCTCCATTCCGCAGCTCAGCGTCCGCTCGACCGTGGCGGCGACCGAGCCCATGCCCGAAATTCATGCGGGCGCGGCGGCGGACGAGCGCATCGCCTTCCGGCGCCGGCAGGACGGCGGCTATACGCTGGCGGCCGGCGGCGGCAGCCAGCTCCATATCGGCCCGGATGCGTTCCGGCATGCCGTCAAATACCTTCCCGCCCTGCGGGCCAACCCGTTCGGCGTCCGCTATTCCCCGGCCGCCCCGTCCGGCTATCCCGACGGCTGGACGACGCCGCGCGACTGGACAGCGGAGACGCAAACACCGTTCGAGCGGATGCGGGTGCTGAACCCGGCACCCGAACGCTCCAAGCTGCAGGCGGTGGAAAAGAATTTCGGCGCCCTTTTCCCGCAGCTCGGCAAGGTCCGCCTGAAGGCGAGCTGGGCCGGCATGATCGACGCCATGCCCGACGTGGTGCCGGTCGTCGACCGCGTCGAGGCGCTTCCCGGCCTGTTCGTCGCCACAGGCATGAGCGGCCACGGCTTCGGCATCGGTCCCGGATTCGGCCGCGTCGTCGCCGACCTGATCCAGAACAACGCGGTGGGCCACGACATGAGCCGCTTCCGCCTGTCGCGCTTCTCCGACGGCAGCGCCCTCAAGCTGGGGCCGGCGCTGTAGGGGAAGATTGCCGTTGGCGGGATTATCGCCGACGGCGGTGCCCCCACTCCGTCGCGCTTCGCGCGCCACCTCTCCCCCACATGCGTGGGGGAGAGGAAGGGTGCCAAGCTTGCGGCCGGCTTTCCTCTCCCCCGTCGAACGGGGGAGAGGTGGCTTGCGAAGCAAGACGGAGTGGGGGTCGACCTATGCACCGCCCTCAAAAAGGTAAGCGCTACTGCCCCGCCGTATAGGCCGCGATCGCCGCCATGTTGACGATGTCGCTGTCCTTGGCGTTGAGCGGCACGATCTGCACCGGCTTGTTCAGCCCGACCAGCAGCGGGCCGATGACGGTCGAGCCGCCGAGTTCCTGCAGCATCTTGGTCGAGATCGAGGCCGAGTGGAAGGCCGGCATGATGAGCACGTTGGCGGGGCCGGTGAGGCGGCAGAACGGGTATTGCTGCTGCATCAGCCGGTGGTTGAGCGCCACGTCGGCGGCCATCTCGCCGTCGTATTCGAAGTCGACGCGGCGCTTGTCGAGGATCTTCACCGCCTCCTGGATGCGCTCGGAGCGCTCGCCCTGCGGATGGCCGAAGGTGGAATAGGCGAGCATCGCCACGCGCGGCTCGTAGCCCATGCGCCGCGCGAAATTGGCCGATTCCTCGGCGATGTCGGCGATCTGCTCGGCGTTCGGCATGTCGTGCACGGCGGTGTCGGCGACGATCACCGTGCGGCCGCGCGAAAGCACGATGGAGGCGCCGATGACGCGGTGGCCGGGCTTGGCGTCGATGACGCGGCGTATGTCCTCCAGCGCGGTGGAGTAGTTGCGGGTGACGCCGGTGACGACGCCGTCGGCGTCGCCCAGCGCCACCATGCAGGCGGCGAAATGGTTGCGGTCCTGGTTGATGAGGCGCTGGCAGTCGCGCAGCAGGTAGCCCTTGCGCTGCAGGCGCTCGTAGAGGAAATCGGCGTAGATGGCGTTGCGCCGCGACAGCCGGGCGTTGATGATCTCGATGCCCGGCTTGTCGAGGTCGATGCCGGCATGCTGGGCGTTTTCGCGCATGACGTCGTCGCGGCCGAGCAGGATGGCGGTGCCGAGGCTCTGGTTGGCGTAGGCCACCGCCGCGCGCATCACCTGCTCCTCCTCGCCCTCGGCGAAGACGATGCGCTTGGGCTGGCGGCGCACGCGGTCGTAGATGCGCTGCAGGGTCGAGGCGATCGGATCGCGCCGCGCCGACAGTTCCTGTGCGTATTTGTCGAGGTTGAGGATCGGCCGGCGCGCCACGCCCGTTTCCATCGCGGCCTTCGCCACAGCAACGGGAATGGCGGAGATGAGGCGCGGATCGAACGGCACCGGGATGATGTAGTTGGCGCCGAACTTCGGCCGGTTGCCCTGGTAGGCGGCGGCCACGTCGTCGGGCACGTCCTTGCGCGCGAGATCGGCCAGCGCGTGGGCCGCGGCGATCTTCATGGCGTCGTTGATGGTGGTTGCGCGCACGTCCAGCGCGCCACGGAAGATATAGGGAAAGCCGAGCACGTTGTTGACCTGGTTCGGATAGTCCGAGCGGCCGGTCGCCATGATGGCGTCGGTGCGGATTTCGGCGACTTCCTCGGGCGTGATCTCGGGGTCGGGATTGGCCATGGCGAAGATGATCGGGTTCTTTGCCATCGATTCGACCATGGCGCGCGTCAGCGCCCCCTTGGCCGACAGGCCGAAGAAGACGTCGGCGCCTTCCATGGCGTCGGCCAGGCTGCGCGCCTCGGTCTTGACCGCATGCGCCGATTTCCACTGGTTCATGCCTTCGGTGCGGCCCTGCCAGACGACGCCCTTGGTGTCGCACAGCGTGATGTTCTCGGGCGCGAAGCCCATCGCCTTGATGAGCTCGATGCAGGCGATGCCGGCCGAACCCGCGCCGTTGCACACCAGCTTCGTCGTCTTCATGTCGCGGCCGGAAATCTCCAGCGCGTTGATGAGGCCGGCGGCCGAGATGATGGCGGTGCCGTGCTGGTCGTCATGGAAGACGGGAATGTCCATCAGTTCGCGCAGCCGTTGCTCGATGATGAAGCATTCCGGCGCCTTGATGTCCTCCAGGTTGATGCCGCCGAAGGACGGGCCGAGGAATTTCACGCAGTTGATGAACTCGTCGGCGTCCTCGGTGGCGACTTCGAGGTCGATGGAATCGACGTCGGCGAAGCGCTTGAACAGCACCGCCTTGCCTTCCATCACCGGCTTCGACGCCAGCGCGCCGAGATTGCCGAGGCCGAGGATGGCGGTGCCGTTGGAGATGACGGCGACCATGTTGCCGCGGCTGGTATAGTCGAAGGCGCGCGAGGGGTCCTCGGCGATGGCCTTGACCGGCACGGCGACGCCCGGCGAATAGGCGAGCGACAGGTCGCGCTGCGTCGCCATCGGCTTGGTCGGCACCACCTCCAGCTTGCCGGGCCGGCCCATGGCGTGGAATTCCAGGGCCTCCTCTGCGCTGACGGAGGGGCCGTCGCTGTCGGGTTTTCTGGCCATGATGCTGGTGTTTCCTCGCCTTGGAACGGCTGCCGGACATGGCGGGCCGCATTGTTTTTGTGGAGTGTCCCCGATTAAGGCTACACTTCCAACCGGTCCTGCGCCAAGCAGGGACCTTTCAGGAATTTTGGAAAGACTTTCTTGAACGACGAAACGGCCATCCAGACCGAAGGGAGTACGCCAGCCGCCATGGGCGGCGGCGCGCCGATGCCGGCTGCCGCCGTCACGCCCATGATGGAACAGTATATCGAGATCAAGACGGCGAACCCCGGTTCGCTGCTGTTCTACCGCATGGGCGATTTCTACGAGCTGTTCTTCGACGACGCGGAGAAGGCGAGCGCCGCCCTCGGCATCGTTCTGACCAAGCGCGGCAAGCACCAGGGCGCCGACATCCCGATGTGCGGCGTGCCGGTGCATGCCGCCGACGACTACCTGCAGAAGCTCATCGCGCTGGGTTTCCGCGTCGCCGTCTGCGAACAGATCGAGGATCCGGCGGAGGCGAAGAAGCGCGGCTCCAAGTCGGTCGTGCGGCGCGACGTGATCAGGCTGGTGACGCCCGGCACCATCACTGAGGACAAGCTGCTCAACGCCGCCGAATCGAATTTCCTGATGGCACTCGGGCGGGTGAAGGGCACGCCGGACGCCTATGCGCTTGCCTGGATCGACATTTCCACCGGCGCCTTCCGCGTCGCCGAGACCGATGCCGGACGGCTGCTGGCCGACATCGCCCGCGTCGATCCGCGCGAGTTGATCGTCGCCGAGCCGGTTTTCCACGATCCCGAGCTGAAACCCGTCTTCGACGGGATCGGCCGCATCGCCGAACCGCAGCCGGCGACGCTGTTCGATTCGGCCTCGGCGCCGGCGCGCATCGCCCGCTTCTATGCGGTGGCGACGCCGGATGCCTTCGGCGCCTTCTCGCGCGCCGAACTGTCGGCGATCGCGGCGGCCATCGCCTATGTCGAGAAGACACAGAAGGCCGAGCGGCCCGAACTCGCGCGGCCCGAACGCGAGGAGAACGGCTCGACGCTGTTCATCGATCCGGCGACGCGCGCCAACCTGGAAATCCTGCGCACGCTGTCGGGCTCGCGCGACGGCTCGCTGTTCAAGGCGATCGACCGCACCGTCACCGGCGGCGGCGCCCGCCTGCTGGCCGACCGGCTGACGGCGCCGCTGACGAGCCCCGACAGGATCGCGGAGCGGCTGGACTCGGTCTCCTTCTTCCGCAGCGAGCCGCGCCTTTGCCAGGCGGTGCGGCTGGCGCTGAAGGGCGTCGCCGACATGCCGCGCGCGCTGTCCAGGCTGGCGCTGAACCGCGGCGGCCCGCGCGATCTCGGCGCTTTGCAGGCCGGTTTCGAGGCCGCCCGCGCCATCGCCGAGACCTTCGCCGCCACGCCGCCGCCGGCCGAGCTCGGCGCGGCCCTTGCCGCGATCGCAGCGCTTCCCGCAGCGCTCGCCGCGCATTTCGGCCGGGCTCTGGCCGACGAATTGCCGCTGCTGAAGCGCGACGGTGGCTTCGTCCGCGCCGGCTACGACGCCGAACTGGACGAGATGCGGGCGCTGGCGTCGGAATCGCGAAAAGTCATCGCCGCCATGGAGCGCGACCTGATCGAAGAGACCGGCATCCGCTCGCTGAAGATCCGGCACAACAACGTGCTGGGCTTCTACATCGAGGTGACGGCCAACCACGCCGCCGCGCTGACCGGTTCGGACGAGGCGAAGGCGCGCTTCATCCACCGCCAGACGATGGCGAGCGCCATGCGCTTCACCACCACCGAACTCGCCGGGCTGGAAACGAAGATCGCCAACGCCGCCGACCGGGCGCTTTCCATCGAACTCGCCGTGTTCGAGACGCTGCTGCGCGAAGCAGTCGCCGAGGCCGAAAAAATCCGCGCCGGCGCCGAAGCACTGGCCGTGCTCGACGTCTCGGCCGCGCTTGCTTTGCTCTCCGAAAGCGAGGACTGGTGCCGGCCGCAGGTGGATTCGTCCCTCGCCTTCGCGGTGGAGGGCGGTCGTCATCCGGTGGTTGAGCAGGCGCTGCGCCGCTCCGGTGAGGGGCCGTTCGTCGCCAACGACTGCGACCTGTCGCCCGAAGGCGACAGGGAGGCCGGCGCCATCTGGCTGCTGACCGGGCCGAACATGGGCGGCAAGTCGACCTTCCTGCGCCAGAATGCGCTGATCGCCATCCTCGCCCAGATGGGTTCCTTCGTCCCCGCCGCGCGCGCGCATATCGGCGTGGTCGACCGGCTGTTCTCCCGCGTCGGCGCCTCCGACGACCTGGCGCGCGGCCGCTCCACCTTCATGGTCGAGATGGTGGAGACGGCGGCGATCCTCAACCAGGCCGGCGAGCGCGCGCTGGTGATCCTCGACGAGATCGGCCGCGGCACCGCCACCTTCGACGGCCTGTCCATCGCCTGGGCGGCGGTTGAGTATCTTCACACAATCAATCGCTGCCGGGCGATCTTCGCCACCCATTTCCACGAGATGACGGCGCTCAGCAACAAGCTCGGCCGCCTCCACAACGTCACCATGCGGGTGAAGGAATGGGAGGGCGACGTCGTCTTCCTGCACGAGGTCGGCAAGGGCGCGGCGGACCGCAGCTACGGCGTGCAGGTGGCGCGTCTGGCCGGCCTGCCCGAGGCCGTGGTGGCGCGGGCGAAGGAGGTGCTGCGCCAGCTTGAGGAAGGCGAGGTGGCCGGCAAGACCGACCGGCTGGTCGACGACCTGCCGCTGTTTTCCGTCGCGGTGAAGCGCGAGGCGCCAAGGCCCGCCGCGCCGCAGAAGGCCGATAGACTGGGCGAAGCGCTCGCCGCCCTGCACCCCGACGAAATGACCCCGCGCGAGGCGCTGGAGGCGCTGTACAGGCTGAAGGGAATGGCGGGGGAGTAGGGCGCGAGCCAAGGCCAGGTTTCGACTGTCGGCGCCGCCCCTCACCTGCCTGCCGGCATCCTCTCCCCGTAAACGGGGCGAGGAAGACTAGCCGCACCGCCGCGCCAATTCTGCACCGATGGCGATTGGCGAAGGCAGCGGCGACAGCGTGCCTCTCCCCGTTTACGGGAAGAGGATGGCGGCAGCCAGGTGAGGGGCGGCGTCGACGGTTGAAAAGGGTCCTACCACACCGCCCCCGGAAACGCCCCGAGCGGGAATTTCAGGTAGCGCTTGCCGTTGGCTTCCGGTTCCGGCAGGCGGCCGCCGCGTATGTTCACCTGCAGCGCGTGCAGGATCAGCTTCGGCATCGGCAGGGTTTTGTCGCGCGTCTCGCGCAACGCGACAAATGCCTGCTCGTCCTTGCCGGCGAGGTGGGTGTTGGCGCGCTTCTGTTCGCCGACCGTGCTTTCCCATTTCGGCGCCCGCCCACCCGGTTGGTAGTCGTGCCCGGTGAACAGCCGCGTCTCGTCCGGCAGCGCCAGGATTGCCTGGATCGAGCCCCACAGCGCCCTGGCGCTGCCACCGGGGAAATCCGCCCGCGCGGTGCCGGAATCCGGCATGAAGATGGTGTCGTGCACGAAGGCGGCGTCGCCCACGACATAGGTGATCGAGGCCAGCGTGTGGCCGGGCGAGAACAGCACCCGGCCTTCCAGCGAACCGATGTGGAAGGTGTCGCCGGCGGCAAACAGCCGGTCCCAGTACGAGCCGTCCGTCTTCAATTCCGGCCAGTTGTAGATGTCCTTCCACAGCGCCTGCACGGCGGTGATGTTGGCGCCGATGGCGGTTGGCGCGCCGGTCCTGCCTTTGAGATAGTGCGCGGCGGAGAAATGGTCGGCATGGGGATGCGTGTCGAGGATCCACTCGACCGTCAGCCCTTCCTTCTCGACATGGGCGAGCAGCGCGTCGGCGCTGGTCGTGGCGATGGCGCCGGATTTTTCGTCGAAATCGAGGACGGGGTCGATGAGCGCGCAGCGCTTGGTCGCCGGGTCCGTCACCACATACTGGATGGAGAAGGTGCGCGGATCGTAGAAGCCGGTCACCTCCGGCACACGTTTCGCCTCGCGCGCCAGCCAGCGCGCCGCGCCCGATAGGTCGAAGCCGTGCGCCTTGCCGAAGGCCTCGACCTCCTCGGCCTTCATGCGTCCGTCCAGCACCTCGGCCAGCGCATAGAGCGTCAGCGCCCGCGTGCCGCCCTTGCAATGGGCATAGACCGGCCCGTCCGAGCGCTGCATCAGGCCGCGGAAAGCCTCGACGTCGGCCCTGCCGATGGTCGGCCCGGTGACCGGCACGAAGCCGTAGGCCATGCGCGCGCCCGCCGCCGCCGTCCGCTCTGTCGCGTTGCCCGGCTGGCCGGGTTCCTCGCCGTCCGGGCGCAGGTTGACGAGGGTGGAAAAACCCCTGGCGGCGATGTCGCGAAACGCCTGCGGGTCCGGCTGGCCGGCGACCGTCAGCCGGTCCGTGATCTTCACCTCGCTCATAGCCTTCCCCCTCGCATGGATTCGCTCATATGGATTCACGACGGCCATCATAGCCCATCGCGGTGCGCCGGCCAGTTTGAAGTGGCGGACGGACTGCGAGGACGAAAAATCTCGGCTGTGTCGGTTTTCGTGCCGGCCCTGCGTCCTAGGTTATCCGTAACCACAGGAGGACCGTCATGCAGTCTCTTGCTTCCGCCAAGGAACTGGCCGAGCGCAACGCCTATCGCATCGCCGGCGAAAGCGCCGAATACCGCAGGGCGCGCACCGCGCTGCTGGCCGAGGAGATCGACCTGCGCCGCCATATCGAGCGCGTCGCCGAGCAGCGGCGGATGCTGCCGCCGGGCGCCGAGATCGAGAAGGACTATGTGTTCGAGGGCGAGAACGGCCCCGCGCATTTCGCCGACCTGTTCGGCGACCACGACACGCTGGTGATCTACACCTACATGTTCGGACCGGAGCGGGCGCGGCCTTGCCCGATGTGCACGGCGCTGGTCGGCGCGCTGGCCGCCAATGCCGCCGATATCCGGCAACGCGTGGCGCTGGCCGTGGTGGCGCGCTCGCCGGTCGAGCGGCTCTACGCCTTTGCAAAGGAGCGCGGCTGGAAGAACCTGCCGCTCTACAGCGACACGACCGAGGAATTCGGCCGCGATTTCGGCAGCTGGACCGCCGAAGGCGACATGCCGGGCTATCACGTCTTCACCCGGCGCGACGGCACGATCCGGCATTTCTGGTCGGGCGAGATGGGCGGCGAGACCGCCGATCCGGGACAGGACCCGCGCGGCGCACCTGACTTCACGCCGCTGTGGAACGTGCTCGACACGACGCCCGCGGGACGCGACCCGCACTGGTATCCGAAGGTGGATTACTGAGGCCGTGCCGGCGGCGGCGAAAGGCTAGTCCTTTACATATTGCGCTTCGCCGTTGCCGAACGACCAGTCGATCAGTTCGTTCTCGGTGAGCACGATCATCACGTCCTGCCTGCGCACGCCGAACCGGGCATGGAGGTTGTCGGCGATGGCGCGGTAGAGCGCCTTCTTCTTCTCGACCGTCCGCCCGCCGCGCATGGTGATCTCGATGATCAGCGCGCCGGCGCCCCGCTCGATACCGAGATAGGTCGGGTCGATGACCAGCCGCCCGGCCGGATAGTCGGCAATGACGTGGAAGCGGTCGGCCGCCGGCACGTCGATGGTCGCCACCATGGCGTCCTGCACGGCGTCGGAAACGCCTTTGGCGAAGCCGGCATCCTTGCCGGCGGGGAGGGAAATGCGCACCATGGGCATGACGGATCCTTTCGCTCTTGTTGAGTCACCGGCAGATGGGCGCGGGAACGCCGAAGTTGATGAAGCCAGACAGCGGAGCCGGTCGAGCCAGACGCGCAGGGTTCAGATCATCTCCAGCGGGCTTTTGCGTCCCGGCGGAGGAAAGGCGCGGTCGAGGTCGGCGAGATCGTCGGCCGAAAGCGCGATGTCCAGCGCCGCCACGTTCTGGCGTACATGCTCGGGCTGCACCGCCTTGGGGATGGCGATGATGCCGTCCTGCGCCAGCACCCAAGCGAGCGCGATCTGGGCGGCGCTCGCGCCGTGGCGGGCGGCGACGGCGTCCAGCCGGGCGTTGCGGGCGAGCCTGCCCTGTTCGACCGGCGAATAGGCCATGACTGGCATGGAGCGCTGCCGACACCAGGGCAGGAGGTCGAATTCCGGGCCGCGGCGGGAGAGGTTGTAGAGCACCTGGTCGGTCTGGCACCGGTTGCCGGCCGGCAGGCCGGCAAGGTCTTCCATCTCGTCGGCGTCGAGGTTCGACACGCCCCAGTGACGGATCTTGCCGTCGCGCTTCAGCGCTTCCAGCGCCTCGACAGTTTCGGATAGCGGTACTGAACCCATCCAGTGCAGCAGATAGAGGTCGATGCGGTCTGTGGAGAGGTTCTTGAGACTGCGCTCGCAGGCGGCGACCGTGCCGCGCCGCGAGGCGTTGGACGGCAGCACCTTGGAAACGATGAAGACCGCGTCGCGCCGGCCCGCGACGGCCTCGCCCACGACGCGCTCGGAGCCGCCGGAACCGTACATCTCGGCCGTGTCGATCAGCGTCACGCCAAGGTCGAGGCCGAGCCGCAGCGCCGCCACCTCATCGGAAAAGCGGCTTTTGTCCTCGCCCATGCGCCATGTGCCGAGGCCGAGCGTCGGCACGGCTTCGCCACTGGGCAGTGTGGTGGTCTTCATCGGCATCGGCGGGCTCCGAGACTGAGGCGGGTCAGGAGCAAAGATACCGCACGGGGAGATTTGGGCCAGTGTCTTGGGAACTACTGGGAGGTCATCGGCTTCCGCCCGATTCTGACCGTCGTGCACCCCCACCCCTGTCCCCTCCCCGCAAGGGGGAGGGAGACGCCGACACCGCCGGTTCACTCAAAGTCGGCAACGTCAGTCGACTGTGGGAGCGCCGTCGCAAAGTCCCCCTCCCCCTTGCGGGGAGGGGTTAGGGGTGGGGGTACTGCGCCGTACGGAAGCTGATATCCTCTCATTTTTCTCCATGCGCCTTTAGCCAGTCCTGCATCTGCCTGATCTCGGCTTCCTGCGCCTTGATGACGGCCTCGGCCAGCTTGCGGATCTCCGGGTCCTTGCCGTGCTCCAGCACGATCCTGGCCATGTCGATGGCGCCCTGGTGGTGCGGGATCATGCCGCGCACGAAATCGGCGTCGGCGTCGCCGGTGTAGGCCATCGCCATCATGTCTGCGTGCATCTTGTCCATCGCCGCCTTGTAGGCTTCGGTCGAGGGGCTGTCCGCCTGCATCGACATGGTGCCCATGTCGTGGCCGCTGTGGCTCTCCTCGGCCGGCACGGTTTCGATGAACGTGGCGAGCAGCATGCCGGCCGCCGTGGCGGCGAGCACGATCTTCTTCGTCCTGGTCATGGTGTCTTTCCTTTTCTGCTTCTTCTTGGGGGGAGGATCACAGTTTCAGCGCGCGCAGGCGCAGCGCGTTGGCGATCACCGACACCGACGACAGGCTCATGGCCGCCGCCGCCAGCATCGGCGACAGCAGCGTGCCGGTGAGCGGATAGAGCACGCCGGCCGCCACCGGCACGCCGAGCACGTTGTAGAGGAAGGCGAAGCCGAGGTTCTGCTTGATGTTGCTCAGCGCGCCTTCGGCCAGCCGCCGCGCCCTGACGATGCCGGCGAGGTCGCCCTTGACCAGCGTGATGCCGGCGCTTTCCACGGCGACGTCCGCGCCGCTGCCCATGGCGATGCCGACGTCCGCCGCGGCCAGCGCCGGCGCGTCGTTGACGCCGTCGCCGGCCATGGCGACGATACCGCCGCGCTTGCGCAGTTCATCGATCAGCGCCGCCTTCTGCTCCGGCAGCAGGCCGGCGCGCACCTGCGCGATGCCGAGCTTGCCGGCGATCGCCTTGGCCGTCAGCTGATTGTCGCCGGTGGCCATGACGACGTCGATCTCGAGCGCCTTCAGCGCTTCGATCGCGCCGGCGGCACTCTCCTTGATCGGATCGGCGACCGCCACCAGCCCGGCCGCACGGCCGTCGACGGCGACGAACATCGCCGTCCTGCCGTCGGCCTGCAGCGCCTCGGCCTTCTGCTTGAGGTTGCCGGCATCGATGCCGAGGTCGGCCATGAGTGCCGCATTGCCGAGCGCGACCTTGCGGCCGGAGACGGTGCCGGTGACGCCCTTGCCGGTGACGGCCTCGAAATCGGAGGCGGCCGCGACGGTCAGGCCGCGCGCCTCGGCACCCTGCACGATTGCCTCCGCCAGCGGATGCTCGGAGCCTTTCTCCAGCCCGGCGGCGAGCGCCAGCAACTCGTCCTCGGCGATGCCGTCGGCGACCACCTCGGTCAGCTTCGGCTTGCCCTCGGTCAGCGTGCCGGTCTTGTCGACCACCAGCGTGGTGACGGCGGCGAGCCGTTCGAGGGCGGCCGCATCGCGCACCAGCACGCCGGCATGCGCGCCGCGCCCGGTGGCGATCATCACCGACATCGGCGTCGCCAGGCCCAGCGCACAGGGACAGGCGATGATCAGCACCGAGACGGCCGAGACGATGGCGAAGGTCAGCCCGTAGCCGGCCAGCAGCCAGACGGTGAAGGCGGCCAGCGCCACCAGCACCACCGCCGGCACGAAGTAGAAGGAGACGCGGTCGGCCAGCCCCTGGATCGGCGCGCGGCTGCGCTGCGCGGTGGCGACCAGTTCGACGATGCGCGACAGCGTCGTCTCCGCGCCGACGCGCTCGGCCTGCATCACCAGCGTGCCGTTGCGGTTCAGCGTGCCGCCGGTGAGTGCCTCGCCCGGCACCTTCTCCACCGGCACCGGCTCGCCGGTGATCATCGATTCGTCGACGGACGAGCGGCCTTCCAGCACGCTGCCGTCCACCGGCACGGCCTCGCCGGGGCGCACGCGCAGCCGGTCGCCGGTCTTCACCTCGTCCAGCGGCACGTCGGTCTCGGAGCCGTCGGCGGCGATGCGCCGCGCCGTCTTCGGCGCCAGGTCGAGCAGGGCGCGGATGGCCGAGCCGGTCTTCTCGCGCGCCTTCAGTTCCAGCACCTGGCCGAGGAAGACCAGCGCGACGATGACGGCGGAAGCCTCGAAATAGACCGGCACGGCGCCGCTATGGCCGCGCATCTCGTGCGGGAAGAGGTCGGGGAACAGGATGGCGACGACGCTGTAAAGGTAAGCCGCGCCGACGCCGAGCGAGATCAGCGTCCACATGTTGGGGCTGCGGTTGACGACGGACGCCCAGCCGCGGCGGAAGAAGGGAAGGGCTGCCCACAACACCACCGGCGTCGCCAGCATCAGTTCCAGCCAGCCGGCCAGCGGCTCGCCGATCCAGTCACGCACGGGCAGGCCCAGCATCGGCCCCATGGCGACGACCAGAAGCGGGATCGACAGTGCGGCACTCACCCAGAAACGGCGGGTGAAGTCGATCAGTTCGGGATTCGGCCCTTCCTCGCCGGTCGGCACGCCCATCGGCTCCAGCGCCATGCCGCAGATCGGGCAGTCGCCGGGGCCGTCGCGGACGATTTCCGGGTGCATCGGGCAGGTGTATTTCGTCCCCTTCGGCGCGGGCACCGGGGCTGGGCGGCCGTCGCGGTATTTTTCCGGATCGGCCTCGAATTTCTTCATGCAGCCTTCGGAGCAGAAATAGTGCTTCTGCCCCTCGTGCTTGAGGAAATGCCGGGCCGTGGCGCGGTCCACCTTCATGCCGCAGACAGGGTCGGTTGCCGTGAGATAATCCTGCGGCGCCGCCTCGAACTTGGTCCGGCAGCCCTGGCTGCAGAAATGGAAGGTACGGCCGTCGTGCTCGGTGGTCGGCTTGGCCGAAGCCGGATCGACCGTCATGCCGCAGACGGGATCGCGGACGACGGCGGGCGCCTCGGCGGCGGGGGCCGAACAGCACGAATCGCCGTCCGCCTTTGCATGGCTGCCGCAGCAGCCGCCGTCGCCGTGCGAGTGGCTGTGGTCATGGCCGTGCGTATGTTCGTGGTCGTGCCCGTGAGCATGGTTGTGCCCGTGGTCGTGCTTATGCGAATGCGTCATGTCAGTCGTCCGGATTTCTCGATTTCACCGGAGATAGGGCTTCCAGTCACTGGAAGGTCAAGGGGTGATTTTTGAAGGCGGCGGACTTTTTTCACCGATCGCTCAGCCGTCCTCGCATCAACTCTCCGGTAAGAGTCGGCCGCCTATGGCGCATGCCCCTCTCCGTCGCGCTTCGCGCGCCACCTCTCCCCAGAGGGGCGAGGAACCCAAGCTGGAAAAGTGCCGGCATCGCAGCAGCAGTTCCTCCCCCTATTGGGGGGAGGTGGCGCCGCGAAGCGGCGACGGAGCGGGGTAGCGCCCTATACGGCGGCACGGCCTTGTGAGCAGAGAGGCACCCGCCTGCAATCGCCCGCCGAACGCCCATACCCAGCGCCGCCGAAACAGTTTATACACCGCGCCGGACGAAACGAACCCGGCCGGTATATGGCGAAACTTCCCCTCAGGCTCGAGGAACTGATCGACGGCGAGGCCTTGCGCTGCGACCTGACCGCGCTGACGGCCGAGACGCAGGGCGACGGTTCTTCGTCGGCGGTGCGCGCCGCCGTTTTGAGCCTCCTGAAACAGTATCGTGCCGCCGGGCGCCGCACCGCCGAGCTGATGCTGATGGAGGACGGCGGCGGCATCGCCTGCGCGGCGCGGCTGTCGCATGTCATGGACGAGATCGTGCGCGCCCTCTACGATTTCGCCGTCACCCACGTCTATCGCACCCGCAACCCTTCGGCGGCCGAGCGCATGGCCATCGTCGCCGTCGGCGGCTATGGCCGCGGCACGCTGGCGCCGGGCTCCGATATCGACCTGTTGTTCCTGCTGCCCTACAAGCAGACGCCGTGGGGCGAGCAGGTCGTCGAATACATGCTCTACATGCTGTGGGACATGGGGCTGAAGGTCGGCCACGCCACCCGCAACATCGACGAATGCCTGAGGCTGGCGCGCGGCGACATCACCATCTCCACAGCACTTCTGGAAGCGCGCTTCCTGTGGGGCGAGGAGCCGCTCTACGACGAGATGGTGCGGCGCTTCGACCACGAGGTGGTGCGCGTCACCGGGCCGGAATACGTCCAGGCCAAGCTCGCCGAGCGCGACGCCCGCCACGCCAAGGGCGGCGAGAGCCGTTACGTGGTCGAGCCCAACGTCAAGGACGGCAAGGGCGGCCTGCGCGACCTGCAGACGCTCTATTGGATCGGCAAGTATTTCTATCGCGTGCCGACCGGCGCCGAGCTGGTGGAGAAGGGCGTCTTCACCGGCGCCGAATACCGCGAATTCGTCAAGGCCGACGACTTCCTGTGGGCAGTGCGCTGCCACATGCATTTCCTCACCGGCAAGGCGGAGGAGCGCCTGCATTTCGACATCCAGCGCGAGATCGCCGAACGGCTGGGCTACACCAGCCACCCCGGCCTGTCGGCGGTCGAGCGTTTCATGAAGCACTATTTCCTCATCGCCAAGGACGTCGGCGATTTGACCCGCATCTTCTGCGCCGCGCTCGAGGAAGAGCAGGCCAAGCATGTGCCGGGCTTCAACCGCCTGATCGCCGGCTTCTCGCGCCGCAAGCGTAAGCTCGCCGGCACGTCCGACTTCATCGTCGACAACGAGCGCATCAACATCGCCGACGAGGAGGTCTTCCGGCGCGATCCGGTCAACATGCTGAGGCTGTTCTGGTTCGCCGACAAGCACGGGCTGGAATACCATCCCGACGCCCTGAAGCTGCTCACCCGCTCGCTCGGCCTCGTCGACAGGACGCTGCGCCGCGACCCGGAAGCCAACCGGCTGTTCCTCGACGTCCTGACCTCCGACCGCAACCCCGAACTGAACCTCAGGCGCATGAACGAAGCCGGCCTGCTCGGCCGGCTGATCCCCGATTTCGGCAAGATCGTCGCCATGATGCAGTTCAACATGTACCACCACTACACGGTGGACGAGCACCTGATCCGCTGCATCGGCGTGCTGGCCGAGATCGAGCACGGCGATTCGCAAGATATCCATCCGCTGTCGCATTCGCTCATGCCCGGCCTGAAGAAGCGCCGCGAGGCGCTCTACGTCGCGGTCCTCCTGCACGATATCGCCAAGGGCAGGCCGGAGGACCATTCGACGGCCGGCGCGAAGATCGCGCGGCGCATCTGCCCGCATATGGGCCTGTCGGCTGCCGACACCGAAACGGTGGCCTGGCTGGTGGAAAACCACCTTCTCATGTCGATGACGGCACAGACGCGCGACCTGAACGACCGCAAGACCATCACCGATTTCGCCGACGTCGTGCAGTCGGTGGAGCGGCTGAAGCTGCTGCTCATCCTGACCGTCTGCGATATCCGCGGCGTCGGGCCGGGCGTCTGGAACGGCTGGAAGGG
Organism: Ollibium composti; assembly: GCF_004801285.1. GTDB lineage: Bacteria > Pseudomonadota > Alphaproteobacteria > Rhizobiales > Rhizobiaceae > Mesorhizobium > Mesorhizobium composti. The sequence continues at coordinate 210,085 of NZ_SSNY01000002.1, forward strand.
CCAGCTCCTGCGCAACCTCTACTACGAGACGGAGCTGCTGCTTACCGGCGGCTTCTCCGAACTGTCGCGCGCCGAACGCGCCGTCGCCGCGCGCGAAAACCTCGCCGGGGCGCTGGCCGCGTGGCCGGAAGCGGAGCGCCGTCGCATCGTCAGGCTGCACTACGAGAACTACCTGCTCACCGTCGATCTGGCCGACCAGCTGCGCCATGCCGAATTCATCCGAGAGGCGGACGCTGCCGGCCGGAAGCTCGCCACCATGGTCAAGACGCACCAGTTCGAGGCCGTCACCGAGATCACCGTGCTGGCGCAGGACCATCCGCGCCTCTTGTCCGTCATCGCCGGCGCCTGCGCGGCGGCCGGCGGCAACATCGTCGACGCGCAGATCTTCACCACTTCGGACGGCAGGGCGCTGGACACCATCCTGATCAACCGCGAATTCGAGCACGACGAGGACGAGCACCGCCGCGCCATGCGCGTCGGCAAGCTGATCGAGGACATGCTGTCGGGCAAGGCTTTCCTGCCGGAGATGATCGAGAAGCGCACGAGGCCGAAGCGCGGCCAGAAGGTGTTCCGCATCCCGCCGCGCGCGGCGATCCGCAACGCGCTGTCGAACCGCTTCTCCGTCGTCGAGGTGGAAGGGCTGGACCGGCCCGGCCTCTTGTCGGAGATCACCGGCACGCTGTCCGACCTGTCGCTCGACATCGCCTCCGCCCACATCACCACCTTCGGCGAGAAGGTCATCGACACCTTCTACGTGACCGACCTGACCGGCCAGAAGATCGAGGGCGCCGCGCGCGAGAAATCCATCCGCCAGCGGCTCATCGCCACGCTGGAGGGCAAACCTGCGATGGCCAGGGCGAAGGCGGCGGCGGAATGAGGAGCGGTTCGCGAAGCGAACGAAAAGCCCCTGAATGGGCTTTTCGAGCGACGAATGCCCTGAGCCGTAGCGAAGGGCTAGTTGTGCCGTTCCTCTCCCCCCTTGAGGGGGAGATGTCGCCAAAGGCGACAGAGGGGGTCGGCGGAGGCAGCGCTCGGGGTAAAAAAATGGTGTGCTCTACGACCAGCGACCCCTCCCGACCCGCTGCGCGGGCCACCCTCCCCTCAAGGGGGAGGGGGTCATGAGCCTCATAAAAAAATTCGCAACCGTCGCGTCCGGCACGCTGATGAGCCGCGTGCTCGGCTTCACGCGCGAGATGCTGATGGCGGCCGCCCTTGGCACCGGGCCGGTGGCGGACGCCTTCTACGCCGCCTTCCAGTTCCCCAACACCTTCCGCCGCTTGTTCGCCGAGGGTGCGTTCAACACCGCGTTCGTGCCGCTCTTCGCCAAGGAGATCGAGGCCGGCGGCATGGACGGCGCCAAGCGCTTTTCCGAGGAAGTGTTCGGCGTGCTGTTCTCGGCGTTGATCGTGCTCACCATCGCCATGGAACTGGCGATGCCGTTCCTCGTCAGCACCATCATCGCGCCCGGTTTCACCGGCGATCCGGAAAAATACAACCTGACCGTTGCGCTCGCCACCGTCATGTTCCCCTATCTGGTGTGCATGTCGCTGGCCTCGATGATGGCCGGCATGCTGAACTCGCTGCGCCGCTATTTCGCCGCAGCGATCGCGCCGGTGTTCCTCAATGTCATCCTGATCGGCGTGCTCTACTGGGCCTGGCGCAGCGGCGCCGACGGGCTGGCCGTCGGCCACTGGATGGCCTGGGGTGTCATGGCGGCGGGCGTCGTGCAGCTTGCCATCGTCTGGGTCGCGGCGCGCCATGCCGGCATTTCCATCGGTTTTCGCCGGCCGCGGCTAACACCGGGCGTCAAGCGATTATTGCTGCTCGCCCTGCCGGCGGCGGTCACCGGCGGCATCACCCAGATCAACACGCTGATCGGCACGGCCATCGCCTCCACGCAAGCCAGCGCGGTTTCCTCGCTGGCGCTGGCCGACCGCGTCTACCAGCTGCCGCTCGGCGTCGTCGGCATTGCGGTGGCCATCGTGCTGTTGCCGGAACTGTCGCGGGCGCTGAAATCCGGCAACGAGGTCGAGGCGGCCAACCTGCAGAACCGTTCGGTCGAGTTCACCCTGTTCCTGACCCTGCCGGCGGCGGCCGCCCTTCTGGTCATGGCCGAGCCGATCGTGCGCGTGCTCTATGAGCGCGGTGCCTTCGCCGCCAACAATTCGACACCGACGGTGGCGGCGATCCTCGCCATCTTCGGCCTCGGCCTGCCGGCCTTCGTGTTGATAAAGGCCTTCACGCCCGGCTATTTCGCCCGCGAGGACACCAAGACGCCGATGGTCTTCGCCGCCGTCTCAGTGGCGGTGAACGTGGCGACGGCACTGGCGCTTTTCCCGTCCATGGGCGCGCCGGGCATTGCGGTGGCCTCCGCCGTCGCCGGCTGGCTCAATGCCGGCATGCTTTTGTTCGTGCTGGTGCGGCGCGGCCATTGGGGCAGGGAAGCGGCGCTGATGAAGCGCATCCCGCGCCTCGTGCTCTCGGCGGCGCTGATGGGCGCGGCGCTCTGGTATGCGCAAGGCTGGCTGGCGGCGGAATTGTCGTCCTCGGCCCGCCTCGTCACCAAGGCGGCGACGCTGGCGCTGCTGTCGGGTGCCGGTGCCGTGCTCTATTTCGCGCTCGCTTTCGCCACCGGCGGCGCCGATATCGGCATGATCCGCCGCAACATGCGGCGGGGCGGCAAGGCTCAGGTTACGAATCCATCTCCGGACCCGTGAGCCGGCGTCCGGAGTTTTCCGCTCCCCAAGCGGGCGTCGTCTGTCGGCCGCCAGCCTTCAGTTGTCATCGTCGGGGTTGTCGACCTCGCACCCTATGCCACGGCATCCCTGGTAGTTGCCCTGGGTGTCGAAATTCGGATTGCCGTCCCTGTCGTAGCTCGGCCGGGTATCGATCACGTCGTCCTGTCTGCGGCGCGCCTCCCTGCGCTCGCGGTCCCGCCGTTCCATGCGATCCTCGAAACGCCGTTCGTCGTCGTCGCGCTGCACGCTCTGTTTCATCATGCAGTCGGCGAAGCTGTCGGTCCCTGGCCGGTAGCCGAAGGACGCACACTTTTCCTGATCCATCGCACGCTGGTCTTCGGCGCTGACGCAGCCGGCGACGGCCAGCGGCACCAGGGCGAGCAGCACATATCTCATTCTGAAATTCGGCATCTTGCTGCTCATGGTCATTCCGAAGGAACCGGGCAAGCGAGATCGCCTTCCTGGCAGTTCAGGTATGCTTTCAACTGTTTCGTGCGGTCGTTGGTCAGGTCTGCCCGACAGCCGGCGGCAACCATGGGCGCAGCCGACCCGCCGTCGTCTCCGCTGGACTGGAATGTGCATTCGGCATCGCGGAACGCGATCCATGCCCGTTGCGCTTTCACGAGCCGCGCCTTGCCGCCGGCGTCGTCGTCGAGCCGCTTCTGGATTTTCTTGAAGGTCTGATTCAGCGCCTGGTCGGCTTTCTTGAGGTCGGACCCCGGATCGGCCAGGACAGCCGTCGCGGTGAACGAAAGTGTGATTGCCAAGGCAGTCATTAAACGCATGGTTGCATCCATCAATAAAAAAGCAACCGGAGGAAAGCACGCACCCATTCGGGCGGCAAGCCTTGCCATGCCGCATGGTAAGCAAAAGGTTTTCTGCACGCGCTGTTTTTCTTTCAGCGAAGCTTGCCCGGGCGGACGGCGACGCCGAAACCCTTGCCTGACCCCGCGACTTGGTTCATAAGCCCGCGCGTCCGAAATTTCGCCGCGTGCGAAACGGCCCTCCACAAGCCAAGGAAACTTGAAAATGACCGATCAGACTTCGCCGTTCCGGCAACTCGTCTTCTCGGGCGTCCAGCCCACCGGCAACCTCCATCTCGGCAACTATCTCGGCGCCATCCGCAAGTTCGTCGCCCTGCAGGAGGAGTACGACTGCATCTATTGCGTCGTCGACCTGCATTCGCTGACGGCGCAGATGGTCTATGACGACCTCGCTGACCAGACGCGCCAGATCACCGCCGCCTTCCTCGCTTCCGGCATAGACCCGAAGAAGCACATCGTCTTCAACCAGAGCCGGGTGAAGCAGCACGCCGAGCTTGCCTGGATCTTCAACTGCGTGGCGCGCATCGGCTGGATGAACCGCATGACGCAGTTCAAGGACAAGGCCGGCAAGGACCGCGAGAACGCCTCGCTCGGCCTGCTCGCCTATCCGAGCCTGATGGCTGCCGACATCCTCGTCTACCGCGCCACCCATGTGCCGGTCGGCGAGGACCAGAAGCAGCACCTGGAGCTGACCCGCGACATTGCGCAAAAATTCAACAACGACTTCTCCGGCCGCATCGCCGACCTCGACGTCGGCGTCGAGATGCAGGTCGGCGACGAGACGGTCAACGGCTTCTTCCCGCTCACCGAGCCGGTGATCGGCGGGCCGGCGGCGCGCATCATGAGCCTGCGCGACGGTTCCAAGAAGATGTCGAAGTCGGACCCGTCGGACCTGTCGCGCATCAACCTGACCGACGATGCCGACGTGATCTCGAAGAAGATCAAGAAGGCCAAGACCGATCCCGACGCGCTGCCCGGCGAACTGGCCGGGCTGGAAAGCCGGCCCGAGGCGAAGAACCTCGTCGGCATCTATGCCGGGCTTGCCGACATCTCCAAGGAAGACGTCCTGAAGGCGTTCGGCGGCCAGCAGTTTTCCGCCTTCAAGCCGGCTCTGGCCGACCTTGCGGTGGAAAAGCTCGCCCCGGTGGCATCCGAGATGCGCCGCATCATGGCCGACACCGCCTATGTCGACGCCGTGCTGAAGGACGGCGGCGAGCGCGCCGGCGCGCTGGCCGAGGAGACGATGAAGACGGTACGCGACATCATCGGCCTGGTGCAGGACTGACCGTTCAGGCGCTCATGCCGGGAAATATCCTGACAGCCACCCGCTTGCCGCCGACCGGCGCGGGTGGCAGATTGTCGGGCCTCCACACCACTTTTCACGGATAGCATGGTCTCCAAACGCCTCAGCCGCCAAGCCGGGCACCGGCGCAAGTTCCTTTCGATCGTCGATGCGACGCCGGAAGGCGAGCGCGCCGCCGCCTATGCCTCGAGACGGGCTCAGAACACCGGCGGCGTACTCGTCCTGCTCTACGTCATCGAGCCGGACGACTTCCAGCATTGGCTGGGCGTGGAAAAGATCATGCGCGAGGAGGCGACCGCCACGGCGCGCGCGGCGCTCGACACCCAGGCGGCCAAGATCCGTTCGACGCTCGGCATCGAGCCGGAACTGGTGGTGCGCGAGGGCAAGGCGGTGGAGGAAATCCACAAGCTGATCGAGGAGGACCAGGACATCGCCATCCTGGTGCTCGCCGCCGGCGCCGGCAAGGAGGGGCCGGGGCCGCTGGTCACCTCCGTCGCCGGCAAGGGCGCGGCCTTCCCCATCCCCGTCACCGTCGTGCCGCAGAATCTGTCCGACGAAGACCTCGACAATCTGGCCTGAGCCCGCGCCGGCACCTATATGCGCCTCGACAGGGTCGCTTGTTTCGCTTGAACCGGCGCCCGATCGGGTCTATTTAGAATTATTCCAAACTGTATCGCCCTGAGCGGGCGTGGAGACGGCGATGTTCATCCAGACCGAATCGACCCCCAATCCGGCGACGCTGAAGTTCCTGCCCGGCAAGGAGGTCCTGCGCGACGGCACCGCCGATTTCCGCGATGCGGCGACCGCGTCGGATGCTTCGCCGTTGGCCGCGCGCCTGTTCTCCATCCCCGGCGTCACCGGCGTCTTCTTCGGCTACGATTTCATCACCGTCACCAAGGACGGTCCTGACTGGCAGCACCTCAAGCCCGCCATCCTCGGCGCCATCATGGAGCATTTCATGTCCGGCCAGCCGGTGATGGCCGATTCCGGCTCCTCTCACCACGAGGAGCATGGCGAGGAGTTCTACGATAAGGAAGACGAGGAGATCGTCGTCACCATCAAGGAACTGCTCGACACCCGCGTCAGGCCCGCCGTCGCCCAGGACGGCGGCGACATCACCTTCCGCGGCTATGAGAAGGGCACCGTTTTCCTGCACATGAAGGGCGCCTGCGCCGGCTGCCCGTCGTCCACGGCGACGTTGAAGCACGGCATCCAGAACCTGCTGAGGCATTTCGTGCCGGAAGTCGAGCACGTCGAGCAGGTCGCTTAAGGCCGCTTTCGCCACATCGATAGGATCGTCGCGCGGGCATAATGCCCGCCTGGTCAGTCACGGCTCCGGAATGCCGCCGGCCAGAACGGTCGCATAGGCGTCGGCGTCGATGTTACCGCCGGAAATCACGCACACGACGTTTCCTCGTGCCCGCTCGTCGGCGAGGGCGACTGCCAGTGAGGCCGCCCCCGCGCCTTCGGCCACCACCTTCGCCTTGGAGAACAGCATCCGCATCGCGGCGGTGATCTGCTCCAGGCCGACGGCAGCCGCGCCGTCGATCAGCGTTCGCGCCACCGGCCAGAGCTGCGGCACCAGCGACGGTCCGCCGATGCTCTTGACGAAGGACGGCCGCGTCTCGATCTCGACGATCTTTCCCCCTGCGGCCAATGCCGCCGTCGCCGGTGCGGCGTTCTCGTCCTCCGCCGCCAGCACCGTCGCCTGCGGCCTCAGCGCCTTGACGGCGCTGGCGACGCCGGTGGTCAGCGAGCCGCCGCCGTAGGGCGTCACGACGACGTCGACGTCCGGCAGGTCCTCGACGATCTCCAGCCCGATCGTGCCGTTGCCGGCAAGCACCGCCTGGTCGGTGACGGGATTGATCAGAAGTTCGGGCGCGTCCGGACGTTCGGCCTCGACGATGTATTGCCACCATGTCTCCATCGAGATGAAGCGCACCGCGCCGCCCAGCCGCTGCACGCCCTCGATCTTCGTCTTCGGCGCGCCGGAATACATATAAGCGGCCATCGGCACGCCGAGCAGGCGCGCCGCCGCGGCCATGCCGTAGGCCATGTTGCCGGAGCTCGCCACGGCGACGCCGGCGGCAAGTGTCGCGCGGTCGCGCGACAGCAGCGCATTCAGCGCCGGCCTGATCTTGAAGGCGCCGATCGGCTGCAGCGTCTCCAGCTTGAGGAAAATCGCGCGATCCGGCAGGCCGAGGTCGAGCCTGACCAGCGGTGAGCGCACGATATGGGGCATAAGCCGCTCGCGCGCGGCCTCGACTTCGGCGAGCGTCGGGCGGCGGGTCACTCGGCGGCCGGCATGGTCATAAGCTCCAGCCCGCCTTCCGCCGTGCGCGTGTAGACGTTGAGCGTAAAGCCGATGTGGTCGATCATCAGCGCCTTCGTCCGCTCCAGGTCGCGGTCGAGCGCGGCCTGCATCAGCGCCGTGTGCGAGCCGATGGACTGGGCTTCCCTGAGCGCCGCCATGGCGTCCTCCGAGCCGCCTTTGTGGCCCGCGGCGGCGGCGCGCACGGCCGGCGTCAGGCTGAGCGCGCGATGGTGGCGTCGCAACTGGTCCGAGATGGTCGCGCGGAAGCGCATCAGCCAACCGGCGTCGGCGGCGCCGATGAGCGCGGCATGGAAGGCTTCGTGGCATTCGTCCCAGGCGTCGATCGCCGCGTCGGAGGGGTCCTCCAGCGCCGTCTTGCAGCGCGACAGCCGGTAGTGCGTCGTCACCACCGCTTCCTCCCAGTCGCTGCCGCCCTTTTCCACCGATTCCATCAGCAGCGGCACCTCGACCACCAGGCGCGCGCGGGAGAGGTTCTCCAGCTCATGGCGCGAGACAGGCGCGACGGCGAAGCCGCGATTGGAAACGGCGGTGACGAGGCGCTCGGCCTCCAGCCTGGACAGCGCCTCGCGCAACGGCGTCCAGCCGACGCCGTAGGCCTCTCCCAGCATGGCGAGCTTGAGCGCGGCGCCCGGCATCAGCCGCGCCGTGAGGATGTCGCGTCGCAGCAGCCGATAGGCCGTCTCCGTCTTCGTCGCGCGTTCCTTGCGGTCGTCCATCGCAGTCTCCGCTGCCCCCAGACCGACGAAGGATTATATATCATGGGCGCTATCGGCAAGAAATATATATAATGTTGACGCAGCCGCCGGAACCTGCTCATGTTGCGGGCAAGCTGCCATGGCAATGGCGGCGTGGACGATGGGAGGAGTTCATGAAGAAGTTCAAGACGGGCCTGTTGTCGGGCCTGATCGTGGCTGGCGCGTTCGCCGCAAGCCTCGCCACCGCCGCCGCCGACCCGATCAAGATCGGCATCGCCAATTTCGGCGAGCATCCGCAGCTCAACGCCGCCATCGCCGGCTTCAAGCAGGCGCTGACCGACAGCGGCTATGCCGAGGGCAAGGACGTCGTCTACAGCGAGAGCCACACCAATTTCGATGCTTCGCTGGTGCCGCAGATGATCGCCAAGCTGCAGGCCGAGAACCCGAAGCTGATGTACACCATCACCACCCCGGTCTCGCAGATCGCCAAGAAGGCGCTGGCCGGCTCCGGCATTCCGATCGTCTTCGCGGCGGTGACCGATCCGGTCGCGGCCAAGCTCGTTCCCTCGTGGGAAGCGGGTGACGAAGGCATGACCGGCGCCACCGACCTGCAGGACATGGCCGCCGTCATGGCCTTCACCAAGAAGCTTTTGCCCAACGCCAAGCGTTTCGGCGTGCCCTTCAATCCGGGCGAGGCCAACGACGTGGCGCTGGTCGCCAAGATCAAGGAAGTGGCGCCGGCGGCGGGCTTCGAGGTGGTCGAGGTCGGCGTCGACAACGTCAACGACATCCAGCAGCGCATCGCCTCGCTGGCCGGCAAGGCCGACGTCATCTACACGCCCGCCTCGAACCTGTTGCAGCCGGCCATCGCCGCCGTCTCGGCCGCCGCCCGCCAGGCCGGCATCCCCATCGTCAATTCCGACGACGGCGCCGTGCGCAAGGACATCGTGCCGGCGTCCTTCGCGGTCAACTACACCCAGGTCGGCATCAATGCCGGCAAGATCGCCGTCGAGATCCTCAAGGGCAAGGACCCCAAGGAGATCCCGCCGTCGCGTCCCGCCTACGAGGACCACGCGCCGACCATCTCGAAGAAGGCGATGGCCGATTTCGGCATCGAGATCCCGGCTTCGCTGGCCGATTGCGGCTGCATCGTCGACTGACTTCGGTCCTTCACATCAATCGCGGCGGCGCTCCCGGCGCCGCCGCCACCGTTCTGGGAGGGGCGGATGCTTGAGATCAGATCGGCGCGCAAGGTCTTCCACCGCGGCCAGCCGGACGAGAAGGTGGCGCTCGACGGGCTTGACCTGAAGCTCGCCACCGGCGAGTTCGCCGTCGTCATCGGCTCGAACGGCGCCGGCAAGTCGAGCATGCTCAACGCCATTTCCGGCGCGCTGGTGCTCGATTCCGGCAGCATCGTCATCAACGGCGACGACGTCTCCGGCCTGCCTGTCTACAAGCGTGCGGTAAGATTGGCGCGCGTCTTCCAGGACCCGATGAAGGGCACCGCCGCCTCCATGACGGTGGCCGAGAACATGCTTCTGGCGGAGCTGAGGGCGACGAAGCGCACCCTTCGCCAGGGTCTCAACGTCAAGCGTCTGGCCGACTACAAGGAACGGCTGGCGCTGCTCGGGCTGGGACTGGAAAACCGCCTCAACACCCGCGTCGACCTGCTTTCGGGCGGCCAGCGCCAGTCGCTGTCGCTGATCATGGCCGTCGGCGGCAAGCCGGACCTCCTGCTGCTCGACGAGCATACGGCGGCGCTCGATCCGCGCACCGCCGACATCGTCATGCAGGCGACGGTGCGCGCGGTGGACGCGCTGAAGCTGACCACGCTGATGGTGACCCACAACATGCAGCACGCCGTCGATTTCGGCCACAGCGTCGTCATGCTCGACGCCGGCAAGGTGCGCCTCGAAATTTCCGGGCAGGAGAAGGCCGACGTCACCGTCGCCGACCTCATCGGTCATTTCGCCGTCAAGACCGACCGCATGCTGCTTGCGAGCTAGAGACCCATGGATTTCATCCAGACGACCGTCGAGAGCTTCATCTCGCTCATCCCCGTCACCTTGGCGCAGAGCCTGATCCTGTCCTTCGTGGTGCTGGGCATCATGATCCCGTTCAGGACGCTGAACTTCCCGGACCTGACCAGCGAGGGCGCCTTTCCGCTCGGCGGCTGCGTCTGCGGCGTGCTGCTGGCAGCCGGCGCCGGGCCGCTGACGGCGATCGCGGCCGCGCTCGTCGCCGGTTTCGCCGCCGGCTGCTGCACGGCCATCATCCATCTGCGCTTCCGCATCCACACCCTGCTCGCCGGTATCCTGATGCTGACCATGCTCTATTCGGTCAACCTGAGGATCATGGGCAAGTCGAACCTGTCGGTGTTCGGCCAGCCGACCGTGTTCGACTGGGCGCCGTTCATGCGGCCGGGCTTCCCGGCGTCGAAAATCGTCATCGCGGGCCTGATCGCGCTGGTCGTCTTCCTCGTCCTCAATTTCTATTTCAAGACGGAGAAAGGCACGGCCATCCGCGCCGTCGGCGCCAATCCCGACATGGCCGAGGCGCAAGGCATCAACGTCTGGGCCGCCACCATCGGCGGCATCGGCCTCGCCAGCGCCTTTTCCGCCACCAGCGGCGCGCTGATGGTCCAGAGCCAGGGCTTCGCCGACGTCAACATGGGCCTCGGCATCCTCATCAACGGCCTTGCCGCGCTGATGATCGGCGAGGCGATCGTCGGCAAGCAGACGGTGCTGCGCCAGCTCGCCGCCCCCTTCGTCGGCGCGGTGGTCTATTACCAGCTCGTGTCGGTCTGCCTTGCCGCAGGTATGCCGCCGCCCGACCTCAAGCTCGCCACCGGCCTGTTCGTGCTCATCATGCTGGCGGCTCCCACGCTCGGCCGCAGCCGCGGCCCGCTGCCCGAGCGCGAAACCATCCGCGAATAGAAGAGAAACCGCAATGACCCGATCCGTCGATCTCGCCGCCGCCGAGGCCATGGACGCCGCCGACCCTCTGCGCGCCATGCGCGACCGCTTCGTGCTGCCGCAAGGCGTCATCTATCTCGACGGCAATTCGCTGGGGGCTGCTTCGCCGACGGTGTTTGCCGAGGTCGATATCGCGGCGCGGCAGGAATGGGGCGAGGGCCTGATCCGCAGCTGGAACACCGCCGGCTGGTTCGACATGCCGTTGGAGCTGGGCCACCGCATCGGCCGCCTGATCGGCGGCGCCGCCGGCCAGACGGTGGTGACCGACACCACTTCGATCAACATCTACAAGGCGCTGCATGCGGCGATGGGCCTGCGCCCCGGCCGCAACGCCATCGTCGCCGAGGGCGGCTCCTTCCCGACCGACCTCTACATGGCCGAGGGCGTCGCCGCCACGCGGCCGGGCGCTCGGCTCAAACTGGAAGGCGTCGACGCGCCGGCGATAGAAGACCTGATCGACGACACGGTCGCCGTGGTGCTGATCAACCACGTCAACTACAAGTCGGGCGAACTGCGCGACATGGCGGCGCTCACCAAGCGCGCGCACGACGCCGGCGCGCTGGTGGTGTGGGACCTGTGCCATTCCGCCGGCGCCCTGCCGGTCGAGCTCGATGCGTGCGGCGCCGATTTCGCCGTCGGCTGTACCTACAAGTACCTCAACGGCGGACCGGGCGCGCCGGCCTTCATCTATGTGGCGAAGCGCCACCAGGCCGAGGCCCACCAGCCGCTTTCCGGCTGGTGGGGCCATGCGCGGCCCTTCGCCTTCGAGCAGGGCTACGACGCCGACGCCGGCATCCGCCGTTTCCAGTGCGGCACGCAAGGGATGCTGTCACTCAGGGCGCTCAAAGGCGCGCTCGACGTCTGGGACGAGGTCGACATGCAGGCGCTGCGCAAAAAGAGCATCGCGCTGGCCGATCTGTTCATCGAGCTGGTGGAGGCGCGCTGCGCCGGCCACGGGCTGGCGCTGGAAAGCCCGCGCGACGGGTCGAAGCGCGGCAGCCAGGTCTCGTTCACGCAGGACAATGCCTACGCCATCATGCAGGCGCTGATCGCGCGCGGCGTCATCGGCGACTTCCGCGCCCCGTCCACCCTGCGCTTCGGCTTCACGCCGCTCTATATCGGCTACGCCGACGTCTGGAAGGCGGTGGACGTGCTGGCGAATGTGCTCGCCACCGGCGCCTGGAAGGACCCGCGCTTCGCGGTGCGGGCGGCCGTGACGTGATCCCATCTTCGGAAATGATAATCGCGTAACGCACCGTACTTCTCTTGCGTCGTCGTCCCCCTCTCCGTCTCGGCTTCGCCGAGCCACCTCTCCCCCACTTCGTGAGGGGGAGAGGATAGGTGTCCAGCTTGGCTCCCATCCTCTCCCTCCGGAACGGGGGGAGAGGTGGCTCGGCGAAGCCGAGACGGAGAGGGGGTAATGCGCCCCTGTCTTTCGGAGAGGAGCGAGCAGCCCCAACCCTCACAACCGCGTGCGCACGTTCCACAGTTCGGGAAACAGCACCACCTCCAGCATCTTCCGGAGATAGGAGACGCCGCCGGTGCCGCCGGTGCCGCGCTTGAGGCCGATGATGCGCTCCACCGTGGTGACGTGGTTGAAGCGCCAGCGGCGGAAATAGTCCTCGAAATCGACCAGCTTCTCGGCCAGCTCGTAGAGCGTCCAGTAGCGCTGCGGGTCGCTGTAGACTTTCTGCCAGGCTGAAAGCACTTCCTCGCTCTCGGCCCGCGTCTCGCGCCAGTCGGAGCGGTTGGCGTCGGCGCCGATGTCGAAGCCGCTGCGGCCGAGCAGCAGGATCGCCTCGTCGTAGAGCGATGGCTGTGCAAGGATAGCTTCCAGCTTCTCCATCAGGTCCGGCCGGTGCCGGTGCGGGCCGAGCATGGCGAGGTTGCGGTTGCCGGCCAGGAATTCGATGGCGCGGTATTGCCAGGACTGGAAGCCGGAGGACTGGCCGAGCGCGCCGCGGAACTCGGTGTACTCGCTGGGCGTCATCGTGCGCAGCACGTCCCAGGCGTTGTTGAGCTGCTCGAAGATGCGCGCCACGCGCGTCAGCATCTTGAAGCTGGGTTCCGGCCTGTCGGCGCGGATCGAGGCGATCGCCGCCCTGATCTCGTGCAGCGCCAGCTTCATCCACAGCTCCGAGGTCTGGTGCTGGATGATGAACAGCATCTCGTCGTGGGCGCTCGACAGCGGCGCCTGCGCGGTGAGCACCTTTTCGAGGCCGAGATAGTCGCTGTAGGACATGCGGTCCTTGAACGACATCTGCGCCCCTTCCGTGGAAGGATCGTAGGGCTTGCCGCTCATGGTCATCCCTCCGCGCGCAGGCGAAAACGCTGGATCTTGCCGGTCTGCGTCTTCGGCAGGGCGTCGACGAACTTGACCGAGCGGGGATATTTGTAGGGCGCGATGGTCGCCTTGACGTGGTCCTGCAGCAATTTGACCATCAGCGCATCGCCGACAGCGCCCTTGGCGAGCACGACATAAGCCTCGACGATCTGGCCGCGGTCGGCGTCGGCAGCGCCGATGACGGCGCATTCGGCCACCGCTTCATGGGCGAGAAGGGCGGCTTCCACTTCCGGCCCTGCGATGTTGTAGCCGGCCGAGACGATCATGTCGTCCGAGCGGGCGGCGAAATGGAAGAAGCCGTCCTCGTCCTGGTAGAAGGAATCGCCGGTCAGGTTCCAGCCGTCGCGCACGTAGTTCATTTGCCGGTCGTCGGCCATGTAGCGGCAGCCGGTCGGCCCGCGCACCGCCAGCCTGCCGACCGTGCCGCGCGGCACTTCGTTCATCTCCTCGTCGACGATGCGCGCCTCGTAGCCGCCGACCGGCTTGCCGGTCGAGGCCGGCTTCATGTCCTCGAAGCGGTTGGAGATGAAGATGTGCAGCATCTCGGTGGCGCCGATGCCGTCGAGGATCGGCTTGCCGGTCTTTTCCACCCATTCCTCGAACACCGGGCCGGGCAGCGTCTCGCCGGCCGAGACGGCGACGCGCAGCGACGACAGGTCGGCGCCCTCGTCCATCGCCTTCATCATCGCCCGGTAGGCGGTCGGCGCGGTGAAGGAAATCGTCGCCTTGTAGGTCTCGATGATCTCGATCATGTTCGGCGGCGAGGCGTTTTCGAGCAGCGTCGCGGTGGCGCCGAAGCGCAGCGGGAAAATCGCCAGCCCGCCGAGGCCGAAGGTGAAGGCGAGCGGCGGCGAGCCGACGAACACGTCGTCGGGCGTGACGCCGAGGACTTCCTTCGCATAGCCGTCGGCGATGATGAGCAGGTCGCGATGGAAATGCATGGTCGCCTTCGGCACGCCGGTCGTGCCGGAAGTGAAGCCGAGCAGGGCGACGTCGTCGCGGCCGGTCTTGACCGCTTCGAAGCGCACGGACTTGGAGAGCGCGATGCGGTCCAGTTCGGCGTCGTGGTTGGCGGTGCCGTCGAAACCGATGACCTTCTTGAGGAAGGCGCTGTCCTTGGCGCAGGCGACCATCTCATCCATCAGCCGCGTGTCGCACAGCGCCAGCGAAATCTCGGCCTTGTCGACGATCTTCGACAGTTCGCCGGCGCGCAGCATCGGCATGGTGTTGACCACCACCGCGCCGGCCTTGGTGGCGGCCAGCCAGCAGGCCACCATGGCCGGGTTGTTGGCCGAGCGGATGAGTATCCGGTTGCCCGGCCTGACGCCGTAGTCCTCGACCAGCGCATGCGCCAGTCGGTTGGTCCAGTCCGACAGTTCCTTGTAGGTGCGCCGCCGTCCGTTGCCGATCAGCGCCGTGTGGTCGCCGAAGCCCTTGTCGACCATGCGGTCGGTCAGCTCGACGCCTGCGTTGAGATGGTCGGGATACTGGAAGCCGTCGAGCAGGAAGGCCGGCCACTGGTCTGCCGGCGGCAGGTTGTCACGCGTGAAGGTGTCGGTATGCGCTGACGGTCCAAGCATTCTGCGGTTGCCCTTGTCGATCCGGTCACGGCATCAGTATGCCGGTTCCTGGGAAAATGTCTTGCGTGAAGAGGTGCGGGGCCGCTCGCATCCGGCTCGGAAGGCCGGGAAACGGCGCCTTGTGAAGGCAAAGGGCGCCGTCGGTCTGTCTTGCGGGTGACACAGCCAAACCTCCCACTCGGCTGATCGCCGACCATCGCACCGCAACCGTGTTATTTCAAGCATAAAGTTTTTCGCCGTGGCGCATTGACGGCCCCGCGCAGGCCGTTCATTGCTGCCGTGTTGCGATGCCGAAGGGAGGACGCCGGTGCTCGAACGACAGATCAGCGATTGGGACGACGCCTACGCCAACAGCCCCCATATCGTCGGCAGCGAGGACCTGCCCGATCTCTGGGCAAGGCAGGCGAAGACCTTTCGCGACGAGCTTGCGGCGGCAGGCCGCGCCAGGCTGGACATCGCCTATGGGTCCGGCGAGCGCAACCGCCTCGACCTGTTCCTGCCGCAGGGCACGCCCGCCGGCCTCGCCGTCTTTATCCATGGCGGTTACTGGATGGCGTTCGACAAGGGCTCGTGGTCGCATCTGGCGCGCGGTGCCGTGGAGCGCGGCTATGCGGTGGCCATGCCCTCCTATACGCTGTGCCCCGATGCGCGGATCGCCGACATCTCGCGCGAGGTCGGCGCGGCGATTGCAAAGGCCGCCGACCTCGTGCCCGGCCCGGTCGTGCTGACCGGCCATTCCGCCGGCGGCCATCTGGCGAGCCGCATGGTCTCGGTCACCACGCCGCTGCCGGCCGCCGTGCAGGCCCGCATCCGCAACACCGTTTCGATCTCCGGCGTGCACGACCTGCGTCCGCTGATGACGACCGGGATGAACGAAACGCTGCATCTCGACGAGGCCGAGGCGCTGGCCGAAAGCCCGGCCTTGCTCAGGCCGATGGCCGGCGCCCGCATCACCTGCTGGGTGGGCGGCGGCGAGCGCGGCGAGTTCCTGCGCCAGAACGCGCTGCTGGCCAATGTTTGGACCGGTCTCGGCGCCACGACCACCGCCGTGGTCGAGCCCGACCGGCATCATTTCAGCGTCATCGAAGGTCTTGCCGATCCGGATCACGCCCTGACGCGCACGCTGCTGGGGTGAGAAAGGCGCAAGGCGCTGCCCCCTCTCCGTCGCCGCTTCGCGGCGCCACCTCTCCCCCGGTCCGGGGGAGAGGATGGGAGCCAAGCTGGACGCCTATCCTCTCCCCCACGAAGTGGGGGAGAGGTGTCCGCGAAGCGGACGGAGAGGGGGCAGCGCCCTACGCGATAGCATTACTCTCGAGAGGGAAATGGATGCTGAAGCGCGCCGGCGTCAGTACGCCGCCGCGGCGGCCCCTTGGTCCGAAAACACCAGTTCCGTCCTGCCGCCCGACGGCGATAGCGCGCGTTGCAGCAGGGCCTCGGCATGGTCGTTGCGCTGGCGGGCGCTGTCGGCGCCCATCACCACCACGACGATCTGCCGGCCGTCGGCATTGTAGGAGGTGACGATGTTGAAGCCGGAGGCGCGGATGTAGCCGGTCTTGATGCCGTCGACGCCGCGCACCCGGCCGAGCATGTCGTTGTGGCCGCGCACCAGCCTACCGCGGAACATGAAGTCGGTGGCGGAGAAATAGGAGTAGTATTGCGGGAAGTGCTTGCGCAACGCCATGCCGAGCACCGCCATGTCGCGCGCCGTCGTGTGCTGGCCGTCGTCGGGCAGGCCGGAGGCGTTGCGGAAGACGGTGGCGCGCATGCCGATCCGCCGCGCCTTGTCGGTCATGGCGGCGGCGAAAGCCTCCTCCGAGCCGGCGAGATATTCGCCCACCGCCACCGCGACGTCGTTGGCGGATTTCACCACCAGCGCGCGGATGGCGGAATCGACGTCGATCGTCTCGCCGGGCTTGAAGCGCAGCTTGGTCGGCGGCTGCGAGGCGGCATGCGCCGAGACGGGGATTTGCGTGTCCCGGGTGACGCGTCCGCTCTCCAGCGCATCGAACAACAGGTAGAGCGTCATCATCTTGGTCAGCGAGGCGGGATAGCGCGGCTGGGTCGAGTTGGCCTCGAACAGCGTCTTGCCGGTCCTGGCGTCGACCACGATGGCGGCGTATTTCTGCGGCGGCGCGGGCACGGCAAGCACGCGCTCGGGCGGCGTGGCGGCGGTACAGCCGGCCAGGAAGACCAGGACGAGGAGGGCCGCGAGGCTTCGGCGGGCGAGCAGGCTCAGGATCGGCAAGGCTGGCTTTTCTGACGGAACGTTGACGAACTTCCCTCTAGCCTAAGCCAATCCCCGCGTCCATTTGGTTAATGTGGCGCACGCTTCGGCCCCACTCCGTCCCGGCTTCGCGGGCCACCTCTCCCCCGTTCGACGGGGGAGAGGAAAGACGGCAGCGATCTTGGCGCCCTTCCTCTCCTCCAGGCAGGGGGAGAGGTGGCTTGCGAAGCAAGACGGAGTGGGGGGTGGTTCGGCGCCATGACCGCGTATGACCGGCTTGCACGGCCGTCGCCGAAAGCGTCTTCTGGCGATCCAGCGATTCGGGAGGAACCATGGACACCGTCACCATCGCGGCGCGCGGCATTTCGGTTTCGCTCGACCTCGCCGTCGGCCATATCGCCAGAATGGCGGTCGAGGCGGATGGGCGCACCCTCGAACCGCTGCACCGCGCGCCGTGGATCGAGGAGCCGCGCGAGACGCTGCCGCCGGGCCTGCCCGAAGGCGTCGTCCGCCTTTCGGGCGATTTCCTCTGCGCGCCCTTTTCCGTCGCCGACGTCGAGAAAGCGCCGCTGCACGGCTGGCCGGCGAACAGCGCATGGGAGGCAGTGGACAGTGCTGCCATCGAAGGCGGCTGGCGCGCGACCTTCCGGCTCGCCCGCACCGTCATGGGCGCGACGGTGGAAAAGACGCTGACTCTGCGCGACGGCCATCCCTTCCTCTACCAGGAGCATGCCTTCGTCGGCGGGCAAGGCGCCATCTCCGTCGCCCATCATACCATGACGGTGATGAAGGACGGCGGCCGGCTCGCCTTTTCGCCGAAGCGCGTCGCGGCGACGCCGGCCGACGCGACGGAGCCGGACCCGGCGCGCGGCCGCTACCTGCTCGCCTATCCGGCGCGCACGCACGATCTCGCAGCCTTCCCGGCGGCGGCCGGCGGCATCGCCGACCTGACGGATTACAGCATGGACCGCCGGCACGAGGATTTCGTCACGCTGGTCGAGGCCGGTCATGGCGGCCCCGGTTGGACGGCGGTGGCGCGAAGGGCGGAAAAGGATCTCGTCCTGGTGCTGAAGAACCCGGCCGAATTGCCGGTGACGATGCTGTGGATCTCCAACGGCGGCCGTGACTATGCGCCGTGGAACGGCCGCCATCGCGGCGTGCTCGGCATCGAGGACGGCCGCGCGGCCATCGGCCATGCCGCCTCGCTGGGTGACAATTGGCTCAGGCGCGAAGGCGTGCCGACCGCCTTCGACCTCGCCGAAGGCCGCCGCGTCGCCTTCCGGCAGGTCGTCGGCGCCGTGCCGCTCGACGGCGGCGAGCCGCCGCTGTCGGTGACAGTGCGGCCCCGGCATCTGGAACTGGCCTTCGCCGACGGCGGCACGCGCGACATTCCCCATGACGGCAGCTTCCTGCGCGCCGCAGGGGCCGCCTGACGGGAACCGCCGTTGCCGGCGGGCGTTGGGATGTGCAACCATCCGCCACGGCAACGCATGTGGAAACCCGGAGCCTTCCGGCCGCCCTGAAGGCTCGAACCCGAGGCCATCGCCATGTCCGAGATCGCCCATATCGCCGCCACCCTGTTCAAGCGCGCCGGCAAGGCCTCCCGCTTCGTCGTCGCCATCGCCGGTCCACCGGGATCGGGCAAGTCGACGCTGTCGGCCGCGCTGCACGACGTGCTGGCCGAGCACGGCGCCGAGGTGGTGCCGATGGACGGCTTCCACTTTGACGACGCCGTGCTCGAACGGCGCGGGCAGCGCGCCCGCAAGGGTGCGC
Source organism: Ollibium composti (assembly GCF_004801285.1). GTDB lineage: Bacteria > Pseudomonadota > Alphaproteobacteria > Rhizobiales > Rhizobiaceae > Mesorhizobium > Mesorhizobium composti. The sequence continues at coordinate 228,876 of NZ_SSNY01000002.1, forward strand.
CGGAGACGTTCGACTTCGCCGGTTTCGAGACGCTTCTGAAGCGCATTCGCGCCGGCGAGCCGGACGTCGCCGTTCCGGTCTTCGACCGTTCGATGGAGCTGTCGCGCGCCGCCGCGGCGATCGTCGGCGCAAACACCCGCTTCATCCTGGTCGAGGGCAACTACCTGCTGCTAGACGAGGCGCCGTGGTCTCGGCTGGCGCCGCTGTTCGACTTCTCCGTCTTCGTCGACGTGCCGCGCAACGAGCTGGAATTGCGGTTGCGCCGGCGCTGGTACGAGCACGGCAGGAGCGACGAGGACGCCGCCAACTGGATCGCCTCCAACGACATGCCCAACATCGAGCGCGTGCTGACCCGCCGGCGGGCGGCCGACCTGGTCGTCGGCGCCTGGGACTGAGCCGCAGGAACCTTGCCGCGCCTCTGCCGTTATCGGCAAACGGCGATCCTGCCGAACGACGAGGGATGTCATGGCTGCGAATGTGAAGAAGGCCGCGCCGCGTGCCGCCAAGGCAGGGGCCGGCAAAGGAACGGGCAAGAGCGCCGGCAAGGCCACCCAGACGCGGGCCGGCGCCGGTCCGGCGGTGGCCGAACGCTCCAAGGACGCCAAGCCGGCCTTCGGCAAGGCCGCGCCAAAGCGGGTCGTGCCGGCGACCGAGGCCAAGGCTTCCAAGCCGGCGGCGTCGAAAAGCGCCGTCCGCAAGGCCGCTTCCCGTTCTTCCGAAAGCGGTGACGGTTCCGTCGTCGCCAAGGTGGCGCGGGTCGCCAAGACGACGGCGGCGGTTGCCGTCGGCGCCGTGGTGGCGACGGCAAGGCTTGCTACGCCCTCGCGCAAGCGCAAGGACGACAAGACGGCCAAGTAGGCGCGCGCCTTCCGTTAGCGTAAGGCGGCGTCAGCCCTTCGACGGGATCGTCAGCCCGCGCTGCACCGCCGGCCGGGCAAGCCCCCGCTCCAGCCATTTCGCGACTGTCGGGAAATCGTCGAAGCCGACGAGGTCGCGCGCCTCGTAGAAGCCGATCAGGTTGCGCACCCAGCCCAGCGTCGCCACGTCGGCGATGGTGTAGTCGTCGCCGGCGATCCACGGCCGGCCGGTCAGGCGCGTCTCCAGCACGCCGATCAGCCGCCGCGATTCGGTGGCGTAGCGCTCCAGCGGTCGCTTGTCGGCGATCTCGCGGCCGGCGAATTTGTGGAAGAAGCCGACCTGGCCGAAGATCGGCCCGATCGCCGCCATCTGGAAGAACACCCACTGGATCGTCTCGTAGCGAAGGGCGGCGTCGGCCGGCAGCAGCTTGCCGGTCTTCTCGGCCAGGTAAAGCAGGATGGCGCCGGATTCGAACAGGCCGAACGGCTTGCCGTCAGGACCGTCCGGATCGACGATCGCCGGGATCTTGCCGTTCGGGTTGAGCGCGAGATACTCCGGCGTCCAGGATTCGTCCTTGCCGATGTCGACGTAGTGAGGCTCGTAGGGCAGGCCGATCTCCTCCAGCATGATCGACACTTTCACGCCGTTCGGCGTCGGCGCGGAATAAAGCTGCAGGCGGTCGGGATGCCTGGCCGGCCAGCGCGCGGCGATCGGGAAAGCGGAAAGGTCGGCCATTGGGAAAACTCCTGAAGAGGGTGCGCAGGAATGCGGGGAGGGCGAACTTTAGGTAAATCCGCGCGCCGTCTCCTGCAACGGATGCGCCGCCCTCAGACCGCCTTGAAGGCCAGCACCGCGTTGGTGCCGCCGAAGGCAAAGGCGTTGGAGAGTGCTGCCCGCACAGGGCGCTCGCGCGCCACGTTGGGCGTGACGTCGAGGTCGCAGTCCGGGTCCGGCTCGCGATAGTTCGCCGTCGGCGGCACCAGCCCCTCGCGGATCGCCATGACGCAGGCGATCATTTCCAGCGCGCCGGATGCGCCTAGGCAGTGGGCGTGCATGGATTTGGTCGAGGAGACGGACAGGCTGTAGGCATGCTTGCCGAAGGCGCGCTTGATGGCCTGCGTCTCGATCTGGTCGTTGGCCTTGGTGCCGGTGCCGTGGGCGTTGAGGTAGTCGACATCCTCCGGATTGAGGCCGGCGTCCCTGAGGCAGGCGCGCATCGCCTGCTCGGGGCCTTCGACGGTCGGCGCCACGATGTCGGATGCATCGGCCGTAAGCCCGACGCCGGCGAGTTCGGCAAGGATGGTGGCGCCGCGCGCCGTTGCATGCTCGTAGCTTTCCAGCACCGCCATGCCGGCGCCTTCGCCGAGCGACAGGCCCTGGCGATCGGCGGAAAAGGGACGGCAGGTGTCGGGCGCCAGCACGCGCAGTGCCTCCCAGCCCTTCATGACACCCCACACCAGCGGCGCGTCGCTGCCGCCGGCCAGCATCACGTCGGCGCGGCCGGCGCGGATCTGGTCCACCGCCGAGGCGATGGCATGATTGGCCGAAGCGCAGGCCGAGGTGACGCCGAAGACCGGGCCGCGCAGGCCGAGCGCCATCGAGACCTGGCCCGCCGCAGCACCCGGCATCACCTTCGGCACGGTGAAGATGCCGGCGCGGTTGCGGCCTTCCGTCAGGATCGCGCGGTAGTTCTCCTCGATCGCCTCCCAGCCGCAGACGCCGACCCCGACGGTGGCGCCCATGCGGTGGCCCTCCACCCTGCCGGGCTCCAGTCCCGAGTTTTCGAGGGCCTCGCGGGCGGCGAGCACGGCCAGCAGGCTGAAGCGGTCCATCGACACGGTCTGCTTCCGGTCCAGCCCATGCTCCGGCAGGGCCTTGATCTCGCAGCCGGTGCGGACCTTGATGTCATGCAGGGACTGGTTCTCGATCGGCCCGATGGCCGAGCGGCCAGCGCGCATTTCCTGCCAGATGGCCCCGGCGCTGCTACCCAGGCCGCAGATGCCGCCCAGCCCGGTGATGACGACGCGTGCGGCCATGGAGGACGATCAGGCTTTCTGCTTGGCGATCAGCGCGCGAACGGCTTCGACGATGTCGCCGACGTTCTTCAGGTTGCTCCAGGCGTCGGAGGTGCTCATCTCGATCTCGATGCCGTAGGCCTCCTCGAGGTCGAAGATGATCTCCGTCAGTTCAAGCGAGTGGATGCCGAGCGCGGTGAGTTCGGTCTTTTCCGTGATCTCCTCGCCGTCGGGCTCGGCATGAGCCTTGATCTTCGCGATGATATCCTGGGCCAGCTCGTCAGCCATACGCATCCTTCCCCATGCCACACGGTGCCCGAAGGCTTGGCCCTGTATAGAAACCGAAACCGCGGGAGGCAACAAGCCATATCGACAAAGCGGGCGCGTGCTTAATCGTCCGCAACGGCGGATCGCACGGCGGAGACCTCAGCCGGCCGGCTTGGCCGCGGCGTAGACGATGACCTTCTTCGGCCCGTCGAAGGCGACGGCGAGCACGTCGGCGACCAGAACGCGCTTGGAATCGATGGCGTGGTAAAGCAGCGCGTTCGCCTCGACCTCCTGGCGCAGCAGCGCGATCTCGTCGCGGTGCTGCTCGATCTTCCTGGCGATCTCCGGCGGCGGCCCGCCCTCGCTGCGGGCGGTGTCGGCGAGGAAGACGATATCGACATGATCGACGCTGGAGGTCTTGCGCACCATGCTGGTCGCCTCGGCCGTGGTGTCGATGGCGGCCAGCACCTTCGCCTGTTCGTCCGCCGCCGTCTTCTCCTCCTCGCTGATGCCGGAGCCGACGATGCTCTTGACCGTGGTGTCGTCGAGGCTCTGGGCCGCGGCGGGCCCTGCCAGTGCGGTGAAGGCGGTCAATACCATGGCGATTTGTCTTGCAGTGTGATGCAAGGATACTCTCCCTCAATTCATGCCGATCCTTGCGCCGGGTCTTCCCGACGTCTTGCGGAAACGGGACGGGATCGGCATGGTTCCCTGCAATCTTGTCGCAACCGCGACACGGCAGGGAAAAACCGGAAAGGAAGACGATGGGTGCCCAGCGCTACAACGGAAGCTGCCAGTGCGGCGCGGTCCGCTACGAGGTGACGGCCGATCTGGACAACACCATAAGCTGCAACTGCTCGCGCTGCGGGCGGCTGGGCTCCATCCTCACTTTCGCGCCCGAGCAGGATTTCACCCTGGTTTCGGGCGAGGACAGCCTGAGCGAGTACCTGTTCAACCGCCACGCCATCCATCACCTGTTCTGCAAGGTCTGCGGCATCCAGTCCTTCGCCCGCGGCTCGACGCCCGACGGCAAGGCGATGATCGCCGTCAACGCCCGCTGCCTCGAGGGGGTCGAGCCCGACCGGCTCAACCCCAAGAAGGTCGACGGCCGCAGTTTCTGAGCGACGCGATGCCCGCCGAAACGCTTCCCTCCGCGCACGACATCTTCCCGCACTTGCGCATCGTCATGGGCATGGTGGTCGGCCTTGGCGTCACCCGGCTGTTGTCGGGCGTGGCGCGCATCGTCCAGCATCCGAACCAGTACAAGCTCTACCCGGTGCATCTTGCCTGGGTCGCCCTGCTCCTGCTCATGCTGGTGCATTTCTGGTGGTGGGAATTCGGCCTCTACGCCATCCAGGACTGGACCTTCGGCAAGTACCTCTTCATCATCTTCTACGCCGTCGTGCTTTTCCTGCTCAGCGCGCTGCTGTTTCCTGATTCTCTGTACGATTATGCCAGCTACGAGGATTTCTTCTTCAAGCGGCGAGCGTGGTTCTTCGGCCTGCTGGCGCTGACCTATGTACTCGATATCGCGGATACGCTGATGAAGGGCGAGGCCCATTTCGCCCGCTTCGGCAGCGAGTATCTGGTGCGCACGCCGGTCTTCATCCTGCTCTGCCTTGCGGCGATATGGACCTCCAACCGGCGTTTCCATGCCCTGTTCGTCGCCGCCGCGCTGGTCTATCAGGTGTCGTGGATTTTGCGCCTGTTCGACACCATCGTGTAGCGGCAGGCAAAAAGAGGAAAGCCCCCCGTGAAACTCAACATCCAGACGGATTTCACCAAGTTTCCGCGTGCGACGGCGGTGGTGCGCGCCGCCGATGCCGGCTCATCGCAGCCTTTCGACACCGCAGCGCTCGCCCATGACGAGCGGCAGTTGCGCCGCCGCGTGGTGGAGCTGGCGGGCGGCGACAAGGTTCTGGCCGACCTGCTCGAACCCGTCACGCTGGAAGACGGCGACCGCCTCGTGCTGGAAGACGGCCGCCAGGTCGGCATCACCGCCGCCGCCGAGGAGGTCTACAAGGTGCGCGGCCGCGACGGCGCCCATCTAGCCGAACTCGCCTGGCATCTCGGCGAGCGGCATCTCGCCGTCGCCGTCGACAAGGACCGCATCCTCGTCCTGCGCGATCCCGCCGTCAGAGCCGCACTGGAAAAGCTCGGTGCCGAGGTCAAGGAAGGCTCGGCGGCTTTCCGGCCGCTGCACAGCGCCCATGAGGGGCACGGGCATCACGACCACCATCATGGCCATGGCGGGCACGACCATCACCACGGCCATGGCGAGCCCGACGCCTTCGGCCGCCTTCCCGGCGATCCGCATTACGGCCACAACCATGCCTGATTGCCGAGGGGCGGACGCGACTTCGCCCTCCAATCCGGTTGACGAGGTCTTCCGCCCATGATCGTGCTCGCTTTCGTCCTCTCGGCGATCCTGCTTCTCATCACTGCCGCCCATGTCTATTGGGGCATCGGCGGCATCTGGCCGGGCCGCGACGGCGCCTCTTGCGCCCGCGCCGTGGTCGGCTTCCGCGGCGTCGATGCCATGCCCTCGTCCTTCGCCTGCTTCGCCGTGGCCGCCTGCCTGTGCCTCGTCACCTTATGGCCGCTGGCGCTGGAAGGCGTGTTCGCCACGCCCTTCGATCACGCCGGGCTGGCGGCGACCGCCGTCATGATCGGCCTGGCGGTCCTTGCGCGCGGCATCCTCGGTTTCACGCCCTGGTGGCGGCGCCTTGCCCCCGAACAGCCTTTCGCCCGGCTGGACCGGCGCTTCTATTCGCCGCTCTGCCTGCTCATCGCCGCCGGCTTCCTGGTGCTTGCCTTTTCCGCATTTCCCGTCTGAGCCGCGCTCCCGCCGCTGCACCAACCGAAACCGGTTGCCCGCGCGGGCGCCGCGCGTCATCCTGCGGCAAACGGGAGAACACGCCGATGCCGGTCGCCAGTCTGCGCAAGGAGAACCTCACCAACCTGCCGTTCGCCGAGGAGCGCGCCGACATGGCCGCCGCCTTCCGCTGGACGGCGCGGCTCAACATGCACGAGGCGGTGGCGAACCATTTCTCGCTGGCCGTCAACGACGACGGCACGAAATTCCTGATGAACCCGAACCAGGTGCATTTCTCGCGCGTCAAGGCGAGCGACCTGCTCCTGATCGACGCCAACGATCCCGAAACCCTGTCGGGGCCGGACGCGCCGGACCCGACCGCCTGGGGCCTGCACGGTGCCATCCACCGCAACGTGCGCCATGCGCGCTGCGTCATGCACGTCCATTCCATCCACGCCACCGTGCTCGCCTCGCTGGCGGATTCGCGCCTGCCGCCGATCGACCAGAACTGCGCCACCTTCTTCAACCGCCATGTCGTAGACGCCCATTATGGCGGGCTGGCCTTCGAGGAGGAGGGCGAGCGCTGCTCGGCGCTGCTGGCCGACCCGAAGAACAAGGTGATGGTCATGGGCAACCACGGCGTGCTGGTCATCGGCGACACGGTGGCCGACGCCTTCAACCGCATGTTCTATTTCGAGCGCGCCGCCGAGACCTACATCAAGGCGCTGTGGACGGGCCGGCCGCTGCGGGTGCTTTCGGATGAAATCGCCGAGAAGACGGCCGCCGAACTCGACGCCTATCCCGGCCAGGCCGACCGGCATCTTGCCGAACTGAAAGCGATCCTCGACGAGGAAGGCTCGAATTATCGGCATTGAGCTTTCCTCGCCCCGTTTACGGGGAGAGGATGCCGGCAGGCAGGTGAGGGGCGGCGCCCCTACTATGGAAATTCGCGCTGCCCCTCATCCGCCCTTCGGGCACCTTCTCCCCGTAAACGGGGCGAAGGAAGAGGGGTGTGCCTACCTCAGCCCCAGTGCCGCCCGCAGCTCGTCCGCCGAGTTCACCGTAACGGCGCCGTCCGGCCCTTGCATGGCCGGCCGCTCCGGCCAGAAGATCGCCTTCATGCCGGCGGCGAGCCCGGCGCTGGCGCCGATGACGCTGTCTTCCACCACCGCCGCCTCGGCCGGCTCGACATCGACCAGCCAGGCGGCGCGCAGGAAGGGCTCGGCGTGCGGCTTGCCTTCGCGCACGTCGTTGCGGCTCACCGTCTTCATGCCCGGATAGAGCAGGCCGACGGCGCTCAGGTTGGCGTCCACCACCATGCGGTCGGAGTTCGACACCACCGCCTGCGGGATGCCCCGCGCGTTGATCTCTCGGAAGATCTCGATGGCGCCGGGCCGTGGCCTGAGGCCCGAAAGGTCGGCGAGATAGTGGCTGTACTTGCGCTCAATCCAGTCGGGGAAGGGCAGGGTCAGCCCGAACTCCTCGCGCATCATCGCATAGATATGCGCTGCCGTCTGGCCAAGTGCCCGCTCGTGCAGGTCGGCCGGAGGCACCAGCCCTTCGCTCCGCATGGCGGAGGCAAGGGCCGCCGCATGCAGCGGCTCGCTGTCGACCAGCGTTCCGTCCATATCCCAGAAGACCGCTTTCGGCGTCATGACCCTTCCAATCGGTTTGCGGCAGAAAGGAATAGACCGTTTGGCGCGCGCCACCAACCCTTTCCTGATAACGTGGCAAATGTCGGGCGATTCCATCGGTCGCTTATCGGGCAATTGTCCTTGATGCAGGGCAATTGCGTATCGGCAAAATCCCTGCGAAACTGGATCGGGGAGAAAGGGAGCGCCATGAACGCGCGACAGGAAGGCGGCAGCGGCCATAGCCGGCTCGACGACGCGGCCCGCGCCGGCTGGCTCTATTACGTCGCCGGCAACACGCAGGACCAGATCGCCGCCAAGCTCGGCATCTCGCGCCAGACGGCGCAGCGGCTGGTGTCGCTCGCCGTCTCCGAGGGCCTGGTCAAGGTGCGGCTCGATCACCCGATCGCCGCCTGCCTCGACCTTGCCGCGCAACTGCGCAGCCGCTTCGCCCTTGATCTCGTCGAGGTCGTGCCGAGCGATCCCGGCTCGTCGTCCACCACCATCGGTGTCGCCGAGGCCGCCGCCGCCGAGATCGAGCGCTGGCTGCGCAAGCCCGAGCCGATCGTGCTGGCGATCGGCACCGGGCGCACGCTGAAGGCGGCCATCGAGCAGTTGCCGCCGATGGAGTGTCCGCAGCACAAGGTCGTGTCGCTGACCGGCAACATCTCGCCCGACGGCTCTGCCGCCTTCTACAACGTCATCTTCACCATGGCCGACCGCATCAAGGCGCGCTCTTTCCCGATGCCCTTGCCGGTCATCGCCTCGTCGCCGCAGGAGCGGGAAATGCTGCTCGGCCAGCCGATGATCCAGCCGACATTGGATCTCGCCGCGCGCGCCGACGTCACCTTCGTCGGCATCGGCGACCTCGGCCCGCAGGCGCCGCTCTACGAGGACGGCTTCGTTTCCGAAAGCGAGCTCAAGGCGCTGCACAAGGCCGGCGGCATCGCCGAGATCGTCGGCTGGGTATTCGACCGCGAAGGCCGACTGATCGAGGGCATCACCAACGACCGCGTATCCTCCGCGCCGCTGCCGTCGCGCGAGAAGTCGCTGGTGGTGGCGCTGGCCATGGGCGAGAAAAAACTGCCCGGCATCCTTGCCGCCGTCAACCGGCGCCTCGTCAACGGGCTGATCACGGACGAACGCACCGCATCGGCGCTGCTGTCCGCATGAAGGGCCATTCGGCGCGCGACCTGTGCAGGCGACGGGCGATCTCCTCCTCGCCGTCGCACAGGCCGATGTCGCGCTGGACATAGGCGGAAAGGTCGCGCACGTCGATCAGGGATTGCCGCCGCCGTCCGCTCGCCGAAAGCCGGGAAAACAGCGAGCCGGCGGGTGCCGAAAAGAGCTTGTCGAGCATCGTGGTCATGGGTTCCAACCTTCGCTATGCTTGAAGCCGTTTGATGACTGAGGATGGAATCTCGGTGCGCTCGCGCCTATTTTCCAATTGAATCTCGATCATCATCCATAAGCAGGATTTATGCATATGGGCCTTCAGCTTCCGCCCCTGGCGGCGATCCGGGCGTTCGAGGCGGTGGCGCGCCACCTGTCCTTCACCAGGGCGGCCGAGGAACTCGGCATGACGCAGGCGGCGGTGAGCTATCAGATCAAGCTCCTGGAGGAACGCGTCGGCGCGCCGCTGTTCCTGCGCAAGCCGCGCCAGATCGCGCTGACCGACACCGGCCAGCGCATGGCGCCGAAGGTGGCCGAAGCCTTCGCCCTGCTCGGCGAGGCCTATACGGACGCGCGCGGCGGCGCCGACGGCGTGCTGTGCGTCTCGACGCTGCTCACCTTCGCGGCCAACTGGCTGGCGCAGCATCTCGGCCTTTTCCAGCTCGCGCACCCTTCGCTCGCGGTGCGCGTCGATACCTCCAACCGCGTCGTCGATTTCGCCCGGGAGGAGGTCGATGTCGCCATCCGCTCCGGCAGCGGAAAGTGGCCGGGCGTCGAAACCCACATGCTGTTCCGCGCCGATTTCACGCCGGTGCTCAGCCCGAAGCTCGCCGCGAGCATCGGCGGCGTGAAGGAGCCTGCCGACCTCCTGAAGCTGCCGATCCTCGATCCCGGCGATATCTGGTGGAAGACGTGGTTCGAACTGGCCGGCGTCGAGGCCGACGGGCTGGCGCAGCGTCCCGGCAGTTCGTTGGGCGCCCAGGCCTATGAGGCCAATGCCGCGATCGCTGGCCAGGGCGTGGCGATCGTCACCCGCGCGCTGTTCAAGGTGGAGATCGCCGACGGCAGGCTGATCCAGCCTTTCGACATCGTCGGCGACGACGGCCATGCCTACTGGCTGGTCTATCCGGCCGGCCGGCGCAACGTTCCCAAGATCCGCCTTTTCCGCGAGTGGATCCTGGCCGAAGTGAAGGATTCGCTCGGCCCCTGACGGCGCGCGCCGGCTTTTCCCATATCCGCAGAATCCGCTGCCGTCGAAGCGGCGGCAGGGACAGCCGCTCGCGCTGCTGCAACGCAGCAACGAATCCGCTTGACATAATTCATTCTAAGTGAGTAATTGCCCAAGAAGAAAGCAATTGCTCATTTCATCTGGGAGGATTTCGATGAAACTTCGCACGCTCGTTCTTGGCCTGTGCTCGGCCAGCGCGCTGGCCTTCGCCGCGCATGCCGAATCCATCACCATCGCCACCGTCAACAACGGCGACATGATCCGCATGCAGAAGCTGACGGACGACTTCACCTCGAAGAACCCCGACATCCAGCTGAACTGGGTGACGCTGGAGGAGAACGTGCTGCGCGAGCGCGTCACCACCGACATCGCCACCAAGGGCGGCCAGTACGACGTCATCACCATCGGCAACTACGAGGTGCCGATCTGGGCCAAGCAGAACTGGCTGCTCGCGCTCGACAACCTGGGCGCCGACTACGACGTCGACGATCTCCTGCCGGCCATCCGCGGAGGCCTTTCGGTCGACGGCAAGCTCTATGCCGCGCCCTTCTACGGCGAATCCGCCATGATCATGTACCGCACCGACCTGATGGAGAAGGCTGGGCTGAAGATGCCCGACAAGCCGACCTGGGAATTCATCGGCGACGCTGCCCGCAAGATGACCGACCGCGCCGCCGGCATCAACGGCATCTGCCTGCGCGGCAAGGCCGGCTGGGGCGAGAACATGGCCTTCCTGACGGCCATGGACAATTCCTTTGGCGGCCGCTGGTTCGACGAGAAATGGCAGCCGCAGTTCGACCAGCCGGAATGGAAGGACACGCTCGATTTCTACGTCAAGCTGATGAAGGACGCCGGCCCCGAGGGCGCCTCCTCCAACGGCTTCAACGAGAACCTGACGCTGTTCCAGCAGGGCAAGTGCGGCATGTGGATCGACGCCACCGTGGCGGCGTCCTTCGTCTCCGACCCGAAGAACTCGACCGTCGCCGACAAGGTCGGCTTCGCCATCTTCCCGAGCAAGGAAGGCGTCGACAACCACGGCAACTGGCTGTGGTCGTGGAACCTGGCGATCCCCGCGTCCTCGCAGAAGGCCGAGGCGGCGGAAAAGTTCGTCTCGTGGGCGACCAGCAAGGGCTACACCGAACTCGTCGCCTCGAAGGAGGGCTGGGCCAGCGCCCCTCCCGGCACCCGCACCTCGCTCTATAACAACGAGGAATACAAGAAGGCGGCGCCCTTCGCCGGCCCGACGCTGGCCGCCATGGATGCCGCCGACATCACCAAGCCGAGCGTCAAGCCGGTGCCCTATACCGGCGGCCAGTTCGTCGCCATCCCCGAGTTCCAGGGGCTGGGCACGACGGTCGGCCAGCTGTTCTCGGCCGCCCTTGCCGGCCAGTCGAGCGTCGACGATGCGCTGAAGCAGGCGCAGGACGCCGCCACCGCCTCGATGCAGGAAGGCGGCTACCTCCAGTAAGGGGAGAGCTTTCTTCTCCCCGTTCACGGGGAGAAGATGCCGGCAGGCAGATGAGGGGCGGCGTCTCGTTCCGCAACGTCTGCGCCGCCCCTCACCCTTACCCTCTCCCCGTGAACGGGGAGAGGGGGCGTCGACGCCGACGCCATGATTTGCCACCGGAATGCGGCTTGATCCGCATTTTGGAATGATTGGCTAGGAGCGCGCTGGAGACACGCGTTCGGGGAGAGAACAATGGCCACCAGACAGACCAGCACGCTTGCGCGCTTCATGATGGCGCCGTCGGTCATCCTGCTCCTGGTCTGGATGATCGTGCCGCTGGCGGTGACGCTGTGGTTCTCCTTCCTGCAGTACAATCCGCTGAACCCGATCCGCGACGGCTTCATCGGCTTTTCCAACTACGCGCTGTTCTTCAAGAACCCGGCCTTCGCCGCTTCCATCGTCAACACGCTGGTGCTGGTCCTGGCGGTGCTCGCCATCACCATCGTCGGCGGCATCCTCCTTGCGCTGCTGCTCGACCAGCCGATGTGGGGGCAGGGCATCGTGCGCATCCTGGTGATCTCGCCCTTCTTCGTCATGCCGCCGGTGGCCGCCCTTGTGTGGAAGAACATGATCATGCATCCGGGCTACGGCGTCTTCGCCGACATCGCCCGCTTCTTCGGCGTCCAGCCGGTCGACTGGTTCGCCGACCTGCCGCTTTTTTCCATCATCATCATCGTTGCCTGGCAGTGGCTGCCCTTCGCCACGCTGATCCTGCTCACCTCGCTGCAGTCGCTCGACGGCGAGCAGAAGGAGGCGGCGGAGATGGACGGCGCCGGTTTCCTCGCCCGCTTCCGCTACCTGACGCTGCCGCATCTGGCCCGCGCCATCACCGTGGTCGTGCTGATCGAGACGATCTTCCTTCTGTCGGTCTATGCCGAGATCCTCGTCACCACCAATGGCGGCCCCGGCTACGCCTCCACCAACCTGCCCTTCCTCGTCTACCAGAAGGCGCTGCTGGAGTTCAAAATCGGCCAGGCGTCGGCCGGCGGCATCATCGCCGTCATCCTCGCCAACATCGTCGCGCTGTTCCTCATGCGCGCCGTCGGCAAGAACCTGGACAAGTAGGAGGCGACCATGGCCCGTGCCGTCACCAACCGCCACAAGACGATCGTCACGATCGCCGCCTGGATCGTCGCGCTGCTGATCTTCTTTCCGATCCTCTACACCATCGTCACTTCCTTCAAGTCGGAGCAGGAGGCGATCGCCGGCTTCAACCTGATCCCCTCCGGCACGCTGGAGAGCTACACGGCGGTCGAGGAGCAGAGCGGCTATTTCAGGTTCTTCCTCAACTCGGTGATCCTGTCGGTCGGCTCGACCATCCTGGCCCTCCTCGTCGCCGTTCCCGCCGCATGGTCGATGGCGTTCTCGCCGACGAAGCGCACCAAGGACATCCTGATGTGGATGCTGTCCACCAAGATGATGCCTGCGGTGGCGGTGCTGTTTCCCATCTACCTGATCTTCCGCGACTGGGGCCTGCTCGACAGCCGTATCGGCCTGACCGTCATGCTGATGCTGATCAACCTGCCGATCGTGGTGTGGATGCTCTACACCTACTTCCGCGAGATTCCCGGCGAGATCCTGGAAGCCGCGCGCATGGACGGCGCGACGCTGTGGGGCGAGATCGTCTATGTGCTGACGCCGATGGCGGTGCCGGGCATCGCCTCGACCATGCTGCTCAACATCATCCTCGCCTGGAACGAGGCGTTCTGGACGATCCGGCTGACCACCATCAACGCCGCACCCTTGACCGCCTTCATCTCATCCTTCTCCAGCCCGCAGGGCCTGTTCTGGGCGAAGCTCTCGGCCGCCTCGACGCTGGCCATCGCGCCGATCCTGATCATGGGCTGGTTCAGCCAGAAGCAACTCGTGCGCGGCCTGACCTTCGGTGCGGTGAAGTGATGGACACGGCTGTGCCATCGACCCCCACTCCGGTCTGCTTCGCAGACCACCTCTCCCCCGTTCGACGGGGGAGAGGAACACCGCCGAGTTTGCGACCAGCCTTCCTCTCCCCCAGGCAGGGGGAGAGGTGGCCCGAAGGGCCGGAGTGGGGGTGCTTGCGCCGGTTGCCGCAAATCTCGCAGGTCAAAGAAGCTGACGAACGGTAGCGTCGGGAGAGGAACATCATGGGCAATATCGTGCTGAGAAACGTCCACAAGGCGTTCGGCGCTACGACCATCATTCCCGATATCGACCTCGATATCGCCGACGGGGAGTTCGTCGTCTTCGTCGGCCCGTCCGGTTGCGGCAAGTCGACTTTGCTCAGGCTGATCGCGGGGCTGGAGGACACGACCTCGGGCCAAATCATGATCGACGGCCGCGACGTCACCGACGAGGCGCCCGCAAAACGCAAGCTCGCCATGGTGTTCCAGTCCTACGCGCTCTATCCGCACATGACGGTGGCCAAGAACATCGCCTTTCCGCTGAAGATGGCCGGCGAGAGCCCGGACGTCATCGACAGGAAGGTCAAGGACGCCGCCCGCGTGCTCAACCTGACCAACTATCTGGAACGCCGGCCGGGCCAACTCTCCGGCGGCCAGCGCCAGCGCGTCGCCATCGGCCGCGCCATCGTGCGCCAGCCGTCCGCCTTCCTGTTCGACGAGCCGCTGTCCAACCTCGACGCCGCCCTGCGCGGCACCATGCGGCTGGAGATTTCGGAACTGCACCAGCAGCTCAAGACCACCATGATCTACGTCACCCACGACCAGGTGGAAGCCATGACCATGGCCGACAAGATCGTCGTGCTCAACGCCGGCAACATCGAGCAGGTCGGCTCGCCGATGGAGCTCTACCAGACGCCGAAGAACCTGTTCGTCGCCGGCTTCATCGGTTCGCCGAAGATGAACTTCGTCGAAGGTGCTGCGGCGGGCAAGCACGGTGCCGCGACCGTCGGCATCCGGCCGGAGCATATCGCCATCTCCACCACAGCCGGCGACTGGAAGGGCAAGGTCGGCGTCGCCGAACATCTCGGCTCCGACACCTTCGTCCATGTCCATACCGACGACCATGGCACCATCAACGTGCGCGCCGGCGGCGACGTCTCGGTCCGCCACGGCGATACCGTCTACCTGACGCCCGACGCCAGGCGGCTGCATCGCTTCGGCCCGGACGGCAAGGCGCTCGGATAAGGATTGGTCATGCGGCTCAAGGGCAAATCGGCGCTGATCACCGGCTCGGCGCGCGGCATCGGCAGGGCTTTTGCGGAAGCCTATGTGCGCGAGGGCGCCACGGTCGCGATTGCCGACATCAATATCGACGCGGCCGAAAGGACCGCGCGGGAGATCGGCGACAAGGCCTATGCGGTGAGGCTCGACGTCACCGATCAGGCCTCGATCGACGCGGCGGTGAAGGCGGTCGAGGACAGGACCGGCGGGCTCGATATCCTCATCAACAACGCCGCCCTGTTCGACGCCGCGCCCATCGTCGAGATCGCCAGGGGCAGCTACGAAAAACTGTTTTCCGTCAACGTGGCGGGCACGCTGTTCATGCTGCAGGCGGCAGCCAGGTCGATGATCGCCCGGGGCAAGGGGGGCAGGATCATCAACATGGCGAGCCAGGCCGGCCGCAGGGGCGAGGCCTTGGTGGCGGTCTACTGCGCCACCAAGGCTGCCGTCATCTCGCTCACCCAGTCGGCGGGGCTCGACCTCATCAGGCACGGCATCAACGTCAACGCCATCGCGCCCGGTGTCGTCGACGGCGAGCACTGGGACGGCGTCGACGCGCTGTTTGCAAAGTACGAGAAGCGCCCGCTCGGCGAGAAGAAGAAGCTGGTCGGCGAGGGTGTGCCCTACGGCCGCATGGGCCGCGCCGAAGACCTCACCGGCATGGCGGTTTTCCTCGCCAGTGCCGAGGCCGACTACATCGTCGCCCAGACCTACAATGTCGATGGCGGCCAGTGGATGAGTTAGCGCTCCTCGCCCCGTTTACGGGGAGAGGATGCCGGCAGGCAGGTGAGGGGCAGAGCCAAGTTCCGAAACGTTCGTGCAGCCCTCATCCGGCCCTTCGGGCCACCTTCTCCCCGTAAACGGGGAGAAGGAATCGCCGATGCGGCGGCGCCCAACGGTGAATGGGAAGGCATATTGAAATGACCACGAAACTCTCGCTATCGAACCTTGCTTCCCTTCCCGCCACCGTCGCCCGTCCTCGATACGGTCGCGAAAACCTCAAGGCCGGCATCCTGCATTTCGGCGTCGGCAATTTTCATCGCGCCCATCAGGCGGTCTATCTCGACGACTTGTTCAATCTCGGCCTCGGCCACGACTGGGCGCTGGTCGGCGCCGGCGTCTTCGAGGGCGAGAAGGCGGGCCGTGAAAAGCTGGCGCGGCAGGACTGGCTGACCACAGTGGTCGAGCAGGACGAAGGCCATATGAGCGCCCGCGTCACCGGTGCGATGATCGATTTCCTGACGCCGGGAAACGCCGCCGCGATCATCGAAAAGTTGGCCGATCCCGGGATAAAAATCGTCTCGCTGACCATCACCGAGGGCGGCTATTTCATCGACCCGGCGTCCGGCCGGTTCGATCCGACGCATCCCGACATCGTCGCCGATGCGAAGGACGTCGCCGCACCCCGCACGGTATTCGGCATCATCCTGGCCGGGCTGGTGCGGCGGCGCGCCGACGGCATCGTGCCGTTCACGGTCATGTCCTGCGACAACATCCCCCATAACGGCCGCGTCACCGCCGACGGCGTCGTCGGCCTCGCCCGGCTTGTGGACGAGGACCTTGCCGCATGGGTGCGCGACACGGTCGCCTTTCCCAACGCCATGGTCGACCGCATCACGCCGGCGACCAGCGAGCGCGAGCGCAAAATCCTCGCCGACGACTTCGGCGTCGAGGACGCATGGCCGGTCTTCTGCGAGCCGTTCCGGCAATGGGTGCTGGAGGACCGCTTCACCGACGGCCGGCCGCCGCTGGAGAAGGTCGGCGTGCAGTTCGTGCCAGACGTGTCGCCTTACGAACAGATGAAGATCCGCATCCTCAACGGCGGCCATGCGGCGATCGCCTATCCGGCCGGGCTGATGGACATCCATTTCGTCCACGAGGCGATGGCCGAGCCGCTGGTGCGCGGCTTCCTGGAAAAGGTCGAGCGCGAGGAGATCATTCCCACCGTGCCGCCGGTGCCGGACACCAGCCTGCAGGATTATTACCAGCTGATCGAGAAGCGGTTCTCCAACCCGAAGATCGGCGACACGGTGCGGCGGCTTTGCCTCGACGGCTCGAACCGCCAGCCGAAATTCATCATCCCCACCATCGCCGACCGGCTGAAGGCGGGCAAGGACGCGGCGGGACTGGCGCTGGAATCGGCGCTGTGGTGCCGTTACTGCTTCGGCACCACCGATTCGGGCGCCGTCATCGAACCCAACGATCCCAACTGGGACCGCATGCAGGCGACCTCCGCCAAGGCCAAGGACGATCCGTCCGCCTGGCTCGCGATGGAGGACATCTACGGCGAGGTCGGCCGCTCGGCCTCCTTCGCCGCCGCGTTCGCCAAGGCGCTGGACGCACTGTGGAAAGACGGCGCGCGCGCGACGCTGACGCGCTATCTGGCAGGGTAGCGCGGCGCACTCGCCCCCACGCCGTCCCGGCTTCGCCGGCCCACCTCTCCCTCGATCAAGACGGGGAGAGGAAAGCCGGCCGCGATCTGACCTCCCTTCCTCTCCCCCGGGAAGGGAGAAAGGTGGCTTGCGAAGCAAGACGGAGTGGGGGTGATCCTCAGCAGGTGACTACCCCCGCCTTGCCTCGGCCGAACCCGTCCTTATAGTCGCCCCCGGTTGCGGTTCGCCGCAATGTCGGGAGAGGCATGGTGAGCAGCGGTTTCGTCTGTGCGGTCGACGTCGGCACCGGGAGTGCCCGTGCCGGCATCCTGGATGCGGACGGCAGGCTGCTCGGCCGTGCCGATCGGCCTATCCGGATGAACCAGCCGAAGCCGGATCACGCCGAGCATGATTCCGAGGACATCTGGGCGGCGGTCTGCGCGGCGGTTCGCGAGGCGCGGCAGAAGGCGGGCGTGGCGCCGGAAGCGGTCGCCGGCATAGCCTTCGACGCCACCTGCTCGCTGGTCGTGCGCGACCGCGACGGCCAACCGCTCGGCGTTTCGACTGGCGGCGGGCGGAACTGGGACACCATCGTGTGGCTCGATCACCGCGCCATAGCCGAGGCCGACGAATGCACCGCGACCGGGCATCGCGTGCTCGATTTCATCGGCGGCGTCATGTCGCCGGAGATGCAGGTGCCGAAGCTGATGTGGCTGAAGCGCCATATGCCTGAAACATGGGCGCGCGCCGGCCATCTGTTCGACCTCGCCGATTTCCTCGGCTGGAAGGCGACCGGCTCGCTCGCCCGCTCGCAATGCACGCTGACGGCCAAATGGACCTATCTGGCGCATGAGGAACCGGGCTGGCAGGAAGACTTCTTCGCCACTGTGGGGTTGGCGGACCTGTTCGACCATGCCGGCCTGCCGGACAGGGCAAGTCCCGTCGGCGCCGACCTCGGCCCGCTGACGCCGCAGGCGGCGGCCGATCTCGGCCTGAGCGAGGCCTGCCGGGTCGGCGCCGGCGTCATCGACGCCTATGCCGGCGCGCTCGGCGTGCTGGGCGGTTTCGCCGCCGACGCCGAAAACATCGGCCGGCACCTGGCGCTGATCGCCGGCACGTCGAGCTGCGTCATGGCGATGTCGCCCGAGCCGCGGCCTTTCGCCGGCGTCTGGGGTCCTTATTTCGGCGCCGCCCTGCCTGAGCTCTGGCTGTCGGAAGGCGGCCAGTCGGCCACCGGCGCGCTGCTCGACCATGTTATTCGCTGGCACGGCGCCGGCGGCGAGCCGAATGCGGCCATGCATGCGCGCATCGCCGCCCGCATCGGCGAACTACGCCGGGCGGAAGGGCTCGACCTCGCCGGCCGCCTGCATGTGCTGCCGGATTTCCACGGCAACCGCTCGCCGCTGGCCGATCCGCACGCCGTCGGCGTCGTCAGCGGGCTGACGCTGGACGCCTCCTTCGACAGCCTGTGCAAGCTCTATTGGCGCACGGCGGTGGCGATCGCCCTCGGCGTGCGTCATATCCTCGAGGCGCTGAACCGCAACGGCTACGTCATCGACACGCTGCACGTCACCGGCGGCCACACCCGCAACCCGCTCCTGATGGAGCTCTATGCCGACGCCACCGGCTGCACGGTTGTGGAGCCGGAGCTGGACGAGGCGGTGCTCACCGGCACCGGCATGGTCGCCGCCACCGCCGCCGGCCTGTTCCCGAGCCTTCCCGCGGCTTGCGTCGCCATGCGGCAGCAAGGCCGCGCGCGCAAGCCGAACCCCGCCGCCGCGCACCGCTTCGACCGCGACCACCGCATCTTCCTCGAAATGCACCGGCAAAGGCGGGCGCTCGACGCCATGGCCTGAAGCCGGTGCGATTTGATTGCTGGCGTCACCCCCTCTCCGTCTTGCTTCGCAAGCCACCTCTCCCCCACCTCGCGGGGGAGAGGATCGGAGCCAAGCTTTCGGCCGGCCTATCCTCTCCCTCCGGAACGGGGGAGAGGTGGCTCGGCGAAGCCGAGACGGAGAGGGGGCTTGCGCCATACGTGATTACGCTATCGTCGTCGGAAGAGAGGCGGCGTCGGCGGTTGACGGGAGCAGTCAGCGCTGGTTCCAGCCGCGCACCACCGGCTCGGCGCGGCTATGGTGTTCGTAGCCCAGCACGCTGATGCTGGCCGTGTCGAGCGTAAACAGGGCGCCCTGTTCGGGTGGCAGGCCGAGCCAGCGCGCCGCCAGCACGCGCAGGAAATGCGCGCTGGAGAAGATCAGCACAGCGCCGTTTTCGGCGCGCAGGGCCGCGACGATCCTGTCGGCCCGCCGGCCGGCGTCCGCCGCCTGCTCGCCGTCCGGGCAGCCGTCGCGGAACAGCAGCCAGCCGGGGCGTTCCTGCAGGATTTGCGGCGTCGTCAGGCCTTCGTAGGTACCGTAGTCCCATTCGGCGAGATCGTCCTTAACGATGCAGCGGTCGCCGAAGCCGGCCAGTTCGCAGGTCCGGCGCGCTCGCTGCGACGGGCTCGACCAGACGGCGGCGAACGCCTGTCCCTCCAGCCTTCCGGCCAGTCCGCGCGCCGCCGCCTCGCCGGCGGCCGTCAGGGGAATGTCGCTGCGCCCGGTATGGCGGCCGGACGCGCTCCATTGCGTCTCGCCGTGGCGCACCAGCCATATGTCCGAGACCGCTCCGCTCATGCCTAACCTTTCCTTTTCGTCCTGCTTTCGTCGCAGGAGCGGGCGGCGAATGCAACGGCCCCGGCGAGGGTGCCGCCGCTGGTCCGGCGCTTGTGGCGGTGCCCCTCTTGTCTTTTTGCGCCTTTTCGTCGACAAACCGCATCTTGCCCGCGGCGCCATGACGTGCTGCGGCGATTCGTGCGGCTTCCGGCCGATTTGCCGACGCGCCGTGTGTGGATTGACGACCATGTCCGTTATGGAAGCCGGAGCGCGCGCGCCGGAAAATCTCTGGCGCTCCGAAATCAAGGCGACGGTGGCGCTCGCCTGGCCGATGGTGCTGACCAATCTCGGCCAGACGGCGATGACGGCCACCGACGTCATGATGATGGGCCGGCTCGGCCCGGCGAAGCTGGCGGCCGGCGCGCTCGGCTCCAACCTCTATTTCATGCTGATGATCTTCGGCCTCGGCCTGATGCTCGCCACCTCGCCGATGATGGCGACCGAACTCGGCCGCAAGCGCCATTCGGTGCGCGACATTCGCCGCACCGTGCGGCAGGGCCTGTGGCAGGCCGTTCTGGTCGCAATTCCCATCTGGCTCATCCTGTGGCACGGCGAGGCGCTGCTGCTCCTGATGGGGCAGGAGCCGGACTTGGCACATCTGGCCGGCATCTACCTGCACTGGCTGCAATGGGCGGTGCTGCCCTTCTACGGCTACATCGTCCTGCGCTCCTTCATTTCGGCGCTGGAGCGGCCGGGCTGGGCGCTGGTCATCGTCTTTCTGGCGGTGGCCGCCAACGCCCTGTTCAACTGGCTGTTCATGTTCGGGCATTTCGGCTTCCCGGCCATGGGCATCGCCGGCTCCGGCCTCGCCACCACGCTGTCCTCGACGCTGATGTTCATCGGCATGACGGCGGTCGTGCTGGTGGAGCGGCAGTTCCGCCGCTACCGCCTGTTCGGCCGCTTCTGGCGTTCCGACTGGCCGCGCTTCATGGGCCTGTTGAAGCTCGGCCTGCCGATTGCCGGCATCCTCGCCTTCGAGGTGACCATCTTCAACGCGGCCGCGCTCCTGATGGGCCTGATCGGCGCCGATCCGCTGGCGGCGCACGCCATCGCCCTGCAGGTCTGCTCGATCACCTTCATGGTGCCGCTCGGCCTGAACCAGGCGGTGACGGTGCGCGTCGGCCTCGCTCACGGCGCCGGCGACAAGGAAGGGGTGAGCCGCGCCGGCTGGACGGCCTTCATCCTCGGCGTGTCCTTCATGGCGCTGATGGCGCTGGTCATGCTCTTGTGGCCGCGCCCGCTCATCAGCGCCTTCGTCGATGTCGCCGATCCCGCCAACGCGCCGGTCATCGTGCTGGCGGTGTCGTTCCTCGCCTTCGCCGCCCTGTTCCAGATATTCGACGGCGCGCAGGCGGTGGCTTCCGGCATGCTGCGCGGCCTGCACGACACCACCGTGCCGATGATCTATGCGGCGATCGGCTATTGGGGCATCGGCCTGCCGCTCGGCGTCGTCCTGGCCTTTTACGTCGGCCTGCAAGGCAACGGCATCTGGATAGGCCTTTCGGTCGGGCTGGCGTCGGTGTCGATCCTACTTCTGGCGCGCTGGCTGCGGCGTGGCCGGCTGGCGCCGGCGCCGGATTTCGGCTGAGACGGACCCCGCGCCGCCGTCGCCGTCCCGGCGGACGGCATCGGGAACCTCGGCAATGGGATTTCCGTGCCCGGCCCCGGCACCAGGCACGCGGTGCCGGATGCGCTCGACCGGCTGGCCGAAACCGGCAAGGCCGGTGATCTCGTTGTCTTCTATTGGAGCGGCTACTGCGAATATGTCTGTTACTGCTACTGATGCTATCGGCGCGTTCCCGATAAGAAAACCTCGCGGCGAAGGCCGGGGTTTTCTTATGGACCAAGGGCAAAGCGGGCAGCGCATCGCGCGATTCGATGCTAGAAGGCCTGTCGCAACCGCCTGATCAGCCACTCCGACCCGGGGCCGGACCGCATGACCAAGACCGATATCGCACGGCGCGTCTACAACCACACCTGGAAGCTCGATCCGATCGTGCGCTCCCTGCTCGATACGGATTTCTACAAGCTCCTCATGCTGCAGATGATCTGGGGCATGTACCCCAAGGTCGACGCCACCTTCTCGCTGATCAACCGCAGCCCGGTGCGACTGGCCGACGAGATCGACGAAGGCGAGTTGCGCGAACAGCTCGACCATGCCCGCACGCTGCATTTCTCCAAGAAGGAGATGATCTGGCTGGGCGGCAACAATTTCTACGGCCGCAAGCAGATCTTCGAGCCGGAATTCCTCGCCTGGCTGGAGGATTTCCGCCTGCCTGAATATCATCTGGAAAAGCGCGACGGCCAGTTCGAGCTGACCTTCGCGGGGCCGTGGATGCTGACGACGCTGTGGGAGATCCCGGCGCTCGCCATCATCAACGAACTGCGTTCGCGCGCCGCCATGCGGCAGTTCGGCCCCTTCGCGCTCGACGTGCTCTATGCCCGCGCCAAGGCCAAGATGTGGGCCAAGACCGAGCTTCTGAAAAAGCTGCCCGGCATCAACATCTCGGATTTCGGCACCCGTCGCCGCCACTCCTTCCTGTGGCAGCGCTGGTGCGTGGAGGCGCTGAAGGAAGGCATCGGCGACGCCTTCACCGGCACTTCAAACGTCAAGCTCGCCATGGACACCGACCTGGAGGCGCTGGGCACCAACGCACACGAATTGCCGATGGTGCTGGCGGCCCTTGCCGATACCGAAAAGGACCTGAAGGCGGCGCCCTATCAGGTGCTGCTGGACTGGCAACGCTACTATGGCGGCAATCTGCTGATCGTGCTGCCGGATGCGTTCGGCACGGCGGCTTTCCTGCGCGACGCGC
The DNA here is from genome assembly GCF_004801285.1 of Ollibium composti. Lineage (GTDB taxonomy): Bacteria > Pseudomonadota > Alphaproteobacteria > Rhizobiales > Rhizobiaceae > Mesorhizobium > Mesorhizobium composti. The sequence continues at coordinate 251,433 of NZ_SSNY01000002.1, forward strand.
CCGACTGGGTGGCCGACTGGACCGGCTTCCGCCCCGACAGCGCCCCGCCCATCGAGGGCGGCGAAAAGATCATTTCCTGGTGGCGCGAGAAGGGCAGGGACCCGAAGAAGAAGCTCTTGATCTTCTCCGACGGGCTGGAGGTCGACACCATCATCGACACCTATAAACATTTCGAGGGGAAGGTGCGCATGGCCTTCGGCTGGGGCACCAACCTGACCAACGACTTCGAGGATTGCGCGCCGACCCCGACCGACCGGCTGAACCCCATCTCGCTGGTCTGCAAGGTGACCGAGGCGAACGGCCGGCCGGCGGTGAAGCTGTCCGACAATCCCGAAAAGGCCACCGGCGACAGGAAGGAAATCGCCCGCTACCTGCGCATCTTCGGCGAGGAGGATCGCGTGCGGCAGCTGGTGAAGGTGTAGAGGCTTCGGCAGGGCGATCGCAGATGGAAATTTTGCCGACACCGCCCCGCCGGCACCCCGACCCCTTACCCTTCCCCGCAAGGGGGAGGGGATCATCGATGCCGGCACCCTTCGATGCCGGCGTCAGTGCGTTATGGCGCGACTGCGAAGTTCCCCTCCCCCTTGCGGGGAGGGATAAGGGGTGGGGGTCTGCGCCGAGTGTGAAGCAGAGAAGGGACATGCTTTGCCTCCTCGCTGTCATTGCCCCGCTTCTCCCCACCTCCGCCTTCGCCCATGCCTCCGACCGCGGCCATGTGCTGCTTCTGCCGACCGGCTACTACCTTCTCGGCGGCGCCGTTGCCGTGGCCGTGTCCTTCCTCGTGCTCGCGCTGCTGCCGGCCACCGCGCCGGCGCGGCTGTGGCGCCGCCGCCTGCCTTTGTTCAAGGTCGGGGAAGGTGCGCGCCTCGCCGTCTCGCTGCTGTCCTTCGCCGTCTTCGCCGCGCTGATCGTCGCCGGCTTCGTCGGCAGCCGCGATCCGCTCTCCAATCCGCTGCCGCTGACGATTTGGACGCTTCTATGGGCCGGGCTGGTCCTGGTGCAGGGCCTGCTCGGCGATATCTGGCGATGGCTCAATCCCTGGTACGGTCCCTGGCGTCTCGCCGTCGGCCTGCTCGGTCCGCGCGCGCCATGGCGGCTGCCGGCATGGCTCGGCTGCTGGCCGGCTTTCGTCCTGTTCTTTGCGTTCGCCTGGTTCGAGCTGGTCGACCCGGCGCCCGACGATCCGGCCCGGCTGGCGACGGCCGCCGGCCTCTACTGGCTGGTCTCCTTCGCCGCCATGCTCGCCTTCGGCTACAGGCCGTGGAGCCGCAAGGGCGAATTCCTGACGCTGTTCTTCACCATGGTCGCGCGCTTCGGCGTGGTCGAGCGCACGGGCCGCCGGTTCGTTCTCTGCCTGCCCGGTGCCAAGCTTTTCGGCGCAGCACCGCTGGCCGCCAGCGGCATGGCGTTCATCCTTCTGGCGCTGTCTTCCGTCTCCTTCGACGGCCTGTCCAAGACCTTCTTCTGGCTCGGCCGGTTCGGCGTCAATCCGCTCGACTATCCGGGTCGCACGGCGCTCATGGGCATCGGCGCCTTCGGCCTCGTGCTGACGTTCCTGCTGCTCGCCGGCGCTTTCCTGCTTGCTGTATGGCTCGGCCAGCGCCTTGCCGGCGACGGCGTCCCGTTCGGCCGCGCCGCCGGCCTCTTGGTATGGTCGATCGTGCCGATCGCGCTCGCCTATCATGTCGCCCACTACCTGACGGCGCTGCTGGTCGACGGCCAGTATGCGCTGGTCGCGCTGTCCGACCCGTTCGCGCGCGGCTGGAACCTCATCGGCACCGCGCACCTGCATGTCTCGGCCGGCATCGTCGCCGGCGCGCATTCGGCCTGGTGGCTGTGGAACGTGCAGGCCGGCGCCATCGTCGCCGGCCATGTGCTCGCCGTGCTGGTGGCGCACGGGCTCGCGGCCCGGCTGCACGGCGGCGCCCGTGGCACTGTCTTCAGCCAGGTGCCGCTGACGCTTCTGATGGTCGCCTACACCGTCTTCGGCCTGTGGCTCCTGTCGGCGCCGGCGGTATGATCGCGAGCGGGCCGATTGCCGTTGCGGAAAGCTCGCTTGTCAGGCCCCGGCTTTGATGATTTAGTTTGTACACATGCAATTTTCCGCGTCCGTCGCAGGAGCGCCGCTCTCGTCTTCATCCGTTGGTCGACGTCGATAACAAAGGGGAACCGCCATGACTGACCGCAAGGGATTTTTCGACCTCTCCGGCAACCGGCTGAGCCGCCGCACCGCGCTGAAGGGCCTGGCCGCCGGCGCCGGGCTGGCGGTGGCGCCGGGCTTCGTGCGCTATGCCCAGGCGCAAAGCTCCGAGCCGATCCGGATCGGCTTCCAGGCGCACCGCACCGGCATCGGCGCCGCCTATGGCCGCTGGTACGAGCGCACCACCAACGCCGCCGTCAAGGCCATCAACGATGCCGGCGGCATCAATGGCCGCCCGATCGAGATCATCGTCGAGGACGACGGCACCGATGCCGCCCGAGGTGCGGAGGTGGTGGCCAAGTTCGCCAACCAGCACAAGACCGACATCGTCTACGGCACGCTGTTCTCCCACGTCGTCATCGCCTCGGCGCCGACCGCCGGCGAACTGAAGATCCCCTACTACGTCGTCTCCGAGGGCTACCACGTCGCCTCCGGCAAGATGAACCGCTGGTGCCTGCAGCCCGGCATCACCGACGTGCGCGCGCAGGTGACCTCGGTGGCGCCGTGGATCGCCGCCAACGCCGGCAAGAAGGTCACCATGATCTTCCCCGACTACGCCTTCGGCTACGACCATCGCGACTACCTGCCGCCGGCGATCGAGAAGGCCGGCGGCAAGGTGGTGGCGCAGATCGCCATCCCGCCGACGGAATCCTCCTTCACCAAGTATTTCCCGCAGATTCCGGCCGAGACGGAGGTTATCTACCACGTCATGGTCGGCCCGGCCGTGCTCACCTTCGTCAAGGAACTCGGCGACTTCTACGGCTCCAACGGCCCGAAGCTGTTCGGCTTCATCGATTCGCTGGAGGCCGTCGACATCAACAGCCCCGGCCTCGAATACCTCGACGGCAGCCACTTCTGGGAAGGCTCGCCGCGCTATGCGCAGGCGGGTGACAGCGAGGCCGAGAAGGCCTATCGCGCCGCCGTCGGCATCGACGACAACGGCGCCGCCGTCGGCGACGCAAAGGACGTCTCCACCGCCGCCCACATGTTCGGCTGCTGGGAGACGCTCTACGTCATCAAGAAGGCGATGGAGGACGCGTCCTACAAGGGGCCGCAGGACCGCGCCAAGCTGGTCGAGGCGACCGAGGCCCTGACCGAGTTCGCCGAAGGGCCGGAGCACCCGCAGGGCAAGAAAGTGTTCAACGGCAAGATCCACCAGGTCTTCGGCAGCCAGAACATCTCCAAGCTGGAAGGCGGAAAGCTCAACGTCGTCCACAAGACGACGATCGAGGACGGCCTATACGAGCCGGAAGCCGACTACACCACCCAGCCGCTGTAGGCTTTCCTTGTCGCCTAGATACTGACGGCGTATATACGTCGTCAGTATCGAAAGGGAGCCTTTGCCATGGCCAAGGAAGCTGTCTTCACCATGAAGCTGGAACCGGAACTACGCGACGCCTTCATGGCCGCCGCCGCCGCCGCCGACCGTCCCGCTTCGCAGATCGTGCGTGAATTCATGCGCGACTACGTCCAGCAGGATAGGGAGTATGTCGAGTTTCTGCGCCGCAAGGTGGAGAAGGCAAGGCAATCTATTGCCGAAGGGAAATGGTCCACCCAAGAGGAGGTCGGAGCCAGAGCCGCAACTCGGCGCGCGGGACTTCGGCGCCGGATCGATGAGGCCACCGAGTGAAGCCTGTCGTTGTGCACCATAACCTCTCCTCACAAAGGCAGGGCTATCGCACATGGCGCGTTACCCCCTCTCCGTCGCGCCCTGCGGGCGCGCCGCCTCTCCCCCCGTTTCGGGTGGAGAGGATACGCCGGCCGCAACCTTGGTGCCCATCCTCTCCCCTCACGAAGTGGGGGAGAGGTGGCTTGCGAAGCAAGACGGAGAGGGGGAGCGCCATGTGCGATAGCCCTGCCTTTGTGAGGAAAGGTTAGGGTGGGGGAGCGCCGCCATATGCAATCACCATGCCCACATTGTGGGAAGAAATTTGCGCGCTGCTGCTTGTGTTCCTTGTCTTCGCCGCCCAGCAGTGCGACTGCACTTCCATACGTCCCGCCAATGGCCTCCGATCGAAGACCAAGGTGACGCCTGAATGGCCTTCGGTCCGCATCTCCTTCTCGCCGTCCTCGAAGGCCTCGTCACCGCAGCCGTCCTGTCGCTGACGGCGCTCGGCCTGTCGCTGGTGTTCGGCGTCATGCGCATCGTCAACGTCGCGCATGGCGAATTCTTCATGCTGGGCGCGGTGCTCGCCTGGGCGGTGGCGAACGCGCTCGGCGGCCATCCCGCCCTCGGCTTCGTCGCCGCGCTGGTGATCGCGCCGCTGATCGTCGGCGCGGTGGCGTGGCTGGCAGAGCGGCTGGTGCTGTCGCGGCTGAACTACAATCCCGAATCCACCATCGTCGCCACCATCGGCCTGCTCTACATCATCCAGCAACTGGCGCTGACCTTCTACGGCCCCGAAGCGCGGCCGGTGGCGCCGCCCTTCAACGTCCGCCTGTCGCTGCCGTGGTTCGGCTATTCCGCCTACAAGCTCTCCATCATCGCCACCGCCGCCCTTTTGCTGATCGCCACCTGGCTGGTGCTGACGCGCACGAAGATCGGCCTCACCATGCGCGCCACGCAGTATGACAGCGAGACGGCGCAGGCCTTCGGCATCCCGGTCGGCCGCGTCTATGCCGGCGTCTTCGCGCTCGGCGCCATGCTGGCCGCCCTTGCCGCCGTGCTGATCGTGCCGATCAGCCAGGCGCACTACCTGATGGGGCAGGACCCGCTGCTGCTCTCCTTCATCGTCGTCATCATCGGCGGTCTGGGCTCACTGCGCGGCACGGTGGTGGCGGCCGTGCTGATCGGCGTCTCCGACGGCGTCGTCTCCATGTTCTTCTCGCCGACGCTGGCCAAGATGATCGCCACGCTGGCGGTGGCGCTGGTGCTGGTGTTCCGCCCGCAGGGCCTGTTCGGGACGGCGGCGCGATGAGCGGGGACGACAGATCCGCGAAGGTTTACGCCCTGCACCTTGCCGTGCTCGCCGTCCTGTTCGCGCTGAATTTCGTGCTGCCGGCCTATTATCACGGGCTGATGGCACGCATCATGGTGCTGGCGGTGTTCGCCATGGGCTACAATGTGCTGTTCGGCTATGCCGGCCTGCTCAGTCTCGGCCATGCCATGTTCTTCGCCGCCGGCATGTACGGCACCGGGTTGACGATCGTCCATTTCGGCTTCTCCGTGCCGCTGGCTTTCGTCAGCGGCATTGCCTGCGGTGCGGTGCTTGCGTTTGTCATCGGCCTGTTGGCGCTGCGCACCTCCGGCGTTGCCTTCATGATCGTCACCATGATGTTCGCGCAGGTCTTCGCGCTGTCCCTGATCTATTTCGCCGGCTGGACCGGCGGCGACCAGGGGCTTGTCATCCCGCAGCCGGCGCGCATCCTGAATCTCGGTGCCGCCTTCGACCTCACGGACCCGACCGTGCGCTACATGGCGGCGCTGGCGTTGTTTGCCGCAGCGCTGTTCGCCACCCTGGCGCTGGTGCGCTCGCGCCATGGCCGCGTGCTGGTGGCCATCCGCGAGAACGAGGAGCGCACGAAGATGCTGGGCTACGACACCTTCGCCAACAAGCTCGCGGCCGTAACCGCCTCCGGCACGATCTCGGCCGCGGCAGGGGCGGCCTTCGCGCTGCTGTTCGGCTATGTCGGGGCCAACTTCGCCGGCGTGCAATATTCCATCCTGCCGCTGCTTTGGGTGCTGCTCGGGGGTGCCGCCACGACGCTCGGGCCGCTCCTCGGCACGCTTGTCATGTATGTCGTCACCGACACGGCGAGTTCCTTCACCTCCGCCTGGCTGCTCATCGTTGGCGTCGTGCTCATCCTTCTGGTGCTGTTTTTCCCGAAAGGCATCCTCGGCACGCTGCGCGCCCGCTGGCTTGGATGGCTGCCATGATCGGCCCGCTGCCCATGGACCCGCTGCTCGTCACCAAGGGGCTGACGCGCCGCTTCGGCGGGCTGAAGGCTGTCGACGGCGTCGACTTCACGCTGATGCCGGGCGAGATCCGCGCCGTCATCGGCCCCAACGGCGCCGGCAAGACCACCTTCGTCAGCATGGTCTGCGGCCGCGTCCTGCCGAGCGCCGGCATGATCCTGTTCGACGGCGGCGACATCACCGACATGCCGCCGCACAGCCGCGTCAGGCAGGGCATCGCCTACACCTTCCAGATCACCAGCGTCTTTCCCAATTTGAGCGTCTACGACAACGTGGCGCTTCCGGTGCAACGCACCTTGACCGACGGACGCTCCCGCGGCGCCATACACACCGGCGTCCTGACGGCGCTCGAAAAGGTCGGCCTCGCCGACCGCGCCGCCATGCAGGCCGGCCAGCTTGCCTACGGCCACCAGCGCCTGCTGGAGGTCGCCATGGGACTGGCGCTGAAACCGCGCCTGCTCATCCTCGACGAGCCGACGCAAGGCCTGTCCGACGCCGAGATCGAGGATTTCGTCCGGCTGGTGCGCACGGTCGCCGAGGACGCCACGGTGCTTCTGATCGAGCACAACATGCCGCTGGTCATGCAACTTGCCGACCGCATCACCGTCTTCGATGCCGGCCGCGTGCTGGCCGAAGGCACGCCCGAGCAGATCCGCTCTGACGCCGCCGTGCAGGCGGCCTATCTCGGCACCGGGGCGGGGGAAGCCGCATGAGCGACAGCGCCATCCTCGCCATTGCCGGCCTCGACGCCTTCTACGGCGAAGTGCAGGTGCTGTTCGGCCTCGACCTTGCGCTGGAGCGGGGCGAAGTGCTGTGCCTGCTCGGCCGCAACGGCGCCGGCAAGACGACGACGCTGAAGGCGATCATGGGCCTTGTGCCGGCTGCGGCCGGCTCGATCCGGTTGGAAGGGCGGGACCTGGCCGGCCTGCCGGCGCACGAGGTGCCGAAGGCCGGCATCGCCTACGTTCCGCAGGGCCGGCGCCTGTTCGCCGACATGACGGTGGCCGAGAACATCGAGATCGGGCTGATGGCGCGTGGCAAGGGCGCGTCCGTCCGCGAGGCCGTGCTCGACCTGTTCCCGTTGCTGCGCGAACGGCTGAAGCAGCGCTCCGGCACGCTCTCGGGCGGCGAGCAGCAGATGCTCGCCATGGCCCGCGCGCTCTGCCTCGAACCGAAGGTGATGCTGCTCGACGAGCCGACCGAAGGTCTGATGCCGTCGATGATCGCGAAGATCCGGGAGACGGTGGCGAAGCTGCGTGAGCAGGGCGTCTCCACCATCCTGGTCGAGCAGCGGGTCGACGCCGTCCTGCCGGTCGCCGACCGCGTCGCCTTCATCGAGAACGGCCGCAACCGCGAGACGGTCGGTGTCGAGGTGCTGCGCGCCGATCCCTCGGCGGTGAAGCGCTATGTCGGGGTGGGGTGACGTCTATGGCGAAGGTCGCGCCGCCCCTCACCCTTACCCCCGTAAACGGGGAGAGGGGGATCGCCGACGTTGCGACCAGCTTTCCTCGCCCCGTTTACGGGGAGAGGATGCCGGCAGTCAGGTGAGGGGCGGCGCCAGCTTCCGATCGTTAGCACCGCCCCTCATCCGGCACTTCGGGCCGTCCTGCGGACCTTCCCCTGAACGGGGAGAAGGAAAAGAGGTTATCCGGCCACCCGCTCACCGCCGATCCACACGCCCTTGACGTCGAGCGTGTCCGACAGCGCCACGATGTCCGCCGCCGTGCCCTTGGCGAAGCGGCCGAGCCGGTGCGCCTGGCCGACCGCCTCGGCCGGATAGAGCGAGGCCATGCGCAGCGCCTCGGCAAGCTCGATGCCGATGGTGCGATGCATGAAGCGCACCGCCGAGATCATGTCGAGGTCGGCGCCGGCGAGCGTTCCGTCCGCCAGCCTGAGCGATCCGTCCTTGCGGAAGATGGTGCGGCCGTTGAGGGTGAAGGACGCCATGTCGGTGCCGATGGTCGCCATGGCGTCGGTGACGAGGAATATCTTTCCCGGCCCCCGTTTGGACCGCACGGCGATGCCAATGGTCGCCGGATCGACATGGATGCCGTCGGCGATCAGGCCGGCCGACAGGCCTTGCGTGTCGAGCGCAGCGCCCGCCAGCCCCGGTTCGCGGTTGCCGATCTGGCTCATCGCGTTGAACAGATGCGTGACCACCGAGGTGCCGGCTTGCGCATAGGTCTGCGCGGCGGCGAAATTCGTGTCGGTGTGCCCGAGGCTGACAACGATGCCGGCCTGCGCGAGGGCCGCCACCTGCTGCGGGTCGACCGATTCCGGCGCCACCGTCGTCAACAGCACCGGCAGGTGCCTGCGTGCCGCGATCAGCGCCGCCTGGTCGGCCTCCGTCATCGGCCGGATCAGCTTCGGGTCATGCGCGCCCTTGCGGGCTAGCGACAGATGCGGGCCTTCCAGGTGCAGGCCGAGGAAGCCGGGCACGGCCTCCCGCGCCGCTTGTTCGCCGGCGGTGATCGCGGCGGCGGTGATTTCGGGCGTGTCGGTGATCAGCGTCGGCAACAGTGCGGTGGTGCCGAACGGCGCGTGTGCCGAGCAGATGGTGCGGATCGAGGCCACGTCGGGATGGTCGTTCAGCATGACGCCGCCGCCGCCGTTGACCTGAAGGTCGACGAAGCCGGGCGCCAGCAGGCCGCCGGTGTCGATGCGCTTCATGGCCTTCGGCAAGGCGTCCGTCGGCAGGATGGCCTCGACCAGCCCGTCGCGGACGACGAGCGCGGCATCCTCGTGCCAGCCGTCGCCGTCGAAGATGCGCCTGGCGGTGAGGGCGAAGGATTCGGTCACGTCGCGGCCCTCGTCACAGCGTTTCCGTCACCTTGCGCAGGTTGCGCGGCGTGTCGGGGTCGAGCCCGCGATGGCGCGCGAAGGCCTCGACGAAGGCGTAGAAGGAGACGATCAGCGGCAGCGGGTCGGTCAGCGGATGGCCGGTCGCGACATGGGGCAGCTGGTTTGCGGCCTTCGCCAGCGCCGAGGTGACAAAGACGTCCGCGCCCTTGGCGGCGAGCGCGTCGGCGGCCTCGGCCAGCGACGGCTCCGAGGCGTCGCGCGCCGCCAGCGTCAGCACCGGGAAGCCGGGGCCGACCAGCGCCAGCGGGCCGTGCATTACCTCAGCCGCGCTGTAGGCCTCGGCGTGCATGGCGCAGGTTTCCTTGAACTTCAGCGCCGCCTCGGCGGCGATCGCGGCGGACGGGCCGCGGCCGAGCACGAACAGCGAACTGTCGCCTTCGAGCGCGGGGGCGAGTGGCATCCAGTCGCAACCGATGGCCTGTTCCAGTTGGCCGGGCAGCGCCTTCAGCGCATTGAGCAGGCCGGTATTGCCGGTCGCGTGCGCCATCAGAGCAAGGGCGGCGACGGCCGAGTTGACGAAGGTCTTGGTCGCCGCGACGCTCCGTTCCGGGCCGGCAAGGATGTCGATGGCGTGGTCGCTGGCGGTGGCCAGCGGAGAGCCGGCGGTGTTGGTGAGCGCGATGGTGAGCGCGCCGCTTGCTTTCGCGCTTTCGGCCATCGCCACGATGTCGGGGCTCTTGCCGGATTGCGAGACGGCCAGGCAGGCGGAGCCGGCGAGCCTGAGTTTCGCGCCGTAGATCGAGGCGACCGAAGGGCCGACCGAGGCGACGGCGAGGCCGGCGGTCAGTTCCACGGCGTATTTCATGAAGGCGGCGACATGGTCGGAGGAGCCGCGCGCCACCGTCACGAGGAAATGCGGGTCGCGCCTGGCGATGTCGCGGCCGGCGGCCTCGAGCGCGGCGCCCGAGCCGTCGAGCAGCCGCGCGGCGGCTTCGGGGATTTCCTCGACTTCGCGCCGCATATGGGTCTTGTGGTCGCTCATGCGCCTCTCCCTGTTTCGTCGGCGGTGATGCCAAGCCTGAGTTCGGCGACGAAGTCATAGGCGTCGCCACGATAGACCGAGCGGGTGAATTCGATCACCTTGCCGCTGGCCAGATAGGATATGCGCTCGATGCGCAAGCCCGCCGCGCCCGGCGCCACGTCGAGCAGGCGCGCGTCGCCCTCGCCGAGATTGGCGGCCGAGATGCGCTGCACGGCGCGTACGGGGCGGTTGCCCGTCGCCTCCAGCGCGGCATAGAGCGAGGAGCCTATCCCGGCCGGATCGGGCAGCACGCGCGCCGACAGCGAGGCGCGCTCGATGGCGAGCGGCGTGTCGTCGGCGATGCGCAGGCGCGCCACCCGCGCCACCAGTTCGCTGGCGGCGAGGCCGAGCACCATCATCTCGTCGGGCGAGGGGGCGTAGAGGCCGCGGTCCAGCCATTGCGAGCGCACCGCCATGCCGCGCCGCGCCATATCCTCAGTGAAGGAGGTTAGCCTCGACAGCGACTGCTCGACGCGCTCCATGCGCGGGGCGACGAAGGTGCCGGAGCCGTGGCGCTGCACCAGGATGCCACCCTTGACCAGATCCTGCACCGCCTTGCGCACGGTGACGCGCGAGATTTCGGCCTTGGTGGCGATGTCGCGCTCAGAAGGCAGCGCGTCGCCGGGGCCGATGAGGCCGCGCCTGACGGCGTCCTCGATGCTTCGGCGCAGTTGCAGGTAGAGCGGCGCGCCGCTCTGGCCGGATTGCCGGAGCGTGGCGAAAATCTCGTCGGCGGCCTCGCTCATCGGCCCTGCTCCGAAAACAGCCGCGCCGCCATGCTGACGGCACCGCCCAGCGCGTCGTCCAGCGGTTGTCTCAATTGCGCCCGGTAGCGTTCGGTGAGGCGCGACGCATAGAGCCCGGCGAGCCCGCCCAGCAGGCAAAGCGGATCGCCCGGTCTCAGCTCCAGCGCTCCGAGCGCCGCCTCGACGTCGTCGACCGCCTTGTCGACGATCCATTGCGCGACCGCGTCGCCTTTCGCCGCGTGTTCGAACACCTTGGGCGCGAAGCCGCCGAAATCGCCCGGCTTGGCGTTAGTGGTGAATTCGACCACGTCCTCGGGATTGTTGCGGAAGACGGCGAGCATCTCGTCGGTCAGCGGTGAGGCCGGGCGGATGCCGTCATGGGCGAGCAGCGTCTGTTCCAGGAGGTCGCGGCCGATGCGCGCGCCGCTGCCCTGGTCGCCGATCTGGAAGCCCCAGCCGCCGATGGCGCGCGATTTGCCGTCCTTGCGCGCCATGTAGGCGGTGCCGGTGCCGACGATGGCCATGGCGCCGTCGCCGGCGCCGACGGCGCCTTCCAGCGCGATCTCGGCGTCGGTCTCGACCCGGCTCGCGGCGAACGGCAGGATGGCCTGCAACTGCTGGCGGTAGGTGCCGACATTGGCGCCGGCGAGGCCGAGAACGGCCGGCGTTTCGGGGATGAGATCGGGGTCCTGCCCGGCGGCGAGGAAGGCCTGCCTGGCGGCGTCGACGATATGGGTGCGGGCGCCGGTGAGGTCGGTGCGGATATTGGCGGCGCCGCTCCTGGCGCGGCCGATCACGGCGCCGTCCGCTGTCGCCAGCGCGGCCTTGCAACTGGTGCCGCCGCCATCGATGCCGAGCACGAAACGCACGATTGGATCCTCCTCCTCGGTGATAATACCAATAAAATACCAATAGCCAAGAGTTAATTTGTGCGCCACGGGATGAACTGCGCAATTTGAAGCAAAATCAACCAGATGTTCGCATTTATCGGACCTCCGGCGACAAATTCGTTAATGCATCTGGACAAGTGGTATTTTTTTGGTATTGTCAGCCCATCGGGAGGATCAAGGGCATGGCGCAAACGCGCACGGAAGCGTTGCACCGCAATGCGGAGGGGCTGGACACCCGCTCTCCGCAGGAAATCCTGTCGTCGCTCGCCGAAGGCCAGATCGAGGCCGCCCAGGCTGTTCGCGCCGCCGTCCCCGCCATTGCCGAAGCCGCCCTGCTCGTTGCCGGAAGCCTCAGGGCCGGCGGCCGGCTGGTCTATGCCGCCGCCGGCAGCTCGGGCCTGATGGCGCTGGCCGACGCGCTGGAATTGCCGGGCACCTACGGCATCGAGCGCGAGCGCATTCTCATCCTGATCGCCGGCGGCGAAGAGGCGCTGCGCGACCTCGCCGGCGCGCCGGAAGACGATGCCGGCGCCGCCGCGGACGCGGTCGCGCAGGCCGGCGTCGGTGCCGGCGACTGCGTGATCTCGCTGTCGGCCAGCGGCTCGACCCCCTATGCGCTCGGCGCGCTGGACGAGGCGAAACGGCGGGGTGCCGCCACCATCGCCATCGCCAACAATCGCGGCGCGCCTTTGCTCGAAAGGGCGGACGCCGCCATCCTTCTCGAGACGCCGCCGGAAGTGATCGCCGGTTCGACTCGCATGGGCGCCGGCACCGCGCAGAAGATCGCCCTCAACATGCTGTCGACGCTGGCGGCCGTGCATCTCGGCCACGTCCACGACGGCTACATGGTCAACCTTTTCGCCGACAACGCCAAGCTGCGCGGACGCGCGGCCCGCATCGTCGCCGCCGTCGCCGGCATCGCGCCCGACGAGGCCGAGCGCCGGCTCGAGGAAAGCGGCGGCGCGGTCAAGACGGCCATTCTGCTCGCCGCCGGCGCCAAGGACGCCGGCGCTGCGCGCACGATGCTGGAGAGAAGCGGACAAAAGCTCAGGCCCGCCCTTTCCGAAATCCGAGGGGAACGGAAGGGCGACCGCCTTCCGTCTCGTCAAAACCGAACCTGACAGGTCAACTGGGAGAGTGAACATGACAAAGAGACTTCTGACGGCCCTGCTCGGCGGCGTGAGCCTGCTCGGCACCGCTGGCATCGCGCTCGCCGCCGATGCGACGCTGACCATCGAAAGCTGGCGCAACGACGACCTGTCGATCTGGCAGGAAAAGCTGATCCCGGCCTTCGAGGCGAAGAACCCCGGCATCAAGATCACCTTCGCGCCCTCGGCGCCGACCGAATACGACGCGGCCCTCGGCGCCAAGCTGCAGGCCGGTTCGGCGGGCGACCTCATCACCTGCCGTCCGTTCGACAAGTCGCTGGAGCTCTACAACAAGGGCAACCTGGCCGACTTGACCACGCTGTCGGGCATGGAGAACTTCTCCGACACCGCCAAGGCGGCCTGGACCACCGACGACGGCAAGGCCACCTTCTGCGTGCCGATGGCTTCGGTGCTGCACGGCTTCATCTACAACAAGGACGCCTTCGACCAGCTCGGCATCAAGGTTCCCGAGACCCGCGACGAGTTCTTCGCCGCCCTCGACAAGATCAAGGCCGACGGCACCTACATCCCGATGGCCATGGGCACGAAGGATCTGTGGGAAGCCGCGACCATGGGCTACCAGAACATCGGCCCGAACTACTGGAAGGGCGAGGAAGGCCGTGTCGCCCTTATCAAGGGCGAGCAGAAGCTGACCGATCCGGACTGGGTGGCGCCGTTCGAGGAACTGGCCAAGTGGAAGCCCTATCTGGGCGACGGCTTCGAGGCGCAGACCTATCCCGACAGCCAGAACCTGTTCACGCTCGGCCGCGCCGCCATCTACCCGGCCGGCTCGTGGGAGATCTCGGTGTTCAACGCGCAGGCGCAGTTCAAGATGGGCGCCTTCCCGCCGCCGGTCGGCAAGGCCGGTGACACCTGCTACATCTCCGACCACAACGACATCGGCATCGGCCTCAACGCCGCTTCCAAGAACGCCGACGCGGCCAAGACCTTCCTGACCTGGGTGGCCTCGCCGGAGTTCGCGGAAATCTACGCCAACGCGCTGCCGGGCTTCTTCAGCCTGAATTCCAAGCCGGTGGAAATGAAGGACCCGCTGGCGCAGGAATTCGTCTCCTGGCGCGGCAAGTGCAAATCGACCATCCGCTCGACCTACCAGATCCTGTCGCGCGGCACGCCGAACCTGGAAAACGAGACGTGGGTGGAATCGGCCAACGTCATCAACGGCACCGAGACGCCCCAGCAGGCGGCCGAGAAGCTGCAGAAGGGCCTCGACAGCTGGTACAAGCCGGCGAAGTAAGGCACGGCCTGGCCCTCTCTCGGAAGGGAGGGGGCCGTTCCGGCGCCGGAGCGCCGGTCGAAAACCAAGCCGGGATGGAAGCGACACGCGCTGGCGCGGCCTTCCATCCCGCGCTCGAAACCCCGCAATGTCAGGCTTGCCTGCGTCCCTCGGAATGAGGAGCGCGAAGGACTTGCCCTGCCTTGGGAAACAGTCGCCAAAGTGACTACGAAAGCTATACTGTCCGCAATCGGGTCCTGAGAGGGGATGGATCAAGTCCGATGACCGCACCGAAAAGAGCGATCCGCTGGCACATCGGCGTTTTCCTGGCGCCGGCGGTGCTGATCTACACCGCCATCATGATCCTGCCGCTGGTCGGCACGCTCCAGCTTGCGCTGTTCAAGGCGGTGGAGAATGTGCAGACCTTCGTCGGCCTCGACAATTTCCGCACCCTGTTCGGCGATCCCAACTGGTCGACCGGCTTCTGGAACGCGCTGAGGAACAACGTCTGGTTCTTCGTCATCCACATGCTGGTGCAGAACCCGATCGGCGTCATGCTGGCGGCCCTGCTGTCGTCGCCGAAGCTGCGCTTCTCGGCTTTCTATCGTACCGCGATCTTCGTGCCGACGGTGCTGTCCTTCGTCATCGTCGGCTTCGCCTGGAAGCTGATCCTGTCGCCGCTGTGGGGCGTGGCGCCCAACCTGCTCGACCTCGTCGGCCTGAAATTCCTGTTCAGCCCGTGGCTCGGCAAGGAAAGCAGCGCGCTGATCGCGCTCAGCCTCGTTTCGGTGTGGCAGTTCGTCGGCATCCCGATGATGCTGATCTACGCGGCCCTCCTGTCGATCCCCGACGAGGTGATCGAGGCGGCCGAATGCGACGGCGTCACCGGCATGGCGCAGTTCTGGAAGATCAAGCTACCACTCATCCTGCCGGCGATCGGCATCATCTCGATCCTCACCTTCGTCGGCAACTTCAACGCCTTCGACCTGATCTACACCGCGCAAGGGGCGCTCGCCGGGCCGAACTATTCGACCGACATCCTCGGCACCTTCCTCTACCGCGCCTTCTTCGGCTTCCAGCTCCAGGTCGGCGATCCCAACATGGGTGCCGCGATCGCCACCATGATGTTCCTCATCATCCTGGTCGGCGTCTGCTTCTACCTGTTCCTCGTGCAGACGCGCCTGCGTCGCTATCAGTTCTGAGGAGGCGATCATGAGCAAGGCAACCGCTTCCCCGGCCCGCAGCATCGCCGCCCATGGCATCCTGATCCTCTACACGATCATCGCCCTGTTCCCGGTCCTCATCGTCATCGTCAATTCCTTCAAGTCGCGGCAGGCGATCTTCCGCGAGCCGCTGATGCCGCCGACCGCCTCGACCTTCGACCTTATCGGCTACGTCACGGTGATGAAGCAGGGCGACTTCCTGCTCTATTTCCAGAACAGCTTCGTCGTCACCGTCGTGTCGCTGTTCTTCGTGCTTCTGTTCGGCGCCATGGCGGCCTTCGCGCTGTCGGAATACCGCTTCCGTGGCAATACGCTGATGGGGCTCTATCTGGCGCTCGGCATCATGATCCCGATCCGGCTGGCGACCGTAGCCATCCTGCAGCTGATGGTGGCGAGCGGGCTGGTCAACACGCTGACTGCCCTCGTCCTCGTCTACACCGCGCAAGGCCTGCCGCTCGCCATCTTCATCCTGTCGGAGTTCATGAAGGGCGTCTCCGACGACCTGAAGAACGCCGGCCGCATCGACGGCCTGTCGGAATATACGATCTTCTTCCGCCTCGTGCTGCCGCTGGTCAGGCCCGCCATGGCGACCGTCGCGGTCTTCACCATGATCCCGATCTGGAACGACCTGTGGTTCCCGCTGATCCTCGCGCCGTCGGAGTCCACCAAGACGGTGACGCTCGGCGCCCAGCTCTTCCTCGGCCAGTACGTCACCAACTGGAACGCCGTGCTGGCCGCGCTGTCGCTGGCGATCCTGCCGGTGCTCATCCTCTACATCGCCTTCTCGCGGCAACTGATCCGCGGCATCACTTCCGGAGCAGTCAAGTAATGAGTCAACCGTTGAAACCGCTGCGCGTCGTCGTCGCCGGCCTCGGCAATATGGGCCGCAGCCATGCGCTGGCCTATTTCGAGAATCCCGGCTTCGAGATCGCCGCCCTCGTCAACCGCTCCGACGTGCCGCTGCCCGGCGGCTTGGCCGGCCACGAGATTCGCCGTTCCTTCACCGACGCCCTGCGCGACGAGAAGCCGGACGTGGCGGCCATCGCCACCTATTCCGACAGCCACGCCGACTATGCGGTGGCGGCCCTCGAAGCCGGCTGCCACGTCTTCGTGGAAAAGCCGCTGGCGACGACCGTGGCCGATGCGCGCCGCGTCGTCGATGCGGCCAAGGCCAACGGCAGGAAGCTGGTCGTCGGCTACATACTGCGCCACCATCCGTCCTGGATGCGACTGATCGCCGAGGCGCGCAAACTCGGCGGCCCCTATGTCTTCCGCATGAACCTCAACCAGCAGTCTTCCGGCAAGACGTGGGAGACGCACAGGCAATTGATGCAGACCACCTCGCCCATCGTCGACTGCGGCGTGCACTATCTCGACGTCATGCTGCAGATCACCGACGCGAAGCCGGTCGAGGTGCGCGGCATGGGCGTCAGGCTCTCCGACGAGATCGCGCCGGACATGTACAATTACGGCCACCTGCAGGTGCTGTTCGACGACGGCTCGGTCGGCTGGTACGAGGCGGGCTGGGGGCCGATGATCTCCGAGACGGCCTTCTTCGTGAAGGACGTCATGTCGCCGAAGGGCTGCGTCTCCATTGTCATGGCCGAGGGCGTCAAGTCCGACGACATCGACACCCACACGAAAACCTCGACCATCCGCCTGCATTCGGCTGCCACCGGCCCGGACGGGCGCTTCACGAAGCCGGACGAGCTTCTGTCGATGGAAGGCGAGCCCGGTCACCAGGAATTGTGCGACGCCGAGCAGGCCTTCCTGCTCAAGGCGATCCGCGAGGATATCGACCTGACCCGCCACATGGACGATGCGGTGAAATCGCTCGCCGTCTGCCTCGCGGCGGACGAGAGCGTGCGCACCGGCAAGACCGTCAAACTCTAGGGGGAATAGCCGTGGGTTCTCTGAAAATCGAGCAGGTTAAGAAGTCCTTCGGCAACGTCGACGTCTTGAAAGGCATCGACCTGGCGGTCGAGGACGGCGAGTTCGTCGTCTTCGTCGGTCCGTCCGGCTGCGGCAAGTCCACGCTGCTGCGCGTCATCGCCGGCCTCGAGGACGCGACTTCCGGCCGGGTGCTGATCGACGGCGACGACGTTTCGGCCACCCCGCCGGCCAAACGCGGCATCGCCATGGTGTTCCAGACTTATGCGCTCTATCCGCATCTCACCGTGCGCGACAACATGGCGCTCGGCCTGAAGCAGGCCGGCGAGCCGATCGCCGAGATCGACAAGCGCATCGGTGCTGCTTCCGCCATGCTCGGGCTGGAACCCTACCTCAAGCGCCGCCCGGCGGAGCTGTCCGGCGGCCAGCGCCAGCGCGTCGCCATCGGCCGCGCGGTGGTGCGCGAGCCGAAGCTTTTCCTGTTCGACGAGCCGCTGTCGAACCTCGACGCAGCACTTCGCGTCAACACCCGCCTCGAGATCGCCCAGCTCCACCGCCGTCTCAAGGCGACCATGATCTACGTCACCCACGACCAGGTGGAAGCGATGACCCTGGCCGACAAGATCGTCGTGCTGAACGCCGGCCGCGTCGAGCAGGTCGGCGCGCCGATGGAGCTTTACAATGCGCCCGCCAACGAATTTGTCGCCGGCTTCATCGGCTCGCCGAAGATGAACTTCATCGACGGCGGCCGGCTCGGCGAAAGCGTCAAAACGGTCGGCGTGCGGCCCGAGCACATCACCGTCGACCCGGCCAAGGGCGACTGGAAGGGTACGGTCGTCCATGCCGAGCATCTCGGCGCCGACACCAACCTGTTCCTCGACTGCGAGAAGACCGGGATGCTGACGGTCCGGCTGTTCGGCGAATACGCCGCCGAACCCGGCATGACGCTCCACGCCACGCCGCAGCCGGGCCGCCTCTACCGCTTCGACGCCGACGGCCGGGCGGTGAAGTAGCGGCTATTGCCGGCGCTCATCCCTTTTCCATCAGGAACCAGGTCACGTCGTCCTGCGGGCACCAGCTGTCGCGCTTGTAGACGAAACCGTAGTCGAGCAGCTTCAGCCCGTACCCGTCGATCAGGTCGCCCGCGAAGTCCCGCTTGAACAGCCTGTCGGCATGGCCGCGATAGGGCACGGACGTCGGAACCGGGTTGTAGTATTCGGCCACCAGGACATAGTGCCTGCTGTTGCTGACGAGGTTGTCGTAGACGGCTTCGAGGAACTCGGGGTTGATGTGGATGAGCACGCCCGAGGTGAAGGTGAGGTCGACCGGGCTGTCGGCGACCGGATCGAGGATCGTGCCGTTCCTGATCTCGGCGACGCCGAGCGCCGCCGCCTCGTCCGCCGCCGCCCTGTTGATCTCGATACCGCTCAGGGCAAGGTCGGGCCTCAGCCGCTTGAGGGCGAGCAGGTTCAGTCCGATGTTGCAGCCGAACTCCCGGATGGAGCCGACGCCATGAGCGCCGCGCAGCATGCGCGCCCATAGCGCGACCTTGGAGGACAGAAGCTGTTCGGAATTGTTGCGCTTGATGTAGTCCTTGCCGAAGGTGCCGGCCCAGAAGCTTTCCTGTTCGGTCTTGAAGTTCATCCTTTTGGCGCCTTCCGCGATTCCGGGTTCATGCGGGTATGGTCGTGTTCGCGTCGAGGACGGTTGCCAGGACGCCGGCGCTCTTGCGCAGGATCGGCACGCCTTTGAGGACGGGATAGGCCAGGCCGGATTCGTGCGAGTAGAGGAACCCGTCGATTTCGCCCAGGCGGTCGTTGGCGACGGGACAGGCCCATGCGGCCGTGTTCGCGCTGTCGCTTGCCGGCGGCCGGATCACATAGGCATGGGTGGGGTTCAACGGGTTCTGCGGTTCCCGGATGGGGATGCAGGCGAGCAGGTCGCCGCCGGCGGCGGCGATGGCGCCCGGAAGGTCCTTCACATAGCCCAGGCGGTCCATGCGGGCACGGCCGTCCGGCGAGTTCTTCTCATAGGACGGCTCGAACAGCACCGCGCAGGACCGGCAGACCCGCAGGATCTCCTCGATCGCCGCCAGTTCGTTGCCGGCGTTGGGTTCGAGCGCATGCGACGACCAGACGATGTCGACGCTCTTCGCCTGCAGCGGCAGGTGCAGGAGATCGGCCGCGAAAAGGTCGACCGGACGGCACCCGGCATGGTCGAGGAATGCCCGCCCGTAGCAGAGCCTCGACCAGCTGATGTCGCAGGCGAGCATGCGGCCGAGCGAGGAGGAAAGCCGCCGTTCGAGATGCGCCAGCGTGGTGCATTCGCCCGTTCCGATATCGAGAAAGACGTCGCCGTCGCGCAGGCAGGGCGAGAGGATCGCGGCGACCTGGTCGGCGTATGATTCCAGGCGGTC
Source organism: Ollibium composti (assembly GCF_004801285.1). GTDB lineage: Bacteria > Pseudomonadota > Alphaproteobacteria > Rhizobiales > Rhizobiaceae > Mesorhizobium > Mesorhizobium composti. The sequence continues at coordinate 270,979 of NZ_SSNY01000002.1, forward strand.
GGCGTTCTTCAGCGCCGCGCTGGAATACGACCCGGCCTGCAGGTCGTAGGCGATCTCGATGATCTCGGCGTCGTTCCGGGATTGGCCGCGCGCCTGCCTGAGATAGTCGGTGACGTTGCCGCCGCTCTCGTAGACCTCTTTCGCGCGCCGGATGTCCATGCCAAACCTCCAGTCCGCAACGGCCGCCAAGGGTCGTTGCGCCTTCGATTCGTCATGGATACCGGTTGAATCCTGCGCCAGCCTGACGCCGGCACTGCGCTTGAGGTCGGCTCGACGGCATGAGGCGCGGGCGTGCCCTTTAGGCGGCCCGGCGGGCGGCGTCCTCGATCGTCTCGACGCGTTCTTCGGCGAGCAGCCGCAGCCGTACCGTCGGGTCGGCGCCGAGCGGCGCATCGGTGGCGACGGAGAGGTCGGAACGGGTCAGGCCGATATCGGCAAGCTCGGCGTCGGACATCTCGCCGAGCCGGTGGAAGGCGCGGCGGTTTTTCCAGATGCGGAACACGGTCGACAACGTGCCGAGAACACCGGCCTGCACGGCCGGGCGCGGGGCGACGCGGGAGGATTCGGCGGCAAGATGGGTGGCGGACATGACGGGCTCCTTGACCGTTCGTGCACGCGCGACCGCACGCGGCCACCGGGAGGAGGCGGCCGCGGGTCGCGATTCACATGCCTTCATGTGGACAATGGCAAAATGCCATTGCATGATTGATAAATCCAACGAATGTTTTTAATCTTAAACATCAATCGTCATGATGGATAAGCCCGATGCAAGCGCCGCTCGACCTCGACCAGTTGCAGACCTTCATCGCCATCGCCGACACCGGCTCCTTCACCCGCGCGGCCGAGGAGGTGCATCGCACCCAGTCGGCCGTTTCCATGCAGATGCGCCGGCTGGAGGAACGCATAGGCAAGCCGCTGTTCGAGAAGGACGGCCGCATGAACAAGCTGACCGAGGAGGGCGACCGGCTGCTCTCCTATGCGCGCCGCATGATCCATCTCAACCGCGAAACGCTGGCCGCCTTCGACGACAAGCGGCTTGAGGGCACCATCCGCATCGGCACGCCGGACGACTATGCCGACCGCTTCCTGCCCGAGATCATGGCCCGCTTCGCCCGCTCCAACCCGCATGTCGAACTGACCGTGGTGTGCGAGCCGACGCCGGGCCTTGTCGAGCACATCAAGCGCGGCAATCTGGATCTCGCGCTGGTCACCCACAACGACGCGCGCGGCCAGTCGGAAGTGGTGCGGCGCGAGCCACTTTTGTGGGTCACGTCGGCCAACCACGCCACGCACGAGCAGGAAATCCTGCCGATGGCCTTCGGCCGCCCGAACTGCATCTGGCGGCGCGCCGCCTGCGACGTGCTGGACGAGATGGGACGCGACTACCGCGTCCTGTTCACGTCGTTTTCGGCCACCGTCATCGCCGCTGCCGTGCTGTCGGGGCTGGCGATTTCGGTGCTGCCGGAATGCGCGCTCAGGCCCGGCATGCGGGTGCTAGGCGAGGCCGACGGCTTCGGCGCGCTGCCCGATTGCCGCATCGGCATCATGCGTGGCCAGACCAGCCGGCCGGAGATCGTCGAGGCGCTCGCCCGCCACATTTCCGAAAGCCTCGACAATATTTCGGTGCCGATGGTCGAGGAGGCGGCCGGCAGCTTCGATTTCGCGGCGCTCGCCTTTGCCCGGATGAAGCGCACCAAGCCGAACCCGATCGCGCCGGGCTGGTAAGACCTATGGTTTCTTGACCTATCGCTTGCCGGCGCGGATGACGAGCACGTTGCCGGCCGCCACGAAGACGAGCCCGGCGAAGGCGTAGGCGGTCCACTGGTAGCCTTCCATGACCGTCGAGACCAGCAGCGCGAAGATCGGGAACAGCACCGTCGCATAGCCTGCGCGCGCCGGGCCGATGCGCGACAGCAGCGTCAGGTAGGCGGAAAAGGCGATCACCGTCGAGATAACCGCCAGGAACAGCAGCGAGCCGAGATAGGAAATCGTCGGCTCGACGATGAACGGCCTGCCGAGGAAAAGGGCCAGCAGCGCCGAGAACAGCGTGCCGTAGACCATGCCCCAGGCGGTCATCGGAATGAGCGGCACGCCCCGGCGCAGGCCGGCGGCGGAAATCTGGTTGCCGAGGCAGAAGCAGAGCGTTCCCGCCACGCACAGCGCCAGCCCGATCACGGTGGCGCCCGACAGGCCGTGCGCGGCGATCTCCGGCGAGAACATCAGCGCGATGCCGAAAAAGCCGATCAGCCCGCCGGCCAGCACGCGCGGCGACGGCGTCTCGTGCAGGACGACGGCGGCAAGCAGGATGTTGACGACGGAGGCGAGCGAGAACACCACCGACAAAAGGCCGCTGACCAGATAGCCGGCGGCATAGTAGAAAAGCAGGAAGTTGGTTGAGAACATCAGCACGCCGAGGCCCGCGAACCGCACATGCTCGCGCAGGGGAAAGCGGATGCGCCGTCCCGATGCGACCACCCACACGAACATCAGCGCGGTGGCGATGCCGAAGCGCCAGACCAGGTTGACCTCGTTCGGCACCGTGCCGACCTGCAACCGGATGGCGAACCACGACAGGCTCCAGGCAATCACCGTCAGCGCGTAGAGCCCGTAGTCGCGCGGCTCGAAAGCCCGGTCGCGCGCTGCCGGCTGCGATGCGGCGGCCTCGGGCAGTGTCTGCGATTGGACGGTCATGCGGTTCCTCCTGGCGCGAGACAGGTAGGGACGCGCCGGCCCGCCGTCCATTGCATTCTTTTCATCGAAGGATTGAACGAAGCGATGGGTGGGGCCGGTGGGAACCAGCCCTTGACCCGCGCGGCCGGCCGCGTCCCTATGGCGGCATGAGCGAAATCGATATCGAATCACGCACCAACGCCGCCGAATACACGGTGAGCGAGATTTCCGGCGCGCTGAAGCGCACGGTCGAGGACCAGTTCGGCCATGTCCGCGTGCGCGGCGAGATTTCCGGCTATCGCGGCCCGCATTCCTCCGGCCACGCCTATTTCGCGCTGAAGGACGACCGCGCCCGGCTCGATGCCGTGGTGTGGAAGGGCACCTTCTCGCGGCTGAAATTCCGCCCCGAGGAAGGCATGGAGGTGATCGCCACCGGCAAGCTCACCACCTATCCGGGCAAATCCAACTACCAGATCGTCATCGACAACCTCGAGCCGGCCGGCGCGGGCGCGCTGATGGCGCTGCTGGAGGAGCGCAAAAGGCGGCTCGCCGCCGAAGGCCTGTTCGACCCGGCGCGAAAACAGCTTCTGCCCTATATGCCGCGCGTCATCGGCGTCGTCACCTCGCCGACCGGCGCCGTCATCCGCGATATCCTGCACCGCATCCGCGACCGCTTCCCGCTGCATGTCGTCGTCTGGCCGGTCAGGGTGCAGGGCGAGACGGCGGGTGCCGAGGTGGCGGCGGCCGTCCACGGCTTCAACGCGCTGCCATGGGACGGGCCAATCCCGCGCCCCGACGTGCTGATCGTGGCGCGCGGCGGCGGCAGCCTGGAGGACCTGTGGGGCTTCAACGACGAGGCGCTGGCGCGCGCCGTAGCCGCCTCCGACATCCCGGTGATCTCGGCGGTCGGCCACGAGACGGACTGGACGCTGATCGACCTCGCCGCCGACGTGCGCGCACCGACGCCGACGGGCGCGGCCGAGATCGCCGTGCCGGTGAAGGCCGACCTTGAGGCGACGCTGGGCAACCTGTCGGCGCGGCTGCGCGCCTGCATGTCGCGCGCTATCGACCGCAAGCGGCAGGCGGCGCGGGCCGCCATGCGTGCGCTGCCGCAGCCGGACCAGCTGCTGGCCGTGCCCCGCCGGCGCTTCGACGAGGCGACGGGGCGGCTGGAGCGCGGCCTGTCCGTCGGCGTCGAGCGCAAGCGGGCGCGATTCGCGGCGGCAAGGCTGTCGCCCGCCACGCTGTCGCGCCGCATCGGCGAATGGCGCAGGCTTGCCGACCGCGACCTGTCGCGAGCGCAGGCGGCGTTGCGCGCCTCGCTGGCGCTGAACCGCCGCCACCTTGGCGGCGTCAGGGCCCGCCTCACCGTGCTGCCGTTGCAGCGGGCGACGCTGAAGGCGCGCGAGCGCGTGGCGACCGCCGGCCAGCGGCAGGAGAGGGCGATCGCGGCCCGATTGGAAAGGCTGCGCGCAGCGCTCACCCAGGCCGACCGGCTGCTCTCGACGCTGAAACTTTCCGAACAGGCGATCCTCGAGCGCGGCTATGCGCTGGTGCTGGATGATTCGGGCGCGCTGGTCCGGCGCGCCGCGGATGTCCGGCACGGCATGGGGCTGGAACTGCGATTCGCCGACGGCAGCGCGCATGCCGTGGCCGGCGAGGGAACCCCGGCTCCATCTACTCCCTCCGCACCGAAGCCGGCGCTCCCTGCACCTAAGCTGGCGCCAAGACAGCCGGCGAAGCCGAAGGACGGTGGCGGCCAGGGATCGCTGTTCTGAAATCCGGAAACGTAAGGGATGGCCGTGGCTGACGATTTCCATCGAATGACGCCGGGCGGAAAGCCGAGGGCGCGTGCCTTCGGCATCGCCTTCGACGGCGAGCCGGGGCATTTCAACGCCATCACCGACGTCCCCGGCGTCGCGGTGGGCTACGCCACGCTGATCTCGGGCGAAGGAGCGCTGGCGGTCGGCAAGGGGCCGGTTCGCACCGGCGTGACGGCCATCCTGCCGCGGCCGCGCGCCGATCTCGCCGTGCCTGTCTTCGCCGGCGTCTTCAGCCAGAACGGCAACGGCGAACTGACCGGGTCGCACATCATCGAGGAAACGGGCGCGTTCGACTTCCCCGTGACCATAACCAACACCCATTCCTGCGGCGTCACCCGCGACGCCACGCTTTCATGGATGCACCGGATTGCGCCCGCCGCGCTCGACGGCGCCTGGGGGCTGCCGGTCGCCGCCGAAACCTATGACGGCTTCCTCAACGACATCAACGGCCATCATGTGGGGGCAGGCGACGTCTTTGCCGCGCTCGACACCGCTGCCGGAGGGCCGGTGGAGGAGGGCAGCGTCGGCGGCGGCACCGGCATGATCGCCTTCGGTTTCAAGGCCGGTTCCGGCACGGCTTCCCGCGTCGTGGAATGGAGCGGCCGGCGCTATACGCTCGGCACGTTCGTGCAGGCCAATTTCGGCAAGCGGCACAATTTCGCCATCCGTGGCGAACGGGTGGGAGAGGAACTCGCCGAGCCGGCGATGCGGGAAGGCACGGCTTTCGCGGAAAAAGGCTCGATCATCGGCATCGTCGCCACCGACGCGCCGTTCCTGCCGCATCAGCTGAAGCGGCTGGCAAGGCGCGTGCCGCTCGGCGTCGCCGCGACGGGCGGCTTCGGCTATCATAGTTCGGGCGACATTTTCCTCGCCTTTTCGACCGCCAACGCCGAAGCCGCTCGCGGCGAGCGGGGGCGTCTGCTCGAGGCCGCGTTCATCCCCGACGTCGATATCGATCCGTTCTTCGATGCGGTGGTGCGCACGACCGAGGAGGCGATCCTGAACGCCATGATCGCCAACGAGGACATGACGGGGCGTGACGGCAACTTCGTGCCGGCCTTGCCGAAAGTATGGCTGAAGCGGAAATTCGGCAGGAGAAATGCGGGATAGACTCTAGCCGCATTTGCGCGACGCCGGACGATTCCGTCCGGCTGCAAAAAAGCTTCAGGCCGACCGCTTCGTACCGGGGTCTTCCCGTTCGTCGTTGGCGGCTTCCACGGCGTCTTCCAGGCGCGAGGCGATCAGGTCCTGGATGTCGCCGACCTCTTCCTGGATGTCTTCAAGCGCGATGCCGACCTCGGCCGCCTTGGCCGCGCATTCGCGCGCCAGCGTCTCGGCGTGTTCCTCGATGCGGACCGGCGTTGCCGGGCACTGGCATTTCTCGTCGATCCATTCCTGCAGGAATTCGATTGCATGTTCGCTCATCGTGAACACCCCATCGCTCTTTGCACTGAAATTCGTGGACATTAACGGCCGGCGCCGCGGAAGGATGCGGCCCCGGACAATCCGGGCCGACGGCGCGAATCGCGCGAATGGAGCTGCAAAGCCTCAGGTTTCAAAGGAATCCGCCTTCTGGAGGAATGGTACCGTTGGCTGGGGTCGAACCAGCGACCTCCGGATCCACAATCCGGCGCTCTAACCAGCTGAGCTACAACGGCACGTTTGAAAACCGAAGGAACAACCACCTGTCTGCCATGCTCCTTCGCTCAGCGATGCGCTCTTACGGGCAAACGGAACTTAATTCAAGCCTGTCGGCGACGCAAAGCCGTGACGACTTATCCAAAGAAAAAGGCCGGCGGGAGGAGGGCCGGCCTTTTCCGTCTGGGACCAGCGGGAGGAGGTGCTGGTCTTTCACCGGCAGGCGGAGGGAGGAGGGACCGCGCTGCCGGTTATTTCACAATCGATTCAGGCAACCTTGAGGTTGCTGACGGCCTTGTCGAAGGCGGTCTTGAACGGCTTGGCGACGTCCTCGGCGGCCTTGGTGGCGACAACCTGGAAGTCCTTGGCCTGCTCGACGGACATTTCGACGCGCTTGCGCAGGAAGGCGGTCTGCAGCTCGACGACTTCCGACAGCGACTTGGCGCCGACGAGGGCCTCGAGGTGCGAGAAGTTGGCTTCGGCGTTGGCGCGCAGCGTGGCGATCGCCTTCAGCGACAGATCGCTGGAAACGGCCTTGGCGGTCTCGTAGCCGGCCTCGAAGGTCTTCTGCGTCTGCTCGGCGCTGGTCTTGAGCTTGGCATAGGCCTCCTTCGACTGCTCGACGCCCTTCTCGGCGAAGGTGCGGAACTGTTCGGTGGCCTTGGAAGCGTCGAAGCTCGGGAACTCGACGGTCTCGGCGAACTCAGCGGTCTTGGTCTTGGACATCTTCAATCCTCTCGGTGACGGTTCGCGGCCGAACCGTGCGTGTTCATTCATGCAGCCTATATAGCACCTGTTATTGTGCATTGCAATATCTTTGTTGCGGTGCAGCAAAACCCGGTTCCGCGGCGTTAACCACGCGGGTCGAATTGTGCCGGCTGCACGCTCTGGCTTGTGGACCTTGCCGCAGGCTGCTTTTATTAACAAAGCGTTAACCGCGAGAGACGCCGAAGCCGCATGCCCTCCGCCAGCTACTCGTTCCTCGACGTTGTCGTGCTCGATGCCGTGCGCGGCCGCTTTGCCGCGGGCGATGCGCTGGCGATCCTGTCGGCCGGCCTCGACGACGTGCTGTGGGCGAACGGGCCGGGCGCGGCCGTCCTCGGCTACGCAAACATCGAAGCCGCCGTCGGCGCCGCCACCGGCCTGCCGCCCGTGGCGCGCCGGCAGATCATGGCGACCGCCGCCTATCCGGACATCGGCACCGACCGCGCCATCGCGCTCAGGCTGGCGAGCGGCATGACCAGTCGCGCCGTCAATTTCCTGGCCAGCGCGGTGACGATGCCGGACGGCGAGAAGGCGATCCTGCTGGCGGTTCCGGCCGCCCACGCCGCCTCGCGCGACGCCGCCGAGATCGCCGCCCATGCCATCGGCGGCTTCACCGAAGATGGCCAGTTCCTCGCCTTCGTCGACGGCCAGGGCCGCATCGAGGCGGCCTCGGAGGGCTTCGCGGCACTCGGCATCACGGAGCAGACATTGGCCGGCCTCGTGACGGAAATTGCGGGGCAGGCCGACCGTCTGCTCAAGCGCCGCATTCCGGCGGCCGGCGGATCGTTTCCCGCCGGCTTTGCCCGTCTCTGCGACGATCCGGCGCGGCATCTGCTCGTCGTGGTCGAAGAGCCGGAGCCGGCCTCCGTGTGCGCGCCGCTGGCGGCCGAGTCGGAGGCGATCCCTGTCGACTCCGTGCCGACGGTCGAAGACGCGCCCGCACCGGTTGAGGAGGAACGCCAGAATTCCGAGCCGCAAGCCGCCGCAGCCGATGACGACGTGGGAGAGCCGCCTGCGGTAGAAGCGGCGGAAGCTCATCCGGAGGCGACGGACCGCAGCGCGGCGCCCGTGCGCTTCGTCTGGCGCACAGACGCGGAAGGGCGCTTCAGCGCCGTTTCGCCGGAATTCGCGGCCGCCGTTGGCGAGCCCGCCGCCGCGATCATCGGCAAACGCTTCGGCGACGTCGCGACCGCCTTCGGGCTCGACCCGTCCGGCGAGATCGCCGGCCTGCTGGAGCGCCGCGACACTTGGTCCGGCCGCACCGTCCTGTGGCCGGTGGCAGGCACCGCCCGCGGCGTTCCCGTCGATCTGGCGGCGCTGCCGGTCTACGGCAAGGGTCGCGCCTTCGAGGGCTTTCGCGGCTTCGGCGTCGCCCGCGTCGCCGATGCAAGGCCCGATCCCGCAGGCCGGGGCCTTTCCCTGACCGAATCTGCCGCCAACGCGACCGATATCGGGCCGGCGCCGGAAACCGCCAGCACGCCGGACATGCCGCCGCAGGCGGGTTCGCACGACCCGTTCCAGGGCGAAGTGCCGGCGCTTGCCGTCGAGCCGAAGCCCGACCGCCGCTACTCCGACAAGGTGATCCGGCTGGCCGAGCACCGCCAGCCTGCCGCCAACGACAAGGGTTCCGCCGGCGACAAGGGTTCCACTGGCGACAAGGGTACTCAGACCCCCGAGCGAAGCCTGTCGAGCGTCGAGCGCAACGCCTTCCGCGAGATCGGCGAGCGGCTGCGGCGCGAAGAACAGGCCGGCGCGGAAACGTCGGAGCCCGAGGCCGTATCCGATGCAGCCAATGCAGCCGAAGTCCCGGCCGAGAACGAGGCGCCCGCCGAACCGGCCGAGGCCGGCTCCGTGCCGCATCATCGCGCCCTGACGCCGGCCAGCGAGCCGGGCAAGCTGGCAGACGGCCTGCCGCCCGCGACGGAAGAAGGGACGGCCGCCCTGTCGGAAGAGCCGTTCGACGACGACGTGCAAGAAACGGACGACGTCGACGACCTCGCACGCCTCGACGGCGTGACGCCTGCCGAAGCTGAGCAGGCCGTCACCGGCCGTTCCGGCTCGCTGCTCGACTACGCCGAGGAAAAGGCACCGGCTGCCGGAAACGGCGCCGGCATGGATGACGACGAGACAGGCGACGACCAGCCGGACAGCATGGCCGCCGCCGATTTCGCCGACGCGCGCGACGACGAGAGCCTGCCGGTGCGGGCCGACGAGGCCGGTGCGCCGCCGCAGGAGCCGGCGCTGCCGCCACAGCCGCGCTCGCCGGCGCCGGCCTTGCGCAAGGAAGGTTTCGTCCCGTCGGCCTTCTCGCTGGCCGCCGGCCCGGACACCTCGATCCTGGCCAAGCTGCCGGTGCCGCTGCTGATCCATTCGGGCGACGTCCTGCACTATGCCAACGATGAGTTCCTGCGCCTGTCCGGCTATCGCTCGCTCGCCGCGCTTGCAGATGCCGGCGGCCTGGACGGCCTGTTCGCCGCGCCCTATGCCGAGGACAGTGCCTCCGACGGGACGGAGCGGCAGTTGCGGCTGAGGACCAGCGAGGGGCAGGAGTTCCCCGTCGAGGCCAATCTGCGTTCGGTGCCGTGGCGCGACGGCAAGGCGCTCATGCTGATGCTGCATCGCTCGCAGGGCGGCGAGAGCCGGCCCGCCGCGCCGCAGGCGGTCCAGCCGGCCGTTGTTGTCACACAGCCGGTGCAGCCCGACATTGCCGAGCTGAAGGCGCGCATTTCCGAAATGCGCACCATCATCGACACCGCCACCGACGGCGTCGTGCTGATCGCGCCGGACGGCACGATCCGTTCGATCAGCCGCCCCGCCGAGGCGCTGTTTTCCTTCGACAGCGACGAGGTGGCGGGCAAGCCCTTCGCCTCGCTGTTCGCCATCGAGAGCCAGCGCGCCGCGCGCGATTATCTGGCCGGCCTTTCCGAGCCCGGCGTCGCCAGCGTGCTGAACGATGGCCGTGAAGTGATCGGCAGGGAAGCACAGGGGCGCTTCATTCCCTTGTTCATGACCATCGGCCGGTTGCCGGACGACAGCGGCTATTGCGCCGTCGTGCGCGACATCACCCAATGGAAGCGGGCCGAGGAAGATCTCACCCAGGCTCGCGCCGTCGCCGAGCGGGCGTCTTCGCAGAAGACCGATTTCCTCGCCCGTATCAGCCATGAGATCCGCACGCCGCTCAACGCCATCATCGGCTTTTCCGAGCTGATGATGGACGAGAAGTTCGGCCCGGTCGCCAACGACCGCTACCGCGACTACCTGCGCGACATCAACCGTTCGGGCAACCATGTGCTCGACCTCGTCAACGACCTGCTCGACATCTCCAAGATCGAGGCCGGCCAGCAGGAGATGCAGTACGAGGCCGTGTCGCTCAACGACACGCTGGCCGAGACGGTGGCGCTGATGCAGCCGCAGGCCAACCGCGAGCGCGTCATCATCCGCTCCAGCTTCGCCTCGCGCCTGCCCGATATCGTCGCCGACCTGCGCTCGATCCGCCAGATCGCCCTCAACGTTCTGTCCAATGCCATCCGCTACACGCAGGCCGGCGGCCAGGTCATCGTCTCGACCGCCTACGAGACGTCCGGCGATGTCGTCATGCGCGTGCGCGATACCGGCGTCGGCATGACGCCGGCCGAGATCGAGCAGGCGTTGAAGCCGTTCAAGCAGATCAATGCGCTGAAACGCGGCCGCGGCGACGGCACGGGGCTCGGCCTGCCGCTCACCAAGGCGATGGTCGAGGCCAACCGCGCCCGCTTCGCCATCGCCTCGACGCCCGGCGAGGGCACACTGGTCGAGGTCGTTTTCCCGTCGACCCGTGTTCTGGCCGACTGATCTGTCCGACCGGGCGGTTTCGGACAAAAGAAAGGCGCCCGGACGGACGCCTTTAAGGAAATGGGATTGTGTCACAACGGGCTTGAGAGAACGAGCCGACCGAACGACGGAAGGAACAGGTTTCCCTCTCAAGTTGCCGCCACTATCGCGGCGGGGAGCTTAACAAGTCCTTACCGTCGCGCCGGAAAATTTACCAAAGTGTACCACCCGTGAAATCTAGGTAAATTCTCCGGTCATCTTTCATTTACCATGTTGCGGATCAGTTCTGCAGCGCCGCAATGTCCCGGAATAGCTCCAGCGCCTCGGGATTGGCCAGCGCTTCCTTGTTCTTGACCGCCCTGCCGTGAACCACCTCGCGCACGGCCAGCTCTGTGATCTTGCCGGACTTGGTGCGCGGAATGTCGGCGACGGCGATGATGCGGGCCGGCACGTGGCGCGGGCTGGCGCCGGTGCGGATCTTGGTCCGGATGCGCTTTTCCAGCTCCTCGTCCAGCGCGACGCCGGGTGCCAGCCGCACGAACAGCACGACGCGCACGTCGTTGTCGAAATCCTGACCGATGGCCAGCGCCTCGGCGATCTCGGGCATCTGCTCGACCTGGTTGTAGATTTCGGCGGTGCCGATGCGCACCCCGCCGGGGTTCAAGGTGGCGTCGGAGCGGCCATGGATGACGATGCCGCCATGGCCCGTCCACTCGGCGAAGTCGCCATGGCACCAGACATTGTCGAAGCGCTCGAAATAGGCGCCCCGGTACTTCCTGCTGTCCGGATCGTTCCAGAAGCCCACCGGCATGCAGGGGAAGGCCTTGGCGCAGACCAGTTCGCCCTTCTCACCTCTGATCGGCTTGCCGTCGTCGTCCCACACGTCAACCGCCATGCCGAGGCCGGCGCCCTGGATCTCGCCTTCCCAGACGGGCTCCGTCGGCACGCCGAGCACGAAACAGGAAACGATGTCGGTGCCGCCGGAGATCGAGGCGAGATGCACGTCCTTCCTGATGCCGTCGTAGACGAAGCGGAAATCCTCCGGCGATAGCGGCGAGCCGGTGGAGGAAATGGTGCGCACCGAGGTGAGCGCATGCGTCTCGATCGGCTTCAAGCCTGCCTTGCGCACCGAATCGATGAATTTCGCCGAGGTGCCGAAATAGGTCATCCGTTCCGCGTCGGCATAGTCGAACAGCACGTTGCCGTCGGGATGGAAGGGCGAGCCGTCATAGAGCAGCAGCGTCGCCCCGGACGCCAGGCCGGAAATCAGCCAGTTCCACATCATCCAGCCGCAGGTGGTGAAATAGAAGAAGCGGTCGCCGTCCTTCACGTCGGCATGCAGGCGGTGCTCCTTCAGATGCTGGAGCAGCGTGCCGCCGGCCGAATGGACGATGCATTTGGGCACGCCGGTCGTGCCCGACGAAAACAGGATGAAGGCCGGATGCGAGAACGGCAGGCGTTCATAGGCGAGCGGCGCCGGCGCAAAGGGTGCCAGCGCGTCCGCGAGCGTTGCCGCCTTGCCGATGCCGGCGGCTGCCTCCGCAGCCGAGCCGAGGTAATCCACGACGAGGACCTTGCGCACGCTGGGCAGTTTTTCCGCCACTTCGGCCACCTTGGCGGCCACGTCGATGCGTTTTCCGGCGTACCAGTAGCCATCGGGGACGATGAACAGCACCGGCTCGATCTGGCCGAAGCGGTCGAGCACCCCGCCGGCGCCGAAATCCGGCGAGCAGGACGACCACACCGCGCCGATCGACGTCGCCGCCAGCATCGCCGCCGCCGTCTCGGGCATGTTGGGCATCATCGCCGCCACGCGGTCGCCGGCCTTGACGCCGAGCGAGACGAAAAGCTGCTGCAGGCGTGAAACCAGCGCCGCGAGCTCGTCCCACGTCAGCCGCTTTTCGACCTTGTCCTCGCCGCGGAAGACGATGGCGTCGCCTGTTCCCGTCCTCCTCAAAAGGTTTTCAGCGAAGTTGAGCCGGGCGTCGGGGAAGAAGGCGGCGCCCGGCATCTTCTCGCCATCGACCAGAATGCGTTCGCCCTTCTCGCCGACGACGCCGCAGAAATCCCACACCAGGTCCCAGAACGCGGCGCGGTCGCCCACCGACCAGCGGTGCAGCGCGTCGTAGGATGCCAGCGGCCGCCCCGCCCGTTCCGCGGCGGCTTTCGTGAAGGCCGTCAGCGTCGCCTTGCCGATCCGTTCGGACGACGGGGTCCAAAGGGGCATGTCATGACTCATCTCGCAATTCCTCCGCGTTAACGGTCGATTAGCATATAGTCGGCGACGAACAAGACCGGGTTGCTTCTGCGGTACCCTGTACGGGAAATGCCATCGCCGGGCCACAATGACTTGAAATGCGTCGGGTACGAACTACACCTGACGCCACTGCGGCGGACATGAAACGGGGCACGATGCCTTCACCTTGGATATGGCGGGCGATTTGGGCGGTCGGCATTGCGCTGATCGTCGCCACCTTGGCTTTCGCCGCCTTGCCCTATGTCGCCTCGACGCGCATCGTGCGCGACCGCATCGCCTGGGAAATGAGTGCCTGGAGCGGCTTCCGCGTCGCCATCGACGGGGCGCCCCAGATCGAGATCTGGCCGCAGTTCCGCGCCATCCTGACCGACGTCACGCTGTCGAAATGGACCGACACCACCAACGCGCCCGTCGTGCAGGCCGAGCGTGTCGAGGTCGGCCTGTCGGCGATGGCGGCGCTGCGCGGCGACGTGGTGTTCCAGTCGGCCGTGCTGATCAGGCCGACGATCCGGCTCGAACCGCTCGCCAACGGGCTTTTCATGCCACCGACCTCCTCCGGTGGCCGCATCGCCCGCTCCATCGACGCCGCCCGCAAGCTGGTCGCCGCCGATCCGGCCAAGCCGGATCAGGGCGCATTGCCTTCGGATGCCTTCGGCACCGTCGAACTGCGCGACGGGCGCATGATCTCCGCCGTCGGCGGCAAGGACCAGGAGGTTTTCACCAGCCTGAACGGCCAGCTCGACTGGCCGGCGCTGAATGACGGGGCGACGCTGTCGGCCACCGGCATCTGGCACGGCGAGACCGTCGCGCTCGACCTGTCTTCGGCCAAGCCGCTGCTCCTGTTCGCCGGCGGCACCGCACCCGTCACCGTGTCGGTCAAGGCGCCGCCGGCGACCTTTTCCTTCGACGGCACCGCCAACCTGTCGCAGAACGCCTATTTCGACGGCCAGGCGAAGTTCGCCGCGCCCTCGCTGCGGCGGCTGCTGGAATGGTCCGGCACCGGGCTGGCGTCCGGCAGCGCCATCGCCGCGGTCGCCCTGTCGAGCAAGATCAGCGGCGAGCCGAAGCGGCTGAAGCTGGCCAACACCGAGGTGACGCTCAACAACAATCCCGGCATGGGCGCTCTCGACCTGTCGCTGTCGGAGGCGGTGCCGGCGATCTCCGGCACGCTCGCTTTCGACACGCTCGACCTGCGCTCCTTCCTCGCCGCCTTCACGCCGCTGGCGTCGCCGACGGGCCGGCAGGACCAGGCGGTCGGCGCGGGCATCACCGACCGCCTCAACCTCGATCTCAGGCTGTCGGCCGCCCATGCCAGCGCCGGCCCCATCCAGCTTGCCAATGTGGCCGCCACCGCGCAGGTGAAGGACGGCCTCGCCGTCTTCGACATTTCCGATGCCGCCGCCTTCGGCGGCAACATCCAGTCCAGCCTGCGCTTCGACCGCAAGCCGGCGGGCACGCAGGTGGAAATGCGGCTGCTCGCTTCGGACGTCAATGGCGCCCAGTTCGGCGCCGCAGCCGGCATGACGCGGCTGATGCCGACCGGGACCGGCACGATCTCGATCATCCTCAAGGGGCCGGGCCGGGCCTGGGATTCGATCCTGGAGAGCGCCAACGGCTCGATTTCGGCGACATTCGGGCCGGGCAAGCTCACCGGCCTCAACCTGCCGGCCTTCCTCAAGCGCAACCAGCAGGGCGGCTTCTTCGCCCTCGACGAGGTCTCGGACGGCACGGTGCCGATCGACGGCGCCGAGCTCAAGGCCAGCATCTCCAACGGCGTCGCGCGCATCGACAAGGCCGAGGCCAAGTCGGCCAAGACGAAGATCTGGCTGTCCGGCATCGTTCCCTATGCCGGACATGGCCTGGCACTGTCGGGCGGCATAACCTCGGCGGCCCAGCCGCCGCCTGCCCAGCCGGCACAGCCTGCCCAGCAACCCGCCCAGTCCGCTGACGCCGGAACCGGGGCGGATGCGGCGACGCCGCCGGCCCAACCGCCTGCGCAGCCTGCACAGCCGGCCCAGCCCGCGCAGCTGTCGTTCTTCGTCGGCGGGACATGGAACACGCCGTTCATCTCGCCGATCACGCGGGCCGTTCCCAGCGGCGGCTGAGGCTTTTTTCTTCCTCGATGGAAAACCGGCGCCAGCTCAGCCGCGCTGGGCCGCCTGCTCGTCGCGCAGCCGCTGCACCTCGCGGCGTTTGTTGACGATCGAGGCGGCGATGACGCTGGCGGTGACGATGCCGATCAGGATGGTGCAGGCGGCGTTGATCTCCGGCGTCACGCCGAGGCGGACCTGGCTGTAGATCTTCATCGGCAGCGTCGTGGCGCCCGGACCGGAGGTGAAGGAGGCGACGACGAGGTCGTCCAGAGACAGGGTGAAGGCCAGCATCCAGCCTGAAATGATGGCCGGCGCGATCACCGGCAGGGTGATCTGGAAGAAGGTCCTGACCGGCGGCGCGCCGAGATCCATGGCCGCCTCCTCCAGCGAGCGGTCGAAGGTGACGAGGCGCGACTGCACCACCACGGCGACGAAGCACATGGTGAAGGTGATGTGGGCGAGCGTGACCGTGTAGAAGCCGCGGTCGAGGCCGACGGCGACGAACAGAAGCAGCAGCGACAGGCCGGTGATGACGTCGGGCATGACCAGCGGCGCGAAGATCATGCCGGAAAACAGCATCCGCCCGCGGAAGCGCGTGTAGCGCGTCAGCGCCAGCGCCCCGAGTGTACCGAGCACCGTGGCGACCGAGGCCGAGATCAGGCCGACGCGGATCGTCACCCACGCCGCGTCCATCAGGCCCTGGTTGTGGAACAGCGACACGTACCACTTCGTCGAGAAGCCGCCCCATACGGTGACCAGCTTCGAGGCGTTGAAGGAGAAGATGACCAGAAGCACGATCGGCAGGTAGAGGAAGGCGAGGCCGAGCGTGACGGCGGTGATGTTGAAGCGGCTCCAGGTCGAGTTCATCGCCTTACCTCCCCGCTTCCTGGGCGCGCGCTTGGGCGTTCTGGAAGAAGACGATCGGCACGATCAGCACCAGAAGCAGGATGATCGCCACCGCCGACGAAACCGGCCAGTCGCGGTTGGTGAAGAACTCGGTCCACAGCGTCTTGCCGATCATCAGCGTGCGCGAGCTTCCGAGCAGGTCGGGGATGACGAACTCGCCGACGGCGGGAATGAAGACCAGCAGGCAGCCGGCGACGACGCCGGGGATCGACAGCGGGAAGGTGATCTTCCAGAAGGCCGCGATCGGTTGGCAGCCGAGGTCCTGCGCCGCCTCGATCAGCGAGTGGTCCATCTTCTCCAGCGACGAATAGAGCGGCAGCACCATGAACGGCAGGTAGGAATAGACGATGCCGATGAAGATCGCCGTATAGGTGTTGGTGATGATGAGCGGTTCCTGGATGACGCCGATGCCGAGCAGAAGCTGGTTGAGCAGCCCTTCGGGTTTCAGGATGCCGATCCAGGCGTAGACGCGGATCAGGAACGAGGTCCAGAACGGCAGGATGACCATCATCAGCAGCGTCGGCCTCAGCGAGGCCGGCGCGCGCGCCATGCCGTAGGCGATCGGATAGCCGATCAGCAGGGTCAGGAAGGTCGAAATGCCGGCGACGATGACGCTGGTGATGTAGGCGTTGAAATAGAGCGCGTCCTGGGTCAGCCAGACATAGTTGTCGAAGCTCAGTTGCTTCAGGCCGTCGATGAAGCCGGAGATGCCGTCGCCGAAGCCGAGCACCGGCGCATAGGGCGGCATGGCGATCGCCGTCGTCGACAGCGAGATCTTGAAGACGATGAGGAAGGGGATGAGGAAGAAGAACAGCAGCCACACGTAGGGCACGATGATGACGAGGCGGCTGACGAAGGCGGCCGCCAGCCGCGCCGGCAGCGGCTTCTGCGCGGCGGTGGCCGTGTCTGCGGCCGGCAGGGCGACGTTCGTCATTGTCCGCCTCCTATTGCGTCAGCACGACGCCGGCGTCGGGCCGGAACGAGATCCAGGCCTTGTCGTCCCAGGTCAGCGGATCGTCGACGACGCGGGTGGCGTTCATCGTCGCGGCGCGCACCATCTGCCCGTCGTCGAGGCGCACGTGATAGACGGTCATGTCGCCGAGATAGGCGATGTCGTAGACTTCACCTTGCAACGCGTTGACGGCGTCGGCCGGCCGTTTCGACGAGACGCGGATCTTCTCCGGCCGTATGGCGAAGGCGACGTCGGCGTCCTTCGCAGCTTCGCCGGCATTCTCCACCATGATCTGGGCGCCGGTTCCGCCGGTGATGCGCACGCTGCTGCCGCTGCGCTCGGCGACCTTGCCCTCGAACATATTGACGTTGCCGACGAAGTTGGCGACGAAGCGTGAGGCCGGCGCCTCGTAGACCTCGGCCGGCGTCGCCACCTGCATCACCTGGCCCTTGTCCATGATGGCGATGCGGTCGGCCATGGTCATCGCCTCCTCCTGGTCGTGCGTGACGACGACGAAGGTGAGGCCGAGTTCCTGCTGCAGGTCCATCAGCTCGAACTGCGTTTCCTCGCGCAGCTTCTTGTCCAGCGCGCCGAGCGGCTCGTCGAGCAGCAGCACCTTGGGCCGCTTGGCGACGGAGCGGGCGAGCGCCACGCGCTGGCGCTGGCCGCCCGAAAGCTGGTGCGGCTTGCGCTTGGCGAACGGCTCGAGCTTGACCAGCTTGAGCATCTCGGCCACGCGTTTGTCTATCTCGGCCTTCGGCATGCCTTCCTGCTTCAGGCCGAAGGCGATGTTCTTTTCGACGCTCATATGCGGGAACAGCGCATAGGACTGGAACATCATGTTGACCGGCCGCCGGTAGGGCGGGATGCCGGCGAGATCCTGCCCGTCGAGCATGATGCGGCCCGACGTCGGTTCCTCGAAGCCGGCGAGCATCCTCAGAAGCGTGGACTTGCCGCAGCCGGACGCCCCGAGCAGGGCGAAGAACTCGCGCTCGTAGACGGCGAGCGAGAGATCGTTGACGGCGGTGAAATCGCCGAACTTCTTGGTCACCTTGTCGAAATGGATATACGGCTTCGCGCCCGGATCGTTCCACGGCGCGAAGGCCCTGCGTATGCTGCCCAGTGACTTCATGCTCCACCCGTCCCTGCTGGCCTGCCCCTCTGGCCCGTCCCTTTGGCTTGTCGGCCCCTTGCGCCGTTGGCCGAAGGCCCCCGGCAGTCGCTGCCGGGGCCTGGCGTTAGCAGCGGCTACTGGCCGGTCACCACCTTCGTCCACGTGCGGGTGAACAGGCGCTGGGTCTTGGGGTCGAGCGCGGTGTTGACGAACAGCGTCGACATGGTCGCCTCGTCCGGATAGACGGCCGGGTCGTCCTTCACTTCGGGGTCGAGGAATTCCTGCGAGGCCTTGTTGCCGTTGGCGTAGAACACGTAGTTCGACGACTTGGCGATGACCTCGGGTTTCATCATGTAGTTGAGGAATTCCAGCGCCTCTTCCTTGTGCGGTGCGTCGGCGGGGATCGCCATCTGGTCGAACCACATCTGCGTGCCTTCCTTCGGAATGGCGTAGGCGAGCTCGACGCCGTTCTTGGCCTCCTCGGCGCGGTCGCGGGCCTGGAAGACGTCGCCCGACCAGCCGACCGCCACGCAGATGTCGCCGTTGGCGAGGCCGTTGATGAACTCGGAGGAATGGAACTTGCGCACGAACGGGCGGACCTTCATGAACGCTTCCTCGGCCTTGGCGATGTCGTCCGGCTCATGGCTGTCGGGGTTGAGGCCGAGATAGGCCAGCATGACCGGGATCATGTCCGTCGGCGAATCGAGGAAGTTGATGCCGCAATCCTTGAGCTTGGCGGCCTGCTCGGGATCGAACACCGCCTTCCAGCTGTCGATCGTGTCGGTGCCGAGCGCGGCCTTGATCTTCTCCTTGTTGTAGCCGATGCCGACGGTGCCCCACATGTAGTTGATCGAATATTCGCTGCCGGGATCGAACAGGTCGGTGCGCTTGGTCACCTGGTCCCACATGTTCTTGATGTTGGGCAGCTTGGATTTGTCGAGCTTCTCGAAGACGCCGGCCTGGATCTGGCGCTGCAGGAAGGAACCCGTCGGCACCACGACGTCGTAGCCGCTGCCGCCGGCGAGCAGCTTGGTCTCGAGGATCTCGTTGGAATCGTAGACGTCGTAGACGACCTTGATGCCGGTCTCCTTGGTGAAGTCCTGCAGGATCGAGGAATCGATGTAGTCCGACCAGTTGAAGACGTTGACGACGCGGTCCTCGGCTTGTGCGCCAAGGACGGCGAGCGTCATGAATGCGGTTGTCGCCGAAAGCCGGAGCGCTGTTCTGGCCATGGTATTCTCCCTTGCTGAGTGTTCCCGCCCTGACGCTCGGCCGGGCCGGCGCGACAGGAGATGGTTTCGAAGACTATTGAGCTTGGTGCGGAGCGGCAAGCCGCAATCGGCTGGTCCGGCTCGATCAAGCGAGCCGCCGGTTCCGAAGGATAAGATATGCAGCAGTCTTGTTCGGGCCGGAAGGACTTCAGGCCGTCGCGAAAGCTTGGCAAAATACGCCTGTCTTGTTGTTGCCTTGCCGCCAGCCTGCCCGCCGCGCCACGCGCTTGTCAAGTCGATGGGGGAGCCGGGCGGAAGCGGATGGGGCGCTTCAGTTGGGAGCCGGCAGGCCGGTGATGCCCGGCCGCACCGGTCGCGACTGGCGGCGGGCTTCCAGCGCGATATGGATGATGAGCGCGGTGAACACGACCGCGCCGCCGACCATGGTGCGCGCGGACGGCACCTCGCCATGCACCAGCCAGACCCAGATCGGGCCGAGCAGCGGCTCGAACGTGCCCAGAAGTGCGGCGACCGCCGCCGGGACCATGCGCGCGCCGGTGGCGAAGAAGGCGAGGCCGAGGCCGAGGTTGATGACGCCGAAGGCGAACAGGAAGCCCATGTCGTGGCCGCTGACGGCGAAGCCGGAGGTCTGCGAGGCCGCGAAGGCTGCGGCAAACAGCGTGCCGAGGCAGGTGGCCGGCGTCATGCGCACATGGGCGAAGCGGCGGGTCAGCACCGTGGCGACGGCGATAACGACGGTGATCAGCAGCGCCAGCCCGTTGCCGATGGGCGAAACGGTGCCGTCGAGCGATTCGGAAACCATGATGGCGACGCCGGCGATGACGGCGGCGATCGCTGCCCAGGTCGCGGCGCTGACCCGCTCGCGGAACACGAGCCAGGCCAGGAACGCCGCCAGCAGCGGCACGCCGGCCTGCATCAAAAGGATGTTGGCGACGGTGGTGTACGACAGCGCCACGACGAAGGTCGTCGAAGCGGTGCCGAAGCAGGCGGCGACGATCAGGCCCGGCAGGCCCATGCCGCGAAACAGCGCGACCGTGCCGCGCCAGCCGTCGCGCCAGAGCATGAAGCCGACTAGGAAGGCGGCGGCCCAGACCGAGCGCCAGAACACCACTGTCCAGCTGTCCGGCGTGTCGATGAAGCGGGCGATGGCGCCGCCGAAGCTCCACATCAGCGCCGACAGGAAGACCAGCAGCGAGCCCCAGCGCTCGTCGCGGCGCGATTGGACGGAAGCCGGTAAAGGGGACAGCGCGGTATCGTTCATGAGAGCCACTGTCTGCAAAACGCCGGCCGCGCGATGCGCGGAAGGCGACACATCTATCGCTCGATCGCGTAAAGCGAACGAGGCGTGCCGGCGAGAGCCAGCGCAAGCCAGTTCTGGCGCCAGCATAAGGCCGCTGAAGCGTTACTGAAAATCGAAAGCCGACAGGCCGGTCACCATCTCGTCCAGCCCGAGCGGGCGGGTGACGGGCGGCTCGGCGCGGGCGAGGCAGCCTGCCCGCTCGCACAGCCGGCAGGCGGGGCCGATCGGGGTCGCCGTCGCCCCCGCCGCCCCCTTGCCGGCGTTTCCGGGCGCTGCCGCCGGCAGCGCGGCGCCGTAGACGATCTCGTCCTTGAAGCCGATGTCGCAGCCGATCAAAAGTGCTGTACGGCGCGGGCGCTCGCTGAAGCTGCCCTGCGGCCCCTCCAGCGTGCGCGCCACCGTCAGGAATTCCGCCCCGTCGGGCATTTCCACCGCCTCGACGAAGATCTGGCCGGGCTGGGCGAAGGCGGCGTGCACGGCGAGCTTGGGGCAGCCGCCGCCGAAGCGGGCATGCGGAAAACCTTGCGCACCGGCGCGGCGGAAGCGGTTGCCGGCATTGTCCACCTCCAGCATGAAGAACGGCACGCCGGCAGCACTCGGCCGTTGCAGGGTGGTCAGCCGGTTGGCCGCCTGCTCGAACGAGACGCCGAAGCGCGAGCGCAGCACGTCGAGGTCGTAGCGGGCGCGCAAGGCGGCGGCGTGGAAGGCGCCGTAAGGCATCATCAGCGCGTGCGCGGCATAGCGGCCGAGTTCGAAGCGCGCCAGCCGCCGCGCCTCGTCCGACGACAGCTTCAGTCCCTGGATCTCGCCGGCAACGGCCACCGTCATGCGGATCAGGCAGGCCTCCATCGCCACCTCGCGCAACTGGTCGAAGGGCGACAGCCGCTCGGAGAGGAACAGGCGCTGTGAATGACGGTCGTAGCGACGGCGCCAGTTCGGCATGGTGGCGACAGGCAGCACCTTGACGACGATGCCGTATTCGCGCTTCAGCCACGCCTTGAGCGCGCCGTAGAGATCATCGCCGGGATCGAGCAGGGCGGTGAAGGCGTCGGCTTCCTCCTCGATGCCGGAAAAATGGTTGGGCCGCCGCTCGAACGTCTCGCGCACCTCGTCGATCGGCAGCCGCGCGCCCGAAAGCGCGGTGCCCTTGCCTTCGCGCGCCAGCACCTCGTTGAGGTCGGTGAGCCGCTCGGCCTGCTCGCGATAGGCGCGGAACAGCTTTATCACCGCCGCCGCCGCATTGGGCGCGGCTTCCGCCACCTCGATCAGCTCCTGGTCGCCGGGCAGTTCGCCGGCCAGCAGCGGATCGGCGAAGACCTCGCGCAAGGCTGCGATCGAGCCGCGCGCCTCGCCCTGCAGTTCCTCCGGATCGACATGGTAGACGGAGGCGAGTTTGAGGATGAGCTGCACCGTCAGCGGCCGCTGGTTGCGCTCGATGAGGTTCAGATAGGACGGCGAGATGCCGAGCCCTTCCGCCATCGCCGTCTGGGTCAGGCCCTTGCCGTTGCGGATGCGGCGGATGCGCGGCCCGGCGAAGATCTTCTGCTCAGCCATCGATGACCTTTGACATGGTTTTTACAGCTCGGCCGCGCCAATCCGTTTCCGAGATGGTTTTACAAGTTTGACAAGTTTACAGGCGGCGATTGTCAATCGCAAGACAGTTTTTCCTTTATTCCGAACGCAGAAAGGCGGTTTTTCTGGTCAATTTTGCGATGCAATGTAAATGAAGTCACATGTCGAGGCGGCAAGAAAACGGTTCGCGCCTCGCACCTGACGACGCAGCATCTTTTTCGGAGTGAGACGATGACCGATTTTTACAACCTTGTTCCCTCGGCGGCTGAAGACCGGTTCGACGGCATCGAACGGCCTTACACGCCCGACGACGTGAAGCGGTTGCGCGGCTCCGTGCAGATCAGGCACACGCTGGCCGAGAACGGCGCCAACCGGCTGTGGAAGCTCGTCCACGAGGAAAGCTTCGTCAACGCGCTCGGCGCCATGACCGGCAACCAGGCCATGCAGCAGGTGCGCGCCGGCCTCAAGGCCATCTATCTCTCCGGCTGGCAGGTCGCCGCCGACGCCAATACGGCGTCCGCCATGTATCCCGACCAGTCGCTCTATCCGGCCAACGCCGCGCCCGAACTGGTCAAGCGCATCAACCGCACCCTGCAGCGCGCCGACCAGATCGAGGTTTCGGAAGGCAAGGGCCTGTCGGTCGACACCTGGTTCGCGCCGATCGTCGCCGACGCCGAGGCCGGTTTCGGCGGCCCGCTCAACGCCTTCGAGATCATGAAGGCCTTCATCGAGGCTGGCGCGGCCGGCGTCCACTTCGAGGACCAGCTCGCCTCGGAGAAGAAGTGCGGCCACCTCGGTGGCAAGGTGCTGGTCCCGACCGCGGCGCATATCCGCAACCTCACCGCGGCGCGCCTCGCCGCCGACGTGATGGGCACGCCGACGCTGATCGTCGCGCGCACCGACGCCGAGGCCGCCAAGCTGCTCACCTCCGACATCGACGAGCGCGACCAGCCCTTCGTCGATTACGACGCTGGCCGCACGGTGGAAGGCTTCTATCAGGTGCGCAACGGGATCGAGGCCTGCATCGCCCGTGCCATCGCCTACGCGCCGTACTCCGACCTGATCTGGATGGAGACCTCCAAGCCGGACCTTGCGCAGGCGAAGAAGTTCGCCGACGGCGTGCACAAGCATCACCCGGGCAAGATGCTCGCCTACAACTGCTCGCCGTCCTTCAACTGGAAGAAGAACCTCGACGACGCCACCATCGCCAAGTTCCAGCGCGAACTGGGCGCCATGGGCTACAAGTTCCAGTTCATCACGCTGGCCGGCTTCCACCAGTTGAACCACGGCATGTTCGAGCTGGCGCGCGACTACAAGGACCGGCAGATGGCCGCTTATTCGGTGCTGCAGGAAGCGGAATTCGCCTCCGAGGCGAACGGCTACACCGCCACCAAGCACCAGCGCGAGGTCGGCACCGGCTACTTCGACGCCGTGTCGTTGGCCATCACCGGCGGCCGCTCGTCCACCACCGCCATGCACGGCTCGACCGAGCAGGCGCAGTTCAAGCCGGCGGCGGAGTGAGGCGCGGCCTGTGAACCAGAGCGGGAAGCCCTTGACCGGGCTTCCCGGACGACCAGCCCGGAAGGGCCATCGAGGGAACATCCGAGGCGTAAAGCCGGACATTTGAAGGAGAAAGACCATGGCTTCCATCAGCCGCGTCAAGGAAAGAGCCGAGGAGCAGTCGTCGGCCATGAATTCCGACCAGCAGGCCGCCATCCGCATGCTGGCCAACGACCTGCACAGGTTGAACCAGTCCGTCATGAAGGCGGTCGACGCCGGCGTGTCGGTCGAACTGGTGCGTTCGGCCAGGCATCACGGCGGCGACGGCAACTGGGGCGACCTGCTGATCCCGGTGGTCGTCACCCAGCCGGGCCACAACTGAGTCGGAGGCACCAAAAGCCGTCGTCCGGCCTCTCCCATCGCAACCTGCGCGCCCGCCGCGCAGGTGGTTTTCGTTTTTGCGCGCATGTGGGCAGGCCGCGCCGTGCAAACGAACGATTGCGCGTTTCGTCGCTCACATTCGTGTGCCGGCCGGTTTTGGCGCTTGACAGGGCGCGCGATCTCGCCGCTATTTGCGCGCGGCTTTCAACTCTGCATTGAAACCGGGCGGGGCGGTTCGATGTCCATGTCTTCTTTCGACAACGATAATGCCTGGGCGGCCGGGCACGAGACCTCGACACGGACCGACTTCTCGAAGGTGCTGATCGTCGCCAGGTCGCCCATCAACCGCATCGTCGTGGCCAAGATCGTCGAGCGCGCCGGCCTTAAGCCGATCGCCGAACCGCCGGAAGCCGCGGAGAAGGCCTTGCGTGCGCAGGCGCCCGGCACCGTCGTGCTCGACGGCGGCCCGGACAACCGCGATTGCGATGTCCTGATGGCCGGTATCGCGGCGGCGCGCACGGCCGGCGGCCATGTCCCGGCGGTGATTCTGCTGTCGAACCGCGTTGGCACGCCCGAGAGCCTCGATCTGCCGGGCGTGGTCGACGCGGTGGTGGCCAAGCCGATCACGCCGGAATGCCTGCAGCCGGTGATCGACCGCCTCGCCACCCTCGGTCGCGGCTGAAGCCGGCAGCGTCCACTCCCCAGCCAGCCTATTCCTCCGTCGACCCTATTCCAGAGATTCGATCAGCGCCGGCAGTTCGCCGAGATCGTCGATCTGGCGGAAGCGGGGCGCTGCCAGCGGCGCCTCGACATGTTCCAGCACCCAGGTCAGTTCGTGCGGCACATGGATGCCCCAACCGCCGGCCTCGATCGCCGGCACGACGTCCGACTTCAGCGAGTTGCCCACCATCATGGCGCGGGCAGGCCCGTCGCCGTGGCGGCTGAAGACGCGGCGGTAGGTATCCGCACTTTTGTCGCTGACGATCTCGACGGCCTCGAACAGGTCGCCCAGGCCGGACTGGTTGAGCTTGCGTTCCTGGTCGAACAGGTCGCCCTTGGTCACCAGCACCAGCCGGTAGTGGCCGGCCAGCCGCTCCAGCGTCTCGCGCGCATGCGGCAGGATCTCGATCGGATGTGCCAGCATCTCGCGCCCGGCCGCCACGATCTCGGCGATGACGGCGGCCGGCACGGCGCCACCGCTCACCTCGATCGCCGTCTCGACCATCGACAGCGTGAACCCCTTGATGCCGAAGCCGTAGAGGCCGAGGTTGCGTCGCTCCGCCTCCAGCAGCCGCGCCGCGACATCGACGTCCGGCGCGTGGTCGGCCAAAAGCTCGGTGAGCCGCCGTTCGGTGGCGCGGAAGAACTGTTCGTTCTGCCACAGCGTGTCGTCGGCATCGAAGCCGATCGTCGTCAGGTCTCTTGCCATCTCCCTGCCTTTGCCGGCGCTTCCGGTTGCCGGGGCCTTCCCTTTACCGGGGCGGCATGGCTATAGTCACGGATTATTGCAGCCAATTGGTGATTGATGCCACCCGTAAAGAAGGACGCCCGCCCGAAACGCGCCCGTACCCCTGCCTTCGTCAAGAACCTGCGTGGGGTCAAATCATGGAAGGAAGCCAGCGCCTGGCTCGAATGGCGCGGCATCGAGGATATCGAGTGCATCACGCCCGATCAGGCGGGCGTCGCCCGCGGCAAGATGATGCCGTCGAAGAAGTTCACCTCCAACACGTCTCTGGCGCTGCCGTCCGCCGTCTTCATGGCGACCATCTCGGGCGATTATCCCGAGGACGGCAACGGCTTCGTCTATCCCGAAGACGACGGCGACCTGAAACTTCTGCCGGACCTTTCCACGCTGACCGTGGTGCCGTGGGAGGAAGACCCGACAGCAGCCGTCATCTGCGACCTCGTCCACCAGGACGGCCGGCTGGTGGAGTTCACGCCCCGCAATGTGCTGAGGCGCGTGCTTGCCGCCTATGACAAGCGCGGCCTGAAGCCGGTCGTGGCGCCCGAGATCGAGTTTTATCTGGTTCGCAAGAATCCGGACCCGGACTATCCGCTGACGCCGCCGGTCGGCCGCTCCGGCCGCGCCATCGGCGGCGGCGCCGGCTATTCCATCGCCGGCGTCAACGAGTTCGACGAGCTGATCGACGACATCTATCATTTCTCCGAGAGCCAGGGGCTGGAGATCGACACCCTGATCCACGAGGAGGGCGCCGGCCAGTTGGAGATCAACCTGCGCCACGGCGACCCTATCGAGCTTGCCGACCAGGTGTTCATGTTCAAGCGCACCATCCGCGAGGCGGCGCTGAAGCACGACACCTACGCCACCTTCATGGCGAAGCCGATCCAGGGCCAGCCGGGCTCGGCCATGCACATCCACCAGTCGATCATCGACAAGAAGACCGGCAAGAACATCTTCACCGCCGAGGACGGTTCGGAATCGGACGCCTTCTTCCATTTCATCGGCGGCATGCAGAAGCATGTGCCGAACGCGCTGGTGATGCTGGCGCCCTACGTCAATTCCTATCGCCGGCTGACGCAGGCGGCCTCCGCGCCGGTCAACAACAAGTGGGGCTACGACAACCGCACGACGGCCTTCCGCGTGCCGCGCTCGGACCCGGCGGCGCGGCGCGTGGAAAACCGCATCCCGTCCTCCGACGCCAATCCCTATCTGGCGCTCGCCGCTTCGCTCGCCTGCGGCCTGATCGGCATGACCAACAAGGCCAAGGCCGAACCTCCGGTTTTGACCACGGCCAACGAGGACGAGATCGACCTGCCGCGCGGGCTGCTCGAAGCCGTCGACCTGTTCGAGGCCGACGAGGAACTGGCGGCGGTGCTGGGAAAATCCTTCGCCACCACCTACGCCGCCATCAAGCGCGCCGAGTTCGAGACCTTCATGGAAGTGATCTCGCCGTGGGAGCGGGAGTATTTGTTGCTGAACGTGTGAGGATTTAGGGCAATAAGGCGGTAGGGCAGTAAGGCAATAGGGGGCATGCCTGCGCGGATTGAATCCTACAGAGATATGGTCGTGTGGCAGCAGGCGGTGGATTTGGCTGTCGCGGTCTATACCGTAACGAAGGCATGGCCGAGAGAAGAACTCTACGGGCTGACGTCGCAAGCGCGACGTGCGGCAACGTCGGTTCCGGCCAACATCGCCGAAGGTTTCGCACGCGAGAACCGCGGTTCCTATATGCAATTTCTCAAAATCGCCCAAGGCTCGCTCAAGGAACTTGAGACGCATCTCATCATAGCGCAACGTATCGGACTGGTGACCAAGCAATCCACTGCCGATCTGCTCGCCCGATCGGAAAGTGTCGGCAAACTTCTCAGATTGCTGATCCGCAAGTTGTCGGGAGATCTATCGTGATCATACTGCCCTATTGCCTTACTGCCCTATTGCCTTTCGCATGACCTACCAATCCCCCATCTCCCCCGGCCGTTCCTGGTACGAAGACACCGCAGGTGCGCGGCCGGACTATCCGGCGCTCGACGGCGACCGGGCTTGCGACGTCGTCATCGTCGGCGGCGGCTTCACCGGCCTGTCGGCGGCAACGCATCTGGCGAAGGCCGGCACCAATGTCGTGCTGGTCGAGGCGCACCGCTTCGGCGACGGCGCCTCCGGGCGCAACGGCGGCCAACTCGGCACTGGCCAGCGCGCCTGGGCCGAGGAACTGGAGGCCGAATACGGCTTTTCCCGCGCCAGGGCGCTGTTCGACCTTGCCGAGGAGGCCAAGGCACACCTGCTGGAATTCGCGCAAGCCAACGCCATAGACATCGACTATCGGCCGGGCCAGATGTCGGTGGCGCACAAGCCGCGCTATGTCGACGCCTACCGCAAGCACGCCGAACTGATGGCGGGCCGCTTCGGCTATCCGCACATCGCCTTCATGGACCGACAGGAAACCGCCGAGCGGCTCGGCTCCCAGGCCTTCTTCGGCGGCGTGCGCGACACCGGCACCGGTCATATCCATCCCTTGAAGCTGGTCGTCGGCACGGCGCGGGTGGCCGCCGGCGCCGGCGCGCATCTGTTCGAGAACACGCCGGTCACCGGCATTTCTTCGTCGGGCGGCAAGGTGCGGGTGACGACGCCGCGCGGCACCGTAACGGCAGACAAGTGCCTGGTCGCCGTCAACGCCTATGGCGGCACGCTGGAGCCGGTGAGCGCCGCGCACGTCATGCCGATCGGCTCCTTCATCGGCGCCACCGTGCCTTTGGGCGCCGACAGCCCGGTGCTGCCGGGCTGGGAAGCGGTGGACGATTCCCGCTTCGTCGTGCGCTATTTCCGCAAGGCGCCGGACGGCCGGCTCCTGTTCGGCGGCCGCGAGATCTACGCCGTCAACGATCCGAAGGACATCCACATCCATATCCGCCGCCAGATCGCCGAAATCTATCCGCAGCTGAAGGATGTCGAGATTACCCATGGCTGGGGCGGTTATGTCGGCATCACCCTGCCGAGGAAGCCGTTCGTGCGCGAGGTCATGCCGAACGTCATTTCCGCCGGCGGCTATTCCGGCCACGGCGTCATGCTGTCCAACTTCGTCGGCAAGCTCTATGCCGAGACCGTCTCGGGCAACCGCGACCGGCTGAAGCTGATCGAGGACCTGAAGATACCGCCGTTCCCCGGCGGCCGGCGCTTGCGCGCGCCGCTGCTGTTTCTGGCGCTCAACTGGTATGCGTTGCGCGATCGCCTGTGAACAGGGCGCACCGCGAAGAACGCCGGCGTAGTAATGCCACAATTAATGCGTTAACTTATTCAACCGGCTAGACCTTCCGATAGAGGAGGTGCCGTCGCGAAACAGTCGGGACCGATGCGAGCCGCAGCGTTATTTGCTCCGGAAGAGAACGTCGGCCCTCCATGGAGGTTGCTGGAGTGAAGGGGCTTTTCGGTTTCGGCTCTCCGAAGCAGCGGCGCTTTGCCATGCAGTTCGGCTATGCCGCCCGGCCGTCCTTCTGGCAGGAACTCAAGGCCAATTCCCATCTCGTCATTGCCGCGGTCGGCACTATGGCTCTGCTCGGCGTCGCCGGCACAGCTCTGTGGCTCGCCATGCCCTCCGGCGACAGGCCGGCCTTCGCCGAACCCAAACCGCAGGCGGAGGCCGCCGCCGAAGCGCCGGCCGCCGAACAGGCTGAAACCGTCGCCGCAAATTCAAAAGCCGTGGTGACCGACGACGCCTCGGTGGTGTCGAGCCAGGTGGCGCCGAAGGCCGATGCGGTGAGGCCGGCCGAGGCCGCCGAGGCCGATATCGCCGCTTTGCCGCGCAACGATCCGCGCTGGACGGGCGAGGGCAAGCCGCCCCCCGCCATCGACGCCAAGGCGGTCGCGGTGCAGACGAACGACGGCGCCAAGACGGCTTTCGCCGAGGAGGACGGCGCCGCGAAGGGCGCGGTTGCCGGTGACAAGACCGCGGCCGATGCCGCGAATGAGCAGGCTGCCGCCGCACCGTCGACCGACGATGACGAGACGGCGGCCGACTCTCATTCCGATCCCGATCCGAAGGCGGCGACGGCGGCGATCCCCGCGGCCCGGCCGGAGCCGCCGGCCAATGAGGCGGGCGCCGCCGCGAACGGCCATATCCTGCGCGCCGTCACCATGCGCTCCGGCCCGAAGAAGGGGGCTGCGGCCATTGGCACCATCCCGGCGAAAACGGCGGTCCAGGTGATCTCGTGCAAGTCCTGGTGCGAGGTCGTCTACAAGGGCCGGCACGGCTTCATCTACAAGAGCTTCGTCCGCCGCGACGGCTGAGCGCCGCCCGCAAATCTCGGCTGCTCAGATGCAGCGGCCGCCATCTACTTCCAGCGCCACGCCGGTGATGAAGGCTGCCTCGTCGGAGGCCAGCCACAATGCGGCGTTGGCGATGTCGAGCGGTGTCGAAAGCCGTCCGAGCGGGATCGAAGCGCGGAATTTGGCGCGCAGTTCCGGCGTGTCCTCCCCCATGAACTGCGCCAGCATGCCGGTGTCGCCGGCGACGGGGCACAGACAGTTGACGCGGATGTTCTTCGGCGCCAGCTCCACCGCCATCGACTTGGTTGCGGTGATCGCCCAGCCTTTGGAGGCGTTGTACCAGGTCAGCCCCGGCCGCGGCCTCAGGCCAGCCGTGGAAGCGGTGGTCAGGATGACGCCGCCGCCCTGGCTTTCCATGATCGGCACGACGGTCAGCGCGGCGTGGTAGATCGCCTTCATGTTGACGGCGGTGATGAGATCGAAGGTCGCCTCGTCGACGCCCAGCATGTCGCCGTTGCGGTGGGTGAAGCCGGCATTGTTGACCATGATGTCGATGCGGCCGAAGGCGTCCAGCGCCGATTTCGCCATTTCCTCGAATTCCGAAGCCTGCGACACGTCGGTCTGCGTCCAGATGGCGGCCTTGCCGATCTCGCCGGCGACGCGCTCGGCGCCCTTGGCGTTGATGTCGGAGACGACCACACGGGCGCCTTCCTCAGCGAAGCGCCGCGCCATGCCTTCGCCGAAGCCGGAAGCGGCACCGGTGATGACGGCCACCTTGTCTTTCAGTCTGTTCATGAACGTCCTTTCGCCTGTCCGCTTTCCTGGCGAACGGCATTTTCCAATGTATGCAGATGGTCGCGCACAGTATCCCACAGGATGCTTGCCAGCACGTCCTCATAGTCGTGGCGATAGATGTTCCCGGCACCGGCGATCTGCTTCCATGGCACGTCGGGATGACGGGATTTCAAGTCGTCGGGCAGGCGTCGCACGGCCTCGGAAACGATCTCCAGACAACGCGTCACGGCATAGAGCGTCCGCTCGTCCTCTGCGAAGGTTTCATAGGCCATGCCCTCGATGAACCGGCGCGCGAGCGTGATGTTGTGGTGAATGGCGACGAGGACGCGCTCAGGGTCTTCAGAAGGCATAGATGGCGTCGTTCAGCGCTGCCGGCTTCACATAAGGCTTCAATCCAGCTCTGTTGACGACATCGACCGGCGTCTCGAAAAGCCCGGCGATATAGTCCTTCAAACCGACATAATCGAAAACGCTCAGGTGAGCTTCGGGATCAAGGTCGATCAGGATGTCTATATCGCTGTTCGACTGAGCCTCGTCGCGCGCGACCGAGCCGAATAAGGCAAGGTGCACCACGCCTTGCCTATTCAACTCGTCCTTGTGCCGTCTCAAAGTGGCTATAACGTCCTGCCGATCCATGGCATCCAAGATAGCGTCTGCCCCTTCGTTGTTCAATTCAGCGAATGCCCACCTGCTCACCCATGGTTGAACACAACCGTCTTGGTTGCCGACATGTCGTAGAGGGCCTCGAACCCTTTCTCGCGGCCGTGGCCGGAGCGCTTGAAGCCGCCGAAGGGAAGTTCGATGCCGCCGCCGGCGCCGTAGCCGTTGACGAACACCTGGCCGGAGCGGACGCGCTTGGCGAGCCGATGCTGGCGCGCGCCGTCCTTCGTCCAGATGCCTGCGACCAACCCGTATTCGGTGCCGTTGGCGAGCCGCACGGCTTCCTCCTCGCCGTCGAAGGAAAACAGGGTCAGCACCGGGCCGAACACTTCTTCCTGCGCGATGGTCGAGGAAGGCTCGACGGCGCCGAACAGGGCCGGCGCGAAGTAGTAGCCGCCCTCCGGCGCGCCCTTGGCGACCGAGCCGCGCGCCAGCACTTTGGTCCCGGCCTGCTCGGCTTCGGCGGCCATGGCCGACACGCGCTGCTGCTGGCGTCGGTTGATGAGCGCGCCGAGGTCGAGGTCGGCGTCGTGCGGGCCGGCGACCAGTTTGGAAAAGCGCTCGGCGAGGGCGGCGGCGACATGATCGTAGATCGGCTTTTCGATCAGCACCCGGCTGCCGGCCGAGCAGGTCTGGCCGCCGTTCTGGATGATGGCGTTGACCAGCACCGGCAGCGCCTTGTCGAGGTCGGCGTCGGCGAAGACGATCTGCGGGGACTTGCCGCCGAGTTCCATGGTGACGCCACGATTGTTGGCGGCTGCCGCCTGCTGGATCGCCGTGCCGGTGGCCGGCGAGCCGGTGAAGGTGACGTAGTCGACCATCGGATGGGCGGAAAGGGCCGCGCCCGCGTCGCGGCCGTAGCCGGTAACGACGTTGAAGACGCCCTCGGGAAAACCCGCTTCCAGCGCGAGTTCCGCGATGCGGATGGTGGTCAGCGAGGCGTCTTCCGCCGGCTTGACCACCAGCGTGTTGCCCATGGCGAGCGCCGCACCGGCGACGCGGGCGAGGATCTGCAACGGATAGTTCCAGGGAATGATGCCGGCGACCACGCCATGCGGCTCGCGCAAGGTCAGCGCCGTGTAGCCATCGAGGAAGGGAATGGTGTCGCCGTGGATCTTGTCGGCCGCGCCGCCGTAGAACTCGTAGTAGCGCATCGTCGCCGTGACGTCCGCCTTGCCCTGTCTGGCCGGTTTGCCGGTGTCGCGCGATTCCAGCGCCGCCAGTTCCTCGCCGTGCTTCTCGACCAGAAGGCCGAGGCGGGTAAGCAGCCGGCCGCGTTCCACCGCCGGCGTCTTCGACCACGGCCCGTCGTCGAAAGCGGTGCGGGCGGCGCGCACGGCAAGATCGATGTCCTCCTTGCCCGCTGCCGGGATCGAGGCGAAATTTTCGCCGTCGGACGGGCAGGCGACGTCGAGGCGCTCGCCCGACAGCG
The DNA here is from genome assembly GCF_004801285.1 of Ollibium composti. GTDB lineage: Bacteria > Pseudomonadota > Alphaproteobacteria > Rhizobiales > Rhizobiaceae > Mesorhizobium > Mesorhizobium composti. Next base: position 303,601 of record NZ_SSNY01000002.1, read on the forward strand.
CGTCCGCCTGCCTGCCGCCGATGACCTGCCGCCAGGCGCGCCCTTCGGCGGCTCTGCTGGAAAGAGGCTTGTCCATCGCGTTCTCCTTTTCTGTCGTGGCCGCGCTATATCATAGTGCGGCGCCAGCGACATCGCACTCTTGCCGGTCATGAGGTCGGCACAGTGGGCCAGTAGAAAGGGCGCTGCTGTGACACCTTGCCACTGGCAAATTTAAATCGATTAGATTATACCGGCCCCGTCGCATCGACCGGCCTTTGAGCGAACAGAGCATGACCAGCCAGATCATTCCCGTCGACCCCTTCGACTTCATCGTTTTCGGCGGCACCGGCGACCTCGCCGAGCGCAAGCTGCTGCCGGCGCTCTACTACCGCCAGCGCGACCACCAGTTCAGCGAGCCGACGCGCATCATCGGCACCTCGCGCGCGAAATTGTCCGACGCCGACTTCCAGGCCTTCGCCCGCAAGGCGATCACCGATCACGTCAAGGCCGACGATATCGACGAGAAGGAACTGGAAAGGTTCCTCGCCCGCTTTTCCTACGTGCCGGCCGATGCCACCACCGGCGCCGGCTTTGACGCGCTGAAAAAAGCGGTCGGCGACAGCGACCGCATCCGCGCCTTCTACATGGCGGTGTCGCCGTCGCTGTTCGGCGACATTTCGCACCAGTTGCGCGAGCACAGGCTGATCACGCCCAACTCGCGCATCGTGGTGGAAAAGCCGATCGGCCGCGACCTCGCCTCGGCGCGCGCGCTGAACGACCTCGTCGGCGACGATTTCGGCGAGCAGCAGATCTTCCGCATCGACCATTATCTCGGCAAGGAGACGGTGCAGAACCTGATGGCGCTGCGCTTCGCCAACATGCTCTACGAGCCGCTGTGGAACTCCGCCCATATTGACCATGTGCAGATCACGGTGGCCGAGACGGTCGGGCTGGAGGATCGCGTCACCTACTACGACAAGGCCGGCGCCCTGCGCGACATGGTGCAGAACCACATCCTGCAACTGCTCTGCCTCGTCGCCATGGAGGCGCCGTCCTCGATGGATGCGGACGCCGTGCGCGACGAGAAGCTGAAGGTGCTGCGCGCGCTGAAGCGTATCAACGGCAACGAGGCGCCGAAGCTGACGGTGCGCGGCCAGTACCGCGCCGGCGCCTCCGCCGGCGGCCCGGTCGAGGGCTATGTCGAGGAACTGGGGCACGGTTCCGACACAGAGACCTTCGTCGCCATCAAGGCCGAGATCGCCAACTGGCGTTGGGCCGGCGTGCCGTTCTACCTGCGCACCGGCAAACGGCTGGCGACGCGCGTCTCCGAGATTGTGATCGAGTTCAAGCAGATCCCGCATTCGATCTTCGGCGAGAGCGCCGGCAACATCAGCCCCAACCAGTTGGTCATCCGCCTGCAGCCAAACGAGGGCGTTAAGCAATACCTGATGGTGAAGGACCCCGGCCCCGGCGGCATGCGGCTGAGGCAGATCCCGCTCGACATGAGCTTCGCGCAATCCTTTCACAGCCGTGCGCCGGATGCTTATGAGCGGCTGGTCATGGACGTGGTGCGCGGCAACCAGACCCTGTTCATGCGCCGCGACGAGGTCGAGGCGGCCTGGAGCTGGGTCGATCCGATCTTGAAAGCCTGGGAGCAGAACGGGCAGGACGCGCAGGGCTACACCGCCGGCACCTGGGGGCCGTCCTCCTCCATCGCGCTGATCGAGCGCGACGGCCGCACATGGCACGAGAGCAATTGAGCGCGATGACGGAAAGCTTCCACTGGAACGAGTTCGCAGATCGCGAGGCGCTGGCGGAGGCCTTGGCAGGCCGCATCGCCGGACTGCTCTCGGCTGCCGTGGAGCGCCGCGGCACGGCGCTGCTCGCCGTCTCCGGCGGCACCACGCCTGCGCGCCTGTTCGAGGTGCTTTCCAACCAGCCGATCGCCTGGGACCGGGTCACCGTGACGCTGGTGGACGAGCGCTTCGTGCCGCCGTCCTCGCCGCGCTCGAACGCAGCGCTTGTGACGGCCAAGCTGTTGCAGGGCAGGGCGGCCGCGGCGCGTTTTCTGCCGCTGTTCAGGCGAGGCGAGACCCTCGATGAGGCCGCTGCTGACGGCGACCGCGAGATCGCGGCCCTGCCGTTGCCCTTCGACGTCGTCATCCTCGGCATGGGCGGCGACGGCCACACCGCCTCCTTCTTCCCCGATGCGCTGGAACTGCCGGCGCTGCTCGACCCTGAAAACAGCCTCGCTTTGATGCCGGTTCATGCCGACAGCGCCGGCGAGCCGCGCCTGACGCTAACGCTGCCGCGCATCGTCGCCGCCGGCTTCCTGGCGCTTCACATCGAGGGCGACGAAAAGCGCGCGACCTTCGACAAAGCAATGAGCAACGGGGCGACGGGCAAAGGGCCGCAATTGCCGATCCACGCCGTTCTCGACGCCTCGCCCCGGCCCGTCGAGGTGTATTGGGCGCCGTGATGTTGGGCTGTGGAAAGATACAGCCACCCCTGACCCCTCCCCTCAAGGGAGAGGGGGACTTCGCGAGCGGCAGCTTCCTCTCCCCCCCTGAGGGGAGGGGGCAGGGGTCCTTCATGGAACTCTTACGAACGATGATTGAACCATGACCGCCAGAGCCGATATCGAAGCCATCACGAACCGCATCCGCGAGCGCTCGCGCGAAAGCCGCGAAGCCTATCTCGGCCGCATCGCCGGGGCCGCCGGCAAGACGGCCAACCGCGCCGTGCTCTCTTGCGGCAACCTCGCGCACGGCTTTGCCGTGTGCAGTCCTGCCGAAAAGATCGCGCTCGGCGGCAACCGCGTGCCGAACCTCGGCATCGTCACTTCCTACAACGACATGCTGTCGGCGCATCAGCCGTTCGAGACGTTCCCGCAGCTCATCAAGCAGGCGGCGAAGGAGGCCGGCGGCATCGCCCAGGTCGCGGGCGGCGTGCCGGCCATGTGCGATGGCGTCACGCAAGGCCAGCCGGGCATGGAACTGTCGCTGTTCTCGCGCGACGTTATCGCCATGGCCGCGGCCATCGGCCTCTCCCACAACATGTTCGATGCCGCCGTCTATCTGGGCGTTTGCGACAAGATCGTGCCGGGCCTGCTGATCGCCGCGCTCACCTTCGGACATCTCCCGGCGGTCTTCATCCCGGCCGGGCCGATGCCGAGCGGCATTCCGAATGACGAGAAGGCGAAGGTCCGCCAGCTCTACGCCGAGGGTAAGGTCGGTCGCGCCGAACTGCTGGAGGCGGAATCGAAGTCCTATCACGGGCCGGGCACCTGCACCTTCTACGGCACGGCCAACTCCAACCAGATGCTGATGGAGATCATGGGCCTGCACACGCCCGGTGCCTCCTTCGTCAATCCGAACACGCCGCTGCGCGACGCGCTGACCAGGGAAGCGGCCAGGCGCGCGCTGGCCATCACACAGCTCGGCAATGCCTACACGCCGGTGGGCGCGATGATCGACGAGCGCTCCATCGTCAACGGCGTCGTCGGCCTGCACGCCACCGGCGGCTCGACCAACCACACCATCCACCTGATCGCCATGGCGGCCGCCGCGGGCATCAGGCTGACATGGCAGGACATTTCCGAGCTGTCGGATGCCGTGCCGCTGCTCGCCCGCGTCTATCCGAACGGGCTGGCTGACGTGAACCATTTCCATGCAGCCGGCGGCATGGGTTTCCTGATCCGCGAACTGCTCGATGCCGGCCTGCTGCATGAGGACGTGCGCACGGTCTGGGGTGAAGGACTGCGGCCCTATGCGGTCGAGGCGAAGCTTGGCGCCGACGGGCAGGTCGTGCGTGAGGCGGCCCCCCGCGAAAGCGGCGACGCCAAGGTTCTGGCGCCGGCCGCCACGCCTTTCCAGCCCACCGGCGGCCTGAAAGTGCTCAACGGCAATCTCGGCCACGCCGTCATCAAGACGTCCGCCGTGAAGCCGGAGCGGCGCATTGTCGAGGCGCCGGCAAAGGTGTTTGCCAGCCAGCAGGCGCTGAACGACGCCTTCAAGGCCGGCGAACTGACGGGCGATTTCGTCGCCGTCGTGCGCTTCCAGGGGCCGAAGGCCAACGGCATGCCGGAACTGCACAAACTGACCACCGTGCTCGGCATCCTGCAGGATCGAGGCCAGCACGTCGCGCTGGTGACGGACGGGCGCATGTCCGGCGCGTCCGGCAAGGTGCCGGCGGCCATCCATGTCACGCCCGAGGCGCTGGAAGGCGGCGCCATCGGCCGCATCCATGAAGGCGACGTCATTCGCCTCGATGCCGAGGCGGGCAGCCTGGAAGTGCTTGTGACCGCCGACGAGTTGGCGCGGCGCACGCCTGCGCCCGCCGACCTTTCCGAGGGCGAGCACGGCTTCGGCCGCGAGCTGTTCGCCGGGCTGCGGCATATGGCCGGCCGCGCCGACCACGGCGCCAGCGTCTTCGCCGGCTGACCTACTTTACCGTCAGTTCCGTGCGCTCACCGGCTTTCACCGTGAACGGCGTCTCGCTGTCGGGCTTGTCGGTCGTGAAGCCGGTGACCAGGACATAGTCGCCGGCGGCGAGCGTCGTCTGGAATTTCTCGCCGAAGCCGTAGGTGACCTTCCTGCGCTCGCCCTGGATGTCCTTCTTCGCCTCGAAGACGTTGAAGTCGTCCGCGCCCGGTGCCTCGATGGCGACGACGCCGGCATTCAGCGCGATATTGACCTCGTTCAATTCGCCTACCTTGACGCTGAACGGTTGTTCGGCGCTGACGGCCTGTATGTCGACGGCCATGACGTAGTCGCCCGCCGGCAGGTCGAACTTCGCATCGGCGCCGAAGCCATAGGTCACCTGGTCGCGCGTGCCGTCGATCTTCTTCGTCGCCTTGAGGACCTTCCAGGACAGGTCGCCGGAATCGACCTTCTCGCCGCCGGCGGTATAGGAGGCGTTCGCCTGCACCTTGCCGACGCCGACGATGATGTCCTTGTCGACGACCTGCCCGGCCGTGAGCTGCAACGTCTCGCTGGCTTCGCCGGCGCCCAGCTTGACGGTGATTTTCGTCTCACCCGCCGGCACGACGAACTTCGTCTCGCCGAAATTGGCCGAGGAGGTGCCGCCCGGATAGTCGATGACGATCTGGGCGTTGCCGTCGGGCTCGGCATCCGGTGCCGGTCTGGGGCGCAGATAGAGCGCGGCGGCGTTGAGGTTGAGCACCGGCTCGGCCGTCTTGTCGGCGGTCAGCGTAATCTTCTGTTCGGCCTTGGCGCCTCCGCTGGTGGCACGCAGGATATAGTCGCCGGCGGCGGCGTGCATCCTGGCCGGATAGTAGCCGGAATCGACATATTTCCCGTCCGTGCCCTGGGCGTCGTCCTTGAACAGCTTGAAGAAGACGTCGATCCTGGCCGGCGGCTCGCCGCCGTCCTTCAGCACGGCCTTGGGAACGAGGTTGTATTCGACTTCCGCCGCCTTCGGCTCGGGCTCAGGGGCGGGCGCCGGCTGGGGCGCGGCCACTGTCTCGGCCAGCGCGTTCTTGAGCGCCGCCTCGTCGGAAGCCTGGATATACTTGCCGTCGGTGTTGTCCGCGAGGCATGCCACCTGCTTGCCTTCTTCCGCCGTCAGGCCGAAGCCGACGACGTCGGCGGTGAAGTCGACGCCGGCCGCTTCCAGCTCCTTGCCGAGCGCGCAGGGGTCGCCGCCGCAGGTCTCCAGCCCGTCGGTGATGAGCACGACGGTCGCCTTGTCCTCGGTGTATTTCAGCGCTTCGGCGGCCTGCTTGACGGCCGCCGTCAGCGGCGTCTTGCCGAGGAACTTCAGGTTGTCGGCAGCCGTGGTGATGGCGCCGGCGGTGCCGGCCGCCGGCGGCACGATCAGTTCGATGTCGGAGCAGCTTCCCTTCTCGCGATGGCCGTATGCCATGAAGCCGATCTCCCGGTCGGCCGGGATCGATTGCAGCGCGGCGCGCAGCGATTCGCGGGCGATCTCCAGCTTCGGCTTGCCGTCGATCTGCGCCCACATGGAACCTGAGGCATCCAGCACGACGATGACGCGGTCGGCGGCGAAGCCGAGCGCCGTCGTCCACAGAAGCAGGATGGTCGCAGCAATGCACCGCGCGAAAGCCGTCATGAAAATCTCCCGGAAGCCCCTCGGTCGCGGGAAGCTACGTGACGCGCCAGAAACTGGCAAGCGCGCGGCGCGGCTGCCTCGCGCGGATCCGTTTCGTCGCCGGCGGGGTTACAGGCCGCGGGCGCTGCGCACCCACTGCTCGATCTCCGTCAGGTTTGCCGGCACGGGCAGGCCGCACTGGTTCAATTCGCTGGCGAGCTCGAGCGTGATGCCTTCCTTGCCCTTGGCGAAGGCGTCGGCGATGGGGCCGCTGGAGATCTGCGTCTTGGCGTTCTTGAGATCGGAAACGCCTTCGCACAGATGCACGACCTTGCCGCCGTCGCTCCACCATACGAGGTCCTGCCCGACCAGGTGCGTCACGACCTGGGATTCCACCGCCGCCTGCTCCTGCGACAGCGGCTTGAAGTCGACGCCGAGTATCGTCGCGGCCAGCGCGACGATGATGCCGGCGGCACCCGCAATGTTCTTCTGCTTGGCGTCCATGTCCTTGTTCATGAAGATCAGGACGATCAGCGGCAGGAACGCCAGCAGCGAGATGAAGGCGCCGAGCTGATTCTGGATGAAGAACTTCACCGGCTGCGAGCGCGTCGCCGGATCGAGATGATTGGCCTTCTTCCAAAGCATCGAGCCGATGATGGCGAGCACGCCGATGACGGCGATGAAGCCGAGCAGCGTATACCAGCGCCACTGCGGGAAGCCGTGGGCGGCGGCCAGCTCGTCGAACGACGGCCTGAGCAGCCAGAAGATCGCGACCAGTTCGAGGATGATCGCCGCCGCCCAGAGGACGAGCGCGATGATGCGCGAACGCGTCGCCTGGGCCTTCGCCTCGGGCGCCGGCGTGAACATGCGGCCCCCGTCGCGGGTGGCGGTTTGCTTCGAAGCGTCCGTCATGAGCCTGAATTCCCCTGTGCAATGCATCCTGGCGGGAAAAGCCCGCCCTAAACCGCCTTATCCAACGAATCGGCGGGAATGGCAAAGGTCGGAACGCTTCCGGTTGTCCGGCGCTCAATACGTCGTGCGGCGTTCCTCGCTCGGCGGCCGGCCGAATTGCAGCCGGTAGCTCTGGGCAAAGTAGGAATGCGAGGTGAAGCCGGTGGCGATCGCCACGTCGAGGATCGGCATGTTGGTCTGGCGCAGGAGCTCGCGTGCCCGCTCCAGCCTGAGCCGCATGTAGTAGCGGCCGGGCGTGACGCCGAGGTGACGCAGGAACAGCCGCTCGACCTGCCGGACCGACAGGCCGGCGGCTTTCGCCAGCTGCACGGCAGAGCGCGGCTCGTCGAGATGGTCCGCCATCAGTTCGACGATGCGACGCAGCTTCTCCGACTTGCCGGTTAGGTCTCGCTCCGGCCCGACGCGCTGGCGGTCGCCGGCGGAGCGGATGCGCTCGTGCTGGAACTGGTTGGCGACGCCGTTGGCGAGGTTGGTGCCGAAGTCGGAGCGCACGATCTCCAGCATCAGGTCGATCGAGGTGGTGCCGCCGGCGCAGGTGTAGCGCTTGCGGTCGATCTCGAAGACGTTGCCGGTGCAGTCGATCTCGGGGAAGCGCTCCATGAAGCCGGCGCGGTTCTCCCAGTGGATGGTGCAGCGGTAGCCGTCGAGCTGTCCCGCTTCGGCCAGAAGGTGCGAGCCGACCGACAGCGCGCCGAGCGCGCCGCCGCGCCGGCCCCAGGCGCGCAGCGCCGCCAGCACCTTGGACTTGCCGGGAAAATCAAGGTTGAGCGCCACGCAGGCGAACAGGATATCGGCCGGCGGCAGGTCGGCTATCGCATAGTCGACCTTCAGCGGCAGGCCGTTGGAAGCCGCCACCGCCTCGCCGTCCGGCGACACTGTCGTCCAGCTGTAGAAGTCCTGGCCGAGCAGGCGGTTGGCCGAGCGGCACACGTCGATCGCCGCCGTCAGCGAGAACATCGGGAACTTGTCCACCAGAAGGAAGGCGAAGCGCTTTCCCCCCTGCATCGGATCGGCCACGAGGGGCCTTTCTACGGGAAGGGGTGGCGTCGGCACGGCATCGCTTTCTTGCAGGCGGATGAAGAATCAGAACGAGGGGCGATCCAATCCGGCGGCAAGATAGGCGGAAACGACGGTGTTGGCCATCAGCATGGCGATGGTCATCGGGCCGACGCCGCCGGGCACCGGCGTGATGGCGCCGGCAACCTTCTCGGCCTCGGCATAGGCGACGTCGCCCACCAGCCGCGTCTTGCCTTCGCCCTTCTCGGGCGCGGGGATGCGGTTGATGCCGACGTCGATGACCGTGGCGCCGGGCTTGACCCAGTCGCCACGCACCATTTCCGGCCTGCCAACGGCGGCCACCAGGATGTCCGCCGTGCGGGCCAGCGCCGGCAGGTCTTTCGTGCGGCTGTGGGCGATGGTCACCGTGCAGTTGGCGGCGAGCAGAAGGTTCGCCATCGGCTTGCCGACGATGTTGGAGCGGCCGACCACCACGGCGCTGAGGCCCGACAGGTCCTTGCCGCGCACCCGCTCGATGAGCAGCATCGAGCCGGCCGGCGTGCAGGGAACGAAGGCAGTGTCGAGCTCGCCGGTGCCGAGCTTGCCGACATTGACGAAGTGGAAGCCGTCGACGTCCTTCTCCGGCGCGATGGCCTGGATGACGGTGCCCGCATCGATCTGCGCTGGCAGCGGAAGCTGGACGAGGATGCCGTGGATCGCCGGATCGGCGTTGAGCGTGCCGATCAGCTTGAGCAGGTCGGCCTGCGTGGTCTGGGCGGGAAGCGTGTGCTGGACCGAATGGAAGCCGCACTCCTTGGCGGTGCGCGACTTGGAGGCGACATAGACCTGGCTGGCGGGGTCCTCGCCGACGATGACGACGGCCAGTCCCGGCTGGCCCTTGCCCTTTGCCGCGAGGTCCGCCGTCAGGGCCTTGACCTTCGCCACCACATCCGCCGCGACGTTCTTGCCGTCGATCACCTCAGCCATGACCTCTCCTCCCTGCCGAATCCTGTCGGGTGCCGGGGCGCCCTATTTCGGGGCGCATTGTCACGAAAATTCGGCCGCGCAATCCCGCCAATGCGCCGTCCGATGCCGTAAACCCGAAATCGGACGGCCGATTGGGCCGTCGAGGCCCTGAGTTTGCGGGCGGGCTGTCAGAAGTAGCGGCGGCGGGTGCGGCTCTCGGCGAGTTCCCGCACCGCCTCGCGGAATTCGCGCAGGCTGGCGCGGATTTCCTCCAGCGAGGCCTGGTCCGCGGCGGTGGTTGTCTCCGGTCGCGCCGGCTGCGGGTAGCCGCTCATCGACTGGGCGGGCTGGGGATAGGGATAGAAGCCCGCCTGTATCGGCATCGGCGGCTGCGGTTGCCACAGATAGGCCGGCGCGTAGGGCGTGTAGACATAGGGCTGGACCATCTGCGGCATCGCCGGCTGCGTCCCGTAAGGATGGGGCGCTGCGTAGACGGGGGGCTGGAACGGCTGCTGCGGAGCGTCGCCGGGCTGCCGGGGCGCAAAGGCGTGCATCTGATCCGCATAGACGGGATACATGGTGTCCTCCAGGGGATATGGGGTTTCGGCGGTCTCGGTTGGCATGAGCTCGGCGCCGCCGGCGTCGATGGGTTCCTGCGCGGGCGACGCCCGGCGCACGGCTGAAATCAGGTTTTCGATAGCCGGTGCCGGCGCGGCGGGGTTCTCGCCGGAGCCGGATGCCGCTTGTGCCGCCAGGCCGGTGTTTTCGTCGTTGCCGTCTGCGCGCGTCCTGCGCCGGCCGCGGACAGCGCCGATGCCGGCGCCGGCGGCGAGGCCGGCAAGCAGACCGGCCAGCGTGACCGGCAGCCGCGACGGCCCGCTCGGCTCCAGCGGGGCATAGGCTTTGGTGACGACGCTGGCGCCGCTTGTCGCGTCGCGAAGGTCGTCGCTGCGGTTGGGCCTGGCTTCGGCGGCCGCCTGCCGGGCGGCGTCGCGCAGAGTCCGCAATGTCGCGATGCCGTTGGCGTCGAGCCCGCTCTGGGCGCGGCGAGCGGCGAGCCCCTGTTCGGCCTGCACGGCCTCCTTCAGCGTTGCCTGCAAGGAAGCCGTGATGCGGCGCAACTCCGCCGCGATGCGGTCGCGCGCACCGGCCAGCTGGGTGTCGAGCGCGATGCGTTCTGGATTGCGCGGGCCGAGCTGTGCCTCGGCACGGTCGCTTTCGCGCTTGATGGCCAGGTACTGCGAGCGCAAGGCCGCCATCGCGTTGGACTCGAACTCCTGCGGCAGGCCGCCGCCCATGGCGGCATCGACGCCGACCGCCTTCATGGCGGCGATCTTGCCGTTCAACTCTGCTGTGCGGGCGCGCGCCGCCGAAAGCTGGTCGTCGAGCTTCAGCAGCGCGTCGGCGGCGGCGTTCGCATCGCCGCTGCCAAGACCGTGCTGGGCAAGGAAGACCTCCAGCTTCTTCGCCGCCTCGTCGACCTTGCCCGCCGTACCGCTGTCCTGCGGGGCGCTGTGCATGGTCGTTACCGTGGCAAGGAACGCTTCCGCCACGGTGTTGGCGATCAGGGCCGAAGTTTCGCCGTTGCCGGTGGCGGCGGTTACGGCGATCGTTGATGCCCCGCGGCCCTGGCTGACGGAAATGCTATCGGCGAGGCGGCTGGCCGCCATGGCATGGCGATGGCCGGCGTCGGAAGCCGCCGCGCCGTCGCTGCGTGAAAGCAGCGAGCGCAGCAGCGAGACGAAACCGCTGTCCGTCTCGGTGCCGTTGAAGGCCGGATCGTCGGCAAGGCCGAGCTTGTCGACGACCTTGTTGAGGACGATGCCGGACGTGACGACACGGCGCTGGTCTTGCAGGCCGGCGAATGTCGAGACGTCGGCGCCGGCGGCAAGGTGCAGCTCGGCGGTGGCCTCGTAGCGCGCCGGCAGCGACAGTGCGGTAAGCCCGCCGGCCATCGCGCCCAGAAGGCCGCAGGCGGCGATCAGCCGCTTGGAACGGGCCATGCCGCTCGCGGCAGGCATTACCCTGCTTTCCGTACCTGCCGGCGGATCGTCGTTGGTGGGAAGGAACTTGTTCTGAAAGTCCTCCGCCCAAGCCTCATCGTCCGGATGCCGGTCTTCGGCGGCGCCGGAAAAGAAAGCCTCGTTCGCTTCCCGCGTCTCGCGCGCAAGGCGAGCCAGCCGGTGGCGGATGGCCGCATCGTCGAAGCGGGGCGGCAATGCGCTGCCGGCGACGCCCAGCAGCGATCCGGGCGCATCGTCGTTGGCGTGCGGCGCGGCGCCGAATGCCGGCAGGGAGGGCTCGTGCCTCCAGTCGTGACGGTTTTGGCTGTTGCGCATGCTTTGGAACTTGCCTTCGACGGCTCGCCGCAAGGGCGATTGGTTACGGCACGCTAAACAGACATGGAAAACAAAAGGTTAATTTTGGCAGTGACGCAATTAAAAATTGCACCATGAAAATATGCAACTAAAGAGGGATTCGGATGCGAGTCCGACCGGCGGGCTTCTCACCGGCACGGTTTGCTGTAGCTTGTTTTCGCACCGCTTTTACCGAAAACCGGTATCCACTTTTCGGCGCGATGCTTTAAGGAACCGGCAGGAGGATTTTCCATGGCCATCAGACTCGTTCTCGCCGGTTGCGGCAATATGGGCTACGCCATGCTTTCGGGCTGGATCGGCTCCGGCAAGCTGGCGGCGGCGGACGTTTTCGTCGTCGAACCGAACGAGGATCTGCGTGCCCGTGCCGCAGCACTTGGCTGTCACGTCGGCGCCGGTGCCGCCGACATCGCCGCCGGCGCGGCGCCGGAACTGGTGGTCGTCGCCGTCAAGCCGCAGGTCATCCGCGACGCCGTTTCCGCCTATACGCGCTTCGCTGACGGCCGCACGACCTTCCTCAGCGTCGCCGCCGGCACGCCGGTCGCCACTTTCAGGGAAATCCTCGGCGCGCGCGCGCCGATCGCGCGCTGCATGCCCAACACGCCGGCCGCCATCGGCAAGGGCATGATGGTGGTGTTTTCGACGCCCCTGGTGCCTGCCCCCACGCGAGGCTTCATCGCCGACCTTCTGTCCGCCAGCGGCGAGGTCGCCACCATCGACGACGAGGGCCTGATGGATGCGGTGACGGCGGTTTCGGGCTCCGGCCCCGCCTATGTCTTCCATTTCATAGAATGCCTGACGGCGGCGGCCGAGAAGGCCGGCCTGCCGGTGGCGACGGCGAAGCTGCTCGCCATGCAGACCGTCTTCGGCGCCGCCTCGCTGGCGACCGAAAGCCGCGAGGAGCCGGCGGTGCTGCGCCGCCAGGTGACCAGCCCGAACGGCACGACGGCGGCGGCGCTGGAGGTGCTGATGGGCGGCGACCGGCTGAAAACGCTGATGACGGAAGCGGTCGAGGCGGCCCGGCTGCGCTCGATCGAGCTGGGGCGATAGATCGTTCCGTATTCGAGTGGGGGTGGTCCAGCCGTACTTTTGCACCATTTTGGCCGCGGCCATTGCGGCCGTCTGTCGCGCTGCTTGTCCTCGTTTGGTCCTATAGGCAGCCCCACCGCCCTGCTAGCATGCGGGCTCGCATTCGGACGGCGGTGAACCACCCCGCCCGGATTTGAAGAAATCTCTTTTGCTTCGCAGCAGAGGCGCTGGCCACTATTCCGGTCTGCGCCTCGCGGCGACGCGAACGGGTGTCAAACGACAGGGGTATCGAACATGACGAACATCAAGATGCTGTTGGCTGCGGCCATGGGCGTTTCGTTCGCCGCGATCACGGCGGCGCAGGCAGACATCACCATCGGCGTCGTGGCGCCGCTGACTGGTCCGGTCGCCGCCTATGGCGATCAGGTCAAGAACGGCGCCGAGGCGGCCGCCGAAGCCATCAACAAGGCCGGTGGCATCGCCGGCGAGAAGGTGGTGCTGAAGCTGGTCGACGATGCCGGCGATCCCAAGCAGGGCGTCTCCGCCGCCAACAACCTGGTCGGCGAAGGCGTCCATTTCGTCGTCGGTCCGGTCACCTCGGGCGTCGCCATGGCGGCCTCCGACGTGTTCGCCGAGAACGGCGTCCTGATGGTAACGCCGACGGCGACGGCACCGGACCTGACCGACCGTGGGCTGGAAAACATTCTGCGCACCTGCGGTCGCGACGACCAGCAGGCCGAGGTCGCCGCCAAATACGTGCTGGACCACTTCAAGGACAAGCGCGTGGCTGTCGTCCACGACAACGGCACCTACGGCAAGGGCCTCGCCGATTCCTTCAAGAAGGTCATCAACGAGGGCGGCATCACCGAGGTCGCCTATACCGCGCTGACCCCCGGCGAGAAGGATTTCTCCGCGCTGGTCACCAAGCTCAAGGCCGACAATGCCGAGGTGATCTATTTCGGCGGCTATCACCCCGAGGGCGGCCTGCTCGCCCGCCAGCTCCGTGACGTGCAGGTCAACGCCCAGATCATCGGCGGCGAGGGCCTGTCGAACACCGAATACTGGGCGATCGGCAACGATGCCTCGCAGGGCACGATGTTCACCAACGCCACCGACGCGCTGAAGAACCCGGACTCGGCCGAGGCCGTCGCCGTGCTGAAGGACAAGGGCGTGCCGCCGGAAGCCTTCACGCTGAACGCCTATGCCGCCATGCAGGTGTTGAAGTTCGGTATCGAGAAGGCCGGCAAGACCGACGATTCGGCCGCCGTCGCCGCCGCGATCAAATCGGGCGACGCCATCCCGACGGCAATCGGCAAGCTGACCTATGGCGCGACCGGCGACCTGAGCTCGCCGAGCTTCAGCCTGTTCAAGTGGGACAACGGCAAGATCGTCGCCGCCGAGTAAGCGCGAAGCCTCGATGAAATGGAAAGGCCGGCGCGATGCCGGCCTTTTTGCGTTTGGCCTGCCGGCGCGCGCCGTCTGCGACACCAGGCTCAAGCCGGCCGGCGACGGGCACAATCGGTGAGCTGATCGAACATCGTCCTTGATAGGACGGCATGGCCTCAATACTGATGGCTGTAAAAGCCTATGGTGAGAGAGCGGTCATGAGCATAAACGTCGCCCCGATAGGGCTTGCCCGCGATTTGCAGGAGCGGCAGGCATCCGGCAAGCCGATCCGCATCGGCCTGATCGGCTGCGGCGAGATGGGCACCGACATCGTCACCCGCGTCGCCCACATGCAGGGCATCGTCGTCGGCGCCGTCGCCGAGCGCAAGGTCCCGGCGGCGCTGAAGGCGGCCGAGATCGCCTATGGCGAAGGCGGCCACGCGCGCGAAGTGGCGACCGCCTCGGCCATGAGCGAGACCATGGAAGCCGGCAGGATCGCCGTCACCGGCGACGCCGACCTCGTCATCGGCAACGACCTCATCGACGTCGTCATCGACGCCACGGGCGTGCCTGCGGTCGGCGCCGAGATCGGCCTTCACGCCATGGAGCACGGCAAGCATCTCGTCATGATGAACGTCGAGGCCGACGTCACCATCGGCGCATACCTGAAGAGCGAGGCCGAGCGCCTCGGCGTCACCTATTCGCTCGGCGCCGGCGACGAGCCGTCCTCCTGCATGGAACTGATCGAGTTCGTCTCGGCCATGGGCCACACCATCGTCGCCGCCGGCAAGGGCAAGAACAATCCGCTCAACGTCGACGCCACGCCGCCCGCCTACGAGGAGGAGGCGGCGCGCCGCAACATGAACGTGCGCATGCTGGTCGAGTTCGTCGACGGCTCCAAGACCATGGTCGAGATGGCGGCGATCGCCAACGCAACCGGCCTGGTGCCGGACAAGCCCGGCATGCACGGCCCCTCCGCCACGCTCGGCGAGCTTGCGACCACGCTGGTGCCTCAGAAGGACGGCGGCGTGTTGTCGAAGGTCGGCGTCGTCGATTATTCCATCGGCAAGGGCGTTGCGCCCGGCGTCTTCGTCATCGCCGATATGGGCCATCCACGCATTTCGGAACGCATGGAGGATCTCAAGCTCGGCCACGGCCCCTACTTCACCTTCCACCGGCCCTATCACCTGACCTCGCTGGAAGTGCCGCTCACTTGCGCCCGCGTTGTCCTCTACGGCAAGGCCGACATGGTGCCGCTGTCGAAGCCGGTGGCCGAGGTCTGCGCCGTCGCCAAGAAGGACCTGAAGCCCGGCGACCGCCTCGATGCCATCGGCGAATATTGCTACCGCGCCTGGATCATGACCGCGCCGGAAGCGCGTGCGGCGAAGGCTGTTCCCTGCGGCCTGCTGCAGGGCGGTTCGGTGACGGCGCCGATCAGGAAAGGCGAGCTCATCACCTATGCCAATGCCGTTCCCCCGAGCTCGAAGCTGACCGAGCTGCGCACCAGACAGGACAGGCTGGTCTATGGCGAGGCAGGCTGATCGGGCGGCCGCGTGCGCCGATCGAGATTGACGCGGGAGGGCCGTTGAAGCGGGAAGGACAAGGGCGATGATCGTCGATACCCATCTGCACCTGATCGACCGCAAGGCTCTGCGCTACCCGTGGCTCAAGGGCGTGCCGGCGCTCGACTGCGATTTTTCCCACGACGAATACGCCACCGAGGCGCGGCGCGCCGGCATCGAGGCTGCCCTGCACATGGAGGTCGATGTCGACCCGGCCGACATCGCCGCCGAGACCGCCCATGTTGAGGCGCTGTCGAAGCGTCCCGGCAGCCTGATCGCCGGCGCCATCGTCTCATGCCGCCCGGAAGAGCCCGGCTTTCCGGCATGGCTGGACGCGGTGAAGGCAAATCCCTTCGTCAAGGGCTTCCGCCGCGTCCTGCATGTGGTGCCGGACGATCTCTCCGAAGATGTGCTGTTCCGCGAGAATGTGAAGCGCATCGCCGGCAGCGGCCTGACCTTCGACCTGTGCGTCTTGCCGCACCAGATGAAGCAGGCCATGGCGCTGGTCGACCTGGCGCCCGACGTGCAGTTCGTGCTCGACCATTGCGGCGTGCCCGACATCAAGGCCGGCGCCGAGCATCCGTGGCGCGAGCAGATCGCCGAGATGGCGCGCCGGCCCAATGTGGTGGGCAAGATTTCCGGCGTCGTCGCCTATGCCGACGCCGGAACGTGGACGGCCGAGACGCTGCGCCCCTATGTCGAGCACACGATCCGCGCTTTCGGCTGGGATCGCGTCGTGTGGGGCGGCGACTGGCCGGTCTGCACGCTGGGCGGCGGCCTGCTAGCCTGGGTCGCGGCCACCCATGCGCTGCTGTCCGGTGCGAGCGAGGAGGAGCGCCGGAAGCTTTTGTCAGGCAACGCCCGCCGGCTCTGGCGTATGGGCTGAAACCGAACCCGCGCCGCCGTCACTGGCCGTAGCCGATGACGCCCTTGATCTCGAGGAAGTCGTGGATGGCCCAATCGGCGTATTCGCGGCCGTTGCCGGACTGCTTGTAGCCGCCGAACGGCGCGAACGTGTCCCATTCCGGATAGTTGATCGACACCTGGCCGGCGCGCATGCGGGCCGCGACCTTGCGGGCATGCGCGATGTCCTTCGACTGCACGTAGGCGGCCAGTCCATAGACCGTGTCGTTGGCGATCTCGACCGCCTCGTCCTCGTCCTCATAGGAAATGATCGACAGCACCGGCCCGAAGATCTCTTCCTTCTCGATGGTCATGCCGGGCTTGACGTGGCCGAACACGGTCGGCCGCACGTAATAGCCGCGGTTCAGGTGCTCCGGCCGGCCGGGGCCGCCGGTCACCAGCGTAGCACCCTCCTTGATGCCGGCCTCGATCAGCCGCTGGATCTTGTCGAACTGCAACTGGCTGACCACCGGGCCGAGCTTCGTGTCCTCGTTGCGCGGATCGCCGACCTTGTGGGCATCCGCCGCCTTCTTCGCCACCGCCAGCGCCTCGTCGTGGCGGGCGGCCGGCACCAGCATGCGCGTCGGCGCGTCGCAGGACTGGCCGGAATTGCCGAAGCAGGCGTTGACGCCCTTCCTCACCGCCCGCTCGAAGTCGGCGTCGGGCAGGATGATGTTGGCCGACTTGCCGCCGAGTTCCTGCGCCACGCGCTTGACGGTTTTCGCCGCCGTCTCGGCGACGATGATGCCGGCCCGCGTCGAGCCGGTGAATGACACCATGTCGACGTTCGGATGCCCGGCCATGACCTGGCCGACGTCCGGCCCGGTGCCGTTGACCATGTTGTAGACGCCCTTCGGCGTGCCGGCCGCCTCCATCACCTCGGAAAAGACGATGCCGCTGATCGGCGCGATCTCGGAAGGCTTCAGCACCACCGTGCAGCCGGCCGCGATCGCCGGCGCCACCTTGCAGACGATCTGGTTGAGCGGCCAGTTCCACGGCGTGATCAGCGCGCACACGCCGATTGGCTCCTTGACCACCATCGTCGTGCCGCGCTTCTCGGAGAACTGGTAGTCCTCCAGCGCCTTGATGGCGGCTTCCAGATGCGCCCGGCCGGCCCATGCCTGCGCCTCGCGCGCCCAGGTGATGGGCGAGCCGTTCTCCTGGCTGACCGCCTGGGCGATGTCCTCGTAGCGCTCGTTGTAGACTTCCAGGATGCGGCGCAGCAGTTTCAGCCGCTCTTCCTTGGTCGTCTGCGAGAAAGCGGGAAAGGCCGCCTTGGCCGCCGCCACCGCACGGTCGACGTCGGCCTTCGAGCCGGCCGCGATTTTCGTGTAGGCCTCCTCCGTCGACGGATCGATGACGTCCAGCGTGGCCGGCACGGCGGGAGCGACCCATTTGCCGTCGATGAAGAAATCCAGGTGATGATTGCTCATTTAACGTATCCGCTTCGGCTGGAGATCGGTATCGGCACGACCATAGTGCATTCGGCGAGACGGCGCCAAGCAAGGCCGAGATCGAAGATCGCTGGAACGCCATTGTCGCGTGACGGATTGGGGCGGCCTTGGCGGCGCGAATCGGCTACTGCGGACAGAATGATCTAAGGAGCGCACATGCCCGCCACCATCTACGGCATCCCCAACTGCGATACGATGAAGAAGGCCCGCACCTGGCTGGATAGCCATGGCGTCGTCTACGCGTTCCATGATTACCGGGCTTCGGGCCTGGAACCGGAGCGGCTGGACGCCTGGGTGGACAAGCTCGGCTGGGAAGTGCTGCTGAACAAGGCCAGCACCAGCTTTCGCGCCCTGCCGGACGCCGACAGGCAGGGTCTCGACGCCAGGAAAGCCAAGGCCCTGATGCTGGCCAATCCGACCATGATCAAGCGCCCGGTGCTCGACCTCGGCGACCGTCTGCTGGTCGGCTTCAAGCCGGATATTTATGAACGGGAAGTGGGTCGGCGATAGGGAGGAGCCTATTCGTTCTCCTTCAGATAGGCGACCAGCGCCACGGCGTTGTTGTAGCGTTCCTCCTGCGTACTGTAGAGCAGCGTCACGCGGCCGTGCTCCAACAGCGCGCCGAGTTCCCTGAGCGGCTCGGGATTGCCGTCCAGTTCCTTTGCATAGCGCCTGCGGAACTCTTCCCAGCGCTCGGGATCATGATTGTACCAGTGTCGCAATTCGTTGCTCGGCGCGATCCCCTTCAGCCACAGCGTGAGTTCCGCCTTCTCCTTCGACACGCCGCGCGGCCACAGCCGGTCGACCAGAACGCGCTGGCCGTCGGAAGCTTCCGCCGGCTCGTAGACGCGCTTTACCGCGATGTCGAAAGCCATGGCTGCCTCCTGGCGCCGAAGCGCTGCCTCAAGCCGCCCATTCGCCCCTGCGCATCACCGGCACGGCGCGACCGGCCTTGTCGAGGCCGTCGATATCGACCTCGCCGGAGCCGATCATCCAGTCGATGTGGATGAAGCTCTTGTTGCCGCCGCGCGCCGCAACCTCGTCCGGCGTCAGCTTGGCGCCGTCGACGAAGCATTTCGAATAGCACTGGCCGAGCGCGATGTGGCACGACGCGTTCTCGTCGAACAGCGTGTTGTAGAACAGGATGCCGCTGGCCGAGATCGGCGAGGAGTGCGGCACCAGCGCCACTTCGCCCAGCCGCCGCGAGCCCTCGTCGGTGTCGAGCATCTTCTTCAGCACGTCCTCGCCCTTCGACGCCCTGGCCTCGACGATGCGGCCTTCCTCGAAGCGCACCTGGATGTTGTCGATCAGCGTGCCCTGGTAGGACAGCGGCTTGGTGCTCGACACATGGCCCGAGACGCGCCGCGCATGCGGCGTGGTGAACACCTCCTCGGTCGGGATGTTGGGATTGCAGGTGATGCCGTTCTTGGCCGTCGAGGCGCCGCCCATCCACTCATGGCCGTCCGCCAGCCCAATGGTCACGTCCGTGCCCGGCCCGGTGAAACGGAGCGCGTGGAAATTATGGCCGTTCAGCCATGTGCTGCGCTTCTTGAGCTCCGCGTTGTGCTCTTTCCAGGCGCCGACCGGATCATCGCCGTTGACGCGGCTGGCTGAAAAGATGGCGCTGGCGAGCTTGGCCACCGCCACGTCGTCGGTGTCGTCGGGGAACACCTGCTTGGCCCAGGCGAGTTCTGGATAGGCCAGGATGGTCCAGTTGGTGTCGAAATTGGTGATCTTCTCCATCGCCGGCTTGGAGGCGATGGAGGCCGCCTTGTTGGCGCGAGACACCTTTTCCGGGTCCTGCCCCGACAGCAGAGACGGGTCGTCGCCGCGCACGGCAAGCCGCGCCGCGCCCGCGCCATAGGCCTTGGCCATGCCTTCGTAGAGCCAGCCGGCGGCGCGGTCGAAGCCGACGTCCTTGCCGTAGCGGAAGCGCGCCAGCGTGATCTCGTCGTCGGAGAAGATCGGCGTCACCAGCCCGGCGCCGGCCTTGTAGGCCTGCTCGATGATGCGCCGCGTCAGCGGCAGCGCCGCGATCGAGGAGGTCAGCACAAGGTCCTGCCCTTCCTTGAGTTGCAGGCCGACCTTGATGGCCACTTCGGCCATCCGGTCCAGCTTCACCGGGTCGATCGAGGCGGAAAAGTCGCGCGCATGGGTGGTCATTTATGCCTGTCCGTAATCAAGGGAACGATAAAGCCAACATAGTCCGGTGCCTCGGCGGTTTCCATCCTTTGGCCCAATGGTATGCCGCTTGTCTGGGGCGGTCGGGCGATTATTGTGCACTGCAATGAAGATCGCAGCCACCAGTCCCTTGCGCTTCGCTCTCGCCGGCATGGTCGGCATGGCGGCCGCCATGGGCATAGGCCGCTTCGTCTACACGCCGATCCTGCCCGGCATGATGGAGGGGCTGCACCTTTCGGCGGCCGACGCCGGGCTGATCGCGTCGGCCAATTTCCTCGGCTACCTCGTCGGCGCATACGCCGCCGCCGGCGGCTGGGCGCATGGGCGCGAGCGGGCGACCATGCTGGCCGGGCTGGCGGCAAGCACCTTGCTGGCGGCGGCCATGGGCCTGACCGATAACCTCGTTGCCTTCCTTCTCATCCGCTTCCTGGCCGGTGTCGCCAGCGCCTTCGTGATGGTGTTTTTGACGGCCATCGTTTCCAGCCACCTCGATTCGACCGGACGCGGCGGCATGCAGGCGTTGCATTTCGGCGGCGTCGGCCTCGGCATCGCTCTCTCGTCGCTGCTGATGGTGATCCTGGTGGACTACCATGCCGACTGGCAGGCCGGATGGTTCTGGTCGGCCGGGCTTTCGGCCGTCGCCTTCGTGGTCGTCGCGCTGACGGTCGATAGCGGTCCGCTGGGCAACGGCACGACGGGCCGGGAACCGCGCCTGCCGAAAAGCCCGGCGCTGGCGCGGATGATCCTGTCCTACGGCCTGTTCGGCTTCGGCTATGTGGTGACCGCCACGTTCCTCGTCGCCATCGTGCGCGCGGGCGGCGCCGGCCGCGTGTTCGAGGCGGTGGTGTGGATGGTCGCCGGTCTCGTCGCCTTCCCGTCGATCTGGCTGTGGCAGGTGGTTGCGGCGCGCGCCGGGATTTACGCCGCCTATGCCGGCGCCTGCCTTGTCGAGGTCGTCGGCGTCGTCGCCAGCGTAACGCTCGGCGGCTATGCCGGCCCGCTGCTGGCCAGCGTCCTGCTCGGCGCCACCTTCATGGCCGTCAGTGCGCTGGGGCTTCAGGCGGGCCGCCTGCTGGCGCCGCAGGCGCCGCGCCGCGTCCTGGCGCTGATGACGACGGCCTTCGGCATCGGCCAGATCGTCGGGCCTGTCGTCGCGGGCGTGCTGGCCGAACGTTCGGGAAGCTTCGTGCTGCCTTCCCTGCTGGCGGCGCTGGTGCTCGTCGCATCCGGTCTTTGCGCCTGGGATGCCCGCCGCCACGCCTGAGCAAGGCCACGTGGCCACCCACATCATGATCCGGATGACGACAATGTAATGCGCGCCCGGCCGCGCGCACCATTTCTTTGCCGCAAAATCTGTGACTTTATGCGCGCCAGCCGAAGCACCCGCCGAAAGGAACCTCCTGAGTGTTCGTATCCTTCTTTCCCCGGCCGAAGCTGTTCTTCCTCAGCGCCGCCGGCTGGAGCCTCGCCCTTATCCTTTTCTGGTTCTTCGGTGGCGCCGAGCTCGGCGCGCTGGTCGGCCTGCCTCCGGATGCGCCGGGCACACCGCCGATCATCGGCATCGCCGTGCTGTGGTCGAAGCCGTTCCTGTGGTTCTACATCTATTATGCGCTCGGCGTGGCGCTGTTCTTCGGCTTCTGGCGCTGGTTCTCGCCGCATCCGTGGCAGGAATGGTCGATCGTCGTCTCCTCGATCATTTTCTTCCTGATCTATTTCAACGTCCAGATCAGCGTTGCGGTCAACAACTGGTACGGGCCTTTCATGGATTACGTGCAGGGCCTGATGGGCGGCACCACCAATTCGACGCCGGGCGAATTCTACCGCGGCTCGGCCAGCTTCGCCTGGCTGGCGCTGGTCGGCATGAACGTCTCGGTCATCAACGCCTTCATCGTCAGCCACTGGATCTTCCGCTGGCGCACGGCGATGAACGACTATTTCATGAATTATTGGGACCGGCTTCGCCACATCGAGGGCGCCTCGCAGCGTATCCAGGAAGACACGATGCGCTTCTCCCAGATCATGGAGGATCTCGGCACGTCCTTCGTCCAGTCGATCATGACGCTGATCGCCTTCCTGCCGGTCCTGATCGGCCTGCAGAAGCACATCACCGAATTGCCGATCATCGGCGCAGTGCCGCAACCGCTCGTCATCGCGGCGCTGGGTTGGTGTCTGTTCGGCACGTTGGCGATCATGATCGCCGGCGTGAAGCTGCCCGGCCTGCAATTCCGCAACCAGCGCGTCGAGGCCGCCTACCGCAAGGAACTCGTCTATGGCGAGGATCACGACGACCGCGCGCAGCCGGTAACCACGACCCAACTGTTCGAGAACGTGCGGCGCAATTACTTCCGGCTTTACGGCCACTATGTCTATTTCAACATCGTCCGTTACACCTACCTGCAGGCCGACAACATCTTCTCCTTCATCATTCTCGGCCCGTCGCTGGTCGCCCACAAGATCACCTACGGCGCGCTCAGCCAGATCTCCAACGCCTTCGGCCGGGTGACCAACTCGCTGCAGTTCCTGCTCAACTCGTGGTCTACGATCGTCGAGCTGCAATCCGTCCACAAGCGCCTGCGCGCCTTCGAGGCGACGCTGGAAGGCGCGCCGCTGCCGGATGTCGACCGGCACTATCTGGATCGGAAGGCGGCCGGCGTGGCCGAGAAAGACCAGCCGGCGATCTGATCGCCGGCCGGCTCCGCGTCAGGAATTCTTGCCCTCCGGCTGGGCATGGGCCGGCGTGGCCGCGGGCGGGTGCCGCTCGGTCCAGTCGCGGAAGGAGATGCACTCGACGTCGGCTTTGACGCAGACCTCGTCGGCGAAGCGCTCCAGCGCGTCCCAGTAGGCGCCGCCGTTCATCAGCGTGAAATGGAAGCCGAGCTGCAGCGGCACGCGCTCGCCGTCGTACTCCCGTTCGAAGGCGGCATGGAATGCCTGGTAGGCGCGCTCCTCGAACGCTCCCTTCTCTTCCGGCTTTTCGACGGCGCCGGAATGTCGGGCGTAGAGGTTATAGTCCATGGCGATGACCGGCCTGCCCTTCGGGCCTTCCGGGATCAGCGGCAGCGAGAAGTGCAGAATGCCGCCGGAAGCTTGCGGCTCGACCGGTCCCCCGGAGACGCCGCTGGCGTCGTAGCGGAAACCAGCCTCGGCCAGCGCCGCATACATCGCCTTGCCGGTCGAAAGATAAGGCGCGCGGAAACCGGTCACGGCATGGTCGGCGAAGGCGCGCCAGTCCGGCGGCTCGGGCGCGATGCCGTTCAGCGCATAGGCGTTTTCCAGCACATGGCGGAAGGCGGAAAATTCCGTGCGCCAGTCCGTCTTCGTCCAGGCCTTGCCGTCGAAATGGCCGCAGCCATGGCTGCCGATGTCGTGCCCTTCCGTCGCCGCCAGCCTTATCTGCTCCAGCCGCGCCGCCACCTCGTCCTTCGAGGCGGCGAAGCCGACGTTGGATTTTCCGGCGCCCTTGTGCGGCCCGGCGTAGGCCTTGCGCGTCTCGGGCGTCAAAAGGAACACGCAGGACAGGAAATAGGTGAAATGCGCCCCGGTGCGCTTCGCCAGCGCGCGGCTGCGCTGCCATTGCGAAATGTCGCGGGCGCTGTCGAAGGAGATGATGACCGCCTGCTTCGGCCTGGCCGGCTTCCACGCCGACGGCGGGTCGGCGAATGCCGCGCTGGCGGCAAGGCAGGCGGAGAACGTGACGGCAACGCGGAACGCAACGGACTTGGCGGGGAACATGGCAGGCACTTCGACGCACGGCAAGGAGAGGGCGGAGCGCTCCGATTAGCCGCCGAATGTGGCGCCGATGCGATGCGCCCGGCACAGCCGCTCGCCTGCCGTAAAGCCGATTTTGCCGCCGCCCTCTTCCATGCCGCCGAAATTCCGCTAAAACGCGGGCTCATTCAAACACCCGGCAGGGCTCCGGGCGGGACGGATTCATCGATGTCGGACGACAGCTTCATCCGCGAAGTCAACGAGGAATTCCGCAGCGACCAGATGAAGGCGCTGTGGCATCGCTATGGCGTGGCCGTGGTGGCCGTGGCGCTGCTGGTCGTGCTCGGTACGGCCGGCTATGTCGGCTACCGCTATTGGGACGAGGGCCGCGCCAACGTCTCGGGCGACGCCTTCTCCTCGGCGCTCAAGCTTGCCCAGGAGGGCAAGAGCGACGAGGCGCTCGCCGCGCTCGACCAGCTGGAGAAGGACGGCTACGGCGCCTATCCCGTGCTGGCGCGCATGCGCGCGGCCACCGTCAAGGCCGACAAGGGCGATGTCGACGCCGCCGTCAAGGATTTCGACGGCGTCGCCGCCGACGGTTCCGTCCCCGGCAGCCTGCGCGACATGGCGCGCCTGCGCGCCGCCCTGCTGCTCGTCGACCATGGCAGCTTCGCCGACGTTTCCAGCCGCGTCGAGGCGCTGACGGCCGACACCAATCCGCTGCGCCACACCGCGCGCGAGGCGCTGGGGTTGGCCGCCTGGAAGGAAGGCAAGGCTCAGGACGCGCTGAAGCTGTTCGACCAGATCGCCGCCGACGACGGCGCCCCGCGCAACACCCGCCAGCGGGCGACGCTGATGGCCGAGCTGATCCGCGGCTCGGGCGCAGCTTCCGCCGGCGGCGCCTCCTGAAGCGATGGTCGATGAGCTTCAAAGTCGCCATCATCGGCCGGCCTAACGTCGGCAAATCGACGCTGTTCAACCGGCTTGCCGGCCGCAAGCTGGCGCTGGTCGACGACACGCCGGGCGTCACCCGCGACCGCCGCGTCCATCCGGCGAAACTCTACGACCTCGCCTTCGACGTCATCGACACCGCCGGCTTCGAGGATGCGCCCGCCGCCTCGCTGCCCGGCCGCATGCGCGCGCAGACCGAGATCGCCATAGACGAGGCCGACCTGATCTTCTTCCTGGTCGACGCCAAGGCCGGCCTGATGCCGGACGACCGCACCTTCGCCGAAGTGGTGCGCCGCTCCGGCAAGCCGGTGGTGCTGGTCGCCAACAAGGCCGAGGCGCGCGGTTCGCAGAGCGGCTTTCTCGAAGCCTGGGAACTGGGCCTGGGCGAGCCGGTGCCGATCTCGGCCGAGCACGGCCAGGGCCTGCCGGATCTGCGCGACGCGGTCATCGAAGCGCTTGGCGAGGCGCGCGCGCTGGGCGAGGACGAGGACGCCGAAGGCGAGGACGGCTCGGCCGGCTCCGAAGTGCTGATCGGCGAGGACATCGCCGATCCCGATGCCGAACCGGCCTATGACGAAACCAAGCCGCTGCGCATCGCCATGGTCGGTCGGCCGAATGCCGGCAAGTCTACCCTGATCAACGCGCTGATCGGCGAGGAGCGGTTGCTGACCGGCCCGGAGGCCGGCATCACCCGCGATTCCATTTCGGTCGACTGGGACTGGAAGGGGCGCAGGATAAAGCTGTTCGACACCGCCGGCATGCGCCGCAAGGCCAAGGTGCAGGAGAAGCTGGAGAAGCTGTCGGTGGCCGATGGCCTGCGTGCCATCCGATTCGCCGAGATCGTCGTCATCGTCCTCGACGCCACCATTCCCTTCGAGAAGCAGGACCTGCAGATCGCCGATCTGATCGTGCGCGAGGGCAGGGCGCCGGTCATCGCCTTCAACAAGTGGGACATGATCGACGAACCGCAGCGCGTGCTGGCGGAACTGCGCGAGAAGACCGAGCGGCTTCTGCCGCAGGTGCGCGGCATCCAGGCCGTGCCGGTGTCGGCGGAAACCGGTCGCGGGCTGGACCGGCTGATGGATGCGGTGGTGCGCACCCACCGGATCTGGAACAGCCGCGTCTCGACCGGCAAGCTCAACCGCTGGCTGGAAGGCATTCTCGCGCATCATCCGCCGCCCGCCGTCGCCGGCCGCCGGCTGAAGATCAAATACGTCACCCAGGCCAAGACCCGGCCGCCGGGCTTCGTCGTCTCCTGCTCGCGCCCCGACGCCGTGCCGCAATCCTATGTGCGCTATCTGACCAACAGCCTGCGCGAAGCCTTCGACATGCCCGGCGTGCCGATCCGCATCGCGCTGCGCACGTCCGACAACCCGTTCGCGGGGCGGGCGAAGAAGCGGTAGACGCTGTTTCGCAAAATCGCCCAGGACCCGTTGTTCCCAATTCGGGAACGTTCTATATTGGGTTATGCAGATTATCGCGCGGAAGGCGTTGAAGGATTTCTGGACGAAACACAATCAGGCGCAGGCGCCGCTGACGGCGTGGTATCTGGCGGTCTCCAAAGTGGAATGGCATGGGCCGACGGATGTGAAGGATATGTTCGGAAGCGCGGTCGATTTCGTCGGCGACAACCGCATTATCTTCGATATTGCGGGTAACAAGTATAGGCTGGTTGTCCACGTCGCCTATCGTTTCAAGCGCGTGCTCATCAAGTTTGTCGGCACGCATAAGGAATACGACAGGATCAATCCGGAAACCGTATGATGGAAAACATCCGCCCGATCAGGACAGAAGACGATTACGAATGGGCTCTGGCCGAGATTGCCCAATACTTCGACCACGAGCCGGAGGTGGGCTCGCCAGAAGGTGACCGGTTCGATGTTCTGGCGACGCTGATCGAAAACTACGAGGACAAGCACTATCCGATTTCCGCGCCCGATCCTGTTTCGGCGATCCGTGCACATATGAAGATGGCCGATCTTCGGCAGGCGGCCTTGGCAAGCGTTCTCGGTTCCCGTTCGCGCGCATCGGAAGTGCTTTCCCGCAAACGGCCGCTGACGATCGAAATGATCCAGAAGATCAACAGGGAATGGCACATTCCAGCCGATATCCTCATCCAGCCGTATCACCTCGCCGATAGCCGTCGCCTGTCGTAATGGCGGCGCCCGGCCCGTCGCGAGCTCTCAGCTGTTAACGCTCCATCAAGGTTAACGCGGCATTGTGCTTCTCCAGTGGGGTCAGTTCGCGTCCTGGAGAGTTCCGTGCATCGAGGTCTGGTGAAGCGGCTTGCCGAAGCCGCCGGTGAGAAGAAGCGTTTTCTTTCGCCTCTCGTCGTCGGGCTCGGCATCTGGATCGGCTTTCCCACCGTCGCCGCCTATCAGGACATGACCAGCCTGATCAGCGGGCTGGAAACGCCGAAGGACCGCTGGAACGCCGTCATCGAGAAGGCGGTTGCCGGTTCGGTCCAGAGCGCGGAGATGCCTTTCATCGACAAGGATGCCGTAACCGGTTCGGTGGCACGGCAGATTTCCGGCTCCGGCGTTGAACTGCCGGGCATCGGCACCGTCGCCTTCACCAACAAGAGCGGTATCGCCGGCGAGACGCCAGACGAGGACCGCGTCGTGCGCTCTGGCAAGCAGGGCCGCATCCTACAGATGGCCCCGGTGGCGCCGCCGAAGAATTTCTCCGCCGGCTCGATCTTCGAGCGCACCTCGTCGCTGCTCAGGCCCTCGATGGACAGCGGCCTGAAGCTCGCTTTCGCCAAGCCCGACATCAAGGGCAAGGAGGTCCAGA
Source organism: Ollibium composti (assembly GCF_004801285.1). Taxonomy (GTDB): domain Bacteria; phylum Pseudomonadota; class Alphaproteobacteria; order Rhizobiales; family Rhizobiaceae; genus Mesorhizobium; species Mesorhizobium composti. The sequence goes on from NZ_SSNY01000002.1 coordinate 330,928, forward strand.
TCGCCTCGGCCTTCCATGCCAGGGAGAAGGCCGAACCCGGCGTGCCGGCGATGCTGGCGGCCCTCGTCACCAACGACAAGGCCGATGTGCTGGCCACCGCCTACGCGCCGGCCGCGCCCGACTACGCTTCCGTCTCGCCCTTCGAGGCGCTGCTGAAGGATGAGGAGCCCGACAACGGCCGCTTCATCCCGCCGGTCGGCAAGGGCGACCACGCATGGATGCAGACCGCGCTGCCGGCTTCGGTCTTCTCCAAGCCGGAGCAGATTTGCCTCGCCAACGCCATCTACTTCGAGGCGCGCTCGGAATCGCTGCGCGGGCAGGCCGCGGTCGCCCAGGTGGTGCTCAACCGCGTGCGCAATCCCGCCTATCCAGCCTCGATCTGCGGCGTCGTCTACCAGAACGAGCACTGGCGCAACGCCTGCCAGTTCTCCTTCGCCTGCGACGGTAGGAAGGACGTCGTCACAGAGCCGTCGCGCTACAAGACCGCCAAGGAGATCGCCATGGCGGTCACCGCGGGCAAGATATTCCTTCCCGAGGTCGGCTCCTCGACTCACTATTACGCCAGCTACGTCAATCCCGGCTGGGCGCGCTCCATGCACAAGATGGTCAAGATCGGCCTGCATATCTTCTACCGCACTTATGGCGGCGGCTGGAGCTGAGCGGCGGCGGCCCGCGAGCCGCACCGCCGCAAAAACCTTCCCATCCGGGGCAGATTTCCGGGACTGGCGGGGAAAAGATCGGGCGGGCAGGATGTCGCACCCGTCTAACAGGCTGATTTTTATAGGGAAAATACTTTAGACCTAGACCATGCCTGCGGCTTGACGGGGGCAGGGCCTGAAACTATGTTGCCCGCGAATTTGAAGCGGGCAGACGACCGTCGTCTGACCGGGCGCGGAGGTTGCGATGGCCGGTGAAAAAGGGCCAGGCGGAACCGGAAAGACCGGGCCTGGAAACGAGGACGTGGCCAACCTGCGCGACGACGATCTTGAGCGCCGCCGGCGCGAGCTTGGAGCAAAGCTTGCGACAAGACGCCCGGACCGGCTCGAGGGGGAAGACACGGGCCAGACGCGGAGTGTCTCGGGCTATGCCCAGGCATTCAAGCTGTCCAGCGAGTTCATTGCCGCGATCGCGGTCGGCATCGGCATCGGCTGGGTGCTCGACCGCTGGGCGGGAACCTCGCCCTGGGGGCTGATCGTCTTCCTGCTGCTGGGCTTTTGCGCGGGCATCCTCAATGTCCTGCGCGCGGCCGGGCTGGTTGCCGATTTCGGCCGGGGCGGCAAGCGCTCTGGCGGACAGGATTGAAGAGGCGTCCGAGCGGCGCGACGGGGTAAAGCAAGTGGCTGCAGCCGACAAGGTCGATCCGATCCACCAGTTCCATATCAACCCGATCTTCCCGATTCACGTCGGCGGGTATGATGTGTCCTTCACCAATTCGTCGCTGTTCATGGTCGTCGTCGTCGTCCTGACGGGGGCCTTCCTTTATTTTTCGACCGCCGGCCGCGCGCTGGTGCCGTCGCGTCTCCAGTCGATCTCGGAGATGTCCTACGAGTTCGTCGCCTCGATGCTGCGCGACGCCGCCGGCACGCACGGCATGAAGTTCTTCCCCTTCGTCTTCTCGCTGTTCATGTTCGTGATGGTCGCGAACCTGCTCGGCCTGTTCCCCTATTTCTTCACCGTCACCAGCCACATCATCGTCACCTTCGCGCTGGCGATGCTGGTGATCGGCACCGTCGTCGTCTACGGTTTCGCCAAGCACGGCTTCGGCTTCCTCAAGCTGTTCGTGCCGAGCGGCGTGCCGGTGGCGCTGATGCCGCTGGTGGTGCTGATCGAGGTCGTCTCCTTCCTGTCGCGCCCGGTCAGCCTCTCCATCCGTCTTTTCGCCAACATGCTGGCCGGTCACATCACGCTGAAGGTGTTCGCCGGCTTCGTCGTCTCGCTCGGCGCCATGGGCACCGTCGGCATGGCGGGCGCGGTGCTGCCGCTGGCCATGGTGGTGATGCTGACGGCCCTGGAAGTCCTGGTGGCGGCGCTGCAGGCTTATGTCTTCGCGGTGCTCACCTGCATGTATCTGGCGGACGCCCTGCATCCGTCGCACTAGTTAGAAAATTGCAGCCTTTCCAATTCAAGGAGTGATCAAATGGAAGCTGAAGCAGCAAAGTACATCGGCGCCGGCATTGCCTGCCTCGGCATGGGTGGCGCGGGCATTGGCCTGGGCCACATCTTCGGCAACTACCTGGCGGGCGCGCTGCGCAACCCGTCGGCCGCCGACGGCCAGTTCGGCCGCCTGATTTTCGGCTTCGCCGTGACCGAGGCCATGGGCATCTTCTCGCTGCTGATCGCGCTCCTGGCGCTGTTCGGCTGATCGGGATCAACAAGGCTTGAAGCCCGGCCGCCGCGCCCCGGCGCGGCCGGCCGGAACATGGGAACACCGTCATGTTCGTGACACCTGCCTACGGGCAAGAGGCGGCGCCGGCCGATGCCGGAGCCGACACGCATGCCGGCACGGAAGTGCCCGGCAATGCCGCTCACGAAGGTGGCGGCTTCCCGCCGTTCGATTCCGCGACTTTCGCTTCCCAGCTCGTCTGGCTGGCCATCACCTTCGGCCTGTTCTACGTCTTCCTGAAGCGGGTCATCGTGCCGCGTCTGGGCACCATTCTTGACACGCGCGCCGGCCGTATCCAGCAGGATCTCGACCAGGCCGCCAAACTGAAGGGCGAGGCGGACGCCGCCGTCGCCGCCTATGAGCAGGAACTGGCCGAGGCCAAGGCGAGAGCCAACGCCATCGGCCAGCAGTCGCGCGACGAAGCCAAGGCCGAGGCCGAAACCGCCCGCAAGGCGGTCGAGGCCGAGCTGGACAAGAAGCTGGCAGCGGCCGAGGGCCGCATCGCCGGCATCAAGGCCAGCGCCATGAAGGACGTCGGCGCCATTGCCGAGAGCACCGCTTCGGCCATCGTCGAGCAGCTCGTCGGCAAGGCCGACAAGGCGGCTGTCGCCGCCGCCGTGAAATCGGCCGGCTGAGGAGGACGAGATGGACGCAACAGCTTGGGCATCTGTGTGGGTGCTGGTGGGCCTGGCGATCTTCGTCGCCATCTGCCTCTACATCAAGGTTCCGGCGATGGTGAACAAGGCGCTCGACACGCGCGCCGACCGCATCCGCGGCGAACTCGACGAGGCACGCCGCCTGCGCGAGGAAGCGCAGGCGTTGCTCGCCGACTACCAGAAGAAGCGCAAGGACGCCGAGCAGGAGGCCGCCGCGATCGTCGAGGCCGCCAAGCATGAGGCGTCGGTTCTGGCCGAGGAGGCGCACAAGCGCACCGAGGACTATGTGGCGCGCCGCACCGCATTGGCCGAGCAGAAGATCGGCCAGGCCGAGCGGGAGGCCATTGCAGAGGTGCGTTCGAGCGCTGTCGACCTCGCCGTCGAGGCTGCCCGCAAGGTGCTGGGCGACAAGGTCGACGCCAAGGTCGGCGCCGACCTGTTCAAGGCGTCGCTCGCCGAGGTGAAGGCCAAGCTGAACTGAGTTCGGCGACACCGAGGGAATCGAGAAGCCGCCGTTTTCGGCGGCTTTTTTGTTCGTGCGTCCTTCGAGGCTCGCTCCGCTCGCACCTCAGGATGAGGACCGCCGTAATCCGATCATGTGCTGAATAGCGGGGAAAAGATCCCCCCATTACAACGGTCCTCATCCTGAGGTGCGAGCGGAGCGAGCCTCGAAGGACGCACAAACAGGCAGGTCTATTCTTCCACTTCGACCGCCCCCAGCCGGAACGGCGCGAAGGACGTGCGGTGCAGGCGCGCGACGGGTCCGTGGATCTCGATGGCGCTGCGGTGCCGCACCGTCGCGTAGCCCATATGGACCTCGAAGCCGTAGTGGATGTGGACGCTCCCGCAACCGGCCATCATGCGGTCGCGCATCACCTTGGCGACGATGGAGGCGGCGGCGATCGACTGCGAGCGCTGGTCGCCCTTGATCAGCGCGCGGCCTTCGCAGGGTAGGCCGGGCGGCACGTCGCGCCCGTCGGCCAGCGCCAGCTTCGGCCGCACAGGCAGGCCGCAGACGGCGCGGCGCATGGCCTCCAGGCTGGCGCGCAGGATGTTGATGCGGTCGATACCCTCGGCCGAGACAGAGGCCATCGCCACGCCCTGCGCGCTGGCCAGGATGGCCTCGAACAGCGCCTCGCGCTGCGCCAGCGTCAGCCGCTTCGAATCGTCCAGCCCTTCGGGGATACGGTTTGGATCGAGCACAACGGCGGCGGCCACCACCGGGCCGGCCAGCGGGCCGCGACCCGCCTCGTCCATGCCGGCGACCGGCCACAGGCCATTGGCCGCCGCCTTCGCCTCGATGGCGAAGTCCGGCTTTTCGACCATCTCGAAGAGAAGCGGAGAATCGGAACGCGCGCGAGCCATGTTGCGGCGAGGCTCGCATCGGTTCCGATTCTCCGCAAGGCCTCCCGGCCCGCTGGGGCGGCGGGGCGGGAGGCACCGTCAAGGCCGGGGGACAGGGCCGGACGGGATTTCCATGCCCGCGCCGCCGGGTGGAAGCGCGGGCAAACCGTTGAAAAAGCGGTCACAACAGCAAGAGCTGCTCGTTCTGCTTCGGTGCCGGCACGAACAGGTCGGTGCGCAGCACGCGTCGTTGCAGGTTCAGGCCGAGGCGTTTTGCCGCGATCTCGAAGCGGCGGCCGATCTGCCAGGCATAGGGCCCGCCGCCCTTCATGCGCTTGCCCCACTCCGAATCGTAATCCTTGCCGCCGCGCATGGAGCGCACCAGCGACATGACGTGCCGATAGCGGTCGGGATAGTGCCTGAGCAGCCAGTCCTTGAAGATCGGCGCCACCTCCAGCGGCAGCCTGAGCATCACGTAGCCGGCCTCCAGCGCACCCGCCGCGCGGGCCGAATCGAGGATGCGTTCGATCTCCGGATCGGTCAGGCCCGGCACGATCGGCGCCACCATGACGGAAGCCGGGATGCCGGCGTCGGCAAGCTGGCGAATCGCTTCCAGCCGCTTGGTCGGCGTCGAGGCGCGCGGCTCCATCGTCCGCGCCAGCGCGCGGTCGAGCGTCGTCACCGACAGCGCCACCTTGGCCAGCCCCCGCTCGGCCATGCGCGACAGGATGTCGATGTCGCGCACCACCAGCGCCGACTTTGTGACGATGCCGACCGGATGGCCGCGCGCTTCCAGCACTTCGAGGATCTCGCGCATGATGCGCCATTGCCGCTCCACCGGCTGGTAGGGGTCGGTGTTGGTGCCGATGGCGATGGTGCGCGGCTGGTAGCCCTCCTTCGACAATTCGCGGTCGAGCAGTTTCGCGGCGTCCGGCTTGGCGAACAGCTTCGATTCGAAATCCAGCCCCGGCGACAGGCCCATGAAGGAATGCGTCGGCCGCGCGAAGCAGTAGACGCAGCCGTGCTCGCAGCCGCGATAGGGGTTGATCGAGCGGTCGAAGGAGATGTCGGGCGACGTGTTGCGGGTGATGATGGTGCGCGGCTTCTCCACCTGCACCTCGGTCTTGAACGGCGGCAGTTCCTCGATGGAGTTCCAGCCGTCGTCGAAGACATGCCGCGTCACCGGCTCGAAGCGGCCGGACGGATTGATGCCGGCCGACCGTCCGCGATTGCGGTCGGGCCGGATGCGGATGCCGCTTTCCTCGATCATCGCATTGGCCATGTCGGTGCGTCCTGCTCCGAAGGCTGCAATGTCGGCGCGCACGATCTGTTCCATTTTCGCCCGCTCCCAGGGCTTGTCCGCTGGCTGTCGAATCGCCTGTCTCATGAAATTATTCCTATTTCGATCATCAGAACAAAGCAAGAACTTTTTGAGAAGCGGGCGCACGGCTGGCTCTGCGGCACGCTTTGCGCTATCGGGCTTGCCGATGCTCTCGGTACTGATCGATACCCTGGATGACGAGGAGGGCCTTGCCCGCACGCTCGCCTGCCTCGTCGGCGGCGCGGTGGAAGGCGTCGTGCGCGAAGTCATCGTTCGCGACAACGGGTCGGGCGACGGCACACTCGCGGTCGCCGAACATGCCGGCTGCCATGTCGTGACCGGAGGGCTCGCCGCCGCCGTCGGCGCGGCCAGATCGGACTGGCTGCTGGTTCTCGAGCCCGGCGCCCGCCTCGAAAGCGGCTGGACGGACGAAGTCGCCGCCTATGTCGCCCACTCGTCCATGCCGGCGCGGTTTTCGCGTGCGTCCGGCTCGCGCGCGCCGTTCCTGTCGCGGCTCATGGCCCGCCCGGCGGCGCTGGCGCAGGGATTGCTGATCCCGAAGCGCCGGGCCATGGCTTCAAAGGCTGCCGACGCAGAAGCGCTGGCGCGTGGGCTGGCGATGAAGACGCTGCGCGCCGGGATATGGCCGGCGCTGGGGCGTCAGGGGCGCTGAATATTGATTTTAGACGGACGCGCCGGCGATCGAGCCGCGCACGACCAGGTCCACCGGCCAGACTTCGCCGCGCGCACCGTCCTCCAGGCCTGAGATGCGCGCCGCCAGCCGTTCGGCGACGCGCGCGCCGGCGGCGCGGATGGAGGAGCGCGTCGTCGACAGCGGCACGGAAAAATTCTCCGGCTGCAGCCAGGTGAACACGTCGTCATGCGCCACCAGCGACAGGTCGCCGGGCACCGAAAGGCCGACGTCGCTGACCGCCCGTTGCACGCCGAGCGCCATGATGAGGCTCGAGCACAGGATCGCGGTGGGCCGTCCGTCGCTCTCCAGCAGTCGCCGGGCGGCGCGGTAACCGTTCTCCTCCGTCATTGCCGACGAGACGACGGCCCGGTCTTCGAGCGCGAGCCCGCTGCCCGCCAGCGCCCGGCGCACGCCGCGCTCGCGATGGATGGCGAAGGTTTCGCGTATGTCACCGTTGATGAGGCCGATGCGCCGATGGCCGAGCTGCACCAGAAGCCGCGTCGCCTCGTGGAAGGCGCCTTCGTTGTCAATGTCGATGAAGGGGTAGTCGGCGTCCAGCCCCTCGCTGCGGCCATGCACGATGAAGGGCAAGGCAAGGGCGGCGAGCAGCGCCACCCGCCGGTCCTTCGGTCGCGGCGAGGAGACGTAGACGGCGTCGACCTGCCGGTTGGCGGCGATGCGCCGGTAGGTCGTTTCCTCGTCGTCGGCGTCGGCCGGCGAAAGCACAAGGTCGAGGTCGTGGCCGCGGGCGTAGTCGCCGAGCCCGGACAGGAACTCGACGAAATGCGGATCGATGCTGACGGCTGCGCCTGTCGGCAGCACGTAGCCGATCATGCCGCTCTTACCGGTCGCCAGCCGCCGCGCGCTCGGGTTGGGCCGGTAGCCGTGCCGCTTGGCGGCGTCCATGACGCGCCGCCGCGTTTCCTCGTTGACCTCCGGATAGCCGTTCAGCGCCCGGCTTACCGTCGTCTGCGAAAGCTCCAGCATATGGGAGAGCTGTTTGAGGTTCATAGCTGCCTTCCGGACCTCAAAGCGCTTTAAAACCATCGTCGCGACCTTGTCGGAATCGCGGCGCACGTTTGTCGGACAATAGAGGTTGGGGGAGATTGTTTGAAGCCGTAATGCCTGCTGCATTGCCAAAAATCGGTGTTGCATCGCACATTTGAAATTTCAGGATCAAATTAAATCGATTTATATTGCGACCTCTTGACTCGCCGGACTTTCGGTGGCGAGATGTGGATAAGCCAAAGCGCTTTGAATGACCGATCGAAAGGTTGCGGTTCCTTGACGTCGGGCGCGCAGTCGAAGCGCTGTCGGCGGCGGAATGGAGGTTCCGTCGGCAATTCTTTTCAAGGGAGGACTGCGAATGAGAAAGATGCTTTTGGCAGGCGTGGCCTTGGCCGCCCTCGCTCTCAGCGCACCCGCGCAGGCAGACTTGAAATTCAAGCCGGGCGAGGATGCCCGCTTCCATTGGGACAATTACGAAGCGCTCAAGAAGGTCGATCTCAAGGGCGAGACGCTGACCATCTTCGGGCCGTGGCGCGGCGAGGACGAGGCGCTGGTGCGCTCCGTTCTGGATTATTTCACCGAAGCCACCGGCGTGACGCTCAAATACTCGTCCTCCGAGAATTACGAGCAGCAGATCGTCATCGACACGCAGGCCGGCAGCCCGCCCAATGTCGCCATCTTGCCGCAGCCCGGCCTGATCCAGGACCTCGCCTCCAAGGGCCTGCTCACCCCGCTCGGCGACGACGTCGCTGCCTTCGTCAAGGACAATTACGGCGCCGGCCAGTCCTGGGTCGATCTCGGCACCTATGCCGGCAAGGATGGCGCCAAGGCTTTCTATGCCTTCCCCTACAAGGCGGACCTGAAATCGCTTGTCTGGTACTCGCCCGACAATTTCGACGAGGCCGGCTACGAAGTGCCGACCACCTGGGAAGACATGATGAAGCTGTCGGACAAGATCGTCGCCGACGGCGGCACGCCCTGGTGCATCGGGCTGGGGTCCGGCGGCGCCACCGGCTGGCCGGGTACCGACTGGGTCGAGGACATCATGCTGCGCACCCAGGCGCCGGACGTCTACGACAAGTGGACGAAGAACGAGATTCCGTTCAACGACCCGGCAGTCGTCAATGCGTTGCAGATCTTCGCCGACATCGCCACCAACGACAAATATGTCGACGGCGGCCATGCGGCGGTCGCCGCGACCGACTTCCGCGACAGCCCCAAGGGCCTCTTCACGGTGCCGCCGAAGTGCTACATGCACCGCCAGGCGTCCTTCATCTCTTCCTTCTTCCCGGAGGGCACCAAGCTCGGCACCGATGCCGACTTCTTCTACCTGCCGCCGATGGCTTCCAAGCCCGATCTCGGCAAGCCGGTTCTGGGTGCCGGCACCTTCGCCATGATCACCAAGGACTCCAAGGCTGCACGCGAGTTTATCAAGTTCCTCGAAATGCCGCTCGCGCATGAGATCTGGATGGCGCAGTCGGGCCTTTTGACCCCGCTCAAGACGGTCAATCAGGACGCCTACGCCAACGAGCAACTGAAGAAGCAGGGCGAAATCCTCACCAGCGCCACCACCTTCCGCTTCGACGGCTCGGACCTGATGCCCGGCAAGATCGGGGCCGGCGCCTTCTGGACCGGCATGGTCGATCTCGTCGGCGGCAAGCCGGCCAAGGATGTCGCCACCGATATCCAGAAGAGCTGGGACGCCATCAAGTAGGCGGCGCAAAGGCGCATCCTCCCAAGCCGGCGCTGCCCCTCACCTGCCTGCCGGCATCCTCTCCCCGTGAACGGGGAGAGGGGGCGCTGTCATCGCAGCTTTCGCCAAGCCTCAACGGCGGAATTTGGGCGGCAAGGTTGCGGCAATCCTTCCTCTCCCCGTTCACGGGGAGAGGATGCCGGCAGGCAGGTGAGGGGCGGCGCCGGCATTTGCAGGCAAACAGAAGCAGACTGCAGCCTCCGTATAGATTGGTCCGCATGAGGGGAGGGAATTATGGCATCGCAGATTTTCTCTGCCGTTCTCGTCATCGTCATCGGGGTGGGCGGTTGCGTCGCCTATTTCTGGGGTGCCAACAAGCTGCTCGACCTGGTCTTTCCGGCGCACGGCGTCAGCGGCGGCGCGGCCGTCGACAATCTGCGCCGGCAGGGGCTGATCCGGCCGTGGCTGTTCATCGGCCCGGCCATGCTGATCCTCATCGTCTACCTGATCTATCCGGTGATCGACACGCTGTGGCTGTCCTTCCATGACCGCGGCGGCCAGAACTTCATCGGCCTCGCCAATTACGAATGGGCATTCGGCGACCGCGAGTTCCGCAACTCCATCCTCAACAACGTGCTGTGGCTCGCCGTCGTGCCGGCCGCCTGTACCTTCCTCGGCCTGATCATCGCCGTGCTCACCGACCGCATCTGGTGGGGCACCATCGCCAAGAGCCTGATCTTCCTGCCGCTCGCCATCTCCTTCGTCGGCGCCTCGGTGATCTGGAAGTTCATCTACGAGTACAAGGGCGAGGGCCAGACGCAGATCGGCATCCTCAACGCCATCGTCACCGGCCTCGGCGGCGACCCGCATGTGTGGATATCGATCCCCTTCTGGAACAACTTCTTCCTGATGGTCATCCTGATCTGGATTCAGACGGGCTTCGCCATGGTGATCCTGTCCTCGGCGCTGCGCGGCATTCCCGAGGAGACGATAGAGGCGGCGGTGATCGACGGCGCCAATCCTTTCCAGATCTTCTGGAAGATCATGGTGCCGCAGATATGGGGCACCATCGCCGTGGTGTGGACCACCATCACCATCCTGGTGCTGAAGGTCTTCGACATCGTGCTCACCATGACCAACGGCCAGTGGAACAGCCAGGTTCTCGCCAACCTGATGTTCGACTGGATGTTCCGCGGCGGCGGCGACTTCGGCCGCGGCGCCACCATCGCCATCATCATCATGATCGCCGTCATTCCCATCATGGTCTGGAACATCCGCCAGGCCAACAAGGAAACGGGAGGGCACTGAGATGGCGGGTTCAAGCGGGAAGTCCGTGGTCGGCCGCTTCGGCGTCCACCTCGCCGTGCTGTTCTTCGTCGCCCTGTGGACGGTGCCGACGCTCGGTATCCTCGTCTCCTCGCTGCGCGACAAGGACCAGATCATCGCCTCCGGCTGGTGGACGGCGCTCACCTCCTCCACGCGCACCGAGGCCGGACGCCTCGGCACCGCCGCCGATCAGGTCGAGAAGGACGGCAGGTTCCAGATCGCCGGCAACCTGTTCGAGGAGGGTGAATCCCGCAAGATCACCGCCTTTGGCACGCGCTCGCAGGAGCCGACCAGGTACAAGGCCGGCGAGGTCGCCGACCTCGGCGACGGCGAGACCTTGCAGGTCAACGAGGACGGCTCATACGTCTATGCCTCACCCAAGGCGTTCGAGGGCGAGCGCGGCCGCCGCGTCTATTATTCCGCCTCCTCGCCGCCGAAATTCACCACGCAGAACTACCGCACGGTGCTGTTTTCCGAAGGCATCGGCCGCTCCTTCCTGAATTCGCTGACGGTAACGATCCCGGCGACCGTCATCCCCATCCTGATCGCCGCTTTCGCCGCCTACGCGCTGGCCTGGATGCGGTTTCCGGGCAGGGCGCTGCTGATCGCCGTCATCATCGGCCTGCTCGTCGTGCCCTTGCAGATGTCGCTGATCCCGCTGTTGAAGCTCTACAACGGCGTCGGCACCTTCTTCGGCGTGCCGTCGAAGACCTATCTCGGCATCTGGCTGGCGCATACCGGCTTCGGCCTGCCCTTCGCCATCTACCTGCTGCGCTCCTACATCGCCGGCCTGCCGCGCGAGATCATGGAATCGGCGCGCATCGACGGCGCCAGCGACTTCGAGATCTTCGTCAAGATCGTGCTGCCGCTGTCCTTCCCGGTGCTCGCCTCCTTCGCCATCTTCCAGTTCCTGTGGGTATGGAACGATCTGCTGGTGGCGATGGTTTTCCTCGGAACCGAAGCGGACCAGATCGTGCTCACCGCCAAGCTCAACGCGTTGCTGGGCTCGCGCGGCGGCGACTGGGAGATCCTGACGACCTCGGCCTTCGTCACCATCATCGTGCCGTTGATCGTCTTCTTCTCGCTGCAACGCTACTTCGTGCGCGGCCTGCTGGCCGGCTCGGTGAAAGGAGGCTGATCATGCAAACCGCCCTGCGCAAGGCCGAGAACCCGATGCCCGCCGTCGACCGCGACTGGTGGCGCGGTTGCGTCATCTACCAGATCTATCCGCGCAGCTTCCAGGACACCGACGGCGACGGCATCGGCGACCTGAAAGGCATCACGCAAAGGCTCGGCTACATCGCCTCGCTCGGCGCCGACGCCATCTGGATATCGCCCTTCTTCAAGTCGCCGATGAAGGACTTCGGCTACGATGTCAGCGATTATTGCGACGTCGACCCGATGTTCGGGACGCTCGCCGATTTCGATGCGCTGGTGGCCGAGGCGCACAGGCTGGGCCTCAAGGTGATGATCGACGAGGTGCTGTCGCACACCGCCGACAACCATCCCTGGTTCGTTGAAAGCCGGACAAGCCGCGATAACCCCAAATCGGACTGGTACGTCTGGGCCGACGCGAAGCCGGATGGTACGCCGCCCAACAACTGGCTGTCGATCTTCGGCGGCTCGGCCTGGCAGTGGGACACGCGCCGCCAGCAATATTACCTGCACAATTTCCTGTCCGAGCAGCCGGACCTGAATTTCCACAACGGCGAAGTGCAGGACGCGCTGCTCGATATAACCCGTTTCTGGCTGGAGCGCGGGGTGGACGGCTTCCGCCTCGACACCATTAACTTCTATTTCCACTCCGAGGGGCTGGAAGACAATCCGGCGCTGCCGCCGGAAGAGCGCAACGACCAGACGGCGCCGGCCGTGAATCCCTACAACTATCAGGACCATCTCTACGACAAGAGCCGGCCGGAGAACCTCGGCTTCCTCGAGCGTTTTCGCGCTTTGCTGGATGAATACCCGGCTGCCGCCGCGGTCGGCGAGGTCGGCGATTCGCAGCGCGGACTTGAAGTGGTCGCCGCCTACACCGAAGGCGGCAGGCGCGTGCAGATGTGCTATGCCTTCGATTTCCTCGCGCCGGAAAAGATCAGCGCGCCGAAGGTGCGTCAGGTCTTGCAGGAGTTCGGCCGCGTCGCGAGCGACGGTTGGTCGTGCTGGGCCTTTTCCAACCACGACGTCAAGCGCCATGCCTCGCGCTGGGCCGCCAACGAACCCGATCCCACCGCCTATCTCAAGGTTGTCTCGGCGCTGCTGATGTCGTTGCGCGGGTCCGTCTGCCTCTACCAGGGCGACGAACTGGGGCTGACCGAAGCCGACCTCGCCTTCGAGGACCTGCAGGACCCCTACGGCATCCGCTTCTGGCCGGAATTCAAGGGCCGCGACGGTTGCCGCACCCCGATGGTGTGGCAAAGCCGAGCGAAGAACGGCGGTTTTTCGAGTGCGAAACCGTGGCTGCCGGTGCCGGCCGAACATCTGGCCAAGGCGGTCGATGCGCAACAGGGCGACGAGAACTCGCTACTGGAGCATTATCGTCGCTTCCTCGCTTTCCGCCGTTTCCATCCGGCGCTGGTGAAGGGCGACATCGATTTCCTGCCGAGCGACGGCGATACCGTCGCCTTTACGCGCGGCGAGGGCAACGAACGGCTGGTCTGCGTCTTCAACCTCGGCGGCAAGGCGGCCGAGGTCGATCTCGGCGCCAGCCTGACGGCGCAGCCGGTCTCGGGCCATGGCTTTGCCGGCGAGGCCGCCTCGGGGCGCGTGAAGCTCGGCGGCTACGGCGCGTGGTTCGGGCGTCTCGCCTGACCGGACAAGAGATCAAGAGGGAGGGAAATCATGGCCGATCTGACGCTCAGGCAGGTGAAGAAATCCTACGGCAACGTGCATGTCCTTCACGGCATCGACCTCGACATCAGGTCGGGCGAGTTCATCGTCTTCGTCGGCCCGTCCGGCTGCGGCAAGTCGACCTTGCTGCGCACCATCGCCGGGCTGGAGGAAATCACGTCGGGCGAGTTGAAGATCGACGGCCAGGTGGTCAACGACGTGCCGCCGTCGAAGCGCGGCATCGCCATGGTGTTCCAGTCCTACGCGCTCTATCCGCACATGACCGTCTACGACAACATGGCCTTCGGCATGAAGATCGCCCGCGAGGACAAGGCCGAGATCGACCGCCGCGTGAAGCAGGCGGCCGAGATCCTGCAACTGACCAAATATCTCGACCGTCTGCCGCGCGCCATGTCCGGCGGCCAGCGCCAGCGCGTCGCCATCGGCCGCGCCATCGTGCGCAATCCAAAGGTCTTCCTGTTCGACGAGCCGCTGTCGAATCTCGATGCCGCACTGCGCGTGGCGACACGCATCGAGATCGCCAAGCTGAAGGAATCCATGCCCGAGACGACGATGATCTACGTCACCCACGATCAGGTCGAGGCGATGACGCTGGCGGACCGCATCGTCGTATTGAAAGACGGGCATGTCGAGCAGGTCGGCACGCCGATGGATCTCTACAAGAAGCCCGGCAACCTGTTCGTGGCGCAGTTCATCGGCTCGCCCGCCATGAACGTGCTGCCGGCCACCATCGAGCGGCCGGGCTCGCCGACGGCGGCGCGGCTGGCGGCCGAGACGGTGGCTCATGTGCCGATCGCCACGCCGGCTTCGGCCAAGGGCGAGACGGTGAGCTTCGGCGTGCGGCCGGAGGACCTGTTCGTGACCGAGGACCCCGACAACACATTGTTTCGTGGGCAGGTGGACTACATCGAGCAGCTTGGCGAGGTGCAGCTTGTCTATATCGACATCGGCCACGGCGGCCAGCCGCTGACAGCCAAGCTGCCCGGTAGTGCCGAGGTCAGGCGCGGTGAAACGATCCGGTTGGCGGCTCATCCCGCCGACCTGCACATCTTCGATCAGGACGGCCGCTCGTTCCTGCACAAGGAGCCGGCGGCCGAAGCGGCCTGAGCGGTGGTTCCGAACCTGTGCTTCGTTCTGGAAACTGGTGTCCCGACGGGGACGAGCTGAAAAATAAAGAGCGGCGGGCATGCCCGCCGCTCTTGGTGTCATGCAGGGCCGAACCTTAGCGGTTGCCGAAGTCCCGATGGCCCGTCCTGACGTCATAGATGTTCTGCTCGGCGATCGTGTTGGCGGGGGCCAGCACCTTGACGGCCGGCGCCTCATTCCCGATGGACGAGGTACGGACGTTGTCCAGCTTCTGCTGCTGGGCGATGACGTTGATGTCCGTGCCGCTGTCGGTCGGGCTTTCGGCGAAAGCCGCACCGGTCAGGGTCAAAACGGCAGCGGTAGCAAGAGCGATCTTCTTCATTTTAAGGTACTCCAAATTTGAATTTTCCGTCCGTCTGCGGCGTGTCCTGGGAGGAATTTGCGTCGTTCGGACAGCCCCGATCTGGGGGCTCGAAACGGCGGTTTCCAATCACGAAAATGTTCCGGCTGGACCATGAATCCCGGCCTTGAAACCAGGTAGTAGCTGCTGGTGCCACAATTTTCCGGTGTGATATCAATCGATTGAAAACGAATGCGCTGGCCGATACGCGAAAGCATACCTTGCCCGCCGTTCATACTGTGTTGGACACAGCGTCAACCGAAACGGAACCGTTCGGGAGGGTTAGGCGGCAGACGGGCGAGCCAGCTAACCAATCGTTAACCATGGCGGCGGAACCGGAAGCGATTTCAGATGACGGATGCCGTGCCGTCAGCGCGTTTCGGAGCGATCGAGATAGCCACGCGCGATGGCGCGCATGCGTGCCTGGTCGAAGCTCGGTCCGTGGCCACCGTGGCCGATGCGGATCGGCAGGTCGGTGAGCCGCGCCATGGTGCGCCGGTAGGCTTCGCGGTCGGAGTCCGGCAGGTCGTCGAGCAGCGTGTCGTCGTAGATCGCGTCGCCGCTGAAGAACAGGCCGTCCTTCTCGTCGATCAGGCCGATGGAGTCGGGCGAATGGCCGGGCAGGCAAAGCACCGTGAACAGCCGGTCGCCGAGATCGATCGTGTCGCCTTCATCGAGCGTGCGCGTCAGCGGCGCCGGCGCGATGCGGTAACCGGCCGCGCTCCAGCCGGCATGCGGAGGTCGCGAAACCGGCGCGTCCATGGTGCGGAACTCGTCGGCATAGGTCGCCGCGTCCGGCATGGTTGCGAAGGCGGCGGCGCTCCGTGCCGGCCCGGCACGGTCGGCGAATTCGTGCAGCGAGCCGACATGGTCGAGATGGATATGGGTGGCAACCACCAGCAGCGGCTTGCCGGGCGGCGTGTCGATCTCGGGCGCCAGCGGACAGATGCCCATGCCGGTATCGACCAGGAGGTCGGCGTCGCGCCCCCTGAGGTGCCAGATGTTGGCGCGCATATAGTCATTGACGAACGGCTCGGTCAGCATCGTCGTCGCCGCGTCGACGACGGCCCGGTAGAACCAGCCTTCCATCAGATTCCCGCCGCCTTACACAAAGGGCTTGCCGATCTTGTATTTTTCCGGAACCAGCCGCTTGAAATAGGCCATGCCCGTCTCGGAGAGCGCATTGGCGTCCGGCTGCAGGAAATCGTCCGGCATGTGGCGGGTCTTGCCGGCGACGTTCACCAGCGGCACTTTCTTCAGCACCGTGCGCGTGCCGTCGTATTGCAGGGCGACGGAGCCGCCGCCTTCCGCCGCGACCTGGACGGCGAAGGCGCCGGCGTCGAAGGCTTCCTGCGCATCCACGGCGTTGATGGCCGAGATGGCGCCGCGCGGCATGTAGCCCAGCGCATCCACCCGTGCCCGCTTGCCCGGCAGGCCCGTTGCCAGCGCCCGTTCCAGCGCCGCCGTCAGGTCGCTGCCGGAGAGCTTGACGTTGCCGTGCTGGTCGCGCTCCAGCCGGTCCGCCGGCACCAGGCTTTCGACCAGCGCCTTGCCGTCGGCGGTCGACACACCTTCGGAGACGGCGACGACGCACCGGCCGTGGCGGGCGAGCGAGGCTTTCACGTCGTCGATGAAGCGTTCCGTCGAAAAGGCGCGCTCCGGCACATAGATCAGGTGCGGGCCGCTCTCCGCGTCCAGCCGCCACGCGGCGGACGCGGCGGTGAGGAAGCCGGCATGCCGGCCCATGACGATGCCGACATAGGTGCCCGGCAGCGCGCGGAAGTCGAGGTCGACCGACAGGAAGGCGCCGGCGACGAACTCGGCCGCCGACATGAAGCCCGGCACATGGTCGTTTTCCTCGAGGTCGTTGTCGATGGTCTTCGGCGCATGCACGAAGGCGATTCTGTCGCCGGCGGCGTCGGTAAGGATCTGCTGCGTGCCGGAGGTGTCGTTGCCGCCGATATAGATGAAGGCGTCGGCGCCGGCCTTCTGCAGGCCTTTCAGGATGACGTCGCAATAGGCCGCATCCGGCTTGTCGCGGGTCGAGCCGAGCGCGGCGCCCGGCGTATTGCCGATCAGCCGCAACTGCTCTTCGGGAACGGCGGACAGGTCGACGTAGTCGCCGTCGCGGATGCCGCGCACGCCATGGCGCGCGCCGAGCACGCGGGCGCCCGGATGCCGTTTGCGGACCTCCAGCGCAGCACCCGCCACGGTCTGGTTGATGACGGCGGTCGGGCCGCCGCCCTGCGCGATGACGAAGGTTTCGGGCATTGCGCCGCTCCAGTCTAGGCTCGGCTTACATTCGCTTGTCTTGATGCGCGGCGCAATGGAGAAGAGGGCAGTAGGGCAGTAGGGCAGTAGGGCAGTAGGGCAGTAGGGCAGTAGGGCAGTAGGTGCCCCTTTTCCTATTGCCTTACTGCCCTACTGCCTTAGATAACTACCACAGGATTGCGCTTCGAGACGCGGCTGTAGAGGTCGATGATGTCCTGGTTGATGAGCCTGACGCAGCCCGACGACATCGCCTTGCCGATCGACCACCATTCGGGCGAGCCGTGGATGCGGTAGCCGGTGTCGCGGCCGTCCTGGAAGATGTAGAGGGCGCGTGCGCCGAGCGGGTTCGTCAGGCCGCCGGGCTGGCCGTTCTGCCATTTCACCAGTTCGGGCTTGCGCTGGATCATCTCGGGCGGCGGCGTCCAGGTCGGCCATTCGCGGCCGTACTGGATATTGGCGCGGCCGGACCAGCGGAAGCCGTCCTTTCCGACGCCGACGCCGTAGCGGATGGCGTCGCCGCCTTGCTGCACCAGGTAGAGCAGGCGTTCCTGCGTATGCACCACGATGGTGCCCGGTGCCTCGCCGGTCGGGTCGACGACGATCTGCCGGCGGAATTCGGCCTTGACCTTCTGGTAGGGCACGGCCGGCACGGCGAAGCCGCCGTCGGTCAGCGCGGCGTACATCACGTCGGGGCTGGTCACATGGCTGTCGACGCTGATGCGCGGCACCGGCCGGTTCGGCTTGATCGAGCCGGTGGTGATGGTGTCGAGACCGAGCGCCGGCATGTCCACCGAGCGCGAGCAGCCGGCGATGCCGAGAAGGGCCGCCGCACCCAGGCCGCCGAGCGTGGCGCGCCGGGAAAGGTTGGTCCCGGTTTCGTTCATGCCGTCTTGTCGCGACGGCGCCGGATCATGCAGGTCTCTACGCATGCACGCTCTACCCCAAACCCAAATCCCAACTGAGCCGCCAGCACGCTGCGGCCGAATGACACGCATTTTCACCAGTCATGGTTGAAAAAGGGTGAATCGCACAGCCTGGTGGGTAACGAGTGTGACGGCGTCAGCGCGGCGAGGCCGCCCGACTGGCGTACGGGCCTGCCGTTTTCCCTTTACTTCCCGGCGGGCGTCGGGATTTATCCTTTTCTTTGCGTGAGGAGAAAGTCATGCCGCTCGAAACCTGGGCCGCCTTCGTCGCCGCTTCCGCCATCCTGTTGATCATTCCGGGTCCGACGATCCTGCTGGTCGTCTCCTATGCGCTGGGCCAGGGATGGCGCACCGTTCTGCCCATGGCTTTCGGCGTCGCTCTTGGCGACTTCACCGCCATGACGCTGTCGATGCTGGGCATCGGCGCGCTGCTTGCCGCTTCCGCCACCGTTTTCACCATCCTCAAGATCGTCGGTGCCGGCTACCTGATCTATCTGGGCATAAAGCTGTTCCGAGCTGGCGGTACGCTGCGCGCCCAGCCGCGCACCGATGCCGTTTCGGCTTCCAGGATGGCGGCGCATGCCTGGCTGGTGACGGCACTCAACCCCAAGAGCATCACCTTCTTCGTCGCCTTCCTGCCGCAGTTCCTCGACCGGCACGCGGACTTCTTCACCCAGATGCTCATCTTCGAGGCGACGTTCCTGCTGCTCGCTTTCGCCAATGCCTTCGGCTACGCGCTGGTGGCGGCCCGCGCCCGTGCGGTCGTGCGCAACGAACGGGCGATCCGCGTGCTCAACCGCACCGGCGGCACGCTGCTGGTCGGCGCCGGCATCGCCACGGTGGCGATGCGTTCGGGCTCGTGATGACAATGGCCAGCGGCTCGATTGACCGTCGGCTTTCGTTGCCCTAGAATCTGGTCCGACCAGATTATTTCGAACCCTGAAAGCCCTGCGGCGAGGCGCGCGGACGGAGGAACTCATGTATCTCGGCCTCGATCTGGGCACATCCGGCGTCAAGGCGCTGCTGATCGACGGCGACCAGAAGGTCGTCGGCTCCGGCCATGCCTCGCTGGAAGTGTCGCGTCCGCAGGCCGGCTGGTCCGAGCAGGATCCGGCCAACTGGATCGCCGCCTGCGAGGAGGCGATTGCCGAACTCAAGGCGGCGCACGGCGAGGAACTGGCGGCGGTCAAGGGCATCGGCCTGTCCGGCCAGATGCACGGCGCCACTCTCCTCGACAAGGCAGACAAGGTGCTGCGGCCCTGCATCCTGTGGAACGACACCCGCAGCCACGCCGAGGCGGCCTCGCTCGATGCCGATCCGCGGTTTCGGAAAATCACCGGCAACATCGTCTTTCCCGGCTTCACCGCGCCCAAGCTGGCATGGGTGAAGAACAACGAGCCGGCCGTCTTCGCCAAGGTGGCCAAGGTGCTTCTGCCGAAGGACTATCTCAGGCTCTGGCTGACCGGCGAGCATATCTCCGAAATGTCGGACGCTTCCGGCACGGCCTGGCTCGATGTCGGCAAGCGCCGCTGGTCGCCGGACCTGCTCGCCGCCACCGACCTCGACGAGAACCACATGCCGGCGCTGGTCGAGGGTACCGACAAGGCCGGCGCCCTGCGCGCCGAACTGGCGTCGCGCTGGGGCATGGCGGCCGGCGTTCCGGTGGCCGGCGGCGCTGGCGACAACGCGGCATCCGCCTGCGGCATGGGCACGGTGGGCGAGGGGCATGCCTTCGTGTCGCTCGGCACGTCGGGCGTGCTGTTCGCCGCCAACCGCGCCTATCTGCCCAATCCGGCAAGCGCGGTGCACACCTTCTGCCATGCGCTGCCCGCCACTTGGCACCAGATGGGCGTGATTCTCTCTGCGACGGATTCGCTGAACTGGCTGTGCGAGATCACGGGCAGGGATGCGGCGGCACTCACCGACGAACTCGGCGGGAAACTGAAGGCGCCGGGCGGCGTCACCTTCCTGCCTTATCTTTCGGGCGAGCGCACGCCGCACAACGATTCCGCCATTCGCGGCGCCTTCACCGGTCTTGCGCATGAATCCGGCCGCGCCGCGCTGACGCAGGCGGTGCTGGAAGGCGTCGCCTTCGCCTTCCGCGACAGTCTCGAAGCCTTGCGGACGGCCGGCACCATGCTGACCCGCGTCACCGCCATCGGCGGCGGCTCGCGCTCGCGCTATTGGCTCGGCGCCATCGCCACCGCCCTCGGCATTCCGGTCGACATTCCCGCCGACGGCGATTTCGGCGCCGCCTTCGGGGCCGCCCGGCTCGGCCTCATCGCCGCCACCGGTGCGGACCCGCTGTCCATATGCACGGCTCCGCTTACACAGGAGACGATCACGCCGGATGCCGAACTGGTTGGCGCCTATGAGGACGCCTACCGGCGCTATCGCGCGCTCTATCCGGCGATCAGGGACGTGATGTGAAGACGTCCCTGTCGCCTGTCGAACAGCCTTTATTGCGCCGGCACCTTGTCGAGGAAGCCGGTGACGGTTTTCAGCCGCCCGTCCTCGATGACGCCGATGTCGGTGCCTTCGATGATGGACTCGCTTCCGGCCGGTCCGAGGTTCCACGAAAAGCGGATGGCGTCGCCGAAACCGTCCGGCTCGCCCTTCAACGAAAAGCGGAAGCCGGGAAACTGCGTCTTCACGCCGTCGATCAGCGCGGCGATGCCGGCATGGCCGTCGCCCTGCATGATCGGGTCGCGATAACTGATGTCCGCGGTGAAGGCCGCGGCAAGCAGCGCTTCGCGCGTGGCCGGATCAGCCTCGTTCCAGGCGGCGATGTAGTTTTCGGCGATCGTCTGAAGGTCGGTCATCGTCTTTCTCCGTGTTCGTGTTTTGACGTGACCCTTTTCCCCCGTCCTTGTCGGCAAACCAATTACGTCCCGGGTAATCGCGGCGAGGCCGCAGCCAGAAATTTCAGGAGGACATGACGTGAGCACCGGCTTCTTCGGCGACATCAGGAAAATCCGGTACGAGGGTCCGGATTCGACCAATCCGCTCGCCTATCGCTTCTACGATCCCGACGAGATGGTCGCCGGCAAGCGCATGGAGGACCATCTGCGCTTTTCGGTCGCCTACTGGCATTCCTTCGCCTGGCCGGGCGGCGACCCGTTCGGCGGGCAGACTTTCGAGCGGCCGTGGTTTGGCGACACGATGGACAAGGCGAAGTTGAAGGCCGACGTCGCCTTCGAAATGTTTTCGCTGCTTGGCGTACCCTTCTATTGCTTCCACGACGCCGACGTGCGGCCGGAGGGCAAAAACTTCGCCGAAAGTGCTGCCCGCCTCGACGAGATCGCCGACATCTTTGCCGCCAAGCAGAAGGAGACGGGCGTCAAGCTCTTGTGGGGCACGGCGAATCTCTTCTCGCACCGGCGCTTCATGGCGGGTGCCGCGACCAATCCCGATCCGGACGTGTTCGCTTACGCCGCCGCCACGGTGAAGAGCTGCATCGACGTGACGAAAAAGCTCGGCGGCGAGAACTATGTTTTGTGGGGCGGCCGCGAGGGCTACGAGACGCTGCTGAACACCGACCTGAAACAGGAGCAGGAACAGGCCGGCCGCTTCCTCTCCATGGTGGTCGACTACAAGCACCGCATCGGCTTCAAGGGCACGATCCTGATCGAGCCGAAGCCGCAGGAGCCGACCAAGCACCAGTATGACTACGACGTGGCGACGGTGTACGGCTTCCTGAAGAAGTTCGGGCTGGAGGGCGAGGTCAAGGTCAACATCGAGCAGGGCCATGCGATCCTCGCCGGCCATTCCTTCGAGCACGAACTGGCACTCGCCAACGCACTCGGCATCTTCGGCTCCATCGACATGAACCGCAACGACTACCAGTCCGGCTGGGATACCGACCAGTTCCCCAACAACGTGCCGGAAATGGCGCTCGCCTATTATCAGGTGCTGCAGGCCGGCGGCTTCACCACAGGCGGCACCAACTTCGACGCCAAGCTCAGGCGCCAGTCGCTCGACCCGCAGGACCTCCTGATCGCCCATATCGGCGGCATGGACTGCTGCGCGCGCGGCCTGAAGGCGGCGACTCGCATGGTCGAGGACAAGGCGCTGTCCGACCCGCTGGCCGAACGCTATGCCGGCTGGAAAGGGGCGGAGGCGCAGGCGATGCTTTCGGGCAAGCGCACGCTGGAAGACGTCGCCCGGCGCGTCGTCAAGGACGGGATCGAGCCGGAGCCGCGTTCCGGCCGGCAGGAATTCCTGGAGAACATCGTCAACCGCTACGTGTGAGAAGGAGCGTGCCGCTGCCGGCACGGTAAACTTGCGTTACCGGCGATCAAATCGACCGCGGACGGTTTGAACCCGCCCCCGTCCATGGGAATGATGCCGCGACCCTACGGAGCCGCGAGACGCCATGACGCAGACGCTTGACGACATTGTCCGGCCATTGGCCCTGACGGGCCGGCTGCTCGTCGCCTGCTGGCCGCAATTGCTGCTGATCGGCTGTCTCGGCATGATCGCCCGCGATCTCCTGTTGCAGGGCGCGGTCAAGGTCGGCCTCGGCTTCCCGCTTGGCGGCATGGTCGTCCTCTCTTTCGTCGTGCTTGCCAAGCTCACCGTGCTGGTCATGATGTTCGTGGTGCTGCGTCCCTTCCTGCCGGCGCTCATGGCCCTGCGCCGCAGCGCCGCCGGCAAGGCCTCCGACGAAAACCGGCGCGAACCGATCCTCGCCATCACCGCCGCAGCCGTCCTTCCCTTCTTCGCCTATTATGCCGCCTGGGGCTTTCTCGGCGACACCGTGCGCGAATATTCGCGCATGGCGCTTGCGCAGGTCGCGTTCGGCGAGAGGCTCGACATCTTTTCCATCCTGCAATCCGGCGGCGTCATCCTGTCCATCGTGGCCTGTTGGCTAGTGCGGTTTGCTGCCAAGTGGCTCAACGGCCGCGCATCCCATCCCTACTGGCGTCTGGTCGTGGTGGCGGCCGACGCGACATGGATATTCATTGGTCTTTACGCGCTCAGCGTGTGGAAGGATCAGTTCATCCGCTGGCTCGGCGCTGCCTCGATCCTGCAGCAGAACGCGTTCGATCTTCTTTCGCCGGTAACGGCGGCCTGGGCGTCGGGTGACTTCGTTCCGGTCGAGTTCCGGCCGGTTCCGCTTGGCGATCAGCTGCAGGCTCTCTTCTTCTACGCGCTGCTGCCGATGGTCTGGCTGGTGATGGCCGCCGTCATCAACGGCTACGAGCTTTCGGCGCCACCCGCCGCTTCGCCCGCGCCGTCGCGCTCCAGCACCTGGCGCAGGTGGCTGCAAGATTTCACCCGGCATTTTCTCGGCGGCTATCGCAGCCGCTATGCGCCGGTGTGGACATGCCTGAAGCTGACCCTCGGCGCCGGCCTTGCCACGCTGATCACCTTCGTCATCGCCTATCAGGCGATTTCGTGGACGGGCATGTGGCTATGGTATGGCCTGACAAGACTGATCGGCGCGCATGATCTGGCGACCTGGCAGGTTTTCGCCGATATCATCAGCGTGTTCATCGGCAGTCCGAGCGATATGAACGGCGGCATAGTGCTGGATGCGGTTCGCATCGCCCTGCTGGCGGCCGTGCTGGAAACGGCGGTCGCGCAGGGAAGCGCACGGGAACGCAATGCCGCTGCAATTCAGGGCTGAGGCTCGCTGACGCTCAGATAGGCAGGCAGCGCGGAGAGCAGGGCGACCGACAGTTTGAGGTCGCTCGCCGAAGCAGGGATGGCGAAGCTCGCCGCCATCCTGACGGGCTCGCCGCCCTTGGCCTCAGCGAAACTCGGCCCGCCGCACAAGGCCCTCTGGAGCGCCTCCGGATACATCTTCCTGACAACGGGGTCGCCCAAAAACACCGGCTGCCATGTGCGGCCTTCGCCGTCGGAAAGGCCGATCTGACAGGGAACGTTGGCGAACGCCTTGGGATCGGGGATCACCGCCTCGAATTCGGCGAGCACCACCGCGCGGCCTTCTCCACCGGCCAGCCGTGTCAGGCGCGTCACCGTCCATTGCGCACCGGCGTAGTCGACTTTCTGTCCCACCTGCGCAGCCGTGGGCTCGCGGACGTTCACTGCGCGCCAGTTGACGAAAGAGCCCCAGCCGCTCACGGCCAGCGCCGCCGGCAGGGCAACGGCCAGGGCAGCCATGCTCAGCCAGTAGCCGCGCCGGGACGGTGTCATCGCTGCGGTAGGACGGTCCAAGGAAAGCCCTCGTTGTTGCGGCGGAGCGTGATCTTCGGCTCCGTCCGGTCAGTGTCGGCATCCACGGCGATCTGCACCTCGTCGTCCAGCGGCGACAGCTTGCTGCGCGTCACCGCGACGGAGCCGCCGGCGACCGCCTCCTGCGGCATCTCGAAGACGAGCAGCGCGCGGCGCGGCAGACCCGGCTGGTTCACGTCTCCCGGCAGCATCTCGATCGTGGCCGGTATGCGGTCGGTCAGGGCATAGCGGACGCCCGCCGTGCTGATCCAGTCGGCCGAGGTGAGGGAAAGCGTCTCGTGGCGCGCTTCGGCCGTACCCTCGACAACGACCCACACGCCCGGCGTCGTATAGGCTTTCGTCTTGCCAAAGGTTTCGACGTCGAGTGCGCGGGCCACCCGCACGCTGTCCAGCGACAGCGCGAAATTGCCGGTCTGGACCCGTTCGTTCATGCCTCCCGTCGTGACGATCGGCGAGGTGATCTGGCTGTAGCGCGGCCGCGTGTGCTGCAGGCCGTAGAGCACGGCGGCCGCGAACAGAAGGGCGAGCGCCGTGCGCAGCGTGCCGATCACGGAACCCGCTCCACCGGCAGTTCGACGGTCGCCACCGGATCGCCGTCATACCAGCCGGTTGCGCCGTAAAGATTGTCGCGCAGCTTGTAGATCTCGCCCTTGACGATGACTGTCAGCGTCTCGGGCACCGGCATGTCCTGCGGCCAGGTCCAGGCCATCGTCACCCGTTCGGGCATGTTCGGGTTTATGTGGTTGGCAAAATACTTGTCCCGATCGAGGTAAGTCGTCGGAATTTCCGGCACTGCGCCCGCCGGGGCTGCCAGCGGGGCGGGGACGACGACTTTGCCGAGGAGATTGTTCGGCATCGCCGAGCGGTTCACCACGTCGAGATCCACCATGATGAGTTGCTTTGGGTTCGAAGGCGGCACGCCGGTCGGCGAAATGGTGCCGATGCGCGCCGAGCGCAAGGTCACGAACCAGCGGCCGGTGTCGATCTGCTGGCCGGCGGCCACCGCCGGCGTCTCGGGTGGATGGGCGGCCTCGTAGACGGCCATCGAAAACGAAACGGCCGATGCGGCCAGCCCGCCCAGGCCCGCGATCAGGAATGCGTACAGCCTTTGCCTTACCGTCGCTCGTGTCGGTTCCGTCATCCGCGGCGGGTCCGTATGCGATGCGCCCCGCCGCCCTTTTACAATTTTCGCGAGCAGTCCCGGCACAACAATTGTTACAGCGGTTAACCGTCGGCCGCGCCGGGGAGGCGATTTCGCAAAGCCGTGATTTCGGGACAAAACTTTGCCCCGGCCGGCCCCTCAATCGCCTTTGTCTTGCCTTCAAACAGCCGTCACGTAACCCGTATAGTCTGGGCATATCGCGACGAACTGGAAAGGAGGCGAACGTCATGCATACAGACTACCAGATCGACGCCCTTCTCTCGCGCGGCGGCGAGGCAGGCTCCATCTTCGACCGGTTGATGGCGATGCCGCGTCCGGCCGCCGATGCCGCCAACGAATGGGACCGCGCCGTCATCGGCCGGCTGGAAACGCATCTCGCCCGGCGCATGCGCGACATGCTCGACGGCGCTGGCGACGGCCGCAAGGACGCCGCCCGACAACTATCCCTCAGCTCTGCCGCAATCGGACGGGCGCCTGCCCGAACGCCCTCGAAAACGCCCTCGAAAACGCCGAGCCGGACGAAAACCCCGTCCGCCCGGCGATTTCGGCGAGTGGCAGGCGTGTGTCGGTGACCAGCTTGCGCGCCGCCGTCAGCCTGAGCCGCAGGTAGTAGGCGCCCGGCGTCTCGCCGATCGACCGGGAGAAGATCGTCTCCAGCGTGCGCGGCGTCACGCCCGCCCGCCGCGCGATGGCTTCCACCGTCACCGGCGCCTCGACATGCGCCTCCATCAGCCGGATCGCCTGTGCCAGTCTCGGGTCGTAGCCGTCGAGCCGGCCGAGCGACACCAGCGGCTGCGCGTCGGTCGCGGCCCGTGCCTGGTCGTAGATGAAGACGCTGGCGACATCGAGCGCCACCGCCATGCCGAGCCGCGAGCGGATCAGGTGCAGCATCAGGTCGAAGGTCGGCGCGGCACCCCCGGTGGTGAAGGCGGGACCGTCGATGACGTAGCGGTCGGGCCTGACGTCGGCATCGGGAAAGGCGGCGGCGAAATCCTCCATATCCTCCCAGTGCGTCGTCGCGGCGCGGCCGTCCAGCAGGCCGGCGCGGCCGACCAGCCATGTGCCGGCCTCGATGCCGCCATAGGCTCTGCACCCGCGCGCTGCCCGCCTGAGCCCCGACAGCAACGCCGCTGTGGCGTAGTTCTGCGTGCCGAAGCCGGCCACCACCGCCAGCATGTCGGTCTTCTCGGTTGGATCGAAGCGGCCGGAAACGGCGACCGGCAGGCCGCAGGTGGTCACCGGCGCCTCGCCAGTGACCGACACCAGCCGGAAATCGAACAGCCTCTCGCCGGCGATGCGGTTGGCGGCGCGCAGCGGATCGACGGCCGACGCCACGCACATGATGGACGCGCCGGAGAACACCAGGAACGTCACCCTCAGCGGCGCATGTTCGGTGCGGAAGACCGTCGCTCTTGCGGTTTGTGGCATGTTGCCTTCGTAAAACGCGAAGCATGGCCGCGCAAGCGGGGCGATGATCGATATCTGGATGCAGCAGCCGGGAGGATGACGATGCCGCTTGCCATGAACCGGGAGGTTTTCATCACCTGTGCCGTGACCGGATCGGGCGGCACGCAGGACCGCAGCCCGCATGTGCCGCGTTCGCCCAAGCAGATCGCTGATTCGGCGATCGAGGCGGCCAAGGCGGGTGCTGCCATCGTCCACTGTCATGTGCGCGATCCCGAGACGGGCAAGCCGCGTCGCGACGTTTCGCTCTACCGCGAAGTGACCGAGCGCATCCGCGCGGCGAACGTCGACGTGGTACTGAACCTCACCGCCGGCATGGGCGGCGACATGGTGTTCGGCGACGTCGAGAGCCCGTTGCCGCTGAGAGAGCAGGGCACCGATATGGGTGGCGCCACCAACCGCGTCGAGCATGTGCGCCAGTGCCTGCCGGAAATCTGTACGCTCGACTGCGGCACGATGAACTTCAACGAAGCCGACTACGTGATGACCAATACGCCCGGCATGCTGCGCGCCATGGGCTCCATGATGACGGAAATGGGCATCAAGCCGGAGATCGAGGCCTTCGACACCGGCCACCTGTGGTTCGCCAAGCAGCTGGTCGAGGAAAAGGTGCTGAAGGCGGATGCGCTGGTGCAGCTCTGCATGGGCGTGCCGTGGGGCGCGCCGGACGACCTCAACACCTTCATGGCGATGGTCAACAACGTGCCGTCGGACTGGACCTGGTCGGCCTTCTCGCTCGGCCGCAACCAGATGGCCTATGCGGCGGCGGCCGTGCTCGCCGGCGGCAATGTCCGCGTCGGGCTGGAAGACAATCTGTGGCTCGACAAGGGCGTGCTCGCCACCAATGCGCAGCTGGTGGAGCGCGCCGTCGGCATCGTCGAGCGCATGGGCGCGCGCGTGCTGGGACCGGAAGAGGTGCGCAAGAAGCTCGGCCTCACCAAGCGCGCGCCGCTGGCGGCATAGG
This sequence comes from Ollibium composti, assembly GCF_004801285.1. Lineage (GTDB taxonomy): Bacteria > Pseudomonadota > Alphaproteobacteria > Rhizobiales > Rhizobiaceae > Mesorhizobium > Mesorhizobium composti. The sequence continues at coordinate 358,671 of NZ_SSNY01000002.1, forward strand.
GGGAAATAGTCATGACCATCACCAAGGCAGCCGCCGTCGGCGGCGGGGTTATCGGCGCCGGCTGGGTCGCGCGCCTGTTGCTCAACGGCATCGACGTTTCGATCTTCGATCCCGATCCGGAGGCCTCGCGCAAGGTCTCTGAAGTGATGAAGGGCGCGCGCCGCGCCTACAAGCGGATGCTTCCTGACGGCCTGCCCAAGGAGGGCAAGCTGACCTTCGCCAAAACCATCGCCGAAGCCGTGACCGACGCCGACCTGATCCAGGAAAGCGTGCCGGAACGGCTCGACCTCAAGCACAAGGTGCTGGCCGAGATCGACCTGCACGCGCCTGCCAACGCCATCGTCGGCTCCTCCACCTCGGGGATAAAACCGTCCGACATGCAGGTGGCAATGAAGAAACACCCCGAGCGGCTGGTCGTCGCCCACCCGTTCAACCCGGTCTATCTCCTGCCGATCGTCGAGATCGTCGGCGGCGCCCAGACCTTCCCGGAGGCGATCGAGGTCGCCAAGGAGATCTATGCCTCCATCGGCATGAAGCCGGTGGTCATCCGCAAGGAGATCGAGGCCTTCGTCGGTGACCGCCTGCTGGAAGCGGCATGGCGCGAGGCGCTGTGGCTCATCAAGGACGGCATCTGCTCGGTCGAGGAACTGGACGACATCATGCGCTATGGCTTCGGCCTGCGTTGGGCGCAGATGGGCATGTTCCAGGTCTACCGCGTCGCCGGCGGCGAGGCCGGCATGCGCCACTTCATGGCGCAGTTCGGGCCTTGCCTGAAATGGCCGTGGACCAAGCTGATGGACGTGCCGGAGTTCAACGACGAGCTGGTCGACCTGATCGCCTCCCAGTCCGACGACCAGTCCGCGCAATGGTCGATCCGGGAACTGGAAAAAATCCGCGACGAGAACCTCGTCGGCATCATGGACGTGCTGTCGAAGACCAACAAGGGCAAGGGCTGGGGCGCCGGCGCGCTACACAAGGACTACGTCAAGCGCCTCGGCAAGCTGGCGGCGGCGAAGAAGCCGGTCTCCAAGGCCGCCGCCAAGGCGAAGGCGGCCAAGCCGGTGAAGAAGAAGGCAAAGAAAGCCTGACGTCATGAAATCCGTCGTGCGTCCTTCGAGGCTCGCTTCGCTCGCACCTCAGGATGAGGACCGCAGGGCGCCAAACCCGGCACGAAGCGTTTGCGCTGACCTCCCTCATCCTGAGGTGCGAGCGAAGCGAGCCTCGAAGGATGCACGACCAATGTTACAGGTGAAGCCATGAACTTCGGCCTTTCGGAAGAACAGCGCGCCATCGTCGACACCACCCGCGCCTTCGTCGAGAACGAGCTTTACCCGCACGAGCGGGAGGTGGAGCGCACCGGCAAGCTCGAGATGGACCTGATCAAGGAGCTCCAGCAGAAAGCGCTGGCCGCCGGGCTCTATGCCGCCAACATGCCGGCCGAAGTCGGCGGCGCGGGCTTGGATACGCTGTCCTGGCTGCTCTACGAGAAGGAACTGGGCAAGGCCAACTACGCGCTGCACTGGACCTGCGTGGCGCGGCCCTCCAACATCCTGCTCGCCGGCACCGAGGAACAGAAGGAGAAGTATCTCTATCCCTGCATCCGTGGCGAGACATGGGATTGCCTGGCCATGACCGAGCCCGGCGCCGGCTCGGACCTGCGCGGCATGAAGGCGACCGCCGTACAGGACGGCGACGATTTTGTCCTGAACGGCACCAAGCATTTTATCAGCCATGCCGATATCGCCGGTTTCGCTATCGTCTTCATGGCGTCGGGCGAGGAGGATTCCCCACGCGGCAAGCGTAAGAAGATCACCGCTTTCTTCGTCGACAAGGGCACGAAGGGCTTTGCTGTGCGCGAGGGCTACCGCAACGTCTCGCATCGCGGCTACACCAACGCCGTGCTGGAATTCGACGACTGCCGCCTGCCGAAGGAACAGGTGCTCGGCGAAGTCCACAAGGGCTTCGAGGTCGCCAATTCGTGGCTCGGCGCCACCCGGCTCCAGGTGGCATCCACCTGCCTCGGCCGCGCCGAACGCGCGCTGGCGCACTCGATCGAATATGCCGCGCAGCGCCAGCAGTTCGGCCAGCAGATCGGCAAGTTCCAGGGCGTGTCCTTCAAGCTGGCCGACATGGCGACCGAGCTGAAGGCAGCCGAATTGCTGACCCGCGAGGCCGGCTGGAAATACGACCAGGGCACCGTCACCGACGAGGACATGGCGATGGCCAAGCTGAAGGCGACGGAGGTTCTGGCCTTCATCGCCGACGAGGCGATCCAGATCCACGGCGGCATGGGCCTGATGGACGACCTGCCCTTGGAGCGCATCTGGCGCGACGCCCGCGTCGAGCGCATCTGGGAAGGGACCAGCGAGATACAACGGCACATCATTTCGCGGGCCTTGCTCAGGGCTGTCGGGGGATAGTCCGGCGAAATGGCGAAGACCGGCATCAAGGAAACCGACCTTTACCTGCCCGTGAAGCGTCTGCTCGAAACGCAGGGCTATACGGTCAAGGGCGAGGTCAGCGCAGCCGACGTCGTCGCCATGCGCGAAGGCGACGAACCCGTGATCGTCGAATTGAAGGCCGGTTTCTCGCTGTCGCTGTTCCATCAGGCGATCCAGCGCCAGGCGATCAGCGACGCGGTCTATGTCGCCGTGCCGCGCGGAACGGGGCGTGCATCGTTGAAGGCGCTGGTCGAGAACAGGAAGCTGTGCCGGCGGCTCGGTCTTGGCCTGATCACGGTTCGTCTCGCCGATGGCTACACCGAAATCCATTGCGACCCCGCGCCCTACAAGCCACGGCAGTCCAGGCCGCGAAAGACGCGGCTTCTGCGGGAATTCGAACGGCTGGTCGGCGACCCGAACCTTGGCGGCGCGACGCGGCGCAATCTGGTGACCGGCTATCGCCAGGAAGCGTTGCGCTGCCTCAACCTGCTCGACGAACGCGGCCCGACGAAAGCCGCCGAGGTCGCCCGCCAGACCAGCATCGGCCACGCGCGTCGCCTGATGGCCGACAATCACTATGGCTGGTTCGAGAGGATCGGCGTCGGCATTTACGCCTTGAGCCCGCAAGGCGTGGAGGCGACCGCTCAATATCTGCCGGAACTCGAAAAACTCCGCGCGTCGACGGCCGACGCGAGCAACCCTTCCGTGATCGCCAAACCATGACGCCTGTCCGCGACCTTTCCCGTCTCCTGCGCCCCAAGTCCGTTGCCATCATTGGCGGCGGCGCCTTCGGCACCAACGTCGTCGAGCAGTGCCTGAAGATGAATTATGCCGGCGCGATCTGGCCGGTGCATCCCAGCCGCGCCGAGGTGCACGGCGTGCCGGCCTTCAAGTCGGTCGCCGATCTGCCGGGCGCGCCCGACGCCGCCTTCGTCGCCGTCAACCGCAATCTCACCATCGACATCATCCGCCAGCTTTCCGCCATGGGGGCGGGCGGAGCCATCTGCTTTGCCGCGGGTTTTCGCGAGACGGGCAGCTACGATGCCGACGGCGAGCGCCTGCAGGCGGACCTGATCGATGCTGCCGGTTCCATGCCGATCATCGGCCCGAACTGCTACGGCCTGATCAACTACGCCGACGGCGCGCTTCTGTGGCCCGACCAGCATGGCGGCCGCCGGCTCGGCGCGGGCGAGCGCGGCGTCGGCATCATCACCCAGTCCTCCAACATCGCCTGCAACCTCACCATGCAGACGCGCGGCCTGCCCGTCGCCTTCCTGATGACGGCGGGCAACCAGGCGCAGACGGGCCTGTCGGAAATGGCGCTGGGGCTCATCGAGGACGACCGCGTCACCGCGCTCGGCCTGCACATCGAGGGGTTCGATTCAGTCGCCGGCTTCGAACGGCTGGCGGCGCGGGCGCGCGAATTGAACAAGCCCATCGTCGCCATGAAGGTCGGCCGCTCCGAGCAGGCGCGTGCCGCCACCATCTCGCACACCGCCTCGCTGGCCGGCTCCGATGCCGCCTCCGACGCCTTCCTGCGCCGGCTCGGCATTCCGCGTCTGGATACCATCCCGTCCTTTCTCGAGGCCCTGAAGCTGCTGCATGCGGTCGGGTCGCTGGAATCGCGCACACTGTCGTCCATGAGTTGTTCCGGCGGCGAGGCCTCGGTGATGGCGGACACCGCCGTCGGGCGCGGCGTGCATTTCCCGCCACTGGAGGCGGCGCACAAGGCGCGCGTGCAGGACACGCTCGGGCCGCTGGTGGCCGTCGCCAATCCGCTCGACTACAACACCTATATCTGGGCCAAGGAGGAGGCGCTGACGGCGACCTTCTGCGCCATGGCCTCGGGCGGCTTCGGCCTCAACCTTCTGGTGCTGGATTTCCCGCGTACCGACCGCTGCTCCGACGCCGACTGGTGGATTACGGTCAATGCGTTCGAGAAAGCGCTGAAGGAAAACGGCGCCAAGGGCGCCATCGTCGCGTCAATGGGCGAGAACCTGCCGGAAGGCCATTCGGCCGAGCTGCTGCGGCGCGGCATCGTGCCGATCCACGGCATCGCCGAGGCTTTCGACGCGGCCGAAGCGGCGGCATTTGTGGGCGAGGCGTGGCGGCGTCCGGTATTGACCTCGACGGTGGCAGGTCGACCCCCACACCGTCAGGCTACGCCTGACACCTCTCCCCCGCTCGACGGGGGAGAGAAAGGGGGCGGCGGTGATGGAGGCGCTTCCTCTCCCCCGTCGAGCGGGGGAGAGGTGTCGCGGGCGAAGCCCGGGACGGAGTGTGGGGCGAGCTCTCCCGACGAGGCATCCGCCAAATCCATGCTTGTCGCCGCCGGCCTGCCGGTCCCGCCTGGTCTGCGTGCGGGCAGCGTGCGGGAAGCCGTCTCTGCGGCCGAACAACTCGGCTTTCCTGTCGCGCTGAAAGCGCTGGGCGTCGCCCACAAGTCGGAAGCCGGCGCGGTGCGGCTCAATCTCGAATCCGCTGACGATGTGCGCGCGGCCGCCGAGGCGCTTCTGCCGCTCGGCGCCGGCCTCTATGTCGAGCGCATGGTACAGGGCGGGGTGGCCGAACTCATCGTCGGCTTCACCCGCGACGCCGTGTTCGGCCCGGTGATGACGCTGGGCTCGGGCGGCGTGCTGGTCGAACTGCTGAAGGACAGCGCCACGCTGCTGCTGCCGGCTTCGCGTACGGAGATCGAGACGGCGCTGCGCGGCCTGAAACTGTTCCCGTTGCTCTACGGCTATCGCGGCCGCGCCAGGGCCGATCTGGCGGCGGCGGTCGACGCCATCGCCGGCATCGCTGATTTCGTCGTCGCCCATGGCGATGCGATCGAAGAACTGGACGTCAACCCGCTGATCGTTTGCAAGCAGGGCGAGGGCGCCTGGATCGCCGATGCGCTGCTCGTTCTTTCCTCCCCCCTTGAGGGGGAGGTGGCCGCCCCCGGGTCTGGCCTTTGGCCACGAGGACAGGCTGCACGGCCGGAGGGGGTCGGCGCCGACAGCGCGCCGACTTCCGAAAATGGATCGGCCCCTCATTTGGCCGCGACAACCCCACCCGACCGGACTTCGTCCGGCCACCCTCCCCTCGAGGGGGAGGGGAACGCAGGAGCTTTGCCATGACCGACGTCATCACCACGCGCCGCGACGGCGCGATCCTCGAAGTCACGCTCGACCGGCCGAAGGCCAACGCCATCAACATGGAGACGTCGCGGCTGATGGGCCAGACGTTCAAGGCGTTCCGCGACGATCCGGAACTCCGCGTCGCCATCGTCAGGACGGCGGGCGACAAGTTCTTCTGCGCCGGCTGGGACCTGAAGGGCGCGGCCAGCGGCGACGCGGTGGACGGCGACTACGGCGTCGGCGGCTTCGCCGGCCTGCAGGAACTGCGCGACCTCAACAAGCCGGTCATCGCCTGCGTCAACGGCATGGCCGTCGGCGGCGGCTTCGAACTGGCGCTGTCCTGCGACCTGATCTACGCCTCCGACCACTCCTCCTTCGCGCTGCCCGAGATCAAGGCCGGCACGCTGGCCGATGCCGCGACCATCAAGCTGCCGAAGCGCATCCCCTACCACGTCGCCATGGACCTGCTCTTGACCGGCCGCTGGATGGATGCCGCCGAGGCGCATCGCTGGGGCCTCGTCAACGAGGTGCTACCGAAGGAAAAGCTGGAGGACCGGGTGTGGGAGATCGCTCGCCTGCTCGCAGGCGGCCCGCCGCTGGTCTTCGCCGCCATCAAGGAGACGGCGCGTGAGGCCGAGGGACAAAAGTTCCAGGACATCATGAACCGCGTCACCCGCAGGCAACTCGCCACCGTCGATGTGCTCTACGGCTCGGAAGACAATCTCGAAGGTTTCAAGGCTTTCGCCGAGAAGCGCGACCCGGTGTGGAAGGGACGGTAAGCGTCGTCTTCAGTTCCCCGCGCTCTCCATGCGCCGGCCGGCGATGGCCTTTTCCAGCCAGCCGATCTCCATTTCCGGCACGGAGGAAAGCAGAAGATCGGTATAGGCGTCGAAAGGCGGCGTCAGCACCTTGCTCTTGGAGCCGTAGCGCACCACCTCGCCGCGATACATCACCGCGATGGAATCGGCGATCGACTTCACCGTGGCGAGGTCGTGGGTGATGAAGAGATAGGCGACATTCTCCTGTTGCTGCAGGTTGAGCAGCAGTTTCAGGATGCCGTTGGCGACCAGCGGGTCGAGCGCCGAGGTCACCTCGTCGCAGATGATGAGCTTGGGCTTGGCTGCCAGCGCGCGCGCGATGCAGACGCGCTGCTTCTGCCCGCCGGACAGTTCCGCCGGATAGCGGTCGGCGAAACCCTTGCCCATCTCGATCTCGTCGAGCAGCTGGGTGACGCGGCGGTCGCGTTCGGCACCCCTCATGCCAAAATAGAATTCCAGCGGCCGGCCGATGATGGTTCCGACCGTCTGGCGCGGATTCATCGCCACGTCGGCCATCTGGTAGATCATCTGGAGCTGGCGCAGGTCCTCCTTCGGCCGGTCGGCCAGCCGGTTGGCGAGCGGCCTCCCGTCGAAGGTGACGGTGCCCTGTTCCGGCGGCAGAAGCCCGGTAATGGCGCGCGCCAGCGTCGACTTGCCGGAGCCGGATTCGCCCACCACGGCCAGCGTCTGGCCGGGCAGGATGTCGACCGAAACGTTCTTCAACACCTTCACCGCGCCGCCGCCATAGGCCGCCGTGACGTTCTTCACCGACAGGAAGGGCGCGCCTTCCGCCTTCTGCTCGTGATGCTCGATCTCATGCACCGAAACCAGCGCGTTGGTGTATTCCTGCCGGGGTTCCTTGATGATCTGGCGCGTGCCGCCCCATTCCACCAGACGTCCGTGGCGCAGCACCATGATCTCGTCGGAGACCTGCGCCACCACGGCGAGGTCGTGGGTGATGTAGAGGGCGGCGACATGGGTGTCGCGGATGGCGTCCTTGATCGCCGCCAGCACGTCGATCTGGGTGGTGACGTCGAGTGCCGTCGTCGGCTCGTCGAAGACGATCAGGTCCGGTTCCGAGCACAGCGCCATCGCCGTCATGACGCGCTGCAGCTGGCCGCCCGAGACCTGGTGCGGATAGCGCTCGCCGATCGTGTCGGGATTGGGCAGCGAAAGCTTCTTGAACAGCGCCTTGGCCCGCTTCTCGGCCTCGGCGCGGGTGGCGACGCCGTGCAGCAGCGAGGCTTCCACCACCTGATCCATCAGCTTGTGCGCGGGGTTGAAGGCGGCCGCCGCCGATTGCGCCACGTAGCACACCTCACGGCCGCGCAGCTTGCGGATGCCGCCGGCGCCGACCTTGAGGATGTCGCGGCCGTTGAGCACGATCTCACCACCGGTGATGCGCACGCCGCCGCGGCCGTAGGCCATGGAGGACAGGCCGATGGTCGACTTGCCGGCGCCGGACTCGCCGATCAGGCCGAGCACCTTGCCGCGCTTCAGGGTCAGCGAGACGTCGTGGACGAGCGTGACGGCCTTCGGCGCCTCGCCGGGCGGATAGACGGTTGCCTCGATCCTCAGGTTGCGGATGTCGAGCAGCGTTTCCGGCTTGGCCGTCTGGGTCGTGGTCTTAGCCATTGCCGCGTCCTCCCTTGAGGTCGGTCGTGCGGTTCAGCACCCAGTCGGCGACGAGATTGACGGAGATGGCGAGCACGGCGATGGCCGCCGCCGGGATCAGCGCCGCCGGAATGCCGAAGACGATGCCGTCTTTGTTTTCCTTGACCATGCCGCCCCAGTCGGAGTCCGGCGGCTGCACGCCGAGGCCGAGGAAGGACAGCGCCGAAAGGAACAGCACCGCGAAGATGAAGCGCACGCCGAGTTCGGCGACCAGCGGCGACAGCGCGTTGGGCAGGATCTCGCGGAAGATGATCCAGCGCATGCCTTCGCCGCGCAGCTTCGCCGCCTCGACGAAATCCATGACGTTGATGTCGACGGCCACCGCGCGCGACAGGCGATAGACGCGGGTGGAATCGAGAATGCCCATGACGAGGATGAGCGTCAGCGTGTTGGTCGGCAGGACCGACAGCACGACGAGGCCGAAGATCAGCGTCGGGATCGACATCAGGAGGTCGACGAAGCGCGACACCAGCGTATCGAACCAGCCGCCGACGGCGGCTGCGGTGAAGCCGAGGATGGCGCCGAGCGAGAAGGACAGCGCGGTGGCGAGCACTGCGATCAGGATGGTGATGCGGGCGCCGTAGATCATGCGCGAGAGCAGGTCGCGGCCGAGATTGTCGGTGCCCAGAAGATGCGCCGCCGACATCGGTTCCCACACGTCGCCGACGATTTCGCCGTTGCCGTGCGGCGCGATCCAAGGCGCGAAGATGGCGCAGATGAGGAACAGGCCGGTAAGGACGAGGCCGAGCCAGGCGCCGAGGGGGATGCGTTTCAGGTCAAGCATCGGCGCCCCCTACTTCGGATGCCTGAGCCGCGGATTGGCGAGAATCGCGGCAATATCGGCGATGATGTTCAAGACGATGTAGACGGCGGCGAAGATCAGGCCGACCGCCTGCACCACCGGCACGTCGCGCTTGGCGACGTGGTCGACCAGATATTGTCCCATGCCGGGATAGACGAAGATCACCTCGATCACGACGACGCCGACCACGAGATAGGCGAGGTTGAGCATGACGACGTTGACCACCGGCGCGACCGCGTTGGGGAAAGCGTGCTTGCGAATGATGTCGAACGGCCTGAGGCCTTTCAGTTCCGCCGTCTCGATATAGGCCGACTGCATGACGTTGAGGATCGCCGCGCGCGTCATGCGCATCATATGGGCGAGCACCACCAAGGTCAGCGCCGTCGCCGGCAACACCACCGCCTGCAGCCGTTGCAGGAACGGCATGCCGTCGAAGACGGTCGAGATGGCGGGGAAGACCTGCCATTTCACGGCGAAGAAGTAGACCAGCAGGTAGCCGATGAAGAATTCCGGAAACGAGGTGGAGGCGAGCGCGAAGGCCGAGATGATCTTGTCGATGGGGCCGTTGCGATAGCGCACGGCGAGCAGGCCGAGGATGATGGCGAGCGGCACCGCGACGACGGCCGCGCAGCCGGCGAGGAACAGCGTGTTCTCCAGCCGGGGCCAGATGGAGGAGGCGATGTCCTGGCCGCTGGTCAGCGCCGTGCCGAGGTCGCCGGTGAGCACGCCGCCCAGCCAGCGGAAATAGCGGATATAGGCGGGATCGTTGAGGCCGAGCTGCTCGCGCAGATTGGCCAGCGCCTGCGGCGTCGCCGCCTGGCCGAGGATCGACTGCGCCACGTCGCCGGGCAGGATCTGCGTGCCGACGAAGATCAGGATCGAAACGGCGAACAGGAGAACGATGCCCAGCGCGATGCGCTGCGCGATCAGTTTCAGGATCGGAAAGGACATGGAAAGCCTGCCACGGGGCCTCGGATTGGAGCGGATGCGTGCGTGGAGGAGGAAAGGGGCCGGCGCGCGGCGCCGGCCCCGCAATCGCCGGTCAGGCTTCGAGCCAGCACATCGCCAGCGCGTAGCCGCCGCACATTTCCTGCGCGGGGTTGTTCACCCAGCCCTGCACGCCCTTGCCGGAGGCGTCGATGTACTGGTTGAAGAAGGGCACCAGCAGGCCGCCCTCGTCGCGCATCATCAGGCCCATGTCGCGATACATCTTCTTGCGCTTGGCCTCGTCCAGTTCGCCGCGCGCGGCGATGACCATCTTGTCGAATTCCGGCCGCTTCCAGCGCGTGTCGTTCCAGTCGGCGCTGGAAATGTAGGCGGTGGAATACATCTGGTCCTGCGTCGCCCGGCCGCCCCAGTAGGACAGCGAGAAGGGCTGCTTGTTCCACACTTCCGACCAGTAGCCGTCGCCCGGCTCGCGCTTGATCTCGATCTTGATGCCGGCCTTGGCGCAGCTCTGCTGGTAGAGCTGGGCGGCGTCCACCGCGCCGGGGAAGGCGACGTCCGAGGTTCTGAGAAGGATCGAGCCGGAGTGGCCGGACTTCTTGTAGAATTCGGCCGCCTTCTCGGGGTCGAACTTGCGCTGCTCGATGTCGTCGGAGAACAGCGGGTAGGCCTTGTTGACCGGCATGTCGTTGCCGACCTCGCCGTAGCCGCGCAGGATCTTGTCGAGCATCTCGTCGCGGTCCATGGCGAGCTTAAGCGCCATCCTGAGGTCGTTGTTGTCGAAGGGCGCGGTGTCGCAGAACATGTTGAAGGGATAGAAGCCGCGGCCCGACACCGTCTGGATGGTGACGCCCGGGACGCGCTTGATCAGGTCGACGATCTTCGGCTCGACGCGGTTGATCATGTTGACCTGGCCGCCCTGCAGCGCCGCGGTGCGTGCCGTCGGGTCGTTGATGACGACGATCTCCACCTGGTCGGCGTGGCCGAGCTTGTCGCCCTGCCAGTAGTTGGCGAACTTCTCGCCGCCGTAGCGAACGCCCGGCTCGTTGACGGTGACCTTGTAGGGACCGGCCGAGATGCCGGCGTTCGGGTTGTCCTTGCCGCCGTTCGGCTGGATGACCAGGTGATAGTCCGCCATCAGGTAGGGGAAGTCGGCGTTGGCGTCCTTCAGCGTGACGACGACGGCATCGCCGTCCACCTTCATCGTGTCGATGCCCTGCAGGATGCCGAGCGCGGCCGATTTCGACTTCTCGTCCGCGTGGCGCTCGAGCGTCGCCATCACGTCGGCTGGCGCGACTTCCTTGCCGTCGTGGAACTGGATGCCCTTGCGGATCTTCATGGTCCAGGTCTTGGCGTCGGGGCTGGAGCCGATCTCCTCGGCGATGCGGTTTTCCAGGCCGCCATCGGGCTTCAGTTCGACCAGCAGTTCGCCCCAGCACTTGCCGAAGCTGAAGTTCACCTGGGAAAGGTTCAGCGCAGGGTCGAGCACGTTGGAGGACTCGCCGCCTTGCAGGCCGGCCTTGAGCATGCCGCCCTTCACCGGCCCTTCGGCGCGGGCCGCGTCGGAAAGCAGCGTGTTGGCGAAGGCGGCGCTGACGCCAAGCGCTGCGGCGCGGCCGAGAAAGTCGCGACGGCTGAGTTTTCCTCTGGCCACGCTGTGGCTCAGGAATTCGAGTTCTTTAGACATGGGTTCTCCTCACTGGACGGTTCGGCCGTAGCCATTCTTGTTTTTGTCAGGAGGATAATGGCCGTAAGGGAAACTCCAGCGCAAGGCCGAATGCGACATAGCGTGGCGTAAATGGTGTGTCGTGTTTGGACCAATGCGCCGATAGCGACATTGTCGCGGCAGGCCTTGCCGGCTCTGGAACGATCCGCCGCCTCTGCCCTGGCTGGGAATCAGTTCAGCGGAATGTCGTTGTCCGCCTTGCTGGCCTGGTAGGTGCCGGAAAGTGCGTCGTAACGGTCTGAAATCGCTGCGATGCGCGCCTCCAGCCGCTCGCGCTCCGCCTCGGGCAGCGCCCGCACCAGCCGGCGGATGGAGAAGCTTTTCCAGTAGGCATTCTCGGCATTGTAGCCGCCGGGATCGAGCGTGAAGACCTCCTTCAGGATCTTCAGATCGTGCGGGATGGCGAAGCTATCGCGCGAATCCTCGTGGGAAAACAGGTAGTAGAAATTGTCGAAGCCGGTCCAGGTGATCGCCGACAGGCAGAGCGAACAGGGCTCGTGCGTGGCGAGGAAGATGGCGTCGCCGGTGTCGACGCGCTCGGCCTTCGGCATCTCGTAGAAGCGCTTCAGGCAATGCACCTCGCCGTGCCACAACGGGTTCTCGATCTCGTTGTTCGTCTCCGCGATGACCAGCGAGCGGTCGGTCTTGCGCAGGATGGCGGCGCCGAACAGCTTGTTGCCGTGCGCCACGCCGTCGGCCGTCTTCGGCACGATGTCGTCCTCGATAACGTCGAGCAGGCGGTCGATCAGCGAGACGTCGGTCACGGCGCGAAGTCCTCCGGCAGGCGTACCTCGTAGGGATGCGAGAAATAGAATTCCTCGACGTTCGAGCCGTCGCCGCCGCGGTCGACGACGACGAAATCCTGAGGCGCACCCACCGGCGTCAGCACGCCGTGCCAGAGGCCGCGCGGATAGTTCACGCCCTGTCCGGGTGCGGTCAGGAAGGCGGCCGGCTCGTCCGGGCCGTCCGGCCCGTTGGGGCACACCACCACGACGAAGGGGCGCGGCGACAGCGGAATGAAGGCCTGGCTGCCGAACGGATGGCGCTCGACCATGGAGAGCGTCAGCGGAAAATCATAGGGCGTGCCACGGAACAGGTTGACCAGCACATGCCCGTTCGGCCCGGCCGCTTCCGGCTTCACCAGCGCGTGGTAGCGCTCGCAGCGGCTGTTGTTGATCGGGTAGTGGCTGTCGGTATCGAAGTCGATCACCTCGCCGAACGGCGCGAAGCTCGCGCGGGTAAGGGGTTGGGCGGTGATGACCTTGTTCATCGTCAGCGCCCGAAGCCGCCCAGTCGGGCATGGCGGTTGACGTCCTTGTAGAGCAGGTAGCGGAAGTTGCCCGGCCCGCCGGCATAGCAGGCCTGCGGGCAGAAGGCGCGCAGCCACATGAAGTCGCCGGCCTCGACCTCCACCCAGTCCTGGTTGAGCCGGTAGACGGCCTTGCCTTCCAGCACGTAGAGGCCGTGCTCCATGACATGCGTCTCGGGGAAGGGGATGACCGAGCCCGGCGTCAGCGTCACGATGGTGACGTGCATGTCGTGGCGCAGGTCCGCCGGATCGACGAAGCGCGTCGTCGCCCAGCCGCCGCCCGTATCCGGCATGGTCAGCGGCGCGATGTCGTTCTCGTTGAGGAACAGCGGATCGGGCGCATCCAGCCCGTCGACGGGCTCGTACGCCTTGCGCACCCAATGGAAGCGCGCCGTCTCGCCGCCCTCGTTGCGCAGGCTCCAGCCGCTTTTCGGCGGCAGGTAGGCGTAGCCGCCCGGCGTCAGCCGGTGGCTCTTGCCGGCCACCGTCACCGTCACCTCGCCCTCGACGACGAACAGCACGCCCTCGGCGCCGGCGTCCGGCTCCGGCCGGTCGCTGCCGCCGCCCGCCTGCACTTCCATGATGTATTGCGAGAAGGTCTCCGCGAAGCCCGAAAGCGGCCGCGCGATCACCCACAGCCGCGTCTTGTCCCAGAACGGCAGGAAGCTGGCGACGATATCGGAGAATTCGCGCTTCGGGATCACCGCATAGGCTTGCGTGAACACGGCGCGGTCGCTGATGAGGTCGCTCTGCGGCGGCAGGCCGCCCTTCGGTGCGTAATAGCTGCGCTTGGCCATATTGGTCATGTCCATGGGTGAAGACCTGTTAGGGAAGAATGTCCTTGAGCCTGAGCAGGGCGATGCGCTCGACCTGGGCGCAGGCGGTGGCGAATTCCTGCGGCCGGCTGTTGCCGATGCGCTTCTCGAATTCGTGCAGGATGTCGTCCTTGCCGCGGCCCTTCACCGAGATGATGAAGGGGAAGCCGAAGGTGGTGACGTAGGCGGCGTTGAGCTTGGTGAACAATTCGCGCTCGGCGTCGGTCAGCGCGTCGAGCCCGGCCGAAGCCTGCTCCTTGGCCGATTCCGGCGTCAGCCGCTTGGCCGCCGCCAGCCGGCCAGCGAGGTCGGGGTGCGCCTTCAGCACGCTAAGCTTCTCGGCCTCGCTGGCCGAGCGGAAGACGCGGCAGAGTGCATTGTGCAGGCCGGTCGCGGTGTCGTGGGAGCGTCCGAGCTCCAGTTCGTAGGCGCGTTCGGCGATCCACGGCGAGTGCTCGAAGACCCCGCCGAAGCGATGGACGAAATCCTCGAACTCCATTGTCGACGGGCGCAGCGCCGGCGCCTTGTAGGGGTGGGTGGCGCGCCAGTGGTCGGCGATGTCGATGCGCCGCGGCAACCACACCTTGTCGTGGCTTTTAACGTATTCAATGAAGCGCTTCAGCGCGCCGAAGCGGCCGGGACGGCCGATCAGGCGGCAATGCAGGCCGACCGTCATCATGCGCGGCCGCCCGTCCTTGCCTTCCTCATAGAGCGTGTCGAAGGTGTCCTTCATGTAGGTGAAGAACTGCTCGCCGTTGGAGAAGCCCGCCTGGATGCCGAAGCGCATGTCGTTGACGTCCAGCGTGTAGGGGATGATCAGCAGCGGCTCCATGGCATGGCCGTGGCCGTCATGGTCGAGCCAGTAGGGCAATTCGTCGTCATAGGTGTCGGAGCAGTAGGCGAAGCCGCCCGCCTCGGCCACGAGAGGGACCGTGTTTTCGGAGGATCGGCCGGTGTACCAGCCGGTCGGGCGCTGCCCGGTCACTTCCGTGTGCAGCCGGATCGCCTCCTTGATGTCGCGCCGCTCGTCTTCGGGCGAATGATCGCGGTAGTCGATCCATTTCAGCCCGTGCGAGGCGATTTCCCAGCCGGCCGCCTGCATCGCCGCCACCTGGTCGGGCGAACGGGCCAGCGCCGCCGCAACGCCATAGACCGTGACCGGCACGTTCTGGCCGGTGAACAGCCGGTGCAGTCGCCAGAAGCCGACGCGCGAGCCGTATTCGTAGATGGATTCCATGTTCCAATGGCGCAGGCCCGGCCATGGCTGGGCGCCGGTGATCTCGGACAGGAAGGCTTCGGAGGCCTTGTCGCCGTGCAGGATGCAGTTTTCGCCGCCTTCCTCGTAGTTGACGACGAACTGGACCGCGACATTGGCGCCGCCCGGCCATTTCGGGTCCGGCGGATTGGCTCCGTAGCCGCGCATGTCCCTGACGTACCGCATGGTCCCTCCCTTCTGGCGTTGCCAGACTGGATCGAAGGATAGCCGAAAGCCGCAATCGCTATCCCATCGAAATTTTTGAAAGTGTTTTTGTCGGTCTCCGCTCGACCGGGCCTCATCCTTGGCATTTAATGCCGGCACATTACATTACCGTGTTCGATTGTACCGTGAAGGGAGGCGGCAGTTGACGGGAGATCATACAGCAGGTGGGCGGCTTACTACCCACGTGCTGGATACGGCCACGGGCAAGCCGGCGGCCGGCCTGTCCATAGAGCTGTACCGCATTTCCGGCAACGACCGCACCCACCTCAAAAGCGTCGTCACCAATGAAGACGGCCGTTGCGACGCGCCGCTTCTGGCCGGCGCCGAATTCCGCAAGGGCGAATACGAGCTGGTCTTTTCCGCCGGCGCCTATCTGCGCGCCCACGGAACGAACCTGCCCGAGCCGGCCTTCCTCGACATCGTGCCGATCCGCTTCGGCATGGCGGAGGAAAAGCACTATCATGTGCCGCTGCTGATCTCGCCCTACAGCTACTCCACCTATAGGGGGAGCTGACCATGGCGAAGACGAAGATCCGCTCGCAACTGCGTTTCATCCTCAACGGTCAGGATGTGGCGCTGGACACCGTGGCGCCAGACGAGACGCTGCTCGATTTCTTGCGCTTGTCGCGCTCCTTGAAGGGCACCAAGGAAGGCTGCGCCGAAGGCGACTGCGGCGCCTGCACGGTGCTGGTCGGCCGGCTTTCCGCCGGCACGCTCGTCTATGAGAGCGTCAATGCCTGCATCCGCTTCCTCGGCTCGCTCGACGGCACCCATGTGGTGACTGTCGAGCATCTGGCCGGCACGGACGGCCACCTGCACCCTGTGCAGCAGGCCATGGTCGATTTCCACGGCTCGCAATGCGGCTTCTGCACGCCGGGCTTCGTCATGTCGCTCTACGGCCTGTGGATGAAGTCGCCCGATCCGTCGAACGCCGAGATCGAGAAGGCGTTGCAGGGCAATCTGTGCCGCTGCACCGGCTACGAGGCGATCATGCGCGCCGCGCACGCCATCTCCACCTATGGCAAGGCGTCGAAGGACCCGCTGCTGGCCGAACGCAAGGCGATCACACAGCGGCTCACCGCCCTGCGCGACGGCGCCCGCGTCGAGATCGGCAATGGAAAACACCGGCTGATCGTGCCGGCCGACGTCGACGATTTCGCCAAGCTGCGCACCGCGCTGCCCGAGGCCACCGTCGTCGCCGGTTCCACCGACGTCGGCCTGTGGGTGACCAAGCAGATGCGCGACATCACGCCGGTCATCTTCATCGGCGGGCTGGAAGGCCTGCAGTCCATCACCGAGGACAAGGGCACCGTCACCATCGGTGCCGGCGTCACCTACACCGAGGCGCTGGGGCTCTTGTCGAAGCGCGTTCCGGCGCTCGGGCCGCTGATCGAGCGCATCGGCGGCCAGCAGGTGCGCAACATGGGCACCATCGGCGGCAACATTGCCAACGGCTCGCCCATCGGCGACACGCCGCCGCCGCTGATCGCGCTGGGCAGCACGCTCACCCTGCGCAAGGGCGGCCGCCGCCGCACGATTCCCTTGGAAAAATTCTTCATCGCTTACGGCAAGCAGGACCGCAAGCCGGGCGAGTTCGTCGAAAGCGTCCAGGTTCCGGTGCCCGCCAAGGGTGAGAAATTCGCCGTCTACAAGATCACCAAGCGCCGCGACGAGGACATCACCGCCAGCCTCGGCGCCTTCAAGCTGGCGCTGGCGAAGGACGGCACTGTGAAAGCCATCTGCATTGCCTATGGCGGCATGGCGGCGACGCCGAAGCGGGCCTCCGCGGTCGAGAAGGCGTTGATCGGCAAGGCGTGGACGGAAGAAACCGTGCTGGCGGCGATGGAAAAATACGCCGAGGATTTTGCGCCGCTCACAGACATGCGCGCCACCGCCGATTATCGCGCGCTGGCGGCCCGCAACCTGCTCCTGCGGTTCTATGTCGAGACCACCGGCACGAAGGCGCCGGTGCAGGTTTCGCGCTACGAGGCGGCATAGATCATGACCAAGCACACGCCCAACCTCAAGGCAGCCAGGATCGTCGGCGGCGTTCATGCCTCCAACACCCACGATTCCGCCCATAAGCACGTCTCCGGCACGGCCGTCTACATCGACGACATCACCGAGCCCGCCGGCACGTTGCATGCCGGCCTCGGCCTCGCCACCGTCGCGCACGGCAAGATCAAGTCGATCGACCTTTCGGCGGTGAAGGCAGCCCCCGGCGTCGTCGCCGTGCTGACGGCGAAGGACGTGCCGGGCGACAACGACATTTCGCCGTCCGGCATGCATGACGATCCCATCCTCGCCGACGGCGAGGTGCTGTTCCACGGCCAGCCTGTGTTCTGCGTCGTCGCCGAAACGCGCGACCAGGCGCGCCGCGCCGCACGGCTGGCGAAGATCGAATACCGGGAACTCGATGCCGTCATCGACATCTGGAACCTCGACGCCGAAACGCACAAACAGGTGACCACGCCGCTGGTGCTCGACCGCGGCGACGCCAAGGCCAACTTGGGAAAAGCGCCGCGCCGCATCAAGGGCCGCATGCGCCTCGGCGGGCAGGACCATTTCTATCTCGAGGGTCAGGTTTCGCTGGCCGTGCCCGGCGAGGACGACGACGTCACCGTCCATTGCTCGACGCAAGGGCCGAGCGAGACGCAGCACATGATCGCCCATGCGCTCGGCGTGCCGAGCCATGCGGTGACGGTGGAGGTGCGCCGCATGGGCGGCGGCTTCGGTGGCAAGGAAACGCAGGCCAACCAGTGCGCCGTGCTGGCGGCAATCGCCGCCAAAAAGCTGAAGCGCGCCGTCAAGCTGAGGCTCGACCGCGACGAGGACATGACCGCCACCGGCAAGCGGCACGACTTCGCCATCGACTACGACGTCGGCTTCGACGACGAGGGTCGCATCCTCGCCATCGACTACACCTTCGCGCTTCGAGCCGGCTTCTCGGCCGACCTTTCCGGCCCGGTCGGCGACCGTGCGCTGTTCCACTGCGACAACGCCTATTTCTTCCCGCACGTCCATGCGAAGTCGGCGCCGCTGTTCACCAACACCGTCTCCAACACCGCTTTCCGCGGCTTCGGCGGCCCGCAGGGCATGGTCGGCGCTGAGCGCGTCATCGACGAGATCGCCTTTGCGGTCGGCAAGGATCCGCTGGAAATCCGCAAGCTCAATTTCTACGACGAGATGGGGGCGAAGGGCAGCCGTAACGTCACGCCCTACCACCAGAAGGTCGAGGATTGCATCATCCAGCGCATCGTCGCCGAGCTGGAGGAAAGTTCGGACTACGCCCGCCGCCGCCGCGAGATCGCCGCCTTCAACGCCAACAGCCGCTTCGTCAAGCGCGGCCTGGCGCTGACGCCGGTGAAGTTCGGCATCTCCTTCACCAAGACCGAGTCCAACCAGGCCGGCGCGCTGGTGCATGTCTACACGGACGGCTCGGTACACATGAACCACGGCGGCACCGAGATGGGGCAGGGCCTGCACATGAAGGTGGCGCAGGTGGTGGCCGAGGAATTCCAGATCGACATCGATCGGGTGAAGATCACCGCCACGACCACCGGCAAGGTGCCGAACACCTCGCCGACCGCAGCCTCTTCCGGCGCCGACCTGAACGGCATGGCGGCGCAGGACGCCGCCCGCCAGATCAAGGACCGGCTGATCGACTTCGCCGCCGAGACGCACCAGATCCCGCGCGACCAGGTGGTGTTCCTGCCCAACCGCGTGCGCATCGGCAACCAGGAGATTTCCTTCAACGAACTGGTGCGGCAGGCCTATATGGCCCGCGTCCAGCTTTCGGCCGCCGGTTTCTACAAGACGCCGAAGATCCACTGGGACCGTGCCAAGGGCAAGGGCCACGCCTTCTATTACTTCGCCTATGGTGCGGCCTGCTCGGAAGTCTCGGTGGATACGCTGACCGGCGAATACGTCGTGGAACGCACGGATATCCTGCATGACACCGGCCGCTCGCTGAACAAGGCCATCGACATCGGCCAGGTCGAGGGCGGCTTCATCCAGGGCATGGGCTGGCTGACCACCGAGGAACTGTGGTGGGACGGCAAGGGCCGGCTGCGTACCCATGCACCTTCCACCTACAAGATCCCGCTGGCCTCTGACCGGCCGAAGGTCTTCAACGTGGCGCTGACCGACTGGAGTCAGGCCTACGAGCCGACGGTCCATCGCTCCAAGGCGGTGGGCGAGCCGCCGCTGCCGCTCGGCCTGTCGGTGCTGCATGCGCTGTCCGATGCCGTCGCCAGCGTCGCCGACCACAGGATTTGCCCGCGCCTCGACGCCCCGGCGACGCCCGAGCGCGTGCTGATGGCGGTCGAGCGACTGAAGGCGGAAGCGGCGAAATAGCGCTGCCGGCGATCAGGGCCTATATTGATGGAACGTGCAGTCCTGGTCCGTGGAGGCCGGATATGACGACGAATGTGCAGGATCTGAAGGATTTTCTTGGCATGGCCGGGCCGGTGGCGCTGGTCGAGGTCGCCGCCACCAAGGGTTCGACGCCGCGCGAGACGGGCGCCTACATGCTGGTGTCGCCCGCCGCCATCCATGGCACCATCGGCGGCGGCCAGCTCGAATACATGGCCATCGACAAGGCGCGGCAGGTGCTGCGCAACCTTCCCACTTCACCCCCACCCCTAACCCCTCCCCGCAAGGGGGAGGGGAAGCTGCCGCATGTCAAGTCCCCCTCCCCCTTGAGGGGTGGGGTTAGGGGTGGGGGTAATGACGCCGGCCTTGTCGGCGGCATGCGCTTCGACATCCACGAGGTCTGCGCCACCCTAGACATTCCCCTCGGTCCCGAGATCGGCCAGTGCTGCGGCGGTCGCGTAGAGGTGGCGATCCGCCCGGTCGACGCCGCTGTTGCCGCCGGCCTGATCGCGGCGGCCGAGAGGCAGGAGCAACGCCTGCCGCATCTCTACATCTTCGGCGGCGGCCATGTCGGCAAGGCGCTGGCGGCTGCGGTCGCCCTGCTGCCGGTGCACGCCGTCGTTGTCGAGACCCGCGCCGAGGAGTTGGAAGGCATGCCGGAAGGCGTCGGGACACTGCTGACGCCGATGCCGGAGGCGGCGGTGCGTGAGGCGCCGGCCGGCTCGGCCTTCGCCGTGCTCACCCACGACCATGCGCTGGATTTCCTCATCGTCGCCGAGGCGCTGAAGCGGGCCGACGCCGCCTATGTCGGCATGATCGGCTCGAAGACGAAGAAAGCCACGTTCAAAAGCTGGTTTCTCAAGACGGCCGGCGGCTCGGAAGCGGAATTTGCGCGCCTCGTCTCGCCCATCGGCGGCGAGGTGGTGAAGGACAAACGCCCACCCGTCATCGCGGCACTCGCCGCCGCCGAGATGATGACGGCGCTGGCGCTGCACGGGCTTGGCGCGGCCGCCGAAGACGCGAAGTCGGGTGCGTCCTTCGAGGCTCGCTCCGCTCGCACCTCAGGATGAGGGAGGTCGGGCGCCAATGCTACAGAATAGGACGTCAACGCCATTGGACAAGGTATGTAGGGCGCGGATGCTCCTCTGTTGAGGTTCGCACCAAACGGTCCTCATCCTGAGGTGCGAGCGGAGCGAGCCTCGAAGGACGCACCGACAGGTGAAGCCTCGCCAGCCCTCGGCTACGGCCTCGGGCGTCCGGCTCCTTCAAAAGGTCCACCGGACCTCTTGATCCGCCCTGCGGACGGACCGGACCCTCACTCCTTCTCCTGCGTGTGCGCCTCCAGGAACCACAGCGACTTGTCGAGCGCGCGCGAATAGGCGGTGAAGATGTCGGCGGTGTCGGCGTCACCCGCCTCGTCGGCCTCGTCGATCGCCGCGCGAGCACCCTTGGCCACCGCCGCGTAGTGGTCGATCAACGCGGCCAGATGATCCTTGGTCTTGTGGATGTCGGTCGGGTAGGGTTTCAGCGTGGTTTTCTCGGCGACGACCTGCGAGGTACCGAAAGCGGTCCCGCCGAGCTGCACGGCGCGTTCGGCGATGGTGTCGACATGGACGTCCAGTTCGGTGCGGAACGTGTCCAGCATCTCGTGGATGGCGATGAACTGCGGACCCTTGATGTTCCAGTGCGCCTGCTTGGTGATCAGCGCCAGGTCGATGGCGTCGGCCAGCTGCGCGTTGAGCAGTTCGATCGACACCTTCTTGGCGTTGGACTTCAGGTCGTTCCGGGTCGTGATGGTGTCCATGGGATATCCTCGTCGGTAAGGCATATGGCGGCGATCGCCGCATCAGGAAGGCAACGGCATGGAGAGGGGCATGGCGCCCCCGCGCAAGCGATAACGCCGCTGCCCGGCGCCGGGTTCCGTCAGCGCCCGGCCAGCAGGTCGCGGATCAGCCGCTGGCAGCGCTCGGCCATGAAGTCGAGCAGCAGCCGCACCTTCGGGTCCTGCAGTTTCTTGTGTGGGTAGACGGCGGCGAACTGCACCGGCGTCGGCGGCGTCCCGGTCAGGATGACCTTCAGCCGGCCGTCGCGCAGATAGGGCTCGACCTCGAAGCGCGGTTTGTTGATGATGCCGCGCCCGGCCAGCGCCCAGCCGGTCAGCACATCGCCGTCGTCGCTGTCGAAGGGGCCGTGCACCTCCAGTTTATGCGGGCCTTGCGGCGTCTGCAGCATCCAGAAGAATTCCTTGCTGCCGGGATAGCGCAGCATCAGGCAATCGTGCTTCTTCGAGATCAGTTCGCCCAGATCGGTCGGCTCGCCGCGCGCCTCCAAGTATTTCGGCGCCGCCACCAGCACCCGCTCGCACTCCATGATGCCGCGCATCCTGAGCGAGGAATCCTCGATGACGCCGAGCCTGAAGGCGACGTCGATGCCCTCTTTCAGGATATCGACATTGTGATCGGAGAGCCTCAGCCTGACCTCGATGTCGGGGTACTTGTCGTGGAAGTCCGGAATGCCGGAAGCGATCAGCCGGCGCCCCAGCCCGAGCGGCGCCGTGACCCTGATGGTGCCGCGCGGCTGGCCGGAAAGGGCCGCCACCGCCGCTTCCGCCTCGGTGATGGAATCCAGCACCTGCTTGGCGCCGGTGTAGAAGACGGTGCCGTGCTCGGTCGGCATCAGCTGCCGCGTCGTGCGGTTGAACAGCCGCACCCCCAGATGCTTTTCCAGTTCCTTGATTCGGTTGGAGGCCACCGCCGGCGAAATGCGCATGTCGCGCCCGGCGGCCGACAGGTTGCCGAGTTCGACGACGCGGACGAAGACGGCGATGTTGTCGAGATAGGCCATGCGAAGCGGCTCCCTCCGCGCCGATTTGGAGTGAGCCTAGTATTTTCTATCTTTTTTTGAAAGTCATCGTGTGGCTTGCATCTTTCCGTTTGCGCGGCAGGCCGTAAAGTCGGCCTCTCGTTGAGGAGGACGGGGCATGCTCGATTTCGCCATCTTCTGGGACTGGCTGGCTTTCGCCGTACGCTGGCTGCATGTCATCACCGGCATCGCCTGGATCGGCTCGTCCTTCTATTTCGTTGCGCTCGACCTCGGTCTGCGCCAGCGTCCCGGCCTGCCCGCCGGCGCCTTCGGCGAGGAATGGCAGGTGCATGGCGGCGGCTTCTACCACATCCAGAAATACCTGGTGGCGCCGGCCGAGATGCCGGAGCACCTGACCTGGTTCAAGTGGGAAAGCTACATGACCTGGCTTTCCGGCTTCGCCATGCTGGCGATCGTCTACTATGCCGGCGCCGACCTCTTCCTCATCGACCCGAACGTGCTCGACGTCTCGGTGCCGGTCGGCATCCTCATCTCGCTCTGCTGCCTCGCCGGCGGCTGGATCGTCTACGACCTGCTGTGCCGCTGGCTGATCGGCAAGGCCGACACAGGCCTGATGATCCTGCTCTACGTCATCCTCGTCTTCATGGCCTGGGGGATGACGCACCTGTTCACCGGCCGCGCCGCCTTCCTGCATCTGGGCGCCATCACCGCCACCATCATGTCGGCCAACGTCTTCATGGTCATCATCCCGAACCAGAAGATCGTCGTCGCCGACCTGATCGCCGGCCGCAAGCCGGACCCGAAATACGGCAAGATCGCCAAGCAGCGCTCGCTGCACAACAACTACCTGACCCTGCCGGTGCTGTTCCTGATGCTGTCGAACCACTACCCGCTGGCGTTCGGCACCGAGTTCAACTGGATCATCGCCTCGCTGGTGTTCATGATGGGCGTGCTGATCCGCCACTATTTCAACTCGATGCACGCCCGGAAGGGCAATCCGACCTGGACGTGGCTCGCCACCGCCATCCTGTTCGTCATCATCATCTGGCTGTCCACCGTGCCGAAGGTGCTGACCGGCGAGCCGAAGGTGACGGCGAGCGCCGCGCCGCTGATCGCCTCGGCCGAGTTTTCCAAGGTGCGCGACACGGTGATGGGCCGCTGCGCCATGTGCCATGCGGCCGAGCCCTCCTGGGAGGGCATCTACCATGCGCCGAAGGGCGTGATGCTCGACACCGACGCCGGCATCGCCAACAACGCCCGCGAAATCTACCTCCAGGCCGGCCGCAGCCACGCCATGCCGCCGGCCAGCGTCACGCAGATTTCGGACCAGGAGCGCGCCCTGTTGGTGACGTGGTTCGAGGGAGCAGGGAAGTGAAGCGGGCGCGGATACTTCCCCTCCCCCTTGAGGGGAGGGCGCCGAGCGCAGCGAGGCGGGAGGGGTCCTCTCCGCTGGACTCGACGCGAATCGAACGTCGAGCACGCGCTCGGCGACCCCACCCATCCGATCGCTTACCGCGATCGTCCACCCTCCCCTCAAGGGGGAGGGGAAAGGCAGTGACATGACCGACACCCTCCTGCGCGGCCGCACGCTCTCCTTCCACCGCTGGCCCGAAACCGTCGACGACCATGCCGCCTACGCCTATGAGGAAGACGGCGCTCTGCTCATCCGCGACGGCAGGATCGTCGCCGCCGGCACCTATGCGGACGTGGCGAAGAAGGCCGGCGAAGGCGTGAAAACGGTCGATCATCGCCCGCATCTCATCCTGCCGGGCTTCATTGACACGCATGTGCATTTCCCGCAGATGCAGGTCATCGCCAGCTACGGCGCCGAACTGCTGGATTGGCTGAATACCTACACCTTCCCGGAAGAGACGAAGTTCCGCGACGCCCAGCACGGCCGCCGCATAGCCCGTCTGTTCCTCGACGAGATGGTGCGCCACGGCACCACCTCCACAGTCGCCTACTGTTCGGTGCACAAGGCATCTGCCGAAGCCTTCTTCGAGGAAAGCCACGCCCGCGATATGTTGAACATCGCCGGCAAGGTGATGATGGACCGCAATGCGCCGGACGGCGTGCTCG
The DNA here is from genome assembly GCF_004801285.1 of Ollibium composti. Classification (GTDB taxonomy): domain Bacteria; phylum Pseudomonadota; class Alphaproteobacteria; order Rhizobiales; family Rhizobiaceae; genus Mesorhizobium; species Mesorhizobium composti. The sequence continues at coordinate 383,076 of NZ_SSNY01000002.1, forward strand.
ATACGCCGCAGTCCGGCTACGACGACACCAGGGCGCTGATTTCGGAGTGGCACGGCAAGGGTCGCCAGCATGTCGCCATCACCCCGCGCTTCGCCATCACCTCCTCGCCCGAGCAGATGGACATGGCCGGCACGCTGGTTCGCGAATTCCCCGACCTGCACATGCAGACGCACCTGTCGGAAAACCACGCCGAGATCGCCTATACCTGCGAACTCTACCCGGAAGCCAAGGACTACACCGACGTCTACGCGCGCTACGGCCTGCTTGGGAAAAGAAGCCTGTTCGGCCACTCGATCCACCTGTCGGAGCGCGAGGCCGACGCGCTGTCCGACAGCGGCTCGGTCGCCGTCTTCTGCCCGACCTCGAACCTGTTCCTCGGTTCGGGCCTGTTCGACTATCAGCGCTATCGCAGCCGCGAAAAGCCGCTGCGCATCGCCGCCGCCACCGATGTCGGCGGCGGCACCAACTATTCCATGCTGCGCACCATGGACGAGGCCTACAAGGTGATCGCCCTGCAAGGCGAGAAGCTGAACCCGTTCCAGTCCTTCTGGCAGATCACACGTGGCAACGCCGAGGCGCTGTCGCTGGTAGACCGCATCGGCACGCTGGACGAAGGCACCGAGGCCGACATCGTCGTGCTGGACGCCGGCGCCATCCCGGCGATGCGGCTGAGAATGGAGACGGTGGGCACGCTGGCCGAGGAACTGTTCCTCCTGCAGACGCTGGGTGACGACCGCACGGTGCGCGAGGTCTACGTTTCGGGCCGGCCGGCGAAGAGCGATATGGCGACCGCCGCGGCTTGACCGCGGCTGGGTTGTCGGTCAAAGCGGGGGCCGATCGGGGAAAGACCATGGCCGCGAGCGACGACATCCAGACCATCAAGCGACAGGAAGCCGAACTTGTCTTCGACCGCTTCGACGAGGCCGTCGCTTTCGCGCTCGGCACGGCGATCCGTGAGCGGGCGCTCAAGGAAAACCTGCCCATCGTCGTCGACATCCGCACCTTCGACCGGCCGCTGTTCTACGCCGCCATGCCGGGCTCGAATGCCTCCAATCCGGACTGGGCGCGCCGCAAGATCAACGTGGTGAAGCGCTTTCTGAAAAGCACCTACCGCATGGTGCTCGAGCAGCAGCGGCCAGACCGCACCTTCAAGCCGGGCGAGGGGCTGGACGTTTCCGACTACGTGCTGGCCGGCGGCGGTTTTCCGGCAACGGTGAGGAATGCCGGCGTCGTCGGCGTTATCGCCGTCTCCGGCCTGCCGGAGCGTGACGATCACGGCTTGGTGGTGGAGGCGCTGTGCGCGCATCTCGGCAAAGATGCCGGGGCGCTGGCATTGCCGGCAAATGATGCCTGAAATGCCGCGCCGCCCCTCATCCGCCTGCCGGCGCCTTCTCCCCGTGAACGGGGAGAAGGGGACTGGCCGCGCCGTCGCAGCCTCCTTCCTCGCCCCGTTCACGGGGAGAGGATGCTGGCAGGCAGGTGAGGGGCGGCGCCGGCCGGCGGCCGGTTTGCGAAGCGAGGATTTTTCGGCGTGACCTTCAATCCAAAATCTTTCCTCACCTCCATCTTCGAGGCCGCTGTCGCCGCCGCCGATCCGGAAAAGACCATCCGCGCCCATCTGCCGGCGAAGCCGAAAGGCAAGACCGTCGTGGTCGGCGCCGGCAAGGGCGCGGCGCAGATGGCCGCCGCTTTCGAGAAGGCGTGGGACGGCCCGCTGCAAGGCGTCGTCGTCACCCGCTACGGCTATGGTGCCGCGACCTCCCGCATCGAGGTGATCGAGGCGGCGCATCCGGTGCCGGACGAGAACGGTCTGAAGGCAGCGCGCCGGTTGCTGGAAACTGTTTCCGGCCTGGGCGAGGACGATCTGGTCGTGGCGCTGGTCTGCGGCGGCGGTTCGGCCTTGCTGCCGGCGCCGGCGCCCGGCCTGACGCTGGCCGACGAGATCGCCGTCAACGAGGCGTTGCTGGCCTCCGGCGCTCCGATCTCGGCCATGAACGCCATCCGCAAGCACGTCTCGACCATCAAGGGCGGCCGGCTGGCCGCCGCCGCATGGCCGGCCAGGGTGGTGTCGTTGACCGTCTCCGACATACCGGGCGACATTCCCGCACTCGTCGCCTCCGGTCCGACCGTGCCGGACGAAGCCGGCCGCGCCGAGGCGCTGGCCGCGATCGCCGCCTACGGCATGAAGCTGCCGGCCGCCGTCTTGGCGCATATCGAAACGCCGGCTTCCGAAGCGCCGAAGCCGGCTGACGAAAAGTTTGCCCGCAACGAGGTGCATCTGATCGCCTCCGCCGCCGTCTCGCTGGAGGCGGCCGCCGCAGAGGCGAAGCGGCAGGGCATCGAGGCGGTCATCCTGTCCGACGCCATCGAGGGCGAGGCGCGCGAGGTCGGTTCTGTTCATGCGGCTATCGCCCGCGAGGTCGCGGCGCGCAACCGGCCGTTCCGCAAGCCTGTCCTGATCCTCTCCGGCGGCGAGACGACGGTGACGCTGCGCGCCAAAGGCAAAGGCGGCCGCAATTCGGAATTTTTGCTCGCCTTCGCCATCGGCATCGACGGTGTGGAAGGCATCCACGCTCTCGCCGCCGACACCGACGGCATCGACGGCTCCGAGGACAATGCCGGCGCCTTCTGCGACGGCACGACGGTTTCCCGCATGCGCGCCGCCGGCGTCGACGCCAAGGCCATGCTCAGCAACAACAACGCCTGGACGGCGTTCGATGCCGTCGGCGACCTGTTCGTGCCCGGCCCGACCGGCACGAACGTCAACGATCTCAGGGCGATCCTGGTGTGGTAGCCTTATCGTGCGTCCTTCGAGGCTCGCTCCGCTCGCACCTCAGGATGAGGGAGATCGTGCACCAGTCACAAGATGAGGAAGTTGTGCCTTGAGATGAGGGAGTTGTGCCGCCGCCATGAGCGGAAAGGCCGACAACCAACGGTCCTCATCCTGAGGTGCGAGCGGGCCGAGCCTCGAAGGACGCACATCACCCCATCAGCCGCTTCACTGCCTTCATATCCTGCAAAAACTTCGCCCGCTCGGCCCGCTTGCCGGCCTCGTCGCGGATGCGCAGCAGGAAGGAAGGGTGGACGGTGATGAAGACCTTCAGCCCGTCCGCGCGCTCGATCGTCTCGCCGCGCGCTTTCGTCACCGGCAGCGCCTTGCCGAGCAGCGACTGCACCGCCGTCGTGCCGAGCGCTACCGCGAGCTTCGGCCGGATGATGTCGAGTTCCTTGTCCAGCCACCAGCGGCAGGCCTGGATCTCGCCGGCATTCGGCTTGGAATGGATGCGCCGCTTGCCGCGTGGCTCGAACTTGAAGTGCTTCACCGCATTGGTGACGTAGGTCTTCTGCCGCGCGATGCCGGCTTCTTCGAGGATGGCGTCGAACACCCTGCCGGCCGGCCCAACGAACGGCTTGCCGGCGATGTCCTCCTGATCGCCCAGCTGCTCGCCGACGAAGACGACCTCGGCGCTGTCCGGCCCCTCGCCAAATACGGTCTGCGTGGCATTGCGCCATAGCGGGCAGCGACGGCAGTCCTCGACCGCCTCGCGGACCTCGGCCAATGTCGCGCTGTCGTCTGCCACGGTGAGTTCTGCACGGCTTGCCATCTTCGACCTCCACCTGTGCAATGGCGGAAGGCGAGCTTGGTTCCGCTGGAGTGCTCAGACCTCGTGCAGGTAGAGGTGATAGTCCAGTTCGCTCACCGTGCGCGCCACGCGCAGATATTCCGCGTGCTTGATCTCGGTGAACGTCCGGTGCAGGTCCGGCCCGAGCGCACTTTTCAGGAATTCCGACGCCTTGGCCGCCTCGATCGCAGCGCGCCAGTCCACCGGCATCGCCTTGCCGGCTTCGCTCGTCGCCTCGTAGCCGTTGCCGGTGGTTTCGGGGCCGGGGTCTAGCTTCTCGTCCAGCCCCTTGGCGATACCGGCCAGCACCGTGGCTGCGACCAGATAGGGGTTGGCGTCGACGCCGGACGGCCGGTGCTCGATGCGCCGCGCCTTGACCTCGCCGGCCGGCACGCGCAGCGCCACTGAGCGGTTGTTGACGCCCCAGGTCGGCGCCACCGGCGCGTAGGACTGTGAAACGAAGCGCCGCCAGGAGTTGGCGTGCGGGGCGAACACCAGCATGGATTCGGCCATGGTGGTCGCCAGCCCGCCGAGTGCATGCAGCAGTTCCGGCTTCCAGCCTTCGCCGTCCTTTTCTGCAAAGACGTTGCGGCCGGCGCCGTCCACCAGCGAGACATGAAAGTGCATGCCCGAGCCGGCATATTTCTCGATCGGCTTGGCCATGAAGCAGGCGGTGACGCCGTGCCGGCGCGCCTGCGCCCGCACGATCCTTTTCAGCATGACGAGGTCGTCGGCGGCGCGCATAACGTCGGTGCGGTAGTTCAGTGTCAGTTCGTACTGGCCCGGCGCATATTCGGAGATGACCGTCTCAGCAGGGATTCCCTGTGCCTTCGCCGCCGCATAGATGTCGGAGAACAGCGGTTCCATGCCGTGCAGGTGGTCGACCGAATAAACCTCGGTCTTGCCGCTCTCCCTGCCGTCGAGCACGGCGCGCGCCGGTTGCACCTTGCCGTCGGCGTCGCGCTCGTTGGCGAGCAGAAAGAATTCCAGTTCGAAGGCGCCGGCCGGATGCAGGCCCTTGGCCGCCAGCCGCTCGACCTGCCGAGCGAGCGCGTGGCGCGGATCAGAGGTCATGGCCTGGCCGTCGAGATGGTGCATGGCCATCAGCACCTGGCCGCGGGCCGGACTGGTTCCGTGAAGCGGCACCAGCGTGCCGGGGATCGGCCAGGCACGCAGGTCGCCGTCGCCGGAATCCCAGATCAGTCCCGTCTCGTGCACGTCCTCGCCGGTGATATCGAGGCCGAGGATGGAGATCGGCATGTGCCGGCCGTTTTTGTATATGGCTTCCAGCTCGTGCCGGCGCACGATCTTGCCGCGGCCGACGCCGTTGGCGTCGGTCAGCACGATGTCGATGGCTTCGATCTCGGGATGGGCTTCGAGGAAGGCTTGCGCCTCGGCGGGCGTCGAGCCGGAAGGGGAAGTCATGATCGCTCTCGGTTGGTCTCGCCCGCTTGTCTCACACCGAAATCTTCGCTGCAACGTCGGCGAAGGCTGAGATCAGCCGGTCCACCTGCCGCGCCTTCGTGGCCGGCGAAACCAGCATCATGTTGTGGAAGGGCGCGATCAGCGCGCCGCGGTTGACCAGCGCGACATGGATGGCGGCTTCCAGTTCCGGCGCGTGCGCGCTTTCCGCCTCGTCGCCGTTCTTCAACGGACCGGGGGCGCAAATGAACTCCACCCGTGCGCCGACGCGGGCGACGTGCCAGGGCAGGCCAAAACGGTCGATGACGGCGGTCAGTCCGGCGTCCAGCCGCATCGCCAGCCGCGCCATATGGGCGTAGTTTTCCTCCGTCATCACCTCCTCCAGCGTCGCTTTCATGGTGGCGAACTGCAGCGGATTGGCCGACAGCGTCGTGCCCATGCCGGAATAGCCGGGTTCCTTCGTGCGGTTGTAGGCGGCGTAGCGGTCGGCCACCGCGCCGCTCATGCCCCAGACGCTCGCCGGCACGCCGCCAGCCACCGGCTTGCCCAGCACGAACAGGTCCGGCTCCAGCCCGAAGGCTTTGGTGTAGCCGCCGGGACCGGAGGAAATGGTGTGCGTCTCGTCGATCAACAGCAGCGTGCCGGCCTTGCGCGTCAGGTCGCGCAGCGTTGCATGGAACCCCTGTTCGGGCAGCACCATGCAACTGTTGGTCAGCACCGGCTCGGTGATGACGCAGGCGACGCTTTTGTCGGCAAGCGCTTGCTCCAGCGCAGCGATGTCATTGAACTCGACGATCTTCGTGCGCGCCGTGAGGTCGCGGAATTCGCCGGCAAGGCCGGGCCGGTTGATCGGTTTGCCGTCCTTCATCCGCACCATCGTCTCGTCGACCGCGCCATGGTAGCAGCCGTTGAAGACGAGGATTGTGTCGCGGCCAGTGACGGCGCGCGTCACGCGCAGCGCGAAGCGGTTGGCGTCGGTGGCGGTGGTGGCGATCTGCCAGAACGGCAGGCCGAAATGCGCCTCCAGAAGCCGCCCGAGCCCCAGCGCGTCTTCCGACGGCAGCATGTAGGTCAGGCCGCGCGATGATTGCCTACGGATGGCGCGCGCCACCGGCGGCGGCGAATGGCCGAACATCGAGCCGGTGTCGCCGAGGCAGAAATCGTCCAGCGCATTGCCGTCGATATCGGTGATGCGAGCGCCCTTCGCGCTCTCGACCAGAATGGGAAAAGGCGTCGGCCAGTCGTTCATCCAGTGCATCGGCACGCCGCCGAAAAAGCCCTCGATGCCGTTGCCGATGCGCACCTCGCTTTTCGGCCGCGCCTTGCGGAAGACAGCCGCCTCGGCCTCGCGAAGCTCTGCGATACGCGCGGCGTCTACGCCGCTCCTTGTCGCGATCGGTCGGTCAGCAGTCATTCAGGATCGGCCCCCACACCGCACTTTAGACAATGGCCAAGGCAAACTGCAATCAAGTGAAAGGGTAATTTGGATTACGACCTAAACCTCGCCGCAAAATCCTGGCCGCCGTAGAAAATGCCTTCGATCAACACGGTATCTGGTGAAACCAGAAAGGCGATAGTGACGCGCCGTTCGAAGCCTACGGTCCGCAGACCGGACAGGATGTCGTCATGCCTGGTTCCGCGATTGGGAAATTCGGCGAGCTTCTCGCAGAAAATCACGATACGAGTGATGTATCTTTCCGCGATCTGCTCGCTCGAGTGGTCTGCAATGTAATTGTAGAGATTTTCCAGTTGCCGTTCCGCAAGCAGCGTGAATTCAACTTTCATCTCGTCGCGCGTGCCTGCCGCCGTGCTTTGATACGGCCGAGAACGCCTTCGGACGGGATCGACGAGGATGGGTCGGACAGATATTCCGCGTGTCCGGCTACGACTTCCTCACGCAGCCAGCGGTCGATGTCGGCATCGCGCTGCAGAAGCGCGCGGGCCCCCTCTATCAGCGCGTCCTGAACCGAGCCGTATTCACCCGATTGTACTTTTTGCTCAAGTTCCGCCGCCATTTCGGCGGGAAGCCGGACGTCGAATCTTTGCACGCTGTTCATGGCTCGTCTCCGTGCCGAACATAGCATCGGCAGGCGTGACTTTCAAAGCCGCCGCCGTCACCCCGCTATGTCGATCACGCCGCAGTCGCCGGTGGCGGTGCCGAAGACGATGCGGCGGCCTTCGCCGTCCCACATCAGCGCGGTGACGGCTCCCTTGCCCGGCCGGCGCAGCAGCACCTCCTTCTGGTCGGCGAAGCGCGAGGCCAGCACCATGCCGTCGTCGTAGCCGATCGCCACCACCTCCTCGGAGGGATGGCAGGCAACGCAGGTGACCATGGCGTCGCCGCGCGTGCCGAGTTCCAGCGGCGCCTTGCCCATGGGGCCGTCCTTGCCCTGGAAGGGCCAGACGATCGCCGCTGGCGCGCCGGAACTCGCCAGCCACTTGCCCTTGGTCGACCACGACAGGCTTTTCACCTTGGCCGGATAGCCCGACATGCGCATGTGCTTGCCGTCGGCGAGTTTCCAGCCGTGCAGGGCGTTCTCCTGCATGGTGGTGACGAGGAAGGCGCCGTCCGGCGAGAAGGTGGCGCCGGTGTGCGCGCCGGCCCATTCCAGTTCGGTCGGCTTGCCGTCGGTGGCGGGGAAATGCAGCGTCGCGCCGTTGTAGCGGGCGACCGCGATGCGCATGCCCTTCGGCGCGAAGGCAATGCCTTCCACCGAGCGGGGATGGGCAAACTCCTTCACCTTGCCGTCGGCGAAGCGCACGAAGGCATAGCGCCCCGCGCCATAGGCGATCGCGCCCTGCGGGCCGGCGGCGACACTGGTGATCCACTTTCGGCCGGCGCTCGCCAGTTCCTCGACAGTGCCGTCGGCCCTGATGGAAAAGACCTTGCCGTCCTCGCCGGCGGTGACGAGCCGGTTTGCCGCCGCGTCGAGCGCGGTGCACAACAGGCCATCATTGGCCTGCACGGTCTTGTGGCCATGGTCGAGCCGGTGCACCGCGCCGTCGGCGAAGGCAAAGAAGGGAATGTCGTTCAGGAAGACGGCGGCGAGGCAATGGCCGTCGATGTCAAGCGGGGCGACTGTAGGCACGAAAGATATTCCATCCGATGTTGGCGCTGCCCCTCACCCTTACCCTCTCCCCGTAAGGACGGGGAGAGGGGAATCACCGATGGCGGAACTGCTCTCCTCTCCCTGTTCTCACGGGGAGAGGATGCCGGCAGGCAGGTGAGGGGCAGCGCTGATGGTGAAAATCAGGCCGCCTGGCACGCCTCGAAGCTCTTGCGCAGCCGCTCGGCGTCGAGGTCGCGGCCGATGAAGACCAGCCGGCTCTCGTGTTTCTCGCCGTCCTTCCAGGCGCGCTGGTGGTCGCCCTCGATGATCATGTGGACGCCTTGCAGCACGTAGCGGTCGGGGTCGTCCTTGAAGGCGATGATGCCCTTGAGCCGAAGAATGTTCGGCCCTTCGAGCTGCGTCACCTTCTCGATCCAGGGGAAGAATTTCTTGGAGTCCATCTCGCCGGCGCGCAGCGACACCGACTGAACCGTCACGTCGTGGATGGCGGACGGGTGCGCGTGATCGTGCCCGTGGTGGTCATGATCGTGATGGCCATGTTCCTCGGCGTCGAGGAAATGCGGATCGTTCTCCACCGCCCGCTTCAGGTCGAAGGCGCCGCGGTCGAGAACGTTGGCGAGATCGACGCCGGAGCGCTCGGTGCGGTGGATCTTCGCCGTCGGGTTGATGGCGCGCACTGTGGCCTCGACGGCTGCGAGTTCCTCCGGCGTCACGAGGTCGGTCTTGTTCAGCACGACGACATCGGCGAAGGCGATCTGGTCTTCCGCTTCCTTCGAATCCTTCAGGCGCAGCGGCAGGTGCTTGGCGTCGACCAGCGCCACCACCGCGTCGAGCCTGGTCTTGGAGCGGACGTCGTCGTCCATAAAGAAAGTCTGGGCGACGGGAACGGGATCGGCCAGCCCCGTGGTTTCCACCACGATGGCGTCGAAGCGGCCGGGCCGCCGCGTCAGGCCCTCCACCACGCGGATCAGGTCGCCGCGCACCGTGCAGCACACGCAGCCATTGTTCATCTCGTAGATTTCCTCGTCGGATTCCACGATCAGGTCGTTGTCGATACCGATCTCGCCGAACTCGTTGACGATAACCGCGTAGCGCCGACCGTGATTCTCCGACAGGATGCGGTTGAGCAGCGTCGTCTTGCCGGAACCGAGATAGCCGGTGAGCACGGTGACGGGAATTTGCGTCTGGGCTTCGCTCATGATGGGCCTCGAAAAATTGGAAGGGTTGGGCTCCATATAGGACGCCGCCGGCGCTTTTGCACGGTCGAAGCAATGATCCAGCGGGCGATGATCGGCGTCGTCGGGGCCTGCGGAATTCCTTTGTCATCTAACTGAAATAATCATCTGTCATGAGCGCAGCGGACGGTACGCTGCAGGCGCCGGCAAACTATCCGCCGGCGTCGTGCGCGCATCGCCGATTGCCAATGCGCCCGTCGCGGCTATCGTGGCCGGACGGCCCTCAGGAGAAAGACCATGGCCAAGGCAGACAGGGCAGCGACGATGAGCCGGCTGCATTCGGCCGCTAGGCTGGCGCGCACCGCGCTCGCCGCGCGGCTTCTGGCGCACGGCTTCTATGCCGGACAGGACCAGATCATGCTGGCGCTCGACCGCGAGGACGGCCAGACGCCGGGCACGCTGGCGGAGCGGCTGGGCGTGCGCCCGCCCACCATCACCAAGACGATCAACCGCCTGCAGGCGCAGGGTTTCCTCGACAAGAGGGCCTCCAATTCGGATGCGCGCCAGGCGCACATCTTTTTGACCGACCTCGGCCGCGAGGCCATCCACGCCATCGAGAAATCGGTGAAGAAGACCGAGAAGCAGGCATTGAAGGGCCTCGACAAGAAGGAGCAGAAGGCCCTGTTCAAGCTGCTCGCCCGCATCGAGGCCAACCTGTCGGACGGCGAGACGGAACTGGCCGAAGACGAGGCCGAGGACGTTGCGGAGCCGGTCGTCGAGACGGCGGCGTAGGCCGTCCCGCGCCGCGCCCCGCCGCCGAAATCCACAGGCCGGCGAAAAAGCTTTGATTTGCCCCGGATAGATGGCATAAGCCGCATTTAAACAGTTTAAATGCGGTGCGGGGAGAGTGCGCGCTGGCACAGAAGATCAAGCTTTCGACCATTGCCGACGCGCTCGGCGTCTCGACCGCCACGGTTTCGCTGGCGCTGCGCGACAGCCCGCTGGTGGCGAGCGCCACGCGTGACAAGATCAAGGAACACGCGCGCGAGATCGGCTACATCTACAACCGCCGCGCCGCCTCGCTGCGCACCTCGCGCTCCGGCATCGTCGGCGTCGTCGTGCACGACATCATGAACCCGTTCTATGCCGAGATCCTGCGCTCCATCGAGCATGAGCTGGACCGCAGCCGGCAAACCTTCCTGCTCTCCAACCACTACGACCAGGTGGAGAAGCAGCGCACCTTCATCGACACGCTGCTGCAACTCGGCGCCGACGGCGTCATCATGTCTCCGGCCATCGACACGCCGGCCGCCGATATCCTCATGGCCGAGGAGAACGGCCTGCCGGCCGTGCTGATCGCCCGCGACGTCGAGGGCGCGCATGTGCCGGTGTTTCGCGGCGACGACGCCTACGGCACGGCGCTCGCCACCAATCACCTGATCTCGCTTGGCCATACCCGCATCGCCATGGTCGGCGGCACCGACCAGACGTCCACCGGCCGCGACCGCTACCAGGGTTACGTCAACGCCATGCAGGCGGCCGGGCTCGAGATCAAGCCGGCCTGGCGCATCCCCGGCCCGCGCACCAAGCAGGGCGGCTTCGAGGCCGCCGGCCAGTTCCTGGCGCTGAAGGACAAGCCGACCGCAGCCTGCTGCTGGAATGATCTCGTCGCCATCGGCCTGATGAACGGCATCGCCCGCGCCGGGCTGACGCCGGGCATCGACATTTCCGTCACCGGCTACGACGATCTCGAGGAGGCGGCGATCGCCACGCCGGCGCTGACCACCGTCTGGAACGGCCAGCGCGAGGTCGGGCGTCGTGCCGCCAGCGCACTGCTCGACAAGCTGAACGGCGAGCCGGTGCACATTTCGCAGGACCTCATCAAACCGGAGCTGCATGTGCGCCAGTCCACCGGCCGCCCGGTCGAGCGGCGCTGAGGGCAACATCGTCCCGCCTCGCATTCCATTCCATATCGCAGGAGAACCGGCATGGCCGCCGACCTTCGTTCCGTCACCGTCCTCATCCCCGGCAGGCTGCACGAGCAGTCCGTCAGGCGCATCGGCGAGACGTTCCGGCTGGTGGCCATCGACACCATCGATGCGGCGCTCCTGACCGACGAGATGAAGGCGACGGTGCGCGGCATCGCCGCCTCGCCGGCCATCGCCGGCGGCCTGGTGGGGCCGGATTTCATGAGGGCACTGCCGAAGCTGGAGATCGTCGCCAATTTCGGCGTCGGCTACGACGGCGTCGACGCTCGCCATGCCGGCGCCAACGGCATCATGGTCACCAACACGCCGGACGTGCTGACCGAGGAGGTGGCCGACACGGCACTCGGCCTGCTGATCGCGACCGTGCGCGAACTGCCGAAGGCGGAAGCCTGGCTGCGCGCCGGCAACTGGGCGGCGAAGGGCAATTTCCGGCTGAGCCCGCTGTCGCTGCGCGGCCGCAAGGTCGGCATTTTCGGCATGGGCCGCATCGGCATGGCGATCGCGCGCCGGCTGGAGGCGTTCGGCTTGTCCGTCGCCTATCACAACCGCCGGCCGGTCGACGGACTGGCGTATGCCTATCACGCCACGCTGAAGGGGCTGGCCGAGGCGGTCGACACGCTGATTTCCGTCGTCCCCGGCACGCCGCAGACGGCGAAGGCCGTCAATGCCGAAATCCTCAAGGCGCTCGGCTCCGACGGCGTCTTCGTCAACATCGGCCGTGGCTCGACGGTGGACGAGTCGGCCTTGGCCGCCGCACTCGCCGACGGTACCATCGCCGCCGCCGGACTCGACGTCTTCGCCGACGAACCGAACGTTCCGCCGGCGCTGCTGGATGCGCCCAACACCGTGCTGTTGCCGCATATCGGCTCGGCTTCGGTCCATACCCGCCGCGCCATGGCCGACCTCGTGGTCGACAACCTGATCGCCTGGTTCTCCGACGGCAAGGCGATCACCCCGGTGCCGGAAACGGCAGGCATCGGCCACAATCGTTAACCGGCGCGTTTATGCGTTAACGGCACGGTAACCCTATGGAAACATTCTTCTCTTTGCCGAGGACGGCATTGGGGAGATTCGATGAAAGCACTCGCTGCCGCGATCGGCGCCGTTGCGCTTCTGGGCGGCTTCCATTCCTTCCACGATGAGGGCGATGGAGCCGCTGTCGCCGCCGACCAAGGGCATGCGCCGGGGACCTACAGGCTGATCGCCAACGGCGGCGATGCGGCCTGCACGGTGACGCGCGGGGCGGACCTGGCCGATGGGTTGTCGGAACTGATCGTCGGCGCGGGATGCCCGGCCGTGCTGCCCGGCATCGAGCGCGCGCGGTTCTGGCGCGACCGCAAGGACGGCACCGTCGGTTTCAGCGAGAACGGCGCCGATCCGCTGGTCAGCTTCGAGGCCGGCGACGGCGTCGACTACGAATCCTACGCCCCGGCCCTGCCGCTGCTGACCTTGGTGGCCGAATAATCAAGCTGCCGGCTGGCTACTCCGCCGCCGTCCGTGTCGCGGTCCGCGCCGCCGCGTGTGCGCGCACGGCATCGCCGAAGGCCTTGAAGATGCGCTGCGAGATGCTGTCGGACTTCACCCAGTATTCGGGGTGCCATTGCACGCCGACGGCGAAGGCCCGCGCATCGCGCACCGACACGGCTTCCACCGTGCCGTCTTCGGCGACAGCCTCGACCTGCAATTTCGGGCCGAGCCGGTCGACCGCCTGACGGTGCACCGAATTGACCTTGATGTCGCCGGCGCCGAACACGCCCGCCAGACAGCTTCCCGGCTTGATCGAAACCGTCTGGTGGATGGCGAAGCGCTCGTCCTGGTTGTCGCTCACCGGCGCGCGGTGGTCGAGGGAACCTGGCCGCTCCTGGATCTCGCTGGCGAGCGAGCCGCCCAGCGCGACGTTCATCTCCTGGATGCCGCGGCAGATGGCGAGCAGCGGCACGCCGCGCTCCACCGCCTTGCGGATCAGCGGTAGCGTCGTGGCGTCCCGCGCCTCGTCGTAAGGCCCGTCGCGCTCGGTCGATTCCTTGCCGTAGAGCGAGGGATGGACGTTGGATTTCGAGCCCGTCAGCATCACGCCGTCCACCGCCGAAAGCAGTTCGTCGAGGTCGAGCCGCTCGCCGAAGGAGGGCACCAAAAGCGGCAGCACGCCGGCGCCGGAAAGGGCGGCTTCCACATACTGCTGCGGCGCTGCATGCCAGGTGTAGTTCTCGAACTGTTTGACATCTGTGGAGACGGCGACGAGCGGCTGGAGCATCTGGGTTCCCGAGAAGCGAAACGACGCGATTGCACTTACAAAATAGGCGATTGCAAGGCGATTTGCCACGGCCATGTGCGGCTTGCGCCAGCCCGCCGCCGACGGCGGGTCATGGACCCGGCCGAATGCCCGTGCTGGACACGTCGCCTTCGGTGTGTATTGTCCGCTAACCGGCTCCCGGACCTGATGTTTTCCCGGCGGGCCAGTTCATATTTCGATCAGGCAAGGGAGGAGTTTTCATGGATCGTCGTTCATTCATCCGCAAGGCCGGCGCCACCGGCGCCGGCGCGGCCGCAGCAACCGCCGCTTTGGCCGCACCGGCCATCGCCCAGTCCAACCCGAAGATCACCTGGCGGATGACCTCCTCCTTCCCGAAATCGCTCGACACCATCTACGGCGGCGCCGAGGTGCTGTCGAAGATGCTGTCGGAAGCCACCCACGGCAATTTCCAGATCCAGGTCTTCGCCGCCGGCGAACTGGTCCCCGGCCTGCAGGCGGCGGACGCCGTCACCGCCGGCACGGTCGAGGCCGCCCACACCGTCTGCTACTATTTCTGGGGCAAGGACCCGACCTGGGCGCTGGGCTCCGACGTGCCCTTCGCGCTCAACGCGCGCGGCCGCAATGCCTGGCAGTATCACGGCGGCGGCATCGACCTGTTCAACACCTTCCTTGCCAAGCAGGGCCTGTTCGGCCTGCCGGGCGGCAACACCGGCACGCAGATGGGCGGCTGGTTCCGCAAGGAGATCAACACCGTCGAAGACCTCAAGGGCCTGAAGATGCGCATCGGCGGTTTCGCCGGCAAGGTCATGGAAAAGCTCGGCCTGGTGCCGCAGCAGCTCGCCGGCGGCGACGTCTATCCGGCGCTTGAGAAGGGCACCATCGACGCCGCCGAATGGGTCGGCCCCTATGACGACGAGAAGCTCGGCTTCTACAAGGTCGCGCCCTACTACTACTATCCGGGCTTCTGGGAAGGCGGCCCGACCGTGCACTTCCTGTTCTCGAAGGAGAAGTACGAAGCGCTGCCGGCGGCCTACAAGTCGCTGCTGCACACCGCCTGCCAGGCGGAGGACGCCGACATGCTGCAGAAGTACGACTACCTGAACACCAAGGCGATCAAGTCGCTCGTCGCCAACGGTGCCAAGCTCAAGCCGTTCAGCCAGGAGATCCTGTCGGCCTGCTTCGACGCCGCCAACAAGACTTACGACGAGATGATGGCGTCGAACGCGGACTTCAAGACGATCTGGGAATCGATCGTCGCCTTCCGCAAGGAGGCCTATCTGTGGGATCAGGTGGCCGAGTACAACTTCGACACCTTCATGATGATCCAGCAGCGCGCCGGCAAGCTGTAGGCCGCGCCGCGTCGTCGGAACACGAAAAACCCCGGAGCGCCGCTCCGGGGTTTTTCTTTGCGCGTCGCGTTTCCTGTCGCGAATGAAACTTGCTCAGTCGAAGCTGGGCGGCTTCGACAGGTCCGGTGCGGCAGGCGCTGCCGGCTGTGCCGGGGCGTCGCCGAAGTTCGGCGGCTGCGAAAGATCGGGTGTCGCAGGTGCGGCCGGTTGCGGCGCCGGCGTCCCGCCGAAATTCGGCGGCTGGGAGAGGTCCGGCGCCGCCGGTGCGGTGCCGCCCTGCGGGGCGGCGGGCGCGCCGAGCGGCGGCAGCGACAGGCCAGGCAGTTCCGGCATCTTGATCTCGATCGAGCCGGGATCGACCACCTTGCCCTTGTAGTGCATGACCATCTGCGGGAACAGGATGGTCAGCGCGATCATCAAGACCTGGATCAGCACGAAGGGCACCGCGCCCCAGTAGATCTGCCCGGTCGTCACCGGCGCGATCTGCTTGCCGGTGATGCGGTCGAGATAGGGAACGCGCGCCGCCACCGAGCGCAGGTAGAACAGCGCGAAGCCGAAGGGCGGATGCATGAAGGACGTCTGCATGTTGACGCCGAGCAGCACGCCGAACCAGATCAGGTCAATGCCGAGCTTTTCCGCCGCAGGCGCCAGTAGCGGCACGATGATGAAGGCCAGCTCGAAGAAATCGAGGAAGAAGGCGAGGAAGAACACCAGCAGGTTGACGACGATGAGGAAGCCGAGTTCGCCGCCCGGCAGCGAGACCAGCAGGTACTCCACCCACAGGTGTCCGTTGACGCCGTAGAAGGTCAGCGAGAAGACGCGCGAGCCGATCAGGATGAACAGCACGAAGGACGACAGCCGCGTGGTCGAGGCGAGCGCCTGTTTGACCACGTCGAGCGTCAGCCGCCGCTTGGCGGCGGCCATGAAGAGCGCGCCGACGGCGCCCATGGCGCCGCCTTCCGTCGGCGTGGCGATGCCGAGGAAGATGGTGCCCAGCACCAGGAAGACCAGCGCCAGCGGCGGGATCAGCACGATGACGACCTGCTGCGCCAGCCGCGACATCAGGTTGAGGTTGAGCGCCTTGTCGACGATGGCGACGATGTAGATGGCGATGATGCCCACCGTGGCGGCGAGAATGTCGGCGTTCTCGCCCTGCGTTGGCTCGAGATAACGGTAGGCGCCGTAGGCGATGGCCACCGCGGCGAGCAGGGCAAAGATCAGCGAGGTGATGCCGTGGCCGAGCGTGCGCGCTTCCGCCGGCAGTGCGGGCGCCCAGTCCGGCTTGATGATCGAGGTGACCAGCACGTAGCTCATATAGAGGCCGGTCAGCACCAGGCCGGGGATCAGCGCGCCGGCATACATGTCGCCGACCGAGCGGCCGAGCTGGTCGGCCAGCACGATCAGCACCAGCGAGGGCGGGATGATCTGCGCCAGCGTGCCGGAGGCGGCGATGACGCCCGACGCCAGCCGCCGATCGTAGCCATAGCGCAGCATGATCGGCAGCGAGATCAGCCCCATGGCGATGACCGAGGCGGCGACGACGCCGGTGGTGGCGGCGAGCAGCGCGCCGACCAGGATGACGGCATAGGCGAGCCCACCGCGCACCGGGCCGAACAGCTGGCCGATCGTATCGAGCAGGTCCTCGGCCATGCCGGAGCGTTCCAGCACGATGCCCATGAAGGTGAAGAAGGGGATGGCGAGCAGCGTGTCGTTGGCCATCACGCCGCCGTAGAATCGGTCGGGCAATGCGTAGAGCAGCGGCCATGACAGGTTGATGGAGCCGGCCGAAAGGGGCGCCAGCTCGACACCGATGACGAAGAACAACAGGCCGTTGGCGGCAAGCGAGAAGGCGACGGGGTAGCCGATCAACAGGAAGATGATCAGCGAGGCGAACATGATCGGCGCCATGTTCTGCGCGATGAACTCGATCACGGCTTGAGCTCCTCGACCAGCGCTTCGCCCTCGAGCTGGGCCTGCTCATGCTGTGTGACGTACGGGTTCGGATCGTCCATGTTGCCGTTCATGATGGCGATCTTCTTGATGATCTCCGACACGCCCTGCCAGGCCAGCAGGAAGAAGCCGGTGAGAAGCATCGCCTTGGCCGGCCAGATGATGAGGCCGCCGGCGTTGGTCGACATTTCGCCGCTGCGATAGGAAACCGACACATAGGGGACGAGATAGAACACCATCAAAAGCGCGAACGGCATCAGGAACAGGATGTGGCCGACGAGGTCTATCCAGTGCTGGATGCGCCGCGAGAACAGGCCGTAGACGATGTCGATGCGGATGTGCTCGTTCTGCTTGAGCGTATAGGCGGCCGCAGCCAGGAAAGCGGCGCCGAACAGGTACCATTGCAGCTCCAGCCAGGCGTTGGAGGAGGTGTCGAAGATCTTGCGGATGGTGGCGTTGCCGGCGCTGACCAGGATCGAGGCCAGGATCAGCCAGGAAATCCATTTGCCGATGAACTCGTTGACCGCGTCGATGACCGACGAGATGCCGATCAGCACGCGCATGCGGTGGTCGAACAGGAGCGTCAGCACGATGGCCGCGAGCACGATCGCGAAGATGGCAAGCAGCGCGCGTCCGCCCGGCGTCTCGATCATGACGCGGGCTGCGGCATAAAGCAGGTCCATAGATGTTCCTCCCTGGCGGGCGCTGTCGCTTTCTGCGCGCGATGCGCCTTCGTGGCCCAAGCCTATGCCGCGTGTGGCCGCATCGGTCAACACGGGCGGGAGCGATAGGCGTCATCCTGTGGGCAAGCCAGGGAGAGGTATAGGCGGCTGCCGCCGCGCGATGCGCTGGAAACGGGCGGTTCAGGCGGCCTGGCGGCTGTCGCGGCCGGCGCCGATCAGCACCAGCATGGCGACGAGGAACAGGTACATCCAGGCGTCGCGCCACTCGATCGGGAAATAGCCGGCCCACAGTGATTCGGCCATGCCGAAGGCGACGCCGCCCAGTGCCGCGCGCGATGGCGATAGATAGCCGCCGACGGCGGTGACGAACAGCACCTTGAGGCCGTAGACGAGGCCGGTGCCGAAGGAGATGTTGCCATAATAGAAGGCGGCCAGCATGCCGGCGAGCGCCGCCGCCAGGCCGCCGCCCAGCACCGCGCTGCGGAAGACGGCGCGCTGGTCGACGCCGCACAGTGCGGCAGCCAGCGGATCGTCTGAGACGGCCCGCCAGCGGCGCCCGAAGCGGGAGCGCGCCAGCATCCACCCGCCGGCCGCGATGGCGGCCGCGATCAGCGCGATGTCGATGAGCTGGACCACCGTCAGCGTCGCCCGGAAGCCGGGTCCTTCCGCGAAAGTGACGGGCCAGGCAAGCATCGGCGGCAACCAGAAATCCTTGGTGTCGGCGGCGATGCGGGAAAGCTCGCTCAGCACCAGAAGAACGCCCAGCGTCGCTGCCGCTATCGTGTTGGGCGAGCGGTCGGCCAGCGGCTCGAACACGCCGCGCGACAGCACATGGCCAAGCAGCACGGCATAGGCGAAGGCCATGGCGACGCCGAAGGCGACGGTCGCCGGCAGCGTCAGCCACAGCACCTGCCAGCCGTAGACGGCGGCCAGGATCATCGTCTGCCCGCAGAAGGCGAAGACACCGCCATAGGCGAGGTTGGTGCGGTGCAGGATGCCGTTGGTCAGTGCGTAACCGAAGGCGAGCAGCGCATAGAGCGCGCCCGAATGCAGCCCGTTCAGCACCTGCTGGATGAAATAGAGCATGACCCGTCCGGTCCTCCCGATCATCCGAACGGCAACAGGGTGCCCCTTGTGATATAACTTGTCAAATGACGTTTGATGGTTAGAATTAGCGACATGACGGTATCCTGGACCCCGCATCGCTTCCAAGGCGGCGCACTGGCACTCGACGCGGCCAACACGGTCGTGCTGCGCGGCGATCCGGAGCGCAGCTTCGACCGCTTCGACGATCCCGCCGAGATCGCCCGCTTCGCCGAGGCGGCCGGCACCTTCCGTGCCGACGAGCTCGGTGGCCGTCGGCTTGCCGTGGCTGACCCGCATCGGATCGCGCCCGTGGTGCTGGCGATCCGCGAGGCGACCGACCGGCTCTATCGCAATGCCGTCAAGGCCGGCGGGGCGGTGGCGGCGGCCGACATGGAGCCGTTCCTGCGCGCCTGCGCCGATGGGCTGGCCGGCGCCGACACGGTGTTCGGAGCGCCGGGCAGGCCGTTCGGCCACGCCGATACGCCCATCGCGCTGGAAGCGGCGCTGGCGGTGTCGGCGCTGTCGCTGCTTTCCGGCGGCTCGCTGGCGCGGCTCAAGCTCTGCCGCAACTGCAACTGGCTGTTCCTCGACCGCAGCCGCAATGCCAGCCGCCTATGGTGCGACATGGCCGTCTGCGGCAACCGGCAGAAGGCCAGTCGCCATTATCGCC
Source organism: Ollibium composti (assembly GCF_004801285.1). Taxonomy (GTDB): domain Bacteria; phylum Pseudomonadota; class Alphaproteobacteria; order Rhizobiales; family Rhizobiaceae; genus Mesorhizobium; species Mesorhizobium composti. Next base: position 402,347 of record NZ_SSNY01000002.1, read on the forward strand.
GCCGCAAGGCGGCACTGGAGGACGAAGATGCGTAGCTATCTCATCCGGGGTGTGATGGCGGCCGCCGTCCTTGCGGCGGCGCTGGCGCTGGGCGCCTGCCGCGAATCCGGCGCCGACAGGCCGTTCGAGATTTCCGGCCGCCTGTTCGAGTTCAACTATCGGCTGGGCATCGCCACCTATGTCGTTACCTTGAATCCGCTGAGGCCGATGGGTGAGGGGCAGGTGGCCGAGGTCGATTTCGAGAATCCGGCCGGCGGCCCGCCACTTCTCGTCACCCAGAAGATCTGGCCGAAGATGCGCCACATCACGCTGACCAGCCCGCCGCTGAGCTGTGTGGTCAAGGATAAGCCCTATGCCGTCACGATCCGCATCAAGGACAAGGACGGCACGGTGCTGCAGAAGCTCGACACGACGCTGGTCTCCTCCCAGGACCAGAGCGACCTGCCGGATGCGCCGCTGGTCACCGGCTCGCGCTACGAACTCAATCCCGCACTCGCCGGCCATCCAGACGGCAGGCTGCCGGACGCCCGCAAGCCGGTCTGCCCCAAGGCCGGCTGAAAATCTCGCCGTTCGTGGCTGGGGCGGGCGGAGGAAACCGGATGTGGATTGATCCCGGCGCGGCCGATTTCATTTGACCTCTCTGCCAAGGGAAGAAAGACTGCCCGTCGATCTCGACGCAGGCGGCTGCTTCGGATGCCGCTTCCGCAGAGGACCAGTTGATGACGCTGCACGACGTCGCGCTCGACGACAAGTTCGATCTTGCCAAGGAGCGCGTCTTTCTCACCGGTGCGCAGGCCGTGGTTCGCATGCTTCTGATGCAGCGCGAGCGCGACCGGCGCGCGGGCCTGAATACGGCGGGCTTCGTGTCCGGATATCGCGGCTCGCCGCTCGGCGGGCTGGACCAGCAGCTCTGGCACGCGCGCCAGCAGCTCGTCGGCGCCGACATCGTCTTCCAGCCCGGCCTCAACGAGGAACTCGCCGCCACCGCCTGCTGGGGCTCGCAGCAGGCCGAACTGCTGGGCGAGGGCAAATACGACGGCGTCTTCTCCGTCTGGTACGGCAAGGGTCCGGGCGTCGACCGCTCCGGCGACGTCTTCCGTCATGCCAATCTCGCCGGCTCGTCGAGAAATGGCGGCGTGCTTGCCCTGATGGGCGACGACCATATGGCCGAATCCTCGACCAACGCGCACGCCACCGAATTCGCTTTCGTCGATGCGATGATCCCGATCCTCAACCCGGCCGGGGTGCAGGAGCTCATCGACTACGGCCTTTACGGCTTCGCCTTGTCGCGTTTCGCCGGCACCTGGGCCGCCATCAAATGCGTCAAGGACAACATCGAATCCACGGCCAGCGTCGACGCCTCGCTGGAGCGGCTTTCCATCGTCCGGCCTGAGTTCGACATGCCGCCGGGCGGCCTCAACATCCGCAACGAGCTCGACATGCTCGGCCAGGAGACCCGCCTGCATGAAGCCAAGCGCGCCGCAGCCAGCGCCTTCATCCATGCCAACGGGCTGAACCGAATCGTCTATTCCGGCGGGCAGGGCGCGAAGCTCGGCATCGTCACCGTCGGCAAGAGCTATCTCGACGTTCGTCAGGCGCTCGACGACATCGGCATCGACGAAGCGGCCGCCAACCGCATCGGCGTGCGCCTGTTCAAGGTCGGCTGTCCCTGGCCGCTAGACTTCCAGCACATCGCCGATTTCGCCCGCGGCCTCGACGCCATCGTCGTCGTCGAAGAGAAGCGCTCGCTGATCGAGGTGCAGTTGCGCGAGCACCTCTACGGTAGCGCCATGCAGCCGCTGATCGTCGGCAAGACGGACGAGCGCGGCGACCGGCTGTTTTCGGCGACCGGAGCGCTCGACCCCAACGACATCGCCATTGCGCTCGGCGAGCGCATCCTGCGCACCATCGGCCCTTCCGAGGAGGTCGCAGGGCGCGTGGCGAGGCTGAAGCAGTTCCAGGCGATGCTCGCCGACACGAAAGACGTCGGTTCCCGCACGCCCTATTTCTGCTCGGGCTGCCCGCACAACACATCCACCAATGTGCCGGAAGGCTCAATCGCCGCCGCCGGCATCGGCTGCCATTTCATGGCCTTGTGGATGGATCGCTCCACCGTCGGCTTCACCGCCATGGGCGGCGAGGGCGCGCAGTGGGTCGGCCAGGCGCCGTTCTCCAAACGCGATCACATCTTCCAGAATCTCGGCGACGGCACCTACAACCACTCCGGCTCGCTGGCGATCCGCTTCGCCTTGGCCAGCGGCACCAACATCACCTACAAGATCCTTTACAACGACGCGGTGGCCATGACCGGCGGCCAGCCGCACGAGGGCGGCCTGACGGTGGACATGATCGCCCGCCAGATTCGGGCCGAGGGCGTCGAGCGCATCGCCGTCGTTACCGACGAGCCCGGCAAATATGCCGGCCGGCTCACCTTTCCGGCGGGCGTCAGCATCGACCACCGCGAGGATCTCGACCGTATCCAACGCGAGCTGCGCGAGGTTCCGGGCGTCTCCGTGCTGCTCTACGACCAGACCTGCGCGGCCGAGAAGCGGCGGCGGCGCAAGCGCGGCACCTTCCCCGATCCGGATCGCCGCGTTCTCATCAACGAACTGGTGTGCGAAGGCTGCGGCGACTGCGGCGTGAAGTCGAACTGCGTGTCGATCCAGCCGGTGGAAACCGAGTTCGGCCGCAAGCGGCGCATCGACCAGTCGTCCTGCAACAAGGATTTCTCCTGCCAGGACGGCTTCTGCCCCTCCTTCGTCACCGTGCATGGCGCCAGGATCAGGAAGGCGGAAGGCATCGCCGGCAGCGCCGATCCGCTCGACGGCGTGCCCGAACCGGTTCCCTTCGCGCTCGGCCGCGACGGCTGGGCGGGCGTCATCGACGGCGTCGGCGGCACCGGTGTCGTCACCATCGGCGCCATTCTCGGCATGGCCGCGCATCTGGAGGGCAAGGGCTGCGGCATGATCGATATGGCCGGTCTCGCCCAGAAGGGCGGCTCGGTCTTCAGCCATGTCCGTATCGCCGAGACGCCTGCCGACATCCACGCCATCCGCGTCTCGGCCGGCAAGGCGGACCTCGTGCTCGGCTGCGACCTCGTCGTCTCCGGCGCCAGGAAGGTGCTGGCGGCGGTGCGCGAGAACCACACGCTGTTCCTCGTCAACACCGCCGAGGTGATGCCGGGCGAATTCGCCCGCTCGGCCGATTTCTCGCTGCCGACGGAACGGCTGAAGCGGACGATCCGCGCGGCAGCCGGCGACAGCCGCGCGCATTTCTTCGACGCCACGCGCGCCGCGACGGCACTCTTTGGCAATTCGCTCGGCGCAAACATGTTCCTGCTCGGCTTCGCCTTCCAGCACGGCGGCCTGCCGCTGTCGGCCAAGGCGGTGGAGAAGGCGATCGATCTGAACGGCCAGGCTGTGGCCATGAACGTCGCCGCCTTCCGCTGGGGCCGGCGCGCCGCGCACCAGCCGGACTATGTGCGCGCCATGGTCGAGCGCGCGAGCGCGGCACCCCTGACGTTCGCCAAAACGCTGGACGAGGTGATTGCCCGCCGCGTCGAATTCCTGACCGGCTACCAGAACGCCGCCTACGCCCGTCGCTACGCCGACCGCATCGCCGCCCTTCGCGCCGCCGAGGCGAAGGCGGTGCCCGGTTCGACGGCGGTGACCGAAGCGGCCGCGAAAAGTCTGTTCAAGCTGATGGCGGTCAAGGACGAGTACGAGGTCGCCCGCCTCTATACGGACGGCAGCTTCAAGCGCCAGCTGGCCAGCCAGTTCCAGAGCTACGACAGGCTGGAATTCCATCTCGCCCCACCGATCCTCGGCCGCCGCGACGCCGAAGGCCGGCCGCGCAAATCGGCGTTCGGACCGTGGATGATGAAGGGGTTCCGGCTGCTGGCGGCGATGAAGGGCCTGCGCGGCACGGCCTTCGATGTCTTCGGCCATAGTGCCGAACGCCGGGCCGAACGGGCGCTGCTGGCTGAGTACGAACAGGACCTCGATCTGATCGGGCGTTCGCTGGAGCCGGGCCGCGTCGAGGCCGCGGCGGCGCTGGCCGCGGTGCCGGCTCTGGTGCGCGGCTACGGCCATGTGCGGCAGGCGTCCGCCGAAAAGGCAGCCGGCGAGCGCGCGCGGCTGCTGGCCCGCCTCGACCGCGCGGTCGCCGAACCGGCGCTCAAGGCGGCCGAATAGCGATACCAACTGTTTACCGAAGTTCGGCTTTCCGCCGTTTTTGCTGGTTCCGTGGCCGCTCACGGAAGGCAAATCCTCTATATCTAAGCCTTTCTTAAGGCCGATATGGGATGACGGGCTCTACCATTGGGCCGCCATGAATGGGCAAAACGAAGACCGAGAACATCCCGGCGGATGTCTATATCCAGTTTGTGAGGTCGTTGTTCGACAACGCCCACATGATTCTCATCGGCGCTGTGTGCTACTGGATCCTCGGATTCATGATGTACATGCGCACGGACAATCCGGTGTTCATCGCCTTTTCGTTCCTGCTGCTGTTCGTCAATATTTTCCGGTACTTGGGCATTCGCAGCTTTCACAAGGCGGGGGGAACCATCGCCGATGTGGAAGAGGCGCGGCGGTGGGAGCGCCACTATATCTTCAGGGGCAGCCTGCAGGGCCTGGGCCTGGGCGCGCTATGCTTCGTTTCGATCTACATCTATCCCGACCCTTACGCCGAACTGGCGGCGATGTCGCTGACGCTCGGGAGCCTGGTCACGGTCGTCGGCCGCAACTATGGCTCCACGCGCATGGTCGTTTTTCTGTCCATGGCGGTCATCGGGCCCGCGTCCCTTGCATTGCTGCTGCGCCTGGACCTGCCGTCGGTCGCGCTCGGCCTGATGATCTTCCCGATGACGTTCATCATCATCGGCAGCGCCGATCACGTCCGCGACGTGCTGTTCTCGGCCGTCATCGGCCACAAGGAGGCGAGGAAGCTGGCGCTGCGGTTCGACCGGGCGCTCAACACCATGTCGCATGGCCTCATCATGCTGGGACCGGAAGGCAAGGTCGTGGTGGCCAATGCCGAGGCCGCGCATCTGGTGTCGCTGGAAACGCCCGACGCGCTGCTCGGCCGCTCCATCCATTCGCTGCTGCTGCGCGGCGTCGCCGGCGGCATGCTGGCGCCGAAGGATTGCCGCTACATCGAGGCGCAGCTTACCCGCGCCTTGCGCGAGGGGCGTGACCGCAAGGTGCTGGTGCCCTTCTCCAACGGCCAGCACTACGAGTTCTCCGCCCGCGAAGGCGACCAGGAGCTTGGCGTCATCACCTTCGAGGACGTCACGGCGCGCGTCGAGGCGGAGGAGAAGATCCGCACCATGGCGCGCTACGACAGCCTGACGGGGCTCGCCAACCGCGCCTATTTCCACGAACTGGTGGGCGAGGCGATGGCGGCCGGCGACCGCGAGCGGCTGTGCGGCGTCGCCATCATCGATCTCGACGATTTCAAGAGCGTCAACGACACGCTCGGCCATCCGGTGGGCGACGGGCTGATCTACGCGGTGGCCGAACGCCTCGCCGCCTTCGCGGCCGAAGGCATCCGCATCAGCCGTTTCGGCGGCGACGAGTTCATCCTGTTCTTCGACCGCGTCGAGGACGAAAGCCATCTGGCCGCGCTGCTCGACCGGGTCTTCGCCGGCCTGCAGGGCGAGGTCGACGTCGCTGGCCATGCGTTGCGCATCCAGGCCAGCGGCGGCGCCGTCATTTCGCGCGTCGCCGGCACCGACGTGGACGAGATGATCGTCAAGGCCGATCTCGCCCTCTACAAGGCCAAGGAACTGGGCAAGAACGGCTGGCGGCTGTTCGAGGCCGCCATGGACGCCGCCTTCCGCAACAAGCAGCTGATGAAGGCCGACCTGCGCGCCGCCGTCGACGCCAAGGCGCTGCGTGTCGTCTACCAGCCGATCGTGGCGCTCGACACCATGCGCATCGCCAGCTGCGAGGCGCTCTGCCGCTGGGATCATCCCGATCTCGGCCCGGTCTCGCCGGCCGTCTTCATCCCGCTGGCCGAGGAGATGGGCATCATCGCCGACATCAGCACCTTCGTGCTGGAAGCGGCCTGCACCGAATGCGCGAAATGGCCGAGCCACACCAGCGTTTCGGTCAACCTGTCGGCCAATGATTTCCGCAGCCGTTCCGTCGTGCAGAAGGTGCGCGACGTCCTGGCCGCGTCCGGCCTGGAGCCGCGCCGCCTGGAGATCGAAGTGACCGAGACGGCGCTGCTCGACGACAAGTCGGCGACGCGCGAACTGCTGGAGGAAATCCGCGCGCTCGGCGTGCGCATCGCCCTCGACGATTTCGGCACCGGCTATTCGAGCCTCAGCTACTTGCACAAGCTGCCGCTCGACAAGATCAAGATCGATCGTTCCTTCCTCATCGACGTGACCAGGAACGCCCGCTCGCTGGAACTGTTGAAGGGTATCGTCAATCTGTCGCGCCCGCTCGGCCTGTCGGTCACGGTCGAGGGCGTCGAGACGTTCGAGCAGCTCAAGATCCTTGCCCGCCAGGTCGAGCCGGACCTCGTCCAGGGCTTCCTGTTCGGCGCAGCGCTCAGCGCTTCCGGCATCGAGACGATGTCGAGCATGACGTGGCCGTTCCAGAGCCAGATCAAGGCGCTCGGCGCCGCCACCGCCCGATCCTGAAACCTTTTCCCGCGGTCTCGCGCGCCGCCGCCCGCATGCGGCTCCGCCATTAAGGTTAATAAGCGGTAAATGAACTCCATCGCAGTTTCAGCTTGTGTCGCGTTGCAACTCGGGTAGCCTCATTTGCGGGCGGACTACGAGGGCAAGTAAATGGACGGTATCGGTAAAGGCGTTGCGCCGGAGGCCGGCGCGCATGCGGGTTCGGCATTGAACCGCTCGATCATGCAGCTTCTGGAGCATGTCGAATACAGGCTCGTTACCGGCGGCGAAGATCTGGAGGAAATCTATCGTCTTCGCTACCAGTCCTATCTGCGGGCCGGGATAGCCACTCCCAACGACAGCGGCTTGTTTGAGGACCGCTGGGACAATCTTCCCAATTCTTACCGTTTCGGCGTCTATTGTTATGAGCGGTTGGTCAGCACGCTGCGCCTTCACTACATCTCCCGCGAACATCCCTATTCGCCGTCCATGGACGGCTATCCGGAAATCTTGAAGCACAGGGTCGAGCGCGGCGAGACCTTCATTGAGGGGACCCGCTTCGCCACCGACCCCGACAGCGCGCCGGCTCCCGGCATGTTGCCGTTCCTGACGCTCAGGCTGGGCATGGTCGCGTCCTGCTACTTCGGCCAGACGTCGGTGCTGATACCGGTCAAGATCGAGCACGCGGCTTATTACGCGCGCATCTTCAACGCCAGGCAGATCGCCGAAGGCAAGGCGTTCCCCGGCGTGCTCGTCCAGGGCGCCCTGTTCGAGATCCCGTGCGGCGAGAACCTGCGACTGACGCTGGAAAGGTTCCCCTTCTTCAAGTCGACGCCGACGGAACAGCGGCTGATGTTCTCCAACCCGGCGATCAATCCGCTGACGCCTCAGACGATCGTGCCGACAGCCAAATATCTGCGCGAAGCGGCCTGACCGCATCGTTACGCATGGAGCTTTTCGCCCGCGGCGCCGTTTAGGGTGCGGCGGGCGCATCGCCGTGCCCGCGGCACTGGAAGGATTCTGCCATGACCATATCGACGATTGCCCTGACGCCGCTGATCTCGCTGGTGGCGGGCGTGCTCATTCTCGTCATGCCGCGTCTGTTGAACTACATCGTGGCCATCTACCTCATCGTCGCAGGCCTGCTCGGCCTGTTCCCGCATCTGGCCGGATAGCGATCGGCCGCCGCGGCGCGGGCGCTTGCGATCTTCCTCGTCCGTGCTTTCAAGTTTTCCTTGATTGACTTGCACGGCACTGCGTCAACAGTACCATTGCCCTCGGCTTGGCTTTTCGCTATCAGCGCAGAAAGCTGTTTTAGGAGGGGTATTTCCATGGCAGATCATACGCCGGCCGGCCCGGTCGAACTTGGCGCCGATATGGACTATGCCGAGCACGACCGCACCTATCATGGTTTCCTGGCGCTGGCCAAATACGGCGCGCTCTCCTGCGCGGCCATTTTGATCGCCATGGCGTTCGGCTTCTTCACCGCCGCCGGTTTCTTCTCGTCGCTGATCCTGTTCGTCATCATCTGCGCGGTCGGCGGCTACCTCCTGCGCTAGGCCTTCGCCGGTCCTGTCTTCCGGATGCCGTCGCCTTGGCGGGCGGCACCGTGCCGAAATTGAAGTTCCAGCCGAAAGGATTGCGCGGTGGGACAGACGGTTTTCATTCCTCGTGAGGTTGACCCAACGGAAGGCCGCGTCGCGGCTTCGCCGGATACGGTGAAACGACTGGCCGCCCTCGGCTTCGACGTGATCGTCGAGGCCGGCGCCGGCACTGCTTCGCGCATTCCCGACGAGGAGTTCGCCAAGGCGGGCGCTTCGATCGGCAAGGCTGCCGACGCCGGCAAGGCCGACGTGGTGCTCAAGGTGCGCCGCCCGACCGACGCAGAGCTGAAGGGCTATAAGAAGGGTGCCGCGGTGCTGGCCACCATGGACCTCTACGGCAACGACGCCGCTGTCGCCGCCATGGCCAAGGCCGGCATCACGGCGTTTGCCATGGAGTTCATGCCCCGTATCACCCGCGCGCAGGTGATGGACGTGCTGTCTTCGCAGGCCAACCTCGCCGGCTATCAGGCGGTGATCGACGCCGCCGCCGAATACGACCGCGCGCTGCCGATGATGATGACGGCGGCGGGCACGGTTCCTGCGGCGAAAACCTTCATCATGGGCGTCGGCGTTGCCGGGCTTCAAGCGATTGCTACGGCGCGCCGCCTCGGCGCTGTCGTCACCGCGACCGACGTGCGTCCGGCGGTGAAGGAGCAGGTTCAGTCGCTCGGCGCCAAGTTCCTCGCAGTCGAGGACGAGGAGTTCAAGGCGGCCGAGACGGCGGGCGGCTACGCCAAGGAAATGTCCAAGGAATACCAGGCCAAGCAGGCTGCGCTGACGGCCGACCACATCGCCAAGCAGGATATCGTCATCACCACGGCGCTGATCCCCGGCCGTCCGGCGCCGAAGCTGGTGTCGGCCGCCATGGTCGCCTCGATGAAGCCGGGCTCGGTGATCGTCGACCTCGCCGTCGAGCGCGGCGGCAACGTGGAAGGCGCGGTCGCCGGCAAGGTCGTCACCACCGCCAACGGCGTCAAGATCGTCGGCCATCTGAACGTTCCGGGCCGCATCGCCGCGTCTGCCTCGCTGCTCTACGCCAAGAACCTGTTCGCCTTCCTGGAGACGATGATCGACAAGGCCTCGAAAAGCCTCGCCATCAACCGCGACGACGAACTGGTCAAGGCGACCATGCTGACCGACGCTGGCCGGGTCGTGCATCCGAACTTCGCCAAGGCGGCCGAATCCTATCAGGAGCCGGCGGCCGTTCCGGCCAGGACCATGGTGGCCGACGCCTCCGCCAAGCCGAAGAAAGCCGCGGCGAAAAAGCCGGCGGCGGCGAAAAAGTCTTCAACCGGTAAGGGGACCGCGTGATGGACGAACTGCAGAAAGCCCTCGACCAGCTCGACCAGGCAGGCGCCGCGGTGCGGCTCGCCGTGCAGGACCTCGCCAATGCGCCGGGAGGTGCTGCGGACGCAGCCGGTGCCGCCGCGCACACGCTGTCGGGCGGCGCCATCGATCCCTTCGTCTTCCGCTTCGCCATCTTCGTGCTGGCGATCTTTGTCGGCTACTACGTGGTGTGGTCGGTGACGCCGGCCCTGCACACGCCGCTGATGGCCGTCACCAACGCCATCTCTTCGGTCATCGTGGTGGGCGCGCTGCTCGCCGTCGGCGCCTCGGCGGCGGGGGCTGCGACCGGCTTCGGCTTCGTCGCGCTGTGCCTCGTCTCGGTCAACATCTTCGGCGGCTTCCTGGTCACCCAGCGCATGCTCGCAATGTACAAGAAGAAGGAAAAGTGACGTGAACGTCAATCTCGCTTCCTTCCTCTATCTCGTCTCCGGCATCCTGTTCATCCTGGCGCTGCGCGGCCTGTCGCATCCCACGACCAGCCGCCAGGGCAACCTGTACGGCATGATCGGCATGGCGATCGCCATCCTCACCACGCTGGCTTTGGCGCTGCCTTCGGCCGGTGGGTTCGGCCTGATCGTGCTGGGGCTCGCCATCGGCGGCGGCGTCGGCGCCTTCATCGCCCGCCGCATCGCCATGACGGCCATGCCGCAGCTGATCGCCGCCTTCCACAGCCTCGTCGGCCTCGCCGCCGTCATGGTGGCGGCCGGCGCCATCTATGCGCCGGAAAGCTTCGGCATCGGCGAAGCGGGCGCCATCCACGCGCAGGCGCTGGTGGAAATGTCGCTCGGCGTCGCCATCGGCGCCATCACCTTCACCGGCTCGGTCATCGCCTTCCTGAAGCTGGACGGGCGCATGTCGGGCAAGCCGATCATGCTGCCGGCGCGCCACCTCATCAACCTCGCGCTGGGTGCCGCGCTCGTCGTGCTCATCGTGCTTCTGGTCGGCACCGAATCGAAGTTCATCTTCTGGCTGATCGTCGCCGCCTCGCTGGTGCTCGGCGTGCTGCTCATCGTGCCGATCGGCGGCGCCGACATGCCCGTCGTCATCTCGATGCTGAACTCCTATTCCGGCTGGGCGGCTGCCGCACTCGGCTTCACGCTGGGCAACCTCGCCCTCATCATCACCGGTGCGCTGGTCGGCTCCTCGGGCGCGATCCTGTCCTACATCATGTGCAAGGGCATGAACCGCTCCTTCATCTCCGTCATCCTCGGCGGCTTCGGCGGCGAGACGGCGAGTGCCGGCGCCGACGACGGCATCGAGCGCACCGTCAAGCAGGGCTCGGCCGACGACGCCGCCTACCTGATGATGAACGCGCAGAAGGTCATCATCGTGCCCGGCTACGGCATGGCCGTCGCCCAGGCGCAGCACGCCCTTCGCGAGATGGCCGACAAGCTGAAGGCCAACGGCGTCGAGGTGAAATACGCCATCCATCCGGTCGCCGGCCGCATGCCCGGCCACATGAACGTGCTGCTGGCGGAGGCCAACGTGCCTTACGACGAGGTGTTCGAACTGGAGGACATCAACTCCGAATTCGCGCAGGCCGACGTCGCCTACGTCATCGGCGCCAACGACGTCACCAACCCCTCGGCGCGCGACGACAAGTCCTCGCCGATCTACGGCATGCCGATCCTCGAAGTCGACAAGGCGCGCACCTGCCTGTTCGTCAAGCGCTCGCTCGGCTCCGGCTACGCCGGCATCGACAACACGCTGTTCTACAAGGACGGCACCATGATGCTGCTCGGCGACGCCAAGAAGATGACCGAGGAGATCGTCAAGGCGATGGACCACTGAGCGGTCCCTCTCGCCGTTCGGAATGGAAAAGCCCGGCTCTGCCGGGCTTTTTACTGTCCGGTCAGCGCCAGAACAGCAGGATCAGGATGATGATCGGAATGGGAATGCCGAGCAGCCACAGAAGGATACCACGACCCATAAAAGCCTCCGTTTGAGCATTGTTCCTGTCGGACAATGCCCGCGCGAGGCTTCGGTTCCACCCGGTCCCGCCCGCCGGCAGGCGGAACCCGGCGGTCTGGCCGGACGGCACGCGGAAAAACATCCCCTCAGATATCCAGGTTGGCGACCGACAGCGCGTTTTCCTGGATGAACTCGCGGCGCGGCTCCACTTCGTCGCCCATCAGCCGGGTGAACAGCGAATCGGCGTCGGTGGCGTCGGAGACCTTGACCTGTAAGAGCGAGCGCACGTTCGGGTCGAGCGTGGTTTCCCAAAGCTGCTCGGCGTTCATTTCGCCCAGCCCCTTGTAGCGCTGCATGGTCAGCCCCTTCTTGCCGGTGGAGAAGACGGCGGAAAGCAGCGCCAGCGGCCCGACGATGACCTCCGAATTCTCCTTGCGCCTGAGCACCGGCGGCGTGCCGTAGACTTCGCCGAGGCGGGCCGCGTAGCGGTCCAGCGCGCGCGCGTCGGCGGAGTTGATCAGCCCCATGTCGAGCGCCACGAATTCGCGCACGCCGCGCACCGTGCGCTCGAAGACGTAGCCGCCCGTTCCCTCGTTGGAGGTGGAGGTCGCGCCTGTCCAGCCGCGCTCGGTGTCCTCGGCGATCAGGTCGAGTCGCTCGGCGATCTTCCCAGCCATCGCGTTGGCGCGGCCTAGATCGCTGAACACGTCCGGGCTCAGGCCGCCGGCGATGGCCGCCTGTTCCACCACGGCGCGCGAATAGCGCGTGTGCAGCCCGTTGATGAGCTGGCGCACGGCCAGCGCATCCTCGACCGCCGCGCGCAGGTCGTTGCCGACGCGCACCTCGCCCGAGCCCAGCGTCAGCGACGCCTCGTCGAGGCCGGAATCGATCAGGTATTCCTCGAAGGCGCTCTCGTCCTTCAGGTATTGCGAGCTCTTGCCGCGGCTGACTTTGTAGAGCGGCGGCTGGGCGATGTAGAGATAGCCGCCCTCGATCACCTCCGGCATCTGCCGGAAGAAGAAGGTGAGCAGCAGCGTGCGGATGTGCGCGCCGTCCACGTCGGCGTCCGTCATGATGATGATCTTGTGGTAGCGCAGCTTCTCGATGTTGAACTCGTCCTTGCCGATCGAGGTGCCGAGCGCGGTGATCAGCGTGCCGATCATGTCCGACGACAGCATGCGGTCGAAGCGGGCGCGCTCGACGTTGAGGATCTTGCCGCGCAGCGGCAGGATCGCCTGGTTCTGGCGCGAGCGCCCGCCCTTGGCCGAGCCGCCGGCGGAATCGCCCTCGACGATGAAGATCTCGGATTTCGCCGGGTCGCGCTCCTGGCAGTCGGCCAGCTTGCCGGGCAGCGAGGTGATGTCGAGCACGCCCTTGCGCCGCGTCAGCTCACGCGCCTTGCGCGCCGCCTCGCGCGCGGCGGCCGCTTCCACCACCTTGCCGACCAGCGTTTTCGCTTCGGCCGGATGTTCCTCCAGCCAGGTGCCGAGCGCCTCGTTGACGAGGCTTTCGACCACCGGCCGCACTTCCGACGACACCAGCTTGTCCTTGGTCTGCGAGGAGAATTTGGGGTCCGGCACCTTGACCGAGAGAACGGCCGTCAGGCCTTCGCGGCAGTCGTCGCCGGTCAGCTGCACCTTCTCCTTCTTGGAGATGCCGGCGGAATCGGCATAGCCGGTCACCTGCCTGGTCAGGGCGCCGCGGAACCCGGCCAGATGCGTGCCGCCGTCGCGCTGCGGGATGTTGTTGGTGAAGGCGAGCACGTTCTCGTGGTAGCTGTCGTTCCACCACATGGCGACCTCGACGGCGATGCCGTCGCGCTCGTTCCTGATGGCGATCGGCTTGTCGATCAGCGGCTTCTTGGCTCGGTCGAGGAACTTGACGAACTCCTCCAGCCCGCCTTCGTAGTGCAGTTCCTGCGTCTTGATGTCGGCGCGGCGCTTGTCGGTCAGAAGGATGCGCACGCCGGAATTCAGGAAGGCGAGTTCGCGCAGCCGGTGCTCCAGTGTCGCGTAGTCGAATTCGGTAACGCCCTTGAAGGTATCGGGCGAGGGCAGGAAGGTCACTTCCGTGCCGCTGCGGCCTTCGTTGGTTCCGGGCTGGTGATTGGGCTGGTAGCTGCCGGTCACGGCCAGCGGCGCATCGGCGTCGCCGTGGGAAAAGCGTATTTCGTGGACCTTGCCGTCGCGGCGGATCGTCAGCTTCAGCCACACCGACAGCGCGTTGACGACCGAGACGCCGACGCCGTGCAGGCCGCCGGACACCTTGTAGGAGTTCTGGTCGAACTTTCCGCCGGCATGGAGCTGCGTCATGATGACTTCCGCCGCCGACACGCCCTCGGAAGGATGCATGCCAACCGGGATGCCGCGCCCGTTGTCGATCACCGTGCAGGAACCGTCCGGATTGAGCGTCACCGTCACCAGGTCGGCATGGCCGGCCAGCGCCTCGTCGATGGCGTTATCCACCACCTCGTAGACCATATGGTGCAGGCCCGAGCCGTCGTCGGTGTCGCCGATATACATGCCCGGCCGCTTGCGCACCGCATCCAGGCCCTTGAGAACCTTGATGGAATCGGCGCCGTACCCGGCCGCCTCGCCGTTGCTATTTTCCAGCTCGTCGCTCATCGTCCGCTTTCGTAAAGATGATGCAGAAGGCGTCCGGGGAATATCACCGAATCGGACGCCATAGAACAAACCAGATATAGGCTTTTATGGCCTGTTTTTAAAGGTTTAACGGCTGTTTCCCGGCTTTTCCAAAGCCTGTTGGTCAGGCTTCGGCGCAGCGTCTCGTTCAGCGGACGAAATCGGCGGCGAAAGGGCCGGCTAAGCGGCCTGCCGCATCGGCTTCAGCGCCTCGCTCCAGCGGTAAAGCTCGTCCAGCATCGTCGTCGCACTGGCGGCCACCTGCTCGCTCGGGGCGAAATTGCCCTGTTTGTCGAGATGCGCGGCATAGGTCGGCAACGCCACCGCCTCGGGGATCGGCATGACCTTGACCGTGGCGAGCAGCGGCTTCAGCGCCTGCACGGCGCGCATGCCGCCCGAAACCCCGCCATAGCTCAGGAAGCCGGCCGGCTTGTAGTTCCATTCGCGCGCCAGGTAGTCCACCGCGTTCACGATCGCCGGCGGCGCGAAGTAGTTGTATTCGGGCGTGACGAAGACGAAGGCGTCTGCGCCCTCCACCATCCTCGCCCACGACTTGGTGTGCGTCTTCTCGTATTTGCCGAGGCGCGGGTGGTGCGGCTCGTCGAGCAGCGGCAGGTCGAAGGCGGCTAGGTCGGCCATCACCGGCTCGAACTTCCCGTGCTCGCGCGCGAAGGCTTCCAGCCATTCGGCGAAGACCGGTCCGACGCGGCCCGGGCGGGTGGAGCCGACGACGACGGCGAGACGATGCTTCAAGGTGGTTCTCCTGATGGTTTCCATGAGAGCATTTTGCAGCCAGACGGGATCGTCCGGCGTCGCACAAATGCGGTTAAACAAAGAGGCGACTGTCAGCTATGACAGGCAGCCGCGCCGGGCAAGGCGAATTGTCGGATAAAAGCGCCCGCAGGCTATGAACAGTCCGTTCTGCGGCGGGCGACGGTCGCTCCCGCCGGCCACCTCGTCACATGGACGCCCGGTCACATGGACGCCTGCTTTCGTCGCCATTACAGTGGGCAAACGGAGCATGCCATGGACACCAAGCCGGCCCCTTTCGTTCCGCCCGCGCCGCGGCCGCGCACCTCGCCGCCCTCGACGCTGGAGATGATCCGCATCGTCTATCGCAACCCGCTCGAACTGTGGGGCGAGCCTTCCTACAACGAACCGTGGATTTCCGTGACCGGCGTCGGCGGTCCGCTGGTCATCGCCAACGACCCGGAACTGATCCGCCACGTGCTGGTCGACAATGCGAAGAACTACAGGATGGCGACGGTGCGCCAGAAGATCCTGCGCCCCATCCTGCGCGACGGCCTGCTGACGGCGGAAGGCGAGGTGTGGAAGCGCTCGCGCAAGGCGATGGCGCCGGTCTTCACGCCGCGCAATATCTTCGGCTTCGCGCCGGCCATGCTGGAACGCACGCTGGCCTTCATCGAGCGTTACGAGGCGGGCGGCGTCTCCGACATCGCCCATGACATGACGATGCTGACCTACGAGATTCTCGCCGAGACGCTGTTCTCGGGCGAGATCGCCGGCAGCAAGGACACGTTCGCGCAGGATATCGACCGGCTTCTGGAAACCATGGGCCGCGTCGATCCGCTCGACCTTCTGCGCGCGCCCGACTGGCTGCCGCGCCTCACCCGCATCCGCGGCCGCAAGGTCATGGCCTATTTCCGCGGTATCGTCAGCGACACCATGGCCCTGCGCGAGGAGAAGCTGAAGCGCGACCCCGCCGGCGCGCCGCAGGATTTCCTCACCCTGCTGCTCAAGGCCGAAGGCCCCGGCGGCCTGACGCGTGACGAGATCGAGGACAACATCATCACCTTCATCGGCGCCGGCCACGAGACGACGGCACGCGCGCTCGGCTGGACGCTTTATTGCCTTGCCGAGGCGCCGTGGGAGCGCGAGCCGATCGAGCGCGAGATCGACGCTGTGCTGGCCGCCGAGCCGGACCCGACCAAATGGCTCGACCTGATGCCGCTCACCCGCGCCGCCTTTGACGAGGCGCTGCGCCTCTATCCGCCGGCGCCCTCGATCAACCGCGAGCCGATCGAGCCGGAAACCTTCCGGTCGAAATCGGGGCAGGAACTCTATATCCCGCCGAAGGCGGCGGTGCTGGTGATGCCATGGGTGGTCCATCGCCACCGCAAGCTCTGGGCGGACCCCGAGGCCTTCATTCCCGCGCGCTTCCATCCCGGCAACAGGGAAAAGATCGATCGCTTCCAGTACCTGCCCTTCGGTGCCGGGCCGCGCGTGTGCATCGGCGCCTCCTTCGCCATGCAGGAGGCCATCATCGCGCTGGCGGTGCTTTTGTCGCGCTTCCGCTTCGAGACGGTGGCCGGGACGAAGCCCTGGCCGGTGCAGAAGCTGACCACCCAGCCGCAAGGCGGCCTGCCGATGCGGATCACAAGGAGGACCGGACGATGACCCCCGACAGGCGCTGCGTGATGGTACGCGTGACCGGCCACGTCCAGGGCGTCGGCTTTCGCGACTGGACGGTCCGGCAGGCGCGCGGGCTCGATCTCGACGGATGGGTGAGCAACGAGGCCGACGGTTCGGTCAAGGCGCTGGTCTGCGGCAGCGACCGGGCCGTGTCGGCCATGCTGGAGGCCTTCATGCTGGGACCGGAGCCGGCGCGCGTCACCGACGTCTTGTGGACGCATGCCGGCGACGACGGCCAGTCGGGGTTCCGCATCGCGCCGTAGGGCCGTTCTTGCCTTAGCGAAGTGGAGCCACGGAGAGGGGAGTTCCTACCCCCGTCCCTGGAAAATATTCTCCACATGCACCGGCCAGCGCCACGGCAGCACGGCCATCATGTCGAAGCGGATGGAAAGCCGGCCGAAGTCGCGCTGCCGCGACAGCCACAGGTCGGCCGCGCCCTCGATGCGACGCTCGGACTCGCGCGCGATCGCCTCCATCGCCTCGACCAGCGTCGGCCGCGCCTTCACCTCGACGATGAGCACGAGATCGCCGCGCCGGGCGATCAGGTCGATCTCGCCGAGTTTCGTCCGGTAGCGGCGGGCGAGGATGCGGAAACCTTTCGCCATCAGCGCCATCGCCGCCAGCCATTCGCCGCGATGGCCGCGGCGATAGGATTTGCGTCGCTTGGCGGTGGCGGCGTCAGCCACCGGCGTCGTCCTTCAGCTCCAGCAGCCGGCGATAGAGCGCCTGCTTGGGCTGCCCGGTCATTTTCGCCGCCTCCGCCGCCGCCTTCGAGGCCGGCATGTCGCGGGCGAGCGAGGCGAGCAACGCGTCGACATCGCCGGCGGTCTGCTCGACGGGCAGGGGAGGGCCGACGCACACGACGATCTCGCCCTTCGGCGTATCGGCCGCCGCATAGTGGGCCGCGAGCGCCGCCAGCGTGCCGGTGCGCATTTCCTCGAACGCCTTGGTGAGTTCACGCCCGACCGCCGCCGCACGCCCGCCGCCCAGCGCGTCAGCCATGGCGTCGAGCGCCTCGGAAAGCCGGCGCGGCGATTCGTAGAAGATCAGCGTCGCCGGCACGGCGCGCAGTTCTTCCAGCCGCGCCTTGCGCTGCCCTGTCTTCACCGGCAAAAAACCGGCGAACAGGAAGGTGTCGGAGGGCAGGCCGGAGGCCGTCAGCGCCGCCAGCGCCGCCGACGCGCCGGGCACCGGCACGACGCGGATGCCCTTTTCCAGCGCCTCGCCGACCAGCCGGTAGCCGGGGTCCGAGACCAGCGGCGTGCCGGCGTCGGAGATCAGCGCCACGCTTTTTCCCGCTTCCAGTGCCGCGATCAGCTTAGGCCCGGCTTCCGCCGCATTGTGCTCGTGATAGGCGGTGGTGCGCCGGCGGATGCCGTAGCGCTCCAAAAGCACGCGGCTCACCCGCGTGTCCTCGCAGGCAAGGATGTCGGCGGCGGCCAGCGTCTCCAATGCCCGAAGCGTGATGTCGGCGAGGTTACCGATCGGCGTCGCGACCAGATAGAGCGCCGTCTCCAGCGGCCGCGCCGCGACCTCCGTCTGGCCGATCAGGTAGCTGTGTTTCCCGCCGCTTTCCATGGCCCTGTCTCGCATGGATCGGCGGCGCTTGCAAAAGCGTGATCGGCGCTGCCTTCGCTTTGCCACAGTGGGGAACAAAGCATGGTCGGGCGAATTGAGGGAGCCGAATCAGTCAATCGCAGGGAGCACCCGGCCGTATGGCAAACCGCTTCGACATTCTCATCAGCCGCATCGAATCGGAAGCGCGCGGCATGCCGCTATCCTCGGTAGGCGACCAGCACGGCACCGGCCGCGATCAGGCCGACGCCAAGCCAGTTCACCGCTCCAAGCCGCTCGCCGAGAAACAGCGCGCCGAACACCGCCACCAGCACGACGCTTAGCTTGTCGATGGGCGCGACGCGCGCCGCGTCGCCGAGCTTGAGCGCGCGGAAGTAGCACAGCCACGACGCCCCGGTGGCGAGGCCCGACAGGATCAGGAACAGCCAGGTCCGGCCGGGTATGGCGCCGGGCGCCTGCAGCTTGCCCATCCCCGCCAGGATCGCCGCCAGCACGGCGACGATGACGAGCGTGCGGATGAAGGTCGCGAGGTCGGAATCGACCGCTTCGACGCCGACCTTGGCGAAGATCGCCGTCAGGGCCGCGAACACGGCCGACAGCACGGCCCAGAATTGCCAGGACGAGAGGGTCACGGGTCCGGTTCCCGAAATTGTTGCGCGGCCCACAATGCAGCAGGCCGCGTTTCCGGAAAAGAGGGCGGCGGACGCTGTTCAGGACGCGCCGCCGTTTCCGCTTTCAGGCGAGCTGATCTATTCCGCCGGCTCCATCTTGCAGTCCGCGGCATAGACGTCGCTGTGGTCGCTCAGCACCTTCTTTTCGGTCTTGAGCACCATCTTGCCGTCGGCGCCCTTCTCGGCCGTCAGCGCGTACCAGTCCTGGATCGGGTGCTGGTTCGGGCCGAACTTGAACTTGCCGCGCACGGTCGGGATGTCGGAGGTCAAAAGCGCCTTGCGGAAGGCGGCGAGGTCGTCGGGACCGGCACTCTTCTCCAGCCCGACTCCGAACAGAAGGGCCGCGTCGTAGCCTTGCGCGGCGTAGTAGGTGATCGGCCGGTCGCCGTACTTGGCCTTCCAGGCGGCGACGAAGGCCTTGTTGACGGGATTGTCGAAATCCTCGTTCCAGTGGCTGGTGACCTGCACGCCGGTGGCGGCGTCGCCGACCGCCTGCACGATCGCCTGGTCGAGCGAGGCCGGATGCACCACCATGGGGATTTCCTTGAGCAGGCCGGCCTGCTCGTACTGGCGCATGAAGGCGATGCCGAGGCCGCCCGGCTCGAACTCGTAGACGACGTCGGGCTTGGCGGCGCGGATCTGCGCCATTTCGGCGGCGAAGTCGGTCTGGTCAAGGCCGGTATAGGTCTCGCCCACCACCTCGCCCTTGTAGAAGCGCTTGAAGGCGACCATCGTCTCCTTGCCGGCCTGGTAGTTCGGCGCGATCAGGAACGCCTTCTTGTAGTCCAGCGACTGCGCCAGCGCGCCGGCGCTCTCGCCCTGGCTGTCGTCCTGCCAGGAGCTGACGAAGTAGTTGGCATTGCACTCCTTGCCGGCAAAGGTGGAGGAGGCGGTGTTGGCGCTGATGTAGACGGCGTCGCTGTCGAGGATTTCCGGCACGGCGGCGAAGGCGACGTTGGCGAAGACCATGCCGGTGAACAGTTTTATCCCCTGTTCGTTCAGCATCTTGTCGGCGATCTGCCGGGCGTTGCCGGGCTTCAGGCTGTCGTCTTCGACGACCAGCGCGACCGGCTTGCCGCCGAGCTCGCCCTTGTTCTGGTCGATGGCGAGCTGGAAGCCGTCGCGGATGTCCTGGCCGAGATAGCCGGCCGGGCCGGACAGCGTGGTGATCATGCCGATCTTCAGGGGTTCGTCGGCCTTCGCGGCGGCGGAGACGGCGAAGGCCAGTGCCGCCGCTGCCATGAAACGCTTGCTGAGCATTGTCGAGGGTTCCCTTCCCTTTGTCGTCCTCTCCGGGTCGTGCAGACCGGCTCCCGAGCGAAAGCTTCCTTCGATCGGCAGGCGCGTAAATGGAAAACTGCTCATTCGGCTATGATGGGCGGGAATAGCAGGGGCGCCGCGACTGAGGCCGCGTCATGTCACGGTCGGCATGTCAGGCCCGGCCTGTCACGCCAGTTCGGCGGCGACGGTGCGCAGTGTCTGCAGGAACACTTCGGCCGCCGGCGACAGGCGCATGTCGGCGCGCGTGGTGATGCCGATCAGACCGGCCGTCGCTCTGAGCGCCACCGGCAGGATGACGATGCCGCCGAGCGCGGCTTCCTGCCTTGCCACCTGCGCGGGAAAGACGCCGAGATAGTCGGCGCTGAGCAGCAATTGCCGGTTGGTCAGCAGCGAGACGGAATCCACCGCGTGCACCGGCGGGTCGAGGCCTTCTTCCATGAAGGTGATGTCGATCTGCCGGCGCATGTTGGTTTCGGGCGGCGGCAGGATCCATTCCCATTTCGTCAGTTCGGCCAGCGAGACGTTCTTGCGCCGGGTCAGCGGATGGCCACGGCGCGCGACCACGCTGGCGAAATCCGCCGTCAGCACCTCCTGGCTGAGGCTCATGGTCTCGCGCCGTTCCGACAGCCGGCCGATGACGAGGTCGAGGTCGCCGGCCTTGAGCGCCGGGATCAGCACGTCGTCCATGCCTTCCACCACCTTGACGACCAGCTTCGGCCGCTCGCGGCGCAGCTGCGCGATCGCCTTGGGCAGGAGTTCGGCCGAGGCCGCCAGCAGCGTGCCGATCGCCACCCTGCCGCCCTTGCCGTCGCGCAGGTCCGCCAGATGCTCCTCGGCGTGTGCGAGCTGCGCCAGAACCAGCCGCGCATGGTCGGCCAGCGTGGTGCCGAAAAGGGTCGGCACGACGCCGCGGTTGGTGCGGTCGAACAGGTGGGCGCGCGTCAGCGCCTCGATCTCCTGCAGGGCCTTCGTCACCGCCGATTGCGTCATGTTGAGGCGCTTGGCGGCGCGCACCAGGTTGCCTTCCTCCACGATCGCCACCACCATGCGCAGGTGGCGAAGGGTCAGGTGTGTCGTCAGCGGCTTGGAGCGCGTTTCGTTCATGGCCTCCTGATATTCCATGTCCTCATAGAAAATTCCAGATAATTCACTTGCATGAATTTCCATTGGCCGGGAAACTCTCCGGCGGTGGAGGACAGGGACGGAACGATGCGCGAAAGCGGAGGCAAGCGCCATGCGGAGATCGCCGGGGCCGGCATCGGCGGCCTGACGACGGCGGCCGCGCTGGCGCAGCGCGGCTGGTCGGTGACCGTGCATGAGCGCGCGTCGACCCTGCGCACCTTCGGCGCCGGCATCTATATCTGGAGCAACGGCCTGCGTGTGCTCAAGGCCATCGGCGCCTATGACAAGGCGACCGTCGGCGCCCATGTCGGCCCTGAGTTCCACACCCGCGACCACGACGACATCACGATGGAGGAAATCCCCATCAATGGTCCGGGCGACGCGCGTCTGATCACCATCCTGCGCGAGACGCTCATCAACACGCTTGTCGATGTCTGCCGCGAAGCCGGCGTTGAAATCCGCACCGGCTCGGAAGCCGTCGGCGCGACGCCCGAGGGTGAATTGCTGCTGGCCGATGGCACGCGTTGCAAGGCCGATCTGGTCGTCGGCGCCGACGGCATCAATTCGCGCGTGCGCGATTCCCTCGACCTGCTGCTCTACCGCCGCGACCTCGGCTATGGCGCGATCCGCATGCTGATCCCGCGCGCCAGGGGCGACGTGCCGCATGAGGACGAGAACCGCTACATCGAATATTTCTCCGGCTCGCGCCGCATCCTCTATACGCCGGCCAGCGCCGACGATCTCTATGTCGCGCTGTGCTGCGGCGCCGACGACGCCGAGGCGCTGAAGGTGCCGGCGGACCGGGCGCTGTGGACGCAGTCCTTCCCGCATCTCGCCAACCTGATCGTGCGCTTCGGCGATGCCGGCCGCTGGGACGTCTTCGAAGTCGCCAAGCTGAAGCGCTGGAGCAAGGGCCGGGTGGCCATTGTCGGCGATGCGGCCCATGCCATGCCGCCCTATCTCGGACAGGGCGGCGGCTGCGCGCTGATGAACGGGCTGGCGCTCGCGGTCACCGTCGCCGACGCCGCCGACATCGGCAACGCGCTGGGCGAATGGGAAGCGCGCGAGCGGCCGCTGACCGAGCACACGCAGGACACCGCCGAAAACCTCGGCAGCATGAACACCTGGCCGGACGACGTGCGCTCGGCCGTGCTCAAGATCGTCGGCAAATCGCGCGAACTGGGCGAGGTGCGCATGCGCACGGCCAGGCATGTGCCGACCGGAACGGAGGCATTCCCGCTTTGACCATGAAATCCATCCAGATCGGCGCCAACGCCTTTTCCTGGGACGAGGCCGGGCAGGGCGACGTGCTGCTGCTGCTGTCGGGCTGGTGCCAGGATCACCGCCTGTTCAAGACGCTGGCGCCGGAACTGGCGAAAACCCATCGCGTCATCCGCCTCGACTGGCGCGGCCATGGCGAGCACCGCGAGCACGACGGCGATTTCGTCACCGCCGACCAGGCGACCGACGTCATCGCCTTCCTCGACAAGTTGGAGATCGGCAAGGTCGTGCCCGTCTCGACCTCGCATGGCGGCTGGGCCAACATCGAGACGACCGACCGGCTGGGGCCTTCGCGCATCCCGCGCTCGGTGGTGATCGACTGGATCCAGACGACGCCGAACGAGGATTTCTTCCGTGCCATCGAGGAGTTGCAGGAGCGTTCGGCCTGGGAGAAGGGCCGCGACGACCTGTTCGCCTACTGGATCGGCGACACCGAAAATTGCGATATCGTCGACCATGTCAGCAAGGAGATGGCCGGCTACAGCTTCGAGATGTGGGCGCGTTCGGGCCGCGAGATCGCAAGAGCCTACCGCAAGTGGGGCAACCCCATGCGGCGCATGGCTGCGATGAAGGAGCACCGGCCGATCACCCACATCTATTCGCAGCCCTTCGAGCCGGAATATACGCAGGCGCAGCTCGATTTCGCCGCGCAGAACGCCTGGTACAGGCCGAACAAGCTGCCGGGTCGTACGCATTTCCCGACGCTGGAACAGCCGAAGGCGGTGGCCGACGCCATCCGCGCCTTCCTGAAGGACGCGTGAGGATGGCAAGCCGCATCGCCGAGGAAGCCAGCTGGCCGCGCGAGAGATTGGACCGCGACTACAATGCACGGGCGACCATTCCGGTCGCGGCCTACGAGGCAGAAATGCTGCGCTATCGCGCCATGTCGGATGCGGCGCGCGAATCCGATGCGACGCATCTCGACGTGGTCTATGATGCAGAAAGCGGCCAGACGCTGGACATCTTCGGCACGGCGGCCGGCGAGCTCCGCCCTGTCTTCGTGTTCATCCACGGCGGCTACTGGCGCGCGCTGTCGAAGCGCGATTCCGCCTTCATGGCCGGCATGCTGGCGAAGCATGGCATCGCCTCCGCCGCCGTCGACTACCGCCTCGCGCCGGAAACCTCGCTGGCCGAGATCGTGCGCGAGGTGCGCGCGGCGATCGCCTTCCTGTCGAAGAACGGCCGCGCCTACGGCATCGATCCGGGCAGGATTTACGTCGGCGGCAGCTCGGCCGGAGGGCATCTCACGGGTACCGTGATCGCGGGCGGCTGGCAAAGGGACTTCGGCGTGCCCGACGACGTCGTCAAGGGTGCGCTGCCGGTCAGCGGCCTGTTCCATCTGGGGCCGATCGCGAAGTCCTACGTGCAGGACTGGATGCGGCTGGACGACGCGGCGGTCGGCGCGCTGAGCCCGGCTGAGAACCTGCCCGGCAGCGGCTGCCCCATCGTGGTCGCCTACGCCGCCGGGGAAGCCGACGGCTTCAAGCGGCAGTCGGTGGACTACGACCGGCAATGGCGCGAAGCCGGCTTTTCCTCGGAACTGATCGAGGTGCCGCGCCGCAATCATTTCGACGTCATCCTCGACCTTGCCGACGAGGATACGGAACTGTCGTGGGCCTTGCTGCGCCTGATCGGCAAGGCTTGAAATCAAGACCGGCCGCGGCCGGATGCGGACACTGGAAGAGCGATGAACTATTCGAAGAAAGACGCAAAGGCCCATTCGCGGGCGACGATGAAAGGCATCTGGGCGGCGGCGCTGATGCCGTTCACGGACACGCTCGCGGTCGATGAGGAAGGGTTCCGCCGCAACGTCGACCACTGGATCGAGGATCTCGGCATCGACGGCTTCTTCATCGCCGGCAAGCAGGGCGAGTTCTTCTCCATGTCGCTGGAGGAGCGCAAGCGGAACTTCGAGCTGGCTGTGGAGGCCTGCGCCGGCCGCGCGCAGACCATCATGTCCTGCTCCGACCAGAACATGGACGTGGTGATCGATCTGGCGAGGCATGCTGAGAAGGTCGGCGCCGACTACATCGTCGTCCATGCGCCCATCCTGCATTTCTTCAAGCAGCAGGACGAGACGCTCCTCAACTACTACCGCACCATCGCAAGCAAAGTGGACATCGGCATCGCGCTGTGGAGCCATCCCGACAGCGGCTACCTGATGAGTCCCGAGCTCTGCAACCGGCTGGCCGACATCGAGAACGTCGTCGCCATCAAGTACAGCGTGCCGCGGCCCATGTATGCCGAACTGACCCGTCTGGCCGGCGACCGCATCCTGGTCAGCACCGCCTCCGAGGAGGAGTGGCTGGACAACATTCTGGAGCTCAACTGGCAGCTCTATCTCTGCTCCTCGCCGCCTTATCTCATCCAGACAAAGGCCGACCGGCGCATGCGCGCCTACACCGACCTCGCCTTCGCCGGCAAGGCGGAGGAGGCGCGCAGGCTGCGCGACAGCCTGGACCCCGTGCGCGCCGCGCTCAAGGGCACGCGCCCGGCCGAGAAGCCGCACGCGCACCAGAAATACTGGCAGGACCTGCTGGGGCAGACGGGCGGTCGCGTTCGCCCGCCGCTGCTGGAACTGACGGAAGCGGAGAAGAAGGCCACCCGCGAAGCCTTCGAGACGTGCGGCCTGAAGACCGCGTGAGACTGGAACCGGCGGCGCCCCGCGCCGCGCAACGCAAGGAGGAAGCCATGAGTGGAACACGTCTTTCGGCATTCAATTTCTCGAAATGGATCGACGAGCACGCGCATCTCTTGAAGCCGCCGGTCGGCAACCAGTTGGTATTCAAGGACGCTGACCTGATGGTCACCGTGGTCGGCGGGCCGAACGGCCGCACCGACTACCACGACGATCCGGTCGAGGAGTTCTTCTATCAGCTGAAGGGCGACATGCTTCTCAAGGTGCACGACACCACCACCGGCGACTTCTACGACGTGCCGATCCGCGAGGGCGAGATATTCCTTCTTCCCGCGCATATGCGCCACTCGCCGCAGCGCCCGCAGGAAGGCTCGGTCGGCCTCGTCATCGAGCCGGCCCGTCCCGAAGGCGCCCTCGACGCGATCGAATGGTACTGCTTCGAATGCAAGGCCCTGGTGCACCGCGCCGAGGTCGACCTGGTCTCCATCGTCGACGACCTGCCGCCGATCTACCAGGCCTTCTACGCCGACGAGAAGGCGCGCACCTGCCCAAAATGCGGCACCCTCCACCCCGGCAAGAAAGCGCCGGAAGGCTGGGTGGTCATTTAATTTCAAGCATGTAATTTTGTCTGCCGGGTCGTCCGACCCGGCGGGCCGGAAACGACGGTGCAACGAGAAGCGACCGAAGGCCGCCGAAGCGAAACAGAGGAGAACGAAAAGACATGCTGAGGAGAACTTTTTTGGCGCTTGCCGCGTCCGCCATGGCCGCCTTCCCGGCCCTGGCGCAGGACCCGGTCAAGATCGGCCTGATCACCACGCTGTCGGGACCGGGCGGCTATATCGGCCAGGATATCCGTGACGCCTTCCAGCTCGCCATCGACATGGAAGGCGGCAAGCTCGGCGGCGTGCCGGTGGACGTCAAGGTCGAGGACGACGCCCTGAAGCCAGGGCAGGGCAAGCAGATCGCCGAGAAGATGCTTTCCAACGACGGCGTCAAGCTGTTCACCGGCATCGTCTTCTCCAACGTCGCGGGTGCGACGGTGCCCGACATCGTCGATGCCGGCGCGTTCTACATCAGCCCCAACGCCGCGCCCTCGAACATGGCGGGCAAGGAGTGCAACGAGAACTACTTCGTCGTCTCCTGGCAGAACGACAGCCTGCACGAGAGCGCCGGCCAGCTGGCGCAGAACCTCGGCTACAAGACCGCCTTCGTGCTGGCGCCGAACTACCAGGCCGGCAAGGACGCCATCACCGGCTTCAAGCGCTACTTCAAGGGCGAGATCGTCGGCGAGACCTACACCAGCCTCGACCAGACCGACTTCGCCGCCGAAATGGCGCAGATCCGCGCCGCCAAGCCGGAAGTCGTGTTCCAGTTCCATCCCGGCGGCCTCGGCATCGCCTTCCTGCGCCAGTATGAGCAGGCAGGGCTCTTGAGCACCGTGCCGATGGTGCTGGCCGAGCCTTCCATGGACGCGGTGACGCTGAAGGCCATCGGCGACGCGGCGGTGGGGCTCAACATCTCCTCGCACTGGAACGCGGACTTCGACAATGCGGCCAACAAGAATTTCATGGAAGCGTGGATGAAGGCGTACAACCGCATGCCGACCTACTACGCCAGCCAGAGCTACGATACGGCCTTGGCGATCGCCTCGGCGCTGAAGGCCACCGGCGGTAACATGGACGACGCCGACGCCTTCCGCGACGCCATGCGCAAGGCGGATTTCGAATCCGTGCGCGGCAAGTTCAAGTTCGGCGTCAACCAGCATCCGATCCAGGACTGGTACCACCTCAAGGTGGAAAAGGGCGAGGACGGCAAGCCGGTCATCAAGACCGTCGGCGACGTCTTCAAGGACCACGGCGACGCCTACGCCGACCAGTGCAAGATGTAGCAGACGACGTCTCCACGGCCGCGGCGGCCAGTTCCGCCGCGGCCGCTCCATTCTCTTTCCGGAACGACCAGGGCGCTCCTCGATGACGCTTTTCCTCGAGCAATTGCTGAACGGATTGCAGTTCGGCGTCATGCTCTTCCTGCTGGCGGCGGGCCTGACGCTGATCTTCGGCATCATGGGCGTCATCAACCTCGCGCACGGCTCGATCTACATGGTCGGCGCCTATGCCGGCACCTGGGTGGCGATGCAGACCGGTTCCTTCTTCCTCGGCATTCCGGCAGCGCTTGCCGCCGCCGCGCTGGTCGGCGCGGCCATCGAGTTCCTCATCGTGCGCCGCCTCTACAAGCGCGACCATCTCGACCAGGTGCTGGCGACCTTCGCGCTGATCCTCATCTTCAACCAGGTCGTCACGCTGCTGTTCGGCCGCCAGCCGCTGTTCGTCTCGATCCCGCCGCTCCTCGACGGTTCGGTCCAGTTGCTGCCGGGCCTGCCCTATCCGGTCTATCGCCTCGCCATCATCGTCGTCGGCCTTCTGATCGCCGTCGGCCTTTACCTGCTCATCAACAAGACGCGCATCGGCATGCTGGTGCGCGCCGGCTCCACCAACCGAGAGATGGTGCGCGCGCTCGGCGTCGACGTGCGCGTGCTCTACACCATCGTCTTCGGCCTCGGTGCGCTGCTGGCGGGACTGGCCGGCATGATGGCCGGGCCGATCCTGGCGGTGCAGGTCGGCATGGGCGAGCAAATCCTCATCACCACCTTCGTCGTCGTCGTCATCGGCGGCGTCGGCTCCATCCGCGGCGCCTTCGTCGCCTCCTTGCTGCTCGGCGTCGTCGACACCATGCTGCGCGCCTACCTGCCGTCGATGCTGCGTCACGTCATGGTCGGCCCGGAGGCAGACGCGCTCGGCGCCGGCATCGCCTCCATGGGCATCTACCTGTTGATGGCCCTGGTGCTTCTCATCCGCCCCAAGGGGCTGTTCGCCTCCAATTTCTGATCCGGCCCGCTTCATGGACAACTCGATCAAGAAACAGATCCTGCTGGCGGTAGTCGCGGTGCTCCTGCTCGCCCTGCCGTTCATCGCCAGCGCAACGGGCTACCCGGCGATGACCTCGCTGGCGACACGCGCGCTGATCTACGGCATCGCCGCCGCCAGCCTCAACCTCGTGCTCGGCTATGGCGGCATGGTCAGTTTCGGCCACGCCGCCTTCTTCGGCCTCGGCGGCTACGTCGTCGGCATCCTCTACCAGCACTACACCCAGGACGACCTGTTCCTCGGCCTCGTCCCCGGCACCAACCAGTTGCTCGTCACGCTGCCGGTGACGCTGATCGTCTGCGGCGCGGCCGCAGCCCTGATCGGCGCCCTGTCGCTGCGCACCGGCGGCGTGCAGTTCATCATGATCACGCTCGCCTTCGCGCAGATGCTGTTCTTCCTGTTCGTCTCGCTCAAGACCTATGGCGGCGACGACGGGCTGATCATCCGCCGCACCAACGAACTGTTCGGGCTGAAGATGCGCGACAAGCAGACCTACTACTATGTCTGTCTGGCCATCACGGCGGTGTTCTTCTTCCTACTCTGGCGGCTGGTCAATTCGCGCTTCGGCAACGTGCTCACCGGGCTGCGCCAGAACGCGCGGCGCATGGCCGCCCTCGGCCTGCCGGCCTATCGCTACAAGCTGGTCGCCTTCATCATCTCCGGCATGGGCGCCGGGCTGGCCGGTTGCCTGATGGCGAATTTCCTGCGCTTCGCCAGCCCCGACATGGTGCACTGGACGAAGTCGGGCGAACTGATGGTCATGGTGGTGCTGGGCGGCGTCGGCACGCTGTTCGGGCCGCTGATCGGCGCGGCCGCCTATATCGTGCTGGAATCGGTGCTGGCCTCGTGGACCGAATACTGGCAGCTCGGCCTCGGCTTCATCCTCCTGTTCGTCGTGCTCTACACCAACGGCGGCATCGAGGCACTGTTCGGCCGTCTTCTCGGGAGGCGCGTATGAGCGGGCCGATCCTGTCCGTAAGGGGACTGGTCAAGCGCTTCGGCGGCCTCGTCGCCACCGACGGCGTGACCATCGACGTCCGTCCCGACGAAATCCATGCGCTGATCGGCCCCAACGGCGCCGGCAAGACGACGCTGATTTCCCAGCTCGTCGGCGAGTTGAGGCACGACGCCGGCACGATCGAGCTGGAGGGCAGGGATATCGGCGCGCTGCCTACCGCCCGCCGCATCGGCCTCGGCCTCGGGAGGACCTTCCAGATCACCTGCCTTTTGCCGGAGTACACCGTGCTCGACAACGTCGCGACCGGCGTGCAGGTCCGGCAGGGACACTCCTTCCGCTTCTGGGGCAATGTGCGGGGCGAGACGGCGCTACGCGAGACAGCGCTCAGCTTCCTCGAGACCATCGGCCTGGCGGGACGCGCCGACGAGCAGGTCGCCAACCTGTCGCATGGCGAGCAGAAGCAGCTCGAGCTTGCGGTGGCGCTCGCCACCGAACCGCGTCTGCTGCTGCTCGACGAGCCGATGGCAGGGCTCGGCCACTCCGAAAGTCGCCAGATGGTGGCGCTTTTGATGGCGCTGAAGACCAAGGTCAGCATGCTTTTGGTCGAGCACGACATGGACGCCGTCTTCGCACTCGCCGACCGCATCTCTGTGCTGGTCTACGGCCGCGTCATCGCCACCGGCACGGCCGACGAGATTCGCGACAACGCGGACGTGCGCGCCGCCTATCTCGGCGAGGGAGACGAGCTATGCTGAGCGTCAGCGGGCTGCAATCGGCCTACGGGCCGAGCCAGGTGCTGTTCGACGTGGAACTCGGCGTCGGCGAGGGCGAGGTGGTGACGCTGCTCGGCCGCAACGGCATGGGCAAGACGACGACGGTGCGCTCCATCATGGGGCTGTTGAAGCCCAGCGCCGGCACGGTGCGGTTTACCGGCCGCGAGGTGTCGGGCGCGACGCCGGAAACGGTCGCGCGCCTCGGCGTCGGCCTCGTGCCCGAGGGCCGCCAGACCTTCCCGACGCTGACGGTACGCGAAAACCTCGTCGCCACCGCCTCGAACCGGCTGAAGCGGCAAAACCCGTGGACGCTGGAGCGCGTCTATGCGCTGTTTCCCCGGCTCGGCGAACGCGCCGGCCAGGCCGCCGGCACGCTGTCGGGCGGCGAGCAACAGATGCTGGCGGTCGGCCGCGCGCTGATGACCAACCCGAAGCTGCTCATCCTCGACGAGGCGACGGAAGGGCTGGCGCCCGTCATCCGTGCCGAGATCTGGCGCTGCATCGAGGCGCTCAAGGCCGAGGGCCAGTCGATCCTGCTGATCGACAAGAACATCCATGTGCTGAAGCGGCTCGCCGACCGCCACTACATCCTCGAAAAGGGCCGCACGGTCTGGTCCGGCTCCAGCGCCGAGCTCACCGCCAACGCCGATCTGGTGCATCGCTATGTCGGCATCTGACAGGCAAGGCGGCCGCCGTCTGCGGCTCGGCTTCGTCGGCTGGGGCGCCATCGCCACGCGCGTCGCCCAATTGCTGGCCGAGCGGCAAGCACCCGTCGACATCATCGCCATCGCGGTGCGCGATGCCGACAGGGCACGGCCGGATTTGCCGACCGGCGCGCGGCTGATTTCGGAACCTGGCGAACTGGCCGGCCTCGGCCTCGACATGGTGATCGAGGCGGCCGGGCGTCCGTCCGTGCCGGTCTGGGGCGAAGCGGCGCTGCGCCATGCCAGGCGCTTCGCGGTGTCCTCGACCAGCGCCTTCTGCGACGAGGCGTTGCTTGCCCGGCTTGTCGAGGTTGCGCGCGAGAACGGCAGCCAGATCGTCATTCCGCCCGGCGCGCTCGGCGGAATGGATGCGCTGACGGCTGCCTCCGCCGTTCGCATCGACGAGGTGGTGCATTTTATCGTCAAGCCGCCGCGCGCCTGGAAAGGCACCGCCGCCGAAACGCTGCTCGACCTGGATGCGCTGGCTGAGCCGAAAACCTTCTTTGCCGGCACGGCGCGCGAGGCAGCGGACGCCTTTCCGCAGAACGCCAATGTCGCGGTCATCTCGGCGCTCGCCGGCATCGGCCTCGACAGCACCCGTGTCGAGCTGGTGGCCGATCCGGCCGCGTCCCGCAATTCCCATCGGCTCAGCGCCTCCGGCGCTTTCGGCCGCATGGAGATGCTGTTCGAGAACGAACCGCTGAAAACCAATCCCAAGTCATCGGAACTGACGGCGCTCAACCTCGTGCGGCTGGTCGAAAACCAGGTCGCGCCGCTTGCGCATTAGCCGTCGCGCATCATGGAGACTAGAATGGCGACCTCGTATCCCGACCTCATGCTCTATATCGACGGCGCCTGGCGCAAGAGCGCCGAGACGCTGCCGGTGCTGAACCCGGCCGACGAAACCGTCGTCGGCGCGGTGCCGGTCGCCTCCCGCGCCGATCTCGACGATGCGCTCGCCGCCGCCGACAAGGGGTTCCGGATCTGGAGCCGGACGGCGCCGGCCAAGCGCGCCGCCATCATCCTGAAGGCCGCCGCGCTGATGCGCGAGCGCATCGACGAGATCGCCCGCTCGATCACGCTGGAACACGGCAAGCCCTTCCCGCAGGCGCGGCTGGAGGTCATCCGCGGCTGCGAGTTCTTCGAATGGGACGCCGCCGAAGGCCAGCGCACCTATGGCCGCGTCGTCCCCAGCGAGCCCGGCATCCGCTACATCGTCCACCACCAGCCGATCGGCACGGTCGCCGCCTTCTCGCCGTGGAACTTCCCGATGAGCCAGCCGGCGCGCAAGATCGCCGGCGCGCTGGCCAGTGGCTGTTCCATCATCATCAAGGCGGCCGAGGAAACCCCGGCCGGCGCCTATCACATCGCGCGCGCCTTCCACGACGCGGGCCTGCCCGCCGGCGTCTTCAACCTCGTCTTCGGCGTGCCGGCCGACATCTCCTCCTATCTCATCCCGCAGCCGCAGGTGCGGCTGGTCGCCTTCACCGGCTCGACGGCGGTCGGCAAGCACCTGTCGGAACTGGCGGCCCGCCACATGACGCCGGTGCTGATGGAACTCGGCGGCCATGCGCCGGTGATCGTCTGCGACGACGTCGACCCGGTCGAAGCCGCCGTCACCTCGGCCGTCCGCAAGGCGCGCAACGCCGGCCAGGTCTGCACTTCGCCGACGCGCTTCTTCGTGCAGGAGCGGATCTACAAGACCTTTGCCGACACCTTCGCCGAGAAGGCGCGCGCCGTTTCCATCGGCAACGGCTTCGATGCCGGCGTCGAGATGGGGCCGCTGGCGAACCATCGCCGCATCGAGGCGATGGAGATGCTTGTGGCCGACGCCAGGGCCAAGGGGGCACGCGTGCTGGCGGGCGGCGAGCGGCTCGGCAATCGCGGCTACTTCTTCCCCGTAACAGTGCTCGCCGACCTGCCGGACGACGCGCGCGTCATGCGCGAGGAGCCGTTCGGCCCGCTCGCCGTCATCAATCCGGTTTCGTCGCTCGACGAGGCGATCGAGAAGGCCAACGCGCTGCCCTTCGGGCTCGCCGCCTACGCCTTCACCCATTCGGCCAGCAACGCCGACCGGCTGGCGGACGGCATCGAGGCGGGCAACGTCTCGATCAACACGCTGGAGGCTTCGGTGGCCGAGGTGCCGTTCGGCGGCGTCAAGGACAGCGGCTACGGCCGCGAAGGCGGCATCGAGGGCCTGCTGCCCTATACGGTCGTCAAGAACGTGTCGCACCGCATGGCGATCGCCTGAGGCGAACCGATCGTCAGGGGCGCGTCACCGCCAGCACGCGCAGCGGACTTCCCGAGCCGTTGAGGATTTTCAGCGGCGCCGTGATCAGGATCGCGCCCGTGGGAGGCAGCCGGTCGAGGTTGCACAGGCATTGCAGCCCGTAGCGGCCGGCGCCGTGCAGGAAATGGTGCGCCGGATGCGGCGGTTCGAAATGGCTCGCCTGGCCGGCATCCGTGCCGATCGTTTCGGTGCCGAAACCGAGGATTCCGCGCTCCTCGACCAGCCATTTCATCACCTCCGCGTCTGGGCCGGGCGTATGCGCGCCGTCCTCCTTCAGGTTGGCGTAGTCGCGCGGCGAGCGCTTCGACCAGTCGGTGCGCAGCAGCACCCAGTGGCCTCGGGGAATGCGGCCGTGCTCCTCTTCCCATGCCTCGACACGGGCGCGCGTCAGCAGGAAGTCGGCGTCGGCGGCCGCCTCGCCGGAACAGTCGATGACGCAGGCCGGCGCGATCATGTGCTCGGCCGGCAGCGTGTCCACCGCGTTGTTGGGCAGGTCCTTGCCGGTGTACCAGTGGATCGGCGCGTCGAAATGCGTGCCGGTGTGCTCGCCCAGCGTGATGTTGTTCCAGTACCAGCCGGGCCCCCTGCCGTCGTAGCGCGAAATCTCGCGGATGCGCACGGGTGCCGCCTGGCCGAATTCCGGCGGCAGCACGATGACGGGGAAGTCCGGCGTCAGCGTCGCCGTCAGGTCGACGACGCGCAGCGCGCCCGTCGCGATGGCGGCGGCGAAATCCAGCGGGTCGGGTGCGGCCATGCCTTCTCGTCCTCGTTTCGTTTTCAGGCGCCGAGATCGCGTTCCAGCGCTTTCGGGTTGGCTTCCAGCCGTTGGCGGACGTCCTCGGCGACGTCGCCGACGAAAACCTCCTCGACGCCGCTCTCCAGCGCCGACACGATCGCCTTGGCCACCGCCTTCGGCGCCACCTTGGGCGGCGGCACGGTCTGGAACCATTCGGTGTCGAGCGGGCCGGTGAACAGGTTGACGACGCGCACGCCGCCGGCCCTCAATTCGCCGCGCAGGCAGTGCGACAGCGACACGCAGGCCGCTTCCGCCGCGCTGGTGGTGCCGTAGGCGGCCCAGTTCGCCAGCGCGTAGACCGAAAAGACGTTGACCCAGGCGGCCGCACTGTCGATGCCGTCGGCGCCCCGTGCGCGCATCGCCGGCCCGAACGCCTGCGCCAGATGCACGAAGCCGAGATAGGTCTGCGAAAGCTCGTCCATGATGGTGGCGGTGCCATGCCGACCGATCAGGCCGCCGGGGCGGGTATGCTCGCCGGTATTGATAAGGATATCCACCTTGCCGCCGATGTCGGCGGCGAGGTCGCGAACGGAGCGCTCGTCGGTCACGTCGAGCGGCACCACCGTGCAGGCTTCCAGCGCCTTGCCGGCCTCGAAGGGTTTCCACGGTTCGGCGATCCCGACATGGACCTTGGCGCCGGCCGCGACGAGTGCCGCCGCCGTCGCCTGGCCGACGGCCGAGCGGCCGTTCGTCACCAGCACGCGGCGGAATTTCGGCGACGCCGTCATCTCGCGCCATTGCCGGTCGTCGGCGGCGTTGGCGGTGTCGCCGGCGGGCCGGGCGAAAGCGGCGGCTTGCCCGGCCTTGTCGAGCTGGAGGGACATGCGCACAGGCTCCGCCTCGCCGCAGTCGGCATGAAGATGCGCGATTACGGTCGGGCCGCAGTCGAGCTTGACCATGCCGATGCGCCACGGCGCGCGTTCGCGAAAATAGACGTCGGCGGGCACGCGAACCACGGTTTCGGAGACAAGCGTGCCGCCGTCCGGCGCGTCGGTCAGCTTCAGATCGGTGGACAGGCAGCCGGGGCAGACGTCGTGCGCGGGATAGCAGAAGGCGCCGCATTCGTCGCAGCGTTGCAGCGCGAACCGCCCCTCGGCGGCGGCGCGCGTCAGAAGCATGCCGGCGCGGCTGCGCCCCACAGGCGGCAGCGACGGCTGGCGGGTGCGCCTGAGCGGGTTCCTGCGCTCCGGTTGCTGCAGCGGCTCGACCATCATCCGTCTCCCGAAACGATCACGGCGCCCGACGACAGGCCGCGGTCGTAGTTGATCATGCCGAAGCCGGAGGCGAGCCCGGTGCGCGCGCCGGCGACCTGTGTCGGCCCGGCGCTGCCCAGCACCTGCCGGATCGCCTCGGTGACGCCGAGATAGGCGCCGGCCGCACCCGCCTGGCCGACGGACAACTGGCCGCCCGAGGTGTTATGGGGAAAGTCGCCGCCGATGGTGAGGTCGTGCGCGCGCACGAAGGCGGCACCTTCTCCCTTGGCGCAGAAACCCAGATCCTCGAGCTGCATCATCACGATCACCGGATAGTCGTCGTAGGTCTGCACGAAGTCGAGGGCGTCCGGCCGCAGGCCCGCCATGGCGTAGAGGTCGTCGATGTCGGCCACCCAGCCGCCGTGGTTCTGCACCACGTCGTCGATCCGGGCGTTGTGGCGCTCGATGGAGGCGAGGATCTTCGCGCCTTTCAGGCCGGCGGCGGCCGCCGTCTCCTCGCGCATGACGAGAAAGGCCTCGGCCCCGGCGCAGGGCATCACGCAGTCGTAGAGGTGGATCGGGTCGGCGATCGGCCGCGCCGCCATGTACTGCTCCACCGTCAACGGCGTCTTCATCAGCGCGTGCGGGTTGTTGAGCGCGTTGGCGCGCTGGGCGACGGCGATGCGGCCAAGGTCCTCGCGGCCGACGCCGAAGCGCTTCATGTAATGGCGCGCGATCATCGCGAAGCTGGCATTGGCGCCGCCCGCGCCATAGGGGTAGACCGCGTCCTGCGCGAAGCGGGAAAAATTCTCCAGTGTGCGGCGGAAGGAATCGACATGGTTGGTGTCGCCGGCCACGCAGGCGACGACGTCGCAGTCGCCCGCCTGCACGGCACGCGCCGCCCGCCTGAGCGCGGCGATGGCGCTGGCGCCGCCGAGCGGGATGGTGTCCAGCCAGCGCACGCTCAAGCCGAAATGCTGCGTCAGGCCGATCGCCGTGTCGGGGCCGACGGTGAAGGAGGACAGGCAGAAGCCGTCGAAGTCGCGCGCCGCGATGCCGGAGGCGTCGGCGAGAGCCCGCAGCGCCCGGCCGATCCACCACTGCGCGCTCTCGATCGAATAGCGCTGATAGGGGATGGTGACCGGCGTGGTGATGACCACGCCGTCATAGGGTGTCCTGCGGGAGGCCGGTTTCGCCATCGATCACGCTTCGGCAACGGTCAGCACGACATCGATATTGCCTTGCGTCGCCCTTGAGAAGGGGCAGCGCTCATGCGCGCCGGCGACGAGCTTTTCGGCGGTGGCGCGGTCGATGCCCGGCAGCGCCACCACCAGTTCGGCGGCGAACATGTAGCCGACGCCGACCGGGCCGACGCCGATCTTCGCGGTCACCGTGGCGTCGTCGGGCACGGCCACCTTGTTCAGCCGCCCCGCCAGCTTGACGGCGCTGAGGAAGCAGGCCGACCAGCCGGCGGCGAAAAGCTGCTCGGGGTTGGTGCCGTCGCCGCCGGGGCCGCCGAACTCCTTCGGTATCGAGAGCGACACGGCGAGGCGTCCGTCCTTCGTGGCGGCGCGTCCGTCGCGTCCGCCCGTCGCCGTGGCCTCCGTCCGGTAGACGATCTTTTCCGGTTTCATCGCGTGGCTCCTTGTTCGGTCATCGAGGGGAAGACGTGCCGTTGCGGGCGAGTTGCAGGAAATCCTGCCTCGCCTGCTCGCCGGCCAGCGCGAAGGACGGTCCGCGGCTCGGCTCGATGCCGCTCAAGGCCCGCAACTGCACCCACATCTCCGCCGACTTCAGTGCGACCGCCGCGCAGTCGACGACCGGCGCGTGCTTGACGGTAAAGCCGCGCTCGCCGCCGATCAGCAGGCCGGGCAGCACGCCGGCGGGAACGATCACGTCGGCGCCCTTTTCCACCATCGGCAGCGCGCAGGCGGTGAAATCGCTGAGCAGCCGCGCCTTCGCCGTATCGTCGCCGGAAAAACAGCGGTCGAAATCCTCCGGCCGGCAGCCCATGCCGGTGACGTGGCAGACACGGCTTGCCAGCCCGTAGCGCTCGGCCTGCTCCAGGTG
This sequence comes from Ollibium composti, assembly GCF_004801285.1. GTDB lineage: Bacteria > Pseudomonadota > Alphaproteobacteria > Rhizobiales > Rhizobiaceae > Mesorhizobium > Mesorhizobium composti. The sequence continues at coordinate 439,191 of NZ_SSNY01000002.1, forward strand.
CCAGACCTCGAACACCGGGTCCAGCGTGACCAGCCCGATGCGGCGCCCGAGCTGCGAGGCGGCGAGCAGCGTCGCCTCGCCGGCGCCGACGACGGGAATGCGCAGCGCCGAGCGCAATTCGTACAGGCCGGGGTCCTGGAAATGGCCCATCACATAGGCGTCGAACCCCGCTTCCTCCGCACCGATGCCGGCCTCGACGGCCTGGATGGCGCAGCGGAACTCGGCCAGCCGGCCGAAGCTGCGGTCAGGCGGCGACATGCCGTGCACCGTCACCTCGGTTCCGGGCGCTGCGATGGCGTTAAGGCGGGCTTCGAGCCGCTCCAGATAGGAGGCGCCGATCCTGGCGTCGACGAAGCTTTGCCAGAAGATTCGCATTTCCTCCCCCCGATCCCGTCGTGACATAGGGCGCCGGCAGGCCGCGGATTCGGCCATGCCGGTCAGGCGCATGAGACCATGTCGGCATATCCTCTTACTTATTCCTAGATGCTTCAAGCATAAAGCACTATGGTGGCCGCAGGATCGGTGGCGCGACCGGCGCCGACCGGGAGAGGGGACGCGATGCAGGCAGCGATATTTCCCGGAAGCAGGCAAGCCGCTTCCCCGGCTCGTGCCGGTTACGATCATCCGCAAGGGAGCCGGGCCTGATGCCTGCCGAAACGGTCTATTCCCGTTTTCGCGCCACGGCGCAGGCGCACGGCGAGGCGCCGTTCCTCGAGGTTCTGGAGGAAACCGCCCGCATCTACGGCATCGCCGCCGAAACGGTGAGTTATGCGCAGATGCTCGGGCGCATCGAGGGCTGGCGCGAAAAATTCCGCGCCGCCGGCTACGGCCATGGCCATCGGGTCGGCCTCCTGTTGCAGAACCGGCCTTCTTTCCTCGAAATCTGGTTCGCGCTGAATGGGCTCGGCGTCTCCGTCGTGCCCATCAACCCGGATCTGCGCGCCAGCGAACTCACCTACATCATCGCCCATTCCGAGATGAACGCCGCCGTAGCACTTGCGGCGCGGGTGGATGAACTCGAAAGCGCGGCGCGGGAGGCCGGGCGCGCCATTCCCGTGTTCGCGCCGGATGGGCCGGTACCCGCGCCGTTCGACGGTCCGCGCCATGCGATCGCCGGCGATACGGCGACGGAATGCGCGCTGCTTTACACGTCGGGCACCACCGGCCGTCCCAAGGGCTGCGTGCTGACCAACGAATACTATCTCCATTCCGGCAACTGGTATCGCGACGCCGGCGGGCTGATTTCGCTGCGCCGGGGTTGCGAGCGCATGCTCACCCCGCTGCCGGTCTTCCACATGAACGCCATGGCCGTTTCGGTCATGGCGATGATGACGGTCGGCGGCTGTCTCATCATGCTCGACCGCTTCCACCCGGCAAGCTGGTGGGAGCAGGTGCGGACGAGCCGCGCCACCTGCTTCCATTATCTCGGCGTCATGCCCTCGATGCTGATGGGCGCGCCCGAGAGCGGGCGCGACCGTGAGCACGGCGCCCGCTTCGGTTTCGGCGCCGGCGTCGACAAGGCGCTGCATGCGCCGTTCGAGGAGCGCTTCGGCGTGCCGCTGCTGGAAGCCTGGGCGATGACCGAGACCGGCAGCGGCGGGGTCATCTGCGCCGGCAGCGAGCCGCGCAAGATCGGCACGAGCTGCTTCGGCCGCCCCGGCCCCGAGGTCGAGATCCGTGTGGTCGACGCCGAGGGGCAGGACGCCGCCGCCGACATGCCGGGCGAACTGCTGGTGCGCCATGCCGGCGACCGGCCGCGCTTCGGCTTCTTCCGCGAGTACCTCAAGGACCCGCAGGGGACCGCCGAGGCCTGGGCGGATGGCTGGTTCCACACCGGCGACATCGTCGCGCGCGACGCCGACGGCGATCTTCACTTCGTCGACCGCAAGAAGAACGTCATCCGACGCTCCGGCGAGAACATCGCCGCCGTCGAGGTGGAAACGGTGCTCAACCGGCACCCGCTGGTGCGGCAGGCCGGCGTCGCCGCCACGCCCGACGCCGTCCGCGGCGACGAGGTCGCCGCCCTGATCGTGCCGCGCGAGGCGGGGTCGGGAGCCGCTGCGGCCGAGGAGATCGTCCGCTGGGCGCTGGAGCGCATGGCCTACTACAAGGTGCCGGGCTGGGTCGCCTTCGTCGATGCGCTGCCGCTGACGGCGACGGAAAAGATCCAGCGCGCCGCGCTGAAGACGCTGGTCGCCGGCACGATGGAAGCGGGCGCTTTCCACGACCTCAGGCACCTGAAGAAGCGTCAGGTCTGACGACGGCAGGCTGTCTTTACGCCTTCGCGTAGCCGGCCAGGGCGGCGCGCAGGTCCGGCGGCACCGGCATGGACTTGTGGATGGTCAGGTCGGTGGTGACCACGGTGAAATGGCCGCGCAGCGCCTCCGTGCCGTCGCGGAAGGCATGCAGCCTGAGGGCGAAGGAGGAATTGCCGATCCGCTCGACGATGACGGCGACGTCGAGCGTGTCGCCCATCGTGCAGGGCGAGAAGAAATCCGCATGGGCGTTCACGTAGCCGAGGCCGATGCGCCGCTTGCCGATGAATTCGTAGTAGTCGAGGCCGAGCGCGCCCTCGTACCATTTCTCGATGACGACGTTGAAGATGTCGAAGAATTTCGGCGTGTAGACGATGCCGGCCGGGTCGCAATGGCCGAAGCGGATGTGCATCTCGGTCGACCACAGGCCGGCCGGCAGGTCGGCGCGGCGGAGCGGCGTGGGCCTGCCGTCGACGACGCCCGGCACGGGCTTGTTCATGGCAGCCGTTCCGCCCTCTCGAACGCGCGCGTCATCGTCCGTCATTCTGGAATGTCTCTTAAAAAAATATGATTTTGCATAGTTTTGGCGATCAGGCCTGTCAATCTTCCAGGGCTGGTGCTGCTGGTGCTCGGCACGCCTGGCGCGACTGCCGTCAGACGGCGGCCTTGGCCGGCAGGGCGTCGCCGTCCTGTGCCGGGATCGCCCTTTCGATGTCCTCGGCCGTCCGCAGGTAGTGTTCGCGCAGCACCACGACCGCCTTGCCGGCGTCGCGGTCCAGCGTCGCCTCCGCCAGCGCCTTGTGCTCGGCCTGTACGTCGCGGCCGGCCGGGCGCGTCGCGGCCAGGAGGACCGGGATGCGGTAGCGCTCGGTGGCGGCGTAGAGCCGCTCGAAGAATTCCAGCGTCCAGGGCGAATTGCAGGCGACCAGCAGGGCGCGGTGGAAGGCGTGGTGGCGCGCTTCCAGCGCCCAGATGTCGGCTTGCGCGCCGGTGCGGCCGGCCTGCAGGGTGAGCGCGTAGAGGGCCGAGACGATGCCGGCCGCCCAGGCGTCGTCACCGAGCCGGATGGCGCTGCGCAGCGCCTCCGATTCGATCTGGATGCGCAGCGCGATCGCGTCGTGCAACTCGTCGAGCGACAGCGGCGCGACGCGGAAGCCGCGCAGCGATTCGGCCGTCACCAGCCGTTCGGCCTGCAACCGGTTCAGCGCCTCGCGCAGCGGCGAAAAGCCCATGCCGTAGCGCTCGCTGAGGTCGGCGAGGCGCAACGGGCTCTCGGGCGCGAACGCGCCGCGAATGATGTCGTGGCGGAGCGCGTCGTAGGCTTTTTCGGCGAGGGTCATGCTGCTGCTCCCGGATCGGGAGGATTATCGCATGGAATGTCGCTTCGGCAATTCCAAAAACTTTCGAAAATCCTTCTTGCTTTCGAAAGACCTATGACCCATTCTCTGTGAAGCTCAAAAGCGGAAGGAAAGCGAGATGGCCGATAAGCAGCGGGAAAACCATCGCGAGGACGTCGCCGGACGCGCCAATGTCGAGGATACGCCGGAACTCCTGGCCTATTACGAGGATCTCGAACGCTACAAGGCCGGCGCGCTGTGGACGGTTGCCAACAAGATCGAGCCGTGGGAGCCGAAGTCGCAGTCGGAGCCGGTGGTGTGGCGCTATAAGGACTTGCGCCAGCACGTCCTGCGTTCGGTCGAGCTGGTGACGCCGGAAAAGGCCGGCCGCCGGGTGATCTATCTCAACAATCCGGGCCGCACGGACGTCGCGGCCGCCGTCGGCTGGATCTATGGCGGCCTCCAGGTCATGAATCCGGGTGAGGTGGCGAGCGCGCACCGGCATTCGGCCTCCGCCATCCGCTTCATCATGGAGGGTGCTGGCGCCTATACGGTGGTCGACGGCCACAAGATGACGCTCGGCGCCAACGACTTCGTGCTGACGCCGAACGGCACCTGGCACGAGCATGGCGTCGAGGCGAGCGGTTCGCCCTGCATCTGGCAGGACGGGCTCGACATTCCCTTCGTCAACGCCATGGAGGCGAATTTCTACGAGGTGCATCCGGACCTCAGCCAGGCCGTCGGCTACGAGGTCGACGACATGACCAGGACCTGGGGTAACCCCGGCCTGAAGCCGATGGTCGGTGACGGCTGGAACAAGGGCTACAGCCCGATGTTCAAGTACGAATGGCTGCCGACCTATGATTCGCTGCAGAAATACGCCGGCTGCACCGACGGCTCGCCCTTCGACGGCGTCTTGATGGAATACGTCAACCCGGCCACCAACGGCCCGGTGATGCAGACGCTCGGCGCCTCCATGCAGATGCTGCGCCCCGGCGAGGCCACCAAGGCGCACCGCCACACCGGCAGCGGCCTCTACCACGTCGCCAAGGGCAGCGGCCATTCCATCATCAACGGCAAGCGCTACGACTGGGCCGAGCACGACATCTTCTGCGTGCCGTCCTGGGCCTGGCACGAGCATGTCAACGGCTCGGACCGCGACGACGCCTGCCTGTTCTGCCTGTCCGACCTGCCGGTGATGCGCGCGCTCGGCCTCTATCGCGAGCAGGCGTTCGGCGACAACGGCGGCAACCAGCCGCTTCTTTAAAGCCCGCCTTTTCTCAAAAGGAAGACATCATGAAGCTTGTAACCTATCGCGCCTCGGTCGAGGCGGCGGCCCGGCTGGGCGTCGTCGTCGACGATCTCGTGGTCGACGTCGAGGCGCTGGGAAAGACGTTCGGCGAGGACCTGCCCGATACCATGCTCGGCCTGATCGATGCCGGCCGGCCGGGGTTGGAAGCCTTGCAGGCAAGCCTGGACGGCGCCGAGGGGCGCTTCGCGCCGGGCACGGCGACGGCGCTGAGCAACGTCCGGCTGATGGCGCCGATCCCGCGCCCGCGCAAGAACATCTACGGCATCGGCCTCAACTTCGTCGAGCACGTCGCCGAAAGCGCCCGCTCGCTCGACACCGCCAAGGACCTGCCGAAGCAGCCGATCGTCTTCACCAAGCCGCCGACGGCGGTGATCGGCCCCGGCGAGGGCATCGAGCACAACAGGAAGATGACCCAGCAGCTCGACTGGGAAGTCGAGCTGGCCGTCATCATCGGCAGCGCCGCCAAGCACGTCTCCAAGGCGGACGCGCTGAAGCATGTGTTCGGCTATTCGGTGATGATCGACGTGTCGGCTCGCGACAACCGCCGGGCAGGGCAGTGGATCTTCTCCAAGGGGCAGGACACCTACGCGCCCTTCGGCCCCTGCATCGTCACCGCCGACGAGATCCCCGACCCGCAGGTGCTCGACCTGTGGCTGACGGTGAACGGCGTCGAGAAGCAGCGCTCCAACACGCGCCACATGCTGTTCAAGGTCGACGACCTGATCGCCGACATCTCCACCGGCATGACGCTGGAGCCGGGCGACGTCATCGCCTCCGGCACGCCGGAAGGCGTCGGCGCGGGCCGTTCGCCGCAGGAATTTCTCTGGCCGGGCGATGTGGTGGTGGCCTGCGTGGAAGGCATCGGCACGTTGCGGCATCCGGTGGTCGACGCGACCCCGGCATAAGCCGTATTCACGACAGGCGATCCGCGAGGGCCGATGCGCTTCGATCCAGACGAAATAGGCACCCAGAACACCTACAAGCTGCTGGTGGCGACGGTCATGCCGCGCCCCATCGCCTGGGTGGTGACCAAGGACGCCGAAGGCCGCGTCAACACCGCGCCCTACAGCTTCTTCAACGTCATGGGGCCGTCGCCGCCGACGGTCGCCATCGGCATCATGGCCGATCCCGAAAAAGGTTTTAAGGACACGTCCCGCAACATCCTCGACACCGGCGAGTTCGTCGTCAACCTAGTGCCCGAGCGGCTGGTGAAGGCGATGAACGTCACCTCCATCGACGCGCCGCGCGGCATCGATGAGCTGGAGCTGGCCGGCCTCTCGACCGTCGCCTCGGATCGCGTGCGGCCGCCGCGTATCGCTGAAAGCCCGGTCTCCTTCGAATGCGTGTCGCTGTCGTCGGTCGTCACCGGTCCCTCGCAGGTGGTGGTGATCGGCCGGGTGCTGGCCATCCATGTCGCCGACGACTGCGTGCTCGACGCCGAACGCGCTCATGTCGACACGCCCCGCCTCGATCTTGTCGCCCGCTCCTACGGCAGCGACTACGTGCGCAGCCGCGACACGTTCAGTCTCGTGCGCCCGAAATGGAGCGAGTGGGACGGTCGCGACTCGGACGAGATATCGAAAGGCTCCTGATTTTCGAAAATCCTGTTGACAGGCTCCGCAAAAAACTTAACTTGCCAGTTAAGCAATTTGCGGAGGCGCAAACTGTCACGGGAGGACGGCAATGCTGCAGGAGCGCGTCGAAGGACGCTGGCTGGATTCGTTCCGCCGCGTCTTCAGGCTGAACGGTATCGGCAGGGGCACGAAGGTCGCCATCCTGTCGGAGACCCAGTCGCGCCCGGTGCTGGTGCACCTCTCCGACCTCGCCTTGCACGACCTCGGCGCCGAATACTGCATGATCCAGATGCCGACGCCGCGCCAGACCGCGCCGGTGCCGGTCAAGTCCACCGGCACCTCCTGGGCGATCCAGCAGAACCGCGCCGTCATCGAGGCGCTGAAGCTGGTCGAGATCATCGTCGACTGCACCGTCGAAGGGCTGATCCACGCGCCGGAATGGCCTCAGATCGAGGAGGCCGGCAACACCCGCCTGCTGGTCGTCTGCAACGAGCATCCCGAGATTCTGGAACGCACCGAGCCGTTCGCCGAACTCGGCCCGAAAGTGGCGCGCGGCGTCGAGATGCTGCGCGCGGCCAGCGAGATGCGCGTCACCTCCGCCGCCGGCACCGACCTCGTCATCGACCTGCGCAACGCCCCTTGCGGCGGCACGCCCGGCTTCGGCACGACGCCCGGCGCGGTGGCGCACTGGCCGGGCGGCCTGTGCCTGGCCTTTCCCGGCAACAATTGCGTCAACGGCCGCATCGTCATGGACGTCGGCGACATGAACCTGACGTTCAAGACGACGCTGACCAGCCGCATCGACTTTACCGTGGAGAACGATTTCGTCACCGCCATCAAGGGCGACGGCGTCGATGCCATCCATTTCCGCGAATACATGGAGGCCTGGGACGACCGCAACGCCTACGGCATGAGCCATGTCGGCTGGGGCATGCACCCGAGCGCCCGCTGGGTGTCGGCGGCCATGTACGACAAGCGCGACATGCAGGCGGTCGAGTTCCGCGCGCTGGCCGGCTCCTTCCTGTGGTCGACCGGCGCCAACCAGTATGCCGGGCGCTACACGCTCGGCCATTTCGACCTGCCGATGCGCAACTGCACCATCGCGCTGGACGGGACCGTCGTCGTCAAGGACGGCGTCCTGCAAGGGGAACTGGCGGTTTAACCGGGTACTTTTCGCATTTCCGGACGGAAAGCCGGTGTCCGCTTTTCCCGGAAATGCTTCTGACGGCTTCGGAGACAAAAGCATGAGCGATATTGCCGACTACTACGATCTCGACCGCATCCGCCCAGAGGTGCAGGCCAAGCTTCGGCTGGTCAACGAGATGGGCCGCGACAAGTTCGCTGCCCGCGCCAGGGCGGTGGACGACGAGGCGTCGTTCCCGGTCGAGAACTACAGGGACCTCGCCGCCGAAGGCTTCCTCGGCCTGTGCATTCCCGAGGAATTCGGCGGCTGGGGCTTTTCGATGTTCGAATACGCCATGGTCGGCGCCGAGATCGGCAAGTATTGCGGTGCCACCGCGCTCACCTTCAACATGCACAATTCCTCCATGGCGTGGTCGCGCTTCATGTTCGACATGCCGAACCTGACGCCTCAGGAGAAGGCGACCTTCGCGCCGCTGCGCGAGCGCCAGTTCCGCCGCGCCATCGCCGAGAAGGCGATCTTCTCGCAGCCGATCTCCGAGGGTGGCCAGAACTGGACGTCGAAGCCGAACCAGACCCAGTGCCGCAAGGTCGACGGCGGCTGGAAGATCAACGGCTTCAAGAAGTTCGCTTCGCTGGCCGGCTATTGCGACTACTACACCATCGTCTGCACCGAGGTGTTCGAGGGCCAGGAACCGCGCCATGAGGACACGATGCTGTTCGTTGTCCACAAGGACACGCCCGGCCTCACCGTCAAGGGCGACTGGGACCCGCTCGGCATGCGCGGCACCAACAGCCGCGACCTGATCCTGAAGGACGTCTTCGTCACCGCCGACGACCTCCTGATGCCGCGCGGCATCTTCAACAAGACGCTGCCCAACTGGCCGCACATGATGATCACGCTGTCGCCGACCTATATGGGCGTGGCGCAGGGCGCCTACGATTTCATGGTCGACTACCTGAAGGGCAGGATCCCCGGCCAGCCGCCGGTCGACCGGCGCATGTACGCCACCAAGCGCATCGCCGTGGGCAAGATGTATGCGCGCCTCGCCAACATCCGCGCGCTCTGGTGGCAGGCCTTCGGCGAATCCAAGGGGTTCCCGAGCAAGGCCGAGGTGCTGCGCATGTATGCCGCGCAGTACAACGTCATGGAGGGCGCGGCCGAGATGACCTCGATGGCGATCCGCACCTGCGGCGGGCAGTCCATGCTGAAGTCGCTGCCCCTGGAGCGCATGTACCGCGACAGCCGCTGCGGCGCGCTGATGCTGCCCTTCACCTCGGAGATCATGGAGGACTATCTCGGCGTGCTCGCCCTCTATGATATGGACGAGCTGGACCACGCGCCCGGCGACGAGGGCGGCGCCCGCATGTCGCTGTGGCGGGGCGACGCCGCTTCGGTCGGCGGAGCCCGGTAGGCACCCATGCCGCGCGATCGCGTCCAGGTCATCGGGCAGTCCCCGGCCTCTCCCGAGGCGGCCTGGGCCGTTGCCGGCGATTTCTGCGGGCGCTGGCATCCCGCCATCGCCACCATGCGCGAGGAGCGCGACGACCGGGGTTCCCTGATCCGCGCCTTCACCGTGCAGGGCGAGGACACGCTCTACCGCGAGCGGCTGACATGGCAAAGCGACAGCGACCGCACGCTCGGCTACACCCACCTGCAAGGCATAGCCGGCGTGGACCGTTACGATGCGCGCATCAGCATCGCCGCGTCCGGCAGCGGCTGCACCATCGAATGGACCGCGACCGTCGAGGCGCCGGACCCGGCGCGGCTGTCCGCGATCTGCGAAGGCACGAAGGCCATTTTCGAGGCCGGCATCGCCGCCCTGTCGGCGGCGCATCGCGCCGGCAAGCCGGGCGCGGCAAGGGCGATGCCCGCATCGGTTCCGCTGGCAAACATCACCGTCGATACGGCCCCCCGGCTGGCGCTCACCGTCACGCCGCAGAAGGGCGGGCCGCTCTGCCTGTTCCTGCACGGCATTGGCGGCGCGCGCGGCAATTGGGACGCCCAGCTCGGCGCGGCCGGCACCGTCATGCGCGCCGCCGCCCTCGACCTGCGCGGCTACGGCGGCAGCGCGCTCGGCCCCGGCCAGTCCACGGTCGAGGACTACTGCGCCGACATATTGCGCGTGCGCGAAGCGCTGGGCGCCGACCGGCTTGTGCTGGTCGGCCTGTCCTATGGCTCGTGGATCGCCACCTCCTTCGCCATGCGCTATCCCGACATGCTCGCAGGCCTCGTCCTGTCGGGCGGCTGCACCGGCATGTCGGAAGCGGGCCGCGCGGAACGCGACGCCTTCCGCACCAGCCGGCAGGTGCCGCTCGACGCCGGACAGACGCCGGCCGACTTCGCGCCGGCCGTGGTCGAAGTACTGGCCGGGCCGCACGCTTCGGCACAGGTGAGGGCGCAGCTTCTGGCGTCGATGAAGGCGATCCCGTCCGGCACCTATCGCGATGCGCTGTCCTGCTTTACCAATCCACCGGAGCGGTTCGATTTTGCGCGGCTTTCCATGCCGGTCCTGATGATGACGGGCGAATACGACCGGCTGGCTTCGCCGGCCGAGATCCGCGGCGTCGCCGGCCGCATCCTGGCCGAGTCGCCCCGGCCCGACGTGCGCTACGAGACGATTTCCGACGCGGGCCACGTCTGCAACGTCGAGCAGCCCGAGGCCTATAATCGCGTCCTGCTCGACTTCCTCGAAAGGCTGCCGCGATGAGCGCCCTGCCGCGCCGCCAGCAGAACCGCATCGAGCGCGAGCGGCGCATTCTCGACGCCGCGCTGAAAGTGTTTTCCGAGACGGGCTATTCGGGCGCGACGATGGACGGCGTCGCCATCGAGGCCGGCCTGTCGAAGCCGACCCTCTATCAGTATTTCTCTTCCAAGGAAGCGCTGTTCTCGGCCATGCTGTTCGGCGAGCGCGACCAGATGCTGGAGTTCTTCCTGCATCCGTCCGGCAAGGGCATGGTCGCCGACCTGCTGGGCTTCGCCTGGGACTATGCCGCCACGGTGCTGCGCCCCGACATGCTGTCGCTCGCCCGCCTCATCATCGGCGAGGTGCAGCGGTTTCCCGAGATCGGCCAAGCCTATCAGGAGAGTGGCCCCGACCGGCTGCTTGCCGGCATCATGGACTATCTGGAGGGCCGCCGCGCCGCGGGCCAGCTCGCCTTCGACGATCCCGAACTGGCTGCCGAGGACCTGTGGGGCCTGATCCTGTCGGCACCGCGCAACCATGCGCTCTACAGGCCCGACCGCGTTCCCGGCCGGCCCGAACTGGCACGCTACATCAACAACGGTTTGCGGGTTTTCCTGAAGGCCTATTCGACCCGGCCGGACGAAGACCTCCACGCTTTGCAGGCGCTCATCGGCGCCCAACCCTTTCCAGCAGGTGACCCATGACGATCGAGGACTACCTGGCCGATCCGGCCAGCCGCTTTGCGACTGTGGCGATGACCGACACCAACGGCCTGCTGCGCGGCCAGATGGTCTCGGCCGGCAGCCTGAAGGGCATCGCCAAGAACGGCATGGGCATGTCGCCGGTGACGCTGGCGCTCGACCCGACCGACGTGGTGCTGCCCATTCCCGGCGTCTCGGACGGAACCTCGGATTTCCACGACGATCCGCTGGTCCTCGACCCAGTTACGGTGCGCCGCCTGCCGTGGTCGAAGCCCGGCCACGACATGCTGGTGCTGGCCAACTATTCCGGCGGCACCGCCGAATTCTGCCCGCGCTCCATGCTTGGCCGCGTGCTCGCCCGCGTCGGCGAGGCCGGCTACCGGCCCCGCTACGGCATGGAACTGGAATACACGCTGTTCGACGAGACGCCCGAAAGCGCCCGCGCCAAGGGCTATCGCAACTTGAAGACCGCCACGCAGCACAACAGCCACGACCTCGTCCTTTACCAGGTGCAGCAGACGGAATGGTACGAGGCGGTGGCCGAGATGTGTGTGCCGCTGCGCATCGACCTCGCCAAGATGCACGAGGAGATCGGCGGCGGCTTCCTCGAAGCCTGCATCGCCGCCGGCGAGGGGTTGGAGCCGGCCGACCAGCTGGTGCTCTTGAAGAACTTCATCCGTGCGCTGGCCCAGCGCCAGGGCCGCTGCGTCACCTTCATGCCGCGCTGGACGGAAGCCGCCGACAGCCAGTCCATCCACGTCCATGTCTCGCTGAAGGACAAGGACGGCAAATCGGTCTTCCACGACCCGTCGCAGAAGAACGGCGTGTCTGAGACCTTCCGCCACTTCATCGGCGGCATGCAGACCTATCTCGGCGACCTCACGCTCCTGTTCCAGCCGACGGTCAATTCCTACCGGCGCTTCGCCCCCGGCACCTTCGCGCCGCCGGGCCTCAGCTGGGGCTACGAGAACCGCACCACCTGCTTTCGCATCGTCGGCCACGACGCCGGCTCGCTGCGCGTGGAAAACCGCCTGCCGGGCGCCGACACCAACCCCTACCTGACGGTCGCCGCCACGGTGGCGGCCGGCGTCGCCGGCATCCTGGAAAAGATCGAGCCGGAAGCCGAGACCGTCGGCAACGGCTACGCGCAGGAGACGCCGCGCGACTTCGCCCGCTCCATGCCCGAGGCAGTCGAGCGGCTGCGCGGCTCCGCCTTCGCCAGGGACTGGCTCGGCCCGCGCTTCGTCGAGGCGTTCTCCTCGACGCGCCAGAGCCAGTACGACGAGTTCCGCCGCAAGGTGCCTGACGTTGAACTGGAACGTTTCTTCGACCTGGGGTGAAAGCCATGGATGCCGAACTTCGCGCCCGTTTCGTGGAAAGCATGAGCCGCGTCGCCTCCGCCGTCACAGTCGTGACCACGGATGGCGAGGCGGGCCGGTTCGGCGTCACCGTCTCGTCCATGACCTCGGTGTCGGCCGACACCAGCCGGCCGTCCCTGCTGGTCTCCATCCATCATCTCAGCCCCGCCGGCGAGGCGATCAGGAAGAACCGGCGCTTTTGCGCCAATGTGCTGAGCGGCAACCAGACCTTCGTGTCCGATCTTTTCTCCGGCCGTCTCAAGCACCTCAACGAGGACAGGTTCGGCGAAATTCCGTGGCATTCCGGCGTCACCGGCGCGCCGATCATCGAGGGCGCCATCGCCTCGCTGGATTGCGAGCTGAAGACCGCCCTTTTGTGGGGCACGCATTTCATCCTCATCGGCGAGGTCGAGCAGATCGAGCTGTCGCGTCAGCGCTCGCCGCTTGTCTACGCCAATCGCGGCTATCGCCGCGCCATCCCGATCGCGCCGGAAGACCGGCAGCCGCATGATCCGCACAACCAGCTGCGCGTCGGCTTCTTCATCACGCTGGGGCCGGAATTCGTGCCGTCCCTCGTCGCCGACTTCGCCAGCCGGACGCCCGCCGTCGACATCCGCCTGCTGGAGGCCGACCACGACGATCTGGTCGAGCAGATGCGCGCCGGCAAGATCGACGCCGCGGTCACCTTCGGCACGGTCGACGAGCCGGAACTCGAGGCCGAGGTTATCTGTCCAGCCGATCCCCATGTGCTTTTGAGCGCCGACCACCCGCTCGCCGCCAAGCCGAGCCTGCGGCTTGGCGATGTGGCCGAGCTGCCGATGATCCTGCTCGACTATCCTTCGGTGCGCGGCGCCGTCGCTGCCTTGTTCGAGCGTAACGGCCTGAAGCCGAACGTGCGCCTGCAGTCGCCGTCCTTCGCCATGGTGCGCGGGCTGGTCGCACAGGGGCTCGGCTACACGTTGGTGCCGCAGGCCCCGCGCAACCGGGACCGGCGCGGCGGTGAGACCAGGGCCGTGCCGCTGAAGGTGGATTTTCCGGAGGGTGCGCTGGTCGCGCTGGCGCGGCGGCCGGATCGGCAAAGCGAATTGGCCAGGGACTTTCTTGCCCGCTGCAAGAGGTCCTTTCAAATTCAGCCCGATCAAGAACGGGTAGGTGGCCGGCCGGCGGCGGGCACGAAGGTGCGATAGGCCGCCGCTGGTGATGTGAAGGAAACAACAGGAGGGGACTATGGCTCAGGAAAACGTTTTGGATGTGAGTAGCGGAGGCGCGAACCGGCTCCGCAAGAATTCGCTGGGGCTGATCGCCGTCACCTTCATGGTGATCTCGGCCGCCGCGCCGCTGACGGGCGTGGCGGGCGCCATGCCGCTGGCCTTCATGCTCGGCAACGGTGCCGGCGTGCCGGCCATCTTCATCTTCGTCACGGCGGTGATGCTGGCCTTCGCCGCCGGCTATGTGGCCATGTCGCGCCACGTCACCAATGCCGGCGCCTTCTACGCCTATGCCGCGCGCGGCCTCGGCGGGCGCACGGCAGGTGCTGTGGCGATCACCGCGCTCGTCGCCTACAACGCCATGCAGTTCGGCCTCATCGGCCTGTTCGGCGGTATCGCCGCCGGCATCTTCGGCGAACTCGGCCTCGTGCTGCCCTGGTGGCTGTGGAGCCTGGCGGCCATCGTGCTTGTCGGCGCCCTCGGTTACCGACAGGTCGACCTGTCGGCCAAGGTGCTGGTCGCGGCGGTGCTGCTCGAATACATCATCGTGCTGATCGTCGACTTCGCCATCCTCGGCAAGGGCGGCGCCGGCGGCCTGTCGATGAACTTCTTCGACGCCAACGCCTTCTTCTCCGGCTCGATGACGGCGGCGATCCTGTTCTGCATGGGCTGCTTCATCGGCTTCGAGGCGACGACGATCTACGCCGAGGAAACGCGTGATCCGGAAAAGACCATCCCGCGCGCCACCTATCTTTCTGTGCTGATGATCGGCCTGTTCTTCATCTTCACCACGTGGCTGATGATCGTCGGCGTCGGCGCCGACAAGCTGGTCCCGACCATCCAGGGCCTGCCCGATCCGTCGCTGTTCTTCTTCAACCTGGCGGCCGACTATGTCGGTGGGCCGATCCCGACCATCGCCGGCATCCTTCTGGTGTCGAGCCTGTTCGCGGCACTCTCGGCCTTCCACAACTACATCGCCCGCTACAGCTACGTCGCCGGGCGCGAGGGCCTGCTGCCGGACGTGTTCGGCCGCACCCACGGCACCCACCAGAGCCCGCATATCGGCTCCGTGGTGCAGACCGTCGGCGCGCTGATCGTGCTCGCCCTATTCGCCGGGCTGGGGCTCGACCCGGTGCTCAACATGTTCACCTGGATCAGCCAGATCGGCACGCTCGGCGTGCTCGCCATGATGACCGTCACCTCGCTTGCGGTGATCGTCTTCTTCCGCCGCGAAGGCCATGCCGGCTCGCCGCTGGTGACATTGGTCCTGCCGATCCTGTCGGGCCTGGTGATGGCGGCACTGTTCGTCTACATCTTCCTGCATTTCGGCGACCTGACCGGCACCACCGGCGGCGCGCTGGGCGTCATCCTGCCCTCGCTGATCCCGCTGGCCGCGATCGTCGGCTACCTTTTGGCGGCACGCCTGGAAAAGACCGATCCGGCCCGCTTCGCCCGCATGGGCAACAACGGCAACTGATCGCCCCGGCGATTGGCGACGGCCTGCCCGGACAGGGCAGGCCGTTTTCGTTTCGATAGGCTAGAGCGAAATGCCGTTTCCTTAAATCGGTATTTCGCTCTAACCATTTGTTTTTGAAGCATGATGTTTTCCGAAAAGTCTGCAACTTTTCGGCATCATGCTTTATCGCGCCAGATCGGCGACCACGGCGTCCAGCACGATCATGCCGGCGGGCGTGGCGCGCAGGCGCGAATTGCCGAGCGGCGCCACGAGGCCTTCCTCCTGCAGGATGGAAAGCCGCGCCGGGGGCAGGCCGCGCCCGGCATAGTCCTCGTAGCGCGCGAGGTCGATGCCTTCGGCCAGCCTGAGCCCCATCAGCAGGAACTCGTCGGCTTCCTCGGCGCGCGTCAGCACCTCGCCGCCGACGACGCCGTCGCCCTTGGCCTCGACCAGCGAAAGCCACGTCTCCGGCATCTTCTCGGTGAACGTCACCACCCGCCGCCCGTCCTCGACGAAGCGGCCATGCGCGCCGGGGCCGGCGCCGACATATTCGCCGTAGCGCCAGTAGGTCAGATTGTGCCGGCTCTCCGCGCCCGGCCGGGCGTGGTTGGAGATCTCGTAGGCCGGCAGGCCTTTTGCTGCCGTCACCTCCTGCGTGAGCTGGTAGAGGTCGGCCGCCAGATCGGGATCGGGAATGGCGAACTTCCTCGCCTTGTGCAGGGCGTGGAAGGGCGTGCCTTCCTCGATGGTGAGCTGGTAGAGCGACAGGTGGTCGGCGGCGTGGCCGATCGCTTCCTCCAGTTCCGCCTGCCAGGCTTCAAGCGTCTGGCCGGGGCGGGCGTAGATCAGGTCGAAGGACAGGCGCGGAAACGTCTCGCGCGCCAGCCGGATCGCCTTCAGCGCCTCTTCCACATTGTGCAGCCGGCCGAGGAACCTCAGGTCGCGGTCGTTCAGCGCCTGCACGCCGAGCGACACCCGGTTGACGCCGGCCGCCCGGTAGCCGCGGAAGCGCTCGGCCTCGACCGAGGATGGATTGGCTTCCAGCGTCACCTCGATGCCGGCCGGCACCGTCCAGTTCGCCGCCACGGCGTCGAGCACGGCGCCCACCGTTTCCGGCTTCATCAGCGACGGCGTGCCGCCGCCGAGGAAGATGGAGGTCACGTCGCGCGCCCCGGTGCGGGCGCGCATCGTCTTCAGTTCGGTGGCGAAAGCGCGTGCAAAGCGCTCCTGATCGACCGGCTGATGGCGCACATGGCTGTTGAAGTCGCAATAGGGGCACTTGGCCGCGCAGAACGGCCAGTGGATGTAGACCCCGAAACCGGGTGTGCGGTCGAGCATCATGGGTGCATTCCGACGCCATGCGGGCGCTGCCCCTCACCTGCCTGCCGGCATCCTCTCCCCGTAAACGGGGAGAGGCGAGCTGCTGCGACGTGGGCGCTCCCCTCTCCCCGTTTACGGGGAGAGGGTAAGGGTGAGGGGCGGCGCTGATGATGGCCGTTTATGCCGGGGCGCATCAAATCTGTCCCAGCCGCGCCTCGGCGAATTTCTTGAAGGCCCGCGCCCGGTGCGACAGCGCTTCAGCGTCGCCCGGCTTCCAGCCATGCTTCTCCTCGGCCGACATCTCGCCGAACGTCTTGTCATAGCCGTTGGGCAGGAACACCGGGTCGTAGCCGAAGCCGAGGTCGCCGCGCGGCGGCCAGACAAGCCGGCCCTCCACCTCGCCGCGATAATATTCCGCCTCTCCGTCGGGGAAGGCCAGGCAGATGACGGCGACGAAGCGGCCGGTGCGCTGCGCCGGCTCGGTCGCGCCGACCTCCTGCAGGGCGACCTCGGTGCGCTGCATGGCCATGCCGAAATCGCGCCCGCCCTCGGGCTTTTCCGCCCAGTTGGCGGTGTAGACGCCGGGCGCACCGTCGAGCGCGTCCACGCACAGGCCCGAATCGTCGGACATGGCGGGCAGGCCCGTCACCACGGCCGCCGCGTGAGCCTTGATGTAGGCGTTCTCCTCGAAGGTCGTGCCGGTTTCGTCCGGTTCCGGCAGGCCGTACTCCTTGGCCGACTTCGCCTCCAGCCCGAAGGGGCCGAGCAGGTCCGCGAACTCGCGCAGCTTGCCGGCGTTGTGGCTGGCGACGACGATCTTCTTGTCCGTCAGGGCGTGCATTCTAGAGGTTCCAGATTTTCGGTTCGGCGAATTCCAGCGAGTTGCCGGACGGGTCGCGGAAATAGATCGAGCGGCCGCCCCGTTCCTGCCCCGGTTTGGGCGGCCAGATGAAATCGGCCTCGATGGCGACGCCCTTGCCCGTCAGATGGGCCTTCCAGCGCTCGATGTCATCGCCGGAAGCGGCAAAGCACAGATGCCCTTGCCCATTGGCGCCGTGCGGCGGCACCGGCAGCTTCGCGCCGGGCGGGGGCGGCTCCCGCGTCGCTTCGGCGACGAACAGCAGAAGCACGCCTTGGCCGCAGCGGAAGAACGCATGCCGGCCTTCCACTTTCGCAATCCGCTCAAGGCCGAGGACTTCGGCATAGAAGTTCTCGGCCGCGTCAAGGTCGGTGACGTAGAGCGCCGATTCGAGGATGGCGGAAGGTTGCATCTGCGCCCCGTCAGTCCACCGCCATCTTCTGCAAATCCACCAGCCGCGAAATACCGCGCTTGGCCAATCCCATCAGGGCGGAAAACTGTTCCTCCGAGAACGGTTCGCCCTCGGCCGTGCCCTGGATCTCGACGATGCCGCCCTTGCCGGTCATGACGAAGTTGGCGTCGGTGCCGGCCGACGAATCCTCCAGGTAGTCGAGGTCGATCACCGGCTGGCCGTCGTGGATGCCGCAGGAGATCGCCGCGACATGGTCCTTCAGCACCTTGTCGACCTTCACCATCTGGCGCGCCTCCATCCAGCGCAGGCAGTCGTAGAGCGCCACCCAGCCGCCGGTGATGGAGGCGGTGCGGGTGCCGCCGTCGGCCTGCAGGACGTCGCAGTCCACCGTGATCTGCACCTCGCCCAGCGCAGCCAAGTCGACCACGGCGCGCAAGGAGCGGCCGATCAGGCGCTGGATCTCCAGCGTGCGGCCGCTCTGCTTGCCGGCGGAGGCCTCGCGGCGCATGCGGTCGCCGGTTGAGCGCGGCAGCATGCCGTATTCGGCCGTCACCCAGCCCTTCCCGGAATTGCGCATCCAGCCCGGCACCCGTTCCTCCAGGCTCGCCGTGCAAAGCACATGCGTGTCGCCGAACTTCACCAGGCATGAGCCCTCCGCATGCTTGGAGACGCCGCGCTCGAAGGAGATGGCGCGCATTTCGTCGTTCTGGCGCTTGGAGGGACGCATTCGGGCTCGCTTTCATGGATTTTGAATCGTGCCGGGCTTTTAGCCCCGGCAGGCGTGGCGTGCAAAGGAAAACGCCCTGTCCCGGACGGGACACGTCCTTGCGTCGGCGCCGTTCCCGTCTATATCCTTGAACCGGAGGTTTTGCCCGCATGACCCGGCCGATCACCGACGCGACCGTGCAGTCGCCCACTTTGCAGACGCTCGACATGCGCTCGCGCGACATCTTCCGGCGCATCGTCGATTCCTACCTGCGCGACGGCGAGCCCGTCGGTTCGCGCTCGCTCTCGCGCATCCTGCCGTCGTCGCTGTCGCCGGCGACGGTGCGCAACGTCATGAGCGACCTCGAACATCTCGGCCTCATCTACGCGCCGCACGTCTCGGCCGGCCGCCTGCCGACACAGGCGGGCCTGCGCTTCTTCGTCGATGCCTTCATGGAACTGGGCGACCTTGCGGAAGAGGAGCGCCGCGCCATCGAGGCGCAGATGAAGGCGTCGGGCGAGGGGACGAGCCTAGAACACATGCTGACCGAGGCCAGCCAGTTGCTGTCGGGCATGTCGCGCGGCGCGGGGCTGGTGCTCACCGCCAAGAGCGAGGCCGCGCTCAAGCACATCGAGTTCATCCAGCTGGAGCCGACCAAGGCGCTGGCGGTGCTGGTGTCGCAGAACGGCGACGTCGAGAACCGCATCATCGAGCTGCCGGCCGGCATCACCGTCTCGCAGCTGCACGAAGCCTCCAACTTCCTCAACGCCCACATCCGCGGCCGCACGCTGGCAGAGGCGCGCGCCGAGATCGAGCGGCGCAA
Organism: Ollibium composti; assembly: GCF_004801285.1. Taxonomy (GTDB): domain Bacteria; phylum Pseudomonadota; class Alphaproteobacteria; order Rhizobiales; family Rhizobiaceae; genus Mesorhizobium; species Mesorhizobium composti. The sequence goes on from NZ_SSNY01000002.1 coordinate 458,339, forward strand.
ACAGGAAACCCGCGCCGCCCTCGACACGCTGTCGCAGGACCTCGTGGAAAAGGGCCTGGCGATGTGGGCGGGCGCCGAAAGCGGCCTGCCGTCGCGCCTCATCGTGCGCGGCCGCGCCAACCTTTTGGAAAACGTCTCGGCGCAGGCCGACATGGAACTCTTGAAACACCTGTTCGAGGACCTGGAGACGCAGGACGGCCTCGTCCAGCTTCTCGACCTCGCCGAGCAGGGCTCGGGCGTGCGCATCTTCATCGGCTCGGAGAACAAGCTGTTTTCGCTGTCGGGCTCCTCGCTGGTGGTGGCGCCCTATCGCGACAAGGATGCGCGCGTCATCGGCGCGCTCGGCGTCATCGGCCCGACCCGGCTGAACTACGCCCGCATCGTGCCGATGGTGGACTATACCGCGCAGCTCATATCGCGCATGCTGCGCTGAGCGGACGGCGGCAACGACCGACAGGAGGGAGCCATGGCGTTCGAATCGATCAAGGCCGAAATCGACCTTCTTCTCGCCAGCATGGTGAACCAGCCCGAGGATGCCCGCGAGATCCGCGAGCAGGTGCGCGAGAAGCTGAACGAGCTGCGCGCGCTCGGCCTGCCGCTGCCGGCCGACCTGGTGAGGCTCGAGAGCCAGCTCGACGCCGAACTCGGCTGAGGATCTGTCCGGCAAACCCATTTTTGGCGGCCACCCGACGGCGTTGTCCGCGCTTCCGTTACCTGCGGCCCGGATCGAGACCTGACTGGCCGCGACGCGGCTTCCTACTGCTGATTGGGATTGGAAGGCTGAACCGGCTTGTCTTCCGGTATCGGCACGTTGTCATCGGGGATGGGCTGGCAATCCCGTCCGTCGCAGTCGGTCGCCTCGCCGGGTGCCGGCGGATCGCAGTCGCGGCCCTGGCAGGTCTCGGCCGGCTTCGTGTTGTCCTGCATGCAGTCCTGCCCCGTGCAGCTTTGCGCGGGCACGTTTCCGGCCAAGGCCCCGGCCGCCGTGAAGAGCAACGCCGAGGCGACCGCGATGACTGGAAAGGCGGTGCTTGGTCGCATGGCTCAAGCAGACGCCGCACTTGTTGCCGATGCAAGGCGAACCATATGGCAAGGTAAAGGCGGGGTTGCCGGCGGCTGTGCGTCGTCGGCTCGAGGTTGCGTGGAGGAGACGGCATTGGCGGAACAGGCAAGAACCGGAATGCGCGGCTTTTTCCTGGGCGGAGCGGTCTTGCTGGCCTGTGCCGGCACGGTCGCCGCCCAGGACCCGTCCGCACCCCTTGAGGGAGCAAAGGCTTTCGGCGGCTGGCACGACGACCGGCCCGGCCTGTGGCGCGACATCGCTCCCGGCGACCTGCCGAAGCCCTACGCCACCGATTCGGCCTCCAACGGCGCCGACCGGGCGCGGGAACCGAAGGGCGAAGGCCCGCAGCTGCCGCCAGGCTTTTCGGCCGAGCGTATCGCGTCGGGAATCCGCAATCCGCGCGCCGTCCGGGTCGCGCCGAACGGCGACCTGTTCGTCGCCGACAGCCGCGCCGGCCAGGTGCGCAGCTACCGGCTGGGCAAGGACGGCAAGGTGGCGGAGGAAGGCATCTTCGCCAAGGGGCTCGCCCGGCCCTACGGCATCGCCTTCCATCCGGCGGACAACCCGCAATGGGTCTATGTTGCTGAGACCGGCGGCGTCGTGCGTTTCCCCTATCATAGCGGCGAGCTGAAGGCGTCCGGCAAGGCCGAGACGGTCGTCGACGACCTGCCGACCGGCGGCCACTGGACCCGCGACATCGCCTTTTCGCCCGATGGCGCCACGCTCTACGTCTCCGTCGGCTCGGATTCGAATGCCGCCGAGGGCATGGGCAAGGCGCCTGCCGGCTGGATCGACGGGCAGGCTCCGGGCGCCGCGTGGGGCTCGGAGGAGGGCCGCGCCGAAGTCCGCGCCTACGATCCCGACGGCAAGAACGGCCGTGTCGTCGCGACCGGCCTGCGCAACTGTTCGGGCATGACCGTGCAGCCGGCCACCGGCGCGCTGTGGTGCGTCGTCAACGAGCGCGACGGGCTGGGCGACAACGTGCCCTTCGAATACGCGACGACGGTGCAGGACGGCGCCTTCTACGGCTGGCCCTGGTACTATATCGGCGATCACCAGGACCCGCGCCATGTCGGCGCGCGGCCGGACCTCGCCGGCAAGGCGACGGTGCCGGACGTGCTCATCCAGGCGCATTCGGCGCCGCTCGGCATCGCCTTCTACGAGGGCGACCGGTTCCCGGCCGAATACAAGGGCGACGCCTTCGTCGCGCTGCACGGTTCGTGGAACCGCGGCACGCGCACCGGATACAAGGTCGTGCGGCTGAAATTCGAGGATGGCCGGCCGACCGGCGCCTATCAGGATTTCATGACCGGCTTCGTCCTGTCGGATGCCGAGGTGTGGGGTCGCCCGGTCGGTGTCGCGGTGGCCAAGGACGGCGCGCTGATCGTCACGGAGGACGGGTCCGGCACGATCTGGCGCGTCGCCTATGACGGCGCAAGGCCATAGTGGAAAACCATGAAGCGCAATCGCAATCCTGATCTTCGTCGCTCGGGAGAATTTTATTCCAGCCGCACACGGCCTTTGCAACGCCGCCCACTCGGCTATTCTGGCGTGCCGGCCTATCTTCCATGATGAAAAATCCTATCTTGCCTTTCACGAATCTCAGGGAGCCAGACGCATGACCAAGCCCGACCCGTCCGCGCGCGTGCCCGGCCGCGGCCGCATCTTCGCCTCGATCACCGAGACGATCGGCGACACGCCGCTGGTCAGGCTGGAGAAGTTCGCGAAGGAAAAGGGCATCGTCGCCGACCTGCTCGCCAAGCTGGAGTTCTTCAACCCCATCGCCTCGGTCAAGGACCGCATCGGCGTGGCGATGATCGAGGCGCTGGAGGCGGAGGGCCGCATCGTGCCCGGCCGCACCACGCTGGTCGAGCCGACGTCCGGAAACACCGGCATCGCGCTCGCCTTCGCCGCCGCCGCCAAGGGCTACAAGCTGATCCTGACCATGCCCGAGACGATGTCGTCGGAGCGGCGCAAGATGCTTCTGCTGCTCGGCGCCGAACTGGTGTTGACCGAGGGGCCGAAGGGCATGAAGGGCGCCATCGCCAAGGCGGAGGAACTTGTCGCCAGGCTGCCGGACGCCGTTATTCCCCAGCAGTTCGAGAACCCCGCCAATCCCGAAGTCCATCGCCGCACCACGGCGGAGGAGATCTGGAACGACACGCAGAGCGCCGTCGACATCCTCGTCGCCGGCATCGGCACCGGCGGCACCATCACCGGCGTCGGCCAGGTGCTGAAAAAGCGCAAACCCTCGGTGCAGGTCGTGGCGGTGGAGCCGGAAGCCTCCGCCATCCTGTCGGGCGGCCAGCCCGGCCCGCACAAGATCCAGGGCCTCGGCGCCGGCTTCGCGCCGAAGGTGCTCGACACTTCCGTCTACGACGAGATCGTTACCGTCTCCAACGAAGATGCCGTCGCCAACGCCCGCCTTGTCGCGCGGCTGGAAGGCGTGCCGGTGGGCATTTCCTCGGGTGCGGCGTTGCAGGCGGCAGCAGTCGTCGGCGCGCGGCCGGAAAACAGGGGCAAGACGATGGTCGTCGTCATCCCCTCCTTCGCCGAGCGCTACCTGTCGACCGTCCTGTTCGACGGGTTGGGGAACTGAGGCGGGCGTTGGGATGGCTCCTCACCTTTGAGGCGGAGCTATTGCAAATAAGGCTCCCCCTCTCCGTCTTGCTTCGCAAGCCACTCTCTCCCCGTTCCGGGTGGAGAGGATAGGATGACTGCAAGGCTTGGCGCCCATCCTCTCCCCTCACGAAGTGGGGGAGAGGTGGCTCGGCGAAGCCGAGACGGAGAGGGGGGGCACGTCGTAGCCGATAGATCTCCTACGGGGGAGGGGCCAGACTCCAGATTAGCAAAAACCCATCGCCCTTGTCCGGCTCGTGCTGCTGGCCCTCACGAAAAACCGTCTGGCGCGGCTTGAGCGCGGCGGCGGTTGCGGGCACATCCTCCTGTCTCGCGATACGGCGAGGGGAGGATTCGCATGTACAAGCTCTATACGCGGCCCGGCTCCGGCGGTTTCGTCGTCGAGGCCGCGCTGAAGATCGCCGGCGCCCCGTTCGACCTGATCGACGTGAAGAAGACGCCGGACCCGGCGCCGGACTTCCTCGCCATCAGCCCGATGAACCAGGTGCCGGTGCTGGTCCTGCCCGACGGCAATGCCGTGACCGAGACGGCGGCGATGTGCATCCTTCTGGCCGAGCGGCATCCCGGCGCCGGCCTCGGCCCCGTCGCCGGCGAGGCGGGCCGCGCCGATTTCCTGCGCTGGATGGCGTTCATGGCCGCCGCGCTCTATCCGGCCGACCTGCGCTATTTCTATGCCCACCGCTACACCACCGATGCCGGCGGCATCGAGGCGGTCAAGCAGGCCGCGCTGGCCGAGATGGACCGCGAGATCGGCATCCTCGACCGCGCTCTGGAAGGCCGCGACTGGCTCGCCGCCGGCCGGCGCACGCTGGCCGATCTCTATATGCTCATGCTGGTGTGCTGGTATCCGGATGCTGGCAAGACGCGGACCGCCTGGCCCAATGTCGAGCGGGTCTCAGCGACCCTGCGCGCCGATCCGCTGCTGGCCGAACTCAACGTCCGCCACGAGATGTGGGCTGACTGAGAGGAGCTGCCGCTCGCCGGTGATGACCCCCACCCCTAACCCCTCCCCGCAAGGGGGAGGGGGACTTGGGGCGCGGCAGCTTCCCCTCCCCCTTGCGGGGAGGGGTTAGGGGTGGGGGTATGCGACGGCGGAAATGCGGCGCACTTCCATGCCCCCGTTCACAGGCGGACGAGCACCGATAGCCGGCACGACCACCGGCACTACACGGTCCCTCGGTCCAGTGCGTCGCGTTCGGCCAGCAGGAAGCGGCGCACGGCCTCGTCGCGCTCCAGCCCGATGGCGCGGTCATAGGCGGCCGCCGCCTGCTCGCGGTCGCCAAGCTGCGCCGCGAGGTCGGCGCGCGCCGCCCAGAACGGCTGGTAGTCGGCCAGCCGCGGATCGCCTATCGCCTCCAGCGCGTCGAGGCCGGCGCGTGGGCCGTCGAGCCGGGCGACCGCGACCGCGCGGTTGATGGCCGCCACCGGCGAGCCGGTCAGCTTGAGCAGCGCCTCGTAGAGCGTGGCGAGCGCCGGCCAGTCCGTCCCGCCCGTCGTGCGGCTGCGGCGCGCTGAATGCACGGCCTGTATGGCGGCCTCCAGCCTGTAGCGGCCGAGCCCTTCCATCGCCGAGGCGACGACCAGCAGCCGCTCGGCCTCGTCGATCATCGCGTGGTCCCACAGGCCCGTGTCCTGTGCGGCCAGCGGCATGTAGGCGCCGTCGGGACCGCGCCGGGCCGCCCGCCGCGCTTCGGCGAACAGCATCAGCGAAAGCAGGCCGAGCGCTTCCGGTTCGTTAGGCAGCAGCGACGCCGTCAGGCGGCCGAGCCAAAGGCCTTCCGAGGCAAGGTTGCGCCGCCGCGTTTCGGTGCCGGCGGCGTCCAGCCAGCCTTCGGCGAAGGCGGCGTAGATCGCCTCCAGCACGGCGGTGAGCCGCCCGGCCAGTTCCTGCCGCTCCGGGATGCGGAACGGAATGCCCGCCTGCCTGATGCGCGCCTTGGCGCGCACCAGCCGCTGCGCCATCGTGGCGGGCGAGACGAGGAAGGCCGAGGCGATTGCCGCCGCGTCGAAGCCGAGGATGGTCTGCAGCATCAGCGGCGCGCGCATGGCCGGATCGATCGCCGGGTGGGCGCAGGCGAACAGCAGCCTCAGCCGTTCGTCCGGGATCTCCTGTTCGGCCATGCCGGCCTCCAATTCCTCGGCGATCAGCGCCAGGTGGTCCTGGCCGGCCTCGCGGGTGAGCCGGCGGCGCACGGCGTCGATGCCGCGCCGCCGCGCCACGGCAAGCAGCCAGGCTTCGGGGCGGTCCGGCACGCCGTCGCGCGGCCAGCGCTCGAGTGCGGCGGCAAAGGCATCCGCCAGCACGTCCTCGGCGCCGGCGACGTCGCGCGTGCGCGCCGCCAGGAAGGCAACCAGCTTGCCGTAGCTTTGCCGGGCGGCGGCCTCGGCGGCCGCCCGCGCGCTGGCGGCTTCGGCGGCCACCGGGATGCGCCTACTGCGCCTTCCAGATCGGCCGCACCTCGACCGCCCTGTTCTGCGCGGCGGGGCAGCGGGCGGCCCACTGGATGGCGGCGTCGAGGTCTTGCGCCTCGATGATGTAATAGCCGCCGAGCTGTTCCTTGGTGTCGGCGAACGGCCCGTCGAGCACTTCGGTCCTGTCGCCCAGCATGCGCACCCGCGTGGTCGAGGACGACGGCGCCAGCCGGTCGCCGGCCACCCAGGCGCCCGCCTTCTTCAGCGCTTCGTTGTAGGCCATGAAGGGCTGGCCCATCTCGTAGGCCTTGTCGGGCGAGGCGGTCGGCGCGGCGGCAGCCATGGCGGCTTCGTCGACATGGATGAGAAGCATGTATTGCATCGTCGTGTTCCTTCCCTTTCGCGACCGCATCGGTGCGGACACAAGGATGTCGCGCAGCGGACGGCGATTTCGACAGCCGCGGCAAAAATTTCCACGGATTCTTTGCGCCCGGCCGCCGCGGCGCGCAAGCGCTGTGGGCCGCCTGTCTTCGACCTCAAGTCGCCTGTCGCCGATTGCGGGTTGGCAATTTCGCTCCGCTGCTTAAAGTGTCGCCTCCGGGTTGAGGGAGGGTGACCCGGCAAGGCAACCCAGGGAGGAATGAACTGATGCTCCATGTCCGCAAGATCGTCGCCGTCGGCACGATGGCGCTTTCGCTCGGTCTCGGCTCGCTGTCGGCGAAGGCCGACGAATTCATCAACGTGCTGACCGGCGGCACGTCCGGCGTGTACTATCCGCTCGGCGTCGCGCTGTCGGAGATCTACGGCAAGAACATCCCCGGCGCTCATGCGCAGGTGCAGGCCACCAAGGCTTCGGTGGAGAACCTGAACCTCTTGCAGCAGGGCAAGGGCGAGATCGCCTTCGCGCTCGGCGATTCGGTCAAGCTGGCTGCCGAGGGCAACGAGGAGGCCGGCTTCCCCGGCAAGCTGGACAAGCTGCGCGGCATCGCCGCCATCTATCCGAACTATATCCAGATCGTCGCCTCCAAGGAGTCCGGCATCAAGACGCTGGCCGACCTGAAGGGCAAGAGCCTGTCGGTCGGCGCGCCGGCTTCCGGTACGGAGCTCAACGCGCGTGCCATCTTCGCCGCCGCCGGCCTGAAGTACGAGGACCTCGGCAAGGTCGAGTACCTGCCGTTCGGCGATTCGGTCGAACTGATGAAGAACCGCCAGCTCGACGCGACGCTGCAATCGTCCGGCCTCGGCGTCGCCTCGATCCGCGACCTCGCCACCTCGGTGCCGATCAACATCGTCGCCGTGCCCGCCGAGGATGTCGCCAAGATCGGCGCGCCCTATATCGCCGCGGTCATTCCGAAAGGGACCTACGAGGGCCAGGACGAGGACGTGCAGACCGCCGCCGTCGGCAATTTCCTTGTCAGTCACTCCGGCGTTTCCGACGAGACGGCCTACCAGATGACCAAGCTGCTGTTCGAGCACCTCGACCAGCTCGTCGCCGCCCACGCCGCCGCCAAGGGCATCGATCCGGCCAAGGCCATTGAAGGCATGCCGATCCCGCTGCATCCGGGCGCCGAGCGCTATTACAAGGAAAAAGGCCTGATCAAGTAGGCGCTTTTGGTTTGGGGCAAGGTCGTCGCCTATGGCGTTCCCCCTCTCCGTCTTGCTTCGCAAGCCACCTCTCCCCCACTTCGTGAGGGGAGAGGATGGGCGCCAGGCTTTGCGGCAGGCGTATCCTCTCCATCCGGAACGGGGGGAGAGGTGGCTCGGCGAAGCCGAGACGGAGAGGGGGCGCTCTTGATGTGATCCATCCGGCCCCGCTCCGCTCGGCACCTTCCCTTCAAGGGGCAGGGGCGATGTTCCCGATTTCCATGAGAGACAGCCCATGACCGACGCCGCCTCCCAGCCCGAAACCATCCACATCCCCGTCGTCGAGGAGCAGGTGGAAGGCCTGCCGCCCGGTTTCGGCGACGGCCTCGCCGGCAAGGTCGCCTTCCTCATCGCCGTGGCCTTCTCGCTGTTCCAGCTTTATGTGGCGGCCTACGGCGCGATCCCCAGCCCGATCGTGCGCGCGATGCACGTCGGCTTCCTCTTGCTGCTCGGCTTCGCCCTGGTCGCCAACCTCACCATCCGCAGCGTGGCCGGCAAGGCGTTCTACTGGCTATGCGGCATCGCCGGCTTCGCCACCGGCCTCTATCACTGGATCTTCTATGTCGACCTGATCCGCCGCTCCGGCTTCCTGACGACGCAGGACCTCGTCGTCGGCGTGCTTTTGATCGTGCTGGTGTTCGAGGCGACGCGCCGCCTGATGGGCCTGCCGCTGGCCATCGTCGCCTTCCTGTTCCTGCTCTACTGCTTCGTCGGCAACCACCTGCCGCCGCCGTTCATCCATCGCGGCTACGACTTCGCCCAGATCGTCGACACCTTCGCCTTCGGCGTGGAAGGCATCTACGGCACGCCGGTCTATGTCTCGGCCGCATACATCTTCATCTTCGTCGTCTTCGCCGCCTTCCTCGAACGCGCCGGCATGATCGCCCTGTTCAACGATTTCGCGCTCGGGCTGGTCGGCTCCTGGCGCGGCGGGCCGGCGCAGGTCTGCGTGCTCTCCTCGGCACTGATGGGCACCATCTCCGGCTCCGGCGTCGCCAACGTCGTGGCGTCGGGCCAGTTCACCATTCCGCTGATGAAGCGCTTCGGCTTCCGCTCCGCCTTCGCCGGCGCCGTCGAGGCGACCTCTTCGATGGGCGGGCAGATCATGCCGCCGGTGATGGGCGCCGTCGCCTTCATCATGGCCGAGACGCTCAACATCTCCTATGCCGAGGTGGTCAAGGCCGCCATCATCCCGGCCGCCCTCTATTTCGGCGCCTGCTTCTGGCAGGTGCATCTGGAGGCCGGCAAGGCGGGGTTGGCGGGCATGGACAAGGCCTCGCTGCCCAACCCGTGGGCGGCGGTGCGCCAGCACTGGCCGCTGGTGCTGCCGCTATGCGCGCTGATCTACCTGCTGTTCGCCGGCTACACGCCGATCTTCGCCGGCACCATGGGCCTGGCGCTGACCATCGTGCTCATCCTCGGCACGCCGCTGGCGGCCCTCATCGGCCCGCTCGCCTTCCGCATCGTTTTCTGGATCGCGCTGGGGCTCGCCGCGGCCTCCTTCATGAAATACGGCGTCAACCTTCTGGTCTTCGTCATCGCCGCCCTGCTGGTCGCCTGCCTCTTGTTCAAGGGCGGCCGCGAGACGGTGCAGATCTGCATCGACTCGCTGGCCGAAGGCGCCAAGAACGCGCTGCCGGTCGGCATCGCCTGCGCCATCGTCGGCATCGTCATCGGCACGCTGACGCTCACCGGCATCGCCTCCACCTTCGTCGGCTGGATCATTTCCATCGGTGAGAACAACCTGTTCCTGTCGCTGGTGCTGACCATGCTGACCTGCCTGGTGCTGGGCATGGGCATCCCCACCATCCCGAACTACATCATCACCTCCTCGCTCGCCGGCCCGGCGCTGCTGTCGCTCGGCGTGCCGCTGCTCGTCAGCCACATGTTCGTCTTCTATTTCGGCATCATGGCGGACTTGACCCCGCCGGTGGCGCTGGCCGCCTTCGCCGCCGCCCCGATGGCCAAGGAGTCTGCGATGAAGATCGGCGTCCAGGCGACCAAGCTCGCCATCGCCGGCTACGTCGTGCCCTTCATGGCCGTCTACACGCCGGCGCTGATGCTGCAGGACCCCGGCCCCATCGCCGCCGCCTACGGCTATCCGGTCGAGGTGACCTACATCGTCGCCAAGGCCTGCATGGGCATCCTTCTGTGGGGCGCGGCCGCCGTCGGCTTCCTGTTCGCCCGCATCGCCTGGTGGGAACGGCTGCTTGCCTTTGCCGCCGGCATCCTTTTGGTCGCCGCCATCCCGCTCACCGACGAGATCGGCTGGGCGCTGGCGGTCCTGTGGATCGGTTGGCACTGGTGGCGCACGCGCCAGACGGCTGCGGTGGCGTGAGCATCTGCATCCTCGCCGCCGGCAAGGTGACGGTGCTGGCGGGCGCCGCCTTCACACTCGCCTGGACGCATTCGGTGGAAAGGACGCGCTGGGAGGAACACTGGAAGGTGACGCCGGCCGGCCTCCAGGTGGTCGAGGCGCGCATCCAGGGCTCCGGCGCCGGGATGGACCCGCCGGAGGAGTCGGTGTTCAGGGATGGCTGGTGGGTCTACGCGCCGAAGGTCGGGCCGCAGCCGCGGCTCCTGCTCGCCGCCTCAGGGGCGACCGGCGGTGGCTGGACGCTGTGTGCGGAAGGTCGTTGCGCGGTGATCGGCGCCCGGCCGGCAGATCCGGCTGTCGTGACGGCTTGTGAGGGTCAACGATAGGATTTCAGTGAGCGCCGAAGCCCAGCGTGTGCGAGCGGCGCGCGCAGGCCGGACCGGGGCCGCGCATGTAGTAGCGCTCCGGCCGGTAGGTCGGCGCGACGAATTCGCGGATGGCGGCAACATAGAAGGCAATGTGCTTCAGGATACGCATTTTTTACACCAGTCCCTGTCCCGGTTTTCGGAGTCCCTTCCGAATGGGAAACATCGTAGCTCGAAGTGGTGAATCCCTCGTGAATACGAGGTTAATTTTCGCCCGGAAATCAGGCACTTCGTGGCGGGATTGCGGCTAACTGGCGGTCTTTCCGTGGGCGCGGCGACAAGCGTTTCCGTTGTGGTTTTTGCGCCACAGGGACGTCATGCCAAAAATGTCCGCTCGAACGCCGTCCTGCCCTTCGGCGAGAAAGCGACGACGCGGCTGTCCTTCTCGCGCCGAGCCCATTTCTCGGCGAGGATCCTGTCGAGGATCGCGGCCCCCAGCGCGCCGGCCAGATGCGAGCGGCGCACGCTCCAGTCGAGGCAGTCGCGGCAGACCGGCCGGCGTGATGTGCCGAGGTTTGCCGTGTCGATGCCGCGCATGGCGAAATAGGAGGCTCCCAGCGGCCCCAGCGTCACCGTCCGCCCGTCGCGCACGATGACGCCGCGCTCGACGAAACCGTCCATCATCTTCACCGCATGCTCGCCGGCCAGATGGTCGTAGCAGACGCGCGCCTCGCGCATGGTCGCCTCGCGCGGACCGGGCCGGACCCGCTTCGGCCCGACGCTGGCGGCCACGCCCATGATCGCTTCCAGCATCGCCGCGACCTGCGGTCCCGACAGCGCGTAGTAGCGGTGGCGGCCCTCGCTCGCCACGGAAAGCAGTCCGCCGTCCATCAGCTTGGCCAGATGCGAGCTGGCCGTCGGCAGCGTCACGCCGGCTTCCAGCGCCAGTTCGCTCGCCGTCAGTGCCGCGCCGGTCATCAGCGCCGTCAGCATGTTGGCGCGCGCCGGGTCGCCGACAAGACTGGCGATGAGAGCGATGTTCGGTCCGTCCTGCAATCCTTCAGGCATAGTTTGATCTCCATCGAAGCGTGATTGACACGAAATCACTATTCTGTCCGCAGATCAAGGAGACAACGATGCCAGACATTTTCACCATCGCTTTCGTCGATGCCGCCGCCCGCCGCTCCGCCATCCATCGTCTGTTTTCCGAACTGGCATCGTGGCATCGCCGCCATCGGCAGCGGCTCGACCTGGTTGAACTCGACGACCATCTGCTCGCCGACATCGGCGTGACGCCGCACGAAGCCAGGCATGAAAGCGCCAAACCCTTCTGGCGCTGAGCGCCATTCTGGCAGCTTGCTGCGACGAACGCTTCGATCGCGGTCGAACTATCAATCGAGGAGAAAGAGAATGACCGTCACCTGCTTCATCCGCTACGAGATCGACCCCTTCGGCAGGCAAGCCTTCGAGGAATATGCCCGCAACTGGGGGCAGGCGATCCCGCGCTGCGGAGCCGATCTGATCGGCTATTTCGCGCCGCACGAGGGCTCGGCCACCACCGCCTACGGCGTCTACAACATCGAGAACCTCGCCGCCTACGAGGCCTATCGGGCGCGGCTGGCGGCCGATCCGGCCGGCAAGGCGAACTACGAATTCGCGCGCCGTGAGAAATTCATCCTCAAGGAGGACCGCATTTTCCTGAAACTCGCCTCGGTGCCGCACGGCAAGGTGATCCAGCCATGATCGCGGTCATCTTCGAGGTCGAACCCGCCGATGGCGAGCGTGATACCTATCTCGGCATTGCCGCCGGGTTGAAACCGCTGCTCGAAACGATGGACGGCTTCATCTCGGTCGAGCGCTTCCAGAGCCTTGCCGACCCGGCGCGCGTGCTCTCACTGTCGTTCTGGCGCGACGAGGAGGCGGTCAAGGGCTGGCGCAACACCGAGGAGCACCGGCAGGCGCAGCAGGCCGGGCGCGGCGGCGTCTTCGCCGGCTACCGGCTGCGCATCGCCCATGTCGTGCGCGACTACGGCATGACGGAACGCGCCGAGGCACCGACCGACAGCCGCGCCCTGCACGGCTGAGCCTCACGCATTGCCGATCAGGATGCCTGCCGCGAACACCAGCGCGCCGCCCAGCACCACCTGGAAGGCGGCGCGCCAGAACGGCGTTTCCATGTAGCGGTTCTGCACGAAGGCGATGGCCCACAGTTCGAAGAACACCACGACCGCCGCCACGCCCGTCGCCGTCCAGAAGTGCGGGATGAGGTAGGGCAGGGCGTGGCCGAGGCCGCCGAGCGCCGTCATGACGCCGGTGGTCAGGCCGCGCTTGATCGGCGAGCCGCGTCCCGACAGTTTGCCGTCGTCGGAGGCCACTTCGGTGAAGCCCATGGAAATGCCGGCGCCGATCGAGGCGGCGAGGCCGACGAGGAACGTCTGCCAGGTGTCGTGCGTGGCGAAGGCGGCGGCAAAGATCGGCGCCAGCGTCGACACCGAGCCGTCCATCAGCCCGGCAAGGCCCGGCTGCACATAGGTGAGGATGAACTGCCGGCGCTCCATGTCGCGCTCCTCTTCGCGCACGGCGTCCGGCGTGTGCTCGCGCTCCAGCTGCATGGCGCGCGTCTCGTGGCCCTGCTCGGCGGCGGCGAGGTTTCCGAGAAGCTTGCGGGTCGAGGCGTCCTCGCTGCGCTTGGCGGCCTCGACGTAGAACAGCCGCGCCTGCCGCTCCATCTCCTCGGCCTGGCCGCGCACGGCGTCGATGCCCAGCGGCCGCACAAGCCAGTCGGGCTTGCGCTGGTAATAGCCGCGCACATGCTCGCGCCGGATCAGCGGGATGCGCTCGCCGAAGCGGGCGCGATGCAGTTCGATCAGCGCCTCGCGGTGGCCGTCTTCCTCCTTGGCCATGGCCTCGAAGATATCGGCCGAATGCGGGAAGTCGTCGCGCAAGCCGTCGGCATAGGCGCGGTAGATGCGGGCGTCGTCCTCCTCGGAGGAGATCGCCAATGCCAGGATTTCCTGTTCGGAAAGGCTCGAAAAGGAGCGGCGGCCGAAACCGAAGACACGGGAAAGCATTCTTTTATACTCTAGTTTAGAATGATTCTAAATTAGAGTTTCCGCTGCCCTGCGTCAACGGCGCAGGCCGGAAAATCGGGTCGGCGCAGAAATGCCGCGGCACCTCTTTCTATCGGCGAACGTTCGCCTATATGATGGAAACCACGAAATCGGAACAGCCTCATGACGAAGAAAACGGAAGCCTTCGATCCCAAGCCCGTGCTCGACCTCATCGCCTCGATCGAGGCCGATCTCCAGCGCCTCAAGGGCCTCGTTTCCGCCAAGGTCGAAAAATTCGATCCCGCCAACCCGCACAACAAGACGCCCGACGGCAAGCTGACCGGGGAGGGGGTGGAGTGCTGCTACCGCATGTTCGACGAGGGCAAGTCGCGCTACACCGTGGCGCAGCAGATGAAGATTTCCTTCGCCGCCGCCACGCACCGCTTCAACGCCTGGCGCAAGGCCGGCGGCAGCAAGCGCGAACGCACTTTGCTGGGATAGATCGAGCCTAGCAACTTGCCCCCATAGAGGGCAGGGCTGTCACATATGGAGTTTTCCTCGACCTCGACCGTCGCAGTACCCCACCCCCTAACCCCTCCCGGCAAGGGGGAGGGGGACTTTGCGGCACCGTTATAGCGCGCCAATCTCGCCGATTTCGGCTGAAATGGCGGCGTCGGCGTCTCCTTCCCCCTTGCGGGGAGGGGTTAGGGGTGGGGGTATCCCGCCGGCCAGAATAGAGAAAATTCCGTATGCGATAGCCCTGCCATGGAGGAGACGACAGCAATCGGACTGGCCAACAACAAAACCGGCGGAAGCGCCGAAAGCGCTCCCGCCGATCGATGTCCTCGCGTTGCCTCTAGCGGCGGATCAATCCCTGGCCAGCACCGGGCAACGGCCGTCCCTGCGGTCGAACGTCACCACGATGCGGTCGCCGAACCGGTCGCGGCCGCGCACCGAGATGGTGCGCCGGCCGACGTCGTCGATGCGGGCGCGCCGCACACCCATGCGGTCGGCCTTGTCGAGCGCGCGGTCGGGCGTGCATTCGCGGCGGCGGGACCAGCGTTCATCGCCACGGTCCCGGCGGTAGTCGCCGCGGTCCCGGCAGTCCTCCCGGTCCGGATCGCAGTCGCGGCGCAGCCGGAGCTGCGGGCCGTCGTTGCCGAGATGAAGTTCGAGGTCCTGCGCCGAGGCCGCGCCGATCGGAATGCTCGTCAGCGCCATAGCCAGAGCGAGTACGGATGACTTGAGAAGTGCGTGCATGGTCGTGGCCTCCATTTGCCCCGTTCGACCCATAAACGCCGGCCGGCCTGTCCGGTCACATCAGATTTGGTTGCCGGGTCGATATAATCAGTGAAGGCTGAAATACCGGGCATTTTCGTGGCGGAGCGCCGCCCGAGAATTTGTCGCGGTGTCAATTTTCCGGTGGCACGGCGCCCCGTTTTGCTGACACATGGGCGGCATGGCCTTCCATCCCGGCCGAACCGCCCAGGACCCGTCCTCCATGACCGCCATTTCCGCACCGCCCCGCATCGACGATATCCGCGCCGCCGCCGGCCGACTTTCAGGTCTCAGCGTGCGCACGCCGCTGCTTGAATCGCCGGTGCTCAACGAGCGCCTCGGCGGCCGGGTCCTGTTCAAGCCCGAGGTGCTGCAGCGCACCGGCTCCTTCAAGTTCCGCGGCGCCTATAATAAGATCGCCAGCCTTTCCGACGCCGAGCGTGCCCGTGGCGTCGTCGCCTTCTCCTCCGGCAACCACGCGCAGGGCGTCGCCGCCGCAGCCGCCATGTTCGGTGCTCGCGCCGTCATCGCCATGCCGGCGGACGCGCCGCGTACCAAGACCGACAACGTGCGCCGCATGGGCGCCGAGATCGTCCCCTTCGACCGCTTCAGCCAGGACCGCGCGGCGGTGGTGCGGCCGTGGCTGGACGAGGGCATGGCGCTGGTGCCGCCCTTCGACGACGCCTTCGTCATCGCCGGCCAGGGCACCATCGGCCTGGAACTGGTCGAGCAGGCAAGCGCGCTCGGTGCGGCGCTGGACGCGGTCGTCATCCCCTGCGGCGGCGGCGGGCTGACCGGCGGCATCTCCGTCGCCGTCAAGGACGCCTCGCCGAGGACCGAAATCTGGGCCGTCGAGCCCGAGCATTTCGACGATACCCGCCGCTCGCTGGAACAGGGGAAGCCGGTGGCCAACCGTCCCGGCCATACCTCCATCTGCGATTCTCTGCTGACCGCCGAGCCTGGCGCCCTCACCTTCGCCATCAACAAGACGACGCTCGCCGGCGCCGTTGCCGTTTCCGAGGACGCGGTGCGCCACGCCATGCGCGAGGCGATGGCGCTTCTGAAGCTGGTGGTCGAGCCGGGCGGCGCGGTGGCGCTGGCCGCAATCCTCTCCGGCGCCGTCGACGTGCGCGGACGCACCGTCGCCGTGGTTCTTTCCGGCGGCAACGTCGATCCCGACGCCTACGCCGCCGTCCTGGCGGGCTGATCCGCGCTCAATCCAGCGTGCGCCTGAACCGCACCAGCGCGAAGCAGGCGAACAGCACCACGAACCCCAGCAGCCAGCCAATCTCGCCGGCCACCGCCGGCAGTTCGGCGCCCTTCAGCATGACGGCACGGACGATGCGCAGGAAGTGCGTCAACGGCAGGATCTCGCCCAGCGCCTGTGCCCAACCCGGCATACCGCGATAGGGGAACATGAAGCCGGACAAGAGGATCGACGGCAGGAAGAAGAACACGGTGAGCTGCATGGCCTGCATCTGCGTGCGCGACACGGTGGAAATCGTGTAGCCGAGCAGCACCAGCCCGAGCACGAAGATCAGGATGGCGGACAGAAGCAGCGGCAAGCCGCCGACGAACGGCACGAAGAACAACAGCTTGGCGGCGATCAGGATCATCACCACCTGCACGGCGCCGACGCCGGCATAAGGCAGCACCTTGCCCAGCATGATCTCGGCGGGGCTGGCCGGCATGGCGAGCAGGTTCTCCATCGTGCCGCGCTCGGTCTCGCGCGTCAGCGCCATGGCCGTCATCATCACCATGGTCATCTGCAATATGACGCCGAGCAGGCCGGGCACGATGTTGTATTGCGAGACGCCCTCCGGGTTGTAGAGCCGGTGCACCACCACGTCGAGCTGGTCGGCGGCGATCGCCGCCGCCGTCTCGCTCATCCCTTTGGCTCTCAGCAGCGCCTGCCCGGCGATGGTGCCGAGCGTCGAGATGGCGCCGCTGGCGACCGACGGGTCGGTGGCGTCGGCCTCGATGAGGATTTGTGGATGGTCGTCGCGTTCCACCCGGCGGCCGAAATCGGCCGGGATCGTCACCACGAAGGAGACGTCGCCGCGCGCCAAAAGGAGGTCCGCCTCGGCCTCCGTGCGTGCGATGTGGTCGAAGCGGTAGTAGCCGGTGTTCTCCAGCGCCGACACCATGGCGCGCGTATAGGCGTCGTTGCTCATGGCGAGAAGTGCGGCCGGCAGGCGCTTCGGGTCGTTGTTGATGGCGAAGCCGAACAGGATCAAGAGCATCAGCGGCACGCCGAGCATCATCGCGAAGGTGACGCGGTCGCGCCGCATCTGGATGAATTCCTTGACGAGCAGCGCGCCGAGCCGGGCAGGGGAGAAGACGGTGTTCATCGATGCACCGCCTTTCCCCTCCCTCTTGAGGGGAGGGTGGCGCGCGTAGCGGGTCGGGAGGGGTCGCTGGCCGTAAGGCGCGACGCTCCACGCTTCTGCCCGCGGGCTGGGCGCTTACTTGCGAATGGTTCCTTGAACTCGGAGGTCGAGCACCCCCACCCTTGTTCCCTCCCCTCAAGGGGGAGGGAGACGCTGACGCCGCCGTTTCGTTCAAAGTTGCCGACGTTGGCGTATTGCGGCATCGCCCTGAAATCCCCCTCCCCCTTGAGGGGAGGGGTCAGGGGTGGGGGTGCGGCACCATATCCGCTGCTTCTCGTCACGCCATATTGTCCTTCGAGCCGGCCATGAACTGGATGAAAACATCCTCCAGGCTGGTTTCGCCCGGCGCTACCTTGACGTCGTAGGCCTTGCCGACCGCGTCCAGCGCCGCCTTCAGCGCCTTGGCGTCGGAGCCGACGACATGAAGCGTCGCGCCGAACGGCGCCACCTGCTCGACGCCGGGCTTGCCCTTCAGCGCCTCGGCGGCCTGGTCGAGCGCCGGCCCGCTGACGACGAAGGTGGTGAGTCCGGCGTTCTTGACCACCTCGTCCACCGTGCCTGTGGCCAGCAGTTTGCCGTAGGAGATGTAGGAGATGCGGTGGCAGCGTTCCGCCTCGTCCATGTAGTGGGTGGAGACCAGAACGGTGAGCCCGCCATGCGCGAGGCGATGGATCTCGTCCCAGAACTCGCGCCGCGCCTTGGGGTCGACGCCGGCGGTCGGCTCGTCGAGCAAGAGCAGCTTCGGCTTGTGCATGATGCAGGCGGCCAGCGCCAGCCGCTGCTTCCAGCCGCCCGACAGCGTGCCGGCGAGCTGGTCGCGGCGCGAGGTGAGCCCGAGGTCCTCCAGCGTGTCGGCCACATGCTTTTCCGCCGGCTTCAACTGGTAGAGCCGGGCGACGAAGGCGAGGTTCTCGGCGATCGTCAGGTCCTCGTAGAAGGAGAAGCGCTGCGTCATGTAGCCGACCTCACGCTTGATCGACAGGCCTTCCTGCCGGATGTCGAAGCCCAGTACCGTGCCTTCGCCCTCGTCGGGTGTGAGCAGCCCGCACATCATGCGGATCGTCGTGGTCTTGCCCGAGCCGTTCGGCCCGAGAAAGCCGACGATCTCGCCTTCCTCGACCGTCATTGACACGTGGTCGACCACGGTGCGGTCGCCGAAGCGTTTTGTCAGGTTGGTGACGGCGATGGCGGTCATCGGCGCCGACCTTCGGTCGGCAGGGCAATAGGGGGGTAGGGCAATAGGGCAGTATGAAGATCGCCCGCCGGGAGGAAAGCAAACATACTGCCCTACTCCCCTACTGCCCTATTGCCTTCCAGGTCCACATCCACGATCTGCCCCGGCTGCAACGGCCCGGCGCCCCCTTCGGGCCGCGCCTCGACGAGGTAGACCAGCTTCTGGCGGTTCTCGAGCGAGTAGATGACCGGCGGGGTGAATTCGGGGTCCGGCGAGACATAGCTGACGCGCGCCTTCAGGCCCGGCCCGCAGCCGTCGCAGCGCACGGCAAGCTCGGAGCCGACCTTGATCGAGGAAAAGGCGGCTTCCGGCACGTAGACGGTGAGCTTGACCGCGCCGTCGGGCAGCATGGAGACGACCGGCGCGGTCGGCCCCGCCGTGTCGCCGGGGTCGCGGATGACGTCGTTGATGCGGCCCGCCGCCGGCGCCGTGAGCGTCCGCTTCGTTAGCCGCCATTCCGCCTGATCGAGCGCCGCCTTCGCCTGCTTCACCGCATTGTCGGCGGCCTTGATCGCCTCCGGCCGCGCCGGCAGTTTCGCCACCGCGAGATTGGCTTCGCTCTGGCCGATCGCCGCCTGTGCGACTTCCACGGCCGTCGTCGCCTCGTCGAGCTGCGCCTGCGTGGCGATGCCGCGCTTGGCGAGGTCGCGGGTGCGGTCGAGCACGCGCCCGGCCTCGTCGGCCTGTGCCTTGGCCGAACGCACCGCCGCCTCCAGCACGGCGATCTCTTCCGGCCGCTTGCCGACCTTCAGGTCGGCGAGCTGCGCCTCGGCGGCGCCCAGCGCGGCTTGCGCCTGCGCGACCGCTATGCCGGCGTCGGCATCCTCCAAAGTCGCCAGCGCGGCACCCGCCGCGACCTGGTCGCCGCGCCTCACCGAGACCGACTGCACCTGCGCCACCTCGATGGGGGCGAGAAGCACGTAGTCGCCCTCGACATAGCCGACGGCCAGGGGTGCGGCCGGCGCACAGGCGCTGAAAAGCTGCGCGGCCAGCGGCAGCGAGCACAGGAAATTCATGGCTTTTCGCTCCGTGCCGCCAGTATGGCGGAAAGATTGGCGACGGCGACCTCCGCCACCTTGGCGGCTTCCGCCTCGCCGATGCCGTCCCAGCCCATGCGCCGCATCACCGGCTCGCGGCCGATGCGGAAATAGAGGACCTGGCCGATCATGGTGAAGACGGAAAGCCGCGTGCGCTCGCTCTCGGCCGGCTCGCCGGTCGCCTGTTCCCACAGCGCGCACAGCCGGCGGTGGGTGGGCGCGAACACGCCGTCATAGATGCGGTCCAGCGTCGGCGTCGGCTGCGACAGCTCGCGCAGGATGAACTGCACGATCTCGCCGGCTTCCGGCCGCGCCACCATGAAGGCCACCATCTGCCGCGTCGCCTCGATCAGCCGGGCGCGCGCTTCCTGCGGCTCCAGCCGCTCGGGCGGAGCGTCCGTGCCGCCGGTCGCCTGCCGTGCGATCGTCTGGATCATGCCGACGATATGGTCGGCGACGGCGGCGCGCAGCCCTTCCTTGCCGCCGAAATGATAGGCGATGGAACCGATATTGGCCTTCGCCGCCGCCGCGATCTCGCGCGTCGAGGTGCCGTCGTAACCTTGCTGCCCGAACAGTTTCAGCGCCGCGCGGATCAGCGCCATGCGCGTCATCTCTGACGGGGAGGCGGGCGTGGGCGGATGCTCGCCGGGGGTGGAGGTCGATATCATCAATGTAATTTAATCAATCGAATGATTAATGTAAAGGGGTGACCATGTCGCCCCGGAATGCATAGTCGCCACCGGTTGATTTGCCGCCGCCGGCGCGCTTAAGTCGGGCCATGGCCAAGGAGATCGAGCGAAAATTCCTGGTGGAAAGCAGCGACTGGCGCCCGGCGGTGGAGGCCAGCGTCTCGATCGTGCAGTTCTACCTGGCGATCTCGTCCGAGCGCTCGATCCGCCTGCGCATCAGCGACGGCCGCAAGGCCAAGCTCACCCTGAAGTTCGGCTCCGACCTCGCCGCACGCGACGAATACGAATATCCGGTGCCGCTGGCCGAAGCGCGCGACATGATGCAGTTCGCCATCGGCACGGTCATCCGCAAGGTCCGCCACCACGTCCGCCATCGCGGCTATCTCTACGAGGTCGACGTCTTCAACGACACGCTGGACGGATTGGTGGTTGCCGAGCTGGAAACGCCCGACCGCGTGGCGTCCGACATGCTGCCGGCCTGGCTCGGCCGCGAGGTCACCGGCGAGGTGCGCTATTCCAACGCCTCGCTGGCCCTGAACGGCTATCCGGAACGCCCGTCGTGATGCGGCGTCCAAGCAATGCCGGGCTGCCTGAAGTAGCCGCATGCAAGGCGACGACATATGAAACATCGCGTCGAACGATCCGGCCACAGACCCCCACCCCTTACCCCTCCCCGCAAGGGGGAGGGGGACGCAGACACCGTCGTTTCGTCCAAAATTGGCGGCGTTGGCACATCGTGGCCCGGCGGCGAAGTTCCCCTCCCCCTTGCGGGGAGGGGCTAGGGGTGGGGGTCTGCTTGCTATCCACTCGTTCCACGGCCGGAGCCGAGCCATGACCGCGCCGGCCGAAACCGTCCTCGACCGCATCGGCCGCTGGCTCGCCGGCCGCCTGCAGGAGGAATCCTCCGGCTACGAGCCCTACACGCCCTCCGACCCCGAGACCCTGCGCCGTGTCTTGCAGCCGGGCGACATCCTGCTGGTCGAGGGCAACCAGAAAATCTCGGCGGCGATCAAGTACCTCACCCAGTCGACATGGTCGCACGCCGCCCTCTATGTCGGCGACGCCATGCCCGAGCCCGAGGACGGCTCGGAGCGGCCGCGTCTTATCGAGGTGACTATGGGCGAGGGGTGCGTGGCCGTTCCCCTGTCGCGCTACCAGACCTACAACACCCGCATCTGCCGGGCGAGCGGGCTGTCGCCGGAGGATCGGGCAGAAGTGGTCTCCTTCATGGTCGGCAAGCTCGGCCTGCGCTACGACCTGAAGAACATCTTCGACATGCTGCGCTATTTCATGCCGACGCCGCCGGTGCCGGTGCGCTGGCGCCGCCGCATGCTCGCCTTCGGCTCCGGCGATCCGACCCGCGCCATCTGCTCGACGCTGATCGCCGAAGCCTATGGCCGCATCCGCTATCCCATCCTGCCGGAGATCACGCTGGCGCCGGGGCGCGCCTCGGCGCAGTCGCGCTATTCCAGGCAGGAGATCCTGCACATTCGCCACTATTCGCTCTACACGCCGCGCGACTTCGACCTGTCGCCCTATTTCCGCATCGTCAAGCCGACGCTGGAATACGGCTTCGACTACCGCGCCGTGCGCTGGAGCGACGATGCGGCACGCAATGCGGTCGAGCCGGCGCAGGCCGAACCGCAACCGCCAGCGCCTTAGGAAACAGTCTGCGCGGCTGGCTCGGCCAGTTGCGCGCGGGCTTCGGTGACCGAGGCGGCAAAACTCGCCAGCGGCCGCCTGACGCCGTGGGTGATCAGCATGCGCCGGGTCTGCGGCGACGCCCCGGCGATGATGAAGCGCACGCCGGCGCGCTTCGCCTTCTTCGCCGCGCCTTCGATGACGTTGGCGGCGGTCGAATCGAGGAACGGCACGGCCGAGCAGTCGAGGATGAAGTTCTTGCGCTGGTCGGCGATGCGGTCGAGCACCACCGCCACCGTCGCGGCGGCGCCGAAGAAGAAGGCGCCCGAAATGCGGTAGACGACCGTGTCGGGATCGGCGCCGGTCGCCGGGTCGTAGGCGGTGCGGGCGCCGTTGGCGTCGTCGGCGCGGTCGTCCACCAGTTGCGGCGCGTGCGCCTCCACCGCGACCGAGCGCGCCATGCGGCCGATGAACAGCAGCGCGCCGAGCGCGAAGCCGACCACGATGCCGGTGGTGAGGTCGCGGAAGATGACCAGCGCGAAGGTGACGGCAAGCACCAGCGCGTCCCCCCGCGACGAGCGCACGAGGGCGGCGACGGCAGGCTTTTCCACCATGTTCCAGGCGACCGTCGCCAGCACGCCGGCCAGCGCCGCCAGCGGGATGTAGCTGGCCAGCGGCGCGGCCACCAGCATGAACAGGAGGATGAACAGCGAGTGGAAGATGCCGGACGCCGGCCCGTGCGCGCCGGCGCGGATGTTGGTGGCGGTGCGCGCGATCAGGCCGGTCACGCAGATGCCACCGAACAGGGCCGAGCCGATGTTGGCGACGCCCTGCGCCACCAGTTCGCAGTTGGAACGGTGGCGCCGCCCGGTCATGCCGTCGGCCACGACCGCCGACAGGAGCGATTCGATCGCCGCCAGCAGCGCGAAGGAGAAGGCGTCCGGCAGCACAGCCAGCATCTTGTCGAGGCTCAGCATCGGCAGCGCCGGCTCAGGCAGTGTGCGCGGGATGCCGCCGAACTGGCTGCCGATGGTGGCGACTGGAAGCTGGAACAGGACAGCCGCCACCGAAGCGGCGGCGACGGCGATCAGCAGCCCCGGCCAGTGCGGGCGCCAGCGCTTCAGCCCGACGATGACGGCGATCGTCAGCGCGGACAGGGCAACGGCCGCCGGATTGACGGTGCCGGCCGCCCGGCCGAGCGCGATCAGCCGGGGCACGAGGTCGCCCGGCTCCTTGCCGGCCAGCGTCAGCCCGAACAGGTCGTGCAGCTGGCTGGACAGGATGATGACGGCGATGCCGGCGGTGAAGCCGACCGTCACCGGATAGGGGATGAATTTCACATAGGCGCCGAGCCGCAGGTAGCCGGCGGCGATGAGGAAGATGCCCGCCATCAGCGTCGCCAGGATCAGCCCGTCGACGCCGTGCCGGTCTACCGTCGAGGCGACCAGCACGATGAAGGCGCCGGCCGGACCGCCGATCTGGAAGCGGCTGCCGCCGAGCGCGCCGACGAGGAAGCCGCCGACGACGGCGGTGAACAGGCCCCGCGACGGCTCGACATGCGAGGCGATGGCGATCGCCATCGACAGCGGCAGCGCCACGATCGCCACCGTCAGCCCGGCGATCACGTCGGCCTGCAACTGCTTCAGGCCGTAGCCTTCGCGCAGCACCGTCACCAGCTTGGGCGTGAAAAGCTCCGCGAAGCTGGGACCCTTCGGCTTGTGTGCTGTGTCGATCCGGTTCATGACCCGCCATCCGCTCCAAAGCGGCGGGATCGTCGGCTGGCCATGGCAGGCTGGAGGTCGGCGGTCGCCGTCGCGACTTAATCTGGTTGCCGCAATTCCGGACGGAAAACCGGGGCCGCTTTTCCGGGAATCGCTGCGTCTGCCGACTTGCGAACGGGAATCCTGCCTAGGTGCCGGCCTTGAGGCGTACGCCCCGTCCGCCGCGCTCGCTGGCCTGGTTCTCGCCGATCAGCTCCACCCCGGCCTCGTCGAGCGCCTGGATGACCTTCATCAGCGTGTCGACCACGCCGCGCACGACGCCGTCGCTCGCCTCCATGCGCTGGATGGTCGGCAGGGAGACGCCGGCGCGCTCGGCGAGCGTCTTCTGGTCGATGCCGGCCAGCGCCCTGGCGGCGCGCATCTGCGCTGCCGTGATCACCGGTCAGAACTCCCGTCTGAGTCTGCAAGATGCATGTATAATACTGTCATAATGATGTGTCAAACATGAATACAGATAAACGATACCGGATCATTCGCCCTCGTCCACCGTCCTGCGCCGCTGCAGCAGCCGCGCCGCCAGCCAGCACAGCATGGCCCATGCGAAGCCGGCGCACCAGCCCGCCAGCACGTCGGACGGCCAGTGCACGCCGAGGTAGACGCGGCTGATGCCGACCATCAGCGTCACCAGCACCGCCAGCGACAGGAGGTAGATTTTGGTCGCCCGGCCGCGCACGAAACGCGCCGCCAGCGTTCCCAGGGTGAGATAGGTGACGGCTGACAGCATGGCGTGGCCGCTGGGGAAGGACAGCGAGGTCTCGGTGACGAGATGCGACACCAGTTCCGGCCGCGGCCGGTCGACCTCGAGCTTGGCGAGGCTGGCCAGCACCTGGCCGCCGGCCACCGCCGCGAACACGAACAGCGCCGTGGCGCGCCGTCCGGCCAGGAGCAGGTAGACCACCGCCGCAGCCGTGACCAGAACCAGCACGCTGGTGCTGCCGAGCGCTGTGATGTCGCGCACGGCTCCCTCCAGCCGCGCCGACCCGATGGGATTGTCGGGATGCCCGGCTTCGCGGAAGGCGAGCAGGATCTGCGTGTCGAAGGCGTGCGGAGCGGTATCGCGCGCCACTTCCACCAGTTCGACGAAGCCCCATAGCGCCAGTGCGATCGTCAGCCCGGCGAGCAGGATGTCGAATTCGATCCAGCGGCCCGAGGCGCGGGCCTTCTCAGCTTCCGTCTCGTGCGTGCCCTGCGTCATCGGCCTTGCAGATAGGGCCCGAGCGTGATCAGCGCCACCGAGACGACGGCCAATGCCACACCTGCCCCTTGCAGGGTGTTGAGTTTTTCAGCGTAGAAGGCCAGCGCGATGACATTGACGGCGACGAGCTGGATCACCGCCGACAGGCTGAGCGAGATCGACATGCCGAACTCGCGGATCAGCCTGAGCATCACCAGGTTGCCGAGCGTGTAGAGCGCCAGCGTCCAGATAAGCTTGCCGAGGCTCGGCGCCAGCCCCCATTGCTTGGCCGCCGTCGCCGCGAGCAGGAAGATCGCGGTCGAGACGCCGATTTGCACCAGCCCCCAGAAACTCATTCAGGTTCCCCCAACCCCTTTGTTTTCCGCCGCGATCGCCGCGGCGAGCGCCCGGCCCTCGACCGTCGCGCTGTGGAAATGACCCATGATGGTCGGCTTCATGCCGGTGAACCAGAGCCCTTTCTGGCCCGTCGGCTGGCCGCCGCTGGCCAGCGGTCGGCCGGTCGCCTCGTCGAGCACGCCAAGCCCGCCGAGCAGCGTTTCCAGCCCGGTGCGGTAGCCGGTGGCGGCGATCACCACGTCGGCGTCGAGCGCGCCGCCGTCGGCCAGTATCGCCCGGTCGCCGTCGAAGCGGGCCAGCGGCGCCACGATGCCGATCTTGCCGGCCCGCATGGCGGCGACGGCGCCGTCGTCGACGGGAATGGCGATCTGTTCGTCGCGCAGCCGCGTCGCGCCGCCGCGCGGCGCCTTCGGCACGCCGAAGCGGCGAAGGTCGCCCAGCACCGCGCGCTGCGTGGCGGCGATGGCCAGGTCGGTGACCGCCGTCGGCAGGATATCCATGAAACCGGCGAAGCGATGCACGGCGACGTGGCCGATGCGCTTGGGCAGGAGCGACGGCCCCTGCCGCACCGACAACCATATCTTCTCAGCCGTACCGTCGCTGAGGTGCCTCCCACTCAGATGATTGAGCACGTCGAAGCCGGAATTGCCGGCGCCGACGACCAGCACGCGCCTGCCGGCATAGTCCTCGCGGCGGCCGAAATCGGCGGCGTGGACGATGCGGCCGGAAAAGCCGGCCGCGCCCGGCCAGTCGGGCGTCCACGGCACCTTGTCGTGGCCGGTGGCGAAGACGGCATGCCCGGCATGGCGCTGCCTGCGGTCGGTCGAACGAAGGGTCCAGCCCGTGCCGTCGCGCTCGATCCCGGCGACCTCGAAGCCGAATTCGACCGTCAGCCCGCGTTCGCCCACATAGCGCTCCAGATAGGCGATCACCTGCTCGCGCGACGGGAAGGCCGGGGTTCCCGGTGGATAGGGAAGGCCCGGCAGGCTGGAAAAGGCGCGATGGGTGTTGAGGGACAGCCGCTGGTGGCGATGCCGCCACGGGCCGGCCACATGCGCTTCCTTTTCGAGGACGACGACCGGCAGGCCGCGCCGCGACAGCGCATCGGCCGCCGCCAGCCCCGATGCGCCGGCGCCGATCACGATCACCGGTTCGGCTGCTGTCATCGGCGCGAAATCTCCTGCGTCTCGTTTGCCGGTTTATCTTGGCTCTTCATCAGGGCGAGCGAATATGCCAAGACTTGCCGCAGAGCAATGTGCATGGCGCTGATTCCGGTATCTTGAGACTTTCTGCCGCTTGCATGCAGTCGAAGAGTGGATGATGGCTTCGCTTCGCACACGCGTGGACGATTGGCTGGACAGCCGCGCCCCGCCGGTGCCGACGATCGGGTTGAGCGAGCGCCGGCGGCTGGACCTTCTGGCCCGGCATGGCGATTTCTCGCTCGCCTATTCGACCGCCACGCAGGCCGGCCTGTCCTATTTCGGCGACGAGGACGGCTACATCGCCTTCCAGACGAAGATGGGCCGGCATTTCGTCCTTGCCGATCCCGTTGCCGATCCGGCCCAGCGCGCCGGCCTGCTCGCCCGCTTCGTCGAGGCCGCCGGCACCCCGTGGTTCGTGCAGGTCGGCGCGCGCACGGCCGAGACGTTGGCCGGCCTCGGCTATCTCGTGAACCGCATGGGCTTCGACACGGCGCTGCCGCTGCCGGCGTCCGATTTTTCCGGCAAGCGCAACGAGACCGTGCGCTATTCCGAGCGCTGGCTGGACAAGAAGGGTTTTACACTGGCCGAGGACGACGGAACGCTGGTTTCGCCCGCCGACGTCGAGGCGCTGTCGGCCGAATGGCGCTCGGGCCGCATCGTCAGCCGCCGCGAGATGGCCTTCCTCAACCGGCCGTTCCTCGTCACGCCGGGGCCGCTGATGCGCCGCTTCGTGCTGCTCGACGGCGACCGCAGGCTGGTGGCGCTGCTCGACTACGACCCGATGTTCCGCGACGGCGAGGTCGTCGGCTACACCACCGCCTTCAAGCGCAAGGTCGCCGATGCCACGCCGCATGCCGAGGTCGGCCTGACCAAGTTTTCCGTCGACCGTTTTCGCGCCGAGGGTGTGCCGACCGTCACGCTCGGCCTGTCGCCTCTGGCAGACATCGGCCCCAGCGGCTTTGCCGAAAGCGCGTTGTGGCGTTCCGCCTTCGATCGCGCCTTCCGCTCCGGCTTCGTCAACCGAACGCGCTTCAACCTCAAGGGGCAGGCGGCCTTCAAGCGCCGCTTCCATGGTGAGGAAGAGCCCGTCTACATCGCCTTCCCGAAGGGCAGCGCCTTCGGCATGCTGGCGTTGCTCAGGCTGGTCAAGGCGGTCTGAGAACTGCGGTTCTTGAGAATGGGGCTATCCGCATAGAGCGCTGACCCCCTCTCCGTCGCCGCTTCGCGGCGCCTATCCTCTCCACCCGGAATGGGGGGAGAGGTGGCTTGCGAAGCAAGACGGAGAGGGGGAACGCCGTATACGTAGCTCGCTTTGAGGGCAGGGGTAATGCCCAGCGAGCTCAGGTCCTGAGCCGGTATCCCGTGCGGAAGATCCAGGCGATGACGGCGATGCAGGCGGCCAGAAACACCAGCGTCATGGCAAGGCTGATCGTCACCGACACGTCGCCATGGCCGAAGAAGGCCCAGCGGAAGCCGCTCACCAGATAGACCACCGGGTTGAACAGCGTGATGGTGCGCCAGATGCCTGGCAGCATGTCGATGGAATAGAACGAGCCGCCGAGGAAGGTCAGCGGCGTGACGATCAGCAGCGGCACCAATTGCAGCTGTTCGAAATTCGCCGCCCAGATGCCGATGATGAAGCCGAACAGCGAGAACGTCACCGCCGTCAGGATGAGGAAGGCGACCATCCAGAACGGGTGCTCGATGTGGAGGTCGACGAACAGGGCGGCGGTGGCCAGGATGATGAGCCCGATCGCCACGGATTTCGTCGTCGCCGCGCCGACATAGGCCAGCACCACCTCCAGATAGGAGACGGGCGCCGACAGGATTTCGAAGATGGTGCCGATGAACTTCGGGAAATAGATCCCGAAGGAGGCGTTGGAGATCGACTGGGTGAGCAGCGAGAGCATGATCAGCCCCGGCACGATGAAGGCGCCGTAGCTGATGCCGTTGATCTCCGAGATGCGCGAGCCGATGGCCGCGCCGAAGACGACGAAGTAGAGCGAGGTCGAGATGACCGGCGAGATCACGCTTTGCAGGAGCGTGCGCAGCGTGCGCGCCATCTCCACCCTGTAGATCGCCCATACGGCGCGAAAATTCATGGCGTCTTCCTCACCAGGTTGACGAAGATCTCTTCCAGCGAGCTCGCCTCGGTGTCGATGTCCCGGAAGGCGACGCCGGCGCTTTCCAGGTCGCGCAGCAGCGAGGCGACGCCCGGCCGCTCGGCCTGGTTGTCGTAGGTGTAGGTGAGCGCATTGCCGTCGCCCGAAAGCTCCAGCCGGTAGGCGCCCAGCGCCTCCGGCACAGCCTTGAGCGGCTCGCGCAGCTGCACGATGAGCTGCTTGCGGCCGAGCTTGCGCATCAGCTCGGTCTTTTCCTCCACCAGCACGATCTCACCCTTGTTGATGACGCCGACGCGGTCGGCCATCTCCTCGGCTTCCTCGATGTAGTGCGTGGTCAGGATGATGGTAACGCCGGCATCGCGAAGGCCGCGCACCAGCGCCCACATGTCCTTGCGCAACTCGACGTCGACGCCTGCCGTCGGCTCGTCGAGGAACAGGATCTGCGGCTCGTGGGCGAGCGCCTTGCCAATCATGACGCGCCGTTTCATGCCGCCCGACAGCGTGATGATCTTGGAGTCGCGCTTGTCCCACAGCGACAGGTCCTTCAGCACCTTCTCGACCAGCGCCGGGTCGGATTTCTTGCCGAACAGGCCGCGGCTGAAGGCGAGCACGTTTTTCACCGTCTCGAAGGTCTCCACCGTCAGCTCCTGCGGCACCAGCCCGATCAGGCTGCGCGCGGCGCGGTAGTCGCTGCCGATGTCGTGGCCGTCCACCGTCACCGTGCCGGACGAGCGGTTGACGATGCCGCAGACGATGGAGATCAGCGTCGTCTTGCCGGCGCCGTTGGGGCCGAGCAGGGCGAAGATCTCGCCGCGCCTGATCTCCAGGTTGATGTCCTTCAGCGCGGTGAAACCGGTGGCATAGGTTTTCGACACGCCGGCGATGGAGATGATGGGCTGCATGGCTAAAAGGACTTCGTGAAAAATGGATTCGCGCTTGTGGCCCCGAATGTCGGATCGCGCAACTGGATTTCAAGGCGCCTGCTGACATCTCCCGCCGCCGGGTACCCTATCGCCTATGGCGCAGACCCCCACCCCTGTCCCCTCCCCGCAAGGGGAGGGAGATTTCGCGCGGCGCATCGACGCCGGCGATTTGCCGAAACGGCGGCGCAAGCGTCCCCCTCCCCCTTGCGGGGAGGGGACAGGGGTGGGGGTGGATGCGACGCCACCGGACTTCGGGGAAATTCCATCTACGGGTGTCCCGCTGCAGTACCGCCCGCCCGTTCAATCCTGCTTCGGTGGCTGCGGCGGCACTTCGCCCGGTTTGATGATCGGCGTGTTGCCTTCGTCCGGCGCCGGCTTGGTCGCTTCGCTGTCGCCGGTTGGCGGCGGCTGGAGCACGCCGCCGCAGGGCGCGAGCTTCCCGGTCAGGCTGTCCTTGCCGGCGCTTTGCTGCTCCTCGCCGTTCGTCTTCTGCTGCTGGTCCTGTTTCTGCTCGGGCTCGGCCTGGCAGGGCTGCTGCCCGTCGGGCTGCGGGGCGCCGGTCTGCGCGGTGGCGGGCAGCGACAGCGCCAGCAGGGCCGCGCCCATCCAGGCGATGAGGAGCGGTTTCATGATCCGCCTCCGTTTTGTTTGCACCTCGAGCAAAGCCTCGCCGGCGCGAATGGTTCCCAACGGCGGTCGAGCGAGGGAACGAACAGGCCGGCGCGCGAGTTGAGCCTGTCGATGCCACAGGAGCGTGAGATGAGACCCGACGAAGAAGGACCGCGCAGGGCACCGGTCGACCGAAGCCGGTTCGACAGGCCTTCCCGCCCCGATATCCCGGCCGGCGTCGACGCCGAGGCGCCGGAACCGGCCGAGCAGGATTGGGACGCGCTGGAAGGGGCGCCGATAGCGCCCGGCGGCGTGCCGGAAGACGCGGAGGGCCGCCCCGATACCGCGCAGGACGAGGAATTGCCCGAGGAGGACGACGACAATCCCGATCAGGAAAGCGACGAGGCGTTGCCCGACGACGAGGAGGAGCGCGCCATACGCCGCGACATGGGTGGGCTGGCACGCGCTACGAGCCCGAGTAGACTGCAAGGCACCGCCAAACCGACGAGGGAAAACATGCTGAAGCCGATGATCGCCGCCGCCGCCCTGTCCCTGACGCTGGCCGGCACCGCCGCAGCCCAACAGGCCATGCGCGAACCGCCGCAGAACAGCAAGAAGCTTTCCGAGATC
Source organism: Ollibium composti (assembly GCF_004801285.1). Taxonomy (GTDB): domain Bacteria; phylum Pseudomonadota; class Alphaproteobacteria; order Rhizobiales; family Rhizobiaceae; genus Mesorhizobium; species Mesorhizobium composti. The sequence continues at coordinate 488,898 of NZ_SSNY01000002.1, forward strand.
ATCGCCAAGGTCGAGCAGCGGCCGGACTTCCGCTACATCGGCGAGGTCGACTGGGACGACGGCGGCTATGAGGTGACCTACTACACCACCGACAACGCCAAGGTGGAGATCAAGTTCGATCCGGTGTCGGGCGAGACGAAAAGCCTGCAGTAGCGGTGGAATTCACCGACGTTTGACTGTGCCGGCGCGGCGAAGCGGCTATACCGGCAGGCATGGATGCCTTCGCCCATACTTCGGCCGATGACGCGCTGCTGGATGATATCCTGCGGCTTGCCTTCGACTATTTCCTGAAGGAGGCCAATCCGGCAAACGGCCTCGTCGCCGACCGCACGCGGCCGGGTGCGCCCGCCAGCATCGCCGCGACGGGGCTGGCGCTGTCGGCCTATCCGCTCGGCGTCGAGCGCGGCCTGATGAGCCGGCAGGCGGCGGTGCAGCGCACGCTTGCCACGCTGCGCTTTTTCCTGAACGCACCGCACGGCCCCGAGCCGCACGCCACCGGCCATCGCGGATTCTACTATCATTTCCTCGACATGGAGCACGGCCGGCGCGTGTGGAAATGCGAGCTGTCCACCGTCGACACGGCGCTGCTGATCGCCGGCGTTCTGGTGGCGGGGGAATATTTCCGCGCCGACGACGGGGCCGAGGCCGAGATCCGCGCCCTGTCGGACGCGCTCCATCGCCGCGTCGACTGGCAATGGGCGCAGAACGGCGGCACCACCGTCACCCACGGCTGGCGGCCCGAGCGCGGCTTCCTGCGCTACCGCTGGGAGGGCTACGACGAGGCGCTGATCCTCTATGTCCTCGGTCTCGGCTCGCCGACCTTTCCGCTGCCGCCGCAAAGCTACGAAGGCTGGCTCGCCGGCTATCGCTGGATGAACGTCTACGGGCACGGCATGGCCTATGCCGGACCGCTGTTCATCCACCAGATGTCGCATGTGTGGATCGATTTCCGCGGCATCCGCGACGCCTTCATGCGCGAGCACGCCAGCGACTATTTCGAGAACAGCCGCCGCGCCACTTACGTGCACCGCCAGTATGCCATCCGCAACCCGCGCCACCTGCGCGGCTATCATGAGAATGCTTGGGGCGTCACCGCCAGCGACGGCCCAGGCCCGGCGCGCCGGACGGTCGACGGCGTCGAGCGCCGGTTCTTCAGCTACGGCTCGCGCGGCGCGCCGCACGGCCCGGACGACGGCACGCTGTCGCCGTGGGCGGCGGCGGCCTCGCTGCCCTTCGCTCCGGAAATCGTCATGCCGGCGCTCAGGCATTTCCATGCCATCGGCCTGAAGAACGGCAATCCCTACGGCTTCACCGCCAGCTACAATCCCACCTTCGCTGCCGACGGCGAGCCCGGCTGGGTGGCGCCCGACCATGTCGGCATCAACCAGGGGCCGATCCCGCTGATGATCGAGAACCACCGCTCGGATTTCCTGTGGCGGCTCATGCGCTCCTGCCGCCCGATCGTCACCGGCCTGAAACGCGCCGGCTTCACCGGCGGCTGGCTGGACAAGGCCTGAGGCAGGAGCTGTCGCATATGGAATTTGCGCCAGCTGGGTGTGTTGTGGGAGACCTCTATCACGCTCCCGAGGAAGGCATGATCAATGGCCAGCAACATGATCGGCATGCCTTCCGCTGGCGCAGGCGGGTGCTTTTTGGGACGCCTTGAGATCGGCTCGATGACGCACCACTACATTCAGGAACTGCACAACCGGGGCGGTTAAGGCTGGCCGGCAATCGCCTCATTGTCCAATGGCCATAGCTGTTTGGCCAACAGCTTGGCCACGCGCCTTGCCGCAAACATGGAGAAGTGATCTGTGTCAGCGAGAACGGCGTGACCGTCGATTATCAGACTGCATTTGACTGTGTCGCATAGAATTTGAGAGGGATCGAAAATGGTGACGCCGGGATACCGGCTGCGCCAGCGATCAAGGATCTCATTCACCTCGGCATATTGATGAATAAACCGGTTCAAAGGGATATCTATTCTCGGATCGGAGTTTGTCATCGCGATCCGTGCGGCGTTCTGAGGCAATGAGAAATCGACTTGAGGGTGTGGCCCCAATATGAAAACGCGTTTTCCAGCCTCCGATAGTTTGGCCACACTTTGCTCAAAGCCGGACCAGAATTGATCACGGTTTTCGGAATAGAGATCGTAGTTCGCGGCCATGATAACTGTTGTCACGGACGTGTTTGAAACCAGATAGTCGAGGGCTTTCCTGTTGAACGCCTCGCAGCCTACCTGCAACGGCGAGTGGAAGGACTGTGCTGGCGGGCAAGACGTGTACGTCATGTTGGTAAGGGCAAGACCGCGGCGCGCGGCTATCTCACCGAGAGCATCCGCTATTTCTACAGCATGACTATCTCCCCATGCCGCTACCGATGGCGTGGCGGATTGATCTCCGTATTTGCAACTCTCGCTCAGCGGAGGATTGAACTTGTCGGTTCGATGGCAGTTTGGACGATGTTGGCTGTAGTCGGTTGCACCGTTCGCCAACACTGCGGCGGTCGGCGGGAGGCGGAACGGAAACCCGGCAGCCTGCTTGATGACAAAAGCTACACCGACTGTCGCCAGAGCGGCCGCTATCGAAAGCGTCGCTGTGCGACGGACAGACAAGCGCCGCATCGGCTGCTCGACGAACCGGTAGCTCAAGATAGACAAAGCGAATGTCAGGCCGATCAGGGCCATGGCCGTGTTAAACGCTGGAAATTCTTCGGCGTTTGCCAATCGATAAAAGACCAGGATGGGCCAATGCCACAAATAGAGGCTGTAGGAAATCAGCCCGATACGGCGGAGTGGCGGTAGCGCCAAGAACGCACCCGTACGCGACGTCGCCCGCGGCCAGACCAGCAGCGCTGCCCCGATAACGGAAGGCGCCAACGACAGTCCGGTTGCTGCGTCGTTGCCGGGAAGGAGGAAAAGAGTGGCGGCGATCAGAATCATCCCAATGATGCCAAACGCCTCTGACGCTGTGTGGTTGGAGATCGGTGGGAGGAGTGCGACCAGAGCGCCAACCGCAAGCTCCCAAGCCCGGGCATGAGGCAGGAAGAAGGCGGCTTTCGGATCGCGGGTCGCCATGTGCGCCGTCAAGGCAAGACCGGCGACGACGGCGAAGGCCAAGAAAGAGGCCACGATATGCATCCGCCGCCCGGTGAGGTGAAGCAAAGCGAACAAGAGAGCTGGCCAAAAAAGATAGTATTGTTCTTCTACACCTAAACTCCATGTGTGGAGCAGCGGAAGCAACTCTGCGGCCCGGTCAAAATAACCAGTGTTCCAATAGAAATATAAATTTCCTGCGCCAACGGCAGAATATCTCGCACTGGCTGAGAGCGAGATATAGTCGCTCGGAACCAGAAAGAACCATCCCGCAATCAAGGTGGCGGTCAAAACCAGGATCAAGGCTGGAAAGATACGGCGGATACGTCGGCCGTAGAAGTTCACGATATTCGAGGCGAATCCCGTCGATTCATTGTCGGTTACCAACTGCCTGGTGATCAGATATCCGGAAATGACGAAGAAAATATCGACACCGGCAAAGCCGCCAGGCAGAACGGTCCGCCAGTAGTGAAACGCGATTACCGAAAGGACCGCGACTGCCCTAAGGCCATCGATATCAGGCCGATAATCGAAAGACCTTGTCATTGCTGATCGCGGTTCCCGTGCCTTCCGTCTCTCCGTCGCTCATTATCCGCCGGGCTTGATGTGGGCAACATGTCAAATTGGAACGCCGGGGCTCGGCCCCGTCCGGCAGCTTCGCCGTCGTCGACTATCTGCAAATGAAGCCGCGGCGTCTTCCTCCCCCTTGAGGGGAGGGTGGCTCGCGTAGCGAGCCGGGAGGGGTCGTCGGCCGTAGGGCGAGGGCTTCTTCGCGTCGGAGTGGTTGAGGTGACCCCTCCCGACTGGCCTGCGGCCTGCCACCCTCCCCTCAAGGGAGAGGGAGACGCCGGTGCCACTCAGCCGCCCCGCCTTCCACTATGGCTCCCAGCCCTTCGGGCATTCAAGACCTTCAAAACGTCCACCGGACGTTTGATCCGCCCGAGGGCAAACCGGTCTTTCATCGTTCGTCGCTCGAAAAGCCCATTCGGGGGCTTTTCGGTCGCTTTGCGAGCCGCTCCTCACCCCTTGGCGTCGGCCATCACCAGAACGGGCTTGTCGCTGTAGAGCGTCGGGAACAGCGCCTTCAGGTTCTCGATCTTCGGCAGGTCGTTGTAGACGATGTAAGGATAGGTCGGGTTCCGCGTCAGGAAGTCCTGGTGGTAATCCTCGGCCGGATAGAACGTCTTGCCGGTCTCGATCGTCGTCACGATCGGACCGGAAAACAGCTTGGCCTTGCCGAGCTGGGCGATGTAGCTCTCGGCGATGGCCTTCTGCTCGGCGTTCGCCGCGAAGATGGTCGAGCGGTATTGCGGGCCGTGGTCCGGCCCCTGGAAATTGAGCTCGGTCGGGTTGTGCGCCACCGAGAAATAGACCTGCAGCAACTGGCCGTAGGTCACTTCAGCCGAATCGTAGGTGATCTCGACGGATTCGGCATGCCCGGTGGCGCCGGTGCCGACCGTCTCGTACTCGGCGTCCTTCTTCGCGCCGCCGGCATAGCCGGAGACGGCGTCCTTGACGCCCTTGACGTGCTGGAACACGCCCTGCACGCCCCAGAAGCAGCCGCCGGCGAAAACGGCCTTTTCGGTGCCGGCGGCGGCCTTCTCGTCCTGCGCCGGCGGCGGGATCCTCACCGCTTCCTCGCTGGAAAGGGCAGGTGCCTGCCACACCGCGAAGGCGGCGACGACGGCGGCTGCGGCAAGGATGCAGCGGGACGGGGAAATTCCGGATATCGACATGGCTGGCTCCGCTCTCTTTGCGGCTGATCTTGAAGGATTATACGACGCATCGGCGCTGACGGACGCGTCACGATTTCGTGCGTTGCGGCGGCCCACCAACCGGAGGCGGGATCGGCCCGCGACCGGCCCCGGACCGCTCCGGCTCAGTTCGAGGACGCCGGCTTCATCGTATCGGTTTTCATCGAGCCGCTCTTCATCGAGTCGGTGTCGGACTTCATGGCGCCATCTTTCATCGCCCCGTCTTTCATAGCCATGTCGTCGCAGGCTTTCATCGCCTCGTCCTTCTTCATGCTGTCGCTCTCCATGCCGGCCTTCGCCTTGCAGTCGGCCGTCATCTCGTCGGAACTCATCGCGGCGGGCTTCATCGCGTCATCGGCATAGGCGTTGCTCGCAAGTCCCAGCGCGGCCGAGGCGAGGGCGAGCGCGAAGGCGGCGGACGTGATCCGGGCGGAAAGGGTCATCGTGGTCTCCTGTGTCGTCGGGGCGCCCGCTCCGGGCGATGGCAAGATCGCCTTGCTCATGGCGGGGATTTCGGCGGCGGGCGGCGGATGTTACCGTAGCCGTGCTACACGGATGCGTGATCGCGCCGTTGCTTGGATAATTTCCGCCGAGGCCGTAACAACGGGCGGCAACCGCCGAAGCACAGGGAGACGACTGCGTGCGCAGCGCCGGCGAAGAGGAGCTTGCGGATTTGCTGAGGGCATCGATCGCCGGCGACGAGCGGGCCTATGCGGCGTTTCTGGAAAACGTCGCCGCGCGCGTGCGCGCCTTCGCGCGCCGCCGCATGGCGCTGGGCGGCGCCGATGCCGAGGACATCGTGCAGGAAACGCTGCTGGCGATCCACCTGAAGCGCCACACCTGGCGGCAGGACGCGCCCGTGCTGCCGTGGGTATTCGCCATCGCGCGCTTCAAGATGATCGACGCATTCCGGCGCTCGGGGCGGGTGAAGGAGGTCGACATAGAGGCATTCTCCGAGACGCTGGCCGAGCCGGAGACGGAAAGCGCCAGCAGCCGCGACATCGGCCGGGCGATCGAGGCGCTGACGCCGGCGCAGAAGGCGGTCGTCTCCTCGATCTCGGTCGAGGGCTGCTCGATCGCCGACACCGCCCGCGCGCTCGACATGAGCGAGGGCGCCGTGCGCGTCGCCTTCCATCGCGGGCTGGCGGCCATCGCCGCCCGCTTCGGGAAGTCCTGAGATGGAAACCGACGACCTCATCAAGGCCCTGGCGCGGGACGCGCGCGCCGCCGGGCCGTCGCTCGCGGCGACGCTGGCCGGCGCGCTGCTGCCGGCTTTGCTGGCCGCCGCCGTCGTCTTCTTCGCCGTGCTCGGCCCGCGCCCCGATTTCATGGCCGCCGCCGCCACGCCGCGCTTCCTGCTCAAGTTCGTCGTCACAGGCGTGCTCGCCGCCACCGCCTTCGCCTGCCTGCCGGCTTTGCTGCGGCCGGGCGCCAGGAACCGCGCCATGCCGCTGCTGCTGCTCGCCCCGGCGATCATTGCCGTCGCCGTGCTCGGCGAATTCGCTGCCATTCCCCGGGCGTACTGGGCGGCGCGCTGGATCGGCACCAACAACCTGGTCTGCCTCGCCTCCATCCCGCTGATCGGCGCCGGCCCGCTGGCGCTGTTCCTGGCGGCGGCGCGCCGCGGCGCGCCGACGAGTCCCGCTCTGGCCGGCGCCGTCGCCGGGCTTCTGGCCGGCGGCATCGGCGCGCTGTTCTACGCCGCCCACTGCACCGACGACTCGCCCTTCTTCGTCGCGACCTGGTACGGCATCGCCATCGCCGCCCTCGCCTTGCTGGGCGCGGCGCTCGGCCGGCGCCTTCTGCGCTGGTAGGGATGCGCCGGCGCGTTCGCTGCCGCTTGCCGCTCAACGGCTTGCCTGCTAAAGGCCGCGCCCATGACAACGCCGCTTTCCCACATCCGCAACTTCTCCATCGTCGCCCATATCGACCATGGCAAGTCGACGCTCGCCGACCGGCTGATCCAGCTCACCGGCGGCCTCGACGCGCGCGAGATGGCCGGCAAGGAGCAGGTGCTCGACAACATGGACATCGAGCGCGAGCGCGGCATCACCATCAAGGCGCAGACCGTGCGCCTGAACTACCGCGCCAGGGACGGCGAGAATTATGTCCTGAACCTCATCGACACGCCCGGCCACGTCGACTTCGCCTACGAGGTGTCGCGCAGCCTCGCCGCCTGCGAAGGCTCGCTGCTGGTGGTCGACGCCAGCCAAGGCGTCGAGGCGCAGACGCTGGCCAACGTCTACCAGGCCATCGACAACAACCACGAGATCGTCGTGGTGCTGAACAAGATCGACCTGCCGGCGGCCGAGCCCGAGCGCATCAAGGAGCAGGTCGAGGAGGTCATCGGCCTCGACGCATCCAACGCCGTGGAAATCTCGGCCAAGACCGGCCTCAACATCGACGCCGTGCTGGAGGCCATCGTCCACCAGCTGCCGCCGCCGCGCGAGGGCGACGCCTCCGCCCCGCTGAAGGCCATGTTGGTCGATTCCTGGTACGACGCCTATCTCGGCGTCATCGTGCTGGTACGCGTCATCGACGGCGTGCTGAAAAAGGGCCAGACCATCCGCATGATGGGCACCGGCGCCAAATACCCGGTCGAGCGCACCGGCTTCTTCACGCCCAAGATGGTGCAGGCCGACGAGATCGGCCCCGGCGAGTTCGGCTTCATCACCGCCTCGATCAAGGAAGTGGCCGACACCCGCGTCGGCGACACCATCACCGAGGACCGACGCCCGACCGCGAAGGCCCTGCCGGGCTTCAAGCCGGCGCAGCCAGTTGTCTTCTGCGGCCTGTTCCCGGTCGACGCCGCCGACTTCGAGGATTTGCGCGCCGCCGTCGGCAAGCTGCGCCTCAACGACGCCAGTTTCTCCTACGAGATGGAAACCTCGGCCGCGCTAGGCTTCGGTTTCCGCTGCGGCTTCCTCGGCCTGCTGCACCTGGAGATCATCCAGGAGCGGCTGGAGCGCGAGTTCGACCTCGACCTGATCGCCACCGCGCCCTCCGTCGTCTACCGCATGAACCTCAACGACGGCACGACGAAGGAACTGCACAACCCGGCCGACATGCCCGACGTGGTCAAGATCGCCTCGATCGAGGAGCCGTGGATACGCGCCACCATCCTGACGCCCGACGATTATCTCGGCGGCATCCTGAAACTGTGCCAGGACCGGCGCGGCATCCAGGTCGACCTCTCCTACGTCGGCAAGCGCGCCATGCTGCAATACGACCTGCCGCTGAACGAAGTCGTCTTCGATTTCTACGACCGCCTGAAATCGATCTCCAAGGGCTACGCCTCCTTCGACTACCACCTGACCGACTACCGCGAGGGCGACCTCGTCAAGATGTCGATCCTGGTCAACGACGAGCCGGTCGACGCGCTGTCCATGCTGGTCCACCGCACGGCGGCGGAAAAGCGCGGCCGCGCCATGGTGGAGAAGCTGAAGGAGCTGATCCCGCAGCACATGTTCAAGATACCGATCCAGGCCGCGATCGGCGGCCGCATCATCGCCCGCGAGACGATCTCGGCGCTGCGCAAGGACGTCACCGCCAAATGCTACGGCGGCGACGTCTCCCGCAAGCGCAAGCTGCTCGACAAGCAGAAAGAGGGCAAGAAGCGCATGCGCCAGTTCGGCAAGGTGGATATTCCCCAGGCGGCGTTCATCGAGGCCTTAAAAATGGGCGACAACTAGCGCCAGTTCCTCGCCCCCGCGAAGCGGGGGAGAGGTGTCGCGCGAAGCGCGACGGAGAGGGGGCTTAGAGACGAGCCACGGGTGAGCGCTACGAGTTCTTCGTATCCCGTCCGTCAGGCTCTTTTGCTACGCCCTTGAACGGACCTTCTGTAGACTTGCGCTCCATGAAGTGCCCGGTGCGCTCGTCGCGCTTCTGCCAATCGCCGTTTTCGTGCTGGAACTGCGTCCTTCCAGTTACAGCGCCACGGCGATAGTCGTCACCTGTGTTCTTAGCCATCACGGCCTCCTATCGAACAGAACAGGAACATAGTATGATTCGGGCGTTTCGTCTATTGATTGCAGATGCCGAAAGGGTCTTCGTACGATCTGAAATCGATATGGCTGCGTGCATTTTGGGGTAGCATGTCGGCCTTAACTCTCTGAGAAATTGCATACGAGGCGTTAAGAGCACTAAATTCATGACAGCCGTGCCAGAGTCCGAATATCGGATACGTTATCGGGTAGGTCCTCGGCGGCTGGGCGAAGGTAAAATTGCTTACTTTTTGCCAAGCACGATGCTCACGAAGAGGCACGAAGTCGCGCTAACGATTTCGCTAATTACCAACAGGCCGTTGTTCGGCAGAGTTTATTGGGGTCTGCAACCCAACTACTTCGACAGGATGCCGCCGGATAGCGGTGTCTTTTTACGGCCAATAATTCCGACATCAAGCATTGTGCCAGGGGCCAGAAGGCCGGGTGATATAGATCTTTTGGTGATTCCGTACGAGGGTAAGAATCTGATCCTAGATCGTGTAATGGCAATAGAGATCAAGGTGCTTCGAGGTCGCTTTTCTCGTCAAGGTAAATCACCAAACGATTTTGGTGGTTCTCAGGTACACGCGCTAAAAGAATTAAATTTTCCATATGTGGCTTTGATTCATTTGATAACATCGGACGAAAGTCCGAAGGAGGCTTGGCGAGAAATTGGCATTGCGCGGGTTTTGGACCACGAGGGTAGAGCAGAAATACTCCCCTCGAAACCCGTCGACTGGTTGCCTATAGACCTGATGCGACGATCCTTTGGAAGGCTCGAAGCAGCAATCTCGACCGATTCTGGCATTGGATTAGCCGCTGCATATTTGGGTTCTCGCGATGAACATATCACTGGACGCGGGAGATCGAATTCGCTTTGGCTCCCCATTGTTCGGAGAGCCGCCCCGAGTCCGAAAATAGATCGCAAACTTCTCGATCGAATAGCGGGTCTATTCTTCGCAAATCCAAATTGCTTTCTGGATACGCCCAGATATGACCCTATCAAATAGCTTCAAATTTCAGTAAGATACTGAAATTATTATTTTTTTGTACGGCAAGTGATTGCTGCCACGCCTCTCGCAAAAAACTTATCCCCCTCCTCTCCACCTCCCGCATAATCCTCACCGTCTCTCCTGCCGGGAACGTTTTCCGGAGTCGTTCGCAAGCGGGGAGGGATCGGCGCCTCCGTTCCATGGCCGACGAAGCCGTGGGGCCGGGGAGGTCGCGTCCGAGGGTTCCCCTGGGGGTAATACGGCCCCCGCGCGCTGGACGAGCGCTGCAAGCTTCGGCCGGTGGTGGCGCCAATGCCGTCATCGTGTGCCGTGGCGAAGCGGAACGGACGCGGACAGAAATCGCCGGGCGGCGGTCTTCGGATCGCAGTTTTATAGAATTCGGCAGCGCTCCGAAGGCCGCCGTCTTCCCGGACTTGCCTTTCAACCGGCTTCGCGGCGCGGTGATGCGCCCGCGCGCCCAGCGGAGATTTGCCATGCGCCCCAAGCCAAGACCCGCCGCAAAACCCCTTCTGTCGCAGGCCGGCAATCCCTATCCGCCGGGGCTGGAGCCGGTCGTCATCGACTTCACGCCGCTGCCCGGCGTGCCGCTCGAGCGCATGTGGCCGCGCCCGCTCGATCCCGACCCGCCGCCGCCGGACCGCGCCGGCGTGGTCGCCTTCGACACCTATCTCTATGAGGCGGACCCGGACGTGCCGCACCTGACGCTGTGGCTGGAGCGGCAGCGGTCGGACGAGAGCGACGAGCGCTACGCGCATTACCGCGCCGACCTCGAGCATCACTTCCACGTCCACGCCGTCATGCTCAAGATCGTCCAGCGGCTCGCCACCGTCTCGGGGTCTTGCGCCTCCTGCCGCGAGCATGCCTGCCGCCGGCGGGGAGCCTGCGTTGGCGTGCGCGACACCGGCCGCTTCGACCTGCCGTTCGCCATGTACCCGCCCTGCGTGCCGCTCGACCTGGAGATCATGGAGACGTTCCGCCAGGCGGTCGGGCGGCTGCTCGACGAATGGGAGCGGGAGGAGGCGGCGCGGGCGGCTCAGCCGCCGCCGGCCGGCGTGAAGGAGGCGACCAGCGAGTGGCGCTCGCCCGGATAGGTGAAGGTGGCGTGGGTGATCGGCCCGCCATTGTGCCAGGTGCGGCGCTCCACCACCAGGCAGGCTGTGCCGGGCTGCACGGCGAGCCGCGCGGCGGTTGAGGCGTCGGCGGATGCTGCGTGGATGCGGTGCTCGGCCGCGCTCCACGGCACGCGCTCCACCAGCCAGCGGCCGGGCGCGGTGGCCGAGAAGTCGGCGTCCGCCGCTTCCGGCACGGCGGAAAGGTTGATCAGCCGCTCCTCCAGGCAGAAGGGGGCGGGGCCGGCGCGGTGCAGGGCGGTGACGGCGAGCACCCGGGCCGAGCCGTCGAGGTCGAGCCGGGCGCGCTCGGCGGCGGTGGCGCGGTGCTGGGCGTGCGCGACGATGGTGTAGGAATAGGGCAGGCCGGTCTGCTCGACCTCGCGCGAGATGTCGTGGATCTCCAGGATCGCTGCCTGCGCGCGCGGCTGCGCCACGAAGGTGCCGGACTTGCGCCGCCGCTCCACCAGCCCCGCCTTGGCGAGCTGCGTCATCACCTTGTTCACCGTCATGCGCGCGCAGCCGTACCGGCGCGCAAGGTCGACCTCGAAGGGCAGGCGGTGGCCGGGCGGCCATTCTCCCGAGACGATGCGCGTCTCGATGTCGGACAGGATGCGCTGGTGCAGCGTCCTGTCCGCGCCCGTGCCAGTGACCGCGTCCGGCGGCGGTGTCGTCTCGTCGCTCATGTGGAGGTCAGCGCCCGCATGGCGGCGGTGAAGCGCGCCGAGATCGCCTCGCGGTCGATGTGGCGGCCGTCCTCCACCACGCGCCGCCCGCGCGCCCACACCGTCTTCGGCCCAAGCGCGCCGGCGAAGATCCAGGCGTCGAGGCATTGCGCGGCGTCGAGATACGGCACGGCGGCCGTGTCGAGCGAGACGAGGTCGGCGGGCAGGCCGGGCTCCAGCTTCGCCGCGCAGCCCAGCGCCTGCGAACCGCCGGCGAGCGCGCCGGAAAACAGCGCCGCACCGGTGGACTGGCCGGGCTCGGCGGCGACGTTGCGGGCGCGGTTGCCGAGACGCTGCGAATATTCCAGCAGCCGCAGTTCCTCGACGACCGAGATCAGCACGTTGGAATCCGATCCGACGCCGAAGCGTCCGCCGGCAGCGGTGAAACCGGGCAGCGGAAAGATGCCGTCGCCGAGATTGGCCTCGGTGATGGGGCAAAGGCCCGCCACCGCGCCGGAACGCGCCAGCCTCACCGTCTCGTCCGCAGTCATGTGTGTGGCGTGGATCGCGCACCAGCGGCGGTCGACCGGCGCATGGCCGAGCAGCCATTCCACCGGCCGCGCGCCGGACCAAGCGACGCAGTCCTCGACTTCCTTGACCTGCTCGGCGACATGGATGTGCACCGGCCCATCGCCGGCAAGTTCCGCTGCGGCGATGAGTTCCTCCGGCGTGACGGCGCGCAGGCTGTGCGGGGCGACGCCGACGACCGTGCCCGGCAGGCCGGCAGCGATTTCACGGCTGCGCTCCATCAGCTTGGAAAAACTGTCGAGCGAATTGATGAAGCGGCGCTGGCCGTCGGCGGGAGCGGCACCGCCGAAACCGGCATGGGCATAGAAGACCGGCAGCAGCGTCAGCGAAATACCTGTCTGCGCGGCTGCTGCGGCGATGCGCGCGCCTATCTCGGCGATATCGGAATAATGCCCGCCGTCGCGGTCGTGATGCAGGTAGTGGAACTCGCCGACGCGCGAGAAGCCGGCCTCCAGCATCTCCATGTAGAGCTGCGCCGCCACCGCCTCGACCTCGTCTGGCGTCATCGACAGCGCGAACTTGTACATCAGCGTGCGCCACGACCAGAAGCTGTCGTCGGCCGGGCCGCGCACTTCCGTCAGGCCGGCCATGGCGCGCTGGAAGGCATGGCTGTGCAGGTTCGGCATGCCGGGCACGACGAGGTCGTGCCGCTCGTCGCCGGCCTGCGGCGCGGCGTCGTGCTCGACCGAGCGCAGGAGCATGCCGTCCAGCGTCAGCCGAACGTTCGAGGCCCAGTCGCCGTCGACCCAGGCGTTGCGTGCGAAAATCGTCTCCACCCTGCATCTCCCTTTCGAGCGTATTATCATGCGGCTTGCGGGCGTCGATCGGAAATCGAATCCGCCCTCTTGCCAACGCAATTATTATGTATATACATGATTGCAGGAAAGGGAAGTGGGTCGCATGGCTGCTGGAGGAGAAAAAGTCGTGGGTAAGGGTCGCACGCTCTGGCTGAATGCCCGGCTTGCCACGCTCGATCCCGCGTTGCCGGGGCTCGGGCTGGTCGAGCGCGGCGCCGTGGTCGCGGAAGGCGGGCGTATCCTCTATGCCGGTACGGAGGCCGATCTGCCGGCTGCGCTGCGCACCGGTGCCGAGACGGTCGACGTCGAGGGCCGCCTCATGACGCCCGGCCTGATCGACTGCCACACCCATCTGGTCTATGCCGGCAACCGTGCCCACGAATTCGAATTGAGATTGAAGGGCGCGTCCTACGAGGAAGTCGCGCGGGCCGGCGGCGGCATCGTCTCCTCGGTCAAGGCGCTCCGGGCGGCGAGTGAGGCCGAACTGGTCACGCAAACGCTGCCGCGCCTCGATGCGCTGATCGCCGAAGGCGTCACCACCGTCGAGGTGAAGTCCGGCTACGGCCTCGACCGCGACAGCGAGATCAAGGCGCTGAAGGCGGCCCGCAAGCTGGCCGACGCGCGTCCTGTCGCGATCCGCACCACCTTCCTCGGCGCGCACGCCCTGCCGCCGGAAATGAACGGCGACAAGGCCGCCTATATCGACAGGGTCATCAACGACATGCTGCCGGCGGTCGCGGCTGCCGGACTCGCCGATGCGGTGGACGGGTTCTGCGAGGGCATCGCCTTTTCGCCGCAAGAGATCGCCCGCGTCTTCGACGCCGCCAAAGCGCTCGGCCTGCCGGTCAAGCTGCATGCCGACCAACTGTCCAACCTGCATGGCGCGGCGCTCGCCGCCTCCTACGGCGCGCTGTCGGCGGACCATCTGGAATACACAGACGCCGAGGGTGCCGCGGCCATGGCCAAGGCCGGCTCCGTCGCCGTGCTCCTGCCAGGCGCCTACTATTTCATCCGCGAGACCAAGCTGCCACCGGTCGAGGCTTTCCGCGCCGCCGGCACCCGGCTGGCGATCGCCACCGACAGCAACCCCGGCACCTCGCCGCTGACCTCGCTGCTGCTCACCATGAACATGGCCGCGACGCTGTTCCGGCTGACGGTGGACGAGTGCATCGCCGGCGTCACTCGCGAGGCGGCGCATGCGCTGGGCATCGCCGACCGCACCGGCACGCTGGAAGCCGGCAAGGACGCCGACCTCGCCATTTGGGACGTCGAGCGGCCTGCCGAGCTTGTCTATCGCATCGGATTCAACCCGCTGTGGAAGCGGGTCTTCAAGGGACAGTGAGGAAAGAGAAATGACCATCGTCGTGACGCCGGGCAGCACGCCGCTCGCAGCACTGGAAAAGATCTACCGCGAAGGCATCGCAGCGTCGCTCGATCCGTCCTTCCACGCGGCCATCGAAAAGGGTGCGGCGCGCATCGCCGAGATCGCCGCCGGCGAAGCGCCCGTCTATGGCATCAACACCGGCTTCGGCAAGCTGGCCTCGATCCGCATCGCGCCGGCCGACGTCGCCACCCTGCAGCGCAATCTCATCCTGTCGCATTGCTCGGGCTACGGCGCGCCGCTGCCGGAAAACGTCGTGCGCCTCATCATGGCGCTGAAGCTGGTTTCGCTCGGCCGTGGCGCGTCCGGCGTGCGGCTGGAGGTCGTGTCGCTGATCGAGGCGATGCTGGCCAAGGGCGTCGTCCCGATGATTCCCGAAAAGGGCTCGGTCGGCGCCTCCGGCGACCTCGCCCCGCTCGCTCATATGGCGGCGGCGATGATGGGCGAGGGCGAAGCCTTTTATAAGGGAGAACGCCTGCCGGGCGCGAAGGCGCTGGAAAAGGCCGGGCTGAAGCCGGTGGTGCTGGCGGCCAAGGAAGGTCTGGCGCTCATCAACGGCACGCAGGTTTCCACCGCCTTGGCGCTGGCCGGCTTGTTCCGCGCCCACCGCGCCGCGCAGGCGGCCCTGATTACCGGCGCGCTCTCGACCGACGCGGCGATGGGTTCGACTGCTCCGTTCCATCCCGACATCCACACGCTGCGCGGCCACAAGGGCCAGATCGACACCGCCGCCGCACTGCGCGGCCTGCTGGAAGGCTCCGTCATTCGCGAAAGCCATCTCGAAGGCGACCAGCGCGTGCAGGACCCGTACTGCATCCGCTGCCAGCCGCAGGTCGACGGCGCCTGCCTCGACATATTGCGCCAGGCTGCCCGCACGCTGGAGACGGAGGCCAACGCTGTCACCGACAATCCGCTCATCCTGTCCGACGACACCGTCGTTTCGGGCGGCAACTTCCACGCCGAGCCGGTCGCCTTCGCTGCCGACCAGATCGCGCTCGCCGTCTGCGAGATCGGCGCGATCGCCCAGCGCCGCATCGCGCTCCTGGTCGATCCCGCACTGTCCTTCGGCCTGCCGGCGTTTCTTGCAAAAAAGCCCGGCCTCAACTCCGGCCTGATGATCGCAGAGGTCACGTCCGCCGCGCTGATGAGCGAGAACAAGCAGATGGCCCATCCGGCCTCGGTCGATTCCACGCCGACCTCGGCAAACCAGGAAGACCATGTGTCGATGGCCTGCCATGGCGCGCGCCGGCTGCTGCAGATGACCGACAACCTGTCGGCCATCGTCGGTATCGAGGCCTTGTCCGGCGCGCTCGGCGTCGAGCTGCGCAGCCCGCTGGAAACCAGCCCGGAACTGAAGCGGGCCATCGCCGCCCTGCGCGGGCGGGTGAAGACACTGGAGGTCGACCGCTACATGGCCGACGACATCGCCGCCGCCGCCGCCATGGTCGCCGACGGCTCGCTCGCCGCCTCGATCTCCGCCGGCATCCTGCCGGCGCTGGAGGGTTGAGATGGGTGAAGTTCCCGCCGGTGTGACCACAGTCTCCCCAAGCCGGGCAATCGCAGACGGCGTCGTGCCCCCACCCCTAACCCCTCCCCTCAAGGGGGAGGGGGACTTTGCGGCAGTTCCACAATGCGCCGACATTAGCGATTTTGAACGAAACTGCCGTGTCGGCGTCTCCCTCCCCCTTGAGGGGAGGGGACAGGGGTGGGGGTGCACGACGGTCGAAATGAAGGAGTTCCGCCAATGACCTCCGTCGTCGAAGTCCGCCGCGGCTCCTCGCCCGTCGTCCTCGGCTTTCCGCACACCGGCACGGACGTCCCGGCCGACATCCGCGCGCGGCTGAACGACAACGGCCTGCTGCTCGCCGACACCGACTGGCACATCCACCGCCTCTATGACGGGCTGCTGGACGACGCCACCACCGTGCGCGCCACCTTCCACCGCTACGTCATCGACGCCAATCGCGATCCGGCCGGCACCAGCCTCTATCCGGGCCAGAACACCACCGGACTGGTCCCGGAAACGGATTTCGACGGCAAGGCGATCTGGAAGGACGGCGAGGCGCCGACCGATCAGGACATTGCCGCGCGGCTGGCGGAATTTCATGCGCCCTACCATGCAGCACTTGCCACCGAGATCGAGCGGGTGAAGGCGCTGCACGGCGTGGCGATCCTCTACGATTGCCACTCCATCCGCTCGCATATTCCCTTCCTGTTCGAGGGTAAGCTGCCGGACTTCAACATCGGCACCGATATGGGCAAGACCTGCGCGCCGCAGATAGAGGCGGCGGTGGAGGTCACCTCTGCCGCGCAGGGCTATACCTCGATCCTCAACGGCCGCTTCAAGGGCGGCTGGACCACCCGTCATTATGGCCGCCCGCAGACGGGCGTCCACGCCATCCAGATGGAACTGGCGCAGTCCACCCATCTGGCGACCGAAACCGTCCCCTTCGCCTATGACGAGGGCAAGGCGGATCGGTTGCGCACGCACCTCAAGACCCTTTTGCGGCGGCTGGAAGCGCTCGCCGCCGACCTGAAACCCTGATCCGGGAGAGCGAAAATGTCCGATCCGCGCCACAATGAACGTGAAGTCCGCAGCCCGCGCGGCGACCAGCTCAGCGCCAAGAGCTGGTTCACCGAAGCGCCCTTGCGCATGCTGATGAACAACCTCGATCCGGACGTCGCCGAGCGGCCGCATGAGTTGGTCGTCTATGGCGGCATCGGCCGCGCCGCCCGCACCTGGGCCGACTTCGACAAGATTGTCGCCACGCTGAAGACGCTGGAGGAGGACGAGACGCTGCTGGTCCAGTCCGGCAAGCCGGTGGGGGTCTTCAAGACGCACAAGGACGCGCCGCGCGTGCTCATCGCCAACTCCAACCTGGTGCCGCATTGGGCGACCTGGGACCACTTCAACGAGTTGGACAAGAAGGGCCTTGCCATGTACGGCCAGATGACGGCCGGCTCGTGGATCTACATCGGTACCCAGGGCATCGTGCAGGGCACTTTTGAGACCTTTGCCGAGGCCGGCCGCCAGCACTATGGCGGCAACCTCAAGGGCAAGTGGATTCTCACCGGCGGCCTCGGCGGCATGGGCGGCGCGCAGCCGCTGGCCGCCGTCATGGCCGGCGCCTGCTGCCTGGCGGTCGAATGCGACGAGACGCGCGCCGATTTCCGCCTGCGCACCCGCTATGTCGACGCCAAGGCGCACACGCTGGACGAGGCGTTGGCGCTGATCGACCAGTGGACGAAGGCCGGCGAGGCGAAGTCGGTGGCGCTGATCGGCAATGCCGCCGAAATCTTCCCCGAGCTGGTGCGCCGCATGAAGGCCGGCGGTCCGCGCCCCGACATCGTCACCGACCAGACCTCGGCGCACGATCCCATCCATGGCTACCTGCCGCTCGGCTGGACGGTCGCCGAATGGCGCGCCAAGCAGGAGAGCGACCCCAAGGCGGTGGAGAAGGCCGCGCGCGCTTCGATGAAAAGCCACGTCGCCGCCATGGTCGATTTCTGGAACGCCGGCGTCCCGACGCTCGACTACGGCAACAACATCCGCCAGGTGGCGCAGGAGGAAGGGCTGGAAAACGCCTTCGCTTTCCCCGGCTTCGTGCCGGCCTATATCCGCCCGCTGTTCTGCCGCGGCATCGGCCCGTTCCGTTGGGCCGCCCTGTCGGGCGATCCGGAGGACATCTACAAGACCGACGCCAAGGTGAAGGAGCTGCTGCCCGACAACAAGCACCTGCACAACTGGCTCGACATGGCGCGCGAGCGCATCGCCTTCCAGGGCCTGCCGGCGCGCATCTGCTGGGTCGGCCTCGGCGACCGGCACCGCCTCGGTCTCGCCTTCAACGAGATGGTGGCCAAGGGCGAGCTGAAGGCGCCCATCGTCATCGGCCGCGACCACCTCGACTCGGGCTCGGTCGCCTCGCCCAACCGCGAGACGGAAGCCATGAAGGACGGCTCGGACGCCGTCTCCGACTGGCCGCTGCTCAACGCCCTGCTCAACACCGCCTCGGGCGCCACCTGGGTGTCGCTGCACCATGGCGGCGGCGTCGGCATGGGCTTCTCGCAGCATTCGGGCATGGTCATCTGCTGCGACGGTTCGGAAGACGCGGCGCGGCGCATCGGCCGCGTCTTGTGGAACGACCCGGCCACCGGCGTCATGCGCCACGCCGATGCCGGCTACGACATCGCGCTGGACTGCGCCCGCGAGCAGGGCCTGCGCCTGCCCGGCATCCTCGGCAACTGAGGTCGCGCGATGCGGTTCGTGCCGAGCGCCGAATTCAGGGCGATGCCGTGGAAGAACGGCCTCGGCGTCACCCGCGAGGTGGCGCTGGGTGGCGATGCGGCCACCTTCGACTGGCGCGTTTCCATCGCCACGGTCGGCGCCTCCGGTCCGTTCTCGGCCTTCCCCGGCATAGACCGCACCATCGCGGTCCTGAAGGGGGAGGGGATGCTGCTCAACGTCGATGGCGCAAGGCATGAACTGCTCGCCGCCGGCGAGCCGTTCTCCTTCGCCGGCGAAGCGAAAGTCCACGCCGACTGCATCGGCGGCGAGACAACCGATCTCAACATCATGACACGGCGCGCATCTTTCGCCCATGTGATGACGCGCCGGCGGCCGGCTGAGCCCTTCACCTTCACCGGTCCGGCCGGCCTGACGTTCCTCATCTGCAACGGCCCGTTCCGGCTGGAGATCGCCGGCAAAGACCACGCCGCGCAGCCGCTCGACGCCGTCTGCGATATTGCGGAAGGCGACCGTCTGCGGATCGAGCCGCAGGGGCAGGCGGACCTGTTCCAGATCACGGTCGGGCAGGCACCGCACTGAGGCTTGGAAAATCCCGCTCCCATGCGCTACCCCAGACGAAGAGAGATTCGGGGAACGCGCCATGGCCAAGACCGTCAGCAGCTTCGTGCTCATCACCGTGCTCACGGCGCTCCTGATGGCGCTGTCGATCGCGCTGGCCCGCCACGGCTATGCGAGCTTCGGCGCGCTGGGCGCCCGGCGGCTGGACGGGCTGGCGAGTGCCGCGAGCTTCATCCCGCTGGCGGCCATCTATTTCTTCGGTGTAGCGCTTCTGATGATCCTGCCCTTGCGGGCGGCCGCCTTCGTTCTCGTCAGCGGCGTGGAGCCCGTCTACTGGGCCGCCGTCGTGCTGTTCGCCACCATCGTCGGCTGCCTGCTCGCCCGCGTCGCCTTCGGCCAGACCGGGGCTCTGAAGGTGCTGCTCGACTGGCAGTTCGTCTTCGTCGCGGCCGTCGTCGGCTGCCACGCCATCCTCAACGAACTGCGCCGCAACGTGCTCCTGCGCAGCCTTGCGCTGGTTCTCGCGATTGCCGCGAGCCTAGCCTGCCTGTTCTGGACTTTCAGCTAGCGGCGGCCGCTGGACGAACGAAATTCTGCGCAAGCCCTGTGGACATCGCCGTTCCGATGACCCAATCTTGGCCGCGGGAACAACAAGCGCCGCGCAGACGGCGCCGGTATCAAGAGTACGCATGACCAAGGGATGGACATTGTACGACCCACGGCTGGCATGGATGCTGGTCGCGCCGGTCCTGCTGCTGCTGATCTTTTTCCTGCTGCTGCCAATCGCCATGATGGCGGTCTACACCTTTTTCACCTTCGTCACCGCGGGCGTCGAGCAAGGCACGCTGACGGTCGCGAACTGGCACGAGTTCTTCACCGACAGCTATTATCACGGCTTTCTGTTGAAGACGCTGAGGGTGGGCGCGATGACGGCGCTCATCTGCGGCGTGTTCGGCTACTTCCCCGCCTATTTCATCTGGGCGACGACCTTCAAGCACAAGTGGCTGCTGCTGCTTCTCCTGATCGTGCCGTTCTGGATTTCCTTCACCATCCGCACCTTCTCCTGGATCAATATCCTGGGCGAGCAGGGCGTCATCAACGTTACGCTGCTCAGGCTCGGCCTGATCCATGAGCCCCTGCAGATGCTCTACACCGAGGGCGCGGTCATCCTCGGCCTGTTGCACTTCCTGCTCCCCTACATGATCCTCAACGTCTATGTGAGCCTGGAAAGCATCGACCGCACGCTGATCTCGGCGGCCCGTTCCATGGGCTGCACCAGCGCGCAGGCTTTCCGCGAGGTGACGTTGCCGCTGTCGCTGCCCGGCCTCGCCGCAGGCCTCTTGCTCTGCTTCGTGCTGGCGGCCGGCTCCTACGTGACGCCGCAACTGCTCGGCGCCGGACGCGACGCGCTGTTCGGCAACCTCATCTACGACACCATCATGGGCCAGTTGAACTGGCCGATGGGCGCCACGCTTTCCATCGTCCTGTTCGTCGTGCTCGGCTTCTTCGCCGCCATCTACACCCGCTATATGGGCATGTCGCAGATCGTGAAGGGGCTCGGCGGATGACCGCGCGGACGGGAGACAAGGAAGGCAGATGGGCCTGGCGGCTGACCGGCTTCATCACCGTCTGCGTCTACATCTTCATGTTCGCGCCGATCATCGCCACCGTCGTCCTGTCGTTCAACTCCTCGATGTTCGGCGGCTTCCCGATGACCGGCTTTTCCCTGCAGTGGTATGTCAAGCTGCTGGGCAACGAGCAGGTGCTGGCGGCCTTCCGCACCTCGCTGTGGATCGCGGTGGTGACCGCCATCGTCACCACCGCCGTCGGGCTGGTGACGGCCTTCGCGCTGGTCCGCTTCGATTTCCGCGGCAAGCAGATACTGTCGACGCTGGTGATCCTGCCGGCACTTGTGCCCGAAACCATCCTCGGCGTCGGCCTGCTGGTGCTGATCAAGGCGGTCGACCAGCCGCGCACGCTGCTCATCCTGGTGCTCGGCCACATCCTGCTGGCCGTTCCCTATGTCGTGCTGATCGTGCAGGCGCGCATGGTCGGCGTGCGGCGCGTCTACGAGGAGGCTGCCCTTTCGCTCGGCGCCTCGCGCCTGGCCTCCTTCCGCGAGATCACGCTGCCGCTGCTTCTCCCGGCGGTGATCGCCGGCGCGCTGCTCGCCTTCACCATCTCCTTCGACAACACGTCGGCCAGCCTGTTCTGGCGGCCGGCCGGCGTCGAGACGATGCCGACGCAGATCCTGTCGATGCTCAAGATATCGATCAGTCCCGAGATCAACGCGCTCGGCACCGTCATGATCCTGGTGACGGTCGGCATTCCGCTGATCGGCGGCCTGATCCTGCAAAGCCTTACCCGATTGAAAAGACGTGGTGAACCCAAGGAGGAAACGCAATGAAACTCACCGACACCAAGCGGCTGGAAAGGCTGCACGATCGCTACATGAACGGCGGCCTCGACCGCCGCGCCTTCCTCGGCCTGACTGCTGCCGCCGCGACGTCCGTCGGTCTCACGATGCCGTGGATGGGACGCGCGCTCGCCGCCGTCACCGAAGTGCGCTTCGACGGCTGGGGCGGCACCGTGCAGGACGCGCTCGATAAATACGCTTTCCAGCCCTACACCAAAAAGACCGGCATCAAGGTGGTGCAGGGCACGTTCGGCGACGAGAACGAGATCATCACCAAGGTCAAGACGGCGAAGCCCGGCGACTTCCAGGTCGTCCATTCGTCGGGCGTCAACTATTACATTAAATACGTCAACGCCGGCATGACCTCGGAGATCAACGAGGCCAACATCCCGAACATGGCGAACGTGCTGCAGCCGATGATCGAGCCGTTCCGCAAGCTGACGCCGAAGCTGTCGGCCGTTCCTTACGATTATGGCACCACCGGCATCGCCTACAACACGGATGTGATCTCCGCCGAAGAGGCGAAGGAACAGGGCGTCAAGATGCTGTTCGACAAGAAGTACGCCGGCAAGATCGGCGGCTATGCCGATATGACGACGCGCGTCTGGTATGCCGCGCTCGCCACCGGGCAGGACCCGAACAAGATCGAGGACATGGACGCCATCTGGGCCAAGGTGCGCGAACAGCGCGACATCGCCAAGAAGTTCTGGGGTTCGGGCGCCGAACTGATGGACCTGCTCTCCAAGGGCGAGATCGTGGTGACCGACGCCTGGTCGGGCCGCGTCGCTTCCCTGCAGGATCAGGGACATCCGATCGGCTACCTCGACCCCAAGGGCTCCTACGCATGGATGGAGGACATGCTGGTCCTGAAGGGTTCGCCGATGGCGGAATGCGAGGAACTGATCAACTTCATGCTCGAGACGGATACGTCGATCGCCGTCGCCGAAGGTCAGGGCTATCCGCCTTCGCTCGATCCCACCAAGGTGAAGCTCACCGAGAAGATCGAGAAACTTCCGGCTTTCGATTCGACCGGAAAAATGGAAGCGCTGACCTTCGCCGATCCGAAATACTGGGCGGACAACGAGGACGCCTGGCAGAAGCAGTGGGACCGTATCGCGAAGGGCGCCTGAGCGCATGACAACCACCCAGCAAACGCCCCGGCCGGCTTCGGCCGGGGTTTCGGCCCAGCCGGCGGATGGCTCCGCCGCCGGGGCGGACCGGCACGCGGTCGAGTTCCGCGACGTCCAGATCGCCTATGGCAAATTCGTTGCCGTACGCGATTTCTCGCTGTCGATCGCCAAGGGCAGCTTCGTTACCCTGCTCGGCCCCTCCGGCTGCGGCAAGACGACGATCCTGCGCTCCATCGCCGGGCTGGTCGACATAACCAGCGGCCAGATTTCCATCGGCGGGCGCCGCGTCGACGATGTGCCGATCTACAAGCGAAACATCGGTCTCGTTTTCCAGAGCTATGCGCTGTTTCCGCACAAGACGGTGTTCGACAACGTCGCCTTCGGCCTGAAATACCGCAACGTGCCCAGGGCCGAGATCGCCCGCAAGGTCGGCCAGGCGCTGGAGATGGTGCGGCTGCCGGGAGCTGAGAAGAAGCTGCCGTCGCAGCTTTCGGGCGGCCAGCAGCAGCGCATCGCGCTGGCGCGCGCCATCGTCTTCGAGCCCGAGGTGCTGCTTCTCGACGAGCCGCTGTCGGCGCTCGACGCCAACATGCGCGAGGAGATGCGCGTCGAGATAAAGAAGATCCAGAAGGCGACCGGCATCACGGCGATCTTCGTCACGCACGACCAGGAAGAAGCGCTCTCCATGTCGGACCGGATCGTCGTCATGAACGCCGGTTCGATGGAGCAGATCGGCACGCCGCAGGAAGTCTATGATACGCCGGCCACCGCCTTCGTCGCCGACTTCCTCGGCAAGGCGAACATGCTGGCCGGCACCGTGAGTGCCGTCGACGGGGCGAAGGCCACCGTCGCGCTGGCGGCCGGGCAATCCGTCTCGGTCGTTTCTCCCCGGCCGCTTGCGCAGGGCGCCGCCGTGACGGTCGTCGTGCGGCCGCAGAAACTTTCGGTCGCCCCGGGCTCCGGCGAAAACCGGCTGTCGGGCCGCGTCGTCTCCACCTCCTATCTCGGCGGCAGCGCGATCTATGAGATTGACCTTGGCGGCAAGACGATCGTGCGCGCCAACAACGCCATAACCGGCCGGCTGGCGCGCGAAGGCGAGACTGTCGAGGTCGGCTTCGATCCCGCCGGCTGCGTGCTTCTGGACGACAAGGGGCTGCGCATCGCCTGAGGTGAGACCGGCCGCGCGTCAGTCGAAATCGTACACCGTCTCGGCGACGACGAATCCCCGGCAGCAATACGCAACCGGGCCGGACATCACCGCCGTCGTGTCGTGGATCTCGATCTGCAGCGGCCCGGCCGGCAGATGCACGGTGAAGTGATCGCTTGTCGTCAGGCCCTTGCGGCGCGCGGCGAAGGCGGCGACGCAGGCGCCGGTGCCGCAGGCCTGCGTGGCGATGCCGGGTCTCTCCCAAACGGCGAGCCGGATCGTCGAGGCGTCCACGAGTTCCGCCACGCCGACGTTGACGCCCTCCGGAAACAGCGGGTCGTCATGGATGGGGGCTGCGTCCCGCGCCAGGTCGACGGCGGAAAGATCGTCGACGAAGAAGACGACATGCGGGTTGCCGATCCACAGGCCGATGCCGTGCCGCAGCGGGCCGCTTTCGACCGGGAGGTCGGCCATGTCGACTTCGTGCGACAGCGGAAAATCGCGCCAGTTCCAGCCGATGGGGCCAAGCTCGACACTGACCTCCGTGGCGCCGGTGCGGCGGCATTTCAGCATGCCGCCTCTCGTTTCCAGGGCCAGCGTGTCCGCCCCGCTTTCCTCCATCAGCAGATGGGCGACGCAGCGCGTGGCGTTGCCGCAGGCCGAGACTTCGCGGCCGTCGATGTTGAAGATGCGCATGGCGGCGGGGGCGCCGGCTGCAACGCCGTCCGCCGATGGCGGCTCGATGGTCAGCACCTGGTCGCCGCCAATGCCGACCTGGGGATCGCAGATCCTGACGATGTCGCTGCGCGTGAAAGCGCGGCGATCCTCACGACGGTCGAAGATGACGAAATGGTTGCGCAGCCCGTGCATCTTGACGAACGGCCGCTCGCCGCTTTTCGCCGTCGGCGCCGGCCTCGCAAGGGTCAAGGTATCGATCATCGCGTCTTTCCAGATCCGGAAATCGAGGCGGCGGCCCGCCGCTCTGTCCCGGCATGATGAGAAACCGGACCAGCCTACACGGATCGGCGAACAGGCAACAGGTGAGGGCGCCACTCGGGCCTGGACAAAAGGCAGGGCCAGCCGAAACAAGTGATCTCAGAACGGCGTCGCCGGCGTCGATTTTGCCAGCGCCATCCCTGCTCGCCGCAGTCGAGCAGCGATGGGCGACCCATCTCTTTGTTTCAGCCGCGTTTGGGCGAGGCCAGACGATTCCGTCCGGTTGCAAAATGCTCTAGGGTGCCGCTCGGGGGTTGACTCGCGGCAGCCGGAAGCGCCGCCTCGGTCGAATGCCATCGGAGTGGGACAGTGAATATTCTTGCCAGATTGTATCTCCTCGTTCTGGCCCTCATCGGCCTCGGTCTGGCCGCCGCCGGCGCGTGGCTGATAGGTCTCGGCGGCTCGCCTTACTACTGCATTGCCGGCATCGCCTATTTGGTCTCGGCCTTCCTGCTGATGCGCGGCAGGGCGGCTGGCGCCTGGCTGGCCGTGCTTGTCGCGATCCTCTCAGCGCCATGGGCGTGGTGGGAAGCCGGCAACGATTTTTGGGGATTGTTCTCGCGGTTGATGTCGCCGATTGCCCTGGCCGGCTTCGCGCTGCTCTTCGCGCCCTGGCTTGCCGGCGGGATTCGCCGCGCCACCGGTGCCGGCGGAGCGGTCCTCGCCGCCATTCTCTTCGCGGTGGGATTCGGCATGGCTTTCGTGCCCCACGGCATCGTCAGCCCGTCGCCGGAGATCGCCGCCTACACGCCGGCCAAGGGTGACAACGCCCCGTCGGACTGGACGTCCTACGGGCGCACCACCGAAGGCCTGCGTTATTCGCCCTTCGACCAGATCAACCGCGACAATGTCGGCCAGCTCGAACTGGCCTGGACCTATCGCACCGACAACAACGGCATCGGCCTCGACCAGAACACGCCGCTGCAGATCGGCAACCTCATCTATTCCTGCAACACCAGCAACGTCATCGCCGCCCTCGACGCCGATACCGGCAAGCCGGCCTGGAAGTTCGATCCCAAGGCGTCGGCGCCGTTCTGGCAGCGTTGCCGCGGGCTCGGCTATTACAAGGTGCCGCAGGCCGAGGAGGTAGCCGGCAAGCTCTGCAACGAGCGCATCATCGAAACGACGATCGATGCCCGCCTGCTCGCCATCGACGCCAAGACGGGCGAACCGTGCTCCGAATTCGGCGACAACGGCACGGTGGCTCTCTCCCAGGGCATGGGCGAGGTGAAGTCGGGCTTCTATTTCCAGACCTCGGCGCCGCTGGTCGCGCGCAACCTCATCGTCATCGGCGGCTGGGTGGTCGACAACCAGGAGGTCGGCGAGCCGTCCGGCGTCATCCGCGCCTTCAACGTCGTCACCGGCGCACTCGAATGGGCGTGGGACCTCGGCAATCCCTCGATCACCAAGCTGCCTCCGGAGGGCGAGACCTATACGCGCGGCACGCCCAACATGTGGACGACGGCCGCCTTCGACGACAAGCTCGGCCTGATCTATGCGCCGCTCGGCAACACCACGCCGGACTACTACGGCGCCAATCGTCCGGCTTTCTCGGATGAATACAACGCCACCCTCGTCGCCCTCGACGTGACAACCGGGCGCGAGCGCTGGAAGTTCCAGACCGTCCACCACGACATCTGGGATTACGACCTGCCGTCGCAGCCGGCCCTGCTCGACGTGCCGGACGGCAAGGGCGGCACGGTCCCGGCCGTGCTCCAGACCACCAAGCGCGGGCAGCTCTTCCTGCTCGACCGCGAAACCGGCGAGCCGCTTGCCGAGGTGCAGGAAAAACCCGTGCCGCAAACCGGCGGCGCGCCCGAGGAGAAGCTTTCGCCGACGCAGCCCTATTCGGTCGGCATGCCGACCATCGGCGCCGAGCGGCTGACCGAGCGCTCGATGTGGGGGCTGACCATGTTCGACCAGCTCGCCTGCCGCATCCAGTTCCGCAAGCTGCGCTATGAAGGCGATTTCACGCCGGTCGGCCTCGGCTATACGATCGAGCAGCCCGGCAACATAGGCGGCCTGAACTGGGGCAGCGTGTCGGTCGACGTTCCCAACAACCGCGTTTTCATGAACGACGTCAGGGCGCCCAGCATCTTCTCGCTGGTGCCGCGCGAAGACTATCCCGAATTCGCCAAGAAGGCCCATGCCGACGGCACCGGCCACGGCCCGTCGCCGCAGCAGGGCACGCCCTACGGCATGGCGACGGAGATGTGGACCTCGCCGCTCGGCGTGCCCTGCGTCCATCCGCCCTTCGGTACCATCACCGCCGTCGACATGACGACGCGCAAGGTCGCCTGGCAGGTGCCGGCCGGCACCGCCGAACAGCTTGGCCCGCTGGGCTTCAAGTCGCACCTGCCGATGCCGATGGGCCTGCCGACCTATGCCGGGACCAGCGCCAGCGCCGGCGGGCTCGTCTTCTTCGCCGGCTTCCAGGACTATTATCTGCGCGCCTACGACGCGGCCGACGGCAGGGAACTGTGGAAATATCCGCTGCCCGTGGGCTCCAGCGCCACGCCGATGACCTACGTGTCGCCGGCGACCGGAAAGCAGTACGTCCTGATATCCGTCGGCGGCGCCCCGTACTCGGCCGACAAGGGCGATTACGTGATGGCCTTCACCCTGAAGGAGAAATCCTGAAGCCGCGTCAGCGGCGCTCCGGTATCAGAGCAGGCGACCCAGGAGCGCGATCAACTCGCTCTGCTTGTGGATGCCGGTCTTGTGAAAGATCGCCTTCAGCCGTTGCCTCGCCGTTTCAAAGGCTATTTCAAGCATATCGGCCGACTCTTTCAGGGAATTGCCGAGCAAAAGCATCTCGCAAAGTCTCCGTTCGGCGCGCGTCAGACCGAAGGCGGCGCCGAGCTCGTCCATCGTGTCGGTTTCGGCCGGCTTGGACAGGTTCCGCAGGACAAGCAGGAAGAGCGGGCGCCCGTAGAAAGGTGAACGAATTTCCACTCTCTTGGGTAGCGGCACGACGCCGATCTGGTAGGAGCCATCGGTTAAGAAAATCCGGGTGGTCGCATCCGGTTCCAAGCCGGCCGCGAGAAGGCGAAGCGTGTCCGACAGCCAGCCATTGATGCCGGGTGCCGTGACGCAAAAGCAGCCTGCTCGTATCGTGACAAGCTTCTGCCGGCGGAATTCGAGTTCGGCAGCCGGATTGGCGTCACGGACCCTCAACTGGTCGTCGACGACGCACGCAACGTCGCCGGAGCGGGAAACGAGCGCGGCAGCCGACCTTTCGCGGTCCACGGTCTGCCCGAACAAGCGCGTTGCTTGCATGGATCGGCTCAGGGGCCTGCTGATGCGACGCAGCAGTTCCAACGCGGGCTCGTCATATATGCCGGCCCGATCGATCCCGTAGTTCAGTCCCACGAAAGCGAGGTTCTCGCGGTTCGTTTCCAAAATGAGTGCGGTCGCGGCACGCAAGTCGCGCGGCAGCCAATTGTAGAATTCCGTATGGCTGAAACTGCTGGATGGACAATCTCTTTCGCTGACGAGCACCGTGCCGGACGGTGCGGCGCGTAAAGGCTGCACCCAAGGGTTCAACCCACTGTAGTGCTGTCGATAGCTGGCCTGGTAGTCCGGACCCAAATTCAGGATGCGGTCGTATTCAATCCTCAGCCGCCGCAGGTCGTAATGCTGAAATGCAATGCAGGCGCCTGGAAATGCTCCGCCAAGAATCTCAATGAAATCATCCCATGCAGTCGCATCGAACACTGCGCCATCGGCAATCTCGGCGATCTGAGCGGATGTGTCGGTTATGAATTTCTGATCGAACACTATATTTCGCAATTTCATCCCAGCCGACTGTGATATTTACCACGCAGGGGGCAAGTCATTCTAGCGAAATCGCCGAAAACAGAAGCATACACCAGGCCGGTGCATCGCGACGCATGTTGAAAAAATGGGCAAGCCAGTAATTTGGGTTGCGGCGGCCGATTTACAGCCGGTCCAGGAACTTCTGTGCTATCGCCTCGTAGTTGCCGTCGAAGTGATGGCCGCCGTTGGTTTCGATATGGGTGAATGTCCGTAAAGCCGGATCGCGGCAGGCGCTGGCGTCTTCGTCTTTGCCGGAAACGCAGATGACGCGTTCGACCGGCAGGGAGGCGATCGCTTTGGGGATATCGTAGCCGCTGTCGTCGATACCGAGCCAGCCCGAAATCGTGACCTGGAAGGACGTGGACAGGCCCGGCGCCATCAGGGCGATGACTTTGGTGCGATCCTGCAATGCCTTCGGCAGCAGCGGCCAGGCGAAGGGAATGGTGTCGGCGCCGAAAGAATAGCCGATCAGCATCACCGGCAGCTGGCCGGTCGGGTCCGCGGTCTTGACGAGCGCGCCGACATCGGTCGCGAGGTCCTGCGGCGTGCGCTTGGCCCAGAAATAATGCAGCGCGTCCAGCCCGACGACATGAACGCCTTGCGTCGACAGCCATTCGCCGATGGTCTTGTCGAGGTCGCGCCAGCCGCCGTCGCCGGAGACGAGGATGGCGACAGCCCTCGGCTTGCCACTGGTGGCCGGCAGGTCGATGGCCGGCAGCTTGCCGAAAGGCTCGATCGCATCGGCCAGCGACGAGACGGCGGTGACGATCTGGCCGGCCGGATCGTCCATATCCAGCGCATCGACGGTGATGGTGTCCTGTGCCGACGCCTGGCCGCGCACGACATCGAGCGAGGCTTCGTCGACGAAGAGCGAGGCAGGCTCCGGCAACGCCACGTCGAAGGCGTAGCTGTAGCCCTTGCCGTCCGTCGCCTTAGTGGCGGTGGAGCCGGGGCAGAAGGGTAGCCTGAGCGTCAGCCTGTTGGCGAAGCCGGCGGCGACGGCACCGCCCAGCGTGTTGGCCGGCGCGTCGGCTAGCGCCGCATAGGCGAAGGTGGCTCCCTCCCCTCGCCCGACGACGATCGGCGGCAGGTAGGTCTGGATGTCGAGCTGGCGCTGCGCGGTCTGCGCGAGGTCGGTGATCTCGCCGACGACGTAGAGGCATTGGCCGTCCGCTCCGTCGAGCGCCCGCGCATAGGCGGCAAGGTCGACGCCCAGCACAACGTCGCCGTCCTTACGCAAGGCAGCGGCGACGGCATCGTCGGCGGAAGTCCAGCCGCCACGGTCGGAGAAATAGACGACCATCGCCTTCGGCGCTCCCTCGGAGGGCAGAAGCCGCACGTTCTCCAGCCGCCCGGCGCTCACCGTGGGCGCGGCGGGCGGTTGCGCCGATTGGGCGGAGGCGGAAGCCGAGCCGATGGCTGCAAAGGCAGGAAGAAGAAAGGCAAGAGAGTGTTTCATCGCTTGAAGATCCTGATGGGGCTGCCGGAAATGAGCGTGGTGACGTCGAGCAGGACCTGCGCCATCGCCAGACCGCCGGGACAGGCCAGGTATTGCGGCGTCCAGACCGGGTCGAACTTCTGCTTGAAGGCGCGCAGGCCCTCGAAATTGTAGAATTCGTCCCCGGCCCGGTAGATGAAGGTACCGACGCGGCTCCAGGTAGAGGCGAGCGGATGATCGGCGAGACCGGCCAAGGGTGCCGCGCCGAGGTTGAACCACCGGTAGCCTTCGGCCTTGCCGTAAAGCAGCAGGTGGGCGAACAACGCCTCCATCATCACTTTCGAGACACCGGGCCGGTAGCGCATCAGGTCGATGGAGCACTCGTCGCGGTCGCCGCTGCGCCACAGATTGGCGAAGGCGACGATTTCGCCGTCCCTGCTCAGTACCGCGCAGTCGAACTCGCTCATATAGGCGTCGTCGAAATAGCCGAGCGAGAACCCCTTCTCATGGCCGTTCTTGCTCTTCAGCCAGGCGTCGGACACGGCGCGAAGCTGCGGCAGCGCGTCCGGCACCTCGGCCTTGGGGATGACGGAAAAGGCCAACCCTTCGCGCGTCGCCTTGCCGATGGCGTAGCGCAGCGGCTGCCGCACGGCACCCTCCAGGCAGAAGCCCGTCAACTCGACGCGCGCCACCTCGCCGATCTTGAGGATCGCCAGGTTCATGTCGAGGTAGGCGGGCAGGAATTCCGGCTGGACGGCATAGAACACCGCCCTGACGCCGGCGTGGTCGGCGGCCTCGGCGAAGCGCCAGATCAGCGCCCTGGCGGCCTTGGGGTCGCCGACGGGATCGCCCATGGTGATCCAGCTCCGGCCTGAGACGGCGTACATGAGGAAGGCCCTGCCGCTGGTCGACACCATGAATGTCTTGTCGCCAAGCAGCGCCAGGCAGGACTGTGTGTCGGACGACGTTTCCAGGACATGGCGCACGGCCTCAGGGACAGGCTCCGGTCCGGCGCGTTTCGCTTGCCCCGGCCGGTTGATGATGGCGTCGGCGGCAATCGTGGCGGCAACCATGGCAAGTGCCAGCGTGGCACGCAGGAAGCGCGGGGCGTCGCCATCCCAGGCGAACTGCCACCACAGGTCCGACTGGTACTCGACATGTCGGTAGGCGAGCAGCCCGACCAGCGTGGCGGCAATGATGACGATGGCGATGAGACCGATCCAGGTCGGATCGGGGCGAAAGGAGCGCCAGTCTCCGCGCCGGTAGAAGGCTCGGCGGTACACCAACAGCACTAGCGCGACGGCGATCAGGACGACCGCCTCTTCCCAGTC
The DNA here is from genome assembly GCF_004801285.1 of Ollibium composti. Lineage (GTDB taxonomy): Bacteria > Pseudomonadota > Alphaproteobacteria > Rhizobiales > Rhizobiaceae > Mesorhizobium > Mesorhizobium composti. The sequence goes on from NZ_SSNY01000002.1 coordinate 520,363, forward strand.
GAGGCCCTTCAGCAGCGAGAAGGCGGCGCCCGACAAGAGCAGCGCTATCGCCGCGATGCGGGCGAAAGCGATGCGCCGGTAAAGGCCGCGCGCGATGACCACCAGAAGCAGGCCGGTGATCGAGGCGAGCAGGTGCGAGGCTTCGGCGAACGGCAGCGGCAGGATATCGCTCAGCCAGTCGGTGCGCTCGACGGCGGCGGGCGTGTTGCCGGACAGAAGCAGCACCATGCCGCCGGCAAAGGCGAGCGTCGCGGTGATCGGCGGCACCACATGGCGCGTCACCGCGAGCGTGCGCCCGGCAACCGTGGAGACGGTGGAGCGGACGCGGTAGATCTCGAACGCGAGCAGCGCGGAAGCCGCCAGGAGCAGCGGCAGCAGGTAGTAGACGAGCCTGAACAGCACGAGTGCGGCCACCACGTCCGGCCGGGTGCCGGCACCGAGGCCGAGCAGGATCGTCGCTTCCAGCACGCCGAGCCCGCCCGGCGCATGGCTGACGAGGCTGGCGATGATGGCGGCGACGAACAGGATGAGGAAGACCGCGTAGCCCGGCGCGATGTCGGCCGGCAGCAGCACATAGAGGGCGGCCGCAGCAGCACCGATATCGATGGCGCCGATGACGATCTGCGCCAGCGCGCTGCCTGCCGAAGGCAACGGAAAGTCCCAGCCGAGGATGGAGACCTGGTGATTGCCGCGTGACAGCCAGACGACGACGGCGGCCAGGCCGGCCATGATCGCGCCGCCGAGGATACGGTCGCCCGCCGGCGTCAGCACGGCCAGCGCCGGCAAACCGACCGGATCGAACAGAAGGGCGAGCCCGACGATGGTCGAGAGGCCGCCCCAGAAGGTGAGGAAGGAGATGCCGACGATGCGGCCGACATCGGCGGCATCGACGCCGGCCGATTGGTAGATGCGGTAGCGCACCGGGCCGCCGACGAAGACGTGGAAGCCGATGGCGTTGGAAAAGCCGTAGCCGACGAAGCCGGCGAACAGGGCAAGGCGGGCCGGCACCTTGCCGGGCGCGACGCGGCGTACCGCCATGACGTCGTAGCAGGCCATGGCGACGAAGCTGACGAAGGTGAAGGCCAGCGTCGGCGCGACCGTCTTGAACGACGTGTCGGCAAGGGCTGCCTCGATCTGGTGCAGATGCACCTTGCCGCTGATCTCGTGGATGACGAACAGCGCGATCGCCACCGCTGCCGCGCCGACGATCGGACCGAGAACACGCGGCTCGACGATGCGGTCGATGGCGCGCGCCAGAGCGCCGCCGACCTGGCGTTCTTCGGGCGAAGTGTCTGTGTCAGTCATGTCTGCGGCCGGGCCTTGCCTTGCGGGAGTCGCAAGCGCCCAGATTGTGGCAAAGGCAAGGACGGGAGTGCCCGTCTCGCCTTGCCTGATCGGTCCCCGCCCGCTGCGCATCAAGCCGATAAAGATCGTGCCCGCAGCTTGGTGACCACAGGCACGATTTTCATGTCGGAACAGGAACGATGTCAGGCGTTGCCGAACGGCACGCCGACGAACATCTCGGTGTCGCCGCGCTCGACTTGCAGCAGCACGGACTTGCGCCCGGCTTTCTCGGCCGTCTTCAGCACCTTCATCGCATCGCTGGCACTGGTCACTGGCTGCTGGTTGATCGAGACGATGATGTCGCCGCGCTGGATGCCGCTGTCGGCCGCGGGTTTGTCGTTGGCGACCCGCGTGACGATAACGCCCTCGACCGACGGATCGATGCCGAAGCGGTCGCGCATCGTCGGCGTCAATCCTGCAAATCCGATACCCAGAGCGGAATCGGACTGCATCGCCGAACCCGGCTGCGCGCCGTTGCCGTTGTCGACAGACGCCTGCTTCTCCTCGCTGCCCTTGCCGGCGGCGATGGACAGATCAAGCGACTTGCCGTGGCGCCAGACGGTGATGTCGGCCTTGTCGCCGGGGGCCATGTCGGCGACCAGCCGCGACAGGTCCTTCGGCGTGGCGATGGGCTTGCCGCCCAGCGCGGTGACGACATCGCCGCTCTTCAAACCGGCCTTGGCGGCGGGCGAGCCATCGACGACCTGGGCGACCAGCGCGCCAGACTCGCTGCTGAGGCCGATCGCGTCGGCGACGTCCTTCGTCACCGACTGGATCTCGACGCCGATATAGCCGTGCTCGATCTTGGCGCCGGTCTCCAGCTTGGCGACCACGGCCTCGGCCTGATCGGAGGGAATGGCGAAGCCGACGCCGACATTGCCGCCGTTGGGCGAATAGATGGCGGTGTTGATGCCGACCACCTTGCCGTCGGCATCGACCAACGGGCCGCCGGAGTTGCCGTGGTTGATCGCGGCGTCCACCTGGATGAAGTCGTCATAGGGACCGTTGTGCAGGTCGCGGCCGCGCGCCGAGACGATGCCGGAGGTGACGGTCGTGCCGATGCCGAATGGATTGCCGATGGCAAGCACGGCGTCGCCGGCTCTCAGCTTGTCGGAATCGCCCCAGGAAAGCGTGGGAAGCGGCTTGCCGGCATCGATCTTGACCACGGCGAGATCGTTCTTGGCGTCGTGTCCGACGAGCGTGCCCTTGTATTGCTGGCCGTCGTCCAGCGTCACCCGGATATCGGTGGCGCCGTCGATGACGTGGTTGTTGGTGACGATCATACCGTCGGACGAGACGATGAAGCCGGAGCCGAGCGCCATGGCCGTCTGGGTCGGCCGGCGCTGCTGCGGCAGGTGGCCGAACGGGTTCTCCTCGCCGAAGAACTGGCGGAAGAAGTCGTCATAGGGCGAGTTCGGGCCGAACTGCTGCTCGAACTGTTGCTGTCCATCGGCAGAGGTGTCCTGCACCTTCATCTTTGTGGTTATGGTGACGACGGCCGGTTTATCGGCCGCCACGATGTCGGCATAGGAGGGCAGTGCCTGCGAGGCTTGCGGAATGCCGGCGGCACCGGCGTCGCCGACCATCAGCGTCGTGCCGACAGCAAGTGAGACGGCCAGCAGGGCGACGCCGGCGAGCGCGAGGATGCGGTTGCGGTGAGTGGTGAAAGACTGGTTCGACATGGAATATCTCCTCGGAGGTCCCGTCACCGATGCCGCACCGGAACCGTGGAACATCGGCAAGCCGTCTGGTCGCGTCGGGTCGCGGCCGCTGTCCATTGGCCGCCGGCGTTTCCCGGCCTCGATCAAAGAGCTAGCGCTGCACCCGGCCGGCTTCAAATTAATTCGAGGTAATGAAATGAAGGATACTTATATGGATGGATTGGCCGAAAATTGAGCTTCGAAAATACTGAAATTGTCAAATTGTTGGCGTCAGAAACACGAAGCCGATATTGAATATCACGAAGCGGTTACTGGCTTTTTGCGTAGCCTTGCCCTGAGATTCGTCGGGTTGATAAAGAAGAGCCGGTTCTGGAAAGATATCGCGCGCCGCCCAAAGAGAGACGTGATCGCCACGATGGTGCAGTATCTCAGGCCGGGCGCATCGATTGAATGGCGCGGATGATGCCGCGGAGTTCGGCCAGTCCCTTGAGACGGCCGATGGCGGGATAGCCGGGGGTGACCTTCTTGTTGAGATCGTCCAGCATGCGATGGCCATGATCGCTGCGATAGACGATCTGTCGGCCCGGCTCGCGTCGGCGATCTTCTTCCAGCAGCGCCAGCAGCACCTGCACCATATCGACATCGCCGTCGAGATGGTCGGCTTCGTAGAAGCTCAGGCCGTCGGCCTCCCGCCGCGTCGCGCGCAAGTGTGCGAAGTGGATCCTGGCCGCAAAGCGTCGCACCATCGCGGGCAGGTCGTTGTCGGGCCTGACGCCGAGGCTGCCGGTGCAAAAGCACATGCCGTTGGCCACGGAAGGCACGGCCTCGAAGAGTGCCGCATAGTCCGCCTCGGTGGAGGCGATGCGCGGCAGGCCGAACAATGGTCGGGGCGGGTCGTCGGGATGCAAGGTCAGCGAGACGCCGAGACCCTCGGCCACCGGCGCGACGATCTCCAGAAACTCGATCAGGTGCCGGCGAAGTCGCGCGGCATCGACATGCGCATATTGCACCAGGCGATCGCGAAAGGCCTCGATGGAGAGTGGCTCGGTGGTCGAGCCGGGCAGGGCGCTGGTGATGTTCCTGACGATGGTCGCCTTGTCCTCGTCCGACATCGCCTCATGGATAATCCCGGCGCGTTGCCGCTCGGCCTCGTCATAGTCCGCCTGCGCGCCGGGTCGCTGCAGGATGTGCAGGTCGAACGCCGCGAAGCGGCCCCGGTCGAAACGCATTGCCGTGGCGCCCGTCGGCAAGGGATGGTCGATCTCGGTCCGCGTCCAGTCGACGACGGGCATGAAATTATAGCAGACGATGCGGATGTCGCAGGCGGCCACCGCCTCCAGGCTGGCGATCCATGCCTCGATCTCCGCCCTGGCAGCCTTGCCGGTGCGCTTGACCGCATCGGGAATGGGAATGCTTTCCACGACCGACCACGTCAGCGGCGTGCGGCCCGGCGGCGTGGCCTCGATCATCTCCTTGCGGGCGAGGACATCCTTTTCTGTCCAGGGTTGCCCGATCGGCACATGGTGAAGGGCCGAAACGATCTGGCTTGCCCCCGCCTGCCGCACCTCGTCCAGCGACACACCCGCATCCGGCCCGAACCAACGCCAACCTTCAAACACTGACAAATTCTCCATAGCCGATGCCGCGAACAGATCTCGCACTGTCCATGCAATTGGTTGGCACACTAATATATTAGTGTGCCAAGGGCAACAGATGTCCATCCCGGCACGGGCCGCTCTGTCCGTGATTGACCCTTTAGCGGCCGCGCGGCTTCGGCGGCGGGATTGACACTGCCTTGATGTAACAATAATAGTTACATCAAGGAGATCAAGATGAGCGCCAATTCCCGCCTCACCGTGGCCGTCCACATCCTTTCGTGGATGACGCTCGTGGCGCGCACGCGCGCCGATCCGGTCACGTCCGAGCGGATCGCGCTGAGCGTCAACACCAATCCTGTCGTGATCCGGCGCACGCTTGGGCTTATGCAGAAGGCCGGGCTGGTGCGAAGCCATCGCGGCGCGAACGCCGGCTGGACGCTTGCCAGAAGCGCAGGGGCCATCACGCTGCGGGAGGTGTTTGCCGCGCTCGGGGAGGGCGGGCCGTTTGCCCTGCATCCTTCGCCACCCAACGCGTCCTGCCCGGTCGGGCGCGGCATTCAGCCCGTGCTCGGCCGCGTCTACGGCGCGCTGGACGATCTGATCGAGCGACAGCTGTCACAAACGACCATCGAGCAGCTGCTCGATGAAACGCTTTCGGGAACATCTGAACCAAACCGGCCTTAGGCCTGGCGAACCGGCTCTGCGGCAGGCCGAGTTTCACATCAATTGATGTAACAAAGATAGTTACAATTAAAGGGAAGGCTCTGGCATGGATATCCGTCTGCTCGTGCTCGCTTTGGGCACGTTTTCGATCGGCACGGACAGTTTCGTCGTGGCGGGCATCCTGCCCGATGTCGCCCGTTCCTTCGACATTGAAGTGGCGGCGGCGGGGCAGCTGATCACCGTCTACGCGCTCGCCTATGCGCTGATTGTTGATTTCCGCTGAGAGCTGACCCGGGATTGAGGGATTTTTCCATTGAGAAGTGACCCATGTTTGAACCCACCCCTGCTGGTTGATTGCAGGGGACTTTGGAGTGATAGACATGGCGTTACTGAG
>NZ_SSNY01000003.1 GCF_004801285.1 Ollibium composti
TCGAATGTCCATCTCGCAGATGCCAGCGTCGGATAACGCTCAGTAACGCCATGTCTATCACTCCAAAGTCCCCTGCAATCAACCAGCAGGGGTGGGTTCAAACATGGGTCACTTCTCAATGGAAAAACCGCCCAATCCCGGGTCAGTTCTCGGCGGAAATCAACAGCACCATCAAAGCCCGAGACTAAACACCTAAAAGGGAGGCGCTTGGCCTATCGGAAATCCTGGTTTGTCCGAATTTCGAACGTCCGCTTTCGGGATCACCGACGACCCATGGCAACGACCGGGATGAGGGCGCATTGCGGCTATTTGGCAATCGCCAGATTGCGTGATCATCCAAAGCTCACCACCAGTTCCGGATCAAACTTCGCATTTTCATCCTCATAGCCCCTCGGATTGCACACGGCCCGCGTGGCGCCGACATGGTAGTCGCAACTGTCATGCGTGTGTCCATGAACCCATAGCGCGGGCTGCTGCTCCTCGATGATTTGCGACAAGTCCGAGGCATAGGCGGCGTTCAGCAGATCGCCCCTGAACCTTGCCGGAATGGACTTTTTGTGCGGCAGGTGATGGGTGACGACGACGGTGGGGATGGGATCGGATTTCAGGGCCGTTTCGATGAAGCGCCGCGAATCCTGGTGCATCCGGTAAGCGGTCTGCGGGATGAAGCGCTGCCAGGGGTTTCTTTGGGCGGCGATCTGCCTGTAGTCGTTCATGCGCTCCCTGGCGTAACGCATCGCCAGTTCCGGAGAGCCTTCGATCCGGTAGTCGGTCCACAGCGTGGCACCAAGGAAGCGGATGCCGTCGATGACGACCGACTGGTTTTCGAGAAAGTGAACGGCGGGGAAACGGGCGGCAGCGGCGTGACCATCCTCGAGTCCCTCACGGATCCCACCCTTGTAGAATTCGTGATTGCCGGCGACGTAGACGCAGGGCATCGCATGGGCGACGTTTTCGGCGAGCCAATGGACGCCGTTGGCAGGCGCTCGGCAGAGATCGCCGGCGACGACACAGACGTCGGCATCGGGAATGGCGAGCGGCGCTCGAAGATCGGCGACTTCGAGATGCAGGTCGGAGAACAGCCAGAGTTTCATGGGATCGAATCCTTTGGGTGGCGTATGGGCGTGCCTGTCCGACCGGGGTTTGGGCCCCGGCTGAAGGACTGAATGCTTGTCTGGGCGTGTTTCCGGCTCAGCCGGGCCGCTCGCGGATGCGTTTTCGGGTTTCGGTCAGGACGGCGTCGAGTTCCGGCCCGTCCAGCGTTCCGGCATCGAACAGGCGCTCGGCCAGGAAGTCGATGGCGTCGGCCTGTTCGCGCACGATGGTACAGGCTGCCTGGTAGGCACGCTCGAGCCGCTCATGGACGCGGGCGGCGAGCTCCGGATCGGCGGCAAGCGTGGCGGCGATGTCGGTCGCCTTGCGGTAGATCAGGGGCCATCTGCCGCCGAGGCCAAGGATCGTTTCCATCTCGACCGCAAGCTTCGTGGCTGACGCCAAATCGCTATGATCCACGCCGCCGCTATTCGCCGAAACAGTCTCCAGCATGATTTCCTCGGCCGCGCGTCCCGCGAGCGTTTCGACGAGGACGGCAGTAAGCCAGCTCTCGGTCATTTCGTCCTGACCCGTGCTTCCGATCACGAAGCCACCGCCAGCCTTGGCGTCGACTGTGATTTCGGCAATGGGGCCGAAACCGACCAGCATGCGCGCGACGGCGTGGCCTGCCTCATGCGTGGCGATGCGTGATCGCAACGCCGTCGAGCGCAACGGTCTTGTCCCGACAAGCTGGGTTTCGAGATCGGCATAGGACAGCGCATGACGGTCGCGTCGTGCCTTCTGTCTTGCCTCCCGGACCCATCGCTCGATGTCGGCGCCCGTCATGCCCTGCGCCTTGCGGGCAAGTGCCTTCAGGGCATTCGGAGCCAGTGTCTGTCTGGACGATGCATTGACTTGTAGGAGCGTCATAGCCGCCGAGCCTCCGTCCGGGTTGGAATGGCGGCCTGCACCAGCGCGGCATAGGGCTTGTCCGACATCATCTCGAATCCTTCCTCCAGGACTTTCCGAAGGTCGTTCTCGACCAGGACGGACTTTGAGACGCTGGCCGTGACCGTCTCGATGTCCCTGCCGAGATGGTGGCGCAGGATCGCCAGCCGTGCCTCGGCATCGGGCAAGAGAATCTCGATCTGCCTGTCGATCCTGCCGGAGCGTAGCAATGCCGGATCGATGACGGATGGGTTGTTGGTGGCACAGACTACGATGACACCGCTTGTGCGGGCCGCCCCGTCCAGCAGTTCCAGGCAGCAATTGACCACCGAGTTCCAGTAATCGGCATAATCCCTGGAAAGATCGACGCGACGGCCGATGCCGTCGAACTCGTCGACGAACAGAATGCAGGGCCTTTGCGCTTCCGCCTCGGCGAACGTCCGCTTCATGCGCTTCAGCACGTCGCCGAGATTGGACGGCTCGAGCCAGCGCGCCACCGATGTCGCAAGCAAGGGGACTTGCAACGTATTGCAAAGCGCACGGGCAAAATGCGTCTTGCCGACGCCTGGGGGACCGGACAGCAGCACCTTCGTGCTCATGTCGGTCCAGGCAAGGTCGCCGGCGCGCCAGAGCGGCAATTCATCCCGGATCTGCAAGGCCCATTCCCTGGCCTCGCCATAGCCGGATAAGGTTTCGATCGTCGGCGCAGGATGTCCGGCGCGGGCTTCGGAAGGCGTTTCAGGCTGGATGATGTCGCTTCCGAATCCGGGATCGGCGTTGCGGCGCCACGGATCGGAGGATCGAGCCTTCGCTTTTCCGGAGGGCCTGCCCAGACCATCGCCAGGACGCTCGCCGGATTCGCTTGCCTCGGCTATCCTGCGCAGGCTGTTTGCCGCCGTGTCGGGGGCGACACCGGGGCGGACGGCGATCGCGATGTCGCCGAGGCCGAGCCGCCCGAAGTCGATGCCGTCGAGCCTGCCCGCCGAGGGCGGCGCACCGAGTACGGTCTCGATGATACGGCGAACGATTTCCGCATTCAGCGTTCCGCAGGCAAGATTGAGTTGCGCCGCCTGGACAAGCTTCGGGGAAAGCCGCTCCTGATTCTCGGCGACGGCAAGGATCGGATAGGGGCTGATGGCTGCCGCACCGTATTGCCGGTCGTCCTCCTCCTCGCCACGATCGCTCCCGGCAAAGACGACAACGCGCCGACGGGCGGCGGCGACGTGCTCGAAGCGCACGTTCTCGTAGCGTATGTCATAACCGTTCGAGCGCTCGACGGCGCCGGGCAGGATGTGGCCGCGCTTCAGGAGTTCCAGAAAGGTCCGCTCGAATCCTCTGGTTTCGCCGAGCAGGGTCACGATCGGCCGCCGCAGCCTGAGCGCCCGCAGGACATCGGCAAGGGCGGCCCCATTGTCTGGAACGGCCTGTGCGAGCAGGAGCATGGCGGCGACGTCGGCAGCGGACGGCGGTTCCGCGGCTTCACGTATCGCCTTCACCAAGGCGAGGTCGAAGCGTCGTGCCAGTGTAGAAGACGGGAACTCGCCAGGGATCGCCTTCGAAGATTCTGCTGTAGGTGTTGCGTCCCTTTCTCTGTCCGTATCGAAGGCGAACTCGTCCGACCCGAGGATTGGATGCGTCGTTTCGTCGGGAAGCCTGCGGCGGTGACGCGATAGCATGGCGACAGCTTGAGACGGCAACATCGCACCGGCAGCTTCCGGATGGCGGCGATAGACGGAGAGCACCCGGCCGTGGCTTTCGACATCCTCCTGGCAGAGGATTCCCGCTTCGACGGCATCCGCAAGAGCAAGCGCCGCCGCCTTACGCCGCAGCCGATCGAGGAGATGACGTGCGAGCCGCTCGTTCATGCCGCTTCCTGCCTGGTCGTGTTGCTCGGGCTGAACATGACGGCTCCGTTTCTTCCGGCGTTTCATCGGTGGCTCTCGCTCATTGCTTCACCCTGTGTCGCTCCCGCGCCTCGACCAGCGTTTCCACGAGTTGCTGGAGCCTGCGGATGGAACCGCCGTGCCAATGGTCAGCGAGTGCTGCCAGTTCGAACCGTTCAAGCGGCGTCGCCCAGCGCGGATCATGCCCGGCATCGACATAGATCCGTTCGACGAGACGCGGAGTCAGCACCTCGAGCTGTTCCGGCCCTGGTTCCGGAAAGGCGAGGACCCGGCAGCGGTCCAGCAGCACTGAAGGCACGGTGGTGAGCGTGTTCGCCGTCATCAGCCAGGAGACATGCGACAGGTCGCAGGGGGATTCGATATAAGGGTCAAACCAGCGTTGCGAGGTCTCCCGTTCGAACAGGCCGACCAGCACGTCGTGGACATTGCCGTTGTGCCGCGAGGTGCCGACCTTTTCGATCTCGTCCAGGATAATGACGGGACCGGCGCAACGATGGCGACGGATCGACAGCACCGAGATGCTCGGTTCCCCCGATGACCAGCGCCGGGCGGTTCCGCCGATCGAACTGTCGTTCAATCCGCCGCACGACACCAGTTCGAAGGGAACGGCGAGTTCTTCGCACAACCGCCGCGCCAGCCTTGTCTTGCCGCAGCCGGGCGTGCCGACCAGGACAGTCGGCCGGATATGGACATGGTCCCGGCCGACGAGGCGGTTCAGCAATTCGTCGATGACGGCGACGGCGTATGGGAATTCTTCGACCAGCCGCTCCCGCACGCGGGCGAGATCGGAAACAGGCGGCAGCGGCAAGGCGATATTGAGAAGCTTCTCGAACTCCTTGACGACCCGCTTGCCTTCGGACGTGCTGTCGTTGCCGATCGAGGTGAAGATGACGACGGTGCCTTTCGGTTTGTTGACCTGAGGTGCCTCCGCCGCGGGAACTGTCCGAGCATCATCGACCCTATAGGCAGAAGGAGTTCCGTCTTCCGGCTGTTTTTTCGTTTGCGGTTCCGTCTGCCGGATCGCCGCTTCGAACTCTCGCGCATGGAAGCGCAAATCGCGGCTCACCCGGCCTCGGGGAATGCCGACAGTCCCGTTGTTGCGCATGTGGCCATAGTCGTTGGCCACGACGGACCAGGCGAGTGCCCATGGCAGAAGGCTGAAGTCACAGGAATCACGAACGCCACCGAGCGCAACGGATGCCGTCCTGCCGGCGATCACGGCGGCCGCGTCCGGATCGCCGAGCGAGGCCAGGTAGAATTTGACACGAAGTCGCGCATCGAAGGCAGATATCGTGTCGAAGCCGCCTGCGGCTTCCAGGGCGGCTTCGACACAGCGCAGGGCCTCGTCGCTCTGGTCGACCGCGAGGTCATCAAGGGATGCGACCAGGGGAGCGATTTCGAACTTCGGCTTGTGCTTCAGCCTGCGCGACAGGCGCTCGCCAAACTCCCTGATGTCGCTCGCCATGTCGTCGAACAGGAACGGCATGCCGCGCAGGAGTTCAATCTCCGTCGGCAGGTGCAATCCCGCCTGCGCCGCCTTGCGACGGCGCTCGAAGTGACGGTCCCGACTGCCGCGTGAATCCTTGCCGGACATGGCCATCGCCCCAACCGCTCAGGCGTCCAGGCCGGAACGCTCGGCCGGGCGGCCAAGCCGGTACCAACGGGACAGAGTCCGCGCCCAGCTCATGTCGGCCGACATCAGAAAGACCTGGGACGTGGCGATCGGACGATTGGTTCCAGGAAGAGCCGGATGGCCTGTCGACAACCCCACCAAGGCTGGTGTCAACACGTTCCCGAGAAGCCAACGATCGAGAAGCGGCGGCTCCTCGCTGACAAGCGTCTCCGGAAGCACACCTTCCAGGATTCGCTCCATGTCGGAGAGCAGTGCCCTGATTCTTGCGCTCTCCGCGGCAAGCTGTTCGCCGGCTCCGCACCCCTCGTTGAACAACAGCATCTGCAAGCCTCCGTCTGTCCGGCAAAGGATCCGTTGCAATTGGATCCTTGCGATTCGCTGGAATCAGCAGGACAGGCATACGGCGTCGGGCATTGGGCGTCCACAGGTCATTACAGGCGTCCGGACGCCTGACGATCTGAAGGCTGGTGTTCCCTTTTCGCTCCGGCTAGAACGTTCCCATGCAGGCATCCTACGACTTTCTGCGCGCCGCGCGCGCCCTCTTGGACATCACCCCGGCGCAACTCGCCGAAAAGGCCAAGGTGAGCAAGCGATCGATCGTCCGCATAGAAGCGCGCGAACCTGTCGGCCTGGAAATCAGCCTAAGGGTGCAGCAAGCGTTGGAGGAGCTCGGCGTCGAGTTCCTTCCGGAGACCAAATCGCACGGCCCGGCGATGCGGGTCGGCAAGAACGTCGTCAAGAAGATCGGATTTCAGATTTCCGCGGACTAACTCGTCGACGCAGATGCGCTGGATAGTCGGTGCAAACATCGCGAGACGGTATGTGCCGTAGTAACCAGCGTCCGACTCGCCCCGAGGCGGTTCGGTCTAGCCAACTCGGCGACCGTCTGATGGCGAATCCGGAACCGGAACGGGCCACCGGATTGAGTGCCTCAATGCAAAGCCGCATTTTCGTACGATCCCCGACCTCGACACGGCGTCTTGAAGCCGACACTGGCGGTTGGCAAATCGAAGATAGATCCGCGGTCGTTTGAGTTCTGCGGAAAAACCGTTCTTAAATTCAGCAATTCAACGAGGCCAAGCATTCGCGAAAATAAGCCTGCGCAACCCTGTTGGCTTTTGCCGTGCCTTCTCTGATGACGACCTTTGGTCTCTGCCAAGCAGCTTACGCAGCGGTAACTATCAACGCGCCGCCGGCCAGATTAACCGACGTGGACGCCTGTGAAAAGTTGCCGCTGGGATGTCGCTCTCAAGGCCGGCCTTCGGCCGGGTCAGGGAGCTCTGCATCAACGAATCCGTGAGTCGACCAGCGACTTGCCACCAAGTCGCTGTCGGGGGCGGCTACGGCGCTATTGAGGGCGCGCCGCCCCCGACAGCTCAGGCTGTTAAGCGCCTCAAGAAGTATGCCAACGAAGCGGTTGGTCGCCCACTCAAAGTTGTGACCTTGGCCCCTTCGGATCTTATTGAAATCCCTGTGGAATTTTTTAGGAAGAAATTCCACACCCAAAGTTGTGACTCTGCCAGACGCAAAGTTGTAACCTTGAGTGTTTCCGGAAGGTTTTCCTAGGCGGTTTTTGGCCTTCAAGAAGAGCGTAGGCGGGGTTCCGGATGAGCAAGTCTATCTCGAACTGGGCCAGGTATTGTCGCAACGCAAGTTGTCAGCCCCCTGCTAGAGTTTGCGTCACGAACATCTTAAGAAAAGCAGCCGAAACTTTGCCAACAATATCGATTGCCATCTCACCGACCTTCTCTTTGGCCGCATCCTCAAGGCCATCGCCGATCACCCGTTTTGCCGCTTCAATAAGAGCTTTCCGGGCATTGATATCGTCCCATCGAATCTGACGATTAATGGCCGCGAGTCCCTTATCGGTGATGCCGACATCACTACAAACAGAAGGCCTCCAGTTGTTTCCATTCTTGACCCACTCGTATGGGCTATCGGCCCACATTCGTTCATGTGAGGTGAGGTATCCCTCCACAAGAAGCCATCGAATGGTTTCCCGAGCGACAAAATAGCGTTCGTCAGAATGCCTGTCGTGTGTATCGCCATCAAACTTGAGGCTGACTCGTGTGGGCATGCCATCGGCCGCTTCCACGATGTATTGCACGGCCAATGCTCGGAACATCGTCAAGCGGTCGTCGGCAGACAAAGTGGTAAGTTCCATTCCGACTTTCAGTGCGCGATTTTCCACCTTCAAATCCTTCTTCCGATCCCGCCCCGGGTCATTCTTCTCCGCATTTGACCCATCTCATTCACCACGATGTTCTCCAGCATTCGAAGGGCCTAGGACGTCCGTTATTAACCCTGATTTTCAGGCCTCCTTGCGAGATCCTCTCGAGCCGGCTATCCGTGACCCGTTGACCTGCTGTCTTCGCCCGATGAGGGTTAAGAGGGCTGCGCGCCAAAGTTATCGAGTCCTTTCTGACTCCTCTCGAATCCTACGAGAGTCACAACTTTGGCTGTAGGGTCCAAACTTTGGGTATTGCATCAGGTGACTGATCGTTCACCCAAAGTTGTATCCTGGCCTCTCTGGAAACTATTGAAATCATTGCATGATTTTTTAGGAATTAATTCCACACCCAAAGTTTGGACCCTGCCAGACGCAAAGTTGTATCCTGGGATTGTCCCAGGAGGTTTCCCGATCGGTTTCCGGCCTTCAAGAAGAGGGTGGGCGGCGTTTCGGTCGGTGAAGTCTATCTCGAACTGGCCGTAGTTTTCGCGGTGCCTCTAAATGATCCTTTATCCTACCGCTAGAAGGGCCAATCCGGTCTGGAGCCGTCGCGTCAAAAATCATCCTTGCCAGCAGTTTTGTGGACTCCTTCGTCTGTTCCTGCAGGGCGATGAGCGTATTTTTCCGTTTCCGCCATGCCTTGTTGTTGTGCGAGGTATCGAGCGTCAGAATCTCTGTTTTCCGTTTGTCCTGATCGTTCAACGATGAAAACGACACATGCACATTGACCCCGGAAAAATGCTCGAGCTTTTTGAGAACACCTGTCTCGTTGGTGTGCTTGCTATAGTTCCGGATGATCTTCTGACGAGGAGCAACGACAGATAGTGGATCGAACCCAAGTTGAGAAAGTCGCGGATTAATCCGATCTGAGTTATTCGGACGCTTGTACACATCCAGAACTCTATCCGGGACAAATCTGAACTCGACATCATAAGCAGGATTATCGGTAACATTCTCGAAAACGATGTCAGCGAATTGTTCGACCTCATCGATTTGCGTGTAGATAATGAAGTGAGGCTCCCGTGAGTCTCTGTGGATTCGCTCACTCGCCTCTCGCATTCGTCTCGTTTCCCAGAACAAGACTCCTGTCGTAATTGCCAGGACAACCGTCGCGGCAGCCGTCACCCACGTAGACCAATCAATGCCCGGCTCCGGGGCAGGAACTGGGCCGAAACGGGCATAAGCCTCCAGGAAAGCCGATCGCATTTGATCGAACGCATTCACCACGATGTTCTCCAGCATTCGAAGGGCCTGGGACGTCCGTTGTTAACCCTCACCTTCAAACCCCCTTGCGAGATCCATCCGAGCCGGCTATTCATGATCCGTTGATCCGCTGTCTTCCTCGGATGAGAGTTAAGAGGGCAGCCTGCCAGGTTACCGAGTCCTTCTGGACTTCTCTCGAATTCTACGAGAGTCCCAACTTTGGCTTCCTAGGATACAACTTTGGCTCTCCGATCAGTGACTTGATACGAGAGCCAAAGTTGTGACTCTGGCCACTCTGGAAGTCATTGAAATCATTTCATGATTTTTTAGGAAGATATTCCACACCCAAAGTTGTGACTCTCTCAGACGCAAAGTTGTAACCTTGAGTATTTTAGTAATGTTTTCCGATCGGTCTAGAGCGGCTTTCAAGGCTGCGCAAGGTCGGCCGCCAAGCGCCTCCGACTTTGTAGGCTAGATCAGAATCTCGGAGATGCCGAACCGTTCACGACAATCTCCACCTCGAACTGCCTTAGGAGCATTTCCTTTCGGCGATCATCTGCCTCGATGTCTTCCGGAGTCGGAGTTATCGGGCGACCGAGGTCGGCATCGTTGAACTTCTGTTCCTTCTTATACGGCGATCCCGGTGGCGCCGACATGACTTTGTAGACCAGAAAGGCCATCATGGTTTCGCCAGTGAGCCGTCTGATGTCTTCTGGAAGGATTGCCTGACCCACTCCGCGCCAGAAATCGACGCCGTGCCGTTCATGTGTAGGCGTCGGCAGACGGTCCATGAGAGCGTCGAGTTCGTCGCCGGGGACGCCGACAAGGACGCGGTAGCTATATCTGGAGTTTTCGACGGTGAGTTCCCAGAAGGGCGGCAGTGCGGGATCGTGGAAGGGATTGCGTTTGAAGTGGACGGAATAGTCCGGGAAGCGCCGCGTCCCTGATTGATCGCGCCGGCGCGACGAATTTGGGGTGGGACAATCTTCTCTGTTTTTTCGCCTGCGCATGCTCCGCCTCCAGATCGTAAGAAAGGCTGGGATGGAGCGGAGCAAGCGACAATCGTTCGCCTTGCTTTGCAACTCAGAGGCGCCCCAAATCTTTTTGAGGGGTCAAGGCCAGATGCTCGGGCTCAATTGGCGACCTCGGCTATCGGAGAATATCCGGCCTGAACATCACTCCGTTGACATGGCCTGGATTTGTATCGTCCAATGTCATTATCAAGGCGGTTGACTTGCCCTTGTTGGCAGTGTTCCTTCGAGAAACGAGCGGATGACTGTCGACCAAGAAGTCCTGAGAAGCCAAACTATGTGCACATTTCGTGGCACCCAAACAAAGGGCTTGAAATAATCGGTGGTTGGAGTTATATGATTTCCAGCAGCAGACAACGAGGCTTCCGAAAGGACGCTGTTGCAAGTGCACCCTTAGAGGTCGGTACACCACGGTAAGGCACACTCGTTCGGCGGAAACGCCATGGGAAAGGCTCCTCTCTGGAGCCTTTTTTGTTTCTAAGGCACTTTAATCTGCTGGAAGTGAGCCTTTTTTATGAGTTGGCAGACTTTGTACCGTCGCTTGATGTGGCGAAAATCTATTTCCTTCTGATAAGCGCTTTTAACTACAAGTTCCACATTGTGGTCGTCGGACCTGCTGGGGAACAAGTAGTAAACGATAAGATCATTCATACCGGATTTTAGAATTTGGCCTGCGACGGCAAGATTGCTGGCTTTGTTCTTGTCGAGTGATTCCCATGTTAGATAATTGTGGAGAACCATCCTCTGACAGATCCCTGGAAGCGCGAGGGAATTCTCATATCGCCACTCGCAAAACTGCCTTAGAACGCCTGCTTCATCTCGTAACGCGAAGACTGTAGAATCGCCCTGATGGCGCCGAGAAAAGACATGGGTCTGATAAGAGATGCGGATATTGATGTCGGCACCTTCAGCCCCTTGTCCACCTAGGCTCACAGAGGTTGGTGCCAGATGCTCGAACGTGAATCTCGATCCCTCATGTTCGATAGTTGGAAACGAGTCGTTAATAGTCGTCATGAGGCGCGGTCACCTGAAACGGCAAGACAGCACGAACGATCTGAACCCATTCACTAGAGAATTGGACTAAAGATTGCGCCGGGTAGTCTGGCTCTGAACGTTAAATTTTCTGCCGATATAAGGGCACGTGGCGAGCTTGGCAACCTTGCGAAATATAGCGAATACAACGTTCCTTTAGACGCAATATCGTTCTCTTTACATAGGGTTTAGTTCGGATTGACTCGAATAGAGCGCCAACCTTCTGCTTCCATTCGTCAACGGATCTGTCGCCTATTTCCGGCTGACGTGCCGCTGATCTCTCATCCATCTGGCGTACGTTGCCTGATACCAATGTGCTCTTGGCTTAGCTGTGTCCTTTTTCGAATGGTCCTGTTTTTTTGCGTATCCGATTTATCGTAAATCCAAAAAGTGGGAAATGAAGCCTCCAATCCCTCAACCTGCTCACGGAGGTAGAAGAACGCCCCGGCAGTCTCTCGGGGGATCGCTGCGTCGACGTCCGCATTGCGCAGGATCAGGCGGACCTTCTTGTGATGCAGGTCTGTCTTCTGACATAGCTCGCCAAGCGAGACATATCGTGACCTGAATGCCTCCGCGCTTTCCCGCGAGACCACCGGGATCACGCGCCTTGCATCGGGACTGAATTCCTCGATGAGCACGAGGTGACCTGCCTCGATTAACCTGTTCACGACACGCTCGTGCGTGCCGGGAAGAAACGCCTCGGCCTCGGCCTTGGTAAGGTTGGTGCGCGTTCCGTTCGAGCGGACGATCCGGGTGACTTCGTCGGCGTCGAATAGCAACGCCATGTAATCGTATCTTCCAGAAAGCCGTCCTTTCCAGGCGAGCTTTCCTAGGAAGATCATGTCCAGGAGGTCCGGAATGGTGCAGGTGGCTGCGCGTCGCGCGCCAGTTACGTCGACCTGGCGTTCCCCTGGGTTGGAAATTTCTTGAGCGCCTTCAAACAGCTGGTTCCGCAATTTTTCGACGTCGGTTCTCGAGAAGCGGCGCTTGGCGTTGCGGCGGATGCCTGTCCCTGCCAAGGCGGGGAGGTATCCAAGGGCTACAAGTTGCTTCAGGTGAAGCCGCGGCACGCCCAGAAGCCGCTCGACTTCCGGTGCCGTGATCGCATCCTTCAGCTCGGCGACGACCCGATGGACCTCCTCTGACTTGACCAGGATACGATGGTCCATGACCCCCGAATGGTCGGAAGCCTCGTCAACGCCCATCCGCTTGAAGAGCCGCCGGATGCTGAGGGCGTGCATGCCGGAGTCTCTGGCAGCAGTTCGCACGGTATGCACCCTCCGTTCCCCTGCGGTCTCGCCAAGGACGTCGGTACCAGGTTCGATCGGCATGGTTCCGAGAGCGAACCGCCGCACGGCGTCGCGCAGCTTGGCGTAGCCCGGATCGCCGACGGTCTTCTGTAGCAGCCCGTATGCATAGCCGTAGGTGTCGCGCGGACCCCAATATCCTCGAGTCGAGGATTGGGCAGCATTGAGCCCTCGGAGAAGCGCACATAGCGAATCCTCGCCTGCGCTTGCCACACGGAATCCTTCGTCGGCCGCCGCCGACCAGTCCGAGATCGTCAGGCGGGCGACCCGGACCTTCGGCGGGTACAGGGAAGACACCCCGAGCGCTTCGCAAAACGGAGCGGCAACGTGCAGCGGAAGATCGTCGAGCCAGTTTGCCGGAGACCGACACCCGCGAAGGCGATCCTGAAGCCATGCCTGAAACGGGGATGCTGCTACGATGTCGGTTTCGCCCGCCGTCCGCTGCAGGGCAGGGATCAGGCCCTGCATCGTTTCGTTGAAGTCGAAGGGCGCGAAAGGAGTGCGCGTGGGACTCGTCGCCGTGAGAAGCACGTTATGCCGAAGGCAGGAGCGGAAATGGGAGACCGTCCATTCGAGACGCAGCCATGGCCTGCTGAACGGCGGTCCGTCATAAGCATCCATGTCTTCGAGCGCGCAGCGAGCACAAAAGCGGAAATACGTGCGGTTGATGGCGAGACGGGTGAATGTTTCTCCGCCGACTTCGTACAGTTTTTCCGCGTGCGGCACGGGCGTGTACCGAAGGAGGCGTGCCGGATCCGTCCGCCCGAGGACTGCGACGTCCCGCACGGCGGATTCAACGCCCTTGTCGAGATTTCGCTGAGGAATGCTCATGTCGCGAAGGAGGTCCTTCAGCGAACGGCCATTTAGGGCGGCGAGACGGGATGCGAAGCCGGCGGCCGGCTCCCGCTCCTCGAGCGGGTAGGCAAACGCAAGTGGCTCTAGGACCCGCCCGTTCGTCCTCATCGTCAATCGTCCCCGATCATGAACAGGCCGGGTTCAAGTCGTTCCCAATCGTTCACAAGGAAGGGGTTCATCTGGTCGTGTCCACGAGCCTGCGAATGCTCGATGTAGGCATGGGCGAAGTGATTTCTGGACAAACGGGAAGCGTTCCTGGCCGCCGCCTGCTCGATCGCCGCGAGAATGACCTGGGTGATGCGCCCATAACGGTATCGCGCGGCATGTGCGATGCGGTCGGGAATGTCGCTTTCGGTGACAGCGCCATGGTCAAGACCCGCCGCTTCGCACATGGCGCCAAGGATATTGAGGACCAGGACGCGCTCATCGGGAAGGCAGACGTCCGGAAGATGCAGATGCCGCGCTCGGCGTTCGATTTGTTCATCGAGTTTCGCCAGCGACGTGATGGTCGGCATCCCGGACATGACAAAGCTGACCGGCCAAGGCTTGTAGTTCATTACGCCCTTGAGTGCTTTTCGGACCGAGTCCCGCTCCCTGTCGGATTCCGTCAGCTTCAGGAGATGCTGCGTTTCGTCGATGTGGATGAGCAGGACCTTTCTCAGGTGCAGCTGTTCCGGAAGAATGTCCCAGACTTCGCCCTGCTCGTACTTCCGGGTGATCTTGTACCCGGCTTCCTTAAGGATGTTCAGGCCTAAGTACTTCAGCGTCGAAGGCCCCATCAGCGTAAGGGAGATGACGGGCTCGATGATGCCGTACGATTTCTGGATCGGGGCGAGCGCCGGGTTCTCCGCAAGCATGCGCTCGACCAACGAGGTCTTCCCGGCGCCGCTTTCGCCTGTGACGAACAGGACGCGGCCATCGTCGCGCCTTCCTTCTCTTTTCGCGAGCATCATGGTTACGAAGCGGGAAAGGACCTCCTTGGCGAGTTCGTCGCGCCCGCAGCGCACGTACACGTCCTTCGCCCGCTCCAGAGCGGACAGAACGTGCTTTTCCTTCTCCGTCAGACGGCCGGAGATGACTGAGAGGAAATCGTCATCGTCAGACTCGGGGCCTTCCCTCTCCGGGATGGCCGCAAGCCTATGCGTATCCGCTGACGACGTCATTCATCCTCTCCTTCATAGAGATTCATGCTTCCGCCGAATGGCTTTGGCCTGTTCTTCATGTCGGCATCGGCAGGTTGCGGCGGAGGGGAGGGCTCGTCGCTCGAGACTCGACTTCGGGACGACAGGGCGACGACTTGGCCCAACGTGCCTTCGCCGGTTTCCTCGCTGGCGTACTGGACCGACCCCAGCGCGGCCTTGGCCGAGAAGTCGATGCGCTTCTCCAGCATGTCGATGGCCTTCTCGGTGATCTCATGCGTCTGAATGGCCGCCCTTTTGACGACGCTGTTCGCGAGGTCGAGTAGATGCCGATGCGACTCGATGCGGATAGGCTTGCCCTTCTCCGCTTCCGCCCTCAGGAACTCGCGTACGTCGCGCCGGGCCATGAGCACGGCGGCGAGCGTCTTGCCCTTGCCCGTACCGTCCACGCTTGGGGTGACTAGGAAGTGCCTGTCGTCGGGCACTCCTTTGATGCGTCCCCTCAGGTGTTTCGGAATCAGGACGTAGACATGGCCGAGATCCTCCGGGTCGACGACCATGTCGACCTTCTTCTTGCCAACCAGCTCGTGAAGAAGCCCCAATTGCCGCGAGTTGTATGAAATGCCGACGAAGTCGACGCCATGCTTGGAGACGGTCCGCCCCCTCCGCCAGAGGCCGAACGCGACCGCGAGCTGTTCGTCGGAAGGGCTTGGAGGCAATCCCGCTTTGGCGAGCTGCTCCCATTTCGCATAGGGGGTCCGGCCTTCCAGGCCACGATGCGGCCGGAGATGGTAATTGTCGACGATGAAGACGATGACGGTCTTGTAGAACTCGCCAACGGTTAGCGACGCGAGCTGCTCGGAAGGATAGTCGCCTCTCTCAACCACGTTCGCGAAGGCGCGGCCGGCGAAATAACGGCAGAGCCGTTTCATGAACCGAAAGAAGGCTTCGATCGTGCCGCGCTTGCGGGGATCCTGCTCCGGGACGTCGCGGCCGATGTTCACCCGCATCGCTGCCATGTCGAACTCTTCCCCGAAGGCCGGTCCGCCGTCCGTCGCCACGAGGCGCGGACGGCCGTGCATGTGCCACGAAACCTGAGCTCCTGCCGCGGCTGCCAACTCGGTCTTGTCAATCATGATGGATCGAAGCGCGGGCTTGGTCGTGGCGGTTGATGGACCGTTGAGGGTCAGATTGAACCCGACGATGCATCTGGAGGCACAGTCGATCGCAGCCGTAAAAGTCATGCGCACGCGCGGCACACGCTTCCGCTGCTCCTGGGACAGTGCCTTCCAAACGGACGATCTCTCGACAAGCTTGTGGAGGTCGACTTCCCAGTCGTCCATTTCTACGCGGCCGAGGGCAGTCGTGACCTGCAGTCCCATGCCAACGGGAGTGTATTTCCTCAGCGCGTAGTCGCTCCCTTTCCGGCCAGCGTCCACCATGAACGGGTCCAGGCGATGAATCCTGCGTCGGACTGCGTTGTGACTGGCGTAAACCTGATCGTGTGAAGAGAGCGTCTTGTTGATGTCGTACAAGGCGAGATCGACGTTTTCGCAGATGTCGGTCATCGCCGGCTGCAGAAGGCTGGCGTATTTCTGTACCTCGACGGCGATCACCTCGGCCGCGCGAGGATCGAGTTGGTTCCTGTTTCCGCAGTTGGAATAGCGGGGGCGAAGGCTTTCAAGCCGGCAATGTCCCGCGATGAACTTCGCTAACCACTTCTTAAAGCCGGAAGGACTTGGGTAGTCGAAGGCCTTTCTGGCTTCACCCTGCAATCGACGCCCGGGCCGCCTCCGTTCACCGAACGTATCCAAATACCAACGATCCATGCGGTCACGGTTTTCATCGATAAACCGCGCGAAATCGGGGATCACGCGGCGCGGCCGCCAGCATCCGTCGGTGTTTGTCGCGGCATCCAGGAAGCGGACGCACCATTCCTTTTTCCAGGAGAGGGTCCTGAGCTCTTCCTCCGACAGGTCGCTCAGGTCGGAGTCGTCGAACCGCACGCGAAGGATGCCCAACGCCTTGGAATAATAGCCCTCGTCGATGCGGATGCGCTTTGACCGCATGAGCGAACTGATTTCGCTGTCCGTTTTCACGATGAAGAGGTCTTCGGCAATCAGGTCGCCGGTCACGGGCTGCAGCACGTGCGAATCCCTGACCTTGCGTTCCACCCGGTAGGACTGGCCGTCGATCACGAGACGGTCATGGCGGCCAAAGAGATAGGCTCTCTCCGCCCTGGCGATCAGGGCCGGATTAACTAGTTTCACGCTCCCCTCCAGTTTCTTGTTTTCTTTCGGCTTATCCCGTTCGCGTGAGGATTGAATTAACGCGCGCCGTCCCCGGCGGCGCGGTTGACGAGAACTACATCGTCGCCGAGCCGGACGTTAGGCGGGACCTTAAGGATCCCTTTCTGGATCAACGTCAGTGCGGCCCGGCGCGCGCGGTCGCCTTGCCCGGTGGCGCGAACGATTTCGTCGAGGCGCACCTGAGACGGCAATTCGGAAAGCACAGCCTCTACGGCGGCCTGGACCGCGAAATCGAAGTCGGATGCACACGCCAGGATGTCTCCGGCATTTTCGATCTGCGTCCGGGTCAGGTCCTTCTCGGTAATGATGAGGTATTCGTCGGCGAAGCGATCACCGACCTGTTCGCAGACAAGACGGAGCGTCTCGAGCAGATCGTCGTCGACGTCCTGCTCGTACTTCACCGCGTATGCGATGCGCCCCCGCGCCTGACGTTGGACGAAGTCGAAGTAGTGGTGACGTTGCTGCCCATCCCTGACGAAGGCTACGTGCTGCTGCTCGTGGACCCACAGCGTTTCGGGTAACGCCAGAAGGACGGCGAGCACGGATTCTTCGAGGATGCTTTCATACCAGACCTGCCGGCGCCGGAACGGGTCGACGATGAAACCGATCTTCGAGCCGCGTTTCCGCGGGCGCAGCACGCGGTTGGCAACGCTGTCGTCGATTTCCAGGGCAGGGGCGTCCCGGCCCCAGGCTCGCGAAGCATCATCGGTATGGACAAGCCCCCGGCCGAGGCACGGATGCTCTCAGCCTGGAGAGCCTGCAGCCCTCCGGAAGCCACTGGGAATCCATTGGGGCAGTTTTTGAGGGCTTCAGCGAGAAGCAGGTTGTGGCAACGCATCTATGTCTCCCTTGCGTCAACATGGTCGCACCGCCGAAGGGCGATGCACATCGAGTAGCGACGATGAGACGGAGAGGACACAAGCGTGGCGATCTGGACTCGTGGCATAGCAACCACGGACGAGGTTTCGCAGCCGCGATATCCGTCTCGATTGGGGAAGGGACGAAAAGCCGGGCCGACGCCCGGCGACATACCGGGGCTTCAGCCCTGAGCTTCGCGGACCTTCCGCACGGCTATCGATATGTTCAACGCGAGCATCGCCTGTCCTCGTGGCGGCACCCGGTCGGACGGGGCCGCGAAAGGACGGCCGAATACGGCGTCGGTGCGGAAGTTGTCAAGCACTGATTCGAAATGTGGTTAGCAGTTCATTTCGGACCGGAAAGAACACCAGAGGCTGGACGGGAAAACTTTTCCCAATTTCGATCGTAGGCTTCACGACCCAGTCATTGGGGAAGGCCCAGTCGTTGCTCAACATGGGCGAGAAGATAGCATTTTCCAGGATGGCTACTTGCAGATTTCCGCAACGTGACAACTTTGTCGAATTGTTTTCGATGTGGTTATCCCCGAAGGTCGACGGGTCATCGATCTCACCGAGTCGATCCATGACTAAGCCCTGCTGCAACGTCGGCGCATCAAGCCGGTCAACGTCAATATCGCGTCAATGCATCAGCAGGAGGGGAACTTGGGCATGGGTTAGGAGATCGCGAGTTACACGTCCCACGATCATCTCGAGGAACTCGCCGTGCCTGTAGGCGCCGGCGACGATGCACGTTGCGCCGATCGACGCCGCGTGACCGACGAGAGCAGAGGCCACGGACTCCGGATGGGAACGAAGGCTGGCTGTCGTCACGTCGACATGCAATGCGGCGAACTGCTCGGCGGCTGCGTTTTCAGAAGAGCGCCCTTTGTCATCGTCTACGCAGATGGCCGTTACTTGACGGGCTGCCCTCAACCAGGGCAAGGCCGCCTTGATCGTTCGTTCGACTTTGCCGTCGGGTTTCCATCCGACTGCGACGTGGGTGAGTAACGGCATGTCGCCCTGCTGGCGATAGGCAGGGAGCAGGCAGAGCTTATGGCTATGAAACAGCAATCCATGGACGACATCCCTGGCATCCAGATTCCCAGTTCTCGGAACGATGACGAGATCCGCGTCCCTGGTCTCCAGATCCAGGCACTGGTCAATGTCGCCGCTGCAATCACGCCAGGAAACCGGGCCGGTCCCTCGGCGGTTCGATAGCCACTCGTCGAAGACCGACCTAACTTGCGCGACGCGCTCCCCGGCCGTGCCCTCGTAGCGTTCTCGCAGGAATTGGATGTCGATCTCTTCCGCGGAAGAGAGCATGCTCGCTGGATCGGCGCCGATATGAACAACGGACAGCGTTCCTTCGACTGCAAGGGCGGCTGCTTCTCCAACGTCGAGGCATGCGCGTGCGGTGATCGGATCGGGCAGAACAACGGCGATCTTCGGGACGCTCCCGGCAGGCGCTTCCTCGACGTCTGCGCGCTCCGACGAGGGAAGGTAATCGGATACGGTCATCTCAGCGCGCTCCAACATGAGCGCGTCGCCAAACAGTCCCACTGCCGCCCAGCGACGCAGTAGGAGTCATCAGCCATGTGGCGGTTCTTGGAGGGGGACTCCATCCTCACGTGGAAGTTACGCCCGCACCCCGGCATATGCAAGCTCAGCAATTCTCAAACAGAAGCCTGCCAACAGGTCCGTGCGGTGACAATGGAAAGTCCTTGCAAGCGCCTCCCTATTCCAGACTAGGCGTGTCGGCGTCACGACTGTCCAGATCACGCGCGAGTTTCCGCAGGCGATCGGCGTGGCGTTCAAGCCGCCTGATCTCGTCGCGCACTGTGATGTCTTCGGTCCGACGGCGGTCGCGCGCGGAGGCCAGGACGTCCCCCGTCCGCCCGATGCTGTCCTGGACCGATTGGCGGCAAGACGACAGCAGCCGCCTGAAATTATCGTCGATGTTCTGCCGCGTGGCCCAATGCAGGTTCGCGACGTTCTTGCCAACCGCCGCGACCGCAGACCTCCGCAGCATCTTGAGCTTGCGGCGCTCCCTTAGCTTGCCGGGCAGGAGCAGCGCCAGCCAGTCGCGCGTGACCGACCCGAGGTCCTCGGCGAGGCCCCTGGTCGTCCAGTAAGGCTGCTTGAGCGGAATGAACCGGTCTTGCGGCGGGGGAGGCAGGATATCGGCGGCCAAGGCGGCACCGGCCGTCGCATGGACGCGGCGGACAAGGTCCAGATAGCGTCGCTCATGCTCGGCGATCGCCTCACCGATATGGGATCCGATGCGAAGTACGACGGCGCGAAGTTCTCTGTCGAAGAGATCGGGCATGATGCGGTCTAGCGTCGATCGCATTGCTTCCTCCGACGTGCCGTCGTGAAGGATCGGGTCTAATCCGGCGAGAACGCGCCGTTCTCCATCGAGGGCGAGCTCGTCCAGAAGCGCTATGGAACGTCGCCACTCCCCGTTGAGGAGATCGTCGAGTGACTGCTGCTCGGTCTGGAGTCCTTTGACGGCCTCCTCGAAGACGGCGATGTTCTCGTCTAGCTTCTCGAGCGGAAGCGCCAACGCGTGCCTGTTCAGCTCCACGTCGCTGCGCAACTCTGCGATCCCCGCGCGGATGTTGCGAAGCGCTGAGGCCTCCAGCAGTTCGGCTTTTCTCCGCATCAGCCTTTGGCCGAGGTAGCTTTCAAGGCCGCCCAATCCGCTATGGGCAAGGTTCACCTTCTTGCCGCCGAGGCGGGCATCGAGGGCGGCGATGGCGGAAACCGGAAAGATGTTGGGGTCCACCTGGGGCAGATCCGCTTCTGCCAGAACCGTTCTCAGGAACGAAAGCGCGCGTTCAAGGTCGGCGGTCCCGACAAGGTCGACCTTGTTCAGGACGACCACCACGTGGGAAACCGTCCGACAGACCTCGTTAAGATATTTGAGCTCGACCTCCGTTATCGGCGGATCGGCCGAGACCACGAACAGGGCGGCGTCGCATTCGGGCAGCACGGCTTCGGCTACCGTGGTGTTGTGCCTGTATGTCGAGCCGACCCCGGGAGTATCGATGAGCACAATGTGCGCGAGCGATTTCCAGGAAGGCACTTCGACGTCCACCCGCTCCAGGCCGCGGACGTTCCCGGGATTGCCTTCTTCCGTTGTCGCCCCGGAAATCCTTTGCGCGAGTCCGCGCCAGTCTCCGGTCTCCTCGCGCTCTGTCCTGCCGTCGAGATAGGTAAGGGTGATTGCCGGGCATGCGCCAGGCATAAGGAAGGTCGGAATCGCCGTCAGCGGCAGGATCCCGGTGGCGAGCAGCGGCCGCCCGATCATCGCGTTGAGAAGGGTGCTTTTGCCGCGCTTGAACTGCCCCAGCACCGCGAGCTGGAACCTGTCTGCCATCAGCCGTTCGGCATGCCTTTCGATCCGCTGCAGTATCTCGCGTTGACGCGCCGACGGCTTGTCGAACGCCGAGACGGCAGCTGCGACGACTTCAGCCAAGGCGTGCGGACGCGTCGCGGTCATTGATGGTCCGCCCCTCCGTTGATGCGGCAATCCTGCGTTCCTCGGAGCGAAGCCAATCCATGATGTGGCTGCGCTTTCCCGTCAACGGCTTAGCCCACTCCATCGCCCTGAGGCTGGTTTCGCCGCGCACGGTCCACCAGTGCTCCTTGACGACCAGCAGCGACCAGCCATGCGAGCCGGTCTTCGCCATCATGTACTGATGGATGCCGAAACCACAGACGACCCCGGTGAAGCTGTGCCTTTGATGCATCCAGGCGATGCCGCGATGCGACCACTGGGTCTGTTGCCGATCGGGGCACGAATCGTCCAGCAGAGCATGGAAGAGCCGGAAAAAGGACGGGTCCGCGAAAGTTCTCACGGTTTTGGCATCTCCTTTGGGGCGGTCGAATCGGTAGGGGCACGGGCTTTCGGGGAAAGGTCGTCGTGACCAGGGATCGGCTCGACGAACCGGGCTGTCGCGAGGACCCGACGCATTTTGGCGGATCCGATCAAAGGCCGTCGTGGCTGAGGCTTGCGAACGACTGCGGCCGCGCGCCGATGGTTGGGTTTTGTCCTGGACTCGTTGGCCATAATTCTCCTGCCTGCACGCATTACGGCGTACATTCGAAAAAGCAGGAGTCATCAGCTGATAGGGCAGGAAAGGGGGACTCCATCCCGCACGCAAACCTACGCGGAAGGCATCGCATGGTCAATGGAAAGCCAGATGTTGGCGGTGTTCGGGCCGAGGGATCACCGTGCGCGCCCGGAGGTTCCCATGCAGGAGCTCCAGCGCGCGTTCCGCATCTCCTCTAGCCGGGACGCCGTCCTGCGATGATCGTCGGGTTTTCCGTCCTCGAAGAGGTCGTGTGGTTCCACTTCGGTCAGGACGAGGAGACGCGCTTTTGCTTCGTACAGGGCGTCGATGAGGGTGACCAGCCGACGGGCCTCGTCCTCCTGGTCTCGTGCAATGACCGGAACGTTCTCCAGAAAAACGGTCCCGAAGCGATGGGCAAGCGCGAGGTGGTCGTCCGCGCTCAGCGCTCGGCCGCAAACCTCGCCGAAGGTGACGCGCAGGCAACCGTTGCCCGTCCGCAGGTAGGTGACGCCGCGTCCGTGCACGGTGACTTCTTCCGGACGTTCGGGCGCGCCTCCCAACGCCTTTTGCCAGAGACGTTCAAAGCGTTCCGAGTTCTCGCGGTCGACCGGGAACATATAGAGCGCGGTCTCGTCCTCTTCCCCGAGCCGGTAGTCATGGTCGCCGGCGATCTCCACGACGCTGACACGCTCCTTCAGCCGTTCGATGAAAGGAACGAAGAGGTCCCTGTTCGCGCCGTTCCCATAGAGTCCGTCCGGAGGCTCGTTGGAGGTTGCGACCATCGTCACGCCTCTTTCGAACAGGCCGTCGAACAAGCGGCCCAGGATCATCGCGTCGGCGATGTCAGTGACCTCGAGTTCATCGAGGCATAGCAGACGGACATCACGGGCGAAGCTTTCGGCGGCGGACGCGATCGATCCGCCTGAGGACGAGGTTTTCCCGGAGGACTCCATGCGCGCGTGGACGTCGGCTATGAAAGCGTGGAAATGGATCCGGCGTTTCCGTGGCTCCGGGACGTAGTCGAAGAAAAGATTCATGAGCATGGATTTTCCGCGACCGACCTTGCCCCATAGGTAGACGCCGCGTGTCTCCGGCTTTCCTTCGAACCGCTCGAAAAGCGAGCTGGGCTTACTGGCGCGTTCAAGGTCGATGCCTAGACGGTCAAGCGCATCGACCGCCTTCTTGTATGCGGGATCAGGAACGATCGCATTCGTCGCAATGCCGTGTTCGTATTCCTGCTTGAACGAACTCAACTGGACATCCCTTTGACGCGTAATCGCCCTCTCAAACCGACTTCTCCCGGACGCCGCCGATCAAGCGCAGCCACGCCAGTGCGCGCGTACCTGTTCCAAACGCCCGAAACGAACGCGGCTGTACCGGGCTATCCAGCGGCAAAAGCGCAATGTGACCATCGTTCGCACCTCCATGTTCGGTCGTTCAGACGGCATGCTCGCCGGAGCGGCCTTGCCGTTTCATGCCCAGTTCCCCTGGATCGAGGAAAGATGGAACGTCTCGTTGATCCTCAGCGCCCGCGGGGCGTCGCCGAGGAATTCCACCTCGCTTATTCCGCACGGATCGAAATGAAGGTGCCAGTAGGCCGAGAGCGGCTGGTCGAGGACCTGCATCAGCAATGCGCGGCAGACGCTGTTGTGGCCAACCATCACCACAGTGCGTTCCCGGTACTCCCGCAGGACATGCCTGATGGCGTCGCTTGTCCTCGCCGTCAGGTCCTGCAGGGATTCGCCCTCAGGGAAGCGGAAGAGATTCGGCGTGGCGAGCCACCTCAGGTAGAGATCGGGAAACACGCGGCCGATCTCTTCGTGCGTCTTCCACTGCCATGCGCCGTAGTCCAGTTCGTTGAGGGCCTGGAGAACCTCGATCCGGAGGCCGCACGCATCGGCGATCGCCGTTCCGGTTTCCTTGCAACGGATCATCGGACTCACGAGAACGCAGTCGGGCTTCCACGTCCCGCTTATCACCGCGGCGGTGGCCTTGGCTTGGGACCTGCCGAGGGGAGTCAACGGAACGTCTTCCCGGCCGCGAAATCGTCGTGGCCGAATGCCCTCTACATGGCCGTGTCGCACGATAACGATCCTGGTTTTCATCACACAGCCTCCTCGGTGCCTTTCAGCCTCAGGGCGGTGGTGGATCAATGGGACATCAGGAGGGGCATGGAGACGTTGGCGAGAAGCTGTTCGGAGGCGCCCCCGAAGAGGCGTTCCCAAAGCGGCGATTTGCCGTAGGCACCCGCAACGATCAGGTCGGATTGTTGCCGGTCGAGCGACGCGAACATAGCGTCTATGACGTCCACCTCCCCGGTGTTCCGCCATCCGTCGAGCGTCACGTCGATCCCGTGTCGCCTGACGTGCGCCACGACGTCCTGAACATCGGAATCCCCTGAGTCGAAGCCTGGCTCGAAGATGAAAAGGGTCACGTGCTCCGCCTTGGCGAGCATCGGCATCGAATCATGGAGCGCCCGCGTTGATTCACGGCTGAAGTTCCAGGCCAAAAGAACGCTGCGTCCGATTTCCTGCCCGGCTTGCCATTCCGTGGGCAGGACAAGCATCGGAACCCCTGAATTCAAGAGCACGTCCTTGGGCACCGCCGGAGCGGCGAGATGGGCGCTGTCGATGTGGGGCTGGCTCGAAACGATGAGGTCGGTGCAATGCGCGAACAAATCCTGCGCCGTAGTGGCCGACGCTCCGGCGGACCGGCACTCCCTTTCCACTTGGGTTTGCGCCAGGCGCTCCTCGAACGCGTCCTGGATGGCACGGGCCCGCTCACGCCTCTCGCCCTCCAGGGCCGCTGTAGTGCTCACGTCGACGCCGATAAGCCTCGCCCCATATCGTTCGGCCAGCGTGATGGCCGTTTCGAGCCTAGCCTCGTTCAGGTCGCTGGCGTCTAGATAGACGACGATATCCTTGTACGACATGATCTCCTCCACCGGAACTAGACGCGGACGAACTCGTCGGCCGCGCGGAAGTCGATATGGGGTAGGGATCATTAGCCAAAGAGGCGGTTGAAGGTGGAGCCCATCACCTCGCCTTCAACGCTGCACATTGCTCCCGGTTCCAGGTGTTCGTTTCCGACTATGGTCGGCGTAGCGTGGGCAGGTTAGCCGGACCTGCCGCCAATTCGTGCCGAAGGGCATCCAGCCTTCCCAGACTTTCCAGGGTCTCATCCGGAAGCTTCGCGGCCACGCCGACCAGGAGCGCTTCGATAAGGGCGAGGGTAGCCGTATGCGTGCTGAACATGTCCGCGCGGCCGCGCGCGACAGGAAGCACCAACTCGACGCGATCGCGCAGCGGAGCAGCCAGCGTGTCGGTAATGAGGACGGCCTTCAGCTTCGCCCGTCTCGCCTCGCGCAGGAGCACGTCGACCTCACGGTAGACCCGCCCGTAGGCGAGAACGATGACCAGGTCCCGCGGCCGGAGCGTTTGAAGATCGTCCGCGAACAGGATGCCCGTCCTCGTAAGGCTGCTTGCTTCGAGACCGAAGCGCCGCAGCTGGATTTCGAGATACGTCGCCATGGCGCTCGACGGGCCGATGCCGAAGACGACCGTTCGGCCTGCGTCCGCGATCAGCCCTACCGCATTCTCGAAAAGCTTGGCCGACAAATCCCGGCGCAGCCGCTCAATGCACTCCTGATGGATATTCAGGGTCGCCTCGAGGGCTGCGCCGATACCGTCCCCAACCTGCTGGAGCGTGGCGGCGACGCGTGTTGCAGGCGAAAGATTTTCCTTCATTTCGGCGGCGAGCGAACGGCGTAGTTCCTCCATCCCCGAGAATCCGAGCGTGCGCGTGGTCCGCACGACTGTGGCATCGCTGGTCCCGGCTTTCGCGGCAAGCGCCGCCGCGGACGTCATGAGAACCTCTTCCTTGCTCTCTTGGAAGACGCGGGCGACCCGCTGCTCCGCGGCACTCATTTTCTCCATTCGAGCCGTGATGCGCTGGTCGAAGGTCTCGTGAGCTGGCATTGCGAGAAATCCACTCGTTGCGGACGCTACATTTCTGGAATACGTCTGTAGCATATGCTACACGAGTCGTCTTGCTGGAAATGCCCTCGGCGGCATCGCAGGTGGACCGAAAGGGATGAGATGACCATCGACTGGGCTCATGCGTGGCCTCCTTTCGTGGCCGCCTTCCTCGCCTCGACCGTGGAATTCGTCGAAGCGCTGACGGTGGTGCTGGCGGTCGGCGCCGTGCGTGGATGGCGTGGGGCGCTGACGGGCGCTAGTGCGGCCATGTTCTTGCTCCTGCTGATCGTGGCCTTCCTCGGGCCCGCGCTGACCCGGATTCCCTTGGCGACCGTCCAACTCGTGGTCGGAGGGCTTCTTCTCCTGTTCGGCCTGCGTTGGCTGCGAAAGGCGATCCTCCGGGCGGCAGGAATCATCCCGTTGCATGACGAGCAGGCGGCCTTCGCCAGGGAGACGGAAAGCCTGCGGCGTGAAGGCGCCGTCCGCAAATGGGACGAAGTCGGCATCGCAGCCGCCTTCAAGATCACCATGCTGGAAGGGCTGGAAGTGGTGTTCATCGTCATCGCGGTGGGCGCGGGTGGTTCCGGCCTGCTTCTTCCCGCCGGCGTCGGCGCGGTCGTTGCGCTTCTCCTCGTCGTGTTTCTCGGTGTCGCGGTTCACCGCCCGCTGGCAGCCGTCCCCGAAAACACGCTGAAATTCACCGTCGGCGTGCTGCTTTCAGGTTTCGGCACGTTCTGGGTGGGCGAGGGGATGGGACTTGCCTGGCCGAAAGAGGACTGGTCGATCCTGGCGCTGGTGGCAGGTTTCCTGCTGGTCGCCTTGTTGGCGGTCCGGGTTTGCAGGGCTGCCAGGCGTGTTGCCGTCCAGCATTAGGAGGAGCGCATGGTTTGGCTGAGAACGGTTGTTCGAGAATTCTACGGCCTGTTCGTGGACGACGGCAGGTTCGCGGTGACGGTTGTCATATGGCTCGGCGCCTGCTGGCTGATACTACCGCACGTCGCCGTAGGCGCGTTCTGGCCGGGAGTGCTGCTCTTCGCCGGGCTAGCCGCGATCCTCGTCGAAAACGCCTCGCGCCGAGCAAGGAAATAGGCTGAACACTATGCCGGAGCCATTAGCAGGAGCCTCGCAGGAGCCGTCGCGGACGAGCCGGACCGCCTTCCGCTTCGTTCTGCTTGTCGGCGTATTGAGCTTCTTCGCCGATTTCACCTACGAGGGCGCGCGCGGCATCCTCGGACCCTACCTAGCGTTGCTGGGCGCCAGTGCGACGGTCGTTGGCCTCGTCACCGGATTCGGCGAACTGCTCGGTTACGGCTTGCGTCTGGTCTCGGGCCGCTGGGCCGACGCGACAGGGAAGTTCTGGCCCATCACCATCTTCGGCTACGTCGTGCAGATGACCTCGGTTCCGGCCCTCGCGTTCACGCACACATGGCCGCAGGCGGCCGCCCTCATCATCCTGGAGCGCGTCGGCAAGGCGATCCGCAATCCGCCTCGCGACGTGATGCTGTCACACGCCGCCGGCCAGGTCGGCGGTTATGGATGGGTGTTCGGCGTTCATGAGGCGATGGACCAGTTCGGCGCGATGTTCGGCCCGCTCGCGATCGCCGCGATCCTGGCGCATCGCGGCAGCTATCACGAAGCCTTCGCCGTGCTTCTGGTTCCGGCACTGATCAACCTTGCCCTGGTCGGCGTGGCACGATGGCTATATCCGCGGCCGCAGGACATGGAGTCGGTACCACCGTCCGTCGACACGCAAGGGTTGCCACGCATTTTCTGGATCTACCTTGCCGGTGCGGCTCTCGTCGCCGCAGGATTCGCCGACTATCCGCTGATCGCCTATCACTTCAGCAAGGCAGGCGTCGTGCCGGGCGACTGGATCGCCATCTTCTACGCTGTTGCCATGGGCGTCAGCGGCGCCGGATCGCTGGCGTTCGGGCGGCTGTTCGACCGCTTCGGATTCAAGGTGGTTATCGCCCTGACCCTGATCTCCGCCTTGTTCGCGCCGCTCGTCTTCCTTGGCGGTTTCTGGATCGCGATGCTTGGCGCCGCTCTCTGGGGCATCGGCATGGGCGTGCACGAATCCATCATTCCGGCCGCGGTCGCGCCGATGGTGCCAATGCAGCGGCGGGCTTCGGCCTTCGGGCTGTTCACGGCGGGTTACGGCATTTTCTGGTTCGCCGGAAGCGCGGCCATCGGCATCCTCTATGACGCGTCGGTGACGGCTGCCATCGCGTTCTGTCTCGCCGCCGAACTGGCTGCCGTACCGATCTTCATCCGGGTAGGGCGGCAATACGACGCCGATTTCCTGCGAACCTCGGCAAGCGGCCACCGATGACCCGCCCACTGGGCGATCGTGCAGTTCCGAAGTCACTGGAAGGCGATCTATAATGGCTGATTTCTGCGCCTACGGGATGAACACCGGCTTCGTCGCACTTGGCTATGCCAAGGTGGCGATCCTCGGGGTAGTCCAGGGCATCACAGAATTGCTGCCCATATCCTCGACAGCCCATATGCGCGTCGTGCCGGCTCTCATGGGCTGGCCCGATCCCGGCTCGGCCTTCTCGGCGGCCATGCAACTGGCGGCGCTGGCGGCGGTGATCAGCTATTTTTATACAGATATCCGCGCTCTCGCCATGGGCTCGACAATCGCCATCGTCAGGCGAGACTTCGCCGACCCCCATCTGCGTCTTGCGCTCAGTATCCTGATCGCCACCATTCCGATCGTCCTAGCGGGACTGGCGTTGTCGCCGGTGCTAAACGCCTGCAATTCCCCGTTGCGCGGGCTGCCGGTGATCGGCTGGGCCTGCGTTGCGATGGGAGTTCTTTTAGCAGGGGCCGAACTTTTCGCGCGCCACAGCCGCGGAACCGAACAAGCGACTTCCATCGATGCCATCCTGGTGGGCGTCGCGCAGGTCGGCGCCCTGATCCCTGGAGTGTCGCGCTCCGGCTCCACGCTGACGGCGGCGCTGGCGCTCGGCTTCAGGCGCGAGGAGGCGGCGCGGTTTTCCTTCCTGCTTGGCATCCCGGCGATCACGCTCGCCGGATCGAAGGAGCTTTGGGAACTGCACAGATATAACCTCGACCCGCACGGCTGGTCGGTGCTTGCGGTCGGCCTGCTCGCCGCGTCAGTGTCGGCCTTTGCCGCGATCTGGAGCCTGATGCGCATTTTGGAGCGCCATTCCGCCTGGCCGTTCGTCGTCTACCGGATGCTGCTGGGTGTGTTGCTGCTGGCCGGAACGGGTCTGGGATGGCTTTGACGTGTCGAAACCGAGGCGATCCAATTCACCGCCGCGACCCGCATCTTGAAACCGCGTGCCAGCCACGCTACGTTCCCTTGACGCATTGATTGACAGCGGTGGAGTTCGCTGACAACCGCCTCGGGCCGATGACTCCTGCTCACTCTGTGAGTTGGAGAAGGCCGTGGAACAGAAAGTCTCCGAGGCGCGCAGCAAGCCGCGTCGCAAAATCCCCACTGGTAGCGAAGCTTCCGTCGGCAATGCCGCAGGAGCGAACGCCTTGCGCAAACAGGCCCCTGGCACGGATGCCGGGGAACCGTCTCATGGCGAGGGATCGCGAGGGGACCAGAGCTTCGAGAGCATCCTATTTGCTCGCTCTGGGACCTATCCCGATGCCGCGGATGCCACTGAACCATCGTGTTTCGGCGACCTCAATCTCGACCAGGTGGTGGCTTCCGTTACGGCGAACCGTGCCGAATACAACCTGAAGGGTTTCTTCCACACCAACCTGCTAGAGGTCGACGACGTCGCCTACCGCCACGAGGTCATGAGGGACCTCGAGCGCAATGAGATGCGCGACTGCGTCCTCGCCTTCGCCCAGGCGATGAAGACGATGCGAGAGCATTTCGCGCAGATGGAGAAGATCTTCGTCCCGATCCAGAAGCAGGCCTGGTTCCTGGACGCCGTCGACATCTATTCGAGGGGCGTGCTGGACCTGACCGAGGCGCTCGGCCGGAGCGAGCCGAGATCACGCGGATTGCGGGGCTTGCTCGGCTGGCTGCGCGGCTATGTCGCCTCCAAGGACTTCCCAGCCATGCGGTCGTTCATCGAAACGCTCCAAGCCGATTTCGCGAAAATCCGCTATTGCGTCTACATTCGCGGCGAGGGTTTCGTCGTCCATCGATACGAAGGCGAGAACGACTACAGCGCCGAGATCGAGCAGACTTTCAGGAAGTTCCAGCAGGGATCGGCCAAGAGCTATCTGACGAAAATCCACGACTACGTCGAGATGAACCACATCGAGGCGAAAATCCTCGAATTCGTATCGCTGCTTTTCCCGGATCCGTTCAAGCGTCTCGCCGAATTCTGCAGGACATATCAGAACGCCTATCTGCCGGCGCTCGTGGCCCGGTTCGACCGCGAGGTGCAGGTCTACCTTTCCTATCTCGAATACATCGACCGCCTGCGGCCGCTCGGCCTGAAGTTCTGCTATCCGGAGCTGTCGAAGACGGACAAGTCGCTGCTGTGCCGGGAAGGATTCGACATCGCTCTCGCCACGAAGCTGGCCGCCGACGATACCGTCGTGGTCACCAACGACTTCGAGCTTTCCGAAGACCAGCGAGTGATCGTGGTCTCCGGCCCCAACCAGGGCGGCAAGACGACGTTCGCGCGGATGTTCGGGCAGCTTCACCATCTTGCCTCTCTCGGCTTTCCGGTGCCTGGCAAGAAAGCCAAGCTGTTCCTGCCGGACAACATCCTGACCCATTTCGAGCGGGAGGAAGACCTCGAAAACCTGAGCGGCAAGCTGCAGGACGACCTCAAGCGCGTCCACGACATCCTCGACGTCGCGAGCGGCCGCAGCATCGTCATCATGAACGAGATCTTCACCTCGACCACGCTTCAGGATGCCACGTTCCTGAGCCGCAGGATCATGCGCAAGATCATTGCGCTGGACGCGTTGTGCGTGTGGATAACCTTCATCCATGAACTGGCGTCGTTCTCGAAGGAGACCGTCAGCATGATGAGCATGGTGGTGCCTGAAGACCCGGCGCAGCGCACCTTCAAGGTCGTGCGCGCGCCTGCCAGCGGCCGTTCCTACGCCATGTCCATCGCCGAGAAGTACCGATTGACCAGCGATGACCTGGAGGGACGTCTGCCATGAAAGCGTTTCTCATGCATGCGGGCCGCGACTTCGACCTGAAGGCACCTTTGCCGTGGAATGCGGAAGCCCTGGTCCAGGACCTGGAACTGGACACGCTGTTCGACGCCATGGCCGACGGCGACGAATTTCTGCGCGAAGTCGCCCGCGTCGCCCTCCTGACGGGCGGAGGCAACGACATCGACACGATGCGCTACCGACAGGCGGCGTTGCAGGACTCCCTGCGGAATCCCCAGGCGGTAAGGCAGATCTACGGAAGCGTCGTCGGCACAATAACGGGCCGGCGCACCCGGGGCGGGCTCATGTGGCTCGGCAACTATCCCGGCGCCATCCTCAGCCGGTCGGTCGAACTGCTGGAGGCGCAGGTGGCGGGTCTGCGCGAACTGAGACATCTCTGCGAGGCGAACGCCGGCAGGTTCCGTTCGCCGGCCTTCTCGACCCTCTTCGAGATGCTTCAACGCGAGCTCACCGACGAGTACCTGCAAACGGTGGAAGGCCATCTCAAGGAGCTGAAGTTCCGCGACGGCGTGCTCGTCAGCGCCGAGTTCGGGGAAGGACTCAAGGCGAGAGACTACGTCCTGCGGAACGCCCTGGCCGAGCACCGCAACTGGCTGCAACGCCTATTCGGGCCGAAGCAAGAGGCTTACACCTTCAACCTGCATCCTAGGGACGAGGCGGGAGCGCGGGCGCTAAGCGAGTTGCGTGACCGAGGCATCAACATTGCAGCAAACGCCGTCGCCCAGTCCGCCGAGCACATACTGAGCTTCCTGACCATGCTGCGCACCGAACTGGCCTTCTATGTCGGATGCCTCAACGCACACGACCATCTGGAGGCCAAGCAGGAGCCCACGGTGATGCCCGATCCTTCGAAACCGGACGAGCGTCTCTATCGCTTCGACGGGCTTTACGACGTCTGCCTTTCGTTGCGCACCGAAAAGCGGGTCGTGGGAAACGACCTAGCCGCCGACGGCACGCTGCTCGTCATCGTCACGGGCGCCAACACGGGCGGCAAGTCCACCTTCCTGCGAAGCGTCGGCCTCGCCCAGGTGATGATGCAGGCCGGGATGTTCGTGCCTGCGACGTCCTTCGCCGCGAACGTCTGCGACGCGGTCGTCACCCACTTCAAGCGGGAGGAGGACACGGCGATGAACAGCGGCAAGTTCGACGAGGAGCTCAACCGCATGGACGAGATCGTCGGCCATCTCACGTCGAACTCGCTCGTGCTCTTCAACGAATCCTTTGCCGCGACCAACGAGCGCGAGGGCTCGGAGATCGCGGGCATGATCGTCGACTCGCTGCTGCGGCATCGGATCAAGTCGCTTTTCGTCACCCACCTCTACGAATTCGCGCATAGCTTCGTCGGCCGCGATCCGAAACGGATCGCGTTCCTGAGGGCCGAGCGGCGCGAGGACGGGACGCGCACGTTCCGCATCATTCCCGGAGAACCGCTGCGGACCAGTTTCGGCGAGGATCTCTACGGCCGTTTCTTCCCCGGCGAGCCTCTGGAAGACGACAAGGACGCCGCATGATCGCGGCGTCTCGCCTTGCCTGGGCCACAGGCGCCGTTACGGATGTCGTGGGCCGTCTCCGCCTTCGCGGGGAGACCTTCAGGCAGTGGCTGACGCTCTCCCTTGCCGCGTCGCCGGTTGTCGGTCTTAGGCTTTTCTGCTACTCCTTTCTGACGAGGGGATGGAGTCCCCCTTGAACCGCCGAAAGGCTGATGACTCCTGCTGCGCCGGTGCGCCGCGGGAGAACGTGTTGAACCCGCCGCGAGGGCGGGTTGCCAGGCTCCTCTCCTGCGACGCTCCCGTTCTTGCGGAAACCGAAGGCGCCGCCGTCAGGGTTCAGGACGGCGACGGGAGCGAGGTCGCAATGAGTCCCTCTGCCAGGAACGGGCGGGTGCCGCACGGCGTTGACTGTCCCACGCCTTCCGAACTGTCCGCGATCGAACTCCGTTACGGCGATCTTTTCTCGATGCTGACAGATTTGGGGTTCCGGGGCGACTCCAGCAGGAAGACCTTCAACGACTACATCAAATCGCTGCGGAGAATTGGGCTCCCCGTCACGGCGTCGAAAGCTCCCCGCCGCGGCCGCCAGATCATTTACAGCTACGAGAACGTCATGGATCTCGCGTTGGCGCTGACGCTGAGAGTCTATCACGTCATCCCGGACGCGGTCGTAAAGGCACTGGTCGAAGCCCGGGACGAACTGCATCCAATCTACCGCACGGCTTACCGGGATCGCAGATCGGGCCTCGGGGAGCCGATGCTCCTGACGGCTAATGGCGAGCGGCTCGAGCTTTCCGGCGTTTTCCTCGACCTCAACATCGAATATGCCGCCGGCCGCCTCCTGCGCTTCGGTCCGCCTCAGGCTTTGAACCCATTTCAGGCGGTGCAGCGCTTCGCGCAAGCCGACAATATGGCGCGATCGTTCCTGCCCATCCCCATCTCCGCGCTTGCGGAAAGAGTATTCGAACTCTGTCGACATCATCCGGCCGACGCCGGCCGCGGACAGGTTGCAGGCCTGATCCGGAACTCTGAGCGGATCGCCTGAAATGGGAAAAACCGCCGCTCGAGACACCGAAACCACCTTTGCCGGGCCCAGGGTCACGAGGATCTTGGCGGTTCTCGAAGAAGCGCAGACGGCGCGGCAATGCCTTGCGCTTGCCGCCGAAGCCGCAAGGATCGAACTCGGCGCGACCTTGACGGCGCTGCACGTCGAGGCCGATCCGTCCCATATCTTCAGTTCGCCCGAGGAAGTCTCGCTTCAGCGCCTGCGCGTTCCGGAGGAGGGGACTTCACGCGACCGCGCCACGCGCGTTCGCCAGGCATTCGACCAGTGGATTGCCTTCAGCGGTTCGGAGGCTGCCCGCTACCTTCATCAGGTCGGTCCCGTGGAGGCCACGCTCGACCGTGAAGCGGAGGCAGCGGACTTGATCGTCGTCGCCCGTCCGCACAATCTCGATTCCGGCGACGCGCTCCACGCAGCCCTGTTTGACACCCACAAGCCTGTCCTGTTCGTCCCGGATGGCTCGGTGCGACGCCACGCCTTTACCGAACATCTGGCGGTGGTCTGGCGGCTGGAAGTGCCGACTAGACGAGCGCTTCGCTACGCGATGCCCTGACTACGCGCGGCAAACAGGGTAAGCGTCATTCCGGCTAGCGAAGCCTACCCGGTCGACGAAGCGGTGGAGGCGCTTCGCAGGAACGGAATCGTTCCGGAAATATGCAGGCTTGGTCCCCGATTGCCTGGCGAGCATGCGGGCGCGCATATACTGCGCCGCGCCGACGAGGTGCATGCGAGCGGCCTTGTCATGGGAGCCTATCGGTTCGGCATGGTGCTCGAATGGCTGTTCGACAGCACGACGAACCAGATATTCGCCGCGACCAGGTTGCCTCTTCTCGTGATGCATTGAAGAGGGCACGACGGTAGATGGATCGCGGCGCCTGGATTGCGGGTTGGTGCGCTCAGGTTGCTTGGTCAAGGGTTTCCGGTATGATCGAAGCAGGAGATGGAGTCCTCCTTGAACCGCCCCGTGGCTGATGACTCCTGCTGCTTCAAACGTGCCGTTGTGGCCGAGCGCAGGAGGCGACCATATGGACGAACCGAGCCTTCAGGAAATTCTGTCCGACCAGATCGTCCGGCTCGTCATGCGGGCGGACAAGGTCGACGAGCGGGCCTTGAAGGCGCTTCTGGAAGAGGCCTCGACAAACATCCGCGAAGCGCGCACAGCTCCGCAGGACGACGCGGACCGTTCGCCCTCTCTCCCGCCGTCAAGCAGGAGGTATCGTCTGGGCGTTGGCATTATGCTCATGAATCGAAACGGCGCGATCTTCGTAGGCCGGCGCATGGATCGGTCGGGGGAAGCGTGGCAGATGCCGCAGGGCGGCATCGAAGAAGGCGAAAGCCCGAAGCATGCGGCGCTCCGCGAACTGCGTGAGGAACTTGGGACATCGCAGGTCGAGATCGTGACCAGCACCGATTCCTGGCTCCAGTACGATCTGCCGGACGAGGTGGTGAAACGCCGCGGTCATGAGAGCTGGCATGGCCAGACGCAGAAATGGTTCCTCATGCGATTTATCGGCGAGGATTCCGACATCGACGTTGCCGCGGAGCACCCGGAATTCTCGGAATGGAAATGGGTCTCAGCCGAAGAGCTGGTCCGGTTGATCGTCCCTTTCAAACGGCCGCTCTACGTGGCTGTCCTGAAAGAGTTCGACACCCATCTGAGAGGCAATTCACGGTAGCTTGATCACCGCCGAGGGCCTGACCCGCATTGCGATGGCCACCTTGTGATGCTAGGCTCCCGGCCAAGGGAATGGAGTCTCCCGCAAATCGCCTCGGGCTGATGACTCCTGCTGTGGTGACAGTCACGGCAGGAGCGGGTTATCGCGCAAGGCGTACTTTCTCCTTCGATCACCGCAGGTTTGGCAATCGCCGCGAAGGACCGACGATCGTCCTCGCGCGCGCCTAGGCAGAGGATGGAGAACCAGATGACTACCGCCAACCCGAACTATGCAGCAGTGTACCAGCCTTACTACCTCGATGTGGCGCCGATGATCGAGGCGCTGCGGTTCCAGCCTTCGGATTTTGAATTCAAGCAAGGCTGGCTGCGCCATGTTCCCAGCCGGCATCTCTTCCGCTTCGACCGCAAGGGAAAGGTCGTCATCGACGCCCGCTGCAGTTGCACGGGCCAGGCGGTGGCCCGGGAGCAGGGGGAACAGCTCCACACCGCTTTCAAGGCCTGGCACGAATACTACTGGCGGCCGCTGGAGATCGACCGGGACTTCGCGTCGCATTTCGCCGAACCGAACGCCTGGGTCCGGTTGTTCCGCGACATCAGGATGGCGTGGCGCAGGTTCAGGAGGCAGGCCGCGCCCGTAACGCTTCCGTCGGAGGTCATGGGCGTGGCCCCCGCCGAATAGCGTCAGGTCACGATCCGTCGAAACCGCCCCCATGACGCGCATTGCCGCGTAAGCGGGCAGCCGCGTCTTGCGACCGTCGCCGCCCTCGAAAGCGCGGCGACGGGGCAGGTGTCGAATGGATGGCATCTCACCCACGTCCATGACGTTTCCCAAGCCGAAAGAACGCGAGCGAGATGTCGTGCTGTCCGTCAGCGACGTGTCCGTCTCGTTCGGCGACGCCGTCGTGCTCGACGGGGTCTCATTCGACGTCTTCCGGGGAGAAATACTCGGCTTCGTAGGTGCGACAGGCGGCGGCAAGTCGGTCCTGCTGAGAACTGTGCTCGGACTCCATAGGAAAACGTCCGGCACGATCCGCCTGTTTGGCTTCGACATCGACAGGTTGGCTGATGAGGAACGGCTCCGTATCGACATGCGCCTTGGTGTTCTTTTCCAACACGGGGCGCTGTTCTCGTCGTTGAACCTGCTGGAGAACATCCAGGTGCCGATGCGTGAGTACCTCGATCTGCCGAAGCCGCTGATGGACGAACTGGCGCTGCTCAAGATCGAACTGGTCGGGCTGAGTCCCGGCGATGCGCTAAAGTTTCCGTCGGAACTGTCCGGGGGCATGATCAAGCGCGCCGCCCTTGC
The DNA here is from genome assembly GCF_004801285.1 of Ollibium composti. GTDB lineage: Bacteria > Pseudomonadota > Alphaproteobacteria > Rhizobiales > Rhizobiaceae > Mesorhizobium > Mesorhizobium composti. Next base: position 36,198 of record NZ_SSNY01000003.1, read on the forward strand.
CCGCGCCCTCTCGATCGATCCTGAAATCGTGTTCCTGGACGAGCCGACGTCCGGCCTCGATCCCATCGCCGCGGCGGAATTCGACGAGCTGGTTGCGAAGCTGCGGGAAACGATGGGGCTCACCGTCTACATGGTGACCCACGATCTCGACAGCCTGTTTTCGGTATGCGACCGGGTGGCCGTGCTGGGCGACGGGAGAGTGATCCTCGAGGGGACGATCGAGGATATGCTGCGGAGCGAGGAGCTTTGGATCAAGGCCTACTTCCGAGGCAAACGCGCCCGGCAACTCGATTTGGCCGGCCGACGGCGATGAAGTCTCCGGCTCGCAGGCACGAAGCTACCAGTGCCCTCGATAGCGCGCGTGCGCCTCGCTGATCAGCCTCCTGGCCTCCGCAGCGTCTCCCCAGCCGACGATCTTGACCCACTTGCCTGGCTCGAGATCCTTGTAATGCTCGAAAAAGTGCTGGACTTGTTTCAGCGCTATCTCCGGCAGCTGCTCTGCTTCTTCTATCTGTTCGTATCGGCGGGTTATCTTGCTCGTGGGGACTGCGATGATCTTTTCGTCGGGGCCTGCCTCATCCTGCATCAGGAGAACGCCGATCGGTTTCACTGCGATAACGGCGCCCGGGATGAGCGGGCGACTGTTGGCGATGAGAACGTCGCAGGGATCGCCGTCGGCCGACAAGGTTTTTGGAATGAAGCCGTAGTTGCCCGGGTACCGCATCGGCGTATGCAGGAACCGGTCGACGACCAGAACTCCCGACTTCTTGTCCATCTCGTACTTGATGGGCTCGCCGCCGATAGGAACCTCTATGACGACGTTCACTTCCTTGGGAGCGCGCGCGCCTATCGAAATCGCATCGAAATTCATACCTGCTCTCGCTCGGTCGCCGAACCGGGCGTGAGCCGGGATTCGGGAGTTTGACGGACGTAGGAGTCATCAGCCGAGCGGCGGTTACGGGGGCACTCCATCCCCATGGGATGGCGTAGGGGCACCGCACGCGGGTGTCAATCGCCATTTGATCGTCGCGGGCGCTCCCTCGTCCCAGGCGGAAGAAAAAGGCGGCCCAAGGGAGAGGGCTCCTCGGGCCGCCAGTGAACAACAGACCGCTGGATCGCCCTGATCGGCTGGAGGCAATCCAAGCATGGACGGACAGAACGGGGGACCTGCCCTGTCCGCTTTCAAGCCCGTTGTCGGCCGGCGGCGATACCTCCCAAGGTCGCTTGCGCACGAACGGTCGAAATCGACCGTCCTCGCCGCCGGCTACGTCGGATTTTGGCAGGATGAAACGGATTCCTGCCGTCGTTCCGACTGGCAGGAGTCATCAGCCACGAATGGCGTTCAATGGGGGACCCCATCCCCGCGGCTACGTTAGGGCGTGTGCCGTGCCGCATCAAGAGTGCGGTAGCGAAGGTCACAAAAATCTGTCGGAGATTGCCGCGAGGCTCGTGCGTTCCTATCTTCGGCAAGGGATGGAGTCCCCCGACATGCCCGATAGCTGATGACTCCTGCCGTTTGGACGGCGCGCCATCCGTGGCCGCCGAGGCAGGAAGGTCGCTATGGATCTGCGCGAATACGAACGGGCCAAATTCGCCTTGGCGGAAATCCTCCGGTCGGCCGCGACGCTGGCGAAAGGCGATCACGGCGGGGAAATAGAGGACAGGTTCCGGGATCTGTTCGCCAGGCTGGCGGAAGACAGGTTCAACCTCGTATTCATCGGACGCTTCAGCCGCGGCAAGTCGTCCCTGATGAACGCCATCCTGGGAACCGACCGCCTGCCGACGGGCATCGTGCCGCTTACTTCCGTCGTTACGACGGTCGGCTACGGCACCAGCGAGAAGGTGATCCTGCGCTATCGAGGAAAGCATCTGGATATCCCGGTCTCGATCGAGGACCTGTCCCGCTACGTTACCCAAGAGGGCAATCCCGGAAACGAACTTGGGATCGCGACGGCCAACATCGAACTGCCCGCGCAGATCCTGCGCAGAGGCTTTCACTTCATCGACACGCCGGGACTGGGATCGGCCATTGCCGAAAATACGCTGACCACCGAATCCTTCCTCCCCGAAGCCGACGCCCTCGTGCTTGTCACCAGCTACGAAAGCCCACTGTCCGAAGAAGAAATCCGGTCCCTGGAGACCATGGGGTCCGGCCTGCAGGTCTTCGTGATAATCAACAAGCAAGATCTCGCGTCGGAAGACGAACGGCGCCAGGCGGCGAATTTCGTCCGTGAGCAACTGAAAGCGCGCTTCGGCGACGCGGCGCCGGAAATCTTCTCCGTCTCGGCGCGCGACGCGATCGCTGCAAAGCTCTCGCGTGACCAGTCCTTGCTCGCGTCGAGCGGCATGCCGGAGTTCGAGGCGCGGCTCGCGGAGTTTCTCGTCGACCGCAAGCAAAGCCGCTTCCTGGCACGGATGTGCGATCGCGTCCGTTCGTTGCTGGAAGGCCTGCCGCCATTGACGGGGATCGCTGACCTTCTCGGACAGGTCGAGGCGTTGGGCAAGACGTTCGGAGTGAGCGTCGAAGGCAGGCGGTCCGCCCCGAGGGTGGGGGAAGCCTTCAGCGCGCGTCAGCTGCGCTCTTGCGAGATTTGCGCGAGTGTCGACGAGGCGCTGTGGGAGTTTCTCCGACGCTACCAGTACCGGCTGGTTGCCGAGGGCGACGAACGCGAGCGGTTCGCGGGCCGCTCGGGCTTCTGCCCGTTTCACATCTGGGAATACCGTGCGATAGCCTCGCCCTACGGAACCTGCGTCGGTTTCCCGCCGCTGCTCGACCGGTTGGCGGAACAGTTGCGAAAGGCGGTCGCATCCGGCCGCTCCAGTTTCGTGGCGTCGGCGGTCGAAACCGCTCAGCTTGCCGAGCACGACGCTTGCGCGATGTGCGCGATCCGCGACAAAGCCGAAGCGCGAGCCATTAGCGGGTTGGCCGGCCGGTTCCGGAAGAGCGCGGACGAGACGCTCACCGGGCTCTCCGCAGTGTGCCTGACGCACCTCGGTATGCTGGCGGAAGCCCTGGCGGACGATTCTTCCTTGCTGCGGACGCTGGCTGCGCACCATGTGGAGCTCCTGGAACGCGTCGCCGAAGACATGCGCGCCTTCGCTTTGAAACACGACGCCGTGCGGCGTCCTCTCGAGACAAGGGAGGAGCAGACCGCCGCCGAGCGTGCGCTTTTCCTGCTCGCCGGCCTGCGCAACGTGAATTTCGCGGCAGGCGCCACAGGTCCCCGGACAAACGGGCGTCGCTCCGAGCCGACGCGAATCCGAAAGCGAGGCTGACGCTCATGTCGTCGAACGAAAACCATGATCTCGAAGCCGCGATAGGCCTGCTGCGTTCCCTACATGACGGCGACCGCGGCGTCCTCGCGGTCATAGCTTGCGGGCACGACGCCATTCCCCACTTGCAGGACGTGCTGCTCAGGAGCGATCCCAGCGGATTGTTCGAGGCCAGATGCCGCGCGGCAAGGGCGCTCAAGGCACTGGGAGGCGGCAACGTATTGGCCTCCTTCCTGTCGGCTCCCCGTCTGGCCGCAGATCCCATGCAGCGTCTCGGTGACGAGGCGGTTGTCGAGGCGGCGGCGCGCGCCCTGGCGGAAGCGCGTCGCGACGATGCGAACTTCCGGCTCCTGTTGCGGCTTGGACACGAGTTTTCGTATCTCGCGGGCGTGGTCGAGGCTCTCGGCAGCTTCGACCGTCCCGAGGCAGCGCGTGTTCTCGTCCTGGCGCTGGGAGAGGACACGGCAAGACCTTCAGCCGAAGCGGCCCTACTGCGCCTTGGCCGAGCCGCGTTGCGCTTTCTCGTTCCGGTGGCAGCATCGCCATATCCCTCGGCGGAGGTCGAGAGTGATGCGAGCCGGCGCAAGCGACGGAGCGCGTTGGCACTCGTTTGGCAAATAGGCTGTACAAAACGTACGTGGCGGCGCCTGCGAAGCCTCGTGCACGACAAGGACGCGCGGATTGCGGCTCTCGCCTGCAAGCTCTGCCTGTTGCACGGCTCGGCGGCGGAGCGGGCGAAGGCAGCCGGGCGCCTTGCCGAACTGTTGGCCGACGCCGACTGGATGCTGCGGGCGGAAATCCAGGGTGGCTGGGCGGGGCGTACGGACCTTTCCGACATCCATGCCGATCCGAAAGGCCGGACCGCCATCGCCCACCCGCCCATTGACAAGTTCGGACGGAGCCCGACATAGTGCCGGGCAGGCGATGGAGTTCGCCTTTAAGCGCCTTGCGGCTGATGACTCCTCCGACCGTTCACCGAACGGAAAGGAGGTTTTGGAAAATGCCCGCAGCGCGCGTTCCCGACCAGGATAACGATGTCGGTCCCGGCAACCCTACTGGCGAACTGGCGGTTCGCCAGACCCCGCGGCAAGCCCCGCCGGGGAAACGTCCGCCGCCAGGCGGTTCCGGACACGCCGAGATTTTCGACGCTGCCGAAGCGGAGCCTTTCGAAAGCATCCTGTTTCCGCCTGGATCGGAACGGGAACGGCGCGAAATGGATGACGAACCGGGCTGCTTTGTCGATCTCAATCTCGACCAGGTGATCGCGAGCGCTGTCGCCAAGTACGACGAAAGTCGACTCCGTCCTTTCTTCTACTCGACCTACCGCAACGAAGACGTCGTCCGCTATCGCCAGGAGGTGTTCCGCGACTTGGAGGATCCCGAGGTTCTGGGTCTGATACCGACCTTCTGCGATGGGATGCGCAAGGTCAGGCTGGAGTTCGAATTCGCCGGGAAGGTGCGATACAAGCGCCACCGCCAGATGGTGCTCTTTGGGGCAATCCAGAGTTATTGCGGCACGGTCAGGGGCTTCGCAGGAAATCTGGGCGACGCCAGGCTGCGCTCGCGCGGCCTAAGGAACCTGCGTGGGTATCTGGACAGCTATGTCGCGTCTCTGCCGTTCACTGCGCTGACCGCCGAGACCGACGAAATGCACGAGAAGCTGTCCGCCATTCGCTACAGCATGCTCATCCACGGTGACAAGGTGACGGTGCGCAAATACGCCGGAGAAGCCGACTACAGCGCTATGGTTCGCAGCCAGTTTGAACGGTTCAGGAACCTCGACCCCGAAGGAAAGGAGTCTGAGGAGAAGAAGCCAGACACGTCGCTGAATCATGTCGAAGAAGGCATACTGGATTTCATTGGCGACCTGTACCCAGAGATATTCTCGGCTCTGGAAGCTCACCTGAAACGCCATGCCGATTTCATCGACGAAACCGTGGCGCTGTTCGATCGGGAAATCCAGTTCTTCCTTGCCTATCTCCACTTTGTCGAACCGTTGAAGCAGGCAGGCCTGAACTTCTGCTATCCCGAGGTTTCGGCTTCCGACAAGTCGATCTCGGTACGGCAGGGCTTCGACCTGGCGCTCGCCGCCAAGCTGGCCGGAGAGAAGAAACCCGTCGTCGGCAACGACTTCCTTCTCGACGGACCGGAGCGCCTGATCGTCGTGTCCGGCCCCAACCAGGGCGGCAAGACGACCTTCGCGCGCATGTTCGGCCAGCTCCACTTCCTTGCCGGGCTCGGCTGCCCGGTACCGGGCATGGAGGCGAAGCTGTTCCTCGCCGATCGGGTCTACACCCATTTCGAGCGCGAGGAGGACATCACCAATTTGCGCGGCAAGCTGGAGGACGAGCTTGTGCACCTGCATGAGACCGTCGGCCAGATGACCGGCGACAGCATCGTCATCCTCAACGAGATCTTCAACTCGACTAGCCTGCAGGACCAGATATTCCTCAGCCGCCAAGTGCTGGACGGCATTCTGGCGACCGACGCGATCGGCGTATGCGTCACCTTCATCGACGAACTGGCGTCGCTTAGCGAGAAGACGGTGAGCATGGTCAGCACCGTCGTGCCCGACAATCCGGCTGTGCGCACCTTCGAGATTCTGCGCAGGCCCGCCGATGGCCTCGCCTATGCGCTGTCGCTGGCCGAGAAGCACAACGTCACCCACGAGCGCCTGCGCGACCGGATCAAGCCATGAAGACGCTGCTCATGCATCCCGACAGGGATTTCGACGCCACGGTTCCGAAATCGAAGGAAAACGACGACTACGCGCAGGATATCGAGCTTGGCGTTCTGCTGGACGCGATGGCAGCCGGCGATCCCTATCTCAGAGAGATCGCGCAGGCGGCGCTGTTCGGGGCGTGGGGCAACGACATGGGCACTATCCTCTATCGGCAGGATATCCTGAAAGACTGCCTTGCGAACAAGGACGTCGTGCGACTGTTTTATGAGCTTGCCCAGGAGCCATTCAACCGCAGGAACGACCGGCTTTATAGGCCGTTCGGAGACGAGCCGTCGGTGAAGGTCTCGACCTCGGTGCGGACATTGAAGGACGCGCTCGACGTGCTGCGGCGGCTGCGCAACACCTGCAACGTCTACTATAAGGGCTTCAGCTCGGCAGGTTTCACCCGCTTCTTCAAGACACTGAACGACAGCCTCGACGACGGCTATCTCGCTTCCGTCAATTCCGATCTCGAGCAGCTCCAGTTTTCGTCCGGCGTCCTGATAAGCGCCGGGCTGGGGGAGGGCGGCAAGGGCGTCGACTTCATGCTGAGGCACCCGCAGGAGCGCGACACGCATCTGATCCAACGGCTGACTACGTCGGCGCCCAAGAGCTATACCCTTCAACTGCATCCGCGCGACGAGGCGGGCGCGCAGGCTCTTGGCCAACTCCAGAACCGCGGCCTCGGCCTCATTTCCGACGCTCTTTCGCAATCCGCGGAGCATGTCTTCGGCTTCCTGAAGATGCTTGCCGCCGAGCTCGCCTTCTATCTCGGCTGCCTCAACCTTCACGACGCGTTGACTCGCATCCACGAGATCACGACGTTCCCCGAGCCTTCGTCCGAACCCCGCATCTTCTCATGCCGCGAGCTGCGCGACACATGCTTGGCGCTGACCCTGAAGCAGCCGGCGGTCGGCAACGACGCCGACGCTGACGGCAAGCAGCTCGTCGTCATCACCGGCGCCAACCGCGGCGGCAAGTCGACCTTCCTGCGCAGCGTTGGCCTTGCCCAGTTGATGATGCAGTGCGGGATGTTCGTCACCGCGCAGGTCTTCTCTTCGTCCCTGCGCACGGGACTGTTCACCCACTACAAGCGCGAGGAAGACCGCAGCATGAAAAGCGGCAAGTTCGACGAGGAGCTGGCGCGCATGGACCGTATCGCCGACCGCATCCGCAGCCGTTCGATGATGCTCTTCAACGAGTCGTTTGCGGCGACCAACGAGCGGGAAGGATCGGAAATCGCCAGGCAGATCGTGCTCGCCCTGCTTGACCGCGAGATCATGGTCTTCTTCGTCTCGCATATGTACGAGTTCGCGCGCGCCTTCTTCGACGACAAGGACGTGAAGACCCTCTTCATGCGCGCCGAACGCGGGGAAGACGGCGAGAGGAGCTTCCGACTTCGCGAGGAAAAGCCGCTGCCGACGAGCTTCGGGGCCGATCTATACACCGCGATATTCCAGACGGCGCCTGAGCCGGAAACGGCTGACGGAACGTCGAGGTAGCTGAACTGATCGGAGCAGGGAGGAAGACGAATGCCTAAAATCCGTGGCGGCCTGATCCAGATGGGCCTGAAGCGATCGTCCGGCGATACGCCCGCCGAGATCGCAAAGGCGATGCTCGAAGCCCATGTTCCGTTGATCGAGAAAGCCGGAGAGGCCGGCGTCCAGGTGCTTTGCTTCCAGGAGGTGTTCACGCAACCCTATTTCTGCCCGAGTCAGGATTCGAAATGGTATGCGGCAGCCGAACCTATTCCGGACGGTCCCACCACGAAGCTGATGCAAGGTTTCGCGAAGAAGCACGCTATGGTCATCGTCGTGCCTATCTACGAAGAGGCTATGACCGGCGTTTACTACAACACCGCGGCCGTCATCGACGCGGACGGCACCTATCTCGGCAAGTACCGCAAGACGCATATCCCGCAGGTGGCGGGTTTCTGGGAAAAGTTCTTCTTCAAGCCTGGCGCTTCGGGATACCCCGTGTTCGAGACGCGCTATTGCAAGCTGGGAGTCTACATTTGCTATGATCGCCACTTTCCGGAAGGCTGGCGCGCGCTGGCGCTGAACGGGGCGGAATATATCGTCAATCCATCCGCGACCGTGGCGGGCCTTTCCGAGTATCTCTGGAAACTTGAGCAGCCGGCCGCGGCCGCAGCAAACGGCGTCTATATCGGCGCGATCAACCGTGTCGGGAAGGAGGGGCCATGGAACATCGGGGAGTTCTACGGCCAAAGCTACTTCGTCAACCCGCGCGGACAGATCGAGGCCGTCGCAAGCCGCGGCGAGGACGAACTTCTCGTGCACGATCTCGACTTCGACATGATCCGCGAGGTGCGCGACACTTGGCAGTTCTTCCGCGACCGTCGGCCCGAGACGTATGCGCCGCTTGTCATGATCGAATGACGGGAATGGCGTGGGGTTTGCCGAAGCGACGGCTTCGGGGCCATCCCTCGGTTCAGGACGATTATTCACAAGCGAGGTAGGACGTGTCCAACAGCCATCCCGTTCCGGAAGCCGTGGCAACGGCAATCTCCGCCGGAGAGAACGCGGTCAAGGCGATGCGCGAGTTCGTCGGCTACACCGTGGAAGAGCGCGGTCGCGTGCGGGCTGGCCGCCGACGAGATCGCGCGCATCGAATCCGGTGACGACAGCGATTCAGCCAGGCTAAGCCGTGTCGCGCACGCGCTGGGACTGCCGGAGGACGCGGTTCTTCCTCGTTGAGGCAACGGCCCGCTGCGCCGCGCCGCAATCCTTGCGGAACGCGGCATAGCGCGAAGCTGTCATGTCATCGGACGGTCTTGCGGGGGGCCGTTTTTCTGGTACGGTGAAGCCGGGAATGGAGTCTCCCAAAATTGCCTTCGGTGGCTGATGACTCCTGTCGCAATCGCGATGGGAGCCGTGTTGGCCGCTTTGCCTTCAGGATGCGCCCGTCGCCGTGAGGTGGAGAGAGGTGCATCATGCTTCCCGCATTGCTGAAAATTTCGCTCCAGTGGCTGTGGCAACGCTCCATGGGGCTGATTGCGCCTGCAGACTGGCTTGTTCCCCGCATGGCCCGAAGCGATTCCAAGGCGCGCGCTGACATTGGTCGCGGCCACCGGATGGCGTACCATCGATGGCACGCTTGGTATCCCGTCTGGCCAGAAGACGACTTCGGCGTCTTCTGGCTCGAGCCCGTCTGGGTTCGATACGATCCGGTTCGCGACCGTTGGTCCTACCGGTCGCTCAGGACCGAAGTGCAGAAGCGAGAGGAGCTTGAACGGGTATATCCGTTCTGAAAAGCGCCGCCTGTCCCGGCCGGGTTGACTTCCATCCGAGGCGGTCCATATTATCCCGCACGATACAAGGTGATGGAGTTCACCTTTAACCGCCCTCAGGGCTGATGACTCCTCCAGGCGCCGCCAAGGCACGGAGGAGTTATGAGAAAATCTCCAGACAGGGAAGTCGGGTCAAAACCCGGAAGCGCCGCAGGATTTGTACCGCGTAGCGTCGCGGAGGCTGTGTCGTGAGCCTGCGCGAGATCGTCCTGCAGGTCTGCCAGGTCTTCACGGTGATCGCCTTCGCGCCGCTGCTCCAAGGCTTCATCCTGTGGGCGGAGGAGCGCGTGCAGCGCTCGGCAGGCCCGAGCGTCTTCCAGCCATATCGCGATCTGGCGAAACTGTTCCGCAAGCAGATCGTCGTGCCGCGAACCGCGTCGTGGATTTTCTGGATCGCGCCGGTCGTCGCGTTCACATGCATGCTGACTGTGCCGGTCCTTATCCCGGTGCTGACGAACTTTCCGCTGCCCTATTCCGACATGGGCGACATCCTCGGCGGCGGCCTTATTCTCACTCTCGGCTCCTTCATGATCGTGCTGGCTGGCCTCGATTCGGGAAGCGCCTATGGCGGCGTCGGGTCGAGCCGCGCCGTCATGCTGGGCATCCTCGCCGAGCCTACGCTGATCCTGGTCTTCGTCGGTATCACGCTGCTCGCCAAGGCGATGATCCCGTTCGTGGTCAACCACCTGCTGGTCGACAGCCCGGCCGTCTACTGGAGCCCAGCGCATCTCTTCCTGGTCGCCGCTTTCTTCGTGCTTCTGCTGGTCGAGACGGATCGGCTGCCGATCCATTCGAGCACCCACATCGAGGTCTACATGATCGAGGAGGCGCGCGTCCTCGAATATTCGGGGCCGCTGCTCGCGCTCATCAAATGGGCGTCGATGATGAAGCAATTCATCCTCTACACCATTTTCTGCAACGTCCTTATCCTGCCCTGGGGCCTGTCGGCCCAAGGCACGGCTATCGGCGCGCTCGGCGCGCTGGGCGCCATCCTGCTGAAGTTCCTGCTGGTGGCGCTCGCCGTCGTCGTGGTCGAGACCATCCAGTCGCGGCTGCGCTTCTACCGCTACCAGGAGCCGCTCGCGGCCTCCTTCCTGCTCGCCGTCGTCGCCATCATCAGCACGCAGCTGGGGTAGTCCGGATATGGTCATCGCGCATCTCGAGCCGCTCGCCGCCTCCTTGTTCAGCCTGATGACGATCATCAGCCTGCTGCTGGCGTTCGTCATGCTGGGGTCGCGTTGGCTCGACAACTACCTCTACGCCTTTGCCGCCGAATCCTGGGTGATCGCCGGGCTGTCAGCCTCGGTCGGCTACTACGGCGGCTATCCCGAGCTCTATCTGGTGGCGATCCTGACCGGGCTGTTCCGCGGCCTGCTGCTGCCGTACCTTCTGTGGCGGATCATCAAGCGGCTTTCGGTCAGCCGCGAGCTGCACGAGATCCTGCGGCCGAGCTCGGCGCTGGTCGCAGGCGCCGTGGCCGTCGTCTTTTCGCTGGTCGTCGCCTACCGCATCGGCGGCGAGCTCGGCCTGTCGGGGACGGTGGCGGTGCTGGCGCTCACCGTCATGCTGTCGATGAAGCTGATCGGCTTCCTGATGCTGACGGTGCGGCACGAGGCGATCAGCCATATCCTCGGCCTGCTGATCCTCGAGAACGGCATCTTCCTCGGCGCCCAGATCCTTGTGCCGGGCATGCCTCTGCTGATCGAGCTCGTCATTCTGTTCGACCTGCTGATCGTCGTCGCCTGTTTCGGCGTGCTGGTGCGTTACCTGGTGAGCCAGGTCGGCTCGACGTCGAGCCTCCAACTCAAGCGGCTGGTGGGATGAGCATGTCCGGGCTTCTTCTCATCCTCCTGGTGGCTGCGCCCGCGATCGCGGCGGCGAGCGCGCTGGTGAGCAACAATGCCCGCCTTGCAGAGGGCGTCAATCTGCTGGCCGCCGCCGTTTCCCTGGCATGCGCGATCCTTCTGGTCATCGCGGCCGGGGCCGGGCGAGGGGGCACCTGGTGGGCTGGGTACATCCTGCTCGACGTGACTGGCGCCTGGGTCGTGCTTTGCGGAGCGGTCGTCTATCTGCTCGCCTCGATCTACGCCATCGGCTACATGCGCCTGCTGGATGAGGAAGAGCGGCTACCGCGCTTCTACGCACTGTTCGCCGCCTTCGCGCTCACCATCCTCGCTGGCCCATTGATGAACAACGCCGGGCTCTACTGGATCGCAATCGAGCTGACCACGCTGGTCAGCACCTTCCTCGTCGCCTTCGAGCGTGACGCGGGCGCCATGGAGGCCGCCTGGAAATACATCATCGTCGTGTCGGCCGGCATCTCAGTCGCGTTGCTCGGCACCGTGATCTTGTACTGGGGCGGTAGCCTTGTGCTCGGGCCGACCTACGACCTGACCTGGCAGGAGCTGCGCCGCGCCGCGCCTGAGATGAACCCCGGCATCCTGACGCTCGCTTTCCTGCTTGTCCTGGTCGGCTACGGCACGAAGGTAGGACTTGCCCCAATGCATACATGGCTTCCGGACGCGCATTCGGAAAGCCCGGCTCCCGTGTCGGCCATGCTGTCCGGGGCGCTGCTCAACGCCGCCATGCTGGGAATCGTACGCTTCCTGTCGATCGTCGACGCTGCCAAGGTGGGTTCGCTGCCGCGCGGGGCCTTCATCGGCCTCGGCCTGTTTTCGGTGCTGGTCGGAACGCTGTTCATCGTGCGCCAGCGGGGCGTGAAGCGGCTGATGGCCTATTCCAGCGTCGAGCACATGGGCATCATGGCGCTCGGCTTCGGCTTCGGCGGGCCGCTCGGCGTCGCCGGCGCGCTCTATCACATGCTCAACCACTCTCTGAACAAGTCGCTGATGTTCTTCGGCGCGGGCAACGCCATGCGCGCCTACGGCACCAAGCGCATCGCCGGCATCGGCGACGTCATGGGACGGATGCCGTCCCAGGGCGGGCTGTGGCTCGCTGGTGCGGCCGCGATCACGGGCGCGCCGCCCTTTGGCCTTTTCTTAAGCGAACTGACGATCCTGCGCGCCGGCTTCCACGGCGGATACGACTGGATCGCCTGGGCGATGGCGCTCCTCCTGATCGTCATCTTCATCGGCTTCCTGAACCATTTCCGCATCATGTATTTCGAGGTGGAGCAAGCCCGTCCGGCCAAGGCACTGGCGCGGCTCTCCACTTGGTGCATCGCGCCGATGTGGCTGGCGCTGCTGCCGCTGCTGGCGTTCGGCGTTTGGTGGCCGCAAGGTTTCAGTGCCTATTTCGATCTCGTCGCGCATTCGCTTCTGGGGAGCCAGCCATGAGCGGCGAGACCAGCGTGGATCGCATCGTCCCGGTCAACGCGGCGACTCTGCCCCAAGCGGTCGCCGAGACAACGGTCGGGCCCGACGAGCTTCCGGCAAAGGCGCGACAGCTATGGGACGAAGGCGGCCGCATGCAGACGGTCTATGCGCGGTGGAAGGAGCCGCGCCGGCTGGAGCTGCGCTATCTCGTCAGCCGCCCGAAGCCCAAAGGATTCGAGACCTGGATCGTTGAGCCCGGCCGCAAGCGCGTGCCGAGCCTTGCCGATATCTGGCCGCTGATCGGCTGGTCCGAGCGCGAGGTCACCGACCTGTTCGGCTTCGCTTTCGCCGAGCATCCCGAACCGTTCCGTCTGGTGCTGCACAAGGGCGCCCGGGTCGAGCATCCGCCTTTCGATCCGCGCGCCAGCGACATGCCGATCCCGGTAAGTGGCGAGAGGCGCACCGTGCCTGCCGTGGCCGGGGACAAGGAGGACGTTCAGCTCCTCCCTTACGGCCCGGTGCGCGCCGACGTCGTCGAGTCAGGCGAGTTCCTGTTCTTCTATCTTGGCGAGCACATTCTACACTATCACCCGCAGCTCTTCTTCAAGCATCGCGGCATGGAGAAGCGCTTCGAGGGGCTGGAGCCGCAGGCCGGCACGGTACTTGCCGAGCGCGTCTCCGGGGTCGGCAGCGTCGCGCACGCGCTCGCCTACTGCCAGGCGGTCGAGGCGGCGGCCGGCTGCGCCGTGCCGAAGCGGGCGGCGTGGCTGAGGGTATTGCTGGCGGAGATGGAGCGGCTCTACAACCATCTCCACTATCTCGGCCATCTTGCCGACACCACGACGCTGAAGGTCGGGCAGGCTGAAGGCAGGCTTCTCGAGGAACGCGCCAAACAGCTTAACGCGCGCCTAACCGGTAGCCGCTTCCTTCGCTCGGTGCTGAAGCCCGGCGGCCTGCGCCGAGAGCTGTTGCCAAAGGACTGGCTGCCGGACGAACTGGAGGCGATCCGCCGGGAGGCCGCGCGCTACGCCCAACTTCTGAGCGACACCGACAGTTTCCTCGACCGCCTCATCACCACGGGGCCATTGTCCCGCAAGGTGGCTTTCGACCAAGGCGCGACCGGACCCGTTGAGCGCGCCTCAGGCGTCGACCGCGATCTGCGCCGTGATTATCCCTATGCCGCCTATGCCGACCTGCCGCTGACGGTACCCGTGGAGACGGCGGGCGACGCCTATGCCCGCTTCAAGGTGCGCGCCGCCGAGATTGACGCCAGCTTCGTGCTGATGCAGCGCGCGCTCCTGCTGCTGCCGGACGGGCCGATCGACGTCCCGTGCAGGGCGCATGGCGGCTCGCATGGGCTGGGGTGGGCGGAGTCCTCGCGCGGCACGCTGTTCTATGCCGTCCATCTCGGAAAGGACGGCAGGCTCGATCGGGTGAAGATCAAGTCGCCGTCCTTCTCGAACTGGCGCGTGTTTCCCTTCACCGTGCACGATTCCAACATGATGGATTACGCCATCAACGAGGCGAGCTTCGGCCTCACCATCGCCGGCTGCGACAGGTAGGAGGCGGACATGGCGCTGTGGACCCTGTTCGGACTGAAACGCGGTAAGGCCACGACGCGATGGCCGACTCCAGGCCAGACCGACGACGGCCAGGACGGCGTGCTGGGCATGCCGCGCTACCATCCGGAGCTGTGCGTGGAAGGCTGCCAAGCCTGCGCCGAGGTCTGTCCGACCGGGGCGATAACCATTCGGGAAAACGGTCGCGACGGCGACGGCATGTTGGCGGTGGACTACGGTCGCTGCGTGGTCTGCCAGCTCTGCACAGAAGTCTGCCCATCTGGTGCCATGGCTCCATCCGGCGACTGGGCGTTCGGCGTTTCCCGGCGCGAGGACCTCGTCTGGGCGCAGCGTGCCGACGCCTTGCCCGCCGCAATCGAGCGTCCGGGATTCACCCGCAGCCTGCACATCCGCCATGTCGACGCCGGCTCCTGCAACGGCTGCGAGTCGGAACTTCAGGCGCTCAACAATCCGTTCTACAATTTGCACAGGCTTGGCATTTTCTTCACGCCGTCGCCGCGCTTCGCCGATCTCCTGCTGGTCACCGGCCCGGTGACCAACGCCATGCTGGAGCCGCTCAAGGCCACCTACGACGCTATGCCGGAGCCGCGCTGGGTCATGGCGGTCGGCACCTGCGCCGTGTCCGGCGGCGTTTCCGGCGGCGGCTATGCTTCGGGGCATGGACTTGAGGGCGTGCTGCCCGTCGACGTGTGGCTCCCGGGCTGTCCGCCCAATCCGGCCGCGATCATCGAGGCGCTGCTGATGTTCCTGAACCGCAAGCCGCAACGCGTCGTCGGCGGGAGGGTCGACCATGGCGAATGAGCTTCTGGGTGCCGCAGCGCTGCTGTGGGCGGCCGCCGCGATCATCGCCCTGATCGGTGTCGGCGGGATCGTTGCACGCGCGCTGTTAGTGGCTGGCGGGCTAGCGGGGATCGCCGCCGCGCTCGTCTGCCTGCCGAAGGGGACGGAAACTCTCATGTTGCCCACCACCTTGGGCGAGGGACCCGTGCTGTTCAGGCTGAGCGCCGATGCGCTGTGGCTGATGGGTTTCGGGCTTGCGCCGGCCGTGCTTGCATGCGCACTTTCGACTCCTTCCACGAGAGGCGAATACGGCTGGCTGTTCGGCGCGGCGGCGAGCCTTCTCGGGGCGCTCGGCGTCTTCGGCTTGCAGGACGGCGCGTCCTTGCTGATCGCTTGGGAGGTGATGAGCTTCGGCGGCGCGCTGATGATTCTCAGCGAACGGCTCGCTGCCGCCGCCGCGCGCTCGGTGCTGTTCATGCTCGGCCTGCTCGAGGTCGGCGCAGTGGCGCTGATCCTCGCCGTCGTACTCATGGCCGTGCCGACGGGCAGCCTGTCGTTCGGCGCATTCGCCGGGGCAGCCGCGACCCAGGGCGCAGGCTGGGAAATTGGAATAGGCATCCTCTTCCTGGTCGGCTTCGGCGCCAAGCTCGGCATCCTTCCTTTCTACGAATGGTTCCCTGCCGCCTATGGGTCCGGTAGCGGCGCTTCAGGAGCGATCATGTCCGGGGTCGTGCTCAACGCTGCCTTCTTCGGCCTGGCGCGCGCGCTTGTCGGTTGGCTGCCAGCGGCTACGCCCGGGATCGGCATCGTCGTCGTGGCGGTGGGCACTGTAAGCGCCGTGCTGACCATCCTCTATGCCTTCCAGCAGGAAGACTGGCGTTGCCTGCTATCCTTTTCGTCCGCGGAGAACGCTTCCATCGCCGTAGCGACGCTGGGAGCCTGCATCATGTTCCGAGCGGACGGCCAGATGCGGCTCGCCGGCCTCGCCTGGACGGTGGCGCTCATCCATCTTGCCGGACATGCGCTGGCCAAGGGGGCGCTGTTCCTCGCCGCCGACGGCGTCTACCGCTCGACACGCAGCTACGCGATCAGCCACACCCATCTGCTCGCCCGCAGCGCCTGGCCGTTCGGCCTAGGCGCGTTGTTCGCCGCCATGAGCCTTGCAGCCATGCCGCCGCAGGCCGGCTTCGTCAGCGAATGGTACGTGTTCCAGACGATCTTCCAGGGCTTCCATCTGTCGACGCTCGGCGACCGCCTGACGCTCGCAATCGCCGGTGCCGGCCTCGCGCTGACGGCCGCCGTCGCCTTCGCGACCTTCGTCAAGGTATTCGGCATCGGACTGCTCGGCCGAACCGCGCGGGACACAAGGCCGATGTCCGTCGGAATAACGAGGTCCGTGGCCTTGCTCGGGCTCTGCGTCATCGCCTTCGCCGCAGGCATGCCTGTCTGGCTCGCAGGCCTCGATCCCGCTGCGGGCGGCCTGTTCGGCAGCCATGTGCCGCTCGACATGCGCGTCGGCTGGGTGCTGGTGCCGGGCACCGGCGCACCGATCGCGCCAGACCGCAGCTTCGCCTTCATCTCGCCCAGCCTGCTCGTGATCGCCATGCCGCTGCTGTCGCTCCTGCCGATCCTGTTGCTCGCTCTGTCGCGCCGCTTCGCCGTGCGCCGCGCCCCGGTCTGGTACGGCGGCCTGCCGCAGGACCCGGAACGCGCCTCGACCACGGCGCTGACCTTCTCCAATGCGCTGAGGACCTTCTACGCCTTCATCTACCGCCCGACGCTGACGACCACGCGCGAGACCAACGGCCAGCCCTATTTCATCCGCCGGCTGGTCTTCAGCCACGATGTGGCGCCGATCTTCGGCCCATACCTTTTCTCGCCGCTGGTGCGTTTCGTGCGGCTACTGGCGGAGAAATTCAGCCATCTGCAGTCGGGACATCTCAATTTCTACCTTGCCCTGATCGGCGCCCTGCTGGTGCTGATCCTAGCGCTGACGCTGATATGAGAAAGACGAAAGGCAATCATGTGGACCTACATCGCCATCGCCATAGGAGGGACGCTCGGTTGCTGGGCGCGCTATGCGATGACCAACCTCGTCCAGGCGATCTGGGGCAACGCCTTTCCCTACGCCACGTTGAGCATCAACCTGCTCGGCAGCTTCGCCATGGGCTTTCTGTTCATCGAGACGTTGGAGCGCCTGACGCTCGCACCGGAGCTGCGCACGGGAATCCTGACCGGCATTCTCGGCGGTTTCACCACCTTCTCCACCTTCGAGATGGAAACCTTCCTGCTGGTCGAGCAGGGCAGCTTCGGCAAGGCGGGCCTCTATGTCCTGCTCTCGGTTGGCCTCGGCTTTCTCGGCGCGTTCGGCGGCGCCTATCTCGCACGCAACCTCTGAGGAGCGTCCCATGACCAGCGAAGTCATCGTCGTACGCATCTACATACACGAGGCCGAGCAGGGCCGCCGCACCAACCTCCAGCAGGAGATCCTGACTCTTCTGCACGATCAGCAACGGGTGCAGGGGGTTACCGTCTTCCGCGGCATCGCCGGCTTCGGCGCCAGCGGTGCGGTGCACGCGGCCGACCTGCTCAGGCTCACAGTCGACCTGCCGATCGTCATCGAGTTCTACGACAGGCCGGACGTCGCCCAAGCGGCCATGAAGCTGCTGCATGGACTGGTGCCGGACGGCCACGTCATTTGGTGGCGCGCCAATTGCAGCGACCTCTCGCAGGATCCGCCTGCGGCCTGACCGCCGTTTTCCACTCTTCCCTCCAATCCTATGGACCATCCATGAAGCACCAGATCGAAACCGTCAGCGCCCAGGAAATCCTCGATTCTCGCGGCAATCCCACCATCCATGTCACCGTCAGCCTGACGAACGGCGTCATAGGACAGGCTGCCGTGCCGTCCGGCGCCTCGACGGGCGAGAACGAGGCCGTTGAGCTGCGCGACGGCGATAAGAATCGCTTCGGCGGCAAGGGCGTTCTCAAGGCGATCGCCGCGGTCGAAGGAGAGATCGCCTCGGCCGTCGCCGGGCTGTCGGCGCTCGATCAGGCCGCGATAGACGGCGCGATGATCGCGCTCGACGGCACGCCCAACAAGACCCGGCTCGGCGCGAACGCCATTCTCGGCGTGTCGATGGCGGCGGCCCGGGTGGCCGCTTCCTCGCTCGGCCTTCCCCTGTGGTCGTGGCTTGGCGGCTGCGGCG
This sequence comes from Ollibium composti, assembly GCF_004801285.1. Classification (GTDB taxonomy): domain Bacteria; phylum Pseudomonadota; class Alphaproteobacteria; order Rhizobiales; family Rhizobiaceae; genus Mesorhizobium; species Mesorhizobium composti. The sequence goes on from NZ_SSNY01000003.1 coordinate 54,347, forward strand.
CGCGCCGCCTGCCCATGCCGATGATGAACGTCATCAACGGCGGCGCCCATGCCGATAACGGCCTCGACATGCAGGAGTTCATGATCGTTCCCGTCGGCGCGTCGAGCTTTGCGGAAGCCGTCCGCTTCGCCAGCGAGACCTTCCATGCATTGAAGGCGCTGCTGCACGAACGGGGTCTCTCGGTTTCGGTCGGCGACGAGGGAGGCTTCGCGCCGCGCCTGTCCGGCAACGACCAGGCCTGCGAGGTCATCGTTGAGGCGATCGAAAAAGCCGGGTACGAGCCCGGCAAGGACATCGCCATCGCGCTCGATCCTGCGGCCAATTCGATGTGGCGCGACGGGCACTACGAATTGCGCGGCGCCAAAATGCTGACCAGCAACGACATGACGGCGCTCTACGGCCGCTGGATCGACCGCTTCCCGATCATCTCGATCGAGGACGGGCTGGCCGAGCACGACTGGGAGGGCTTCGCCGCGCACACCGCGGCGCTAGGCGACCGCGTCCAGGTCGTCGGCGACGACCTTTACGTCACCAATGTCCAGTACATCGAGACCGGGATTCGGCGGAAGGCGACGAACGCGGTCCTCATCAAGCTCAACCAGATCGGCACGGTCACCGAGACGATCGCCGCCGTCGATGTCTGCCGTTCGGCGGGCTGGGGCTACGTCATCTCGCACCGCTCTGGCGAGACGGAGGACGCCTTCATCGCCGACTTCGCCGTCGCCATGGGCGGCGGCCAGATCAAGGCGGGAGCGCCCAGCCGCGGCGAACGGACCGCGAAGTACAACAGGCTGATGGCGATCGAGCGCGCCTTGGGCGACAGCGCGCTGTTCGCCAATCCTTTCGCCTCCCGGGGCAGCGGCGAGGCAAACAGCGGGTGACCAGAGTTCCTGACAGCCGTGTCCTTGTCCTGCTCCGTCATGGCGAAAGCCAGGGAAACGCCAGGAACGTGTTCACCGGCTGGATGGATTTAGGGCTTACGCCAAAGGGCGAGAATGAAGCCCATGCCGTTGGCAGGAATTTCCGGCAGGAAGGCCTGTCGTTCAGGCACGTGTTCGTTTCGGCTCTTGGCCGGACCATGGAGACCGCTCGGTTGCTCGCGAGCGAACTGGAGCGCGTTCCAGATGACTTCTATGTCTCGGCGGCCCTGAACGAAAGGGACTACGGCCAGCTCGCGGGATTGAACAAGGACGAGGCGCGGCAGCGCTGGGGCGACGAGCAGGTACGGGTCTGGAGACGTTCCTACGCCACCGCCCCTCCCAGCGGAGAATCCCTGCGCGACGTCGTCGCCCGCGTTGTTCCGTACTATCTCCGGTCGATCCTTCCCCTGGTTCTGCGCGGCCAGGAGACGTTGGTCGTCAGCCACGGCAACGTTCTGCGCGCCTTGACGATGGCGATCGAAGGTTACGGACCCAACGAGATCGAGACGGTCGAATACGCGCCGGCGGAGGCCGTGGTCTACCGATTGCATGCCGACGCCACGATCGGCGGCGAAGAGCGCGTCGCTCCGCCTGTGATCGATGGGGCGAACCGATGATCGCGCTCGCGTTCTGGATCCTGCTGGCGACCGTACTCTGCATGACCTGCTCGCTCCTCGAGGCGACGTTGCTGAGCGTCCGCGTGCCGAAGCTGCTTGCGGCGGCGAAGAGAGGCGATGGTGGCGCGGCGCGTCTCGCCGAGATCAAGCGCGGGCGCACAAGCGATGCCATCAGCGCCATCCTGACCATCAACACGCTGGCGGGCACGATCGGCGCGGGCTTTGCAGGTGTGCAAGCCGCACACCTGTTCGGCGACGCCGCCGTCGGCCTGGTTTCGGTGCTGCTGACGATCCTGCTCCTCGTTGTCTCCGAGATCATTCCCAAGACGTTCGCCGCGACCCATGCGATGACGCTGGCCGGAGCGGTTGGGAACGCGCTGTTCTACCTTCTTAAGGTCATGGCGCCGGTCCTGTTCCTGACGCGGGCGATCACCAGCCGTCTTTCCGGCGGAGATGCGGAAAGCCTGACCCGAAAGGAACTGGCGGTGATCATCGCGTCCGCTCCGGACGAAGGCGCCATCTCGGGTTCCGAAGCGGAGCTGCTGTCAAGCATGGTCTATGCCCAGAACGTCACGCTCAGGGAGGTCAACACGGCGGCCGACTATGTCGTCATGATGGACGAGGCGGCGACCGTCGAGGAGTTCGTCGCCGCCGAAGAGGCTGCCTCTTTCAGCCGCATTCCACTCTATCGCGGAAGCCGAAGCGAAGTCGTTGGCTACGTGATGCAGCGCGACGTCCTGCGGGCCGCGATCGACAAGAGCGCCGGTCATCGGAAGCTTTCGGAATTCCTGCGGCCGATGCCTCCTCTACGATCCGATCTTAACATCCGTGCCGCCACGGACCGTCTCCTCCATGCGCGCGAATCCATGGGGGCTGTCGTGGACCGTCAGGACGGGTTTCTCGGCATCGTGACGATCGAAGACCTTCTCGAGGCGCTCACAGGCCTCGACATCACTGACGAACCCGATGACGTCGCGGCGCAGAGGGAGACGGCGGAAACGGTGCGCCGGAAACGTGTGGCCAGGCTTCGCAGGCGGACAGGTCGGTGGGTCGACACGGACCAGTAGTCCATTCGTCCTGGATTCTATCGACTATTGATGCGTCACGTATGGGCCTCGCGGCGGCATGGGGATGGACTTGGCCCCCGCCGATTTTAGCTCTCCGCGCCTACGTAGATCTGTGTGGCGAGTTGCCGTTGACATCATGTCCCTCCATGCCCACCGGGATAGACCAGCCGTCGAAAAGCGAGATGACACATATCATCGATATTGCACGAATTGTATGGTTGACATGTAACGACTGTAACATCATAAATTCGCCATGGCGAACACATGGATCCTCCTCACGTACAAGGTTCCCTCGGAACCCGCCGCCAAGCGCATCGCGCTTTGGCGCAAGCTGAAGGGTATGGGAGCCATCTATCTCCAGAACGGCGTGTGCCTGCTGCCGAAGACGGACGACCATCTGCGTCGGCTGAAAATGCTGGAAAACGACGCCGTCGAGATGGGCGGCGAGGCTGTTCTCCTTGAGACGGGGCCACTTGATCGGGCGCAGGAGGAAAAAGTCGTCTCCCGCTTCAAGGCAGATCGTGACGAGCAATACCGCGAATTTCTGGCCAGGTGCGCGGACTTTGAAGCCGAGATCGCAAGGGAGACGGCCGACGAGCATTTCACCTATGCGGAGCTGGAAGAAAACGACGTCGATCTGAAGAAGCTTCAAGGCTGGCTCGACAAGATCAGCAAGCTTGATTTCTACGGCGCCACACTCGCTGCCGAAGCCGCCGAGCGCCTGAATGGCTGCGAGACCCTGCTCGACGCCTACGCCAAGCGTGTCTTCGACGCCCATGACGAAAACAACTGACAGGCGCGCGCTTCCATGACGCTGACCATTCTGACTTGGAATACGCTCTTCGGCGGCCGGGACGGCGCGGACGACCGACGCGCGCAAACGCAAATCAAGGTGATCTCGCGGATCAAGCCAGATGTCTTCCTAATGCAGGAAGCCAAAGGGTTCGACGCCGCGGGGGGAGCGTTGCTGCACGCGTTGGAAGCCCAGATCGGGATGCGCGGCTTTCTGGCCATCGCGCCGCGCACCGGGCAGAACTTGGCGATCTTCATCCGCGAGCCGCTGCGACCGCTCGCCTTCGAGGCGGACGGCGCAAATTTCCATCACGCCTTGGCGACTCTCAAGGTCGCGCTGCCCGGCTCGCATAGGCCGCTGACGCTCATCGGCGCGCATCTGTGCCCATACGGCCCGTCTGTTCGCTGTCGTGAGGCGGCCTATCTCGCCGTTCAAGCTGCTCCTGGCTCGTCTGCACTGCTGGCGGGCGATTTCAATTCGGCCTCGCCACACGACCCCGAACCGGAGGGCTTCGATGTGCTGCCTTCTCACCATCGCGCCCGTTACGTCGCCGACGATCTCAAAGGAGCCGACAGAGGCGTGCTCGCTCATCTGGAAGCGGCCGGGTGGGTCGATATCGGCCATGCGCTCGACAAGGCGATTACGCCGACCGTGCCAACGGCCGCTTTCACCGGCACCGAGTTCGCAAAGATGCGCTGCGACTATCTGCTCGCGACTGCAGCGCTCGCAGTCGGTGCGAAACGCTATGAAGTGATCCGCAACCCTGAAACGGACGCCGCATCCGATCACTATCCGGTTGTCGCCACGCTCGAGGTTCCGGCATGAACAGGGGAGCCTTACCATGTGACTGCCACCGCTGGTCGATTGAGTCGGCCGAGAACGGCGCCGGACATATTGTGGATAGGAAATATCCGGTGGCGACGCCACGCCCCCTGATGCCTCCTGAGTATGCCGATGCCAGGCCCCAGCGCTACAACCTGGGGAAGAATCCATGACCATAGAGATTGCTGGCCTGCGCCGCACCGTTCTGATCGTGGCGCTTCTCAACCTTGGCTATTTCGGGATCGAATTCGCGGTGGCGCTGACCATCGGCTCCGTCTCGCTGTTGGCTGACAGCGCCGACTTCTTCGAGGACGCCGCAGTTAATTTCCTGATCGTTGCCGCATTGGGGTGGAGCGTCGCGCGGCGGGCACAGGTGGGTATGCTGCTATCAGCCATCCTGCTCGCACCAGCGCTCGCCTTCCTGTGGACGCTCTGGCATAAATTCAACGCCCCGGTCCCGCCCGAGGCCATTCCGCTTACCGTCACGGGCCTTGGCGCTCTGGCAATCAACCTTGTCTCGGCGTTCCTGATCGCGAGCTATCGGCACCATGGAGGAAGCCTCGCGAAAGCGGCCTTCCTTTCGGCGCGCAACGACGCCCTCGCCAATGTGGCGATTATTGCAGCTGGCGTCATCACGCTTTACTGGCGCTCCGTCTGGCCGGACGTGATCGTAGGCTTTGGCGTCGCCATCATGAACCTCGACGCGGCTCGCGCTGTTTGGACTGCGGCACGCGAGGAGCATCGGCTGTCCAGGGCTCAATGAAGCATGGTCGATGGGATATGAAGTTGTCGTTTGCACCTCGGTCGGGGCATTCCCTTTTCCTGGGCGGGTGATCAAGATACCGACGAGCATGTTCGGCCTCGGAGGTTCGCTGCCGGGTCTGGCAGTTCTCGTCCAGAATGTAGGAGCATGTCCCGGCTCCAGCGGAGATGGCAGGAGATGAGACGAAGCCCCTGTCCGCCGCACGCCGATAACCGGAATTTCGGTTATCGGCGTGAAGCCGTTCGCTGCCTTCGAAGCGCAGCGCCCATGGAGCCTTTCGGCATGCGAGTGAAGTCCCGCTCGCTTTCCGCAAACAGGGTTGCGCCCGTGCCGCGCGCTTCCACCACGCCCGCCAGCCGCCGCGCCGCCGAAGAAATGGCGATGCCGATCCCATTCCCACAAGCAGCATTCGCGCCATGCCAGCGACGCTTTCCATTTGCGGAAAGCCTCGTGCTGCACCTCTTCGTAAGCTTGGTCTGCCCGTCAAACCGTGCTGGGGCGACGGGTTCTGCGGTGCAGTCCCTCTCGAACCCCGGGCATGTCGGCGGACTAAATTGAACTGGAAGAGTCCGGCCGCGTTGTGGGGGCTGAGAATAACAACCGCCGGAACCTCGACGAGAGATCGATCTGATCGCCGCCGTTCAAGCGAAACGGCCACCAGTTTGAGGTGACGGACGTCTCACGAGGCCATTGACGTCCGCGTACTGGCGCCCGACCCTGAAGCGTCAATGTGGGGTGAAAGTCATGAATACCTATGTACAGGCCGCCGTCGTGTTCAAGCAGAGCGAGGACAAGGAGTTGGCGGTCCTTTCCGGGCTGGCGAAAATGGGAAGCATCAGGGCACTCGATCACTCTATCCGTAACCGCTTCGCCTATCTGGAAACGTCGGCCTCGGAGGAGGTGAGGAAAGAGTTCGTCCACTGGCGAGAAGTCGCGCGAAAGGGAATGGCTATCGAAGCCGAATGGGGTCCCGGCGCACTGTTGGATCTCTCACATCCAGTATATGTGGAATTGCGGGAGAAGGGGCTAATGAACCCCCGCCATGTCCGCAATGCCGAGACTTATGCGTCAGCTCAGCAATCCGTTTCCTCGTCGTCACTCTCTCCGACCTCATGAAGAATCGATCGGGCTCTGGCTTGGTCGGTTCCATAGTAATACTGCTTTCGGTGTTCTCCTTCGTCGGAGGCAACCAGCCATATTCCATCTTCCACGTTGGGGTCCCCGCGGTCGTTTAGTGTCGCTACTAGATACAGGTGAACGGAATTAACTGCCTCCTGGAAGATTTCAACGTCATCGGCAACGTCAACAACAACATCGTCGTCCGGCATAGGATGCTCCATCAAAGGCTCTTACGCCGACGCCCTAAACATGAATCCTTTAGATCCTGTTAGGCGGCATGCCGTGAAGGCGTCTTCCCGCCGTCGACAAAGACCCGAAAGCGCTGTCTGCCTGAATGATTGTTGGATAGCTGTGAATTGACATTATCGAGACAGCGTCATCTGAAGGGTTGCCTCACCTAATAAAGCGTAGACCCGGCACCTCACTCACGTTGGATGCCTGTCATCTGCCCGAAACAATTGATGCGCTCTGCCATTCATTCGAAAACCCTATTGACGCCGAAGTTGATGTTCTCTATTCGTTCCACCAATGAAAACCGCGCACCTCATACGCTGACCGTTCCGCGCCCGAATCCGCCGGGCATGTTTGAACGCGTCCGTAGGTGCTTCCGTGTCTCTTCTCGAATCTCAAGCGAATGACATCCTGGCCGTTGTGCGCTCCCGCGCACAGGCGAACTCATTCTTGCCTAAGGGCACTGTCCGTTGCCAAGGACCGCCGGCGTTCCGGACGCAGTTGGCCAGGGACCTCGGTTGCCTTCTCGATGTCGACGACGAAGTCGATGCATGGTCGTGCCTGCCGGCCTCGCTAGGCGCTGGCGACAGCACGCATGTTCCCGATTTCCTTGTCCGGCGCGGTGACAGGCATTCATTGGTCGACGCCGGAACGCGCCCGGGTCACGCATGGCTCGAAGATGCCGCTCGCGAGTGCGGCTGTGGGTACGAGACCGTGACGTCCGTATCCATCCGTTCGGGTGCGCGCCTCGCCAACGCCCGTGACCTGCTGAGATACTCGAACTGGCAATGTCCTTTAGGCGACCGCGTCCGTCTGCTTGCTGCTCTCGACGAGGTCGGCTCAATGACGGTTGCCGAGTGTCTCCCCGCTTTCCGCGAGACGGCCGCTATAGCTGGGCTGTCGTCGCTGGTCTTGCATCGCTTCGTCACGGTGAATCTCGACGAGGCGAGGATTGGACCGGAAACCATGGTCAGGCGCTGCTGCGCCTGAGATCGCTGCCGCCGCATCAGGCAGGCTCAATTCTCGATACGGACGACACTATGGACAAGTACAAGCTCGTGGGCTTCCGCGGGGAGGGCGGCCAAAACTCTTTCCGCAGCCGGCTTCAGAGATCCTTCCCCCGTTTCCTGGCGTATTGCGGCATGATGCGCGCATGCCGATCGGTGCCACAATTCCGGAGGCGCAAATCGTACGCGATCGGCCTGTCGGTTCCAGGCGACGCCGATTTCGACATCTATAACGCGGCGGCCTCGTATGCGGCACATGGTCGGGCGATCGTTCATGGCGGTGACGACGATACTGAGATCGTTACCAGGAACGGGAGCCGCTGGACGAAAACGAGGGAGATGGAGCTTCTGGCGACGTCCGCCAAGCGCCATCGGGTCCTTGTCGTCGTCGACAAGGGGACCGGGTTTCCAGATTCCTTCCGGCTTGCCGCCGACGGTATCGTCGCAGTCGGGCCAATCCTGCCACGGCATGTCATTGCGGGAGCGAAACTCTGTCTGGGCGCCGATGTCACGCCCGAGCAGGCGGCGTTCATCGCGACCGTGCCGCTGGCCATCATCAGCGCGGCGATGAGGCCGGGCAGATCGATCTCGCATGCCGTCACCCTGATGAAGAAGGCTATTCAGCCGAAGCAGAAGGAGGTTTCCGGCCCCACGTTGGACGATCTCCACGGACTCGGCGAAGCGGGCGCATGGGGCAGGGAACTGGCGACGGATTTGGCCGACTGGCGCGCCGGGAGGATCGGCTGGGAGGACGTGGACAGGGGAGTCCTGCTGTCCGGGCCGCCGGGGACGGGCAAGACCACTTTCGCAGGCGCGTTGGCCAGGAGTTGCGGCGTCCGGCTCGTGCTGGGATCGCTCGCGCGCTGGCAGGCTAAAGGACACCTTGGCGACTTGCTCAAGGCCATGCGCGGGGCTTTCGACGAGGCCCGCGAGAATGCGCCCTCCATCATCTTCCTGGACGAGATCGACGCGGTGGGCGACCGTGAAAGATTCAATGGAGACAACGCTCAGTATTGCGTCGAAGTCGTTTCGGCGCTGCTCGAGTGCATCGACGGCGCCGAATCCCGCGAGGGGATCGTCATCGTTGGAGCTTGCAACCATCCGCATCGATTGGATGCCGCCCTGGTTCGTGCCGGCCGTCTCGACAGGCACGTCCGAATCTCTTTTCCAGACCAAGAGGGTCGAGAGGGAATCTTGCGCTGGCACCTCCAGGGATTGCTGCCCGATGCCGACCTCTCCGCAGTCGCTGTGGCGACGGAAGGTTGGAGCGGGGCCTCCCTGGAACAGCTCGTCCGGCAGGCGAGGCGTCGTGCACGCCGTGGGCGGCGGGAGATGGTCCTCGATGACCTCTCGGCGGAACTGCCGCGCCCTGTTGCCATTCCGGCGGAGATGCGGCGGCGGGCGGCCGTCCACGAAACTGGGCATGTCATCGTCGCGCTTGCACTTGCGTGCGGTGAACTCGTTTCGGTTTCGGTCGAGAGCGCCATCGTCCCGGATCCTCAACGGCTACAGAACGGGGGCGGCGCCTGTTTCAGGGACAAAAGTATCAAAGAACGGACCCACGACGAACTGCTCGACAGCATCGCGGTCCGGCTTGGCGGTATCGCCGCCGAGGAGGTTATCCTTGGACAGCGATCCGCAGGCGGCGGCGGGGGCAGGGGGTCCGACCTGCACACCGCGACGCTCTTGGCGCTCGCTTTCGAAGCCTCCTACGGCTTGGGTGAGGGCCTGGCCTATCTGGCAGGAGATGACGAAGAGGAATTGCTTGCGGCGCTGAAGCTCGACCGCTTCTTGCATGAGCGCGTCGACAGGATCCTGTTGGACCAACTTCGACGGGTTACAGAAATCATCGAACGGCAACGGCTGGACGTCGAGGGAGTTGCGGCGGCGCTCCTCGCGAAAGGAAGTCTCTCGGCTGGAGAGGTTCGGGAGATTGTTGCGGGCCAGTCGGGACTGCAGTTGGTGGAGCAGGGTTAAGAGATTCCGGCGAGATCTGCCATCGAGGAAATGTCTTTGATTGCTGCGGTCCCCCAGATGGAGACTTGGCTCCCAAGAGCAGCGAGCATTGCTTCATCAATCCTTATGGAATTGGGAAAACATTTCCCGGCGTTCTCGCGCATTCCTAAAGGAATTTCCCTTAACTCCTTCATAGGACAGTCAGTCTGACGCGAACCAGCATCGGCCGGGAAGCCGGCAACTACGCATACAGGGAGGTTGAATTGATGGACAATGTCGCACCGCTGAAGGAGGCAGAAGTGCAAGTCGCTGGCTCCTCGCCGCCAAGGGATGCTCGCTCAGAGGCAAGCCGCAGCGGCCGAAAGTCGGCTTCCACTACCGCCGCCGCGACGCCGGCGATCGATTACGCAGAGTTCGGAATTGTCGGTGACGCGATTCCTCTTTTCGAGGAAGCGCGGGAGATGTTCGCGTCTATTGGCCGGAAGAGGACCGACGAGGTTTTCGCCTGCGGGGAGGTGCTTTCCCGGGCCCGCGAACAAGCGCCAGGTCAGGAAGCGTTCGAACGGTGGTCGAAGCGTGCATGCGGGCTCACCAGGAGAGGCGCTGACAACTACATCGCCGTGCACAGGCGGCTGGCAGCACACCGGAAGCTTTTCGTCGAATGCAGCGTTCCCGCGGCTGCGATGTACACCTTGGCACATGCCGAACCCGAAGCCTTGGCATCGGTGGTGGCGGCCTATCAGGCGGGCGAGAGGCCAACGGTACGCGACATCAAAGTTTTGGTCGCCGGAGACGTTGCCCCCGCGAGACCGGAATTGGCGGATGTTTCAGGAGCTGACGGCCTGAAGGCTCTTGCACGCGAAAAATCACGGACAGCCATTCCGGTTCTCGTCGGACGCCTCCAGGCCATGCTCGCAGACGTCCACGAAGCGCTCGAGACTCACTTCGCAGGCAAAAAGGTGGCAAAGGGAGCGCTGATCCAGAAACTGGAACATCCAGCGAGGCGCGCCCGGGCAGAATTGCAAAGCGTGGCGCTGTTCGTCGAGCCTAATTCCTATGGGGATGAATGGAGGGTTCATCCATCGCAATTTCCGCACGGCAGCGGTTGGGCACGCGTTTCCAACATCCTGTTCACCGTCGGCGGACAGGAGAGCTGGCCCGACGCAAACAAGCTCGGCGCCTGGCTAGCCGACGAGGTTCGTCCCGCGCTCGAATTCGCGATCGGGGAAAAAGCTGCGAATGTCACGGCGGCGCAGGACGGAATAGAAGGGTAGGCGGATCAACGGCCTCGGCCGCGCTCAGGCGGCACGCCCGAATGGCTGCCAAGCGTCTGTCTGGTGATGGGGATATTTTCGCTCGGGGAGACGGCTGACATTGTTCCGGGGCCGTCTGCCGCCTGCAATAGGCCGGATGCTCCATTGATCCCTGGCGGGATCGTAGAGTCCCGGTAACCGGAAGTATCGGTTGATGACCAGGAAGTCCTTGGTGTTCATCGTCACCAGAGTGGCCCGGTGGACGATCGCGAATGCCGCCATTTCCAGATCCTGGCGAAGCTTGACCGTTTTGGCTTGGGGCGAATGGATCCATATGTCGTTGAGCTGCGGAACCGCAGTCATGCGCCCGTAGAGCATGGCGACGTCGACGTCAGTGGGGAGAGTGGGCATTGTTGATTTCACGAGAGCGTTGAGCCAATCTTGGAGTTCGACAGCCCTCGCAACGTTCCGCCGTTGAAGCAGCGATATGCCCCTCTGAATCTCGGTGACGCAGCCAACGGTAATGGCAAGCGATTCCTCCTGCCGGGCCATCCAGTTCACCACGTTTGCGTTCGGCCGTGGCTTTATCAGCTCGCTCACCACGTTAGTGTCCAGAATGTATAGTTCGATGCGTGGGCTCACGACGGACATCCGGCTATGATGGTGGAACAGGTTTACGCTGCGGCAGGTTAGGCAAAAGTCACCGGCGAAACGTTAAGGAGCCGCTTTGCGTGCGTACGAGAGGATTCGACATGAGCACCGGGAAACCCAGCGATCAGGACGCTTCGGAAGCCGGATCGGATTCATGGACTCTCTCCGAAGCGAAGGCTCGGGTCGCTGACCTGTTTGATGCAGCCGCGAATCGGGGGCCCCAAACGATCGTCGGCCCGGATCACGAGTTCCGGTTGGTCCTCACAAGGAGCCGCCGGACGCCTGAAGCCAAAGAGCTGCTGTTGAGCGGCGGCCGTCCCACAGAGCCAGGAAGACCAAGCGGCCGAAAGGAGTGATGGCGGCTTTCGGACTGGTTCAAACGAACGGATAGCAACGTGTCTATGCGATCAGCGTGGCGGCGGTGGCTAGGTCAGTTCGAGCAATCGCTTGACCAGCTTGCCATCTCAACAATCGATGTCAGTCATTTCGACGATGCGGAACGTCGCTCCGTTACGCTTGCACTGTTCGCGCGGTTTCGCGCAGAGCTTCGCGCAGCGTTGACGCTGGCGGACGCAGGCCATGACATGGCATTCCGATCCTATTGCCGATCCGCGATTGAGTGCGCTCTGCACCTCCTACATGGCGAAGCGCAAGGCAACTATCTTGAGCAGTTGCGGATGGACGACACGGTAAGCCGCCGCTCTCGAGCCAAGACCTTTCTTAAAAATTCCCACGGACGCCTCGCCGCGAATGCTACAGAGAGCCTTGAGAAATTTCTCCGCGACAGTGCCGGGGCGAAGGGCAAGCTTCTCATCTCTGAAATCGAAACCCCATTTCCACGCTTGAATCATGTCTACCGGGAGATTTCTGCTGATTCAGCCCATGTGACCTGGACATCGCTTCACCGTCAGGTGAATCAGACGAAGATCGGGTGGATCAGTGTGGAGGTCGAGGCGAAAGTCTCCGAGGACGAGATGGAAGAGTCCGCGTCCATTCTCGCGTTTTCGGGATTGGTGGCGACAAAATCGCTACTGGAAATCGTGCCTGAGCTTGATGAGCGATATGATCTTCAAGCAATTTTCGAGAGCTATAAGCCTGTCTACCTCGATGGAAAAGAGAAAAAGGAATAGCTTTCCGCAGAGAGCGAAAGAGAGGGATGAGACGAAAAAGATGATTCTATTTTCTTAAAAATGGAGAAATGGCATTGAATACTCGCTAACCTCCAAATGAATTATCCACTGTTCTGTTAAGGGGGATCTCGACTTTCTAGGGCTGCCTATGTATAGGGCCCCCATGTTCAAGAGCGCCTTTTCTTTCGCACGCATATGACCTCGCTATCGGCGAGAGACTTCATTCGTGCAAAGAAAGGAACAGAATCTTGGATATCACCGCTCGTATCAAGTTGGCCGTTGCCGCGCATGCGCGGCGTGACGACGCTTCCCCCACTGATTTCGATCTTCGCTTCCGCGACGGCATTGCAGCCGGCGGCTGGCATCTCGATGACGAAAGCCTGACGCGCGCAGGATACTACTGTACCTACGCTCGCAAGGCGACGATGGTCGTAGTCAGACCCGGAGCGCCTGCGATCCCCACCTTTTGGAAACCCGCCGTGTTCTTCCTTCCGGACGACCCGGCCCTGAAGCCTGAGATGGCATATGACGGCGATCCGCTGCTGCGCGGCTGCAAGGTCGTCCCGGTCAAGCCTGCTGTCGACACGCCAAGGTCAAAGCTCAAGCGCGAGGTTTTCGGGCACGTCAATCCGGCGCTGGATGCCCTGGCTAGCTTCCATGAACGGACCGGAAAACGCTGGGAGGTGCTCTACCTTCGCGAGCGCGACCGCTGTCGCAATGTGGGCGAGGCGTTCGACTGGTCCGAGATGCCTGTCGATCCGAGGACGCTCTCCTAGCGGTCCGATCTCGCGCAGCCGGCGCAGGCTCATTGCAACGCACAGAAACCAACGCGGCGTCCGGCGACATCGCGGTTGCCAGCGCGTGCCCCGACCGCGGGGAGCGCCGCCACTTCCAACCAAGAAAGGATACCAAGCGTGCCAAATTCGGAATCTTCCCCCAGCTCCGCACCCCGTTTGAGGAAGGCGCTGGTTCCCACCGACGACCAACCGGACTTCCCCGTCAGGTTTCCCGTCCGCCTTCCCGCAGACCTTGCCGAACGCCATTGTGTCGGGGGGGCGCCGTCTTTGTCGTCGACTATATTGTACGGCAGAACCCCGGCCACGACCGCGGCATTCTGCAGCTGAACATGCTGGGCCAGAGCGGGACGCCGTATCTCGTAACCAAAATCTGCTCTCCGGAAACCTGGCCTTGGCAGCGCGAACATGCGTTTCGCTTTCCTGGGGAGGCCGCGGCCGCACTTCTGCAGGAATGGGATCCGACTGGCCCGAAGGTCCAGCAGAACTAGGCGGCTCAATGCGCCACCGAAAGAGGTACCTCTCAGTGTCTCGTAGCCGGCGCCAGAACTATATTGAAACCAGGCCGATCGGCAGAGAGCTTGATCCGGCCCATCAACATAGGAAGCAGTCATGAATCGCAACGCCAGGCGTGCCGCGCAAGCGCAGACACGGACGAGAACCGTTGACCGTGTCACGGCCGTGCACGAAGCGGGGCATGCTGTCGGCCGGTTACTCACCGCCAAAGACATGGGCTTTTCTTTCGACGAGGCGGTGCACAGCATCGAAGTCGGAACCGGGCCTGACTGGCTCAGCTCCGATGCCAGGATTGTGCTGCACTCTCAGGCGATCTGCTACGGACCCGCCGTGTCACGGGAATTGCAGGCAGCGTATCAGCAGGCCTATCCGGGTCGTGAGCCGATTTCCGCGGACGAGCTCAACGCCCGGATGCTCGGCATCGGCACGGCCGAACAGCGAGCCGTTTCAGGGCGTGCGAAGATGGTTGTTACGTCCATGGGAGCGGCGGCCGAAGCGCGGCTGAGCGGTGCTCCGTGGGAGGTAGTTTTCTCAAGCGATGCCTGCCGCGCCGATCGAATGGATTTCAATCGCGAGGCGAGGCTCGTGGGGCTTGGCGATGGCGAGATGGCCGAAGCGCGGGCCGCCGTTGGCTCGATGGTGATCGGACTCGTGGCAATTCCGGACGTCTGGACCGCCATCGGTGCGATCGCCTCGGCGATTAAGGGAAGGCTTTCAGGGAAGCAGGTCGCCTCGCTGGCGGCGCCTTATATCGGCAAACTGCCGCCTGACTACCTTGACCGCCTTTCTCCGTCACGGGCAACCGAACTCTTGTATCGACGATCACTCTGAAATGGATTTCAACCGCCATCGAGTGGTTGAACGGGAAGTCAAGGCCACGGCGTAGGGAGGAACCTAAGCCTCATGCCGGCAAGTTGTCATAATCTCGTTCAAGAGCGACCAGGTCGTCTAACGCTTCGTCATATTCGTAGGCAACGCCGTCGAGCTTGACCCCGCCTTCGTCAGGTGGAAGAGGGGAGGCTCCCTCGGCATGAATCTCACAAGCAACGAAGAGGCGACCCGTGTCCCTCAGACTGCCTGGCCTGCCGCAGGTCTCGCAGTATCGGTAAGAACGCGAGTCGGCGAGAATCTCGGCCTTGTGCAGCGCAAGCCGAGCAGCATCTGACACAGACCGATCAGGCATCGCATCCATCCTCAGGCTTCCATACTTTTCGTAGACCCTTTCGAGGTGAAGGCGCGTTCCGGGCGGCAGGGCGGCTGAGACTTCGCCGAAATACTTGTCCAAAACCACTTCCCACCCCGGCCCGCACTCGAACCGCATCCGTACGGGAATCAGGTCGGGGTACTTTGTCTTCAAATTCGGGAAGTCTGTCATCGGGGCTCTGTCACCGGTTGCCATGGCGCGTCACTTCATAGCGGTACCAAACCTGAGGTGAAGGTTTAGTTCATGTCGACGTGGAGGCGGGCGGACGGAGCGGATGGATAGCATCGCCCATGTCAGTTTTCGCACCTCTCGTAGGCGAGTTCGTCTGCCGCTTCTCGCGTAACCTCAACACGTCCATTGGAGCTGACAGCAAACAGGAAGTGGAGAATGCGTTGATCCGCAGAAACGGCAAGGCAGGTAAGCCTGCCGGAAGCGTATGCCCAGGTATCGATGCCGATGCGGGTGCGTCTCGTCTCGGGCAGGCAGGTCGAGGTCGGTGTGTGGCCGTGGACGACGATATGGGATAGTTCGCCCTCGAACTCGAGGAAGGGCTCCCGGATCATCATCATGACCTTCGGATCCTGCTCCGCAATCGGGCGACTTGGATCGACACCCGCGTGAACATAGGCGAAGCGGTCGTCGACGATGATCGGTACGGATTCCCGCAGTACCTGGACGTGCCGGGCAAAGTTTCCCCTGAACGCGGCGGCGGTCTCGGAGATTTCGCCTTCAGTAAGTAGCCCGTAGGATTCCAGCGTTTCGTAACCACCGAGCCGTAGCAGCCACTTTTCGAATCTTGCCTCGTCGACCGCGTCCGACGTCATGAAATCCAGGAAGTAGGCATCATGATTGCCCCGGATCAGTCGCGACCGAGGCCATCTCTCCAACGTGTGGCAGACAAGGTCGAGCGCCCGCCGGCTCGATGGGCCGCGGTCGATGATGTCTCCGAGGAAGAGCACTCGCGGTTCACTGCCGGATGCGTCAGCCTCTCGGGCGATGGCGTTAAGCAACGGTGTAAGCAGGTCGGCGCGGCCGTGAACGTCGCCTATGGCGTAGGTGGTGTATGGCATCCCAGAAGTCCTTTCGGGACTCAGGTAGCGACGTCACGTTGTCGTTTGATTAAGGCGGGAGGAGGCGGTCAGATCGGTCTTGCTTGGACAGGCAACTTCAATTTGTTTTCGAGGGGCTGGGCTATGCCATGGGACTGATGTGGTGGCGAGCCACCATTGAAGTGATAGCTGCCGGATACGCTTGCTTGCGTCATGCGCCTGTACGATGCGAGACGCCGGAAATCTACAGGGTCGAGCGGCTCTCGTTTTGCAGCCAGTGTTTCCCGGATTCGCGGCGTTCGCGGTCGGTGGTCAGCCTTTCATAAACCTCTTCTGTTACTCCCGTGGTTTTCAGGGACGTGGGCGCAATAGGGAAATGAATCAGCAGCTCGCCACGGATCCGTGGCAGGAAACACGACGGCAAGTCCTTCAGCGTGACGACTACCGCTGCGTCTCGTGCTCGACCTCCGTGAAATCGGCCGAGGCCGACATCCATCACCTGTTGCCGAGGTCGATGGGCGGAACCGACGAACTCTCGAACCTCGTTACGCTTTGCGATGGCTGCCACGCCTCGCATCATCCGAATCTCGCCGGCGGCCTCGCAAGGCGGGTTATCGAAAGATGGGCGGTCAGGCTGGCGCGGTGGCTCGATACGGATGGCCAGGTCGCCGAGGGCGTCGGGAATTTCGGCCCGGCTCTCCGCCTTTTCGGACTGGACCGCTTTCGGCAAGGCCAGTTGCCGATCGTGCTCGCGGCCCTGTCCGGGAAATCGGTGCTGGTCGTCAGCCCGACCGGATCGGGAAAGACCCTCTGCTTCCAGCTCCCCGCCCTGCTTCGCCGGGGCATCACCGTGGTGGTTAGCCCACTCAAGACGCTGATGTTGGAGCAGGTGTCCGATCTTCTCGCGAAGAAGATCCCGGCCACGTTCGTCAACTCCGACCTCAGCGTCGAAGAGAAGCGGACCCGGTTTTCCCTCTTGGGGCGGGGCGCGATAAAGCTCCTCTATCTCGCTCCCGAACGTTTCTTTGTCCGGAGCGAGGACGAACGGACGCGACTGAAACAGACGAAGCCATCGTTCATCGTCGTGGACGAAGCCCATTGCGTCGACCAATGGGGCCGTGACTTCCGGCGGGAATACGGCCGCCTCAAGGAGGTCCGAGAGAAGCTCGGGTCACCGCCTGTCCTGGCGTTTACCGCGACGGCCGGACGCAAGATGCAACAGCGCATCCTGGCCTCCCTCGGCATCGAAAACGCCGAAGTCTTCGTGCGCGACGTCGACCGGCCGAACATCGCGCTCGTCAGGCAGAAATGCTCGCCCGAAAAGCGGCCTGACGAGATCGCGTCCCTTCTGCGGCTGCCGCAACTCCAGGGTCAGAAAGCCATGGTGTTCGTGCCGTCCACCAACGTCGGCGAGGAATTGCAGGCCGCGCTGCGGATTCTTGGGCTGGACGTGCCGCTCTACCATTCCAAGCTTGAGAGCGCATGGGAACGCCAGGAACTCGTCAAACGGTTCCTGGGGCAAAGCAGGCCGGCGGTCGACCGGATCATCTGCACGAACGCTTTCGGCATGGGTCTCGACGTTCCGAACGTCCGCCTCGTGATCCATTGGCAACAATCGGCTTCAATAGAAGACCAGTTGCAGGAATTCGGACGCGCCGGCAGGGACGGGAAACCCTCGGTGGCTGTGATGTTTCACAACGGCTCAAGCATTGGCCGCGACATTTCCCGTCTCCGCTTCATGGCAGAGAAGACGGTCGAGTCTGCGCAGGTTTCCATGTTGGAGCGCCCGCGGATGCTGGAGCAGCGCTATCATCAGATCGATCAGGTCGCCGAGCTGATGAAAACCCAGTCGTGTATTCGGACGGCCATCTCTGAATATTTCCAGGGACCGAAGACGATCAGGCGGCCTGGCCTTTCCGTGCGAATTCTCGATCGGGTGTTCGGCAGCAGGAATAAGCCGCAGCGGCCTCGGGCCTGCTGCGACTATTGCGACAAGGCGGAGATCAGGCGTCGGGGGACGGTCGGGTACGTGTCCAGAATACTGGGCCCATAGCTCGGCGTTGACACCTCGCGCGGTCGTGCGGATGCTGCCGCAGGTTGGAGAACGCAATGGCCTCAGATACCCGGTCGCGAAGACTCGCTGTCTTGATCGACGCCGACAACGCGTCGGCCAAAATTGCCGACGGCCTGTTTGAAGAGATCGCGAAGATCGGCGAGGCCAGCGTCCGCCGCATCTACGGCGACTTTTCGAGCTCGCGTTCGAAGGCCTGGGCCGATCTCCTTTCTAAACACGCCATAATCCCGCAGCAGCAGTTCGCCTATACGACAGGCAAGAACGCATCCGATATCACGCTAGTGATCGATGCGATGGACCTGCTCCACAGCGGACGCTTCGACGGGTTCTGCCTGGTCTCGTCCGACAGCGACTTCACGCGGCTCGCGGCCCGCATCCGCGAGCAGGGCATCGATGTATTCGGTTTCGGGGAGCAGAAAACCCCTGAGAGTTTCCGTCAGGCCTGTCGTCGATTCATCTATACCGAGAACTTGCTACCCTCCGCTCCCGCGAATGTCCCCGAAGCCGCTGCAGGTACGAAGCCTTTGCAGCAGCCCTCGGCGGCGGTGCCAATCATCCGGAGGGTCATCGCGCAAATGGAAAGCGAGGACGGCTGGGTTCCTCTGGGCGCCGTCGGTACCCAACTTGCCAACCTGGCTTCCGATTTCGATCCCCGCACGTTCGGTTTCCGCAAGCTGAGCGACCTTGTACGGAAAACGAACGCTTTCGACATCGAGCATCCTGAGGGCGGCAGCATGCGAATACGTATCAAGTCTCCTGCCAACAACCGTCCCTCGACGAAGAAGTCGTCGCGGCGCGGCCCAAGCACTGAAGGCACGGGTGGGTAATAATGCCATGACTGGCTACCTCGTGTTCCGGATATGGGAGCCGTTTAGGTCAGACTGGTTTGAAAGCCTTTGCGTAGACTTTCGAATTTGACCGAACACGTCGGACGTCTAATGGCAGATGAGGGGCACATGGGCTGGCGGGCGGACAAGGCATACGAAGAAGCGCAAGCAAAGGCCTTTCGAGAATGGAGGGCGTCCCTCAATCGAGTGGAATACTTTCGGTGGCAATGGGATCGTCACCGACACTTCTTGAGCGGGGTTGTCGCGGCCGGTATCGTCGTGTTGGTGATCTGGTGGCTGACGAAGACCTGACGACTAGCGCAAACTCTTTCATCCGAACAGCATCACGAGCGAAGCCCGGATATCCCAAAGTTCAGCATTGATTGTCCGAACTCACCGAGGCATGATCGCCGTGGGTTTGGGAAATGACAAAATTGTCTGACGATAACGAGTCAGGGCTCGTGGTGGAGGTTCCCTCACGGTTCCAAGAACACTTGGACGTGACGCTTGTTCGCCTCCAAGCGCTTTTCCCCGATTGCCAGTTCTCCCGGATTGACTGCACTATATTTGTGCAGGGATCAGAAAGCCGTTCGCAAGATCAAGTCCGCAGAACGATCCTCTACACCGTCTATCGAGAGAAAATCTACGCAGAAACTCTGGGCATGCGTCAGGCACTCGTCGAGGCGGTAACCGCGTGATGAAGGTCTGGCCACTGAAGTTCCGCGAGATGTCGGACGGGTCAATGTTGTTCGCCGATGACGCCGGCGGGTTCTTCAAGGCAGGTGACGACTTTCTGGACAGGTATGCCACCGACGGCCTGTCAGCCGATGACAGTTTGTTCCTGAAGGAAGGAAGCCATGGCTTCGAACGGGAGCGCGATCTTCCGTGGACGTCGTTCGCCTACAGATGGGCACGCCGCCAGTCCAGGCCTCGGAAAATGAACTACGTGATCCTGGTGCCGACGCTCCGGTGCAATCTGGCCTGCGGATACTGCCAGGTTTCCCGCGCGCCCGAGAAAGCGCGTGGATTCGACTGGTCGGACGAAACCTTGACGGGAGTCCTTTCGTTCCTCGGTGACTTGGAAGGACCCGACATCAAGGTCGAATTCCAGGGCGGCGAGCCGATGCTGCGCGTCGATCTGCTGGAAGCCGTTCGCGACTACTGCCGGGAAAAGTTTTCCCAATCCCAATTCGTCGTCTGCACGAATCTGCAGAAACTGGACGCGCGTGCCTGGGCTTTCCTGGATGCCGATGACACGTTCATCAGTACCTCGCTCGACGGTGACCGCCTGACGCACGAGCGCCAGCGTACCCATGACGGCGACGTAACCGACGCATTCTTCCGAAACCTCGAGGCTGTCGTCGCCCGGTATCCGGAAGGAAAGATTTCAGCGCTGCCCACAGTGGACGTTGCCAATCCGCCGGACCTCGACGCGCTGCTCGACAATTACGAGCGCTACGGCGTCCGGTCAGTCTATTTGCGTCCAATAAACCACCAGGGATTCGCGCGAAAATTCCATCAAGGCGACAACGTTGTCGCTCGCTGGAACCGCCTCCATTCGGGATTCATCGACCTGCTGATCGCCCGCAACCACCGGACCGGGCGCTTCATGGAGGAGTACTACTTCAGCCAGTGCCTGAAGCGCGTCCTCCGATTCGACGCCGACAACCATGTCGACATACGGAACCCGAACTTCTTCGCGTCGGACTACGTGGTCGTGGATCACGACGGCCGCTTCTACCCGACGGACGAAGCGCGGATGCTTTCCAGGATCGGGCGTATCGACCTCAGCATCGGCGACGTTGCGACGGGAATCGACCGGGCCAAGGTCGATGTCCTCAACTCCGGAGCGTTCAACCATTTCGATCCGGATTGCATTCACTGCGCCTATCAGCCGTTCTGCGGAACGGACGTCGTGGACGACATCTCCCGGTACGGCAGGGTCGACGTTCCGCGGCCGGACACATGGTTTTGCGGTCGACATCTGGCGCTCTTCGACAAGGTCTTCGAGATCCTATATCGCAATGACGCGCCGACGCGTGCCTCGCTGGCGGCCTGGCTCGGCGTCGCTGCCTGGGACGATGGCATGGCACCGGTGCATTCATGATACCGCTGCGCGTCAAGGTGGAGGTGAATGCTGAAGAGCCTTTCGTCGTTCGGCTTCGCTCCTTCGAGGCTGAGGAGCGGGAGCGAGAGCCAGAGCAATTGAATCATTTCGAGGTGTCGTTGGAGCGAGCCGATCCGGACGGAGCCGACTACGCGGGCGAGGGCGGTCCGATACGAGTCCTTGGGATCGATCCCTCCGAACTCGACGGCGACGTCTTGCTGGTGAATCCACGGCGAGGAACCGCCGACCGCCTCATTCGCAGCACCTCGCCGCACAACACCTTCCTGGTGACCGAGCGATGCGACCAGGTCTGCGTCATGTGCTCGCAACCACCTAAGAAGCACCACGTCGACCTGTTCACTTATTTCGAGACCGCAGCGCTGCTGGCGCCCGAAGGCGCAACGATCGGCATCTCGGGTGGGGAGCCGACGCTGTTCAAAGAGCGGCTTTTCACCTTCCTGAAGCGCGTGCTGGTTGCGCGTCCCGATCTCTTCTTCCATATCCTGACCAACGGCCAGCATTTCGAGGAAGACGATCGGTCCACGATGACTGGTCTCGACCAATCACGGATCGTTTGGGGCGTCCCGCTCTATTCGCACGACCCATCGGTCCACGATCAGGTCGTCGGCAAACAGGGCGCGCAGGAACGGCTCCTGGACAACCTTGCTTTCCTGTGCCGCGTGGGCGCCGCGGTCGAACTCAGAACCGTCCTGATGCAACCCAACGCACCCGGACTGCCCGAGCTTGCCAGGTTCATCACGGCGATGCTCCCGTTCATCCGGACATGGGCTGTGATGCAGACCGAGAACATCGGCTACGGCCGTATGAACTGGAAAACGCTGTTCTACGACAGTTCCGAAGGATTCGACGTGGTCGGGCGTGCAATCGACCTCGTGAGGAGCCGCGGGATTGACGCCCGGCTCTATAATTTCCCGCTCTGCACGGTGCCGGAAGCCTATCGCCATTTGGCTCCGGCCACGATTTCGGATTGGAAGCGGACGTACCGGGAAGAATGCGAAGGATGCTCGTTGAAGGCCGAATGCGGGGGATTCTTCGAGTGGCATCCGCGTGATCATGGCTACGGCAGATTGGGGGCTGTTCAATGAAGAAGCGGTTTTTCGCGATACCGTCTTTGCTTGCGGCAGGATTCCTGCCTGCTTACGCCCATGCCTATCCTACGAAACCAACACTGGACGGCGATCTCGGTAAAGCGAAGTCGCTTTTCGACATATTCAAGATGGACCACGTGTACACGCTGGCCGGGCATCGCAGTCATAGTTCACATAGCAGCCATAGCTCGCATTCGAGCCATCGCTCTTCTACGGGCGGCTATTCGCTTCCTTCGTCAACCTACAGGGCGCCGTCGACATCATCGCCCTTGTATAGCGCACCGTCGAATTCGGCGCCGACCTATCAGGCTCCCGTGGCGCCGAATCCCGCTCCCTTGAAGGTGCTCCCCGGAAACACGGATCGATTCAAGGAGATTGTCCTCGAAGTGCAGTTCGCGATGCTGGCATTCGGATACTATAATGGCGAGTTGGACGGGAAATTCAGCCCGGAGATGAGGGGAGGGCTCCAGCGGCTACAGACCGACTACGGTCTGAAGGTGACAGGAACAATCACGCCGGAGACGCTAGATGCGTTGAAGATTGAGGCGCGGTAGTTGTCGACACATGCATCGCAGAAGATGCGTATTACCGTCTCGAGGCGACATCGTTGCCGCGCCCCATCTGACCGACAAGTGTAGATGGATGCGATGACGACGGAATTGCTGGACATCCCTGCAAATGCCGGTCGCCTGCTTCTGGAGCGAGGTGGGACGTTTCTATGCCCCCTTTTGAAGGCAAACGACTTCGCCAGATACTGCACCGAGCGCGAGCACCCCATCACGCCCGAGCGCCTGCTTGCCTTTGAACGACTTCGGTTATTCTTCCCGATCTTCAGAATCGCTGCGCCGGAAGGCAAACGGATTCAACTGCATCTGCCACTTCGGGACGATACACCCTTTCGCGATGGGGCCATCGTCGACACAGCGAGTCGGCCCGAGTACCCCGTGCCGGACGATGTCCACAGCGGCGGGGAAGCCTACTATTCGATCTTCCAGATTTCGTCACTGACCTTTGTCCTTTCGCAATTCACAGCCAAAGTCTCCCTTGAAGGCTTCCTCGACGAGGTGAAACCAGAAGCGCAATGGACGTCGATAGGCCAGCAGTTAGGCGATGTGGTACGAGCAGGAGTCGATCAGGCGCGTAGGCACGCCTATCGACCTGCCGTTGATCTGCTCTGTCAGTTCATTTCGGATCGCTACTACCCGCATGTGCGCGGTAATCAGCGCAGTATCCTGTTCACTGAGGGGGGCTTCGTATTCGACGAATGGACTGTCCGCAACGCCCGTTCCTGGAGGTGGCACGAGTACGCCAGAAACTGGAGCCCTTGCGATGCAGAGACAGCCTTTGCCTTGACCCCGGCTAAACTACGTCACGCCTATGAAGGCTTGGCCATGCTGCAGTCGCGCGAAGATCCGATTGCTTCATGGCACCAACTCGTTCAGTTCATTGCTGTCGCCGAGCGCGACCGACTGAAGGGCGCGGCGCTTTGCGCCGAGACCATGCGCTATGGAGCGTTGATGCTGCGCCGACTGTACAAGGACCTCTATGGCGAAGACCTTCGCGTTCCCAACGAGGTCCACGGCACGGTGATCACGCACATTCCGGAACTCTCGGTACGCGACGATCCGCTGCGTTACCTAGAGTACGTGGTCAACCGCTATGATCTCAACCCGCGACCCAAGCTGACCTTGTTCGTGGAAGGTCCAAGCGAAGAGATCGCTGTCCGGCACATCTTTGAACGCTACTTCGGTGCGAACGCAGGCGTGCACGGTATCGAGATCATAGTGCTCGGTGGTGTCGATACGGCCACCGGCGGCAAGCAGGACCGCTACCGTGCCATCCTACGTCTCGTCGACTATCTCCATCATCATCAAACTTTCGCCTTCGTCGTCCTCGATACCGAAGGAACGGCCGTGCAACTCAAGCGCAGCACCAGAGAAGCGCTCTCGACCCTGCATCCCGGGCGCTATACGACACGGCCTGATTATGTCCATCTCTGGCGTGTTTCCTTCGAGTTCGACAATTTTTCGAATACCGAGATTGCCTATGCTCTCACCGCCATTTCGGGCGGTGGCGCGCGGTTCCGCAGTGCCGATATCGCGGCCTGCCGAAAGGACAAGGTACCCGGAGCGGCGCTCAAGAAACTTTACGCAAGTCGGCTGGGGTACAAGCCCGACAAGCTTGCGCTCGCGCGGATTCTCGTCGAGGCGATGCTGTCTCCGACCAGCCGTCGTAACGCAGCCAAGCGCCCCATCATGAAAGTGCTGGAGCGCATAACACGACTAGCCGCTTTCAACCCATTCCCTACCATGCAACAGTCCTGGGAATACAACCAGCGATCAAACTATCTCGGCAAACGGCGCGGCAAAAAGGTGCCTCTCAGAGATCTCGAAGGCTGAGGCGTTGGCTGTAGCACAAGCGCGCTCTTGAAATCCTCAAGGGTAAACTCACCTGCAATATGGCGGCGGTGAAGTCGTCGCACCGCTGCGAAGCGCTTGGACGAAGCATCCGGTTCATCACCTTCCGCTTTGCGCCCCCATCTCAGTCGTTCAGACTCTTCTTTTCGGTGCTCGGAAGCTGCCGTTCGACACGGCCGGTAACAATGGCCGGAGAGCAGGAGGCGATCGTTCTCTGCACGGGCGAAGGCATTCCGTCCCCACGTCTGGAGCGGATATTCATCCGTCGACCT
The DNA here is from genome assembly GCF_004801285.1 of Ollibium composti. Classification (GTDB taxonomy): domain Bacteria; phylum Pseudomonadota; class Alphaproteobacteria; order Rhizobiales; family Rhizobiaceae; genus Mesorhizobium; species Mesorhizobium composti. Next base: position 79,045 of record NZ_SSNY01000003.1, read on the forward strand.
AGCCCAAATCCAACTTGCGCCAGCGCATCAACGCTAGCGTAGAAATCCAATTGAATCACCCTTTCGAGATTCTACTACCCCCCAATCACCAGCCTCTCAAAGCGCGAAGACGCCGCCTCTACCTAAGCGCGGAATTGACCGCTTGGATCAGTTTTTTCCATTGTTCGCGTTCGTCCGATGCCAGGTCCTTTGCCGTATGATCTCGGGACCAGCGAACAAAAGCTTTTGCAAGACGATACTTCGAAAAACCCTTAATTTCGCTTTCGAATATGTCGACAAGCGGGCGATCTTTCTGCTTCGCCGCGACGGTAGCTACATCCCAGCCGCAGTGCGACTTGGCAACGTCAATCAGTGTTTCACGGAGCATATCTTCGACTTCCGCAGATTTGACGGGACTGACTAGGAAGTCCTTCGTCCGCATGATGCCCTTGTTGCCGAGCGTGTGAACAAGTGTGTCCTGTTTCGCGGCTTGGTCGCCTGCACTGTCGGAATCCAGGAGCGCCGCCACTTTGAAGCCCTGCGCGTGAAGGATCGTCGCGAAATACACGACCTTGCCAGCGGTGTTCGAAGGTACCAAGGCAATCTTCTCGTTTAGGTCGGCGTCGCCCGAGTCCCGCAGAAGCGCGGCAACGGCATCAACGTACCAGTAATCAGTAAGTCCCTCGAGGACGAGATTCTGCTTCTGCGTGAAGAGGCTCTGAGCGAGGTCGTAACCAAGTGCCTCCTGCAATGGCAGAAGAGCCGCAGGATCATTCGCGGTGACGGATGTGTGGACCTTGGTCCCCGTTTCCCTATTTGCCATCTCGACCACGCGGACAAGATCAAGCTCATCGGGGCCGACAAGGAAGGGCGAATGGGTCGAATAGATCGTCTGATTGTCCGCAGCCAGCCGCGAAATCGTTTTCCTGAATTCGCGCTGTTTTAGGGCGTGAAGACTCATGCCTGGTTCGTCGAGTAGGAGCACGGCGTTCTTGTGATCTCCTTCTGCTTCGGCGAAAAAGACCACGAAGAAGGAAACAAGCCACTGAAACCCCTCTGAGCGCTGGTCTAGCTCGACCTCGACCCCGAGATCGTCTTCAACCGTCACTTTTAGGTATTGACCGTCCGCGCGTAGACGTAGCTTCGCCGCCTCACCCTTGCTTTCATCGGGATTCCAAACCGACCTGATTTCGCGCGTGAGGCTGACTTCGGCTGCGTTGAGCTGGTACTGCCGCTTATCAAGCTTCTCCCGATAGGTTTCCATCGCCTCGGGATTGTTGGGATCGGGATCGGGCGCCGTCCCCATTTCGGATAGCTCGGCGGCAGTGAACCCAAGCAGATTCAGTAGGCAGACATTCCCGTAGTCAAATCGCTCTTCATCAAGTGTGCTGTTCGCGATCCTCGCCGCCAGTTGCTTTAGGTGGATCAGTGGGCGAACACGAAAATAATTGCTGAAGAGGACGAACACGGGAACGCGCTTCCGAAGCGCCTGAACCGCACTGTTGCGCGCGTCGCCGATGCCAATTGCGGCCTTGAGACTGTCGTAGCGGGCCTCTTCCTTCTCATTGCCTTCGTCAACGAAAGGAAGTACCGCGTCAAGCCAAGCTAGGAGCACCTTGGCTTTTTCGCCTAGTATTGGATCCCAAGTTTTCCAATCAGCCGTTATGACGTTCAGCTTTTCAGATGGCTTGCTCTCGGAGCTGCCCTCTGCTGCAGTAAATTGACTGTCAACGTGGGCTGCGAGCCGGAGCAAATCCTTGTTGATGTCTGCAAAGGACTTCCTTACGGGCGCTCCCTCCAGGCGATGCCCGGTCGAGTTGTCAAGATTCCGCCAAAGGACATAGCTTGCGTCTTTCATCCCCTCGGGAAGCAGGGCGCGCTCATCGTCATCAAGTTCGAATTCCGCTTCGACAACTTTTGTTTCGGCGGGATCGACCTCACCCGTTGTGATCTTGCTGTAGCGGGAGCGCGGATAGTCTCGCAGCGCACTGAGGGGCTTCACGCCGCTGGGCGGATTCAAGTGCTGGATCGCTTGCAAAAGCGCAGTCTTGCCCGCTTCGTTGGGGCCGACCAAAATCGTCTTGTTCTTGTCGATTTCGAACTCTTCGCTATCGACTATTGAGCGGTAGTTCTGAACGTGAATTTTCTTAATTCGCATGGTTGTCCTCCCACCGTGCCGCAGACTGCAGGCAATCAATTCTGACTGCAACACTACTTATGCTCGAAGCTCTGACGATGATGCATTATGTGCAGTATTGACCAAGGCGTGAATGGCACTGCACCGCGGCGTTGACTGGAATAACCAACGTCCGCCTTAGTCAGCAGGCGGCGTATCGCTCAAGAATTCGGAATGACCGCCTTTGACGGTCGGCTCCCGGAGGGTGGTGATCCACCATCGGCTCCGAACCGTCGGACGGCAAGACGCGCCTCCATGTCGACCATACAGCTATTGGTGATGCGCCAAAAGCGCCGTGTCGCTTGCGGCCTTTTGCAGGACTGGCTGGGCCTGAATCGACGGGTATTGACATAGTTGGTTGAAGCTCAAAACTATTGCGCAACTTGTTTCGAGAGCGGTTGTTCTCGAGTGTGAGACGTCGGGGACATATTTCGCCAATGGCAATAACGGAGAAATCCATCAAGCTTCTGTGGTCGAACGCAGCAGGCCGCTGCTCATTCGATGGTTGCCGCGTCCGCCTCTCTCAGAGGGAAGCCGAAGGCCGTGCGCCTTACACAATCGGTGAGATGGCCCACATTCGTGGGGACAAACCTAGCGCGAACCGGCATGATAGCTCCCAGATTACTGCAGAGCGCGACGACTACACTAACCTCATCCTACTTTGCCCCAACCACCACACCGAAATCGACAAGAAGCAGAATGAAGAGATCTTCACCGTCGAAATATTGCACGAGATGAAGACCAAGCACGAAAACTGGGTGGATCAGCGTACCGACACAGACGAGGCAACGGAGAGGCAAGCGCTTGCCAAGTCGATCTTGGTCCTCCTTGAGGAGAACCACCAAGCTTGGCAAGCCTATGGCCCCATGTCGGAGCTCGCCTTGAGCGAGCCTCACAACGATGAAGTCTTCTCCATCTGGGTCTCCGAGCGTCTGTCCACCATCGTGCCAAACAACCGGAAGATTACTGGTCTGCTCGAACGACACAGAGGTGTACTCGACCCTCACGACCAGAAGGACGTCTCGGCGTTTCTACTCCATTCGCGTAGCTACGAGAGGTGGGTCAACGACGAAATATCATATGCTGGCGTTCTGCGATTTCCCGCGGAGTTCGCCGATCGGATAAGGAGGGCAGCAAATGGCGGCTCGTAGCGACGTTTTCCCTTGGCCAAGCCATTATGGCCATTTTCGCTTTTTCGAAGAACGGATGAAGGGCCATGGCAGGGTCGCGAATCTTGCCTCCGCAGAATCCGGGGTTTACGAGCTAACGCGGGATACCGGGCAAGTCCTTCGTGTTTTCATCTGCGAATGCTACTCTTTCGGTGTCGCCCAGTTCATCGACGTGCAAAACCAGCTCGGTCATGTGGACGTCGTGATCATTAATTCCAATTGGTGCGGCTACACCAAGGATGCGCGGGAGCATTGCCGCGCTGCGCAAGTTGGTCTGTTCACCATCGCCGAGTTCATGGGGGCTCTGGGACAAGAGGACTTCTGGAACTATCAGACCCCGGCGGAACGCGAGCGCGAGAAGGCCGCGCGGCGCGGATGACGGAGAGCGTTCAAATCTACGGCTTCGGATCACGCTTTCATGGGAAGACGTCGGCGTACGACGTAGACCTCTTGATCGTTCATTCCGACGTCGACTCGGCGTCTTGCCACTTTGCGATCTATTGCAAGCAACTGCTGTCGGCGGCAGTTCTCAATGCCGACATCACAATGTTGTCCCGGGATGAGGAAGCCGACCTGCGGTTCATCACTCAATCGTGCGCCATGTCGCTCGGCCACGTCCGCTCTGGAACCGTAAAAGAGGATGTCGAACGGATCGGAATTATCATCGCCGATGGCGCGCATGCTCAATGACCGAAAAGCGTTGATGCAATGTAAGCGCTGTTTTCCTAGAACGTTGGCCCGTTTCGGACGCTGCGGTTGTGAATGAGGTGGCAAGAATGCGGTCTCATCGTGGACATTCAGCCAAAGTTTGCCTTTGCCGCAGAAGCGGACCTACCGTGAGTGATCTGGAATTTAGCGTAGCGCCTTGGCTCGGCCACTCGGATTACAAGAACTAGTTGCCGAGTTCAGAATATGTCAAAACACATGCGATGCATTTTTTGCAAGAACCCATCCTCTTCTTCGAGAAGCGTTGAGCATGTCATTCCTGAATCATTGGGAAACAAGCGGCACGTTTTACCGAGAGGCATCGTATGCGACGCTTGCAACAACTACTTTTCCAGAAAGGTCGAAAAACCGTTCCTGGATATGCCAGTCGTTCGGCAATTGCGTTTCCAGCAGGACCTTCAAAGCAAGCGCGGCAATCTCCCGTCGATAAGCGGATTGATAACACCGGACATACCGGCGCTGCTTACGCGATATCCAAAGTATGATTTTACGTCGGTCCAAGTGTCCGAATCGGACCTCGCTAGGATTCTCCAGGCTAAGGAGGGTACGATACTGTTTCCGCTGGCCGGAGATCTCCCCGACACGCCAGTTGTCTCGCGATTCTTGGCGAAGATCGCGCTGGAAGCGATGGCCTTGCGCCTTGTCGAGTACCCAGAAGGTATCGCCTACATTTGTGACGAGGTGCAATTCGATGTCCTGCGCGATCATGCCAGGAAGGGTTATGTCAGCCCTTGGCCCGTCCACGTCAGGACCATTTATCATCAAAATGGAAAGACTTTCGGGCCCGAGGGTAATGCAGAACAGATCGTTCACGAGTTCGATTTTCTTGTAACCGATCAAAGCGAATGGTTTTTCGTCCTAGCGATATTTGGGGTAGAGTTCTCGATCAACTTGGGCGGACCCGAAATTTCCGGCTATCGGCGTTGGCTTGAACAAACTGGCGGTCTTAGTCCACTGTACACCGAAAGGCATGGCGGCATGGCCGCGATGCCCAAATAGCAACGCCACCTCCGTTGGCGGACCAAACTACCAATCGAGAAACATTGCGATATCCGGATGTTCGTTCAAGGGGACAACGAACAGAGGGACACTGAGAGCTAACGCCGCACGATAGGCTGCAAGTGCTGACCGCTCCTGATGTTCAGCAAGCTCTTCATGCGATCGGGTCGGTCTCTTTCTGTGGGTGTCACATAAACGTCGCAACGCGATCTTTTCAACGTCATCGACCAGAACAACGAAGCGAGAAACATCGATCGCCGAAAAAACTGAAGGTGAAATTTCCACCAGGCCTTCAGATTTCAGTTCTACGCGGCATCGTTCCTACCATCGTTTCCGAATCAGGTTGCCCCGATATTCCCTTAATGGAATTTTCTCCTTGTAATAGCAAATGAGCTGTTCAGTGAAACGGCAGCTATCGTTTGATTGGCGCTGTAAGCGGTCGTTCCGCTGACGGCCCCGAAATTGTCAGATGCAATGTGCCTCGATGACGGTCGTAGTGACAATGGCGCTCGACCGCCCGGTGAGGATTGCAAGAGCCGAGCTCGCCTTTCTGTGCAATCGAGCATAGGGTGCGCGATGAACCGTAAAAAGTTCCAGGCCCCCGTGGTTGTCTATATCGCCGGTCCGACGGGCTTCACTCTCATCGAAACCATGCAACAGGCCTCGGATTTTCTGTTTGACCATTGGCCTGGAAACGACAGCTTGGCCTGGACCGACGCGATGAAGTGCTGCGCCGAAGAAGGTGCTGCCGATGATGCGAGTGTCGCATTCCTCGCCGCACTGAAGGGTGCTGGGATCAGTTACGATCGCACGGTCAAAATTTACTGACGACGGCCGCTCACAACCGCAGGCTGAGTTGCATGCGCTGGCGGGATCGGAACCCGCCGTTTCAATTTCTGCGGACATTCGCCTGATGAAGCATACCATCTATCCAAACGGAGGGCTCGAATGGCGATGAAGCCGAATTATCGATACGAGCGTAGTCAACGAGACAAGGCCAAGGCGGCCAAGAAAGAAGCGAAGCTTGCCGCGAAAGCAGCAAAAGACAAGCCCTCGTCCATGGCACAGGACGAAGCGCGGGAGCCCGCTGCCGACGAAGGCTGAAGCAGCGTAGAATGGCCTCGGAGTTGCAATGACGAAGCGCGAGACGGACGACTTCGAAATCGATGTGGAATGCCCTCGCTGCCATCATCAGGCAAAGACGCGCGTCGGCTGGATTCGTACGCACACGCAGCTGGAATGCCAGAATTGCGGCGACATCATCGACATCGAGAGCAGGAACTTCAGGTCGCACGAACAGCGCTAGGCTGTCAAAAGATACCGGCTTCTCCCGGGAGGCTGCGATCGCAATCCGGGCCCCCAATACCCGGTTGCTGTCCACCGAGATCGAGATGCTAGGCAGATGGACGTGAGCTGCGAGCCACGGCCTTCGCCGGAGGACGGTACATCAAGGCAAGTCGCCGACCGTTATGACGTAGTTAGTCTGCCGGCCGCGCGAATAGAGCTTGCGGGCAACCTCGTAAATCGAGGAGCGCGCCCGATCGAACGCGGCAAGACAGGCCGCCTCCGTTACCTCTGTCCTGCCCGTCCTGGCGCCGGTTCCTGCCAGCGCATCGGCTTCGATAAAGAATCGGACTTCGAACATGCCGTCGTGGCCGATAAAGCGGACCGCATTGCGTACTTCGTCGAAACTGCGGCTGGAATTGGGAAAGTCGAGCGTCACGGTTGACAAGCCGAGCCCTCCTGGCCGGGCAACCGGCGGGCCAGCGACCTACCATGCTCACGCCGACGGGCCTCGTTGCGACGATTGAGGTAAAGCATGCCTTCGGTGGCCCGACCAAGGCTCATGCCGGTCATGGCAAGGCCCTGGATTTTCGCCGGAATTCCCGTGAAGACGTGATAGATGCTCCAGGAACCGTCCCGTTCGACCCGACGACCATACTGGTAGTCGATGGAGTCATGACAGGTCGCTTCGCTCCTGCTTTCCCGCCTGGTATCTGCCGGGGCGTGCTGTCCGATTTCGTGAGCATTCATGGTGGCGTCCTTTTTCTGCAGACTGTCATCGGCGCGGACCGGCAAAAAAAGGCCGGGACTCGATCCCCACGGCTCATCAGTTCCTGACTTTGCCGTTCGACGTGTTGGCGGCGGGCCTGAGCTGGCTGCCCAAAGGGTTATCAGTCTTTGCCTGTTTCGGTTTCCGGATCTCGCGATTGCTGCGTTTTTGCCCCTTGGCCATGGCCGAACGTCCTTTCGAGCAGGGTTGTTTTTTCGCTATCCGGCGATTCCCGTACCGGTTCGAGGCTGTCCTGCGTGGTCACCCGCTCATAGCGCTCTGCATCGTTGCGGATGCGGTATTGAGGTGAATCACCCCTCGCAGGGAGCGTGCCGGTGATGTGGTAGATTTCCGCGGTCTTCGGGAATGTGCCGAAGCTACCCTTCAGTCGCACGGTCTGACCCACGGCATAAAGGTGGGTTGCAGCCTCGCGGCGGAGTGGGCGGGAATTACGGCGCATGAAACTTGTCGTAGTCATGATTGTTTTCGGTCCGGTTCCAGCGCGGCTTCGAGGAAAGCCGGATCGACCGGCACCATCTGCTGCGTGGTTGTCTTTACCGAGACGGCCGGTAGGTGAATGAAGGTAGCGACACGCCTCCAGGCGAGACTTGAACCGCTCTCGATAGGCTCTTCGTCGAGTTCGATGAGATAGTCGCCTGGCGGCTGCGGCGTATCAAACCCCGGCAGCGAAAACGCCGACAGGAAGCGAACGACCTTCTGCGTGGTGCGGTTGTCCATAGCTGCCACCCTTTCGGAGACGCTGCTGCCCGACCCGCAGACGCAGTCCGCCTGTCAGGTCCATACGCTGTCAGCGCGGCGTTCGTTTCCAGGCTTCGAGCAGACGCGGCCGACTGCGCCCGGTCGGCACAACCATATCGCTATCGAAAATTCGGAATAAACTGGCGGGTCTCTGACACCGCGCAAGCCAAATCGGCCAAATCAACGAGGTCTATCTATGCGCCTTAATTGAGTTGCAAACAAGGCGTTTCCGTTTTTGTTTTTCTCTTGAAGAGAATTCGCAGCTCAGCAGCCAAGGAAGACTTCAAGTATAGACACTTCGACATTGAGACCACTCGGAGGGCAGAGCCGCCGCTTGCGGGCGAGGCCTCGGTCTGGTTCCCTGCTTTCGGCGGGTGTTGTCCTGATTCGCAGCGCGTGGCGCCGGTCCCGGACCGGCAAGCGAGCCTCTGAGAGGAAGACGGCAATGAACGCCAGATCGGCAATCACCGAGATGAAGCCTAAGATCACCGTGATCGGGGTGGGCGGCGGCGGCGGCAATGCCGTCAACAACATGATCGCCGCCGGATTGCAGGGCGCGGAATTCCTTGTCGCCAACACCGATGCGCAGGCGCTTGCCATGTCCAAGGCATCGAAACTGATCCAACTGGGCGCCAGCGTCACGGAAGGGTTGGGAGCCGGCTCCATGCCGGATGTTGGCGATGCGGCCGCGCAGGAGTCGATCGACGAGATCATGGACCACCTTGCGGGAACGCATATGTGTTTCGTGACGGCCGGCATGGGCGGCGGAACCGGAACAGGCGCCGCTCCCGTTATCGCGCAGGCCGCGCGCCAAGCTGGCATTCTCACGGTCGCCGTAGTCACCAAGCCGTTCGTCTTCGAGGGCAAGCGGCGCATGCAGTCGGCCGAGGATGGCATCGAGCGGCTTCGCCAATGCGCGGATACGGTGATCGTCATCCCAAACCAGAACCTCTTCAGGGTCGCCGACGCCAGGACGACCTTCGCGGATGCCTTCGCCATGGCCGATCGTGTCCTCTACGCGGGCGTTGCCTGCATCACCGATCTCATCGTGAAGGAGGGATTGATCAATCTCGACTTCGCCGACGTGCGCGCAGTGATGCGCGACATGGGCCGGGCGATGATGGGGACGGGCGAGGCCTCGGGCGACGGCCGGGCAAAGGCGGCGGCCGAAGCGGCGATCGCAAACCCGCTTCTCGACGAGGCGTCGATGGGTGGGGCGAGAGGTGTGCTCGTCTCGATCTCGGGTGGGCCGGACATGACGCTGTTCGAGGTCGACGAGGCCGCGACCCGCGTCCGCGAGGAGGTCGATGCCGACGCCGACATCATCGTGGGCGCCATATTCGACGCGGCTCTGGAAGGAAGGTTCAGGGTCTCCGTCGTTGCGACGGGATTACGACAAAAGACGCAGGTGACCGAATTCGAACAGAGACTGGCCTAAGGAGCTGCGATGCTATCCGAACCCCGCTCGCCGCGCCTTGCCGTTCTCATCGATGCCGACAATGCCTCGGCCAAGATCGCCGACGGCCTGTTCGAAGAGATCGCCAAGATCGGCGAGGCCAGCGTCCGTCGCATTTACGGCGATTTTTCCAGCTCACGCTCGAAGGCCTGGGCCGACGTGCTATCGAGGCACGCGATCATTCCGCAGCAGCAATTCGCCTATACGACAGGCAAGAACGCGTCCGACATCACTCTGGTCATCGACGCGATGGATCTTCTTCACAGTGGTCGTTTCGACGGCTTCTGCCTGGTTTCCTCCGACAGCGATTTCACCCGGCTGGCCGCCCGCATCCGCGAGCAGGGCATCGACGTGTTCGGCTTCGGCGAGCAGAAGACGCCTGAGAGTTTTCGGCAGGCCTGTCGCAGGTTCGTCTATACCGAGAACCTTCTTGCATCCGCGCCGGCAAACGAGCCGGAGGCTGCACCGAGCGCAAAGCCGTTGCAGTCACCCTCCGCCGCCGTGCCGATCATCCGGAAAGTCATCGCTCAGATGGAAAGCGAGGACGGCTGGGTTCCGCTCGGTGCGGTTGGCACTCAGCTTGCCAATCTGGCCTCCGACTTCGATCCCCGCACCTTCGGCTTTCGCAAGCTGAGCGATCTCGTACGCAAGACCAACGCCTTCGAGATCGACCATCCTGAAGGAGGGATGCTGCGGATAAGGATCAAGCCGGAGGCCGCAAGAAACGGACGGCGGGGAGCGTGAGGGCCTGCGAAGGCGTAGAAATTCCTATTCCGCCGAGATGATCAGTGCTGAGGCAGCAAGTTTTATTCCAGACCCTTGCCTTGTTTCGAACACCGAATAGGTCTATGTTCTAAATATCGATCTTGGCTGTCGAACTTTGTTTCTGACGCGAGCTGCGTCTTCGGCGATCTTCTCCTATCAAAATCGATCTGAACCGTTTGTCACGCATCTTGCGCGGCAAGCAATTTTCTATGGATGATTGAAAGGAAATCGTCATGAATACTGGAACCGTGAAGTTCTTCAATTCGGCCAAGGGCTTCGGCTTCATCGAACTCGGCAATGGCCAGCCGGACGTGTTCGTCCACATCTCCGCCGTCGAGCGCGCCGGCATGCGCTCGCTCGCCGAGGGCCAGAAGCTCAGCTTCGACGTCGTGAAGGACGACCGCAACGGCAAGAGCGCGGCCGAGAACCTGCAGGCAGCATAACGATTGCGCTGGCCTTTGACCACGGATGTACTGGCACTGGCTGCAGAGCGCAGGTGAGAGAGGTCGGGCAAGCCCCGGCCTTTTTTCTTTTCATGATCGGAGACCCGCACATGCGACACCCCGAAATGCCGCAGGGGATATTCAAGCCGAAGCCGACCGCCATCGAAACGAAGCAGGACGCCACCACCAGGGCTGCCCGCCAGATCATCGACGGCGAAGCGGCCGTGCGGGAACAGAAGACCGAGCGGTTGAGGCTGGCCAGGCTGGCCAGCGAAGCGACAAACACGAACACACCGCCCACTCAGAGGCGGATAAACAGGCGCAAACACACCTAGCCGGATTGCACGGTACGATCACAGCAACGGGACAAAAGACGATCGCCGAATTCCAACAGGGAAGGATGATGACTATGCCTTCGACCTATTTCGCTTATCGGCACGCCATGACAAAATTCTGCGACATGCTGCTGGGAAAACCGCCTGTCGTGGCGAAACGCTTCAAACCCACCATGCTGGAAGCGCGGGCTGACGAAGCGCGGCGTCGCAGGCGGAACGATACCGACGGCTCGTCGCGCAGAGCGACCGAAACGAAGCGCAGACACTGGATGCACTGAGGCGTCCGATCCTCACGCGAGCGCGGAACGCGTATGTCGGAAATTCCGATAGGTCTACCATGAACAGCCAGAACTTCAGGGTGCCTTTGGTGATCTACGACGACCGAGCAGGCTTTAGCCTGATCTCGTCGGTGTCCCAGGCGGCTGATTTCCTGTTCGCCCATTGGGGAGAGCATGACAGCCCGGCGTGGTCCGACGCCATGAACTGCTGCTCGAGCGTCAAACTGGGGACCGCCACACCGGAGCAGGTCAGTTCCGCCTTCATCGCCGCAGTGACGGGCGCCGGGATCAGGATCGACTCCACGCTGCGCCTGTATTGACCTCGGCAATAGACCTTCTCGGCCTCAGATCGAGTGCCGTGCCGCCACGGAGCGTAGATGAACAACGTTGTCACCCTTCATGGCGAAAAACGCTGGAAGGCCGTCATCGACTATCGCACCGATGACGGGCCGAAGAGTGTTGAGCACTATTTCGAGGAGATTTCGGATCTCCATCTCATCATCGAGCACGGACCCGACTGGAATTTCCTCATCCGCTGTACGGTCACACTCAATCGACCCGACGATGGCGAAGAGCAGAACAGCACTGGAAAAGCGCTGCGACAAGAGCGGCTGTACTGACTTCCCAGCCTGATTGACGGGCCACTTTCCGCGTCACTTCTAGGGCGACCTTGCAGCGGCTGACGCGAACGTCTGCAACTCCAGCTTGGATGCCAAAACTTGACTGACCGCTCCCGGCCCCTGAGCGGTAGTGCCGCCAATGTCGTTTCGCCGATTCAGCCGATATCGAGGTTCAAGGTGAAGTCCCAGGTGCCGGCGCCATTCTTGGCCAGGCCGACCATCATCAGTCCGAGCGCCTCGAGTGTCTGGGCCATGTGCAGGCCGCCGACATCGAGCGGATGCAGCCCGAGACTTTCGAGGAAAGCCGAGACGCGCGCCTTCGCCTCCGCATCGTCGGCTGCGATGAACGCGTCGAGGTGTCCGCCCTTTGCAAGTACGTGACCGAAGATCGTGTTGAACGCCTTCACGACATGAGCGCCGGCGGGGAGGCCCTTGGCGGTCTCCTGCGCGCCAGAACTGCCATGGGGAGTGACGAGGCCCGAGAGGTCGGGGGCAACCGGGTTGGTAATGTCGATGATCACCTTGCCGTCGAGCGCTTCCCCAAAGTCGGTTACCACCGCCGCCGCGCTGCTGTATGGCACGGCCAGGATGACGATATCACCCGCTGGCACGACGCCGTAGGTCCCTGTGGTCGCCCCGGCTGCAAGTTGGTCGGCCAGCGCCCGCGCCTTGGCGGGGTCGCGAGTGATCACCTCAACGGTATGCCCGGCCTTGGCGATGCGGCCGGCGATCGCCGTGGCCATAGTTCCTGCACCGATGACGCTGATAGTGCTCATGTTCGGTCTCCTGGAGAAGTAGTGGAATGCTGTTCGCGGGCTCTGCGGGGTCAGCCGGCTGGAAAGTAGTGGCCGTTGTCCAGATCGGCGAGAAGGCCGGGCTGAGCGGGTTCCCAGCCGAGGGTCTGGCGGGTGTTGAGGTTGGACGCGGGAACGTCCAGCGTCACCAAATTCGCGAGGAACCCGAAGTGCGCCGGCAGCATCAGGACGTCTGCGGGAATGGGCACGGCGGGCAGGCCCAGACGGCTGCTAATGGCTTCGGCGATCTCGCGGAGTGAGATGCCCTCATCGCCGACCGCGTGCCAATATTTGCCGGCTGGGGCCTTCTCCAGCGTCAAGCGGAACAAGGCGGCGAGATCGCGAGCGTGCACGGCTGACCACCGGTTTGCGCCGTCTCCGGGGTAGCCGACGACGCCCTTCTCGTTCGCAAGCCCGATCAGCAGCGGGAGGAAGCCGGCATTGTCGGTCGCGCTGTGCATGACGGGAGGAATCCGCACGATCGAAGACCGCACGCCCCGTTCCGCAAGGCCGACCGCGGTGGTTTCCACGATGTTGCGTGCCCGCAAGGTCCCTTTGTACCCATCGCCGCCGGGAAGGGTCGGGTCGTCCTCGGTGGCTGGCCGGCCCAGGCCTTCCCATCCGGGCGAGCCAATGCTTCCCGAGACGACAAGCGGCTTTCCGGTCCCCGCCAGTGCCTCGCCGTACGCGAGCATGATCTGGACCTCCGCCGCAGCCACGGCGTCGATACCGCTGGACGCAAGCAGATCCTGCCTGTGCGCGACGTGGATGACCCCGTCGGAGTCCGCAGCCGCCGCCTTGAGCCCATCGAGATCTTCCAAGCTGCCGCGCCGAGCCTTCGCGCCAAGCGTGGTCACCCTGGCCGCGGACTCGTCCGAACGAGCCAGAGCGGCGACCTCGTGGCCGGCGGCGACGAGGTCGGAAATGATGTACGGACCGGAATGGCCGGTCCCCCCAGTGACGAAAACGCGCATGAAACTGCTCCTGTGGACGACGCGAGAAGTGGTGGTCCGGGACGTGCTCAGCCGTCGAACTTGACCAGGTCCTTGAAGATCAATTGACCCCATCTATTTCCGCGTGCCTGGACCAGCAGCCCACCTTCTGAAAGCCTGCCGAGTTTGATCGGTGCGAAACCGAGATTTTCCGCAAGCCCTGAAATCTCCACTGCCGCGGCATCATCATCGCTCGCCAGGAACACGACTCTCCTGCCACCAGGTACGGCCGGGTCCTGACCAAGGTCCGCAGCCGCCAAATGGTTGAAACCCTTGACCAGTCTTGCACCAGAGAAGGCCTGCGCAACGGCCTTTGAAGAAGGCTGTCCGTTCAGTTCCTCAGGGGGCACGCCGTAGGCATTGGTCACATCGACGATGGTCTTGCCCTGCCAGTTAGGAAGTGCCTTCGCCACATGCGGATGCTGTTCGAAACGGACGGCCAAAAAGATGATGTCCGCCTTGATGGCGTCCGCCAATTTTTTGGGAATGATCGTGAGACCGATCGCGTTTGCGGTGGATGCAAAGCTTTCGGGGTCGCGTGTCGTTGCAACGGATACTTCGATCCCGTTGCGGGCAAACGCCCTGGCCAGAGCCTGACCGATATTGCCGAAGCCGATGATTGCGTAGCTCATGTTATTTTCCTCGGTTACGGAGCCCTACGGACTCCAAATGGTTGACTGGAGCTTTCCCGGAGTGGCCCGTCAGATTTGCGCCAGTCCGCCGTCGACAGCGAGTTCGCTGGCGGTCATGAAGCTGCTGTCCGACGATGCGAGAAAGGCGGCCGCCGCTGCGATCTCCGCCGGATCGGCCATGCGCTGGAGCGGGTTCATCGAGGCGAAGGCCTTCAACCCCTCCTCGCCTATTGCTTCCTTCGCGAGTTCAGTCGCCGTCGGCCCGGGCGACAGCACGTTCACACGGATGCCGGTGCCCTTCATGTCCTCCGCCCAGGTCCGCGCCAAGTTGCGCACGGCCGCCTTGCTCGCGCTGTAGGCGCTGAACGCCGGGGCACCGGTGGTGCCGGCGCTCGACCCGGTCAGGATGATTGAACCACCCTGGCCCATCAGCGGTAGCGCCTTCTGGACCGTGAAGATCGTACCCTTCACATTGGTGTCGAAGGTTTCGTCAATGTGCTCGGCGGTGATCTCGCCGAGAGGAAGCAGGCTTCCCGCCCCGGCATTGGCGAAGACTATGTCGAGGGTTCCGCGTTCGGCCTTCACCGTTGCGTAGAGCCGGTCCAGGTCGGCCATATCCGAGACCGAGCCCTTCACCGCACGGGCATTGGGCCCGAGCTCGGCCAGGGCGGCGTCGAGCGCTTTCTGCCGGCGACCGAAGATGAAGACGAAGGCACCCTCCTCGACGAAGCGCTTCGCCGCGGCGAGGCCGATGCCGGTAGCGCCGCCCGTGATGACGGCAACCTTACCCTCAAGCTTTCCCATGACTTTCCCTTTCGTGGTGTCGGGACAGCATCCGTCCCCGAGAACCTCGAAATGGGTCCGCCGGCGTCCGTTGTTGAGTGCGGAAGCGCGCATATCGGTGGTGCGAAATCGATCCGGCCGGGCGACTGTCGCCAGCCGTGACGATCGCTATCCATCGCCCGGAATCGGGCCGCGCTCGTCGACATATGCTATAATGGCCGCCCTTGTTGCCATTCGGCGTGTTAGATGCAGGCTTTGAAGGGCGCACCCAGCGGTGCGGGATTGCACCATGATCGACTGGGACGACGTTCGCTACTTTCTTGCCGCCGCGCGTGGGGGGTCGGTCCGGGCTGCCGCCGAACGTCTCGGAGTGAATCACTCTACCGTGCTGCGACGCATCGCCCAGCTCGAGCAACGGCTGGGAGCGCAGATGTTCGAAAAGCTGCCATCGGGCTACCGCCTGACTTCTGCGGGCGAGGAGGTCCTCGAGTTCGCGGAGCAGATGGAAGCGTCATCACATTTGCTGGAGACGCGCGTCTTCGGCCGCGACCAGAGTGCACGCGGGCTTTTGCGGGTGACGCTTCCGCCGTTTCTCGCCACACACCTGCTCATGCCCGATCTCGCTGACTTCGCACGTCTGCATCCGGACATCGAGATGGAAATCCTGTCATCCGGCGAGGTGGCTAACCTGACCAACCGGGAGGCCGACGTCGCGATCCGCATTGTCGCCGACCGCAAGACCCTGCCGCTCAATCTTCACGGCCTGAAGGGACCGGAGCTGTTCAGCGGCGTCTACATGTCTCGCAATCGACTGGCCGCGTGGCGCGCGGGCGAGCCTGATCCCATCCGGTGGATCGTCATAGACGATCATGGAATTCCGGACTGGGCGCGCGAGGGAGAGGTTCACGCCACGGGAGTTCCGTTCAGGACCCCGGACGCCGAGGCTCAGATCGCTGCAGTGCAGCAAGGGATCGGGATGACGAAACTGCCGTGCTTCGTCGGAGATGCCGACCCCCTGCTGGTGAGGGTGCCGGGCATCAACGTACCCATGCATGGGACGCTCTGGCTGCTCACGCAGGGGGAAACACGCAAGACGAAGCGCGTGCGGCTCTTCACCGAGTTCGTATCCCGCAGGCTCGCCGCTTACGATCCACTGCTGTCGGGCCTATCCGTATCGCGCGACTGATGCCCGACGCTGGCGGCTTTATCCCAAGTCGCTCCCAAAAGCGTCGTTCCGCTTCCGGCCCCAATCAAGACCATTAACTGCACACATCTTACTTGTGGTACCGGAACACGAATCTGATCATGGCTAA
This sequence comes from Ollibium composti, assembly GCF_004801285.1. GTDB lineage: Bacteria > Pseudomonadota > Alphaproteobacteria > Rhizobiales > Rhizobiaceae > Mesorhizobium > Mesorhizobium composti. Next base: position 95,317 of record NZ_SSNY01000003.1, read on the forward strand.
GCCGCCTCCCAGACCTGGTTCAGAATCCGCGCAGCAAGCGCCGCCTTGTCCTGTGGCAGGAACCGACCATAGTGCTTGGCGACCATTTCGGGTGTGTCCTGGATCGCATAACTCGCCTGCTCGTAGGAGCCGGTCTTCTTCAGGATGTGAGTGGCCAGCACGTCGCGAATGTTGTGCGGTCCATGCGGCAGAAGGCCCTCAATGACTCCGCGCCCGGTGTAGGGATTGTAGATGCCGTAGCGCTGGATGATCAGTCGCCAAGCCTCGAAGAACGTATTCTGGTCATAGGCCGCCGATGTGCTGGTAACTTTTACGGTCTTGACGAAGAAGGTTCCCGGGTCGGAGGCGCCTTTGAGAAGGCGAGAGCGGTGACGTTCGACGTAGGCGTCGATATATCGGTAGAGGTCGCCGATGTCCGGCAGCACCAACCGGAAGGGCTTGTCGCCGAAATAGGAAGAGTTCGCGTTCTTGAAGGCGACCGATGGTATGAGCACCTCCCAGCCGCGATCCCGTTCGCTCCAGCGTAACTCGCCGACTTTCAGGTCCGCCAGTTGCCGTTCGGACATCGGCAGCTTCCCGCGCGGACAAATGAGTAATTGCCGAAGGTTCTTCTGCCGCAATCCGGTGTGGAGGCCGAACCGGATAAGGAGGAACGAGCGCACGGCCTCGGCGGCAGCCGAGGGATAGCGTCGTTCGTCCGGAAGCATGCGGATGATTTCGTCGGCGATCTTCCGGTATTCGCCGACCGGGCTGTCTGCCTCGAGGATGGGCATGATCGGTTCGAACGGGTCGCGGTGCACCTTCGCCACCCGCTGGATTTCCTTCACACGCCCGGTGCAATGCTTATGACAGATGTCGCAGGCGTCGTTCCAGTTCTCGCGAGCCGCGGCGATCTGGTCTTCCGAAACAAGGCCGGGAACAGCGATAAGGTGCTCGGCAAGCTCAGGATGCTGCCTGAGCCAGCCCGTCTCGACGCGGGTCAATGCCAACGCGATCCGCAGCATATCGACTTCCCAGGCTGTATAGAAGCCGCGACGCCGCTCGCGCCATCGCAGATACCAATCCCAGACTGATGGAAACACCAGCATCGCGAAGGTGAGCGATGCCGCCGGGATCCCGGGGCCACCGACAGCGCTTTTCGGCGGGGCCGCCAGCGCACCGAACAGGAGCCCGAAATGTTCGACTTTCTGGGCGGCTGTCTCTTCTCCCCAGACACCGACGCGCTGGTATCCGAATGCGGTCAGCGTCGTCGTCTTGAAGTCGAGAAGCTGGGCCATCTCTCCCCACAGCCGCTCTGGAGCGTCGATGACGGTATTGGTTGCGCCGGCGAAGTCGTCGTCATCGATGTCAACGACATCGGGTGGGCGTGATGCAGTTCCCGGGAAATTCGATCTGTCTAGAATCCCGGGGAAGCGGACGGCGTATCGATTTCGAAGGGCCAGCGCCTGAAAACGGCGGTAATCCGTGCCACCGGATACGATGACGCGCTGGACCCATTCCAGGATTTCTTCGCGTTCCTCGGGAGGACGTCGGTCGAAATCGTCAGGCAGATGCCAAGCAAGGCGGCGGCGCTGCGAAGGCGTGATGTCCGTCGGTCGGTGTCCGGTAGCGGCGCGGGCCGGGTGAGCCAGCTTCGCTTTGAAGTAGCCTTCGGGCAAACGATAGCGTCTTTCTATCCGGCCCAGAATCTCGAAGCTTGCGACCGAGCGCGGGGCCTTTGTTCCCTTGAGCCAGGTGAGCAAGGTCTTGCGGTCGAAGTTCTCCTCGGATCGGACGATCGCCCGATACAGCTGCCAGCAGCTGTCGCCGTGGCGCTCTATGTGAAGCTTCAGCGCGTCCGTGAAAGTGTCCGGTTCCTCCCACATGGTCCACAGAGGGTCCGGGAACTCAGCGATCGGTTTGGGTTTCATGCCCCGCTTGCGGCGAGGCGCTTCGCTGGCAGGGTCGGCGGCAGGAACAGTCTGTTTGGGTACGTGTTTTCGAGGAGCCTCGGGGGCAAGCGGCGGTTTGGACTCGGTTTCCCTGAAAGCCGAACGATGCCGTCGCGAAGTCGGCCTGACCCTGAGGTTGCGGTCGGCACCTCGCTTCCGGATTTCCTTGCGTTTCGCTGACCTGGAGCCGACGAAGCGGACTATGGCATCGATTGCTGGACCGAGAATGCTGCTCGCACGTTCGAGGGCCTCGACGGCGACGCCGCATTCCTTTGCGATCTCCGGCCAATCCGGCCGGCCGCCGTGTCTTGGAGGCAGCTGGCGGTTGGAGATCAACGAATGAAGATAGACACTAAGCCGTTCGAGTTCCCGCGGAGGAAAAACCTCGGCGACTCGCTGGCGGAGGAATCGATCGATCATGCGGGGAAACGATGCCCGCCCGGCACTTCTGGTCATTGTCGTCTCGTCTGGAAACAACGACCCTGTGCCGCTGCCGGCCAGCATCCGTAGCCGGTTACCGTCCCGGCGTCACCAGCCTATATCGCTGTTCCAAGAGCCTGTGAATAAGCTGCTTCCGAATAAGAAAGCCCGGGCCAGATTCATTGGCCCGGGCTCCTCGAACTAGATGTGAGCAAACTTCGTATGTCGAATGAGCAATCTATCTTGACGCTGAGCGAGATTCAGTGACGCGTCAGGAGAGGCGAGCGGCGCGTCGCGTGATGCGTTGCTCTCGTTGCGCCGCAAGCGCTGCATTTCTCTCACAACCTGTTTCTTCTTACCTTCTTACCTTCTCGGGAGCGGCCGCCTAGCCGCTCCAAGTACAAAACATTGGCTTGTAGGTACAAAACTTTGGGTGTTGCACCAGCGGTCGGCATACTATGAGCAGCCCGAGGTACTTCCGCACGTATCACACTTCTCGCACGTCCCGTTCCGCACCATCGTGAAATTATGGCACTCGGAGCATTCGTTGCCGGTGTAGCCTTGCATCAGCGACTGCTGCCGGCGGGTGGCGGCGAGCGTCTTGGCGGCGGCGGCGTCGGCTTCGGCCTTGTCGGTGAACAGCGCCGTGGTGGCGGACGGCTCGTTGCTTTCGAACAGGTCCGGCGGGCTGTCCTCCTCGATCTCCTCGGCCAGTTCCTTCGCCCGCTCCTCATAGTCGCGCTTGAAGGCGAGTGCGTCTTCCGCCGCCGGCTTCAGCGCCAGCACGTTGGAGCCGGAAAACGCCGCCGTGGGCGCTGCGCGGGCAGGGGTGGTGGTCCCGGAGGGACTCGAACCCCCGCCGAAGCCTTTCGGCTCGCCGGCCGCGCCCGACACCAGCTTCACCGGCGAGGCGCCGCGATAGAGGCCGCGCGAGAACGGCGTCGCCTTGCCTTCCGAAATGCCGCGGCCAAGTGCCGTCTTGTCGAGGTCCGACTGGTCGACATGGGCGAGGTCGTTGCGGCTGAGGTAGGAAACGGCCAGTTCGCGGAACACGTAGTCGAGGATCGACGTGGCGTTCTTGATCGCGTCGTTGCCGATGACCATGCCGGCCGGCTCGAACTTGGTGAAGGTGAAGGCCTCGACATATTCCTCCAGCGGCACGCCGTATTGCAGGCCGAGCGAGATGGCGATGGCGAAGTTGTTCATCATGGCGCGGAAGGCCGCACCTTCCTTGTGCATGTCGATGAAGATCTCGCCGAGCCGCCCGTCGTCGAACTCGCCGGTGCGCAGATACACCTTATGCCCGCCGATGACGGCCTTCTGGGTGTAGCCCTTGCGGCGGTTCGGCAGCTTCTCGCGGTCGCGGTAGAGCCGCTCGACGATGCGCTCGACGATCTTCTCCGTCACCTGCACCGCCTTGGCGGCGGCCGGTGCCGCGACCAGCGTCTCCAGCGCCTCGTCCTCGTCGTCCTCGTCGTCGGCGATCAGCGAGGCGTTGAGCGGCTGCGACAGCTTGGAGCCGTCGCGGTAGAGGGCGTTGGCCTTCAGCGCCAGCTTCCACGACAGCATGTAGGCGTTCTTGGCGTCCTCGACGGTCGCCTCGTTCGGCATGTTGATCGTCTTGGAAATGGCGCCCGAGATGAAGGGTTGGGCGGCCGCCATCATGCGGATGTGGCTCTCGACCGAAAGGTAGCGCTTGCCGATCTTGCCGCAGGGATTGGCGCAGTCGAACACCGGATAATGCTCTTCCTTCAGGAAGGGCGCGCCTTCCAGCGTCATCGCGCCGCAGACATGGATGTTGGCGGCCTCGATCTCCTTGCGGGTGAAGCCGAGCGCCGGCAGCATCTCGAAGGAGAAGTCGTTGAGCTGCTCGTCGGTGAAGCCGAGCGTCGTCTTCACCCAGTCGGCGCCGAGCGTCCACTGGTTGAACACGAACTTGATGTCGAAGGCCGACTTCAGCGCCGCGTTGAGCGCCGCGATCTTCTCGTCGGAAAAACCCTTGGCCTTGAGCGTCGAGGGGTTGATGGCCGGCGCCTGGTTCAGGTTGCCGTGGCCGACGGCATAGGCGTCGATCTCGGCGATCTGGCTTTCGGAATAGCCCAGCGTGCGCAGCGCCTCCGGCACCGCGGCGTTGATGATCTTGAAGTAGCCGCCGCCGGCCAGCTTCTTGAACTTCACCAGTGCGAAGTCGGGCTCGATGCCGGTTGTGTCGCAGTCCATGACCAGGCCGATCGTGCCGGTCGGCGCGATCACCGTCGCCTGCGCGTTGCGGTAGCCGTGCTCCTCGCCGAGCTCGATGGCGCGGTCCCAGGCGGCCTTGGCATGCTCGCCGAGTTCGGCCTGCTTCAGGTCGGCATGGACGAGCGGCACCGGATCGACCGACAGCTTCTCGTAGCCGGCCTTGTCGCCATAGGCGGCGCGGCGGTGGTTGCGCATGACGCGCAGCATGTTCGTGGCGTTGCGGTCATAGTCCGGGAAGGCGCCGAGCTCGGAAGCCATCTCGGCCGAGGTGGCGTAGGCCGTGCCGGTCATGATGGCGGTGAGCGCGGCGCAGATGGCGCGGCCCTCGTCCGAATCATAGGGGATGCCGGAGGTCATCAGCAGGCCGCCGATGTTGGCGTAGCCGAGGCCGAGCGTGCGGTAGTCGTAGGAGAGTTTTGCAATTTCCTTCGACGGGAACTGCGCCATCATGACGGAGACTTCGAGCACGATGGTCCACAGGCGAACGCTGTGCTCGTAGGCGGCGATGTCGAACGTGCCGTCGGCCTTGCGGTAGGGTAGCAGGTTGATCGAGGCGAGGTTACAGGCCGTGTCGTCAAGGAACATGTATTCCGAGCACGGGTTGGAGGCGCGGATGGCGCCGGCCGCCGCACAGGTGTGCCAGTCGTTCATCGTCGTGTTGAAGTGCAGGCCCGGATCGGCCGAGGCCCAGGCGGCGTAGCCGATCTTCTCCCACAGCTCGCGCGCCGGGATTTCCTTGTGCACCTTGCCGTCGATGCGGCGGATCAGCTTCCACGCCTCGTCCTTCTCGACGGCGCGCAGGAAGTCGTCCTTCAGCGAGACGGAGTTGTTCGAGTTCTGGCCCGAGACGGTGAGGTAGGCTTCCGAATCCCAGTCGGTGTCGTAGGTCGAGAACTGGATGGTTGTGTAGCCCTGGCGCGCGAACTGGATGACGCGCTGGACATAGTTCTCCGGCACAGCGTCCTTCTTGGCCGCCTTGATGGCGCGTTTGAGCGCGGTGTTGATGGCCGGGTCGAAGCAGTCGTCGTCGCTGCCTTCGCAGTTGACGCAGGCCTTCATGATGGCGTCGAGGTGCTTCTTGACGATCTTGGAGCCGGTGACGAGGGCGGCGACCTTCTGCTCCTCCTTCACCTTCCAGTCGATGAAGGCCTCGATGTCCGGGTGGTCGGCGTCGACGATGACCATCTTGGCGGCGCGGCGCGTCGTGCCGCCCGACTTGATGGCGCCGGCGGCACGGTCGCCGATCTTCAGGAAGCTCATCAGGCCGGAAGACTTGCCGCCGCCCGAAAGCCGCTCGCCTTCGCCGCGCAGGTGCGAGAAGTTGGAGCCGGTGCCGGAGCCGTATTTGAACAGGCGCGCCTCGCGCACCCACAGGTCCATGATGCCGCCCTCGTTGACGAGGTCGTCGCCGACGGACTGGATGAAGCAGGCATGCGGCTGCGGATGCTCGTAGGCCGACTTCGACTTGGTCAGCTTGCCGGTGAAGGGATCGACGTAGAAATGGCCCTGGCCGGGGCCGTCGATGCCATAGGCCCAGTGGAGGCCAGTGTTGAACCACTGCGGCGAGTTCGGCGCCACGCGCTGGGTGGCGAGCATGTAGGCAAGCTCGTCGCGGAAGGCCAGCGCGTCGTCCTCGCTCTTGAAGTAGCCGCCCTTCCAGCCCCAGTAGGTCCAGGTGCCGGACAGCCGGTCGAAGACCTGCCGCGCGTCGCGCTCGGAACCGTAGCGCTCGGCCTCGGGCAGCTTGGCAAGCTCGGCCTCGTCGGCCACCGAGCGCCACAGGAAGGAGGGGACGTCGTTCTCCTCGATCTTCTTCAGGCGCGCGGGCACGCCGGCCTTGCGGAAATACTTCTGCGCCAGGATGTCGGCGGCGACCTGGGAGAACTGCGCCGGCACGTCGATGTCGTCGAGGCGGAACACCACCGAACCGTCGGGATTCTTGATCTCCGACAGGGCCTTGCGGAATTCGATCTCCGCATAGGGAGATTGACCCGCCTTGGTGAAGTGCCGCTCGATGCGCATCGTCGTCGTGTCCCTTTGTCTATATATAGCGCTTTTTGCGGTGGATTTCCCGTCTTCCGTACCGCAAGGCGCAGGTCCGCCGTTCGCCGGATGTGCCAAGGCTCATCCGACCCTCCATTCGTGCCGGTTCCGGTGCCCTGGCCGTTCGGCGTTTCATCGCCTTTGCGGGGTAGGGCAAGGACCCGGCGGGTCCCTCAAAACTGAAAACTGTGCCCGACGTCATGTCGAAGCCGACTTACTTTATATGGTGTCGAACCTACCCGCAAACACTAAATATAGTGTTAACAGACAATTTATTCCAGTCCGACAATCCTCCTTTTCGCTGTCGCCAAGGCACCAAATCCCCACGCTCTCGCCGGCCTCGTGAAAGGGCGAAAATGCGGGAAAACGCACTGAAATCTGGAAAAAAGACCGGGCTCTGAACTTTCCGGTCGCGTCCTCAACAAGGGCGCGTGACCTATAAAAGGCGACTCGCCACGACTCGTCAAGGAGTCGTTTTTATCGAATTTGTGACCCCAACATATTGTGTGTCACGCATGTGGATAACGGGGATGGAATCTGCCCGCCGCGTCCGCCGGCGGATGGGCCTGGCTCTATGCCGCGAACGCTGCCGGATCGGCCGAGAATCGGGCGATGATCCGGCCGAGGTCCGGTTCCTTGACCATGCCGGCCGCTTCCGGCGCGCCGACCCAGCGCCGCTCGCGCTCGTGGCGTTCCTTCCACTTGTCGGCCATCGCGTCGACCTTGAGCGGAAACACCAGCACCTCGCACGGCACTTCTTCGCCCGAGGCGAGCCCCTTGGCGTAGAAATAGCGCCCGGCCTCGATGTGGGAAATGGTGCCGGTCAGCCCGGCTTCCTCAACAGCCTCGCGGGCGGCGGCTTCGCTGAGCGGCTCGCGCGCTTCCGGCCAGCCTTTCGGCAGCACCCAGCGCCCGGTGTCGCGGCTGGTGATCAGCAGGATCTCGACGCCTTTTCCATTCATGCGCCAGGGCAGGGCGGCGACTTGGAGCCGGCATGGGACCGAGCCGAACAGTTTGCGCACCCGCTCGGCCATCTGGCTTTGCTCTGCTGGCTGACTGTATGTCTGAGGTTCCCGCATGCGAGCTGCCCAGCCCGGAAAATGATTTGCCGTCTTACGAATCGTAGCCGCAATTATATGCAGAGAAAGTAAAAAATTGCACGAATCGCAGGCTTTTCGCAGCATAGGCGACAAGCGTCGCGCTTTTGCGACAGTTCCGTGACGTATCGGGGGTGCGTTGAGGATTTAGCCGGCGTGGTCGTCGGCGATCGGCTTCTGGTAGGTGAAGCCCATGTCCCACGGGAAGTAGATCCACGTGTCCTGGCTGACCTCGGTGACGAAGGTGTCGACCAGCGGCCGGCCTTTCGGCTTGGCGTAGACGGTGGCGAAATGCGCCTTCGGCAGCATGGCGCGCACCACGCCGGCGGTCTTGCCGGTGTCGGTCAGGTCGTCGATGATGAGCACGCCCGCGCCTTCGTCGGCCAGAAGGGCAGGGGTGATCTCCTTCAGCACCTGCATCTGCCCCTGGCTGGTGTAGTCGTGATAGGAGGCGACCGAGACGGTCTCGATGACGCGGATGCCGAGTTCGCGTGAGATAATGGCAGCCGGCACCAGCCCGCCGCGGGTAATGCACACGATCGCCTTCCACTGGCCGTTCTGGCCCGCCAGCCGCCACGCCAGCGCGCGCGCGTCGCGGTGAAACTGGTCCCAGGAAACGGGAAAGGCCTTTTCGGGAAGGGACATCGCTCGGCACTCCCGCGCGGACGCCGCGCGATCAGGTTGGGAATGCGGGCGGAATTAGCCGGAAAGGCAAGCGTTTGGCAAGGTGGCCGCTCGACGAAGCGCCGGCTTCGCATGCAGTTTTCCACTGCGGCGATGCCGGCTTGCGCTTCGCCTCCCGCGGTTGCGCCACGGAATGCTCTGGCTCTTGCATCGCCAGCCGTTGCGGTTTACCCCGCAGGGCGCCAATTCAGGACGGTTTTCTCATGCTCGACATCAAATGGATTCGCGAAAATCCGCAGGCTCTGGCCGACGCGCTGGCCAAGCGCCCGTCCTATGCTGCATCGGCGCAGTCCACCGTCGACGACGTGCTCGCCAAGGACGAGGCGCGCCGCGCGCATCTGGGCGAACTCCAGGCCAAGCAGGAGCGCCGCAACGCCGCCTCGAAGGAGATCGGCAATGCCATGCGCGACAAGAACATGGAGCTGGCCGAGACGCTGAAGGGCGAGGTCAACGAGATCAAGGCCTTCATCCAGAACGGCGAGGCGCGCGAGCGCGAGCTGGACAAGGCGCTGAACGACGCACTCTCCGTGCTGCCCAACGTGCCGCTGGACGACGTGCCGCTCGGCGCCGACGAGCATGACAATGTCGAGGTGCGCCGCTTCGGCGAGGCGCTGATCGCCGAACGCCAGCCGCGCATGGGCAACAAGCCGAAGGAGCATTTCGAGATCGGCGAGCGGCTGGGCATGATGGATTTCGAGCGCGCCGCGAAGCTTTCCGGCTCGCGCTTCACCGTGCTGTCCGGCAAGCTGGCGCGGCTGGAACGCGCGCTCGGCCAGTTCATGCTGGACACCCACACCACCGAGCACGGCTATACGGAAGTGCAGCCGCCGCTGATGGTACGCGAGGAGGCGCTCTACGGCACCGGGCAGTTGCCGAAGTTCGAGGAAGACCTGTTCTTCACGCCGCACGGCGAAAGCCAGCTCGGCCTCATCCCCACCGCGGAGGTCCCGCTCACCAACCTCGTGCGCGAGGAGATCACCGCGCACGACAAGCTTCCCCTGCGTTATACGGCGCTCACGCCGTGCTTCCGCTCCGAGGCCGGCTCGGCCGGGCGCGACACGCGCGGCATGCTGCGCCAGCACCAGTTCTATAAGGTCGAACTCGTTTCGATCACCGACCAGGAAAGCTCGCTCGCCGAGCACGAGCGCATGACCGAATGCGCCGAGGCGGTGCTGAAGAAGCTGGAACTGCCGTTCCGCACGGTGGCGCTGTGCACCGGCGACATGGGTTTCGGTGCGCAGAAGACCTACGACATCGAGGTCTGGCTGCCCGGCCAGAACAGCTATCGCGAGATTTCGTCCTGCTCGGTCTGCGGCGATTTCCAGGCGCGCCGCATGAACGCCCGCTACAAGGACAGGGACGGCAAGGGCAACCTCTTTGTCCATACGCTGAACGGCTCGGGCACCGCCGTTGGCCGCGCGTTGATCGCCGTCATGGAAAATTACCAGAACGAGGACGGCAGCGTAACCATTCCTGAAGCGCTGCGTCCTTACATGGGCGGTCTGGAAAAGATCGAAAAGAACTGATGCGTATTCTGCTCACCAACGACGACGGCATCCATGCCGAGGGCTTGGCCTCATTGGAGCGCGTCGCGCGCCAGCTTTCCGACGACGTCTGGGTGGTGGCGCCGGAAATGGACCAGTCGGGTTATGCCCACTCGCTGTCGCTGTCGGAGCCGCTCAGGCTGCGCCGGGTCGGCGAACGCCACTACGCCGTACGCGGCACGCCGACCGATTGCGTCATCATGGGCGCGAAGAAGGTCCTGCCCGGCATGCCGGACCTGATCCTGTCGGGCATCAATTCGGGCGCCAATCTCGCCGACGACGTGACCTATTCGGGCACGGTGGCGGGCGCCATGGAAGGCGCGCTGCTCGGCATCCGCTCCATCGCCGTCAGCCAGGCCTACACTTATGTCGGCGAGGACCGCCACGTGCCTTACGATACGGCGGAGGCGCTGGCGCCGGCGCTGCTCGACAGGCTGGTTTCGACGCCGCTGCCGGACGGCGTGCTGCTCAACGTCAATTTCCCCAACGTCGCGCCGGAAAAGGTCGCCGGCACCGTCGTCACCTCGCAGGGGCGGCTGGTCCACAGCCTGTGGCTGGACGAGCGCCGCGACGGCCGAGGCATTCCCTATTACTGGATGCGCTTCGGCCGCGAGCCGGCCGAGAGCAAGGCCGGTTCCGATCTGGAGGCGCTGCGCAACGGCTTCGTCTCGGTGACGCCGCTGCATCTCGACCTTACCGCCTATGAAGTGAAGGACCGCTTGGCCAAGGCGCTCTCATGAACCAGGGAACCACGATCGAGGATCGGGAGGGATTTGCCGCGTTGCTTCTGCGGCTGCGCGGCAAGGGCAGCGTGCCCAAGGCGCTGATCGCCGCCTTCGAGGCGACGCCGCGGCGCGGCTTCCTCGACGGGCTCTACCATTCGATCGCCTGGAGCGACCGCATGCTGCCGATCGAGTGCGGCGAGGCGATGGAGGGCGCCGACCTGCAGGCGGCGGTGATCGCCGCGCTGGCGCTGGAGCCGGGCAACCGCGTGCTGGAGATCGGCACCGGCTCGGGTTTCACCGCCGCCGTGATGGCGAGGCTGGCCGGGCGCGTGGTGACCATCGACCGCTACAAGACGCTGGTCGAACAGGCGAGGCAGCGCTTCGAGGCGCTGGGCATCGCCAATGTCGTCGCCCGCCAGGCCGACGGCGCCAACGGCTTGCCGAACGAAGGGCCGTTCGACCGCATCGTCGCCTGGGCGGCGTTCGACAGCCTGCCGCGCTTCCTGCTCGACCAGCTTTCCAGCGGCGGCACGGTGATCGCGCCGATCGGCCCGGAGGAGGGCGAGCAGGTGGTGGCCAAGCTGACCAAGGTCGGCTCGCGCTTCGAGCGCGAGGACATCGGCATCGTACGGCTGCAGCCGATCCTGCCCGGCGTCGCCGCCGTGATCTGACTAACAAGTCGCCGCCGTGATCCGGACAAAACTTTTAAGAAAATTTCGCTCGATTCCGGGCGTTTAACCGACCGGTAACATTAACGCGCTTTAATCATGCCCAGTCTGTACCGGGTATGCGGGTAAAGTGCGATGCGTTTCAGTGTCTTGAGGGTGAATGGACGCAATCTGGCGCGCGGCTGCGCCGTCTTGATGGTCGCCGGCGCGGTTTCGGGTTGCAGTTCGCAGGTGGCGCGGTTCAGCGACGGTCTCGATCCCGTCGCCACGGCCTCGACCCCCAACCAGCGCGCCATAATCGACAAGCAGCCGGCCGCCCAGCCTTATCCCGGCGATACCATCGCCGCCGCGCCCGTCGACGGCAGCTATTCCGAGTCGGTCAGCCGGTCCAGCATTCAGCCCGTCCAGGTCCAGGCGCTGCCGCCGGTCGCCGAGACCGCTCCGGCGGCGGCCAGGCAGGTCAAGGCCGCGGCGACGCAGAAGCTCGACAACACCGTCACCGGCACGGTCGCTCCCGCCAACACGCTGAAGCTGCCGGGCAAAGCCGAGGCGGCGAAGGTGGCTATCGAGGACGGCGAGCCGAAAGGCTGGTCGCGCGCCGGCGGCACCCAGATCACCGTCCGAGACGGCGAGACGGTCTACAACCTGTCGCGCCGCTACGGCGTGCCGGCCAACATCATCATGAAGACAAACGGCCTTGCTTCCGCCGACGGCCTGCAGGCCGGCCAGAAGCTGGTCATCCCGACCTATGTCTATTCGGCCAAGGCGCCGGTTTCCGCTCCCGACAACAATCCGAAGGTGGCGGACGCCAAGTCCTCCAGGGGCGTGAAATCCGATATTCCGGCCGAGAAGCTGCCTGTCCCGGTCAGCGCCCCGACCAAGGTCGCTGTGCTGCCGCAGCAGCCGAAGGTCAAGGACGGCAAGGCGCCGGCCCAGCTCGACGCCACGGCCGCCTCCGACACCAAGGCGAAACCCGTCAAGACGGCCGCTGCCGGCACCTATACGGTGCAGCAGGGCGACACGCTGTCGGCGATCGCCCGCAAGACCGGCGTCGGCGTCACCGCGCTGAAGCAGGCGAATGGCATGAACGACGGCCTGATCCGCATCGGCCAGACCTTGAAGCTGCCGGCCGCGGGCGCCGCCGCAACGACGGTCGCCGCCGCCGCACCCGCCAAGGTCGATCCGGTCAAGACCGGCTCCACGCCGCCGCCTGCCGAGGCGACGCCGAGCGAGAAGGTTGCCGCCTACACGCCGCCGAAGCAGGCCGCCAAGGTCATCAAGCAGGCAGAGAGCGAGGACGTCGACGCGCCTGATTCGACCGGCATCGGCAAAATGCGTTGGCCGGTCCGCGGCCGCGTCATCTCGGCTTTCGGCTCCGGCAAGGACGGCATCGATATCGCCGTGCCGGAAGGAACGCCGATCAAGGCGGCCGAGAATGGCGTCGTCATCTATGCCGGCGACGGCCTGAAGGAATTCGGCAACACGGTTCTGGTGCGCCATGACGACGGCCTCGTCACCGTCTACGGCCATGCCTCGTCGCTCGAGGTCAAGCGCGGCCAGAAGGTCAAGCGCGGCCAGGAGATCGCCCAGTCGGGCATGAGCGGCGACGCCAAATCGCCGCAACTGCACTTCGAGGTGCGCAAGAACTCGGCACCGGTCGATCCCCGCACCCTGCTGGAATAGAACAACAACAACCGTTGCGCAGCGCCTGACCTCCAGTCCGCTGCGCAGGCTTCGCCCGCCCTGCAAGGGGCGGGCCTTTTCGCTTCGTCAGCGGCGGAAAGGGCAGGGAGGTCTCAGCCCTGCAGCGCCTTGCCCAGGCGGCCGGCCAGGTCCTGCGTGAACTGCCAGGCGACGCGGCCGGAACGGCTGCCGCGCGTCGTCGCCCATTCGAGTGCTTCGGCGCGCAGGGCATCCGCATCGATCTCCAGCCCGTAATGCCGGACGTAGCCCGACACCATGTCGAGATAGTCGTCCTGCGAGCATTTGTGGAAGCCGAGCCAAAGGCCGAAACGGTCCGACAGCGACACTTTCTCCTCGACCGCCTCGGACGGGTTGATCGCGGTGGAGCGCTCGTTGTCGATCATGTCGCGCGGCAGAAGATGGCGGCGGTTGGAGGTGGCGTAGAAGATGACGTTCTGCGGCCGTCCCTCTACGCCGCCTTCAAGGGCTGCCTTCAGCGACTTGTAGGACGTGTCGTCGTGGTCGAACGACAGGTCGTCGCAAAACAGGATGAAGCGGAAGGGCGCGGCTTTCAGGATCGCCATCAGCTTCGGCAGCGTGTCGATGTCCTCGCGGTGGATCTCGATCAGCTTGAGCGGCGCTCCGTGTCTGCCCGAGGCGTTGATGGCCGCGTGCGCCGCCTTGACCAGCGAGGATTTGCCCATGCCGCGCGCGCCCCACAAAAGCACGTTGTTGGCCGCATAGCCGGCGGCGAAGCGCTCGGTGTTGTCGACGAGGATGTCGCGGACGTGGTCGACGCCACGGATCAGGTCGATGTCGACCCGGTTCACCCGTTTTACCGGTTCGAGGAAGCCGGTCTCGGCCTGCCAGACGAAGCAATCGGCCGCTTTGAGATCGGTGGCCGGAGGGGAGGGCGGTGCCAGCCGCTCGACGGCATGGATCAGCCGGTCGAGCTTTTCGGACAGCGCTTCAAGGCTTTTGTCTGACATCGTGCCACCCTCGTTCCGCATCGGCGGACAGTCCCTTCATCCGGATATGTACCGTACCGTACGGTTCTGTCACGGTGCCGCCGGTTTGGCAAGGGCGCTTGCAATCGGCGGGCAAACCCTCCACAAGCGTGCGGTAACACGCCGTAGACCGGTTGCAATAGACGCTTTACCGACTATATTCCGGCCAAATTTTCGGCCGGTAGCGGCTTTCCCTCGCAGGAGTTTTCGATGTTTGTCACACCGGCATACGCCCAGGGCGTCGGCGCCTCGCCTGATGTCTTCATCAGCATTCTGCCGTTCGTCCTCATCTTCGTCATCATGTATTTCCTCATCATCCGGCCGCAGCGCACGCAGATGAAGAAGCGCGGCGAGATGCTGGCGGCGATCCGTCGCGGCGACACGGTCGTCACCGGCGGCGGCCTCGTCGGCAAGGTGACCAAGGTGGTCGACGACAACGAGCTGGAAGTCGACATCGGCGGCGTCAAGGTGACGGCGCTGCGTTCCACCATCGCCGATGTGCGCGTCAAGGGCGAGCCGGTGGCGAACCAGAACGCCAAGAAATAACCGCAATATAGGCGGATCGCGCTCGGCGCGGCTGAACGGACACACGTATGCTTTATTTTTCGCGCTGGAAGACGATCGGGGTCTGGGCAGTGGTCCTGCTCGGCTTGCTGTTCGCCGCCCCGAATCTCTTTTCCCAGTCGGTGCTCGACAAGCTGCCGGACTGGCTGCCGAAGAAGCAGATGACGCTGGGCCTCGACCTCCAGGGCGGCTCGCACATCCTGCTCAAGATCGACCAGAACGACCTCATCAAGGACCGGCTGAACACCAGCCGTGACGAGATCCGCACGCTGCTGCGAGACGCCAAGATCGGCTATACCGGCCTGTCCGGCTCGGGCAGAGTCGTGCAGGTGCGCATTCGCGACACCAACCAGGTCGACGCCGCCAAGGAAGCGCTGAAGTCGCTCACCGCGCCGGTTTCGTCGGGCCTGTTCAGCGGCGGCTCCGTCACCGAAATGACGTTGGACGAGCCGGAGCCCGGCCTGCTGCGCTTCACCATGACGGATGCCGGCATCCAGTACCGCACCTCGACAGCACTGGCGCAGTCGATCGAGGTGGTCGGCCGCCGCGTCAACGAACTCGGCACCACCGAGCCGATCGTGCAGAGGCAGGGCAACGACCGCATCCTGGTTCAGGTGCCGGGCCTGCAGGACCCGAAGCGCCTCAAGGACATTCTCGGCCAGACCGCCAAGCTGACCTTCCAGATGGTCGACTCGTCGATGCCGGTACAGGACGCCATCAATGGTCGTCCGCCGGCAGGCTCGACGGTCATGTATTCCAAGGACGATCCGCCGGTCCCGTACCTTATCGAGAACCGGGTGATCGTCTCGGGCGAAAATCTCGTCGACGCGCAGGCGACGTTCGATTCGCGCACCAACGAGCCGGTCGTTTCCTTCCGATTCGATGGCAAGGGCGCGACGCGCTTCGGCCAGGCCACGCAGCAGAACGTCGGCAAGCTGTTTGCCATCATCCTCGACAACCACGTCATTTCGGCACCGCAGATCCGCGAGCCGATCCTCGGCGGCACCGGCCAGATTTCCGGCAACTTCACCCCGCAGAGCGCCAACGACCTCGCCGTGCTGCTGCGCGCCGGCGCCCTGCCGGCGACGCTGACCGTCATCGAGGAGCGCACCGTCGGTCCCGGCCTCGGTCAGGATTCGATCCAGGCCGGCAAGATGTCGGCCATCGTCGGCTCGGTTCTCGTCGTCGCCTTCATGGTCGGCGCCTACGGCTTCCTCGGCTGGCTCGCCAACCTGGCGCTGTTGGCGAACGTCGCCATGATCGTCGCCGTCCTGTCGCTCGTTGGCGCGACGCTCACGCTTCCGGGCATCGCCGGCATCGTGCTGACCATGGGCATGGCGGTCGATTCGAACGTGCTGATCTATGAACGCATCCGTGAGGAGCGACGGGATGGCCGCTCCGTCCTCCAGGCCTTCGACCTCGGCTTCCAGCGGGCGCTGGCGACCATCCTCGATTCCAACATCACCACGCTGATCGCGGCGGCGGTGCTGTTCTTCCTCGGTTCCGGCCCGGTCCGCGGCTTCGCCGTGACGCTGGCAGTCGGCATCCTGACCACCATCTTCACCGCCTTCACCCTGACCCGCTGGTTGTCGGCCGAGTGGCTGCGCCGCCGCCGCCCGAAGGAAGTGCCGAAGGGATATTTCCGGCTCGTTCCGGAAATCACCAGCATCCCCTTCATGCGGGTGCGCCTGCAGGTCTTCATCGTCTCCATCCTGCTGTGCGTCGCGTCGGTCGGGCTTCTGGCGACCAAGGGGCTGAATTTCGGCATCGACTTCACCGGCGGCACGCTGATCGAGGTGCGGGCGAAATCCGGTACCGTCGATGTCGGCGACATCCGCCAGCGGCTGTCGGCGGCCGGCGTCGGAGAAACCCAGGTCCAGGGCTTCGGCGACAAGAGCGATGCGCTGATCCGCATCGGCGCCGTCACCGACACCGGTGAAGGCGAGGGCGACGCCGTCGTCAAGAAGGCGCAGGACAGCCTGGCCTCCGACTACGACATCCGCCGCACCGAGCTGGTCGGGCCGACGGTCTCGGGCGAACTCGCCTGGGCCGCGATCATCGGCGTGCTCGCCGCCATGGGCGGCATCCTGATCTATGTCTGGGTTCGGTTCGAGTGGCAGTTCGCCATCGGCTCCATCGTGGCGACGATCAATGACATCACGCTGACGCTCGGCTTCCTTGTCGTCACGCAACTTCAGTTCGACCTGTCGACGGTGGCGGCGATCCTCACCATCGTCGGCTATTCGCTCAACGATACCGTCGTCATCTACGACCGTGTGCGCGAGAACCTGAGACGGTTCAAGAAGATGCCGCTCGGCCAGTTGCTCGACCTGTCGGACAACGAGATGCTGGCGCGCACGACGATGACGTCGGTGACGACCTTCCTGGCGCTGCTGTCGCTGTTCCTGCTCGGCGGCGAGGTCATCCGCTCCTTTGTCGCCTCCATGCTGTTCGGCGTCTTCATCGGCACCTTCTCGTCGATCTTCATTGCGGCGCCGGTGCTGATCCTGTTCCATCTCAGGCCGACGACACAGAAGGAGATGGTCGAGCAGGAGCGCGCGGCGCATCAACTGCCGGTCAAGTGATGGCCGGCAGCGGCATCGTCATCCGCGCGGCCCACTATCCGGGCCGCGCGCCGATCGAGGCCTACGGCAACGGCGGCTTCCGCTTCGCCGACATGTCGCATCGCGGCTCGCTGCTGTGCCTGCCTTCCGGCATCCATGGCTGGCAGCCGGCTGACCCCATCGCTTTGACGGCGGCCGACTTTGACAAGGTCGTCGCCGAAGCCGAGGGGATAGAAATCCTGCTGGTCGGCACCGGCGAGGAGATCCGGCCGCTTTCGAAGGAATTGCGCGCCGCCTTGAAGGAAGCGGGCATCGCCGCCGATCCGATGTCGACGGGTGCCGCCGTGCGCACCTACAACGTCCTTCTGGCCGAAGACCGCGCGGTCGCCGCCGCCTTCGTCGCCGTCGACTGACATGGCCGCGAACGGCAATCCGGTGGTCGGGGCGGTGCGAGCCGGCGATCCCGACCGTTATCTCTCGGCCCTTTACGCACCTGCCGACAAGCGCGAGGCGCTTTTTGCGCTCTACGCTTTCAATGCCGAGATCGCCGGCGTGCGCGACCGCATCCGCGAGGCGCTGCCGGGCGAGGTGCGGCTGCAATGGTGGCGCGACGTCATCGCGGCCGAGGGCGAGGAGGCCGGCGCCGGCCATCCGCTGGCCGAGGCGCTGCGCCGGGCGATCGCCGCATACGACCTGCCGAAGGAGGCCTTCGACAACTATCTCGAAGCCCGCATCTTCGACCTCTACGACGACCCGATGCCGTCGCGCACCGATCTCGAAGGCTATTGCGGCGAGACCGCTTCGGCGCTGATCCAACTGGCCGCGCTGGTTCTCGATCCGGCGGCGGCGCCGGGCGTCGCGGAGCTTGCCGGCCATGCCGGCTGCGCGCAGGCGGTCACTGGGCTGCTGCAGCTTTTGCCGCTGCACCGGTCACGCGGGCAATGCTACATTCCCGCCGATATCCTGGCGTCCGTCGGCTCCTCGCCGCAGGAATTCCTCACCGGCGACGGCGGTCCGAACGCCGCCCATGCGCTTGCGGCGATGATCGCGCTGGCACGCGATCATCTCGCCGCCTTCGAGCAGGGGGCCGGCGCCTTGCCGGAGAACCTGCGGCCGGCTTTCCTGCCGCTGGCGCTGACGCGCGCCATGCTCGGCCGGGTCGAGCGGGCGGGCGTGTCGGTTCTGCGGGAAAGCCCGCGCCTGCCTCACTGGCGCCGGCACTGGCTGTTGTTTCGCCGCGCCACGCGCGGCTGGTGAGGCGGATTATTCGGCCGCTGTAGCCTGCTGCTCCAGCCCCAGCCAGGCGCGGCAATCCGCCAGCGCGCGCGCCGTCATCGCCTTCTTCTTGGCGACGGCCTTATCCTTGCCGCGGAAACGGCCCTCGAAACCTTCCGGCTTGAGCTTCGTGCCGGCCGTCAGCGGCGGAAACAGACCGAAATTGACGTTCATCGGCTGGAAGGAGCGTTTGCCCGGCTCGTCGTCGGAAACGATGTGGCCGCCGGTGATGTGGCCGAGCAGGGCGCCGAAGGCGGTCGTCGCCGGCGGCGCGGCGAGCGGTTGGCCCAGCCGCGCGGCAGCGGCGAAGCGTCCGGCCAGGAGCCCGATGGCAGCGCTTTCGACATAGCCTTCGCAGCCGGTGATCTGGCCGGCGAAGCGAAGGCCGGGCCGCGACTTCAGTTGCAGCGTGCCGTCGAGCAGGGTGGGGGAGTTGATGTAGGTGTTGCGGTGCAGGCCACCAAGGCGCGCGAACTCGGCGTTCTCCAGCCCTGGAATGGTGCGGAAGACGCGCACCTGCTCGCCGTGCTTCAGCTTGGTCTGGAAGCCGACCATGTTGTAGAGGGTGCCCAGCGCATTGTCTTGGCGAAGCTGCACGACGGCGTAGGGTTTGGTTGCCGGATCGTGGGCGTTCGTCAGCCCCATCGGCTTCATCGGGCCGTGGCGCAGCGTTTCCACGCCGCGCTCGGCCATCACCTCGACGGGCAGGCAGCCGTCGAAATAGGGCGTTCCTTCCCACTGCTTGAACTCGGTCTTGCCGCCCTCCAGCAGCGCCCGCACGAAGGCCTCGTACTGCTCGCGGTTCATCGGGCAGTTGATGTAATCCTTGCCGGTGCCGCCGGGCCCGACCTTGTCGTAGCGCGACTGGAACCAGCAGGTGTCCATGTCGATCGTCTCGAAATGGACGATGGGCGCGATGGCGTCGAAGAAGGCCAGCGCGTCAGCGCCGGTCTCCGTGCGGATCGCCTCGGCCAGCGATGGTGCCGTCAGCGGGCCGGTGGCGACAATCGCCTGGTCCCATTCGGCCGGCGGCAGGCCGGTGACTTCCTCGCGTACGATCTTCACCAGCGGATGCGATTCGAGCTTCGCCGTCACGGCGGCCGAGAATCCGTCGCGGTCGACGGCGAGCGCGCCGCCCGCCGGCACCTGGTGCGCGTCGCCGCAGGCCATCACCAGCGAGTTGCCGAGCCGCATTTCGGCATGCAGCAGGCCGACCGCGTTGGTCTCGGCGTCGTCGGAGCGGAAGGAGTTGGAGCAGACCAGTTCGGCCAGCCCTTCGGTCTTGTGCGCGTCGGTGCCGCGCACCGGGCGCATTTCGTGCAGGATGACGGGCACGCCGCCAAGTGCTGCCTGCCATGCGGCTTCCGAGCCTGCCAGCCCGCCGCCGACGATATGGATGGGATCGATGCTCATGAGCGGGAGATAGTCCGTTGCCGCTGCCGATGCAATCGCCGGGCGTGTCCGGCCGACAGTGGAATATGCGTGAAGGGTCCCTGAAACGACAACACCCGCCGGGGGAGGAGGTCCGGCGGGTGTCGTTTTGCTGGTCGGTCTCAGGGAGGAGGAGGAGACCGACCTATTCGTCGTCGCCGGGGAGGAGGTCGGCTCTGACGAAATTCCTTTCGCCATTTGAAAGGGGGCGAAACCCTTTTCCGGCAACAACGCCCGCCGGGGGAGGAGGTCCGGCGGGCGCCGTTTCGGTGGCCAACCTCCGGGAGGAGGATGAAGGTTGGCCGTATTCGTCATCGCCGGGGAGGAGGTCGGCTTTGACG
Source organism: Ollibium composti (assembly GCF_004801285.1). Lineage (GTDB taxonomy): Bacteria > Pseudomonadota > Alphaproteobacteria > Rhizobiales > Rhizobiaceae > Mesorhizobium > Mesorhizobium composti. The sequence continues at coordinate 115,535 of NZ_SSNY01000003.1, forward strand.
AAATTCCTTTCGCCATTTGAAAAGGGGCGAAACCCTTGTCCGGTAACAACGCCCGCCGGGGGAGGAGGTCCGGCGGGCGCCGTTTCGGTGACCAACCTTCGGGAGGAGGATGAAGGCTGGTCGTATTCGCCGGGGTCGGGGAGGAGGTCGACCCTGACGAAATTCCTTAGGCTATCGCCTTGCGGGCGACGGTCCTGATCTCGTCACGCAGGATGCCGAGATCATGAAGCTGGCGGTTCGACAGGCGATCCAGTTCGGTCACCGTGTCGCGATAAGCGCGCCAGTTACGGTAATTGCGGATCAGGTTCATCGTTCGTCTCTCAGCTAACTGCCAGGATCGTCGAGGATCCGGTAAATCAGGCGGCCTTGCGGGCCACGAAAGGGATGTCGCCGCGGCTGATGCCGAGATCGCTCAGTTCACGGTTGCTCAGGCGGCTCAGCTCGGAAACGGTGTCCCGGTAGCGGCGCCAGTTGCGGTAGTTGCGGATCAGGTTCATGGTACTAACTCGTTTCGTCTTTGGTTCGGATCGGTTCGTCTGTTTGTGTGACCCGAAGATAGGTGCGCCCATATCGATTTAAAAGCGCCATTGGTGCATGGCAGCAATGCGTTTTGTGCAATGCAATATGGCTACCCTTTGGCGCTTTCGTCACAAAGAAACCCGAATCGGAAAGTGCCGTCGCGTCAACGATTTACACCCGTCCTCTGGTAATTCGACTAAATTTATAGGAAAGACCTCATGGCCAGTTATTCGACCAGGGTCAGGCAGGACATTGCACGCTGGGCAGAAAACGGGCTGATCGACGCCGCGACGGCCGATGTGCTGGCAAGGGACGTCGAGGCCGACGATCGCCGTTCCCTCAGCTTCGGCTCCATCCTGGCGATGATGGCGGCACTTCTGTTCGGCGCCGCGATCCTCATCTTCGTCGCCGCCAATTGGGAGGCGATTCCGCGGCTGGCGCGGGTGGTCGCGCTGTTCGCCGTCATCCTCGCCGGCTATGTCGGCGGCGCGGTCGTCAAGACGCGCGGCCATCCGGCCATCGGCGAGGCGCTGTGGATCGTGGCGGCTGCGGCGTTCGGCGGCGCCATCGCGCTCGTCGGGCAGATGTATCATCTCGCCGGCGACGAATCGTCGGCCGTGCTGACATGGTGTGCCGGCACCGCGCTTGCCGCCGCCATGCTGCGTTCCAGCCCGCTGACGGTGGCGGCGGTAGGCATCGCCGTCGGCTGGCTTTTCCTGATCTTGTTCCATGGCTTCAATCTGTTTGAGTCGACCGAATTCCCGCATTTCTTCGTCGCTATCGTCGCGGCGCTGTTCCTCCTGTCTTATTGGACCCGCAGCCAACCGACGCGTCACCTCGTGCTGTTGTCGCTCATTCTCTATACGGCACTGGTCGTGGCCGATCACAATCTGATCGGAATAGCACTGGCATTGGCGGCGGTATCTGCGGTCTGCTTCGCGGCCGGGGCACTGGCGCCCGGGCCTGTCGATCGCGTCGTGCAAATTGGCGGCCGCCTGCCATTGCACGGACTGATCGGCTTCCTGACCGGAATGCTCATGCTGCAGTTCGATGCAGCCGATGACGCGGGGGGCAATTTCGCCATCGTTTCGGCCGTAGCGCTTGCCGGCATTGCCGCTGCGGTCGTGCTGGCGGGGCGCGAGAGCAGGGGGCTGCGCTGGATCGCTTATCTCGGCTTCGCCTTCGAACTTCTCATGATCTATGTCGTGACCATGCAAAGCATGCTGGGCACCGCCGGCTTCTTCCTCGCCGCCGCCGTCATCCTGGGCCTGCTGGCCTTCATCATCATCCGTATCGAGAAGCGGATGAAACCGGCCATGATCGAAGGAGCAGTGACGCCATGAGCGGCAAACGCCTGATCGCGGCGGCACTTGCAGTCGCAATTCTCCAGATCGGTTTCCTCAGCTGGATCATCGCCGGCCGAGCGGCGATCCTGCGCAACGGTCAGGAAGTCTTGCTCAAGGTCGAACCGGTCGACCCTCGCGACCTGCTGCGCGGCGACTATGTCGTCCTTGGCTACGAAATCTCGAATATTCCCGTAAAGCTGATCGCCAATATCCCGGAGGGCAAGCAATCCAGCGACGAACAGTCCCTGGTCGTACGTGTCAAGAAGGGCATAGATGGCTACTGGCACCCGGAAACCGCCTGGCTCGATGCCGCCCCGGTGCCGACCGGAACCGACGAGGTCGATATCGTCGGCCGTATCGGCCCGGGCTGGGATTTGCGCGAAAGCGCCACGACGACGGTCTCGCCATACTACGGCATCGAGCGCTTCTACCTGCCTGAAGGCGAGGGGCAGGCAATCCAGAACGACATGCGCGTACGGCCTTTCGGCGTGAAGATGGCGGTGACGAAGAACGGCAAGGCACAGATCAAGGCGCTGATGGACGGCGACACGATGCTGTTCGAGGAACCGCTTTACTGAACACAAGGGCTCAATGCCCCGCTCCGCGTTCAGCGGCGGAGCAGGGCATGATGCGCGACGAACAGGCTGCGGTTATTTCGCCGAATCTTCCAGTTCAAGCCTCAATGCGCGAAGCCGCGCAGTCTTGCGCTCGCGTTCGCGTTTCTCGGAAAGGATAAATTCCCTGGCAATCCTGTCGGCTCTGACGTGCCTGTCTTCCGGTTTCTCCCGATGTATTGGCGTGGTCATTTCTGTTCTCCATGTTGCATTATCAACATGGTGATTTTTCTTGCGAATTAAAGCCAAGGCGACGAAAGGTCGCCCCATGCGATGCCTGTATCTGTCTTTGAAATGGTGCCCTCGGCAGGGATCGAACCCGCGACCTTCGGTTTACAAAACCGCTGCTCTACCAGCTGAGCTACAAGGGCACAGCCTCCGGTTAGCACATCTGCCACGGCAGTAAAGACAATTGTCGGAAAGGGAGGGCGTCAATCCGGCCGGAGATTGCCGCCTCCTCTCAAAAAAGGCTGCATCCTTCCTAAATACAAGAAAAGGACGTCGTGCTTGGAGGTCGATCCATGATCCGGCTCGTGGCCGTGGCATTGATTGCCGTTTTCGTCTGGGCGCTGCTGGTCAAGCTGGTTGCCGTCATCCGGCGCGGCAACATCGACTGGACAGGCGTCACCGCCTTCGTCGGCTTTGTCGTTCTGGCCTTCTGGCTGCGCCATGTGACCGGCATCGGCTGATGAAAGCGGCCGGACAGCCGTCAGGGACGCTTGCCGCCGATCATGGCGGTGATCTCGTCGGCCGCCGCCGCGACGCGCGGCCCGATCTCGCCGAGCCGCTCGGGCGTCACGCGCACCGTCGGCCCGGAGACGGAGATACCGCCCACCGGTTCGCCGAATTCGTTGAAGATGGCCGCCGCCACGCAGCGCATGCCCTCGTTGCGCTCCTCGTCGTCGACCGACCAGCCGCGGCCGCGGATCTCGGCGAGATTGCCGGCCAGAGCGGGCAGGGTAGACAGCGTCTTCGTCGTAAAAGCCTCCAGTCCGGCCTTGCGGGCAATGGCCGCCACCCGGTCCGGCTCCAGATGCGCCAGCACCGCCTTGCCGATGCCCGACGCATGGAAGGGGCTGCGCGTGCCCGGTCGGAAGAAGGCGCGGATCGCCTGGTGCGTCTCCACCTGGCTGACGAAGACGACGCAATCGTCCTCCGCGACGCCGAGATTGGCCGTCTCGCCGGTCTTTTCCATCAGGTCCTGCATGACGATGCGGGCGCGGTCCACCAGCTTGCGGCTGCGCAGGAAGGCCGAGCCCATGCGGTAGGTTTCCACGCCGATGGACCAGAGCTGGCCGGTCTTGTCGAACTCGACCATGCCGTGGTTTTCCAGCGTGGTCAGCATCCGGTAGGCGGTCGGGGCAGGGACCCCCGATGCATTGGCGATCTCGCTGAGCGACAGGCCGGCACCCTCCGCGACGATGGCGAGGATGCGCAAAGCCCGGTCGAGAGACTGCACGGAAGCCGTTTCCTGCGGGGCATTGAAGGCGCGCGGGCGGCCGCGCTGGCGCTTTTCGGTCTGGTCCATGGCGGCAGTCTCGCCGAACGGCCGCAAAAGGCAATGAAAAAATTTTCCGTAATTTTTCCGTGGTGTAAATTGAAAAACAGAAAATCGATGAAAATCAAAGCATAATGAGAAAAATACAATAATGAAAAAATATTTTGAAAAAATTGAAAAATAGCCTGCCTGCTGGCACATTGCAGCCATCAACAGACAACCGGCAGGAGGCTGGATCATGGCCAGGATGCGCGCCGTCGACGCGGCAGTTCTCGTTCTCGAAAAGGAAGGCATCACCTGCGGCTTCGGCGTGCCGGGAGCTGCCATCAACGGGCTTTACTCGGCGCTGAAGGCGAGGGGCACCATCCGCCACGTCCTCGCCCGCCACGTCGAGGCCGCCTCGCACATGGCCGAGGGTTACACCCGCGCCGCACCCGGCAATATCGGCCTGTGCATCGGCACGTCCGGTCCGGCCGGCACCGACATGATCACCGGGCTTTATTCGGCTGCCGCCGACTCCATTCCGATCCTGTGCATCACCGGTCAGGCGCCCCGCGCGCGGCTGAACAAGGAAGACTTCCAGGCGGTCGACATCGCGGCCATCGCCTCGCCGGTCGCCAAGTGGGCCGTCACCGTCATGGAGCCCTATCTGGTGCCGATGGCGTTGCAAAAGGCCTTCCACCTGATGCGCTCCTCGCGTCCCGGCCCGGTGCTGATTGACCTGCCGGTCGACGTCCAGCTTGCCGAGATCGAGTTCGACATCGACGCCTACGAGCCGCTCGCCGCCTTCAAGCCGGCGATGACGAAGGCGCAGGCCGAAAAGGCGCTGGCCATGCTCAACGCGGCCGAAAAGCCGCTGATCGTCGCCGGCGGCGGCATCATCAACGCCGATGCGTCCGACCTTTTGATCGAGTTCGCCGAGATCACCGGCGTCCCGGTCATCCCGACGCTGATGGGCTGGGGCTCGATCCCTGACGACCACCGGCTGATGGCCGGCATGTGCGGGCTGCAGACCTCGCACCGCTACGGCAACGCCACCATGCTGGCGTCCGATTTCGTGCTCGGCATCGGCAATCGCTGGGCCAACCGCCACACCGGTTCCGTCGACACCTACACGAGGGGGAAAAAGTTCGTTCACGTCGACATCGAGCCGACGCAGATCGGCCGCGTCTTCGCCCCCGACCTCGGCGTCGTTTCCGACGCGGGCGCGGCGCTGAAGATCCTGCTCGACGTCGCCACCGAATGGAAGACGGCCGGCAAGCTGCGCGACTGGTCCGGCTGGGCCAGGGAGTGCGCCGCGCGCAAGAAGACGATGAAACGCAAGACGCACTTCGATCAGGTTCCGATGAAGCCGCAGCGCGTCTATGAGGAGATGAACAAGGCCTTCCCGCGCGACACCACCTATGTCTCGACCATCGGGCTCAGCCAGATCGCCGGCGCGCAGTTCCTGCACGTCTACAAGCCGCGCAACTGGATTAACTGCGGTCAGGCCGGCCCGCTCGGCTGGACGCTGCCGGCGGCGCTCGGCGTGCGCGCCGCACGGCCGGACGCCAACATCGTGGCGCTTTCGGGCGACTACGACTTCCAGTTCATGATCGAGGAACTGGCCGCCGGCGCGCAGCACAAGCTGCCCTACATCCACGTCGTCGTGAACAACGCCTATCTCGGCCTGATCCGCCAGTCGCAGCGCGGCTTCTCGATGGACTACGAGGTCTCGCTGGCCTTCGAGAACGTCAACACGGTCGGCCATTCCGAAGTCGGTTACGGCGTCGACCACGTCGCGGTCGCCGAGGCGATGGGCTGCAAGGCGGTGCGCGTGCGCCGTCCGGAGGACTGCGCGGCCGGGCTTGCCGAGGCGAAGCGCCTGATGGAGGAGTATCAGGTTCCGGTCGTCGTCGAGTTCATCCTGGAGCGTGTCACCAACATCTCTATGGGAACCGAGATCGACAACATCACCGAGTTCGAGGATCTTGCCGAAAAGAACGAGGACGCGCCGACGGCCATCGTGCTGCTCGATTGACATTTTGCCGTGCGTCCTTCGAGGCTCGCTCCGCTCGCACCTCAGGATGAGGACTGTCGGAGCGAAACTCGGAGGCGCAAGAATACGGCAGACTTGTAAGCTCGAGACGGTTGCAACCTCTCGCCTTGGGGCACAGCACGACTTTCCTCATCCTGAGGTGCGAGCGGAGCGAGCCTCGAAGGACGCACACGGACAAGCCGCACCGTCGATGCGGCACTATGGAGATCATCGATGCCGAAATTTTCAGCCAATCTTTCCATGCTCTTCCAGGAGCACGACTTCCTTGACCGCTTCGATGCCGCCGCCCGCGCCGGCTTCAAGGGCGTCGAATATCTCGGTCCTTACGACCACACGCCCGACGAGGTGGCCGCGCGGCTGAAGAAGAACGGGCTGACGCAGGTGCTGTTCAATGTGCCGTCGGGCAACTGGCCGGGCGGCGAGCGCGGCATCGCCGTGCTGCCGAACCGGGTGGACGAGTTCCGAGCCGGTGTCGACAAGGCGATCACCTACGCCAGGGCGCTGGGCTGCGGCCAGGTCAACTGCCTTGCCGGCATCGCGCCGGCTGGCGCCGATCGCGCAAGGCTGGAGGAAACCTTCGTCGCGAACCTGAAGTTCGCGGCCGAAAAGCTCGGGCAGGCAGGGATAAAGCTGCTGATCGAGCCGATCAACACGCGTGACATTCCGGGCTTCTTCCTGACCAACACGAAGCAGGGGCTCGATATCCTGGAGAAGGTCGGCTCGCCGAACCTCTGCCTGCAATACGACATCTACCACATGCAGATCATGGAGGGGGATCTCGCCCGGACCATCGAGGCCAACCTCAGCCGCATTGCGCATATCCAGCTTGCGGACAATCCCGGCCGTCACGAGCCGGGGACGGGTGAGATCAACTATCCCTTCCTGTACGACTTCATCGACGGCCTTGGCTATTCGGGCTGGGTCGGCGCGGAGTACAAGCCGAAGGCCGGCACCGAGGCGGGGTTGGGCTGGTTCAGGGAACTCGCGGGCAAGGCCGCGGCGTAAGTTTCTGCCCCTCACCCTTACCCTCTCCCCGTGAAGAACGGGGAGAGGGGATCGCCGACGCAACAGCCTCTCTCCTCTCCCCGTTCTCACGGGGAGAGGATGCCGGCAGGCAGGTGAGGGGCGGCACCAACATACGAGAACAGGGATATTGCAATGGACACCATCGGCTTCATCGGACTGGGCATCATGGGGGCGCCGATGGCGGGGCACCTGCTGGATGCCGGCTATAGCGTCGTCACCAGCGACCATCGCGGCAAACCGCCGGCGGACCTCGTCGCCAAGGGGCTGAAGGCCGTGACCGGCTCGAACGCCGTCGCCAGGGCCGCCGACATCATCATCACCATGGTGCCGGACACGCCGCAGGTGGAGGAAGTGCTGTTCGGCGAGAACGGCGTGGCGTCCGGCCTGTCGAAAGGCAAGCTGGTCATCGACATGTCGTCGATCTCGCCGATCGCCACCAAGGAATTCGCCAGGAAGATCAACGATCTCGGCTGCGACTATCTCGATGCGCCGGTTTCCGGTGGCGAGGTCGGCGCCAAGGCGGCCTCGCTGACCATCATGGTCGGCGGCGAAGAGAAGGCGTTCGACCGTGCCAGGCCCGTGTTCGAAAAGATGGGCAAGAACATCACGCTGGTCGGCCCCAACAGCGTCGGCCAGACCACCAAGGTCGCCAACCAGATTGTCGTGGCGCTCACCATCGAGGCCGTCGCCGAGGCGCTGGTGTTCGCCTCCAAGGCGGGCGCCGACCCGGCCAAGGTGCGTCAGGCGCTGATGGGCGGGCTGGCCTCGTCGCGCATCCTCGAAGTGCACGGCGAGCGGATGATCAAGCGCACCTTCGCGCCCGGCTTCCGCATCGAACTGCACAGCAAGGACCTGAACCTCGCGCTGGAGGGCGCAAGGTCGCTCGGCGTCGCACTGCCCAACACCTCGACCACGCAGCAACTCTTCAATGCCTGTGCGGCCAACGGCGGCGGCAAGGACGATCACTCGGGCCTGGTCAAGGCGCTGGAGATCATGGCGGGGCATGAGGTGGGGAAGTAGGGCAGTAAGGCGATAGGACATTAGGGCAGTAGGTGAGCGTTAAACGCCATTCGGCGCCCGACATACTGCCTTACTGCCCTAACGCCTTATTGCCTTCCAGAAACTTCCCCGCCGCATAAAGCGCCACCGCCGCCGCATTGCTGACGTTCAGCGAGCGGATCGCGCCCGGCATCTCCAGCCGGGCGAGCGCCGTCACCGTCTCGCGCGTTTTCTGGCGCAGGCCTTTGCCCTCGGCCCCCAGCACCAGCGCGATTTTTTTGCCCGCAAACGTCTTTTCCAGTTCGTTCGGCCCGTCCGAATCGAGGCCGATGGTCTGGAAGCCGGCATCGTGCAGCGCGCCCAGCGCTTCGGCCAGGTTGCGCACCTCGATATGGTCGATGTGCTCCAGCGCGCCCGAGGCCGATTTCGCCAGCACGCCGCTCTCGGTCGGGCTGTGGCGGGCGGTGGTGATGAGCGCCCCTGCACCGAAGGCGACCGCCGAGCGCAGGATGGCGCCGACATTGTGCGGGTCGGTCACCTGGTCGAGCACCAGCACGAGATTCGTGTCGCCGAGCGCGTCGAGCCGCTTCGGCCTCAAAGGTTCCGCCTCGATCAGCACGCCCTGATGGACGGCGTCCGAGCCGGTGATCCTGTCGATGTCGCGCGGTTCGGTAAATTCGGCTGCGAAGGGCAGGGCAGAAAGATCGGAAATCCCCAGCCGTTCGGCGGCGTTGCGTGTCACCAGCATGTTGCGGATTTTCCGCGCCGGATTGTCGAGCGCGGCACGCACCGTGTGCAGGCCGTAGAGCCGCACCAGCCCGTCGCCGGGTCCTTCGCCGGCGGCCATCTTCGCCTTCGGCCGGAACGCGGGCTTGCCGCCGGCCTTCTGGTCGCCCCCCTTGCGGTCGCGATGCGCCCGCCGCAGCTTGGCGTAATGGGAATCCTTGGGCGTTCCCGCCGGATTCTCGTCCGGCCTGCTTCCGCCGCGCTTGTCTTTTCGATCGACCATGCCGGCTCTATAGCTGCCGCGGGAACGTTTGCCTATGTCCTCCGTTTTTGTTCGCCCAGGGGAATCCATCTTTGGGAGCCGGCCTCGGGATAGGGCCGGCATTGGCCTGGACTTGAAATTGCAAGGAGGACGGCATGGGTGCTTCGGTTCTGGTTGGCATTCTCATCACATTTCTGGTCATCGTTCTGGTGCTTTATCTCGTCCAGCGCCTGCCGCTCGACGCCCGCATGCGGCAGATCGTGCAGATCATCGTCATCATCATCGGCATCGTTTCGCTGCTGAAATACCTGGCCGTCTTCTAGAAGACGCCGCGGATCGGGAAAAAGCCGGGCAGCGTGGTTGACACCGAATTGCCCAGTCGCCATAAGGCGCTGCGCCTGCTCCGAGACGGAAGACGTTTTCCGGCTTGGTGAAGCGCAGATGCCTCGTTGCATGGCTCCGTCGGCAGTACGGAGGGGTGTCCGAGTGGTTAAAGGAGACGGACTGTAAATCCGTTCGCTATGCGTACGCTGGTTCGAATCCAGCCCCCTCCACCACTGCCCGATGAGCCAGCCCGATGGGCAGCAGCGATGATGCAGCAAGGCCGCAAAGGCGCTATCGCTTTTGGCCCGGCCGTGCCACAACAGTGCGGCGCGGGTGTAGCTCAATGGTAGAGCAGCAGCCTTCCAAGCTGAATACGAGGGTTCGATTCCCTTCACCCGCTCCAGTTTTCCGGTCTTTCAGTTGCCTCGGACGCGCTTTTCCAGTTCGAGCGTCCGGCTGCTGAGGTCGTCGAGCTCGAAGGCCTGCGAATCGAGAAAGGCGACCGATCCGTTGTTCGGGTCGGCTGCCAACCGTTCCGTTTCCCTCAGATGATGCTTGAGCCAGTTCCGCTGTTGCCGTTGCAGTTTCGCCCCGGCGGCTCCCTTTTGCCGCTTCAGCAAAGTCTGGTAGGCGCTGTTCAGCCTGCGGTCCCACTTGCCGATTTCGGCGTGACCGCAGTCGAGCATCTTGCTCGAAACGCCTTGCGCCTGCCCCATGCAGGTATCGAATTCGGGGCTGTTCTGCGCCTGCGCGGGAATCGCGATTGCCGCAGACAGCGCCGCGGCCAGGAAGAAAGTTCTGGGCATCCTGCCGCCTCCGCGTGGGGACAAGGCGAAATGCCCGCACGGCTTGCGCCGTGCGGGCCTTCGCGATCGTGCCGACGGCTCAGTCGTTGAAGGCCGACGCCACCTGACGATGAGACGGCACCTGGCCGCCCGGCGTCAGTTTGTCGACCACGCCGGGCAGGGCGGTGGAGAGTTGCTTCAGCAGTTCCTGTTCGTCCATGCCGGTGCGCTGGGCGATCTCGCGGATGACGGCCGGGCCGAGCGCGCGGCCGAGGTCGTTGGCGTCGATGGGCTGGTTCTGGCCGGTTCCCACCCATGAATCGGCGGTGGTGCCGTGGCCGGCCTCCTTCAGCCGGTCGAGCAGGCCGCCGAGTCCGCCGAGCAGGCCGCCGTCGGCGGACGCGCCGCCCGTCGGCGCGGGTGCGGCTTGCGGTTCGGCCGGCGCCGGTTCCGTGCTCTTGCCGGACAGCATCTTGCCGACCAGCAGCGCGCCGAGCGCGATGAGCAGCGGCTTGGTGACGTTACCGCCGGGCACGGCGTTGTCGAACAATCCCATGGCAGACCTCCACTTGGATCAGAAATGCCCTTGCCCGCCGGCAACAATTGGCCTGTCGCGCGCGGATTTCAAGTGCGGCTTGAGCTTGGCCGGTTCCTGTGAAAATGATTGCCGTGTCGGGGGCGATGGAGGAGACGTGCATGTCTATCATCAGCTGGATCATTCTCGGCGTCATCGCCGGCTTCCTTGGCAGCAAGATCGTCAACAAGAGCGGCCAGGGCATCATCATGGATATCGTGCTCGGCATTGTCGGCGCCATCGTCGGCGGCCTGATCTTCAGCGCCTTCGGCGCCTCGGGCGTCACCGGCCTCAACATCTACAGCCTGATCGTGGCGGTGATCGGCGCCATCGTCGTCCTGTGGGCCTACCATGCCCTCGCCGGGCGGCGTGCCTGACGGCCCGGCCGCCCTTGCGGGACCGCCGTAAAGTCCTACATGAGCGGCAATCCACCCCACTGACGTCGAGCCGCATTCGGGATCGGGTCCGGGCCTTGCGATGAAGGTTCGGCCACAAGACACTTGTGTTTTGGGGCCGTAGTCGCTAATCGCCCCGCATCCGATCGAAAAGGTCACGCCGTCACAGGGAAAGCCTCAAGGAAAGAGACTATGGCAAAAGGTAAATTCGAGCGTAATAAGCCTCATGTGAACATTGGCACGATTGGTCACGTTGACCATGGCAAGACGTCGTTGACGGCGGCGATCACGAAGTATTTCGGCGACTACAAGCCGTACGACCAGATTGACGCGGCGCCGGAAGAGAAGGCGCGCGGCATCACGATCTCGACGGCGCACGTCGAATACGAGACGCCGGCTCGCCACTATGCGCACGTCGACTGCCCCGGCCACGCCGACTACGTGAAGAACATGATCACGGGTGCGGCGCAGATGGACGGCGCGATCCTGGTCGTTTCGGCCGCCGACGGCCCGATGCCGCAGACGCGCGAGCACATCCTGCTCGCCCGCCAGGTCGGCGTTCCGGCGATCGTCGTGTTCATGAACAAGGTCGACCTTGTCGACGACCCGGAGCTGCTGGAGCTGGTCGAGCTGGAGGTTCGCGAGCTTCTGTCGAAGTACGAGTTCCCCGGCGACGACATTCCGATCGTCAAGGGCTCGGCGGTTGCCGCCCTTGAGGACAGCAACAAGGAGATCGGCGAGAACGCCATCCGCAAGCTGATGGAAGAGGTCGACGCCTACATCCCGACGCCTGAGCGTCCGGTCGACAAGCCGTTCCTGATGCCGATCGAGGACGTGTTCTCGATCTCGGGCCGCGGCACGGTGGTGACGGGCCGCGTCGAGCGCGGTGTGGTCAAGGTCGGCGAGGAGCTTGAGATCGTCGGCATCCGCCCGACCTCGAAGACGACCTGCACGGGCGTTGAGATGTTCCGCAAGCTGCTCGACCAGGGCCAGGCGGGTGACAACATCGGCGCGCTGCTGCGCGGCGTCGACCGTGACGGCGTCGAGCGCGGCCAGGTTCTGGCCAAGCCGGGCACCGTGAAGCCGCACAAGAAGTTCAAGGCGGAAGTGTACATCCTGACGAAGGAGGAGGGTGGCCGTCACACGCCGTTCTTCACCAACTACCGTCCGCAGTTCTACTTCCGCACGACGGACGTGACGGGCATCGTGACGCTGCCGGCGGGCACCGAGATGGTGATGCCCGGCGACAACGTGTCGGTGGACGTCGAGCTGATCGTGCCGATCGCCATGGAAGACCGCCTGCGCTTCGCCATCCGCGAGGGCGGCCGTACCGTCGGCTCCGGCATCGTCGCCGCCATCGTCGAGTAAGCTCGACGTTCGAAACAGGAAAATGGCGGCCCCGCGCCGCCATTTTCGTCCGCCAGGCAACGGAAGTCACTTGAAGCTTTCGCGCCAAGCGATTAGGAACGGCGCCATCGGGCGCATTGCGGAGCGACTTGCTGCCGCAGCGCACCGAGCGGCCTAGGGGTATAGCTCAGTTGGTAGAGCGGCGGTCTCCAAAACCGCAGGTCGCGGGTTCGAGCCCTGCTGCCCCTGCCATTTCCTTCCGACGCAGCCCTTTTTGCTTCGGACTTGCCCGTCGGAGCCTTGCCGAGGCCTTGAATGCGGCGAAAAGCTTGCCATATGAGGCCTTCTCAGGCATAACGGCACCATAGCCGGGACGGAACGACTGGATGGTTCCGATGCGGCGTTTGGTCATAAAACGGATTGTTCCCACTTGCGTGGAGTGAGAATCGGTTTTATGGAAGCATGACAGACACGCGACGCGTGGAGCTGGGAAACCGGCTTTACGCGTCTGATTTGCATGGACGGAAGGACCGCGCCGATTCGGCGGCACCGGAAGTCCGGCGGCACATCCCGGCCGGTGGCTTTATCGGCTGGATCATCCAGGAGACCCGGTCCAACGGGTCTTGAAAGAGCAGGCATGGCGTCGAAGACATACAATCCTTTCGTCTTCCTCCAGCAGGTGAGGGCGGAAACCGCGAAGGTGACCTGGCCGTCGCGGCGCGAGACGCTGATCTCGACCGTCATGGTGCTCATCTTCTCGTTCCTGGCCATGGCTTTCTTCTTCAGCGCGGATTTCATCATGGGCTTCGCGGTGGAGAAGATCCTCGGGCTCGGTGCCATTTAGTAAGATTGCCACTACGGGGAATTTGTTGATGACTGCGCGGTGGTACATCGTCCATGCCTACTCGAACTTCGAGAAGAAGGTCGCCGAGGACATCGAGAACAAGGCCAAGCAGAAAGGCCTGAGCGACAGGATCGAGCAGATCGTCGTGCCGACCGAGAAGGTCGTCGAGGTGCGGCGCGGCAAGAAGGTCGATGCCGAGCGCAAGTTCTTCCCCGGCTACGTGCTGATGAAGGCGAACCTGAACGACGCGGTGATTTCGCTGGTGAAGAACACGCCGCGCGTCACCGGCTTCCTGGGCGAGGACAAGCATACGGCCAAGCCGATGTACATCACCGAGAAGGAGGCCGAGCGCATCCTTCATCAGGTGCAGGAAGGTGTCGAGCGGCCCAAGCCGTCGGTCACCTTCGAGATCGGCGAACAGGTGCGCGTCTCCGACGGACCGTTCGCTTCCTTCAACGGCTTCGTTCAGGAAGTCGACGAGGAGCGCGCCCGCCTCAAGGTGGAAGTTTCGATCTTCGGGCGCGCCGTGCCCGTTGATCTCGAATTCGGACAGGTCGAGAAGGGCTGATCCGGATCGCCGCCGGGCTTCGGCCGGGCGGACGCGGTGGCGCAAGCCGCCGTATCGAAGGTGGGAGGCGAGACCGGCTTTAGCCGGCCTGTCGGACCAGACCACCGCACTGCAACCGCCGGCGTCGTCCCCAGGACGGACCGGCAAGAACAAAGGCAGGAAAGAGTATGGCTAAGAAAGTAGCGGGCCAGCTCAAGCTGCAGGTAGCCGCCGGCTCCGCGACCCCGTCGCCGCCGATCGGCCCCGCACTTGGTCAGCGCGGCATCAACATCATGGAATTCTGCAAGGCGTTCAACGCTGCCTCGCAGGAGATGGAGAAGGGTTCGCCCATCCCCGTCGTCATCACCTATTATCAGGACAAGTCCTTCACCTTCGTCATGAAGACGCCGCCGGTGACCTACTTCCTGAAGAAGGCGGCCAACCTGAAGTCGGGCTCGAAGGAGCCGGGCAAGGCCAAGGCCGGCACCATCGGCCGCGACAAGGTGCGCGAGATCGCCGAGAAGAAGATGAAGGACCTCAACGCCAACGACGTCGAGGCGGCCATGCGCATGGTCGAGGGCTCCGCCCGTTCGATGGGTCTGGAAGTGGTGGGCTGACGATCATGGCGAAGATTGCAAAACGTGTAGTCAAGTCCCGCGAGGGCATCGACGCGAACAAGGCTTACGGCCTCGGCGAGGCGCTGCAGCTTCTGAAGGACCGCTCGAAGGTCAAGTTCGACGAGACGGTCGAGGTCGCGATGAACCTCGGCGTCGATCCGCGTCACGCCGACCAGATGGTCCGCGGCGTCGTCAACCTGCCGAACGGCACCGGCCGTACTGTCCGCGTCGCGGTTTTCGCGCGCGGCGACAAGGCTGAGGAAGCCAAGGCCGCCGGCGCCGATATCGTCGGCGCCGAGGAACTGGTGCAGACCGTCCAGGGCGGCACCATCGAGTTCGACCGCTGCATCGCCACGCCCGACATGATGGGCCTGGTCGGTCGCCTCGGCAAGGTTCTCGGCCCGCGCGGCCTGATGCCGAACCCGCGCGTCGGCACCGTCACCGCCGACGTCGCCGCCGCCGTCAAGGCGTCGAAGGGCGGCGCGGTGGAGTTCCGCGTCGAGAAGGCCGGTATCGTGCATGCCGGCGTCGGCAAGGTCTCCTTCGACCTCAAGGCGCTGGAAGAGAACGTGCGCGCCTTCGCCGATGCGGTGAACAAGGCGAAGCCCGCCGGCGCCAAGGGCAACTATGTGAAGAAGGTGTCCGTCACCTCGACCATGGGCCCGGGCCTGAAGATCGATCCGGCGACGCTCGTCGCGTCCTGATCGCGAGTTTTCGGGATCGGCCGCCAGACGGCCGGTTCCGCTGAAGAATTCCGGTCCCCTGCGTATCGGGGGCCGGATGCCCGAGGCCGAAAGGCCGACGGCACGTCCTGTCCGAGATTGCGGGCGGCCAGGGGCTTCGGCTCACGGCCTTAATCGAATGGCCTGCATGAGACGGGTGAAGACCCGACAAGGAAGCTCCGGCTTCTTTTGAAAGGTTCGAACCGTGTTTGCCTTTTGGCGCGGCTCCGGGGAACCGGGACCGACGGAAAGGGGGCAGGATCCTCTGAACCGCCGTTCGAGCGATCCGTGAATGGAAAGCTCGCCCGGCAAAAGGCAATCGACGCCTGTTTCCGCGAATGGGGGCAGGGGTCAACTGGAGATAGGCAGTGGACAGAGCGGAAAAACGCGAACTCGTCACGGGCCTGAACGACGCCTTCAAGGGCGCCGGTTCAGTGGTCGTGGCCCACTATGCCGGTATCACCGTCGCGCAGATGAACGATCTTCGTACGAAGATGCGTCAGGCCGGCGGCACCGTCAAAGTCGCGAAGAACCGCCTCGCCAAGATCGCTCTTCAGGGCACGGACTCCGCATCGATCATCGATCTGTTCAAGGGACAGACGCTGATCGCTTATTCGGAGGATCCGATTGCAGCGCCGAAGGTCGCATCCGATTTCGCCAAGGGCAATGACAAGCTTGTCATTCTCGGCGGCGCGATGGGTCAGACCTCGCTCGACGCCGACGGAGTGAAGGCTCTCGCCACGCTTCCGTCGCTCGACGAGTTGCGCGGCAAGCTGGTCGGCCTGCTGGTCGCTCCGGCGACCCGGATCGCCCAGATCGTCAATGCGCCGGCCGGCTCGGTCGCTCGCGTCATTGGCGCTTATGCCCGGAAGGACGAGGCGGCGTGAGGCCGTTCCTCAGCAACAACAACACGTTCGAACTGATTGAAGGAAAACGCAAATGACTGATCTCGCAAAGATCGTTGACACGCTTTCGAGCCTGACCGTCCTCGAGGCGGCCGAACTCTCGAAGCTCCTCGAAGAGAAGTGGGGCGTCTCCGCCGCCGCTCCGGTGGCGGTTGCCGCTGCTGGCGGTGGTGCTGCTGCCGCCGCTCCTGCCGAGGAGAAGACCGAATTCGACGTCGTTCTCACCGCCGCTGGCGACAAGAAGATCGAGGTCATCAAGGAAGTCCGCGCTATCACCGGCCTGGGCCTCAAGGAAGCCAAGGACCTGGTCGAGGGCGCTCCGAAGCCGGTCAAGGAAGGCGCCAACAAGGCTGACGCCGAGAAGATCAAGGCCCAGCTGGAAGCAGCCGGCGCCAAGGTCGAGCTGAAGTAAGTTGCGGTTCCGGCGGACGGTTTTTCCCGTCCGCCGGTCCCCGTAGCGCGGGGGAAGTGGGGAGAACCTCTTTCCCGAGGGCCGGAAAACGGCCTTCGGGAAACGGGTTTTTTCCCGTTCTGGGAACGGCCCCGAAAAGTTGCAGACTTTTCGGACAAGGTCGTTTCCGAAATCGAGAATTTGACTGCATCGGACCCGAATGGGAAACCCGGTTCCGGAAAAGTCCGATGCTGAAGTAGGAACAGGCCCGCTTGCCGAGATGCGGGCCGATGGCAGGGATCGCCGGGCAGGGCGGTCCCCCAGAGATGAAGCCAGACATGGCTGAACAAGGAGCGACGATGGCCCAGACCCAGACTTTCAATGGCCGCAGACGCGTACGCAAGTTCTTCGGAAAGATCCCGGAAGTTGCGGAGATGCCGAACCTTATCGAGGTGCAGAAGGCATCCTACGACCAGTTCCTCATGGTGGACGAGCCGAAGGGCGGCCGTGCCGACGAGGGCTTGCAGGCCGTTTTCAAGTCGGTCTTCCCGATTTCCGATTTTTCCGGTTCCTCGATGCTCGAATTCGTCAAGTACGAGTTCGAGGCGCCGAAATTCGACGTTGACGAGTGCCGTCAGCGCGACCTGACCTATGCGGCTCCGCTGAAGGTGACGCTGCGCCTCATCGTGTTCGATATCGACGAGGATACGGGCGCCAAGTCCATCAAGGACATCAAGGAGCAGGACGTCTATATGGGCGACATGCCGCTGATGACGCTGAACGGCACGTTCATCGTCAACGGCACCGAGCGCGTCATCGTTTCCCAGATGCACCGTTCTCCGGGCGTCTTCTTCGACCACGACAAGGGCAAGTCGCACTCGTCCGGCAAGCTCTTGTTTGCCGCGCGCGTCATCCCCTATCGCGGTTCGTGGCTCGACATCGAATTCGACTCCAAGGACGTCGTGCACGCCCGCATCGACCGCCGCCGCAAGATTCCGGTGACGTCGCTCCTGATGGCGCTCGGCATGGACGGCGAGGAGATCCTGTCGACCTTCTACGACAAGATCACCTACAAGCGTGCTGGCGACCACTGGCGCATTCCCTTCAACGTCGAGCGCTTCAAGGGCCTCAAGGCCGTTGGCGATCTGGTCGACGCCGACACCGGCGAGGTTGTCGTCGAGGCGGGCAAGAAGATCACCGCGCGCCAGGCCAAGCAACTGGGCGAGAAGGGCCTGAAGGCCATCAAGGCGACCGACGAGGACCTGCTCGGCAACTATCTGGCCGAGGACATCGTCAACTACGCCACCGGCGAGATCTTCCTCGAGGCCGGCGACGAGATCGACGACAAGACCCTCAAGGTCCTGCTGTCGACCGGCGAGGACGAGATCCAGATCCTCGACATCGACCACGTCAACGTCGGCGCCTACATCCGCAACACGCTGGCCGTCGACAAGAACGAGTCGCGCCAGGACGCGCTGTTCGACATCTACCGCGTCATGCGTCCGGGCGAGCCGCCGACGCTGGAGACGGCCGAAGCCATGTTCAACTCGCTGTTCTTCGACAGTGAGCGCTATGACCTGTCGGCCGTCGGCCGCGTCAAGATGAACATGCGCCTCGAGCTCGACGCCGAGGACACCGTGCGTGTGCTGCGCAAGGAGGACATCCTCGCCGTGGTCAAGACGCTGGTCGAGCTGCGCGACGGCAAGGGCGAGATCGACGATATCGACAATCTCGGCAACCGCCGCGTGCGTTCGGTCGGCGAGCTGATGGAGAACCAGTACCGCGTCGGCCTGCTGCGCATGGAGCGCGCCATCAAGGAGCGCATGTCGTCGATCGAGATCGACACCGTCATGCCGCAGGACCTGATCAACGCCAAGCCGGCGGCCGCCGCCGTGCGCGAGTTCTTCGGTTCCTCGCAACTCTCGCAGTTCATGGACCAGACCAACCCGCTGTCGGAAGTGTCGCACAAGCGCCGCCTGTCGGCTCTCGGCGCCGGCGGTCTGACCCGCGAGCGCGCCGGCTTCGAGGTGCGCGACGTGCACCCGACGCACTATGGCCGCATCTGCCCGATCGAGACGCCGGAAGGCCCGAACATCGGCCTGATCAACAATCTGGCGACCTTCGCGCGCGTCAATAAGTACGGCTTCATCGAGAGCCCGTACCGCAAGATCGTCGACGGCAAGCTGACCGACGAAGTGATCTACCTCTCCGCCATGGAAGAGGCCAAGCACTACGTCGCGCAGGCCAACGCCGACCTCGACAAGGACGGCCGCTTCGTCGACGAGTTCGTCATCTGCCGCAGCGCCGGCGAGGTGATGATGGCGCCGCGCGAGAACGTCGACCTGATGGACGTTTCGCCCAAGCAGATGGTCTCGGTCGCCGCGGCTCTCATCCCGTTCCTCGAGAACGACGACGCCAACCGCGCGCTGATGGGTTCCAACATGCAGCGTCAGGCCGTGCCGCTGGTGCGCGCCGAGGCGCCGTTCGTCGGCACCGGCATGGAGCCGATCGTTGCCCGTGACTCCGGTGCCGCCATCGGCGCCCGTCGCGGCGGCGTGGTCGACCAGGTGGACGCCACCCGTATCGTCATCCGCGCCACGGAAGACCTCGATCCCGGCAAGTCCGGCGTCGACATCTACCGGCTGATGAAGTTCCAGCGTTCGAACCAGAACACCTGCATCAACCAGCGCCCGCTGGTGAAGGTGGGCGACCGCATCGAGAAGGGCGACATCATCGCCGACGGTCCCTCGACCGATCTCGGCGATCTGGCGCTCGGCCGTAACGTGCTCGTCGCCTTCATGCCGTGGAACGGCTACAACTACGAGGACTCCATCCTTCTGTCCGAGCGCATCGTCGCCGACGACGTCTTCACCTCGATCCACATCGAGGAGTTCGAGGTCATGGCACGCGACACCAAGCTCGGCCCGGAGGAGATCACGCGCGACATTCCGAACGTCTCGGAAGAAGCGCTGAAGAACCTTGACGAGGCCGGCATCGTCTACATCGGCGCGGAAGTGCAGCCGGGCGACATCCTGGTCGGCAAGATCACGCCGAAGGGCGAAAGCCCGATGACGCCGGAGGAAAAACTCCTGCGCGCCATCTTCGGCGAGAAGGCGTCCGACGTGCGCGACACCTCCATGCGCATGCCTCCGGGCACCTTCGGCACCATCGTGGAAGTGCGCGTCTTCAATCGCCACGGCGTGGAGAAGGACGAGCGCGCCATGGCCATCGAGCGCGAGGAGATCGAGCGCCTGGCCAAGGACCGCGACGACGAGCAGGCGATCCTGGACCGCAACGTCTATGCCCGCCTGTCCGACATGCTGGCCGGCAAGGAAGCGATCGCCGGGCCGAAGGGCTTCAAGAAGGGCACTGCGCTCTCGAAGGAGCTGCTGGCCGACTATCCGCGTTCGCAGTGGTGGCAGTTCGCCGTGGAGAACGAGAAGCTCCAGAGCGAGCTGGAAGCCCTGCGCGGCCAGTACGACGACTCCAAGAAGGCGCTCGAGCAGCGCTTCATGGACAAGGTCGAGAAGGTCCAGCGCGGCGACGAAATGCCTCCGGGCGTCATGAAGATGGTCAAGGTCTTCGTCGCGGTGAAGCGCAAGATGCAGCCCGGCGACAAGATGGCCGGCCGTCACGGCAACAAGGGTGTCGTGTCGCGCATCGTTCCGGTCGAGGACATGCCGTTCCTCGAGGACGGCACGCATGCCGACATCGTGCTCAACCCGCTCGGCGTGCCTTCGCGCATGAACGTCGGCCAGATCCTGGAGACGCATCTGGGCTGGGCCTGTGCCGGTATGGGCAGGAAGATCGGCGACCTTCTCGATGCTTATAACGCGGGTGGCGACATCAAGCCGCTGCGCCAGACCATAGAGCAGGTCATTCCGGCCAACGACCGCAACGAGCCGGTGCGCGAGTATGACGACGAGTCCATCGTTCGCCTCGGCGAGCAGATGCGGCGCGGCGTTTCCATCGCCACCCCGGTGTTCGACGGCGCGCATGAAGCCAACATCAACGAGATGCTGGAACAGGCGGGCCTGCATTCGTCCGGCCAGTCGCAGCTTTATGACGGCCGCACCGGCGAGCCGTTCGACCGCAAGGTGACGATGGGCTACATCTACATGCTCAAGCTTCACCACCTCGTGGACGACAAGATCCACGCGCGTTCGATCGGCCCGTACTCGCTCGTCACCCAGCAGCCGCTGGGCGGCAAGGCGCAGTTCGGCGGCCAGCGCTTCGGCGAGATGGAGGTCTGGGCGCTGGAAGCCTACGGCGCCGCCTACACGCTGCAGGAGATGCTGACGGTGAAGTCGGACGACGTCGCCGGCCGCACCAAGGTCTACGAGGCGATCGTGCGCGGCGACGACACGTTCGAGGCGGGCATTCCCGAGAGCTTCAACGTTCTCGTCAAGGAAATGCGCTCGCTCGGCCTCAACGTCGAGTTGGAGAACACCAAGGTCGACGAGGCTCCGGTGCATCTGCCCGACGCTGCCGAGTAAAAGGCGTTGCGCCGCGGGAACTCATTTCCGCGGCGCGCCAAGATTTCCGGCTTCGGCCGGCCCTCGCGGACCGCTGTCCGCAGATGAAATGGAATGGGGTATCGAGGCCCCGATAAGGAGAATGGCATGAACCAAGAGGTCATGAATCTCTTCAACCCGCAGGCGCCTGCGCAGGTGTTCGATTCGATCCGCATCTCGCTGGCGTCGCCGGAAAAGATCCTGTCCTGGTCGTTCGGCGAGATCAAGAAGCCGGAGACCATCAATTACCGCACGTTCAAGCCCGAGCGTGACGGCCTGTTCTGTGCGCGCATCTTCGGCCCGATCAAGGACTACGAGTGCCTGTGCGGCAAGTACAAGCGCATGAAGTACAAGGGCGTCATCTGCGAGAAGTGCGGCGTCGAGGTCACGCTGTCGCGTGTGCGCCGCGAGCGCATGGGCCACATCGAGCTCGCCGCTCCGGTCGCCCACATCTGGTTCCTGAAGTCGCTGCCGAGCCGCATCGGCACGCTGCTCGACATGACCCTGAAGGACATCGAGCGCGTCCTCTACTTCGAGAACTACATCGTCACCGAGCCCGGCCTCACCGACCTGAAGCTGCACCAGCTTCTGTCGGAGGAGGAGTACATGCTGGCCGTCGACCAGTACGGCGAGGATTCGTTCACCGCCATGATCGGCGCCGAGGCCATCCATGACCTGCTGGCAGGCATGGACCTGGAGAACATCGCCGGCGAACTGCGCACCGAACTCGCTTCCACCACGTCGGAGCTGAAGCAGAAGAAGTATCTCAAGCGCCTCAAGGTGGTCGAGAACTTCATGGAGTCCGGCAACCGTCCGGAATGGATGATCATGAAGGTCGTCCCGGTCATCCCGCCGGACCTTCGCCCGCTGGTTCCGCTGGACGGCGGCCGCTTCGCGACCTCCGACCTGAACGACCTCTATCGTCGCGTCATCAACCGCAACAACCGCCTGAAGCGCCTGATCGAGCTTCGCGCGCCCGGCATCATCGTGCGCAACGAGAAGCGCATGCTGCAGGAGGCGGTCGACGCCCTGTTCGACAACGGCCGCCGCGGCCGCGTCATCACCGGCGCGAACAAGCGCCCGCTGAAGTCGCTGTCCGACATGCTGAAGGGCAAGCAGGGCCGGTTCCGTCAGAACCTGCTCGGCAAGCGCGTCGACTATTCCGGCCGTTCGGTCATCGTCACCGGCCCGGAGCTGAAGCTGCACCAGTGCGGCCTGCCGAAGAAGATGGCGCTGGAGCTGTTCAAGCCCTTCATCTACGCCCGCCTCGACGCCAAGGGTTACTCCTCGACCGTCAAGCAGGCGAAGAAGCTGGTCGAGAAGGAGCGTCCGGAGGTCTGGGATATTCTCGACGAGGTCATCCGCGAGCACCCGGTTCTCCTAAACCGCGCGCCGACGCTGCACCGCCTCGGCATCCAGGCGTTCGAGCCGACCCTGATCGAGGGCAAGGCGATCCAGCTTCACCCACTGGTCTGCACCGCCTTCAACGCCGACTTCGACGGCGACCAGATGGCGGTGCACGTGCCGCTGTCGCTGGAAGCGCAGCTCGAAGCCCGCGTCTTGATGATGTCGACCAACAACATCCTGCACCCGGCCTCCGGCGCGCCGATCATCGTGCCGTCGCAGGACATGGTGCTGGGTCTGTACTACCTGTCGATCGTCAACCAGAACGAGCCGGGCGAGGGCATGGCCTTCGCCGACATGGGCGAGCTCCAGCATGCGCTTGAGACCGGCGCCGTGACCCTGCACGCCAAGATCAAGGGCCGCTACAAGGGCGTAGACAAGGACGGCAACGAAGTGTCGAAGATCTACGACACCACGCCCGGCCGCCTGATCATCAGCGAGCTGCTGCCGAAGAACGTCAACGTGCCGTTCGAGACCGCCAACCAGGAGATGACCAAGAAGAACATCTCCAAGATGATCGACACCGTCTACCGCCACTGCGGCCAGAAGGAGACGGTCATCTTCTGCGATCGCATCATGGCTCTCGGCTTCGCCCATGCCTGCCGCGCCGGCATTTCGTTCGGCAAGGACGACATGGTCATTCCGGACACCAAAGCCAAGCTGGTCGCCGACACCGAGGCCTTGGCCAAGGAATACGAGCAGCAGTACAACGACGGCCTGATCACCCAGGGCGAGAAGTACAACAAGGTCGTCGACGCCTGGGCCAAGTGCTCGGAGAAGGTCGCCGACGAGATGATGGGCCGCATCAAGGCGGTCGAGTTCGACAAGGACGGCCGCCAGAAGCCGATGAACTCGATCTACATGATGTCGCACTCCGGCGCGCGTGGCTCGCCGACCCAAATGCGCCAGCTTGCCGGCATGCGCGGCCTGATGGCGAAGCCTAGCGGCGAGATCATCGAGACGCCGATCATCTCCAACTTCAAGGAAGGCCTCACCGTTCTGGAGTACTTCAACTCCACCCACGGCGCCCGCAAGGGCCTGGCCGACACCGCCTTGAAGACGGCGAACTCGGGCTACCTGACGCGTCGTCTGGTCGACGTGGCGCAGGACTGCATCGTCAACTCGGTCGACTGCGGCACCGACAAGGGCCTGACCATGCAGCCGATCGTCGACGCCGGTCAGATCGTCGCTTCGGTCGGCCAGCGCGTCCTCGGCCGTACCGCGCTCGACGACATCAACCATCCGGTTTCCGGCGACCTGCTGGTCAAGGCCGGCAAGCTGATGGACGAGCGCGACGTGGAGCTGATCGAGAAGGCGGGCATCCAGTCCGTCCGCATCCGCTCGGCGCTCACCTGCGAAGTCAGGGTCGGCGTCTGCGCGGTTTGCTACGGACGCGATCTCGCCCGCGGCACGCCCGTCAACCAGGGCGAGGCCGTCGGCGTCATCGCGGCGCAGTCGATCGGCGAGCCGGGCACCCAGCTCACCATGCGTACCTTCCACATGGGCGGTACCGCGCAGGTGGTGGACTCGTCCTTCCTCGAAGCCTCGTACGAGGGCACGGTGCAGATCCGCAACCGCAACGTCGTGCGCAACTCCGAAGGCCATCTCGTGGTGATGGGCCGCAACATGGCGGTGCTGATCCTCGACGAGACGGGCAAGGAGCGCGCCACGCACCGCGTCACCTACGGTTCGCGCATCTTCGTGGACGACGGCGACAAGGTGAAGCGCGGCCAGCGCATCGCCGAGTGGGACCCCTACACCCGCCCGGTGCTGACCGAGATCGAGGGCCGCGTGGCGTTCGAGGATCTGGTCGACGGCATCTCCGTGCAGGAGACGGCCGACGAATCGACCGGCATCACCAAGCGCGAGGTCATCGACTGGCGTTCGACCCCGCGCGGTTCGGACCTCAAGCCGGCGATCGTCGTGCAGGACGCCAAGGGCAAGGTCGGCAAGCTGTCGAAGGGCGGCGACGCCCGCTTCCTGCTCTCGGTCGAGGCCATCCTTTCGGTCGAGCCGGGCGCCCATGTGAAGCCGGGCGACGTGCTGGCGCGTATCCCGATGGAAAGCGCCAAGACCAAGGACATCACCGGCGGTCTGCCGCGCGTTGCGGAACTGTTCGAGGCTCGCCGTCCGAAGGACCACGCCATCATCGCCGAGATCGATGGCACGATCCGCTTCGGCCGCGACTACAAGAACAAGCGCCGCATCATCATCGAGCCGCACGACTCGACGCTGGAGCCGGTCGAATACCTGATCCCGAAGGGCAAGCCGTTCCATCTCCAGGACGGCGACGTCATCGAGAAGGGCGACTACATCCTCGACGGCAATCCGGCGCCGCACGACATCCTGGCGATCAAGGGCGTGGAAGCTCTGGCTTCCTACCTCGTCAACGAGATCCAGGAGGTCTACCGGTTGCAGGGCGTGTCGATCAACGACAAGCACATCGAAGTGATCGTGCGCCAGATGCTGCAGAAGGTGGAGATCACCGAGCAGGGCGACTCGACCTACATTCCGGGCGACCATGTCGACGTGATCGAGCTGGACGAGATCAACGAACGGCTGATCGAGGAGGGCAAGCAGCCCGCCGCCGGCCAGCCGGTCTTGCTCGGCATCACCAAGGCCTCGCTGCAGACGCCGTCCTTCATCTCGGCCGCCTCCTTCCAGGAGACGACCCGCGTGCTGACGGAAGCGGCGGTTGCCGGCAAGACCGACATGCTGCAGGGCCTGAAGGAAAACGTCATCGTCGGCCGCCTGATCCCGGCCGGCACCGGCGGGCAGATGAGCGCGATCCGGCGCATCGCCACGCATCGCGACGAGCTCATCCTCGACGAGCGCCGCAAGGCGTCCGGCGTGGAAGTGGCCGAGCCGATGCTGGCCGACATGACCAGCGCCGCCGAATAAGGTCCTTGCATGGACCTTGGCAAAAAGGGGCCTCCGGGCCCCTTTTTCTTTGGCATTCACTTGGCAAGAAACGGAATGCGCCTGCATGCGGAGCGCCCTAGTTCTATGTCGCGGACGAATTGGCCGCCGGCACAGTCGAGGAGAATCGCCATGCAAGCCACTGACGGGATCGTCCAGGAAAGCCCCCGGAATCGCTCCGCAGTACGGCACCCGGCCTCGGCCGAAGCGCGCGTGGCCGCCTACGACTGGGGTGGGTTGGCCGCGAGCCTCGATGCGCATGGCTGCGCGGTGCTCGAAGGGCTGCTCGGTGCGGAGGAATGCACCGCGATTGCCGATCTCTACGACCAGCCCGACCATTTCCGCAGCCATATCGTCATGGCCCGTCATGGTTTCGGCCGGGGCGAGTACCGCTATTTCGACTATCCGCTGCCCGGCCTGATCGACGGGCTGAGGACGGCGCTCTATCCGCGAATGGCGGTCGTCGCCAACGACTGGAACGCCCGCATGAACGTTGCCGAGCGCTATCCCGACCGCCATGCCGTGTTCCTTGAGCGCTGCCATGAAGCGGGGCAGGGGCGCCCGACGCCGCTTCTGCTGCGCTACCGCGAAGGCGATTTCAACTGCCTGCATCAAGACCTTTATGGCGACCTGGCCTTTCCGATCCAGGTGGCGATCCTGATGTCGGAACCTGGCCGCGACTTCACCGGGGGTGAGTTTGTGCTGACCGAGCAGCGCCCGCGCATGCAAAGCCGCGTCGAGGTCGTCCCCTTGCGCCGCGGCGACGCGGTCGCTTTCGCTGTGCACAACCGGCCGGTGCAGGGCACGAAGGGCAATTATCGTGTCAATCTGCGCCATGGCGTCAGCCGCCTGCGCGGCGGGTTGCGCCATACGCTGGGGATCATCTTCCACGATGCACGATAGTCACGGGCACAAACAAGCACGGCGGCCGGACCTTGTCTTCCGCACCGTCGCAACGCCAATCGGTGACATGACGCTTGCCTTTGACGGCGATGGTACCCTGTGCATGGCCGAGTTTGCCGATTGCGTGGAGCGCACGGAGCGCTGGCTGGAACGCCGGCCGAGCCATTCTCATCCGCAAAGGCTAGGCGGCGGCATGGATGCGGCCTCGGCGTTCGCGGCCTATTTCGCCGGCGATCTGCGCGCGCTGGACGCCATTCCGATTTGCCTCACTGGCACGCCGTTCCAGAACGAGGTCTGGACGGCGCTGCGCGAAATCCGGCCGGGCAGCACCTTTGGCTACGGCGCCTTCGCCGAAAAACTCGGCCGGCCGCAGGCGGCGCGCGCCGTGGGCCACGCCAACGGCACCAATCCGCTCTCCATCGTCGTTCCCTGTCATCGGTTGGTCGGCGCCGGCGGCGCGCTCACCAAATACGGCGGCGGGCTGGAGCGCAAGCGCTGGCTGCTCGACCACGAGGCCCGGTACTCGGCTCAGTCGTAGAAGGCGTCCACGACGTTGCGCTTGCCCAGCATGAAGGCGTCGGCGACATGCTGGAGGGGCGCGAGGTCGACGTCCGACACGCCTGCGCGGACGATTTCGGAAAAGCGCCGGTAAAGCTGCGGATATTCCGTTTCCGGTTCCTCATGCACCGCACGGCCGTCGATGGCGAGCCTGGCGCCGCCGGAAGACAGCACCATTGCGCCGCGATCCGTCTCGGCCATGATGTCCCACGACTGCGAGCCGGTCTGCAGCCAGTCGAGGTCCATGTCGACGGCGATGCCATTGTCGGTGCGGAAGCAAACCCGCGCGGCCACCGGTGCGTCGCGGTTAGCGGGAAAGTCCAGTTCCGCTCGCGCGATGAACATCGGCGGCAGGATATGAGTGGCGATCGACAGCGCGTTGATGCCGGGATCGAAGACGCCGAAGCCACCGGCCTGCCAGATCCATTCCTGGCCCGGATGCCAGCGCCGCACGTCTTCCTTCCAGACGATTTTCGCCGCCTTGAGTTGGGCTGACGCGAGGAAGGTTTTCGCGGCCTCCACCGCCGGCGCGTAGCGCGAATGCCAGCTTGCAAACAGCGACAGGCCGCGCTCGGCGGCCAGCGCCTTCAGATGCTCGACCTCGCTCACCGTCGCGCCGGGCGGCTTTTCCATGAAGACATGCTTGCCGGCCAGAAGCGCGGCGCGCGCCGCATCGTGGCGGAACTGCGGCGGCATGCACAGCGATACCGCGTCGAGGCCGGGCATGGCTTCCAGCATCGCCTCGATGCTCGGGAAATTGGGAATGCCGTCCACCTTGCCGTGCCGGCTGGCGGCCGCCGCCAGCCGAAAGTCCGCATCTTTAGCCAGTGCCGGCAAATGCTGGTCGCGCACGATCTTGCCGACGCCGACGATACCGAGCGCGATGGGGCCGAGCGCGGTGGGCTTGCCTGATGCCGGCATGGGCGATCCTGTCATTTGTCTGATGAAAGAAGCCGACACATAGCGGCGGCGGCGGTGTTCGGCAAGCCGGCTGCCGGTCCCTTGCAAGGGGTGGGTTTATGCACGATAAAGTTGCATTGCAGGTTGTAAGCCGGATTTATCGCCGGCGATGAAACTCTTTAACGACTTGGCCGTAGTGAACGCTGCCGCAGTGATCCCGAGGAGGCGGAATGTCGAAGCAGCAGCCGGACCAGTTCGAATGCCTGTTGGAGCCGACGGGGCGGTGGATGGTCTGGGATGCCGTCCACCAGCGGCCGGCGCAATATATGCGCAACACGCTCGCCGGCCTGCCGCGGGGGAAGGCGCTTTTGATGTGCCGGTTGCTCAACGCGATGGCGGCCGATAGCCGCTTCCGCTCGCTTGCATCCTGACTGGAGCATTTTGCGGCCGGACGGAATCGTCCGCGTCGCACAAATGCGGCTAGAACGAAGAGCTGGATCGTTGCGCGGTTTTCGTGAAACGGTGAAACGATCCAGCCGTTACCGCGCCCAGCTTTCCTCGAAATCCAGATCCAGTTCGCCGCCTGCCAGGAAGGCCTCGATCCGGCCCTCGAAGGGCGAAGGGTCCAGGCCCTTTTCGGCCAGCCAGTCGTCGCAATAGTAGGTGTTGGCGTAGCGTTCGCCGGAATCGCAGATCAGCGTGACGAGCGAACCGCTTTCCCCGGCCTGCCGCATGCGCGCCGCCTGCAGGCACATGCCGGTGAAGTTCGTGCCGGTCGAGCCGCCGACGCGGCGGCCGAGCTTTCGCGACAGAACTCGCATCGCCGCCAGCGACACCGCTTCGGAGATGCGCAGCATGTGATCGATGACGCCCGGCACGAAGGACGGCTCGACGCGCGGCCGGCCGATCCCCTCGATACGCGACGGCTCCTCGCAGCGGCAATCGCGGCTGCCGGTGGCGAAGCCCTCGAAGAAGGCGGAGCGCTCCACATCGACCACGCACAGCCGCGTCGCATGGCGCTTGTAGCGGATGTAGCGGCCGATGGTGGCGGTGGTGCCGCCGGTGCCGGCGCTCATCACCACCCAGGAAGGGCAGGGGAAACGCTCCTGCTGCATCTGGTCGAAGATCGATTCGGCGATGTTGTTGTTGCCGCGCCAGTCGGTGGCGCGCTCGGCATGGGTGAACTGGTCCATGAAATGGCCGCCGAGCCGCGCCGCCAGTTCCGCCGATTCCCCATAGATGCGGCGGCCGTCGTCGATGAAGTGGCAGTTGCCGCCGTAGTGCTCGATGGCCGCGATCTTTTCCGCCGAGGTGGTGCGCGGCATCACCGCATAGAACGGCACGCCGATCATGCGGGCGAAATAGGCCTCCGACACCGCCGTCGAACCGGACGAGGCCTCGATCACCGGCGTGCCCTGCCGGACATGGCCGTTGCACAGCGCGTAGAGAAACAGCGAACGCGCCAGCCGGTGCTTGAGGCTGCCGGTAGGGTGGGTCGATTCGTCCTTCAGGTAGAGGTCGATGCCGGCGAGCGCCGGCACGTCCAGCTTCCACAGATGGGTGTCGGCCGAGCGCCGCTGGTCGGCCTCGATGGCCGCCACCGCCTCGTCGACCCAGCCGCGCGATTGCCCGCAGCCGTACCCGGTCTTCGCTTCTTTGTTCAAAACGGTTCCTCGAAGGTGACGATCGAGACTTCGCCTTCCAGCGCGCCCTGATAGGCCGAAAGATGCGGCTCCTCGTCCGGCTCGCCCTGCATGTCGCCGATCTGGTCGAGTTCGGCTTCCGCATAGCCTTCCGCCGCCAGTGCTTCCAGCGCCCGGCGTACGGCCGAATCGTCGTCGGCGGCGACGAGGAAGATGTGCACCCCCTCCGGTTCGCCGTCCTTTCGCTTCCATACCCGGCCGGTGATGATGGTGACCGGTCTTTCCTCGTTGTCGTTCACGCGCTGATTCCTTGATTCCTGCTCGCAAGGGGACGATGATGGCCTTTGCGCCCCTTTTCGCATGAAGCGGCGGCCGACGACAGCGCAAAGCACGCCACTTTCTTTTTCGCACGTGCGAAAGGACGAAAGAATATTTCATGCGTGCCGCGCATGCCTGCCAAGCCCCGGTCGCGGCGCAATATTTCGGGCGGCGGGCTTGACGCTTGCGGGCGATGCGGATAGATAGCGCGTCGTCTGAGCCGATGTGAGGCTTTCGGTCTGAAGCGACGCGCTTTGGAGTTTGCCTCAAACAGGGTTCGTTTTACGAGCGAAAACACATTGCCGGCGTGCATGAAGCGGATTGCTGCTTCCTCTGCCATTTGTTCGGGCAAGACCGCAAGCAGGCGGTTTGTGGCCCGAATTTGCATATGGAGTCGCTCGAAACGGCCCGGTGACGGGTTATCGACACGAGATTTTGATTGAGAAGGAAGGTTTAATGCCTACCGTTAACCAGCTGATCCGCAAGCCGCGCCAGGCGCCGGCGACGCGCAACAAGGTCCCGGCCATGCAGCAGAACCCGCAGAAGCGGGGCGTCTGCACGCGCGTCTATACGACGACGCCGAAGAAGCCGAACTCGGCCCTGCGCAAGGTCGCCAAGATCCGCCTGACCAATGGCTTCGAGGTGATCGGCTACATTCCGGGCGAGGGCCATAACCTTCAGGAGCACTCGGTGGTGATGATCCGCGGCGGTCGCGTCAAGGACCTTCCGGGCGTGCGCTATCACATCATTCGCGGCGTGCTCGACACCCAGGGCGTCAAAAACCGCAAGCAGCGCCGTTCCAAATACGGTGCCAAGCGTCCGAAGTAAGGGTTTTCCCGGCTTCGGCGCTTTTTGTTTGTGCGTCGGGCCAGAGAGACAAGAGAGACTAAGACATGTCCCGTCGTCACAGTGCAGACAAGCGTGAGATCAACCCGGACCCGAAGTTCGGCGATCTCGTCGTCACCAAGTTCATGAACGCCGTCATGTACGACGGCAAGAAGTCCGTTGCCGAGACGATCGTCTACGGCGCGCTCGACCAGGTTCAGGCCAAGACCAAGCAGGAGCCGGTCACCGTCTTCCATCAGGCGCTCGACAACGTCGCGCCGCATGTGGAAGTGCGTTCGCGTCGCGTCGGCGGCGCCACCTACCAGGTTCCGGTCGACGTGCGCCCCGAGCGTCGTCAGGCGCTGGCCATCCGCTGGCTGATCGCCGCCGCCCGCAACCGCAACGAGACCACCATGGTCGACCGCCTCTCCGGTGAGTTGCTCGACGCGGCCAACAACCGCGGCACCGCCGTGAAGAAGCGTGAAGACACCCACAAGATGGCGGAAGCCAACCGCGCCTTCGCGCACTACCGCTGGTAAGCGCGAAAGAAGACTGAAGAGGCACCTCCCATGGCCCGCGAATATCCCATCCACGACTACCGTAACTTCGGCATCATGGCCCACATCGATGCCGGCAAGACGACGACGACCGAGCGTATCCTTTATTACACGGGCAAGAACCACAAGATGGGCGAGACGCACGACGGCGCCTCGACCATGGACTGGATGGAGCAGGAGCAGGAGCGCGGCATCACCATCACGTCCGCTGCCACCACCACCTCGTGGAAGGGCCGCGACGGCAAGAACCGCCGCTTCAACATCATCGACACCCCCGGCCACGTCGACTTCACCATCGAGGTGGAGCGTTCGCTGCGCGTTCTCGACGGCGCCATCGCGCTGCTCGATTCCAACGCCGGCGTCGAGCCGCAGACCGAGACTGTCTGGCGCCAGGCCGAGAAGTATCATGTGCCGCGCATGATCTTCTGCAACAAGATGGACAAGATCGGCGCGGACTTCTACCGCTGCCTCGAGATGATCAAGTCCCGTCTGGGCGCGATTCCGCTCGCCATGCAGCTGCCGATCGGCGCCGAAAGCGATTTCAAGGGCGTCGTCGACCTCATCGAGATGAACGCGCTGGTCTGGCGCGACGAGTCGCTGGGCGCTGCCTGGGACGTCGTCGAGATCCCGGCCGACCTCAAGGCCAAGGCCGAGGAATACCGTGAGAAGCTCATCGAGACCGCCGTCGAGATGGACGACGATGCGATGAACGCCTACCTGGAAGGCACCATGCCCTCCAACGATCAGCTCCGCGATCTGATCCGCAAGGGCACCATCGACGTCAAGTTCCACCCGGTGTTCTGCGGCTCCGCCTTCAAGAACAAGGGCGTGCAGCCGTTGCTCGACGCCGTCGTCGACTTCCTGCCGGCGCCGGACGAAGTCCCCGCCATCAAGGGCGTCGATGCCAAGACCAACGCCGAGATCGAGCGTCACGCGGACGACAACGAGCCGCTGTCGATGCTGGCGTTCAAGATCATGAACGACCCGTTCGTCGGTTCGCTCACCTTCGCGCGCATCTATTCGGGCAAGCTCACCAAGGGCGTGTCGCTCGACAACACGGTGAAGGGCAAGAAGGAGCGCATCGGCCGCATGCTGCAGATGCACTCGAACTCGCGTACCGACATCGAGGAAGCCTTCGCCGGCGACATCGTGGCGCTGGCCGGCCTCAAGGAGACCACCACCGGCGATACGCTGTGCGATCCGCTGCATCCGGTCATCCTGGAGCGCATGGAGTTCCCCGATCCGGTCATCCAGATCGCCATCGAGCCGAAGACCAAGGGCGACCAGGAGAAGATGGGCCTCGCCCTGCATCGCCTGGCGGCCGAAGATCCGTCCTTCCGCGTCAAGACCGACGAGGAATCGGGCCAAACCATCATCGCCGGCATGGGTGAACTTCACCTCGACATCATCGTCGACCGCATGCGCCGCGAGTTCAAGGTCGAGGCCAATGTCGGCGCGCCGCAGGTGGCCTATCGCGAGACGATCACCCGCACGCACGAGCAGGACTACACGCACAAGAAGCAGACCGGCGGCACGGGCCAGTTCGCCCGCGTCAAGATCGTCTTCGAGCCGAACACCGAGAGCGAAGAGTTCGTGTTCGAGTCCAAGATCGTCGGCGGCGCCGTGCCGAAGGAATACATCCCCGGCGTGCAGAAGGGCATCGACAGCGTCATGGGTTCCGGCCCGTTCGCCGGCTTCCCGATGATCGGCGTCAAGGCGACGCTGATCGACGGTGCCTTCCACGACGTCGACTCCTCGGTCCTGGCCTTCGAAATCGCCTCGCGTGCGTGCTTCAAGGAAGCCGCTCCGAAGCTTGGCGTGCAGTTGCTCGAGCCGATCATGAAGGTCGAGGTGGTGACGCCTGAAGACTACGTCGGCAACGTCATCGGCGACCTGAACAGCCGTCGCGGCCAGATCCAGGGCCAGGAGAGCCGCGGCGTCGCCGTGGTCGTCAACGCCATGGTGCCGCTGGCCAACATGTTCAAGTACGTCGACTCGCTGCGTTCGATGTCGCAGGGCCGCGCCCAGTACACGATGCAGTTCGACCACTACGAGCCGGTGCCGACCGCGGTCGCCCAGGAAGTCCAGAAGAAATACGCGTAACCCCCGGAAACGGTTTGGGATTGCGTCGGTAACTTAATTGAACGCCCGAACGGGCAAGCAGGAATGGAGAGCTCACATGGCAAAAGGTAAATTCGAGCGTAATAAGCCTCATGTGAACATTGGCACGATTGGTCACGTTGACCATGGCAAGACGTCGTTGACGGCGGCGATCACGAAGTATTTCGGCGACTACAAGCCGTACGACCAGATTGACGCGGCGCCGGAAGAGAAGGCGCGCGGCATCACGATCTCGACGGCGCACGTCGAATACGAGACGCCGGCTCGCCACTATGCGCACGTCGACTGCCCCGGCCACGCCGACTACGTGAAGAACATGATCACGGGTGCGGCGCAGATGGACGGCGCGATCCTGGTCGTTTCGGCCGCCGACGGCCCGATGCCGCAGACGCGCGAGCACATCCTGCTCGCCCGCCAGGTCGGCGTTCCGGCGATCGTCGTGTTCATGAACAAGGTCGACCTTGTCGACGACCCGGAGCTGCTGGAGCTGGTCGAGCTGGAGGTTCGCGAGCTTCTGTCGAAGTACGAGTTCCCCGGCGACGACATTCCGATCGTCAAGGGCTCGGCGGTTGCCGCCCTTGAGGACAGCAACAAGGAGATCGGCGAGAACGCCATCCGCAAGCTGATGGAAGAGGTCGACGCCTACATCCCGACGCCTGAGCGTCCGGTCGACAAGCCGTTCCTGATGCCGATCGAGGACGTGTTCTCGATCTCGGGCCGCGGCACGGTGGTGACGGGCCGCGTCGAGCGCGGTGTGGTCAAGGTCGGCGAGGAGCTTGAGATCGTCGGCATCCGCCCGACCTCGAAGACGACCTGCACGGGCGTTGAGATGTTCCGCAAGCTGCTCGACCAGGGCCAGGCGGGTGACAACATCGGCGCGCTGCTGCGCGGCGTCGACCGTGACGGCGTCGAGCGCGGCCAGGTTCTGGCCAAGCCGGGCACCGTGAAGCCGCACAAGAAGTTCAAGGCGGAAGTGTACATCCTGACGAAGGAGGAGGGTGGCCGTCACACGCCGTTCTTCACCAACTACCGTCCGCAGTTCTACTTCCGCACGACGGACGTGACGGGCATCGTGACGCTGCCGGCGGGCACCGAGATGGTGATGCCCGGCGACAACGTGTCGGTGGACGTCGAGCTGATCGTGCCGATCGCCATGGAAGACCGCCTGCGCTTCGCCATCCGCGAGGGCGGCCGTACCGTCGGCTCCGGCATCGTCGCCGCCATCGTCGAGTAAGAGAAAAAAGAGATCTGTCGCGGGCGGGGTAACGCCCGCGCCGCGCCAGAACAAGGAATGACGAGATGAACGGTCAGAATATCCGCATCCGACTTAAAGCGTTCGATCACCGCGTGCTGGATGCCTCGACGCGCGAGATCGTGTCGACCGCCAAGCGCACCGGCGCCAACGTGCGCGGCCCCATCCCGCTGCCGACCCGGATCGAGAAGTTCACGGTCAACCGCTCGCCCCACGTCGACAAGAAGAGCCGCGAGCAGTTCGAGATGCGTACCCACAAGCGCCTGCTCGACATCGTCGACCCGACCCCGCAGACGGTCGATGCGCTGATGAAGCTCGATCTTGCCGCCGGCGTCGACGTCGAGATCAAGCTCTAAAGAGCGGACACATGAGCCCGACGGCCAGCCCGGACGGCTCCTCTGGAAAACAAGCGCCTGCAGCGGCTTCGAGCCCGGCGGGAAGCTCTAAAGGAAGATGAACCGATGCGTTCAGGAGTGATTGCACAGAAGGTCGGGATGACCCGCATCTATAACGATGCCGGCGAGCACGTTCCCGTCACCGTTCTCCGCATGGAGAACTGCCAGGTCGTGGCCCAGCGCACGCAGGAGAAGAACGGCTACACCGCCGTCCAGCTCGGCGTCGGCCTGGCCAAGGTGAAGAACACGCCGAAGGCGATGCGTGGCCATTTCGCCACCGCCTCGGTCGAGCCGAAGGCGAAGGTCGCGGAGTTCCGCGTTTCCCCCGAGAACCTGCTCGACGTCGGCGCCGAGATCACCGTCGATCACTTCGTCGCCGGCCAGAAAGTCGACGTCACCGGCACTTCGACCGGCAAGGGCTTCCAGGGCGTCATGAAGCGCCACAATTTCGGCGGCGGTCGCGCCACCCACGGTAACTCGCTGTCGCACCGCATCGCCGGCTCGACCGGTCAGCGCCAGGACCCCGGCAAGGTGTTCAAAGGCAAGAAGATGGCCGGCCACATGGGCAACGTGCGCGTCACCACGCAGAACGTCGAGGTCGTCTCCACCGACGCCGACCGCGGCCTGATCCTGATCCGCGGCGCCGTCCCCGGCACCAAGGGCGCCTGGATCCTGGTCCGCGACGCCGTCAAGGTGCCGCTGCCGGCCAACGCGCCGAAGCCCGCGGCCATCCGCGCGGCCGGCAAGACCGAGGCTCCGGCCGCTGAAGGAGCGGAATAATGGACATCAAGATCACCACGCTCGCCGGCAAGGACGCCGGCAAGGTCAAGCTCTCGGACGAGATTTTCGGCCTCGACCCGCGCGAGGACATCCTGCAGCGCGTCGTGCGCTGGCAGCTTGCCAAGAAGCAGCAGGGCACGCACCAGTCGAAGGGTCGCGCGGACATCGCCCGCACCGGCGCAAAGATGTACAAGCAGAAGGGCACCGGCCGCGCCCGTCACCATTCGGCGCGCGCTCCGCAGTTCCGCGGCGGCGGCAAGGCGCACGGCCCGGTGGCGCGCAGCCATGAGCACGATCTGCCCAAGAAGGTCCGCGCTCTCGGTCTCAAGCATGCGCTGTCGGCCAAGGCCAAGGCTGCCTCGATCATCGTTGTCGACGATCTGAAGCTGGCCGAAGCCAAGACCAAGGCGCTGGCGGCCAACTTCGCCACGCTCGGCCTCACCAACGCTCTGTTCATCGGCGGCGCCGAACTGGACCAGGGCTTCAAGAAGGCCGCTGCCAACATTCCGAACATCGACGTGCTGCCGATCCAGGGCATCAACGTCTACGACATCCTGCGCCGCGGCACGCTGGTCCTTTCCAAGGCGGCGATCGAGGCCCTCGAGGAGCGCTTCAAATGACCGACCTTCGTCATTACGATGTGATCGTCTCGCCGGCGATCACCGAAAAGTCGACCATGGCGTCCGAGCAGAACCAGGTGGTCTTCAACGTCGCCAAGAAGGCTTCCAAGCCCGAGATCAAGGCGGCCGTCGAAGCGCTGTTCGGTGTCAAGGTCACCGCCGTCAACACGCTGGTGCGCAAGGGCAAGGTCAAGCGCTTCCGCGGCACGA
Source organism: Ollibium composti (assembly GCF_004801285.1). GTDB lineage: Bacteria > Pseudomonadota > Alphaproteobacteria > Rhizobiales > Rhizobiaceae > Mesorhizobium > Mesorhizobium composti. Next base: position 151,933 of record NZ_SSNY01000003.1, read on the forward strand.
TCGGCCGTCAGGGCGACGTCAAGAAGGCTGTCGTGACGCTGGCCGACGGCCAGTCGATCGACGTCGCGACCGGTCTCTGAGCTAGGGCGCTGAGGACAAGAAAATGGCTTTGAAACATTTTAACCCGATCACGCCGAGCACCCGTCAGCTCGTCATCGTCGACCGCTCGGACCTCTACAAGGGCAAGCCCGTCAAGGGGCTGACCGAGGGCCTGACCAAGTCGGGCGGCCGCAACAACTACGGTCGCATCACGGCGCGCTTCATCGGCGGTGGTCACAAGCGTTCGTACCGCATCATCGACTTCAAGCGCCGCAAGCTGGATGTCGTCGGCACCGTCGAGCGTATCGAATACGACCCGAACCGCACCGCCTTCATCGCGCTGATCAAGTACGAGGACGGCGAGCTGAACTACATCATTGCCCCGCAGCGCCTGCAGGCCGGTGATAAGGTTGTGGCCTCCATGGCCGCCGACGTGAAACCGGGCAACGCGATGCCGCTGTCGGCCATGCCGGTCGGCACCATCGTCCACAACATCGAGCTGAAGCCGGGCAAGGGCGGCCAGGTCGCCCGCTCGGCCGGCGCCTACGCCCAGCTCGTCGGCCGCGACCAGGGCATGGCGATCCTGCGCCTCAACTCGGGTGAGCAGCGCATCGTCCACGGTTCGTGCTTCGCCACCATCGGCGCCGTCTCGAACCCCGATCACGGCAACATCAACGACGGCAAGGCCGGCCGCACCGTCTGGCGTGGCAAGCGCCCGCACAACCGCGGCGTCGTGATGAACCCTGTTGACCACCCGCACGGCGGCGGCGAAGGCCGCACCTCGGGCGGCCGCCACCCGGTCACCCCGTGGGGCAAGCCGACCAAGGGCAAGAAGACGCGCTCGAACAAGTCGACCGACAAGTTCATCGTGCGCTCGCGCCACGCGCGCAAGAGCTAAGAAGAGGTAGCTGAAGTGACTCGTTCAGTCTGGAAAGGCCCGTTCGTCGACGGCTATCTGCTGAAGAAGGCAGACAAGGTCCGCGAAGGCGGCCGCAACGAGGTGATCAAGATGTGGAGCCGTCGCTCCACCATCCTGCCGCAGTTCGTCGGCCTCACCTTCGGCGTCTACAACGGCCAGAAGCATGTCCCGGTCTCGGTGAACGAGGACATGGTCGGCCACAAGTTCGGTGAGTTCGCCCCGACCCGTACCTACTACGGCCACGGCGCGGACAAGAAGGCAAAGAGGAAGTAACGATGGGCAAGGCCAAAGCACCGCGCAAGCTCGCCGACAATGAGGCGCGCGCGGTCCTGCGCACGATCCGCATCAGCCCGCAGAAGCTGAACCTGGTTGCCGCCATGATCCGCGGCAAGAAGGTGGCGGCTGCGCTGAGCGACCTCGAATTCTCGCGCAAGCGCATCTCCGGCACCGTCAAGAAGACGCTGGAGTCGGCGATCGCCAACGCCGAGAACAATCATGACCTCGACGTCGACGCGCTGGTCGTGGCCGAGGCCTATGTCGGCAAGTCGATCGTCATGAAGCGCTTCCACGCTCGTGGCCGCGGTCGCGCCAGCCGTATCGAAAAGCCGTTTTCGCACCTCACGATCGTTGTTCGTGAAGTCGAGGAAAAAGGGGAGGCCGCCTGATGGGCCAGAAAATCAATCCGATCGGGCTGCGCCTCGGCATCAACCGCACCTGGGATTCGCGCTGGTACGCCAACACCGGCGACTACGGCACGCTGCTGCACGAGGACCTGAAGATCCGCGAGTATCTTGAGAAGGAACTCAAGCAGGCCGCGATCTCCAAGATCGTCATCGAGCGTCCGCACAAGAAGTGCCGCGTCACCATCCATGCCGCGCGTCCGGGCCTGATCATCGGCAAGAAGGGCGCCGACATCGAGAAGCTGCGCAAGAAGCTGACCGAGATGACGAAGTCCGAGACCCACCTCAACATCGTCGAGGTGCGCAAGCCGGAGACCGACGCCACGCTGATCGCCCAGTCGATCGCCCAGCAGCTTGAGCGCCGCATCGCCTTCCGCCGCGCCATGAAGCGCGCGGTGCAGTCGGCCATGCGTCTGGGTGCCGAAGGCATCCGCATCAACTGCGCCGGCCGTCTCGGCGGCGCCGAGATCGCGCGCATGGAGTGGTATCGCGAAGGGCGCGTTCCGCTGCACACGCTGCGCGCTGATGTCGACTACGGCACGGCCGAGGCACACACCGCCTACGGCATCTGCGGCGTCAAGGTCTGGGTGTTCAAGGGCGAGATCCTCGAGCATGACCCGATGGCTTCGGAGCGTCGTGCCACCGAAGGCGATCACGCCGGCGAGCGTTCGGGCGCACGTCGTCGCGAGAACGCCTGAGCATAGAGAGAATTTGGAGCAAGTAAGATGCTGCAGCCAAAGCGCACAAAGTTCCGCAAGCAGTTCAAGGGCCGCATCCACGGTACCGCCAAGGGCGGCACCAACCTGGATTTCGGCGGCTTCGGGCTGAAGGCGCTGGAGCCGAACCGCGTCACCGCGCGCGAGATCGAGGCGGCCCGCCGCGCGATCACGCGTGAGATGAAGCGTGCCGGCCGTGTCTGGATACGGGTGTTCCCGGACGTTCCGGTCACCTCGAAGCCGACCGAAGTCCGCATGGGCAAGGGCAAGGGCGCGATCGATTACTGGGCCTGCCGCGTCAAGCCCGGCCGCATCATGTTCGAGATCGACGGCGTGCCGGAAGACATCGCCCGCGAGGCCCTGCGCCTCGGCGCCGCCAAGCTGTCGGTCCGCACGCGCTTCGTACAGCGCATCGCCGAATAAGGACGCCGAAGATGAAAGTCGAAGAACTCCGCTCGAAGACGCAGGACCAGCTCTCGGACGATCTGGCGGCCCTCAAGAAGGAGCAGTTCAACCTGCGCTTCCAGAAGGCCACCGGCCAGCTCGAGAAGACCGCGCGCGTCAAGCAGGTCCGCAAGGACATCGCCCGCATCAAGACCATCGCTGCCGAGAAGGCAGCGGCCAAGAAGGCTTAAGGATAAGACCATGCCGAAGCGCATCCTGCAGGGCACCGTCGTCAGCGACAAGAACGAGAAGACCGTCGTGGTCAAGGTCGAGCGTCGCTTCACCCACCCGGTGATGAAGAAGACCGTGCGTATGTCGAAGAAGTACAAGGCGCACGACGAGAACAACGCCCACAAGGTCGGCGACATCGTGTTCATTCAGGAATCGGCGCCGATCTCGAAGGACAAGCGCTGGGTGGTCGTCACCGCCGAGCAGGCCGAACAGGCCCAGGCGTAACGAACGAATTTTGGACAGACCGGGGAAGGGCGATGCGCCCGTCCCGATAGAAAAGAAGAAGGCGGCCAGTCATGATTCAGATGCAAACTAACCTGGACGTTGCCGACAATTCCGGCGCGCGCCGTGTCATGTGCATCAAGGTGCTGGGCGGCTCGAAGCGGAAGTATGCCTCCGTCGGCGACATCATCGTGGTGTCGATCAAGGAAGCCATTCCGCGCGGCCGCGTGAAGAAGGGCGACGTGATGAAGGCCGTGGTGGTTCGTACCGCCAAGGACATCCGCCGCCCCGACGGCAGCGTGATCCGTTTCGACAAGAACGCGGCCGTTCTCGTCGACAACAAGAAAGAGCCGGTGGGCACGCGTATCTTCGGCCCGGTTCCGCGCGAGCTTCGCGCCAAGAACCACATGAAGATCATCTCGCTGGCCCCCGAAGTGCTGTAAGGAGCCGGACAAATGCAGAAGATCCGTAAGGGCGACAAGGTCGTCGTGCTTGCCGGCAAGGACAAGGGCCGCTCCGGCGAAGTCGTGTCCGTGCAGCCGAAGGAAGACACCGCGATCGTTCGCGGCATCAACATCGTGGTCCGCCACCAGCGTCAGACCCAGTCGCAGGAAGGCGGCCTCATTCGCAAGGAAGCGCCGATCCATCTTTCGAACCTTGCTGTTGCCGACCCCAAGGACGGCAAGCCGACCCGCGTCGGCTTCAAGTTCGAGAAGGACGGCAAGAAGGTGCGCTTCGCCAAGCGCTCGGGAGAAACGATCAATGGCTAAGGCAGCGCAGGCAGAAGCCAACAACACGCCGCGCCTGAAGAAGGTCTACAACGAGACCATCCGCAAGGCGCTGCAGGAGCAGTTCAAGTACGACAACGAGATGCAGATCCCGCGTCTCGACAAGATCGTGCTGAACATGGGCGTCGGCGAAGCGACGGGCGATTCCAAGAAGCCTACGGTCGCCGCCGAGGACCTGTCGCAGATCGCCGGCCAGAAGGCCGTGGTGACCCGCGCGCGCAAGTCCATCGCCACCTTCAAGGTGCGCGAGAACATGCCGATCGGCACCAAGGTGACCCTGCGCGCCGAGCGCATGTACGAGTTCCTCGACCGCCTGGTCAACATCGCGCTGCCGCGCGTTCGCGACTTCCGCGGCCTGAACCCGAAGAGCTTCGACGGCCGTGGCAACTACGCCATGGGCATCAAGGAGCACATCGTGTTCCCGGAGATCAACTATGACAAGGTCGATCAGATCTGGGGCATGGACATCATCGTTTGTACGACTGCGAAGACGGACGACGAGGCCAGGGCGTTGCTCAAGGCCTTCAACTTCCCCTTCCGCCAGTAACGGCAGCGAGCAAAGGAAAAATCTGAAATGGCAAAGACCAGCTCAGTTGAGAAGAACAATCGGCGGCGCAAGCTCGTCGCCCAGTACGCTGCCAAGCGTGCGGCGCTCAAGGCCATCGTCATGGATCAGTCCAAGCCGATGGACGAGCGTTTCCGTGCCCAGTTGAAGCTTTCGGCGCTGCCGCGCAACTCGGCCAAGATCCGCATCCGCAACCGCTGCGAAGTGACCGGCCGTCCGCGCGCCTACTATCGCAAGCTCGGCCTGTCGCGTATCGCGCTTCGCGATCTGGGCAATACCGGGCAGGTTCCGGGCCTGGTCAAGTCGAGCTGGTAAGGAGGACACGATATGTCATTGAGCGATCCTCTCGGCGATATGCTGACCCGCATCCGCAACGCCTACGGCCGTAAGAAGTCGAGCGTTTCGACCCCGGCCTCGCGTCTGCGCGCCCGCGTTCTCGACGTGCTGAAGGCGGAAGGCTACATCCGTGACTACAGCCAGACCGATTTCGACAACGGCAAGTCCGAGATCGAGATCGAGCTGAAGTATTTCGACGGCAATCCGGTGGTGCGCGAGATTTCCCGCGTCTCCAAGCCCGGCCGCCGCGTCTATGTTTCGGCCAAGTCCATCCCGCACGTCGCCAACGGCCTCGGCATCGCCATCCTTTCGACGCCGAAGGGCGTGATGGCCGATCATGAAGCCCGCGAGCAGAACGTCGGCGGCGAAGTGCTCTGCCAGATCGTCTGATCTAGAAGAGCGAACTGTAAGAAGCGAGGAGACGAAGATGTCTCGTATTGGAAAGAAACCCGTCGCGGTGCCGCAGGGCGTGACCGCTTCGGTGAACGGCCAGACCGTCTCGGCCAAGGGGCCGAAGGGCGAGCTGAAGTTCGTCGTCAACGACGAGGTTCTGGTGAAGCTGGAGGACGGCAACATCTCCGTCCAGCCGCGTGACGATTCCAAGGACGCGCGCTCCAAGTGGGGCATGTCGCGCACGCAGATCGTCAACATCCTGACCGGCGTGAAGGACGGCTTCGAAAAGAAGCTCGAGATCACCGGCGTCGGCTATCGCGCCGCCATGCAGGGCAAGGACCTGCAGCTTGCGCTCGGCTTCTCGCACGACGTCGTCTACAAGACGCCGGCCGGCATCACCATCTCGACGCCGAAGCCGACCGAGATCAGCGTCGTCGGCATCGACAAGCAGCAGGTTGGCCAGGTCGCCGCCGAGATCCGCGAATATCGCGGCCCCGAGCCCTACAAGGGCAAGGGCGTGCGCTATGCCGGCGAGCGCATCGTGCGCAAGGAAGGCAAGAAGAAGTAATTTAGGGCAATAAGGCAGTAGGGCATTAGGGCAATAAGTTTGGGCAACATACTGCCCTACTGCCTTACCCACCTACTGCCCTACAACTCAACGCCACGGGGAATTGTCGCGGGAGCCAGGCTACCGCACACGGCAAACCCCGGTTTATGAAGGCAGGAACAGACCATGGCAGACAAGGCCACAACCCAGAAGCGCGCGCAGCGCATCCGCCGCCAGATCAAGAAGGTCGCCGGCGACCGCCCGCGTCTTTCGGTGCACCGCACCTCCAAGAACATCTACGCCCAGGTGATCGACGACGCGAAGGGCCACACGCTGGCCGCCGCCTCGACACTGGAGAAGGATTTCAAGGCCGGTAAGAAGACGGGCGCCGACAGCGCCGCTGCCGCCGCGATCGGCAAGCTGGTCGCCGAGCGCGCGGTCAAGGCCGGCGTCAAGGAGGTCGTGTTCGACCGTGGTGCCTACATCTATCACGGCCGCGTCAAGGCGCTGGCCGAAGCGGCCCGCGAGGGTGGCCTGAGCTTCTAAAACCGCTTCTGCAACGGTTGCGGCAAAAAAGTTGCTGACTTTTGCGCCGGGATCGTTCACAGGAAGCGCGATTTCGCCGCCGGCGGCCCGAAAACGGGGCGCCGGCATTTCAGCAGCCAGTGCTACCGGAAAAGAACAAGGACTAGGATATGGCACAGGAACCCAGGGAACGCGGCCGCGATCGTGGCCGTGACCGCGAGGAGCGCGACGACGGCATCGTCGACAAGCTCGTTCACATCAACCGCGTCGCCAAGGTGGTCAAGGGTGGCCGTCGCTTCGGCTTCGCCGCCCTCGTCGTCGTCGGCGACCAGAAGGGCCGCGTCGGCTTCGGCCACGGCAAGGCGCGCGAAGTGCCGGAAGCCATCCGCAAGGCGACCGAGTCGGCCAAGCGCGACATGATCTTCGTGCCGCTGCGTTCCGGCCGCACGCTGCATCATGACGTGGAAGGCCGCTGGGGCGCCGGCAAGGTGCTGCTGCGCGCCGCCAAGCCCGGTACCGGCATCATCGCCGGTGGCCCGATGCGCGCCGTCTTCGAGACGCTCGGCATGCACGACGTCGTCGCCAAGTCGATGGGCTCGTCGAACCCCTACAACATGGTTCGCGCCACCTTCGACGCGCTCAAGAGCCAGATGCATCCCAAGGATGTGGCTGCTGCGCGCGGCATCAAGTATTCGACCCTTCAGGCCCGCCGCGGCACCGCCGTTGCGGCTGAAGAGTAAGCTGGAAGGACCACGAAAATGGCCAAGAAAGCTGCCAAGACCATCACCGTCGAGCAGATCGGCTCGCCGATCCGCCGGCCGAAGGAACAGCGTGCCACGCTGGTCGGCCTCGGCCTGAACAAGATGCACAAGCGGCGCACGCTGGAGGACACGCCTTCGGTGCGCGGCATGATCGCCGCCGTTTCGCACCTCGTCCGCGTCGTCGACGAGGCCTGATAGGCGCGCAGGAGAAAGACCATGAAACTCAACGATCTGCGTGACAACGAAGGCGCGACCCATTCCAAGAAACGTCTCGGCCGTGGCATCGGCTCGGGCTCCGGCAAGACCGGCGGCCGCGGCGTCAAGGGCCAGAAGTCCCGCTCCGGCGTCGCCATCAACGGCTTCGAGGGCGGCCAGATGCCGCTCTACCGCCGTCTGCCGAAGCGCGGCTTCAACAACATCTTCGCGAAGCACTTCGTGACGGTGTCGCTGGCCCGCATCCAGGCCGCGATCGACGCCAAGAAGCTCGACGCCAAGGAAACGGTCAATGCCGAGGCGCTGGTCAAGGCCGGCGTCATCCGCCGCGTCAAGGACGGCGTTCGCATCCTTTCCGACGGCGAACTGAAGGCCAAGGTCGCCTTCGACGTTGCCGGCGCTTCCAAGGCCGCTCTCGAGAAGATCGAGAAGGCCGGCGGCTCCGTCAAGCTGCCCGAGAAGGCGGCCGCCGAGTAAGCGCCGGGGGTAGGGCGCCTGGCGCCCCGATCCGTCCCGTAAACGAGCGGCCGCGTCAGTGCGGCCGCTTGCATATTCGGGACTGCGAGCTTATCTCGGTTTCGCGCGTCGCCTGATCGGGCGCCTTTGCAGCGAGACCTAGAGCAATTTCAGGACAAGCGGGAACCGGTTTTCCGCCCGGAATTGCGAGAAAACAAAAGCGAGCGTTTCCGCGCTTCGAAGGAAGCGGAGATGCCCCGGCGGAGAATCAGGCATGGCTTCGGCTGCTGAACAACTTGCTTCCAATCTGAATTTCGCCACCTTCGCCAAGGCCGAGGAACTCAAGAAGCGTATCTGGTTCACGCTCGGCGCGATGCTGGTCTACCGGCTCGGCACATACATTCCGCTGCCGGGCATCAACCCGGAAGCCTTCGCCCAGGCCTTCAAGCAGCAGAGCGGCGGCGTGCTGGGCATGTTCAACATGTTCGCCGGCGGCGCCGTCGAGCGCATGGCGATCTTCGCGCTGGGCGTCATGCCCTACATTTCCGCCTCCATCATCATGCAGTTGATGACCTCGGTCATTCCCTCGCTCGAAGCCTTGAAGAAGGAAGGCGAACAGGGCCGCAAGATCATCAACCAGTACACCCGCTACGGCACCGTGCTGCTCGCCATCGTCCAGTCCTACGGCATTGCGGTGGGCCTGCAGAGCGGCAACAACATGGTCATCCATCCCGGCCTGTTCTTCCAGCTTTCCACGGTCATCAGCCTGACCGGCGGCACCATGTTCCTGATGTGGCTCGGCGAGCAGGTCACCGCCCGCGGCATCGGCAACGGCGTGTCGCTGATCATCATGGCAGGCATCATTGCCGGCATGCCGCGCGCGCTCGGCGCCACACTGGAGATGGGCCGTACCGGCTCGCTGTCGACCGGCTTGATCCTGGCCATCATCGTGCTCGCCGTCGTCGTCGTGGCGCTGATCGTCTTCTTCGAGCGCGCCCAGCGCCGGCTGCTGATCCAGTATCCGAAGCGCCAGGTCGGCAACCGCATGTTCCAGGGCGACACCTCGCACTTGCCGCTGAAGCTCAACACCTCGGGCGTCATCCCGCCGATCTTCGCGTCTTCGCTGCTGCTCCTGCCGGCGACGCTGGCCGGCTTCTCCAACACCACCAACATGCCGGGCTGGGCGAACACGATCCTGGCCGCGCTCGGCCACGGCCAGCCGCTCTACATGCTCTTCTACGGCGGCATGATCGCCTTCTTCACCTTCTTCTACACGGCCATCGTGTTCAATCCGAAGGAGACGGCCGACCAGCTCAAGAAGCATTCCGGCTTCATCCCCGGCTATCGTCCGGGCGAGCGCACGGCCGACTACATCGACTACGTGCTCACCCGCATCACGGTTGTCGGCGCCATCTATCTGGTCGCCGTCTGTCTGCTGCCCGAATACCTGATCGCCGCAACTGGGATACCGTTCTACCTTGGTGGCACTTCGCTTCTGATCGTCGTCAGTGTAACGCTCGATACGGTCGCGCAGATCCAGGGGCACCTGATCGCGCACCAGTACGAAGGTCTGATCAAGAAGTCGAAGTTGCGCGGGGGTAAGAGAGGCAGATGAGGTTGATATTGCTTGGCCCGCCGGGAGCGGGCAAGGGGACGCAGGCACAGCGCATCGTCGAGAGAAACGGTGTGCCGCAACTCTCCACCGGCGACATGCTGCGCGCGGCGGTGAAGAACGGCACCGAGGTCGGCAAGCGCGCCAAGGCGGTGATGGATGCCGGCGAACTGGTGTCGGACGCCATCGTCAACGCCATCGTCGCCGAGCGGATCGACCAGCCCGATTGCGCGGGCGGCTTCATCCTCGACGGCTATCCGCGCACACTGCCGCAGGCCGATGCGGTGGAAGCGATGTTGGCCGAGCGCGGCCTCAAGCTCGACGCCGTGGTCGAACTGGTCGTCGACGACAAGGCGCTCGTCGGCCGGATCGTGAAGCGGGCGAAGGACGCCGAGGCGGCCGGGCAGCCGGTGCGCAAGGACGACAATCCGGAGGTGTTCGAGGAACGCCTGCGCGAATATTACAAGAAGACCGCCCCGCTCATCGGCTACTACTACGCCAAGGGCAGCCTGAAGAGCGTCGACGGCATGGCTGACATCGATGCGGTGACCCGTCAGATCGAAGGCGTTCTCGCCGGCGCCTGACCTGAAAATCGAAGACCGCCCTTGACGGGGAGGCCGCCGTGGCGTATGGCGGCCCGTCTCCCGATCAGGCACGAGGCTTGCTTGTCCGCACGGACGAGGCAAGACGGCTTTGAACTGGAACCCCCGCAAGGGCCGGGCTCCACCGGACGCGGGACATCTTGGATAGCGCCAGCTTTGCTGGCCCATATGGAGAAGAGAGAAAATGGCCCGTATAGCCGGCGTCAACATCCCGACCAACAAGCGCGTCGTCATCGCGCTCCAGTACATTCACGGCATCGGCAAGAAGTTTGCCCAGGAGATCGTCGACAAGGTCGGCATCCCCGCCGAGCGCCGCGTCAACCAGCTCACCGACGCCGAGGTGCTCGCCATCCGCGAGACCATCGACCGCGACTACCAGGTCGAAGGTGACTTGCGCCGCGAAGTCTCGATGAACATCAAGCGGCTGATGGATTTGGGCAGCTACCGCGGCCTGCGTCACCGCCGCTCGCTGCCGGTCCGCGGCCAGCGCACGCACACCAACGCCCGCACCCGCAAGGGCCCGGCGAAGGCGATCGCGGGCAAGAAGAAGTAATTTAGGGGAATAAGGGAATAGGGGAGTAAGGCAATAGGTTTGGGTTCGCCCTATTCCCATATTGCCCTATTCCCTTACTCCCTCTCCCCAAGGTGTAGCCGCTGGAACTACGGCGGCGTAGAGATCGACTGAAAGGAAAGACATGGCCAAGGAAGCCACCCGCGTTCGCCGCCGCGAACGCAAGAACATTTCGTCGGGCGTCGCCCACGTCAATTCGACCTTCAACAACACCATGATCACCATCTCCGACGCGCAGGGCAATGCGATTGCCTGGTCGTCGGCCGGTGCGCAGGGTTTCAAGGGTTCGCGCAAGTCGACTCCGTTCGCCGCCCAGATGGCTGCCGAGGACGTCGCCAAGAAGGCGCAGGAACACGGCATGCGCACCCTCGAGGTCGAGGTCTGCGGTCCGGGTTCGGGGCGTGAATCGGCGCTGCGCGCGCTGCAGGCGGCCGGCTTCATGATCACCTCGATCCGCGACGTGACGCCGATCCCGCACAATGGCTGCCGCCCGCGCAAGAAGCGGCGCGTCTAACAAGAATAAAGGTCCGTATCGGCGCCCGCGAACAACGGGCGCCTTTGCGGTTTCCAGGTCGCCCGCCACGATTGGATGGTGGCGGGGAAACGGAAGGAAGGCAACATGATCCAGAAAAACTGGCAGGACCTGATCAAGCCGAACAAGATCGAGTTCTCCTCCAAGAACAAGACGCTGACCACGCTGGTCGCCGAACCGCTCGAGCGCGGCTTCGGCCTGACGCTCGGCAACGCGCTCAGGCGCGTGCTTCTGTCGTCGCTGCGCGGTGCCGCCGTCACCGCCGTCCAGATCGACGGCGTGCTGCACGAGTTCTCCTCCATCGCCGGCGTGCGTGAGGACGTCACCGACATCGTCCTCAACATCAAGGAAATCGCCATCAAGATGGAAGGCGACGGGCCGAAGCGCATGGTCGTGCGCAAGCAGGGTCCGGGCGCCGTCACCGCCGGCGACATCCAGACCGTGGGCGACGTCGAGATCCTCAACCCCGACCACGTCATCTGCACGCTGGACGAGGGCGCGGAAATCCGCATGGAGTTCACCGTCGACACCGGCAAGGGCTATGTGCCGGCCGAGCGCAACCGCGCCGAGGACGCGCCGATCGGCCTGATCCCGGTCGACTCGCTCTATTCGCCGGTCAAGAAGGTGTCCTACAAGGTCGAGAACACCCGCCACGGCGAGGAACTCGACAAGGACAAGCTGACCATGTCGATCGAGACCGACGGTTCGATCTCGGGCGAGGACGCGGTGGCTTTCGCCGCCCGCATCCTGCAGGATCAGCTCGGCCTGTTCGTCAACTTCGAGGAGCCGCACAAGGAAGTCGCCACCGAGGCCGTCACCGAGCTCGCCTTCAACCCGGCGCTGCTCAAGAAGGTGGACGAGCTGGAGCTGTCGGTTCGTTCGGCCAACTGCCTGAAGAACGACAACATCGTCTACATCGGCGACCTGATCCAGAAGACCGAGGCGGAGATGCTGCGCACCCCGAACTTCGGCCGCAAGTCGCTGAACGAGATCAAGGAAGTGCTCGCGGCAATGGGCCTGCACCTCGGCATGGAAGTGCCGGACTGGCCGCCGGAGAACATCGAAGACCTCGCCAAGCGTTACGAAGACCAGTACTGAACAGAAGCATTTCCAGCAAAAGTGCAACGCGGTTTTGCGTCCGGAAATGCGGCATAGAAGTAAATAGAACATGGTGCCAAGGACCGGTTCGCCGGTCCGACGGCCATGTGGAAAACCATCAGAGGCCGTGGCCTCTTGAACAATTGAAGAAGGAAAAGACCCATGCGCCACGGTTTCCAGGGCCGCCGCTTCTCCCGCAGCCAGAGCCATCGGAAGGCGATGTTCGCCAACCTCGCCGTCTCGCTCATCGAGCATGAGCAGATCGTCACCACCCTGCCGAAGGCGAAGGACCTGCGTCCCATCGTCGAGAAGCTGGTGACGCTCGGCAAGCGCGGCGACCTGCACGCCCGCCGCCAAGTGATCGCCCAGATCGGCAACGAGGGCGTCGTCAAGCGCCTGTTCGACACCATCGCGCCGCGTTATGCGGAGCGTCACGGCGGCTACCTGCGCATCATGAAGGCCGGCTTCCGCCAGGGCGACAACGCCCCGATGGCCGTCATCGAGTTCGTCGACCGCGACACGTCCGCCAAGGGCGCCGTCGACCGCGCCCGCCTCGAGGCGGAAGGCACGGAGGAAGCCGCGGCCTGACAGGCGCGGTCTTTAACAGAACGGATCAAGGGGCCTTCGGGCCCCTTTTTCGTTGCGCCCGTTGCACCGATGCCGGCTGTGCATCGTCATGGCCCTTTAATCGCATCGTCATCGCACGGTCATGCGTTTGGAACAGAAGGGGAGAGCAAAGAGCGATCCCCAACCCGTTCGAAGGAAAATCCTCATGACCAGACATTCGCGCATTTCTCTGCTGGCCACCGTTGCCGCCGCGACCTTACTCGCCTCCGGCGCCAGCCAGGCGCAGGATGCTGCCGACGCCTATCTCCAGCGCGCCGCCAAGGGCGACATAACCCAGCCCGGCGGCGCCCGCCGGCTTAACGGCGACGCCACCGCTGCCTTGCAAGCCATGATCAACGACGGCGAGGTGAAGAACGTCATCCTGTTCATCGGCGACGGCATGGGCGATTCCGAGATCACCGTGGCGCGCAACTATGCCGAAGGTGCCGGCGGCTTCTTCAAGGGCATCGACGCCCTGCCGATCACCGGCCAGTACACCCACTATGCGCTCGACAAGGAAACCGCCAAGCCGAGCTACGTCACCGATTCGGCCGCTTCCGGCACCGCTTGGGCAACCGGCGTGAAGACCTACAACGGCGCCGTCGGCGTCGATGTCCACGGCAAGCCGCACAAGACGCTGATCGAGCTTGCCAAGGCGGCGGGGCTCGCCACCGGCGACGTCTCCACCGCCGAAATCCAGGATGCCACGCCGGCCGTGCTGCTCGCCCATGTCGCGCAGCGCAAGTGCTACGGGCCGAAGGCCACCGCGGAAAAATGCCCGGCCGACGCGCTGGAGAACGGCGGCCTCGGCTCCATCTCCGAACAGCTCCTGAACACCCGCGCCGACGTCGTGCTGGGTGGCGGCGCCAAGAGCTTCGGCGAGGTCGCCAGGGCCGGCGACTGGAAGGACAAGACCCTGCTCGACCAGGCCAGGGAGCGCGGCTTTGCCGTCGTGATGAACGCGGACGAACTGGCCGCCGTCACGGTGGCCAATCAGGACAAGCCGGTGCTCGGCCTGTTCTCGGAAGGCAACATGCCGGTGCGCTGGAAGGGCCCCAAGGCCGCTCACTACGGCAACATCGACCAGCCGGCCATAACCTGCGAGCCCAACGCCGAGCGCGCCGCCTCGGTGCCGACGCTGGCGGCGATGACCAACAAGGCGATCGATCTGCTGAAAACCAACGACAAGGGCTTCTTCCTGCAGGTCGAGGGCGCCTCCATCGACAAGCAGGACCACGCGGCCAACCCCTGCGGCCAGATCGGCGAGACGGTCGATCTCGACGAGGCCGTGCAGGTCGGACTGGAGTTCGCCAAGACCAACGGCAAGACGCTGGTCATCGTTACCGCCGACCACGCCCACGCCAGCCAGATCATCCCGAACGGCGTGAAGGCGCCCGGCCTCACCCAGGCGCTCAACACCAAGGACGGCACGGTGATGACGGTGACCTACGGGAACTCCGAGGAAGCGGACGACCAGGAACACACCGGCGCGCAACTCCGCGTCGCCGCCTTCGGTCCGCATGCCGCCAATTTCGCCGGCCTGACCGACCAGACGGACATGTTCTACACCATCTCCGATGCGCTGAAGCTCCAGCCCGAGCAGCGCGCCGACGCGCAGTAAGCCGGTTTCCCAGGACGTCGGCCTATCTGGCCGGCGCTTCCTTAGCGGGGCCGCACAGAGATTGCTCTGTGCGGCCTTTCATTTTGCACAATCGTCGCGACAATGGCGCCGGACCGTTGGAGGATTCGTTCATGCGCGCCAGAAGGCCGATGCTCTATCTCGCCTGTGCCCTGATGGCGGCTTTTGCCGCGCTGACGGTCGGCCGCGCGGTGGCTGAGGACAAGAACAACGAACCCGGCCTGACCGAGGTGCTGACCGACCTGCTGCACGGTGCCGAAGGCGACGACGCCACCGCCGGCCCCGACCGCCGTGTGCCCTTCGGGCGCGAGGAGGTGCAGCTTTCCTTCGCTCCGCTGGTCAAGCAGACCGCGCCGGCCGTGGTCAACGTCTATGCCTCGCAGACCGCCAAGGTGGTTTCGCCCTTCGAGGGCGACCCATTCTTCGAGCAGTTCTTCGGCCGTTCGCAGCCGCGCGCCCAGTCGTCGCTGGGCTCCGGCGTGCTGGTCGACCCGAGCGGCATCATCGTCACCAATTTCCACGTCATCAAGGGCGCCGACGAGGTCAAGGTCGCGACTTCCGACGGCCGCGAATTCACCTCCAAGATTCTCCTGAAGGACGAGACGCTCGACCTCGCCGTGCTCAAGATCGAATCGGACAAGCCGTTCCCGACGGTGCCCATCGGCGATTCCGACGCGCTGCAGGTCGGCGATCTGGTGCTGGCCATCGGCAATCCCTTCGGCGTCGGCCAGACGACCACCAGCGGCATCGTCTCGGCGCTGGCACGCACCCACATCGGCATTTCCGATTCCGGCTTCTTCATCCAGACCGACGCAGCCATCAATCCCGGCAATTCCGGCGGCGCGCTCATCAACATGGCGGGCCAGCTGATCGGCATCAACACCGCCATCTTCAGCCGCAGCGGCGGCTCCATCGGCATCGGCTTCGCCATTCCCTCCAACATGGTGCACGCCTTCGTCGAGGCGGCGAAGGCCGGCCGTGACTTCTTCGAGCGGCCCTATATCGGCGCCACCTTCGACCTCGTGACGCCGCAGATCGCCGAATCGCTCGGCATGGACAAGCCCTATGGCGCGCTGGTTTCGGCGGTGGAGCCGAACGGTCCTTCGCAGAAGGCCGGTTTGAAGCCGGGCGATGTCGTTCTCACCTTCAACGGCACCGCGCTGGAGAACGTCGACGCGCTGGGCTACCGCCTGGCGACGCAGCCGATCGGCGCCACCGCGCAACTGGGCATCCTCACCAAGGGCGAGCAGAAGACGGTCGACGTTGCGCTGGAGCGCGCGCCCGAAGGCGCTGCTTCCACGCAGGTGGTGCTGCGCGGCCGCAGCCCCTTCGCCGGCGCCAAAGTGGCGCTCCTGTCGCCCAGG
The DNA here is from genome assembly GCF_004801285.1 of Ollibium composti. Taxonomy (GTDB): domain Bacteria; phylum Pseudomonadota; class Alphaproteobacteria; order Rhizobiales; family Rhizobiaceae; genus Mesorhizobium; species Mesorhizobium composti. The sequence continues at coordinate 167,792 of NZ_SSNY01000003.1, forward strand.
CTTGCCCAGCGCCTCGGCATGAACGCTGACGTGAAGGGCGTCACCGTCGTCGATGTCGATCCCAATTCGCCGGCCGCCGATTTCGGCTTCCAGCCGGGCGACATCGTGCGCGAGGTCAACGGCGCGACCATCGACAGCGCCCAGAAGCTGGAACAGGCCGTCGCGCAGAACACCCGCTGGTGGCGCTTCACCGTCGAACGCAACGGCCAGCTCCTGCGTCAGGTGCTGCGCTACTGATCCGGCTTGTGGGCTCTCTCGGCCGGCGCTGGTTCTCGGCGCCGGCCGCGCCTATATTCGCGCCATCATGGCCGACCTTTTCAACACCGACGAACCCAAGGCGCCGCCGCCCGGTCAACCGCTTGCCGATCGCATGCGGCCGAAGACGCTTGCCGAGGTGGTCGGCCAGGAGCACCTGACCGGCCCGGACGGTGCGCTGACACGCCTGATCGCTTCCGGCTCGCTCGGCTCGATGATCTTCTGGGGGCCGCCCGGCACCGGCAAGACGACGGTGGCGCGGCTCTTGGCCGGCGAGACGAAGCTCGCCTTCGAGCAGATTTCGGCGATCTTCACCGGCGTTGCCGACCTTAAGAAGGTGTTCGAGGCGGCCCGCCTGCGCCGCGCCAACGGCCGCCAGACCTTGCTGTTCGTCGACGAGATCCATCGCTTCAACCGTGCCCAGCAGGACAGTTTCCTGCCCGTCATGGAAGACGGCACCGTCATTCTGGTGGGCGCCACGACCGAGAACCCGTCGTTCGAGCTGAATGCCGCGCTTCTGTCGCGGGCGCGGGTGCTGGTCTTCCATTCGCTCGGCGAGGACAGTATCGAGAAGCTTCTGACGCGCGCCGAGACCATGCAGGGCAGCGCGCTGCCGCTGGACGAAGAGGCGAGGGCGGTGCTTGCGCGCATGGCCGACGGCGACGGCCGCGCCTCGCTCACGCTGGCGGAAGAAGTGTGGCGCGCCGCCAAGCCCGGCGAGGTGTTCGACGCCGAGGGCCTCCAACGCATCGTCCAGCGCCGCGCGCCGATCTACGACAAGGGGCAGGACGGCCATTACAACCTGATCTCGGCGCTGCATAAATCCGTGCGCGGTTCCGATCCGGATGCCGCGCTCTACTATCTTTGCCGCATGTTCGACGCCGGCGAGGACCCGCTCTATCTCGGCCGCCGGCTGGTGCGCATGGCGGTGGAGGATATCGGCCTGGCCGACCCGCAGGCGCTCGTCGTCGCCAACGCCGCCAAGGACGCCTACGACTATCTCGGCTCGCCGGAGGGCGAGCTGGCATTCGCGCAGGCCTGCGTCTATCTGGCGACCGCGCCGAAGTCGAACGCGGTCTACACCGCTTTCAAGGCGGCCACCCGCGCGGCCAAGGAACATGGCTCGCTGCTGCCGCCCAAGCACATCCTCAACGCGCCGACCAAGCTGATGAAGGAAGAGGACTACGGCTCGGGCTATCGCTACGACCACGACGAGCCGGACGCCTTCTCCGGCCAGGACTATTTCCCCGAGAAGATGGGCCGCCGGACCTTCTACGATCCGCCCGAGCGCGGCTTCGAGCGCGATATCCGCAAGCGCCTCGACTACTGGTCGAAGCTGCGCCGCGAGCGGCAGGACTGACACCGGTCCGCTTCGCCAGACTGCCCGAAAACTTGAAACAGCTTCAAACCGGGTTGCTCGAGTAGCCCCTTGCGCTCGGCATGCCACCCGGGCGACAGACTACAGGTCGGGAGGACAGCCGGATATCGCGTTGCCAGAGGGCAGGGCGTTACGGCTGTCGGGGATAGGCAGCCATTGTGGCGACCGGGAGGAACAATGCTCGATAAGTTTTTCAGATTGTCGGAAAATGGCACCACCGTGCGCACCGAACTGGTGGCCGGCCTGACCACTTTCCTGACCATGTCCTACATCATCTTCGTCAACCCGGACATTCTGTCCTCGACGGGCATGGACCGCAACGCCGTCTTCGTCGCCACCTGCGTGGCCGCGGCCATCGGCTCGGCCGTCATGGGCATGGTCGCCAACTGGCCGATCGGCATGGCACCGGGCATGGGACTGAACGCCTTCTTCGCCTTCACCGTCGTTGCCGCCATGGGCTTTTCCTGGCAGCAGGCGCTGGGCGCGGTCTTCATCTCCGGCGTGATCTTCCTGCTGCTCACCGTCACCGGCGCGCGCGCCTGGCTGATCCGCGGTATTCCGAAATCGCTGCGTAGCGCCATTGCCGTCGGCATCGGCCTGTTCCTGGCGATCATCGCGCTGAAGACCTCGGGCATCGTCGTCGCCAACCCGGCGACGCTGGTCGGCCTCGGCGACCTCGGCAATACCGGTACGCTGCTTGCCATCTTCGGCTTCTTCGTCATCGCCGGCCTCGACGCGCTGAAGGTGAAGGGCGCGATCCTGATCGGCATCCTCGTTGTCACGCTGGCCTCGATGGCGCTCGGCGTCAGCGAGTTCCACGGCATCGTTTCGGCGCCGCCGAGCCTGGCGCCGACCTTCCTGCAGCTGGACATCATGGGCGCGCTGCATGCCGGCTTCCTGCACGTCATCCTGGTCTTCGTGCTGGTCGAGGTCTTCGACGCCACCGGCACGCTGATCGGCGTCTCCAAGCGCGCCGGCCTGATCGAGGAGGGCAAGAAGAGCAACCTCGGCCGCGCCCTGCTGGCCGATTCGACGGCCATCACCGTCGGCTCGCTGCTCGGCACCTCCAGCACCACGGCCTATGTCGAGAGCGCCTCGGGCGTCCAGGCCGGCGGCCGCACGGGCCTCACGGCGCTGACCATCGCGGTGCTGTTCCTGGCGGCGCTGTTCATCTCGCCGCTGGCGGGGTCCGTGCCGGGCTACGCCACAGCCCCGGCGCTGCTCTACGTTGCTGGCCTGATGCTGCACGAACTGGTGGAGATCGACTGGACCGACGTCACCGAGGCGACGCCGGCGGCGCTGACGGCCATCATCATGCCGTTCACCTATTCCATCGCCAACGGCCTGGCCTTCGGCTTCATCAGCTACGTCATCCTCAAGGCGGCTACCGGCAAGTGGCGCGTCATCCATGCCGCGACCTGGATCGTGGCGGCGCTGTTCGTCGTCCGCTACGCCATGCTGTCGGAATAGCCACGGCAGCGATCCATAGCTTCCCTATGCATGGCCGATGTTCTAGACATCGGCCATGCTGAATCTCGGGCTGGTGATCGTCGGCGGCGGAATAGGGGCTGGTATCCGCCACCTCCTCAACATGGGCGCCATGCGCCTTCTCGGCTCCGGCTATCCCTGGGGCACGATGATCATCAACATCACCGGTTCCTTCGCCATGGGCTCCTTCATCGAATTGCTGGCGCGGCGCTTCGGCGCTTCCAACGAGCTACGCCTGTTCGTCGCCACCGGCATCCTCGGCGGCTACACCACCTTCTCCTCCTTCTCGCTCGATTTCGCCGCGCTGTGGGAACGCGGCGCGCTCGGCCCGGCGCTGGCTTATGTGCTGGTTTCCGTCGTCGGCGGCATCCTTGCTCTGTTCGCCGCCTTCTGGCTCGTCAGAAATCTCGTCTGAAGCCCTTGCCGCCGCTGAAAAGGCACGGCAGATAGCCGGACATGGCTGGCGTCGAACAAATTACCGTTGAAGCAGGCGAAGCGGGCATGCGTCTCGACCGCTGGTTCAAGGCCCATTACCCGGGCCTCGGCTTCGGCCATCTGCAGAAATTGCTGCGCTCGGGACAGGTGCGCGTCGACGGCGGCCGCGCCAAGACCGACACGCGCGTCGAGCCGGGGCAGGTGATCCGCATCCCACCGCTGGACGTCGACAAAAAGGGCGACGCCAACCTCACCGGCCATTCTATCCGCAACCAGGACGACGCGGACGTGCTGGCCAAGATGCTGCTGCACGAGGACGACAAGGTGTTCGTCTTCAACAAGCCGGCGGGACTTGCCGTGCAAGGCGGCTCGGGCGTGACGCGCAACGTTGACGACATGCTGGAAGCCTGGCGCAACAAGAAAGGCGAGAAGCCGCGCCTCGTCCACCGCCTCGACCGCGATACCTCCGGCGTGCTGGTGGTGGCGCGCACGCGCCTTGCTGCCATGAAGCTTTCGGAAGCCTTCCGCGCCCGCGAGACGAAGAAGACCTATTGGGCGCTGGTCAAGGGCGTACCGCCCAAGCGCGAGGACAAGATCTCGACCTGGCTGGTCAAGGAGCAGACGCCCGACGGCGACCGCATGCGCGTCGCCAAACATGGCGAGAAGGGCGCCGACCACGCCGTCTCCTTCTACCGCGTGGTCGAGCAGGCGGCGCGCTCGCTAACCTGGCTGGAGATGGAGCCCTACACCGGCCGCACCCATCAACTGCGCGTCCATGCCGCCTATATCGGCTGCCCGATCATCGGCGATCCGAAATATTTCGAGGCCGACACCAACTGGGAATTTCCCGGCGGCATCCAGAACCGGCTGCACCTGCACGCGCGCCGCATCCGCATCCCGCATCCGGGGCAGGGCGTGCTCGACGTCACGGCACCCATGCCGCCGCATATGCGCCAGAGCTGGAACCTGATCGGCTTCGACGAGCAGAGCGCGGAGGAGGGGACGTGACAGCGCCTGCGTTGACGCGCTACGACGCGATCGATGCCACCGCGGCCGCCCTCATGGTCGGCATCACCTTCTCCTGGGGGTTGAACTACGTCGCCGCCAAGATTTCCTACGCAGGCTTCGACCCGGTCTTCGTTTCCATCATGCGTTCGCTGCTCGGCGGCCTGTGCGTGGTCGCCTGGTGCCGCTGGCGCGGCATTTCGCTTCTGAGCCGCGACGGCACGCTTGCGGCCGGCATCGGAGTCGGCCTGCTGTTCGGCGTCGAGTTCCTGTTCCTCTATATCGGCCTGGAGCACACGACGGTGGCGCGCAACACGCTGCTGGTGAACGCCATGCCGTTCTGGATGCTGCTCGGCGGCCACTTCCTGCTCGGCGAACGCATGACGACACGCAAGGTGTTCGGTCTCGTGCTGGCCTTTGCCGGGCTGATCGTGGTGTTTGCCGACAAGCTCGGCGCCTACGAGCAAAGCATGCTCACCGGCGACCTGCTCAGTCTCGGCGCCGGGGTCGCATGGGCCGCGACGAACATCCTCATCAAGCGCTCCAACCTCACCACCGTGCCGGCGGAGAAGCTTCTGCTCTACCAACTGGCGGGTGCGGCGATGGTCGGGCTTCTGGTCCTGCCGTTCTCCGGGCCGCCGGTGCGCGTCTTCGCGCTGGTGCCGACGCTGGCGCTGTTGTTCCAGGCCGTCTTCATCGTCGCCTTCACCTATGTTCTGTGGTTCTGGATGCTCGGCCGCTACCCGGCCTCGGGCCTGTCGAGCTTCGCCTTCCTGACGCCGGTCTTCGGCGTTCTGTGCGGCGCGCTGTTCCTGGGCGAGCCGCTTTCGGCCGGCATTTTCGTCGCCCTTGTGCTGATCGTTGCCGGATTGGTCATTGTCAACAGGCCTGCGCGACGCCAGATACCGGGTGAGGTGCCCGATGCGTGATATTTTGAGCGATCTTGAAGCCGGCAAGCTGCTGTCCGATCCCGATCCGGTTCGCCGTGCCCAGATCCAGATGCGGACGCCGCTGCCCAAGCGGTTCTACAAGGCCGTCTCGGTGGAGCCGGACGGCGAGGTCTTTGGCGTGCGGCTGGACGGAAAGCCGGTGCGCACGCCCGGCAAGGCGCTGCTGGCGCTGCCGAACGCGGCGGCTGCCGCTCTGGTGGCCGGCGAGTTCGAGGCGCAGGCCGAGGTCATCGATCCGGTGACCATGCCGACGCTCAGGCTGGTCAACACGGCCATCGACGGTGTCGCCGCCGATCCGCAGGCGGTGCTGGAGGACATATTGCGGTTCGCCTCGTCCGATCTGCTGTGCTACCGCGCGGACAGCCCGCAAGGGCTGGTGGATCGCCAGAACGAGCATTGGGACCCGGTGCTGGACTGGGCGAGCAGCGAACTCGGTGCGCGCTTCAACCTCGCCGAAGGCGTCATCCATGTCGAGCAGCCGCGCGGCACGATCGCTGTGCTCGGCGCGCATCTCGCCCGCCGTGCCGATCCGCTCAGGCTTGCGGCGCTGCACGTCATGACGTCGCTGACCGGTTCGGCGCTGCTGGCGCTGGCGGTCGAGGCCGGCGGGCTCGACACCGAAGCGGCGTGGCTCGCCGCCCATGTCGACGAGGACTGGCAGATCGAGCAGTGGGGGCAGGACGCCGAGGCCCTGTCGCGCCGCGCCCAGCGCAAGCGCGACATGATGGCGGCGGCTGGCCTGCTTGCCGCGCTGGATTGATTTGACGGCTTTTCGCCATCCCCTTGAAAATTAGACCAAAGCCGTAATCCCAAAGGCTCTCTGCCGTCGGTCGCGACTTTCTGCCAGTTTGCGCCTGCGTCCGCTGCCCGTCCGCATCCCGAGGAGGAGATGCGGGCCTGCCGGCGCAGCATCGCAACGCTTGATGGGAGAACAGTCATGACAGTGGCATCGACCACCGCCGGCAGAGCCAGCCGCGGCATGACGCGGGAGGAAAAGAAGGTCATCTTCGCCTCGTCGCTCGGCACGGTCTTCGAATGGTACGATTTCTATCTCTACGGGTCGCTTGCCGCCTTCATCGGCTCGACCTTCTTCTCCTCCGCCATTCCCGAAGCGACGCGCAACATCTTCGCGCTGCTCGCCTTCGCGGCGGGCTTCCTGGTGCGCCCGTTCGGCGCGCTGGTGTTCGGCCGCGTCGGCGACCTCGTCGGCCGCAAATACACCTTCCTTGTCACCATGACGATCATGGGCCTGTCGACCTTCCTGGTCGGCGTGCTGCCCGGCTATGCGAGCTGGGGCATGGCCGCACCCATCATCCTGATCCTGCTGCGCATGCTGCAAGGCCTGGCGCTGGGCGGCGAATACGGCGGCGCGGCGACCTACGTGGCCGAGCACGCGCCCGACGACCGCCGCGGCTACTACACGTCCTGGATCCAGACGACGGCGACGCTCGGCCTGTTCCTGTCGCTGATCGTCATCCTTCTCGTGCAATCCTCGCTAAGCAAGGAGACCTACACCGAGTGGGGCTGGCGCATTCCCTTCATCGTCTCCTTCGTGCTCCTGGCCGTCTCGGTGTGGATCCGCCTGCAATTGTCCGAATCGCCGACCTTCCAGCGCATGAAGGACGAGGGCAAGACCTCCAAGGCGCCGCTCAAGGAAGCTTTCGGCCAGTGGAAGAACGCCAGGATCGCGCTGCTGGCGCTGCTCGGCCTCACCGCCGGCCAGGCCGTGGTGTGGTACAACGGCCAGTTCTACGCGCTGTTCTTCCTCACCAATGTGCTGAAGGTCGACGCCTGGTCGGTCAACATCATGATCGCCATCGCGCTCGCCATCGGCTCGATCTTCTTCGTCGTCTTCGGCTGGCTGTCGGACCGGATCGGCCGCAAGCCGATCATCATGGCCGGCTTCGTTCTGGCGATCCTGACCACGTTCCCGCTGTTCAAGGCGCTGACCTGGGCCGCCAACCCGACGCTGGCGGCAGCCCAGCAGAACGTGCGGGCGACCGTCACAGCGGCCCCCGGCGACTGCAAGTTCCAGTTCAACCCGGTGGGTACCGCGAAGTTCACCACCTCCTGCGACATCGCCACCTCCTTCCTGACGAAGAACTCGGTTCCCTATGACGTGGTGACGACGGCAGCCCCCGGCACGGCCGCTACAGTCACCATCGGCAACGAGACGGTCGAGTCCTACGACGCTGTGGCAGCCGGTGCCGACGCCAAGGCCAAGGACGCGGTGTTCGCCAAGGGCATCAACATCGCCCTGCAGGACGGCGGCTATCCACTGAAGCGGGCGGCTGCGACGATCGCCGACCAGAAACTCGACGCCTTCGTCGCCGCCAATCCGGAACTGAAACTCGACGCCGCCGCCATCCGCGCCGGCGAGAAGAAGACGGTTCCGGTGGCTCAGGCCGTCGCCGACAAGATCGTCACCGCCGAGGAAGCGGCAGGGGCGACCGAGATCACCGCCTATTCGATCCCGAATGGCGGCGCCTTCTCGATGTTCGCTGATCCGGCCAGGATCAACTGGCCGCTGACCATCGCGATCCTGTTCGTGCTGGTGCTCTACGTCACCATGGTCTACGGGCCGATCGCCGCCATGCTGGTGGAGATGTTCCCGACCCGCATCCGCTACACCGGCATGTCGCTGCCCTACCACATCGGCAACGGGTGGTTCGGCGGCCTGCTGCCGGCGACGGTGTTCGCGCTCAGCGCCTACAAGGGCGATATCTACTACGGCCTCTGGTATCCGATGGCGATCGCGGCCATGTCGCTCGTCATCGGCACGATCTTCGTGCGCGACACGCTGGGCACGAATCTGGACGAGAAAGAGTAGCGGCTTCAAGCCCAGTCTTCTCCAAAAGCAAAAACCCGGCGGGAAACCGCCGGGTTTTTCGTCGCCCGTATCAATAGATGCCGGCGGTGGGCAGGCCGAGCGCCGTAGCACCGGCAAACCGGGACTGTGGGCCTGGTTGAAGGGGATGGTACCGGGCCCCCTGGATGTCCCGGAATCGACGCTCCAGTCCGTTCGACCGATAAAACCCCGCACCGCCTGCGACCTCCATGGCAAGCGTCACCGCGGCGATCGCATTTTCGGCCACCAGGTTGCGGCCGATCATCACCTCGTTGACGGTGTCCGCGGACGGCGCGTTCCTGTCTATGACATCGAGCATCCAGCGATGGGCCAGTTGCGCGGCGCGCAGCGCCGTTTCCATCCGCCCCGCGAGCGCGACGGTGTCCGAGTTCGGCTGCTTGCGCCTAGCCAGGTCCAGGGCGATGTCGCGCGCGGATTCCGCCACTCCAAGATACACCGAATAGATCAGCGGAATTGCGATCGTCGCGATCACCTGGAACAGCGGATGCCATTCCCCGGCTTTGCGGGACAAGGCGACGGCGCTGTCAGGGACGAAGAGGCCCTCGATAATGACGTCGTTGGAGCCGGTTCCGCGCATGCCCAGCGTGCGCCAGTTGTCGAGCACTTTCACCTCCGCCGCCTTCATGGAAACCGGGAAATGGATGATCGTCTCCGGCGGGCTGTCTCCATCGGGTTTGATGAGGGCGGTGGTCATCAGCATGTCGCCGATCGGCGATCCGGACGTGAAGACCTTCCGGGCGGTGATGCGATAGCCGCCTTCCACCCTGGCGGCCCAGCCAGCACCCCCGACCCAGTCCGACCCGCCGCTGGAGAGCAGGATAATGCCGTCGCTGGCGACGCGCTTCAGCAACGGCTCGACGGCCGTTACCTTCTGGTGGCGCCAGCGCCATGCGGGGATCGCGACCTGGTGGGTGTGCATCGCGAAGGCGAGGGCGGTGGAGCCGCAGTGGCGCGCGATCTCCTGCAGCATCGCCGAGAGTTGACGGATGTCGGCGTCGCCGCCGCCGAGCGCGGCCGGCACGCCGGCCCTGGCAAGACCCGCCTGTTTCAGAGCGGCGTAGTTGACGGCGACGAACTCGTCGTTCGCATCTGCGGCTTCTGCTCTCGCGGCGATTTCTGGAACCAGCAACCGCACCTTTTCGACTGGCGTCGCCTGCGCATCTTCCACTTCTCTTGTGATTGTCTGGGTGGACATTGAAATCTCCTTCACGACATCGATGGCGAAGGATGCCGTTCAGGCGTTGGCCGCTCCAGTCCACGGACTGTACCGCAAATGGCGCAGGCAGGCGTTTCTTGGCAGGTAGAGCGCATGCGGCTATAATTGGAAAGGCCAACGACCGAGCATCCGACGATGGGCGATCAAGGCAGTTACGGCCAGTTCTGTCCCGTCTCCATGGCTGCGGAGATTCTCTGCACGCGCTGGACGGCCCTTGTCGTGCGCGAACTCCTGTGCGGCAGCACGCGCTTCAACGATCTACGGCGCGGCGTGCCGCGCATGTCGCCGTCGCTTTTGTCCAAGCGTCTGAAAGATCTGGAAAAAGCCGGCGTCATCGTCACGGCGCCCGGCAGCTCGGGTTCGACGGAATACCGTTTGTCGGCCGCCGGCGAGGAGCTGGGTCCGATCATCCTCGGCATGGGTTTCTGGGGGCAGAGATGGATAGAGTCTCAACTGTCGCTCCAGAATCTCGATCCCTCGTTGTTGATGTGGGACATCCGCCGCAAGCTCGATCCCCAGCCGCTACCGGCCAGAAAATGCACGATACAGTTTCAGTATCCCGAATTGCGGGATGCCCGGCGAAATTGGTGGATGGTCATCGAGAACGGTGAGGTCGACCTGTGCAGTTCCGATCCGGGCTACGAGGTCAACCTGCTCGTGCGAAGTTCGCTACGCACGATGACGGCCATCTGGATGGGGTTTGCTGCCATTCCGCGCGAACTCGAGGCTGGGCGGCTGGAACTGGAAGGCGAGCGCCCGATCGCCAACGCGATCCAGAGGTGGCTGTCCCTGAGCACCTTTGCACCGGAGCCGCGCCAGGTTTCCTGACACAGGACCCGCAAAGCAAAACCCCGGCGCTGGCGCCGGGGTTCTGGTGGTCGAGACAATCTGCCTGAACGGCCGATCTCACACCGAATAGTACATATCGTACTCGACCGGATGCGGCGTCATTTCGAAACGCATCACCTCGACCATCTTCAGCTCGATGTAGGAATCGATCTGGTCGTCGTCGAAGACGCCGCCGGCCTTGAGGAAGCCACGGTCCTTGTCGAGGCTCTGCAACGCTTCGCGCAGGCTGCCGCACACGGTCGGAATGCGCTTCAGTTCCTTCGGCGGCAGGTCGTAGAGGTCCTTGTCCATCGGCTGACCGGGATGGATCTTGTTCTTGATGCCGTCGATGCCAGCCATCAGAAGGGCTGCGAAGGCGAGATACGGGTTCGCGCCCGGATCGGGGAAGCGGACCTCCAGACGCTTGGCCTTCGGCGAGTTGCCGAACGGGATGCGGCAGGACGCCGAGCGGTTGCGCGCCGAATAGGCGAGCAGGACGGGGGCCTCGTAGCCCGGCACCAGCCGCTTGTAGGAGTTGGTCAGCGGGTTGGTGAAGGCGTTGATCGCCTTGGCGTGCTTGATGACGCCGCCGATGAAGAACAGGCAGCTTTCCGACAGGCCGGCATACTCGTTGCCGGCGAAGGTCGGCTTGCCGCCCTTCCAGATCGACATGTTGACGTGCATGCCCGAGCCGTTGTCGCCGAAGACCGGCTTCGGCATGAAGGTGGCCGTCTTGCCGTAGGCGTTGGCGACCTGGTGCACGACGTATTTGTACATCAGGATCTTGTCGGCGTTGCGCACCAGCGTGTCGAACTTGATGCCGAGCTCGTGCTGGCCGGCGGCGACCTCATGGTGATGCTTTTCCACCCTGACGCCCATTTCGGTGAGCACGGTCAGCATCTCGGAGCGCATGTCCTGGCAGTTGTCGATCGGCGGCACCGGGAAATAGCCGCCCTTCATGCGCGGCCGGTGGCCGAGGTTGCCGGTCTCGTAGTCGGTGTCGTCGTTCGACGGCAGGTCGGCGCCGTCGAGCTTGAAGCCGGTGTTGTAGGGGTCGGCCTTGAACTTGACGTCGTCGAAGACGAAGAACTCAGCTTCCGGGCCGACATAGATGGTGTCGCCGATGCCTTCGGCCTTCAGGTAGGCCTCGGCCTTCTTGGCGGTGCCGCGCGGGTCGCGGTTGTAGGCTTCGCCGGAGATCGGATCGAGGATGTCGCACAGGATGACCATGGTCGACTGCGCGAAGAAGGGGTCCATGTGCACCGTCTCGGGATCGGGCATCAGCACCATGTCGGACTCGTTGATGGCCTTCCAGCCGGCGACGGACGAGCCGTCGAACATGACGCCGTCGGCGAACATGTCCTCCTCGACCTCGGCGACGTCCATCGTCAGATGCTGCAGCTTGCCCTTGGGGTCGGTGAAGCGAAGGTCGACGAATTTCACGTCGTTGTCCTTGATCTGCTTCATGATGTCGGATGCGGTCGTCATAGGCTGTTTTCCTGTGGCTTTGACTGTCTGTTGGGAATGGCTGCGCGTCAGATCGCGTCCGGTCCGGTCTCGCCGGTGCGGATGCGAACGACTTCCTCGATGTTGGAGACGAAGATCTTGCCGTCGCCGATACGCCCGGTCTGGGCGGCCTTGCGGATCGCCTCGATGGCGGCGTCCACGGCGTCGTCGCCGAGCACGACCTCGATCTTCACCTTGGGCAGGAAGTCGACGACGTATTCGGCGCCGCGATAAAGCTCGGTGTGGCCCTTCTGGCGGCCGAAGCCTTTCGCCTCGGTCACCGTGATGCCTTGCAGGCCGGCTTCCTGAAGCGCCTCCTTCACCTCGTCGAGCTTGAACGGTTTGATGATCGCTTCGATCTTCTTCATCGCAACATGGCCTCCAAATGCAATTCGAGAGGGCTGCGGCCCGCTCGCGCATTTGGAAAGCAGGAAGCGTGCCAGTTCGAAAACCGCGCGTTTATGGGCAGCCCTGCGGTCAGGTCCAGAACGTGTTTCGATGTGCTGCTTATTTTTTGTGCAACGTGCCTGTCGTAGCGGCTTCGCAGGCCGCTAAAAATCCCACGGCGAAATCAGGTCGAGGCCGGTGTCGCGGAAATCGGCAAGATTGCGCGTTGCAAGCCTGCCGCCGTTTACCCTGGCGATGGCGGCGATCATGCCGTCGGGCGCGCTCATCGTGTTGCCGCTGCGAACGGCCTGACCCATGATATCGCCATAGGCCAGCGCCGCTTCCTCGGTCAGTCCGAAAATCCGGTCGGAAAAGCGGCGGCGCCAGTCCGCAAGCCCTTGTTCCAACCGTATCGCACGCTCGTCGGGACGGATCTTGGCGATGCCGAAAGCGATCTCCGCGATGGTGACGGTCGGCAGCGCGAGTTCGGCGTCGTGGCGTACCAGCCATGCGATCACCGGTTCGGCAGGTGCCTTGCGCAGCGTCTCCGACACGACATTGGTGTCGAGGAAGATCAAAGTTCCGGGCCTTTATGGGGGAGCCGTTCTTCGCGGATGACCGCGTCGAGATCGATATCGGTCCCGTACGTGTTCGATAGCCGCGCATAGAAGCTTGACGCCGGCTCGCGCCCGGCTTCACGTACTTCGTAGGCTTCCAGCGCCCGCTCGACCACGTCGGCGATGGAGCGTTTCTCGCGGCGGGCGAGACGGTGAGCAAGATCGCGTGCTCTGGCACTGCGGACGGAAAGTTGAGGCTCGGCCATGGGAATATCCTTGCTCGACGCTAATATAGTCGAGTTCCATTTTGCCATCAAGATGGCGGGTGCCATCTTGATGGCTGATGATGTGTCAGAGGCAGGCACGATTGGCATCGATCAGAATGCGCACCATTGAGCTGCTGACGTCCGCCGAAATGGCCGAGGTTGACCGCCGCGCCATCGCTGCCGGGCCGTTCGATGGCATCGGCCTGATGCGCAACGCCGGACAGGCGGTGGCGTCGCTGGTGCTGGCGCGCTGGCCCGGCGCGCCGCGCGTGCATGTGCTCGCCGGACCGGGCAACAACGGCGGCGACGGCTACGTCGTGGCTCGTCTGCTGCATGAAAGCGGCGTCGCGGTTTCGCTGTGGGCGTCGGGCAAGCCGCGAACCGGCAGCGATGCCGCGCTTGCGGCGGCCGAATGCCCGCTGCCGGTGCATGACCTCGCCGCTTTCGACGCGGAGCCGGGCGATCTGGTCGTCGACGCACTCTACGGTGCCGGTCTGTCGAAACCGCTTGTTGGCGCGGATGCGCGGGCCGTCGACAAGGTGGCGGCACTCGGCCTCGCTGTCGTCGCGGTGGACCTGCCGTCCGGCGTGTCGGGCGACAGCGGCAGGGTGCTTGGTCGTGCTTTCAAGGCGAACCTGACCGTCACTTTCGCTCGGAGAAAACCCGGCCATCTGCTTTTGCCCGGCCGTGAGCTCTGCGGCGAGGTGGTGGTGGCCGATATCGGCATCGCCGACGCCGTCGTCGCTTCCATCGGCGCCGGGACCTTCGCCAACGAACCGGAACTGTGGCGCGCCGCGCTGCCGGTGCCGGCGATCGACACGCACAAATACAGGCGCGGCCACGTCGGCGTTTTTTCCGGGGGACCGGCATCGACCGGCGCGGCTCGGCTGTCGGCGCTCGCTGCCGCGCGCGCCGGGGCCGGCGCGGTGACGGTGTTGTCGCCGGGCAGCGCCATGCAGGTCAATGCCGCGCATCTCACCGCGATCATGCTGCGCCGGACGGACGACGCTTCCGACCTCGACGCTTTCCTGGCCGACCGCCGTCCTTCCGCCTTTGTTCTGGGACCCGGCTTCGGCGTCAGCGAGAAACTGCGCGACTTCGCCTTGGTCGTGATGGCAAGCGGCGAGGGTGAGGGGCCATCCGGGGTGGAAGGCCTTGTGCTGGATGCCGACGGCATCACCGCCTTCCGCGACGACTCTGCGCCGCTTTTCCAGGCTGCCGGCGCCGCCAACGCTCCCGCGCTGGTGCTGACGCCGCACGAGGGCGAGTTCGCCCGGCTGTTTGCGGACTTGGCAGGGGACGAAACGCTTTCGAAGCTGGACAAGGCACGCAAGGCGGCGAGCCGCGCACACGGTGTGATCGTCTACAAGGGACCCGACACGGTGATCGCCGCTCCCGACGGTCGCGCCGCGATCAACGCCAACGGCGCTCCATGGCTGGCGACGGCAGGTTCCGGCGACGTGCTGGGCGGCATCGTCGCCGGCTTACTGGCGCAGGGCATGCCGGCCTTCGAGGCTGCCTGCGCGGCCGTCTGGATGCATGCCGAGGCGGGCGCCCGCTTCGGGCCGGGCCTCATCGCCGAGGACCTGCCGCAGGCACTGGCGCCGGTGCTGCGCGAATTGCTCGGCGATCACGCAAGGTAGAGCATTCGCCGGCCGGAGGCCCCATCTATGGCGGAGGACGGCCGCGGCGGTTGACTTGGCACCAGCCTTCCGATTTACACCGACCCAACACCATCCTACGGGAAAATCCCGACAATTCGGACGCCTCCCATGCTTGAGAAAACCTATGACGCTAGAAGCGTCGAGCCGAAGATCGCGAAGGCCTGGGAAGAGGCGGACGCCTTCCGCGCCGGCGCCGGGTCGGAGGAGGGCGCCGAAGCCTTCACCATCGTCATCCCGCCGCCCAACGTCACCGGCTCGCTGCATATGGGCCATGCGCTGAACAACACGCTGCAGGACATTCTCGTCCGCTTCGAGCGCATGCGCGGCAAGAATGTGTTGTGGCAGCCGGGCATGGACCATGCAGGCATCGCCACGCAGATGGTGGTCGAGCGCAAGCTGATGGAACGACAGATCCATCGCCGCGACCTGACCCGCGAAGAGTTCATCGAGAAGGTGTGGGAGTGGAAGGCCGAGTCCGGCGGCGCCATCTTCAACCAGTTGAAGCGGCTGGGAGCCTCGGCCGATTGGTCGCGCGAGCGCTTCACCATGGACGAGGGCCTGTCGAAGGCCGTTCTGGAAGTCTTCGTCACCCTTTACAAGGAAGGGCTGATCTATCGTGGCAAGCGGCTGGTGAACTGGGACCCCAAGTTCGAGACGGCGATTTCCGACCTCGAAGTGGAGAACCGCGAAGTCGACGGCCATATGTGGCATTTCAAGTACCCGCTGGCCGGCGGCGAGACCTATACCTATGTCGAGAAGGACGCCGACGGCACGATCACCTTCCAGGAGGAGCGCGACTACATTTCCATCGCTACGACCCGGCCGGAAACGATGCTGGGCGACGGCGCGGTGGCGGTGCATCCGTCCGATGAGCGCTATGCGCCCATCGTCGGCAAGCTGTGCGAAATCCCGGTTGGCCCGAAGGAGCACCGACGGCTGATCCCCATCATCACCGACGAATATCCCGAGCCGGATTTCGGCTCGGGCGCGGTCAAGATCACCGGCGCGCACGACTTCAACGACTATCAGGTCGCGCGCCGTAACCGCATTCCGCTCTACCGGCTGATGAACGGCGTTGCCGCGATGCGCGACGACGGCGAGCCTTACGCTGTTTGTGCCGCGCAGGCGGCCGAAATCGTGCGGTCCGGCGAACTGCCGGACGAGGCGGATGTCGACGCCATCAACCTCGTGCCGGACGAGTACCGCGGCCTCGACCGCTACGAGGCGCGCAAGCGCATCGTCGACGCCATTAACGCCGACGGCTTGGCGGTGACGGTCACGGACGCCGAAGGCAATGCCGTGCCTTATGTCGAGAACAAGAAGATCATGCAGCCCTTCGGCGACCGCTCCGGCGTCGTCATCGAGCCGATGCTGACCGACCAGTGGTTCGCCGATGCCGAGACGCTGGCCAGGCCGGCGATCGCCTCGGTGCGCGAGGGCCGCACGAACTTCGTGCCGAAGAACTGGGAAAAGACCTATTTCGACTGGATGGAGAACATCGAGCCGTGGTGCATTTCGCGCCAGCTCTGGTGGGGCCACCAGATCCCGGCATGGTACGGGCCGGACGGCCATATCTTCGTCGAGAAGTCGGAAGAGGAGGCGCTGGACGCCGCCGTCCAGCACTATCTCGCCCATGAAGGGCCGTGGAAAGCCTGGGTGGAGGAGAAGCTGGAGAACTACCGGCCGGGCGACATCCTCACCCGCGACGAGGACGTTCTGGACACCTGGTTCTCTTCGGCGCTGTGGCCGTTCTCCACGCTCGGCTGGCCGGACGAAACGCCGGAGCTGAAAACCTATTATCCGACTTCGGTGCTGGTCACCGGCTTCGACATCATCTTCTTCTGGGTCGCCCGCATGATGATGATGGGCCTGCACTTCACCGACAAGGAGCCGTTCCACACCGTCTACGTGCACGCGCTGGTGCGCGACAAGAACGGCGCCAAGATGTCGAAGTCGAAGGGCAACGTCATCGACCCGCTCGACCTGATCGACGAGTACGGCGCCGACGCGCTGCGCTTCACGCTGGCGGTCATGGCCGCGCAAGGCCGCGACGTGAAGCTCGACCCGGCCCGCATCGCCGGCTACCGCAACTTCGGCACCAAGCTGTGGAACGCCACGCGCTTCGCCGAGATGAACGGCGTGGCGCGCAACGATGAGGTCTGGTTGGGCGACGCCAAGCTGGCGCTGAACCGCTGGATATTGACGGAGCTGACGCGCGCGGCGAATGCCGTCACCGAGGGCATCGCCACCTACAAGTTCAACGAAGCCGCGAGCGCGGCCTACCGCTTCGTCTGGAACCAGGTCTGCGACTGGTATCTGGAGCTTCTGAAGCCTGTCTTCATGGGCAACGACGAGGCCGCCAAGGCGGAAAGCCGTGCCTGCGTGGCTTTCGTTCTGGACGAGATTTACAAGCTGCTGCATCCCTTCATGCCGTTCATGACGGAGGAGCTGTGGGCCGAGACGGCGCCCGAGGGCGGCGAGCGTTCGTCGCTGCTGTGCCATGCCGCCTGGCCGGCGCCGGACTTCGAGGACGACGAGGCCGCGAGCGACATCAACTGGCTGATCGATCTCGTCTCCGGCATCCGCTCGGTGCGTTCGGAGATGAACGTGCCGGCGGCGGCGATCGCGCCGCTCGTCGTCATCGGCGCCGATGCGGCGACGCGCGAGCGCCTTGCCCGCCACGACGGCGCCATCAAGCGCCTGGCGCGAATCGGTGACATCTCGCTGGCCGATGCGGCACCGAAGGGGTCGGCGCAGCTCGTGCTCGGCGAGGCGACGGTGTGCCTGCCGCTGGGCAGCCTGATCGATCTCGATGCCGAGGCCGCGCGCCTGCAGAAGGAACTGGCCAAGGTGACGGAAGAAATCGCCCGCCTGCACAAGAAGCTCGGCAACGAGAAGTTCGTCGCCAACGCGCCCGAAGAGGTGGTGGCTGCCGAGCGCGAGAAGCTGGCCGAATACGGTGAGTCGCAGCTTCGCCTGAATGTCGCCCTGCAGCGTGTGCGCGGCACCGGCTGACGCTCCGGAACGGCCGGTTTGCGCGGGTTTCCGTCCTTCCGTTGCGTCAGAATTGACGTAAACGGAAAGATTTGAGCCTCATTGTTGCCGTAATGTAACAATGGAGCCGAAATCCGCGAAAAACGACGATTTTTGAAGTGAAAGCCGTTGGATTTGTCGGATTTTTGGGTCGCGCATATCGATTTTTTGCCCGTTTTGGCCATGCACCGCATTGGTGTGATCGAAAGCCAGCTTCTGCACGCATAGGTGTACTTGTACGGCCGGAAAATTCGTTATTGCGCCGTTAACCGGGAAACGCTCTTGCTTGAGCGACTGATTTTCGGGGAGACGGACTCATGCGGACTTTCAAGGCAAAGGCGCTGTTGGGGGCAGGCAGCCTGACGCTGGCGCTGGTCGGCGCGGCACAGGCCGGCGGCTTTTCGCGCGGCACGGCCGACACCGACATCCTGTTCGATGCCGGCAACTTCAACATTCGCGCCGGCGTGACCTATGTCAGCCCGAAGCGCGAGTTTTCGAGGACACAGGACCCACAGCCTGGGAAATTTAACCCGAGCGGGCTAGCCGGCACGTCCTATACGGACGATTACATCGTGCCGTCGATGGCGATCAAGATGAACCTCACCGACAATCTGCGCTGCGCCGCCACCTTGGTGGATAACAACGGCGGCTCGGTCACTTATGCCGTACCGAAGCCGAGCGGCAAGTTGTCGGAAGACTTCACCACGAACGAGAAGGCGCTGACCTGCGGCGTGAAGTTCCAGGCCGGGCCGGGCAATGTCTGGCTGCTCGGCGGCGGTTACGTGGAAACATTCAACTACGACCGTGTGAATGCAACTCCGATTCCCGGCGCATTTGCAAATCTAACGCTCGGTGGCGAGGAAGTAGGCTATCGCATCGGCGCTGCCTATGAAATTCCCGACATCGCGTTTCGGGCCCAATTGATGTATCGCTCGGGCACCGACTACGGCGCCACCGGGACTCTCGCTGTGCCCGGCGCGCTGCTGGGACTCCCCGTGGCAAGCGTTCCGCTGAACGCCACCGGAACCGGCCACTTGCCGCAAACAGTGGAGTTCAAGCTTCAATCCGGTATCGCGCCCGGCTGGCTCGCTTTCGGCTCCGTAAAATGGGCGGATTGGAGCGTGCAGGATAAGCTTCTGGTGACGAGTGTCGTTCCCACTCCCGGTGGGCCTGTTCCGGGTCCAGGTAGTGATGACGAATACTTCTGGAAGGACGGCTGGACCGTCACCGGTGGCGTCGGTCATGCCTTCAACGACCGCGTGTCCGGCCTCGTCAGCCTGACCTGGGACAGCGGCGTCAGCACCGGTTACGATTTCTCCTCCGACAGCTATACGCTGGCGCTTGGTGGTTCGGTCAAGGACACGCTCGGCGGCGAACTGCGTGCCGGCGTCGGCGTCAGCTACCTGACCTCGGCCGAAATCACAAAGGGGGCGGACAAAGGTTTTGCGGTCAAGGACGGCTACGCGGTGGCCGGTAGCGTGGGCTATAACATCAAGTGGTAAGTTATTGCCATTATTGACAAAAAGGCCGGGCATCGCCCGGCCTTTTTGTTGCGGCAATTGTCAGATTGTCTCACCGGGCGTTGCGAACAGGAAAAGGGGCCGTGCCGGCATGCGTGTGTGTCGTTTCAGCAACAGTTTATGAACACCCTTGTGTTACAAGCCTGCGCCGGAGGGAGTTGCCCACATCCCGCCATAAACCCGGCGCACCTCGTTAAGGTCCCCGGACACGCGCCATGAAGGCTCGGCGACGGGCAAGGCCGCACCGCCCGCGGCAAGGATGAGTATGAGCGCCAGAGTGATCGCATTTGCGGATCTGACGGATCGCTGCACCGCCGGCTCCCCGGCGCTTGTGGATGCTTCCGCTTTGATCCGCGGCATCGGCCGCCATGCCCGCCGGGGCAGGGTGCCGGCTGCCCCGATCCGCTCCTGTCTTCTCTCCGCGCTGGCCGCCGTTGTCCTGCTGATCGGCGCCGGGCAGGCGCTGGCCTTCGACGACAAGGTGTTCGACGACAAGACCGGGGTGAAGCCGCAGTCGAGCCCCTGGGCCGTTTTCCAGTTCGGTTTCTCCGCCTACAAGAGCGGCCACAAGGAACAGGCCGTCGAGGCCTACAAGTACGCCGCCGAGAACGGGCAGATTGGCGCCACCTGGAAGCTCGCCCGCATGTATGCCGAGGGCGACGGCGTGACGCGCGACGACTACGAGGCCTACAAGTTCTTCTCCGAGATCGCCGACCAGGACGTCGAGCCCGGTTCGCCGGAGGAAAGCTATGTTTCCGATGCGCTGGTGGCGCTGGGCAATTACCTGAAGAAGGGCATTCCCGGCACGCCCGTTGCGATTAATGAGGTACAGGCGCAGGAATATTACATGCGCGCCGCCGCCAACTACCGCAATCCCGTCGCCCAGTTCGAGATGGGCAAGATGTTCCTCAAGGGCGAGGGCGGTGTCAGGGCCTCGGTCAAGCAGGCGGCGCGCTGGTTCCAGCTTGCCGCCGAGAAGGGCCATGCCGGCGCCCAGGCGACGCTCGGCAATCTGCTGTTCCAGAGCGGCAAGATCGTGCGCGGCCTGGCCATGATGACGGCGGCCCTCGACCACGCGCCGGCCAGCGACCAGCCGTGGATTCGCTCCATGCAGGAAGAGGCCTTCGCGCTGGCGCCGGAAGCAGACCGCCGCACAGCCATTTCACTGGCCGACGACATCCTCACCAAGGGCTTCGGCGGCCAGTAGCAGGCATCGCCGTCCTGTTCCGTACCATTCATGGACATTCAGGTTCGACCCGCCACGATGGAGACGCGCGATGCGTTTGCATCCCTGCTGGCGCGGGCCAGTGCGTGGCAAAGAGCGCGCGGCTCGGAGGCGTGGTCCCGTCCCTTCGACGATGATTGGATGCTGCCGCGCATGGAGCGAGGCGAACTGTTCCTGGCCTATCTGGACGGCGAACCCGTTTCCGCGTTTCGTCTCCTCTGGGAGGATCGCCCGTTCTGGGGTGAGCGGGAGGTCGGCGACAGCGTCTATCTTCACACATTCGCGGTCCGGCGCGACAGGGCGGGCCTCGGCATCGGCGAGGCCGTCATCGAAACGGTCGTCGGCATGGGACGCGAGCGCGGCCGGACCAGGGTCCGGCTCGACTGCTTCCTCTCCAGCACGGGCCTGATCGCCTATTACGAGCGCAACGGCTTCGTTTCGGTCGGAACCGCGTCCATGCAGGGCAAGGTCGTGGCACTCATGGAGAGGGCAATCTGATTATTGGAGCGCCGCTCACGAGCGGCCGAGCAGCCTGTCCAGAAGCTCGCGCGGTTTTTCCAGCGGCTTCCACGACCCGTCGTCCGGCGCATGGCTCGCGTCAAGCGGCGGATTGCCCGGACAGTCGTCCTGCACCTTCGTCCACGACGAGGTGTTGAGCACGAGGTCGCAGCGCGCCAGGTAGCGCGTGCCGTCTACGCTGAGGCAGGCCAACCTGCCGGCGGCGAACGATTGGGCGTTCGCCAGGCAATTGGCGTCGAAATCGGCCGTCTGCGGGGCCTGTTGGTGTTCGCCGCCCGGGCAGTAGTCCTGCACCGTGCGCCAGGACATCACGTCCTGCGTCGTTTCGCACAGCGCCAGCTTTCCCCTTTCGCCGACCTGCAGGCAGGCATACTGGCCGACGCCGAACGCTTCTCCCGCGGAAAGGCACCGAGGTTCCGCCGCCGCTTGCGATGCGCCCGCAACCGCTGCGGCGGTCATGGCAAGCGTGGTTGAAAACCGCATGTCCGCCTTCAATTCCAAACCCGAAAAGTCAAGCAGAACAGGCGAATGTGGCCATATCGCGGAGCCATGCCTCAAGCTGCGGCGAGATCGAGTTCGATCGCGACGGGCACGTGGTCGGAGGGTTTTTCCCAGGCCCGCACATGTTTCTCGATCGAGGCCGCGGAAAAGCGATTTGCCGCCTCCGGAGAGAGCAGGAGATGGTCGATGCGGATGCCGTTGTTCTTCTGCCAGGCTCCGCCCTGATAATCCCAGAAGGTGTATGTGTCGGGCTGGTCAGTCACCGCGCGCACGGCTTCGGTGAAGCCGAGGTTCTTCAGGCGCCGGAAGGCCTGCCGCGTCTGGGGCTGGAAAAGGGCGTCGCCCAGCCAGTTCTCCGGATAGCGGGCGTCGGCTGGTTCGGGAATGACATTATAGTCGCCGGCGATCACCAGCGCTTCCTCCAGCGCCAGTCGCTCCTCGGCCCAGCGCTCCAGCCGCTCCATCCACGAAAGCTTGTAGGGAAACTTCACCGGATCGTCGATCGGGTTGCCGTTGGGCAGATAGATGGAGGCCACGCGCAGCGCGCCTTTGTCGGTGGAGAACACGCCCTCGATGAATCGCGCCTGCTCGTCGCCGTCGTCGCCCGGCAGGCCGCGGTTCACCTCGTCGAAGCGCAGCTTCGACAGGATGGCGACGCCGTTGAAACCCTTCTGGCCGTGCGTCTCGACATTGTAGCCCAGCGCCTCGACCTCGGCGCGCGGGAACTGCTCGTCGACGGTCTTGATCTCCTGCAGGCACACGATATCGGGCTGGCTTTCGCCCAGCCAGTGGGTGAGGTTGCCGATGCGGGCGCGCACGCCGTTGATGTTCCAGGTCACGATCTTCATGAAAATCTCGCGATGATTTCAAAATGTTCTTGATAGCGCACACGGCGATTGCAGACGATCCTGCACTATCCTTCGGAGGAAGGGAACCGGCTCTCTTGGGCATTCTTCGGGCCGGTTCTGGGAGAGAGGAAAAAATGCCATGACGTCAACCACGCATTCCGTGGACGAGGTGCTGCCGGCACCGCGTCTGTTCGCGCTCGGCCTCCAGCATGTGCTGGTCATGTATGCCGGCGCCATCGCCGTGCCGCTGATTATCGGCCGCGCATTGAAATTGCCGCCGCAGGATGTCGCCTTCCTGATCTCGGCGGACCTGTTCGTCTGCGGCATCGCTTCGATCCTGCAGTCCATGGGCGCCACGCAATGGTTCGGCATCAAGCTGCCGGTGATGATGGGCGTCACCTTCGCCGCCGTCGGGCCGATGGTGTCGATGGCCGTCGCCAATCCCGGTGTCGACGGCGCGCGCACCATTTTCGGCGCGATCATCGGCGCCGGCATCGTCACCGTGCTCATCGCGCCCTTCGTCTCGCGCATGCTGCGCTTCTTCCCGCCAGTGGTGACGGGCACCATCATCCTGGTCATCGGCGTGTCGCTGATGAAGATCGGCATCGCCTGGATCTTCGGCCTGGGTGTCGGCCCGACCGCGCCGAAGCTGGTCGATCCGGTGCATGCCGACTGGCTGAAGGCGGCGATGGATACGGCAAGCGCGGGCGGGTCCGCCATTCCGCCGGTACCGCCGGGCATCGCACTGGCCCCTTCGCTGCCGAATCCCGCCTACGCGCCGGTTTCCAACATCGTGCTCTCGCTGGTGGTGCTCGCCATCGTCGTCGGCGTCGCCCGTTTCACCAAGGGCTTCCTGTCCAACATCGCGGTCCTGATCGGCATCATCGCCGGCGGCGTCATCGCGGCCGGGCTCGGCCTCATGCACTTCGACAAGGTCGCGAACGCGGCCTGGTTCGCGCCGATCATGCCGTTCCATTTCGGCATGCCGATCTTCTCGCCGGTGCTGATCCTGACCATGGTGCTGGTGATGATCGTCGTCATGATCGAATCGACCGGCATGTTCCTGGCGCTGGGCGAGATGACCGGCAAGGAGGTGACCCAGCCGATGTTGTCGTCCGGCCTGCGCATGGACGGTCTGGGCACCGTGCTCGGCGGGATCTTCAACACCTTTCCCTACACGTCCTTCTCGCAGAACGTCGGATTGGTCGGCGTGACCGGCATCAGGAGCCGCTTTGTCTGCGTCGCCGGCGGCGTCATCATGGTTGTGCTCGGCCTCATTCCGAAGATGGGTGCGCTGGTCGAAGCCTTGCCGACGGTGGTGCTGGGCGGGGCGGGCATCGTCATGTTCGGCATGGTCGCCGCGACCGGCATCCGCATCCTGACGGCGGTCGACTTCAAGACCAACCGCAACAACCTGTTTATCGTCGGCATCTCGGTCGGCTTCGGCATGATCCCGGTCGTGGCACCCGAGTTCCACATGTGGTTGCCGAAGGCGATCGGCCCACTGATCGATTCGGGCATCCTGCTCGCCTCGATCGCGTCTGTGTTGCTCAACCTGGTCTTCAACGGCGCCACCGGCGATGCCGAGGGCCTGCGCGAAGCGGCGATGAGCGCCGAGGCGTGATCCTCGACGCCAAATTCCCTGGCGCCAAATCCTCAACACCAAATCCATTGAAAAGGGCCGCTCGGGCGGCCCCTTTCGTTTTATCCGGAATCTGGACGGGCGGTCCGGGCCGTGCTGAAGTGTCGGTGATGAACGCTTGCTCGACGCTGCCGCTTTCGCGGCGGACTCTCCTCAAACAGGCGGCCGCCCTCGGGATCATCGGCGCCGCCGGCCAGGCTTTCGCCCAGTCGGCTCGCGCCGTTCCACCCATCGACGCGACTTTCCTGTTCATCGCCGATATCCATGCCTGCCGCATGGCGAAGGGGCTGAGCCCCAATTGCCAGAAGGAAGGAAAGACCGACGCCAACCTGCTGCGCAACATCGCGGCGCTGAACGGCCTCGGCGACACGCTGTGGCCGGCCGAGATCGGCGGCGTGGCCACGAGCCTGCGTTCGGCCGGCCGGCCGATCGGTACGCCGCTCGGCATCGTCGTCGGCGGCGACATGACCGACGACGGCGGCGGCCAGGTCATCCTGCCCAGCGAAGGCACGCAGCTGCTGCAGTTTTCCCAGCGCTACCAGCAGGGTGTCGGGCCGGACCGGGTCCACGTTCCGGTCTATGTCGGGCTGGGCAACCACGACCTCGACCAGAATGGCCCGACGGGGCACCTGAACTGGTATCGGCGCGAACTGCGCGACTATGTCGAGATCAACCACCGCGCCGGCGTCTTCTTCAAGCCGCCCGTGCCGGCCGACAACTACGACGTCGGTTCCGACTGCTATTCGTGGAACTGGGGCGGCCTCCATCTCGTTCAGACGAATCGCTTCGCCGGCGATACCGGGCACGGCGCCCTGAGCAGCTTGCCATGGCTGAAGCAGGACCTTGCGGCCAACGCCGCGGACGGGCGTCCCGTCGTCCTGTTCCAGCACTACGGCTGGGACACGTTCTCGACCGAGATATGGGACAAGGCCCAGCATCGCTTCGACGACAGCGGTGAGGGCACCGCACACTGGTGGAGCGCGGCAAACCGGGAGGCGCTGCTGGAAGTGCTGAAAGGCTACAACGTCGTCGGCGTCTTCCACGGCCATCAGCATGAAACGCCGATGATCTATCAAAGCGACGGGCTCGACCTGTTCAAGCCGAAGGCCGCCTATATGGGCGGTTTCGCGATCGCGCGGGTCACCAACCAGGCGATAGATGTCGTGCTGGCCGAGGCGAGCGACGACCATGGCGGCGTCGTCTTCACCAACGCCTTCAGCAAGACGATCAGCGTGTGAAGCCGGGACTGCCGGTCAGATGGAGAAGCTGGTGCCGCAGCCGCAGGAGGCGACGGCGTTCGGATTCTTGATCTGGAAAGACTGGCCCATCAGGTCGTCGACGAAATCGACCACCGAGCCGCCCATATAGACGAGCGACAGGTCATCGATCAGAAGCGTCGCGCCGTCCTTCTCGATGGCGACATCGTCGTCGTTGCGGCCATCCACGAGATCGAATCGGTAGGAGAATCCGGAGCAGCCGCCACCCTCGACGGCGACGCGCAGCGCCGTCTTGCCGGGCTCGGCGGCGACGATCCGGGCAATCCGCTTCGCCGCGGCTTCGGTCATTTCTACGGTCGTGGTGGTCTTGGCGCCGGCATCCATTGCGCTCACCTTGCGTTGTGCTTGCCATGATAGGTATGAAGCGACAGCGGCCAAGTCAACGGCCGCCGAAGGAGGTGGCGATGATCCAGATCAGGGCCATGACCGAGCGGGATGTCGAGGCGGTCTCGCGGCTGCTGGGTGCTTCCTGGCGCCGCACCTATTCGACGATCCTGGGATCGGAGACGACCGCGCGCGAATCCGATGCCCGCCATGCGCCGCAACGGCTTGCCGCGGAACTCGCCGACCCCGACAAGACATCCTTCGTGGCCGAGCGGCGGGACAAGTCGCTTGCCGGCTATGCGCTGGCCAGCATGGATGAGGCCGGCGACGTCACGCTCGACCGCCTGCATCTCGATCCGTCCGAGTTCGGCACCGGCCTGGCGGTTGACCTGCTGCATGCTGTTCTGGCCTTCCATGCCGGCATCCCCAGCATCGCGGTGGAGGTGATCGAGGGCAACGACAGGGCTCTGGCTTTCTACCGCAAGCACGGCTTCGAGGTCGTCCAGCGCCAGGACGCCTCGCACGAGGCGGACGGCCATTCGTCCGTCATCCTGCGCAAGCTGCTGCCGCGAGCCTGATTGCGATTTGAATGGAAGACGGGGGCAGGGATCTCGGCGACATCGGCTTCGGCTACAGGCCGCGCGCGGCCTATGCCTGCGATCCGGCGCGTTCGCGCGGGCGGCTGTTCGCCGAGCCCGAAAGCCCGACGCGCACGCCTTTTCAGCGCGACCGCGACCGCATCATCCATTCCACCGCTTTCCGCCGGCTGAAGCACAAGACGCAGGTCTTCGTCGCGCACGAGGGCGACCACTATCGCACGCGGCTCACTCATACCATCGAGGTGGCGCAGATCGCGCGTGCGCTGGCCCGAGCGCTCAGGGTGGACGAGGACCTCGCAGAGGCGGTGGCGCTGGTGCACGATTTCGGCCACACGCCCTTCGGCCACACCGGCGAAGACGCGCTGAACGAGAAGATGGCGGCCTGGGGCGGCTTCGACCATAACGCCCAGTCGTTGCGCATCGTCACGCGGTTGGAGCACCGTTATGCCGACTTCGACGGGCTGAACCTGACATGGGAAACACTGGAAGGGCTGGTCAAGCACAATGGCCCGCTGACGGATGCGGCGGGCAGGGGGCTGGCCGGCCCGGTGCCGCCGTCCATCCGCAACTACAACGAGCTGCACGACCTCGAGCTCGCGAGCTTTGCCAGCATAGAGGCCCAGTGCGCAGCACTCGCCGACGACATCGCCTACGACACGCACGATATCGACGACGGCCTGCGTTCCGGCCTGCTGACGCTGGACATGCTGGAGGAGCTAGCGCTGCCGGGCGCGATCCTGAAAGCCGTTCGCGAACGCTATCCCCACCTCGATCCCGTCCGCACCGGGCACGAGCTGATGCGGCGCCAGATCACGGCGATGGTCGAGGACGTGATCGCCGAGGCTTCCGCCCGGCTGGCTTGCATCGCCCCGCAATTTCCGAATGACGCGCGCGCCGCAGGCGAGCCCATCGTTGCCTTCTCGCCGGCCATGGCGGCGAAGGAGAAGGAACTGAAGGCCTTTCTCTACGGCCACCTCTATCGCCATCCGGAGGTGATGCGCGTGCGCGCCGACGCCGAGCAGGTGGTGAAGGACCTGTTCGACGCCTATTACGCCGATCCACGCGCCATGCCCGAAGGCTGGCGCGAGGGGCTGGACCGGGCAGAGGATCGCATCAAGGCGCGTTCGGTGTCCGATTTCCTCGCCGGCATGACCGACACCTATGCCCTCAAGGAGCACCGCCGCCTGTTTGACCGCACACCGGATTTGAGCTAGGGCGAGCCGAAACCACGAAAAACGTGAAAATCACGCCCGAAACGTGAAATTTTACGTGTTTTCCGTTCTACGAAAGCCCGTCATGAACATTTTCGCCGACTTCACTGCGCGGATCACCAAGGCCGTCGAAGCGCTTGATTTGAAAGACAAGGAGGGCGCCGCGCCTGATCTGTCGCGCATTGCCGTCGAGCCGCCGCGCGACGCCAGCCACGGCGACCTCGCCACCAATGCGGCAATGGTATTGGCAAAGCCCACCGGCCAGAACCCGCGCGCGCTGGCCGAAAAGATCGCCGCCGCACTTCGCGGCGACGCCGATATCGCGTCCGCTGAGATCGCCGGCCCGGGCTTCGTCAATCTCAGGCTCACCGAGCGCTTCTGGCAGGCGCATCTGGTCGACATTCTGGACGCCGGGCGTGACTTCGGTCGCTCGACCGTCGGCAAGGGCCACAGCACCAACGTCGAGTACGTTTCCGCCAATCCGACAGGTCCCATGCATGTCGGCCATTGCCGCGGCGCGGTGGTCGGCGACACGCTGGCCAACCTTCTGGCCTTCGCCGGCTATGCGGTGGTGAAGGAATACGTCATCAACGATGCCGGCGTGCAGATCGACGTGCTCGGCCGCTCGGTGATGCTGCGCTATCGCGAGGCGCTGGGCGACGACATCGGCGAGATCCCGGCCGGCCTCTATCCGGGCGACTATCTCGTGCCCGTCGGCGAGGCCTTGGCGAAGGAATTCGGCCGCTCGCTGCTGCAAATGCCGGACGACGAGGCGCTCGCCATCGTCAAGGATCGCACCATCGACGCCATGATGGTGATGATCAAGGCCGACCTAGCGCTGCTCAACGTCCATCACGACGTCTTCTTCTCCGAGCGGACGCTGCACGCCGACAACGCCAAGGCGATCCGCGCGGCCATCGCCGATCTCACGATGAAAGGCCACATCTACAAGGGCAAGCTGCCACCGCCGAAGGGTGAGAAGCCCGATGACTGGGAGGATCGCGAGCAGACGCTGTTCCGTTCCACCGAGGTCGGCGACGACATGGACCGGCCGCTGGTCAAGTCGGACGGCTCCTTCACCTATTTTGCCGCCGACGTTGCCTATCTGAAGGACAAGGTGAACCGCGGCTTCGACGAACTGATCTATGTGCTCGGCGCGGACCATGGCGGCTACGTCAAGCGGCTGGAGGCTCTGGCGCGCGCCGTCACCGGCGGTCGCGTCAAGCTCACCGTGCTCCTGTGCCAGCTGGTGAAGCTGTTCCGCGATGGCGAGCCGGTGCGCATGTCGAAGCGCTCGGGCGATTTCATCACGCTGCGCGAGGTGGTGGAGGAGGTGGGGCGCGACCCGGTGCGCTTTATGATGCTCTACCGCAAGAGCGACGCGCCGCTGGATTTCGACTTCGCCAAGGTGACCGAGCAATCGAAGGACAATCCGGTGTTCTATGTGCAGTACGCCTCGGCGCGCTGCCATTCGGTGTTCCGCCAGGCCGGCGAGCAGTTTCCGGGCGAAACGTTCGACCGGGCCGCGTTGAAGGACGCCGTGGCTGGCCTGACGGACGAGGGCGAAATCGGCCTTATCCGCAAGCTCGCCGAGTACCCCCGGCTGATCGAACAGGCGGCTCTTGCGCAGGAGCCGCACCGGCTGGCATTCTACCTCTACGACTTGGCGAGCGCCTTCCATGCACACTGGAACCGGGGCACGGAGAATCCCGGCTTACGTTTTGTTAAGGTTAACGACCGACAATCGACTTATGCCAGGCTGGGTCTGGTGCAGGCTGTTGCGGACGTTTTGACGTCCGGCCTGACGCTGATAGGGGCCGACGCCCCGACCGAGATGCGTTAGGCTTTACTAAAAAACCTGCCACCTTTCGCCCACATTGGCTTGGTAAGGGCCAACCCTTCGCGACGTCGCTGGCGCGCGGACGAGTACGAGTTCGGGAACGATTATGGCAGACAGAAACCAGCTGAAAGTCGCCGATCATCATGGCATAGCCGATGACGATCCCTTTGCGGAACTGACCCGTATCATGGGTTTCGATCCGCGCGAGCCGGTTCGCCCGCAGACGCCGGTCCAGGCCGTTCCCGCCGAGGCGGCGGATGACGCCTTTGGCATCGACCTCGAAAAGGAATTGATGGGCGAGCTTGCCGGGTTCGACGACGAGCCCGTCGCTGCGCCTGCGGCCATCGAGCCGCAGGTGGACGCGCAGGCGTCGCAGGTGGAGTGGGATTCCGCCCCGACCGCAGCGGTCGAAGCTGCCGCCGGCGACGGTTTCGATCTCGATGCCGCCATGGACGAGCACGTCGCCGCATCGCTGCATGAGGATTTCAGCGTCGAGGACGAGATCGAGCAGGCCGCCGAGTACGAGGCCTATGTCCAGCCTGAATCCGAGGACGCTACTGACGAGCAGGCGCTGGCGGACGAAAACGCATTCGGCGACGTGACGGCGGAAGACTTCAGCGCCGCGCCGCAGAACGCAGACACGGCCGGGGACGATGGCTATGCCGTCGCCGCCGAAGCTGCGCCGGCCACAGGGCAGGGCGCGTCCGACAACGATTTCGCCGCCTACTTCGATGGCGCCATGGCCGACGTGGACATGGATTTCGCCGCCCGTCCGGTTGAATCGGAAGCGGTCGCGCAGCCTGTCCACGACGACGTGGTCAAGCTGGATGACGCGCTCGGCGCTGTCGGCGAGGAATATCGCGAGGCCGTCGACGAGCCGGCTTTCGAACACGTCGCCGAACAGCCCGCTTTCGAGGAGACGGCCTACGAGCCCGAGCCGGTGTCGGCCTACGAGCCCGAGCCCGTGGCGACTTACGAACCCGAGCCTGTTGCTGCCGCCTATGTAGACGACCAGCCGGTTGCCGACGAATCTTCGGTGCAGGATATCGATTTCCGCGGTGCCTTCGACGAGCACTTCGCGGCTGATCCCGTTGCGGAAGCGCCCCAGCCTGTCGCGGCCGAACAGTCGCAGCCGGCCCCGGCCTTGCACGAGAGCACGCTGGAAGACGAACTGAATGCGCTGTTGAACCGTATGACGGCGCGCCCGGCTGCTTCCGAGCCGGCAATCGCGGCCGTGAGCGAGGCTGCTACCCAGGCAGCCGAGGAGCCGCCCGTGTCGCATCACGAACACGACCCGGAAGCCCTTGACGCGGCGTTGCTGGCCGACCTCCAGGCTCTGGATTTCGACGACATCGCCGCTGACGCGCACGAGCAGGAGGCGGCCACCGCTCCCGCCGCCGAATCGAACTGGACGTGGAGCCGTGGCACGCCGCTTGCCCAGACGCCGGTCGCCGAGCCCCGCGCCGCCGCGCCCGAACCAGCGTCCGATTGGCAGGGGATGGCGCAGCAGCCCTACACTTACGGCGTACAGACGGCCGCGCCGGTCGCAAGCGTAGAGCCTGCTGCACCCGCCGCCGCGCCGCGTTCCGAGATGCCGGACGTGGAGACGGTGGACGTGCCGGAACGCGTTGTGGCGCTGGCCGACGATCTTGATCTTCCCGAATTGTCCTTCGAGCAGGATGAACCCGAGTCCGTCGCCTACGACGATCTCGACGCGGAATTCTCCGGCCTGATCGGCACCATGGCGGCTCCCGAGCCGGAGCCCGTCGCGCCGCGTGCGGCCGCTTATGAAGACGATCCCTATGTCGGCGGCGCACACGCGCAGTATGAGGCGCCGGCCTATGCCGCGGCAGCTGCGGTGGCGGCATCCGCCGGCAGCAAGGCCGCGGAGTTCGGCCCGGCAGGTTTCGCCGCCAGCCGGCCGCGCGCCGGTCACGATCCTCTTCCCGTCGGCGAGTTGGACTACGATCCCGACCTCGACGAAGTGAACACCGTCCCGGATGTTGCGGAAGGCGTCGGGCGACCACGCAACCGCGTTCTTCTGGCGGCCGCCGTCATCGGCGCCGTGGCGATCGTCGGCGGCATAGGTGCCTTCGCCCTGTCGCCAGGCAGCGGCGGCAGCGATGCGCCGGCCATCGTCAAGGCCGACAACCAGCCGATCAAGGTGAAGCCGGAGAACCCCGGCGGCACCGTCATTCCCAACCAGGACAACAAGGTCTACGAGGCAGTCAATGGCGTGAAAGCGGCCGATCCGAAGCAAGAGAAGCTGGTGACGGACGCCCAGGAGCCGATGGACGTAACGCAGTCGGCGGGCGGTCAGCCGGAAAGCCGGGTGGTAGACCTGTCGCCGGATAGTGATGCCGGGCCGGCTGTGCCCGCACCGAAATCGGAAGACCGCATCGAGCAGGCGGCCGCTCCCGAAGCCGACGCTGGCAACAAGGAAACCGCGCTGGTGACGCCGCGCAAGGTGCGCACCATGGTCGTCAAGCCCGACGGCTCGCTGGTGCCGCGCGAGGAGCAGGCGCCCGCCAAGGTCGCCGCGACCGAACCGGCCGATCCGGCGCCGCAGCATGTCGATACGTCGGGCGACCAGACGGGCGCCGTGCCGGCCGCCGCCGCCAACGAGCCGGCGGCAGCCGAAAGCGCGGCCCCGGCGCAGTCCTCGGCCACGCCCAAGGTGGCGCCGGTCGCCCCGCAGCGTCCCTCCGACCAGCCCGTCGACATCGTCGGCGAGGTCAAGCCGGACCAGGTCGCGGCACTCGATCAGGGCGCGCCGGCTGCCGGTTCATGGTCGATGCAGATCGCCTCGCAGCCGACCGCCGAGAGCGCCCAGGCGAGCTACAAGGACCTTGCCCGCCGCTATGCCAGCGTGCTCGACGGCCACACCGCCAGCATCGTCAAGGCCGAGATCGCCGGCAAGGGCACCTTCTATCGCGTGCGCGTGCCGGCACAGTCGCGCAACGACGCCATCAAGCTGTGCGAAAGCTACAAAGCCGCCGGCGGCAACTGCTTCGTCTCGAAGTAACGGCGGCTTCAGCCCAATCGGAAAACGGCGCGGCTTCCCGCGCCGTTTTCGCTTTTTGTGGAGCCGACTGTGCTCCGTGCCGCCCGATTCCCTTTGGTCCCGCAACATTCTAGAGTCCGCATATGAGCGAATCACAATCCCTTGTCCTCGGCTGCGCCGGAAAATCGCTGACCCGCGAGGAGGTTTCCTTCTATCGCAGCGAGATGCCGTGGGGCTTCATCCTGTTTGCCCGCAATATCGGCGAGCCTGAGCAGATCCGCGACCTCGTCGCCCATCTGCGCGATTGCGTCGGCTGGCACGCGCCGGTCTTCATCGACCAGGAGGGCGGCCGGGTGCAGCGCCTGCGCCCGCCGCTGGCGCCGAATTATCCGGCGGCGGGCGCGCTCGGCGCGCTCTATCGCGACAGCGAGGAAGACGGCCTGCGCGCCGCCTGGCTCATGGCGCGCCTGCATGCCTTCGACCTTGCCCGCTACGGTATCGATGCGGACTGCCTGCCGGTGCTCGACGTGCCGGTGGAAGGTGCCAACGACGTCATCGGCCAGCGCGCCTACGACCGCGAGCCGAAGATCGTCGCCACGCTCGGCCGCGCCAGCGCCGAGGGGCTGATGGCTGGCGGCCTGCTGCCGGTGATGAAGCACATGCCCGGCCATGGCCGGGCCACCGCCGACACGCATCTGGAACTGCCGACCGTCACCGCCTCGCTGAAGGCGTTGATGAACCACGATTTCGCCCCGTTCCAGGCGTTGAACGACCTGCCGGCGGCGATGACCGCGCATGTCGTCTATCAGGTGATCGATCCGGCGAACCCCGCCACCACCTCCGGCAAGGTGGTGGACGAGGTCATTCGCGGCGAGATCGGCTTCGATGGGCTGCTGATCAGCGACGACACCTCGATGAAGGCACTTTCTGGGGATTTCCGCACAAAGGCCGCCTCCATCCTTGCGGCGGGCGTTGATATCGTCCTTCACTGCAACGGCGTCATGGAGGAGATGCGGGGCATCGTTTCCGGCGCCAAACCGTTGCAGGGCAAGGCGCTGGAGCGGGCGACAAGGGCGCTGGCGGTCATCGGCGGCGGGGACGACAGTAAGGAAAGCGAATTGCGCGAGGAGTTCGCGCAGTATTTCGAAGCGGTCGCTTGAGGGTGTAGCAGCCCCGGCCGCAACAGGCGGAAACGGACAGGTGGCACAGGCAGCGGAGACGAAAGGCGGAACGGGCGGAGCGGGCAAGGCCGCTCCCATGGATCGTCTTTGGGCCGAGAACGAGGAGACCCGCGCCACCAGCGAGCCGTCGCTGGTTGTCGACGTCGACGGCTTCGAAGGGCCGCTCGACTTGCTTTTGCATCTTGCCCGCAACCAGAAGGTCGATCTGGCGCGCATTTCGGTGCTGGCGCTGGCCGAGCAGTATCTTGCCTTCATCGGCAAGGTGAGGGCGATGCGGCTGGAACTGGCTGCCGACTATCTGGTCATGGCGGCCTGGCTGGCCTTCCTGAAATCGAAGCTCCTGATCCCTAAGCAACCGGGCGAGGAAGGCGAGAGCGGCGAGGAACTGGCGGCGGTGCTGCAATTCCGCCTGCGCCGGCTGGAGGCCATGCGCGATGCCGCCGCCCGGCTGGTGAACCGCAACCGGCTCGGCCGCGACGTCTTCCAGCGCGGCATGCCGGAAATGGTCATCGTCGAGAAGCGCAACGAATTCTCCGCCACGCTCTACGACCTGCTCACCGCTTATGCGTCGCAGCGCCAGCGCCAGGCGATCTCCAACGTCACCATCGCCAAGCGTGGCGTCTGGTCGCTCAAGATGGCGCGTACGATGCTGTCGCGGCTGATCGGCACGAGCGCTGATTGGACGGCGCTGGACGCCTTCCTGATCGAGTATCTGGCGAGCCCGGAGGAAAAGCGCACGGCGATGGCCTCGTCATTCGCCGCGACGCTGGAACTGGTCCGAGAGGGCAGCCTGGAAGTGCGTCAGGAAGAGGTGTTCGCGCCGATCTACCTGCGCGGGCGCCAGCGCGTGAAAGCAGTCGAGGTTGCACGATGAGCGAAAGCGTCAACGCGTCGGTCATTCCCTTCGTCATCGGCGACGACGGCGAGGCCGTCCGCAATCCGGCCGAGCGCCTGCATCTGGCCGAAGCCGTTCGCATGGCCGAAGCCATCGTTTTCGCCAGCGCCGAGCCGGTCAGCGAAAAGCAGCTTGCCCAGCGCCTGCCGGAAGGCGTCGACGTGCCGGCGGCGATGGCCGAACTGCACAAGATCTACGAGCGGCGCGGCGTCAACCTCGTGCGTGTCGGCGACGCCTGGGCCTTCCGCACCGCCGGCGATCTAGCCTTCCTGATGAGCCGCGACGCCGTGCAGCAGAGAAAGCTGTCGCGGGCCGCGCTCGAGGTCCTGGCCATCATCGCCTACCATCAGCCCGTCACCCGCGCCGAGATCGAGGACATCCGCGGCGTCGAGACCTCGAAGGGCACGCTGGATACGCTCCTGGAGACGGAATGGGTGAGGATGCGCGGTCGCCGCAAGACGCCTGGCCGCCCTGTCACCTACGGCACGACGGAAAATTTCCTCGACCATTTCGCGCTGGAGGAAATCCGCGACCTGCCGGGCATCGAGGAACTGAAGGGCGCCGGCCTCTTGTCGGCACGCATGCCGTCCAATTTCTCCATTCCCCTGCCGCCGGCCGATCCCGATGAACTGACCGAGGACGAGGATCCGCTGACCGATATCGACCTGGAGGAACTCGGCCTTTTGACGCCGAAAGTCACCGAAGAATGATCGCCGACCGGGACGCTTGCCTTAACCACGCCGAACGCCTGCGTCATTTCGGTACGTTGGGCGATGCGGTTGTGTTTGAAACCGGAAGCGAAAACGCATAGATCAACATCTGGGAACAGTTCTGAGAGAGAGTGACAATGGGTTCGTTTTCGATTTGGCATTGGCTGATCGTTCTGGTGATCGTGCTTCTTGTGTTCGGCCGCGGTAAGATTCCCGAGTTGATGGGGGACATGGCCAAGGGCATCAAGAGCTTCAAGAAGGGCATGGCCGACGACGACGAGGCCGATGATGCCGCCGACAAGGCCCGCACCGTCGAACATCGCGCCGACGAAACGGTTTCGG
Organism: Ollibium composti; assembly: GCF_004801285.1. GTDB lineage: Bacteria > Pseudomonadota > Alphaproteobacteria > Rhizobiales > Rhizobiaceae > Mesorhizobium > Mesorhizobium composti. The sequence goes on from NZ_SSNY01000003.1 coordinate 203,267, forward strand.
CGCGCGAAAAGGCGACCAAAAGCTGATTTTCGTTCGCCTTTAAGCGGGTAGCAGCGTCATGTTCGAGGTCGGCTGGACCGAGATGCTGGTGATTGCGGTCGTCATGATCGTGGTCGTCGGGCCTAAGGATTTGCCCAACATGCTGCGCACCATGGGCCGCATGACGGCGAAGATGCGCGGCATGGCGAACGATTTTCGCCGCCAGTTCGACGAGGCGCTGAAGGAAGCCGAGCTTGACGACGTCAAGAAGTCGGTGGATTCGCTGCGCAGCCTCAATCCGGCGACCGAGATCAGGAAGCAGCTCAATCCCTTCGAGAAGGCGGCTGCCGACGTGCGTGCCGGGCTCGACCAGGCGATGAAGCCGAAGCCTGCGCCCGAACCGAAGGTCGCAGAGGCCGACGCCCCCGCCGAACCCGCCGAGCCGCTGAAGAACGGCGCGACGGAGATGCCGGGCGTCACCGGGCCAGACACCATGCCGCCCGCGCCGGCGATCGCTTCGGCAACGGCGGACGCCACTACAAAGGCCACGCCGGCCATAAAGGCGAAAACCGCAACGAAACCCGCGAAGGCGCCAGCGGCGAAGCCGGGCAAGAGCGCGGCTCCCGCCACGGGTAAGGTAGCAAAATCGCCCGCGAAGGTCGCTGCTCCCAAGGCCGCGGCAACTGGGAAGGCCGTTGCGAGTGCGCCGGCAGCCAAGGTTGCCAGGCCGGCGGCAGCAGGGAAGGCGGCTGCTGTGTCCAAGGCTGCGAAGCCGGGTAAGGCAGCTTCGCGCAAGAGGGCCGGCTCGTGAGCATCACCGAACGCGATCGCGATGAGATCGACAAGTCGTCGGCGCCGCTGATCGAGCATCTGATCGAGCTGCGCCGCCGGCTGATCTGGTCGATCGCCGGCTTCTTCATCGCTTTCCTCGCCTGTTTCTTCCTCGCCAAGCGGCTGTTCAACCTGCTCGTCATCCCCTTCAAATGGGCGACGCAATGGGCCGGGTTGGACCCTTCCAAGGTCGAGCTGATCTATACCGCGCCGCAGGAATTCTTCTTCACGCAGGTCAAGCTCGCCGCTTTCGGCGGCATGGTCATCGCCTTTCCGCTGATCGCCACGCAGATCTACAAGTTCATCGCCCCCGGCCTCTACAAGAACGAGCGGAACGCCTTCCTGCCGTTCCTGATTGCGTCGCCGATCCTGTTCTTGATGGGCGCGGCGCTGGTCTACTTCTTCTTCACGCCGATGGTGATGTGGTTCTTCCTGTCCATGCAGCAGGTCGGCGGCGGCGGCGACGTGCAGATTTCGCTGCTGCCCAAGGTGTCGGAATATCTCAGCCTCATCATGACGCTGATCTTCTCCTTCGGCCTGGTGTTCCAGTTGCCGGTGGTGACCAGCCTGATGACGCGCGTCGGGCTGTTGTCCTCGCAGGCGCTGAAGGACAAGCGCAAATGGGCGATCGTCATCGCCTTCGTCGTGGCGGCCGTGCTGACGCCACCCGATCCGATGAGCCAGATCGGCCTGGCTCTACCCACCATCATCCTCTACGAGGTGTCGATCTGGTCGGCGAAGCTGATCGAGCGCAGCCGCGAGCAGGCCACCAAGGCGGAAACCGAAGACAAATCGGACGAATCGCCCTCCCAGCCGTCGGCCTAGACATAGTTTCATGAAAAAACCTCCCGGCGGGTCCGCCGGGAGGTTTCTTTTCGTCTGCCCTGCAAACGTGCCGGGCGGAGGCTTCAGGCTCCTTCGACGATCGAAAAGCCCTCGAATTGCGGGTGGCCCAGATAGTGGACCTTGCCGGAACCGGCATTGCGGTGGGCAGCCCGGAAGTTCTCCGATTTCGTCCAGGCGATGAAGTCGTCCTGCGTGGCCCAAAGCGTATGCGAGGCGAACAGCGTGTAGCCTTCCTCCTCGTTGACGGGGCCGCGCAGCAGATGGAATTCCTTGAAGCCGGTCATCTGCGAAAGCGAGGAATCGCGGCTCTTCCAAACGTTTTCGAAGGCATCTTCCGATCCCTTCTGCACCTTGAAACGGTTCATGGCTATGAACATTGGCTTTCCTTTCTGGGGTGGGTTGGAGAACAATCGTCCAGCCGCCGTCGCAGGCCGAACGGTAGAATAAAGGGTCGGCTTGGCGCGCCGTCTGTTCAGACGCCGAAGGTGATGCCGGCGCGCGTCGAGGTCTTCAGGCCGCGCATGCAGGCCGTCGGCTCGATGCCGGAACCGGCGCATTCGGTGGCAGCATTGACGAGGACCCGGCTCACCTTGGTGCAATCGGTGCCGGCGAGATCGAAGCGCGTCACCTTGGTCTTGCCGGCCGGCAGACCCTTGAAGTCCAGCACTGTCAGGCGCTCGACCACGCCGGCCTCGTTGAACAGCGCAATCTCGAACGCCGCCTTGGAAAGGGCGGCGCCGAGATCGTTAGTCACCACGAAGGTCAGGCGGCAGCCCTTGTCAGAGGGCTGCGCGCCGTTGAGTTCCAGCGAAAGCGCAGGGGCGGGCTTTGCCGCCTCCTGCGCCGCCGCCCCCGAGCAAAGCACTGTCGCTACGGCTGCCGAAAGAACAAAGGTTGCCGTCTTCATGGTCGTGTCAGCCTCCGAATCGCACCGTCGCCGCAAGCTTCACCGACACGCCCGGCTCGTAGATGGTGCTGGTCGCCGTGGCGTTGAGCGGGTTGGCGTACTTCTCGTCGAAGATGTTGTCGACGCGGAAGTCGAACTTGAGATTCTCGTTTGCCTTGTAGCTGGCGAAGGCGTTGACCAGCGTGTAGTCCCTGGCCGCGTCGTTGCCCTTCGGCTTGCCGTTGTGCTGCACCTCGCCGCCGACCGTCAGCCTGTCCTCGAGGAAGCGGAAGCCGAGCTGTGCGGTCACCTGCGAGGAAGGGATGGTCGTCAGGTCTTCGCGCAGGCCGTCATAAGACACCGTGTGGCCGTCGATGATCGAGGCCGAAAGGCCGGCGAAGCCCCAGCTCGCGTCGTAAACGCTCTCGAATTCGAAGCCGCGGATCCTGGCGCTCGCGTAGTTCTGGTACTGGTAGCACGAGTACGTGTAGGAGCCGGGCTGCAGTCCCGGGATATAGGGGCAGCCGGGAGCGCCAGCCGCGATATCGTCGTTCCCCTGAATATAGTCATCGACGTTGTTGTTGAAGTACGCGGCCTTCATGCGCAGCGCATCACCAGCCTCAATGACGCCGTCGGCCTTATAGTTGACGCCCAGTTCCCAAGTCTTACCGGTTTCGGGCTTCAGGTTCGGGTTCGGCAGGAACGGGAAGGTGACACCGCTCGGGTGCATACCGTTCATCAGCGTTTCGGTGATCGACGGCGAGCGGTAGCCCTCGGCATAGGTGCCGTAGAACTGCAAACCATCCAGCCCGGCGGACTCGAAGGGCGTCACGCCGACGGTGATGCGCGGCGACAGGCGGTCGCCGGAGCTTTCGGCCGTGGCGCTGTCGAGGCTGTAGCTGTCGTAGCGCAGGCCGGCGATCACCTCCAGCCACTCCCAGCTCATCTTGTCCTGGACGTAGAGGCCGCTCACGCGCCGCTTGCCCGACGGCGTGTAGGTGTCCTGGCCGCCGGACGGGTCCAGCGTCACCATGTCGTCGCTCACCCAGTCGCCGCCATAGGTCAGCTCGTGGCCGAGCGTCCCCGTCTCGAAGCGAGAGGTGTTCCAGATGTCGAAGCTCAGCGTTTCGAGGTCGTAGGTGGTCCGCGAGCCGGCGGGAATGGTGGTCGGACGCCCGGTGACCGGGTCGTATTGCCCGCCGAGCGTCCTGAGATAGGTCCGTTCCAGATCGGTCTTGCCGTAGGAGGTGTTGATGTGGAGGTCTAGCCAGCTCCTGTCTTCGTCCGTCAGGTTGTAGCGGGCGGTGAAGGTGTTCTGGCGCATGTCGAGATCGGACGTCGGGACGCCGCCGCTGATCTCGCTCCAGCCGTCGCTGGAGCCGACCCAGCCGAGCTTCAGCTCGCTGTTCTCGCTCGGCCGCACGGTGGCCTTGAGCAGGCCGCCGAGCACGTCGAAGGCGGAGCCCGCGACCCTGTTGCCGTCGCCGTCCTTGTAGTCGCCGTAGTCGCGATAGACGATGTTGCCCAGCACGTCGAAGTCGGGGCTCAAGCGATAGGCGCCGGTGGCGCTGGTGGTCCAGCCGGAGCCGTTCGTTTCGTAGCGGCCGGTCACCGAGGTGGCCCAGGTCTCTTCCGGCTTGAGAAAGTTCGTCGCGTCCTTGGTGTCGAAGAAGACGACGCCGCCGATGGCGCCCGAGCCGTAGGTGTTGGCGACCGGACCGCGGATCACGTCCACGGACTGGATCAGTTCGGGGTCGATCCAGAAGGTCGACGATGTGCCGTGGCCGGAGCGGTTGAAGTCCTGCCGGGCGCCGTCGACGATCACCTGCACGCGGCCGAAGTCCTGCAGGCCGCGGATGTTGACGCTGGAGGCGGTGCGCTTGGCGTCGGACTGTACGGTCAGGCCCGGCACGCCGAAGAACACGTCGTTCACGCTGGTCGCTAGGCGCCGGTCGATCTGTTCTTGGTCGACGTGGCTGGATGACGACAGCGATTCGATCGCCGTTTCGCCGGTACGGCTGAGCAGCAGGATCTTGTCGAGCAGCGTTTCGCCGGAGGCGCCTGTCTTGCCTTCGGCCTGCTGCTCTTCCTGCGTCTGCTGCTCCGTATTTGTCTGCTGCGCGTGAGCGAGAGACGCCGACAACGAAGCCGTCGCCACGCCCGCCAACAGAATGCTGATGCTCTTTAGTGTCCGCCACTTTGCGCCGCTATCGCCGGCGCAACCCTCGAAACGATCCGCGGGCACCTCGCCCCCAACCGCCAAGCCCATGATTCAACTCCAAATTCTGTGTTGAATGCTGGCTGGCGTTGCCGCTTGCTCGCATTTTTCATCTCATCCGGCATCTTAAATGTTGACTCATTTAGTCCGGTATTGCACTGACTAGTAAACATGATTATCCGAGTCAACAAATGAATCGGCGATCATCCCCGGCGTCGCGGGCAGCGGCGCGAGATGGATCAGGAGCCTGACGATGAACACGCACAACCCTGACGAATTCCGCTATCGCTTCCGCCGCGCCGAGACGCACACGCCCATGCGGTCGGAACGCATGCCGCTGTCGCCTCGCACGCTGTCATCCAATTCGCTGTTCCAGGGCGAACACGAGATCGGCATCGAGCATCATGGCGCGCTCTACCGGCTCAAGATCACCCGGCAGGGCAAGCTCATCCTCAACAAATAGGGCCATAGCCAGCCGATACGAACGATTGTTGCCAGCGAACAGGTGTGACCATGGATCGGAATGTGAAGCCCACAGCGCAGGAAATCAGATCGGCGCGATCGCAGAATCCCAAGATGCGGGAGCGCGATCTGGCCCTGCAACTGGGCATTTCGGAAGCCGACCTGGTCGCGGCGCATTGCGGTGACGGCGTGCGGCGCATCGAGCCGCGCGTTCGCGAATTGCTCGACGAACTGCCGGCGCTCGGCGAGGTGATGACGCTGACCCGCAACGACAGCGCCGTGCATGAGACGATTGGCACGTTCGGCGAGGTGCGGGCGAGCCCGCACGCCGCTGCCGTGTTTGGCGACAATATCGACCTTCGGGTCTTCTACGAGCACTGGGTGCACGGCTTCGCCGTCGAGAAACGCGACGGCGACGCCATTCGCCGCAGCCTGCAATTCTTCGACGCCGGCGGCGAGGCGGTGCACAAGATTCATCTGCGTCCGGCATCGGACGTGGCTGCCTACGAAACGCTGGTCGACCGCCATCTGTCGGCCGACCAGTCACCGGTCGTGCGGACCGAAACCGTCGCCGAGGAGGAAGGAATCGCGATTGATGCCTTTTCGCGGCGGGACGAGTTGCGCGCGCGTTGGGGCAGCATGACCGACGTTCACCAGTTCTACGGCATGCTCAAGGATCTCGGCGTTTCGCGCCATGTCGCGGTGCGTTCCGTGGGCGAGGAATATGCCTGGCCGGTCGATCGCGAGGCCATCGGCACGCTGTTGCCGCGGGCGGCTGCGGCGCAGACGCCGATCATGTGCTTCGTCGGCAGTCGTGGCTGCGCTCAGATCTACACGGGGCCTGTCAGCGAACTGAAGACGATGGGCCCGTGGCTCAACGTGCTGGACGAAACCTTCCACCTGCACTTGCGTACCGACCATATCGCCGAGGTGTGGGCTCTGCGGCGGCCGATCAGGGAAGGGCATCTGACGACGATCGATGCCTATGATGCGCAAGGGCGGCTGATCATCCAGTTCTTCGGCAAGCGTCGCGAAGGCGAGGATGAGCGCCAGGACTGGCGTTCGCTGGCCGAAAGCCTGCCGCGCCTGCCCGGCTCGGTCGCGGCCTGAGCGGACGTGGACGCATGAACGCCGTGGTTTGCAGCTTTGTGCGCCGGTCGCTGCTCGGTGCGGTTCTGGTCTTCGGCGCCGCCTCCGCAGCGGCGGCGGCGGAAGACGGCGATGTCTTCGCCGATTCGTCGCGCATCGCCTCCATCGGCGGTTCGCTGACCGAAATCGTCTATGCGCTCGGCCAGCAGGAGCATCTGGTGGCACGCGATTCCACCAGCCTTTATCCGCAGGAAGCGCTCAAGCTTCCCGATGTCGGCTACATGCGCCAGCTGTCGCCGGAAGGCGTGCTGTCGGTCAATCCGTCGGGAATCCTGGCGCTGCAAGGCAGCGGCCCGAAGGAAGCGGTCGAGGTTTTGAAGAAGGCCAGCGTGCCCTATGTCGAGGTGCCCGAGACCTTCGACCATGAGGGAATCCTTGCCAAGATCCGTGCCGTCGGCAAGGCGTTCGGCGTTGACGACAGGGCGGCGGCGCTGGCAATGGAAGTCGACGCCAAGCTGAAGGCGGCCGAGCAACTCACGGCGGCGGTCAAGCAGCGCAAGCGCGTGCTGTTCATCCTGTCCATGCAGGGTGGCAAGATCCTGGCTTCCGGCGGCGACACCGCGGCCGACGGCATCGTCAAACTGGCCGGCGGCGTCAATGCCATCGAAGGCTTTACCGGCTACAAGCAGCTTTCGGACGAGGCCGCCGTCACCGCCGCGCCCGATGTCATCCTGATGATGGATCATGCCGGCCCCGCCGTATCCGACGAGGAACTGTTCGCCAACGCGGCCATTTCCCAGACACCGGCCGGTGCCGCCCGCAAGGTCATCCGCATGGACGGCGGCTATCTGCTGGGCTTCGGCCCGCGCACCGCCGACGCCGTCCACGACCTTGCCGTGGCGCTCTACGGCGCCGACCTCGGCCAGTGAACGCGAATCCGGTTTGAACGAGGCTGAGCGATGGCGGATCAATCGATCGCCGGCCCGTCCGGCATGACCAGGCTCGCCAGGGGCGGCGAGGACGGCGACCGCGCGGCGCGCGCGCGGCTGGCCATTGTGCTGCTGGCCGTTATGCTTGGCGCGGCCATGCTTTTCAGCCTGACCTCGGGGGCGTCGGACGCCTCTGCTTGGGCTGTCTTGCGCGATTGGGTCTCGGGTGCTGTCGCCGATGGTTCGGCGACCGATATGCGCACCCGCGTCATCATCCAGGACATCCGCCTGCCGCGGGTCGTGATGGGGGTTCTGGTCGGCGCTTCGTTGGCGGTCTCCGGCGCGGTCATGCAGGGCCTGTTCCGCAACCCGCTGGCTGATCCCGGCCTGATCGGCATTTCGGCTGGAGCCAGCCTCGGCGCCGTCGCCGTCATCGTGCTCGGCGCCACGATGCTGGCGCCGCTGGTGGCGCTGCTGGGGCCGATGGCACTGCCGCTGGCGGCCTTCGTCGGCGGTCTGGTCGCCACGCTCATCCTCTATCGCATCGCCACGCGGCAAGGCCGCACTTCGGTGGCGACCATGCTGCTCGCCGGCATCGCGCTGGCGGCGCTCGCCATGGCGCTGACGGGCGTCCTGGTCTACATGGCCGACGACCGGCAGTTGCGCGACCTGACCTTCTGGCAGCTTGGCTCGCTGGCCGGCGCCACCTGGCAGAAGATCGGCACCGCCGGTCCGGTGATCGTGGCGGCGCTCGCGGCGACACCCTTCCTGGCACGCGGCCTCAACGCGCTGGCGCTGGGGGAGGCGACGGCCGGCCATCTCGGCATTCCCGTGCAGCGGCTGAAATACGTCGCGATCATCTCGGTCTCGGCTGCGGTGGGAGCGGCTGTGGCCGTCAGCGGCGGCATCGGCTTCGTCGGCATCGTCGTGCCGCACCTGCTGAGGCTGGCCATCGGCCCGGACAACCGCTATCTGCTGCCGGCTTCCGCGCTGTTCGGCGCCGCCATGCTGCTCGTTGCCGATGCCGTCTGCCGCACCATCGTCGCGCCCGCCGAACTGCCCATCGGCATCATCACGGCGGCGGTGGGCGGGCCGTTCTTCCTGTGGATCCTCCTGCGCAAGCGCGGCATCGTCGATCTCTAAGAGCAAGTCCAGCAAAAGTGGAAGCCGGTTTTGCGTTCGGGATTGCGACAAGAAAGATGAGTCCGATATGATCGAGGCGAAAGAGGTTTCGGTTTTCATCGGCCGCCGGCGCATCGTCGCCGACGTCGCTTTCACGGCGAGGCCGGGTGAGGTAACAGCCATCGTCGGTCCCAACGGCTCCGGCAAGACGACGCTGCTCAAGGCCCTGTCGGGCGAACTGCCTTATGAAGGCCGCATTGCCGTCAACGGCCGCGACCTCGCCGCCATGAAGCCGGCCGAGGCGGCAAGCCTGCGCGCCGTGCTGCCGCAGGCGACGAGCCTGGCCTTTCCCTTCACCGTGCGCGAGATCGTCCGGCTCGGCCTGCTCGGCGGCCGTTCCGGCGCGCTGGCGGGCGAGAGCGAGCGCTTGCCGGAGCGTGCGCTGGCGAAGGTCGATCTCGACGGCTTCGCCGGCCGTTTCTATCAGGAGCTTTCCGGCGGCGAGCAGCAGCGCGTGCAGCTTGCCCGGGTGCTGTGCCAGGTCTGGGCACCGGTTCTGGAGGGCGTTCCGCGCTATCTCCTGCTGGACGAGCCGGTCTCCAGCCTCGACATCCGCCACCAGCTCACCATCATGGATATCGCCCGCGACTTCGCCCGCCGCGGCGGCGGCGTGGTGGCGGTGCTGCACGACCTCAACCTGACGGCCATGTATGCCGACCACATCCATGTGATGCAGGGAGGCCGGCAGGCCGCATCCGGCGCGCCGCAAGAGGTGCTGGTCGATCCGCTGCTGGAGAAGGTTTTCGGCTGCAGGCTGAGGGTCGGCGCCGTACCGCCCAGCGGCGCGCCTTTCGTGCTGCCGCAGTCGGCGGCGGTGTCCTGACATTCCTTGGAAACCGGCCGTGCTTAAGCCGCCGGTGCGTGGCCTTCCAGCATGTCTATGCCGAGCAGGTTGCGCATGCCCGGGCGTGCCGCCACCAGGTCGGCGATGGTGTGGCGTCCGAGTACCTCGAAGAAGGCGTTGAGCGCTTCGCGCAGGGCCGCGTTCAGCGAGCAGCTGTCGACTAGCGGGCAGTCAGTATCGCTCTCGAAGCATTCGGCCATGGCGAAGCTTTCCTCCGTCACGCGCACTACGTCGAACAAGGTGATGTCCTCGGCCGGGCGGCCGAGCCTGACGCCGCCGTGGCGCCCGCGCACCGTCTGGATGAGGCCGTTTTCCACCAGCGGCTGCAGGATCTTGAACAGGAACAGTTCCGACACCGAATAGGCGGCGGCGATCTCGGGAATGCGGCTCAGCCGATCGTTATTCGCCGTGCAATACATAAGGATGCGTATCGCGTAGTTGGTCTGGCGGGTGAGTCGCATAAGACGGGTCCTTGAAATTCACCCGACGAATATGGCCCATACCTTGGAACAATTCCAGACAAGCTGTGCCGGATAGGTGATTTTTTCTGTCATCTTTCGGTGATCGGCGGCAGAAACCTCGAGAGCCGACCGTTTTCGCCCCGGTTTCGCTTTCCCTTCCGTTATGCGCGTGCGCCTTGCAATTCATGCTGCGCTGCACAATATTAGGCACAGCACGACTCGAGGGAGGAGACCCCACGAGGAGTTCGACATGGACGACCGTCTTCACCTTGCCGCGCCCCCGATCGGGCCGGTTCCGCTTACGGGCACGATCCGCCAGCTCAGGCCTTCCGATCTGCCACGTTTTCGCGACCATCTCCTGCGTCTCGACGCAGTCAGCCGCCGCGACCGTTTCAACGGCGCCATCAGCGATGTTTTCGTCGCCGCCTATGCCGACCGTTCCTTCGCCGAAGGCACGACGGTGATCGGCTATGTCGAAGGCGACGAGGTTCTGGGCGCCGCCGAATTGCACGAGCGGCCAGAGGAAGCCGAACCGACCGCCGAGATCGCCTTCAGCGTCGAGCGCCATCTCCAGCATCGCGGGCTGGGCGGGCGATTGTTCGCGCGGCTGATCCAGCAGGCGAGGGGGTTCGGCTACACCCGCCTGTTCGTCACCACCCATGCCGATAACCGCGCCATGAAGGCGCTGGCCCGGCGCTTCGATGCGGCCTTGACCTTCGCCGAAGGCGAGACGGTCGGCGTCATCCACCTCGAACCGGCGGCGGAAGAGGATTTTTTTCCCGTTCCGCGACGCCTAGTGCCGGTAGGCCCGATACCGGCAAGAAGGGCGTTCGCGTAGGAAAATAACCGGCACGGAATCAAAAAGGCCGCATCGAACCTCGATGCAGCCTTTTCCGTTTTTCCGGGCAGTCCGGATCAGTTCTCGTTGGCGGTGACCGTGAGGCCCAGCGTCTTGGGCAGTTCCAGCGGGTTCGACATGCCGTTCGCCATCAGGAGCGCGAAGGGCACCGGCGAGGCCGGCTCGGCGGCGATCTCGAGGCTCTTGGGGTCGTCGAGGAACTTGCTCACCGCCGCTGTTACCTGCGCCGTCAGTTCGGGATTGTTGAGCTGCGCCATGCCGAAGGGCACGATCGCCTTGGCCTGGTTGGCGATGTCCTTGGCCGACATGCCCTGCTGCTTGCCGACATATTCGAGCACCTTGTTGGTCAGCGAATCATCGTCGAAACGGATCGAGGCGCCGTTGAAGGTGAGCTGCTGCAACAAGCCCAGCATCGCCATGCCCTCGGCGGAACTGTCGGCGCCCTCGGGCTTTTCGGCCATCTTCTTCTGCATCTCCTGCAGCGACTTGACGAAATCCATCGTGTAGCCGCTGATGTCGAAGGTCATGCCGAAGGTGCCGGCATTGTCCACGGTGATGTCGTACTGCGACAGCTGCATCTTGCCGTCGGACGGCTGCCAGGAACCGGCGACCTGCATGTCGCCGGAGATGGTCTGGTAGCCGAGCGCCTCGATGACCGCCTTCGACTTCGGGTCTTCCACCAGCGAAAGGTCGCCGGTGAACTTCGCGGCGCTGCCGGTGAACTCCAGCGCCTTGCCGTCGGCCGGCGGGGTCACCTCGACGCTGAGCGTGTCGAGCGTGAAGGCCGGCTTGTCGCCTACCTTGACGGTCATGTTGGCGAGCTCGGCCGATTTGTACATGAGGATGCCGGCCAGCGGATCGGTGCTGCCCTCGGCCGGAATGGTCAGGCCGTGCATCATGAAGGGGCTGATATCGACCGAAATGCCGTCCTCGGTGCGCGAAAATGCCTGCGTGGAGACGGTCTCGATCGCGTAGCCGCCGTTCTCCTCGCTGACACCCTCGAGGGTGACGTTGCCGATCGGCAGGGCGTCCTTTTCCGCCGCCGGCTTGATGGTGACGCCTTCCATCACCATGGAGGACGCGTCGCCCGAAATGCCGCTCCAGGCGAGATCGACGCCCTGGTTCGCCATCAGCGCCTTGAGCCGGTCCGCGACGGCGGTGGTGTCCTGCGCGAAGGCCACGTTGAGCGGCAGGGCGAACAAGAGGCCCGAGAAGGCGAGCTTGGAAAGGGTCGAGCGGTGGATCGTCATCGCGGGCTCCGAAATAGGCCTGAGTATATGTTGATTTGCTGTATGCCCTTCACGTCTCCGTGAAGAACTGGACCGGAAAAAGGCGATCGCCGCCACAATGGCAGCAAACCGCCGAAAAAGGCAATCGGCACGGCTACGCCCACACCGTGGTCTGTCGCAAACGCCGTGCCGTCCCATCCTGGGGCGATAGCCGCCCAATGTAACGGCAGGATGCCGGGAGAGGCGGTCGAGGTTTCCGGAGCGGACCCCGCCTTTGGCGGTTAAGCTGCCGCCAGCATCGCCCGCGTCTTGCCGATGACAAGGGCAGCCTGCGCGGCCTCACGTCCCTTCTTGACGAAATGGGAGCGGAAGATCTGCGTATGGTGCTCCGTTTCCTGGTAGTTATGCGGCGTCAGCGACACCGACAGCACCGGCACGCCGGTGTCCATGCCGGCCCGCATCAACCCGTCCACCACCGCCTGGGCGACGAAGTCGTGGCGGTAGATGCCGCCGTCGACGACGAAGGCGGCCGCCGCGACCGCCGCATAGCGGCCGGAAGCAGCGAGGTCGCGCGCCAGCAGCGGCATTTCGAAAGCGCCGGGCACGTCGAACACGTCGACCTGCTCACGCGGGATCAGTTCGAGGAAACCGTCGAGCGAGCGGTCGACGATATCGGCGTGCCAGCCGGCTTTGATGAAGGCATAGCGGGTGTGTGTCATCGTAATCACCTTTCTCGTAACGGACACGTCACCCAAGGCGATCACGGCTGTTCCGCCGGCAGGCTGCCGCCCGGAACTGCACGTTCTCTTTCATCCGGACTATACCGTCGGCCCAGGCATCGCACCTGGTCTGCTGACCCTTCCTGCGGAAGGCGCTCGCGGGCTCGCGGCTCGCACCGCATACCGCCGGTGGGGAGTTTCGCCCCGCCCTGAGAACGGCGAATAGATAGCGACGCCATAGCGGGCAGGCAAGGGGCGTGGATTGGTCCTGCCGCACCCTCAGCGCGAAAGGAAGGCGGCCACGGTGCCGGAGCGCAGCACCGACTGCGTGACGCCGCCGAACAGGAGCCGGCGCAGCCAGGAATGGCTGTAGGCGCCGAGCACGAGGAGGTCGGCCCCGGTTTCGGTCATCCTGCTCTGGATGACATCCTCCACCGACGCGCCGTCGGCCTTGCGCACGGCGACGCTGACATTCGCGCCATGGCGCGCCAGCGCGGCGGCGATTTCGCTGCCGGCCGTGCCGTCGTCGTCCTGGTTGTCGGGCGGATCGACGACGAACACTTCCGTCTTGTCGGCGGCGAGGATGAAGGGCAGGGCGTCGAAGGCGGCGCGTGCCGCCTCGCGGGTGCCGTTCCAGGCGAGCAGCACCGTCTTGAAGGTGGTGACCACAGGTCCCGCATGCGGCACCACCAGCACGGGGCGCCCGGCGTCGTAGACCAGCGAGCCGACGTCGGCATTGCCGTCGCCGCCGCTTTCGCTCTGGGCGGCCACCACGAGATCGGCGGCGCGTACGGTCGAGATGCCCGACAACCCGCTGTCGCCGGAGAAGGTTTCCAGGCTGCGCCATTCGAAGGACAGGCCCGAACCTTCGACGCGCTTGAGGAAGAGCGCCTGCAGTTTTTCGGCGCGCTCCTTGTTCATCTCGGCCGAAACCTGCAGGAACTCGGTGTCCGGAAACCCGGTGGCGGAGGTGTAGGGAACCGGGACCGATTCGGCGTGAATGCCGACGAGATGGCTTTGAAGGCCGGTGGCGAGCGGTATGGCGCAGTCGAGCACGCGCCCGGCGTCCTGTTCGCTCTGGAGGATGGCGACGATGGTCTTGAACGACATGGCAGGCTCCCTCAACTGGCCGCGTGCCGTATCCTATCACGGCCGCCCGTATAAAACGCGCTGCTTGTCGTCACGGTTCCCGCCGTGCTTGGCTCAGCCCGCCGTGGCGAAGCGTTTCACCATCGCCTCGACGTCGGCGCGCGCGGCTTCAAGAGCCTCCTGCGTGCGGGCGCGCACCACCAGTTCGGTCCAGAATTTGCCCTCGCCGTACTTCGGATAGGAGCCGATGATGGTGTCGGGATGCGCCTTCTGGATCTCAGCCAGCGGGCCGCCGATCGTGCCTTCGCCGACCGGGCAGTGGACGGCCGCCGACAGCATCTTCGCGCCCGTCTTCAGCGTCGGCACGACGTTGTCGAGCATCGCCTGGAAGATCGACGGCACGCCCGCCATGACGTGCACGTTGCCGATGCGGAAGCCCGGCGCGGTTGAAACGGGATTGTCGATGTGGTCGGCGCCACGCGGCATGCGCGCCATGCGCTTCCTGGCCTCGGTGAACTCGATGCCGCGCTGGGCGTAGCTGTCGCCGAGCATCTTGTAGGCCTTGGCGTCGTATTCGCACGGCACGCCGAATGCCTTGGCCACCGAATCGGCGGTGATGTCGTCATGCGTGGGGCCGATGCCGCCGGTGGTGAAAACGTAGGTATAGCGGGTCCTGAGCGCATTCAGCGCCGCGACGATCTCGTCTTCCTCATCCGGCACGATGCGCACTTCCTTCAGGTCGATGCCGATGGCCGTCATGATGTCGGCCAGATGGCCGATGTTGCGGTCCTTGGTACGGCCCGAAAGGATTTCGTCGCCGATGACCATCATGGCGGCGGTGACGATATCTGGCATGGCGGTCTCCGGAAGAAGGGCAGGGCATCGACCCATACTCCCGCATCGGAACCGGGGCAATGGCATCCGATTAGTGAACAATCCGTGCTCCAGAAGATGGCTTCCGATGAACGGTGGGCACCTTAGATAGAGGTCGACGGCGCGCTTCGCGCCGACAGGTTTGCCCATCAAGGAGACTGTAATGGCAAAGGTTCTGGTTCTTTATTATTCGAGCTTCGGTCACATGGAGCAGATGGCCAAGGCGGCCGCCGAAGGCGCGCGCGAAGCCGGCGCCGAGGTCAGCTTGAAGCGCGTTCCCGAACTGGTGCCGGAAGCCGTCGCCAAGGCGTCCCATTACAAGCTGGACCAGCAGGCCGAGGTCGCCACGCCGGCCGAACTGGAGAACTACGACGCCATCATCGTCGGCTCGGCCACCCGTTACGGTGCCGTCGCCTCGCAGATGAAGAACTTCCTCGACCAGACCGGCCCGCTGTGGGCACGCGGCGCGCTGCTCGACAAGGTCGGCTCGGTTATGGTCTCGACCGCCACCCAGCACGGCGGCGCCGAACTCGCGCTGCTTTCCACTCAGGCGACGCTCCAGCATCACGGCATGATCATCGTGCCGCTGTCCTATGCCTATCAGGGCCAGATGGGCAACGACGTCGTGCGCGGCGGTGCGCCCTACGGCATGACCACGACTTCCGACGGCGACGGTTCGCGCCAGCCCTCGGCGCAGGAACTGGAAGGCGCGCATTTCCAGGGCAAGCGCGTCGCCGAGATCGCTGCCAAGCTGCACGGCTGAGTTCACGGTTGATCCGCGACGATCAGGGAAGGGCGCTCCGGCGCCCTTTCGCTTTTTTGGGGACACCGTCTTCCCGCGGTAATCCCTCACGGTAATCCTTGCGTAACGCCGCCGCGATAGCCAGTGCTTGCGGGCAGACGTTTTGCAGCGAGGACGGCGATGAGAGCATGGATATGGGCGGCCTTCGCGGTGACCGCCGTGATGGGACATGCAGGCGCCGTGCAGGCGGCGACCGTCTGCACCATCCTGGCCGATGCGGCGACCGGCGACAGGCTGGTGGCCGAAGGCGATTGCGACCGGCGCGTCACCCCGGCGTCGACCTTCAAGATCGCCATCGCCCTGATGGGCTACGACGACGGCTTCCTCAAGGACGAGCACAGCCCGAAACTGCCCTTCAAGAAGGGTTATCCCTCATGGGTTGCGGCCTGGAAGGCCGATCAGGACCCGATGTCGTGGATCGCCAATTCCGTCGTCTGGTATTCGCAGCAGGTGACGCAGCATCTGGGCGTCGAGAAATTCGACCGCTACATCCGGGCCTTTGGTTACGGCAACCGGGACGGCTCCGGCGATCCGGGCAAGGACAACGGGTTGACGCGGGCTTGGCTGTCGTCGTCGCTGAAGATTTCACCGGCCGAGCAGATCGAGTTCCTGCGGGCGCTGACGACGGGCAAACTGCCGGTGTCGCGCCACGCGCTCGACATGACCGCCGCCGTCACCGCCCTTGGCAAGCTGCCCGGAGGCTGGGACCTGCACGGCAAGACCGGAACCGGCCCCTTCCGCAAGGCGGATGGCAAGCCCGACCAGAACCACACCTATGGCTGGTTCGTCGGCTGGGCGGTGCGCGACGGCCGGACGGTCGTTTTCGCCCGCCTTGTCGAGGAAAAGGGCAAGCGCGTCACCATGACGGCTGGCCGCTCGACCCGCGACGCCATGATCAGGGAACTGCCATCCCTGTTGCCCGCCCGCTAAGCCAACCGGCTTCCGTCAGCCGTTTTCGGCGTCGTCCGCGATCTCGGTCTGCGGCCGGTCGCGGCCGTCGGCCAGTTCCTCGTGCCATTTGCCCTGGGCGTCTTCGTACTGGATGCCGTCGGTGGTGCCGGCCACCTGCTGCTCGGCAGAGGCGTTTTCGGCGGCCCGCCGCGCTTCCTCGTGGCTCCGGAAGGTTTCGGAGAAGGTCGAGCCGACCTTGTAGGCCCAGCCTCCGTCATGCTCGACGATCGTGTAGGTCAGTTTCGCCATAAGACGTCTCCGAGGGTACAATATTGCGGTCGCGCTGCCAAACGGGGCGCGTTCCGTGCCAAACGCGAAGCACGGAAAATGGTTGCCTGCCGGCGCCGGCCCGAGGCGGCGGACATACTATGCGTCAACCTGCCTTCTTCATCCAGTGCTGCATGGTGGTCACCGCGCGCACCAGTTGCGGTGCCGCATGGACCGGCTCACCAAGCATTGCCGCCGCGCGCCAGCCCCAGCGCGGATCGGCAAGGAAAGCACGCGCCAGCGCCACCATGTCGGCACGGCCGTCGGCGACGATGGCGTTCGCTTCCAGCGGATCGTCGATCAGTCCGACGGCGCGGACGGGAATGTCCGCGCCCTTGCGGATCGCCTCGGCCAGATGCACCTGGTAGCCGGGGCCGGAGGGAAGTTTCTGGTGCGGCGAATTTCCGCCGGAAGAACAGCAGATATAAGCGACGCCTTCCGCTTTCAGCGCCTTCGCCACCTCGATCGCCTCGTCGACATCGAAGCCACCGTCCACCCATTCCTTCACCGAAAGCCGCGCCCCCAGCATCAGCTTCGGCGCGGCCTTGCGCACGGCGCGCGATATCTCGACCGCGAAGCGCATGCGGTTTTCAAGGCTGCCACCCCAGCGGTCGGTGCGCCGGTTGGAGATCGGCGACAGGAACTGGAAGATCAGGTAGCCGTGAGCGGCGTGCAGTTCGATGAAGTCGAAGCCGGCGCGCTCGGCCCGCAGGGCGGCGTCCGCGAACCGCTCGATCAACCGGACGATCTCTTCTTCTTCCAGCGCGTGCGGCGGGTGCCATCCCTGATCGTAGGGGATCGCCGAGGCTGAGACCGTCTGCCACGGGTCCTGGTTCGGCCCGAGCGGTCCGCCGCCTTCCCAAGGCCGCTGGCAGGAGGCTTTGCGACCGGCATGGGCGAGCTGCGTGCCGAACTTCGTGCCCGGCTGCGCCACCCGGCGCGCCGCATCCAGCGCGCGCTTCGCCGCCGCTTCGTTATGGTCCGAATAAAGGCCGAGGCAGCCGTGGCTGATGCGGCCGCGCCGTTCCACGTCGGTCATCTCGACGGTGACCGTGCCGGCGCCCGACAGCGCATAGCTCATCCATTGGTGGAGATGCCAGTCGGTGGCCGAGCCGTCGTCGGCCGAATACTGGCACATCGGCGCCACCGCGATGCGGTTGGGGACGGTCATCCCGCCAAGCGTGATGGGCTGGAAAAGCGGTGCGGTCATGAAAAACTCCGGCGGATCGTGCAGGTGGCGGGATCGTCGAGCCTATGTAGGGGCATCTGCGGCGTGACGCCAGAGATGGGCCTGCCGGTCGCAGGCCGGCCCATTTGTGCGACGTGATGGAACCGCCAGCCGCGCCAGCCATTTGTTTCCCACGCCGGCCGACCAAAGGGAGAACAAGGCGATGCCGAAACTCAGCAATGCAAGCCCCGAGCGGATCGAGCGGCTGCGCGCCGATGCCAGCGCCATGTTCGGACCGGTCCTGCTCGGCGAGGCGCTACGCCGCCTGTGCAAGACCCACGGCAGCGGCTGCCTCGACGAATTCGAGAAATCAATGGCCGACCGCATCGAGGCCATGCGGGCCGAGACGCCGGATTTCGGCGACATGAAGGAACTAGCCATCGAGCAGCTGTTCGCCGTGGTCAAGGAAGTTCGCACGCATCCCGACAACAAGCAGCCGCTTGAAGATCCGGCCGCGCGCCGGACGTCCGGTCGTTCGGAAGAGAATGAGACGCTGGAGGAGCAGCTTCAGTCCGGCCTCGAGGACACTTTCCCGGCAAGCGATCCGCCGGCCGTCGTGTCCACCGCCATTCCAGGCGGCGCCAAGGACAAGCAGCCGACCGGCGTCGAGGAGCATCTGCGCCGGCAGCGCGAAGCCGCCAAGCGCGCAAGTTGAGCGTGGCAGCCACCGGGCAAGCCGGTGGCTGCGATCACGCCTAGAGCGAGGTGCCGTTTCGCTGAATCGGCACCTCGCTCTAACCTCTTGTTTTGACGCATGATGTTTTCCGAAAAGTCTGCAACTTTTCGGCATCATGCTTTAGCGGAGGAATTCGTCGATCCGGCGGATGGTGACGCGACGGTTGCGCCAATCCTCGTAAGGCGTATCGACCAAAAGATAATCTTCGCCGTAACCCACCGCCTCGAGCGTGCGGGAGGGAATGCCGAACTCCGACACCAGCAGACGTTTCAGCGAGGCGGCCCGCCGCTCGGAAAGCGCCTGGTTGGATTCGCGCGATCCGACCGCGTCCGTATGGCCTTCGATGAGGAAGCGCGCCCTGCGGCGGCGGCGCGTGATCTGGTCGAAGGCACGCGCGATCTCCCGCACCTTGCGAAACTCCGAGCGCGGTATCTCTGCCGAGCCGAACTCGAAGTTGATGGCCTGGATATCGATCGAGGGGGCTGCACGGCGCAGGTCCGGCCGGCGGCGGAATTCCTGGATGGTGACGCGCTCTTCCGGCCGTACGCGCCTGCGCGGCTCGACGTCCAGCCGGCGCATGATCTGGTCGGAGGTGGGCGCGCTGCGGCTTTGCGCGAAGGCAAGGCCGGGCGTGGCGAGCAATGCGGCGATGCCGGTCAGGACGTGGCGACGATCCATCGTGATCTCCTTGGTCGTTTGTTCCGGCCGCCTGTTTGCCCGCCGCAACCTGAAGATTGGCTGAACGAACCTGACAGCCAAAAACATCGATTGACGAAAACGGCCAAAGCCTCGACAAGCGGGCCAAGCGGACGTGGTGGAACTGGTAGACACAAGGGACTTAAAATCCCTCGGGCTTGCCCGTACGGGTTCGATTCCCGTCGTCCGCACCAGTCTTCGCGGTCACCGTGCAGCGAGAATTTCGGTAAAGCGGGAGCGCGAAACGGCTGGCGGGCTCGCCCCTCTGAGCCCCGAGCCGCGCGCCGGCTGAAATGTCCCGCGCCCCCTCTGTATCTTTACGGGACAACGGCGGAAGCTTCCAACGAAACGAAAACTTAACCTTAGCGGCTAAGGTTAATTCTCCGGCTCACTTGGCGTCGATGAAGTCCAGCACCGCCTGATTGTATTCGTCCGGTGCCTGCAGCATGGCGAAATGGCTGGCATTGGGCAGGATGATCTCCTTCGCGCCGGGGATGACGGAGGCCATGTAATCCGTGTGCTTGCGCAGGATTGCCTCGTCGTGGTCGCCGGCAACGACGGCGATCGGCGTGGTGATTTTGGCCAGCTCCTCCTTCGACCAGTTGGGCTGCGTCTCCCACATCTTCGAGATTTGGCCGACGAAGGCATCGTACTGGTCCGGCGTCTTGGACAATTTCTTGTAGTCGCGGCCGGAGCGGTCGATGTAGGCGGCGAACGTCTTGTTGGTCAAAACGCCGGGATCGACGCCGTCGGTGGTGACGTTGGCGGCCTGCGCGAACACCTTCGTCAGCCGCTCTGGATGGTGCAGGGCGATGTCGATGCCGATGATGCCGCCGTCGCTCCAGCCGACGAGTGCCGTCTTGTCGATCTTGAGATGGTCGAGCAAAGCGAGATAGTCGGAGGCCATGAGGTCGTAGCCGAAGGGCTCCTCGGTGCGTGTCGAGCGCCCGTGGCCGCGTGAATCGGCGATGATGACCTTGTGCGTTTTTGAAAGCGTGGCGACCTGGCTGGCCCAGATGTCGGCGTGGCCGAGGCCGCCGTGGATGAGCAGCACAGGATCGCCCTTGCCGAACACGGCGTAGTACATCTCGATGCCGTTGACCGGCGCATAGCCGCTCTCGTCGGCCTTCGGCATCGGCGCGGGTTCCGGCAGGGTCTGCCAGCGTTCCTCGGCGCCGGCGAGGCCGGGCAGGACGAACAGGGCAAGGACGGACAGCAAAAGGGACAGGCGGGTCATGGCGAACTCCCTCGATGTACGCGGAATGAACCGCCTTCCGCCGCTGAAAGTCAACAAAGCCAACTGGTCAAATCCGTTGCGGCTTGGCAGAGTCACCGCGAAGATTCTTCAGAAACGGTGACGCTGTGAAAAAACCAAGGCCATGGGCGGAGATGGCGACGGAGCTGGTGGATGTGGCGACCGGCCGCAAGCCGGCCGACCTCGTCGTGCGGGGTGGCCGCTGGGTGAACGTCTATTCCGGCGAGATCGTGCCGGATACCGACATCGCGATTTCCGGCGGCCGCTTCGCCTATTGCGGGCCGGATGCCAGCCACACCATCGGCGAAAGGACCAAGGTGGTCGAGGCGCAAGGGCGCTATCTGGTGCCCGGCCTGTGCGACGCGCACATGCACGTCGAGAGCGGCATGGTGACGGTGACCGAGTTCTGCCGGGCGGTGATCCCGCATGGCACCACCTCCATGTTCATCGACCCGCACGAGATCGCCAACGTGCTCGGCCTTCCCGGTGTCCGGCTGATGCACGACGAGGCGCTGGCGATGCCGATCAATGTCCATGTGCAGATGCCGTCCTGCGTGCCCTCCGCGCCGGGGCTGGAGAATCCCGGCGCCGTCTTGACGGTGAAGGACGTCGAGGAGGCGATGGGCTGGGAAAACATCATCGGCCTGGGCGAGGTGATGAATTTCCCCGGCGTCGCCGCCAACGATCCGGTGATGGCGGGCGAGATCGCCGCCACCATGCGCGCTGGCCGCACCGTCGGTGGCCACTATGCCTCGCCCGATCTCGGCCCTGCCTTCCACGGCTATGTGGCCGGCGGCCCGGAAGACGACCATGAAGGCACGCGCGCCGAGGACGCCATCGCCCGCGTCCGCCAGGGCATGCGAGCAATGCTCAGGCTGGGGTCCGCCTGGTACGACGTCGCTGCGCAGGTCAAGGCGGTGACGGAGAGCGGGCTCGATCCGCGTAACTTCATCCTGTGCACAGACGACAGCCATTCCGGCACGCTGGTCGAGGAAGGCCACATGGACCGTGTCGTGCGCCACGCCATCCGCCAGGGCTTGAAGCCGGTGACGGCGATCCAGATGGCGACGCTGAACACCGCCCAGCATTTCAGGCTTGAACGCGAACTGGGCTCCATCGCGCCCGGCCGGCTGGCCGATTTCCTGATCGTCTCCGACCTCGCCGAAATGGTCATCGACGACGTCTATGCGCGCGGCGTGCTGCTGGCGAGCAAGGGAAGATTGGCAATCGATATCCCCGCCTATGATTACCCGGCTTCGGCGAAGAACACGGTGCGGCTGGGCAAGACGCTGGCAGCGGCCGATTTCGATATCGCTGCACCCGCCGGCGCCAACGAGGCGCGGGTGCGCGTCATCGGCGTCATCGAGAATCAGGCGCCGACCAGGGCGCTGGAGGCGGACCTGGCCGTAGAAAACGGGCAGGTGGCGATGGATCGCGCCAACGACGTCTGCCAGATCGCGCTGGTCGAGCGCCATCGCGGCACCGGCGGCGTCACCAACGCCTTCGTTTCCGGCTTCGGTTACACCCAGGATTGCGCCATCGCCTCCTCGGTGGCCCATGACAGCCACCATATCATCGTCGTCGGCACCAACAAGCAGGATATGGCGCTGGCCGCCAATCGGCTGGCCGAGGTGGGCGGCGGCGTCGTGCTTTACTCGAAGGGCAGGGAACTGGCGCTGGTCGAAATGCCGATCGCCGGCCTGATGTCGGACGAGCGCGCCGAGATCGTCGCCGCCAAGGCACACAGACTGGTCGAAGCCATGCGCTCGGTCGGCTGCACCCTGAACAACGCCTATATGCAGCACTCGCTGCTGGCGCTGGTCGTCATTCCCGAACTGCGCATTTCCGATATCGGTCTGGTGGATGTGCGGACGTTCGAGAAGGTGGAGCTGTTTGTGTAGGGCAATAAGGCGCCAGGGCAATAGGGCAGTAAGGGAATAGGGCAGTAAGGGAATAGGGGAGTAGGAAAAGAGAAGAACCGGATTTCCCCTATTCCCCTATTCCCTTACTGCCCTGCTACCTTATTCTCCCCCCGTCGCCACCGACAGCACCTTGAACGGCGTTGTGATGATGATCTGGGCGACCGAGCCGACCGCCTGGCCGAGGCCGTTGCCGAGTTGCTCGATCGGCTGACCGGGCAGGGGCGCGCCGGTGGCGAGTGCGGCGGGCGTTTTCAGCTGGTCCCCGAGCAACTGCACCAGCATCGGGTTGTCGGCGAACTTGGCGTGGTTGAGCCGGTCGGCGCCCTTGGTGTTGGTAAGGTCGGCGACGACGACACCGTATTGCGCGAGGTCGGCGGCGTCGCCGTAGTCGCCGACGCGTGGCTTGTCGCCGGAGATGAAGCCGGAAAGCTTCAGCGCCCGGTCGTCGCCGGAAAGCAGGATGGCGAAGGGCTTGTCCGGCTTGCCGTAGCGCATCATCTGTTTCTTGAACACGTCGACGTCGATGTCGGGCGAGGCCAGCACCACGTAGCCGAGCTTGTCGTCGAGGTCGCGGTTGCCTTCGATGGCCAGCTGGCGCAACGCCTCCATCGTCACCCATGTGCCCATCGAGTGGGCGACGATATCGATGCTTTTGGCCTTGGTGCGGGCCAGCATCTTCAGCGTCGCCTCAAGGTCGTCGCGGGCGGCGTTGGCGCTTTCCTTGTCGTAGACATAGCCGGTGATCTTGCCGGCCGACGCCCAGGAAAACAGCACCGGCGTGCCCTTGTAGCCGGTGTCGTGGGCGATCTGGGTTATGCGGTAGACGCCGTCGTCGAAGCCGTTGTTGAAGCCGTGCACGAACACCAGCACCCGGTCGCCGCGCCGGGCGATGTCGGCGCCCACCGCCTTCTGGAACTGGCCGGCATCACCGTAGAGGGTGACGCGCGAAGCGGAAAAATCCTTGGCCGGGTCGCTGGGGGCCGATCCTCTGGCCCGCTCGATGGCGCCGACCTTGTGGACCTTCGGCACCGTCATCTCGACCTCGGCGAAGTTTGAGGTCAGCGAGCGGTCGCCGTCGAACACCTGGCGCGGCTGTTTGGTTGCTTTCTGGCGCGTGGTGACGACGAAGATGTCGTGCGTCGCGGCGATCGCCGATGCCGGCGCCTCGACCGCCGTCTTGTTCAGGAGGTCATGCGTGTTGCGGCCGGCGCAGCCGGTGGCCAGCAGCGCGAGTGCGACGATGAAAGCGGTCTTTCCCTGCACCGGCGCGGACCTCGCTGGCGAACGCGACACATGACGACCCTGCCTGCATAAAGCCGACCGCCTCTCCGGTCCAGCCCGCAGGCTACATTGCGCCCGGGCTGGCCTGCTGGTTCAGCTGGATGATGCGGTCGGTCACTTCGCGGTCGCTGGCATAGCCGTCATCCTGTCTCAACCGCTTGCCGAGCAGCGTCACCAGGTCCGGATTGTCGGCGAACTTGGTGTGGTTGAACCTGTCGCCGGCCTTGGCGCCGGACATGTCCACCACCGTCACGCCATAGCTGGTGAGGTCGGTGGCGGCGTTCTTGTAGTCGCCGACGCGCGGCTGCGAGCCGGCGATCATGCTGGACAGGCGCAGCGCGCGGTCGTCGTCGGAGAGCAGCACGATGAACGGCTTGTCCGGCTTGCCGTAGCGCTGCATCTGGCTCTTGAACACGTCGACGTCGATGTCGGGCGAGGCGAGCACCACATCGCCGAGCTTGCCGCCGAGATTGCGGTTGCCCTCGATGGCAAGCTGGCGCAGCGCTTCCATCGTCACCCATGTGCCCATCGAATGCGCCACGAGGTCGATGCGGCGCGCACCCGACTGCGCCAGCAGCCGCAGCGTCGCCTCGAGCTGGTCGCGTGCCGCGGCCGCACTTTCCTTGTCGTAGACATAGCCTGTCGTGCTGGCGCCCGAGGCCCAGGAAAACAGAACCGGCGTGCCGGGATAGCCGGAATCGTGAACAATCTGCGTGAGGCGGTAGACGGCATCGTCGAAGCCGGTGTTGTAGCCGTGGACGAACACCATGACGCGCCCGCCGCGCGCGGCGATGTCGGTGTTCAGCGCCGACTGGAACTTGGCCGCGCTGTCGTAACCGGTAGCCTGCGAGGCCATGAAATATTTCGACGGATCGTCGGACTTGCCGCGGCTCTTGCGCTCGATCTTGCCGGTCTCGTGGCTTTTCGGCACGGTGATGTTGACGCGCGCGAAGCTGAGCAGCGCCGACCGCTCGCCGTCGAACACCTTGTTGGGATCGTCCGAGCGCTTGCGCGTGGTGGCGATGAAGATGGCGTGGTTGCCGGAAATGTCGGCGATCGAGGCCGTCACCACGGCGCTGCCCAGCAACTCCTCCGGCTTGTGGCCGGCGCAGCCGGCGACAAGGACCGCAAGCACGGCGGCAAGAAGCGTTTTCGGCAGCACTTTCAAGTCCACTTCACTCCGCCATCGGCGCCAGTCCGCGGCTCAAACCCTGATATTTTCGTAAAAAATCTCCCCACAGGGCAAGTGCGGCCAAAGTAAGTCGAGGTCAGCCGAAATCGGCCGGGATGTGAGCGCCGGCGGCAGACTGTTGCGCAAAAGTCCGAATGGCGTCAGGAACGCGGTTTCGGTTCTACAGGGGAGATTGCCGTGACCAGCTTCGCCGAAAAGGTTTCCAGCGCGGCTGCCGCCATGCGCGAGCTTTTCCCCGAGACGCCGTTGCAGGAAAATCCCTACCTGTCGCGCAAATACGGGGCGCGGATCCTGTTGAAGCGCGAGGACCTGACCCCGGTGCGCTCCTACAAGATCAGGGGAGCCTTCAATTTCTTCCGCAAGGCGCTGGCCGCCGGCAACAAGGCCGAGCTTTTCGTCTGCGCCTCGGCCGGCAACCACGCTCAGGGCTTTGCCTATGTCTGCCGCCATTTCGGCAAGAAGGGCGTGGTGTTCATGCCCGTCACCACGCCGCAGCAGAAGATCGACAAGACGCGCCTGTTCGGCGGCGATTTCGTCGAGATCCGTCTGGTCGGCGACTTCTTCGACGACTGCTACCGCGCGGCCCTGGAATTCACCGCCGAAAGCGGCGCGCACATGGTGCCGCCCTTCGACCACAAGGACATCATCGAGGGACAGGCGACGGTCGCCCATGAGATCGCCGGGCAGATCAGCACCCGCATGCCCGACATCCTCATGCTGCCGGTCGGCGGCGGCGGGCTGGCGGCGGGCATTTCGCATTATTTCGCCGAGCAGGCCAGGGAGTGCCGCTATGTCTTTTGCGAGCCGGCCGGTGCGCCGAGCCTGAAGGAGAGCCTCGGCGCCGGCCGCCGCGTCAAGCTTGCCAAAGTCGACAACTTCGTCGACGGCGCGGCGGTGGCCGAGATCGGCCGTGAACCGCTGCGCTTCCTCAAGGATTTTCCTGCCGATGCGGTGCGGCTGGTGCCGGAAAACCGGCTTTGCGCCACGATGATCGAGATGCTCAATGTCGAGGGCGTGGTGCTGGAGCCCGCCGGCGCGCTGGCCATCGATGCACTGAAGGATTTTGCCAGGAAGGAGATCAGGGGCAAGACGATCGTCTGCGTCGTCTCCGGCGGCAATTTCGACTTCGAGCGGCTGCCGGACGTGAAGGAGCGGGCGCTGCGCTTCGAAGGCCTGAAGAAGTATTTCGTCATCCGCTTCCCGCAGCGGCCGGGCGCCTTGCGCGATTTCCTCGAAATGCTGGGGCCGGATGACGACATCGCCCGCTTCGAGTACCTGAAGAAGTCGGCGCGCAATTTCGGCTCGGTGCTGATCGGCATCGAGACGAAGGAACGCCGCAATTTCGACCTCCTGACCGCACGTTTCGATGCCAATGGCGTGCAGTATCAGGACATTACCGACAATGAGACGCTGGCGGGCTTCATCATATGACGGCGAGGGGGAAGATTTTCGTCGCGTTGTTTTCCGGCATCAATGTCGGCGGCAACCGTATCGTCAAAATGGCCGAATTGCGCGCCTTCTTCGAGGCGCTCGGCTTCACCGCCGTGCAAAGCTATGTGCAGAGCGGCAACGTCGTCTTCCGGGCGGACGAAGGCGACGCCGCTGAACTGGCCGGGACGATCGAGGACGCTTTCGAGACGAAATGGGGCTTCCGCTCGCGCATCATGGTGCGGGACGCCGACTGGCTGGCGCGCCGCGTCGCCGAGAACCCGTATCCCGAAGTCGCCGACGAGCCGAAGAAGCTCCACCTCTATACGCTGGAGCGCCAGCCGACCGAAGAGGAAGAGAAACGGCTGGCGGACAAATGCACCGGCCCGGAGCATTTCACCGTCAAGGGTGACGCCTTCTACCTCAAGGCGCCGAACGGGCTCGGCCATTCCGAATTCGCCAACCTGATCCCACGCACGCTGAAAGTGCCCGGCACGGCACGCAACTGGCGTACCGTGCTGACGCTGCTGGAAATGGCGAAGGCGGCGGGATAGGCGCTCAGCCGGCGTCGCGCTTCCAGTCGAAGACGAGCTCCTCGCGGAAGGCGAAACGCTTGATGTGGTCGGCCACCACCGTCTCCAGTCGCTCCAATGCTTCGGCGTCCTGTGCCGTCACGGCGATGTGCAGCGCTTCCGCATCGGCATCCATCACGGTGCGGCCCAGCGAAAGCTCGATCGTGCCGTGAGTTGGATCGAACGCGACCGGAAACTTGTGCGCCCAGTGCTTGCACAACTGCTGGAGATATTTGCTGGCCTGTCCGGTGACGACGTCGGCGCGGCTGGTCGGCATGGTCTTTCCTCTCGGGCCTACCAGGCGCCGGTGTTCGCCATCGAGGCCCATGGCTCGGCCGGCGCCTTGGGCTGGCCCTTTTGCAGGAGTTCGATGGAGATGCCGTCCGGCGAGCGGATGAAGGCCATATGGCCGTCGCGCGGCGGCCGGTTGATGGTGACGCCGCTGTCCATCAGGCGCTGGCACAGCGCGTAAATGTCGTCCACTTCATAGGCGAGGTGACCGAAATTGCGGCCGCCCTTGTACTCTTCCGGATCCCAGTTGTAAGTCAGCTCCACCAGCGGCGCGTGTTCGGCGCGGCCGCTTTGCTCGTCCTCCGGCGCGGCGAGGAAGATCAGCGTGAAGCGCCCTTTGTCGTTCTCGATGCGCCGCACCTCCTTGAGGCCGAACTTGTTGCAGTAGAAGTCGAGCGAGGCATCGATGTCGGCGACACGGACCATCGTGTGCAGGTAGCGCATAGGTATCTCCGGAATTGTGGCTGGCGGTTCGGAACGCAACATAGGGTGGGTGTATTGGGGCGGCAACCGCCAAGTATTCGCTGCTCGAAATGACAGCAAAACCGGCAACCGCAAACGAGCCGTGAAAAAAGCCCGTGCAGGTCTTGCACACCCCGGAAGCGCAAGTGTTAATCTGGCGTCAAGAATCAGTTTGCTGCACTGACGAAGAAAGGGGGCGCTCAATGGGGGAAAAGGCCTCTTGGATGGGGCAGGATGCGACAGCGGTGGGACACGACGAAGCCGGCGAGGGCGCCGATCTTCAGGAGGTCTCCGGCGCAATCAAGTGGTTCGATGTCGCCAAGGGATATGGCTTCATCCTGCCCGACGACGGCGTCACCGGCGATATCCTCCTTCATGTCACCTGTCTGCGGCGCGACGGCTTCCAGACCGCGCTTGAGGGCGCGCGGGTGGTTTGCCTTGTGCGCAAGGGGGAGCGCGGCCTGCAGGCCTTCCGCGTCCTGTCGATGGATATCACCACCGCCGTCCATCCCGCCGAGATGCAGGAACAGCGCACGCACGTCACCGTCACGCCCGAGAGTGGGCTGGAGCGGGCGCTGGTCAAGTGGTTCAACCGCACCAAGGGCTTCGGCTTCCTGACGCGCGGCGAAGGCACCGAGGACATTTTCGTTCACATGGAGACGCTGCGCCGCTACGGCGTCACCGAGTTGCGGCCGGGACAGGTGGTGCTGGTGCGCTTCGGCCGTGGCGACAAGGGGCTGATGGCTGCCGAGATCCATCCGGACGTCGGGACTTTGCCTGTCGCGCACTGAGCGGATGGCGAAGCGATGCAGAGGGGCCGCGCTTGCGCGGCCTTTGTTTTGCCGGCCGTCACCGTGGCAAGGGTCGCCGGCTTGGCTTTGCCGTGGCCGCATGCTTGATGGGCATGCCACGTTTCCGGCCCTTTCCGTGCCGATAAGGGGCCGAGGGCCGGGAAGATGATTGGACGAAAGAGCAGGACCTTGCGATGGCGCGTTTTGGCTGGCTGAAGGCACCGGCGCTCTGCCTGGGAGCGGTCCTTGCTTTGATGGCGTTGCTGCGGCCCACATGGTCCGGGCCGGCCGAAGGCCAGCCGATGATCCTGCCGGTCGATCCTGCGCCGCTGGTGGCGGTCACAAGCCGGGGTGAGCGCCCGTTCACCATCGAGATCGCCGACGATTCGGGCAAGCGGCAGGCCGGCCTGATGTTCCGGCAGGAGATGGCGGACGACCACGGAATGCTGTTCGTCTTCGAGGCCACCCAGCCGGTTGGTTTCTGGATGAGGAATACGCCGATGCCGCTCGACCTGATCTTCATCGGTCAGGACGGCCGCATCAAGGCCATCCGTCAGGGCGAGCCATTCTCGGAGGCCGTCATCTCGCCGGACGAACCGGTGCGCTTCGTCTTGGAACTGAAATCCGGCACGGCTGAAAAGAACGGGATCGCCGACGGTGATCTGGTCAGGCATCCGGCCATCGCGGCCGCTCCCGTTCCCGGCGAGCCGCCGCCCGACAACGGTGATGCGCCGAACGTCAATGATGGGCAGGGCACCGCGAAATGACGGTTCAGGACACGACGCTGCAATTCTTCCGCCACGACGGCTTCGATCTGGCCTATCTGGACCGCCGGCCGGCGTCCGGCGCCGGCGATCCGGTGCTGATGATCCACGGCTTCGCCTCCAGCCACTATGTCAACTGGGTAGCGCCCGGCTGGTTCAAGACGCTCAACGACGCCGGCTACCGGGCGATCGCGCTCGACAATCGCGGCCACGGTTCGACATCCAAGAGCTACGAGGCTTCCGACTATACACCGGCGCGCATGGCTGGCGACGCGGCCGCACTTCTCGACCATCTCGGCATCGGGCGGGCGCACGTCATGGGCTATTCCATGGGCGCGCGCGTTTCCGCCTTCATGGCGCTGTCCGATCCCGACAAGGTCGCGACGCTGGTGCTGGGCGGATTGGGCATCGGGCTGGTCGACGGCGTCGGCGACTGGGACCCGATCGGCGAGGCGCTGCTGGCCGAGGATGCGGCCAGCATCACCCATGCGCGCGGGAAGACCTTTCGGGCGTTCGCCGACCAGACGCGCAGCGACCGCCGCGCGCTCGCCGCCTGCATTATCGGCTCGCGCGACGAACTGACCGAGGACCAGGTGGCGCTGATCGCCCAGCCGACGCTGATCGCCGTCGGCACGAAGGACGACATCGCCGGCTCGGCCGAGGAACTGGCAGCACTTATGCCGAACGCCACCGCCTTCGCCATCGAAGGGCGCGACCACATGCTGTCGGTCGGCGACAGGAGCTTCAAGCAGCGCGTGCTGGAGTTCTATGCGGAGAATGCGCTGTAGGGCGCACGTTGTTTATTCCGTCCGGGCTTTGGTGCCTCGGATTTGAAGCTCTGAAAGGGGTGCAGATAAAGCCGCTACAGAGGCTGCCTCGCCAGCCTCTCAACCGACCGCGCCATGTTCTCCCGCGCCTGCGCCTCGAACCGGCCCCGGAATTCCGGCGTATGGAAAATATGCGGACGGGCGAGGAAGTTGTTCAGCACCGCGCCGCGCCCGGCCCGCCACGCCGGCTCGTCGACCCAGTCGTATTCGCTTCGCACCGCCTGTTCGTAGGCATCGAAGACATCCGGCTCGGCGCCCAGGATGGACAGGTCCATGTCGAGTAACAGGGCGGCGTCGCGAACATGGCCCGGATCGGCGAGGGCAGGGACCTCGTGCGTGGCCGTCGCCTCGATCATTGTGGCGATGCGGTCGATCCGCGTTCCGTCCGTTCGCCCAGCGAGCTTTTGCCGGGCAAGGCCGGCGCTCTGTGCCTCGTTGTCCTTGGCCCGGCTGTCGTAGATGGCGTCGTGGAACCAGATCGCTGCTTCCACCGCCTCCGGATCGGACAGGGCAGTGCGGTATTCGGCCGCCAGCGCCAGCAGCGCCTCGATGTGGGCAAGGCCGTGATAGTGGCGCCCGGCCGCGCGATAGAGATCGGCAAGCTCCGCCTTCAGCGCGATATCGAGCAGCGGCGTGCTCATCGGCCGGAAAACCGCGGCTGGCGTTTCTCGCGGAAGGCGGCGCGGCCTTCGGCGTAGTCGGCGCTCTCGAAGGTCCGCGCGCCGGCTACCCGCGCCGCTTCCGCATCGGCGGCGGTGCCGCTCAGCGTGGCGCGGATGGAAAGCTTGGAAGCCAGAACCGAAAGCGGCGCATTGGCGGCGATCGAGGCCGCGATGCTTGAAGCGCGGGCCTCCAGTTCGTCCGTTGGCACGATCTCCAGGATCAACCCGGCCGCCAGTGCCGTCTTCGCATCGATGCGGGCGCCGGTGAATGTGAGGTAGCGCGCCATCTGCGGCCCCGCCGCCGCGACGATGTCCTGCATGGCGTCTTGCGGATAGGCCAGCCCCAGCCGCGCCGCCGGCACCGAAAACAGCGCGTCGGGCGCGGCGATCCTCAAATCGGCGGCTGCCGCGAGGCCGAAACCGCCGCCGAAGCAGACGCCGCGGATCGCCGCGATCACCGGCACGCGCGCGTTGCGCACCGCCGCGAAAGCGGCGGAGTTGGCCGTCTCGTAGGCCTCGGCGTTGCCGGCGCCGCGCAGCGTGTCGAATTCCGCGATATCGGCCCCGGCGGAGAAATCGCTGCCGGCACCCGTAAGCACGATTGCACGTGTTTCAGCGGAGGCGGAGAGGGTCTCGAAAAGCCGGGAAAGCTCCAGCCAAAGCGCGTGGCTGATGGCGTTCTTGCGGCGTGGTCGGTTGAGCGTCACCGTGGCGACGCCGCCGGCCATACGAACCATCAAGGGTTCCTGTTCCATTGCCGGTTGATTTTGCGTCATCACAAACCACTTGAAGACAGGATAAGGAAAATTCAGTTCACGCCTGTTATCATCTGGCTTATATCAGCGGCCGGATAAGGCAAGCGGCAGCGGAGGCCTTCGATGAACAGCATGACCATGGCCCGCCCGAACGGGCTCCAGCAGGCCGATCCGATCTGGCGCTCGGTCCGCGACGAGGCGATGACCACGGTGGAGCGCGACCCGCTGCTGGCGGCGTTCCTCTATTCCACCATCCTCAACCAGGACAGCCTGGAAGAAGCGGTGATCCATCGGCTGGCCGAACGGCTGGCGCATGAGGACGTCGGCGCCGACCTGATCCGCCAGACCTTCAAGGCGATGCTGGTTGACGACCCGAACTGGTCGTCCGTGGTGCGTGTCGACATCCAGGCCTATTACGACCGCGATCCGGCCTGCGACCGCTTCATCATGCCGGTGCTCTACTTCAAGGGCTTCCATGCCATCCAGACGCACCGCCTGGCGCATTGGCTGTGGAACAAGGGCCGGCAGGATTTCGCGCTCTATCTGCAAAGCCGCTCCTCCTCGGTCTTCCAGACCGATATCAATCCGGCCGCGCGCATCGGCAAGGGCATCTTCCTCGATCATGCCACCGGCCTCGTCGTCGGCCAGACGGCGGTGATCGAGGACGACGTGTCGATCCTGCACGGCGTGACGCTGGGCGGTACCGGCAAGGCAGGCGGCGACCGCCATCCGAAGATCCGCCACGGCGTGCTGATCGGGGCAGGGGCCAAGATCCTCGGCAACATCGAAATCGGCCATTGCTCGAAGATCGCCGCAGGCTCCGTCGTGCTCTCGGCCGTGCCGCACAACAAGACGGTGGCCGGCGTGCCGGCCCGCGTGGTCGGCGAGACCGGCTGCGACCAGCCGTCGCGCCAGATGGACCAGCTTCTGCCGTCGCAGACGATGGACCAAGTCGTCTCCTTCGATATCTGACTGGGCGCGCATCCCTGCGCCGATATCTTGTCTCCGCGCGGTCGAGGCATAGATGCCTTTACAGCGCCGCAGTCGGCGTGCCAGAAGCCGGCGAGCCAAGCGCGGCGCCGATTGCGCCGTCGCCAGCCGTCCAACCGGAGAAAACCGTTGAAGCCTGACGAAATCCGAAAGCTCGACGCCTATTTCAAGCGCGTCTTCCAGAACCCCAAGCTGGAAGTGAAGGCACGTCCGCGCAAGGAGGATTCGGCCGAACTCTATATCGGCGACGAATTCCTCGGCCTCGTCTACAAGGACGAGGAAGAAGGGGACTACAATTTCTCGATGGCGATCCTCGACATCGACCTCGGCTGAGCCAGCCCGCCCGGCGCAGCCTTTCAGCGCGCCGTCTTGAGGATGCGTCCGGTCTCGGTCGCGATCGCCGCGTCGAGCTTGCGCCAATCGGCCAGCAAGCTCTGCGGAAAGCGGTAGGTGAGGCTGAGCGCATTGCCGACATGAACGTCGCGCTCGCAGGGCGCCAGCGATTGCTCGGCGGTGGGACCGCTCAGGCAACGGGCGACGAACGGCTCCTGTCCCGCTCTTGCCGCGACCGCCAGCACTTCGTTCACATAGCCCGACTGCTCGGTGAAGTCGTAGAGCGTCGTGCCGCCCGGCCCGGGCTTGCCGGGCCGGACAATGAGGTTCTTGTAGATCGGCTCGAAGCGGCCGCTCATGTCACGCGACATCATGCGGGGCTCGAAGGAGACGAAGACGATCGTCCTGCGTCCGCCGACGTCGTTGAAGTCGTCGCGGGCGGCCGTGCTGTAGCCATCCATCTGCGGATAGCGGAAATAAAGGTCGAGCCGCGAGGCGATGCCGTCGCGCCGGGCACGGTCGAAACGGATGACGTTGGCCGGTACGCTGACGACGTCGTTGCCGATGACGACCTCATGTACCGTCGTATCGTCCGTATAACCCGCCTTGATGATCGAGCGGCCCAGCCATTTGCCGCCGAAACTGATGACGAGCGACAAGAGCGCCAGGGCCGCGAAGGCGTAGAACACCTTCATCATCAGCGACGAATCGATCACCCGCAACTGCGGGCTGTCGACGGTTGCGGCGTTGTTGGCGGTCATTCCCGTTCTCTGTGCCGATGCGCGGCGCGCGATTTTCGCAGGCTGCAATCTGCCGCGACTGTGCGGGCGTTATGGTAAACGGGCGGTAAACGTGGCGCGGCGTGTCGTCGGCGGGATTGAAATGGTGCCGGATACGGCACAGAAAGAATGAGAGCCCACGAAGCCGACGACCATTGGAGGAGAAATGCCGCTCTATGAACTGGAAGGGAAGGCGCCCCGCCTGATCGATGCCGACAGCAACTGGATCGCTCCGGATGCGTCGGTGATCGGCGATGTCGAGCTTGGCCGCAATGTCGGCGTCTGGTTCGGCGTCGTGATCCGAGGCGACAACGACCCCATCGTCATCGGCGACGACACCAATGTCCAGGAACATACCGTCATGCACACCGACGAGGGTTTTCCGCTGACGATCGGAGCCGGCTGTACCATCGGTCACCGCGCCATGCTGCATGGCTGCACGATCGGCGACAACAGCCTGATCGGCATGGGCGCCATCGTGCTGAACGGCGCCAAGATCGGCAAAAACTCGCTCGTTGGCGCTGGCGCGCTGGTTACCGAAGGCAAGGAATTTCCCGACAATTCGCTGATCGTCGGGGTGCCGGCCAAAGCGATCCGTACGCTTGACGAGGCTGCCGTCGGGCGTCTTCGCGCTTCGGCCGCGCATTACGTCGTGAACGCCCGCCGCTTCAAGGCCGGGCTGAAACGAGCCTGAATTGTTGGATTTTTACGCCGGCCCAGCCATCAGCCGCGAATCGGCAGCGACGTCGTGGCGGCGAGAAGCTGAAGCAGTTCGGTCTGGCGCGAGGTCGCTGTCTTGGCGAAGATGCTCTTGAGTTGCGCGCGCACGGTTTCCTGCGAGACGCGGAAGGCCACGGCGCAGTCCTGAACGCTCATGCCGCCGAGCAGCGCGCGCGCGACGCGATCCTCCGCCGGGGAAAGGTCGAACAGGCCGCCGAGAATGTCGGCGTGCGGCGCCGGCGCCGGCACCAGCGGCGTGACGATGGCTAGGGCTACGGTGCGGGCGAAGACGTCGTGCGCCATGCGCCTGATCGGCACCAGATGCAGGATAGCGGCCCGTCCGTGTTCGACAGTTGGCAAGGGGATGGAGGCCACGCCGCCGGTATCCTTGCGGGCCATCCGCGCGAGACTGTCGGCGAGCAGGACATCGGCGGTCGGACTGGTCAGGTAGATGCGGTCGCGCGCCCGGATGCCGACCTGACCCTCGAGCGTATCGAGGAGATCGTTCTTGGCGATCACGCGCCCGTCGGCGTCGACGGCGGCGGCCGGGAGGCCGAGCCTGCGCATCGTCTCGGTGGCGTTCTGCGCCTCCTGCAAATGCAGCCGTGCAGCAAGCAGGCCGGCACGGGCAAGATGCGGCCGGAAGCCGTCGAGCAGTTTCAGGGCCGGGCTCTCGTAGGGGCCACGCTCGATCCGCCGGTCGAAGATGACGCCGACCTGATCGCCGGACGGAATGGAAATGTAGGTGCTGGCAGTCCAGCCGACCCCTGCCGGCAGCAGAATTTCCAGATTGATGATGTCGGTGGCCATTTCCGCTTCCGTCATCACGTCCAGATCAGTCATGAAGCCTGCGTAGCGCTTGGCCAGGTTTCTTTGCGGACGGGTGTTGTACTTCTCGTAGCCGCCTTCGATGTAGCGTTCCATCAGCGGCACGGCGAAGTCGGAGGCAACCCAGTTTCCCGTGCGATTTCCGTCCAGCGTGGTCAGCAGGCCGCCTTCGGCGTCGGCCATCCCGGCGAGTTTCTCAAGTATCGCGGGCCAGCGCTCCGGAACGAACGGAGCCTCGTAGATTTCGTCGATGATCGCCGCTGTGTTGTCGTTGTCCGCCATCGAATCGATGCCGGACATCAATGCACCCGACATTCTCCACCGTCTGCCCGTGGGAAGTCTAACGCATGTATCGCGAAAGTGGGAACCGGTTTCGGGGAAAAGACAGGCGCAAAGTCAAAAAACCGGGGCATCCGAAGTGAAGCGGGGATCGCAACGTGTTCCGGCCCGCTTTCGGCATCCGTCAGGTTGCAAAAAAGTGGAGCCGGCCCGGGGACGGGGCCGGCTCCTTAACCCGGTCGTTGGGGACGGGGAGGGTGGGGACTCGACCGGGTATTCCTGGCGCGTCCTATTGAACGCTGGCGACCGCGTCGGCGCGGCCGTCGTTGATGGTGACCCAGACACCGGAATTCTGTGTCGACTGGCGCTTGAGGTAGGTGTAGTCGGTGTCGGTCCAGGCCAGCACGCGCCCTTCCAGATTGTCGAGGATGAATTCGCCCAGACTGGTGCGCACGGTCAGCACCGCGTGGCCGTCGCCGTTCGGCTGGCGTGCTACCGTCATCAGGAGATCGCCTGCCGGCACGCCCGCCTGCATCAGCCGGCGGCGCTTTTCCAGCGCATAGTCCTCGCAATCGCCGAAGCCGCTGGTGGGATAGGACCAGACCTCTTCCTTGCCCCACATTTCCATGTCGGTGCGCGGCTGGACTTCCGTGTTCACGGCGTTGTTGACCGCCACGATCGTCGCCCACAGATTGCGCGACAGTTCGACCGGACCCTGTTTCGGCGTGCGCTGCCGGCATTCGGCCGGCAGTTGCTGGCAGAATTGATAGTGGCCGACCGGCTGGGTCGTGCGGCCTCCCGTGTGCATGAAGCTTGCATCGGCATTGGCGGCAGTGGCCCACCCGGCGGCCTGCATCGCCATTGCCAGAAGCAACAGCTTTCCCCTTGTCCCGAACATTGTTGTCGTCTCCCCTGTTGAGGAGACAATGACACGACCGGATTTATTTGACGCAAAAGTGCGAAGAAGATATTGAGTAAAACGAATGTCGGATTAGAATAGATTTTGAATTATATAAGAATAAAATGATCGAAAAATTGTCCTGATTTTTGAAAGAGTTCATTAAGGTGCGAAATGCCCGTCGGATCGCGGGTGGCAACGATAGGGCAAAACTAAAAGGCCGGCGCGAGGCCGGCCTTGATTATCGTTGGTGATGTTGTTCAGGACCGTTGACGGTTGAATTCCGAATCCAGCGTTTCGGGCAGCTGGACGACGGCAAATTCGATGGCGATCCCATCCTCGAAATGGCGGACGACCTGGCCGCGCATGGTGCCGAGCACCACCTGTACGCCGATCGCCGGTTTGACATCGATCTCGATGGCCGCGCCCGACAGCGACAGGTCGATGATGCGGCACTGGTACTGGCGCCCGTCGGTCAATTGCAGCACGCTCACCGGGTTGCGCGGCGCCGCGCGCTCGTGGCGGCGATCTTCCGGCAGGTCGAGCTCGTGCTTGTTGGCGAGCCAGGTGAGCTGGGCGGCGAGCTTGTCCTTCTTGCGCTCGGAGGCGATGATGGTCATCGCGAAGCCGTCCTGCTGGGTGCGGGTGACCACGCCTTCAACGCGGCCGATATGGTCCAGATAGGCGATGACCTTCTCGCCGGGTTCGCCGATACGATCGGTACGCAGCGCCACGTTGCCGGGTGACATGTCGATCACCTGGCAGGGATGTTCGGTGCGGTCTTCCAGCATGAAGCGCCCGTAGATCTTCACGCGGACGCGCTGGAAATTGCGCCTTTCAACCGTGGACGGCGCGTATTCGACCGCCGCTGACCTCATCACTGCCTACACCCCATTGGCATTCTCTCCGGCCGATCACCGGGAATTTCACCAGTAAACTAGGGTGGAAGAGGTTAACAAAGCAGTAAATGCGGCGCCAAAACCCGCTGAATCGTTAAGATCGGATACGTGAAGACAATGATTGCCGGCCTGCCTTGCGGCGGCTCTATTCCTCGCGGCCGCCGTCCAGGACAACAAGGTGGCGGATGCGGCGTGCCCTGCCGAATTCCGAGATGGTTTGCGGCGCTTCCAGTTCCGATGGCGCCAGCGCCGGCACGGAAATTGCCGGGCGATTCTTGAGGAAGAGCGGCTCCCGTTCGGGGTCGATGACGCGGATGGAATCGATCAGCACGTCGATGATCGGATCGGCGCCCAGCCAGAACGGCTTTTCGGCCGTGCTGATGATGCCGAGGCAACGCGGATGTTCGGCGCCGCCGTCGAGCGGCAGCGCCAGAAGCTCGAAGCGGGTGGATCGGCCGGCCCGGCTGAACCCTTCATAGGTCGCCAGAACCACCGATTTCTGCTGGAAGACCCCGTGAATGAGGCGCGCCATCAGCCGCTGGTCCTTCTCGCGCCACAACGAAGGGAAGGAAAAGCCTTTCAATTCGCGCCCGTAGATGGCGCACAGCCGCGTGCCGGCGAGGCGGAACACGGCTTCGCCGCGCGTGTCCTTTTCCAGGATGAACGTATCGGCGAGCAGCGTCTTGATATCGGCGGGCTCGACCTCGGTCCGCTTGGGGGCTGGGCGCCCGTCGCGCAGGCGGTTCCAGTATTGAAACAGGGTGATCGATCCGCTGAGGTTCATGAACTGGTCCGTTCCCTGACGTCTGCCGTTGGTTGTCCCATCGTTGAACAGAAGGGTGGCTCCGGGACACCTTCATGCGTCGCGGAGCACAGTCCGTGCCAGCTTCGTTAAGGTTTGTTCACGGGGATCGGGGCCGTTAAGGTTAACGAATGGTTTCCGTTGCACGCCTGCGGGCGCCGTGAGAGGCTTCGAACCACTCCGGGTCGCCATATGCGACCGTCCAGTCGGAAGTTTTCAGGGGAGCAAGGGGGCTCGACCGGCCGTTCAAGGGAAACCTTGGACGGCTTCTTTTTTGGTGATTCGCCTCGTTCCGGCATTTTCGCCGTTTGTGATTCGGCCAAGGCTCCTCTACATCGGCCCAATGTCGCGATCGCATGACGAACAGACGCATGGACAACCGGCCATGGAGCCGAACGGACCGGGGACCGAAGGGCAGGCGGGGCGACCGAGCCACGAACCGGTGTTCAACCTGCCGCCGGTGGTGCTTGCCATCATCGGCCTGTGCGCCGCCATCTTCCTCTTGCAGGCCTATGTGCTTACCCCGGACCAGAACCTGGACCTGATCCGCTACGGTGCCTTCATCCCGGTGATCTATACAGGCAAGTACGGTTTCGATATCTGGGCGTTCACCAGCCCGTTCACCTACACGCTGCTGCACGGCAGTTTCCTGCACGTCGCCGTCAACATGGTCTGGCTGGCGGCGTTCGGCTCGCCGCTGGCGAATCGCTTCGGCGCGCGGCGCTTCGCTGTTTTCTTCATGGTCACCGGCCTTGCCTCCGCCTTTTTCTTCTGCGCCATCCATCCCTTCACCCAGGCGCCGCTGGTCGGCGCCTCCGGCTCGATTTCGGGCATGATGGGGGCGGCCGCGCGCTTTGCCTTCCAGATCGACCGCTCGTCGGGCAAGGCCGCCTTCGCCGGAGCGCCGCTGCCGTTTCGTCTGGTGCTGCGTTCGCGCGCGGTGGTGACGTTCCTGGCGGTGTGGATGGTCATCAACCTCATCACCGGTCTCGTCGGCTTCGTGCCGGGCAACGAAGACCAGATCGCGTGGGAGGCGCATATCGGCGGTTTTCTCGCCGGTTTCTTCGGTCTGCGCTTCTTCGACCGGCCGGAAAAACCGATGTCCTGACACGCCTCGATGCCGCTTTGGATGCACTTGCAATGCAACCAATCGCGGCGCACCATGTTCACCGGAATGTGATGGCCGGTGACGGCTGGCGCCGGCCCCATCGACCAGAGGAGGACGCCATGACTGTTAAGGCAATTCTTGCGGCGAAGGGCCACGATGTGGTTACCCTCGGGCCGAACGAGAAACTTTCCGAAGCGATCCGTATCCTCGCTGAATATAGGATCGGCGCGCTGGTGGTGACCAATGGCGACCGCAAGATCGTCGGCATTCTTTCCGAGCGCGATGTCGTGCGCATGCTCGCCAGGGAAGGGGCTGCCGCCCTCGACACGCCGGTGCGCTCGGCGATGACGCCGAAGGTCAAGATCTGCAACGAGAACCATACGGTCAACGAGTTGATGGAGATCATGACCACCGGCCGCTTCCGTCATCTGCCGGTCGAGAAGGACGGCCTGCTCGACGGCATCGTCTCCATCGGCGACGTGGTCAAGCGCCGCATCGAGGACGTCGAGCGCGAAGCGGAGGAAATCCGCGCCTATATCGCCACCGCGTGAGATATCCGGTCGGCCTCTGCGAGCCGACCGGAAACCGGTTCAACGGTTGTCGAGCTCGGCGCGGACCAGTTCCAACCCGCGCCGTGTGATGCGGTAGGGGCCGCCGCCGGATGAGGCGACGGCCTTCTTCCGTTTCAGTTTCCTGAAAAGGCCGAGGTCGAAACCCGGATAGCGCCAGCCGTCGCGGGTGAGACAGACGACCGTCTCGATCTTCCTGTTCTCGTTCTTCTCGATTTCGATACGCCCGCCCTGTGCGAGCAGGTGCAGGATGCGCTGTTCGGTGCGCGAAATGTCCATGGAGTGTCTTCCGGGAAAACCAATGCGAAAAACCGCTGTCGCGATCGTTCGCGGCACGGTGGCTGAAGGTTTTCTGCCCTGCCTCGCTACGAGGTCAGGGCCTCACCGGGACTGAGAATAAGTGGACATCCACTCTCCATTGGATGTCGTTCATATAGAGGGGAGCGCGCGAAAAGGCCAGACGCCGTGTGCCGGCCGGCTTTGCGCTTGTCTCTCCGGTCGCTTTGCACTAGCGAAGGGCCGAGCAAAATTGCGAAAATCGCGACTTCCGGATAGCTGCCCATGACCATCGTCGACACCCGCACGCCCGATCCCAAGCGACTGATCCCCGGTGCCACCGGCGACTGGGAGGTCATCATCGGCATGGAAGTTCACGCGCAGGTCACCTCCGAGGCAAAGCTGTTTTCCGGCGCTTCGACCAACTTCGGCGCGGCGCCCAACGCTAACGTGTCGCTGGTGGATGCGGCGATGCCCGGCATGCTGCCGGTCATCAACGAGGAATGCGTCAGGCAGGCCATTCGCACCGGCCTGGGCCTGAAGGCGAAGATCAACCATAAGTCGGTCTTCGATCGCAAGAACTACTTCTATCCCGACCTGCCGCAGGGCTACCAGATTTCGCAGTTCAAGCAGCCGATCGTCGGCGAGGGCACCGTCGTCGTCTCCGTCGGCCCCGACAGCAAGGGCCAGTACGAGGACATCCAAGTCGGCATCGAGCGCCTGCATCTCGAACAGGATGCCGGCAAGTCGATGCACGACCAGCATCCGACCATGTCCTATGTCGACCTGAACCGCTCCGGCGTGGCGCTGATGGAGATCGTCTCCAAGCCGGACATCCGCTCGTCCGACGAGGCCAAGGCCTACATCACCAAGCTGCGCACCATCGTGCGCTATCTCGGCACCTGCGACGGCAACATGGACGAAGGCTCCTTGCGCGCCGACGTCAACGTCTCGGTGCGTCGGCCCGGTGAGGGCTTCGGC
Source organism: Ollibium composti (assembly GCF_004801285.1). Lineage (GTDB taxonomy): Bacteria > Pseudomonadota > Alphaproteobacteria > Rhizobiales > Rhizobiaceae > Mesorhizobium > Mesorhizobium composti. The sequence goes on from NZ_SSNY01000003.1 coordinate 244,047, forward strand.
ACCCGTTGCGAGATCAAGAACATGAACTCCGTCCGCTTCATCGGCCAGGCCATCGAATACGAAGCGCGCCGCCAGATCGCTATCCTGGAGGACGGCGGCAAGATCGACCAGGAGACGAGGCTGTTCGATGCCGTGAAGGGCGAGACGCGCTCCATGCGCTCCAAGGAAGAGGCGCACGATTATCGCTATTTTCCCGATCCCGACCTTCTGCCGCTGGAGTTCGACCAGGCCTATGTCGACGCGCTGGCTGAGCATCTACCGGAACTGCCGGACGATAAGCGGGGTCGCCTGATCGACAGGCTCGGCCTGTCCGCCTACGACGCCTCGGTGCTGGTGTCGGAAAAGGCCATCGCCGACTATTTCGAGCAGGTGGCGGAGGGCCGCGACGGAAAGCTTGCGGCCAACTGGGTCATCAACGACCTACTGGGTGCCTTGAACAAATCCGGCAAGGCCATTGAAGAAACTCCGGTTTCGCCTGCCCAACTCGGTGCCGTCATCGATCTCATCAAGGAAGGCACCATCTCCGGCAAGATCGCCAAGGATCTGTTCGAGATCGTCTGGACCGAGGGCGGCGACCCGAAGGAGATTGTCGAGAAACGCGGCATGAAGCAGGTCACCGACACCGGCGCCATCGAAAAGGCCGTCGACGAGGTCATTGCCGCCAATCCCGACAAGGCCGAGCAGGCGCGCGCGAAGCCGACGATGGCCGGCTGGTTCGTCGGCCAGGTGATGAAGGCCACCGGCGGCAAGGCCAACCCGCAGGCCGTCAACGACCTGGTCAAGGCCAGGCTGGGCATCGAGTGATGTTCGTCCGCACCGCCGGCGAGCGCGATCTCGAAGCGATCCGCGCTTTGCTGGTGGAGACGTGGCATGCCACCTATGACACCATCTACGGTGCGGCGAAGGTGACGGAGATCACCGGCGAATGGCATTCGCTGGCCCGGCTGAAAACCCGCCTCGTCGAGCCGAACTCCGAATTCCTCGTCGCCGACGACGGCGAGGCGCTTGCCGGCGTTGCCTTCGCCAGGGCGGAAAGCAAATCGGTCAAGCTGCACCAGCTTTACGTGCGACCCGCAATGCAGGGCAGGGGCGTCGGCGGCATGCTGCTGGACGAGATCGGGGGCTGCTTCCCTGAGGCGGATAAAATCACGCTGGAAGTCGAGCCGGCCAACGAGAGGGCCGTCGCCTTTTATGTGGCGCAAGGCTTCGTCAAGACCGGCACCGTCAACGACTGTGGCCGTCAGGGGTTCGGCATCGCCGCGAACGTCTACGAGCGGCCGATCCGTTGGGCGGAATGAGAAGGCTGCGTTCGTCCACTGCGGAGTAAGCCAGCCTGCCGTTCATCGTGCGCGCATAGTTCCGCCGCATTTTTGACGGAAAGGCTGGCTGAGAGGGCGCGCCGACAGGGCCCTCGGCGGGCTACCATGACTATTCGTTCCCATATTCGCAACACGACGATTATCGCCGGCACGGCGGTGGCCGTTTTCCTGGCCATTCTGGCTTTCCAGCAGGTGCTGCGCCTCAGCGGCAATTTCCATACCGTCGTTGCCGGCCAGTTCTACCGTTCCTCGCAACTCTCCACGGCGGCGCTCGAAGGCTACGTGCATCGCTATGGGTTGAAGACCATCGTCAACCTGCGCGGCGCCGAGCCGAACAGGAAGTGGTATCAGGACGAAAAGCATCTCGCCGACTCGCTCGGCCTGACGATGATCGATTTCGGCATGTCGGCGACCAAGCCGATCACGAGGGACCGGGCAGCGGCGCTGGTTGCTGTTCTGAAGGCGGCGCAAAAGCCGATCCTCGTCCATTGCCTCGACGGCGCCGACCGCACCGGCCTTGTCTCCGTCATTTACGCCAGCCAGGTAGCCGGTGAGGACGAGGAGACGTCAGAGAGGCAACTGACGCCGCTTTACGGGCATTTCGGCATACCGCTGGTGTCGCCGACCTTCGCCATGGATTCGAGCTGGGAAGACCTCGAGACGTTTTTCGGCATTGCCGGGTCCTAGCTCTTGCCTTCGCCGCCGCCGGACGCCATAAGCGGGCAACGGGCGGTCGCACCGCGAGGATGACGATGAAGACGCTGATCCTGCAGTTTTTCACCTGGTGGAACAGCCAGACCTGGGGCACGCGCTTCCACACCTGGCGCTTCGGCAAGAAGGTCGGTGAGGACGAGTTCGGCAACGTCTATTACGAAGGCGGACTCAATTCCGACGGCCAGACCCGCCGCTGGGTGATCTACAACGGCTATGCCGAGGCTTCCGCCATTCCGCCGGGCTGGCACGGCTGGATTCATCACCGCACCGACACGCCGCCCTCGGCCGAGACCTACAAGCCGCGCGACTGGCAAAAGCCGCACCTCCCGAACCTGACGGGAACGGCGGGCGCCTACCGGCCGAAGGGCTCCATCCTCGGTGCCGGCCGCCGGCCGCAGGTGAGCGGCGACTACGACGCCTGGACGCCGGGCTCCTGAGCCTGTTCCGGTTCGGGTTCTCGCCACATTTGCCGTTTAGCTGGTTCGCTTCATCGCAACGCTCTACCTTTGGGCGTCGAGAATCACCGCATGCCCAAAGACGGGTCGTCCGCATGATGCCTTCCAGCCGCCTTTCGACCGTCGCCCTGGCCGCGATGCTGGCGGCTGCCTGCCCGCTCGCGGCCCATGCGCAGCAGATGCCCTGGGACCCGCCGCTCGAGAACGAGGCGCCGGCAGAGGTGCCTTTCCAGATCCAGCCGGACCCCACACAGGACCAGCCGATGGGCGAGCCGGTTCCGGACCAGCCCGCGCAGGAACCGACTCCGGATCAACCCGCCGAAGGACAGCAGCCCGCGCCGGATCAGCCGACACAGGACCAGCCCGCCGACGGTCAGCCGGCCCAGGACCAGCCGGCACCGGCGCCGAAGGTCGAGCGCGTGAAGAACCCGATCGCCGAATTCACCGGCATCGACAAGATCACCGGCCGCATCATCACCTTCGACGTCTATATCGACGAGACCGTGCAGTTCGGCGCCTTGCAGGTGACGCCGCGCGTCTGCTATTCGCGCCCCGGCGCCGAGGAGCCGAAGACGGATTCCTTCGTCGAGGTCGACGAGATCACGCTGGACCGCAAGATCCGCCGCATCTTCACCGGCTGGATGTTCGCAGAAAGCCCCGGCCTGAACGCCGTCGAGCATCCCGTCTATGACGTGTGGCTGAAGGCCTGCAAGCAGAAGTCCGACGTGCCGCCGCCCGAAAGCGTCAAGGCGCCCGCCACCACGACCGATACGGTCCCCGATTCGGCGTCGGCCACGGCCAAGCCCGCCAACTGACCGGAACCGCAACCCGCGCCGCGCGTTTGGTGCGGCGGCAGGGCGCCAGCGGGACGGAGCAGGTTATGACAGCCAGCGAGAAGGAACTTCTCGAAATCGAGAAGGGGTTCTGGGCCCTTGGCGAAGCGTATTTCAAGGCCCACGCCGACAAGGAATGCCTGGTGGCTTTTCCGGACATGGCGATGGCCATGAGCAATGCCGACCTCGCGGCGACTGCGAAGAATCCCAACCGTTGGCGCGATCTCTCGATCGATCTCAAGGGTATGGTCGAACCCGGCAGCGATGTCGTCATGCTGAGCTACGAGGCGCATGCGACGCGTGAGGGCGGCGAGCCCTATGCGGCGCTCGTCAGCAGCGGCTACGTCCATCGCGCCGACGGCTGGAAACTGATGTTCCATTGCCAGACGCCACTGACCGTGGACCACGGCAAGAAGAAACGGTGAACCGTCCGCCATCTCTTAGGGGTTGAAGGTCGCGCTGCCCTTCAGCGCCTCGGCCAGCATCGTCTCGTATTTGGCCCGCGGCACGTCGACGGCGCCGAAGCGCTTCAGGTGTTCTGTGGTGAACTGCGTGTCGAGCAGCACGAAATTCCGAGCCTTCAGCCGTTCGACCAGATGGACGAGGCAGACCTTGGAGGCATCGGTCTCGCGCGAGAACATGCTTTCGCCGAAGAAGACGCGGCCGAGCGACACGCCGTAGAGCCCGCCGATCAGCCGGTCGTCACGCCACGCTTCGACCGAATGGGCATGGTCCATGCGGTGCAGTTCGACATAGGCCTGCCGGATCGGTGCGTTGATCCACGTCGAGGTGCGTTCCTCGCGCTTTTCCGCGCAGGCGTCGATGGTCGCCTCGAAATCGGAATCGAAGCGGATATCGAAACGGCCTCTGCGCAAAGTCTTGGCGAGGCTCTTCGGCACATGGAAACCGTCGAGCGGAATGATGCCGCGCGTTTCCGGCCGCACCCAGAACACCTCCGGGTCCGACGCGCTTTCCGCCATCGGAAAGACGCCCGAGGCATAGGCCTTGAGCAGCAGGTCGGTCGGAATGTGGAAACCGGGCGCGTAGGGACGGGTCATGAAGGTTCGTTGATAGTCAGGCCACATCGGCCTGCAAATGTCGGCTTGCTGTGCTTCCGGTGCTCACGTACCCAAATGTACGCTCCGCTCCGGTTCTCGCAACCCGGCATTTTGGTCGCTACGCGCCCATCTTCGCTTCCGGCTCGCTCTGACCTGAATCTGAACGAACCTTATCCTTCCTTGGCCAGATACTTCTCCAGCCAGTGGATGTCGTAGTCGCCGTTGGCGATGTCGGGGTTGCCGACAAGGTCGCGGAACAGCGGCAGCGTCGTCTTGATGCCGTCGACGACGAACTCGTCCAGCGCGCGTCTCAGCCGCATCATGCACTCGACCCTGTTGCGGCCGTGTACGATCAGCTTGCCGATCAGCGAGTCGTAGTAGGGCGGGATGCGGTAGCCCGAATAGACACCCGAATCGACGCGGATGCCGAGGCCGCCCGGCGTGTGGAAATGCGTGATCGTGCCGGGCGAGGGCGTGAAGGTGCGCGCATCCTCGGCGTTGATGCGGCACTCGATGGCGTGGCCGTTGAACTTGATATCCTCCTGGCGCACCGAAAGGCCGGCGCCGGAGGCGACGCGGATCTGCTCGTGCACGAGGTCGATGCCGGTGATCGCTTCCGTCACCGGATGCTCGACCTGCAGGCGGGTGTTCATCTCGATGAAGTAGAACTCGCCGTCCTCGTAGAGGAACTCGATGGTGCCGGCGCCGGAATAGCCGAGATCGGCCACCGCCTTGGCGCAGATGCCGCCGATCCTGGCGCGCTGGTCGGCGTTGAGGGCAGGGGAATTCGCCTCTTCCCAGACCTTCTGGTGGCGGCGCTGCAGCGAGCAGTCGCGCTCGCCGAAATGGACGCCCTTGCCGAAGCCGTCGCCGAACACCTGCAATTCGATGTGGCGCGGCTTTTCCAGGTACTTCTCGATATAGACGGCGTCGTCGCCGAAGGCCGCACCCGCCTCCTTGCTCGCCGTCTGCAACGCCTCGATGAGGTCGTCCTCGGTGCGCGCCACCTTCATGCCGCGCCCGCCGCCGCCGGCGGAAGCCTTGATGATGACGGGATAGCCGATCTCGGCGGCGATGCGCTTGGCGTCCTTCTCGTCGGAGACGGCGCCGTCGGAGCCGGGAACCACCGGGATGCCGAGGCGCTTGGCGGTGCGCTTGGCCTCGATCTTGTCGCCCATGATGCGGATGTGGTCGCCGGTCGGACCGATGAAGGTGATGTTGTGAGCCGCCAGTATGTCGGCGAACTTGGCATTCTCCGACAGGAAGCCGTAGCCCGGATGCACGGCGTCCGCGCCGGTGATCTCGCAGGCGGCGACGATCTGGTGGATGTTGAGATAGCTGTCGCGCGATGGCGGCGGCCCGATGCACACGCTCTCGTCGGCGAGCCTGACATGCATGGCGTCGGCGTCGGCGGTCGAATGCACCACGACCGTCTGGATGCCGAGTTCCTTGCAGGCGCGCAGGACCCGGAGTGCGATTTCGCCGCGATTGGCAATGAGGATCTTCTGGAACATCGGCCCTTTCCCGGCCTTATTCGATCACGACGAGCGGCATGCCGAATTCGACCGGCTGGGCGTCCTCGATGAGGATGGCCGTCACCGTGCCGGCGCGCGGCGCCGGTATCTGGTTCATCGTCTTCATCGCCTCGATGATGAGCAGTGTCTGGCCTTCCTTGACCTTCTGGCCGATCTCGACGAACGGCTTGGCGTCCGGCGAGGGGGCGAGATAGGCGGTGCCGACCATCGGCGAGGGCACGGCGTTCTTGGACGGATCGGCAGCCGGGGCGGCGATGGGCGCTCCGGCAGTCGGCGCAGCGGCGGCCGGAACCGGGGCGGCGTAGGTCGGCGGCGCGGCGAAGGCCTGCACGGACGGCGCCTGGCGCGAGACGCGCACCTTGAGGTCGCCCAGTTCCACCTCGATTTCGCTGAGGTTGGTGTCGTTCAGAATGCCCGCGAGATCGCGGATCAGCTGCTGGTCAACACCGGTCATTTTCGTCGACATGATCGATCCTTCTTCTTGTCCGCGCTCAGAGCCGGGCCGCGAGCGCTTGCAGCGCCAGCCTGTAGCCGAGTGGCCCGAAGCCGCAAATCATGCCGAGCGCATGCGGAGCGACCATCGAGGCGTGGCGGAACGGCTCCCGCGCGTGGATATTCGACAGATGCACTTCCACCACCGGCACCGGTGCGGCGGAACGGATGGCGTCGTGAATGGCGATTGAGGTATGCGTATAGGCGCCCGCATTGAGAACGATGCCGGCCGCCGCGCCGCCCGCCTCCTGCACCCAGGAGACGAGATCGCCTTCATGGTTGGACTGGCGGAAATCGATTGCCAGCCCGAGTTCCTCACCGGCCTTGCGGCAGTCGGCGGCGATGTCGTCCAGCGTCTGCGTGCCATAGATGGACGGCTCGCGCTTGCCGAGCATGTTGAGGTTGGGACCGTTGAGGACGAAAATCGTTTTCAAAAATACATACCTTTCCCGGCGCCGCCGCGGGCGGGCGCCGGACCCTCTATAATGGGCATAGTCCACCGCGAAAAGAGCGCAAGTGCCTTCTTTGGCTGTCCACAGCGGCGCCAGTCGCAAGCCGGCGCGAGGGAACGCCGGATTGCGGACTGAGAATCGGTCAGAGCGAGGCCTTGGCGGCTTCGATCTTCTCGGCCAGCACCTTCTGGCCGAGTGCGCCGAAGATCACCTCGTCGCCGACGACGTAGGAGGGCGTGCCGGTGATCGCCAGCTTGTTGGCGAGGTCGTAGGTCTTTTCCAGCGCCGCCGGGATATCGGGGTCCTGCATGTGTTCGCGCAGCTTGCCTTCGTCGGCTCCCAGCGACAGCGCGATCTTGATCGCCTTGGCTTCCGTCGCACGCCCTTCGCCGCCGAGCAGGGCGGTGTGGAACTCGCCGTACTTCTCCGGCATCAGCTTGTGGAAGGCCATCGAGACCACGCTGGCCTTATGCGAATCCGGGCTGAGGATGGGGAATTCCTTCAAGACGAAGCGCAGGTCCGGGTCGGCCTTGGTCAGCGCCTGCATATCTTCCATGGCGCGTTTGCAGAAGCCGCAATTGTAGTCGTAGAACTCGACGATGGTGACCTTGCCGTTGGGGTTGCCGACGACGCCGTCGAAGGCCGAATTGAAGATATCGCCCTTCTGGTTCTTGATGACGTCCAGATGGGCGAGGCGTTGCTCTTCCTTCTGCTTGGTTTCCAGCGCCTCCTGCACTTCGAGCAGGATTTCCGGATTCTTCAGAAGATAGTCGCGCACGATCGCTTCCACCTCGGCGCGATCGAGCGTGCCGCCGGCCGGGACCGTCGTGGTCGAGGCGACCTTGATCACGTCTGGCGCGGCCTGCATGGCAGGCTTGTTGCCTGCCGCATAGCCGGCGCCGAGCATGGCGAGCGCGGCGATGGCTCCGGTCGCACTCAGAAGAACTGCCTTGTTCATGATCCCTGTCCTTTTGGTCGTCCGGGCGGCGACGGCGCCTGCCGGAGAAATGTTCAGTTGCTCTTGGCCGGTCCGAAATTGATGATGTCCTGCGCGCGTAGCCAGGCAGGCTCGCCGCGCTTCAGGCTCTTTTGTGCGCGCATGGCGAATATCTTCGCGTCGCGGAAAGCGCCGGAATAGAAATAGCCCTCGGCCGTCGCCAGTTCCGCCTTGGCGACGTCGCCCTGTTCGCCATAGGCTTGCGCAAGATAGCGGTAGGCCGCGCCGTTTTCGCGGTCGCGCGCAAGCCCGCTTTCGATCTGCGCGACCGCCTTCTTCAGCGAATCCGGCGTGCCCTGTGCCAGCAGCGCCTGGCCGTAGGACACCGGCAGGATGCCCGATTTGGCCGGATCGAGGCGAACCGCCTTGGCATAGGCCGTGGCGGCGTCCTTCGGCCGGTTCGCCTTCATCAGGATGTCGCCCCGCAATTCGTGGAAATAGGGGTTCTTCGGCTGCGCCTTGATGAGCGCGTCGGCCTGGCTCAGCGACGAGGCGAGGTTCCCATAGAGATAGGCCACCTGCGCTTCGCCGTACTTTGCGGCCAGCGGGTCGAGCTTCCTGCGGATCAGCCGCGACACCGCCGCCTGGCCGTCCAGATAGGCGGCGATCTTGACGCGCATCATGTCGTGGCGCTGTTGCAGGGCCGGCGGGTCGGTCTTGTCGCGATAGGGGCTCTTCTTGACCAGTTCTTCGAGGTTGGAGATACGGTCCTGCGGCATCGGGTGGCTGATGCGGTAGGGGTCGATCTGCGCGCCCGACAGCGACAGCGCGCTCTGGAACCGTTGGAAGGTCTTGAGCATGCCCATGCCGGACTGGCCGGTGGCGTTGAGGTAGGTGATGGCCGAGCGGTCGGCGGTGATTTCCTCGCCGCGCTGGTAGCTGAGCAGCGAGCGCTGAGCCATTTCGCCACCGCCGGCGGCCAGCCCCATGCCGGCACCGGCAAGGCCCTTGCTGTTGGTGGCGGCACCCGCGGCGATCGCGCCGACGCCCAGCAGGCTGGCCACGATCGCCATCGTCTTGGCGCGATCGAGCTGCTCGCGCAACTTATCTTGGTGCCCGCCGGCGAGGTGGCCGGCTTCGTGCGCGATGACGCCGATGATCTCGTTCGGCGTTTCGGATTGCATCAACGCGCCGGTGTTGATGAACAGGCGCCGGCCGGCGACGAAGGCGTTGAAGGACTTGTCGTTGACCAGCACGATCTGGATATTGGAGCTGGACAGGCCGGCGGCCTTGAAGATCGGCCGGGCGTAGTCGCGCACCAGCGCCTCGATCTCGGCGTCGCGCACCACCGGCACGCTTTGCGCGAAGGCGCTGACGGTGCCGGCAAAGGCCATCACGGCACCCAGCGACAAAGTCGCTGCTACGCGCGCGGCTTTGGCGAAAGTCGAGGCGGGTCGTGACAGGCTCAGCATTGCGCGTCCACTGGTAGACGAGGCGGCGCGCGATGAAAAGCCGCCGCCCGAAACATCATGAACTTGTGAAGGCCACGCCAATCGGGCATTTGTGCGGCGCGCCGGGCCGAAACGATGGCATTGCCCGATGCGCAACAAATGGGAAAGGGATGAGATGGCTGTTTCGCTGTCACGCCGGGGCGAGGTCGAGCCGTTCCATGCGATGGACGTGCTGGCGGAGGCGAATCGGCTTTCGGCGGGCGGCGCCGACGTCATTTCCATGGCCGTCGGCCAGCCGTCCGACCCGGCGCCGGCTGCCGTGCGCGCTGCTGCCGCGGAAGCGCTGAAGCGCGGTCGCATCGGCTACACCGACACGCTGGGCCTGCCGGGGCTGCGCGCCGCCATCGCCGCGCATTACAGCGAGCACTACGGCATCGAGGTGCCGGCCGCCCGCATCGCCGTCACCACCGGCTCGTCGGCCGCCTTCAACCTCGCCTTTCTGGCCATGTTCGACGCTGGCGACCGTGTCGCCATCGCGGCCCCCGGCTACCCGGCCTACCGCAACATTATGACCGCACTCGGCATCGAGGTGGTCGAGATCGAACTGGAAGGGGAGGCGTGGCTACATGCCGGCCATCTGGAGGCCGCGCACCGAGAAAGGCCGCTTGCCGGCGTGCTGTTCGCCAGTCCCGCCAACCCGACCGGCGCCGTCGTTCCGCCCGACGAATTGAAGACGCTGGTGGAGACGGCGCAGAGGCTCGGCATCGCCGTCATTTCCGACGAGATCTACCACCGTCTCGCCTATGGCGCGCCGGATACCACCGCGCTCGCCTACAGCAAGGACGTGACGGTCATCAATTCCTTCTCGAAATACTACTGCATGACCGGCTGGCGCATCGGCTGGATGGTGCTGCCGGAAACCCTGGTGCGGCCCGTCGAGCGGATTTCCCAGAGCCTCTACATTTCGGCGCCCGAACTGTCGCAGGTCGCGGCCGTCGAAGCCTTCGGCGCGACGGCGGAACTGGAGGCAGTGAAGGCCCGCTATGCGGCAAACCGTGAGCTGTTGGCCCGGCGCCTGCCGGAACTGGGTTTTGCGCTGGCCGCGCCCATGGACGGCGCCTTCTATGCTTTCTGCGACGTCACGCGCCTGACCAACGACAGCATGGGATTCGCCCGCCGTATGCTGGCCGAGGCGCATGTCGCCGCCACGCCCGGCCGCGACTTCGATCCGCAGCGCGGCCATCGCACCATGCGCTTTTCCTATGCCGGCCGGACCGACGAGATGGCCGAGGCGATGAACCGCATCGAACGCTGGCTCGGCTGAGACGCCGCCGGTCCGTCCGGCTTGCGTCTCGTCGCGGACCGTTAACGTCTTTCACAATTGCGCGACTGTCGTGGCAATGCGCTGAAAAGGACTTACTTTTCAATGCAGGTAAACGAATTCGCGGAGGCGAACATGCGCGCGATCAACCAGATTACTCTCATCCTGACCATCATCGGCGGCCTGAACTGGCTGTCGGTCGGCCTTGCCGGCTACGATGTCCTCGGTGCCCTGTCAGGCGGCGCCGGCGACGCGGCTGCCCGCATCGCTTATGTCATCATCGGACTGTCGGCGATATGGCAGCTGATGCCCATGGTCCAGAGCTTCACCGAAGGCGAGGTCTCGGCGGAACGTCACGCCCACCACTGACCCGGACTGCGCGAGGCGGCGACATAAGTTGCCGCCGCTTCGTCCTGACGGATCCAAAGAAAAATCCCGCGCCGATGGTCATGCGGCGCGGGATTCTTTTTGTCAGCCGATCAAGGCAACAGGCTGAAAAGCTTAGAAGAAGCTTTTGCGCTGCCACCAGCCGGCGCGCTTCGGCTTGTCTTCTGCCGGTTTGTCTTCGACGGCCGCAGCATCTTCGCTGGCAGGCGTTGACGAGACCACGACCGGCACGGCCGCAACTTCGGCTGCTGCCGGCTTGCGACGCGATGACCGGACCTTGGGCTTGTCTTCGGCGGGCTTATCCTGGACCGGGGGAGTTGCCTCTACGGCTGTCGCCAACGGTTCGCTGGCCGCTTCGGTTTCTGCCGGGGCGGCGTCCGATTTCTTGGCGCGGGTGCTGCGGCGCGGCTTCTTCGGCTTGGCTTCCTCCGTCACCTCGGCAACTGGCGCTGCTTCCTCGACCGCTGCCGGCTGTGCGACCTCGGCGCTGACGGTCTCGGCGACTTCGGGGGCCTCCGTCGTCTTGGCTGCGGTTTCGTCCGTGGAAGCGACCGCTTCGTCGGAGTCCTCGCGGCGGTTGCGTTTGCCACCGCGCTTGCCGCGCCGGCGCTTCTTGCCTTCGGCCTCCTCGGCAGCGGATGCCTCGGCGGCGACGGTGGCCTCGCCCGCTTCGCTGTCGGCGCTGGTCTCTGTCGACTCGGCTTCGCCGTCATGCGCTGCCGCGACAGCCTCGTCCTGCTGGGCAGCGCCTTGCTCGCGGTCGCGCCCGCCGCGCCGACGCCGGCGACGCTTGCGCTTGCGCTGGCCGTCGCCGCTCTCGCCGTCATGACCATGCTGAGTGTCGGCCTGCTGGCGCGGCTGTTCGTCTTCCGCCTCGTCCTCGGCCTCGATGACGATATCGTCTTCCGGCTCTTCCTCGACGAGAGCCGGCTGCGGCACCTTGTTCTCCACAAAGCCTTCCGGCTTTTCGGCCAGTGCGCCGCGCACGATCAGGTAGTGCTGCACGCCGACCGTATCGTCCGCCTCGATGGTGATCGTCAGGCCGAAGCGCTGCTCGAGGTCAACCAGCGTCGAGCGCTTGTGGTTGAGCACGTAGAGCGCGGTGGCCACAGGCGTCTTGACGGTGATGTGGCTGCGCGAATCCTTGAGCAGGAATTCCTCGATGGCGCGGACCACCAGCAGCGCCGTGGAGGAATCGGAACGCACATGACCGGTGCCGCCGCAATGCGGGCAGGGCTTCATGGTCGATTCCAGCACCGAGGCGCGGATGCGCTGGCGGCTCATCTCCATCAGGCCGAAATGCGAGATGCGGCCGACCTGGATGCGGGCACGGTCGTTCTTCAGGCAATCCTTGAGCTTCTTTTCGACCGCACGGTTGTTGCGGTTCTCCTCCATGTCGATGAAGTCGATGACGATCAGGCCCGCAAGGTCGCGCAGGCGAAGCTGGCGCGCCGCTTCCTCGGCCGCTTCCAGGTTGGTCTGGAGTGCGGTGTCCTCGATGTTGTGCTCCTTGGTGGAGCGGCCCGAATTGACGTCGATGGCGACGAGCGCTTCGGTCTGGTTGATGATGAGGTAGCCGCCGGACTTCAGCGTCACCTGCGGCTGCACCATCTTGTCGAGCTGCGCCTCGATGCCGGCGCGCGCGAAGATCGGCGTGGTGTCGCGATAAGGCTGGACCATCTTGGCATGGCTGGGCATCAGCATGCGCATGAAGTCCTTGGCCTCGCGATAGCCTTCCTCGCCGGAGACCAGGATTTCGTCGATGTCCTTGTTGTAGAGGTCGCGCACCGAACGCTTGATCAGCGAACCTTCCTCGTAGACGAGGGCAGGGGCCGTCGATTCCAGCGTCAGGCTGCGGACGTTCTCCCACAGCCGCATCAGGTATTCGTAGTCGCGCTTGATCTCGGCCTTGGTGCGGCTCTCGCCGGCGGTGCGGAGGATGACGCCCATGCCCTGCGGCACCTCCAGGTCGGCGACCACTTCCTTCAGCCGCTTGCGGTCCTGCACGTTGGTGATCTTGCGCGAGATGCCGCCGCCGCGCGCGGTGTTCGGCATCAGCACCGAATAGCGGCCGGCCAGCGACAGATAGGTGGTAAGCGCCGCGCCCTTGTTGCCGCGCTCTTCCTTGACCACCTGCACCAGCAGGATCTGGCGGCGCTTGATGACTTCCTGGATCTTGTATTGCCGGCGCACCGGCTTGCGGCGGTTGCGCACTTCCTCCAGCGCGTCCTCGGCGCCGACCGACTCGACCTCATGATCGTCACCGTGGGCGTCGTGGTGCACTTCCTCGACCGTGCCGCGATCTTCCGTGCTTTCCGGCGCTTCCTCGGTCGCGACCTCTTCCGAGATCACATGCGCATCGGCGGCCGCCGCGATGGTGGTATTGGTTTCCTCGTCGAGGACCGCCGTTTCCGAAACCTCGACGGTTTCCTCGCCGGCATCGCTTGTCTCTGCCGCGTTATCGACCTCGACCGCGCCGTCTTCGCCCGAGGTGTCATGATCGCCGGCGCCGTTTTCGGCGGGCGCGCTGTCGTCGCCCTCGGCGGCATGACGGGCCTCGCCATTGTGGCGGTTGCGGCCGCGCCGGCGTCCGCGCCGGCCGCGATTGCGGTCGTGCCGCTCCTCGCTCTCGCCGTTCTCGTCGTTGTCCTCGTCTTCGGCTTCCTGCGCTTCGGCGCGCAGCAGCGCCTGACGGTCGGCGACCGGGATCTGGTAATAGTCGGGATGGATTTCACTGAAGGCGAGGAAGCCGTGCCGGTTCCCGCCATATTCGACGAACGCAGCTTGCAGGGAAGGTTCCACCCGCGTCACGCGGGCGAGGTAGATGTTTCCTTTGAGCTGTTTCTTGTCCTGGGATTCGAAATCGAATTCTTCGATGCGGTTACCGCGAACGACAACGACGCGTGTTTCCTCCGGGTGGGAGGCATCTATCAGCATTTTGTTGGGCATTATCGTGTTTCCTGCCGGCCACACGCAGCCGCGACGCGGAGGGAAAGACCCGCCGCCGTGCGGTTTGTACGGTGTCTGTGCCGGATGATTGAACGTCCGCCCTGCGAGGCTGGAGCGCAATGCCGGTGCCGCCCGCCGCCACTACAGCGCGGTTGATTGCGGACCTTTGCATGGTTGCGCCTGAAGCCATCGTGACCAAGCGGACCTCTTTGAACCAAAGCCCGGACGATCCGGACCAGCTTGTTGCTCCTTGCGGGAGCCGGCGCGGGCAGGGCCCTGGCCGTTTTCTTCACCGCAGGCGATTCCCCCGCCACGGGCGCACGCCTGCGAAAATCGATGCGATCACCCTTGCCTGTCGTCCGGTCGCCCGTGCGAAGGAACTGCCCTTTGTGCGATACCCAGCCGAAAGCTGCGCGGAAGGCGGTTCCTGGATTGCAGTGATCCAACGTCGCTTTTATGATTTGGCAGGAGCGAAGGCAACCCCGATTTCCACGCCGGCAAATTGGCTCTTGCGTGACCGAATCCGGTGCCGAAAAGGCTTGGTTAACCTTCTCTGGATACCAATCGTTAATCGAGTTCGCGGCCTGAACGGCAAAGTCCTGCAATCGCCGCACGCGGCGCGCCAACCGGAAGCGACTGGAATGAAGATGGGGTCCAAAGCGACAGCACACAAGGGGATCGCCCGCTTTGCCGGGCGCGTCTGCCTTGACGGCAAAGACGGTTTCGGCGCTGCCGTCCGTGCCTTGACGGTCGCGGTGGCCGTCATCCTGGCCTGTCTTTGTGCGCCGACCGTCGTTCAGGCGGCCGAGACGGCGCCGACGGTCGCAACCGGCTACAAGATGGCCGGCGACGCGGAAAAAATCCGCGTCGTGGTCGATGTCGACCGCCAGCCGCAACCGAAATGGTTCCTGCTGCGCGGGCCGAACCGGCTGGTGCTCGACCTGCCCGATACGCGCCTTGCCATCGATGCCCACGACCTGAAAGCAAGAGGGCTCGTTCGCAACGTGCGTTGCGGCCGGCTGGATGACGGCACCGCCCGCCTTGTGTTGACGGGCAAGGGACCGTTCCTTGTCGACAAGCTGGACGTGCTGAAGAACGAGGAGGGCGCCGGCTGGCGCATCGCCATCGACCTCAAGGCGGCCTCGGCGCGTGAGTTCGAGGCGGCGCTTGCCGATCAGGCCTTGTCGACCGGCTCTACCGCTGCAACCAAGGGCCAGCGCGTCGGCACCGGCCCGGTCTCGGCCCCTTCCCACCGCTTCACCGTCGTCGTCGATGCCGGCCATGGTGGCGTCGACGGTGGCGCCGAAGGCGTCACCGGCGCGGTCGAGAAGGATGTGACGCTGGCCTTTGCCAGGCTCTTGCGCGACAAGCTCGCCGCGGCCGGCCCTTACGATGTGTTCTTGACCCGCGACAGCGATGTTTTTCTGCGGCTGGACGAGCGCGTGGCGATCGCCCGCCAGCACGAGGCGGACCTGTTCATCTCGATCCATGCCGACACGATTTCGGTGAAGAGCCTGCGCGGTGCCACCGTCTACACCGTGTCCGACAAGGCCACGGACGCCGAGGCGCAGGCGTTGGCCGACCGCGAGAACCTGTCCGACCGTTTCGCCGGCATGGAGATCAAGGGTGACGATCCCGAGGTGACCGACATCCTCATCGATCTTATCCGGCGCGAAACGCACTCCTTCTCGCTGCGCTTCGCCCGCACGCTCGTCGGGCAGCTTTCCACGACTGTCGGCCTCATCAACAATCCGCATCGCGAAGCCGGCTTCCGGGTGCTGAAAGCGCCGGACGTGCCGTCCGTTCTGGTCGAACTCGGCTACCTCTCCAACGCCAAGGACGAGGCGCAACTCCTGTCTTCGGACTGGCGCGACAAGGCCGCCGACAGCATCGTCAAGGCCGTCGGCCTGTTCGCGCAGGCCCGGCTGCAGACGGGCGGGTGAGCATGCGCCGCGGTCCTCGCCACAACCGGGACGGGCGTTGCGTGACGACAACACCGGTCGTTTTTATTCGGGGCGTCCGGAACGGAAATCAACCCTTGCCGCATTTTGCCCACATCGTGGCGACATGGGGTTCTGATTACGGATCGGGAGTGATCGGGAAGCTTGCGCTGCCCCGCGTTGCGTCTAGGACAATTCCCGACCACGGACTGGAGCGGGCATGATTCGGCTCATCGGCTATTTCTTCGGCGTCGCGACGACGCTCGGGCTGCTCGTCGCGGCGGCGGTGGCGGTCTATGTCGGCCATCTGGCCAAGGACCTGCCGGATTATGAAGTGCTGGCCAAGTACGAGCCGCCGGTGACGACGCGCTTCCATGCCGCCGACGGCGCGCTGATGGCCGAATATGCGCGCGAGCGCCGCCTTTATCTGCCGATCCAGGCCATTCCCGATCGCGTCAAGGCTGCTTTCCTGTCGGCCGAGGACAAGAATTTCTACAATCATCCCGGCATCGACATCACCGGCCTCGGCCGCGCCGCGCTGCGCTACGTCACCGGCGGCCCGACGCAGGGCGGCTCCACCATTACCCAGCAGGTGGCCAAGAACTTCCTGTTGACCAACGAGCAGACGATAGACCGCAAGATCAAGGAAGCGATCCTGTCCTTCCGCATCGAGCAGGCCTATCCGAAGGACCGCATCCTCGAACTCTACCTCAACGAGATCTATTTCGGCCTTGGCGCCTATGGCATCGCGGGTGCCGCGCTCACCTACTTCGACAAGTCGGTCAACGAACTGACGATTTCGGAAGTCGCCTACCTGGCCGCGCTGCCGAAGGGGCCGTCCAACTATCATCCCTACAAGCACACCGACCGTGCCATCGAGCGCCGCAACTGGGTGATCGACCAGATGGTCGACAACGGTTACGTGACCCGCGAAGAGGGTGCCAAGGCCAAGGCCGAGCCGCTCGGCGTCAAGCCGCGCCGCAACGGCACCTATCTGTTCGCCGGTGAATATTTCACCGAGGAAGTGCGCCGCCAGATCATCGCCCGCTACGGCGAGAACGCGCTCTACGAGGGCGGCCTTTCGGTGCGCACCACGCTGGAACCCAAGCTTCAGCGCCTTGCCCGCAAGGTCATGCAGCGCGGCCTGATCAAATACGACACGCTGCGCGGCTATCGCGGCCCCGTCACCACCATCGACGTCTCCGGCGATTGGGGCAAGCCGCTGAGCGAGGTCAAAGGGCTGAGCGACGTGCCAGAATGGTCGCTCGCCGTCGTCCTCGACAGTTCCGACAAGGGGCTCACCGTCGGCCTCCAGCCTGCACGCCAGGATTCCGGCGCACTGGTCGACGAACGGGTCGAGGGCACTGTCGCCAAGGCCGACATGAGCTGGGCGATGCGCTACAAGAAGGACGGCAAGACCGTGAAGGCCAAGTCGCCCGCCGACGTGCTGAAGGCCGGCGATGTCGTCTTCGTCGAGAAGAAGGAAGACGGCGACGGCTATCTGCTTCGGCAGGTGCCGGAAGTGGAGGGCGGCCTGGTCGCCATGGACCCGCATACGGGCCGCGTGCTCGCTATGGTCGGCGGCTTCTCCTATGCCGCCTCGGAGTTCAACCGCGCCACCCAGGCGATGCGCCAGCCCGGCTCCTCCTTCAAGCCGATCGTCTATTCGGCCGCGCTGGACAACGGCTACACGCCGGCCTCCGTCATCATGGACGGCCCGATTACCATCACGACGGGCAACACCACCTGGACGCCGAAGAACTATGACGGCCGCACTGCCGGTCCCGCCACGCTGCGCTCCGGCATCGAGCGCTCGCGCAACCTGATGACGGTGCGCCTCGCCAACGACATGGGCATGAAGCTGGTGGCCGAATATGCCGAGCGCTTCGGCGTCTACGACCATCTGGCGCCCTACCTGCCGATGGCCCTGGGCGCCGGCGAAACCACGGTCATGCGCATGGTCTCGGCCTATTCGATCATGGCCAACGGCGGCAAGTCGATCAAGCCGTCGCTAATCGACCGCATCCAGGACCGCTACGGCAAGACCGTCTACAAGCAGGACGATCGCAATTGCGAAGGCTGCAACGCCACCGAATGGAAGAACCAGCCGGAGCCGGAGCTGATCGACAATTCCGAACAGGTGCTCGATCCGATGACGGCCTATCAGATCACCTCGATGATGGAGGGCGTCGTCCAGCGCGGCACGGCCGTTACCATTTCGGAGCTCGGCTATCCGATCGCCGGCAAGACCGGCACCACCAACGACGAGAAGGACGCCTGGTTCATCGGCTTTACGCCCAACATCGTCGTCGGCCTCTACATGGGCTATGACACGCCCAAGGGCCTGGGCCATGGCGCCACCGGCGGCGGCCTGGCCGCTCCGGTCTTCAAGGATTTCATGAAGACCTATCTGGTCGGCCAGCCGAAGATCGACTTCAAGGTTCCGGAAGGCATGAAGCTGATCGCCATCAACCGCAAGACCGGCATGCGCGCCAATCCCGGCGATCCGGGCGCCTTCATCGAGGCCTTCAAGCCCGGAACCGGCCCGGCCGACAGCTATTGGGTGATCGGCATGGGCACCGACGGCTCCAACGGCCCGGGCGGGAATCTGTCGCCGGGCGCGGCCCAAGCCATCGAATCGGGTGGCGGCGGCCTGTACTGACGCTTTCCCGAGCGGCGTGCGAGCCGCTCGGATCCGTCGGGGCCCGCTTTGCCGGCCCATTTTCCTTTACACACTCCGGCGCGCTGCCTATGTATCGCGCCGACCAGTCGAACTCTTGCATCGGGACAGCATCGTGCGCGCGGAAACGCAGAACATCGTCGACGAAATCAGGCAGGCCATAACCCTGCTGAGGAGGCATCTTTGACTGGGATCAGGCTGTAAAGAGGCTTGAGTACCTGAACGTCCGCGCCGAGGATTCCAGCCTCTGGAACGATCCCGCCGAGGCGCAGAAGCTGATGCGCGAGCGCCAGAGCCTCGATGAGGGCATCGGCGCCGTCAACAGCCTGACGCGGGCGCTCGAAGACAATATCGGTCTGATCGAGCTTGGCGAGGAAGAGGGCGACGAGAGCGTCGTCGCCGAGGCCGAGGCCGCGCTGCGCTCCATGCAGGGCGAGGTCAAGGCGCGCCAGATCGAAACGCTTCTGTCGGGCGAGGCCGACGCCAACGACACCTATCTGGAAATCCACGCCGGCGCCGGCGGCACCGAGAGCCAGGACTGGGCCTCGATGCTCCTGCGCATGTATACGCGCTGGGCCGAGCGCCGCCGCTTCAAGGTCGAGGTGCTGGAAGTCCATGACGGCGAGGAGGCCGGCATCAAGTCGGCCACCGTGCTTATCAAGGGCCACAACGCCTATGGCTGGCTGAAGACGGAATCGGGCGTGCACCGGCTCGTGCGCATCTCGCCCTACGATTCCAATGCGCGCCGCCATACGTCCTTCGCTTCGGCCTGGGTCTATCCCGTCATCGACGATTCGATCCAGATCGACGTCTCGGAATCGGACGTCCGCATCGATACCTACCGGTCGTCGGGCTCAGGCGGACAGCACGTCAACACCACCGATTCGGCCGTGCGCATCACGCATCTGGCGACCGGCATCGCGGTCGCCTGCCAGGCCGAGCGCTCGCAGCACAAGAACCGCGCCAAGGCGTGGGAAATGCTGCGCTCGCGCCTCTACGAGGAAGAGCTGAAGAAGCGCGAGGCGGCCGCCAATGCGACCGAGGCCTCCAAGAGCGATATCGGCTGGGGCCATCAGATCCGCTCCTACGTGCTCCAGCCCTATCAGTTGGTGAAGGACCTGCGCACCGGGGTCGAATCGACCAGCCCGTCGGACGTGCTCGACGGCGATCTCGACGACTTCATGGAAGCCTCGCTGTCGCACCGCATCGAAGGCGGATCGGGCGAGCCGGTCGCCGACATCGACTGATCCTGGACATCCGGCGACGGGAGCGAATTCCGTCGCCTTTTTGCACGGTAACACTTTATTGACCGCGATCCGGCCGTGGCGGCTCTGCGCCCTGCCGATCCCCGGCATTCCGCATCGCAGCGGCCCATTCGGGGCGATTGCCATCGCTCAACGACCTCGGCCAAAACGGGCCGGCGCGGACCGGGGCAGGGGCGTCGGCAGGAACCGGTACAGGGCAAGGCACGTTTCCCGCACGGGTGGGCTTGGAAAAGCCGCTCGTTCGAAAGGAAACGACGATGTCTGCTGCCACCCAATGTTCGGCCCGAGCCGTTCCGTCGGCGGGCCGACTTCTGTGTTCCCTGCCGGCTGCCGGGGTCCTTGCACTTTTTGTGTTGCCGGCTTTCGCCCATGACGCCGCGCCGACACCCGCCAAGCCCCTAGGCTGGTCCTATCCGTTCGCCTGCTGTGCGAATTACGACTGTCGGGCCACCCATACCGGCGAGGTTCTGGAGCGCCCGGAGGGTTACGTCATCGCCGATACCGGCGAGGTCGTGCCGATGACCGACAGGCGCGTCAAGGACAGTCCCGACGGACAGTTCCACTGGTGCGCCCATCGCTCGGGTATCGATGCCGGCCACACCATCTGTCTTTTCGTGCCGCCACGCTCATACTGAGCGCCCGTTGATCCGGACTATCTCCTGACAGGCGCCGGTTGCCAGTGGCAAGGTCCTATGATCGCATGCCCGTCTTCAGCCAGGGAGAACGGTTATGCCGCTCAAGGGAAGCTGCCATTGCAAGGCGACGGTTTTTGAAGTGACGCAGGCGCCTGTCAGCGTGACCCGCTGCACCTATTCGATCTGTTCGAAGAAGGGCGCGCTCTGGGCCTACTACAGTCCCGATGAAGTCAGGATCGCGCCGCAGCGGTCGAGCGCCACGTACCGCTGGCAATCGATGACCGTGAAGCACAATTTCTGCCCGACCTGCGGCTGCACGACCTTCACCGAATCGCCCGACTGGAGTACGGGCGAGCCGAATTTCGACAACATGCGCATCGCCGTGAATGCGCGCCTGTTTGATGATTTCGACCTCGACGCGGTCGAGACAGTGACGATCGATGGCAAGAATCTCTGGTAATTGCTGCATCTGAAGACAGATACGGGCTGAAAGCCGTGGATCACGGCCACCGGCGGCTCCGTTTTTCGCCGCATTTCGTGTTACAAGTCGGCCGGAAGGGTGACGGCGCGCTCGCGCCGCGATTTGAGAGGGAATTCCATGAAAAAGGCCGTGCTCGCCGTGATGGCGACGTCATTCCTGGTCGCCGCATGCACCACCGACCCCTATACCGGCGAGCAGAAGGTGTCCAACACCGCCGGCGGCGCCGTGATCGGAGGTCTCGCGGGCGCTGCGCTCGGCACGCTGGCCGGCGGTAACGACCGCCGTAACGCGCTGATCGGCGCCGGCATCGGCGCGCTGGCCGGCGGTGCCGTTGGTTCCGTCATGGACCAGAACGAAAATGCGCTGCGCGCGCAGTTGCAAGGTACCGGCGTCAGCGTCACCCGCACCGGCAACCAGATCATCCTCAACATGCCCTCCGACATCACCTTCGGCACGGACCAGGATGCGGTGAAGCCGCAGTTCTATTCGGTGCTCAATTCGGTGGCGCTGGTGCTGAAGAAGTACAACCAGACCGTCATCGACGTCTTCGGCCATACCGACTCGACCGGCTCCGACCAGCACAATTTCGACCTGTCGCAGCGCCGCGCTTTGTCGGTCGCCAATTACCTGTCCGCGCAGGGCGTGGATTCGCGCCGCTTCGCCGTCACCGGTTTTGGCGAGACGCGGCCAATCGCCTCCAACGGCAATGCCGAGGGCCGCGCACTCAACCGCCGGGTCGAGATCCAGCTTTCGCCGCTCACCTGACCAGAGCGGCGCCGTTGAGAATAGAAAAAGGCCCTTCGCGGGCCTTTTTCATGCGCGGAACGTAGATGTCCGCGAAACCGGTGGGTGAAGGTCAGACCTTGACGGCGATCTTCATGAAGGCCGGCACGTCGTCGCCGAAGCCGACTGTCTTGTCGTCGTCCTCGTCGCGACGGGCAGGGCGGTTGCGGCCCGGCCGGTCAGTGTCCCCGGATTTCTGACCGCGTTCGCCTTTGTGCCCGGCACTGCGCTCCGCGTTGTCGGCGCGGATGGCCTGCTTGCGCTCGCTGCGGCCGGCGTCGGCTGCCGGTTCGGCCGAAACAGCCTCGGCTTCCTCCGCGGCGGCGGGCTTGCTGCCACGCTTGCCACGTTCACGGCGGCCATCGCGCTCGCCGTCCTTGCGACCGGCCCGGCGCGGAGCACCACGGCCACGGCGCGGGGCGTCGTCCTCGCTGTCGCTGGCCGGCACGGTCGAAAGATCGCCGTCGTGCCATTCGATCTGCTGCCCGATCAGCTTCTCGATGGCGTCGATGTATTTGGTGTCGCTTTTGGTGGCGATGGTGAAGGACTTGCCCGACCGGCCGGCTCGGCCGGTACGGCCGATGCGGTGGACATAGTCTTCCGAATGGATCGGAACGTCGTAGTTGAAGACGTGGCTGACGTCGGGAATGTCGAGGCCGCGCGCGGCGACGTCGGAGGCGACCAGCAACTTCAGCTTGCCGTCGCGGAAATTGGCCAGCATCGTCATGCGGGCGCGCTGGTCCATGTCGCCATGCAGTGCGCCGGCATTGAAGTCGTGCTTGACCAGCGAGCGGAACAGCTCCGAGACCTCGACCTTGCGGTTGCAGAAGATGATCGCGTTCTTGAGGCCGTCTTCTTCCTCGCGGATCAGCTTGCGCAGCACCTCGCGCTTGTCCCACGGCTTGGAGCCGGACTTGACCAGCCGCTGCGTCACGGTGGAAGCGGTGGAGGCGGCCCGCGCCACTTCCACGCGCACCGGCGCGTGCAGGAACTGCTCGGTCAGCTTGGTGATTTCCGGCGGCATGGTGGCCGAGAAGAACAGCGTCTGGCGGGTGAAGGGGATGAGCTTGCAGATGCGCTCGATGTCGGGGATGAAGCCCATGTCGAGCATGCGGTCGGCCTCGTCGATGACGAGGATGTCGACGCCGGTGAGCAGCAGCTTGCCGCGCTCGAAATGATCGAGCAGGCGGCCGGGCGTGGCGATCAGAACGTCGGCGCCGCGCTCCAGCTTGCGCTCCTGGTCGTCGAAGGAAACGCCGCCGATCAGCAGCGCGACGTTGAGCTTATGGTTCTTGCCGTAACGGGTGAAGTTCTCTTCCACCTGAGCGGCAAGTTCGCGCGTCGGTTCGAGGATGAGGGTGCGCGGCATGCGTGCCCGCGCGCGGCCTTTTTCCAGCCGGGTGATCATCGGCAGCACGAAGGCGGCGGTCTTGCCGGTGCCCGTCTGGGCGATGCCCAGCACGTCCTTGCCCTGCAAGGCGTGCGGGATGGCGCCGGCCTGAATCGGCGTCGGCTGCGAGTAGCCGGCATCGGTGACTGCCGAAAGCACCTTCGGCGATAGGCCGAGGTCCGAAAAATGCAACGCTTCTTGAGCGGTCTGGCTGTCTGAGGACAAAATCTGCTGTCTTTGGCTTTTCGGGGAAGCGCGGCGGTTTGCGTCGCGGCGGGCGCCTCGCGCCTGCGTCATGTTGCATCGCGATAGGCGCAAGTCCGCGGTTTGTCAACTTAAACGGCTGTAATGAAGCTGCTTGCCGTAACCTAACCTTAACCATCAACGTTAATGTGCCGCTGGAATCAGTAGCGGAACTGTTCGCTCAGGATGCGCTCGTTCCACGAGTGGCTGGGATCGAACAGCAATGTCGCCGTCTTCGTCGGCGATTCGCGCACGGTCACCGCCGCCGCCGCCTTGACCTCGGTGTGGTCGGCTGCTGCGTTCACCGGGCGCTTGCCGGGCTCGAGGATATCGAAACGCACCGTCGAGCGGTTGGAGAGCAACGCGCCGCGCCAGTTGCGCGGCCTGAAGGGGCTGACCGGCGTCAGTGCCAGCAGCGGTGCATCCAGCGGCAGGATCGGGCCGTGGGCGGAAAGGTTGTAGGCGGTCGAGCCGGCGGGCGTCGCCACCATCACGCCGTCGCAGGATAACTCTTCCAGCCGCACATGGTCGTCGACGGTTATGCGGATCTTCGCCGTCTGGTAGGATTGACGCCACAGCGCCACCTCGTTGATGGCCAGCGCCGATACGGTTTCGCCGTCCTGCGTCACCGCCTCCATCTCCAGCGGGCGGATCGTCTCGGGCAGGGCGGCTGCGATGCGCTCGGGCAGGCCGCCGACGCGATACTCGTTCATCAGGAAACCGATCGTGCCACGGTTCATCCCGTACACTTTCCGGCCGCTGCTCATCGTCTCGCGCAGCGTTTGCAGGAGGAAGCCGTCGCCGCCGAGGGCGACGATGATTTCGGCCTCCTCCACCGGGGCCTCGCCATAGCGGGCGGCCAGCGCGTCGCGGGCGGCGCGCGCATCCGGAACGTCGGACGAAACGAAGGCGAAGCGGCTGCTGTTGCTGCTCATGGTCCCCGGCGGTCGCTGTCTTCCTGGCAAGATGGTGGGCAGGTAGCATGGGCGCGAGCCGCCTGCAAAGGAAACGCGCCGCGACTCGCCGCGCAGCCTCGGCGGAACAAAGGTTAACGACGCCCTTAAGTCATCGTAAAACCTCGATCGTCATGCTGACTGAGGGAGACGGGTGGCGGGGGCCAGACCGGTCGGGACACCGCGTTGCCACTGTCACGTTTGCTGTTTGTCTTGTTGCTCGTGTGCGGCTTTGCCGCCGCCTTCGCCGAACTCGTCGATCATTCCGACCGGTTGGGACCACGCCAGTCCGCATCGGCCAGGTGCGGCGAAGCCGCTGGCGTGCCGTGCCCGTCGCGGGCGATGATGGACTGAGGGTGCGGCTGGCAGCCGCCATTCGGCCTTGAGTCGGTAGACGCACTAAATGTCACATTGAAAATATATCTTTTATGATGATACTGGCGCATCGAACCTGTTTCGGGGAACGGCGATGGCCGAGAAGAATGAAGACAGCACCCTCCTGCCGATGCTCATCGCCGGTCTTGTGCTGGTCGTCATCGGTGCCATTGTGGTGATGATGTTCGTCTGAACGGGCGGCAGGACAGGCCGCACGCAGGAGCGCTCCTTGATCGGGGTGCCGATGCGGATCATGCTGCCCGTCGAACCATGCGAAACACAACGATGGCCGGACGCATAGCCTTTGTCGGCGGCGCCGACAGCGAAACCATCCAGCGGCTGTTTGCGGCCGTCGCGGCTGATCTGAAGGCCGAAGGTGTCAAGGTGGCCGGAGCGCTTGCCGAAGCGCCGCCCCTGCCGGACAGCACCTGTAGCGCCGGGCTGTTGCGCACGCTTGGCATCGGAGAAGCCTATTCGATCACCTGGACGCCGCGCCGGCCGGCACCTCTTGCCACCTCGATGCGCGAGGGGTGGAGCTTGCCTGCGCGGCTGTGCTCAGCGACATGCGCGGCTGCGACCTCGTCGTGCTCAGCAAGTTCGGCCAGCTGGAAGCTGTCGGCGAGGGGTTGTTCCCGGCCTTTGCAGCCGCAGTCGCAACCGGAACGCCGACCTTGACGACGGTATCGGCCCGGCACCGACAGGCATGGCTGGCCTTCGCTCCGGATGTCGATCTTGTCGACGCGGACATAGCGGCGGTGAAGCGATGGTGGCACCAGGTTTCAAGGTGAAGCACTGGCGGCCCGCGTATCGATCGTAAAGTGGGTGTTTAAAGCATTAAGTAAAGGCAAGCTTACATCGATATTTTGCGAGCTGACGCGAGCGAAGAACTTCATCGTATGGGCAGGATTTCCATTTTCGATAGGTGAATTAGGGATTCCTTTGATATTTCGAGCCCATCCTTCGCACGGGTTTGGTGCAGAAGGGGCGGGCTTTGTTCAAAGTCGTTTCATGTCTTGCCTACGAGCATGACTATTCGTTCGTCGTGGTCGCCGCCATCGTGTGTGTCGCAAGCGCGGTCATGACCATTCGCCTGTTCGACCGGGCGGGGCGGCTCTCCAGTGACGCGCGCCTCTCGTGGATCCTGCTGTCGGCCATGGCCTGCGGCGCGGCGATCTGGACGACGCATTTCGTCGCGATGCTGGGCTTCCGGCTGCCGATGGACCATGCCTTCGATCCGGTGCTGACCATTGCGTCGCTGCTGATCGCCATCGTCTTCAGCGCCGGCGGTTTGTTTATCGCCACCAGCCGGACCAAGGGTGTGCCGGGAGAATGTGGGGGCGTGGTCATCGGCCTCGGCATCGTGGCCATGCATTTCACCGGCATGGCCGGGTTGGAAGTGGCGGGCCGCATCGAATGGGATTGGTCGCTTGTCGCCGCCTCGGTGCTGTTCGCGTTCTCCTTCGGAACGGCGACGACCCATATCCTCGCCCGGCACAGGTTCCGGTTCAGCCGGCCGCTGGCGATGGGCCTGCTCGTGCTGGCCATCTGCACCATGCATTTCACGGCCATGGGAGCCGCGACCCTGATGCCTGATCCGTCCGTGTTCGTGGAGCCGCGCACGATGTCGAGCGAGTTTCTCGCCGTGCTCGTGCTGGCCGCGATGGCGATCATCGCCGGCCTTGCGCTCTACAGCGTGGACGCGCGCTCGCAGCGCGAGCTCATCGATGGCTTTCGCCACGCCGCTCTTCATGATGCGCTGACCGGCTTGCCCAACCGTGCCTTCCTGTCGGCCAATCTGCCCGCCATCCTGGAGCAGGATCGCGCCGGCGGCCTGCAAACGGCCGTGCTCGTTCTCGACCTCGACCGTTTCAAGGAGGTCAACGACGTCCACGGGCACCACACCGGTGACTTCCTGCTGCAGGATCTTTCCCGGCGCTTCACGCAGCTGATGGGCAAGGGCGAGATGATTGCCCGCGTCGGCGGCGACGAGTTCATCGCCGTCAAACGGCAGGTCAGGCAGAGGGCGGAAGTCGATCAGTTCGCGCTGCGCCTCGTTGCCTGCGTACTGGAACCACTGGAGCGTAACGCCAGCACCTTGAGCGTCGGCGCCAGCGTCGGCATCAACCTGTCATCGGGCGATTGCGGCGATGCCGAGGAACTGATCGGAGCGGCCGACCTTGCCATGTACCGGGCAAAGCGCTCGCTCGGCGACAAGATCTGCTACTACGAGCCGTCGATGGACGAGGGCCGGCGTGCGCGCAGCGCCCTGGCCATGGAGCTTCGCTACGCCATCGAGCGCGACGAACTGGAACTCTACTACCAGCCCCAGCTCGACGTTCGGTCGGGCCGGGTCAGCGGCTACGAGGCGCTCCTGCGCTGGCATCATCGCCAGCGCGGCATCATTTCGCCTGCCGAGTTTATTCCGATCGCCGAAGAAACGGGCCTCATCATTCCGATCGGCGAATGGGTGCTGAAGACCGCCTGCGCGGAGGTGGCCGGCTGGAAGAAACCCTACAGGGTCGCCGTCAACATCGCTTCGGCCCAGCTGACCCAAGCCGACCTGCCGAAGATCGTGCACGAGACGCTGCTGACGACGGGATTGCCGGCTTCCAGGCTGGAGCTCGAAATCACCGAGGCCAGCATCATCGAGGACCGTGAGCGGACGCTGCACGTCATCCGCCAGCTCAAGGCGCTTGGCGTGACCATCGCCATGGACGACTACGGCACCGGCTATTCGTCGCTGTCGACCTTGCAGGTGTTCCCCTTCGACAAGGTCAAGATCGACCGTTCCTTCATCGACGGGCTGCTGGCCGACGAGGCCGCGACGGCGATCGTCAAGGCGACCATCCTGCTCGCCTCCAGTCTGAATATCGCGGTCCTGGCGGAAGGGGTCGAGCGCCAGGAGCAGATCGATTTCCTGCAGGCCGAAGGCTGCACGGAAGCGCAGGGCTTCCTGTTCGGGCGGCCGCGCCCGCTGCCGGAGATTGCCGAGCAGGTTGGCCGCCGTGTAAAGCAGGCCGATCCGGCCGTCTCGCGCGCTGCCTGAAATCACCCCGGAAAGCGGGCGATGTCGGGGGAGGGGCGTCAGAACCGGATATCGAAATCCGCCTTGGCGCCATTGTCGGTGGCGTGTGCGCCGAACTGTCCGGTGTAGGAGAGGCCGAGCGTGGCGTTGTCGGAGATGGCGAAGTCGAGCCCGGCTTCGAGCACGGCGGCGTCCTTTGCGATCGGGGTGCCGGCGATGTCGAAGCTGTTTGTACTGGCAAAGGCGAAGGCTTGTGTGGCCAGCGGCGTGGTGTCGCCGAAGGCATGCCGCCAGCCGACCATGCCGCGTGCCGTCGCCGTCATGCCGCCGAGGTCGAAGCCGGTCGAGGCGCGCATGCCCAGCGTGGTGAAGGTGGTGTCCGTGGTCTGGCCGGCGCTGGTGAGGGCCGCCGCACCGCCTTTCTCGGCAAAGCCGTCGGTGTGCAGGCTGACATAGGCAAGGTTGGCGAACGGCTCGAACGAGGCGCTCGCCGTGTCGATGCGATAGCCCGCCTCGCCGAAGGCCTGGAAGGTGCCGGCGTCGTAGTCGGCGCTCAGGCTGTCGGCAAAGCCGGGGAAGGCGACCGAGCGCGCCGTCGAAATGTCGTGCCAGCTGTAGGCGAGGCCCGAGCGCAGGCCGAGCGCGCCCATCTCAGTGCCGCCATAGAGGCCCAGATGATAGCTGTCGCTGGAGCCGGAAGAGGCGCGGCCGTCGATGGCGAAGCTCGCATGGCTGTAGCCGGTCATGATGCCGAGGCGGACGTTTTCCGCCACCAGTCCGTCGATGCCGGTGAAGAAGCCGCCGGCGGAGCGGTCGAGCCCGGCGGCATTGCCGTCGCCGGCGGTCGAGCCCCAGGAGCCGAAGACCGAGCCCCATGCCGCCACGCTTGCCGAATCGGCCGGCGCCAGCGCGTGGCTGAAGGCCGCTGTCGCGGCACCATCCGTATCCGTCTCGCCATAGGCCAGCACCGGCGAAGCCGCCGCGCCGACGCCGGCGAAGGCGGCGCGGATGCGCTCGTTGACGGCATCGCGCAGGAAGCGGCTGTCCTCAAGCAGCGCCGTCCTGGCGGAGGCGTGGATCTCGCCGGACAGACCGTCGAAGGCGCTTTCGGATTGGGTGGCACTCAACGAGACGACAGCGTTCCAGATCGGATTGCCGGGGCCGAACAGGTCGACGGCGCCGCCGACGTTGCGCTGGTTCGGCGTTTGGCCGGCAGATGCAAAGGCGACGTCGTTACGGACGAGCCTGAGATAGACGCTGGTAGGGTCGTAAGACAATTTTGGGTCGAGGAACGCGAAACTGGAGGTGACCGCGCCGAAAGTGCCGCTCACGCCGGCGTCGGCTTTCAGGATGGTGTAGCTGGCGTTCGGCTCGTAGGTGCCGGCCTGGCCGACATGCACGACTTTACCGCCATTGAGGAAAGCCTTTCCCGTCGCGCGGATCAGGTCGCTGCCGGTGCCGCCCGGTTCGACTTCCACTTCGTAGGTCGAGTCCGATCCCAGAGTGATGTCGCCCGCCACGGTCAGCGTGCCGATCGAATTGCCCGGCGCGACGGTGCCGGCGACCGACGTCGTGCCCACGGTGCCAGATCCCATCAGCCTGCCGCCCGACTGGACGTCGAGCGTGCCGCCGAGCGTGCCGTTGACGGAGAGCGCTCCGCCTTCGACCGTCGTGCTGCCGGCGAAGGCCGAGGACAGTCCGCTGAGCAGCAGGCGACCGTCGCCCTTTTTCACAATACCGCCGCCGCCCGTTATAGTTCCCGCGAAGAGCGCGTCGGCCGCCTGGTCGAACACCACAGCCGCGTCGTTGCTGAGGTTGCCGCGGATGGAATCCACATTTCCCACCAGCGTGCCAGCCTGCACCACCGTGCCGCCGGTATAATTGTTGGTGCCGGACAGAAATACGGTGTCATTACCCGATTTGACGAGCATCCCAGCCCCGGTCAGGTGGCCGCTGACGGTTCCGGCCTGCATGTCGAACAGGGTCGCCGCCGTCGCCATGCCGGAAATCAGGCCGCCGGTGAGCTGATAGGTGCCGGCATCGGCCGTTCCGGCCATCGTGCCGCCGGACTGCTCGACTTTCGTGGCCGTGACCGCGCCTTGGGTCAATCCGCCGGACTGGTCGTAAGTGCCGGCGGTCGCGCTGCCGTTCATCGTGCCGCCGGTGAAAACGAACTGCGTCGCGATCACCGTGCCGCTGGTCAGGCCGCCGGACTGCTGGTAGGCGTCGGCATGCACGTTTCCCGCCATGGTGCCTTCCACCAGGGCATAGAGCGGCGCGTTGCCGATCCCGCTCGGGCCTGCCACGGTGCCCGCCATGACGGTGTTGGCGCCATTCTGCGTCATCCCGCCGCCGGGAATGATGTTGTCGATATTGATGAGGCCGGTAGCCGACACCGCGCCGTTGCCCGTCAGCTCGAACTTGCCTGTGTCGGTGCTACCGGACAGAGTGCCGCCCGTGAGCTTGTATTGCGTCGTCGCCACGGCGCCGGAAGTCAGCCCGTCGTCCTGTTCGTACCGGCTACTGGCAATGATGCTGCCGGACATGGTGCCGCCGGCCAACGCGTAGTCGATACTGTAGGCGGTCGCCGCCATCGTGCCGCCCGACTGGGCAAAAGCTGAGACGTCACGAAGCGTGCCGCCGCGGATTTCTCCATTGCCGGAAAGGTCAACGACAAACTGGCTGACATCGAAGCCGCCGAGATCGACGACGCCACTGGACGTAACCTGCAAGGTGTTGGTGGGATTGCCGAATGCCGAGGTATTGCCCGCTTGCAACGTGCCGTTCGAAACCAGCGTCTGCCCGGTGTAGGTGTTGGCCCCGTTCAGCACCAGCGTGGCGCCGCCTTCCTTGGTCAGCGCGCCGCCGCCGGAAACGACGCCGTCGATGATCAAATCGGCATCGGTCAGGAACGTGCCGGCGCCATTCAGCGTGACATTGCGCGTGGACGTGAAGGAAGCCGTGTTCTCCAGCGTGCCGCCGTTGAAGGTGAGGGGGCCGGCGCTTGCACCGAGATTGGCCTCGGAAGACACCGACAATATGCCTTGTTTCAGCGTCCACGGCGTCACCGCGGTGGTCGTGTTCGTCAGCGTCCAGGTGCCGGAGCCGGTCTTCTCATAGCCGGTGAAACCCCGATATTGCTGCGCGGCGCCGACTTTCGAGACGTCGAAACTGCTGGCGGCCACCCCGCCGAGCGTCAATAGGTTGCCGGTGCCGGCCGTCGCATCGACATTGCCGACGATCGTCGACCCGGCCTGCAATTCCAGCCGGTTCGTGCCGCCGGTGAAGGTGATGGCGTTTGCCCGCGCCGAGCCATCGCCCCTCATTCCGCCGGAAATCGTTCCGGAATTGATGATGGTGAGGTTCGATCCGATAATGCCTACGCCGCCGACGCCGCCCGCACCGGCTGAACTGCCCGGATTGCCGGGAGTGTAAGGGGCGCCGCCGCCCGCGCCACCGGCGCCGCCGTAACCGCCGAAACCGCCGAAGGTCGCCCCGCCACTCGTACCACCAGGACTTCCGGTCGTGCCAGGAGCGCCGGCAACACCTGAACCCGTACCGCCCGTACCGCCAAAGCCGCCATCACCGCCCTGACCACCCGGGCCAGTGATAGAACCGAAGCCGCCCGCGCCGCCATCTCCACCGTAACCGCCTCTGCCCCCGGAACCGCCCTTGCCGTTGGCAGCATTTCCTCCTGCCCCGCCAAAACCGCCAATGCCGCCGACACCGCCGGCCGTCCCAGGCGCGCCTCCGATGCCAAGGCCACCGATTCCGCCCATACCGCCATACCCGCCCGGGCCGCCCGATCCACCGTCGCCCGCGACGCTTCCCCCTGCGCCTCCTGCGCCCCCTGCGCCGCCGACGCCACCTGCACCACCTGTTCCGCCGGGAGTGCCTGGAACTCCGGTTGCACCAATGTCGCCGGCGCCGCCCTTGCCGCCGTTGCCGCCAACGCCACCAGTGCCAATCGTGCCGGCGTTGCCGCCAGCCCCGCCAACCCCACCGCCGCCGCCAGGGTAGCCGCCTGCGCCGCCATTGCCGCCGGCACCACCATTGCCGCCGCCGGTATTCTAGAATCCCACGGAGGCGCTGCCGCCGGCCCCTCCGTCGCCGCCGGCAATCGTGCCGGTATTGGTCACGGTCCCGTTGCTGCCGCTCACCGCGTTCCCGCCGACGCCACCCGCGCCCGCCGTGCCGGAAGCTCCCCCGGCACCCAGATCGCCGCCATCACCGCCACGGCCGCCCGCGCCGCCCGAGGGCCCGACGCCGCCGGCAGCACCATTGCCGCCCGCGCCGCCGTTGCCTGCCGCACCGCCGGTGCCGCCACTGGCGCCGCCGCCCGAGCCACCCAGACCACCGACGATGGCCCCGGCATTCTGCAAGGTGAAACCGCTGCCGTCGAACGCTGTGCCGCCGGAACCGCCGGAACCGGCCTGAGCGCCCGCTCCTCCCTGTCCACCGTTGCCGCCATCGCCGCCGGCACCACCGTCACCGCCAGAGCCGGCTACGGCGTTTACACCGGCTACACCGTTGGTGCCGTTGCCACCCGTTCCGCCATTGGCGCTGCCGCCCACGCCGCCAGTGCCGCCGATCGCGGCCGCATCCGAGTTAATCGTAATGATCGGGGTGCCGATGAACACGCTGCCGCCAACGCCACCGGCGCCGCCGTTTGTAGCGTCGCCACCCATCGTGCCGACGCCGGCAACCGTTGTCCCTGCCGTACCGTCGCCGGCGGTGCCGGTCGACCCTGCGACGCCTTGGGTACAGGTCGTGTAATTCACGTCGTTGATCGTGCAAGCCGCGCCCCAGGCAGGCGGCGCGTATGCCCCCGCCGTGAGTGCCGTCGAGCACAGCAGGACAAACGCCGCCCGGTCATGCTTATGGAATGAACGCTTCGCCATGCTCCCCCAGCGCGCCCAAGATCGCGCCGCCTCCTCCCCACAAACCCGTCAGACTTTCAGCCGGGCTAAATTCCTCCTGGATTGTCAAATCTATCGGGTTGCGATCTTTCAGCTACACGTTACTTCCATGATTTTGCGGCCTGCAAGGAAAAACGGTCCGCATCCCCGACATAGTCTCGAATTCGCAGGGATTGCGGGCGGCCGAAAGCGTTCCAGCGGCGGGTGGGCCGTTCGGTCCGGACGGGAAGCGAAGCAACAGTCGGGAAGGTGGAAAGTGGTGCGGATGAGAGGACTCGAACCTCCACGCCTTTCGGCACTGGAACCTAAATCCAGGGCGTCTACCAGTTCCGCCACATCCGCTGCGCCTGCGGCAATCCCATGTAGCCATCATTCTGTCAATGTCGGGGCCTTGATTGCGCTCGTCTGGAAGCGCGAAGACGGTTGAAAATTGGCCTCGCCTGTGACAGAAGGCGTGTCGAATGTGACGGGATGAGACGATCCGCTTCTGGAAGATGTGATAAGAAGTCGGAAAAACAAAGACTTAATCACATTTTGGAGCGTGTTTCGGATGCTTCGGCCTAATCGCGGCCGGCTTTCCGGGTCCCGCGCCAAAGCTATCCCGGCCAAGACTGTTCCACAGGCTGCAAACGGCGAACACCGTTTTGACGGCCTGATCGATTGAAACAAAGGTTTGATGATGCAGGTCACCGAAACGCTCAATTCCGGCCTCAAGCGCGAGATCAAGGTCACCGTACCGGCCGGCGATATGGAAGCCAAGCTGATGGCGCGGCTGTCCGACGCCAGGGACAAGGTCCGCATCAACGGCTTCCGTCCGGGCAAGGTGCCTGTGCAGCACCTGCGCAAGGTCTACGGCAAGTCGTTCATGGCCGAGGTGGTCAACGAGATTCTCAACGAGTCGCGCACGATCATCACCGGTCGCGGCGAGAAGGCCGCCATGCAGCCCGAGATCGTCATGACCGAGGACGAGAAGGAAGCCGAGAAGATCCTCGCCGGCGGCGCCGATTTCGAGTTCAAGCTGAACTACGAGGTCATCCCGCCGATCGAGATCAAGGACTTCGCCGACATCAAGGTCACCCGTCCGGTCTACGACGTGCCGGAAAGCGAGATCGACGAGCAGGTCAAGCGCGTCGCCGAATCCGCCCGCACCTATGAGCCGAAGGACGGCAAGGCCGCCGAGGGCGACCGCGTCACCATCGACTACGTCGGCAAGATCGACGGCGAGGCTTTCGCCGGCGGCGCCGGCAACGACCAGCCGCTGGTGCTCGGCTCGAAGGAGTTCATCCCCGGCTTCGAGGATCAGCTTGTCGGCGCCAAGGCCGGCGACGAGAAGCAGGTCACCGTGACCTTCCCGGAGAACTACCAGGCCGCGCATCTGGCCGGCAAGGAAGCCACCTTCGACGTCACCGTCAAGGAAGTCGCCAAGCCGGGCGCGCTGGAGATCAACGACGAGACGGCCAAGAATCTCGGGCTGGAGTCGCTGGAGCGCCTGCGCGAGGTGGTCAAGGGCCAGATCGAGAGCCAGTTCGGCTCGATGACCCGCCAGAAAGTCAAGCGCCAGCTTCTCGACCAACTCGACGCCGCCTACATCTTCGAGGCCCCCTCCAAGCTGGTGGACGCCGAATTCAACAACATCTGGGCCCAGGTCAACCGCGATCTCGAAGCTGCCGGCCATACCTTCGCCGACGAGGACACCACCGAGGAGGACGCGCGGGAAGAGTATCGCCGTCTGGCCGAGCGCCGGGTGCGCCTTGGCCTCGTGCTGGCCGAAATCGGCGAGAAGGCCGGCGTGACCGTCACCGACGACGAATTGCAGCGCGGCCTATTCGAGCAGATCCGCCGCTTCCCGGCCAACCAGCAGCAGGAAGTCTACGAGTTCTACCGCTCCAATCCGGATGCGCTGAACACGCTGCGCGCGCCGATGTTCGAGGAAAAGGTGGTGGACCACCTGCTCGGCCAGATCTCCGTGACCGACAAGGCTGTGAGCAAGGAAGAGCTGATGGCCGAGGACGACGAGGACGAGGTGAAGGCCAAGCCGGCCAAGAAGGCGTCCGCCAAGAAGGCCGAGGAGGCCGGTGAGGAGCCGAAGAAGAAGGCGGCGCCGAAGAAGAAGGCAGCCAAGGACGCAGAGTAAACCGTTCCGCGTTCGTTTTCGAGAAGGCCGCCGCGAGGCGGCCTTTTCCGTTTGCGGGGATCGCAGCTGTATCCGATCCCGTCAGATCAGAAGCAGGCCCTTCATCGACACATGGCCTTTCTTGCCGATGATGATGTGGTCGTGAACGGCGATGCCCAGCCTCTTGCCGATCTCGACGATCTCCTTGGTCATGTCGATATCGGCGCGCGAGGGCGTCGGGTCGCCGGAAGGATGGTTGTGCACCAGCACGATGGCCGTCGAGGAAAGCTCCAACGCCCGCCGCACGACCTCGCGCGGATAGACGGGCGTATGATCGACGGTGCCGGTCTGCTGCACTTCGTCGGCGATCAGCGCGTTCTTCTTGTCGAGGAACAGGATGCGGAACTGCTCGCGTTCTTCGAAGGCCATGGCCGCGCGGCAATAGTCGAGCACCTGCGTCCATGACGACAGCGTCTCGCGTCCCTTGATCTCGGAGCGCAGCATGCGCTGTGCTGCGGCGGCGATGATCTTCAGGTCGAGTGCCACCGCCGGGCCGATGCCTTTGACCTCTCGCAGCAGGTTTTCCGGCGCGCCCAATACTTCGGCCAGCGTGCCGAAGCGCGCCAGCAGCGCCTTCGCCACTGGCTTGGTGTCGGCGCGCGGTATGAGGCGGAACAGCAAAAGTTCCAGGAGTTCGTAGTCGGGCAGGGCACTATGCCCGGCGCTGGCGAAGCGTTCGCGCAGCCGGTCGCGATGGCCGAGATAGTGCGGCTTCTGTTCGGCGGTCGGCGGCACGACGGCCTGCTCCGCCAGGAATCCAGCTTCTTGTCGCCTGTCTGCGCCCACTTGCACCGCTCCCTGCCGGCATCATGATAGGCGATGTTTCCGGCACGTTGAACGGGCATGGCGGCCTTTTTTCCACAGGGCCGCACTGCAGGCAGTTGTTGAAATCAGGTGGGCAGGCCGGGCCGGTCCAGCCCTTTGGGCGAAAGCGTGAAGATCTCGCAGCCGGTCTCGGTCACGCCCACCGTATGCTCGTATTGCGCCGACAGCGAACGGTCGCGCGTCACTGCCGTCCAGCCGTCCGACAGCACCTTCACATGCGGCCGGCCGAGATTGATCATCGGCTCGATGGTGAAGATCATGCCCGGCCGCATCTCGACGCCTTCGTTGGTGTGGCCGTAATGCAGGATGTTGGGCGCGTCGTGGAACAGAAGGCCGACGCCGTGGCCGCAGAAGTCGCGCACCACCGAGCAGCGTTCGCCCTCGGCATAATTCTGGATCGCGGCGCCGATGGCGCCTGTGCGGGCGCCGGGCCTGACCGCCGCGATGCCGCGCGTCAGGCACTCGTGCGTGACCTCCAGCAGGCGCTCGGCCGCCCGCTTGATCTGGCCGACCGGATACATGCGCGAGGAATCGCCGTGCCAGCCGTCGAGGATGTAGGTGACGTCGATGTTGACGATGTCGCCCTCGCGCAGCGGCTTGTCGTCGGGGATGCCGTGGCAGACGACATGGTTGATCGAGGTGCAGGACGATTTGGTGTAGCCGCGATAGTTGAGGGTCGCGGGCAGGGCGCCGTTGTCCATGCCGAATTCGAAGACGAAGCGGTCAATCGTCTCGGTGGTGACGCCCGGCTTCACCAGCTCGGCGAGCTCGTCCAGGCAGCGCGCCGTCAGCTGGCAGGCCTTGCGCGTGCCGGCGAAGCCGTCCTCGTTGTAGAGGCGGATCTGGCCGGTGTTGCGCAACGGAGCAGTGGCGGCGTCGAGATAGGTGGTCATGAACGGTGCGGCAGGGTTTGTTTCGATATCGACCCTTCATGTGACATCGAAAGGCTCATTCTTCAACCTTCAATATCGCGCGATGGCCTTGAAGCGCCCGCATGGAAGCCACAATTGAGGGCGACAAGCGCCCGATCAATCGCAACCTTTCACCACGCAAGGCGTTGCCGTCGCACGACGGCGCCGGATGAAAAGACGTTCCATGAGCAGCCTGCAATTTGCCATTCCCGTCAGGGTCCGCATGGTGGACGGCCTGCCGATCGAGGAAATCTACGGGATCGAGCAGGCCCTGGACCTGTTGGCCGAATGGCCGGTGGGCCGGCAGGGCAAGCTCTACCAGGCGGCCTTCAACGCCTGTTTCAGCGCCAGCGTCGGCGTGGTCGACGTCGAGGAAGCCGGCCGCGCCTTCACGGCTTTCTGCCGCGTCGGCGGCATCCTGGCCAAGGACATGATGTGGCAGGCCAAGCGCGGTCGCGACCACCGCAGGCCGCTGTCCGCCTGATCGGGCGGAAACGCGTGCCAGCGTTGGCGGGCGAGCCGCTTCCCGTCAGGCGATCGATCTCGGCTGTGCCACCGCGAATTGTTGTGTTCTTCCGTTTCTTAACTGCTCAGATGCCTCGACTGCAGGGCAATAGTGGAGAAGGCAGGAACAGTGACGCGATTGGCCGAGCGTTTCGCAATCTCCCTGCCGACCTCGATCAGCGGCTTTTCGACCGCACGATGCAGCACATAGGCAACAGCGATCGAGGCAGCGTAGGAAAGTACGAAAACTGCCATCCAAGGCATCGCAATGTTCAGCTTTGTCATGATCAGCACGACCACGTTCATGGTGAGGACGTGAGTTAGATAAACGGCATAGGTCAAACGACCGGCGGCGGCCAGGGGACGCATGGAAAGCGCCCTGCTGAGGAGCCACTCGCCTTGCGCCAGCCAGAGATTACCGATCAAACCTGCTGCAAAGAAAGCGATACCGACGTTCCACAGATACAAGTGAGGCAAGGCGAGCGAGCCTGTGTAGGAGGCGGCAATTCCGACCAGCGCCAGCCATGCCGTCTTTTGCGACTGGAGCCGAACCCTCAACCTGCCTGACTGTGAGGCCGCGACAGCCAGCGCGGCGCCGAAGCTCAACCCGGCGTAGCCCCGGATGAGCAGTTCCGGGTTTTGCCCGATCCAGATCAAGGACAATAGCGCACTCGCCAGCGCGGTCACGGCAAAGAGCCTGGAGTTCCACAGGAACACCATGATGAACGGCCAGATGATGTAGAATTTTTCTTCTATGCCGAGCGTCCAGGAGTGGCCGAAGAGCGTTCCCGTCTCCTGGTGCATGTATTCGCCGTTGAAGGTCGCGAAATAGGGTAAGCCGTCGCGAAAATTGAGGATCTCCGCATCGCTTCCCGTCAAGAATCCGAGCGCCAGCGCCGCTAGCCCGTAAAGGATGACAGTGAGTGCATAGAGCGGCACGATGCGGAAGACACGACGGATATAGTAGGAAGCCAGTTTGGCTCCTCTGCCGTCATGTGTGTCGTGGATCAGCAGCCAGGTGATCAACCATCCGCTCAAGGCGAAGAAGATATCGACACCGACCGAGCCGTTGATCAGTCGTGGCGTGCCCGGAACATGGTTCGCCACCGTGAACAGGATGCAGATGGCGCGAACCCCGTCGAGTTCGGGCCGGTAACCGGTTCGCATTGCGGTCTTGGCGTTTCCGCCGCGTGTCAAAGCCATCGCAACAAATCCCTGTACCGTTCCAGTTTGGAACAACTCATCCGTCTGTCGTCCGTTGAGAGGGGTAAAGCAAAAGACATGCCAAGCACGGGTGGCGATGTCAGCATTGAGTGAGCGGCCTCTGGTTTGGCCACTTGGCGGTGGAACTCATTGTGATCGCTGGAATGCTCCGATCGGGAGACGGATGATCCCCCGCTCCGCTACATCAGGCTCGTTGCCCGATGGGGCGCCTTTCCGGATCTGGCGTCGGGTGCGGCGGCATGTTTGCGGGTAGGCGAGAAAGTCTGGTCACATAGCCGTATATGCCCAGGGAAATGACGAGGAACATCAGGAAAAACGACGATGTCGAGCGGCCTATCTGGTTCTCGACCAGATTGCTGACCAGGAACATCATCGTGAAGGCGAAGGCGACGCTGAGATAGGCGTCCCTGAGATGACCGACCGAGACGAGAAGCAGCAAAAGGATAAAGCCGATCGCTGTCAGCATCAGCAGCAGGCCAACCAGGCCGCCCTCGATGAGGATGGTGATGTAGCCGTTATGGAAATTATCCAGCACCCAGCCGTGCATGTCCTGGAAAGTGAGCAGCCGTGCCGGTGTCCAGAAGCCGCCGACGCCGAAGCCGAGGAACAGGTGGCTCTGGAGCTGGTCGAGACCGTAGAACCAGAGCGTCGTGCGATTGCTGGTGTTGAGGGTCGTGCCCAACACGCCGATCCTGTCGTCGGTCAGGGAGATGGTCGAGAGCACGAGCTGGATCAGCGGCACCGAAAAGACGACGAGCGCGACGAGGATCAGGCGCTGCAACGTCTTCGGCAGGCGCGAGCAGATGAGCGAGGCAACGCCGACGACCGCGATCAGCTGGCCGCCGCGCGATCCTGAATTGATCAGGCAAACCATGGCGATGGCGATGTTGGCCAGCCGTATCGGCATGGCCAGCCGGCCGAGTCCCACGGGCAGGGCGAGGGCGCCGACCACGACGAAGGCCGAGATTGCTCCCAGCTCGTTCTTTTGCGCGGCAAATCCCTTCCAGTCGCCTTCCAGCTCCCAGCCAGTTTCGATGCCTTGCGCCGGAAACAACACCACGATGATCAGCGATACGACCACGAAGATGCAGGCCAGTGTGTAAAAGACCACGAGAAGCTCATCGAGTCGCTTCAGGTTGACGATGCAGATCGACACCGTAAGGGTGAAAAGGATCAGCACCGCCTTGATCATTCCGTTCGCCCCGCCGTCGCCCCACAGGGCCGACAGCGCCGTATAAAGCAGGAACGCGATCAGCAATGCCCAGTCCGCGGACAACGATACCCTGATGCGCCGCGCGAAATAGGTATAGGCGATCAGCGTCAGCGAGATGCCAGCAAACAGGGCGTAGCGAAGCGGTTCGCCGAGGCTGCCGAGCGGCGAGTCCGGAGCAGGACTCCACATCGAGACGATTACCAGCGCATAGATCGCGACGCTTTCGAATTTCGGGGATGCCATGGCCTGGTCCGAACATCTGCGCGGGCGCGGCCGCGTGCTGCCGCCTGCGGATGCGGTCCGTGCGCTATGATTACCGGGAATGGTAAACAAACTCGGAACCGGGGCGGGGAGGCAACACGCGGGATTGGCCCTCGAAACCGAAAATTAAATACGCTGCCCGTAATGGAATTGAGGGACTTTCCGCGAAGCGCGGAGAGTCGCTGCAACGCGAGGTTCGCATACCGATGAACCAGGACCACGATCAGAGCCCATACGGTACGCAGCAGCGTAACGGATGGGACGCCGTCAGCGCCTATCTGCTGGTCGACCTGCCGCGTCTGTTCTTCTGGCTGCGCAAGGGCGTTCGCTGGATCGTTCTTGCCATGGTCGTCGGTCTGCTGGTGGGCGTGTCGTACTCGATGCTGTCAAAGCCCCGCTACACGGTAACGACCGACATATTGATGAATCCGGCGGGCCTGCAAATCGTCTCAGACGACCTCTTCAGGCAGAACGACCAGCAAAGGGACGCACAGCTTCTCAACGTCGAGAGCAAGCGGCAGACGCTGGTTTCGCGCAGTGTGCTTCTCAGGGCCATCGCCGCGCTCGACCTCGAGAACGATCCGGAATTCGTGCCGCCGCCGTCCGCGTTCAGCATCGGCCGGCTGCTCGGCCGCGCGCCTTCGCAGAGCAACGAAGTAATTGCCCTCGCCAACCTCATGAAACGCCTGAGCGCCCGTCGTGACGAACTTTCCTTCGTCGTCACCCTGTCGGTCTGGACGAACAATGCCGACAAGTCGATCCGCATTTCCGAGGCGATCATCAAGGCGTTCCGGGAAGAGCTGGTTTCGGCCGATTCCGAAGGCGCCGGCCGCACCGTGGATGCGCTGACCGAGCGCATTGGCAAGCTGAAGGCGGACGTCAACGCCGCCGAGGAAGCGGTCGAGGCCTTCCGTCGCGAGAACGGATTGCAGGCTATCCAGGGGGAGCTTGTCTCCTCGCGCTCCATGTCGCAAATCAACCAGCAGCTCGTCGAGGCGCGGCAAAAGCTGATCGCGGCGCAATCGCGCTATCGCGAACTGTCGTCCGGCAACGCCGATGCGGTGGCGATGCAATCGCCGACGGTCTCTGCCCTGCGCACGCAGTATGCGACACTGAAGTCACAGGCGGACGCCCAGTCGATGATTTACGGCCCCCGGCATCCGCGCGCGTCGTCGCAGCAGATCGAATTGCGAGCCCTGCAGCAGGAAATCGACGCCGAGACGAAACGCATCGTGCTCGCTGCCAAGAACGACCTCGATCAGGCGCAATCCAATGCCTCGTCGCTCGAAGCCGAGGCCGCCCGGGCAGGCTCCGGCGTGTTTTCGGACAACGACGCTCAGGTGCGGCTGCGCGAGCTTACGCGGGAAGCGGCGGCCAAAACCGCCATCTACGAGGCCTTCCTTGTCCGTGCGCGCGAAGTCACCGAGCGCCAGCAGCTGGACACGACCAACATCCGTATCATCTCGCCGCCGGTGGAACCCAGGTCCCGCAGCTGGCCGCCTCCAACCATGCAACTGGGTGCCTTCGGCGCGCTGGTCGGGATGGTGCTTGGCATCCTCGGCGTTCTCGGCAGGGGCATCGCCATCGATATGAAGGGGCCGCGTCGGCCGCCTTCCAGGCCTGTGGATTCCACGCGCCGTTCTCCGGCCCAGGCCCGCTTGCACGAACTGCTGCGGACCTCGCCGTCGCATGCTGCTGTTCGCGCGCCGGCTCACGCCCGTTCGCTGCTCGATCCATGGTATGCAAGTGCGCAGGAGTCCCCAGCACCCCATCGGGATGATCCGCGGACATATCGAGCCGCGCCCGCCTATCGCCGATAGGAAGATTTCCGTGGCGGCATCCCAGCCGCCTCGCTTTCGCCCTGCACGAATCATCGGCCGAGGCAGCGACATGGCGTAACTTGCCGACCGATGGCGGCCTGGAACCGGTCAAGGATTTTTGCACGGCTAAATGGACGTCGATGGGATCGCGGACGACTTCGTCGCCTTGCTCAAGGCGACGACATGAACTTGTGCCGGTTCGCGCGCCAGCGCTGCCCTGATCTGCAATAGCCGCTATCGATGGAAATTGGTACGCTCAAGCGGAATCTAACCCCTGTTACCGCCGTGGAAAGGGGCAAAGAAAAGGCCGATCGGATGGCACTACCAGCCTTCGGTACCTACACTTGGCTATGGCCGGCTGTTTGATTCCCGCGATTTTGATGATCCTTGGTGCCGCCGTCGGTGCGATTGTCGGCGGCGACGGAGGTAGCGTCTATGGCGCGGCCTTAGGGCTTGCTGTCGGCGGGATTGCCATGTCTTGCTGATTTTCGTTATGTCTATGGCGAAGCGATAGCCACTCCATGACAGCATGAGCAATCTCAGCACATTGGTCGCCATCGCTACGGCTCGGCAAGAGATCAAAAAGAGCCGTTTTCTCGCGGTCGCCGGGCCAGTCCCCGACGAAGCTGCGGCAAAGGCTTTCATAGAGGCGAATTCGGATCAGACAGCGAACCATAACTGCTGGGCCTGGCGGATCGGGCAAGCCTACCGGTTCAGCGACGACGGCGAGCCAGGCGGAACGGCAGGCAAACCGATCTTGCAGGCTATCGATGGGCAGTCGTTGGATCGTGTCGCCGTTGTCGTCACGCGCTGGTTCGGCGGTGTCTTGCTCGGGAGCGGCGGCCTGGTCCGGGCATACGGTGGCACGGCCGCCATGTGTTTGCGGGAGGCTGAAAAGGTGCTGCTTGTCGATACTGTCGCGGCGACGGTGAAATGCGCCTTCGGTGAT
The DNA here is from genome assembly GCF_004801285.1 of Ollibium composti. Classification (GTDB taxonomy): domain Bacteria; phylum Pseudomonadota; class Alphaproteobacteria; order Rhizobiales; family Rhizobiaceae; genus Mesorhizobium; species Mesorhizobium composti. The sequence goes on from NZ_SSNY01000003.1 coordinate 286,519, forward strand.
CTGGCGCTTGTGCAGGCTCGGCTTGAGGCACTTCCCGGAGCGCAGGTCCGCGTTCAGTCATTCACAGGTACCGGGGCGGAACTGATCGTCTCGGTGCCGGAGGACCTGGCAGACGGCATGGCGCGTATGGTCGCTGATCTGACGAGCGGCCGGGCGGTAATCAAATTCAGCGAATAGCCGTCCCAGCCGCGAGTATCCATAGATCTTACAGAGCAGCGGGGACGAATTGCCCTGCCTGAAGGATTCGCGTCTCGTTTCCAGGCGAATTTCAGAGATTCGTTTGCCACCGTTGACAGCCGTGCAAGAGCGTGAACGGTTCAGCTTTACGTTCGTGGAGCATATTTCGACTGCCCCTTTCTCTATGGATTCGTATTTTAAAATAAAAATAAATATTTATATATTATAATCACTACAATTATTAAATATTATTCTATGTGTCATGATATGATGAATAGATAGTTTTTCTTACTATAATATATTAAATTCTATATTGTTGTCAACAAACCATTGGAAATTCATCTTATTTCTTTCCTCGTCCGTCAAATTGCGAAGAAAAGCGAAAAAAATTAACGTAAGGGTAGGTCACTCCCATGGCGCCGCGAGTTTTAGCATGATATAAAGTGACATTCCGTATCTTGCCAGGGGGGTTGAGATGCTGCGTCCATTCGCTGTGAGTTCGTCATTATTGCGGGAGGCGGCGCAAGAGCCGGGAACTGCTGGAAGGAGCGTGTGGGCGCGGTTGCTCGGCTGGGGCAGGAAGCGCAAGGCGAGCCGGAAACCGCACTCCGCCACCAGTCATCTGCCCGGTCTCCGGCTCGAGCCGCTGGAGCCGCGGTTTCTGCTCTCGGCGGACATCATTCCCTTCCGGATCGACATGACGGGCGACGCCAGCGGCGCTCATTATTCTCTGAAGTACGACAATCTTATTCAGACGGTTCAGGTTTTCGACGACCGGACCGGTACGCTGATCGACAGCCGCAGCGCGCAGGACATCAATTTCATCCAGGTGGTCGGCACGGCCGCGAACGATCGGCTGACGGTGGACTTCGCCAAGGAGTTCCTGCAAGGGATCGAAATCGACTTCGAAGGCGGCGACGGCGACGATGTACTGGCGCTGTCGGGCGGCGACGTCACGGACGTCACCGTGACGATGACCGGCGACGGTGCCGGGGCCGTCACGGTCAACGGCGCGGCCGGGGCGCAGACGATCGGCTTCACCGGCGTCGGCACGGTCTCGGACACGAATGCGGCCGGCAACCGCATCTTCCGGGATGCGACAGGGCAGGGCCAGACGCTCAGGATCGGCGACAACGGCACGGTGGGAGACGGCGTCTCGAGCATCGACGCGATCGGCGCCGGCGGCGCGCTCACCTACAATTTCCTGCATCCGGGCGTCACGCTGACCGTCGATGCCGGCGCGGGTGACGACACCTTCGTCCATGGCGGCTTCGAGACGGCGCTCGCCGGCAAGATCCTGCTGAGCGGCGGCGCAGGCGGCGATGCGGTGACCGGTCCGCCCGCAAACACCACCTGGAGCATAACCGGACAGGATTCGGGCAGTGTTTCAGGGGTGTCCTTCGTTGAGGTCGAGAACCTTCGGGGTTCGGCCGACAACGAGGACACCTTTGTCGTTTCCGCGGGCGGCGCCATAAGCGGCGTCATCGACGGTGGCGCTGGCGGCTTCGACAGCCTGGCGCTGGAAGGTAATTCCGACACGGTTGTCTACAAGGCCTTTGACGCAAATTCCGGCACCATCACGCGCGATGGCAAGGTGCTGACATATGCCGGCCTGGAGCCGGTCGATCTCGGTAACGCGGCGAATGTGACCGTGGATCTCAGCGGCAATTCCGACGATGCCCTGGTAACGATGAACGGCTCGACCGTGACGGTTGCCTCGCAAAGCGTCGTCTCGACCTTCGAGCAGGCTACCTTCGCAATTCCGACCACTTCCGTCACGATCAGGCTTGGCAACGATCAGGGCCTGTTTCCGCTTCTCAACGAATATGTCGGCCAGACGGATGTAGCGCTTGGCCTCATCAATTTCATCCAGGGTGACGCGATCACCTTCCAGGGCACCATTGATCTCGGCGGCGCGAGCCTGACGGTCGACGGCGAGGACGGGCTCGACAACATCATCGTGGCCGGCTCCCTGACCGCGGGAGCGATCCATTTCAAGGCCGAGGAAATCAACGTAGACGCTGGAGCGTCTGTTTCCGGCACCTCCGTCAACTTCGAGGCCGCCGGCGAGGGCAACGGCCTGATTCCGACGGAACTCACCGAAGGCGTCTATCTGGCCGCGCCGCACGCCACCATAAACGTCAAGGGCGATGTGTCCGCAACGGCGGGCGACGTGGTGATGAGCGCGACCGCGACCTCCTCGCTCACGCCCAGCCAGGGCCAGATCGGAAGCATCGGCGGCGCTATCGTGCTTGGGCTGCCCAAGGCGACGATCACCTTCGGCGTTGCCGGCGATGGCGCATCCGGTGCCCATGTCTCGGCCACCGGCAAGATCGATCTCGGCACGGCGGTCAATGTCACCGTCGCGGCGGCCGATGCCGCGGATTCGAGCGACACCGAGGCCAAGGTGGACGCCGCGATCGCGGTGACGACGCTGATTTCCAAGTCCGAAATCGGCATCTACGGGATCAGCACGATCAATGCAGCCGGCGCGGTCAGCGCCGATGCCGCTTCGACTTTCGAGATTGAGAACGTCGCCGACGGAACGCAGGGCGGAGCTGGCGCGACCGTTGCCGCGACGGTGGTCGTCGCGGCCACTGGCGTGAAGCTCGGCGATGCCGCCTCGATCGGCGCCACCACCACACCGACTTCCGTCGCGCTCACCGCGACCACCACCAGCACCATCACGACCTCGGCGATCTCGACCAAGGGTGGTGGCGACGAGAGCGCCGGCGGCACCAACGAATCCGAGCAGCAACTCGCCAGCAACGATGCGAAGACGGCCGAGGGCTCCGTCAAATTTGCGGGCGCGGTCGCTGTGACGGTCTATAAGCCAGTCACGGAAATCTCCAGCAACACGTCAGGCTCGATCGCGAGTTCCGGCGACGTCACGCTGACGGCGACGACCTCCGACACGATCACGTCCAGCGCCGACGGGTCCAACACCGGCGAAGCCCAGGACCCGCCGCCTGCGGGCGGCACCGGCGTCGGTGTCGCCGTGGCGATCAGCTACATCACGCCCGAAACGCGGGTTTCGCTCGGCGGCACCGGCAGTTTCACCACCCCGAACGTGATCCTGACCGCGACCCTCGATGCCGGCAGCGTCTATAAGACCGAAGCCACGTCCGGCGTCGGCGACGGCGGCAAGACCGGCTTTGCCGGCTCGCTCGCCATCGGTATCGTCACCGCCACCACCGAGGCGCGGATCGAGAGCGGCGCGAACATCACCCTGAACGGCGCCAACCTGACGGTTTCGGCGCAGGCCTCCACCGCCATCGAGACCTCCGCCAAAGCCTCTGTCGACGGTGCGGGCAACTCGACCGGCATCGGCGCCTCCGTGGCGATCGGCGTCGGCGACAACGATACGCTCGCCCGCATTTCAGGCGCGGTCGCCGGTGCGGCCGACGTCACCGTTTCGGCGAAGGGGGAGCATGCGGTTATTTCCACGGCCGAAGGCGGCACGACGGGCGGCACGGCCGTCACTCCAGTCGTTGCGACCACGGTCGCGCTTAACGACACGAGCGCCGAGATTCTGGCCGGGCCGGCACTTACGGTTACCGGTGACCTGACCGTCACCGCCGAACAAGACAATGAGGCGGCCTCCATCGCCACCGGTGCGGCCAAGGGCACCAAAGCGGCGGTCGGCGCAAGCCTTGCGCTGACGATCGTGCAGGGCAGTTTGCTCGCCGATCTGGCGCGCAGCGTCACGGCGGGCGGGGCGGTGCTCGTCTCGGCGACCAGCCGGGCGGCGAGCCGTGCCGATTCCAAGGCCAGCGCCACCGGCGCCAAGCAGGAGGGCGACAACGGCAGCAGCACCACCCAGAGCCAGACCGACACCCAGGTCGCGGGCGCCAACAACGCCAGCGGTTCGAACGCAACGGCGCCGGGCACCAGCACGTCGTCCGGTCCGCTCAGCGTGGCGGCGGCCATCGGCATCAATATCGCGCAGGATACGTCCTCGCGTGCGGTCATCGGCGGCACCGTTGGCACGCCGATCACCGTTGCCGCAGAGGGTGGCGTCACCGTCAAGAGTCTCGCCAACCACGATGCCGCCGCAACCGCCGACGGCAAGTCGGTGACCACTTCGAACGCCACTGCCATCGGCGCGGCCGTCGCGGTCAACGCCTCGGACAGCCAGAACCATGCCCTGATCGAACATGCCGCCGTGACCGGCGACGGCGTCACTGTCGAGGCAGGGATGGCCGAACGCGAGATCGAGGCGCTTTCGACCATCGATCTCGATGCCGACACCATCTTCGTCGGCGAGCAGCCCGGTCTCGAGACTGGCGAGAAAGTCACCTATTCCAACGGTGGCGGCGGCAGCATCGGCGGACTGACCAGCGGTACTGAATATTACGTCATCAAGGGCGAGAAAGGTCTGATCCAACTCGCCGAAACCGCGCAGAAGGCCGACGACGGCGAGGCAATCGACCTGACCAGCCTCGGTTCCGGCAATTCACACAAGCTCCAGCGCACCGAGACCGCCGAAGACGATGACATCACCTTCGACCCCGATGCGGCGCGGTTTGCGTCTCCCGGCGTGGTGACCGGCGACGAGGTCGTCTATTCCAACGGTGGCGGCGGCAATACCGACATTGGCGGCCTGACCAACGGCACCACCTATTTCGCCATCGTCGACGGCGACGGAAACATCAAGCTCGCCGAAGATCGCGCCAAGGCCCTGAAGGGCGAGGCGATCGACATCACCTCGTCCGGCACCGGGGACGGCCATAAGCTGACCGAAACCAGCCATTCGGCCGACGCGACCGCGAAATCGGGCGCCAGCAAGGGCAAGATCGGCGTCGCGGGTTCGGTGGCGATCAACGTCGCCGAGGGCGAAACCAGCGCTATTTTCGGCGACGGCGCAGCCATCACCGCTCGGGACGGCGACGATGCCGATACGGATATTGGCGCATCGGCCGTCAAGGCCGCGACAACGGCCTATACGCTCACGCGGGCGTTTCCGGCGACCGCGGCGACGGGTGCGACCACCGGCGTCGGCCTCTCCTTTGCCGTCGGCTATGCCGGCTACGACACGCTGGCCGAAATCAACGGCTCGGCCACGGTAACGGCGAACGACCTTGAGGTCAGCGCCAGCGCCGGCCACGGTTTGATCACGCTGGCGACCGCCGGCGCGGGCGCTGGCCAGGGCGGCACCTCGGTCGGCGGCGCCATCGCGCTCGGAGTTTCCGACAACCACACCGATGCGCGGGTGCTGGCGGGTCTTGGGGCGCTCGAAATCGAGGGCGACCTGACGATCACGGCTGACAATGTGGTCAGCCAGACGACCGAAGCCAATGCCGAAGTGACCGGTTCTGGCGGTACGGGCGTCGGCGCGGCCATCGCGCTCGGCTGGACCGAGGACGATGTCGGCGCGCGGCTCGAGCGCAGCGTCTCGACAGGCACGGCGGTTGCCGACGACGTGAAGGTCGAAGCCAAGGGCACGATCACCTCGACGGTGCTCGCGACGGGCAGCGCCGAGGGCGAAAAGAACGCCAACAGCGGTGGCCAGACCGCGCAGAGCCAGACGGGCTCGCAGACCAGCTTCCTGAACGCCAGGACGAATTCCAGCCTGACCGAGCCGACCCCGCAGACCCAGGTGGCGAGCGCCAACCAGACATCGCAGAACCAGACGACGAATCCCGGCGGGCAGGGCAACGCCAACGCCAATCAGGCGGGCACGCAGACATCCGGCGGCGTGCTGCGGATTGCGGCGTCGATCGGCGGCACGGTGATCGTGTCCAAGGTCGCGGCGGAGATCGCGGACGATGTGACGATCGATGCCAGCGGCGACCTGTCGGTCAAAGCGATCAGCGACGTCGATGCGCAGGCGGAGGCGGTGAGCATCGCCTTCACCAAGGGCTCGTCCGCATCCAACAATGTGAGCGCCGCGGTGGCGTTCAACGTCGCGCTGATGGACACCACGGCCCGGCTCGGCGACGGCACCACGACGGCAGGATCGGTGACCGTCGAGGCCGGCACCAGCGCCGGCGAGACGAACACGTTCAAGGCGTTGGCTCTTTCGGGAGCCGGCTCGCAGCAGAGCAGCGGCGGCGGCTCCACCCAGGGTGGCCTCGGCGGCGGCCAGGGAAGCGGCGGCGACAAATCGAGCCTCGGCATCGCCGGCGCGGTCGCCTTCAGCGTGCTCGGTTCGCCGGCAACTAGCGACCCGAACACGGTGAGCGCCAGCATCGCGGACGGTGCGACCGTCACCGCGCTGACGGGCGACGTCACGGTTACCGCGCGCCAGGATATCGGTATGCAGAACATCGCCGGCGGCGGCGCGCTGAGGATCGCCGGCGGCAATGGCGGCGGCGGTGGTTCCGACACGACGGTTGGCGCAGCGGTCACCATCGGCGTTCTCGATGTCGAGACGCTGGCCACGATCGGCAGCGACGCCACGGTTACGGCGGATGGCGGCAATATCGGCGTAAGCGCCGCGACCACGTTCAAGCCGCTCGAGATCGTCTCGCCATTCGTCAAGGCGGTGGACACGGGCGTCGACGTCACCAATCTGGCGATCGGCGCGGCCATCGGCACGGGCGGCGATGCAGGCGCGGGCTCGGCCGTCATCAACGTCTTCGACGTGACCACCCGGTCGAGCATAGGTTCCGGCGCGACGGTCACAGCCACGGCAGGCGACGTCTCGGTGACGGCGTCGAGCGACGTGAGCGTCATCGATTTCGCGGGCAGCATCGCGGTCACCATCGGCACTGGGCAAAAGAGCGGCAGCGGCGTCGGCATCGGCCTCGACGTCACAGTTCTCAATGAAACCACCGAGGCGCTGGTCGAGACGCGGAACGGTGCGGCGACCACGGTCGCCGCCGGCGGCAATGTCGTCGTCGACGCCACCTCGTCGGAGGACTTTTTCCAACTCACCGTCAATGCCGGGGCAGGCAACAGCACTTCGGGCGCCGGCGGGCTCAATGTGCTCGTCAACGATACCACGACACGGGCGCTGGTCGGACGCGACCCGGAGGATGCTGCGTCAACCACCGGTACAGCTGCGATCGATGCCGACGGTTCGGTCGTCGTCGCGGCAGACAGCAAGACGGTGATCGAAAGCTATGCAGGTACGCTCGGCCTCTCGCTGAGCGGATCGGCGGTCGGCGTTTCCATCGGTATCCTGGTCGATCTCGACCAGACCACAGCGACCGTGGGCGCAGGGTCCACGATCACCGCGCTCGGAGGCAAGACCGCCTCGGTGCACGACGGACTGTTCGACGCCGACGGCAATCAGGGCACGGAATCCGTCCGCGGCCTTGCCGTTACCGCGACCAGCTACGGCGACGTGTTCCTGCTGGCCATAGCGGCGTCCGGTTCGCTGGGCAGCGACAATAGCGGCCAGGGCGGCGGCTCGGGCGGCAGCAGCAGTTCCGGCGGTGGCGCCAAGGTGGGGATCGCGGCCTCGGTCGGCGTTGCGGTCCTGAAGGGCGAGACCAAGGCCACCATCGGCAATGGCGTCGCGGTCAATCCGGCCAACACCGGGGCCAACGCGGCGCAGGGAATCCTGCTGCGTGGCGCCGGCGAAACCAACCTGACCAACGTCACGGGCGGCCTGGCGATTACCCTCGGTGGCGGCGACGCCGGCATCACCGGCTCGGTCACCGTCAATGAGGTCGACAATTTCGTGTGGGCGAGCGCGCTCGGCGGCAACACGCTGAACGCGGCGGGGGGCGGAGTCCGTCTGGATTCCCACTCCAAGGTCGACATCGACGCGGTGACGATCGCGGTCGCGGGGGTGATCGGCACCAGTTCGTCCAGCTCCGGCAAGAAGAGTTCCGTCAACTTCTCCGGCGCCGGCGCGGTGACCGTGAACATGGTGGAGACGGAAGCGCGGGCCGATATCGGCGCGGGCAGCAGCGTCTCGACCACCGGCGACCTGACGCTTGACGCAGGCGACGATTCGGCGATCAGCGCGGATTCCGGCGGGGTCGCCATTACGATCTCGACTAACAACGGCACGACGGCGGGCTCAGTGGGTGCGTCGGTCGCGGTCAACGACATCACCCAGACGATTTCGGCGACGGCGACGGACACCTCCATCTCGGCCGCCAACGTGTCGGCCACGGCCGACAACAGTGCCGTCATCGATGCACTGACCATCGCGGGCTCGGCCGCGGCGTCGACGAGCGGCGGCAGCGCGTTCGGCGGCGCCGGTTCCGGCTCAGGCAACTATGTGAAGGCTGACACCGTAGCCGAAATTATCGGCGGCAGCGTGACAGCGACCGGCGACGTGACGCTCACGGCGACAAATTCCGCAAGTGTGACTGCCGATGCCGGCTCGGGCGCGCTGGCCGTGTCGCTGAAGGGCGGCAATCTCGGCGCCATCGCCGTTGGCGCGGCCGCTGCGGTCAACGAAATCACGGCGGTCACCAGCGCAGCCTTGCGTGGCGCCAGCATCACCCAGTCCGATAATGTTTCGCTGACCTCCGAGTTCACCGGAACGATCACCGCCACGACCTTCGCCGTTTCCGGCTCCGTGTCTTCCAACAGCGGTCCGCTGGCGCTTGCCGGCGCCGGATCCGGTTCGGGGAACTTCATCGCCGGCAAGACGGAAGCCGTCATCGGTACGCGTCTCGTCGACGGATCGACGGTTGCCGGCACGGTCACGACCGGCGGCAACGTCACGCTGATCGCGAAAGACACAAGCACGATCACCTCGACCGCCGGTTCCGGATCGGCGTCCATCACGGTCGGCGGCAGCGGTTCCAACGTCGGTGTCGGCCTCGGCCTTTCGATCACCGAAAACGACATCGCCATGCGCACGGCGGCGCAGATCCTGTCCATTGAGGTGACCGCCGGCGGCGGTCTGACGATCTCGGCCGAAAGCTCGGCAACGATCAAGGCCCTTGCCGTCGGAGCCTCGCTGACGGTTTCGTCCTCCTCCAGCGGCAGTTCGGTCAGCGCACAGGCGACGGGCGCGGTCGCGATCAACGACATCGATAACGACGCCATCGCGGAGGTCGCCGATCCCGACGGACTGACCCCCACCGTCAGCCTAGGTGGGCCGGTCAGCATCACGGCCCAGAACGGGTCGCTCACCAATGACGCCACCATCGAAGCGACGGCCATCGCCGCCAAGCTGAGCGTCTCGAACGCGTCCAGCGGGACATCGATCAACGGCTCGCTCGGCGCGGCCGTTGCGGTCAACAAGATCGGCCTCGGCGCCGAAACCATCATCCTTGGAGAGGACGACGCCTCCAATCCGGGCGCGGACGATCCCGAGGATATCGTGGTCGGCGATGCCGACGCGTCGAGCATCACCCGCGCCGCGATCTCGGGGGTCGATGTATCCTCCAGCGCCGGTGCGGCCACGCTCTCGGCTACGTCGCGGGCCGATATCGATGCCGTCACGGTGATGGCCGGCGTCTCCGTTTCGAATTCGTCGAGCGGCACGTCTGTCAACGTCTCGGTCGACGCCTCGGTGGCCGTGAACCTGACCGCCAGCACCGTCGAGGCCGTCATCGAAAATGGCGCCCTTACGGTTCCGGGCGCGGTGACGCTCACCGCGCGCGACGAATCCACGATCAAGGCGGACATCGTCTCCGCAACCATCAGCGCGACGATTTCGTCGGGCAACAGCCCGTCCGTCGGCGTCAATGTGACCGCGTCCGTCGCGGTGAACGAAATCAACAACACCACCCGCGCCGTGGTCGACAACGCCACCGTTTCCGGCGCCAGCTTCACGGCGGGGGCAAGCTCCACCGCCGAGATCGACGTGGTGGCGGTCGCAGCCTCGGTCTCCGTCTCCGTGGGCGGCAGCTTCACGCTCGGCGGGCAGGGCACCGGCGCGCTTGCCTTCAACACCATCGGCAACGTCATCGAGGCCGGCGCGATCAACGGTTCCGTCGTCACGACGACCGGTTCCGCCAATATTGCGGCCACCAACGCCGCGACGGTCGATGCGAAGGTGGTCGCGGCCTCGGCCAACATCGCCGCCTCCACGGGGTCCGGCGCCGCCGTCACCCTGGACGTGGTCCTGTCCATCGCGGACAACACCGTGACGACCGAAACATCGGCCCTCATCGACAACAGCAAGCTGACGGCGGGGGGCGATCTGTCGCTGATGGCCACGGCATCGGGCTCGGTGAACGTGATCGCCGTCGCGGCGAGCATTTCCGTCGCCGCATCGGGCAGCGGCGTCTCGGCCGGCCTGTCGGTCCTGGTCGCCCAGGCCACGAGCACGGTCGCCGGCTCCGTCGAAGCCGTGATCCGCGACAGTCTCGACAATGTCCTTCCGTCGCTCGACAAGGGCGTCTCGGCGAACAACGTGACCATCAAGGCCTCGAACCTGACCGTCGTCGATGCCCTGAACATCTCCGCGTCCATCAGCATCTCCGCGAGCGGCGGCAGCTTCACCATGACCGCGAGCGCGGCGACCGCCATTGCGCGCAACGACGTGAGCACCGACGTCACGGGCGGCATCGTTCGCGGCGATCTGACGGCTGGCGGTTTCGTCGATATCGACGCGGTTTCCGGCACCAGCATCATCGTCAAGACCATCGCCGCAAGCGTGGCCGTGGCGGCCGGCAGCGGCACCTCCTTCTCCTTCACCGGAGCGGGCGCCAGCGCCAAAAACATCTATAGCGGTGTGGTCCAGGCCCTGGCCGAGGATTCGTCGATCGATGCCGCGGGCATCGTCAGCATCGACGCCGTCGAACAGGACGGCACCGGCAGCTACCTGGCGACACGCGTGACCGAGGAGATCGTCGACGTCGACGCGAACACGATCTTCGTGGGCGACGCCTCGGGCTTCGAGGTGGGCGACAGGGTGGTCTATTCCAACGGCAACGCCGACCCGCGCAAGGGCACGAATATCGGCGGGCTGGTAGATACCGTCACGGTCACCGACGACAACGGCACGCCGTCGCTGCTTGAGGACGACGACATCGAGGATACGGCCGACATTTACTGGGTCGTCTCCAAGGTCGACGGGAAGATCCAGCTTTCCGCGACCAATGGCGGCCCGGTGATCGACCTGACGACGAACAGCCACGGCGGCGCGCAGACGCTGTCGGCCTATGAATCCGGCGAGGCCAAGACCGGCACCGCCGTGCGGATCGGCGACCCGGGCGGCGAAGGCCGCCAGTTCGCCATCGTCGACACCGGCGACGACAGCATCTATGTGGGCGACGCCGCAGGACTGACGACCGGCGACCAGGTCGTCTACTCAAGCAGTGACCGGCCGGCCATCGGCGGCCTGCAGGACGGCGAAACCTATTTCGTCATCGCTGCCGAGGACGGGCGCATCCGTCTTGCGGCGACGCTTTCCGACGCCAGTAACGGCGATGCCATCGATCTCACGAGCGCCGGCCTCGACGGCGGTCATACGCTGACGAAAGGCGCGCAGCTCATCGATCTGTTTGCGCCGCTCGAGGTTTCCGGGACCAAGATGCAGGCGACCGTGGTCGCGGCCTCGGTGGGCGTCGCGGCAGGCAGCGGCGGCGCCTCGGCGGCCGTGACCGTCTCGGTGACCGAAGCCATGAACGAGAGCACCGGCGTGACGGAAGCGCTGATCACCGGTTCGCATGTGAGCGGCTCCAACGTTTCGGTGTCGGCGGACGCGTCGGGCGAGATCTCGGTCGTGGGCGTCGCGGCGAGCATCTCGGCGGGCGTCTCGTCGAGCGTCGCGGTGAGCGTCACCGTGAGCGCGGTGGTCATCGACAACGCCATGAACAACACCGTCTCGGCCCATTTGCTTGGCGGCGACATCACCAGTGGCACGGGCGTCTCGGTGACCGCCGAAGACAGTTCCGGTATCGACGCGGTGGGCGTTGCCGCTTCGGTCGCGATTTCGGTCGGGTCTTCGGCTTCGATCGCCGCGGGCGCGGCGATCTCGATCGTGGACAACGAGGTCAACACCGACCTTAAGGCGATCCTGGACTCGGAGTCCGTCGCTGCCGGCGGTCCCGTCCTGGTGACGGCGACCAACGAGACCGAGATCAACTCGGTCGCGGTCGCGGCGGCGGTAAGCGTTGCGGGCGGCGGCAACGTCGCGGTGGGCGCCGCCGGTTCGGGCGTCGAAGTCACGACCACGATGGGCAATTCCGTCTCGGCGATCCTGGGCGCCGGCACTGTCACCGACCTCGGCACCGTGACGGTGACCGCGAGCGACCGGGCCGACATCGACACCGTGGGCGTCGCAGCCTCCGTCAGCGCGGCTGTCGGGTCGAGCGCGGGCGTCGCGCTCGGCATCTCGGTGGTCAAATCCACCCTCGACATGACGACGGCCGTGCTTGCATCGATCCTGGCGGCGAACCTGGCGTCGCCGGGCACGGTCGCGGTGACGGCGCGCAGCGATACCGAGATCGATACCGTGGTGGTCGCGGCCTCGATCAGCATCGGCGGCGGCTCGACGGTGGGCGTGGCGGCGGCGGGCTCGGTGGTCCTGGCCGACGCGACCGTGGGCGGCACCACCGCGGCGAGCATCACCGGCTCGACGATCACGGATGGCGGCATCGTGCGGGTCAACGCCTATGGCACCATGGATGTCTCCACGGTCGCGGTGGCGGCGGCGATCGCCGGTTCCTTCGGCGGCACCGGAGGCGTGTCGGTCGCGGTCTCCGTCGTCACGGCGGATGTCTCGGTCGAGAACGCGGTCAGCGCGAGCATCGCAAATTCGACGATAACCACAGGCGACCTCGTTGAAGTGAAGGCGCAGAGCGTCGAGGGCGCCGACCGGCTGAACGTCGACACGATCGGCGTCGCAGCCTCGATTTCGGTTGCCGTGGGCGGCACCTTCGCGGTGGGCGGCGCGGGCGCGGGCGTGAATGCCACGGCCTCGCTCACCAACCAGACCACGGCGGAGATCGACGGTGGCACGATCACTGCCGACCGGGTGACGGTGACGGCTCTCGACCGGGCGGACCTGGAGACGGTCACGGTTGCGGTTGCAGCCTCGATCGCGGCCTCTGGCACGGCTTCCGTGGGCCTTTCCGGCGCGGCGGCGCTGGCGGATATCGATTACGATTCGGCGACGCGGGCGAAGATCAGCGGCGCGACGGTCACCCAGACCGGCAATCTCGACACGCTCGTGACCGCGACGTCGGACGGCGACGTCGTGACCACGTCGGTCGCGGCGGCTGTATCGATCGCGCTTTCCGGAACGGCGGCGGTGACCGCCTCGGTGGGCGTGGCGACGGCGAGCACCTATGTCGGGACCACCACCGAAGCGCTGATCCTGGGCGGCAGCACGGTGAAAACGCCCGGCAACCTGATCGTCGCGGCGAACGATACGTCCGTCACCGACACCTTCGTTCTGAGCGCCGCACTTGCCGTTTCCGGATCGGCATATGCCTCGCTGAGCCTCTCGGTGGCGCTTACCTTCGCCGACAACACCTATGACGGCACCGTGCGTGCTAAGATCGACGACAGCACGATCGATGTCGAGGGCGACCTGTCTGTCCTGGCCACGTCGAGCGCCAATATCGAAGTCGACGGGATTGGTGTGTCCGTTTCGATCTCGGCTTCGGCTGGAGGCTCGATCGCCGGCGCGGCCGGCGCGGCGGTCACCTCCAACACGGTGACGAGCGTCGTCGAAGCGGCGATCACCAATGCCGACACGGCCTCGGGCCAATCGGTCACGGCCGACAACGTTACGGTGGACGCGACCGAATCGCTTACCGTCGATGCCGACGCGCTTGCCGCGTCGGTGGCGGTTGCTGCCGGCATCGGCGGCGGCTCGCTCTCCATTTCGGCCGCCCTTGCGGAGAACACCAGTAAGAGCACCGTGCGCGCCGTGATCTCGAACAGCAAGGTGACGGCCGAGACCGGCTCCGTCCTGGTCGACGCGGACACGAAGACGACGCTGACCACCAAGCCCACGGCCGTATCGGTCGCGGTCACGGCGGCGATCGGCATCGCCGCCGCCGGCGCCGGCGCGGTGGCGCGCAACACCTCCGCCTCGACCGTCACCGCCAAGATCGACGAGGACTCGACCGCCACGGCCGACGGGGCGCTGACCGTCAGGGCGACCGACACTTCGGACGCCCATGCCGAACTGCTGTCGCTCGCCATTTCCGGCGGCCTCCTCGGCCTCTCGATCGGCGTCGGCATCGCCCAGAACGACATTCACAATGCGGTGCTTGCGTCGGTGCTGGACAGCAGCGCGATCGCGGGCGGGGCGAACGACCTCTCGATCATCGCCAGCGCGACCCAGGACGTCGAGGCAAAGGCCGACGTCGTCTCCATTTCGATCTCCCTTGGCGGCGCCGGGGCCGGCGCGGTCACCCGCACCAACCTCGACAGCAATGTCGAGGCCTATGCCCGCAACGCCAACCTGACGGCCAGCGGCAACAAGGTCGTGATCGATGCCCACAGCACGCATACGGCGCGCGCGAACTCCCTCGGCACGGCGGCCGCAGGCGGTGTCGGCGCCTCGGTGGTCATAGCCGAGGCCAGCATCGGCGGCGCGACGCGCGCCTATGCCGATGGCGCGACCTCGATCAACGCCACCGCCATGGACGTGCTTGCCAAGTCGACCACCAAGGCGCTGCCCGACGGCGTCTCGGTCGCGCTGGCCTTCGGCGGCGCAGGCAATGCCGTGATCATGAGCGGTTCCGTCGACCGGGTGACGGAGGCCTATGTCGGCGACCGCGCGCAGCAGCAGCGCGACAGGGTCGAGCCGGTGTCGAACTCGATCTATATCGGAAACACGGGTTTCCAGACCGGCGACCTCGTCACCTACAATTCGGGCGGCGGTGACGACATCGGTGGCCTCGAGAGCGGCAAGACCTACCTTGTCATCAATGACGGCGACGGCACGATCCGCCTCGCCGAATATGTGGAGGATGAGGACACAGGCGACGCCATCTACCAGCACGATGTCTTCCTGCAGTCGCAGGGCACCGGCGCAAACCACAGCCTGACGCGGGTGAACGGCGCGCCGCTGGTCTTCAACTTCAATCCAAAGGGCAAGGTCGATCTCGCCAACGCCAATCCGGCCACGGATGCGACGACGATCACGCTGACCGGCGGCGAACTGACGATCAAGGCCCAGTCCGATCATACGGCCACTGCGACGCCGACGAGTTTCGGCTTCGCGGCCGGCCTGTCGGTCAGCGTCGCGCTGACCGATGCGACCATCGCGGCCCAGACGCTGGCTTATGTGGGCGAGCGCGCCACGGTGAACGCCGGCGATCTCGACATCGACGCGATCTCGGACGAGACGGTGAACTCCGTCAACACCACAGTTGCGCTCGGTGGCGGCGTTTCGGTCAATGTCTCTATGGCCACGGCCACGATCGACAGCCAGACCGAGGCCTTTGTCGGCGCCCGCGCCGGGCACGCGCCGTCACCGGGCGGCGCCGTCAACATCACGCTCCACGATACCGACACATCCGCCGGCATCGCCGATATTTTCGCCCAGGGCGACAGCAGCGCGACGGCGAAGGCCGACGGCGGCACAGGCTCCTTCGGCATCGCCGCCACGGTCTTCATGCCGACGGCGGAAAACAGCGCGGCGATCTTCGCCTATGTCGGCGAAGGCACGACGCTGACCGCGGACGATCTGACGGTGAAGGCCGCGACCGGACCGGCCGGGCCGATGAAGGCCTACGCCGACAGCGTCGCCGGGACGATCTCCGGCATCGCCTCGATCAATGCGCTGATCGCACCGTCGCGCGTCACCGGCCAGGTCGAAGCCTTCGTCGGCGCACAGGAGGCGAATGTCTCCTCGAGCACCGCGAGCCCGGTTCTGATCATCGCCGGCACCGACGCCGGCGACGGCGATGTCGATGTGATCGCGGACGCCTCGATGCAGGCGGATGCTGAAATCCACGGGGTTTCCGGCTCCTTCGGCCTCGACATCTCCTATGTCCGGCCGACGGCGGAAATCGCGGGCGCGACGCGAGCCTATGTCCGTGACGGCGTCGACATAAGCGCCGAGCGGTTGAAGGTGCAGGCGGGCTCTTCGAATTCCGACCGCATCGACTACACCGCCAACGCGACGACCTTCACCGCCGGCTTCTCCGGCGTCGCGGGCATCAGCCTCGGCGATGCGGAGGCGATTGCCGGCGGCACCGTCGAGGCCTTTGTCGGCGCACCGGTCGGCCGTGCGGTAGGTGGCTCGGATGACGGTGTGATCGACATCGACGAGCCGGTCACGATCAACGCCTGGTCGGACCTCAACGCCAACGCTCTCCTTTCCAAGCTCAATGCGTCCTTGTCCGTCACCGTGAACGATCTGACGACCAACGCCAGGGTCTCGGGCATGACCCGGGCGTTCTTCGGGCAGGGCGGCGACCTTCTGGCGCCGGGTCTCACCATTATGGCCGATGGCGACTACGACGCGGTCGGCGAGACTAACGTGGTCAGCATCGCCGGCATCGTCGGCGTGTCGGACCTGACCGCGAACGCCACCGTCTCGGGCACCGTCGACGCCCATGCGGGTGCTGGCGCAAAGACCACGCCGTCGGACGATATCGGCAAGATCGACCTGGGCGGCGGCACGCTTTCGATCACCGCCAACGGCAACATGCTGGCGAAGCCCGATCTGCTCGACGTCGGCATCTCGGGCCTCGCCGATGTCGGCATCGTTGGGATGAACGCGACCGTCAATGGCGCCGTGCGCGGCTATATCGGCGAGGGCATGGATGTCGATGCCGGCAACGTCAACGTCACCGCGACCGCGCCGCAGATGGAGGCGAAGTCCGACCTGTTCTCGTTCAGCCTGGCGGGTGCGGCGTCGGTCAGCAGCGTCACGTCGTCCGCCACGTCGAGCGGCGTGGTCGAAGCCTATATCGGCGCCAACGCGGCCGATGCCGCGCATAATGTGACGACGGATGTCGACGTCGGCACGACGGGCACGATCAACGTCTTCACCGACGCTTTCATGAAAGCCGACGCGAATGTCGACGGCGGCGGGTTCGGAGGGCTCCTCGAACTCTCGCTCTACGAAGTCACGGCGACCGTTTCGGGCCGCGTGTCGTCCTATGTGCGCGACGGCGTCGATCTCGACGCCGGGACCCTCAACGTGAAGGCGGGCGTCGACGGAAGCGACCGCGTGACGATGCTCGCGACCGCGCACTCGACCGCCGGCAATGTGAGCCTGGGCGCCGCGGTGCAGGACATCGCCCCGACGGCAAATGTGACGGGAATCGTCGAGGCCTTCATCGGCGCTCCGGCGGAAATCGACGCCGGCGGCTCGGCTGACGCCAATATCACCGTCTCCAATTCGCCGCTCAACGTGCTGGCCTATTCCGACATCGACGCCACCGCGAGCGTGGAGGGCGGCAGCGGCTCGCTCGCCGTCTCGGTCAACGCCTACAGGCCGACCGCGAATGCGGGCGGCACGACGCGCGCCTTTGCCGGCGACGGCACGAAAGTGTCCGCCGGCACGCTCAAGCTCTTCGCCGACGGCGACGCGCGGGCCGATGCCGACCTGTTCTCGCTCACGCTTTCGGGCGTGGCCTCGGTGAGTGTGCTGAGGCCGGAGGCGAACGTCACCAACAATGTCGAAGCCTATATCGGACGAAACCTCGACGAGGCGACGGGCGACGGCGCCGAGATCACGCTCTCGGGCGCGGCGGATGTCGACGCTATCGGGCGCAGCATCGCCGAGGCGACCGGAACTGGCGTCGCGGTGGCCCTTGCCGTCGGCGTAAGCGACGTGAACGCGCTGGCGACGCTGGCCGGCAAGACGCGGGCCTATATCGGCAAGAACACCACGCTTGGCGCGACCACGGTGGACCTGCGGGCCGAGGAAGCCTCGGCCAAGGCCAGGGCTTACATCGAATCTGGCTCGGGCGGGCTGATCGCGGCCGTGACCTCCCTCGAACCCGTCGCGGTCGGAAGCCGCGAAACCGGCGCGCTGGTCGGCGATGGAGCCCATGTGACCCTGAGCGGCAGCTTCACAGCCACCGCGCGCACCGAAACCGGCCAGCCGCTGGCCGACGCTTCGGTTTCCGGCGGCTCGGGCTCGGGCGGGGTGGCGGTCAACGTGCTGAAGGCGACCGCTGTCGTGGGCGACGGGGACGTGAACGGCGACGGGATCAACGACGATCCCGACATCGTCGGCTTCACCCTGTCGCCTTCCTCGACCCGCGCGGCGATCGGCAATGACGCCAGCATCTCGGCCACGTCCATCACGCTCGACGCGAAGGCCAACACCGACGCCGCCGCCAACGTGACCGCGGGCAGCGGAGCGGGAATCGCGGCCGGCAACGTAACCACCATCAACGCCAATTCGGGCCACGACACCGTGGCCAGCATCGGCGACCGGTCCACCGTGACGGCGACGAACGGCGCTGTGACGCTGCTGGCCAACGGCACCACGACGGCCAGCCCGTCGTCCGACACGGGCGGCGGTGCGCTCGGCATCAACTTCAACGTCGCGACGCTGAAGACCGTGGTGTCTTCCAACACCACGGCGGCCATCGGTGGCGGCGGCACGTTGACCGCGCAGAGCCTGCGGCTCGACGCCCAGGCCAGCCATACCGCGACCGGCGTCGCCACTTCGGGCGGCGGCGCGGGTATCGCCGATATCGCCAGCCTCGACAGCCGCGCCGAAGACCATGGCTCGGCCAACGTCGCCATCGGCAAGGCGGGCGATGCGACGGGTGCGACCATCACCACCTCCGGAGCGGCGGGCATCGACGCCGACGCCAGGCTGACGTCGAACGTGCGCTCGGCGGCCAGCGGCGTGGGCTTCGCCCTGATCGCGGGCGTCCAGTCCGTCAAGACGACGGCGCTGAACGAGAGCGCGGCGACCGGCTATATCGGTGACAATGTCCACATCACTGTCAATGGCGGCGGCGACTTCGACCTCAAGGCCGATCTCGACGGCTATGCCGTCGGCAAGGCTTCCTCGGTGGGCGGCGCCGCGGTGGAGGTCAAGGACTCCACCACCGATGTCGACTTCAAGGCGAAGACCGCAATAAGCAATGGCAGCGGCGGCAGCATCTTCGCCGACGGCAACGTCAATATCGCGGGCGAACTCAACTTCGACGAAACCGCCGGGCCTGGCGGCAAGTTCCGCACCACGGCTCAGGGCTATGGCGCCATCGGCGATGCCGACAATGCCGGCGGCGGCTTGGCGTCGGTGCAAGGCGGCACCGTGGACGTCGACGCCAACTCGACGCTGAACGTGTCGATCGGCAACGGCCTGTCGCTCACTTCGGACGGCGGCGACATCAACATTTCGGGCAGGCATTCCAATCAGGCCTATGGCACGCTCCAGAACGCGGGTGGCGGCCTGGTGGCGGTTTCCACCGGAACGGTGACGGCCGATGCCACGGGTTCGACCACGGTCGGGTTCACCGGCGATGTCGATCGCGGCGTGGCCAACAGCGCGAACAATCTGAACGTGCTCGCCGAAACTGCCTCGATCTCGAATACGAACATGAGCGCCTCCAGCGGCGGCGCGATCAACGTGCAGGCGGATTCCGGATCGATCACGGCGACGACGAACACCACCCAGACAGTGAATTTCGCCGGCGACGGCAGCGTGATGCGCCTGGGCGGAAACATCCACGTCACCGCCAACCTCACCACCGACGCGGATTCTTCGACCCAGTCGGCAGGCGGCGGCATTGTCGCGGTCCAGACCCTCAATCCGACGGCGCATTCGACCGGCGCCGTGACTTTCAACGTCGGCAGCTCCGAGAACGTGACCGCCGGCAAGGAACTGAAACTCAGCGCCAGCCATGGCGGGGACGCGCAGCCGGTGTCCGACGGCACCATCCAGAGCGCGAACGGCAGCACGGAAACCATCGACTTCGGCCTGCCGCACCTTCTGGCGACGGGCGCGCAGGTTTCCTTCAACGGCGCGAACGGCAATGGGCTGACGAGCGGCCGCGAATACAACGTCATCGTCCGCGGCCCCAACGCCATCAGCCTCGGCGAGGTGTTTGGTTCCGGCGCGGTCAACACGGAATTCGACACGATCACCGTTGAAGGGCACAAGTTCAACAGCGGCTGGGACGAGGCCGGATGGAACCAGGCCAACGCCGACGTGGTCGTCTACCAGTCGGGCGGCGCCGACACGATCAACGGGCTTACCAACGGAACGGCCTATGGCGTCCTGGTGATCGATGAGAACACGATCAAGTTGCAGGCGATCGGCCAGAACCTCGTCACCGATACGGTCTCGCGCTCTGCGATAAGCAGTGCCAACGACACGATCACCTACGCGAACCACAACTTCGCCGATGGCACGGCGATCACCTATCGCGTCAACCCCGCCAAGGCGTTTGCGGGCAACTTCATCGACGCCACGGTCAGCATTCCCAATTCGGGCGGCGCCCCCTCCGTCGCCTTCGACGCGCTCAACCGGATATTCATCAAGAGCCACGGCTTCACCGCGGGCCAGGAACTGGTCTATCACGGGCCGGGCATCTCCTATGGCGGAGGTGTTTATTTCAACGGCACCACCCAGGTGGCCCTGCCGGCCGGCACCATTGTCGAAGGCCAGCATGTCTTCGTCGCCAGCAGCGGTCTGTCGACCGACTATTTCCGTCTGGCGCTCACCTCTCAGGATGCCCTCGGCTATACCGACACGAAGGGCACGGCGGACCCGGATGACGACGTGCCTCGTGGCGCGAACCCGCTTAATCTTTTCCAGGGCAGCGCGACATCGGAGCACTCCATACGAGCTGCGGCGGATGAGCCGCTTGAACTGTCCGGCGGCGGCAAGCTGGTCGACGGGCGCACCTACTACGTCCGCGACGCGACGACGAACACCTTCAAGCTCGCCGAGACATCGGGCGGCACGGCCCTCAACTTCGCGCTCGGCGCGACCAGCGGCGGCACCCACAAGTTTGCCATCGAGGGCCTCGATCTCGGCGACGGCGGCCCGTCTTCGGGCCAGGAACTGCTCTTTGATATTTCGAGCGGCCTCTCCGGCAGTTTCGACGGCATCGGCGGCGCGCTCGGCTTCGCGACTCCCTCCGGCGGGGACGGCACGGCCAGCGCGTCCTCGACCGGCGGCTCGGGCGGCGGCGTCAATGTGCAGGACTCGACCGCTATCGCGACGTCCTCCGTCTCCACCAACCTCACGGTCGCCGACGGTGCGCACCTCAAGGGCGAGACCGTTGTCATCGAGACCAACAGCCGCATGGGCGTGAGCGCCACGGCCGACGGCGCCGGCGGCGGCGGCATCCAGGTTGGTGTCGCCGGGGCCGAGGCCAGCGGCAGCAACACCTCGACGATCACCATCGGCAACGCCACCATCGAAGCGATCGCCGACCTGACCATACAGACGAAGCTGGACAGCGACGTCACCAGCCAGGCCTCGTCGGACGGCGGCGGCGGCATTGCCGTGCTTCTTGCCGACGCCAGCTCCGATCTCGATTTCGGAACGCTGATCAGCGTCAACGGCAAGCTGACGGCAGGCGGTGCCGTCAATGTCCAGACCAATGTCGACAATTTCGCCGACAGCCAGGTCACCGCCTATGGCGGCGGCTTCGGCGCGGGGACGGATATCAACGCCGACTCCTTCATCGATAACGAAACGGGCTTCAAGGGCAGCGAGATCCACCTTCTCGGCAATGCCGACGTGACCGGCAACACCGTGGCCATCAAGTCGGAGATCACCCGCCAGAAGAACCGGGCCTATACCGACACCGTCGCCGGCGGCGTCGGCGGCGCGGCGCTGGCGTCCTCGGACGCGCGCGTTTCCAGCGACAACACCGTCATCCTCGACCACGGCTCGTTCATCGTCGGCAATTCGCAGGTCCTCATCCAGGCGAAGTATGACGGAACGGACAACAACGCCCGGTCCAAGGCGCGCTTCTATGCCTTCGCCGGCTACTCGCGCGCTCGCGGCACGGCGGACCTGACGGAAAACGGCAAGATCGAGGGTCATTGGGAAGCGATCATCAAGACCGCGGATCTCGATGTGAACGTGCTCAACAGCTTCGTGGCGGCCAATCATCGCGCGAGCGGCGACGCGGGCGGCGTCTATATTGGCCCGGCGGACGACGAGCCCAACCGGAACAACCCCGTGCTCAAGCGGGAAATCTTCTGGGAGGCTCACGTCATCCTTCTGGGCGAGCCCAATCCCTATCTGCACATCGACAAGGACGGCTACATCCGCTCGCTGTCGAACATCAAGTTCCTCGGCATCAATGAAGGCAAGGGTGTCAACGACCAGCTCGAAGCCTTCGATCCGGGCAACAAGCAGGTCGTGCTGGACGATATCGTCTTCGACCGTGCCGGCGACGCAACCTTCTTCGCCAGTGCCATTTCCGGTGAGGAAGACGGCGTCATCTGGGGCAATGAGGGGCTTATCGAGAGCCAGCGGAGCTGGGATTCCGTCACCATCATCAACGAATCCGAATGGGATCTGGTCATCAACCACATCGACACCATCGACGGTGGCGCGGTGGTCAAGGTGCAGGTGGACCACATCCCCTATGATGGCGGCGATTCCAGCAACAACACCTCGAACACGGCCGGCACGGTCGGCAATACGTTCGAGTTCCGCCTGAACCTGCTCTACCCGCAAACCGCGGTGCGTATCCTCAACATGGATCACGCGCTGGAGCACCCCATCGATCCGCTTTCGGCGCCGATCTTCGGCACCACGGCCCTGAACGAGCCCCACAGCGACATCATCCTGCTGGGCGGAATCGAGAACACCTTCGGCCACACCCAGATCGTCAACGAACGCGGCAATATACGGGCCGACGAGCGCGACCAGGTGGTGAATGACACCACGGCCGGGAAGCCATCGGTCTTCAAGACGCCGATCTTCGACGAAGCGCTGATCCGCACCAACACGATCGAACTCGAGGCAAGCGGCGACATCGGCGACCAGACCGCGGCGTCCTTCGGTTCGGGCGACAGCACTCGCGCCCGCAAGGCGCTGGAAGTCGAGCTGATGCGCATCAACCATGCCGTCGGAAGCGCGGACGAGGTCGAGCTCAAGGAAATCTCGCTGACGGCCGAAGCCGGCGGTGACGCCGTGCTCGACATCACGCTGCATGACCGCACGACCAACAGCGGGCCGCTGACCGTCGAGATCGAGAAGATCACGGCGGGCGACGACGTCGATGTGGTGATCAACGACAGCAAGGCCGGCAATGCGCCCTCGACGCTGACCGGCGTGACGGTACAGACCTACGACCCGCCGAATCTGACGACGACAAAAGACCGGACCGGCCCCTACTTCCGCTATTGGAGCCCGGACGAGGACGGCGGCGCGGCCTATTACGATTTCATTGCCCGCACCCTCAACACCACGGCGACCGAGGTGGATTCGACCTACATCTTTGCCGAAGTCCGCGCCGGCGACGACATCGACATCGGCCATGTCTCGACCAACGACGTCTATCCGAACAACCTGCCCGGCGAGGAAAACCGGAGCTATCGGACCACGGACATTTCCTACGGCACCATGGATCCGGTCCTGAAGACCACGCCGATCACGGTGACGCCGGCGACGTCGTCCACGACGGTGAACTTCATCGTCTTCGGCGACGTGGACTGGTCTGCCGGCACCCCGATTGACGAGGAGGGCGGCGGCGAACAGATATTCCTGACCACCGACGGCTTCATCAAGGCGCAGGAACTGGCCGGCGACATGCTGGTCGGCCATATCCATTCGACCGACGACGATGTGACGCTTTGGTCCGGCGCGAAGATCCTCGATGCCGACGGAACCGCGACGGTGGACGTCACGGGCGTCAACATCACGATGTATTCAGGCGTTGCGACCGGCGCCTCCAATGATGCCGTCCTCGACGAGATCTTCGGCGTGCACGGCCTGAACAAGACGCCGGGCGGCCTGTCCGTCCCGACCGGCGTTCAGAACCCGTCCACCGGCGGCATCGGACTGGCGGGCGACTTCCTGGAAATCAATGTCGACCGCAACAACGGGTCCGGCGTCCTCAACGCCTTCGACAACAACGCGTCGATCACGTCCCATGGCGGCATCTTCCTCGACGAGCTGACCGGCCCGATGGAGGTCGATACCGTCTGGTCGATCGACAATGTCAGCCTGCGCACCGTCGACGGCTCGATCCGCGACGCACGCAACAACGGCCTCGGCGACAATCTTGCCAACGTGCTCGGCCAGACCGTCGATCTCGATGCCAACGGCGCCGGTGCGAACATCGGCTCGTCGGGCAACGATCTCGAGATCAACAGTTCGCGCGGTTCGCCGGCGCTCACCCTCGACGCGGCTGGCGACGATGTCGCCATGGAGGCGACGGACAACATCTACGTGACCGAGACGGACGGGCTGCTCAGGCTCGTGCTCGCCCACACCTATACCGGCGACATCCGCATCACCGTGCATGAAACGGCCGAGACGGACGAGCATCTGCACCTGGTCGACAGCGGTTCGGCGCGCTTTGCCGAAAGCACGTTCCGCAACGCCCAGCCCGACGCACCGCGTCTCATCCCGCACGGCCAGATTTTCGCCGAGAACGGCAAGGTCACGCTGCTGGTCGGCGACAATGTCTCGCTCGACTCCAACAGCGAGATCCTGGCTCGCGAAAGCATCGACATCTTCGGTGACGTGTCCGCGACCAACGGCACTATTGCCGCTCTCGCCAATCTCGACCTGGGATTCGGCACGATCATGCTGCTGCGCGGCCGCATCATCGCGAATGCCGTGGTGGTGGCGGGCAGCCAGTCCGGCGGCACGCCGGTCGGCACGGCCACCCGCCGCACGACGGCGCCGGCCTTCCTCACCCAGATCTACGGCAACACGGATGTCGACACGATCCAGTTCGGCGACGGCAGCGGTGCCGCCGGCGGCATCAGCCAGGGCGATGACGGCTACATCTTCCTCGGTTCCAAGACGCGCGCCTATGGTTCCCAGAACATCCCCGTCTACGACGCGGCGACTGGCAAATTCGTGTCCGCCGGCGATGACGGCGAGGACAGGTTCATCGTCTACTACCTGCAGGACACCGCCAGCCAGACCGGCCCGAATATGGTCACCAGCGCCGAGCACACGCTGACGCTTGACGGCCAGGCGGACACCGACACCTATCTGGTCTACACGCTGGGCTCGCAGGGCAACGCGCGCAACTACGTCATCAACGTGCTCGACACGGGCAGGGAAGACGACGGCGTGGACGAACTCTCGATCTTCGGTTTCGACAGCGCCAAGAACGGCGCCAGCTTCCAGACCGACGACATCTTCCTGCTGCGCGCGGCGGCCTACCTGCCGAACGAGACGGCCGACCGGCCGGGCTATGTGGCCCTGCTGCACGGCACGCTCGGCCCGTACCAGGACGTCGTGCAGGGCAACGAGGATTCGAACGAGGTCCAGCGGATCAACTACGACAGTGGCCTGAACGGACGGCTCACCGTCGAAGGCCGCGGCGGAAACGACGCCTTCTTTACCGACGACACCACCGTCATCACCACGCTCGACGGCGGCGCGGGCGACGATACGTTCCAGATCGGCCAGATATTCGGCGCGCAGCGGGACACGGCCGATGGCGGCCTGCTGCCGCAGGACGTCTTCCCGAACCTCGTGGCCACGACCCGTGGCTGGCTGTCGGCCGGCTCCTCGTCGCCCACGGTCGCTCAGGGCGGCACGGGCAACGACACCTTCCGCGTCTATTCCAACCAGGCTGAACTGCGCCTGGAGGGCGACGACGACAACGACCTGTTCATCGTCCGCGCATTCGCGCTCGCGGCCACGACCGATTTCGACTGGAACGGCGACGGAACGATCAACAAGGCCGACCTCGATGCCGGTGTTGCGATCCTGAAGGGCCTCGACAACGGCTCGATCACCTTCGGCAGTCTCTCGAACGGCGCGGCGCTGCAGTCCAGGATCGGCAATGTCTTCGACACCAATGGCGACGGCGGCATCAACTATCTCGACCTTCTGATCACCGACGATCCGACCGACGACGTCATCGTGCTCGACAATGAAGGCGTGGCGACGCCCCAGATCGGGCTTGGCTTCTCTGTCGCCCAGGCGCCCGACATCCGGGCCGGCGGCGGCCAGGACGAGGTCCGCTACAACATCAACGCGCCGGTCTCGGTCGACGGCGGCGCCGGCTTCGACAAGCTGGTCATCCTCGGCACCGAGTTCGCCGACGACATCGTCATCACGGCGAAGGGCATATTCGGCGCCGGCCTCAACGTGCGCTACTCGACCGTCGAGGTCGTCGAGGTCGACGGCCTTGAGGGCGACGACGAGTTCTTCGTGCAGTCGACCGCCTTCGGCGTCGCCTACCGGGTGATCGGCGGGCTCGGCTCCGACACGATCAACGTGACGGGAGACGTCACCGAGGACATCATAACCCGCGAGCTGGAAGGCGTTTCCGGCGCCGTCGATCACCTCGTCACCTCGAACGACCCGCTCTATAACGGCGTCGTCGTCGACGGCTTCGATTACAACGTCTCGACCGCGAACGAAGGCCTCGTCGTCATCAACGAGGAGGCCGCCGGCGATACCAGCTCGGGACGCACCGTCGTGCGCGAGGAGGATCAGGCTCATCAGTTCACCGACTTCTACACGGTTCGGCTCTCGCAACAGCTGACGGCCGGCCAAGTGGTCTACGTCACGGTCTCCGCGGCGCGCTCGCCGCAGGAGGAACGTACGATCAACCCTGCAACGGGTCTTCCCTACGACCTCAATCCGTCGTTCCTGACCGATGCGCTCGGCGACTCGATCTGGCTCTCGACCGATCCGCTTTCGGGCAATCACACCAATACGTATGACGGCCAGCTGGCGACGACGGCCGACGATGGCTTCATGCACAAGGTCACGATCGACGGCCACGATATGTGGATTCCCGATCGCGCCGTCGTCCTCAAATTCGATGCCAGCAACTGGAACCAGGAACAGAAGGTTTTCGTCTTCGCGCCCGACGACCAGCGCTCGGAGGGCGACCGTGTGGTCGTGGTCCAGCATTCGGTCATCTCGAATGTCGACGCCTATGACGGCGCGGATGTACGCAACGTCGAGGTTCAGGTTCTGGATAACGACACCCCCGGCGTCTATGTCCGCGAGATCGACGCGGCGGGCAATCTCGACGACCGCACCATCGTGATCGAGGGAACCGACACCACCAAGCTGACCGACCAGATCGAGCTTCGTCTGGCCAAGGCGCCCGCCGGCACGGTCGTGGTCGACATCGTGCTCAACGACTTCGCCGACAAGGCGATGAAATTCTTCAACACGAATGCGGACAGCCGCCTGACGTTGTTCGCCGATCCGACCTACGACGCGGTCAACGATCGCATGGTGGTCGGGCAGGTGACCTTTAACGCCGGCGACTGGAACGATCCGATCGCGCTCGGCGTCGAGGCGCGCGACGACTATGTCCGCGAGGATGTCCAGACGGCCGTGGTCGAGTTCGTGCGCAACGACGCACTGACCACCGATACGAACTACGTGTTCCCCAACCTGCGCTCGGGCCTGCAACTCCTCGACGTGGAAGTGCACGACAACGAGACCTCGGGTGCGGTCATCATCGAGAGCGGCACCGGCACGCAGCTGATCAAGAACGTTCCGGCCGGCAGCGGCAGGAACGACACCTATCAGATCCGCCTGACCCGCGAGCCGGACGCGACGGTTCGGGTCGCCGTCCTCACGGACGGCCTCGCCGACGTGGTCAAGATCGGTTCCACGGTCATCTCGCCGGAAGACTATGCGGTGATCGGCGGGCTGCAGGCCACGCAGATGTTCACCGGCAATCTGGTGTTCGGCACCGAGGGCGGGTTCCTGACCATCAAGCGTGGCGCTGGCTCCGATCTCGGCAGCTTCATCGATCAGGGTTTCTTCGGTGCTTCCGAGGCCGCTCATCAGGTCTTCAGCGGCAGCCTGACCTTCACCACCAGCGGCGGCAAGCTGGCGCTGAATGGTGCCGGCCTCAACACGCTGGGCTTCGCCGCGGGCGACAAGATCCGCGTCAGCGCCCCCTCGGCGAACGGCTTCGACGTCAACAATGACGACTATCAGGTGCTGAGCGTCAGCGCCACGCAGATCGTCCTGACGAAGACCGGCGTGTGGGACAAGGCGGGCGCTTCCAGCCAGCCCGTCATTCTCAGCGAGTTCGTGCCGGTGGAAGGCCAGCGGATCCGCATTGGCGGCAGCGCGGTGGCACAGCAATTGCTGAGCGGCAGCCTGACCTTCGGCACCAATGGCGCCAATCTGGCGATCACCCGCGCCGGGCTCGGCGCTCTGGGCCTTGCTGTCGGCGACCGGATCCGCATCGACGCCACCGGCGCGTTCTCCGGTAACGACGGCGATTATGTGATCCAGTCGATCGGCGCCAGCGAGATCGTCTTCACGGCGCTTGCGGCGGCCGACCCATGGGCGGCCACGGGCGCCTCGCCAACCGCCGTGTCGGTGAGCAAGCTCGTCAGCAATGACGGCGACTACCAGATCGCGTCGATCTCGGAGGACGGCAAGACCATCACCCTGACCCAGGCGGGCACCTGGAACGCCGCCGGCCAGACGGCCGATCCGGCCGTGCTCAGCGACCTTGCCAAACTGTTCTTCTTCGAAGGAACCGTGAATTACGGCCAGGAAACCAACCCGCAATCCTTCCCCGGTCAGTTCCTCGACAGGGGGCTGACCGGCGAGCAGGCTGGATGGCTCTCCGAAGGCTTCCTCGAAGGCATGTGGGTGCGCATATCGGACCTCAACGGCGTCAATCCCGACATCGAGGCCAAGATCCAGCTCATCCGCGGCGACAACGCCGGCAAGGATGCGAAGCTCCAACTGATCCATGTCATGATCGACGGCGTGGAACAGACGCTGAGTTCGACCTGGCTGGGCGACGCCACGGCGGACAACGTGCGCGTCGCACGCATCGCGCCGGAAGCGGTGTTCAGCGGCGGCGACGCTTCGGCGCCCGATGCCTGGCATCAGTTGCAGACCGTCGAACTGGCGGCCGACGTGGATTACATCGTCCCGCCGACCCGCGACGGCGTGAAGATCTTCCCGGTCTCGACCCATCTCCTGTCCAAGCTGCGCGGCCCGCTGGCCGTGGAGGGCGGCCCGGCCGGTGCCGACCGTTCGCTGACCGCCGGCGTCAAGCTGCCGGGCGAGAAGGATGCCTTCCTGATCGCCATCGGCGCGCAGCCACCGGAAAGCCAGCAGATCGACGTCCTGAACATCTTCGACGACTCCAGCCAGGCGGACGGCAACGGGGTCATGGACCAGACGACGCTGCGCGGCTTCGGCATGGCGGGCGACCTCGTCTTCAAGGGGTTGAGCGGCCCGCTCTTCGGTGAAGCTGCGGCAGGTTCCACGCAGATCGTGGTTCCCGGCGGCATCAGCTTCGGCAAGGTGAACTACGGTTCGGCCAGCGTCGGCACCGACGGCCACCAGAGCACCATCGAAGTGTTCAACCTGATGCTCGGGCAGGGCAACGACCGCCTCGACATCGGCGGCACGCTCGACCCTGCGCCGTTCGTTTCGGCCCAGAATGTGTTCGATTACAACAATGTGGGCCATGACCCGGAATATCCGGCCAATGTCACCATCCGCAGGGACGGCTTCGACTGGAAGGCACAGGGCTTCCTGCCCGGCCAGACGGTCACCATCGAAGGTGTCGCCGGCAGCTGGACTGTGCTTTCGGTCGAGGACGCATTCTATCTCGACGGCAACGGCCAGAAAGTTTCCGACGGGCACGGCGGATATTTGCGCGATCCCAACGACAACTCGATCCTGGTGCTGAGCGGCCCGGCCTTACCGGCGGGCCTGACGGGCGAACGCAAGATCGTCGCGGTCGATCCGCTGGTGCTGGAGAGGGTCGTCTATGACGTGGCCTATACGGCGACGGGCGGCATCCTGACGCGCAGGGACGGCCAGAACTGGGAGGACCATGGCTTCCTCAAGGGTCACCTGATCAACATCGGCGGCGAGAACGGCAGCTTCGATCAAGCCAGGCAGTACCGCGTCCTGTCGATCGACGGTGACGTCATGGAATTGCTGGGCGAGCCGATCGCCAGCGCCACCAACGCCAGCGCAAACATCTGGGTGCAGGGCCCGCATGGCGGGCTGACCATGGTGCATGGCGGCGGCAATTTGCCGGTCCAGACGACAGGCTCGTATCAGACCGAGACCCGCGGCGGCCAGAACATCCTGACCCGGCTCGACGGCCGCAACTGGCAGGCCGACCGCTATGTGGTCGGCCAGTTCATCCAGGTCGGCAACGAGGGCGAGACCCGCCAGATCCTCGGCTTCGGCAATGCCGCCGATTACGGGGTCGCGCGCCCCGCCGGCGAGTTCGCCACATGGGGCACGGGTTCCGTGCTGATCCTTTCCGGCCCGGATTTCGGCACGGCGGCGACCATAAGCGACGTTGACCTGCATCGTTCGATCCCGCAGCGCGTGGAAGTGCAGATCGAGGCGACACTGGTCGTCGACACGCTGACGCGTGCCAGCGGCAACTGGCTCGACGACGGCTTCGCGGCGGGGCAGGTGATCTATATCGAAGGCCTGCCGGGCGGCTTCACCATCAAGTCCGTCACCGCGACGGAACTGGTGCTGGACGGCGCTGCGATCCACGACTGCGTCATCGAAGAAGGCAGCACGATCACCGTCTACCGGATCGACCTGCAGCAAGATTCCGGTCCCGAGGTGGGCGGCGATCACTTCGTCATCGCACCGGCCACGCCGGACAGCGTGCTCGCCGGCCCGAACAGCCCGCTCGTCGTCTATGGCGACACGAGCCAGGACGGAACCTGGTATTCGGGCCGGTCCTTCGACCGGCTGGGCCAGGAATTCGGCCAGAAGCCGTTCGATCCGTTCCCGCAACTGCCGGATGAGGAAAACGAGGATAATGAGTGGGTCTTCCCGCTCGCCAACCGTTTCGTCTATTTCGGCAACGACATTATCGACGCCAGCGCGTTGTTCGCCAATCTGTACGACCAGAACGGCAACCTGACAGGCAACCTGCCGAGCGTGGGCTTCACCGCCTATGGCGGGGCCGGCAACGACCTCATCATCGGCAGCCAGGCGGGCGACCATCTGGCGGGCGGCTCGGGCGACGACACCATCTACGGCCAGGGCGGCAGCGACCACATTTACGGTGACAGCGGCTTCAACGTGAACATCCTGACCCGCGCGCTCGATGTGGCCACTTCCGACGCCAGCCCGGCGCCGACCATCGATCCGCGGCTTGGCGCCAGCGACCAGACCTTCAAGCCGGTCAAGGTCCAGACGCCGATGCGCGACGATATGGCCGCCGGCAACGACTTCCTGGATGGCAACGGTTCCATCAACAAGGACATCCCGAATATCATCTTCGGCGACCACGGCGTCGTGAAGCAATTTGTGGACGATCCCAACCTGCCTCCGGTCCTGCTGCAGAAGATCCAGACGACGGACCTGTCGACCGTGATCGAGATCAGCACGGCCGAGCCGCAAAACGGTGGCGACGACATCCTCTACGGCAGCGATATCCCCGATATCCTGATCGGCGGCAGTGGCAACGACATGCTCGACGGCCGTGAGGACGACGACCTGATCTTCGGCGACAACGTCAAGCTGACCCGCAGGGGTGGAGACGACGCCAACCTGCTGGACGACATCCAGAACCTGCGCTTCCAGACGCTCGCCGGCACGTTGCTGTATTCACGCACCGACCGGCCGGTTCCGGCCGGCGTGGATCCCCGCTATGCCTATGATGCGACAGGCGCCAATTCGCTGACCGAATACACCTCGGGCAGGCTGCTGACCGATGGCATCGCGCGCAACTACCGCGACCCGACCGGTCCGGAATGGTGGGCGGAATACGCGATCGACTATGCCCAGTACCACACCTTCGCCATCAACAATGGCGGGGCCGGTATCGGCTCGTTCGGCAACGACTATATCGCCGGCGGCGCGGGCAACGACGAAATCTTCGGCCAGCTCGGCCATGACGTGATCCAGGGCGACGGTTCGATCGACGCAGCCGTCATGGGTACCGCCCATGTCGGGGCCGCTCGCAAGCCGATTCGGCTGAGCGATCTCGACGGCCACGGCATCGATGATCCGGCAGGCGCGCTTTTCGTGGTGCCGAGCTTCGAGGCGGCCGGCGACGGACAGGACTATATCGAGGGCGGCGGCGGCCGGGATGTCATCTTCGGCGGCATCGGCCAGGACGACCTGGTGGGCGGCTCCTCGGACTTCTTCAGCCTGACGACTGCCGAAAACCGCCCCGACGACATGGACTGGATCTTCGGCGGCGCCGGACTTCGGATCGATCGCAACGATGGCTTCGATCCAACATTGGGCCAGGTTCCGGGTGCTGCCAGCTACGGCGCGGACGTCGTCACCATCGAGGACGGCACGCCGTTCGCAAGCAAGCACGGCCGCGATTCCGATGCGATCGTAGGCGACAATGGCGACATCATCCGCATTGTCGGCATCAACCACACCGACGTGAACCCGCATCCGGAAACCAATCCGTTCGGGCAGAACTACGTCACCTTCAACTACGACAATTACGGCGGCGAGAGGATCGTCGTGCGCGGTATCCGGCTGCTCGACTACACGCCGGGCGGTCCGGACTTCAAGCCGGAGGACTTCTCTCTGGTCGACCCCGCCACGACCGCGACGACCGCCGACGACGACATGCGGCCGATGTTCTCGCTTTGCTGCTGTGATCCCCATACCGGCATATGGGCCCGTTTCGACATCGGCGGTAACGACGAGATTCACGGTGAAACCGGTGATGACTTCATCTACGCAGGCGGTGGCGGGGATGTCGTCTTCGGCGATGCCGATGACGACGACATCATCGGCGGCTGGGGTTCCGACTGGATTTCCGGCGGCACCGGCGCCGACGGCGTACTTGGCGACGACGGTCGCATCTTCACAAGCCGCAACACTGCGAGCCAGTCCCTTGCCGAAAGCCTCTACGGCGTCCTGCCGCTGCGCGCCACGGATCCCGACACCAGGACCAGCCAGGGCGACGTGTTGAACGAGCTGATCCATACGCCGGGCAACGTCCAGGTCGAGTTGATCAACGTGGCGGGTGCGCTCACGAAGTCGGTCGACCTCACACCGTTCAACCTGACGGACGTAGAACTGGGCGCAGCCAATCCGTTCCTGTCCGATCAGCAATTCGCGGACGACGTCATCTTCGGCGGCCTGGGTCAGGATTTCCTGCACGGCGGCTCCGGCGACGATGCCATCAGCGGTGCGGAGGCGCTCGGGGAATCCTATGCTCCGCGCTTCGACAGCCTCGGTAATTTCGTCGGGCTGATTCGGACCGATTTCAGCCGGCCTTACAACCCCGGCGATATACTGCACTTCGGCTCCGGCGATCCGCACTGGAACGAACCCAAGCCCGTGCAGAGCCGTACCGGCGAATTCTTCCTCTACAACGAGTACGATCCGCGCCGGGTCATTCTGTTCAACGGTGACGCGGGGCAGGTCTGGAATGGACCGACGGCCGCGAATGGAGGCTTGCCAGCCATCAGCCAGGACGGCATCACCGGCGGAACGGAGCTTCTGCAGTACTTCCTTAACTGGCGCAGCGACGAGGGCGTCAGCGTGCTCGGCTATGTCGCGTTCAAGCCCGACGGCCAGACGCCTGATCCGACCGTGCCGCAGCAATACCGTCAAAGCGACGGGGACGACCGCATCTTCGGCGATCTGGGTAACGACTGGATCGTCGGCGGTACCGGTCGCGATCACATCTACGGCGGCTTCGGCAACGACCTGATGAACGCCGACGACTATCTGGGCACGATCAATCCGGATCCGCCCCATGCCAATCCGGGCCAGTTGCCCTTGCACGGCACCGACGAAAGCCCGGACACGCACTGGAGCTATGAGGACCGGGTGTTCGGTGGCGCGGGTCTCGACATCCTGATCGGCAACACCAAGGGCGATCGCCTGATCGACTGGGTGGGCGAGTTCAACAGCTACATCGTGCCATTCGCGCCCTTTGGCATCGCGACGGTCAGCCGGCAGGTGCCGCCGCATCTGTACGACTTCCTCTATGCCCAGGCGTTCTCGGACGGCGTGGATATCACCCGCTACACCGATACCGGCACGTCGAACCACAACCAGAAATACTCGAACGTCACCACCATGCAGGGCGGCATCGACGGCGAGATGGGGTTGGTGACCCAGCAGGATCACGGCTACTGGCAGAACCAGACCGGCGGGCCGACCGATCCGCAGGCCGGCAATGTTCCGGGTGGACGGCGCGACGTGCTGCGCACGGCGGCCTTCAACGACGGCACGCTCGACGTGTTCGCGGCCGACCAGGGTAAATTCGCTGTGTCCAGCGCTGCGATGTCGGTGCAGTCCGACAGCCCGACCGACCAGGCCGCGGCGGTGTTCTACGCCGACCAGTACCTGCCGGTCTATTTCGAGATCACCGCCAAGATCACTGCGGAGAAGCCGACCGGCGGCTGGAAAGCCAATTCCTACATTATCTTCGACTATCAGTCGCCGACCGACTTCAAATATGCCGGCATCAACATATCGAACGACCAGATCGAAATGGGCTATCGCGATGCGAGCGGCTGGCACCAGGTCGTCAAGTCGAACAAGCCGGTGCAACTGAAGCCGGGTACGGCCTATGACGTGCTTGTCGCCGTCAATGGCACCAATGTCACGGTGAGTGTCGCCGGGGTGAACTGGTTCAGCTACACCTTCGCGCCACGCATCGAGGACGGAGAGCCGCAGGGGCTGAACAAGGGAATGATCGGCGTCGGCAACCAGGGCTCCAAGTCCACAGTCGACAACTTCACGCTGCAGATCCTGCCGCCCGAACTGACGCTGGACTACACCGATCAGTTCGACAACGCGCAGGGACGCTTCCCGCTCGCCCCGACCACAGGCTGGACGTTCAGCAACGGCAGGCTGATAGCCAATGGCGGGGCCGCTCCAAACACGTTCAAGCTCGGCACATCGCTGGAAGCGGACTCCTATCTGGAAGTCGAAACCAAGCTGTCGACTGTTTCGACCGGCGGCATCGTTTTCGACCGCTATGCGGCGAACGACTACAAGTTCATCACGCTTGATGTCGTCAACGACAAGGTGCTGGTCGGCCATGTCAGCCCGAAAGGCGGCCTGACGATCGACGCGAGCTTCAGCAAGGTTCTCGACGCGAATGTCGATTACTCGCTCAGGCTCATCTTCAAAGGCGCGTCGGCCAGCATCCAGGTCAACGGCGGCTTCGTCGGCACTTATGGCTACAACTCGGTGCTGGTCGATGGCGAAATCGGTCTGATGACCGGCAGCGGCGCGACCTCGTTCGACCGCTTCCAGGTGCGCACGAACGACCTGTTCTTCGACACCTCTTCCAGCCTGATGGCTGCCTCGTCCGAAACGACCGGAAATGCGGTCAGTCTGACGGACGGGGCGCCTGTGGAAGCCCTGTTCGACCAGGCAGTCGCGGTGTGGAAGGCGAGCGGACGCTTCGACGAGCAGCAGATTGCGGCGCTGTCCGATGTCACCATCGACATTGTCCAGCTCGATGGCCGCACTCTTGGGCGTTACGAGAACGGTACGGTGTTCCTGGATGCCGATGCCGCCGGCAACGGCTGGTTCGTAGACCTGACGCCGGCTACCGCCGAGGAGTTCACCTGGCGCGACGGCAAGCTGGTGGCTGTCGGTGGCGGGGCGGCCGAGGGCCGTGTCGACCTTCTGTCCGTGCTGATCCACGAACTTGGCCATGGCCTTGGCCTCACCCATGAGGACGGCGCCTCCGGTGGTTTCGGTACGGTGATGGGCGAGGTGCTCGCAATCGGCGAGCGGCGTCTGCCTGCCATCACCCCCGATGCTGGCCTGAGCGTTACCGCCTTCTTCGACGAAGGACTTGGCGCTTTCGTCGGTGGCTCGGCTGGCGGGCGTGAGCAGGGGGCGGCGAGCATCGAACTGCCGCTTCCTGTCATTGGCCCGCAAGCCGTCAAGGCCACTCCGGCAAACGGTGGCAAGTCGTCCGGCGGTAGCACGACGGGTTTCTTCGACGAAGGGCTTGGCGGTTTCGTCAGTGGCTCGGCCGGCGGGCGCGAGCAGGGGGCGGCGAGCATCGAAGTGCCGCTTCCTGTCATGGGTCCGCAAGCCGGCAAGGCGACTCCGG
This sequence comes from Ollibium composti, assembly GCF_004801285.1. Lineage (GTDB taxonomy): Bacteria > Pseudomonadota > Alphaproteobacteria > Rhizobiales > Rhizobiaceae > Mesorhizobium > Mesorhizobium composti. The sequence continues at coordinate 322,653 of NZ_SSNY01000003.1, forward strand.
CAAACGGTGGCAAGGCGTCTGGCGGTAGCACGACGGGCTTCTTCGACGAACAGAGCGGTGTGTTTGTTGAAGCATCGGAGTTCAAGCTGATGCGTCTCGCCAACGTCAATGGTGATGGCGCTGAGGATGCCTATCTGGTCGTGGAAGCAACCAGCGACGGCCATCGCAACGCCACCCCGGCACCGTCCGACGACAGCGGTGCGGACATCGAAGACCTCAGCGGCATGATCGAGTGGGAGGCCCGCACTGGCCTTCTGCAAAGATTGGCCGGGCTGTTCGGCAGGTCATAAGGCGCGAGTAAAACGAGGTATGCCCGGCGTATGAATGAATTGCTGAGGGGCCCGGCGCCGGGCCAGACGGATCCAGCATCAGGAACGGTGAGCTTCGCCGTTCTTGACCAGGCCCTGTGGCACAAGTTCCGCAACGCCGCAGGGCCGGAGGAATTCGTAGAAGCGTGGCTGGCGCTTCTTTGCCGGCAGATTCCGGGCGTGATGGCTGGTCTGGCCGTTCTCGGTGAGCCGGATATCGGCCCATTTACTCCGGTGGCATGGTGGCCCGACAAGGAAATCGTCGGTGTCGGCCTTTCCGCCATCGCAGAGAAGTCGCTCGCCCAGCGTCAGGGTGCCATTACCAGCGGCACGGGCCCGGACGGAGCGCAAACGGTTCGGCAGATCGCCCAGCCGCTCATCGTCGATGGGCGGGTCTATGGTGTGTGCGCGGTTTCCTCCACCGGGGATGAGATCGGCGCCAGCGAGACCTTGCGTCGCATGCAGTGGGCGGCAGGCTGGATGGAAGTCCTGTTGCGGCGCCAGATGCAGGCCGAGGACCAGGAAGCGCGCGAGCGCAGCCGCATCGCCTTTGACATGCTCGCGACCGTGCTCGACAACAGTGGTATTACCGCAGCGAGTACGGCCCTGGTCACGGAGCTTGCACTACGGCTCAACTGCGATCCGGTCAGCGTCGGCTTCGTCAGGCATCGCCGGTGTTCGGTGGTAGCGGTTTCGCATACCGCCGATTTCTCAAAGAAAATCAATCTTGTAAAAGATATTGCCGCAGCGATGGACGAGGCCGTTGACCAACGCGCCATCGTGCTGCATCCAGCGCGGGAAAGCTGGGAATATCGGGTCAGCCGCGAACATGAGGAACTTGCCCGGGAGCACAAGACTGGCGGCGTGCTTACAGTGCCGCTGCAGGCTGACCATCAACCGATCGGTGCGATTACCTTCATCAAGCCGGCAGGCCGAGAGTTCGATGAGGCCGAGGTCGATCTGTGCGACGCGGTGGCAGCCGTCGTCGGACCGGTGCTCGAGGAAAAGCGCCGCAACGATCGCAACATCTTCGTCAAGATCTGGGAAGCATTCGCCAGACAGGTCCAGCGGCTGCTCGGACCCCGCTACTTCGGTCGCAAACTCGCTACACTCTGTTTCGTCGCTGTAGTGGCCTGGCTTAGCGTGGCCACAACCGACCACACCGTCACGTCGCCGGCCATTGTCAGGGGCACGATTCAGCGGACGATCGTGGCGCCCTTCAACGGCTACGTAGCCAGCGAGAACGTGCGTGCCGGCGAAACGGTCCGGAAGGGCGACACGCTGGCGCAACTCGACGACCAGGATCTTTCCTTCGAGCGCTTGAGGCTCTCCACTTCGCGCCAGCAGCGGATCACCGAATACGACCGAGCGCTCGCCAAGTACGATCGCGCCGAGGCGGCGATCATCAAGACCCAGATCGAGCAGGCGGACGCGCAACTGAAGCTTATCGACGAACAACTGAGGCGCACCCGTCTCGTCGCGCCGTTCGATGGTTTCGTGGTCCAGGGCGACCTGAGCCAGTCGATCGGAGCTGCCGTCGAAAGGGGACAGGAGTTGTTCCGGATTGCGCCCCTCGATACGTACCGGGTCGTCATGGAAGTCGACGAAAGCGACATCGACGACATTGCGCTTAACCAAACCGGCGTGCTGCGCGTGGCCTCCCTGCCGCAGGAGCCCATGAGCTACCACATTGAGCAGATTACCGCGCTTTCCATGCAGAAGGACGGTCGGAACTTCTTCCAGGTGGAAGCCGCCCTGGACCATCCGAGTGCTCGGCTCAGACCGGGCATGGAGGGTATCGCAAAAACGGCGATCGACCGGCGTCTTCTTGTTATGAGCTATGCCGGCAAGATGCTGGACTGGGCCTACCTCGTCCTGTGGCGTTGGCTGCCTTAGGCCGAACCGATGGAACAGTCCTATTTCAGCTCGTCCTGGTATCGGGTCTCTGGCCTGAAGCTCAGGCTGCGCAGTCACGCCCGCATCCACAGAGCCATCTTCCGTGGACAGCTCTGGTATGTGCTGCAGGACAGGACGTCCGGCCGCTTCCACCGGTTCACGCCCGAAACCTGGTTCATCATAAGCTTGCTCGACGGCACGCGGACGATCCAGGAAATCTGGGACATGGCCTGCGCGCAACTCGAAGACAAGGTGATGACCCAGGACGAGGTCATCCAGCTTCTCGGACAGTTGCACACGGCCGACGTGCTATTCGGCGACGTGCCGCCCGACATCGGAGAACTCGCCGACAGGGGCAAGAAACAGCGCGACCGCAAGCTCATCATGAGCTTCATGAATCCGCTGGCGTTGCGCTTCGGCCTGATCGACCCCGACAAATTTCTGCAAGCGACCCTGCCGCTGATAAGACCGCTCTTCTCCTGGGTGGGCGCACTCGGTTTCTGCCTGCTTTTGGGCTACGCCATTGTGCTCGCGGGGGTGCACTGGAGTGCGCTTACCAAGGACGTCACGGATCGCGTGCTGTCGGCGGAGAACCTGATCCTGTTGCTCATCGCCTTTCCGATGATCAAGGCGGTGCACGAACTCGGCCATGCCTATGCGGTAAAGCGGTGGGGCGGCACTGTCCACGAAATCGGTGTGATGCTGCTCGTCTTCATGCCTGTGCCCTATGTCGATGCATCCGACAGCCTCGCCTTCCAGAACAAATGGCACAGGGCGCTGGTCGGCGGTGCGGGAATACTGGTCGAGATCGTGCTCGCCGCGCTGGCGTTGATTGTCTGGATCAACGCGGAACCCGGGCTGGTGCGGGCCTTCGCCTTCAACGTGATGCTGATCGGCGGCGTGTCGACGCTTGTCTTCAATGGCAACCCGCTGCTCAAGTTCGACGGCTATTACGTGCTCTCCGACATTATTGAGATCCCGAACCTCGCCAGTCGTGCCAACGCCTATCTCGGTTACCTGGTTCAGCGCTATGCGTTCCGGATACGCTCGGCCACTTCCCCCGTCACGGCGCCGGGGGAGGCGGGCTGGCTCTTCTTCTACGGGCTCGCTGCCTTCTTTTACCGGCTTACCATCACGGCGGCGATCGTCACTTTCGTCAGTCGGCAGTTTTTCATCGTGGGGACGCTTATCGCAGTGTGGGCGGTCATACTGATGCTTGGCGTGCCGGCCGCGAAGGGAATGTGGTTCCTGCTGACCAGCCCGGTACTCCGGCATAATCGCGGACGGGCCTTCGGCGTGCTTTCAGGCACGATCGCCGCGCTTGCGGTGGTACTGTTCCTGGTCCCGTTACCGCATTCGACGATCGCACAGGGAATAGTCTGGTTACCCGGCAACGGCATCGTCAATGTCGGGGCCGATGGCGTCGTGAAGGAGGTTCTGGCCGCTCCGGACAGCGAAGTGGCGCCTGGGATGCCCTTGGTCAGGCTGGAGGACCCGCTGCTTTCGGCCAAGGTCGAGCTACTGACGATACGCGTCCGGGAACTGCGGGTGAGGCTGGGCAAGCAGGATATAGCGGATGAAGCCAATTCGCTCATCATCAAGGAGGAGCTTCGGCTGGCGGAGGCCGATCTCGCCTTGGCCACGGACCGGCAAAAATCGCTCACCGTGCGCAGTCAGGCTGCCGGAACTTTCATCCTGCCAGGGGCGACCGACCTTGTCGGACGCTTCCTGCACCGCGGCGAGACGGTGGGTTACGTCGCCGAGTTCGACCATCCGCTGATCCGGGTCGTCGTGCCCGAAGATGAAGCGGATCTGGTACGCAGCCGCACCCGTGATGTCAGCGTGAGACTGGTTGGCGATATGTGGCGGGCCGTTCCCGCCAGCGTTATCCGGGAAGTGCCGGCGCTGAGCGACTCTCTGCCGAGCGCCGCCTTGAGCACCGCCGGCGGCGGCGCGATCTCGCTTGATCCGACCGACCCAAAGCAGCGCCGTGTGGTTGCCAATCTTCTCCATCTCGATTTGCGCCTGGATAAGGATCGAACCATTCCGCGTATCGGCAGTCGCGTCTATGTGCGCTTTTCATATGGGACGGAACCGCTTGTAGGGCGTCTCTATCGAGGTTTTAGGCAGGTATTCCTGCGCGTTTTCCAAATATGACTTAACGAATATTATTGATAAAATAATGTATTGTTTAGATTAGAAGATATTATCTATGATAAAATTTTGGGAACAAAGGTGATAACTTTGATATTATATCGTAGTTTTAATCGACGGGTAAGTCTCTCTGTTCGATTCGACGGTTATCTTGGTGTTAACGATTCTTTGTAGCCTTTTGGAATCTGACTGGACAGCGAAGCCATGAACGTGTTCCATTGCTATCCGGGGGAGCCAGGCGGCGAAAATAAGTAAATATCATTTCAGCCTGCAGATGGCGTCGGGATTCTCCTTGGATTAACGAGGGAGTGTTTCATGTCCACACAACTGCTTTTCTATCAAAATGCAACGCCAGTCAGTGCCGAGCGCCACAGGGACCTCGCCGTCAAGGCGGGTGTCAGCTACCGTTTTGCAAGCAGCGTCAACTCCGTACCGCTCACGGCGGTCGAGTTTGCCCAGGCAGCGGCTGAATATCCGATCGTCTTCGCCGGTACCGACGATGCGGTCATGCCGGTCGTGGTGCTCGGTGCCCAGCAAACCGAGAACCTATTCATCAATGACGAGGGCGCCTGGCAGGGCAAATACATACCGGCCTTTGTCCGCCGCTATCCTTTCGTCTTCTCCACCGACAAGTCAGGCAAGACCTTCATCCTGCACATCGATGAGAGCTTCGAGGGTTGCAATCGGGAAGGGCGCGGCGAGCGACTGTTCGACAATGACGGACAGCAGACGCAGTATCTGAAGGGCGTCCTGAGCTTCCTTCAGGATTATCAGGGGCGCTTCCAGCGAACCAAGGAGTATTGCGACAGGCTGAAAGCGCTCGACCTTCTGCAACCCATGCAGGCACAGTTCAACCTCAACAGCGGCGAGCGTCGGTCGCTTTCGGGTTTCATGACGGTCAACCGGGACAAGTTGAAGGCGTTGCCCGATGCCGATCTGCTCGCCATGTTCCGCAACGACGAACTCGAGTGCACGTACCTGCATCTGCATTCGCTCCGCCATTTCGGCGACATGATCGAGCGCATCGCCACGAGGGGAACTGCATCCGAAAGCGCGGCCGAACCCATCGAAATCGGCAAGGAAGCATCACGGCACACATCCAAGACGGCTGGCCGCAGTGCCAAGGCCGAGGAAGTCTCGGCATAGCTTACTGCCGTGCGAAGACAGACAGATATTAGGATCCCCGGGGGCCGAGGTGCAGACACCATCCCCGGGGCAGTACTCTGCCTGCGGGGTGAAGTCAGGTGAGCGAGCAAGCGCAAGGGCGGCCGCTGCCCGCCCTTGAACGGTATGCTGAACGGGCTGACCCGCGACAGCATTGGCTGGATCCGATCGAGGCAGCCGTCACAGCGGCGCCAAGTGCGTTTCTTAGGCGGCTGTGGCGATCGCGGATCGGCGGGCTGGTCGGCGACGTTGCCGCGCTCGAACCGGAGCTCAAGCAGGCGTCGGATGCTTATCTGGCGCGACGTGCTCGCGAGGTGCGAGCCGCGATGCGCCGTGACGGACTGGACGACCGGCTTGTTGTTGGCCTCTTTGCGCTGGTGAGGGAGATTTCCCGCAGAACCGTCGGGCTGCGGCATCACGACGTCCAGGTTCTCGCGGGTCTTTCAATGATCGGGGGAGCCGTCGTCGAGATGGACACAGGCGAAGGCAAAACGCTCACCGTTGCCTTGCCGGCCGCGGCCGCTGCCTTTGCCGGGATGCCCGTGCATGTTGTGACGGTGAACGACTATCTCGCGGCGCGTGATCACGGCGCGTTGTCGCCCGTCTTCGATTTTCTGGGCCTTTCCACCGGTGTCGTCACCAACGGGCTGTCGCCAGCGGAGAAGGCTGCGATCTATTCCCGCGATATCGTCTATGCCAGCAACAAGGATATTGCGTTTGACTATCTGCGCGATCGCATTGCGCTCGGCATCCGTCCGAATTTCCTCCGCACGAGGCTCAGAGAGTTCGCTCGTGACGCCAGCGTCGGCCAGCGAGTGGTGATGCGCGGGTTGCATTTCGCCATCGTCGACGAGGCCGACAGCGTGCTTGTCGACGAGGCGCGAACGCCGCTGATCATCTCAAAGGAAACCGACGCAGGCGAAGAACGGGAGTGGGCGCAACAGGCCTTCCGGCTGATCGAGGATATGGAGCCTGACCTCCACTACCGGATGCGGCCCGAAGAGCGACGGATCGAGCTCACCGATGCCGGACGAACGTACCTTGAGCACAGGGCCGAGGCCATGGGCGACATCTGGCTGAATCGTATCCGGCGCGAGGAGGGGGGCCGCCAGGCGCTGTCGGCCTTACATCTCTTCCGCAAGGGCGAACATTATCTCGTCCAAGACGGCAAGGTGCAGATCGTCGATGAGTACACCGGCAGGATCATGCCGGACCGCTCCTGGAGTGACGGGCTGCACCAACTAATCGAATTCAAGGAAGCATGCGAGACGACGAGCAGGAAGCTGCCGATGGCCCGTATGACCTATCAGCGCTTCTTTCGACGCTATCTTACGCTGTGTGGCATGACCGGGACCGCGCGCGAAGTGTCGAATGAGTTGTGGTCGGTCTATCGACTCGGCGTCGTTCGCATTCCGCCGAACGTACCATCAAAGCGTCGGGATCTCGGCGTCACCATCTGCGCCAGCCAGGACGAGAAGTGGCGCTGCATCGTCGAGCGCGTGAGGACGTTACATTCCAGCGGCCGGCCGGTGCTGATCGGCACGCGCTCGGTGCTCGCCTCCAACCAACTCAGCCGGTCCTTGATGGAGGCCGGGCTCGAACACGAAGTGCTCAATGCTGAGAACGTCGCGCGCGAGGCCGGGATAATCGCCGAGGCGGGACGCCGCGGCCGCATTACCGTGGCCACCAATATGGCTGGCCGCGGCGTCGATATCGCTGTCGACCCCGATCTTCTCGATCATGGCGGCCTTCATGTCATATTGAGCGAATTGCACGACGCGGGGCGTATAGACCGTCAGATGCAAGGGCGAACCGCAAGGCGCGGCGAGCCAGGCACGACCGAGGCGGTGCTTTCCATGGAGGATCCGCTGCTCGAACTTTTGTCGGCGCGCCTGCCGCGCCCGCCGCATTTCGGCCGGATGCTTTTTCATCTGGCTCAGCGCCGGGCCGAGCGCGCCCACAGGCGGGATCGCAAGAACCTGCTCGCACAGGACGGGCGGCTGGGTGTGCTCCTGGCATTCTCGGGAGGAAAAGAGTGATGTCGGCAAGGTCTTCGGCCCGGCGAATAAGGTTTACTGCGGCGCAGGATCTTCGCTCTCGGCAACCTCCCGACAGAGGAAAGGCGGTCGTCCGCAGGGACGAGAAAGTCGGCTATCGCAGATTGGCTCTGGCGGTGGCGTCACGGTTGGCGGCAGGATTGGTTTTCATGGCTTCGGCGGCTACCTCGGCACCGGCCGAATCGTTCGACTGCGTCATCGATCCTGCAATCGTCGTCAAGGTCGGCAGCCAGGTCCCCGGTCTGCTCGATTCCGTCCTCATCAACCGCGGCGACAAAGTCACAGCCGGAGAAGCGATCGCGACGCTCTCATCGAAAGTCGAGTCGGCGACGGTGGCGCTGATGACTGTGCAGGCTGGGAGCACAAGCGAGATTGAAGCACAAAAAGCGCGCCTGGACCTTGCGCAGAACAAATTGTTGCGCATCGAGGAACTGGTAAAGCGCAACATATCGGCGAAGAGCGACCTCGATGCCGCGATTGCGGAGGCAGAGGTTGTAAAACGGGAGTTGGCACTCGCGGAAATGCGTAAGCGTGCTGCGGAACTGGAACTTGCCCGGGCGCAAGCCGTGCTCGACCAGAAGACCATCCGCAGCCCTATTACCGGTGTCGTGATCCAGCGGTCTCTCTCCAAAGGAGAGTATCTCGACCAGGACGGACAACTCGCTACGATCGCCCAACTCGATCCCTTGTTTGTCGAGTCTTTCCTTCCAGTGAGCAAGTTCGGCAGCATCAAGTTGGGCATGCCGGCAATCGTCACGCCTAATGAACCGATCACGGGCACTTATGAAGGCACCGTCAAGGTCGTTGATTCTGTGTTCGACGCCGCCTCCAGCACATTCGGCGTGCGTGTGGAGCTTTCCAATGCCGGCCAAAAGCTACCCGCCGGCCATCGCTGCAGGGTTTCGTTCGATGGCACGACGGATTAACGGAAACGACGAAAGGAGGTAACCTCAGGAAAAGAAGGTTGGTACGCCCAAGGGGAATCGAACCCCTGTTACCGCCGTGAAAGGGCGGTGTCCTGACCGCTAGACGATGGGCGCAGCCAAGCGCGCTTATAGTTGCGTTGAACGCGGCGGGCAACCCCGTGCAGCGCGCTTATGACGAACTTTTTCGCTGTTATTTGCGCCGGCGGCAGCGCCAGTTCCAGTCGCGTTCCGGGCCGACGTCGACATGCACAGATTCGGTGTGGCAATAGGTACCGACCCCGCCGCGGCCGGGCATCGAGCGCACATAGTTCGCCAGATCCCATTTGCTGACGCCGGGAATCTGGATATCGGCCGCCGCGCAGTACATATGCAGCGAATTCTTGGCGCCGCGCGCGCGGCGGTTGCGATTGGGATCGCGATAGCCGGAGGTGACGATCATCTTGCGTCCGTAATGCCCCTCGATGGTCTTTAGCACCCGGACCAGCGAGGGTTTCAGGCAGGCGACGTCAACGCCTTCGGTCTGCTTGAGCAGGCCATTGGGCGCGAGCCGCGCCATGCCGGCGGCGGACGCGACCTGGTAGGGGCCGCCTTCGTCTTCGTTGAGATCGACGTCGCTGTCGTCGTCGATGCCCGACCGGCGCCGGATCTCGAACAGCGCCGTCTGGCGCACGCCGGGCAGGGCGTTCTCGGAACCGAGCGAGACGAGCGGCTTGGTATCCCCGCCGGTGGAGGCGAGCTGGACGATCGGCGTCACCGCCTGGCGCGCGGCGTCCGGCTCGATGATCGGCTGCGGCTGGCGTGCCGGCGCCGGAACGATCGGTGTCGGTGCCGGCTTTGCCTTCGCCGGCGACGAGCCAAAGAACGCGGCGAGGAAGGTTTTCTTCGGCTTCACCGGCTCGGCGGCCGGCATCTCGCCGGCCGTAACATAGACCGCGTTGTCGGTAGCCGTTTCCGACGCGGCGGTCGCCTGCTCGGCCTGTTTTGTCGCAGATGCTTCAACATCGCTGGCCGCGATCTTCTGCGCCGCGGCGGTGGTCTCTTCGGCGCTTTGCGCCGGCGGCACCAGCGGCTGCGGCGTGGTGCCGGCGATGGATTGCGCCTCGACCGGCGCGGGAATGGCGAGCTCGGCTGGCGTGCCGGGTTTCTGCGTCGGGAAATAGGCGATCTGCTCGGGCAGGGCGGTGTCGCCTTCGGCGCTCATCAGCGCCTGCGGGCCACTGGACGCCGTCGATTCGCCCGCTTCCGGCTGGGCTGATGCGGCCGCGATATCGCCGGCTGTCGCATTGTAGCCCGGCATTCCGACCGATAGCGACGGATTGTTGACGGCGGTGCAGGAGGCGGCGAGCACGGATAAAAGAGCCGCCAAGACAGCGCGGCGTCCTTCTCGTGCGAGACGCGATCCCGTTGAATTCAATGCGTTTCCCCCTCGCTATCCGCCTCGGATGACCAGCAGCGCGCCGTTTGCATGGCGGCTTCCGCATGGTCGTGTTTCCGCGATCGGAAACGAGATATGTATCAAATCCGCCAGCCTCGACGAAAAACGTCAGCAGCAAGCAGATAGAGTCAATTTCATGCTTGACCGTGACCATTTCGCCCGCTTTGCGGACGCCGTCAACTCACCACACATTACAGCGTGTTACACGCGCACCTTGACATAGCTGCCGGGTGCGTCGCCCAGCGTCTTGGCGCCGGGCTGGCGTGCCGGCACACGCGTGGCGTCCTGATCCTCGATCCAGCGCTGCCAATGCGGCCACCAGGAGCCGGCATGTTCATGGGCAGCGGATAGCCAGTCTGCCAGCGAGCCGACAGCCTTGCCGCCGGTCCAGTACTGGTATTTCTTCAGCGAAGGCGGGTTGACGACGCCGGCGATATGGCCGGAGCCGGAAAGGACGTACTCGACCTCGCCGCCGAAATAGCGGCTGCCCTCGAAGGCCGATTTGGCCGGTGCGATATGGTCTTCCTTGGTGGCGAGATTGTAGACGGGAATGGTTATGTCGGAGAGCGACAACGTGCGGCCCGCCAGTTCCATGCGCCCGGCCGACAGGTTGTTCTCCAGATAGCAGTTGCGCAGGTAGAAGGAGTGGTTGGCGGCCGCCATGCGGGTGGAATCGGCGTTCCAATAGAGCAGGTCGAAGGGCAGGGGCTCCTTGCCGCGCATATAGTTGTTGACGACGTAGGGCCAGATCAGGTCGCCCGAGCGCAGCATGTTGAAGGCGGTCGCCATCTTGGTGCCTTCCAGATAGCCGCGCTCGTTCATCGCCAGTTCGAGGGCGGCGATCTGTTCCTCGTCGACGAACACCTTGAGGTCGCCCGCATAGGTGAAATCGACCTGCGTGGCGAAGAAGGTGACGGAGCGGATGCGGTCGTCGCCTTCCTGCGCCAGGAGGGCGAGTGCCGCAGCGAGCAGCGTGCCGCCGACGCAGTAGCCGATGGCATTCACCTCACGCTCGCCGGTGGCCTTCTCGATCATGTCCAGCCCGAACTGAATGCCTTCGCGCGTGTAGGCTTCCCAGGTCTTGCCGCCGTGCCGTTCGTCCGGATTGACCCAGGAGATGACGAACACGCTATGGCCCTGTTCGACGGCCCAGCGGATGAAGGATTTCTCCGGGTTGAGGTCGAGGATGTAGAACTTGTTGATCCACGGCGGGCAGATCAGCAGCGGTCGCTTCAGCACCGTTTCGGTGGTCGGCGTGTACTGGATGATCTCGGCGATGTCGCTGCGGCCGATCACCTTGCCGGGTGAGACGGCGATGTTTTTGCCGATCTCGAAGCGCGTGTTGTCGGCCTGCCTGAGTTTCAGGTCGCCCTTTCCGGCGGTGATGTCCTCGGCCAGCATCTTCATGCCGCGCACAAGGTTCTCGCCGTTCGAGGCGATTGTCTCGCGGAACAGCTCGGGATTGGTCAAAACGAAGTTGGACGGCGAGATCGCGTTGGTGACCTGCTTGACGTAGAAGGTCGCCTTGTGGCGGGTGTGCTCGTCCATTTCATCGGCATGTTCGGCGAGATCGGCCGCCCAGCGCGCGGTGACCAGATAGGCCTGCTTGAGGAAGTCGAAGAAGGCGTTCTTGCCCCATTCGGGGTCGAGGAATCGCTTGTCGCCCTTTTCGGGTTTCACCACGTCTTCGACCTCGGCGCCGCCGCTGACGCGGTCGATGGCGTTGGCCCAAACCTGCATATAGCCGGAAAACAGCCGCGTCTGCGCCTCCAGCGCGCGCGAGGGGTCGGACAGCCAGTATTCGGTCAGCTTGGAAAAGGTCCGCACCATGTCGGCGGCTGGCTCGGCGACATGGTCGCTGCGTTCGCCCTTCTCGCGCGGCTCGGCCCAGGCGGAGGCGGCCTTGCCGGCCTGTTCGATCATGCGCGCGATGTTGAGCGCGAACCGCTCCGGATCCTTGACCAGATATTGCTCGACGGATGGGGTGTCCGGAGCCTCGGTCTTGCCGGCGTCTTTGCCGGATCCGGCTGTGCTTGGCATGATGGACGCGGCTCCTCCCTGAAGCGTTTTCTTGACACATTATCATGAGACGTCGGATACGGTCCAATGCCGATCAACAGCGGCCAGTCCGACTTTCGGGGCAAGACAATGAGATATCGCGCCGGCCAGCCTGCCATCTTCGTCCTTGGATCGTTTTGCCGCAGCCTTGCAGCGACCGTTTTGCTCGTGGCGGCCGCCGGCTGCACCAGCACCGGCATCGAGGACGCGGCCCCGCAATCGGCGACGGTAACCGGGCCGAAGGACACCGGCAGCTACCCCAACCTCAACATTCCTCCCCAGCAGGCGGCCGAGCAATTCACCGATGCCGACAAGAACGCCAAGCTGGCGGCTCTGCAGGCGGACCAGACTGCGGCCAACGCAGCTGCGGGCAATACGGCCGGCACACCCGATTCGGCCGAACTCGACAAGCTGGCCAAGACGCATGCCTCGGACACGTTGAAGCAAATCGAAGGCAAGTGCGATCCCGCCCTCGACCCTACCTGCAAATAAGTGTATATCGCGCGCCCAATCCCTCCTTCGACCGGAAACTGACATGGAAGAGTTTCACAAGGTCCGCCGGCTGCCGCCTTACGTCTTCGAGCAGGTCAACCGGCTGAAGGCCAGCGCGCGCTCGCGCGGCGCCGACATCATCGATCTCGGCATGGGCAATCCCGACTTGCCGACGCCGAAGGCGATCGTTGACAAGCTGGTCGAGGTGGTGCGCGATCCGCGCACGCATCGCTATTCCTCCTCGCGCGGCATTCCGGGCCTGCGCCGCGCCCAGGCCGCCTATTACGCCCGCCGTTTCGGCGTGAAGCTCGATCCTGATACGCAGGTGGTCGCCACGCTCGGCTCGAAGGAAGGCTTCGCCAACATGGCGCAGGCCATCACCGCGCCGGGCGACGTCGTGCTGTGTCCCAATCCGACCTATCCGATCCACGCCTTCGGCTTCATCATGTCCGGCGGCGTCATCCGCTCGATGAAGGTCGAGCCGGACGACGGCTTCATCCCGGCGCTGGAACGCGGGGTGCGGCATTCCATCCCGAAGCCGCTGGCGCTCATCCTGAATTATCCGTCCAACCCGACGGCGCTTGTCGCCTCGCTGGATTTCTACAAGGACGTCGTCGCTTTCGCCCGCAAGAACGACATCATCATCCTGTCGGATCTCGCTTATTCCGAGATCTATTTCGACGGCAATCCGCCGCCTTCGGTGCTGCAGGTGCCGGGTGCGATGGACGTGACCGTCGAATTCACCTCGATGTCGAAGACCTTTTCCATGCCCGGCTGGCGCATGGGCTTCGCGGTCGGCAACGAGCGGCTGATCTCGGCGCTGACGCGTGTGAAATCCTATCTCGATTATGGCGCCTTCACGCCGATCCAGGTGGCCGCGACCGCCGCGTTGAACGGCGACGGCGCCGACATCGCAGAGGTGCGCGACATCTACCACAAGCGCCGCGACGTGATGGTGGACGCGTTCGGCCGTGCCGGCTGGACGATACCTGCGCCGGCGGCTTCTATGTTCGCCTGGGCGCCGATCCCCGAACAATTCCGGCATCTTGGCTCACTCGAGTTTTCCAAGCTGTTGATCGAGCATGCCGACGTGGCAGTGGCGCCCGGCGTCGGCTTCGGCGAGCACGGCGACGATTATGTGCGCGTCGCCCTGGTCGAGAACGAGCACCGGATTCGCCAGGCCGCGCGCAACATCAAGAAGTTCCTGGCATCCAGCGCCAAGCAGCCGAACAATGTTGTGCCGCTCGCGGCGCATCGCTAGATCGCCGTGCGTCCTTTCAGACGCACAAAGGATGATCTAGCACTTTGATTGAGCATCGGAATATTCCGAAAACCGGATTCCACTTTTCGGTCCGATGCTCTAAACAGCCCGCATCAGCGACGAATCCGGGGACGGCGCCTATCATGGCCGAAGCATTGCGTATTGGAATTGCCGGGCTCGGCACGGTTGGCGCGTCGGTTGCGCGCGTACTGCGCGACAAGGCCGGTGAACTCACCCGCCAGTGCGGCCGCCCGATCACCGTCACCGCGGTTTCGGCGCGCGACCGAGGCAAGGATCGCGGCGTCGATCTTGGCGATGTCGCCTGGTTCGACGATCCGGTCGAACTCGCCCGCTCGAACGGCATCGACGTGTTCGTCGAACTGATGGGCGGCGATGAGGGCGCGCCGCGCGAGGCGGTCAAGGCGGCGCTGGAAGCCGGTCGCCATGTCGTCACCGCCAACAAGGCGCTGCTGGCAATGCACGGCGTGGCGCTGGCCGAGATCGCCGAGAAGAAGGGCGTCCTGCTGAACTACGAAGCGGCGGTGGCCGGCGGCATCCCGGTCATCAAGACCATGCGCGAGGCGATGGCGGGCAATTCCGTGTCGCGCGTCTTCGGCATCCTCAACGGCACCTGCAACTACATCCTCACCCGCATGGAGGCCGAGGGCCTGACCTTCGAGGCCTGCCTGAAGGATGCGCAGCGGCTGGGCTATGCCGAAGCCGACCCGACCTTCGACATCGAGGGCAATGACACGGCCCACAAGCTTTCCATCCTGACCAGCCTCGCTTTCGGCACCAGGATCGCCGCCAACGACATCTATCTGGAAGGCATTTCCAACATCACCCAGGCCGATATCCGCGCGGCGAGCGACCTCGGCTATCGGATAAAACTGCTGGGCGTGGCGCAGCGCACGGAAAGCGGCATCGAGCAGCGCGTCCACCCGACCATGGTGCCGACCGCTTCGGTGATCGCGCAGGTGCATGGCGTCACCAACGCCGTCGCCATCGAGACCGACATTCTTGGCGAACTGCTGCTGTCTGGCCCCGGCGCCGGCGGCAACGCCACGGCGTCCGCCGTGGTCGGCGACATCGCCGATATCGCCAAGAGCCGCCCCGGCTTTCAGCACGGCCCGGTGTTCGGCCGCCCGGCAAAGGAGCTGAAGCCCTACAAGAAAGCACAGATGCGCAGCCATGCCGGCGGTTACTTCATCCGCCTTACCGTGCACGACCGCGTCGGCGTCTTCGCCGCCGTCGCGCGACGCATGGCTGACAACGACATCTCGCTGGAATCGATCGTCCAGCACGCCGCCGGGACGAACGGCGACGACAAGAAGACCGTCATCCTCGTCACCCACGAGACGACCGAGGCGGCCGTGCGCAAGGCCGTCGACGGCGTCACCAAGGACGGTCATCTGGTCGACAAGCCGCAGGTGATCCGCATCGAGCGTGCGGGCTAAGCTGATCGCCTTTCAATCGATTGATATTCCTGCGTTTTCGAAAAAGCGTGGGAATGGCCTTGCCGTTGTCGCACGGCTTTGACAAAAGGCGCCCGCATCAGGCCGGAAGCCAGAGGATATTGCCCATGACCATCGCCCAGACCCTTTCCACCGGCCTCGACCGCGTGCTGACCATGGAACTGGTGCGCGTCACCGAGCGCGCGGCGGTGGCGGCTGCCCGGCTACGCGGGCGCGGCGACGAGAAGGCGGCCGACCAGGTCGCCGTCGACGCCATGCGCCAGGAACTCAACCGGTTGGCGATCCGCGGCACGGTGGTGATCGGCGAGGGTGAACGCGACGAGGCGCCGATGCTCTACATCGGCGAAGAGGTCGGCACCGGCAAGGGACCGGCCGTCGATATCGCGCTCGATCCGTTGGAAGGCACGACGATCTGCGCCAAGAACCTGCCGAACGCGCTGGCGGTTGTTGCCTTGGCCGAGAAAGGTAGCCTGCTCAACGCGCCCGACGTCTACATGGACAAGATCGCCGTCGGTCCGGGTTACGCGGCCGGCGTCATCGACATCGACGCGCCTCCGGCAGACAACATCGCCGCCGTCGCCAAGGCCAAGGGCGTGCCGGTCGGCGAGGTCACCGCCTGCATCCTTGATCGCCCGCGCCACGCCAGGCTGATTGAGGCGGTGCGCGCTACGGGTGCTGCGATCCGCCTGATCGGTGACGGCGACGTCGCCGGCGTCATCCACACCACCGATCCGGACGAGACCGGCATCGACATCTATCTCGGCACCGGCGGCGCGCCGGAGGGCGTGCTGGCGGCCGCCGCATTGCGCTGCACCGGCGGGCAGATGCAAGGGCGACTGATCCTCGATACGCCGGAGAAGGTCGAGCGCGCGGCGCGCATGGGCGTGGACGATCCGCGCCGCATCTACCGCGCCGAGGATATGGCTCGCGGCGACGTGCTGTTTGCCGCCACCGGCGTCACCGACGGCAACATGCTGGCCGGCGTCAAGTTCGGCCGCACCTTCATCACCACCCACACCATCGTGCTGCGCTCGTCGTCCCGCACGGTGCGCGAGATCAAGGCCCGGCATCAGGATCTGGAAAAGTTTTGATTTCGCCCGGCCGAACGGCGCATAGTGCCCCGCACGCAGGATAGGCGTGCGGCAGCTGTAATGGCGGGTGAAAAGCGTTTCTTTCTCGATGTTCGGCGGTCTGCGACTGGCCTGGCTTGGGCGCATCGGCTGAGCGAGCGCCAGGACATGGCGGCGTTGGCCATCGCCCAGGGGCAGGGCGTGCCCGATATCGTGGCGCGCGTGCTTGCCGGCCGCGATGTGCTGGCGCACGAGGCAGCCCGCTTCCTCGATCCGACGATCCGCGACCTGCTGCCCGATCCGGCCTCGCTGACCGATATGGAAAAGGCCGCCGCCCGCCTCGCCGAGGCCGTCATGGCCCGGGAAAAGGTCGCGATCTTCGGCGACTACGATGTGGATGGCGCTTCGTCCTCGGCGCTGCTCAAGCGCTTCCTCGGACATTTCGACGTACCGTCCGAAATCTACATTCCCGACCGCATCTTCGAGGGGTACGGACCGAATCCCGATGCGATGCGCGAACTGGTGTCGCGCGGCGCAAGCCTGATCGTCACAGTCGACTGCGGCACCAACAGCGCCACCTCCATCGACGCGGCGAAGCAGGCCGGCGCCGATGTCGTCGTACTCGATCATCATCAGGTCGGCGGTACGCTGCCGGCTTCCGCCGTCGCCGTCGTCAACCCGAACCGGCAGGACGACCTGTCGGGGCAGGGGCATCTCTGCGCTGCCGGCGTCGTGTTCCTGGCGCTGGTGCAGACGGCGAAGGTGCTGCGCTCCCGCATGCCCGGTACGCCGCCGCCGGACCTGCTCTCGCTGCTCGATCTGGTGGCGCTCGGTACCGTCTGCGACGTCGTTCCGCTGACGGGTGTCAACCGGGCCTTCGTGGTCAAAGGCTTGCAGGTGATGCGCCAGCAGTCCAACCCCGGCCTTGCCGCGCTGGCCAATGTCGCGCGCATCGGCGAGCCGCTCGGCGCCTTCCACCTCTCCTTCATGATCGGTCCGCGCATCAATGCCGGTGGTCGCATCGGCGACGCCGCGCTCGGCAGCCGGCTGCTTGCGACAGACGATCCGGTCGAGGCGCGCGCGATCGCCGAAACGCTCGACCGGCTGAATCAGGAACGGCAGGCGATGGAGCAGGAGATGCTGGCCGAGGCGCGCGCCGAAGCGGATGCCGAACTCGCTGGCGGGCAGGGGCCGGCGGTGATCGTCACGGCGAGCACTAACTGGCATCCGGGCATCGTCGGGTTGCTCGCCTCACGCCTGAAAGACTATGCCCGTCGTCCGGCTTTCGCCATCGCTTTCAATGCCAACGGCGTCGGCACCGGCTCAGGCCGCTCCGTAGCCGGTTTCGACCTCGGACGGCTGGTGCGTGAAGCCACGGAAGCCGGGTTGATCGTCAAGGGCGGCGGCCATGTCATGGCTGCCGGCATCACCGTGGACCGTTCCATGCTCGGCACCCTGCGCGCCTTCTTCGAGGAACGCGCCGCGGCCGACGTTTTCCGTCTCCAGGACGAGGAAAGCCTGCTGGTCGACGCGGCACTCGCCGCCGAGGGTGCGACGCTCGATCTGGCGGACACGCTGGAGAAGGCGGGGCCGTTCGGCGCCGGCCATATCGCGCCGCTGTTCGTGCTGCCGCGCCACCGGCTGGCGGATGTGCGGCCGGTTGGTACCAATCATGTGCGGGTCGATCTGTCGTCCGAGGCGGGAGGCCGGCTGCAAGGCATCGCCTTCCGGGCCGCCGGCACGCCGCTCGGCGAATTCCTGCTCCGCAACAGGGGCGGCACCGTGCATGTCGCCGGTTCGTTGTCGGTGAACCACTGGAACGGCAGCCGCAACGTGCAATTCCGCATCGTCGATGCGGCTCAGGCCTGACTATATCTTTGTTTTCCGCAATTCCGGACGGAAAACCGCTTCACACTTTTCCTGGAATTGCTCTACACCAGCGCCGTCTGCAGGCGCTCCAGTTCGCCGATACGCGCCGTCGCCGCCTCATAGCCCATGCGGATGGCTTCGTCGGCGCGGTGAAACTCGGTCATGCCGACATGGCCGAGTTTCGGCTGCAGCGCGAGGTCGGGCGGGTCACCGGCAAGCCGCGCGCGCGAGATGCGGTCCTGGATGATGTTGAAGGCTTCCACCATGACGCCGGTGATGCCGAGCTTGGTTTCGCGCGCCTGGTGCTCCAGGTCTGTGCCTTCCGGCTGCGGCGCATCCTTCTCGGCGACGAACTCGCCGGCATTGTGCCGGATCACCGCGGCGCGGCCGAAATTGTCGTTGTTGAGATTGACTGCCACCACCAGCGGCTGCTCGTAGGCGCGGCAGACCGACACCGGGACCGGATTGACCAGCGCACCGTCGACCAGAAGACGGCCATTGCAATTGACCGGCTCGAACACGCCGGGCAGCGCATAGGAAGCGCGCATGGCCGCGATCAGCGAGCCGGCGGTCAGCCAAATCTCGTGGCCAGTGCGGATTTCGGAAGCGACGCAGACGAACGGCTTGGGCAGGTCTTCAAGGCGCACGCCTTCCAGATGCTGGCGCAGCCGGGCGTCGAGCCGCATGCCTCCGAGCAGGCCGCTGCCGCCGAGCCGGAAGTCGAGCAGGCCGAACATGCGCCGACGGGTCAGGCCGCGGGCGAATTCCTCCAGTTCGTCGAGCTTGCCCGCGAGATAGCAGCCGCCCACCAGCGCACCGATCGAGGTGCCGGCGATCATCGAAATCTCGATCCCGGCCTCGTCCAGGGCACGCAGCACCCCGATATGGGCCCAGCCGCGCGCGCATCCGCCGCCGAGCGCCAATGCGATCCCGGCCTTCTTCTGAAGCCGAAAGCCGGCGAGGCTGCCGGAGGAGAAGCCATCGGCTTCCCGAACGTCCGGTCTGCTACGGAATGACGCCCATTCGAGCATCATTTTCTCCCTTGTCCCACGGTTAGCCTACAGGCGGGCCGTATCGAAATGGTGAATCTATGGCGGGAACTGGGCAAAGGGATTCACGAAGGATTTCGATACGTTTCTTCCGCATCGAACAGCGGCGCGCTGCCGTCGCTGGCAAGGGTTGCCTTGCCGTCCTTCAGCCCCACCGTCCGATAGAAACAAGAACGTCTGCCGGTATGACAGGTTGCATCGTGGCCCAACACATTCACGCGCAGCCAGACCGCATCCTGGTCACAATCCGTGAGCACGGCGACGACCTTCTGCACGTTGCCGGACGTCTCGCCCTTTTTCCACAGCGCCTTGCGCGAACGCGACCAGTAATGCGCGATGCCGGTTTCCAGCGTCAGAGCCAGTGCCTCGGCGTTCATGTGCGCGACCATCAGCAGCTTGCCGTCGCCGGCGTCGGTGACGACGGCCGTGACCAGCCCGTTCGCGTCGAAGCGCGGCGTGAAGACCTCGCCGTCTTCGAGCGTCTTCTTGTCGGAGGAGGGAGGATCGAACTCAAAGGTCGGCATGCTTGACTGCCGACCTCGGCCGGCTCCTTTCCTGTGACGACGACCCGGCCGCTTAGCCGATGCCGCCGCCGCGCACCATGGTGACGAAGCGCAGCTGCTCTTCCGGATGGTCGCGGAAGACGCCGGTGAAGGTCGAGGTCAGGGTGGTCGAGCCCTGCTTGCGGATGCCGCGCATAGCCATGCACATATGCTCGGCCTCGATCATGACGGCGACGCCGCGCGGGTTGAGCACGTCCTGGATGACGCCGGCAATCTGAGCCGTCATCGCTTCCTGCGTTTGCAGGCGGTGCGCGAAGATGTCCACCACGCGGGCAATCTTCGACAGGCCGACGACCTTGCCATCGGGCAGGTAGCCGACATGCGCCTTGCCGATGATCGGCACCATGTGATGCTCGCAATGCGAATGGAACTGGATGTCCTTGACCAGCACGAGATCGTCGTAGCCGGCGACTTCCTCGAAGGTCCGGCCGAGCTCGTCGGCCGGGCACATGTCGTAGCCGCCGAACATCTCGCGATAGGCTTTGGCGACTCGCTTCGGCGTATCGACCAGTCCCTCCCGGTCAGGATTATCGCCCGTCCAGCGGATCAGGGTGCGAACGGCGACTTCAACCTCGGCCTGGGTCGGCCGGTCGGTCACCGGCTTGTCGAGGTAAACAGAGGGCGGCATGATTTTCTTGGCAACGGCGTCCATCAAAGGCGTCTCCCGTAGTCCCTTGCGCGAAGGGACGAGTTGAACGGACCACAGCCTTCCACGGAGCGGTTGCCCCGAAAGCGGCGTGACATGGTTCCGGGTCTTGGATGCGTGGATCGCCTTGCCGTTCCCGGATTGCAACCATTATATATGGTGGTGCCGAGCGAATGAAAGGCTGGCCAGCGGCAAAGCTTGTTCGCTGTGCGGCGATGGACCGGAAAATCATGATCGACGACGTCTACAACGCGAAAATTCTCGGTTTTGCCGGCAACATCGCCCGTATCGGTCATCTCGATCATCCTGATGCCACCGCCAAGGCGCACTCCAAGCTGTGCGGCTCGACGGTCACCGTCGACCTGAAGATGCAGGACGGCGTCGTCACCGATTTCGCCCATGAAGTGAAGGCCTGCGCGCTCGGCCAGGCCTCGTCGTCCATCATGGCACGACACGTCGTCGGCGCAACGGCCGAGGAACTGCGCTCGTTGCGCGAAACGATGCTGAAGATGCTGAAGGAAGGCGGCCCGCCGCCGGCAGGCCGTTTCGAGGAACTGAAATATCTGGAGCCTGTGCGCGACTACAAGGCGCGCCACGCTTCCACCATGCTGACCTTCGACGCCGTGGTCGATTGCATCGGCCAGATCGAGGCCAGGCACGCTGGCGAGGCGGCCTGACATTCACAACTTTCTTGAGACGCGCACGTCGCCGGCCAGCTGACGTTCGGATAGGAACGGGTGGTTATCCCTCGTTCCTCCCGGAGGCTCCATGTTCTTCAAAACGCTTGGTCTGGGCGTTCTCGCTCTGGCCGCTCCCGCTGTTGCGATGGCACAGCCGATCGCTCCGAAGGTGATGGTCATCACCATGTTCGGAGCGGAAACCAAGCCGTGGCTCGACAATCTTCAACTCTCCGAAAAGGTCGCGGTGCCGGGCCTGGCTGCAGACGCGCCCGAAGTCTCCTGCAACGGCGACCTGTGCGTGATGACAACGACGATGGGCTTTGCGGACGCCGCGACCTCGACCGCAGCGGTCGCCCTGTCAGACAAGTTCGACCTGTCGAAAACCTATTTCATCGTGGCCGGCATCGCAGGTATTGACCCGTCCAAGGGCACGCTTGGTTCGGCCGCCTGGGCCGACTATGTGGTGGACGGTGGGCTCTTCCATCGCATCGGCAAGGCCGACGCGCCTGCCGACTGGACCTCGACGATCGTCGAACTCGGTGCCAAGGCGCCCGGCGAAAAGCAGGGCTGGGGCGCCGGCACGGAAGTCTATGAAATGAACAAGGCGGTCCTCGATGCCGCGGTCGCTGCCAGCAAGGACACCGAACTTGCCGACAGCGAGGATGCCGCCGCCTATCGCGCGCTTTATACGCAAGAGGCTGCCAGGGCCAAGCCGGGCGTGACGGTCTGCACGACCGTATCGGCGGACACCTACTGGCACGGCGCCGAGATCGCGAGGGAAATGGCGGCCCACGCCAGGACCCTGACCGACGGCAAGGCCGACTACTGCACCAGCCAGATGGAGGACAATGCGACGCTGACGGCGCTGAAGCGCGCGGCGAACGCCGGAAAGCTGGATTTCAACCGCGTCGCGGTGTTGCGCACGGCTTCCAATTTCGACCGACCCCATGACGGCCAGGGCGCGGCCGAATCGCTTGCCGCCAAATCCGGCGGCTTCGGTCCGGCGACCGAGAACGCCTTCCGCGTCGGCAATGCCTTCGCGCAGGACATTGTCAAGAACTGGGACCGTTACGAAGCTGGCCTCAAATAGCCGGTGACTGGCATAGAAAAAGGGCCGGCAGCAGTGCCGGCCCTTTTTTGTCGGTTTTGCAGCTATTCGCAGGCGTCAGGCGGCCTTGTCCTTCTCTGCCAGTATGTCTCGTACCATCGGGATCACCTTGGTGCCGTAGAGTTCGATGCTTTTCATCATCTTCTCGTGGCTGGTGGTGCCGGCCGAATATTTCAGGTCGAAGCGGTCGTTGCCGAGCGCCTTCACAGTTGCGGCGATCTTCTTCGCCACGGTTTCGGGCGAGCCGGCATAGGTCGAGCCGAGTTCGATCTCGCGGATGAAGCTGTCCTTGGTCGTCTCCGGCCAGCCGCGCTCCCGGCCGATGCGGTCGTGCATGGCCTTGTAGCCGGGCCAAAGCTCCTCGCGCGCCTGCTCGTCCGTCTCGGCGACGTAACCCGGCGAATGAACGCCGAGCGGCATAGCCTCCGCGCCCATTTGCTGCTGGGCGCGCTTGTAGAGATCGACGAACGGCAGGAACCGCTTCGGGTCGCCGCCGATGATGGCGAGCGTCATCGGAATCCGGTAGTGCACGGAACGCACGACCGATTCCGGCGAGCCGCCGACACCGATCCAGGCGCTGAGCTTGCCGCTTTCGATTCGCGGATAGACGGTGACGTCCTTGAGCGGCGGCCGGAGTTCGCCGTCCCAACTGACAGGGCCGTTGGCGAGCAGCGCCGCGAACAGGTCGAGTTTCTGCTCGAACAGCACTTCGTAGTCGCTCAGCTTATAACCGAACAGCGGAAAGGATTCCGTGAAGGAGCCACGACCGAGGATCACCTCGGCGCGCCCGTTCGACAGCGCGTTGACGGTCGAAAAGCGCTCGAAGACGCGGATCGGGTCGTCGGACGACAGAACGGTGACGGCTGACCCCAGCTTGATTCGCTTGGTGCGGGTGGCGATGCCGGCCAGCACAACTTCCGGCGCCGAGACGGCGAAATCGCCGCGATGATGCTCGCCGACGCCGATAAAATCCACGCCCACCTCGTCGGCGAGGATCGCTTCGTCCACCACGTTGCGGATGACTTCGGCCTCGTGCAGCAGCTTGCCGTCGGCACCGACGGTGACGTCGCCGAAAGTGTCCATCCCGAATTCTATTGGCTTGGTCATGGTCGTTCTCGATCCGTGGGAAATCCGGCCCGGCCGGTCGCGAAAGGGGCGCTTGGCCGAAGGGTTCGGACGATGCGCCAGGTTGTTTGCAGGGCAAGATAGGGGGCGTTCCGGCGTTATTCAAATTGAACGGACAGCACTCACTGTTCACTCCTGCTTGACGATAGCCTCTTGACGGCTGGTCATGCCTCGCGCCACGAGGGCGAAGCGCCTATCTTGAGCCCATGCACGACCATCCTCACGCAAAGCCGGCCGCGAACCGCTCCCGCAACTGGGCCGGGCCGTGGCCGCGTACACCGGCGCGCCTTGCCGGTACCGGGCTGGTGCGGCTCTATCAACTCACTCTGTCCGGCTTCGTCGGCAACACCTGCCGCCACATGCCGACCTGCTCGGAATATGCCTATGAGGCGATCGCCCGGCATGGCCTGTGGGCAGGCGGTTGGCTGGGCCTCTTCCGGGTGCTGCGCTGCGGGCCGGGCGGCACACACGGCATCGACAATGTGCCGGAGCGGCTGACCGCCGATCTCGCCTGGTGGGCGCCCTGGCGCTACTGGCGGGTGGGCAAAAAGCGCGGCGGGACTGTCGGATGAGCGGTGTTCGCCACGCCATATGCCGCAATCGTTAATCTTCGCTTCATGATTTGTTAGCGTGCCCTTAGCACAGTCCGGCGGAAGGTCGCCGGTCCGCATCACGATGCGCGCCCCGCTGGCCGTTGTTGCTTTGGGGAGAGGGGACCAATGCGGGTCTTTACCGAACGGCGTGTCCGGCATGTCTTTGCGATCCTGTTTACGGCCGCGGCCGTGAGCATTAGCGCGGGTGCCGCAATGGCCACGTCATGGGTGGTCCTCGATGCCGACAGCGGCGTCTTTCTGGGCGAGGACGGCGGCAATCACGTCCAGCCCCCGGCTTCCTTGGCCAAGATGATGACGCTCTACCTGACGTTCGAAGCCTTGCACGATGGCCGCCTGCACTGGAACGACCGCATTACCGTTTCGCGCAACGCCTCGGCCAAGATCCCGATGAAGCTCTGGATCAAGCCGGGCAATACGATCAGCGTGCGCGAGGCCGTGGACGGCATGATCGTCATTTCCGCCAACGATGCTGCTGCCGCCATCGGCGAGCATCTGGCGGGATCGGAAGCCGCCTTCGGCCGCCTGATGACGAAGCGCGGCCGGCAACTCGGCCTGAAGAACACGGTCTTCACCAATCCGTCCGGCCTGTCCGACGGGCACCGGCAAGCGACGACGGCGCGCGACATGGCGCGGCTGGGCCGCGCCTTGCAGCGTGATTTTCCCAGGGAATACAAGCGGTTTTCTCAAACCTCCTTCGTCTATCGCGGGAAGCGGCTGAGGGGCCACAACAACCTGATGTATCGCTACGACGGGGTGGACGGCATCAAGACCGGCTTCACCAATCTGGCCGGCTACAACATCGTCAGTTCGCTTAACAGCGGCGGGCGCCATCTCATCGGCGTGGTGCTGGGCGGCAGGACCGCGCGCAAGCGCGACGACCGGATGGCGGCGCTTCTGAGCCGGTTCAGCAGCAAGAGCGCCGCCCAGCCGCAGATCGCCATGCGCGTGCCGTTGCCGACGCCACGGCCTTTGCAGGACGTCGCCATGGACGATTCTCTCATCGAGCAGGGTGACGGCGGCGTGGTGCCGGCGATCTCCGCATGGAAGATCCAGATCGCAGCGCTTCCCAGCGCCGCGGCAGCCCGCGCGTTGCTCGACAAGGTCTCTGCGCTGGCAGGTTTCGCGCGGGACGGGCTGACGGCGAGCGTCGAGCCGGTCGTCGCCGGTGGCAAAAAACTCTACCGCGCCCGCTTCGATGGCTTCGAGGATCACACCGCTGCCGGAAAGGCATGCGCCGCGCTCAAGCAGCGCAAGTTCGACTGCATCACCGTCGAGGCACCCTGAGAGACATGGATGCGGTGGCCTGAGAAACCGGCGGCTGCCGCTTTACGACCTCCGATCCGCTGACTAAAAGACACGGCGCTGCCGGACCTTATCCGGCGATCAACCACCCGCGCTCGTTTGCGGGACTGGATAGGAGTGAAGAATGTCCCAGGTTTCCCTCACATTTCCCGATGGCTCCGTTCGCGACTACGACGCGGCGACCACCGGCGCGCAACTGGCCGAATCCATCTCGAAATCGCTGTCGAAGAAGGCTGTCGCCTATACGTTCGACGGTACACTGCGCGATCTCGCCGATCCGCTGGGCGCTTCCGGCGCGGTCGAGATCGTCACCCGCGAAGACCCGCGCGCGCTGGAATTGATCCGCCACGACGCCGCGCACGTTCTGGCCGAGGCCGTGCAGGAACTGTGGCCGGGAACCCAGGTGACCATCGGTCCGGTGATCGAGAACGGCTTCTATTACGACTTCGCCCGCAACGAGCCGTTCTCGCTGGAGGATTTTCCGGTCATCGAGAAGAAGATGCGCGAGATCGTCGCGCGCAACAAGCCGTTCACCAAGGAAGTCTGGGCGCGCGACAAGGCCAAGAAGGTTTTTGCCGACAAGGGCGAGGCCTACAAGGTCGAGCTGATCGACGCCATTCCCGCCGATCAGGACGTCAAGATCTACCATCAGGGCGACTGGTTCGACCTCTGCCGCGGCCCGCACATGGCCTCGACCGGGCAGATCGGCTCCGCCTTCAAGCTGATGAAGGTGGCCGGCGCCTATTGGCGCGGCGACAGCAACAACCCGATGCTGACGCGCATCTATGGCACCGCATGGGCCGACCAGGTGCAGCTCGACGCCTATCTCACGATGCTGGAGGAAGCCGAGAAGCGCGACCACCGCAAGCTCGGCCGCGAGATGGACCTGTTCCATTTCCAGGAGGAGGGGCCGGGCGTCGTCTTCTGGCACGCCAAGGGCTGGCGGGTCTTCCAGAACCTGATTTCCTACATGCGCCGCCGCATCGACGACGACTATCAGGAAGTCAACGCGCCGCAGGTGCTCGACAAGTCGCTGTGGGAGACGTCCGGTCACTGGGGCTGGTATCAGGAGAACATGTTCGCGGTGAAGTCCGCGCATGCCTTCACCCATCCCGACGATCCGGATGCCGACCAGCGCGTCTTCGCCCTGAAGCCGATGAACTGCCCCGGCCATGTGCAGATCTTCAAGCATGGCTTGAAGTCTTACCGAGATCTCCCGATTCGGCTTGCCGAATTCGGCAACGTCCATCGCTACGAGGCATCCGGCGCCCTGCACGGGCTGATGCGCGTGCGCGGCTTCACCCAGGACGACGCGCACATCTTCTGCACGGAAGAACAGCTCGAGGCGGAAATCCTCAAGATCAACGACCTGATGATGTCGGTTTATGAGGATTTCGGCTTCGACGAGGTTGAGGTCAAGCTCGCCACGCGCCCGGAAAAACGGGTCGGCACCGACGCCATGTGGGACCATGCCGAGGATATTTTGCGGCGGGCGCTGGCGAAGATGGCGCGCGACGACAACCGCATCAAGACCGGCATCAACGAAGGCGAGGGCACCTTCTACGGCCCGAAGTTCGAATACACGCTGAAGGACGCCATCGGCCGCGAATGGCAGTGCGGCACCACGCAGGTGGACTTCAACCTGCCGGAGCGATTCGGCGCCTTCTACATCGGCTCGGATTCGGAAAAGAAGCAGCCCGTCATGGTGCATCGTGCCATCGCCGGCTCGCTGGAACGGTTCCTCGGCATCCTGATCGAGAACTTTTCCGGTCATTTCCCGCTCTGGTTCGCGCCGGTGCAGGTGGTGGTGGCGACCATCACGTCCGATGCCGACGACTACGCCGCCAAGGTCGTCGCGCGGCTGAAGGCCGCCGGCCTGACCGCCGAGGCCGACCTGCGCAACGAGAAGATCAACTACAAGGTGCGCGAGCACAGCCTCGCCAAGGTGCCGGTCATCCTGGTGTGCGGCCGGCGCGAGGCGGAGGAAGGCACCGTCAACCTGCGCCGTCTCGGCTCACGCGACCAGCAGGCGCTGACTCTGGACGAGACAGTCTCCGCTCTGGTCGAAGAGGCGGTGCCGCCGGACCTGCGCCGCAAGCGCGCCCTGGCCTGATGAGGTCGCCCCTGACGGGAACGGCCTGAAAAGGTGGCGGTGGAGCATTCCACCGCCATTTTCATGTGCCTGTCATCGCTGGCGGCTATCCGGTCTTCATGCCAGCCCTGAAGACGCGACCGCGACCGTTTCCCGAGCTTTCCTACGCCAATGACGGGCAACCCCCTCTTGCGCGATGGTTCATCCGGTCGATCGAAGGCCTGTCCGGACGCGACCGCTTTGCTGTCCTGTACGATTTCTGGCGCCGCGACGTCGCCCCCACAGGCCATCTCATCTTCGGCCGCATGCTCGAACTGATCGACGTCACGATACGCAATGCCGACAGCTGGCCGCCGGAGGTCCTGCCCGATACGCCGCTCGTCATCGTCGCCAACCATCCTTTCGGCATCGGCGACGGCATTGCCATCCTGTCCCTGGCCGAACGGCTCGGCCGCCCTTTCCGTGTGATGATCCACAAGGATCTGCTACGGGTGCGCGAAATGGAGCCGTATGCGCTGCCGGTCGATTTCTCGGAAACCAAGGAAGCGTTGAAGAACAACATGGCCGTGCGCCATGAGGCGGTGCGCCTCCTGAAGCAAGGCGTAACGATCGTCGTCTTCCCCGCCGGCGGGGTCGCCACCGCGCCGAAAGGCTTCGGGCGGGCAAGGGACCTGCCGTGGAAGATGTTTCCGGCACGCCTCGTCCAGGACGCAAAGGCGTCCGTGATCCCTGTCCATTTCTCCGGCCAGAACGGCCGGTTGTTCCATATCGTCAGCGGACCGATGAATCTGGCGGAGCGGCAAGGGCGCCTTGCCAGGTTTATCGGCAGGGCGTCGCTGACCTTGCGCATTTCCCTGCTGATCCGCGAATTCGCGCGCCTGTCCGGCAGCGTGATCGAAATGCGGGTCGGTGCGGTATTGCCGTGGAACGAGCTTGAAAGCCTGCGCGACCGAAAGGCGCTGTTGGGCAGGCTGCATCGCGCGGTATTCGATCTGGAGCCGAAGCGTCCGGGGAGGCGTTTCGGCCCGCCGCCGCTCTGGCGTCGGAGTGCCTTCGCTCAGTCCGCGCCTTCTTCCGGATCGATGGCCGAGGCTTCCGAGGCGATCACCTCGACTTCCGTGTTCTTACCGGCCTCGACGGCGAAATCTTTCTGATAGATGCGGTCGCGGTTCTTGGCGATGACCGTGTACTGGCCCTCGGCCAGAACCATCGGGGCGTAGGCGCCGACGGCTTCCTTGACCGGGTCGCCGGCTCCGTTGAGCACCGACCATGAGGTGTCGGCGATCGCCTCGCCGCCGTCTTCGCGCACCAGCTTCATGGTGACTTCGGCCGCATGGTGCTCGACCGTCGCTTCGGTCAGCTTGCCGGCCTCGACGCGGATGTCGGAGCGGACCACCGCGTTGGTGGCGCCATAGGTCGAAACGACATGGTAGGTGCCCGCATTGAGCCGGATGACCGTGTTGGGCTTGACGTTCGGGACAATCAGCGCCCGTTCGCCGCCGGCCTCGGCCTTGCCCTCGTATATCGAGAAGCGCAGCTTGCCGGGCGGGATGCGCTGGCCGCCGGCAAGCACGGCATCCAGTTCGAGGCCGCCGGCGTCGAGCACCAGGCTTTCGCGCTTCGGCTCGCGGCCGACGGTGATTCGCTTGGTGGCTCCGGCACGCCCGTAGGAGGCGTGCACCAGATAGCTGCCTGGCTCCAGCGTGAAGGCGGCCGTGCCGCCATGCGCCGACGCCACCATCGGCAGCTTGCCGTCGGCGCCCGGTTCCGGCTTGAAGACGCGCCAGACGATACCGCGGGTGATGTCGGCGCCCCTGTCCATGAGCTGGGCGCTCAGTGTCACGTCGCCATGTGTGCCTGAGGCGAGGGACTTGTCGCCATGGGGCGGCGCATAGCTGGAGATGTCGGGAAGGTTGAGGTTCTTCAGGACGTCCTTTTCCTGTGCCGTTGCAGGTCCGCTGACGGCGGCCAGCAGCGCTACCGCACAGGCAAGCGACAAAAGGTGGAAACCCCTCGAGATCATGCCTTGCGTTGAAGCCCAATGCGGTGGCAATTTCAAGGCCTGCCGGCGCTCTCGCGCCACGCCCGAGCCGCCGATTCTTTCCCAAAGGGCGCGCTTCAGCCAAATCCCGTTCAGGAGAACCGCGCCATGTCGTCGCCTATCATCGATTTCCTGCTGACCCGCAGTTCGGCTCCCATCTCGGAGTTGCTCGAACCAGGGCCGAGCGACGCCGAGATCGCCACCATCATCGCCGCGGCCTCGCGGGTACCCGATCATGGCAGGCTGGTGCCGTGGCGCTTCATCCTCTATCGCGGCGAGGCCCGCGTCGAGATCGGGGAGAAGCTGGCCGAACTGGCCGAAAGCCGTGAAGGGCCGCTGGCGGAAAACCGCCGCAACCAGGAACTGGCGCGGTTCTCGCGCGCGCCGCTGGTCATCGGCGTCGTCTCCAGCCCGAAGGAAAGCCCGAAGATCCCGCAATGGGAGATGTTCCTGTCGGGCGGCATGGCGGCGATGAACCTCGCGCTCGCGGCCAACGCGCTCGGCTATCGCACCAACATGATCACCAACTGGTATTCCGACGTGCCGGAGGGCAGGGCGATCCTCGGCCTCGCGCCGCATGAGCGTGTCGTCGGCTTCGTCCACATCGGCACCTTCTCCGGCGCCGCGCCGGAACGGCCGCGTCCCGATCCGGCGACGCTCGTTACCGACTATTCAGGCCCTTGGGGGGAATAGACGCCGGCCGCTCTTGCCCGCGCCAGCAGCCGTTCGGCCAGCCTGAGGTGCGGGCGGTCGAACATCCTGCCGTCGATCGAGACGACGCCCGGATCGCCGGCGGCCGCGAAGGCGGCCACCACGGCCGCTGACCTCTCGACCGCCTCGCGCGACGGCGTGAAGGCCGCGTTGATGACCGGAACCTGGTCGGGATGGATCGCCATCTTGGCGGTGAAACCGTCTCGCTCGGCCTCGGCGCATTCGGCCGCGAAACCGGTGGCGTCGCGGAAATCCGGATAGACCGTGTCGACGGCTGCGACGTCGGCCGACGACGCGGCGAGCAGGGTGAGCGCCCGCGCCAGCCGGAACACATCGGTGTAGCGTCCGCTGCCATCGCGGGCGGCCTGCGCACCGATCGCCGCCGAAAGGTCCTCCGCGCCCCAGGTCAGGCCGGCGAGCCGGGCACTTGCGCCGGCGTAGCTCGCGGCGGCAAGGACGGCGCCGGCGGTCTCGGTAACAATCGGCAGGATCTTTATCCCACCGTCCGGCAGGCCGGCTTCGGCCTCATGCACCCTGAGTTTGGCCGAAAGCTGCTGCACGTCCTGCCCACCGCCGGACTTCGGCAGCATGACGCCGTCCAGCCGAACCGGCACGAGTGCTGCGAGATCCTCGTCGGTCAGGCCGCTCTGAAGGTCGTTGACGCGGACATAGACGGCTGCCTGCGTATTCCCCCGGTGCGCGGCGATGAAATCCGCCGCGATGCGACGCGCCGCCTGCTTGTTGGCGAGGGCCACGGAGTCTTCCAGATCGACGATCACCACGTCCGCTGCAGAAGCGAAACCCTTTTCCAGCTTGCGCTCCGAATCGCCGGGTACGAACAGCAGCGAGCGCATCAGGCAGGCTTTTTCCACATCATCGCCTGACGCACGCAGCGGGCCACCAGCACGTCATTCTGGTTGTAGGCGCGATGCTCGAATTCGACGATGCCGCGATCCGGCTTCGACTTCGAATCGCGCGCCGAGACCACGGTCGTCTCCACGCGGATCGTGTCGCCGTGGAACACTGGATTCGGGAAGACCGTCTCCTTCATGCCGAGGTTGGCGACGGTGGTGCCGACCGTGATGTCGTTGACCGAGATGCCGATCATCAGGCCGAGCGTGAACAGCGAGTTGACCAGCGGCTTGCCCCACTCGGTCTTGGCGGCGAAGTCGAAGTCGATATGCAGCGGCTGCGGGTTCAGCGTCATCACCGAAAACAGCACGTTGTCGCTTTCGGTCACGGTCTTGCGCAGGGAGTGCCTGAAGACTTGGCCAATGGTGAATTCCTCAAGATAAAGTCCGGGCATGATGTCCTCCGTTGACGGTTGATAAGACGCCCGGTCGCGGCCTTCAAGCCGGTTAAGGAACATGGTGAACCCTTCGTAAACCAATTCCCGTCTAACGTCGCCGTGGGTTAACGGGCGGGCAGGGGCATGGCGGCAGGAATGGTCGTTTCGCATTTCCTTCATTGGATCGACACCGCAAGGGTGGCCGAACGCGCCGCTGCCGCCACGGCGCTCGCCAGGGCCTATGTCAACGCCGAGCTGCCGTTCGAGGATCGCTGCGCTGCCGAGGCGGCGCTGACGCTGCTGCTGGACGATGCCTCCTCCAAGGTGCGGCAGGCGCTGGCCGAGGTGCTGTCGACCAGCCACCACGCTCCGGTGCAGATCGTGGCGGCACTTGCCGCCGACCAGCCGGAAGTGGCCGGTCCGGTTCTGGCACGCTCGCCGTTGCTGACCGATTCCGACCTCATCGACCGCGTGGCAGGCGGCGCGCCGGCGACGCACAGGCTGATCGCCGATCGGCCGATGCTGTCCATGGCCGTCTCCGCAGCGCTTGCCGAAATCGCCGGCCCGGAGGCCTGCGTCATCCTGGTTGCCAATTCCGGCGCCGAGATCGCCTCGCTGAGCTTCCGGCGCATGGCGGAGCGCCACGGTCATGTGGCGCTGCTGCGCGAAGCCCTGATCGGTGATCCGCGCCTGCCGGCCGATTGCCGCCACATGCTTTTGACCAAGCTCGGCGAAGCGCTGACGGGCTCGCCGCTGGTGCTGGCGCTGATGGGTCGGGCGCGGGCCGACCGGGTCATGCGCGACGCCTGCGTGAAGGCATCCGTCACCCTGATCGAGAACACGCGCGCCGGCGAGCATCCGGCCCTCATCGAACATCTTCGCCTGCGCGGCGACCTCACGGCCTCTTTCCTCATCCGCACGGTGGCGCACGGCAAGATCGATTTCTTCGGTTCTGCGCTGATGGCGCTGACCGGCCATTCCGGCGAGCGGGTGCGCTCGCTGCTGGCCGGCGGCCACGACACGGCTCTGCTGGCGCTGTTTGGTGCCGCCGGGCTCGCCCGGTCGACGCATACCATCATCTTGCGTGCGCTGAAGGTGTGGCGCGAGGTGGCCAACGGCCGCCGCGTCGCCGGCGTGCAGGAAGTCAGCTGGCTGATGCTGAAGGAACTCGGCGGGCAGGCCGCCGAGGGCGACCTCGCTATGCTGGTCAAGTCGATCCATCTAGACGCATTGAGGCAGAACGCCCGCGGCCACGCACTGGCGATTGCCGCCGCCTGAGCACCTCATTTCGCCCGGAAGAAGGCCGGGTGGTCCTCTATGGCCGCCGCGATGACACGTAGCGAGGCGCCCGCGTGAAGCGACGTCGCCTGGCCATCGGTCGCGATGGCGTCGGCCCTTGCCCGCATATTGTCCGCCGTCACCGAAGGCTTGCCGGCTCCGGGCCGCACCAGCAATTCGCGCGCGAAGAGTTTTAGGAAGTCGCCGATTGCGCCCTCCGCTTCCCGCGTCAGGCTATGGGCCGGCAGCAGGGCGCGCAGCCTGAGCAGTTCCAGCCCGACGGCGACAGCCGCGATGCTGCCCCCGAACAGCGCCTCGCCTTTCCGGCCGGCCCGGGCGGCCAGCGGCAGCAGCTGGTTGATCCGGTCGTAGGCGAGGCTTTCGAACGCCGAGCGGCGCGGCGCGCGTTCGTGCAGGCACAGCCGCACCAGATCCTCGCGCATCGCCTGAACGATCCGGCCGACGGCGGCGGCGGGGTCCACCGGCAGCACGACGAGATAGACGCCGATGGCCAGCAGTTCGCCGATGAGGATCGACAGCGAGCCGGCGCCGAAGACGGTGGGGTTGTAGACCATCGTCTGGTGCGGGCTGAGGAAGGCGAGGAAGTTGATGGCGAAGGCGGTGGCGACGCCGACGGTGCGGGGATTGGCCATGGCCAGCGCCGCCGGAATGAGGATCGGTACGACGAAGACCATGAACCAGCCGAAGCCAGGCAGGGCAGGCAGGACGAGCTGGCCGACGACGAAGGCGAAGGGCAGGGCGTAGAGCGTACCCTTGAAGAAGCCCCAGGCGACCTGCACCGGATCGGGGCGCGGCGCGAACAGGCTGGACACCACGGCGATGATGATGACGACGCCTTCCAGTTCGGACCAGCGCGTCGCGATCCAGAAGGCTGCGACCAGCATGGTGGCGATGGTGGCACGCACGGCGTTGCGCCAGGCGCCGTGATGGTCGCGGTGGATGACCAGTGCCGGCTGGCGGCGGTCGCGCGTGCGCCGCGACGGCGGCCGACGCAGCGCATCCAGCCCGAGCAGAACCTCGCGCAGCGCTTCGGCGAATTCACCGGCGATGGTGAGCCGCGAGACGGTGCCGATGCGGTCGGCGCCTTCCGCGCCGCCGGCCGCTGGCACCTTACGCGCCTCGTCGGCGATCGCCGTCAGCCGCTCGATCCACGGGCGGGTATCGTCCAGCGGGCTGGCCGCCAGTTCGACCAGCAATGCCCGAAGGCGCTCGCGCACCGGCATCAACGCCACGTTTCCGGGCGCCGAATGGGCGCGCAGCATGCGCGCCGCCGACAGGGCGGACAGAAGGTGTCCGATGGTGCGCCGGACCGGATGAGCCCGCGTCGCCTGGCTTGGCGCCTCCAGCCGCGCATAGGCGCGCATTTCGCCGAGAGCCCCGGCATCGGCGACCAGCTTGCGGTAAAGCGCTTCCAGCTTCGCATCATCGACCGCGCCGAAGGCGTTGGCGCCGTAGGTTGCGAGATCGTTGACGCAGCGCTTGAGCCGCGCGCCCATGGCGTCGCCGGCAAGCTGGGGCAGGATCAGCCGGCTGGTCACCGCCGCGCAGACGATGCCGATGACGATTTCAGCGCAGCGGGCGGTGGCGAGCTCGGTCAGCAGATGCGTTTCGCCGAAGGCCGGCAGGGCGATGATCGTGGCGGTGTAGCCGGCAAGGGCCGCGCCATAGGCTTCCGGATTGCGCAGCAGCGAGGAGACGAAGGTGCAGACGCCGATCCAGAGCGACAGCACCGCCACGAACAGCCACGGGTTGGCGCCGAACAGCCAGGTCAGCGCGATCGCGGCGGTGGCGCCGGCGAGTGTTCCGGCCAGCCGGTAGAACCCCTTGGCCAGCACCATGCCGGCGACGGGTTGGGCGACGATGAAGACCGTCATCATCGCCCATTGCGGTTCGCCGATGTTCAGCGCGTAGGCGATGAGAAGCGCGATCAGCCCGGCGGAGACGGTGCGCAGCGCGAAAATCCAGTCCGAACGGGTGGGGCGCGGCACGCGGCCGAGCCAATCGCCGATGACGCCTGCCGGCCACGCATTCACCGCTCCACCTCCGCGTTCGGCAGGCAGGCTGGACGCACCCGGCTCAGATGTCCAGAACCTCGGCCTCGGCGAATTCGGCGCGCTCCTGGATGAAGCGGAAGCGCGCCTCCGGCTTGGTGCCCATCAGCGCGTCGACGGCGTCCTTGGTGGCGCTTTCCTCGTCCAACACCTCGACCCTCAGCAACGTGCGCTTCTTCGGGTCCATGGTGGTTTCCTTGAGCTGGCCCGCCATCATCTCGCCCAGTCCCTTGAAGCGGCCGATCTCGATCTTGCCGCGTCCGGTGAATTCGGTGCGCAGCAGCTCGTCCTTGTGCGCGTCGTCGCGCGCATAGGCGACCTTGCCGCCCTGGCGGATCGAATAAAGCGGCGGTACCGCCATGTAGAGATGGCCGTCGAGGATGAGCTGCGGCATCTCCTGATAGAAGAAGGTGATGAGCAGTGAGGCGATGTGGGCGCCGTCGACGTCGGCGTCGGTCATGATGATGACGCGGTCGTAGCGCAGGTCGGAATCGCGGTATTTCGAGCGCGTGCCGCAGCCGAGCGCCTGGATCAGGTCGGAAATCGTCTGGTTGGCGGCGAGCTTGTCGTTGCCGGCCGAGGCGACGTTGAGGATCTTGCCGCGCAGCGGCAGCACCGCCTGCATGGCGCGGTCGCGCGCCTGCTTGGCCGAGCCGCCGGCCGAGTCGCCCTCGACGATGAAAAGCTCGGCACCGGCGGCTGCGTTCTGCGTGCAGTCGGCGAGCTTGCCGGGCAGGCGCAGCTTGCGCACCGCGCTCTTGCGCGAAATCTCTTTCTCTTGCCGGCGGCGCACCCGCTCGTCGGCGCGCGCGATAACCCAGTCAAGCAGCTTGGTCGCTTCCTGCGGATTGTCGGCCAGCCAGTGGTCGAACGGATCGCGGATGGCGTTCTCGACGATGCGGATCGCCTCGACGGTGGCCAGCCGGTCCTTGGTCTGGCCGACGAATTCCGGCTCGCGGATGAACACCGAAAGCATGCCGGCGGCCGAGATCATCACGTCTTCGGAATTGACGATGGAGGCGCGCTTGTTGCCGGTCAGTTCGGCATAGGCCTTGAGGCCGCGCGTCAGGATGTTGCGGAAGCCGGCCTCGTGCGTGCCGCCTTCATGGGTCGGGATGGTGTTGCAGTAGGAATGGACGAAGCCGTCGCCGCCATACCAGGTGACGGCCCATTCGATCGACCCGTGGCCGCCCTGCTTTTCGCTTTTCCCTGCAAAGACTTCGCGGGTGACCTGGAAGTCACCGTTGAGGGAGGCGGCGAGATAGTCTTTCAGGCCGCCGGGGAAATGGAAGTCCGCCTTGGGTGGCGTGTCGTCCTTTTCCTTCAGCAGCGCCGGATCACACGACCAGCGGATGTTGACGCCGCCGAACAGATAGGCTTTCGAGCGGGCCATGCTGAAGACGCGCGCCGGCTCGAAGGCCGCACCCTTGCCGAAGATTTCGGGGTCGGGATGGAAACGGGTGCGCGTGCCGCGGCGATTGTGCACCTCGCCGAGCTTCTCCAGCGGCCCCTGCGGAATGCCGCGCGAAAAGCGCTGGCGGTAGAGCTGCCGTCCGCGTGCGACCTCGACCTCACAGGAATCGGACAGCGCGTTGACCACCGACACGCCGACGCCGTGCAGGCCGCCGGACGTCTCATAGACCTTGGAATCGAATTTGCCGCCGGCGTGCAGCGTCGTCATGATAACTTCCAGCGCCGACTTGTCCTTGAATTTCGGGTGCGGATCGACCGGGATACCGCGGCCGTTGTCGGTGACGGTGAGGAAACCGTCGGCCGAAAGCTCGACCTCGATGAAGGTGGCGTGGCCGGCCACCGCCTCGTCCATCGAATTGTCGATGACCTCGGCGAACAGATGATGCAGCGCCTTGTCGTCGGTGCCGCCGATATACATGCCCGGCCGCCGGCGCACCGGCTCCAGTCCTTCCAGCACCTCGATGTCGGCCGCGCTGTAGCCCTCCGACCCGTCGCGCGGCGCGGCCTTCTTCGCGGCAGCTGCCTGCACCAGCGGATCGGCCGGGCGCGAAGGCGGGCGTACGGCTTGCGGCTGTTTGTCCGAAGTGCCGAAGAGGTCGTTCATGTCGTCCATGCGGGAGGCGAGGTCCGATGTTGCGAATCACAGATGATATTGCCACGCTTTCAGCGTGGAGGCACGGAAGTTCGCGTTCCGTTCGCGCGGTCCATCCTGCAATGCCGATGCTTCGCCGCAGGTATGGAACTGCAATATCCTGCGGGAAAATGCAAATTTGAATGAAGTGCGGTAATCGTCTGCAAAGCATTCTCCTGTAGGGCTGACGCTGATCAGCGCGGGGGAGGTCGAAACTGCCGGATTTCACATCGATGCTGCTGGCTGTCGGCTTCTCGGGCGTTTGCCTGAGCGCGACCCTGCTCGGAGTCTGGACCTCGACCCGCCGGGACAGCTTCCTGCTGACCTGGGCCTTTGGCGTCCTGCTTCTGGTCGGCCATGTGCTCGTCTACTGGAATTACGTGCAGGCCCCGTCGCTTCCGCTGCTGGCGGGCTTCGTGGCCTTCCTGGCCGCCGGCCTTGCTTTTCTTTACGGAGCAGCCCGGCAATTCTGTTCGGGGCAGTCGCCGTTGCGCTCGTCGCTGCTAGCCGGTCTCACGGTCTTCGCCCTTGAAGTTCCCTTGCTGCTGGCCGGCTATGACGGCGCGGCCATGATGGTGGAGAATTTCGGCGCGCTTACCGTGCTGGGTCTGACCGCATGGGTTTATTTCCGGCATCGGTCTGATGCACCGATCCCCATGGTCGCGCTCGCGGCGATGTACATGGCCTGCGCCGTTTCGTTCGGATTGTGCGGACTGATGCTTGTGCTGAATGGTCGATGGACCATCGGCCACGCACCGCAGAACTGGGCCGAGGACCTGAGCATCATGGTGGCGGTGGCCAGCATGACCGGCATCGGCGCGCTCTCGCTGGCGCTCAACCAGGCGCGCAACGCCGCGCGCCACCGCGCCGCGTCGCTGCGCGACCCGCTGACGGGCGCGATGAACCGCCGGGCGCTTTTCTCCCGCCACGGCGAGCGGTCCTTTGGCGCCTATATGGCGATCGCCATGTTCGACCTCGATCACTTCAAGCGCATCAACGACACCCACGGCCATGCCACGGGCGACCGTGTGCTGTTCAGCTTTGCGGAAGTCGCGAGGCGCCATTCGAGGACGAACGACGATCTGATCAGGCTCGGCGGCGAGGAATTCGCGCTGGTCATGCCGCGCATCACGGAAGAACAGGCGCAGGCGCTGGTGCGCCTCATCTCCGAGGACTTCGCGGCCACGGCGATGACGACCGATCTCGGACCGCTGTCCTGCACGGTCAGCGCCGGCATCGGCTTCGGCCATGCCGAAGGGGCGAGGCTTGAGGAAGTGCTGCACAAGGCCGACGCCGCGCTCTATGCGGCCAAGCGCAACGGCCGCAACCGCATCGAATACAAGAACTGGCGCCTCGTCGGCTGAACCGGTTGCAACGATCCCGGAAAAGCATCAGGCCGGCGTCGCCGCCGGCCTGATGTGAAAATCACTCCGCTGCGTCGGAATATTCCGACAGCGGCGGGCAGGAGCAGACGAGGTTGCGGTCGCCGGCGACGTTGTCGATGCGCGACACCGGCGGCCAGTATTTGACCAGCGTGTCGGCGTTGCCGGCAGGGTAGGCCGCTTCCATGCGCGAATAGGGGTGAGTCCATTCGCCAGCCAGCGTTTCGGAGGCCGTATGCGGGGCGTTGACCAGTGGGTTGTCGTCCGCCGGCCATTCGCCCTTTTCCACCTTGGCTGCCTCGTCGGCGATGGCGATCAGCGCTTCGCACAGCCGATCCACCTCGGCCTTTGGCTCGGATTCGGTCGGCTCGACCATCAGCGTGCCGGCGACCGGGAACGACATGGTCGGCGCATGGAAACCGTAGTCGATCAGCCGCTTGGCGATGTCGTCCACCGTGATGCCCGAGCGGTCCTTGAGCACGCGCGTGTCGAGGATGCATTCATGCGCCACGCGCCCGCCGCGGCCGCGGTAGAGCACCGAATAGTGGTTGCCCAGCCTGGCCACCAGATAATTGGTCGACAGGATGGCGATCTCGGTCGCCTTCTTCAGCCCGTCCGGCCCCATCATGCGGATGTACATCCAGGTGATGGGCAGGATGGAAGCGCTGCCGAAGGGGGCTGCGGCCACGGCGTGCTCCGACCCTTCCGCGACGTGACCCGGCAGGTGCGGCGCCAGATGCGCCTTGACGCCGATCGGGCCGACACCTGGACCACCGCCGCCGTGCGGGATGCAGAAGGTCTTGTGCAGGTTCATGTGGCAGACGTCGGCGCCGATATCGCCCGGCCGGGCGAGCCCGACCAGCGCGTTGAGGTTGGCGCCGTCGAAATAGACCTGGCCGCCATGCGAATGCACGATGGCGCAGATATCCTTCGCACCTTCCTCGAACACGCCATGCGTGGACGGGTAGGTGAACATCAGCGCGGCGAGGTTGGCGCCGTGTTCAGCGGCCTTCGCCTTGAGGTCGTCGATGTCGATGTTGCCGTCGTCGGTGCAGCGCACCACCACCACGCTCATGCCGGCCATCGCGGCACTGGCCGGATTGGTGCCGTGCGCGGAGGAGGGGATGAGGCAGATATTGCGATGCCCTTCGCCGCGCGCCTTGTGGTAGCCGCGTATGGCGAGCAGGCCCGCGTATTCGCCCTGGCTGCCGGCGTTCGGCTGCAAGGTCACCGCATCGAAGCCGGTGATTTCGGCGAGCCACCCTTCGAGTTCATCGATCATGGCGCGGAAGCCGGCCGAATGCGCCTTGGGCGCAAACGGATGCAGGTTGGCGACGCTCGGCCAGGAGACCGGAATCATCTCAGCTGCGGCGTTGAGCTTCATGGTGCAGGAGCCGAGCGGGATCATGGCGCGGTCGAGCGCCAGGTCCTTGTCGGCCAGCCGGCGCAAGAAGCGCATCATGTCGGTTTCCGAGCGGTTCTCGTGGAACACCGGCTGGGTCAGGAATTCCTTGCCACGCGGTTTGCCCGGCAGGCTGGTCGCCGTCGCCGGCTTCGCCTTGGCGCCGAACAGGGCAGCGATCGCCGCGAGGTCTTCGGCGGTCGAGGTCTCGTCGAAGGCGACGCTGACATGGTTGGCATCGATGACGCGCAACAGCCGGCCGCCCTTTTCCGCTTCAGCGGCAATGGCTTGTGCCTTAGCCTTCACCTCGACTGTCACGGTATCGAAGCGACTGGTGCCGAGCACCTTGACGCCGGCTGCCGTCAGGCCTTCGGCGAGTCCGGCTGCCAGCGCGTGGATGCGCGAGGCGATGCCTTGCAGGCCGGCAGGGCCGTGCCAGATGGCATAGGCCGTCGCCATATTGGCGAGCAGCGCCTGCGCGGTGCAGATGTTGGAGGTCGCCTTGTCGCGGCGGATATGCTGCTCACGTGTCTGCAGCGCGAGCCGGAAACCGGGCCGGCCCTTGGTATCGACCGACTGGCCGACGAGACGGCCGGGCATCAGGCGGGTCAGCTTGTCCGACACGGCGCAATAGGCGGCGTGCGGGCCGCCGAAGCCCATCGGCACCCCGAAGCGCTGCATGGAGCCGACCGCGATGTCGGCGCCGAGGCTCGCGGGTGTCGCGGTGACGGTCAACGAAAGCGGGTCGGAAATGAAAACGACGATGGCGCCGGTTGCCTTCGCCTTCTCGATCGCCGCCTTGTGGTCGCCATAGACGCCGTTGGCGTCCGGCCACGAAACGATCAGCGCGGCGGTGTTGTCGTCGATGGTGTCGCCGTCGATCTCGATGCCGAGCGGTTCGGCGCGCGTGTTGAGCACGTCGAGCGTCTGCGGCAGCGGCGCGCCGGCAAGTGCTATCTTGTGGCGCTTGTCGCGATGATGGCGCACGGCGATGCCGACCGCTTCGGCGGCGGCCGTCGCCTCGTCCAACAGCGAGGCCGACGCCACCGGCAGGCCGGTCAGTTCGGTCACCAGCGTCTGGAAGTTGAACAGCATCTCCAGCCGGCCCTGGCTGATCTCGGCCTGGTAGGGCGTGTAGGCCGTGTACCAGGCCGGGTTCTCGAACATGTTGCGCAGGATGACCGGAGGCACCACGACGCCATGGTAGCCGGCGCCGATGAAGCTCTTCATCACCGTGTTCTTCGCCATGGTGGCGGAAAGCTCGGCAAGGGCCTCGGCCTCGCTGGCGGGCGCCGGCAGGCCGAGCGGCCGGTCGAGCCGGATCGACTTCGGAACCGCCTGATCGATCAGCGTCTCCACTGAAGGGACGCCGATACGGGCGAGCATGGCGCGGATGTCGTCGTCGCCGGGGCCGATATGGCGATCCGAGAAAGCGTAGGGTGCCGTGGTCATCTCATCCACCTGTCAGCCGATATGGGCCTGATAGCCGGCCTCGTCCAGAAGCCCGGCAAGCTGGCTTTCGTCGGCCAGCTTCATCTTCCACAGCCAGCCGTCGCCGGTTGGCGCGGAATTGACCAGCGCCGGGTCGGCCGACAGCGCCTCGTTGGCCGCGGTGATCTCGCCGTCGACCGGCGCGTAGACGTCCGAGGCCGCCTTGACGGACTCGACGACGACTGCGGTGTCGCCCTTGGAGAGCGTCTTGCCGACTTCCGGCAATTCGACGAAGACGAGGTCGCCGAGCTGCTCCTGCGCGTAGTCGGTGATGCCGACGGTGGCGATGCCGCCCTCGACGCTCAACCATTCGTGGTCGGTGGTGAAATAGGTCTTGGCCATCGGAATCATCCTTTGTGGTAGCGATGGGGTGAAAAGGGCAGGGCGGCGACGTCGACGGGAACCTTCGTCCCGCGCACGTCGGCGAACAGTTTGGTGCCGGCCTTGGCCAGCGGGGTAGATACGTAGCCCATGGCGACCGGGTGGCCGACCGAGGGGCCGAAGCCGCCGGAAGTCACCTCGCCGGCGGGGTTGCCGTCGGCGTCGGTGAGCTTCGTGCCGGCGCGCACCGGCTGGCGGCCTTCCGGCTTGAGGCCGACGCGCTTCGTCGCCGGGCCTTTTTCGAGGATGGCGCGCAGCGCGTCCGCGCCGACGAAAGTGCCGGACGCGCGGAGCTCCTTCGGGATCGCCCACATCAGCGCAGCACTTGCCGGGTCGGTCTCGGGCGAAAGGTCCTGCCCGTGCAGGCAGAGGCCGGCTTCCAGCCGCAGGCTGTCGCGCGCGGCAAGGCCGATCCACTGGACGCGCTCGTCGCCGGTGAGTTTTGCCAGCAGATCGCGAGCGTCGTTCTCGGGCAGGCCGATCTCGAAACCGTCCTCGCCGGTATAGCCCGACCGGCTCATGAACCAGTTCGCGCGCGGCTCGACGCCGTGCATGAAAGTCAGGGCATCGACGTCGAGGCCGGCGGCGCGCAGCACCTCGGCCGCTTCAGGCCCCTGTACTGCCAGGAAAACCCGGTCGAGCGGTTTCACTTCGGCATCGAAATCCTTGGCGAAGCCCTTGAGGTGTGCTTCGTCGGCGGCGGCGTTGCCGGCATTGGCCACGACCATAAAGCGCTCGGCGCCCAGCCGCGTGACGATCAGGTCGTCGCGGATGCCCGCTTGGTCGTTGAGGAAGAAAGTCAGCTTCGATTGCGACTGTTCGAGCGCGCCGGCATCGATCGGGCAGGCACGGTTGATGAGTGCCGCCGCGCCCGGTCCCGTCACCAGGAACAGCTTCATGTGCGAGATGTCAAACAGGCCGACATGATCGCGGCAATGCTGGTGCTCCTTCATGACGCCGGCCGGATAGGTGAGCGGCATTGACCAGCCGGCGAACCCGCCGAACCTGGCGCCCGCGGCCTTGTGCACATCTTCGAGAGGAAGGGTCTTTAAGTGTTCATCGCCCGCCATGAGGCCTCCAGATCAGAACAGCACGCATCGACCGCTTGCGCGGCCCGTTCGTGCCCCTCTGTCTGAAGCCTGAGAGACTCGGCGCCCCGGAACTCTGTCGGGGAGCCTTACACCTTCGGCGCGGGGCGGAACCCCCGACTTTCCAGAGCGTCTTTCCCGTCTACGGTTCTTTTGCCTGAGAGATTTCGGGCGATTTCCCCTTCGGCGGCAGCTTTCGCTGCTCTCTCCCGCAAACGGTAGGAGCCCAAAAGGCCCCGGACGAGTCATCCATAGCCCATGGGCGACACATTGTCACCTCTCGGCGACACAGGAAAATTCCGAGCCGACAAGCGGCCTATTCGGCCGGAGATTGGGCGAGCCTGTCGAGCCGGCCTTCGATGCGGCCGATGAGCAGGCCGGTTTCCGCATGCAACTGTTTCAGCTTGGCCAGTTGCTCGCCGACCAGCTTCATGGCCGTTTCTTCTTCGGGATCGGCGGGAGCCGTTCCCACGCCGTGCAGCAGCCAGGACAGGCTGACGCTCAGGATGCCCGATAATTTGTCCATGCGCAGCGCGCTGGGTTGGGAGCGATCACACTCCCAGGCGTTGATCGTCGAGGATTTCACCCCTAGCCGCCAGGCGACATCCTTGGTGGAGAGGCCGGTGGCCGCGCGTGCCCGCGAAAGCCGGCCGCCGAACGTGTCGAGATCCTGTTCCCGTTCAAAAATAGTCGTGGTGTCGGACACCCGAAACACCTCCTTGTTTGCTGTTTGAGGGAAGACGCTGGCCCTCACGGCCGACCGACAAAGCATGACCATGCAGCCGGCAATCGCAAGGCACGATTACGGATTTGTTCATAAACTATTGAAAACAAACGAAACTAATTGTGCTGAAAGCAGCAGGTCAGATGCCGCCGTACCAGTCGTAGCCGTAATCCTCCCAATAGCCGCCGCGCCCGCCGCCCATGGCGGCGAAGGAAGACACCAGCTCGATCTTGACCAGGTATTTCGGCATCTTGTAGCCGAGCTGGCGCTCGACGCGGGCGCGCAGCGGCGCGCCGTTTTCCACCGGCAGCGGCTTGCCGTTCAGGCCGTATGCCAAGATGGTCTGCGGATGGCGGGCATCGATCAGGTCGATCGAGCCGTAATATTTGACGTCGCCCGACTGGTTGCGGTCGATCGTGTCGAGGCAGTGGAACACGACGTAGCGGGCTTGCGGTTTCGCCACCGCCTGATCCAGCACCAGCGACAGCGGCGTGCCGGTCCATTTGGCGATGCAACTCCAGCCTTCGACGCAGTCGTGGCGGGTGATCTGCGTGCGCGCCGGCATGGCGTGAAGCTGGTCGAGGCTGAGCGACAGTGGCTTTTCCACCAGACCCGTAACCTCCAGCCGCCAGTCGGCGAAATTGTTGGAGAGCAGGGCTTTGTAGGTGGCGTCGTCGGGCGCGGTGACGCCGTTCGGCCGCATCGGCTGGCGGATGTCGGCCTCGGAAAACTCCGGCGCCAGCGCGTCGCGCGTCAGCAGTCGTTGGGCGCGGTGGGTGAGGTCGTTCGCCCCTTCGAGGAAGGAGCGCAGGCCGTCGCCCATGCCGAGATGGCTGTCGAAAGCGTCGCAGCCGGAAAGCATCAGGCCGGAGGCGCCGAGGCTCGCGGCGGTGAGGAACTTGCGGCGGCTGAGCTGGAATTTCGCCATGTCAGGGGCTCCTTTCGCCGTCGCTGCCGGGCGGGTCGGTGCGATACCAGCCGGTGACGATCGAGCGCAGTTCGTTGATCGGCCCGGCCGCCAGGATCATCAGCATGTGGACGATGAAGAACAGCACCAGGAGCACCATCACTGTGAAATGGATGGTGCGCGCCGTCTGCCGCCCGCCGAGCACCTCGTTCAGCCACGGCAGGAGTGAATCCACCGACGGCGACATGGCGAGCCCGGTCACGATCACCAGGGGCAGCAGGATGAACAGGACGCCGCCGTAGGCCAGCTTTTGCAGCGCGTTGTACTCGCGCGCATGATGGAATTTCAGCCGCAGGTGGGCGGCGATATCGCCGGGCAGGCGCCTGAAATCCTTCATGCGCGGCCACAGGTCGCGGGCGATATGCCCGTTGAGCAGGCCGGCGACGAGCCA
Organism: Ollibium composti; assembly: GCF_004801285.1. GTDB lineage: Bacteria > Pseudomonadota > Alphaproteobacteria > Rhizobiales > Rhizobiaceae > Mesorhizobium > Mesorhizobium composti. The sequence goes on from NZ_SSNY01000003.1 coordinate 367,317, forward strand.
CACCAGCAGGGTCGCGCTCAACACCCAGGCGAAAAAGAAGTGGACCACCCGCGCCGTGCCGAGATCGTAATAGGAGGGGATCGTCGCCCAGGACGGGAAGGCGCGGGCTCGCTCCTGTCCCGGCGGACCGGACCAGCCGAGCACACCGGTGGTGTCGAAGGTGTGTCCGAAAATCCGCGTGAAGCCGCGCGGTCCGTTTTCGGTGTTCATCGCACCGATCTGGAAAACGGTGTTGTCGTAGCTGAAGCCGGATTCCTGGCCGATATAGAGCTGCGGCCGGGCGTTGAAGATCTGCAGGCCGGACAGGAGCATGAAGAACAGCGTGAACGCCCAGATCCAATGCGTCAGCCGCGTCCAGCGCGACTGGCGATAGACCAGGGGTCCCTTCGATGGAGCCTGCTCCACCTGCGGCGATCGATCGTGGACGGCGGCATCCATGTCGCGAGCCCTTCTGCCGCTCCCATGCGGCGCATGTTTTCATCTACCCCAATACGAGGCGACCGAAGCCGATGTTTCGGCTCTTCACGAATTGTTGTTGGCGGTCGCTCAGCTGCCGAGGCTGACGGCGAGATTGACGGCCGCCGCGACGATCACCGTATTGAAGAAGAACGACACCACCGAATGCAGCAGGACGATGCGGCGCATCTGCGTGGTCGAAACCTCCGTATCCGAGGTCTGCGAGGTCATGCCGACGGTGGTCGAGAAATAAAGGAAGTCCCAGCCTTCCGGCCGTTCCTTGCCGGCGAAGACGAGCCCGCCGACAGGTTTTTTCTTCTTCGAAGAGCTGTCGGTTTCGTTGTCGTCGATCCAGTAGACATGCGCGTAATGCAGGGCCGTCATGGCATGGATGGTGAACCAGCCGAGCGGAATGGAAAGCAGCGCGAAGGCGAGTTCCAGCGGATGAAAGCTGCCCTTGCTGTTGATGATCTGGAACAGCGACAAAAGGGCGGCGGCAACGACGCCTGCGGTGAGGGCGAAGATCAGCAATACCGGCAGGTCGGCGGCGCGCGCTCTTTTGCTCAGATAGTCCGCTGTCAGTTTCGGCATTTCGCGCAGCACCAGCGCGCAATAGACGGCGAAGGCGACGTCGGCACCGGCTGGAAAGGCGAGGCGCAGGCTGAAGAAGCCTGCCACCGCCGCAGCGGCGACACCGCAAACGGCGGCCACCACGAATTGGAGATGGCGCGCGAGGAAGGTGCTTTCGGAACCGGACATGCCGTCAACCCGCCGCCCTGATTGCCCGACGCAGGATGCGGTCCAGTTCGCCGAGGAAGCGCGACCGATCCTCGCGCGTGAAGCCGGCATTGTAGCCCTTGCTTTCGCCTGTCTCGCGCAGATGCTGTTTAAGGTCGCGCATCGCCACCGCCATGCCGATCGTCTCCGGCGTGAACGGCCGCCCGGTCGGCCCCAGAACATGTGCGCCCAGCGCCACGGCGCGCGCCGCCAGCGGAATGTCGGCCGTCACCACGATGTCGTTTGCCTTGGCGTTTTCCACGATCCAGTCGTCCGCCGCGTCGGCCTTTTCCTTCGGCACCACGACGTTGCGGATCATCGGGTCGCGCGAAGGCCGCACCCCTCCGTTGGAAACGAAGGTGACGGGCAGGCCATGCCGCTCCGCCACCCTCACCACTTCGTCCTTCACGGGACAGGCGTCGGCGTCGACGAGGATCTGCGGTCCGCTCAAGCCGGGAGCGCGCCCGACTTCTTGGCCGTCCATTCCGCGATATAGTCCATCAGGCCCGGCGACAGGCAGTCGTAGGGCGCCAGACCCGCCTTCGCCAGGCGGTTGCGGATGCCCTTCTTCTTCGCAGGCTGCACGCCGGCCTCGATAATGGAGGACACGAATGCCGCGAAGCCGGGCGGCGCCCAGCCGCTTTCCTGGAAGCGCTCGGGATGGATGAAAGATAGGCCCTGGAACGGATGCTCGCGCTCCACCGGCCCGTACATATGGACGCCGCAGGCGCGGCAGGCATGGCGCTGGATGAGCGCCTTCTTGTCCACCACCTTGAGCTTCGACTTGTTGGCGGTGACTTTGACATTGTCGGTCGGCACCACGGCGACCACCGAGAACAGCGCGCCGGCCGGCTTCCAGCACTTGGTGCAGCCACAGGCGTGGTTGTGCAGGACCTGCCCGGCGATCTCGACTTCCACCGGATTGTTGACGCACTGGCAGACCAGCGTGCCGCCCTTGAAGCGCGCGCTCTTCTTCGGCAGGCCCTTGTCGATACTCGGATGCAGTTTCTCAGCCATTCTCAGTCCTCCCTGTTGGCCGTTCAACGCGAAGTCGCTGGCCTGTGCGGTCGGCGGCTTTTTCCTCCTGAAATCAATAGACCACGACGCTGCGGATCGACTTGCCCTCGTGCATGAGGTCGAAGCCCTTGTTGATGTCCTCAAGCTTCAGCGTGTGGGTGATCATCGGGTCGATCTGGATCTTGCCGTCCATGTACCAGTCGACGATCTTCGGCACATCGGTGCGGCCGCGCGCCCCGCCGAAGGCGGTGCCCCTCCAACTGCGGCCGGTGACGAGCTGGAACGGCCGCGTCGAAATCTCCTGGCCGGCTCCTGCCACGCCGATGACGATCGACTGGCCCCAGCCGCGATGCGAGCATTCCAGCGCCTGGCGCATGACGGTGACGTTGCCGGTGCAGTCGAAGGTGTAGTCGGCACCGCCGATCTGATCGGCGCCGCGCTTGGTCATGTTGACGATCTCGGTGACGACGTTGTCGACCTTCTTCGGGTTGACGAAATGCGTCATGCCGAAGCGCTCGCCCCACGTCTTCTTGTCGTCGTTGACATCGACGCCGATAATCATGTCCGCGCCGGCGAGCTTAAGGCCTTGAATGACGTTGAGGCCAATGCCGCCGAGGCCGAACACGGCAGCGGTGGCGCCTTCCTCCACCTTGGCCGTGTTTATGACGGCGCCGATGCCGGTGGTGACGCCGCAGCCGATGTAGCAGATCTTGTCGAAGGGCGCGGCCGGGTCGACCTTGGCCACCGCGATCTCCGGCAGCACGGTGAAGTTGGAGAAGGTCGAGCAGCCCATGTAGTGGAAGATCTTGTCCTTGCCGATGGAGAAGCGGCTGGTGCCGTCCGGCATCAGGCCTTGCCCCTGCGTGGCTCGGATAGCGGTGCACAGATTGGTCTTGCGCGACAGGCAGGACGGGCACTGGCGGCATTCCGGCGTATAGAGCGGAATGACATGGTCGCCCTTCTTGACCGACGTCACGCCCTTGCCGACGTCGACCACCACGCCGGCGCCCTCATGGCCGAGGATGGCCGGGAAGATGCCTTCCGGATCGGCACCCGACAGCGTGAACTCGTCCGTGTGGCAGATGCCGGTCGCCTTGATCTCGACCAGCACCTCGCCCTCGCGCGGCCCGTCGAGGTCGACCTCCATGATCTCGAGCGGCTTTCCGGCTCCAACAGCCACGGCGGCGCGGGTTTTCATGGCATTCTCCTGCAAGGATTCGTCAGCGGCACGCTATCAGCCGGCTGCCCGCGGGGAAAGGGCGCAAGGGGCCCAATGGCGGGCGAAACCATGCACAGCCGTCTAGACCGTTCGTCGGCTTGAGCACACCTGCGGAACGTCATAAAGAAAAACCCCAGCCGGAGGACGATGCACGCATGTTCAAGAAGATCCTGATCGCCAACCGTGGCGAGATCGCCTGCCGTGTCATCAGGACGGCGAAGAAGGTGGGCATTGCCACGGTTGCGGTCTACTCCGACGCCGATCGAGACGCCGTGCATGTCGAGATGGCGGACGAGGCGGTTCATATCGGCCCGCCGGCTGCGGCGGAAAGCTATCTGGTCGCCGACAGGATCATCCAGGCCTGCAAGGACACAGGCGCCGAGGCCGTGCATCCGGGTTACGGCTTCCTGTCCGAGCGCGCTTCCTTCTGCGCGGCGTTGGAGAAGGAGGGCGTCGTCTTCATCGGCCCGAAGGTGAAGGCCATCGAGGCGATGGGCGACAAGATCGAATCGAAGAAGTTCGCCAACGCTGCCAAGGTCTCCACGGTGCCCGGCTATCTCGGCGTCATCGAGAACGCCGACCATGCCGAACAGATCGCCGACGAGATCGGCTATCCGGTGATGATTAAGGCGTCTGCCGGCGGCGGCGGCAAGGGCATGCGCATCGCCTGGGACAGGGCGGAAGTGCGCGACGGCTTCGACCGCGCCCGCTCGGAAGCGAAAAGCTCCTTCGGCGACGACCGCGTCTTCATCGAGAAATTCGTGGTCGAGCCGCGCCACATCGAAATCCAGGTCCTTGCTGACGGGCACGGCAATGCCATCTATCTCGGCGAGCGCGAATGCTCGATCCAGCGGCGTAACCAGAAGGTCGTCGAAGAGGCGCCGTCGCCGTTCCTCGACGAGAAGACGCGAGCCGCCATGGGCGAGCAGGCGGTGGCGCTGGCCAAGGCGGTGGACTACCAGAGCGCCGGCACGGTCGAGTTCATTGTCGACAAGAACAAGAACTTCTACTTCCTTGAAATGAATACACGTTTGCAGGTTGAACACCCGGTGACCGAGTTGATCACCGGGGTCGATCTGGTCGAACAGATGATCCGCGTGGCGGCGGGCGAGAAGCTTGCCATAGTGCAAAAGGACGTGACGCTGAACGGTTGGGCGGTGGAAAGCCGTCTCTATGCCGAAGACCCGTACCGCAATTTCCTGCCTTCCATCGGCCGGCTGACGCGCTACCGGCCGCCGGAAGAAGGAAAGTTCGGCGACGTGATCGTGCGCAACGACACCGGCGTCACCGAGGGCTCGGAAATCTCGATGTTCTACGATCCGATGATCGCCAAGCTGTGCACCTGGGCGCCGACCCGTGCGGAGGCGATCGACGCCATGTCGGAAGCGCTGGACGAGTTCGTCGTTGACGGCATCGAGCACAACATCCCGTTCCTGTCGGCCCTGATGCAGCATCCGCGCTGGCGTGAGGGGCGGCTTTCCACAGGCTTCATCGCCGAGGAATATCCCGACGGTTTCGCGCCGATCGAGCCGGGTGCCGACGACAAGGCGGTGCTGGCAGCCATCGCCACGGCCGTCGAGATCCTGCGCCGCGACAGGCTCGACCGGCTGACCGGCCGGCTGGCCCCGCATTCGGGCGCGCTGAAGACGGAATGGGTGGTCAAGATCGGCGGCGACTATCTCGCCGTCTCCATCCGCGACGGCATGGTTTCGATTCCCATGGAGATCGACCTGTCGGTCGAGGGCGGCAAGCCTTTCACCGTGACATCCGAATGGCGGCCCGGCGAGGCGGTGTGGCGCGGCACGGTCGGCGGCCGCTCGATCGCAGCCCAGCTTCGGCCGCTGCCGAACGGCCTGCGCATTGCTTGGAAAGGCATGTCGGTCAATGCTTTGACTATGCTGCCGCGCACCGCCGAGCTGGAACGGCTGATGCCGGTGAAGCTGCCGCCCGACACGTCGAAGCTGCTCCTGTGTCCGATGCCGGGCCTTGTCGTTTCCATCTCCGTCGCCGAAGGGCAGGAGGTCAAGGCCGGCGAGACGCTTGCCGTGGTCGAGGCGATGAAGATGGAAAACGTACTGCGCGCCGAGCGCGACCTGACCGTCGCCAAGCTGAACGCCAAGCCCGGCGACAGCCTTGCGGTCGATGCCGTCATCATGGAGTTCGCTTAGGCTTGTGCTGTGAACTGGGGAATGTTCGGCTGGCATCGCCGGGCCGGGACTAATACATTCGGGCCCGATCCCGAGTCCTTGCAAGCTGCGCGAACCCATGTCGGATGAAAGACTTCCCCGCGACCCCCTGAAGCGCGAGGCGCTTGTGCAGGCGGCCAAGCCGGAAAGGCCGACCCGTCCCTTCATTCATCTGCGCGTGCATTCCGCCTATTCGCTGCTGGAAGGGGCCTTGCAGCTCGGCAAGATCGTCGGCCATGCCTTGAAGGACGAGGCGCCGGCCATCGCCGTCACCGACACCAACAACCTGTTCGGCGCGCTGGAATTCGCCCAGAAGGCGGTGAAGGACGGCGTCCAGCCCATCGTCGGCTGCCAGCTCGACCTGGCGTTCTCGGGCGAGCCCGCCGACGGCCAGCGCGACCGGCGCCGGTCCGGTCCCGACTTGCGCCCCGTGGTGCTGATCGCGGCGAGCGAGGCCGGCTACGCCAATCTCGTGCGGCTGGTCAGCCGCGTCTATCTCGACACGCCCTCGGGCGAGGCGCTGCATATATCCACCGACATGCTGACAGCCTTGGCTGAGGGCATCATATGCCTGACCGGCGGGCCGCGCGGGCCGATCGGCAAGGCGCTCGGCGACGGCCACGCCGAACTGGCCGAGAGCCGCCTTCTGGCGCTCAAGAGCCTGTTCGGCGACCGGCTCTATGTCGAGCTGGAGCGCATGGGGGGCTATGACCGGGCGATCGAGAAGGCCACACTGGAACTGGCCTATCGGCACGAATTGCCGCTGGTCGCCACCAACGAGGCGTTCTTCCAGGCGCGCGAGGACTATGAGGCGCATGACGCACTGATCGCCATCGCCGAGGGCGCGGTGGTCGCGGCCGACGACCGGCGCCGGCTGTCGCCCGACAATCACCTGAAGTCTCAGGCCGAGATGGCGGCCTTGTTCGCCGATCTGCCAGAAGCGATCGACAACACCGTCGAGATCGCGCTGCGCTGCTCCTATTATCCGGTGAACCGCAAGCCGATCCTGCCGCGTTTCGCCGGCGCTGGCGTCGCCGACCCGGAGGCCGCCGAAAGGGCGGAAGCGGAGGAATTGAAACGTCAGGCGCGCGAAGGGCTTGTGAAGCGGCTGGCCGCACACGGCCCCACAGCCGGCCATACGCAAGAGGACTACGACAAGCGGCTGGAATACGAGCTGGGCATCATCGAGAAGATGAAGTTCCCCGGCTACTTCCTGATCGTCTCGGACTTTATCAAGTGGGCGAAGGCGCAGGACATTCCCGTCGGGCCGGGGCGCGGCTCCGGCGCCGGCAGCCTCGTCGCCTACGCCCTCACCATCACCGACATCGACCCGTTGCGTTTCTCGCTGCTGTTCGAGCGCTTCCTCAACCCCGACCGCGTGTCGATGCCCGACTTCGACATCGACTTCTGCCAGGACCGGCGTGAGGAGGTCATCCACTACGTGCAGGGCAAATACGGCCGCGACCAGGTCGGCCAGATCATCACCTTCGGAACCTTGCAGGCGAGGGCGGTGCTGCGCGACGTCGGCCGCGTGCTGCAGATGCCCTATGGCCAGGTGGACCGCCTGACCAAGATGGTGCCGCAGAACCCGGCCAATCCGGTCAAGCTGGCCGACGCCATCGCCAACGAGCCACGCTTCGCCGAGGAGGCGGAGAAGGAGCCGGTCGTCCAGACGTTGCTTGCCATGGCGCAGAAGCTGGAAGGGCTTTATCGCCATGCCTCCACGCACGCCGCCGGCATCGTCATTGGCGACAGGCCGCTGTCTGAGCTGGTGCCGATGTACCGCGATCCGCGCTCGGACATGCCGGTCACCCAGTTCAACATGAAATATGTCGAGCAGGCGGGACTGGTGAAGTTCGACTTCCTCGGCCTGAAGACGCTGACGGTGCTCGACATCGCCGTCAAGCTGATCCGCCGGCGCGGCGTGGACATCGATCTGGCGCATATCCCGCTTGATGACGAGAAGACCTATTCCATGCTGTCGCGCGGCGAGGTTGTCGGCGTGTTCCAGGTGGAAAGCGCGGGCATGCGCAAGGCGCTGATCGGCATGAAGCCGGATCGCATCGAGGACCTGATCGCGCTGGTGGCGCTCTATCGCCCCGGTCCGATGGAGAACATCCCGACCTACAATGCGAGAAAGCACGGCGAGGAGGAGACCGCCTCCATCCATCCCAAGATCGACCATCTGGTGAAGGAGACGCAAGGCGTCATCGTCTACCAGGAGCAGGTCATGCAGATCGCGCAGGAACTGGCCGGCTATTCGCTCGGCGAAGCCGACCTGTTGCGCCGCGCCATGGGCAAGAAGATCCGCGCCGAGATGGACAAGCAGCGCGAGCGCTTCGTTTCCGGCGCCGTCGAGCGCGGCGTTTCCAAGCCGCAGGCCGACTTCATTTTCGACCTTCTGGCCAAGTTCGCCGACTACGGCTTCAACAAGTCGCACGCCGCCGCCTATGCGGTCGTGTCCTACCAGACGGCCTACCTGAAGGCGCATTATCCGGTCGAGTTCCTCGCGGCCTCGATGACGCTCGACATGGCCAACACCGACAAGCTGGCCGACTTCCGGCAGGACGCGATGCGTCTCGACATCGAGGTGATGGCACCTTCGGTGCAAACCTCGTTCCGCGACTTCGAGGTAGCGGAAAACCGCATCTTTTATTCGTTGGCTGCCATCAAGGGCGTCGGCGACGCCGCCGTTCATCACATCGTCGAAAGGCGCGGCGACAAGCCGTTCAAGAGCCTCGCCGACTTTTGCGAGCGGATCGACCCCAAGATCGTGGGAAAACGCGTTTTCGAAAGCCTGACCATGGCCGGCGCGCTGGATTGCTTCGGCCATGATCGCGCCGCCATGATGGCCGGTGTCGATCGCATGATGGGGCTGGCCGCCCTTGCGCATGAGAACGCCGTGCTCGGCCAGGCCGATATTTTCGGTGCTTCGCTGGGGGCGCAATCGCAGGCGCTGGCGTTGCCGCCCGCCGAGCCGTGGCTGCCGGCGGACAGGCTGCACCGCGAATTCCAGGTCGTCGGCTTCTATCTCTCCGCGCACCCGCTGGATGAGTACAAGGCGGTGATGGAAAAGTTGCGCGTGCAGAACTGGGCGGAGTTTTCCGCCGCCGTCAAGCGCGGCGCCACGGCCGGCCGGCTGGCTGGCACCGTGACCTCGAAGCAGGAGCGCAAGACCCGCACCGGCAACAAGATGGGCGTCGTCAATTTTTCCGACATGACCGGCCAGTACGAGGCCGTGATGTTTTCCGAGACGCTGGTGCAGTATCGCGACATGCTGGAGCCCGGCAAATCGGTGGTCATCACCGTTTCGGCGGAAGACCGGCCGGAAGGCATCAACATGCGCATCCAGACCGTGCAATCACTGGACGATATGGCCGGCCAGGTGCAGAAATCGCTGCGCATTTTCCTGCGCGATGCCGGCCCCGTCGGCACGCTGGCCAGCCAGCTCGGCGTGAAGGGCGAAGGGCAGGTGAGCTTCGTCATCATCAAGGGCGATGCCCAGGGCGAGGTCGAGGTCGCGCTTCCGGATCGCTATCGCATCGGCCCGCGCGAAGCGTCCGCCCTGCGCGCCGTTCCGGGCGTGGTTGAAGTGGAACTGGTGTGACCGGCGCCGAAGCCAAGGAACAGGAGCAACGGACCGGCCTGGCGCGGCTGCGCGATATCTTGCGCAAGCTCTACCACGGCACGTCGCCGGCCGCGTTTCGCTTCCAGTTCGCGGCCATCATCGTCGATCTGGCGATCATCGCCTTCTTCATAGCGACGCCGGTGCTGCAGGAATCGCGGTCGTTCCTGTGGCTGGACTATATGGTGGCGGCTCTCGTCGCCGCCGATCTCGGTGCCCGGTTGCTCGCTTCCACCGATCCGCTCAGGCTGATGAAGCAGCCCGCCTCATGGGTGGACGTTTTCATCCTCGTCACCCTGCTTTTCCCGACTGCGCTCGCCAATCTCGGCTTCCTGCGTATTCTGCGCCTGTGGTCGCTGTCGCGCGGCGGCGCGATCTGGCGCCATTTCAGGCGTGGTAAGGTGCGCGAATGGCGCGATGCCAGCCAGGCCGTGGTCAACCTGGTGACGTTCCTGCTGGTGGTTACAGGCTTCGTCTACACCTTTTTCTTTCGCACCGGCGCCGGCATCGCTGGCTATGTCGACGCGATGTATTTCACGGTCGCGACGATAACCACGACCGGCTTCGGCGATCTCGTGCTGCCGGGCGTGGCGGGCAAGCTCACCGCCATCGTCACCATGCTCATCGGTATCTCGCTGTTCGTGCGATTGGCACAGGCGATCTTCAGGCCCTACAAGGTCTATTTCCCGTGCCCGCAATGCGGCCTGTCGCGCCACGAACCGGACGCCGTGCATTGCAAGGCCTGCGGCCACTTGCTCAAGATTCCCGACGAGGGGCAGTAGTTGGCGGCTACGCGTCAGCTTGCCGCCGCCTCGGCCGGCCCCGGCTGGCGGCGCTGGATGTTGAGCAGGTTGCCGGACAGCACCAATACGGCGCCGAGCGCCGTAAAGGCGTCGATCTGCTCGGAATAGACCGCCCAGCCAAGCAGGGCTGATAGCGGCACGCGCAGGAAATCCATCGGCGACACCAGCGTCGCATCGGCATAGGTCAGCGCCCGCGCCAGGCACAGGTGCGACGACATGCCTGAAAAGGCGATGACCACGATCCAAGGCCACAGGTAAAGCGGTGGGTTCTGCCATTCGTAGAGGGCGGGAACCAGCCCGATGGCGGATTGCACGACCAGCATCCAGAAGATGATGCGCAGCACCCTGTCCGTCCGCGTCAGCGATTTTACCATCACCACCGACATGCCGAAGCAGACCGCGGCTCCCAGCACCACCAGATGGCCGGTGCTGAGCGACCCCGCGCTCGGTCGCACAATGATGACGACGCCGATCAGGCCGAGTACGACGGACGCGATACGCGCCTTGTCGAGTTTCTCGCCGAGGAAGGCTACGGCCAGCAGGGCCGTCCAGATCGGCGTCGTGAATTCGATCGAGACCAGAACGCCGAGCGGGATGAGCGTCAGCGCATAGAGCCATGCGCCCTGGCCGACATAGTGGACGGCGTTTCGCGCGATGTGGAGAGGAAGGCGCGACGAGCGCATCGATGCGAACCCTCCGGTGGCCAGCACCGCCGGAAGCAGGATGAACCAGCCGATCACCGAGCGCAGTTCCAGCACCTGGAAGACGTTGAGGATTCGCGTCGTTTCGCGCCCGGCAACCGACATCGCCAGGAAGGAAGCGATCGACAAGGCCATCCAGAAGGCGGCTTTCGCGATGGAGGGTTGAGGTGCCATCGCCGCTCTGTGACAGGCTCGCGGTCGGGCCGCAATCGCTATCGGGAAATCTTCGCATGGGCCAGAGCCCGCGTAACGAAAAGGAACCTGGCTTGGCCGGCAGCGTTGCGCCCGGTACTTTCCGGAAACGGGACAGGAGAACACATTGAGATCGATCCTGCATATCATGGCCCTGGTCGGCTGCGTGATGGCCGGTGCGGGTTCGGCCCGTGCCGACGAATCGGCTTTCCTGAAGTCGATGGAGGGCAGTTGGGCAGGCAAAGGCTCGGTCAAGGTGCGTATCACGGCGCCGACGATCCGTGTTTCCTGCAAATTCAAGTCGACTGCCGCCGCCGACTCTCTGGCGCTGGATGGCGACTGCCGGGGGCTCCTTGTCTTCTCCAGACATTTCAGTGCGACGCTGAAATCCAGCGGCTCAAAATATTCGGGCTCTTATGTCGGTTCCGCGACCGGTCCTGCGGGGCTGAATGGCGTGCGCAAGGGCAGCGCGATCAATCTCGGCATCACCTGGGCAAAGCCGGTCAACGGCGACCGCACCGCCAGGATGACGGTCGAGAAAAACGGCGACGACGGCATGACGCTGACCACGACCGACACTGATCTCAGGACCGGCGAGGCCGTGGTGACCAGCCGGATCGAACTGAAGCGCATGTGAATCGTTGGACGGCCGGCGCGTTGCTGGGTCGGCAGGCTTCTAGATTCGCTCCCAAGGGTGCTGGACTTCCGGTCCCTCGTCCTCGTCGGGTCGGGCCGGGCGGCCGCGATGCCCCTTGCCGAAGGTGTAGCCCGTCTCGACCGCCTTGCCGCCGAACTTGTCACGCAGTGCGTCGATGGCGCCTTCGGCAAGCGCGCGCTTGCGCGCCTGCACGTCCACGAGGTCGGGCGGATCGGCCTTGCCGTCGTCCGAAATGTCGCTGACGCCGATGCCGAGCAGCCGGTAGCGGGTGCCGTCCATCTCGCGGCGCAACAGGTCGAGGCCGGTGGAGAAGATGCGGTCGGCCAGCCGCGTCGGGTCGCCGAGCTGCCGGTTGCGGGTGCGGATTTTGAAATCGGCCGACTTCAGCTTGAGCACGACGGTGCGGCCGGCGAGCCCGGCTTTCCTCAGTCGCGCCGCCACCTTTTCCGAAAGCGACCGCAGCACCGGTACGAGGTCGTCCGCCGAGGCAAGGTCCATGTCGAAGGTCGTTTCGGCCGAAACGCTCTTGGTGTCGCGGTCGGCGTGGATGCGCCGGTCATCCTCGCCGCGCGCGAGGTGATAGAGCCGGTCGCCCATGGTGCCGTAGCGGCGCATCAGTTCGTTGCGCTCCATGCGCTGCAACTGGCCGATCAGGCGGATGCCGTCGCGCTCCAGCACGGCGGCGAAGGCCTTGCCGACGCCCCAGATCAGCGTCACCGGCTGCTCGGCCAGAAACTCCTGCGCTTCCACCTCGCCGATGATGGAGAAGCCGCGCGGCTTGCGGAAATCCGACGCCACCTTGGCGAGGAACTTGCAGTAGGAAAGACCGGTGGAGACGGTGATGCCGATCTCCTTTTCCACCTGCAGCGCGAAGCGCGCCAGCACGAGTGCCGGCGGCAAGCCGTGCAGCCTTTCTGTGCCGGCGAGGTCGAGGAAGGCTTCGTCGATCGAGATCGGTTCGACCAGCGGCGTCAGCGCCTGCATCATGGCGCGCACCTCTCGCCCGACGCGGACGTATTTTTCCATGTCCGGCTTGATGACGATCGCTTCCGGGCAGGCTTCCAGCGCCTTGAACATCGGCATGGCCGAGCGCACGCCCTGTATGCGGGCGATGTAGCAGGCAGTGGAAACCACGCCGCGCTTGCCGCCGCCGATGATGACGGGCTTGTCGCGCAGCGCCGGGTTGTCGCGCTTTTCGACCGCCGCATAGAAGGCGTCGCAGTCGATATGGGCCAGATGCAGCCCGTAGAGTTCGGCGTGGCGGGCGAGTCGGGGGCTGCCGCAGCGCTCGCAACGGCGGACCGGCCCGCTTTGCAATCGCAGGCAGTCGCGGCAGAAACCGTGTTCCGGATCGTTGACAGGGATCGCCATGGATGCGAACATAAAGAGAACAATTGCAAATCTAGTCTACATGATCGGACGGGACAAGGCGACCGGACCCATGGCCATTTCGATCGAACCGGTGACGGCGGAATTTTGGCCGGCCTTCGAGGATTTGTTCGGCAAGCAGGGCGCCTGCTATGGCTGCTGGTGCACGCATTTCCGGCTGCCGCCGGCGGTGCGCCGCGAGAACAATCGCGAGCGCAACAAGGATCACATTCGCTCGCGCATCGAGGTCGGGCCGCCGCCGGGCCTGCTTGCCTTCGACGACGGACAGGCGGTCGGCTGGATGCAGGTCGGCCCGCGCGCCGACGTGCCGGAGTGGAACAATCAGGGCAGGGGATCGGCGCCGCTGGAGCAGGCAGACGCCGCCGATCCGGCCGTCTGGGCGATCTCGTGCTTCTTTATCCGTACGAAGGCACGCGGCCATGGTCTGACGCATCGGCTGGTGGAAGGCGGCGTCGGCTTCGCTCGGGAAAACGGCGCGCGCTACCTTGAGGCGTGCCCGATGGACCTTTCCAAGGATTCGCGTTCCATCGGCCTGTTCGTCGGCTCCTCGCGGGTGTTCGAGAAGGCCGGCTTCCACAGGATAGCGGAACGCAAGGCCGGTCGGCCGCTGATGCGGCTGGTACTTTAGATTCCGAGCGCCTCGGCGATCCTCGGCGTAGCCTCGCGCCAGTCGTGGACCGGAACGATGTCGTCCGGCAGCGGCGGCAGGAAAGCGCGCAGCGAATTGTCGGCCATCAGGTGGAAAAGGTGCACGTCCGGCACCGACTGGCGTGCCGAGACGAGGTTGTTCGGCTGGTCGTCGACGAAGGCGACGGGGCGGCCGCTGGCGCCGCGCAGGCGCGCCACCGCCGGCCCCTTGGCCATTTCCGTGGTGAGCAGCGGGTAGGACAGGCCGAGCGCGTCGAGATGCGCTCGCCGGGTGGCGCGATGGCGGTGGAACATCGCCGTCAACAGCACGATCTCGACCTGCTCGCCGAGCACGGCCAGCGCTTCGGCCGCACCCTCCGTGATCGTCTGCCACTCTGACTGTCCGTCGAAGAAAGCGTCGAGCAGGGCCGTCACTTCCGTCTGTTCCACCAGCCGCCCGGTCGCCGTCTCGGCGATGTTGCCGGTCAGCCGGAAGGACGAGATGGTCAGCTTGAAGCCCTGCTGCTCGAGGAATTTCGGAAACGGCCGGATGAACTCCAGCACGACGTCGTCGACGTCGAGCACCAGCAGCGGCCGGTCGTCGGCCGCCAGTTCCTCGATCTGGCGCAGCGTTTCGGGATCGTCGCTCATATCGACCGCTCGTGGTTGTCGTCGCCGGCGGGCAGCGCCTTCAACGCCATGCCCACCGCCGGCGGCGGCGTTCCGGTTTCCTCGCAGAAGCGCATCAGGGTCGGCTCGTGCGCCAGGACGAATTGCAGCACGCCGGCCAGGAAGCCCGGTTCCGCGGCGGCGCGGCGGATGGACGACGCCTCGATGCCGGTAAGGGCCAGGAAGCGCGGCAGAAGCTCCGGATCCGCCGCCACGAAGCCGAGCGCGCGGATCGCAACGGCTTCCGCCTCCTCGCGCATTGACGCTGGATTTGCCATCACTACCTTTGGCTTGCGAGTGATTGAGTCTGCCTTCCGCAGTAGCCGCAAGTGCCCGGCACGACAAGGCCGGTGTCAGCCTCGCACGGGAATCGAGCGCCTTTTCAACCGCCGGTTTCCGTTTCGTCAATTATCTTGCGGTAGGTTCGGCGCCGGGTTTGGTGCGTTTGCCCCGCGAACGCGAACGGCGGTGTTCGGACGAAGGCCGCCGGGACGGGAAGTCGATGCCGAAGAAGGTCATGATCGTCGAGGACAACGAGCTCAACATGAAGCTCTTTCGCGACCTCATCGAGGCCAGCGGCTACGAGACCGTGCGCACGCGCAACGGGCTGGAGGCGCTCGACCTGGCGCGCACCCACAGGCCCGACCTGATCCTGATGGATATCCAGCTTCCCGAGGTGTCGGGGTTGGAGGTGACCAAGTGGCTGAAGGAGGACGACGACCTGCACGTCATCCCCGTCATCGCCGTCACCGCTTTCGCCATGAAGGGCGACGAGGAACGCATCCGGCAGGGCGGCTGCGAAGCCTACATCTCCAAGCCGATTTCGGTGCCGCGCTTCATCGAAACGATCAAATCCTACCTGGGCGACGCCTGATGCCCACCTGCCTGCCGACCGGAGCCGCTTTGAGATGACCGCCCGCATTCTTGTCGTCGACGACATTCCGGCCAATGTGAAACTGCTCGAAGTCCGGCTTCTGGCTGAATATTTTGAGGTTCTGACGGCGACCAACGGCGCCGATGCGCTCGAAACCTGTGAGAACGGCAAGGTCGACGTCGTGCTGCTCGACGTCATGATGCCCGACATGGACGGCTTCGAGGTCTGCCGCCGTATCAAGAACGATCCGGCGACCTCGCATATACCCGTGGTGATGATTACTGCCCTGGATCAGGTTTCGGACCGCATCCGGGGGCTGGAAGTCGGCGCCGACGATTTCCTCACCAAGCCAGTCAACGACCTGCAGTTGATGACACGGGTCAAAAGCTTGGTGCGGCTGAAGATGCTGACCGACGAATTGCGGCTGCGCGCCTCGACCACACGCAACATCGGCATCGAGGAATTGCTGAGCCGCAGCTTCGCAGCCGCCGACGCCGTGCCGAAGGTGCTTCTGGTGGATGAGCGCCCGTCTTCTTCCGAGCGCATGCGCAAGCTGCTGCGCGGCATGGCGGAACTGGACATTTGCCCCGACCCGCATGCAGCACTGTTCCAGGCGGCGGAGACCCCCTACGAATGCGTGCTGGTGTCGACCGGCTTCGCCGATTTCGATCCCTTGCGGCTGTGCTCGCAGCTTCGCTCGCTCGACCGCACGCGTTTCATGCCGATCATCCTTCTGGCCGAGGAGAGCGAGGACGAACGCATCATCCGCGGGCTGGAACTCGGCATCAACGATTACCTGATGCGGCCGATCGACCAGCAGGAACTGACCGCGCGGCTGCGCACGCAGGTGCGCCGCAAGCGCTATAACGACCAGCTTCGCGCCAGCGTCACCGAAACGATCGAGATGGCTGTCACCGACGGGTTGACCGGTCTGCACAACCGCCGTTACCTCGACAGCCACCTCGAGACGCTGTTCGACCGCGCGGTTGCCCGCCGGCGCCCGCTGTCGCTGATGATCACCGACCTCGACCGGTTCAAGTCGATCAACGACACCCATGGTCATGACGGTGGCGACGACGTGCTGCGCGAGTTCGCCCGCCGGCTGCGCAAGAACGTGCGCGGCATCGACCTGGCCTGCCGCTTCGGCGGCGAGGAATTCGTCGTCGTCATGCCCGATACCGAAGGCCACATCGCCGAGAAGGTCGCCGAGCGCATCCGCGCCGAGATCGAGCGCGAGCCCTTCGCCATCGGCCACGACGGCAAATCGATCCCCGTCACGGTGAGCGTCGGCGTGTCGTCGCTGCTCAAGGGACTGGATACGGTGGAGGGGCTGATGAAACGGGCCGACCTTGCCCTTTACGAAGCCAAGAACGGCGGCCGCAACCGGGTCGTCGCCAAGGCGGCTTGAGCACGCCGCCGGCGCCTCATCCTGTTCGAATACAGGCCGGCCGCTTGCAATTTTCCGGCGCCGGCGCAAGCCATTACGGTTAGCGGTTTACCTTAACCCAAGCGATTCGCGAGCTGTGGTTAAGAAACTGTTGATTTTCATAAGCTCTTGCGCAAATGTTCCATGACGTTCAACGGGTGGAACCGGCGGGGAGGGCAAGCCGGGCATTCCGAATACCCCATGATGCTCAGGTCCGCCGCATCTCCTGGGTCCGTGGGGTCGGCCGGCCGGCGCTGGCACATAGTGGCCTCCTCGTACCGCTGCCAGATTGCCGACCGGCCCCCTTCTTTCCAGCAAAGACGTTTCGCGAGACGGACTTCCGGCCTTGCGACCAGCCGTCTTGCCGGCGCCGGCTATGCCATGCGTCCGATGACCAGGCCGCCGAACACAGCCACGACGACCACGATCCAGGGCGGCGCTTTCCAGACCATGAGAAGCAGGAAGCATGCGAGTGCCAGCGCGAAGTCGTGCGGTCCGGCAATCGCGCTGGTCCATATCGGCTGATAAAGGGCGGCGCCCAAGATGCCGACGACGGCGGCGTTGCTACCGCGCATGAACGCCTGGGCGTTCGGCTGTGCGCGCAGGGCGTCCCAGAACGGTATCACGCCGACCAGCAACAGGAAACCGGGCAGGAAGATCGCGACGAGCGCAATCGCCGCGCCAAGGAGCCCGTTGGGTTCGGGGCCGAGGCTTGCGCCGAGATAGGCGGCGAAGGTGAAAAGAGGGCCGGGAACCGCCTGTGCCGCGCCATAGCCGGACAGGAACGTATCCGTCGACACCCAGCCCGGCTCTACAACGCCCGACTGGAGCAGCGGCAACACAACATGGCCTCCGCCGAAGACCAGCGCGCCCGCGCGGTAGAAGGAATCGAAAACGGCAATGCCTTGCGACTGCAGGATCGCCGCCGCGGCCGGCAGGCCGAAGAGGAGGACGGCGTACAGCAGAAGGCAGACGGTCCCGACCGTGGGCGAAATGGCGAACGTCAGATGGCCGGAGATCGCCTCGCGGTCCGACCGGCACATCCACAAGCCGGCAAGCCCGCCGGCCAGAATCGCGGCGACCTGGGCGAACGCGCCCTGTGCGAAAGCCACGATCAGCACGGCGCCAAGCGCGATGCCGGCGCGCGTCCGGTCCGGACACAGGGTCTTCGCCATGCCCCATACGGCCTGGGCCACGATGGCCACGGCAACGACCTTGAGGCCGTGGACGATATCGGAATCGGCCGCCGTTCCCGATGCGGCGGTCGCAAATGCGAACAATACCAGCGGGATTGCCGACGGCAGCGTGAAGGCAGCCCAGGCGGCCGCGGCCCCCAACGGCCCACCGCGCAGAAGCCCGAGCGCGAAGCCGACCTGGCTCGATGCCGGACCCGGCAGGAACTGGCACAATGCGACCAGATCGGCATAGCCCTTCTCGTCGATCCAGCGCCGGCGAACCACCAGTTCGTTGCGGAAGTAGCCGAGATGGGCGATTGGGCCGCCGAAGGAGGTCAGGCCGAGTTTGAGGAACGCGGCGAAGACTTCGCCTGCGCTTCCCTTTTGCCGCTGAAGGCCTGTCCCGGTGTCAGGATCATTCATCTTTCACCGCTGCGATCCGAGGGCGAGGCCGGCCTCATAATTACCCGATCGGCAAATCCGGTCGAGGTGTTTCATTTCGACCATGAACAGGGCCTGCATGACAGGCATTTGACGTCGCCGGCCAGCAGCCGAAACGAAAAACGCCGCCCGGAGGCGGCGCTTTCGCAAAAGGCCAACAAGACCAGGATTACTTGATCTTGGTTTCCTTGAATTCGACGTGCTTCTTGGCGACCGGGTCGTACTTGCGGAACGACAGCTTGTCGGTCTTGGTGCGGCTGTTCTTGCTGGTGACGTAGAAGAAGCCGGTATCGGCGGTCGACAGAAGCTTGATCTTGATGTTCGCGGCTTTGGCCATGGGTGTTCGTCCGTTGAATGTCGTGAAATTCCGGCGGCCGGAAGATCGGGAAAACGACCGGGCGCGAAAACTTGGGCGGACACATAAAGATTGTGCCCGGAAAGTCAAGCCGGGCCGGGCGTTCGCGCGCGCCCGGCCTGCTTTTTTAGCTCGTATGCTGCGGCTTTTCGGCCGTCTCGGGGAAGAAGTCGGGCGCCGCGCGGCGCTTGCCGAACATCATGTCGTACTGCAGGAAGCGGAAATTGCGGATCCCCGCATCGATCTCCTTCTGGCGCGCCCAGTCCATGGCTGCTTCACCGTCGCGGGCCAGAAGCATATTGCGGTCGACCACGCTGTAGCGCTCGTTCAGTTCGCCGAGGAAGCCGGTGTAGTAGGGGTGCGTAATGCCGGCCGTCTTCAGGATATGATAGGGCAGAAAGGCCGAGCTGACCGGACCGATGTCCGTCTCCGGGCCGGTCTTGTTCGACCACACCACCAGCGGCGTCTGGTGATGTTCGAGCATCTTGTCGGCCGCTTCCCGGCGCGGCGCCACGTTGTCCTTCAGGAAACCGGTCTCGACATAAACGGGTCCCAGCGGCGGCAGATGGTCGCCGAAGAAGGCGATGACGGTCGGCCGTTCGCGCTTCTTCGCCCACTCGATCAGCCGCTGGAGGCCGTGGTCGGCGTCGGCCGCGCCTTCGGCGTAGCTGGCGAGCGAATCGCGCGCCCACTGGCTGGTCGGCGCCTCGACCTTGTGCGTGGTGTCGCTATAGCGATGCGGCTCGTAGGGGCCGTGGTTCTGCAGGCTGACCGCGAAGAAGAAGAACGGCTCCTGCGTTGAATCGGCTTCGCGGATGATCTCGTCGGTCATGGCGGCGTCCGAGGCCAGCGGCCCCCGCTTGGCCATCGGCGGCAGCGTCTCTTCCGACTTGAAGTCGTCGAAGCCGAAATCGGCGTAGACGTTGGTGCGGTTCCAGAACCAGTTGGTGCCGGGGTGGATGGCCCGCGCCTCGTAGCCTTCGCTCTTGAAGAAGGTCGCGAGCGACGGGATCGGCGCGCGTACATACTGCTGGTAGGGGATGGAGCCCGCCGGCAGGAAGGCGTTCGAGAAGCCGGTCAGTGCCTCGAACTCGACGTTGGCGGTCATGCCGCCGAACTCGGGCGAGAACATCGAACCCGAACGCAGCGAGCGCACGGTCGGCATCGGGTCGGGCGTGATCTTGACGCCCGGCAGCTGCGTCGGATCCCAGAAGGATTCGCTCATCACCACGATGATGTCCGGCTTCTCGGCTGGAATGGACGTGGTGACCTTTGGCCGCTCGATCGCCGCCATTGCCTTTTCCGAATAGCCGGCCGGCGCCGAGACGTGCGCCATCGGCACGTTGAGGGCGAAGGCGAGAGCGAAGCCGTTGGAGGCGTAGTTCTCCTTCTGGTCCCACATCATCGGGATGATCTGCAGGCGGTCGCGGGTCCACGAGAACGTCGCGTAGTCCATGATGGAGACGAAGAAGGCGAGCAGCGGCAGGCACAGCGCCAGCCGCGCGACCCTGCCCTTGTAGGTGAGCCTCGGCATGCGGCGGCGGCATTGACGCCACGCGAAGACCAGCAGTGTCAGCCCGGCAAGCAGGCCCACGGCCATGGCGAGCGCCGTCCACGGCCGCTCCCGCACCAGAAGCGGCATCAGGTCTACGATCTGGCGGGCATAGAGGAAATCCGTCGGATAGAGCGGGTCGCCAAGATAGTTGGATTTCTGGTGGCCGATGAAGGCGAGCGCCAGCGTCAGCGGCGCCATGACCATCAGGCCCTGGTGCCTGCGCCCCAGAACGGCGTCCAGCGTGACGAGGATCAGGGTGAACAGGATGACGGTCGTCCAGCCTGGCTTGAACGGCTGCAGGAAGAAGCCGACGGTCGCTGCGACATCGCCGCGGAAGATGAGCTCGATGGCGAACACCAGCACCGCCGAAGCGAGCAGCGAGATCAGCCCGTAACGCAGGGCCGCACCATAGCTGTACGTGCGCTTTTCAGCGCCCGAAGCCATACGGTCCTGTTCTTTTGTCGTCCTGTTCACGTCCGCACCGTTTTCTACTGACATGATGCACCCGTGCATCGTCACGGAAGTGTCATTAAAATGACGCGGGACCCTAGCGGTTGCGAAAAAAATGAAAAGAGCCGGCAAAAAATCGTGTTCGGTTTTAATCATGAGTGATCGGTGAAAAGCCCTGTGGAACAGGCGTTTGCGGGACGAACGGCGGCAGAGGCGGGCTTGACTTGGCGGGCCGGCTTGCGTCACACGCAATCGAGAACCGAAAAACCGGGATAGACCATGGCGATCGCATTTACCTTTCCGGGCCAGGGCAGCCAATCCGTCGGCATGGGTAAAGATCTTGCCGATGCCTTCCCCGAAGCGCGGCGCGTCTTCGACGAAGTCGACGAGGCGCTGGGCGAGAAGCTGTCCAGCCTGATCTGGGAAGGGCCGGAAGAAACGCTGACGCTGACCGCCAACGCCCAGCCGGCGCTGATGGCTGTATCGCTGGCGGCGATCAGGGCGCTGGAAGCGCGCGGTTTTTCGCTGAAGGACAAGGTTGCCTATGTCGCCGGCCATTCGCTCGGCGAATATTCAGCCCTTGCCGCCGCCGGCTTCGTGTCGGTCGCGGACGCCGCCCGGCTGCTGCGCATCCGCGGCAACGCCATGCAGTCGGCCGTGCCGGTGGGCGAGGGCGCCATGGCCGCCATCATTGGTCTCGACCAGGACGGTGTCGAGGCCGCCTGCCAGGAAGCCGGACAGGGCGCCATCTGCCAGATCGCCAACGACAATGGCGGCGGCCAGCTCGTCATTTCGGGAAGCAAGGCGGCGGTGGAACGCGCCGCGGCCCTTTGCACGGAAAAGGGCGCAAAGCGGGCATTGATGCTCCAGGTGTCCGCCCCCTTCCATTCGGCGCTGATGCAGCCCGCCGCCGATGCCATGCGCGCAGCCCTTGCCGAGGTGAAGAAGAATGCGCCCGTCGTGCCGGTGGTGTCGAACGTGTCGGTGACCCCGACCACCGATCCCGAAACCATCGCCGCGCGGCTGGTCGAGCAGGTGACCGGGCGCGTGCGCTGGCGCGAGACGGTGGAATGGTTCGGCGCCAACGGCGTGACGACACTTTATGAAGTTGGTGCCGGCAAGGTGCTGTCGGGTCTGGCGCGGCGCATCGATCGCGACATTGCCACCGCCAACGTCGGCTCGCCGGCCGATGTCGACGCGGCGCTGGCGGCGTTGGGCTGAACTGATACAGTCGACACGCCCGTGTGAAGGGTGTGCCTTCAAGGAGAAAAAGATGTTCGATCTGACCGGCCGCAAGGCGCTCGTCACCGGGGCTACCGGCGGCATCGGCGAAGCGATCGCGCGTACGCTGCACGCGCAGGGCGCGCTCGTCGGCCTGCACGGCACGCGCGTCGAGAAGCTTGAGGCGCTGGCCGCAGAGCTGGGCGACCGCGTCAAGCTCTTCCCCGCCAACCTGTCGGACCGCGACGAGGTGAAGGCGCTCGGCCAGAAGGCAGAGGCCGAGCTGGAAGGCGTCGATATCCTCGTCAACAATGCCGGCATCACCAGGGACGGCCTGTTCGTGCGCATGTCGGACGCCGATTGGGATGCGGTGATCGACGTGAATCTGGGCGCCGTCTTCCGCCTGACGCGCGAGTTGACGCATCCGATGATGCGCCGCCGCCATGGCCGCATCATCAACATCACGTCGGTGGTCGGGGTGACCGGCAATCCGGGGCAAGTCAATTATTGCGCCTCCAAGGCCGGCATGATCGGTTTTTCCAAGTCGCTGGCGCAGGAGATCGCCACCCGCGCCATCACCGTCAACTGCGTGGCGCCCGGCTTCATCGAATCGGCCATGACCGACAAGCTGAACGACAAGCAGAAGGAGGCGATCATGGGCGCCATCCCGATGAAGCGCATGGGAACCGGCGCCGAAGTCGCCTCGGCCGTCGCCTGGCTCGCTTCCGACGAGGCCGGCTACGTCACCGGCCAGACGGTGCATGTCAACGGCGGCATGGCGATGATTTGAGGCTGAAATGCCGGCCCGAACCGCCTTGCCGGGGACGGGCCGGGAAAAAGCCGGCTGCCGCCTTGGATGCCGGGCGGTTTTCGTGTATTGCGCCCCGAACCGCGCGGTTTGCGGCAAAACCGGCCTGCCGGAAGGCTTTCGGCAAGGCCATCTTTGAGCTTGATTAGCGGCATTCGGCCCGCTAACGAAGACAGACAAACATTGGACGAGGATGCCCACATGAGTGACACCGCAGAGCGCGTCAAGAAGATCGTTATCGAGCATCTGGGCGTGGATGCCGACAAGGTGACCGAACAGGCGAGCTTCATCGACGACCTGGGCGCGGACAGCCTCGACACGGTCGAACTGGTCATGGCCTTCGAGGAAGAATTCGGCGTCGAGATCCCCGACGACGCGGCCGAGACGATCCTCACGGTCGGCGACGCCGTGAAGTACATCGACAAGGCTTCGGCCTGATCCTGCCTGCGGTCGTCGGCGAGGATTTTCGGCTATGAGGCGTGTCGTTGTTACGGGCCTCGGCCTGCTATCGCCGTTCGGCATGGGCTTCGAGCATAGCTGGAAGGAGTTGCTGAGCGGCCGCAGTGCCGCCCGGCGCGTCACCGAATTCCAGGTCGACGACCTTCCCTGCCAGATCGCCCACATCATCCCACGTGGCGACGGCAGCGACGGCACCTTCAATCCCGAGGCGGTGCTCGAGCCGAAGGAACTCCGCAAGATCGGCAGCTTCATCCTCTACGGCATCGCCGCGGCGGATGAAGCGCTGAAGGATTCCGGCTGGGCCCCGAAAACGCATGAGGAGCAGTGCGCCACCGGCGTCATGATCGGCTCCGGCATCGGCGGCATCGAGGGCATAGCGGAAAATGCGCTGATCCTTGAACAGCGCGGCCCGCGCCGCATCAGCCCGTTCTTCATTCCCGGCAACATCATCAATCTGGTTTCCGGCCAAGTGTCGATCCGGCACGGCCTGAAAGGGCCGAATCACGCGGTCGTCACCGCATGCTCGACCGGCGCGCACGCTATCGGCGATGCAGCCCGGCTGATCCAGTTCGGCGATGCCGATGTCATGGTGGCCGGCGGCGCGGAATCTGCGGTATCGCGCCTTTCGCTGGCCGGCTTCGCCGCCTGCCGGGCGCTGTCCACCGAGCGCAACGATACGCCCGAGACCGCCTCGCGGCCCTACGACCGCGACCGCGACGGCTTCGTCATGGGCGAGGGCGCCGGCGTCGTGGTGCTGGAGGAGCTGGAGCACGCCAAGGCGCGCGGTGCCAGGATCTATGCCGAGGTCGTCGGCTACGGCCTGACCGGCGATGCCTATCATATCACGGCACCTGCCGAGGATGGCGACGGCGCCTTCCGCTGCATGACGGCGGCGCTCAAGCGAGCGAACCTGTCGCCGGCCGACATCGACTACATCAACGCCCACGGCACTTCGACCATGGCCGACACGATCGAGCTCGGCGCGGTCGAGCGACTGGTCGGCGATGCGGCCTCGAAGGTGTCGATGTCGTCGACCAAGTCGTCGATCGGCCATCTGCTGGGTGCGGCAGGCGCGGCCGAGGCGATCTTCTCCATCCTGGCCATCCGCGACAACATCGCGCCGGCCACCATCAACCTCGACAATCCCGAGCGCGAAACGGCCATCGACCTCGTGCCGAACAAGCCGCGCAAGCGCGCCGTCGATGTGGCGCTGTCCAATTCCTTCGGCTTCGGCGGCACCAACGCTTCGCTTGTCTTCCAGCGATACAATGGGTGACGTGGCGGGCGCTCGATCAGCCCGTTTCGCACCCGCCGTCTGCTGCCAATTTTGCCATATTCGCCCCTACTGTGCCGAAGGGGATTCGTCGAAAGATCAACGGTAGGACGCCATGAACACCAGTCCGGCGGATAATGGAGGCGTTGGGGAAAGCGCCGAGGCAGGCTTCGGGCAGCGGCCGGCGCCGCCGGCGGCGCCCCTGATGCCGAAGACGGCCAGCGAGGCCTTGCGGCCGGAGGCAGGCACGCCGCCCCCACCGCCTTCGGGCAAGCGCTCGCGCGCCTCGCGCAGCCAGATCGTCGTCTTCATGAATTTCGTCGTCTCCTGCGTCATGCTGATGGTGCTGGCGGCGGGCGTGGCGCTTTATTTCGGCAAGCAGGCCTTCTACGGACCCGGACCCTCTGACAATGGCGGCACGTTCCTGGTCAAGCCGAACAGCGGCGTGGCCGAGATTGCCGACCAACTCGAGCGCTACGGCCTGATTTCGGATGCCCGTATCTTCCGGCTCGGCGTGCGCGCCTCCGGCAACGACCAGGCGCTCAAGGCCGGCGAGTACGACATCAAGCCGAAGGCTTCGATGCGCGACATCATGGAATTGCTGAAGAGCGGGAAGTCGGTGATGTATTCGCTGACCATCCCGGAAGGGCTGACGGTCGAGCAGGCGTTCCAGCGCATCGCCGAGCAGGAGGAACTGACGGGCGACATGCCGGCCGCCATGCCCGCCGAAGGCAGCCTCGCCACCGACACGCTGCGCTTCACCCGTGGCGCGACCCGCCAGCAGATGGTGGACAAGTTGCTGGCCGACCAGAAGAAACTGGTCGAGGAGGTGTGGGCGCGGCGGGCGCCCGACCTGCCGCTGGCCAATGTCGAGGAATTCGTCACGCTGGCCTCGATCGTGGAAAAGGAGACGGGCAAGAACGACGAGCGATCGCGCGTCGCGGCCGTCTTCCTGAACCGGCTCGCCAAGGGCATGCGCCTGCAGTCGGACCCGACCATCATCTATGGCCTCTTCGGCGGCAAGGGAAAGCCGGCCGACAGGCCAATCTACAAGTCCGACATCGACAAGCCGACCCCTTATAACACCTATCTGGTCAACGGCCTGCCGCCGACGCCGATCGCCAATCCCGGCAAGGCGGCGCTGGAAGCCGTCGCCAATCCGTCGAAGACGAAGGACCTCTATTTCGTCGCCGACGGCAGCGGCGGCCACGTCTTCGCTGCGACGCTGGATGAGCACAACGAGAACGTCGCCCGCTATCGCGCCTGGCAGAAGAAGCAGGCCGAGGAAGCGGCCAAGGCAGGCAAGGACGTACCGGCGACCGAAGACGGTGCCGGCACGGGAGTCGTTCCGGTCCAGTAGATCGGATCGGGGCGAGGGGGAGCGAACCGCATGAACCTTCAGAGCATGACCGGTTTTGCCCGGGCCACGGCCGAGCATTCGGGCGCCGCCGTGGCGTGGGAGCTGAAATCGGTCAACGGCAAGAGCGCCGAGGTCCGCCTGCGCCTGCCGACGGGTTTCGAACGTCTCGAACAGGCGGTCCGGCAGGCCGTGCAGAAGCGCTTTTCGCGTGGCAATTTCCAGGCGACCCTGACGCTCGGCAAGGCTGCGGCGGCTCAGGCGCAGCCGGTGGTCAACGAGGCTTTCCTGAAAGATCTGGCGGGCCTCGCCAGGCGCTTGCAGGAGCAGTTCGGCACGGCTCCCGCCAGCGCTGACGGGCTGCTGGCCCTGCGCGGCGTTCTCGACGTGCCGGAAGCCGTCGAGACCGAGGAGGAACGCGCCGCCGCCGATGCGGCGATCCTGACCTGTTTCAACAAGGCGCTCGACGGGCTTGAGCAGGCACGAACCGACGAAGGCGCTGCACTGAAAGGCCTCCTGTCGGGTCATATCGATGCCATCGAGGCACTGACGCTGCGCGCCGAGGCCGATCCGTCGCGCGAACTGGCGGCAATCCGCGCGCGCATCGCCGAGCAGGTGAAGCTTCTCATGGACGCCTCCGCCAATCTCGATGAGGCGCGGCTCAATCAGGAAGCGGCCTTCCTCGCCACCAAGGCCGATATCCGCGAGGAGATCGACCGGCTGAAGACGCATGTCGCTTCGGGCCGCGCTTTGCTGACAGCCGGAGGCGCGGTCGGCCGCAAGCTCGATTTTCTGGCGCAGGAATTCAATCGCGAATCGAATACGCTGTGCTCCAAGTCGAATGCCGCCGCCGTGACCTCCGTCGGGCTGGAACTGAAGGCCGTGGTCGACCAGTTTCGCGAGCAGGTCCAGAATCTGGAGTAGTCGATGGCGTCCAAGGACACCGCTTCCCGCATTCGTCGCAGGGGGCTCATGCTCGTTCTGTCCTCTCCTTCGGGAGCGGGGAAGTCGACCATCGCCCGCAACCTGATCGAGAGCGATCAGGGTTTTGAACTGTCGGTCAGCGTGACGACCCGGCCGCGCCGCGGCAGCGAGATCGATGGCATCCACTACCATTTCCGCTCGCGCCGCGACTTCGAGATCCTGCGCGACAACGACGAACTGCTGGAATGGGCCGAGGTCCACGGCAATTTCTACGCCACGCCGCGTGAACCGGCCGAAAAGGCCATGGCGGAAGGCCGCGACATGCTGTTCGACATCGACTGGCAGGGTGCCAAGCAGCTCAAGGAGAAGATGCGCGGCGACATCGTTTCCGTCTTCATCCTGCCGCCGTCGATGGCCGAGCTGAAGGCGCGGTTGAAACGCCGCGCCGAAGATCAGGAGCAGGTGATCGAGACGCGGCTGAAGAACGCCCGTACCGAGATCGAGCACTGGACGGAATACGATTTCGTCGTCGTCAACGACGACCTCGATCGTGCTTTCGCCGAGGTGCGCTCGATCGTCTCGGCTGAACGCCTGCGCCGCGACCGCCGGCCGGGCCTGTTCGATTTCGTCTCCGGCCTGCTGGACGAGAAGGTCTAGCCTCGCTCTGCCCTCAAGGGATCGCGTTCGCTAACCTGACGAATTCCTCGATGCTGAGCGTTTCGGCCCGTCGTGTCGGGTCAATGCCGCAACGCTCCAGCAGCGCTTCGCCGCCGAGGCTTTTCACGCTTTGCCGAAGCATCTTGCGCCGCTGCCCGAAGGCGGCCTCGGTGACGCGCCCGAGCTTGCGCACATCCGCCGCCAGAGGCTCTTCGCGTGGTACCAGATGGACGACCGAGGATGTCACCTTCGGCGGCGGCGTGAACGCCTGGCGGGGAACGTCGAAGGCGATGCGTGCCTCGGTGCGCCAGCCGGCAAGCACGCCGAGCCGGCCGTAGGCATCGCTGCCGGCCTTCGCGACGATGCGTTCGGCCACTTCGCGTTGGAACATCAGCGTCAGCGATTGGTAGAAGGGAGGCCAGGCTTCTGGCGTCAGCCAACGCAGGAGGAGTTCGGTGCCGATGTTGTAGGGCAGGTTGGCGACGATCTTCACCGGGCCATCGGCCAGGGCTGAAAAATCCGTCTTCAGCGCGTCGCCCGAAATGACGTCCAGCCGTCCCGGATAATGTGCCGAGATTTCGGCGAGCGCCGCCAAGCAGCGCTCGTCGCGCTCGATGGCGACGACCCTGTGGGCGCCGGAAAACAGCAGTGCACGAGTCAGCCCGCCCGGTCCCGGCCCGACCTCGATGACTGTCGCGCCGGTCAGGTCGCCTGCTGCCCGCGCCACCTTGCCGGTAAGGTTCAGGTCGAGCAGGAAATTCTGGCCGAGCGCCTTCTTCGCCTGCAATCCATGGCGCTCGATCACCTCGCGTAGCGGCGGAAGTCCGTCTGCGCTCATGCCTGCTGTCCGCCGGCGGAACCGTCGGCGAGCCGGCGCGCCAGTTTCAGCGCCGCGATCAGGCTGTCGGGACGCGCCACGCCCTTGCCGGCGATATCGAAGGCCGTGCCGTGGTCCGGCGAAGTGCGGACGAAGGGCAGGCCGAGCGTGACGTTCACCGCTTCGTCAAAGGCCAGCATCTTGGCCGGGATCAGCGCCTGGTCGTGATACATGCAGAGCACGGCGTCGTATCCCTGACGGGCGCGGGCGTGGAACAGCGTGTCGGCGGGCAGGGGGCCGAAGGCGTCGATGCCTTCCGCGCGCAGCCGTTCGACCGCCGGTGCGACGACGCGCAGGTCTTCCTGCCCCATGGCGCCGCCTTCGCCGGCGTGCGGGTTGAGGCCGGCAACGGCCAGGCGCGGCGCGACGATGCCGAATTGGTCCCGCAGGTCCCTGGCGACGATGCGGCCGGTCTCGATAACAAGATCGGATGTCAGGGCCTTCGGCACTTCGGCGAGCGCGATGTGGATGGTGACCGGTACGGTGCGCAGGTCTGGTCCGGCCAGCATCATCACGGGAAGGATGCTTCGACCGAAGTGGTGCGACGCCAGATGCGCCAGATACTCGGTATGGCCGGGAAAGGCGAAGCCGGCATCATAGAGCGGCTTCTTGGCGATGGGGCAGGTGACGACCGCCGCCGCCGCCCCGGCGATGCAATCGGCCACGGCGCGGTCGATGGCCTCCACGATGCCGGCTGCGTTGGCCCGGTCCGGCAGGCCCGGCGTGTCGGCAAGTCTGGCCGCCAGCGACACGACCGGGAGTGCGCGGGAAAACGCTTCGCAGGCTGCCTGTGGCGTCGTCTTCGCAATGTCGAGGGATACACCAAGCCTTTTCGCGCGCGCCGCGATCAAGTCAGGGTCGGCCAGCAGGTAGAAAGGCGGAACTGCCGCGTCTTTGCGCAACCGCCAGGCTGCGATCGCGATCTCCGGGCCGACGCCGGACGGGTCGCCGACGCTGAGAGCCAACGGTGCGGCAGCCGCCGCCGGCGAGGGAGTGACCACGATTGCCTCAGCGCTCGACGATACGGGCCTTGGCCTTCAGTTCCGCGACGTATTTCTTGGTCAGTTCGTCGTTGGCGCCACCGCCTTCGAACCCTTCGCTCTGCAGGACAAGCTGCGCGGCCTTGTCGTCCGAAACCTCGCGCGCGCTGCAGATACCGATGAACTCGACGCCGCGCTCCGTCTCCCGCACGGCGGTCGCTCCGCCGGTCTTCGTCTTCTTGATCTGGTCGGCCCAGTCGGGCGGCAATTGCGGCGCCAGGATGCGGCCAAGATCCTTCACGGTGACATCAAGCAGCCCCTTGGCGAAATCGCGGGTGGTGCTGCAGCCGTTGAAACGCGCGCGCATCGCCTCGGCCTCGCGCTTGCGCTTGCCGAGCGTCGCGCTGCGTTCGGCCTTCGGCACCACGAAGATCACCTGTTGAAGCATGTATTCCGTGGCGCTCGGCTTGTTGCCACTTTTGTCGAGCATTTTGCGCACCACGTCCGTCTCGCTCGTCCCCGTGCCGCCCTGCTCGGCGCGATAGCGGGCGCTGAGAGCCTGGTTCCAGGCCATCTGGGCACGGATGTATTCCTTGAAATGTTCCTTGGTGACGCCGGCCTTCGCCATGATGCCGTCGAGCTGGGAAAGCTTCATCTTGTTGTTCGAGGCGAACCGCGCATAGGCGTCGTTCACCTGGCTGTCGGAGATGCGGATTCCCAGCCGCTTGGCCTCGGCCATCTTCAGCGCCTGCTCGATCATTTCATCGGAGGCGCTGCCCTTCCTGTGCTGAAGGCGCAGGAAGGCGGCCCGATGCTGGATATCGGTGCTGGTGACCGGGATGTTGTTGACGACGTATTTGATCGAACTCGCGACAGCCGGAAGCGTCGGCAGGGTGATCGAAACGGAAGTTGCCGCGACAAGCAGGGCAAAACTCGCGGAGAACAGGTATTTCCTCATCTGATGTTCCCGTTTCTGTTCCGACCTTGGCCAATCATGGCCTGATACGCCCGGTGCATGCCTGCTCTATGCGGCGAAAGCATGTCGACAGGATTGGCGCCTTATTCCGTGAAGCTGCTCGACGAGGTACCGAAGTCGCCGAGGGTCCGGAACGACAGGTTGAAGCCGATGCTCTGGGTCGGCTCCGCCCTTATCTTGGTGATGGGGTCGGCAGTCTGGTTCTCGGAGAAGGACATCATATAGGTGAAGCACTCGTCGTCGTAGGCGAAGCCGATCCCCTTGTTGGTGATGAGGTCGGTGTGCAGATCGTAGGTGCCGGATCCGAAAACGCGCCAGTTCTGGTTGATCCGCGCGCTGCCGCCGAGGGTCACCTCCTCGCGGTCGTAGGGAAGACCGTAGAGCGGCTGGCTTTCGATGAACGCGTACTGAGCGCTGACCGAAACCGGAAAATCGCCGCTGTAGGCGAGTTTGACCTCGGTGCGTCGGGATTCGAACGTATGCTCGTCGAACCTGCCGCTGAGTGAGGCCGAGAGGCCGCCCGGTGTCGTTGCGCCGATCAGTCCGACGAAATCCGACGTGGCTGTTTCGAGGCCGGATTCGGCGCCGGCATTCACCAGATCGGGCGAGTTGAAGGAATTCACTCCGGCGAGCTGATAGGATTGGCCGAAGATCGCGTTCGTCGTCCAGCCGTTGTCGTAGCTGCCGGAATAGCGCACACCGACATTGGCGCGGGTGCCGCCCTCGATGCGGTCGTAGCCGGAGAATTTGTCACGCTCGAACAGCGTCGAAGCGTCGAAGACGAAGCTCTGCGCGTCTTCGTTGGGAATGGCCAGACCGCCGATATACTGCTCGTTCGGCCGCACGAAAAGTTGCGCCATCGGCTCGACTATGTGCGATGAGCCGACGCCTGATAAGAGCACCGGCCAGCGCAATTCCAGGCCGGCGGTCGCCATATAGCGGGCGAAGGAGGAGCGCATGTCGGCCGTAACGCCCGGATATGCGCTCTTGAACGCATCGGTATCATTGCCGGCCATCCGGTTGATGGCGACCAGTGAGGCTGACGAGGCGGAGACGTAGTCGACATCGCCCTGGAAAGCCAGCAGCGGGGTGATGACGAGCCCGCCGTCCGTGATCAGCGAGCGCTTCCATTCGACCTCGCCCGTCAGCCGGCCTGAATTACCCGCCAGGCCACGTACGCGCTGGACATCGGTGGCCATGTCGTAAGGCGTGGCGAAGGCACGGTCGAGCCGGTCACGTTGCAATATGCGCGTATTGACGTTCACCGAAAGCTGGCCGCCAGCCAACGGCATATCGGGAATATAGGCATAGTCGACTGATGGCAGAACCCAGGGCTGCGAAGGATCGCGTGCATAGATATTGTCGGACCCGTCGTCCCACTTGTCCGGCGTTGCTTCCTGCACTTCGAAGTGCATCACGCGCGCGTCGAAATAGTTCCGGTCGTTCAGGCCAGTCAGATAGACTTCCGAACGGTGTACGGTGTCGGCATACCCGCCGATGTGATATGTGCTGGAGAAGTTCTTGTCGGTCTGGAGCAGAACGTTCCAGCCGAAGTTCCAGCGCGAATTGATAGCAAACTGGCCCTTGGTGCCCATCATGGCACGCTTTTTGTTCGGATCGCTCGAAAAGCCAGCGTCGACGGCGTTGTCGAAGGCGTCGGGCTTCTGCTGCGAGATGCCGGCGATCTTGATGCTGTATTCGCCGGTGTTGAAGCGTTGGCGCCACTCGGCCTCACCGAGGAAGCCCTGCTTGGAATAGTAGGTTCCGCGCGCGGTGAGATCGTAGGTGGGCGACAGCGCGAAATAATAGGGAATGGAAGCGCCGAAGCCGAGCTTGCTGCCATAGGCTATGCCGGGCATCAGGAAGCCGCTTTTCTGCTTCACCGTCGGGTCGGCGATCTCGAAGGCCGGCAGATAGGCGATGGGGAAGCCGAAGAATTCGAAGTTGGACTGCTCGAAGCGGACGGTGTGCGTCTCGCCGTCCCAGACGATCTTGCGTGCTTTCACCCGCCAGATCGGCGGCTTGTTCGGCTTGTCTTCGCAAGGCTCGCAGGCGGTGTAGACGCCGTTGTGGAACGTCGTCAGCACGCCGCCCATGCGCTCGGCGCTCTCGGCGCCGAAATAGGTCTTGTCCGGCGTTTCGACACGCAGCGCGTTGACGAAACCGTCGGCGAAATCGTCGGTTATGTCGATATGGTCGGAGTTGATCTTGGTCCCGTCGCTCTGGACCATCTGGGCGTTGCCGGTAGCGACCAGCCGCCGGGTCTTGCGGTCGTACTCGACCCGCTGTGCCACAAGGCGGTTGCCGCCGTATTCGATCTGCACGCCGCCGACGGCGGTCACCGTCTGGGCGTCGTTGTCGTAGACCAGCGTGTCGGCTTCAAGAAGCATCTGCGAGCCGGCGGGAACGCTGGGGGCGAGTTCCACCGCCTGGGCAAATGCAGGCTGTGCATCCAGGCCGCAGGCGAGCAGGCACGCCAAGGCGCTCACTCCGCACAGGAGCGCGCTTCGGACCGGCTTACGGTTTTGCAAAACCGCCCCTCTCACTAGCCGTCTTCCTTGTACAACAGGAACGTCACCCCGAAAAACATCGCCACCACGACCGGAAACCAGGCCGCGACGACAGGCGGCACCAATCCGGCCACCCCGAACGCCTTGACAAGGACCGACACGACATAAAGCAGAAACCCGGCCACGATGCCACCTAAAATCATCGTACCCGACTGCCCCATTCTTGCAAATCGCATCGATACGGTCGCCGCGATCAGCGTCATCGCCACCAACAGGAAAGGCAGCGCCAGCAGCGAATCGAACTGCATGGCGAAAGCATTTGCCTTTGCGCCGAACGAGCGGGCAACCGCAATCTTGCCGGGCAGGTCATAAAAAGGGATCGTCTCCGGCTGGGCGAGGCGGTCCTGGACGAACTCCGGCTTCAGATCCGTGGCGATCCTGTCATTGTCCTTCCTGGACACCGAACCGTTGGCGTCGAGCACGGTCACGTCCTGCAATTCCCAGTAGCCGTCGCGCAGATAGGCGTGGCGTGCGTCCTTGCGCGTGACGATGTTCCCGTCTCCGTCGAACTGGAAGAACGAGGCGTCGGCCATCTCCAGGCCTTGCGACAGGATCGCGCGGGCGCCGATGATGGTGTCGCCTTCGCTGGTTTTTTGCCGCAGCCACGGGACGGCGGCGGCGGTCACCTCGTTGGAATAGCCCGAGCGCAGGTCGCTTTCGATCGTCTCCGAGCGGGACAGGCCATAGGCTGCGAGCGGGTTCATGACACCGACCGCAAGGACGCCGAAAGCCAGCGCGCCGATGCAGGCGGGCAGCAGGAATTGCCAAGCGGATATGCCAGCCGAGCGGGCGATCACCAGTTCGTATTTGCGATTGAGCGACACCAGCATCGCCATGGCCGAGAACAGGCCGACAAAGGGCACCATCTGCAACGTCAGCATCGGCGCCCGAAGCGCCGATATCGTCAACGCGATGGCATAGGTGAAGCCTGGCAGGCGCGCCGTGCGGCCTGCCAGTTCGGTGAAATCGATGAGAAAGATCAGCGCCGCGATGCCGAGGAAGAACCACGCGGTGATCGCCACGTAGCGGAAGAAGAAATATCGTCCCAGCGTCCAGCCCATCACGCGGTTCCTCCGCGTGTACGGCCAAGGCTGGCCCGCAGCGCCGAAAGCCGCCGGCCGGCGGTCCGACCGAACTCCGTCAGTGCGTCTGTCCAGCCCACGGGCAGTTCCATCGCCTTCTGGCGGTAGATGAACCAGACGCAGATCAACGACATCACAATCGGCATCGCCGCCATGGCGTAGTTGAATATGGGGGTGGTCTTGGCCTTGCCCTCGAAGAAGAAGGTCAGCCAGAAGGTCAGCAGAGCGATGGTAATGGAGGTCACCAGCGGATGCAGGCGCGCCTCCCGGTGCGAGCGCGCGTCACCGGCCACCGCCAGCGCGATCAGTGCGAAAGTGATCGGGAAAAGCCAATCCGAGAACCGCTTGAAGAGCTCCGTCCTGTAAGCGCCTGGCTCGTGCTGGAAAATGGAATCGTTCGGGTCCGGATTAAGTAGATATGTGGTCGTCTGATCCTTTGGCAGCAGGGTCTGGCGCTCCGCATCGGCCGAGAACGCCGAAAGATCGAACGCGTAGGAGGTGAAGTGGATGACCGAGACCTCGCCGGATGGCGTCTTGCGGTGGACGACGCCGTCGCTCATCAGCAGCACCTTCTCGTCCTTCCGGTCGACGATGGCGCCCCGCTTGGCGTAATAGACGAGATCGACGCCTTCCTCGCGCGAATCAGCCACGAAGATGCCGCCGAGCTGATTGTCGGGCAGGCGTTCGCCGACCTGCAGGAACAACCCGTCCTCGACCTTGCGGAACGTCCCTTCCTGGATGACGAGCGACAAAAGGTCGGCGCGGGCGGACGCGACGAGTTCGCGGTTCTTCTGCCTGGCATAGGGGTCGACGCCGTTGTGCACGACGAAGCACAGGATGCTGGCGCAGAGCGCCAGAAGCAGGATCGGCCGCGCCACCATCAGGCGCGAGGCGCCGGCGGCGTTGATGACGACCAGTTCCGAATCGGTGTTCATCACGCTCAGCGTCTGGGCGACCGCCACCACCACCGAGAACGGCACGACGATCGGCACCACCGACGGGATGATGAGCGTGGCGACCTTGAAGAAGGTCAGCGCCGATTGTCCGCTGTCGGTGACGAGGTCGATGCGGGCGAGCACCTGCGTCGTCCAGACGATCGCCAACGTCCACGCCAACGCGCCCAGGAAGAGCACGAGCGCACGCTGCAGGATGTAGCGTTCAACGACCTTCATTCAGGATTGTTCTTCTCGAGCGATCCGACCGGTAGCCTCTTGGCGGAAAATAGCTTTCCGGCGATGCGCGCACAACCGGAGCCAACTGGTTCCTGTTTCAACGATGATGTCCCCGGCAGGCCAAGTCTCGGCAATATTGGCTAAGAAAGGGCCAATATCCTTGGTTAACAGAGGGTTGCGGCTGAAATACGCACCGGAACGCGATCGAACAGGGTAGGGGACGAGCGCGCCGTCACATTTGTTGACGCCTTGCAAAACGCCGCAAAACCGCCAAAGGTCGCGCCTCGACCCCGACCATCGCAGCAGGTTATCCATGAGCGCCCAGCCTTCCGTTTCCTTCGCCAGATTCGCCGTGCCGCGCAAGGGGACGGTCTTCGTCCTCTCCGCCGAAGGCGGCGGTTTGGGGGAGCATGCCAAGGCATGCGACCCGTCCGGCGTGCTGGCTCGGGCGGCATCGGTAGCGGAATTCACCGGCAAACCGGGCAGCAGCCTCGACGTGCTGGCGCCTGAAGGCAGCGGGCTCGACAGGCTGGTGGCGATCGGCATCGGTAAGGCGACCGCGCTCGGCGAGCACGACTGGCTGAAACTCGGCGGCGCGGTCGCCGCCGGCCTGCGCAAGGCAAGCGAGGCGACGGTGGTGCTGGACGTGCCGGGAGCCGACGTCGGGTCGGAACAGGCGGCAAATCTTGCCGCCGGCATCCTGCTGCGCAGCTATGCCTTCGACAAGTACAAGACCCGCAAGGACGACGCGGAAGGCAAGACGGCGAAAAAGCCGGCCCGCATCACCATCCAGACAGGCAATCCGGCCGGCGCGAAGAAGGCCTTCGCAGAGGTCGAGGCGGTGGCCGGCGGCGTCCTGCTCGCGCGTGACCTTGTCAACGAGCCGGCCAACACGCTTGGCCCGCTCGAATTCGCCGCGCGGATCAAGGAACTGGAAGCGCTCGGCGTCACCGTCGAAATCCTGACCGAGAAGGAGATGAAGAAGCTCGGCATGGGCTCCCTGCTTGGCGTCGCGCAGGGGTCGCCACGCGGCGCTCGCCTGGCCGTCATGCAGTGGAAGGGCGGCAAGGCGAAGGACAAGCCGCTCGCTTTCGTTGGCAAGGGCGTCACCTTCGACACCGGCGGCAATTCGATGAAAACGGCCTCCGGCATGGAGGACATGAAGGGCGACATGGGCGGCGCCGCGGCCGTCACCGGCCTCATCCACGCCCTTGCCGGCCGCAAGGCCAAGGTCAATGCGGTCGGATTGGTCGGCCTGGTGGAGAATGCCGTCGACGGCCACGCCCAGCGGCCGGGTGACATCGTCACCTCGATGTCGGGTCAGACCATCGAGGTGCTGAACACCGACGCCGAGGGCCGTCTGGTGCTCGCCGATGTGCTCTGGTACTGCCACGACCGCTTCCAGCCGAAATTCATGGTGAACCTGGCGACGCTGACGGGGGCCATCATGGTGGCGCTTGGGCAGCATTATGCCGGCCTGTTCTCCAACGACGACGAACTGGCGGGGCGGCTGACCGAAGCCGGGCAGGCGACGCAGGAGCGCGTGTGGCGCATGCCGCTCGGCCCGGAATACGACAAGCTGATCGAGTCCCGGAACGCCGACATGAAGAATATCGGCGGCCGCTACGGCGGCGCCATCATCGCAGCCCAGTTCCTGCAGCGCTTCGTGAAGGACACCCCGTGGGCGCATCTCGACATCGCCGGCACGGCGATGGGCGCGGTGGCCAGCGAAATCAACCAGTCATGGGGTTCGGGCTTCGGCGTGCGGCTGCTCGATCGCCTCGTGCGCGATCACTACGAGGGCTAGGCCGCATTCCGTCATGGCCGATGTGCTGTTCTATCATCTGACCGAATCGACGCTGGAGGAGGCGCTGCCCGGCCTGCTGGAGCGCTCCGTCGCGCGCGGCTGGCGCGTGGCGGTGCAGACCGGCACGCAGGAACGGCGCGATGCGCTGGACACGCATCTGTGGACGTTCCGCGACGATTCCTTTCTCGCCCACGCGACCGATCGCGAACCTCATCCGGCCGAGCAGCCGATCCTGTTGACCACCGGCGAGGACAACGTCAACGAGGCCCGCATCCGCTTTCTGGTCGACGGCGCCTTGCCGCCGGCGCTCGACGGCTACGAGCGCGCCGTGTTCATGTTTGACGGCCACGACACGGCGCAGGTCCAGGCGGCGCGGGGGCACTGGAAGGCGATGAAGGCCGCCGGTCACGCGGTGACCTACTGGCAGCAGGGGCCGGATCGCCGTTGGGAGCGTAAGGCCTAGCCATGGCGCAAATGCCGAAACCCGATCGTCAGGCGGCCATATGCGTCTCGTATTCCTGATCGTCTTCCTGGCCGGCATCGCGCTGGCAGGTTCCAACTGGCTGGCCAGCCAGGTGCTCAGCCGCGATATCGGCCGCTGGCGCCTCTATGACGCCGGGACCGGCCCGCTGCCGGCGCAACTGACCCTGGCTGAGAAGGATGCGCCGCTGCGTGTCGTCGTCGATCTCGGCGTGGCCGGCCTTCAGGCCATGCGGACGGGCAGGGCCGTCGTCACGCTGACGGCGGCGACGGACGGCAAGACCGTTCTCGCCAAGGCGATGGATTTCGCCGGGACGCAGCCGCGCGACACCAACATCCAGATGCAGGAGCGGGCTTTCATGGAGACGGCCGGCATCATCGATCCCGTCGTTTCCGGCACCTACATCTTCACCGCCGGGCTGGGCGATGCCGAGGGCGTGTCGATCCGCTATGCCGACCTCGTGCTGCGGCACGAATGGGGCGGAGCGGACCCTCGTTACCAGCCCATCGGCTATGCGTTGATGGCGGTCGGTTTCATCGGGCTGGTGCTGGCGTTTGGGCGCGGCGGCGGCCGTCCGCAGAATCCCAATTCGCAGCCGCCGCCACCCCGCTGGGGCCGGGGCGGCGCTTCGGCGTGATCCGATGAACTATCGCCACGCCTACCATGCCGGAAACTTCGCCGATGTCGTCAAGCACGCCGTGCTTGCCCGGCTGGTCGAATATCTGAAGCAGAAGGACAAGGCTTTCCGGGTCATCGACATCCATGCCGGCATCGGGCTCTACGATCTGGCCTCCGTCGAGGCGCAAAAGACAGGGGAGTGGCACGACGGCATCGGACGCCTGCTGGACGCTGCGATCGAGCCGAAGGCGCTGGCTCTGCTCGCGCCCTATCTGGACGCGGTGCGCGCCTGCAATCCGCAAGGCGGACTGTCGCGCTATCCGGGCTCGCCGCTCATCGTGCGCCATCTGCTGCGCAGGCAGGACCGGCTGTCGGCGATCGAATTGCATCCCGACGACGCGGAACGGCTGAAAACCCGCTTCGAGGGCGATTTCCAGGTCCGAGTCATGCAACTCGATGGTTGGCTGGCGCTGGGCGCACATCTGCCGCCCAAGGAAAAGCGCGGCCTGGTGCTGGTCGATCCGCCATTCGAGGAGCAGGGCGAGTTCGCCCGAATCGTCGACGGTCTCATAAAGGCGCACAGGCGCTGGCCGGGTGGGCTTTATGCGCTCTGGTATCCGGTCAAGGATGACGACGCGGTCGCTGTGTTCCGGCGGGACCTTGCCGCGAGCGGAATCGCGAAAATCCTCGATATCCGTTTCGAGGCGAGGGCGCCGGCGCCGCGCCTGTATGGCTCGGGAATGGTCGTGGTCAACCCGCCCTTCACGCTGGAGAGCGAACTGCGCGACCTGCTGCCGACCTTGCACCGGTTGCTGGCCGAAGAGGGCAAGGCGCAATGGGCGCTGGAGTGGCTGGCCGGGGAGAAGCCCCATACCGCTTGACCGCGAGGCACTTGCTGCGCACAGTGCGCGAATATCGCAAGAGGCTGTCATGACTCGCTTCGCCCGCACCCTTCTCGCCGCGCTGATCGGCGCCGTCGCACCGCTCTCCATCGCGCCGCCCATCCATGCGGCCGACCTTCCCGCCTATGTCGATGAAGGCGACACCGGCGTGTGCTCCGAACCGTGGGTTCTCAACCGCATCACCAGTCGCTTCCGCTACCAGGTTCAGCATGTGCCGCACCTGCCGGATGTCGAGATCGTCGATTTCCGCCGTATCCACCAGCACCGCTATCTGCCGGCGCTGGGCGAGAAGCGGCCGATCGCGCGGCGCTATTGCGGCGCGAAGGTCGCCCTGTCGGACGGGCGTGAGCGCGCCGTCTGGTATCTGGTCGAGGAAGGCCAGGGCTACGC
Source organism: Ollibium composti (assembly GCF_004801285.1). GTDB lineage: Bacteria > Pseudomonadota > Alphaproteobacteria > Rhizobiales > Rhizobiaceae > Mesorhizobium > Mesorhizobium composti. The sequence continues at coordinate 406,466 of NZ_SSNY01000003.1, forward strand.
AGGCATGGGCGACAACGTCGAGTTCTGCATGTCGGGCTTCGACCGCTGGATGGTCTACAACGGCCATTGCCGCGTCCTGCGCTGACTCGGGATCCTGACCTCTAGCGCGGACGGCTGGCTCCGGGCAATTCGTCTGGCGGGGCATTTTCGCTGTGCTGGCCTTTGTCGGTTCCGGCAAGGCGGTCGATGAATGCGCGCCCGCAGAATCCCGGAGATCCCGATGCAGCTTTTCTACGCTTCCGCTTCGCCCTACAGCGCCAAGGTCCGCATGGCGGCCGTCTATGCCGGTGTCGCCATCGAGGCGGTGCCGACCAAGACCGACGACGAGCCGCCGGCGCTGTTGTCCGCCAACCCGCTCGGCAAGATCCCGGTCTTGCTGCTCGATGACGGCCAGGCGGTCTTCGACAGCTGCGCCATCACCCAGTACCTTAACCGCTTGTCGAAGAACGCGCTGTTCCCGCGCAACCCGGCCAAGCGCACGGAAGCCGAAGTGCTGGAGGCGCTTGCCGACGGCATTTGCGACAGCGCGCTCGCCATGGTCTACGAACGTCGCTACCGGCCCGAGGAAATGGTTTCGCAGCCGTGGCTGGACAAGCAATGGAGCAAGATCGGCCGCGCGCTCGACATGCTCAACGCCAATCCGCCCAAGCTGCCGAAGAAGATCACCGCCGGCCATATGGCGCTGCGCGCAGCACTCGGCTATCTCGCTCTCCGCTTTGCGGGGAAATGGGAAAAGGGCCGGAGCCGGTTGGTGCGCTGGGCCGCCCGCTTCGACGAGAAGTTCCCCGAGCTGAAAGCCTGCATTCCCGCCTGAAGTGAAATCGGCGTCATGCAAAGAAAAAGCCGGGCACAAGGCCCGGCTTTTCCACTCGCATACTTTTACGTACTCAGAACTTCATACCGACGCCGAACATGATCCGGTTGTCGGTGTCCTTGACCTTGCCGACATTGTCGAAGGTCGCCGAACCGAAGTCCGTGTAGCGGTACTCGACACGGCCGAACACATTGTCGGTGAACTTGATGTCCGCGCCGGCACCGGCGGTCCAGCCGAACATGCCCTTGCTGGAGCTGGTGCCGAGCACTTCGTCGGTTACCTTCAGGTTCTCGCCTGCGCCACCGGCCGTGCCATAGAGCAGGATGTCGGGGCTGACGGCGTAGCCGAGACGGGCGCGGATCGAGCCCTCGAACCCGGATTCCGACTTGTAGAGGTCGTCGGACCTGCCGTCCTTGCCGTTGTAGCCGAGGTCACCTTCGATACCGTAGACGAAGTTGTCCATCTGCCAGTTGTAGCCGGCGAAAGCGCCGCCCACGAAGCCGTCGGTCTTGACGCTGGTGCCGATGTCGGGAAGCTTGGTCTTGCCCGAGAAATCGTAACCGATCTGAAGACCGGCATAGGGACCAGCCCACGACGCCACGGGGAGTTCTGCGATCGGGGCGGGCGCCGGCGGTTCTTCCGTCGCAATGGCATCGGCGGCATAGGCGGGGATCACGCCCACGAGAGCCGTCAGACCCAGTGCCGCAGCGAACGGCCGCGCGAATTTGAGGTTGGCTTGCATTGTCATACTCCTTAGCCGCACACAGGGCTTTGTTGTCATGAACGCCCCCGAAACCGTCCGGGGGGAGAAACGGTCGCGGCGTTCATCGGTTCCGGAATGTGGGCAGGAAATGCGGCTGAAGCGAACCTGAACTTGGGTCATTCCCCGGCACGAATGAGGCTGAAGCTTGACGTTGCGATTCCGCAACAGCCATGTCAGGAGACTGTCGGCCAGTGGACTGGAGCCCGCTTGGTGCAAGGGGTTGCGGCGCCTATATAGCTTCCAGGGCCGCCACCGATGCCCGGGTTCGGCAGGCCTGAAAGGCAGTTTCGCCACATTCTTGCCCCAAGAAATAACGGAAGTTTGCGCCGGCACGTCATATTTCCTGTGCGCGGTGTGCAGAAAGGAGCTTGACCGATGAACGACGCGACCGCCACGGCGCTGGTGACGGGCGGTGCCAGGCGCATCGGCCGGGCGATCGTCGAGGACCTTGCCGCGCATGGTTTCGCCGTCGCCATCCATTCAAATGCTTCGGCGGTCGAGGCCGAGCAATTGGCCGATTCGATCAACCGCGCCGGCGGCAGGGCCGCGGCACTTGTCGCCGACCTGACCGACATGGCCGCGACGGACGGGTTGGTCGCGGCGGCTGAGGCGGCACTGGGACCGGTGACGTTGCTGGTCAACAACGCCTCGGTGTTCACCGACGACAGGGTGCAGGATTTCGACTGGAGCAGCTGGGACCGGCACTTTGCCCTGCATGTGAAGGCGCCGGCGCTTCTGGCGCGTCGTTTCGCCGAGGCTTTGCCTGCCGATCGCGAAGGATTGATCGTCAATATCGTCGACCAGCGCGTCTGGCGACTGACCCCGCGCTATTTTTCCTACACGCTGTCGAAGGCAGCACTTTGGACGGCGACGCAGACCATGGCGCAGGCGCTGGCGCCGCGCATACGCGTCAACGCCATCGGGCCGGGGCCGACTCTGAAGAACACGCGCCAGGAAAACGCCGATTTCGCCGCTCAGGTGGACGGGCTGATCCTGAAGCACGGCCCCGAACTCGCGGAATTCGGCGCGACGATCCGCTATCTGTGGGAAGCGCGTTCGGTGACCGGGCAGATGATCGCTCTTGACGGCGGCCAGCATCTTGCGTGGCAGACGCCGGATGTGACAGGCATGATGGAATGAATGCAAACGGTTCGAGACGCGGAACGCGGGGCCTGACGGCGTCCGAGGACTTGCCGGATACCGACTTCGAAGGTGACGACGACGCCGGCGAGGAGATTGCCGTGCCGTCCGGACCGGACGTCGCCTTTACGGCGCTCGACTGGTCGGCTCGTGCCGACGATGCGGTTGACGGCAAGGTCGGTGCCGAGGTCATCCAGGCGCTTGTCAAGCGTTTGCCCAACGCGCCCGGCGTCTACCGCATGATGAACGCCGCCGGCGACGTGCTCTATGTCGGCAAGGCGCGCAGCCTGAAGAAGCGCGTGACCCAGTATGCGCAGGGGCGATTCCACACCAACCGCATCGGCCGCATGGTGCGCGAGACGGCGACGATGGAGTTCGTCGTCACCCGCACCGAGATCGAGGCGCTACTTCTTGAAGCCAATCTTATCAAGCGCCTGCGCCCGCGCTTTAACGTGCTTTTGCGCGATGACAAGTCGTTTCCCTATATCCTGTTGACCGCCGACCATGCGTCGCCCGGCATCTACAAGCATCGCGGCGCGCGCTCGCGCAAGGGCGACTATTTCGGCCCGTTCGCCTCCGCGCAGGCGGTCGGCCGCACTATCAATTCGTTGCAGCGCGCCTTCCTGCTCAGAAGCTGCACTGATTCATTCTTCGAGAACCGCACGCGGCCCTGCCTGCTGTTCCAGATCAAGCGCTGCGCCGCTCCCTGCACCGGTGAGATCTCGCACGCCGCCTATGCCGGACTGGTGGAGGAGGCCAAGGAATTCCTCTCCGGCCGCAGCCAGAAGGTGAAGACGGAGATGTCGGCCGCCATGCAGCAGGCGGCCGAGGGTCTCGACTTCGAGCGTGCCGCCGTTTTCCGCGATCGTTTGGCGGCGCTTTCGCACGTACAGAGCCATCAGGGCATCAACACGCAGGCGGTGGAAGAGGCCGATGTCTTCGCCATCCATCAGGAGGGCGGCCAGGTCTGCATCCAGGTGTTCTTCTTCCGCACCGGCCAGAACTGGGGCAACCGCGCCTATTTTCCGAAAGCCGATCCGGCACTGGAGGCCTCCGCCGTCCTCGGCTCCTTCCTCGCCCAGTTCTACGATGACAAGCCGACGCCGCGCGCCATCCTGCTTTCGCATGCCGTGGACGAGCAGGAATTGCTCGCCGAGGCGCTGTCGGCGCGCGCCGGCCGCAAGGTAAGCGTGACCGTGCCGCAACGCGGCGACAAGAAGGACCTGACCGATCACGCGTTGCAGAACGCCCGCGAGGCGCTCGGCCGCCGGCTGGCCGAAACCTCGACGCAGGCGCGCCTGCTCTCCGGTCTGGCCGACACGTTCGGGCTGGAGAAGCAGCCGGAGCGCATCGAGGTCTACGACAACTCCCACATCATGGGCACCAATGCGGTGGGCGCGATGATCGTCGCCGGCGCCGAGGGCTTCGTGAAGAACCAGTACCGCAAGTTCAACATCCGCTCGACCGACATCACCCCTGGCGACGACTTCGGCATGATGCGCGAGGTCATGCAGCGGCGTTTCTCGCGCCTCATCAAGGAACATGGCGACCAGATGCCGGGCGGCGAGGCTTCGGCGGAGGATACGGCCGAGGACGACATGGCCGGTAACGGCTTCCCGGCATGGCCCGACGTGATCCTGATCGACGGCGGGCAGGGGCAGATGACGGCGGTGCGCGCGATCCTGGCCGACCTCGGCATCGAGGATCGGGTCGCCGCCATCGGCGTCGCCAAGGGGCAGGACCGCGAGGCCGGCCGCGAACGCTTTTTCGTGCAGGGCAAGCCGTCCTTTACGCTGCCGGTGCGCGACCCGGTGCTCTATTTCATCCAGCGGCTGCGCGACGAGGCGCACCGCTTCGCCATCGGCTCGCACCGGGCGCGGCGCAAGAAGGAGATGGTCAGGAACCCGCTCGACGAGATCGCCGGCATCGGGCCTGGTCGCAAGCGCGCGCTTCTCCTGCATTTCGGCACCGCCAAGGCGGTCAGCCGCGCGGCGATGGAAGACCTGATGACGGTGGAGGGCATTTCGGAGTCCGTGGCGCGCACCGTCTACAATCATTTCCACGAGGGGTGATGACGAGAATTCGCCGCTTGGCGCGGCATTTGCGCTCGCCAGCTGAATTCGCCAGTTGACCCCCGATAGGCGCTTCTGGTTTGAGTACGTAGCGACGAATGAGTTTTGACGATGGCCAAGCGCGCATTCAACCTGCCCAACATCCTCACCTACGCCCGCATCATCGCGGTGCCGCTGGTGGTGTTGTGCTTTTTCCTCGAAGGTCACCTGAAATCGAGCGATTTCGCCCGTTGGTCGGCACTCGTCATTTTCATCGCAGCCTCGGTGACAGACTATTTCGACGGCTATCTGGCGCGCGCCTGGCAGCAGACGTCCAATATCGGCCGGATGCTCGATCCGATCGCCGACAAGCTGCTCGTGTCGACGTGCCTGTTGTTGCTGGCCGCCGACACGGACCGTCACGCCGGCATTGCCGGCTGGTCGCTGTGGGCGGCCATCATCATCCTGTGCCGGGAAATCCTGGTTTCCGGCCTGCGCGAATATCTGGCGGCGCTCAAGGTCTCGGTTCCCGTCACCAAGCTCGCCAAATGGAAGACGACCATCCAGATGGTTGCCATTGCCTTCCTGTTGGTCGGCCCCGCCGGTGACAAGATTTTCCCCTACACCACGCAAGTCGGCCTAGTGCTGCTGTGGGTGGCGGCGGTGGTGACGCTCTACACCGGCTACGACTATTTCCGCGCCGGGCTGAAGCATATCGTCGACGAGTAGGGCCATGAAACTCGTCTATTTCGCCTGGGTGCGCGAACGAATCGGCAAGCCGCAGGAGGACGTCGATCTTCCGGCGAGCGTAAAGACGGTCGCCGACCTGCTTTCGTGGCTGCGCACGCGCGGCGAGGAATACGAGCACGCGCTCCAGCACCAGAAGATCATCCGCGTGGCGATAGACCAGGAGCATGTCGAACACGGCGAGACAATCGCCGGCGCACGCGAGATCGCCCTGTTCCCGCCAATGACGGGCGGCTGAGGCGATGTCCGGCGCGGTCCGCCCCACGATCCGCATCCAGGCCGGCGATTTCGACGCGGCGGCCGAGGTGGCGGCCATGACCCAGGGGCGCACCGACATCGGCGCCGTCGTCACCTTCTGCGGCCTCTGTCGCGACGAAGGCGGACAGCTTTCTGCGCTGGAGCTGGAACATTATCCGGGCATGGCGGAGGCCGAGATCGGCCGCATTGCCATGGAAGCGGTAGGGCGCTGGCCGTTGCAGGGCGTGACCGTCATCCATCGCTACGGTCGCATGAAACCGGGCGACAATATCGTGCTCGTGGTCACGGCCTCGACGCATCGGCAGGCGGCTTTCGAGGCGGCCAGCTTCCTGATGGATTACCTGAAATCGCGCGCGCCCTTCTGGAAGAAGGAACATGGCGCCGACGGCACGGCAGGCGACTGGGTCGACGCCAAGGAAGCCGACGACGAGGCCGCGGCACGCTGGCGCCGGTAGTGGCGCCACCACTCAAATTTCCTTTTCCGGTCACGGTTTACCCGCAATCGTCCGATCATGCTGGCGGCGACAAAGGAGACTGCCCCATGCTGGATCGGATCGCCGAGTTCTTCGTCTTCGGCCTCGTGCCGCTGGCTGTCGGCATGCTGGCGACGCCGGTTGCTTCGGTGGCCGCCGAACAGGTGCTGAAAGGCGAGGTCGTCTACCGCGAGCGCATAGCCTTGCCGCCCGGTGCCAGGGTGACGGTGCAACTCACCGACGTCTCGCTGGCCGACGCGCCGGCGGCGATCGTCGCTGAGCAGAAGATCACGTCGACCGGTCAGGTTCCGATCCCCTTCGAACTGAAGTTCGATACCTCGGCGATCCTTGAGAAGAACACCTGCGCCCTGCAGGCGCGCATCGACGTCGACGACAAGCTGATGTTCATCAACGACGAAAGGCACCAGGTCGATCCGCTGGCCGCGGACGGACCGCAGACGATCCTGGTCAAGATGGTCAAGCAGCAGGCAGACAGCGCCGATGCGGCCTCGATCTTCGACCAGACCTGGGCTTTGACCTTCATCGACGGCCTTGGCGCCATCGAGGGATCGAAGGCCACCTTCCGGGTCGAGGAGAACGGCAAGATCACCGGCCGGGCGCCGTGCAACGGCTACTTCGCCAGCGCCGAGATCAAGGGCAAGGAGATGACCATCGCCAAGCCGGGCGCGACGATGATGGCTTGCGAAGAGGCGCTGATGAAGCAGGAGCAGGCGTTTTTCGCCGCTTTCGAGAATGTCGCCGGCTTCAAGGTCGAGAACGGCGCGCTGATTCTGACGGCGCAGGACGGCCGCGTGCTGCTGAGGTTTGCCGCCACGGCCTGACCGTTCCCCAACAAAAAAGCCGGGCAGGGCGCCCGGCTTTGTTTGTGGTCCGATCCTGTCGGATCAGCCGACGATCTCGGTGTCGGAGAACCAGAAGCGGATTTCCTGCGCCGCCGTCTCGGGAGCATCCGACCCGTGCACCGAGTTCTCGCCGATGGACAGTGCATGCACCTTGCGGATGGTGCCTTCGGCCGCGTTGGCCGGGTTGGTTGCGCCCATCACTTCGCGGTTCTTCGCGATGGCGTTCTCGCCTTCCAGCACCTGCACCACGGTCGGGGCCGACGACATGAACTCCACCAGTTCCTCGAAGAAGGGGCGGCCCTTGTGGACGGCGTAGAAGCCTTCCGCCTCGCGACGGCTCATCCATACGCGCTTGGAAGCGACGACGCGCAGGCCGGCCTCTTCCAGCATCCGGGTGATGGCGCCGGTCAGGTTGCGCTTGGTCGCGTCGGGCTTGATCATCGAGAAGGTGCGTTCGATCGCCATGGGAAGTCCTTGCAGATTGGATTGGACGGATTGGGTTGATTGGAGTGGCGGCTCTATACAAGCCGCCCCGCATATTGCCAAGGGGAGACGGCTTTCATCGACCCGCGTCAAGCCACTGTGTGGGCCACTTGCGTTCGAATGGCTTTGCACTAAACTGATTGCAAGTTGCAATTGGTTTACGGAGAAAGCCGATGGGCAGGATCGTCTTCGGCATGATGTTGTCGCTTGACGGCTACATAGCCGGTCCGAACGGCATCACTGATCTGCCGGAACCGGAGCCGGAGTTGCACTGGTATTTCAACAATCTGGTGAAGCGGACTGCCGTTTCTCTCTACGGTCGCCGCATGTATGAGACCATGAAGGTCTGGCAGGACTTGGACAGCCAACCGGATGTCTCGGAGGTGTTGGTCGACTTTGCACGCGCCTGGCGCGCCGTGCCGAAGGTCGTCGTCTCGACCACGCTGACGGAGGTGGGGCCGAATGCCTGCCTTGTGCGTGACGATGTCGAGGCGGCGGTCCGCAAGCTCAAGGCCGACACGCAGGGCGAGATTGCCGTTTCCGGTGCTGCCTTGGCCGGCAGTCTTTCGAAACTCGGCTTGATCGACGAGTACCAGCTCTTCTTCCGACCTGTCGTCGTGGGCGGCGGCACGCCGTTCTTCGAGCTGGGCACGCAACTGAACCTGAAGCCGCTCGGCTGGGAGGAGCTTCCGCAGGGCACGAGGCTGTTGCGCTACGGCCGGGAAGATTGATCCCCGGCAGGTCGCATGATCCGGACCGTACTCAGGCCGCGGCCGGCGTGGCGCGGCCAACTCCGCCGTGCAGGTCCAGGCAGCGCTCGAACCACGGCAGGATCGGATCGCCGGACTGTAGGAATTCGTAGGTGGATGTCACCCGCACCCATTGCAGCGCGCCGAAGACGATGTAGTCGGCAAAAAGCGGCCTCTCACCGCCGATGAAAGGCTGATATTCCAGCATGCTGCGCAACGGCACCAGCTTCTTGCGGAAAGCGGCGAGATGGGTGTCGCGCTCGGCTCCGACCGCCTCCAGCGTCTTGCCGTAGCGCTCTTCGCGGCTTTCACGGAAATAGACGCCGTTCTCCTCGTCCTGCAGCCGGTAGATCTCCATGAGCGCGGCCGAACCGAGGAAGGGATGCAGTTGCGTCTGCGACCAGCGCTCGATGAAGCGCGCCATAGCCTTGCCGCCGTCGCCGCCGAACAGGGTCGGGCGCTCGGGATAGGCATCTTCCAGGTAAAGCGCGATGGCGAAGGAATCGGCCACCACCCGCTCGCCGTCGCGGATCACCGGCACGGTCTTCGAGACGCCGCCTTCCACCTTCGGCACATCGGTGAAGCGCGTCGGCACGGCGCGGTAGTCGAGGCCCTTGTGGGCGAGCGCCATCTTTGCCTTCCAGCAATGCGGGCTGAACGGGCGCTGGGTATCGGTCGGGACGAGATCGTAGAGAAGAATGGTCATTGGCGGCAACGGCCTCAAGGGTTAGGTATGCGCGCAAACGGCGCACGGGGAATTCGATGAAGCAGCATTTCATGATGTTCGCGGCCTACAATCAATGGGCCAACGAGCGCATCTACGATGCCGCGCTCGACCTCACCGACGAGGAGTTCGGCCGGCCGGTCGGCGCCTTCTTCGGTTCGCTGATGGGCACCCTGAACCATCTCCTGGTGGCGGATCGGATCTGGATGAAGCGCTTCACCGGCGAAGGCGATGCGCCGGCCACGCTCGACACGATCGTCCATCGCGCGCTCGGCGCCCTGCGTATGGCGCGCGAGGTGGAGGACAGGCGCATAGTCGAATGGGTCGGCGGCTTGAGCGAAAAGGCGCTGGCGGGGCGCTTCACCTACATGACCGTGACCGACATGCGCACCGTCTCGCAGCGGCTGGCGCCGGCGCTGTCTCACCTGTTCAACCATCAGACGCACCACCGTGGCCAGGCGCATACGATCCTGACGATCCTCGGTCGTCCGTCCGTGACGCTCGATCTCGTCTACTTCCAGCGCACGGAAGAGGGCAGGGCCTTCGCCTGAGACGCCGGTCGCCCTTGCGAAGTTGGCGGGGGCATGCAAAACCCCGCGCGCCATGCTGACCATAAACGACCTTTCGCTCCGCATCGCCGGGCGCCTGCTTCTCGACCATGCCTCGCTGACGCTGCCGGCGGGCACCAAGGCCGGGCTTGTCGGCCGCAACGGCACCGGCAAGACGACGCTGTTTCGCGCCATCACCGGCGATATGCCGACCGAGACGGGCTCAATCGACCTGCCGAAGAACACGCGCATCGGCCAGGTGGCGCAGGAAGCGCCCGGCACCGAGGAGCCGCTGATCGAGATCGTGCTGAAAGCCGACAAGGAACGCGCGGCGCTGCTGGAAGAGGAAAAGACCGCCACCGATCCGCACCGCATCGCGGACATCCATATCCGCCTCGCCGATATCGACGCCCATTCGGCCGAATCGCGCGCCGCCACCATCCTGGCCGGTTTGGGCTTCGACGACGACGCGCAGCGGCGCCCGGCCTCGTCCTTTTCCGGCGGCTGGCGCATGCGCGTGGCGCTCGCGGCCGTGCTGTTCTCGCAGCCGGATCTCCTGCTGCTCGACGAGCCGACCAACTATCTCGACCTCGAAGGCACGTTGTGGCTGGAGAACTATGTCGCGAAATATCCGCATACCGTGCTCCTGATCTCGCACGACCGCGACCTCTTGAACCGCGCCGTCAATTCCATCGTCCATCTCGACCAGAAGCGGCTGACCTTCTGGCGTGGCGGCTACGACCAGTTCGAGCGTCAGTGGACCGAACAGCGCGAGTTGCAGGAAAAGAGCCGCGTGAAGCAGGAGGCGGCCAGAAAACACCTGCAATCCTTCGTGGACCGCTTCCGTGCCAAGGCGTCCAAGGCGAGGCAGGCGCAGTCGCGCATCAAGGCACTGGAGAAGATGAAGCCGATCGCCGCTCTCGTGGATGACACCGTGCGGCCGTTCTCCTTCCCCGAGCCGGTCAAGACGGTCGCCTCGCCGATCGTCGCGCTGTCGGGCGTCGATGTCGGTTATGCGCCGGGCAAGCCGGTCCTGAAGAAACTCACCCTGCGCATCGACAACGACGACCGCATCGCGCTGCTCGGCGCCAACGGCAACGGCAAGTCGACCTTCGCCAAGCTGCTCGCCGGCCGCCTGAAGGGCGAGACGGGCTCGATCACCGTGGCGCCGGGCCTCAAGGTGGCGATCTTCGCCCAGCACCAGCTGGACGATCTGCGCCCTGAGGAGAACGCCTACGAGCACGTGCGCCGGCTGATGCCGGAAGCGCCTGAATCGAAGGTGCGCGCCCGCGTCGCCAATTTCGGCTTGGCGACCGAGAAGATGAACACGGCCGCAAAGGACCTGTCCGGCGGCGAGAAGGCGCGGTTGCTGATGGGACTGGCGGCCTTCGAGGGACCGAATCTGTTCATCCTCGACGAGCCGACCAACCACCTCGACATCGACAGCCGCGAGGCGCTGGTGCACGCGCTGAACGATTTTCCCGGCGCCGTCATCCTGATCTCGCACGACCGGCACCTTCTGGAGGCGACCGCCGACCGACTGTGGCTGGTCAAGGACGGTACCGTCGCGCCCTATGACGGCGACCTCGACGACTACAAGACGCTGGTCACGGGCGTCTCGGTTAACAGCCGCGAAAAGCGCGAGGCGGAGAAGGCATCGAAAGCCGACCGGCGCCGCGAGGCGGCGGCCCGCCGCGCGGCACTTGAGCCGCTGGCCAAGGAAATCCGCACCACCGAGGGGCTGATGGAGCGCCTGCGCAAGCGCATTGACACCATCGAGGATCAACTCGCCGACCCGGCGCTCTATGAAAAGGACCCGGTCGGCGCCACACGGCTCGCCAAGGAACGCTCCGACCTTTCCGGCCAGCTCTCCCGTCATGAGGAGAAATGGCTGGAGATGAGCGCGGAATACGAGGAGGGGATTGCGGAGTAATCTGTCGGAGCCGGACCTCATCGCCGGCCCATGCCGCCAGGCAATCCAACTCGCCGCCCGTGGCGAGTCGTGATACGTTACCCGCACCGGTGCGGGATGGGCGACAGCCACGGGTGGCCTCCATGCCTACGCATGATCCGAATCTGTGGGGCGCGGGCGACGCCTATGAGCGGTACATGGGCCGGTGGAGCCGGGGGATCGCTCCCATCTTCATACGATGGCTCGAGGTCGCGCCCGGCGCACGATGGGCCGACATCGGTTGCGGTACGGGCGTTGTGACATCGGCCATTCTCGATGCCTGCCAACCTTCCGAAGTTGTTAGTATCGACAGTTCGGGTGTGTTTTTGCAATCGGCTGCGGCGAACGTTGCCGATCCGCGCGTGTCCTTCAGGCAGGGCAACGCCCAGGCAATAGCGGAGCCCGATGGCGGATTTGACGTGGCGGTGTCGGGACTGGTGCTCAACTTCGTTGCCGAGAAGGATGCGGCGATCCGGGAGATGGCGCGTATCGTCCGGCCGGGCGGCACCGTCGCCTTGTATGTCTGGGACTATGCCGGACACATGCAGGTGATGCGCAGGTTCTTCGATGTCGCGACCGTCCTCGACCCGGCGGCGGCCGACTACGACGATGGGACAAAGGCGCCGATCTGCCGGCCGCAGCCGCTTATGGAAATCCTGACGCGTTCCGGTTTGCATGATGTCGAGGTCCGTGCGATCGACATTCCGGCGGCGTTCGACAGCTTCGACGACTACTGGGCGCCGTTTCTGGGCGGCACGGGATCGGCGCCGAAATATTGCATGTCGCTTGACGAGCCGGCGCGCGACCGCCTGCGACAGGAGGTGCGGCGGCGACTGCCGACCGGTCCCGATGGCGAAATCCTCTTGTCCATAAGGGCATGGGCGGCGAAGGGGCGCGTGCTTTGACAATGATGTCGCCGGTCGCTGGCCCTACACCACTGGCCGAAACCGGACTATAGGTTCTTCCATGAACCAGCATGCTCCCGTCACGAAAGCCGGTGTCAGCGTCGGCCATTCGGCCTGCCCGCACGATTGCCCCTCCACCTGCGCGCTCGACGTCGAAGTCCTCGCACCCGACCGCATCGGCCGTATCCACGGCGCGCGCGACAACTCCTATACGGCCGGCGTCGTCTGCGCCAAGGTCGCGCGCTATGCCGACCGCGTGCATCATCCCGACCGCCTGCTGAAGCCGTTGATCCGTTCCGGCGCCAAGGGCGAGGGTTCTTGGAAAGAAGCAAGCTGGGAAGCTGCGCTCGACCTCGTTGCGGAAAAGTTCGACGCGGCGGAAGCAAAGTACGGCTCGGAGACGGTGTGGCCCTATTTCTACGCCGGCACGATGGGGCTGGTGCAGCGCGACGGCATCGAGCGACTGCGGCATGCGAAGAAGTATTCCGGCTTCTTCGGTTCGATCTGCACCAATCTGGCGTGGACCGGCTATGTCATGGGCACCGGTTCGCTGCGCGGCTCGGACCCGCGCGAGATGGCGAAGTCGGATTGCGTGGTGATCTGGGGCACCAATGCGGTCGTCACGCAGGTCAACGTGATGACCCACGCCATCCGCGCCCGCAAGGAACGCGGCGCCAAGATCGTCGCCATCGACATCTACGAGAATGCCACAGTCAAGCAGGCCGACATGGGCCTTGTTCTGAAACCCGGCACCGACGGTGCGCTCGCCTGCGCGGTCATGCACATCCTGTTCCGCGACGGCCTCGCCGACCGGCCCTATCTGGAAAAATACACCGACGACCCGAAAGGGCTGGAAGCGCATCTGAAGGACAAGACGCCGGAATGGGCGTCCGCGATCACCGGCTTGTCGGTCGGCGAGATCGAGGCGTTCGCCAATCTCGTCGGCACGACGAAGAAAACCTTCTTCCGCCTCGGCTACGGTTTTTCGCGCCAGCGCAACGGTCCGGTGAACATGCATGCCGCGCTGTCCATCGCCGCCGTCACCGGCTGCTGGCAATATGAGGGCGGCGGTGCCTTCAACTCCAATTCCGGCATCCTCAAGCTCGATACGGGCATGCTGGAAGGCCAGAGCCTGCGCGATCCCTCGATCCGCTATCTCGATCATTCGCGCATCGGCCCGGTGCTGATGAATTATGAGGACGCGCTGTTCGGCGGCCCGCCGGTGACGGCGCTGCTGATCCAGAACACCAATCCGGCCAATGTGGCGCCTGAGCAGCGGTTGGTGAAGCAGGGGTTTTTGCGCGACGACCTGTTCACCTGCGTGCACGAGCAGTTCATGACCGATACGGCCAAGCTCGCCGACGTCGTGCTGCCGGCCACGATGTTTTTGGAGCACGACGACATCTACAAGGGCGGCGGCAATCAGCACATCACGCTGGGGCCGAAGGTGATCGAACCGCCGCCGGGACCGATGCCGAACCATTTCGTCATCGAGGAACTGGGCAAGCGGTTGGGCGTCGCGCATATGCCGGGCTTCGGCCTGACGGAGCGTCAGCACATCGACATCATGTTGGCCAAGCGCGGCCTGAGCTTCGAAACGCTCAAGGCGCAGCGCTGGGTGGATTTGCAGCCGCCCTTCGAGGAGGCGCATTTCCTCAACGGCTTCGGCCATCCCGACGGCAAATACCGCTTCAAGCCGGAATGGGTTGGCGGCTTCGCGCCGAACCGGCCGCCGAAGGTGATGGGCAAGGCGTTCGGGCCTTATGACCGGCTGCCTCAGTTTCCGGACCATGTCGATTTGATCGAGGTCGCGGACGAGAAACATCCGTTTCGGCTGGCGACCTCGCCGGCGCGCAATTTCCTCAATTCCAGCTTCGCCGAGACGCCGGTGTCGAAGGAGAAGGAAGTGCGGCCCTCCCTGCTCATCCATCCCGAGGACGCCGCGGTGCTCGGCATCGCCGAAGACGATCGGGTCGAGATCGGCAATGGACGAGGCGAGGTGGTGCTGCACGCAAAACTTTTCACCGGCTTGAAGCGTGGCGTTGTCATCGCCGAAGGTATCTGGCCGAACAGCGCGCATGAGCGCGGCGAGGGCATCAACGTGCTGACCGGCGCCGACGCGCCGGCGCCCTACAGCGGGGCGGCCGTGCATGACAGCAAGGTGTGGGTGCGGAAAGCGGTCGAGGCCGGTTTGGAAGCCGCTACGGCGTGATGCGCGCCAGTTGCTCCAGGTCCACCTCGTCGCGCAGCGGGCTCGGCGCTGCGATGGCGGCCGCGGCATTGTCGCCGTTGTCGACGAAGCCTGAGAGTGTCACGCGGCCGTTCTCCATGCGGGCCTTGCCTTCGGCCACCAGCCGCAACGCCATCGGGTAGAGCCGGTGTTCGGCCTTCAGGACCCGTGCCGAAAGCGCGGCCTCGTCGTCGCCCAGCATGACGGGCACGGCCGCCTGCGCGATGATCGGGCCGTCGTCCATCTCCGGCGTGACGAAATGGACCGTGCAGCCATGCACGCGCATGCCCGCCTCTAGAGCGCGCTTGTGTGAGTCCAGCCCCTTGAACAAGGGCAGCAGGGCAGGGTGGATATTGATCATGCGGCCCTGCCACTTCTCGACGAACGGCGTCGTCAGGAGTCGCATATAGCCGGCCAGCGCCACGATCTCAGCGCCGAGCTTCGTCAGCGCCTTGTCGATGGCCGCGTCATGGGCCTCCTTGCTGGCGAAGTCGCCGCGCGCCACAACCTGTACCGGCACGCCGCGCGCCGCGGCGATGCCGAGGCCGGCCGCGTCAGCCTTGTCTGAAATGACGCCGACGATCTCGGCCGGATAGGCGGGATCGGCGGCGGCCGCGATCAGCGCCGTCATGTTGGAGCCGCGTCCGGAAATCAGGATGGCGGTGCGTTTGCGGTTCATAGGTCGATCCTGCCGCGATAGATGACGCCGGCGTCGCGGCGAGGCACGATGCGGCCGATCGGCGCCACGGTCTCGCCGGCTTCCTGCAAGACGGCGGCGACCTGCGCCGCCTGTCCCGAGGCCACCGCGATCACCATGCCGATACCGCAGTTGAAGGTGCGCATCATTTCCTCTGCCGCGACACCACCGGTCTTCGCCAGCCAGGAGAAGACCGGCGGGACGTCGATGGCGTCGAGATCGAGTTCGGCCGAGAAATCCTTCGGCAACACGCGCGGGATGTTGTCGGGAAAGCCGCCGCCGGTGATATGGGCGAGCGCCTTGATGCCGTGCGTGTTGCGGATCGCCTTGAGGATGGATTTCACATAGATGCGGGTCGGCTCCAGCAGCGCTTCGGCCAGCGTTTCGCCGCTGCCGAACGGCGCTCTGGCGTCCCATGCCAGCCCGCTCGTCTCGACGATGCGGCGCACCAGCGAGAACCCGTTGGAATGGACGCCCGACGAGGCAAGGCCGAGCAGCACGTCGCCCTCGGCGATGTCGTCGGTCGGCAAGAGTTGACCGCGCTCTGCCGCGCCCACCGCGAAGCCGGCGAGGTCGTAGTCCTTCTCCTGGTACATGCCCGGCATCTCGGCCGTTTCGCCGCCGATCAGCGCGCAGCCGGCCTGGCGGCAGCCGTCGGCAATGCCGGAGACGATTGCCACGCCCTGCTCGGGATCGAGCTTGCCGGTGGCGAAATAATCGAGGAAGAACAGCGGCTCTGCCCCCTGCACGACGAGGTCGTTGACGCACATGGCGACGAGGTCGATGCCGATGGTGTCGTGCTTGCCGGCCTCGATGGCGACCCTGAGCTTGGTGCCGACGCCATCGTTGGCGGCGACCAGCACCGGGTCGCTGAAACCGGCCGCCTTCAGGTCGAACAGGCCGCCGAAACCGCCGATCTCGCCGTCCGCGCCCGGCCGCCGCGTGGCGCGCACCAGCGGCTTGATCTTTTCCACCATGAGGTTGCCGGCGTCGATGTCGACGCCCGCCGCGGCATAGGTAAGCCCGTTTTTGGCCATCGCGGTTCCCTACCTGGAAGCGGGTCTTTCTGGAAGCGGGGTCTTCGCATGAACCGGCAGGGGCCGCAAGAAGCGTGGGGCCTGCCGTTGCCAAAACCGTGGATAGCGAGGATGCGCGGCAGGCCATTGCGCTCGCCGCCGACTTCGCCCATCTATAGCGAAAGGTCCTGACCCCGGGTGGCCGCTCCTTGGTGACTATCCCCAACCTGATTACCATCCTGCGCTTCCTGCTGGTGCCGGCCGTGGTGCTGGCCATGCTGCAATCGCGCTGGGAATGGGCTTTCTTCGGTTTCGTCGTGGCGGGCGTCTCGGACGGCGTCGACGGTTTCATCGCCCGCCAGTTCAATCAGCGTTCGCGGCTCGGCGCCTATCTCGACCCGATGGCCGACAAGGTCCTGCTGGTCAGCGTCTTCGTCGTGCTCGGCATCGGCGGGCAGTTGCCGCTATGGCTGGTGGTGGCGGTCGTCTCGCGCGATGCGCTGATTATCTGCGCTGTGCTCCTGTCCACCGTCATGGGCCACCCGGTGGAGATGAAGCCGCTGATGGTGTCGAAGGCCAACACCGCCGTGCAGATCGTGGTGGCGGCCGAAGTGCTGGCCGAACTTACCTTCGGCCTCGACCTCGGATTGCTCAGGCGCGGGTTGGTCCTGCTGTCGGGCCTCTTGACCGTGGCTTCGGCGGCAGCCTATCTCGTCGCCTGGCTGAGACATATGAGCGGTTATGGCGAAGGCACCCACCCGAGCAACTGAGCAGGCAGCGGCCGAAGCGGCGGTCTCCGCCGCCTTCCGGCGGCAGTTCCGCTTCTGGCTGGCCAGCGTGGTCGTGCTGGCGCTCTTCCTTTACGTTTTCAGCGACATCCTGCTGCCGTTCGTCGCCGGCATGGTTCTGGCCTATTTCCTCGATCCGGTTGCCGACCGGCTGGAACGGCTCGGCCTGTCGCGCGTCATGGCGACGGTCGTCATCCTGTTCGCCTTCATCATCGTGCTGGTGCTCGCCTTCGTCATCCTGATCCCGGTGCTGGCCTCGCAGATGGCGGATTTCGCCGGCAAGCTGCCGGATTACCTGACGCGGCTGCAGAACCTCATCACCAGCTTCGACCCGCAGTGGTTGAAGGAAAGGTTCGGCGTCGATCCGGCCAGCCTGCGCGACGGCCTGAATTCGTTGCTGACGTCCGGCTTCGGCCTGCTCACGACGGTGTTCGAATCGATCTGGAATTCCGGCAAGGCGCTGGTTTCCGTCGTCAGCCTGTTCGTGGTGACGCCGGTCGTCGCCTTCTACATGCTGCTCGACTGGGATCGCATGGTGTCCGTCGTCGACAGCTGGGTGCCGCGCGACCACGTCAAGACGGTGCGCCAGATCGCCACCGACATCAACACTGCCACTGCCGGCTTCGTGCGCGGGCAGGGCACGCTGTGCCTCGTGCTCGGCGCCATGTACGCCATCGGGCTCACGCTCACAGGGCTGAACTTCGCCATCCTGATCGGGCTGTTCGCCGGCCTCATTTCCTTCATCCCCTATGTCGGTTCGCTGACCGGGCTGGTGCTCGCCGTCGGTGTCGCCTTCGTGCAATTCTGGCCGGACTGGCAGATGGTGGTGGCGGTCGCCGCCGTCTTCTTCGTCGGCCAGTTCATCGAGGGCAACATCCTGTCGCCGAAGCTGGTGGGAAAGAGCGTCGGCCTGCATCCGGTCTGGCTGATGTTCGCGCTGTTCGCCTTCGGCGCACTGTTCGGTTTCGTTGGCCTGCTGGTGGCGGTGCCGGCCGCTGCGGCGATCGCCGTGCTGGTGCGCTTCGCCATTGCCCGTTACCTGGAGTCGCCCCTCTATAAGGGTCACAATCCGGAGCCACCGCCGCCGCTGCCGCGCCGCCTCGACAGGGTGCGGAAAACCAAGTGATGCGGGCCGTGCAAAAGCCGCGCCAGCTTCCCCTCGATCTTGGCCACGGGACCGCCTATTCGCGCGACGATCTCGTCGTCTCACGCGCCAACGCTGAGGCGGTGGCGCTGGTGGACCGTTGGCCGGACTGGCCTGCGCCCGTCGTGGTGCTGGCCGGGCCTTCCGGCGCCGGCAAGACGCATCTTGCGGCGATCTGGCGCGATGCGGCTGATGCAGTCACCATTCCAGCATCGGCTATCGGCACAGCAGCGGCCGACACCGGCGGCCATCCGGTGCTGATCGACGATGTCGATTCGGCGCCGATCGACGAGCAGGGCCTGTTCCATCTCATCAATGCCGTGCGCGGCGCCGGATTTCACCTGCTGCTCACCGCCCGCAGCTTTCCATCAGCCTGGAGGGTAACGCTGCCCGATCTTGCTTCGCGCCTGAAGGCGGCGGCCACGGTCGAGATCCACGAGCCGGACGATCTCCTGCTTGCCGGAGTGCTGACGAAGCTGTTTTCCGACCGTCAGGTCGAGGTCGAGCCGCATGTCGTGCAATATCTGGTGCGCCGTATCGAGCGCTCGCTGGCGACGGCGATGCGCGTCGTGGAGCGCCTCGACCGGGCAGCCCTGGAGCAGAAGACGCGCATCACCCGCGCGCTTGCCGCCGAGGTGGTCAGCGCCATGGACGAAGGGCAGGGCGAACTGGATCTTTGAGGCCCGGCCACGTGGAGTGGCAGGATTTGAACCTGCCGTCCTGAGCGAACGCCGCTCGTTCTTCGTTTTTTGGAGAAAAATGGTCGGAGTGGAGAGATTCGAACTCCCGACCCTCTGGTCCCAAACCAGATGCGCTACCAGACTGCGCTACACTCCGAACCGCTACGTTGCCTAGTGGTTCGCTGGCGGCAAGGCAAGCGCAAAATGGACGAAGCCTTGCCCTTGCCGCGGTTGCACAGTAAGCACAGGCCAAGCAAGGGCCGTTCGGCCGCAGCCACTATGAGGTGCAAATGTCAGCGCGCATTTTCAGCCCCGCCAAGACCGCCATGCAGTCGGGCAAGGCCAAGACCGGTTACTGGGTGCTGGAGTTCGATCCCGCGCAGCCGCGCAAGATCGATCCGCTGATGGGCTACACCTCCTCCGGCGATATGAGGAGCCAGATCAGGCTGTCCTTCCCGACCAAGGAAGAGGCGGTTGCCTATGCCGAGCGCGAGAAGATCGCCTATCGGCTGGAAGAGCCGAAGGAAGCCATGCGGCGGCAGATTTCCTATTCGGACAATTTCCGCTATGACCGCCGCACGCCATGGACGCATTGACGGCTACGACAGGGCTGCTGTCGGCCCGCATGTTTGCGTGGCGGGTATCTTTCGTTGGACGTCGTGGATAATTTGGTCCCGTAGCTCAGCTGGATAGAGCACCGGCCTTCTAAGCCGATGGTCGCAGGTTCGAATCCTGCCGGGATCGCCAGCAATTTCAGTCCGTTGGCAGATTTTCTTCCGGAAAAAACTGAGACGCTGGCGGTGAACACCGGTCAGCCGGCCTTGCCGTAAAAGGCCGGCTGTCTCTGTCGTCAGGCGGAAGCCGCCGCCAGCCCGCGAAGCAGGTCGGCTTTCAGATCGGCGACGTCTTCGAGACCGATCTGCAAACGGATCACGGGGCCTTCTTCGGGCGCCTTCGCCACCACCCGGTCACCGAGGAAGACCGGCACGGCAAGGCTCTCGTAGCCGCCCCACGAATAGCCGAGGCCGAAGATCGTTAGCGCGTCGAGGAAAGCGTGCTGCCCCTTCTGCCCGCCGCCGGCGAGAACGATCGAGAAGACGCCGCTCGAGCCGCTGAAGTCACGGCGCCACAGCGCGTGGTCGGGATGGCTGGGGAGCGCAGGGTGCAGCACACGCGCCACGCCGGGTTGTGCCTCCAGCCAGGTCGCGATCTCCAGCGCGCTCTTGCGGTGGTGTTCGAGCCTGACGCCCATGGTGCGAAGGCCACGCAGTACCTGATAGACGTCGTCCGGGCCGGCGCAGCAGCCGAGCGTGACGAAACCCTCGTGCAGCCGCTCCCAGCAGGTTTCGTTGGCCGAAACAGTGCCGAGCAGCACGTCGGAATGCCCGCCGGGATACTTGGTGGCGGCGTGGATTGAGACGTCGACGCCATAGTCCAACGGCTTCAAATAGAGTGGCGTCGCCCAAGTGTTGTCCATCATGACGACCGCGCCGGCCGCCTTAGCGGCTTTGGCGATGGCGGGAATGTCCTGCACCTCGAAGGTGTTGGAGGCTGGCGATTCGGTGAACACAATGCTGGTGTTCGCCTTGATGAGCTTCGAAATGCCGGCGCCGACATGCGGATCGTAATATTCGACCTCGACGCCCAGTCGCTTCAACATCGTGTCGGCGAAGTGGCGGGTGGGGTGGTATACCGAATCGACGATCAGCACATGGTCGCCGGCCGCCGCAAAGGCAAGCAGCGGAACGGTGACGGCGGCGAGGCCCGACGGCACGACAATCGTGCCGGCGGAGCCTTCGAGCGAATCGATGGCCGTCGCAAGCGCGTCCGTCGTCGGCGTGCCGCGCGTGCCGTAGGTGTATTTCTGCGAGCGCCCGGCCATGGTCGCGGCGTTCGGGTAGAGCACGGTCGAGGCATGCACCACCGGCGGATTGACGAAGCCGAAATAGTCGCTCGGATCGTTTCCGTCATGAGCGAGCCTAGTGTTGATGCCCCATGTTCCGTCGTTTCTGGCCATTTATCCCGCCGTCCTGTGGCTCGTCTTTCCGAAAGCGGAAGGCATAAAGCGCACAAGCGGCGCGTGCAACGGCGCCGGTCCTGTCAGCGCGGTGGTTCCGATGGGCCAAAGCGCCTGTCGGGGCGACACGCGATGTCGCAGAAGGATTTGCAAGCGTCCCCGCGGGCGTAGAAGAGACGCATCGGCCAGGCCATAAAATATAGTGTAATCGCTTGTATTCCTGTTGTTTTTAGCATTCCTTTTTCAAACCGGCAGGGCCTCGGTCATTTTTCTTGACCTCACGAGAATAATCGCCTTCGATGCGGTTCGTGAATGGGAGCAGCGTGCATGTCGGTTTTCGGCGCCACGTTCCGGAAATGGGCCGGGACGGGAAGCTGCGTTTCGCACGGCAATAATCAGGGCATCACCTGAGCATCAGAAAAAAGGGTCTGTGGGTTATGAAACACATTGCAATCGGTATTTTGGGGGCTGCCGCGCTTGGCTTCGCGGCGTCGGCCGCGTCGGCCGACACTTTGAGCGACGTGAAGGCCAAGGGCTTCGTCCAGTGCGGCGTCAACACGGGCCTGGCCGGCTTTTCGGCCCCTAACGACAAGGGCGAATGGACGGGCATCGACGTCGATTTCTGTCGCGCCGTCGCGGCTGCCGTCTTCGGCGACGGCACCAAAGTGAAGTTCACCGGCCTCAGCGCCAAAGACCGCTTCACTGCGCTGCAATCGGGCGAAATCGACATTCTGTCGCGCAACACCACCTGGACGATCAACCGCGACACCGCGCTCGGCCTCAACTTCGCCGGCGTCACCTACTATGACGGCCAGGGCTTCATGATCAATTCCAAGAAGCTGCCCGGCGTTAATTCCGCGCTCCAGCTTTCGGGCGCGGCCATCTGCGTGCAGTCCGGTACGACGACCGAACTCAACCTCGCCGACTACTTCAAGGCGAACAAGATGGAATACAATCCGGTCGTCTTCGAGAAGTTCGAGGAGGCCAACGCCGCCTACGACGCCGGCCGCTGCGACGCGTACACGACCGACCAGTCGGGCCTTTATGCGGTGCGCCTGCAGATGGCCTCGCCGAACGACCACGTCGTCCTGCCGGAGATCATCTCCAAGGAGCCGCTCGGCCCGTCCGTGCGCCAGGGCGACGACAAGTGGTTCGACATCGTCAAGTGGACCTACTACGCGCTGCTCGATGCCGAAGAAGCCGGCGTGACGCAGGCCAACGTCGACGAGATGAAAAACTCGGACAATCCCGACATCAAGCGCCTGCTCGGCACCGAGGCCGAAACCAAGATCGGCACCGACCTCGGCGTGTCGAACGACTGGGTGGTCAACATCGTCAAGGCGACCGGCAATTACGGCGAGATCTTCGAGCGCAACGTGGGTTCGGGCAGCCCGCTGAAGATCGCTCGCGGCATCAACGCCCTGTGGACCAAGGGCGGTCTGCAATACGGCATGCCGATTCGCTGATCGGTTGAAGCGGGCCGGGGCGTCATGCCTCGGCCCGTTTCGGTCCTGGCACGCAAAAACAATACAAACGGCCAGACTGACGGGAAGGGGAACTCCTGTGTCACAAGAGGTCATCCATGAAGCGACGCCCCAAAGGGCATCGCTGCTCTACGATCCCAGGGTGCGCGGCATCGTCTTCCAGGTCGTGCTGGTTGCGCTCCTGGCGCTTGGCATATGGTGGATCGTCGACAATACGATCGAGAACCTGCGCCGCTCCCACATTGCGACCGGTTTCGGCTTCCTGAAGGGACGGGCCGGCTTCGACATCGCCAACACCCTCATCGACTACAGCTCTGACAACTCCTATGGGCGCGCCCTTGTCGTCGGTATCCTCAACACGGCCATCGTGGCGATCACCGGCATCATTACCGCGACCATCATCGGTTTTCTGGTCGGCATCGGACGGCTCTCCAACAACTGGCTGATCCGCAAGCTGGCGACCGTTTATATCGAAATCTTCCGCAACATCCCGCCGCTGCTGGTCATCCTGTTCTGGTATCAGGGCGTTCTGGCCCTGCTGCCCAACGTGCGCGACAGCATCGGCCTGCCGTTCGGCTCCTTCCTCAACAATCGCGGCTTCTATTTCCCGCGCATGGTCTGGAGCGACGGGGCGTGGCTCGTCGCCGTCGGGTTGGCGGCAGGCGTCGTGCTGAGCTGGTACGTGGCGCGTCGTGCGAGGGCGCGGCAGATGGCGACCGGCCAGCAGTTCCCGGTCTTCCTCACCAGCGTGGCGCTGATCGTCGGTATGCCGTTGCTGGGCTTTGCGCTGGCCGGCTTTCCACTCACCTTCGAGTTTCCGCAGAAGGGGACGTTCAACCTGACGGGCGGCGTCAACGTCAAGCCGGAATTCCTGTCGCTCTATCTGGCGCTTTCGTTCTACACGGCCGCTTTCATCGCCGAGATCGTGCGCGCCGGCATCGTCGGTGTGCCGAAGGGGCAGACGGAGGCTTTCTCCGCGCTCGGCCTGCGCTCCGGTCAGGGTTTGCGTCTCGTCGTCATCCCGCAGGCGATGCGCATCATCATCCCGCCGCTGACCAGCCAGTACCTCAACCTGACCAAGAACTCCTCGCTCGCGGTGGCGATCGGTTATCCCGACCTCTACGCGATCGGCGGCACGATCCTGAACCAGACCGGCCAGGCCATCGAGGTGGTGGTGATCTTCATGGTCGTCTATCTTGGTATCAGTATCCTGACCTCGCTCTTCATGAACTGGTTCAACACCAAGATGGCGCTGAAGGAGAGGTGAGCCATGCAGGAACATGACATGTCCTGGGTGCGGACCGAAATGGCGCTGGCGCAGGCTGCGCCGCGCTCGCAGGTCGGCTTCGGCGCCTGGGTGCGCAGAAACCTTTTCGCCACGCCGGTCGATTCGGTGCTGACGGTCCTGGCGCTGCTGGCGATCGCCTGGGCACTGCCGCAGATCCTCAACTGGGTGTTCTTCGACGCGGTGTGGACCGGTGCCGACCGCACCGCCTGCCTGACGACGGAGCAGGGCGGGCAACTTCCCGTCGGCTGGACAGGCGCCTGCTGGCCGTTCGTCAGCGGCCGGTTCGGCCAGTTCATGTTCGGCCGTTATCCGATGGACGAGCGCTGGCGCGTCATCCTGACCGGCATCATCTTCATCGCCCTCCTGGCGCCACTGCTGATTCCGCGCGTACCCTACAAGGGGCTGAACGCCATCCTGTTCTTCGTTGTCTTCCCGTTCATCGCCTTCTACCTGCTGGTCGGCGGCTTCTTCGGCCTGTCCTATGTGGAGACGCCGCGCTGGGGTGGCCTGATGGTCACGCTGGTGCTGTCCTATGTCGGCATCGTGGTGTCGCTGCCGCTCGGCATATTGCTGGCGATGGGCCGGCGCTCGAAGATGCCGATCGTCAAGCTCCTGTCGGTGGTCTTCATCGAGACCGTGCGCGGCGTGCCGCTGGTCACGGTGCTGTTCATGGCCTCCTTCATGCTGCCGTTGTTCGTGCCGCCCGGCATGTCCTTTGACAAGCTGCTGCGCGCCCTGATCGGTGTCGCGCTCTTCGCGGCCGCCTACATGGCCGAGGTGGTTCGCGGCGGCCTTCAGGCGATCCCGAAGGGGCAGTACGAAGGTGCTGATTCGCTCGGCCTCGGTTATTGGCAGAAGATGGGCTTCATCATCATGCCGCAGGCGTTGAAGCTGGTCATTCCCGGCATCGTCAACACCTTCATCGGCATGTTCAAGGACACCACGCTGGTCCTCATCATCTCGATGTTCGACCTGCTCGGCGTGGTGAAGCAGAACATCTCCGGCGACCCGACCTGGGCGACGCCGCAGACGGCAAAGACCGGATATGTGTTCGCTGCGGCGATTTTCTGGATTTTCTGCTTCGGCATGTCGCGCTATTCACAGTTCATGGAACGCCGGCTCGATACCGGCCACAAACGATAGACACGGCAAAACAAAGGGAACGGGCACATGGCCACGGAAAACGCAGTCGGCGCCGAAGAGATCAAGGCCGATACCAAGAAGATGCACGTCTCCGACACCGAGGTCGCCATCGAGATCGTCGGCATGCACAAATGGTATGGCGAGTTCCATGTGCTGAAGGACATCAACCTGAAGGTGATGCGCGGCGAGCGCATCGTCATCTGCGGGCCGTCCGGTTCGGGCAAGTCGACCATGATCCGCTGCATCAACCGGCTGGAGGAGCACCAGAAGGGCAAGATCGTCGTCGAGGGCAAGGAACTCACCAACGACCTGAAGAAGATCGACGAGGTGCGGCGCGAAGTCGGCATGGTGTTCCAGCACTTCAACCTGTTCCCGCACCTGACCATCCTGGAGAACTGCACGCTGGCGCCGATCTGGGTGCGCAAGATCCCGAAGAAGCAGGCCGAGGAGACGGCCATGCACTTCCTCAAGCGCGTCAAGATCCCGGAACAGGCCAACAAGTATCCCGGCCAGCTTTCGGGCGGCCAGCAGCAGCGCGTGGCGATCGCCCGCTCGCTGTGCATGAACCCGCGCATCATGCTGTTCGACGAGCCGACCTCGGCGCTCGATCCGGAAATGATCAAGGAAGTGCTGGAGACCATGGTGGGCCTTGCCGAGGAAGGCATGACCATGCTGTGTGTGACCCACGAGATGGGCTTCGCCCGCAAGGTCGCCAACCGCGTCATCTTCATGGATGCCGGCCAGATCGTCGAGCAGAACACGCCGGCCGAGTTCTTCGATCATCCGCGCCACGAGCGCACGAAGCTGTTCCTCAGCCAGATCCTGCACTGAACTGCAAGGCCGCCTGCGGCGGCGTTCAGCAATGCCCATGCGAAAAGGCCCGGCAGCGTCCGGGCCTTTTTCCTGTCCTCGATCCTCCTCCGCTGCGTCTCAGGCGGGCAGCCGCCACCCGTAGAGCCAGTCGAGGTCGGTTGCGAGGCTGTCGCCAGACCGTAGCCTGAGCAGCAGATTGCGGCCGAGCGCCAAGGGGCCTCCGGCATTCCAGGCGAGCTTGTTCAGAGCGCCGCGTTGCGCGACTTTCGCCACACGAACCTTGCGCTCGTGCTCCCATGCCGCCAACGCGCCGGCAAAATCATTGGGCCTCACGGCGACGGACTGCGCCAGCGTTGCAGCATCCTCGATGGCCATGGCCGCCCCTTGCGCCGCGAATGGCGTCATGGCGTGTGCGGCGTCGCCGATCAGCGCGATGCCGTCGGCGCGGGTCCACGGACCGTTCGGATCGACCGTGTTGAGAGGCCATGTCGTCCATGCGCCCGCCTGCTTCACGACATCGGCAAGTACCGGCGGCGCATGGCGCATGGCACGCAGCAGCACCGCCATATCGGCAACGCTCGACCTGCCGTCCGCATCGGCCGGGCCTCTGGTGAAGGCCACGAGGTTGAACGTCGTACCGCCGCGAACCGGATAGGCGACGAGATGGAATTTTGGATCGAGGAACGTGGTCACGCAATCCGGCGAGGTGACGGCGCAGAACGCCTGTCCGGCAGGGCTGTCAGCCGCTACCGTCGCCCGCCAGGCCAGCGAGCCGGAGAAGCGGCGGTGCCGTTCCGGGAAAAGTGTCGTGCGCAGGTCGGACCAGACGCCGTCGGCGCCGACCAGCAGCCCGGTATCCTCTGCTTCATGGCAGTCCTCGTGCGCAAAAGTCGCGGCCAAAATGCCGTTGCGACTGGCAACCTCGCCGGTCGCCCGCGCTCCAGTGACAATCTCGATCGCCGGGTTTTGCGCCGCCTTTTCCGCAAGCGCCACGTGCAGGTCGCCGCGATGGACGGAGAGATACGGCGCTTTCCAGCGTCTTTCGGCCATCTCGCCCAGCGGAATACGGGCAAGGACCTTTAGCGTCGCGGCGTCCCTGAGCAACACGGCGTCCGGTTGCACCGCCTTCGGCCGAAGCAGCGCAAGCACGCCCAGCCGGTCGAGGATATGCGTGGCATTCGGCGACAGCTGTAGGCCGGCGCCGAAGGGTTCGAACTGTCGCGCCTGCTCGAAGACGCGCACCGGGAATCCCTGCCGTGCAAAAGCGAGTGCGGCCGTCAGCCCGGCGATGCCGCCGCCGGCGATCACGACGGGGCGGGATCGCGCATCCGAGGTCATGATCGGTCGGGAAGAGGAATCAGGCCGCGCGGTCGATGTAGAGGCATCCGGCCGGCACCGTCTCGTCCGCCTTGAGCTTCGGCGAATAGCGGTAAAGCGTCGAGCAGTAGGGGCAGACCTTCTCGTTGTCCGCGCCGAGGTCGAGGAAAACGTGCGGATGATCGAAGGGCGGGTTGGCGCCGACGCACATGAATTCCTTCACGCCGATCTCGATCGCCGGGTGCCCGGCATCGTTCTGGAAGTGCGGAATGGAACCGCCGGCCATCGTCGTCTCCCGTCTCGTTTCGGTCGATAGCATGCGTTTGAAGCATATCGGGTCTGTTTGCAAGTTCGATGAAATGAAACTGTCGCAAAAGCCTGTCAGTGGATAAATTGAGCCGGATAACCGGCAAGCCGCCGGAGGAAACCGTGACATGAACGAACTGAAGCCTGTCCAGACCGAGTTCACCGTCAGCGATGCCGCGAACGCCGAAGGCGGCAATCCGGACCGCTTCGTCAACCGCGAGTTTTCCTGGCTCCAGTTCAACCGCCGGGTGCTGGAGGAAGCGCAGAACGAGCGCCACCCGCTTCTGGAGCGGGTGCGCTTCCTGTCGATCTCGGCCGCCAACCTGGATGAGTTCTTCATGGTGCGCGTCGCCGGCCTTGCAGGCCAGATCCGCGAGCGCATCGTGCTCAGGAGCCCGGACGGCCGCACGCCCGAACAGCAGCTGGAGCAGCTTCTGCGCGAGGTGGAGCGTCTGCAGGAGGACCAGCAGAAAAGCCTTTCGACGCTGATGGCGCTGCTCGAAAAGGAAGGCATTGAGAGCATCGCCGGCGATGCGTTGACCAAGGACGAGAAGGTCTGGCTGGAAGACCATTTCCAGGAGCAGATATTCCCGGTACTGACCCCGCTGTCGATCGACCCGGCGCATCCGTTCCCGTTCATCCCCAATCTCGGCTTTTCCATCGCCCTGCAGCTTCAACACCGCAAGAACGGCGAGCAGATGAGCGCGCTCCTGCGCCTGCCGCCGGCGCTGAAGCGATTCATCCGCCTGCCGGACCGCAAGGGTCATGTCCGTTTCATTCCGCTTGAGGAGGTGGTCGGCCTTTATATCGGCAAGCTTTTCCCGGGATACGAAGTCAGGGGCTCGGGCACGTTCCAGATCATCCGTGACAGCGATATCGAGGTCGAGGAAGAGTCCGAGGACCTTGTGCGGCTGTTCGAGACTGCCCTGAAGCGCCGGCGCCGCGGCTCGGTGATCCGCATCGAGTTCGACCACCGCATGCCGGAGGAATTGCGGGAGTTCGTGGCCGGGGAACTGGGCGTATCCGGCAACCGCGTCAGCGTGCTCAACGGACCGCTGGCGCTCAGCCAGATATCCGAGATCGTCGCCGTGCCGCGCGACGATCTCAAGTTCGTGCCCTACAATCCGCGTTTCCCCGAGCGCATCCGCGAGCACGGCGGTGATTGCTTCGCGGCCATCCGCGAGAAGGACATCGTTGTTCACCACCCCTACGAATCCTTCGACGTTGTAGTGCAGTTCCTCCGCCAGGCAGCCGCCGACTCGGAAGTTGTGGCGATCAAGCAGACGCTCTACCGCACCTCCAACGACAGTCCGATCGTGCGCGCTTTGATCGACGCGGCGGAGGCCGGAAAATCGGTCACGGCGCTGGTCGAGCTGAAGGCGCGTTTCGACGAGGAGGCCAACATCCGCTGGGCGCGCGACCTGGAGCGGGCCGGCGTGCAGGTCGTCTTCGGTTTCCTGGAATTGAAGACGCACGCCAAGATGTCGCTCGTGGTGCGGCGCGAGGATGGCCGCTTGCGCAACTACGTGCATCTCGGCACCGGCAACTACCATCCGATCACCGCGCGCATCTATACGGACCTGTCCTTCTTCACCACCGATCCCCGTATCGCCCGCGACGTGGCGCAGATCTTCAATTTCATCACCGGCTATGCCGAGCCGACCGGGGAAATGTGCATCGCGCTGTCGCCCTATACGCTGCGCAACCGCATCCTCGGTCACATCGCCGACGAGATCGGCCATGCGAAGGAAGGCCGCCCGGCGCGCATCTGGATGAAGATGAACGCCCTGGTCGATCCCATCGTCATCGACGCGCTCTACGACGCGAGCCGCGCCGGCGTCGAAATCGATCTGGTGGTGCGCGGCATCTGCTGCCTGAGGCCGCAGGTGCCCGGTCTGTCGGAAAACATCCGCGTCAAGTCGATCGTCGGGCGCTTCCTCGAACACAGCCGCATCTACTGCTTCGGCAACGGGCACGGCCTGCCGTCGGATGAGGCCATCGTCTACATCAGCTCCGCCGACATGATGCCGCGCAACCTCGACCGCCGCGTCGAGACCATGGTGCCGATCACCAATCCGACTGTGCATGAACAGGTGCTCGGCCAGATCATGCTGGGCAACATCGTGGACAACCAGCAGAGTTTCGAGGTACTGGCTGACGGCACTTCGCGCCGGATCGTGCCGGACGAGGGCGAGGAGCCGTTCAACGCGCAGGAATATTTCATGACCAATCCGAGCCTTTCGGGACGCGGTGACGCGCTGAAATCCCATGCGCCGAAGCGGATCGCCCAGTTCCGACGCCGCAAGAAGACCGCCGCGGCGGACTAGGGGGCCGATGCTGGCGAATTCCCAGGGTCGACTTCAGGACCGGCGGCCGCTGTCGATCATCGACATCGGCTCCAACTCGATCCGCGTTGTCGTCTATGAAGGGTTGGCGCGCTCGCCGACCGTGCTGTTCAACGAAAAGATGCTGGCGGGCCTCGGCCGTGGCATCGTCTCGACCGGCAAGCTTGACCCCGAGGCGGTGACGCGCTCGATGGAGGAGTTCCGCCGCTTCCGCAGCCTGTCCGCCCAGGCGGGCGCCGAGAAGATGTACGTGCTCGCCACGGCCGCCGCGCGCGAAGCGGTCAACGGGCCGGACTTCATCCATCGGGCGGAGGATGTGCTGGGCACGGAAATCCGTGTGCTGTCGGGCCGGCAGGAGGCCTATTTCTCCGCGCTCGGCATCATATGCGGCTTCCATCCGGCCCATGGCATAGCCGGCGACCTCGGCGGCGGCAGCCTGGAACTGGTCGACGTCGCGGGTGAGGCCGTCGGCGACGGCATCACTCTTCCTCTCGGCGGCCTGCGCTTGCAGGACATGGCGAAGAACTCGCTGCCGCAGGCCCAGAAGATCGCGCGGGCCGAACTGACCAGGGCAAAGCTGCTCAAGACCGGCAAGGGCGAAACCTTCTATGCCGTCGGCGGTACGTGGCGAAACCTGGCGCGCCTGCACATGCAGATGACGGGCTATCCGCTCGACGTGATGCACCACTACCAGCTTGACGTCGAGGCAGTGGCGCCGTTCCTGCGGCAGGTCGCCAAGGGCGAGGTCGAGAAGGTCAAGGGCATCGAGGGCGTGTCGAAGAACCGCCGCTCGCTGCTGCCCTACGGCGCAGTGGTGATGCAGGAGATCATCGCCGCCATGCAGCCGTCGCGCATCGTCGTTTCGGCGCTCGGCGTGCGCGAAGGCTTCCTCTATTCGCTGCTCGACGAGGAGGCGCGCAAGGCCGATCCGCTGATCTCGGCCGCCGAGGAACTGGCGCGGCTGCGCTCCCGCTCGCTCACTCACGCCCATGAGCTTGTCGACTGGTCCGGCAAGGCCTTCCGCATCTTCGGCATCGACGAGACGGAAGACGAGGCGCGCTACCGGCAGGCGGCCTGCCTGTTGGCGGATATCGGCTGGCGTGCCCATCCCGAATACCGCGGCAAGCAGTCGCTCAACATCATCGCCCACGCCGCCTTCATCGGCGTCGATCATCCGGGCAGGGCGTTCCTGGCGCTCGCCACCGCCTATCGCTACGACGGCATCTTCAACGACGGCGTGTCGTCGGAAATCAAGGCCCTTGCCACGCCGCGCTATCTCGAACGGGCGCGCGTGCTGGCAGGCCTGATGCGCGTCGTCTACCTGCTGACGGCGGCCATGCCGGGCGTGATGCCGCGCCTGAAATGGGAGGACAGGGGCGAGGGCACGCTGGCGCTGGTGATTCCGGCGGACCTTGCCGGCCTCTACGGCGAGCGTCCGGCCGGGCGTCTGGCGCAACTCGCCAAGATAATCAATCGCCGGCTTGTGCTGGCGGTTGAAGGCGGACCGAGCGTCACCGTCAAATGATCGCAGTGTACCGCAGCGCGAATGGGCGGGGATAAGTCGAAATGAGAAAGGGCGCGGTAACGATCCGCGCCCTTGTCTTGTCAGGCGATGCCTTGGCCGAAAGATCAGCCGCGCTTGGCGTCGATCGAGTAGGCGCCGGCGCCGAGAGCGACGAGCAGCAGGAAGCCGCCGGTCAGGCCGAGGTTCTTCTGCAGCATCAGGGCATTGCCGGCCTGCGAGAAATCGAGGTGGGCGACGGCCGTGGCGCCAAGGGTGAACAGGGCGAGCACGATGGCCGCGATGCGGGTCTGGAAGCCGATCAGCACGGCGAGACCGCCGAGCAATTCGACCAAGCCGACGACGACGGTGGTGACGGTCGGCATCGGCAGGCCGATGGAACCGAACCAGCCGGCGGTGCCGGCAATGTCGGTCAGCTTGCTGTAGCCGGCGAGGATGAACAGGATCGACAGCAGGACGCGGCCGGCGAGAATGGCGAGCGAGGCATTCGAGATGGTGCCGGAAGCGGCGGCGGTGTTGGACATGGTCGGGACTCCGGATTGGCGATGACGACCAGATAGCCTATTCCGGTCGTTCACCAAAGATGCCAATCCGTCGACACATCGTTCACCGAAGTCGGACTATCCAGCGATACGACAATCGGTCGCCGATGAATCATCCCGGATGGGTCATGTCCTCCGGCCGCACCAGACGGTCGAAATCGGCGTCGCTGACATAGCCGCCGCCGACGGCTTCCTCGCGCAGCGTCGTGCCGTTCTTGTGCGCCGTCTTGGCGATCTTGGCGGCGTTGTCGTAGCCGATTGTCGGCGCCAGCGCCGTCACCAGCATCAGCGAGCGCTCAAGTGCTGCCTTGATGTTGTCTTCGCGAGCCTCGATACCGACCACGCAGTTGTCGGTGAAGGAAACGGAGGCGTCAGCCAGAAGCTGCACCGACTGCAGGAAATTATAGGCCATCAGCGGGTTGTAGACGTTGAGCTCGAAATGGCCCTGGCTGCCGGCGAAGGTCAGCGCGGCGTTGTTTCCGAACACCTGCACGCAGACTTGCGTCATCGCCTCGCATTGGGTCGGGTTGACCTTGCCGGGCATGATCGAGGAGCCCGGCTCGTTTTCCGGCAGCGCCAGTTCCCCCAGCCCCGAGCGCGGGCCGGAACCGAGGAAGCGGATGTCGTTGGCGATCTTGAACAGGGCGGCGGCCGTGGCGTTGATGGCGCCGTGCGAGAAGACCATGGAATCGTGAGCGGCCAGCGCCTCGAACTTGTTCGGCGCCGAGGTGAAGGCGATGCCGGTGATGGCGGCGATGCGGTCGGCCACCTTCTCGGCAAAGCCGACAGGTGCGTTGAGGCCGGTGCCGACGGCGGTGCCGCCCTGCGCCAGTTCCTGCAGGCCGGGCAGGGTCAGCTCGATGCGCCTGATCGAGGAGGCGACCTGCGCGGCGTAGCCTGAAAATTCCTGGCCCAGCGTCAGCGGCGTGGCGTCCTGCGTATGCGTGCGGCCGATCTTGACGATCGACGCGAATTCCCTGGCCTTGGCGTCGAGTGCTGCGTGCAGGTGCTTCAGCGCCGGCAGCAAGTCATGGACGATGCGCTCGGCGCAGGCGATGTGCATGGCCGTCGGATAAGTGTCGTTCGACGACTGGCTCATGTTGACGTGGTCGTTGGGATGCACCGGCTTCTTCGAACCCATGGTGCCGCCGAGTAGTTCGATGGCGCGGTTCGAGATCACCTCGTTGGCGTTCATGTTCGACTGCGTGCCCGAGCCGGTCTGCCAGACCACCAGCGGGAAATGATCGTTCAGCTTGCCGTCGATGACTTCCTGCGCGGCCTGCACGATGGTCTTGCCGAGCGCCGGGTCGAGCTTGCCGAGTTCCATGTTGGTTTCGGCCGCCGCGCGCTTGACGATGCCGAGCGCGCGCACGATCGCCGCCGGCTGTTTTTCCCAGCCGATCTTGAAGTTGCCGAGCGAACGCTCAGCCTGCGCGCCCCAGTAGCGGTCCGCCGCCACCTCGATCGGGCCGAATGTATCCGTCTCGGTTCTGGTCTTTTGCGCGCTCACGATCTTTCTCCGATGGCTGGACGGGCAGGGCGGTGCGGCCCCGCGCGGACGGCATCGGCGTATCGCGTTGCACAATGGCCTTCAAGAGAAGAATGCGGCGGAGCGGAATGCAAATCGTTTAAGGCTCTGCCCGGTAAGCATTTTCATCGCCACGCTGCCTTTCGGCCCTGGCCATTGAACAGTCGGGAAGCGGGCGCGGGGGCCGTGCCTGCTAAGTTAAGTATATGGCGCGGCATCCCGCGCCCGCCGGCGATTTCTGTTCCCGTCCGTTCCGCTTCACCGCAGCTCACGGTATCGGCATTGGCGCCGACACCGGCCGATGGCTTGCAGCGCTCGTCCAGCGCACACGGGCCGTAATACCCGTAGGGGGTGAAGAGCGGTCCGCGCAGCGGACGAAAAGCCAATTGCTTGGCTTTTCGAGTGATGAACGCCCGGCAGGGCCCTTGGACGGCCCTTCGCTACGGCTCAGGGCGTTCGGCGCCTATCATGATGCCACTGGCATCATGATTTTCTCGCTGCGCTCGAAACCGGCTTCTCACCCTCCCCGGGCGACCGCTTACGTTGAGCGACTACCGGAGGCGCCGGCTCCCCGCCACGCAATCACCGTCATGACCGGTGTTCCCGCGCGGGAAGCTGGAGTGAGTATGGGGGAGGTGCGGGAGAGGGGGATAAGTTTCGGAAAAAAATCTTTCTCAGGCCGCACTCCGTCCAGCACCCCTCATCCGAGCTCGCTTCGCTCGGCCACCTTCTCCCACAAGGGGAGAAGGGAGTAGTTCGCGCCTGCGCTTCCGCAAATCTCGAATGTCGGCGATTGGCAGCGAGGGTGACGCGGCCTTGCCTTCTCCCCTTGTGGGGTGAGAATCCGGTTTGCCGAAGGCAAATCGAAAGCTCCGGTGGAGCTTTCGAAGGATCGAACGCCCGAAGCCATGGCGAAAGGCCGGTGGATCGGTGCGTAGTGCCGAGACGGATGAGGGGTGCTGGACGGAGTGCGACTGGTTCTGAGCCGCACTCCGCCCAGCACCCCTCATGGGAGCCGGAGCGCCGAAGACCGCCTACAGCGAATCCTTGATCTTTTCCTTCACGTCGCCGTAGGTCTTCTGCACCTTGCCGGCGATCTTGTCGGCTGTGCCTTTGGCTTGCGTTTTCTTGTCGCCTGTCGCCTTGCCCGCAGCTTCCCTGATGGAGCCTTTGACCTGCTTGGCCACGCCGGCCACCTGATCCTTGTTCACCATTTTGCGCATCTCCTGGACGGTTTCGATTGGCGGTGGAAAACGACCCTACCAACGTTCGGTTCCACGATCAGGAAACGGAATCAGCGATTTGCGGTGAGGAGCGGAAGTAAGATTAAAAGAAAACGCCCCCCGCTTCTTTCGATACGAGGGGCGTCTTTCGTAGCCAGCGCATCTCCGGATTGCTCCTTCGATTTGCTTTCTACATCCCGATAATGCGTCACCGAAAAGATGGTTCCGCCATCGGTGGAGTTTTTTTGCAATGACACTTAGCCCCGCCGCAAATGCAGAAAGGGCGGCATCGGTGCCGCCCATTCGTAGGCTTCGAGGCTTGTGGACTTCTTAGAAGTCCGTGCCGCCACTCAAGCCCGCTCGCGGGCTTGAGCATTGTCAGTTCATGGGCGTGCTTTATGGACTTCTTAGAAGTCCATGCCGCCCATGCCGCCCATGCCGCCGCCGGGCATAGCCGGCATCGGGGCGTCCTTCTTCGGCGCCTCGGCGATCATGGCCTCGGTGGTGACCAGCAGACCGGCGACCGAAGCCGCGTCCTGCAGGGCAGCGCGCACGACCTTGACCGGGTCGACGATGCCGAGCTGGATCAGGTCGCCATACTCGCCCGTCTGGGCGTTGTAGCCGTAGTTGGCCCCCTTGTTCTCAAGGATCTTGCCAGCGACGATCGAGGCTTCCGCACCGGCGTTCGAGGCGATCTGGCGGACCGGAGCCTGCAGGGCACGACGAACGATGTTGATGCCGGCGGCCTGGTCGGCGTTGGTGCCGTTGGCCTTGATCGCGGAGGAAGCGCGCAGCAGGGCGACGCCGCCGCCGGGGACGATGCCTTCCTCAACCGCGGCGCGGGTGGCGTTCAGCGCGTCGTCAACGCGGTCCTTCTTTTCCTTGACCTCGATCTCGGTCGCACCGCCGACGCGGATGACGGCGACGCCGCCAGCCAGCTTCGCCAGACGCTCCTGCAGCTTCTCGCGATCGTAGTCGGAGGTGGTCTCCTCGATCTGCTGCTTGATCTGGGCAACGCGGCCCTGGATCTCGGCCTTCTTGCCGGCGCCGTCGACGATGGTGGTGTTTTCCTTCTCGATGCGCACGCGCTTGGCCTTGCCCAGCATGTTCAGGCCGACGTTCTCAAGCTTGATGCCGAGGTCTTCCGAGATCACCTGGCCACCGGTGAGGATGGCGATGTCCTCCAGCATGGCCTTGCGGCGGTCGCCGAAGCCCGGAGCCTTGACGGCGGCGATCTTCAGGCCGCCACGCAGCTTGTTGACGACCAGCGTGGCCAGGGCCTCGCCCTCGACGTCCTCGGAGATGATGAGGAGCGGCTTGGAGGTCTGCACGACGGCCTCGAGGACCGGCAGCATGGCCTGCAGGTTGGACAGCTTCTTCTCGTGCAGGAGGATGTAGGCGTCCTCGAGCTCGGCAACCATCTTGTCGGGGTTGGTGATGAAGTAGGGCGACAGGTAGCCGCGGTCGAACTGCATGCCTTCGACGACTTCCAGCTCAGTCTCGGCGGTCTTGGCTTCCTCGACGGTGATGACACCCTCGTTGCCGACCTTCTGCATCGCCTCGGCGATCATCTTGCCGACCGACTCGTCGCCGTTGGCCGAAATGGTGCCGACCTGAGCGACTTCCTCGGAGGTCTTGATCTTCTTGGCGGACCTGCCGAGGGCGGTGACGACTTCGGCCACGGCCACGTCGATGCCGCGCTTCAGGTCCATCGGGTTCATGCCGGCGGCAACCGCCTTGGCGCCTTCCTGGACGATCGCCTGGGCGAGAACGGTGGCGGTGGTGGTGCCGTCGCCGGCGATGTCGTTGGTCTTGGAAGCGACCTCACGAACCATCTGCGCGCCCATGTTCTCGAACTTGTCTTCCAGCTCGATCTCCTTGGCGACGGTGACGCCGTCCTTGGTGATGCGCGGGGCGCCGAACGACTTGTCGATGACGACGTTGCGGCCCTTGGGGCCGAGCGTGACCTTCACCGCGTCGGCGAGGATGTTGACGCCGCGCAGCATGCGCTCGCGGGCATCACGGGAGAATTTTACTTCTTTGGCAGCCATATCTGTACTCCTGGATCTTCAGATCCGAAATTGCGTTTGGCGTTGTGAAGAAAGGGCTTCGGCCGATCAGCCGATGATGCCCATGATGTCGGATTCCTTCATGATCAGAAGGTCCTGACCGTCGAGCTTCACCTCTGTGCCCGACCACTTGCCGAACAGGACGCGGTCGCCGGCCTTGACGTCCAGCGGGACCAGCTTGCCGGCCTCGTCGCGGGCGCCGGAACCGACGGCGACGACTTCGCCTTCCTGCGGCTTCTCCTTGGCGGTATCGGGGATGATGATGCCGCCCTTGGTCTTCTCTTCGGAATCGACGCGCTTCACCACCACGCGGTCATGCAGCGGGCGGAACTTCGACTTTGCCATTTGCTTTCCTCGAATGAGAACGTGAGAAAGGATTTCCTCCGTCCGGCCGGACCGGACATGGTTAGCACTCGCCATGGGTGAGTGCTAACGTGCCGGTGAGATAGGCCGGCCATCTTTGCGAGTCAAGGAGGCGGGGCCGCCCTGTAGCAGCTAAATTTATCAGGGATGCAGCAAGGGGAGGGCTGATCGCGAAAATCAGCCGCCGGTGACGCTCATATGACGGGAAACGGAAGGGCGGTTGGTGCGCCGGTCGATGATGAAGTCGTGGCCCTTGGGCTTGCGGCCGATCGCCTCGTCGATGGCCTGCGCCACAAGCTCGTTGCCTTCCGAGGCGCGCAGCGGCCCGCGCAGGTCGGCGGCGTCTTCCTGGCCGAGGCACATATAGAGCGTGCCCGTGCAGGTGAGCCTGACGCGGTTGCAGCTTTCGCAGAAATTATGCGTCATCGGCGTGATGAAGCCGAGCCGCCCGCCGGTCTCGGTGACCTCGACATAGCGTGCCGGGCCGCCGGTCTTGTAGGGGATGTCGGTGAGGGTGAATTGCCGTTCCAACTGTGCCCGCAGAAGCGACAGCGGCAGGTACTGGTCCGTGCGATCCTCATCGATCTCGCCCATCGGCATGGTCTCGATGACGGTCATGTCCATGCCGCGGCCGTGCGCCCAGCGCAGCATGTCGGGCAGTTCGGCGTCGTTGAAGCCTTTCAGCGCCACCGCGTTGAGCTTGACCTTGATGCCGGCGGCAAGGGCCGCGTCGATGCCGGCGAGCACCTTTTCGATATGGCCCCAGCGGGTGATGGTGTGGAATTTTTCCGGGTCGAGCGTGTCGAGCGACACGTTGATGCGCCTGACCCCGCAATCGGCCAGTTCGCCGGCGAAGCGCGACAACTGCGAACCGTTGGTGGTCAGCGTCAGTTCTTCCAGCGCGCCGCTTTTCAGGTGCCGCGACAACTCATGCACCAGATGCATGACGTTCTTGCGCACCAGCGGCTCGCCGCCGGTGAGCCTGAGCTTCCTGACGCCCTTTTCGATGAAGACCGAGCACAGCCGGTCGAGTTCTTCCAGCGACAGAAGGTCCTTCTTCGGCAGGAACGTCATGTTCTCGGCCATGCAGTAGGTGCAGCGGAAATCGCAGCGATCGGTCACCGAGACGCGCAGATAGCTGATCGTGCGGCCGAAAGGATCGATCATGTCCATGCTTCGTTTCCGTTCCTCGCATGGGGCGGTTTTGCCAAAAACTGCCCACGCACTGGTGCATCGTTATATATGACTATGTGATACGATCCAGCGCGCCGTTCAAGATAGACGGCCTCGATCTTTCGTCATATCCCGGAAACGACGTCACCCGGTCGGCCGCCGTTCCTCGCGGCGATTTACACGGAAAAACAAGATCATGACGCAGAATATTTACGACGATCCTGAATTCTTCGACGGCTACAGTGCTCTCCCGCGCTCGGTGAAGGGGCTGGACGGCGCGCCCGAATGGGCCTCGCTGCGCGCCTTGCTGCCGCCGCTGGAGGGCAGGAGCGTCGTCGACCTCGGCTGCGGTTTCGGCTGGTTCTGCCGCTGGGCGCGCGGGCAGGGGGCAGCGGACGTGCTCGGCGTCGACGTGTCCGAAAACATGCTGGAACGCGCGCGCCGGGAAACGCGTGATCCGGCGATCCGCTACCAGCGCGCCGATCTGGAAGACCTGTCACTGCCGGCGGCGTCCTGCGATCTCGTCTACTCCTCGCTTGCCTTCCACTATGTCGTCGAACTCGGCCGACTCCTGAAGATCGCGCATGCGGCGCTGCGGCCCGGCGGCCGGCTGGTCTTTTCCGCCGAACATCCGCTGCTGACGGCGCCGTCGCGGCCGAACTGGGTGACGGGAGCCGACGGCCGCCCGGTGTGGCCGGTGGACGACTATCTGGTCGAGGGGCCGCGCGTGACGAACTGGTTCGCGCCCGGCGTGGTCAAGCAGCATCGCACCATCGGCACCTATGTGCGGCTTCTGAAGGAGGCCGGCTTCACGCTGACCCATCTGGAGGAATGGGGCCCGAGCGACGCTCAGGTCGAAGCCGATCCGGCGCTTGCGCAGGAGCGTCAGCGGCCGACCTTCATGCTGTTTGCGGCGGAGCGATGAGCGCCTTTTGCACCGGATGAAATCGGCGTAAGCCAATCCACGGACAGCACAGGACAGATCATGGCCGCTCCCAGCGAACTCCGCGTTTCCAAGGACCGCAAGCTCCTGACCGTGACCTTTCCCGGCCACGCCCCGTTCGAACTGCCGGCCGAGATGCTGCGCGTGCTCTCGCCCTCGGCGGAAGTGCAGGGCCATTCGCCCGAGCAGCGCGTCACCGTGCCGAACAAGCGCAATGTGACGATCCTCAAGGTCGAGCCGGTCGGCAACTACGCGGTGCGCATCACCTTCGACGATTTCCACGACACCGGCATCTTCACCTGGGCCTATCTCGCCACGCTCGGCATCGAAAAGGCGGAGCGCTGGCAGGGCTATCTCGATGAACTGGAAGAGAAGGGGCTTTCGCGTGGATAATCCTTCGGAGGTTTCAGGCCTCGTCACCACGGTCGAACAGCTCGAAGCGCTCTACGGCCAACCGGGCGAGGCGTCGCTGGTCAAGGAGCTTGACCACATCATTCCCGAATACGCCGCCTTCATCGAGGCGTCGCCGTTCGTCGCGCTGGCGACCGGTGGGCCGGAAGGGTTCGACTGCTCGCCGCGCGGCGATCGCCCCGGCTTCACGCGGATCGTCGATCCGCACACACTCATGATGCCCGACCGCCGCGGCAACAACCGGGCCGATTCGCTGAAAAACATCATCGAGGACCCACGCGTCGGCCTGCTGTTTTTGGTGCCGGGCTCCGGCACGACGTTGCGGGTCAACGGCCGCGCCCGGATCTCGATCGACGCGGACCTGTGCGGCTCCTTTGCCGTGGAAGGCAAGCCGGCGCGCTCCGTTCTCGTCGTCGCGGTGGAAAAGGTCTACTTCCAGTGCGCAAGGGCGATCCACCGCTCGGAACTGTGGAACGCCGAAAGGCACGTCGACCCGAAATCCCTGCCGACGCCCGGCCGCATCCTCGAAGTCGCCAGCCGCGCCGGTATCGACGGCGCGGCCTACGATCAGGAATGGCCGGAGCGGGCGAAGAAATCGATGTGGTGAGAATGCCTTTCCTCGCCCCGTTTGCGGGGAGGGCTATCGCATATGGAGTTTTCCTCGACCTCGACCGTCGCTAACCCCCACCCCTAACCCTTCCCCGCAAGGGGGAGGGGAACTTTGCGGCGCTGCTATAGCGCTCCAATCTCCGGCTGAAACGGCGGCGTCGGCGTCTCCGTCCCCCTTGCGGGGAAGGGTTAGGGGTGGGGGTAAAGGGTTCCTCGCCCCGTTTACGGGGAGAGGATGCCGGTAGGCAGGTGAGGGGCAGCGCCGACTTCCGAAACGTTCGTGCCGCCCCTCATCCGGCCCTTCGGGCCACCTTCTCCCCGTGAACGGGGAGAAGGAAGAAGCCGCTCAGCCCGCCTTCACCACTTCGGCGATCTTGCGCATCTGGTCGCCGATCATGTCGCATTGCTCCGGCGTCGATTGCCCCATCGCCACCTCGATCAGCGCCGTGTGCACCTTGAGCGCCTCGGTGAGCAGCGCCTCGCCTTCGGCCGTCAGGGTCAGGCGCAGGATGCGCTTGTCCTTCTCGTCGCCCTCGCGTCTCAGCAGGCCGCGCGTCTCGAGCTGCGGCAACAGCATGGTGATGTTGGAACGGCCGACCAGCAGCCGGCGGGCAAGGTCGTGCTGCGACATGCCAGGATGCCGGTGCAGGTTCATCAGCACGTCGAGCTGCGCCGGCTTCAGGCCGAGCGGCGCTAGTTTCGTAGCCAGCGCCCGTTCGAGCGCATGGCAGGCCCGCGCCACCGCGACCCAGTTGCGGAAGCGCGGGTTGTCCCACGGCGGTTCCGTGTCAGCAGGATGGACGGCGGGCGATTGCAGTTTGTTCATCTTTGAACTATCATGTTCACACTTGAACCGTTTGACTGGTCGTTACTATGGCACCCTTTGCTTTGAAGGTCACCCGCGCCGTCTTCGGCGCGGCCGAGCGTGTGGCGCCTTCGCTGGCCGGGAGGGCCGCCTTTGAATTGTTCTGCCGTACGCCGAACGTCAACCGCCCGACGCCGGGCGAGCGGCGCGCCGTCGCGCAGGCAGCGGATTTCATGGCCGATGCCCGCCACCACCGGCTGACGACGAAAAGCGGCGGCTGCGTCGCCGTCCACGAGTTCAGGCCCGAGCCCGGCGATCCGCCGAACGACGAACCGCTCGGCACCGTGCTCGTCGTTCACGGCTGGCGCTCGCGCACCGAATATATGCGCGCGCTGATCTCCGGCTTCCGTGATGCCGGCTATCGCGTCGTCTCGCTCGACCTGCCGGGCCACGGCCAGTCGCGCGGCCGCCGCCTGAACCTCGCCATCGCGGTGGAGGCGGTGAGGGCGGCGGGCGACTGGTTCGGGCCTTTTTCGGCGATCGTCGGCCATTCCTTCGGCGGCGCCATCGCCGCCAACGCTGTGGCCGGCTCGGTCGCTGGCATAGCGCCGCTGGCCGCCGGCCGGCTGGTGCTGATCGCGGCGCCGAGCTCGCTGCCGGTGCTGTTCTCGGATTTCAGCCATATGCTGAACGTCGGGCCGCGCGCACAGGCGAAGATGGCCGATATCGTCAAACGCATCGCCGGCCATCCGCTGAGCGACTATACCGGCGCCCGGCAACTGGACGCCGCGCGGCTGCCGACGCTGGTGGTGCATGCCAGGGACGACCGCGAGGTGGCGGCGGCGCATGCCGAGCTCTACGCCGGTGCCGGCGATCACGTGCGCCTGCACTGGGCCGACGGGCTGGGTCACCGCCGCATCCTTGCCGACAGCAACGTCGTGCGGCGCGTCGTCGAGTTCGTGCTGCGGCAGGAGCAGCCCGCGCATCTGTGCTGAGGGCTGCTACTTCTTCCGTTCGCCGGATTCGACCGGCAGGCCGGCGGCTTTCCAGGCGCCGAAACCGCCGAGGATGTGCTTGACCGGCTCCAGCCCCATGTCCTGCGCCGTCTTTGTCGCCAGCGCCGAGCGCCAGCCGCCGGCGCAGAAGAAGACGAAGCTCTTGCCGGAGGAGAAGACCGCCTTGTGATAGGGGCTTTCGGGGTCGATCCAGAATTCCAGCATGCCGCGCGGGCAGGACTGGGCGCCGGGCATCCGCCCCTCGCGCTCCACCTCGCGTGGATCGCGCAGGTCGACGAAGACCGTCTCCTCGTCATCCAGCAAGGCGGCGGCCTCTTCCGGGGAAATGGCTTCGATCTCGGCATTCGCCTCGTCGAGCAGTTCGCGATAGCCCTTCTTCACGCAATCCTCCGTCCGTCTGGCCTGTGTCCGTCTGGACTCCGTTCATGCGGCCAGAACGGATTGATGACATAAAGCCGCCGCCGTCGCCATTGCAATCGCGGCATCGCCGCGGCGCAGCTGCGGCGCGCGTCCTGCTCCCGGCGGTTGTCGCGATAGGGTGACACCGCAAGTGGTATCGGAGGGGAAAGTTCACCGAAGCTTAACCAAATCGGGTTGAATCGATATAGTCGCGCCACACATCCGCCATTCCCTTGGCGAGATCGTAGAGCCGGCGGAACGGGATCCGGCAGAATGTCGGAGAGGGTGATCCATGAAGGTTTTCTGGAAGACGAGCGTGCTTGTGCCCGCGACCGCGCTGGCCGCGACGCTGGCGCTGGGCGTGCCGCAGGCGGGTGCGCAGACCTTCCTCGATATGCTGTTCGGCGGTCCGGTGCGGCACGAAAAGCCGCTCAAGGGGGAATTCCCGCCGCCGCCGAAACGGGCGCCCAAGGTCGCTCCCGCCCGGATCTCGGCGCCCAGCTACAACACCTACAAGCCCGACCGACTGGTGCGCGTCGATTTCGCTGCTCTGGCCACGCCGCAGACGACCGGAGCGACAACCGCCGACGCCACGCCGCAGGCCGCCGCGTTCCAGCCCCAGCCGGACGGCGCCGCATTCCGCCAGGCGCTGGCGGGGCTGGACGGCTATGAGCTGTTCGCCGAATCGGGCATCGCCAAGGCGCTGGTTTCTTATTACTCCGCCAACCCGGACTTCATCTGGGTGACGGGCACGGAGCCGAACGCGCGCGCCGCCGAGGCGCTTCGCGTCCTCAACGACGCGGCGAGCTACGGCCTTTCGCCCGCCGACTACACGGTGGACCTGCCACCCGCGGCACAGACGGCCGGCGATGCCGCCGCGCGCGCCAACGAGCTGATTCGCTTCGAGATGGCGCTGTCGGCGCGGGTGCTGCGCTACATCCACGATGCCCAGGACGGCCGCATCGACCCCAACCGGATTTCTTCCGGCTATTACGACTTCCCGGACAAGCCGCTCGATATGGTGGCGACGCTCCAGGCGCTCTCCCATACCACACAGGTGCAGACCTACCTCGAATCGCGCCATCCGCAGAACCCGGAATACCAGGCGCTGCGCACCGAACTCGAAGGCCTGCGCGCCAGCGAGGAGAACGAGATCGTCGTCGACCCGAAGCTGCTGCTGAAGCCGGGCGAGACGAGCGCCGAGCTGCCGAAGCTCTTGACGCTGATCGCGCGCGATCTCGACGACGACATGGGCGGCGCCTACGGCGAGACCCTGTCGCGGCTGGTAGGCAGCGAAACCTACGCTCCCGAACTGGTGCCCGTCATCGAGGCGGCGCAGAAGAAGGCCGGCCTGAAACCCGACGGCGTCATCGGGCCGCGCACGGTGGAGGCGCTGGCCGGCAGCTCGAAGGCCGACCGGCTGGCCAAGGTGCAGTATGCGCTGGAGGAACTGCGCTGGATGCCCTCCGACCTCGGCAGTCCGCGCGTCTTCATCAACCAGCCCGCCTTCACCGCTTCCTACATCGAAGGCGGCGAGGAAAAGCTCAAGATGCGCGCCGTCATCGGCAAGGTGACCAACCAGACGGCGTTCTTCTACGACACCATCAAGACCGTGAACTACCACCCCTATTGGGGCGTGCCGCAGTCCATCATCGTCAACGAGATGCTGC
Source organism: Ollibium composti (assembly GCF_004801285.1). Taxonomy (GTDB): domain Bacteria; phylum Pseudomonadota; class Alphaproteobacteria; order Rhizobiales; family Rhizobiaceae; genus Mesorhizobium; species Mesorhizobium composti. The sequence continues at coordinate 450,476 of NZ_SSNY01000003.1, forward strand.
CCAAGCTGCGTTCCGATCCGGGCTATCTGGACCGCGCCGGCTACGAGGTGACCGATTCGCGCGGCAAGCGCATTCCTTCCTCGGCGATCAACTGGGGCGCTTACGGCGCCAAGGTTCCCTACAATGTGCGCCAGCAGCCGGGTGAGGCCAACGCCTTGGGCGAACTGAAGATCCTGTTCCCCAACAAGTTCGCCATCTACATGCACGACACGCCGCAGAAGTCCTTCTTCAAAAGGGACGTGCGCGCCTTCAGCCATGGCTGCGTGCGGTTGGAGGACCCGCGCGGCATGGCCGCCGCCGTGCTCGGCAAGAGCGTCGACTACATCGCCGACAAGCTGAAGGGCGGGCATTCGGAGGAGAAGGTGACGCGCAACGTGCCGGTCTACGTCGCCTATTTCACCGCATGGCCGACCATGTCGGGCAAGGTGGAGTATTTCCCAGACATCTACGGCCGCGACGCGAAGCTCCAGCAGGCCATCGACGCCACCGCAGAGGTGCGTGCGCCGACTAGCTGAGAGCCCGTTCCGAAATTCGCTCCGGCAAGTCGCCCGACGGCCGCAGGAACAGAATTTCCAGACCGGCTCGGAGGTGTTGACTTAAGCAGCTGCCCTCCCTTATATCGCGGCGCGCTTCGGCCTTCGGGCCGCGGGCGGGCGATTAGCTCAGCGGGAGAGCACACCCTTCACACGGGTGGGGTCGTAGGTTCAATCCCTACATCGCCCACCATTCTTCTTTCGCTTCTTACCATGTTGTGATCGTCAGTCGGGCCGAAAGGCACGACAAGCCGCCTCCAATCGGCTATCATTCTTCCTGTTCAGCAAGTGGCAGCCTCGGGCGGCCACCATGGCGGTGACCGTCCCCGCAGCATCGGGAGGATGGTTATGACCAGCTTTCATGTCATGGCGGACGCGCGCGGCATGCGTGTTCAGCCCGTCGTGCGTCGCATTCATGTCGCCGATCTCTGGGACGCGCTCCGGCTGGGAGCCCAGGATTTCTGGGCCAAGCCCTCGCATTACGTGTTCCTGTGCCTGATCTACCCGATCGTCGGCCTGATCCTGACCCAGTGGTCGACGGGCTCCAACGCTATCCATCTCGTCTATCCGCTGATGACCGGTTTCGCCCTGGTCGGCCCGTTCGCCGCGATCGGCCTCTACGAGATCAGCCGGCGGCGCGAACTCGGCATGAATTCGAACTGGCACCATGCGCTGGATGTGCGCCATTCGCCGGCACTGCCGTCAATCGCCGTCATCGGCGCCTTGCTGGTGGTGATGTTCCTGCTGTGGCTGTTCACCGCGCAATCCATCTATACGAACCTGTACGGCGACACCGCGCCGGCCTCGATGACGGGCTTCCTCAACGAGATTCTGACGACGGAGCGGGGCTGGCGGCTGATGTTGCTCGGCAATGCCGCCGGGCTCGTCTTCGCCATCGTGGTGCTGGCGACAACCGTGGTCGCCTTTCCCCTCATGCTCGACCGCGATGTCGGTGCGGTGGCCGCTATTGAGACGTCGGCGCGGGCGGTGATCGCCAATCCGGGGCCGATGGCGGTCTGGGGGCTGACGGTCGCCGTTCTCCTGGTGATCGGCTCCATCCCGCTGTTCGCCGGGCTGGCGGTCATCGTGCCGATCCTCGGCCACGCCACCTGGCATCTTTATCGCAAGGTCGTCGAACCGGAACGCGGCCAGCCGGTTCGGCGGCCGATGTAGGCTAGTTCGCCGAAAGCAGAAAGGCCGGCCCGTTCAACCGGGCCGGCCTTCGTATGGCAAAGGATTGGTCGGTCTGCCTTGTCAGCCGACGATGCGCAGGTTGGAAAGCTCGTCGGCGATTTCCTTGAACTTGTCGGAAAGGTCCGCGCCGGTGGCATTCCAGTAGAGCTTTGCCGGCTTCGACGGATCGTCGGGATCCTTGCGGTAGCGGGACTCGGAAGCGCACGACTTCAGGCCGTCGATCTGCGATTGCGCCGCCGCCCTCTCGCTTGCGCTGGAGAGTTTGCTAGGATCGATGTCCAGCGACACCGTCATGATGAGGATCTTGGAATCCTTGGCATTCTGGCACAACGTCGCCATCTGCTCGTTCATGGCCTTGGTGTAATTGCTGTTGTCAAAGGCGCCGCTGCCGCTTTTCACGACGTTGCTGCTGGTGTTGAGAAACATGCGGGGCGAGTATCGGCTGTCGGCGTTGTAGGGAGCCATGAAGCCGTAGTCCGCGTAGGTGGATTTGGTGCCGGCGCTGTCGGAGCCCCACCGCAGGGAGTCCGGCGTGTAGTAGGTGTTGGCGCCGTCGGTCAGCACGATGACGACCTTGTCGTTGCCTTTCTCCGTCTCGGGCCGGCCCTCTGTGAAGGGCGCTCCGCTGGAGACGACACGCCAGCCCCAGGCCAGGCCGCTGCCGACGCTGGTGGCTCCCTGCGGCTCCATGGCGTCGATGGCGTCCTTGACCTTGGTCATGCCCGCCACGTTGGTCACGTCCGTAAGCGGCGTGATGGGCTGCGTGGAACAACTGGCGTTCGGGCCGGCGTCCATGCCGGCGGGCTGCGTCCTGTAGGGCGCGACGTAGCCGATGGTCGGCAGGTCGAAATATTTCGGCATATAGGCTTGTCGGACACGCGCGGAGCTGTTGGTCGAGATGTCGTTCCAGTAATATTTTTTGCTGTTCCGCTCGTAGAGGAACCAGTCGTTGTAGTCGCCGGTGACCTGGTCGGGAGCGAACATCGGCACGAACATCGTGGCGGGGTTGGACGGGTTTGCCGGCGCGTCGTTGACGTCATAGGGGCTGGGGCGCTGCTCGACGCAGCCGGCCCAGGATGAATAGGGGGCCTTTTTCGTCTGGTTGCTGTCGGTGTAGTATTTCATCTCGTCGAACAGGGTGAAGCGCGTCACCTTCGTGTCGACCTGGTCCGTCCCCCAGTCCGACCCCTTTTTTTCGTAGATGCCGGTGACAGCGTTCTTGATGACCCTGCGGTTGGATGTGTTGTTGCTGTTGCCGAAGCTCGTCCAGTCGAAGTTCTCGTGGTGGATCGGCGAGATGCCGTCGAGATCGAGCCATGTCGCCTTTTTCACGTAATAATTGTCGGGACCGACATTGACCGAGGCCGAGAACGGCACCACCCCGAACCGGACGGGCTCCGCCACCTGCTTGATCATCGCGGCCTGTCCGGCCAGCGTGGAGATCAGTTGCTTGGCGGCGGCTTTCAGGAGATCGATGCGCTTCTTGCCCGAGCCGGTGCCGTAATAGTCCATGGAACCCGAATTATCGAGCACCAGCGCGACCTCGACCGTGTTCTTCAGCTGGATTTCGGAACTCGCGTCGAACGTAAGCGCCTTGCTGTCCTGGCCGACGAGCATGGCGGCGACAGGCAGGAAATAGGGGTCGTATTTCAGCGTGGCCGTCAGTTTCAGCGTGCCGCCGCCGGTATTGTCCCTCGGCAGGAGCACGTTCAGCTTGACGTTGGAGGGGGGCACGGCGCTGAGGTTGGCCATGAAGAAATCGTTGGCGTAGGTGATCGCCTCATCATCGGAGGCGCCCGACGAAATGTAGCGGGCCGTGGCGATGCCTGCGGCGTCGAGCGCGTTCAGCGTATCCTGTTTTTCACGCACCATGCCGGTGTAATCGACCGCCAGCGCCACCGCACCCATGATGGGAACCAGGGCAAAGGCCGTCAGCATGCCGAAGTTGCCTCGCCGATCTTTCCAGAAACTGCGCAACATGATTTTGATCCCGCCACCCACGCGATGGCGGTAACATCGCAGAAAACCTTAAATTTCAGGTTCCTGAAATGCCGGTAAAGCTGAACGCGCCGTTGCACCTTCGTTAACCCTGTCGCATGCGGATCGCCTCGCACCGGTTCGGCTGTATCGCGATGCGCGGGGCGAAAGCTGGTGACAGGATGGAAAGCTTCGGTTAATTCGGGCTGCCGGCCGTCCGCCGGCACTATCCGGAAGCATGGCGCATGGGACGCGGTATGGCGCAGTTGCCCGAAACGATCGGTTCTCTCGATGCGCTCAGCCCCCGCTATGCGGCGCTGCTGTGCGACGTCTGGGGCGTGGTCCACAACGGCGAGACGCATTTTCCGGCTGCCGCCGCCGCCTTGCAGCGCGCGCGTGGGGCCGGGCTGGCGGTCGTGCTCATCACCAATTCGCCGCGGCGCAGCGCCGACGTGGCGGCCCAGATCCGCGCCATCGGCTTTCCGACTGAGGCCTTCGACCGCGTCGTCTCGTCCGGTGACGTCACCCGCGACCTGATCGCCCAGGGGCCGCGCAAGGTGCTGCATATCGGCCCCGAGCGGGATTTCAGCCTCTATGACGGGCTCGACGTCGAACTGGTCGAGGAGTTCGAGGCGCAGGCTGCCGTCTGCACCGGCCTCTACGACGACGAAACCGAGACGCCGGAAGATTATCGTGACCTGCTCATGCGGTTGCGGGCGAGGAACCTGCCGTTCATCTGCGCCAACCCCGATATCGCGGTGGAACGGGGCGAGCGGCTGATCTGGTGCGCCGGCGCGATTACCCGCGACTATGCCCAACTGGGCGGCCGTACCCTGATCGCCGGCAAGCCGCACGCGCCGATCTACGACGTCGCGCTGAGGGTGGCCGGCGAGGTGCTCGGCCGCGAGCTTGCGCGCGGCGAAGTGCTGGCAATCGGCGACGGTATGATGACGGATGTGAAGGGCGCCGCCGACAACGGCTTCGACGTGCTCTACGTCTCCGGCGGCCTGCACGCGCGCGAATACGGCGAGCCGTCGGCGCCCGATCCCGTGCGCCTTGCCGCCTTCCTGGAAACGCATGGCGGCTACCGTCCGGTGGCGATCATGCCAAAGCTGCGGTAGGCCGTCCATGGCAGGCTCGTTCACGCATCTTCCGGCCGATGCGCCGCTGCCGCAGCATCTGCGCGGCGGTGTCGTCGCCATCGGCAATTTCGACGGCGTCCATCGCGGCCACCAGGCCGTCCTCGGCCGGGCGCTGGAGGAAGCGGCGCGGCGCGGCGTGCCGGCCCTGGTGCTGACCTTCGAGCCGCATCCGCGAAAAGTGTTCCGGCCGGACCAGCCGCTGTTCGTGCTGACGCCGCCGCCGATGAAGGCGCGGCTGCTGTCGCTGCTCGGCTTCGATGCCATGGTCGAGCAGGCGTTCACGCGCGCCTTCGCCGCGCAGTCGCCCGAAACCTTCATCACCGACGTGCTGGAGCGGTGCCTCGGCGTCACCCATGTCGTCACCGGCTTCGATTTCCATTTCGGCAAGGACCGCCAGGGCGGGCCGGCCTACCTCATGGAAGCGGGCGAGCGGCACGGCTTCGGCGTGACGCTGGTGGACGCCTTTCGTGACGAGGGCACGGACGTGATTTCGTCGAGCCGCATCCGCAAGCTGCTCACCGAAGGAGACGTGGCCGAGGCCGCCGGCCTGCTGGGTTATCGTTTCACCGTCGAGGCCGAGGTCGTCGGCGGCCAGCAGCTTGGCCGCACGCTCGGCTTTCCGACCGCGAATATGGCTTTGCCCGCCGATACGGCCCTGCGGCACGGCATCTATGCGGTGCGCTTCCGCCGCGCCGACGGCACGCTGCACGATGGCGTGGCCAATTTCGGCCGCCGCCCGACCGTCGACGACAACGGCGCGCCGCTTCTGGAAACCTTCCTGTTCGATTTCTCCGGCGATCTCTATGGCGAGACGTGCGCGGTGTCGCTGTTCGGCTGGCTGCGCGGCGAAGAGAAGTTCGACGGGTTGGATGCGCTGGTCGCCCAAATGAAGCGCGACGACGCGGAAGCGCGGGCGCTGCTTTCAGGGGTGCGCCCGTTGTCGGAACTCGACGGGAAAATTACCTTTTAGATCGCCTTCTTCAACGCCAGGCCGAAGGCGATGAAGGTCCAGCCCTGGAACACCAGGTCGATGGCCAGGAACAGGCCGAGCACCCACAGGCTGTTGACCGGCCAGTGCATGGCGATGACCAGGCCGGCCAGCGCGGTGACCACGCCGGCGGTGACGATCCAGCCGGAACCCTTTTCCGACCAGTGCTGGTAGCCGACCCAGACCCGAAGCAGCCCTGCGGCGATCAGCGCGACCGCCAGCAGGAATGTGAACACCGTCGAGGCGAGCAGTGGATTGTAGAAGGCGAAGAAGCCGGCCACGGCGTAAAGCAGGCCGGACAGGAACCAGTAGAAGAACCGTCCCCACGTCTTCACGCCGAACGAATGGACGATCTCGATCGCGCCGGCGAACAGCATGAGCCAGCCGATCATGTAGACCGAGGCCACCGTGGCGATGAACAGGTTTCCGAAGGCGATGCCGCCGAAGATGAGCAGCAGCACGCCGAGCGCGATGAACCAGCCCCATTTGTCGCGGGTTTCGCCGATGGCTTTTTTCAGGGAGTCGCCTTGCAGTGTCATCGTTCCAGTCTCCGCCGCAGGAAGTTGAACCACGGCTGAAAAGCTAGCGCCGGTTGTGGTCGGCGTCCATGGGCAAGTTCGCGGCGGCCAGTTCCCGTGGATCGAGGGGAATTAAATCAAATTTTACGGAATCCGAGGCAAGGCTTCCGTCAACGGCAAGTTGTGCGTAAGGTGCCAGAATGACTCGTTCTTCGATGGTGGCTGCGGCCTCGGCTCTGCTTTTGATGGCGCCGGCGGCAGCCGGGGCGGGCGAGGGGGCATCCGGCTGGCTTTCCGGCGACTGGTATCTGACCGTCGGCGTGACCGGACTCGTCGCGCCGAATTTCGAGGGCGGCAAGAAGTATCTTCTCAGCGCCCAGCCGATCATTTCGCTCGGCAAGGCCGGCCCCGAGGCGCGTTTCTCCTCGCGCAACGACAACATATCGCTGGCGCTGGTCGACGACGGCCATGTGCGCGCCGGCCTGACCGGCAAGTTCCTGTGGGGGCGCGACAACTCCGCCGACAAACTCAAGGGGCTGGAGCCGGTGAAGTGGGGCGGCGAGGCCGGCGGCTTCTTCGAGTTCTATCCCACCGACTGGATGCGGGTGCGCTCCGAAGTCCGCCACGGCATCCGCTCCCATAGCGGCGTCGTCGCCGATTTCGCCGCCGACGCCTTTTACGACGTCACGCCGGACGTCCGTATTTCCGGCGGTCCGCGCCTGTCGCTGGCGACGGCAAAGTATTTCGATGCCTATTACGGCGTCGACGCGGCGGAATCGGCTGCTTCCGGTCTCAGCGAGTATCACCCGGGCAGCGGGCTGAAATTGGTCGGCGTCGGCGGCGCCATCACCTGGAAGGTCACCGACCCGATGACGGCGAGCCTGTTCGGCGAATATTCCCGCCTGATGGGGCCGGCGGCCGATTCCAGCCTGGTGAAGGAGCGCGGCTCGCCCGACCAGTTCATGATCGGTGTCTCGACCTCCTATCGTTTCGATTTCTCGATGTGACGGCTTTATTCCGGCCGTTTCATCCGCTAGAAGCCGGCCCATGACGTTCCGGCGTGCCATCGCGATACGAATTACCGGCCCGGTGTTCCGGGCGGCCTAAGGGTCATAGACCTGAGACGCCGCCGGAGCCGCCGGGATTTTTCGCGCGACGAACCCCTCGCGCTTTTTCCAGAACATGATAGTTCAACGCCCCGGGCTTTTTCGCGGCCTTTGGGCCAACGCATATGGCAGACCGATGACCGATACCGCCGACACGATCGACTATTCCAAAACGCTTTACCTGCCGCAGACGCAGTTTCCGATGCGTGCCGGCCTGCCGGAGAAGGAGCCGCTGCTGGTCAGGCGCTGGCAGGACATGGATCTCTACCGGCGCCTGCGCGAGACCTCCGCCGGCCGGCCGAAATACGTGCTGCATGACGGCCCGCCCTACGCCAACGGCAACATCCATATCGGCCACGCGCTGAACAAGATCCTCAAGGACATCATCAACCGCTCCTTCCAGATGCGCGGCTACGACGCCAATTACGTGCCGGGCTGGGATTGCCACGGTCTGCCGATCGAATGGAAGATCGAGGAGGAGAACTACCGCTCCAAGGGAAAGGCCAAGCCGGACCTCACCGACCCGGCGGCGATGATCGAGTTCCGCCGCGAATGCCGCGCCTATGCCGAGCACTGGATCAAGGTGCAGGGCGACGAGTTCCAGCGGCTCGGCGTCATCGGCGATTTCAAGAACCCGTACCTGACGATGAGCTACCACGCCGAGGCGCGCATCGCCGGCGAGCTGCTGAAATTCGCCGCCAGCGGCCAGCTCTATCGCGGTTCCAAGCCGGTCATGTGGTCCGTGGTGGAACGCACCGCGTTGGCCGAGGCCGAGATCGAGTACCACGACTACGAGAGCGACACGATCTGGGTGAAGTTCCCGGTGGCCGGTGGCTCCGGCGACTTCGTTGGCTCGTCCGTCGTCATCTGGACGACCACGCCGTGGACGATCCCCGGCAACCGCGCGGTGGCCTATTCCCCGCGCATCGCCTACGGCCTTTATGAAGTCACGGCGGCCGAGAACGATTTCGGGCCGCAGCCGGGTGAGAAACTGATCTTCGCCGACGCTCTGGCCGATCCCTCGGCCGAGAAGGCCAAGGTAACCCTGAGGAGGGTTCGCGACGTTTCCGCCGAAGCACTTGGAAGCCTTACGCTTTCCCACCCCTTCAAAGGGCTCGGCGGTGGCTACGAATTCGCCGTTCCGATGCTTGCCGGCAACCACGTTACCGACGACGCCGGCACCGGTTTCGTCCACACCGCGCCCGGCCATGGCCGCGAGGACTTCGAGGCGTGGATGGATCATGCCCGCGAGTTGCAGGGCAGGGGCATCGACCCGGCGATCCCGTTCACCGTGGACGACGGCGGTTACTTCACCAAGGACGCGCCCGGCTTCGGCCCGGATCGCGAGGGCGGCCCGGCGCGCGTCATCGACGACAACGGCAAGAAGGGCGACGCCAACAAGGCCGTCATCGAGGAACTGATCGCCCGCAACGCGCTGTTCGCGCGCGGCCGGCTGAAGCACAGCTACCCGCATTCGTGGCGTTCCAAGAAGCCGATCATCTTCCGCAACACGCCGCAGTGGTTCGTCTACATGGACAAGGCGCTGGGCGGGTACGGCCTTTCCACGGAAGGGAAAGCGGTTGCCTCTGGCGAATCCGACACCCTGCGCAACCGCGCGCTGAAAGCCATCGACGACACGCGCTTCGTGCCGGCGGCCGGGCAAACCCGGTTGAGGGCGATGATCGAGGAGCGGCCGGACTGGGTGCTGTCGCGCCAGCGCGCCTGGGGCGTGCCGATCGCCGTCTTCGCCGACGCCGACGGCAACGTCCTGAAGGACGAGGCGGTCAATGCCCGCATCGTCGAAGCCTTCGAGAAGGAAGGCGCCGACGCCTGGTTCGCCGCCGGCGCGCGCGAGCGCTTCCTCGGTTCCCGCGCCAACGAACCCTGGGTCATGGTCAAGGACATCCTCGACGTCTGGTTCGATTCCGGCTCCACGCACACCTTCACGCTGGAGGACAGGCCTGACCTGAAATGGCCGGCCGACGTCTATCTCGAAGGATCGGACCAGCATCGCGGCTGGTTCCATTCCTCGCTGCTGGAAAGCTGCGGCACGCGCGGCAGGGCGCCCTACAACGCCGTCATCACCCATGGCTTCACCATGGCAGAGGACGGCCGCAAGATGTCGAAATCGCTGGGCAACCAGGTGTTCCCGCAGGACGTCATCAAGCAATCGGGCGCCGATATTCTGCGCCTGTGGGTCGCCACCACCGACTATTGGGAAGACCAGCGCCTCGGCAAATCGGTGATCCAGACCAATGTCGACGCCTATCGCAAGCTGCGCAACACGGTCCGCTGGATGCTGGGCACGCTGGCGCACGACGAGGGCGAGGACGTGCCGCTGGCCGAGATGCCCGAACTTGAGCGGCTGATGCTTCACCGCCTGTCGGAATTGGACGAGATCGTGCGCGCCGGCTACGACGCCTTCGACTTCAAGCGTGTCGCCAAGTCGCTGCTCGATTTCATGGTGGTGGACCTGTCGGCCTTCTATTTCGACATCCGCAAGGACGCGCTCTACTGCGACGGGCCGTCGAGCGTGAAGCGCAAGGCCGCCTTGCAGGTGGTGCGCCACCTGTTCGAGTGCCTGACGAAATGGTGGGCGCCGATCCTGCCGTTCACCACCGAGGAGGCGTGGCTGGACCGTCATCCCGATGCGCAGTCGCTGCATCTCGACCAGATGCCGGATGTGCCGGCGACGTGGCGCAACGAGGCGCTCGCCGGAAAATGGCGTAAAGTCAGGCAGATGCGGCGTGTCGTTACCGGAGCGCTGGAAATCGCGCGCGCCGAAAAGCGCATCGGCTCGTCGCTGGAGGCCGTGCCGGTGGTCTATCTCGGCGACCGCAAGCTGGAACAGGAACTCGCCGGCGTCGACATGGCCGAGATCGCCATCACCAGCGGTCTCGTCTTTTCCTATGACGGCGCACCCATCGATGCTTTCAGGCTCGACGACGTCGAGGGTGTCGCCGTGGTGGTCGAGCGGGCCGAGGATCAGGGTCTGCGCAAATGCGCGCGGTCCTGGCGCTACACCGACGATGTCGGTTCCGACCCGGCGTTTCCTGACGTGTCGGCCCGCGACGCCGCGGTGCTGCACGAACTGCAGGCGCTCGGCCGCCTGTAGGCGGTGCACAAATGTCACGGCCGGATCGATAAGACCGGCCGTGCGTTGCCCCCGGCTAGCTGTTGAGATAAACACGCCCGAGCCGTGCCGGACAACGTGCAAGACAAATTGTCGCCGGATTTCCGTTGGATGAGCGGGCGGGAACGATGTCGGCAACGGCGGCACGGCAGAGAGCGAGAGTGGGATTTGGGCATGAACCACGGACATTGCAGGCGCGCGGCTCTTGTGGCGCCGCTTGTCGTCTCGGCGCTGGCACTGGCCGGATGCATGAGTTCGCCCACCTACGGTACCGACAAGACGGCCAGCGAACAGCTCGTCGGCGACCTCAGCAGCGCCCTCTCGCTGGCGCCGCAGGAGCGTGAGCACATCGACTACAGGCCGCGTCCCGAACTGGTGAAACCGGCGCCGGGGCAGAAAGAATCGCTGCCGCAGCCGCAGGACAGCATCACCCAGACGGCGAGCGCCCAGTGGCCCGAGTCGCCGGAGCAGCGACGCCAGCGCTTGCGTGACTATGCCACCGAGCATCGGGGCGATATCAACTACGATCCGCAGATCGTCAACGATATGGGGGCCAAACCGGAAGTGCCCCAGCAGGTGACGAACGGCCCCGGTTCGATCACGACGAAGAGTTCCGGCAACGGAACGGCGCGCCGCGCCGAGATCAATCGCCGCCTGGCCGAGAGCAGGCAGGGCGATCCGACGACGCGAAAGTATCTGAGCGAGCCGCCGCTGACCTATCGCCAGCCCGCTGCCGATGCTCCGCAAGACGACATCGGCGAGGACGAATACAAGAAGGAGCGCCGCCTGAGGGCGGAGGCGAAGGGCAAGAGCAGCTGGGGCGACTGGTGGCCCTGGTAAGGGCGGTCGCGTAAGGATCGCTGCCCGTCGGGCAGACGGCCCCGCGAGGCTTTTCGTCAGCGCCGACTGCCGAAGAATGTCCTGAGCATTGCCGCCGATTCGACTTCACCCAGGCCGGCATAGACGTCCGGGACGTGGTGGCAGGTGGGCTGGGCGAAGAAGCGCACGCCGTTCGTCACCGCGCCGCCCTTGTCGTCGGCGGCGCCGAAGTAGAGCCGCCGCAGGCGCGCGAAGGAGATGGCTCCCGCGCACATGGTGCAGGGCTCCAGCGTCACATAAAGGTCGCAGCCGTTGAGCCGTTCGCTGGCAAGCGCGCGGCAGGCTTCGCGGATCGCCAGCATCTCGGCATGCGCGGTCGGATCGGCGAGCTCGCGGGTGCGGTTGCCGGCCGAGGCGACGACCTTATCGCCCTGGGCGACGACGGCGCCGATCGGCACTTCGCCGCGCGCCGCCGCCGCTTTTGCCTGTTCCAGCGCCAGGGCCATGAAATTCGGTCGTTTCACGCGTTGTCGGGTCCCGATTAACCTCGCCTCCCGGCGACGATCCTGTTATCTAGCCGCGCAAACGGGCAAAGACCATGGACGATAGAGACAACAAACCGCCGCGCGGCCGCAAGCCGGGCGGACAACGCCCCTCAGGTGCAGGCCATTCCGGCCCGCGCTCCCCTGGCGCCGGCAAGGGCGGCAAGCCCGCCTTTGGCGGCGGCAAGAAGCAGTTCGGCAAGCCGCGCACGGCTGCCGGCGGGCCGGAGCGCGATTTCAAGCGCGACCGCAAGCCCTACAAGCCGCGCGAAGAGCGAAGCGGCGAGCCCGGCGAACGGCCGCAGCGCGCCTTCGGCGGCGAGCGTCCTTTCCGCAAGGATGCGGCGGCCGAAGGCGGGGCGCAAGCGCGGCCTTTCCGCAAACCGTACCAGAAGCGCGAAGGCGATGACCGGCGCTCGTCCGCCGGCGACAAGCCTTACCGGACGCGGGAGGGCGGCAAGCCCTACGAAAAGCGCGATGAAGGGCGCAAGCCGTTCAGGCCACGCGGCGAGCGTCCGGCCGGCAATGACGGCGAAAGGACGGGACGCCCGTTTCGACGCGACGAGCGCCCCGAAGGCGAAAGGGCAGGCGGCGGATTTCGCGGCGATCGCAAGCCGTTCCAGAAGCGCGAAGGGGACGACAGGCGACCGTCCGGTCCACGCCCCGGCCGTTTCGAGCGCAGCGCGGCGCGTAGCGGTACCGATGCGGTGCGCGGCGAACGTCCGCCGCGGCAATTCTCCGACGGGCCGAGGCCGCCGCGCAAGCCGTACGACAAGCCCGCAGGCGGAGAGCGGGAGGCTCGCTTCGACGAGCCCAAGCGCGACTTCGGCGACCGCCCGAAGCGCGATTTCGAAGATCGCCCCAAGCGTGACTTCGGTGACCGTAAGCCCGGCGGCTTCAGGTCCCGTCCGCGCATCGAGGATGCGGCCGAGGAAAGCGGCGAGCGCATCGCCAAGCGGCTGGCGCGCGCCGGCATCGCCTCGCGCCGCGACGCCGAGGAACTGATCGCCGCCGGCCGGGTGAAGGTGAATGGCAAGGTCGTCGAGACGCCCGCCTTCAACGTCTTGGCAAGCGATGTCATCCATCTCGACGGCATGGAGATCCCGCCGGTCGAGCGCACGCGCCTGTTCCTGTTCCACAAGCCGGCCGGCGTGGTGACCACCAACCGCGACCCGGAAGGGCGCAAGACCGTGTTCGACGTCCTGCCGGTCGACCTGCCACGGCTGATGACGGTCGGGCGGCTCGACATCAACACCGAGGGCCTGCTGCTTCTGACCAATGACGGCGGCCTGTCGCGTGTCCTGGAACTGCCGGCCACCGGCTGGTTACGCCGCTATCGCGTCCGCGTCCACGGCAAAGTGGAAGAGCAGGCTCTGGCCGGTCTGAAGGACGGCATCGCCGTCGACGGTGTCTTCTACGGCGCGGTCGAGGCCTCGCTGGAGCGCACGCAGGGCACCAACGCCTGGCTGACCATCGGCCTGCGCGAGGGCAAGAACCGTGAGGTCAAGAACATCCTCGGCGCGCTCGGCCTCGACGTGACGCGGCTGATCCGTATCTCCTACGGGCCGTTCCAGCTCGGCGAACTGCCGGAAGGCCATGTGCTGGAGATCAAGGGGCGCACGCTGCGCGAACAGCTCGGCGAGCGGCTGGTCGAAGAGTCCGGCGCGAATTTCGAGGCCGACGTGCTGAAGCCCTTCTCCAACAAGCCGGTGCGCCGGACGGAGCCGAGGCCGGAGCAGCCCGAGCGCGCGCGGCCCATGCGCGACGGCAACCGCCAGCCGATCGGCGAAGGCGGGCTCATCAAGGCGCGCAAGCGCCGCGAAAACAGCCGCGACGAGGCGCTTGGCAAGCTTTCGACCCGGCCGGAGCGAGGCGGCTTCGGCGAAAAATCCGGGTTCGGCGGCAGGCCGGGCCGGGATTTCTCCGACAAGCCCAACCGGGGTCCCGACCGTGGCCCGGCGCGTGGTGGCAAACGCGAGCGCGATGAGCGCCCGATGGACCCGCCTGGCCAGCGCCGTGCCAATGTCTGGATGGCGCCGGGGGCGAGGCCGCAAAGCAAGAAAGCCGAGGGCGAAGAAAACCGCAAGCCGCGCAACGCCCGGCCGCCTCGCTCCGGATCGGGTGGCGATCGGCCACGCCCGAAGTCGGGCGGACCGAAGAAGCGCTGATGCGCATCGTTGGCGGCGCCTTGCGCGGACGGCCGTTGGCCACGCCGCGCGATCACTCCATCCGCCCGACCACCGACCGCGCGCGCGAGGCCGTCTTCAACGTGCTGGCGCATCGCTTCGCGGATCGGCTGGAGGGCGCGCGGGTGCTCGACCTGTTCGCCGGCACCGGCGCGCTGGGGCTGGAGGCGCTGTCGCGGGGAGCTGGCTTTGCGCTCTTCATTGAGGAATCGGCCGAAGGCCGCGGCCTGATCCGCTCCAATGTCGAGGCCTTCGGGCTCACCGGCCGCACCAAGATCTTCCGCCGCGACGCCACGGCATTGGGCGAAGCGGGCACGATGGCGTCTTTCGGTCTGGTCTTCGCCGATCCGCCATACGGCAAGGGGCTGGGGGAGCGCGCGCTGCGCTCGGCCGCCGACGGCGGCTGGCTGGCGCCCGGCGCCCTGTGCGTGGTCGAGGAGGCGGCCTCCGCTCCGTTCGAGCCGGGAACCGGCTTCGCGATCATCGACGAACGCGGCTACGGCGAAACCGTCATCCGCTTCATCGAGGCCGAATGACGGCGCTTTGCCCGACTTCGGCCGCGTTTGCCGGGCAGATGACGGATAATTCATTTCCCGCGCCTTTGCGCCCAACCTATCGTTTCGCAATGATTTTCCACCGGAGTCGTCGATGACAATGCTGGCCGCGCGGCTCCGCTCCTGCTTCGTCGTCCTGGTGCTGGTGGCAGGCTCCGTCATTCCGGCGGCGGCCGAGCAGAAGGCCGGGCAGGCCGATATCACCGATTTCACGCTGGCCAACGGCATGCAGGTCGTCGTCATTCCCGACCGCCGCGCGCCGATCGTCACCCATATGGTCTGGTACAAGGTGGGCAGCGCAGACGAACCGCCCGGCAAGTCCGGCATCGCCCATTTCTTCGAGCACCTGATGTTCAAGGCGACGAAGACCTATCCGGAAGGCGCCTTCGACAAGGCCATCGCGGCCATCGGCGGCAGCAACAACGCCTTCACCTCCTACGACTACACTGCCTTCTATGAGACCGTGCCGCCTGCGGCGCTGGGCGAGATGATGGCGTTCGAGGCCGACCGGATGCGCAACCTCATCCTCGACGACAAGACCATCGTCACCGAGCGCGACGTCATCCTGGAAGAGCGCCGCGCCCGCGTCGACAACGATCCGGGCTCCCTTCTGGAGGAGGAAGTGGACGCCACGCTGTGGCAGAACCAGCCCTATCGCATCCCGGTCATCGGCTGGAAACAGGAGATCGAGAAGCTGGACCGCGCCGACGCGCTGACCTTCTACGACCACTATTATCGCCCCAACAACGCGATCCTCGTGGTGGCCGGCGACGTCGATGCCGAGACGGTGCGCGCGCTGGCGGAAAAGTCTTACGGCAAGCTGGAGCGCGGACCGGACCTGCCGCCGCGCATTCGCCCTGTCGAGCCCGAGCAGAATTCGCGCCGCACGGTGACGCTGACCGACGCGCGCGTCGGCGAGCCGAGCTTTTCGACGCAATGGGTGGTGCCGTCCTACCATACGGCGAAACCCGGCGAGGCCGAGGCGCTGGACCTGTTGTCGGAAATCCTCGGCGGCGGCCCGCGCAGCCGGCTCTACCAGGAACTGGTGGTCAGGAAGAAGATCGCCACCAGCGCCGGCGCCTCCTTCCAGGGCAACATGCTGGACGATACCAATTTCGCCGTCTACGCCGAGCCGCGCGACGGCAACAGCGTCGCCGATGTCGAAGCGGCGGCGAATGCCGAGGTGGCGCGCATCGCGACCGGCGGCGTCACCGAAGAGGAACTCGACCGCGCGAAGGACCGTTTTATCCGCTCGACCGTTTTCGCCCGCGACAGGCAGGATGCGATGGCCAACATGTATGGCGCGACGCTCGCCACAGGCGGAACGATCGAGGATATCACCGGCTGGCCCGACCGCATCGCCAAGGTGACGGCAGACCAGATCAAGACGGCTGCGGCGCGTTATCTGGTGCCGGACCGCTCGGTGACGGGCTATCTTCTGCCCAAGACGCAGGTGGCCAACTGATGGAAGCCGCTCCGAAGCCTTTCCATGCACGCCTTGTTCTCGGCGTCGCCACGCTTTTCCTGTCGGCTTTCTTCCTGATCCTGCCGGCGCTCTCGGCGCGCGCGGCCGTCGCCATCCAGGAAGTGAAATCGGACAAGGGCGTCACCGCCTGGCTGGTCGAGGATTACACGGTGCCGATCGTGGCGGTCCGTTTCGCCTTCGACGGCGGTTCGACACAGGACCCGCCCGGCAAGGAGGGACTGGCGAACCTGATGACCGGCCTGTTCGACGAGGGCGCGGGTGATCTCGACAGCGACGCCTTCCAGACGAGCCTCGACGACGCCGGCGCCGAGATGAGTTTCAACGAGACGCGCGACGCCGTCTACGGCTCCATGCGCATGCTGGCGGAGCGCAAGGACAAGGCCTTCGACCTGCTTCGGCTGGCTGTGCAGCATCCGCGTTTCGACAAGGCGCCGATCGACCGCATCCGCGCCCAGATCGTCGCCGGCATCGTTTCGGGCGAGCGCGATCCCGATACGGTCGCCGCCCGCAAATGGGCCGAGGCGATCTATGGCGGCCATCCCTATTCGCGCTCCGGGCAGGGCACGAAAGAAAGCGTCGCGTCGCTGACCGCCGAAGACCTGCATGCCCTGCACAAGGCGCTGTTCGCCCGTGGCGGCCTGCATGTGGCGGTGGTCGGCGCCATCGACGCGGCGACGCTGAAGCGCAAGCTGGACGAAGTATTCGGCGACCTGCCGGCGGAGCCCGCGCTGCAAGCCGTGCCGGACGCCGAACTCAAGCTCGGCCAGCGGCTTGAGGTGAACTACGACCGCCCGCAGACCTCGCTGCAATTGGCCTGGCCGGGCGTTCCCCGCGATGCACCGGAATTCTACGCGGCAGCCCTGATGAACGAGATCCTCGGCGGCGGCACCTTCACCTCGCGGCTGTTCAAGGAAGTGCGCGATAAGCGCGGGCTCGCCTACAGCATCAGTTCCGGGTTGATGAACAGCGAGCATTCGTCCTCGCTGGTGATCGGCACGGCGACCCGCTCCGACCGCGCCGCCGAGACGCTGGCCGTCATCCGCGACGTGGTCAAGGGCATGGCCGGGCAGGGGCCGACCGAGGAGGAACTTGCCGCCGCGAAGGCCTACACTGTCGGCGCCTACGCCATCAACAACCTGGATTCCTCCGCGTCGATCGCCTCGACGCTGGTCGAACTGCAGATCGAAGGGCTGGGCATCGACTATATGCAGCGGCGCGCCGGCTATATCGACGCGGTGACGCTGGACGAGGTGAAGGCCGTCGCCAGAAAGCTTCTTTCGGTCGATCCCGCCGTCATGGTCGTTGGCCCGCCGCTACCCGACGGGAGCAAGGGATGAGCCCGACCTTCGGCATCGCCTTCGGCGGCGGCGGTGCGCGCGGCCTTGCCCATATCCATGTCATCGAGGCGCTGGACGAACTGGGCATCCGCCCGGTCGCCATCGCCGGTTCGTCCATCGGCGCCATCATGGGGGCCGGCATGGCCGCCGGCATGAAGGGCCGGGACATCCACGACCATGCCCGTTCCATTCTCGGCACCCGCGCGCAGGTGGCGAGCCGCATGTGGAAGGCGCGGCCGGGCAGTTTCGCCGAAGCGATGCAGGGCGGCCTGCATGTCAGCCAGTTCAATGTCGAGCGCATCCTCAAGGCGTTCCTGCCGGAAGCCGTTCCGGACCGTTTCGAGGACCTCGCGATTCCGCTGAAGGTGACGGCCACCGACTATTTCGGCCATGAACTGGCGGTCTTCGACAGCGGCGACCTGCATTCGGCGCTTGCCGCCTCGGCGGCGATCCCCGCTGTCTTCCGGCCGGTCTCGCGTGACGGCCGCCTGTTGATCGACGGCGGCATCTACAACCCGGTGCCGTTCGACCTGATCGAGCGCGACGCCGACATCGTCGTCGCCGTCGATGTCGTCGGCGCGCCCTCGGAGGCCGAGCGCAAGCGGCCGAGTTCGGTCGACCTGATGTTCGGCGCCACGCAGCTGATGATGCAGTCGATCATCGCCAACAAGCTGATGCAGTGCCGCCCGGATATTTTGATCCGGCCGCCGGTCTCGCGCTTCCGCGTCCTCGATTTCCTCAAGATCGACGCGGTCATGGCGGAGACGGTTGCCGTGAAGGATGAAGTGAAGCGCGAGGTCGAGCGGGCCCTGGCCGCGCACTACCAGCCGCAGAAGCACTGAGGTGCAGCCGGCGGCGCCCACCATTGCACAAGCCGGATCGGAACAATAGATGGTGGTCCGGGAAACAGGAAAGTGGACATGACCGACAGGCTGGATTCGGCCAAACTCACCGATCGCGTCGCGGCCCTCGTCGAGGCCGCCACGCGCGCCGGCGCCGATGCGGCCGATGCCGTGGTGGTGCTCGGCCGCTCCACCGGCGTCTCGGTGCGGCTGGGCAAGGTGGAAAACACCGGCGCTTCCGAGAACGAGGACGTTTCCCTGCGCGTGTTCGTCGGCAAGCGCGTCGCCTCGGTGTCTGCCACCGCCTCCTCCGACCCGAAGGCCCTGGCGGAACGCGCCGTGGCGATGGCGAAAGTCTCGCCGGAGGACCCCTATCAGGGATTGGCCGATCCGGCGCTGCTCGCAAAGGCGCCGCGTGACCTTGACCTTTTCGATGCCACCGAGGTGTCGGCGGAGCAGTTGAAGAACGATGCGCTGGCCGCCGAGGAAGCAGCCCTCGCAGTGAAGGGCGTGACCAATTCCGCCGGCAGCGGCGCCAGCGCCGGCATGGGCGGACTGGTGCTCGCCACCTCGCACGGGTTTCTCGGCCAGTATGTCGCCACCCGCTTCTCGCGCTCCGTCAGCGTTATTGCCGGCGAGGGCACCGGCATGGAGCGTGACTACGAATTCTCCTCTCGCCAGCATTTCTCCGATCTCGACGCGCCCGACTGGATCGGCCGTTCGGCCGGCGAGCGGGCGGTGAAGCGGATCGGCGCGCGCAAGGCCGCGACCGGTCCGGTCGACGTGGTGTTCGATCCGCGCGTGGCGCGCGGCATCGCCGGCCACCTTGCCGGTGCGGTCAACGGCGCTTCGGTCGCCCGCAAGACCAGCTTCCTGCGCGACATGATGGGCAAGCAGGTGGCGTCAGCCGCCATCACCGTCACCGACGAGCCGCTGCGCGTGCGCGGCCAGGCGTCCCGGCCGTTCGATGGCGAGGGCGTCGAGGGCGAGCGGCTGCTGCTGATCGAGAACGGCGTCTTGAACCACTGGACGCTTTCCACCTCGGTCGGGCGCGAACTCGGGCTGGCGACCAACGGGCGCGGCGCGCGCAGCGGCTCGCAGGTGTCACCGTCCTCCACCAACCTCGCCATCGAGCCCGGCAGCCGCACGCCGCGGGACCTGATCGGCTCGCTGAAATTCGGCTTCTACGTGACGGAGGTGTTCGGGCAGGGCGTCAACATGGTGACGGGCGAGTATAGCCGCGGCGCTTCCGGCTTCTGGATCGAGAACGGCGAACTCGCCTACCCGGTATCTGAGGTAACCATCGCCTCCAATCTCAAGACGATGTTCCTCGCCATGGAAGCCGCGAACGACCTCGACCGCAATTTCGGCACCGCGGCGCCGACCCTGATGATCACGGGCATGACCCTTGCCGGAAGCTGAGACACGAGCGCGGATCGCTCCGGAAGCCGACCTTGCCCTACTGCGCGACGCGGCGCGGCAGGCGGGGGCGATCGCCTTGCGCTATTTCGGCAAAGACCCGCAGGTCTGGATGAAGGAAGGCGCTTCGCCGGTCAGCGAAGCCGACTACGCCGCAGACGCCTATCTGCGCGAGACGTTGCTTGCCGCCCGTCCCGACCATGGCTGGTTGTCGGAGGAAACCGCCGACGATCCGGCCCGGCTAAAGGCGCGGCGCCTGTTCGTCGTCGATCCGATCGACGGCACGCGCGGCTTTCTTGAAGGGAAGGATACCTGGTGCGTCAGTGTCGCCCTTGTCGAGGACGGCCGCACCATCGCCGGCGTGCTCGAATGCCCGGCCAAGCGGGAAACCTATTGGGCGCTGCCGGGGCAGGGCGCGTTCTGCAACGGCAGGCGCATCACGGTGCGCGCTGACTCGGCGCGGCCCGATGTCGCCGGCCCGAAGCCGATGCTGGACGCCTTGCCGCCGGAGTGGAGCGAGCGCATCCATCGCGCCGCCTATGTTCCCTCGCTCGCCTATCGGCTGGCGATGATCGCCAACGGTTCGCTCGACGCGACCTTCGTCAAGCCGAACGCGCATGACTGGGACATCGCCGCTGCCGACCTCATCCTGCACGAAGCGGGCGGGCGCCTGCTCGACCGTGAAGGCCGCCGGCCCCGCTACGGCGGTGCGGAAATCCGCCACGGTGCGCTTTGCGCGGGCAGCGGCGCGCTGCTGGACGTCATGGCCGGGATCGTCGCCGGCTACGGTCGTTGACGTTTCGATGGTTTCAAAGTGACGCGCTTTGTTCTAGAGCATTTTGCAGCCGGGCGGAATCGTCAGGCGTCGCATGAATGCGGCAAGGGAAATCAGGCTGGAGCAGCGGCATCGCGTTCGCCGGAACGCACGCTGCTTTGAAGCGCCCAAATCGAAAAGATGCGAAGGACGGTCCATGACCGGCGAGAATGCGAACAAGCAACTGCTTCACCTCGTCTTCGGCGGCGAGCTGAAGACGCTCGGCGGGACAGAATTCCGCGACCTCGACCAGCTCGATATCGTCGGCATCTATCCCGACTACGAGAGCGCGAAGACCGCCTGGAAGGCCAAGGCCCAGGCAAGCGTCGACAACGCCCACATGCGCTATTTCGTCGTGCATCTGCACCGCCTGCTCGACCCTGAAAGCAAGGCCGGCGCGTGACGATGGACGAACGGGCGGCCGATCCGCGGGCAGGGCAGGCTTCGGCGCCGAAGAAGCGCGGGGCGGTCAAGACCCTGTGGAAGCGGGTTCGCGCGCCGCTGGCGCAGTCCAGCCTGGTCAAGAACATGATCGCCAGCCTGATCAAGCTCACCATGCACTTCATCCGGCTGACCAATCCGAAGGTGGCCGGCCAGCCGGCCTTCGAGAACACCGTCTTCGAGCGGGAGGAGCCGGCGATCCTGGCGCTGTGGCACGGTCAGCACATCCTGCTGCCGGCCTTCTATCCCAGCCGCAGGCCGCTGGTCGCCATGGTGTCGCGCAGCGCCGACGCCGAGGTCAACGCGCTGGTGGTCGAGAAATTCGGCATCGAGACCGTGCGCGGCTCCGGCGGCCGCGAGAGCGCCCGCAATCTCGACAAGGGCGGAGCGAAAGCCCTGATCGCCCTGAAAAAGGCGCTGGTGGCGGGCAAGAACGTCTGCATGATCGCCGATATCCCGCACGGCACGCCGCGCGACGCCGGTCTTGGCGTCATCCTCCTGGCCAAGCTCTCCGGCCGGCCGATCTATCCGGCCGCCCTTGCCACCAGCCGCCGCAAGGTGCTGGAGAAAAGCTGGGACAAGACCACCATCAACCTGCCGTTCGGCCGCTCGGCCCTGATCGCGGCCCAGCCGATCTTCGTGGCGTCCGACGCCGACGAGGCGGAGATGGAGCGCAAGCGCCTTGAGGTTACCGACGCGCTGAACGCCGCCACCGCCGAAGCCTACCGCATGGTGGACGGCACGAAATGAGCGAACGCCGGGCCCGCGCGCTGCTGTCCATGTACCGGTTCGCCGGCGCGGCGGCCTATCCGCTGATCGGCCCCTACGTCGCCTGGCGCGCTTCCAGGGGCAAGGAAGACCGCGCCCGCAGCCGCGAACGCTATGGTTTCGCCGGTCGCCCGCGCCCGGAAGGGCCGCTCATCTGGGTGCATGCCGCCAGCATCGGCGAGATGATCGCCGTCGTATCGCTGGTGGAAAGCATCCTCGACCACGGCGTCAACATCGTGCTCACCACCGGCACGGTGACGTCGGCCAGGATCGCGGAGGAGCGCCTGGGCGGACGCGTCATCCACCAATATGTGCCGCTCGACCTCAAGCCGGCGGTCAGCCGTTTCCTCGACCACTGGCAGCCCGACCTCGCCGTCATCGCCGAATCGGAAATCTGGCCGATGACCATCCTCGAACTCGGCGCGCGCAGCGTTCCGCAGGTGCTCGTCAACGGCCGCCTGTCCGACCGCTCCTTCGCCTCGTGGAAGAAGCGACCCAGCCTGGCCGAGGCGCTGTTCGAGAACCTCGCCCATGTCGTTGCCCAGTCGGATATCGACGGCGAACGCTTCCGGGCGCTCGGCGCGCGGCCGGTGACGGTTTCCGGCAACCTCAAAGTCGACACGCCGCCGCCGCCGGTGGATGAGCGCGCGCTGGCTGCCTTGCAGCGGCAGATCGGAGATCGCCCGAGCTGGGCGGCCGTTTCCACCCATGACGGCGAAGAGATGATCGCGGCGGAAGTGCATGTGACGCTGCGCCATCGCCATCCCGGCCTGCTCACCATCATCGTCCCGCGCCATCCCGATCGCGCCGAAGCGCTGCTGACCGCCTTCGAGGGCATGGAACTCAAGGTGGCGCAGCGCAGCAAGGGCGAAAAGATCACTGCCGACACCGACATCCTGCTCGGCGACACGGTGGGCGAAATGGGCCTCTATCTCAGGCTCACCGAGATCGCCTTCGTCGGCCGCTCGCTGACCTCCGAAGGCGGCCAGAACCCGCTGGAACCGGCCATGCTGGACACCGCCGTGCTGGCCGGGCGCAATGTGCAGAATTTCCGGGAATCCTACCAGAAGCTGCTCGACAGCGGCGGCGCCAAGCTGGTGCGCGACCGCAACATGCTGGCCGGCGCGGTCAATTTCCTGCTCTCCAACGAAGCGGCGCGGCACGACATGATGGCCGCCGGTGCGGCGACCGTGGAGGAGATGCGCGGCGCGCTCGCTCGGACCCTGAAGGCGCTGGAGCCGTTCATCCAGCCGCTCATCGTCAAGGCGCGCCTCAAGGGCGCCAACGGGAAGTAATGGCGAGCGAAGCGCCCCCTTTCTGGTGGGAGAAGGCGGACTGGCGCGCTTTCGCCCTGTCGCCGCTGTCGCTCGCCTACGGCATGGTCGCCGGCCGCCGCATGAAGAAGGCGCGGCGGCAAAAGGTCGGCGCGCCGGTGCTGTGCGTCGGCAACTTCACCGTCGGCGGCAGCGGTAAGACGCCGGTGGCGATTGCACTGGCCGGGCAGGCGAAGCGCATGAATCTGAAGCCCGGCTTCCTGTCGCGCGGCCATGGCGGCAGCTTTTCCGAGCCGCATGTCGTCGATGCCTCGCACGACAGCGCCAGGCATGTCGGCGACGAGCCGCTGTTGCTGGCCGAGCACGCGCCGGTCGCCGTGACGGCCGACCGCGCGGCCGGAGCGCAACTGCTGATCGACCGGCACGGATGCGACTTCCTCATCATGGACGACGGTTTCCAGAGCGCGCGCATCCATATCGATTTCGCGCTGCTGGTGGTAGACGCCCGCTACGGGCTGGGCAACGGCCATGTCATTCCCGGCGGGCCGTTGCGCGCGCGCCTCGGCGATCAGCTCCTGTTCGCCGACGCGCTTTTGAAGGTGGGCGAGGGAACGGCGGCCGACGCGGTGGTGCGCCGCGCCGCACGCGCCGGCAAGCCGATTTTCGACGCCCGCACGCGCCCGCTCGACGGTCAGGATCTCGCCGGCCGGCGCTTCCTCGCCTTCGCCGGCATCGGCCATCCGGACAAATTCTTCGCCAGCGTCGCGGAGGCGGGCGGCGAGGTGGCGATGGCCCGCGCCTTCCCCGATCATCATTTCTATGCTGCCGACGAACTCGACGAACTGGCTTCGACGGCGCGCAAGGAGGGGCTGTCGCTCATCACCACCGCGAAGGACGCGGCGCGCCTTTCCCACGACACGGCGCCGCCGGCGCTGCTCGACCACCTCGAAATCCTGCGGATCGGCACGGTCTTCGACCTCGACCATGCGCCCCAGCGCATCGTCGAGGAAACTCTTTCCGCCTGGCGGCGGCGTAAGCTGGCTGCGCTCGAAAAGGGCCAATAAGTCCGGCGCTCAGCGCCGGCTGCGCAGGTCGGGGTTCATCACGATCTCGCGGTCGAGCGAAACGGCGGCGCTGACATACGGCTCCTGCCGGGCGACGCTCCAGTAGCGCAATTCGTCGAGCGGAATGGATTCGCCCGTCACCGCGCAGCGCACGAAGGCGCCCGGACTGGTGACCTGGAAATCGCCGTCGAGATAGCGGATGCCGGCCTCGCGGCCGCCGGGGCCTTCAAAGCGGTTCATCATTGCGCAGGGTCCATCTTCATGCCCGCCATCGGCCACAAATGCGCGGCGAGGTCAAGCGGACACGACGCCCGCGGATATGCGCCATCCTATTCCTCGGCGGCAAGGAAGGCCTCGATCCGCTCCGCCGGAACACCGGCCATGCGGCCCAGGCGATGCGCCAGTTCGCCGGCTGCCGCACGCGGCCGGCCGATCGGCCGGTCGAGCCAGTAGGAGACCGGGTTGAGAACCTTGCGTTCATCCACCGGCACGATACGGCCGGCGGCCAGCTGCCGCTCCGTCAACGGCGGGCGGGCGAGCGCGATGCCGAGCCCGTAGGAAGCGGCGTCGAGAACGAGGTTGTAGTCCTCGAAACGGCGGTCCTGCGGCCGGGGATGGTAGTTCATGCCGAACTGGCCGAACCATGCCCGCCATCCGGAAGCGTCGGAATCGTTGATGAGCGGATAGTGCAGCAGGCGCGCCGGCTCGCCACCGCCGATCTTTGCCGCCAGCTCCGGCGACGCGACGGGGAAGATGTGTTCTTCGAACAACTGAAGGGATATGCGTTCGGCGATGCGCCCGCGGCCGCAGCGGATCGACAGGTCGAAGCCTTCGTCGGCGAGGTCCGACTGGCGAATATCGATGTCGAGCATGATGCGCAGGCGGGTGTCGCCGTTCTCCAGCACTGAGAGCCGAGGCATCAGCCACAACCCGCTGATCGAGGGGATCGAGGTGAGCTTGACGACGGCGCTGCCGCGCGGTTCCACCCAGCGGTCGGAATGGCTGGAAATCAGCGCGAAGGCCTCGCTGACGCGGATATGCAGCCGGTTGCCCTCGATGGTGAGGGAAACGCCGCGCGCGCCGCGCTCGAACAATTTGAGGCCGACCCAGCCCTCCAGCTTGGCGATCTGCCGGCTGACCGCGCCATGCGTCAGGTTCAGCCGCTCCGCCGCCGCCGAGAAACTGCCGGTGCGCGCCGCCGCGTCGAAGGCGCGCAGCGTTTCCAGTGGCAGCATCGCTTCCAAGCTGTGATCCATGCTCACAGCTGATCCTCGATCAACTCGTTTGTCAACGGCGCGAAACAGGTGTCATGTGCCGGGCGAAAACGCTACAGCAGCACGAATTTCCCAAGGAAATCATCCGAGGGAACGCACAAGGGCCGTTCGATGAGCACGACGACAGCGACCAGCGACGCGAAGGGCTTCGACATCGTGGCCGCCGCCGCCATCACCTTGACGGTGATCGGCTGGGCGTCCGCCTTTCCCGGCATCCGGGCGGGGCTCACCGCATTCGCTCCGCTGGAGCTCGGAGCGCTGCGCTTCGCCATCGCCGCGGTGCCCGCCGCGCTCTTCCTGGCCGTCCGCCGCCCGGCTATGCCGCGGCTCGGCGACTGGTGGCGGCTGGCCTTTGGCGGCGCCGTCTTCGTCGCGCTTTACACGGCCGTGCTCAATATCGGCGAGACGATGGTTTCGGCGGGCGCCGCCGCCTTCATCATCAATGTCAGCCCGATCCTCACCGCCTTGATGGCCATGCCGCTGCTCGGCGAGCGGTTCTCGACATGGGCGTGGATCGGCACGTTCCTGTCCTTCGCCGGCATCGGCATCATCGCCATGGGCGAGGGACACGGGTTTCATATCAACGCCGGCGCGCTGCTGGTGCTGGTCGCGGCGCTGTGTTCCTCGCTCAACACCATCGTACAGAAGCCGCTGTTCCTGCGCCTCAAGCCGCTGGACGTGGCGGCCTCCAACATGGTGCTAGGCGCGCTTTGCCTGTCGCCCTTCCTTCCCGAGGCACTGGCCCAGGCACGGGTGGCCGACACGGCCGGTCTCGGCGCGGTGATCTATCTCGGCATCGTGCCGAGCCTCATCGCCTATGCGGCCTGGGCGGTGGCGCTATCGCGCCTGCCGGCCGCGCGCGCCACGAACTTCCTCTACATCGTCTCGCCGACCGCCGTGCTGATCGGCTATTTCTGGCTGGGCGAGGTGCCGACGCTGATGGGCATCGTCGGCGGCGTGCTGGCGCTCGGCGGCGTGGCGATCGTCAACCTGAAAAGGTAAACCGTCATCGCCGCCCGAACAGTCTTTCGATATCGGCGAGCTTGAGTTCGATATAGGTCGGACGGCCGTGGTTGCAGGTGCCGGAGCCGGGCGTCGCCTCCATCTGCCTCAGCAGCGCGTTCATCTCTTCCGGCTTGAGCAGCCGTCCCGAACGCACTGAACCGTGGCAGGCCATGGTGGCGGCGATGTGGTCGAGCCGGTCCTTCAGCGTGTCGACGGTGTCGTTGTCGGCGATCTCGTCGGCGAGGTCGCGCACCAGCCGTCCGATATCGACCTCGCCCAGCATGGCGGGTGTCTCGCGCACCGCCACCGCGCCCGGCCCGAAGCGCTCCAGCCTGAGCCCGAAGCGGGCCAGCGTGTCGCCGTGCAGCGCCAGCCGCTCGGCGTCCTCCTCGGGCAGGTCGACGATTTCCGGCAGGAGCAGCATCTGCGAGGGCAGGGGGCGCGAATGCAGCGCCTGTTTCAGCGCCTCATAGACCAGCCGTTCGTGTGCCGCGTGCTGGTCGACGATGACCAGCGAATCGCGCGTCTGCGCCACGATGTAGTTCTCGTGCACCTGTGCGCGGGCAGCACCCAGGTCGGTGTCGAGCAGCGATTCCTCGACAATGCCGTGGCCGGCGCGGGCATCGGCGCTGGCGAGCGGGCCGGTGTCGAGGATCGCTTGGGCGGCCTCGGCGAAGCCGTTGGCGCGAGGCGCCTCGAACGGCCGGTAGGGAGAGCGGGCCGCGTCGAAACCGACTGGGCCTGAGGCTCGAAAAGCCGTGTCATAACTACGATGGCCGTTGGCCTGCGCGGGATGGTCGTAGGCGGGGCCGCCCGGCCGGAACGCCGCCATCATGCCGGCGGCGCCCGTGGTGGCGGGGCGGATTCCGGCACCGGCAAGCGCGGCGCGAATGGCGCCGACGATCAGCCCGCGCACGAGGCCGGGATCGCGGAAGCGCACGTCGGCCTTGGCCGGATGCACGTTGACGTCGACCAGCGCCGGCTCGAGTTCGAGGAACAGCGCCGTCACCGCGTGGCGGTCGCGCGGCAGCACGTCGGCATAGGCGCCGCGGATGGCGCCAGCCAGCAGCCGGTCGCGCACCGGCCGCCCGTTGACATAGACATATTGCAGCAAGGCGTTGGCGCGCGTGAAGGAGGGGATGGAGACGTGGCCGGTGAGCCGCACGCCCTCGCGTTCGGCGTCGATGGCCAGCGCATTGTCGGGAAACTCCGCCCCCATCACCTGCGCGACGCGGGCAAGCCGGTCGTTTTCGGTGACGGCCGGCAGTTCCAGCGTCGAGCGGTCGGAGCCGGCCAGCGTGAAGCGCACCGCCGGGAAGGCGACGGCGATGCGCTTGACCACGTCGGTGATGGCAGTGGCCTCGGCGCGCTCGCCCTTCATGAATTTCAGACGGGCGGGCGTGGCAAAGAAAAGGTCGCGCACCTCCACCGTCGTGCCGCGGTTGGCGGCGGCGGGGCGGACCGCCGAGACGTGGCCGCCGTCGATGCCGATCTCGGCGGCGCTGTCGCCGGCTGCGGTGCGCGAACGGATCGACAGCCGCGCCACCGAGCCGATGGACGGCAGGGCCTCGCCGCGGAAGCCGAGCGAGCGGATGTCGTGAATGTCGTCGGAGAGTTTCGAGGTGCAGTGGCGGGCCACCGCCAGCGCAAGCTCGGGTTCGGCGATGCCGCCGCCGTCGTCGGTGACGCGGATCAGCGACAGGCCGCCGCCGGCCGTCACCACCTCGATGCGCCGCGCGCCGGCGTCGAGCGCGTTCTCCACCAGTTCCTTGACCACGCTCGCCGGACGCTCGATGACCTCGCCGGCGGCGATCTGGTTGATCATCGTTTCGGAAAGCTGGCGGATGGGCATGATCGCAGTATAGGAAGATTCGCCGGCCAAGAGCAGTCGAAGCAGGGCTTGGCCGCAAAAAAGCCGGGATGACGGGGGCTGTCTGTGGACAGCCGGGTCAAGTTCGAGGGAACGGGAATGAAACGCGCGTCGATTGCCGCTCTTGTGTGCCTGCTCGCGCCGTCGGCGGCGTTTGCCGGACCGGCCTCGAACGCGGTGAAATTCTTCTATACGCCTGACGTGCGTTTCGAGCCTGACCCAAAGTACCGCGACCGCTTCACCGAACCGGTGACGAAGCTGTTCGAACTGAACGATGAAGCGGTCCGGAAAAACCCGGACGTGATCGCCTGCATCGATTTCGATCCGGGCCTCGACGCGCAGGATTTCGACCAGAAGACGGTTTCGAAGACGCTCAAGCTCGTCGAGGCGCTGGACGGAGATACCGGCACCGTGACCGCGACGTTCACGCTCTTTCCGGCCGATGCCGGAATGGAAGGTGCCGCCCGCGAGATGGTCTGGTCGGTGAAGAAGGTCGACGGCAAGTGGAAGATCGCCGACATTGCTTCCAAAACCAACGGCTGGACGCTCAGCCAGCTTCAATGCATGACCGGCCAGAGCCTGGAATAGGTCGATGCGCGTGACCGTCCGGCTGCTGCTCGCCCTTGCCTGCGCGGTGGGATGGTGCAACGCCGCCAGCGCGGACGCCTTGCAGGGCGCTGCACCCGCCAAGCTATCGTCGGCGTCGCCGTCGAGCGGAAATACCCCGGTCGCGGCTCAGCCGGGCTCGCCGACCGCCCTGATAAAACCCTTCTATGAGCATTTCGGCCTCGAACGCGATCCGGCCCAGCGCGCCAACTTCGTCGATCCGGCGAAGAAGGTGCTGGACGACGCCGAGGCGCTGGAAAAGTCGGGGCAAGGCGAATGCCTCGACCCCAACATGGCACTCGACAACGCCGACGCCGACAAGGACGCCATCGCCGGCAGCCTGAAGATGCTGGAGGCGATCAACGGCTACCGCGCCAAGGTGGTCGTCGCCTTCGCCGAAGGCGGCCACCCGCACCGACTGGAATGGAAGCTCGAAAAGGTCGGCGACGCCTGGAAGATCGCCGACCTGCTTTCCGTCACCGGCGAATGGGAACTCAGCCAGTACCAGTGCGAGTAGTTCAGCCGCGCCCGCGATAGGGCGCAACGCCCATATCCGGCAGCCAGGCGCCTTCCGGCGGTGCGCCGGTCTGCCAGAACACGTCGATCGGGATGCCGCCGCGCGGATACCAGAAGCCGCCGATGCGCAACCACAGCGGCTTCGTCGCTGTCACGATGCGCCGTGCGATCGTCACCGTGCAATCTTCGTGGAAGGCCCCATGGTTGCGGAACGAAGTCAGGAACAGTTTCAGCGACTTCGATTCGACCAGGAGCGTGTCCGGCGCATAGTCGATGACGATATGGGCGAAATCCGGCTGCCCGGTGACCGGGCAGAGCGAGGTGAATTCCGGGCAGGCGAAGCGCACGATGGCCGGCGGGCCGTCGCCTTGGCTGAACGGCACCGTTTCCAGGACCGCTTGATCCGGGCTTTCTGGCGTCTCGACCCGGGCGCCGAGTTGAGTAAGCTTCTCTGTGATGGTCATCGGGCAGGCTCCTTTGCGGGCGGCTCCTAACATGCAATCGGAACGCCAGCATATGAACGCCAGCAACGATCCGCTTCTTCAACCCTATCAGCTAAAACACCTGACGCTGAAGAACCGCGTCATGTCGACCAGTCACGAGCCGGCCTATTCCGAAGACGGCATGCCGAAGGCGCGCTACCGGCTTTACCATGCCGAAAAGGCCAGGGGCGGCATGGCGCTGACCATGACGGCGGGTTCGGCGATCGTCAGCAGAGACAGCCCGGCCGCCTTCGGCAATCTGCATCTCTATGACGACGCCATCGTGCCGTGGCTCAAGGAACTGGCCGACGACTGCCACCAACACGACTGCAAGGTGATGATCCAGATCACCCATCTCGGCCGCCGCACCGGCTGGAACAAGGCCGACTGGCTGCCGGTGCTTTCCGCTTCGCCGGTGCGCGAGCCGGCGCACCGCGCTTTCCCCAAGACGGCGGAGGACTGGGATATCGAGCGCATCGTCGCCGACTACGCGTCGGCCGCACAGCGCTGCCAGGAGGCCGGGCTGGACGGCATCGAGTTCGAATCCTACGGCCACCTGATGGACGGCTTCTGGTCTCCGGCTACCAACCACCGCGACGACGAATTCAACGGTTCGCTGGAGAACCGCCTGCGCTTCACGCATCTGGTGCTGGACGCCGTGCGCAAGGCAGTGGGCGAGAAATTCGTCGTCGGCATCCGCATGGTCGCCGACGAGGATCTTTCCGCCGGCCTGTCGAAGGAGGAAGGCATAGAGATCGCCCGGCAGCTGGCCAATTCCGGCAAGGTCGATTTTTTGAACATCATCCGCGGCACCATCGAGACGGATGCCGCCCTGACCAAGGTGATACCCGTCACCGGCATGCGCTCCTCGCCGCACCTCGACTTTGCCGGTGAGGTCAGGGCGGCGACCAAGTTCCCGACCTTCCATGCCGCGCGCATCTCCGACGTCGCCACCGCGCGCCATGCCATCGCGACGGGCAAGCTCGACATGGTGGGCATGACGCGCGCCCACATCGCCGACCCGCATATCGTGAAAAAGGTGATGGAGGGCAGGGAGCATGAAATCCGCCCCTGCGTCGGCGCCACCTACTGCCTCGACCGCATCTACGAAGGCGGCGAGGCGCTATGCGTCCACAACGCGGCGACCGGCCGCGAGGCCTGGATTCCGCACACCATCCGCAAGGCGGAAGGGCCGGCAAGAAAGATCGTGGTGGTTGGCGCCGGCCCGGCCGGGCTGGAGGCGGCGCGGGTGACGGCCGAGTGCGGCCATAAGGTGACCGTACTGGAAGCATCCGGACAGGCCGGCGGGCAGGTGCGTCTGGCCACCCACAATCCACGCCGCAAGGAACTGATCGGCATCGTCGACTGGCGCCTTGCCGAGCTTGAGCGGCTCGGCGTCGAGATTCGCTACGACACCTGGGCGGAAGCCGGCGACGTGCTGGCGCTGTCGCCCGACGTCGTGATCGTCGCCACCGGCGGCCTGCCGCAGAACCCGCCGCTGGAGGTGGGCGACGACCTGGTGACGTCGAGCTGGGACATCATGGCCGGCAGCATCAAGCCGGCCGAAACCGTCCTGCTCTACGACGACAATGGCGGGCATCAAGGCATGGGCGCGGCCGAACTGATCGCCAATGCCGGCGCAAAGCTGGAACTGGTGTCGCCGGAGCGGTTTTTCGCGCCGGAAATGGGCGGCATGAACCATGTGCCCTACATGAAAGCCTTCCACGAGAAGGGGGTGACCGTCACCATCAACACTCGGCTGAAAGCGGTACGGCGTGAAGGAAATCAACTGGTTGCGACGTTGTCTTCGGATTTTGCCAAAGATTGGAACGCCGAACGGCACGTCGACCAGGTGGTGGTCGAGCACGGCACCGCGCCGCTCGACGATCTCTATCTGGCACTGAAACCGCTGTCGAAGAACCTCGGCGCGGTGGACTACGAGCGGCTGGTGAAGGGCGGCGCCATCTTCCCCGACCGGAACGCCGATGGCCGCTTCGTTGTCTTCCGTATCGGCGACGCTGTCGCCTCGCGCAACATCCACGCGGCGATCTACGACGGCATCCGCTTCGGCATCAGGGTCTGAATGCGCGCGGCCGTCGGCACGAGAGCCATGTGCCGGTGGCCGCGCGCTGCGCACGCCGGTTGCATGGACCTTGGCCCATGCGGGGGCGAGCGCCGTCGGGCAGGTTTTCAGAACATCCGCGCGATCGCCATGCACAGCACCGTCAGGGCGAGCAGTCGGGCCGCGACGCGTTCGCCCTTCGCCATCGTGCCGCGCAGCGCGGCGGTCGTCGCTTCGTCCGCGCCGGCAAGTTGCCGGCGGGCCGGACCGACAAGCGCGCCGAGCACCCCTGCCGCCGCAAGGGCGGCGAGGATGCCGATCCCGAGCACCAGTTCCATGTTGCCGAAGACGCCCTGGTGGAAGAAATACCAGAGCAGGGCGCCGGTGATCAGGGCCAGCGTTGCGGACCCCATCTGCGGGCCGAAGAAGCGCTCCGCCTTGATCTCCGGATCGCGGGCAATGGTAAAGGTCGTGCCGGCCCAGAAGACGCCGGCCATGACATGCAGCCCGAGAACGACGATATAGACATATTCCATGATCCGTTCCTCGCTTCCGTTCATGCATATTGATAGATATCGAATGATTAGACGTCAATTGTTTTGGGTGAATTTGCTGTTATGATCCTGCCATGAAGCTGACATCCGTCCCCATCGGAATGGACCTTTTCCGCACCACGAAAGTGCTTTCGCAGGCTTTCGAGGCGAGGCTTGTCGAGGCCGGCGGCGGCCTGCCGACATGGCTCACCTTGCTGTCGGTCAAGTCGCAGGCGTCCGCCAACCAGCGGGAACTGGCGGGCATGATCGGCATCCAGGGCGCGACCCTGACGCATCATCTCAACGCGATGGAAAAGCAGGGCTTGTTGACGCGGCGGCGCGATCCGGCCAACCGGCGCGTGCACAGGGTCGAGCTGACGGATGCGGGGGAAGCGCTTTTCCTACGCCTGCGCGATGTTGCGGTGGCATTCGACAAACGGCTGCGTGCCGGAATTCCGGACGACCAGGTCGCTCAGGTCGCGGCCATGCTTGCGACGTTTCGGGCCAACGTGGGGGACTGAACGCCGCCGCCGGCTCCGTCAGGCGACGTTGCCTTGCACGACGGTGAGCTTCGCCTTCTTCGGCGCGCGGGCGGCGAGCCAGGCGCGCGCCTCCTCCTGCGGCATCGGGAAAGCAACGGAATAGCCCTGTACCTGCTCGCAGCCGATTGCGAGCAGGGAATCGAGTTCGGCTTCGGTCTCGGCGCCCTCGGCGACGATGGAGATGCCGAGCCCGCGTGCCAATTCGGTGATGGCGCGCACGATCTTGGAGTTGTCGCCGTTCTGGTGGATGTTCTGGACGAAACGGCGGTCGATCTTGAGGCGGTCGATCTCGTTCGGGTTGACGTGGCTGAGCGAGGCATAGCCGGTGCCGAAATCGTCGAGCTCCAGATGCACGCCGGCCGAACGGATGTGCCTGAGCTTGGCGGCGATACCCGTCTTTTCGTCGTCGAGGATGACGGATTCGACGATCTCCAGCGACAGTCTGTCTGCCGGCAACCCGGCCTCTTCAAGGGTGCGAAACAGGAAGGCGTCGAAATCCGGTTCACGCAGTTCCGTGCCGGAGACGTTGACGGCCAGCCGCCCGAAGCCGATGCCGGCGCGGTGCCACTCCGCCGCCTCCGCCACCGCCTTGGCGATGACGATACGGCCGATATCGGCCATCAGGCCGCATTTTTCGGCGACGGGAATGAATTCGCCGGGCGAAACCATGCCGCGCGTCTTGTGCTTCCAGCGCACCAGCGCCTCGACGCCGCCGATCGAACCGTCGACAAGCGAAACCTGCGGCTGGAAAAAGACCTGGAAGCCTTTTTCGGCGATGGCCATGCGCATATCCTGCTCGAGCTGCTTACGATGGTCGAGCTCGCGGCGCAGCTCTTCCGAGAAGAAGGAGAAGGTGCCGCCGCCGAGCTTCTTGGCCGAGTAGAGCGCGAGATCCGCATGCACCATCAGATCCTTGGCGTTGTCGGCGTCGACCGGATAGACGGCGATGCCGGCGCTCGCGCCGGGCAGGATGGTGGTGCCCTGGAAAACGATCGGCTGGTTGACGCGCGACAGGATGCGCCGGGCCACCATGTTGATGTCTTCAGTGTCGCCCGCCCCGTTGAGGATGATGACGAATTCGTCGCCGCCGAGCCTGATGCACAGATCGGAGGCGCGGCAGGATTCGCGCATGCGCTGGGCGGTCGCCACCAGAACGTAGTCGCCGGCCGCATGGCCCAGCGTGTCGTTGATCTGCTTGAAGCGGTCGAGGTCGAGCTGGACCACCGCCAGCCGCTCGCGCCGGCGATATGCACCCTTGATGAGCGTGTCGAAATGGTCGGTGAGGAAGGCGCGGTTGTGCAGCCCCGTCAACCCGTCGTGCACGGCGATGAAGGCCATGGAATTGCGTGCGTCGATGAGTTCGTGGGTCTTGCGCAGGATGGCGTTCGACATCGGCCGGAAAATGAACAGCGCGACCAGTATGATGACGCCGATGGTGGCGAAGAACAGGTTGCGATGCAGGTTGAGCATGCCCTGCGAGCGCCGTTCGGCCATGGCGCTGATACGCTGGCCGAGGGCCGAGTAGCCTGACAGCGTGGCGTTGGCGAGCGAAGGGTCGAGAGCGGTATATTCGCCGCCGGCCTTGCGGGAGTTCGCGCCGGCATAGCTGCGATCGAGCTCCGCTTCGAGCGCAGCCGTCAGCCGTCGCCCATTGGCGGCGAGGCCGACGGAGAAATAGTCGAGATGAAACGGCTTGCCGTAGAGCACGCTTTCGATCGAATTCGGGTCGTAGCGTGCCGGTGACGTCGGGTCGGCGTCCGTGTCGTCGACAAACAGGTCGTAGTTCTTCTCGAATTCCTCAGTGGCAACCTTGAGGTCGCGGACGAAGGCCGGCTTCCTGTTGGGCGAAGCCGCTTCCGCGGCGCTTGCGAGGAAGACGATGCGCTGCGACAGCGCTTTTTGCGTCGACACCATGTCGAGCAAGGCGCCGTCGCGCTGCTGGGCCGCCATCATCTCCTGCAGGAGCACGAAGGAGGCGACCGCCATGGCCGCGATGATGAGCAGGGCAACCCAATAGGCGCTCTTGATCAGGAGCACGAGCCGGCCGGAAACGGCGGCTTGCACGGATGGCTGCGACATCGACCGGATTGCTTTCCCAAGATGCGTTCTGCGAGGGATCGTGGGCAGGCAATGGTTAAGGTGTGAAGAAAACACGCCGCCTGCGCCGTGCCGTCGATGCCGAAAAGATGTGCAATGGTTATCGACTGGTTGCGAAAAGCGCATGCTTTGCCGCAATTTCCGCGATCGCGTGTTTTGCGGTGGATTTTTGTTGCGCCCGGCGCGACAGTCGCCCGCGACAAAAGGGGGAGCGCATGACCAACGCATTTCTTTCCCACATCGATGCGGAGCTCGAAGGATTGAAGGCCGCAGGCCTCTACAAGGCCGAGCGCGTCATCACCTCCATGCAGTCGGCCGAAATCGAG
This sequence comes from Ollibium composti, assembly GCF_004801285.1. GTDB lineage: Bacteria > Pseudomonadota > Alphaproteobacteria > Rhizobiales > Rhizobiaceae > Mesorhizobium > Mesorhizobium composti. The sequence continues at coordinate 485,926 of NZ_SSNY01000003.1, forward strand.
GTGGCGGACGGCGCCAGGGTTTTGAACTTCTGCGCCAACAACTATCTCGGCCTCGCCGACAACGCCGAACTCAGGCAGGCGGCGAAGGCCGCCCTCGACCGCTACGGCTACGGCATGGCCTCGGTGCGCTTCATCTGCGGCACGCAGGAGGAGCACAAGCAACTGGAGGCGAGGATTTCATCGTTCCTCGGACTGGAGGACACGATCCTCTACGGCTCCTGCTTCGACGCAAACGGCGGCCTGTTCGAGACGCTGCTCGGCGAGGAGGATGCCGTCATCTCGGATGCCTTGAACCACGCCTCGATCATCGACGGCGTGCGGCTGTCCAAGGCCAAGCGCTTCCGCTACGCCAACAACGACATGGCGGCGCTGGAGGAAGAATTGAAGAAGGCGGAAGGCTGCCGCTTCAAGCTGATCGCCACGGACGGCGTGTTCTCGATGGACGGCATCATCGCCAACTTGAAGGGCGTATGCGACCTGGCCGAGAAATACGGCGCCATGGTCATGGTCGACGACAGCCACGCCGTCGGCTTCGTCGGCGCTCACGGACGCGGCTCGGCCGAGCATTGCGGCGTCGAGGGCAGGGTGGATATCGTCACCGGCACGCTGGGCAAGGCGCTCGGCGGCGCCTCGGGCGGCTATACGTCCGGCAGCCGACAGGTGGTGGACTGGCTGCGCCAGCGTTCGCGGCCCTACCTGTTCTCCAACACGCTGATGCCGGCCATCGCCGCCGCCTCGCTGAAGGTCTTCGACCTGATCGAACATGGCGACGGGCTGCGCAAGAAGCTCACCGACAATGCCGCGCGCTTCCGCTCGTCCATGACGAAGCTCGGCTTCACCCTTGCCGGCGCCGATCACCCGATCATTCCGGTGATGCTGGGCGACGCCGCACTTGCGCAGCAGATGGCGCAAAAGATGCTGGAGCGCGGCATCTTCGTGATCGGCTTTTCCTTCCCCGTGGTGCCGAAAGGGCAGGCCCGTATCCGCACGCAGATGTCGGCCGCGCATTCGAGCGCCGACATCGACCGCGCGGTGGACGCTTTCGGGGAAGTGGGCAAGGAACTGGGGATTATCTGATGTCCAACATGATGCGTGCCTTGGTGAAGGCAAAGGCCGAACCCGGCATCTGGATGGAGCGGGTGCCGGTGCCGGAGATCGGCCCCAACGACGTGCTTATCAAGGTGAAGAAGTCCGCCATCTGCGGCACCGATGTCCATATCTACAACTGGGACCAGTGGGCTCAGAAGACCGTGCCGGTGCCGATGGTGACGGGGCACGAGTTCGTCGGCACCATTGCCGATGTCGGCTCGGCCGTGACCGAATACAAGGTCGGCCAGCGCGTCTCGGGCGAGGGCCATATCGTCTGCGGCCATTGCCGCAACTGCCGGGCGGGCAGGGGACACCTGTGCCGCAACACTTTAGGAGTCGGCGTCAACCGGCCGGGTTCGTTCGGCGAATATGTCGCCATTCCCCAGCACAATGTCGTGCCGATCCCCGACGACGTGCCGGACGAGGTGGCGGCGATCTTCGATCCGCTCGGCAATGCGGTGCATACGGCACTTTCCTTCGACCTCGTCGGCGAGGACGTGCTGGTGACGGGCGCCGGCCCCATCGGCATTATGGGCGCGCTGGTGGCGCAGTGCGTTGGCGCGCGCAAGGTGGTCATCACCGACATCAACCCTTACCGGCTCGACCTCGCCCGCAAGGTCGGCATCCACCACGTCGTCGATGCCTCGAAAGAAAAGTTGCGTGACGTCATGCTGCAGGAAGGCATGACCGAGGGCTTCGACGTCGGGCTGGAAATGTCGGGCTCGGCGGTCGCCTTCCGCGACATGATCGACACCATGAACAACGGCGGCAAGATCGCCATCCTCGGCATCGCGCCGACCGGCTTCGAGATCGACTGGAACAAGGTCATCTTCAAGATGCTGACGCTCAAGGGCATCTACGGTCGCGAGATGTTCGAGACCTGGTACAAGATGATCGCGCTGGTCCAGGGACCGCTCGACGTCACCGGCCTGATCACCCACCGCATCGGCATCGACGACTACCAGGCCGGTTTCGAGGCGATGAAGAGCGGCAATTCCGGCAAGGTTGTGATGGACTGGTGAAAGCTGTCGGCCGCCGTCATTCCTCGCCCTCGCGCATGAATTCTTCCAGCCGCTCCAGCCCGTAGTCGAATTCGGCAAGGCGCGCGGCGCCCATGGCCTGCGAGAGACGCCGCTCGAACGCCTTGGCCAGCGGCACCATCTCTCCATAGGCGGCCAGCCCGGCTTTGGTCAGCGTCAGATGCTCGATGCGGCGATCGTTTTCATCAGGGGTGCGCGACAGCCAGCGCCGCCGCTCCAGTTCGGCGACGGCGCGAGACACCTTGGTCTTGTGCATGGCGGACTGTTCGCCGAGCGTCTTGGCCGTCAAGGAGCCGTGCTGGCCGAGCCCCGCCAGCACGCGCCATTCCGGCCGCGTCAGGCCGAGCCTGTCCTTGTAGACGGCGGCGAATTCGCGGCTGACCAGATCGGCCAACCGGTAGAGCCGGTAAGGCAGGAAACTTTCCAGTTCGAGGATTTTGTCGTTCATCGCATGATGTCCAATTGTGCGTCCTTCGAGGCTCGCTCCGCTCGCACCTCAGGATGAGGACCGCAGGGTGCCAACCTCGGCAAAGGAGCACCTGCGCCAACCTCCCTCATCCTGAGGTGCGAGCGGAGCGAGCCTCGAAGGACCGCACCACCAAGCCGTTGATAGTTACAAAATCGATGGTTACAGATGAAACAAATACGGTCAATCCGGGAGGATGCGATGGCCTTTTCCTACATGCCGGGCTTCGGCAACGATTTTGAGACGGAAAGCCTGCCGGGCGCGCTGCCGCAGGGGCGCAATTCGCCGCAACGGCCGGCCTACGGGCTCTATGCCGAACAGCTTTCCGGCTCACCCTTCACCGCACCGCGCGGCACCAACGAGCGCTCCTGGCTCTATCGCATCCGCCCGAGCGTCAAGCACACCGGCCGCTTCAAGGGCGCCAGCTATCCACATTGGAAAACGGCACCAAACCTCGGCGACCACGAGTTGGCCCTCGGCCAGTATCGCTGGAATCCGACGCCGATGCCGTCGGAGCCGACCGATTTCATCGCCGGCATCCGCACCATGACGACGGCCGGCGACGCGCTCGGTCAGTCCGGCATGGCGGCGCATGTCTATATCGCCAACAAATCGATGGCGGACGACCATTTCTTCAACGCCGATGCCGAGATGCTGATCGTGCCGCAGGTCGGCCGGCTGAATTTCGTCACCGAGATGGGCGTGATCGAGATGGCACCGGGCGAGGTCTGCGTGCTGCCGCGTGGGCTGACCTTCAAGGTTGAACTCGTCGACAGGCAAGTGCGCGGTTATATCTGCGAGAACTACGGCGCCAAGTTCACCATGCCCGATCGCGGGCCGATCGGCGCCAACTGCCTGGCCAATCCGCGCGACTTCAAGACGCCCTGCGCCTGGTTCGAGGAGAAGGAGACACCCTGTCGGCTGATCGTCAAATGGTGCGGTGCCTTCCATGAAACCATGCTCGACCATTCGCCGCTCGACGTGGTCGCGTGGCACGGCAACTACGCGCCCTACAAATATGATCTCGCGACGTTTTCACCGGTCGGGGCGATCCTGTTCGACCATCCCGATCCGTCGATCTTCACCGTGCTGACCGCGCCGTCCGGCGAGGAAGGCACGGCCAATGTCGATTTCGTCATCTTCCCGCCGCGCTGGCTGGTGGCGGAAAATACCTTCCGGCCGCCCTGGTATCACCGCAACATCATGAGCGAGTTCATGGGCCTGATCCACGGCCAGTACGACGCCAAGGAGGAGGGTTTCGTGCCCGGCGGCATCTCGCTGCACAATATGATGCTGGCGCATGGGCCGGACGCGCCGGGCTTCGAGAAGGCATCAACCGTCGAACTGAAGCCGGTGAAGCTCGACCACACCATGGCCTTCATGTTCGAGACGCGCTTTCCGCAGATGCTGACGCGCTTCGCCGCCGAGGCGCCGACCTTGCAGGAAGATTACATCGACTGCTGGAAAGACCTGAAAAAGCGCTTCAACGGGACTGTGGAAGGGGATTGGAGTTAGGCGCCGACCCTGTATTAATGAGGTGCGTCCTTCGAGGCTCGCTCCGCTCGCACCTCAGGATGAGGGAAGCCGGCGACTGCCTCTCAGGAGAAAGCAGCGCAAACGGTCCTCATCCTGAGGTGCGAGCGGAGCGAGCCTCGAAGGACGCACGACAGAATGACCAAAACAGCGCGATTTGGGGAAAAGAACCGCATGAAACTCGCTACCTTGAAGGACGGCAGCCGCGACGGGAAACTGGTCGTCGTCTCGCGTGACCTGACGCGCTGCACCGATGCCTCGTTCCTCGCCCGCACGATGCAGGCCGCGCTCGACGACTGGACCCGCGTCGCGCCGCACCTGGCAGCATTGGCCGAGTCGCTGGAACACGGTTCGGTGCCGTCCGAGCGCTTTCACGAGAGCGATGCGCATTCGCCACTGCCGCGCGCCTACCAGTGGGCGGACGGCTCGGCCTACGTCAATCACGTCGAACTGGTGCGCAAGGCGCGCGGCGCAGACATGCCGCCGAGCTTCTGGACCGATCCGCTGATCTATCAGGGCGGCTCGGACGCCTTCGTCCCGCCGCGCGATCCGATCCGCATGGCCGACGAGGCCTGGGGCATTGACTGCGAGGCAGAAGTGACGGTGATCGTCGATGACGTGCCGATGGGTGTCGGCGCCGAGGAAGCCAAGGATGCCATCCGCCTCGTCATGCTGGTCAACGACGTGACGCTGCGCGCGCTGACGGGACCGGAACTCGCCAAGGGGTTCGGCTTCTTTCAGTCCAAGCCTTCCTCGGCCTTCTCGCCGGTCGCGGTGACGCCGGACGAACTCGGCGACGCCTGGGATGGCGGCAAGGTTCATCTGCCGCTGATGGTGGATCTGAACGGCAAGCCGTTCGGCCGCGCCAATGCCGGCATCGACATGACGTTCGATTTCCCAGCCCTGATCGCCCATGCGGCGCGGTCGCGGCCGCTTTCGGCCGGCACCATCATCGGCTCCGGCACCGTTTCCAACAAGATGGACGGCCAGCCGGGCAAGCCGGTATCGGAAGGCGGCGCCGGCTATTCCTGCATCGCCGAGCAGCGCGTCATCGAGACGATCCAGCTTGGCGAGCCGAAGACGCCGTTCCTGCGCTTCGGCGATACGGTGCGCATCGAGATGAAGGACAAGGCCGGACATTCGATCTTCGGCGCCATCGAGCAGACGGTGGAGAAATACGAGCGCTGAGCGTGCTACACGGCATTGCCGCGTGCTGACACAGTCTTGGCAGGAACGTCGCGGGTTCGCGTTGTAGCGCGGCTGCTATGCGTCTATTCAATGCCATGGCTGATCTGCTCGACCATTTTCGCCGCATGGCGGCGAACAACCTGTGGTCCAACGACCGTCTTTACCGAGCTGTTCTCGCCCTGAGAACGGGCGAATTCGAAACCGAGCGGACGAGCTTCTTCCCGTCGATCCGGGAAACGCTGAACCATATCCTTGCGGTCGATCTGCTCTATCTCGATTTCCTGGAGGAGGGGCCGCTCGGCGCGGCCGCATTCGACGATTTCGTCGCCTTCCATGCGCCGGCTCCGCTGTTCGAGGCGCAAACGGCTGCGGACCGGCGGCTGATGGTGTTCTGCGAGAAAATTACTTCCGCCGATCTCGATCGCCGTGTCGAAACCGACCGGCGCGAGCATGGAAAAATTCCCGAGCGCATCAGTGACCTGCTGGCGCATCTGTTCATCCATCAGATCCACCATCGCGGCCAGGTACACGCCATGCTCGCCGGCACGTCGGTGCCGCCGCCGCAACTGGACGAATTCTTCCTCGACTATGACTGGAAGCTCAGGAAGGAGGAGGTCGAGCGGCTCAAACTGTGAGCCGCTCAACGGAAAAGATCACTCCGCCGCCTCGACCTTGATGACGCCGCGGCGGATCTGGTCCTCCTCGATCGATTCGAACAATGCGCGGAAGTTGCCCTCGCCGAAACCTTCGTCGCCCTTCCTCTGGATGAACTCGAAGAAGATCGGGCCGATGACGGTCTTGGAGAAGATCTGCAGCAGGATCTTGGTCATGCCGCCGTCGACCACGCCTTCACCGTCGATCAGGATGCCGTGCTTCTTCATGCGCTCGACCGGCTCGTCATGGCCGTTCACGCGCTCGAACGACTTTTCGTAATAGGTGTCGGGCGGACCGGGCATGAACTTCAGCCCGTTGGCGTCGAGCTTGTCGGTGGCGTCGTAGATGCCATCGGTGCCGACGGCGATGTGCTGGATGCCTTCGCCCTTGTATTTCTTCAGGTATTCGACGATCTGGCTCGTCTCGTCCTTGGATTCGTTCAGCGGAATGCGGATTTTCCCACAGGGCGAGGTGATCGCTCGGCTGACGAGGCCAGTGATGCGGCCGTCGATATCGAAATAGTGGATCTGCGTGAAACCGAACAGGTCGCGGTAAAAATCCCACCACTTGTCCATGTTGCCGCGATAGACGTTGTGGGTGAGGTGGTCGAGATAGTAGAAGCCGACGCCCTCAGGCTTCGGGTTCTTCTCGCCGATCCAGTCGAACTCGGCATCGTAGGCCGAACCCTTCGCGCCATACTTCTCGATGAAATAGATCAGCGAGCCGCCAATGCCGACGATGGCCGGCACATCGAGCGCCTTGTCGGTGCCGGTGTAGGGCGTGGCACCCTTCGACACGGCATGGTCGAAGGCATGCTTGGCGTCCACAACGCGCCAGGCCATGGAGGCGGCGCAGGGGCCGTGCTCGTCGACGAACTTCATCGCATGCGAGCCGGGTTCGGCGTTGACGACGTAGTTGATGTCGCCCTGCCGCCAGACGGTGATGGCCTTCGTCCGGTGCTTCGCGACAGGTGCGTAGCCCATGCGCGCGAACAGTTCCTCGAGCTTCTGCGGCTCCGAATGGGCGAATTCGACGAACTCGAAGCCGTCCGTGCCGGCCGGGTTCTTTTCGGTGATCTTTGCCGGCGGCGCGTCGTGCGGGAAGGGGCCCATGGCGGTTCTCCGTTGATTTGGGTGCGTCCTTCGAGGCTCGCTCCGCTCGCACCTCAGGATGAGGACCGCCTGCGCTAAGCTCTCCAGAGAGATGGGCACCGGCCTCCCTCATCCTGAGGTGCGAGCGGAGCGAGCCTCGAAGGACGCACTGCTGTTCAATGCGATGATAGGCCGAACGGCCCGCACGGTGCTTGCATTCAACCGCTTCGAATGACCCTTACATGCATGAATTGTGCATGATATGATAAGTTCATGGCGGAGAGAGAAGATATAGACCAATTCGACCGCAAAATCCTCGCGCTTCTGCAGGCCGACGCGCGGCTTACCAACAACGATCTGTCGGAGCGGGTGAACCTGTCGCCGTCGCAATGCTCGCGCCGCCGCCAGCGGCTGGAGGAGAGCGGCGCCATCAAGGGCTATCGCGCCGTGCTCGACCGCGACCGGCTGGGCTTTCCGCTGGTCAATGTCATTTCGGTGACGCTGGCCACCCACAACCGCGACAATGCCCGCCGTTTCGGCGAGTTGCTGGCGCGGCTGCCGGAGGTGCAGGAGGCGCATGCGCTGACGGGCGAGATGGACTACATCCTGAAGGTCGTGACGCCGGACCTGAAGTCGCTGTCGGACTTCGTCAACGGCGTGCTGTTGCCGCACGAGGCCGTGCAGCACGTCAAGACGGCGATCGTCCTGGAAACGCTGAAAGAGACCGGAGAACTGCCGCTCGCCGGCAGTTGAGATCAGACGAAGCCGACCGCGACGCCTTTCTTCCTGAAATAGGATTGCATCAGCTTGCGGCCCTGCCGGTTCGGCTGGACGAGCTTGCTCGTCTCGAAGGTGGCCTCCTGCACGCCCTCCCGCGCCATGGCGCCCTTGAGCGCGGCAATGTGAGTGTCGATCTCTTCATTGTCGTTGCGAAGGGAGGTGTAGATGGCCTCGATGGCTTGGGCGACGGTGATATCGGTCACGGGATTCGATCCTTGAGAGTGCCGCGTGACTAGCCGCGCTTCCGCTCTTGCACAAGAGCATAGAGGTTGGTGCAGCGCGCACCGGAGCGGCAGAAGGCGAGCACCGGCGCTTCGAGTTCGTCCAAAGCCTCGGCTTGGTCCTCGACATTCTCCACCGTCATCTGGCCGCTGACGACCGGAATATAACGAAAGGCGAGGCCGGCGGCCTCGACCGCAGCCTTGATGGCGTCGTGCGACGGTTGGCCGGGCTGTTCCTCGTCCGGCCGGTTGCAGATGACGCTCTTGAAGCCGGCCGCCTTGATGGCGCCGACGTCTTCGGCCGCGATCTGGCCCGATACGGCGTAGTCTTCGGTGATCTGGCGATATTCCATGACATCCTCGCAAGCGTAAACGTGGCGCGCAGTCTTGCCAGTCCCGCGTCGCGGCGGCAACGGTTTTATCGGCCGTCAGGCCGTCTTGTGGGACGCGAGGCGCGCTTTCAGCGCACGGGCGACGATAATGCCGGCGACCACCGCCGCCACGAAGACCGGCACTTGCCAATAGCCGAGGCCGAGCGCGGGTATGGAGGCGCCGGGACAGAAGCCGGCAACGCCCCAGCCAATCCCGAACAGCGCCGCGCCGCCAACCAGTTCGCGGTCGATGCTGTTACGGGTGGGCAGCGAAAATGACGGCTCCAGAACAGGTCCCCTGCGGCGACCGAAGACCAGCCGGTAGCCGGGCAGGGCGACGGCAAGCCCGCCCGCCATGACGAAGGCCAGGCTCGGGTCCCATGTGCCGGCGATGTCGAAGAAGTTCAACACCTTGGCCGGATCGATCATGCCGGAAATGGCGATGCCGAGGCCGAACAGGCCGCCGATGAGGAAGGCTGAAACGACTTTCTGCATCGTCATGCCCCGATCAGGTGGCGGATCACGAAGACAGTGACGAACGCGGCGGCCATGAAGGTGGCCACGGCGGCGAACGAGCGCGGCGACAGGCGGCCTATGCCGCAGATACCGTGGCCGCTCGGGCAACCGCCGCCGAAATGCACGCCGATACCGACGAGGAAGCCGCCCACGATCAGCGCCGCCGGCGAGACTGGGGCGTCGAAGGAAAAGCTTCCGCCGACGGCCATGTAGACGAACGGGGCGACAATCGCGCCGGCAGGGAAAGCGGCCCGCCATGGCCAGTCGGCGGCAAGCGGCGGGATCAGGCCGGACAGGATTCCGGTCATGCCGGCGATGCGCCCGTTGAACGCCATCAGAAGCACCGCCGCGAATCCGATCAGGGCGCCGCCGAACAGCGATTGCCAGGGGGTGAAGTCGGTCATGGCGGAAACCCTTTCGATGCGGGCAGATATAGGTTGCCCACATCGATCGTGCGAGTGGCATCCGTTCGACGGGTCAGCTTCCCAGGATCGCGCCTTTGATCTGGCGGATGTTGTTTTCCATCATGTCGATATAGGTCGCCGCCGGGCCGTCTGGACCGGACAGCGCATCCGAATAGAGTGAGCCGCCGACCTTGATGCCGGTCTCGGCGGCGATCTGCTCGATCAGGCGCGGATTGGTGATGTTTTCCACGAAGATCGCCGCCGCCTTGTCGTTTTTCACCTGCTCGACCAGCCTGGCGACGTCCGCGGCGGAGGGGTCCGACTCCGTCGATATGCCCTGCGGTGCAAGGAAAGTCAGGCCGTATTCGTGCTCGAAATAGCCGAAGGCGTCATGCGAGGTGATGACCACGCGTTTTTCCACGGGAATGGCGGCGATGGCCGCGCGCACCTCGTCATCGAGCGCCTTGAGTTTTTCCATGTAGGTCTCGGCGTTCTTCCGATAGGCGTCGCAGCCCTCGGCATCGGCCGCGCAGAAGGCGTCGGCGATGTTGCGGACGTAGATCTCGGCATTCGGAATGGACTGGAACGCATGCGGATCGGTCGCGCCGTGATCGTGGCTGTGAGCCTCGTCCTTGTCATGATCGTGGTCGGCAAGGCCTTCGTCCGCTTCGGCGAATTCCGGCTTGAACTCGATCGTGGTGACGCCCTTCGACAGTTCGATGGTCATGGCCTTGGTGGCACTGGCATCGACCAGCCGCTTGAGGAAGCCTTCGAAATGCAGGCCATTGACCAGCACGACATCGGCCTTGCTCATCGCGACGGCATCCGCCGGGCTCGGCTCGTAGACATGCGCGTCGCCGTTCGGTCCGACGATGGTGGTGATGGCGACGCGATCGCCGCCGACATTCTTGGCAAGATCGGCGATGACGGTGAAGGAGGCCACCACCTTCAGCGGTTCTGCGAAGGCCTGCGATCCTCCGAGTGAACTTAATGTTATAACAGTCAGAGCAAGGACGCGGCGAAAGGTCTTCAGCATGAGCGTGTCTCCTTGGGTCAGGCGGTTCTGTGGCGGTGGGTGACCAGACGGGCGCGCAGCGCGCCCCGCGTGCCGGCCAGCACGGAAACGAGATAGACCGCGCCGGCCGACAGGATGATGGCGGGACCGGAGGGCAGGGCGGCATGGTAGGACAGAAGCAGCCCGGCGACGCAGGAGGCGAAGCCGATCGCCACCGCCGCGACGCACATGGTCTCAACGCGGGCAGTCCAGAAGCGCGCGGCGGCGGCGGGCAGGATCATCAACCCGACCGACAGCAGCGTGCCAAGTGCCTGGAAGCCGCCGACGAGATTGATGACGACGAGCCCGAGGAAGATGAAATGCACCGGGCTGCCCAGCCGGCTGACCGAGCGCAGGAACAGCGGGTCGAGGCATTCCGCCACCAGCGCGCGCCAGAAGACGAATAGGGAAGCGAGCGTCACCGCCGCAATGGCGCCGATCAGGCCGAGCGCTTCGTTGTTGAGCGCCAGCACAGTCCCGAACAGGACATGCATGAGGTCGACGCTGGAACCTCGCACCGAAACCAGCAACACGCCGAGCGCCAGCGAGATCAGGTAGAAGGCGGCCATGGAGGCGTCTTCGCGCTGCACGGTGAAGCGCGAGACGGCGCCGGCGCCGAGCGCCACGACGATGCCGGCAATCAGACCGCCAACGGTCATCGGCAGGATTTCCAGTCCGTAGAACAGGAAGCCGGCGGCGGCGCCCGGCAGGATGGCGTGCGCCATGGCGTCGCCGGACAGGCTCATGCGCCGCAGCATCAGGAAGACGCCGACCGGACAGGCGCCGGCCGACAGAAGCAGCGAACCGAACAGCGCCTTCTGCATGAAGGCGTACTCCACGAACGGGGCGACGAGGAGCGCGTAGAGGGTTTGCATCACGCCGCCTTCGGTCCGTTGGCGGAGGCAAGGGCATCGGCGTCATGCGCGTGATGATGGTGGGCGTGACCATGATCGTGCGCATGATGATGGGCGTCCGGCCCGCACCACGGCGCGTCGTCCTCCCAGGCTTCATGGAAACGCCTTGCGCGCGCCATGTTTTCCGGTCCGAGGGCGGTCGCCGTCGCGCCCCATGCCACGCGCTGGCGGGCGAGCAGCAGCGTTTCGGGGAAATTGTGCCGCACGAGATCGAGATCGTGCGCCACCACCATGACGGTCCGTTCCTCGCCGTGCCAGCGCTTGATGAGCGCGATCAGGTCGCCGACCGTCTTGGCGTCGACGGCATTGAACGGTTCGTCGAGCAGGATCAGCCCCGCATCCTGCACCAGCACGCGCGCGAACAGGGTGCGCTGAAGCTGGCCGCCTGACAGCGTGTCGAGCGCGCGCGTCTCGAAACCTTCCAGCCCGACGGCGGCCAGCGCCTCGGCGACCGCCGCCCGGTCTTGTGCCGTGTGACGGCCCAGCAGGCCGCGGCGAGGCCAGAGTCCCAGCGAAACCAGGTCGACCACCCGCGCGGGAAAAGACCGGTCGAGTTCCGATTGTTGCGGCAGGTAGGCGATGCGCACGCCGTCCGCCTTCGTGACGGTGCCGGCCATCGGCTTCAGGGCGCCGACGATTCCCTTCATCAGTGTCGATTTGCCTGAACCGTTGGCGCCGACGACCGCCGTCAGCGATCCCCTGCGCACCACGCCGTCGAGGTGGTGCACGGCCGGATGGCTGCCGTAGCCGAGCGTCAGGTCACGAAAGGTGAGGCAGGCCTGGTCCATCGGTCATCCAGCAGGAAGTGGTTCGGTGCTGGGTATGTGATGTTATTACATTTGTCAATCGCCGCGTCGCTTCTTTCCCTCGGGACGAGAATGCGCGGCGAATGGCTGGCTGGACCCACAGATCGCTGCCGCGCATGACTTGCCGCGGGCGGCTGGCGCCACTACACAGGCGCCGAAGCAACCCGGAACCTTGAAAGGAACTATCCATGACCGTTCGTCGCATCGATGTCGGCCCGCGCATGAGCCAGATCGTCATCCACGGCAACACCGTCTACCTGGCTGGCCAGACCGGCGAGGGCGAAGGCGTCGGCGCGCAGACGCGCGACATCCTCAAGTCCGTCGACGAGCTGCTGGCCAAGGCCGGCACCGACAAGACGAAGATCCTCCAGGCCATCATCTGGCTGTCGGACATGGCGACCTTCGACGAGATGAACAAGGAGTGGGAAGCCTGGGTGCCGCAGGGCCACACGCCGGCCCGCGCCACCGGCGAGGCGAAGCTCGCCGCACCGAAATACAAGGTGGAAATCATCATCACCGCGGCGATCTGAGCCGGCTTTCGGTTTTCATCCGGCGGCCCGCGCGACCATCGCGCGGGCCGTTTTCGCAAGATGGATGCAAAACGATTAAAACCTGTCTTGAAGTGTTATCGGCGGGTTCGTGGAATCCGGGCCTGCTGACGACGCCGCATCACGAAAAAGCCCCAATCCTTTCCCTTCGATCCGCCCGGCATGTGCAGGGGTGCATGCCCGGAGGTTGTCGGGGGGACAACGCCTGCTATTGTGCGTCGGGATGAAAGCGCTGCCTCACTCGACATCCATCGCAATGCAACCAATCGCAGTCGCATCGGTTTTCGCACTACGATCCGCGGCACCGTCGCGGGTCATTCCCGCCTTTTGGACTCTTCGATGAACATTCAGACCAGCCCCAAGCAGCTAGAAGCGACCGGCACGGGGTTTCCCGCTTCGCCGGAAGATCCGATCCGCGCGCAGTTCCTTCCCGAGGAACGCCTGCGCTCGCTCGGCGAGAAGCTGGCCAGGGGTGAGGTCACGGAGCTCGAAGGACTGGAGGTTTTCGATTTCCAGGCGCGCATCCGCGACAACGCCAAAAAGATCCTCGAGGTCTACCGCACCGTCAACGCCGCGCAGGGCAAGGGCGAAACGGTCACGCCGGCGGCGCAATGGCTGCTCGACAACAATTATCTGGTCGAGGAAACGATCTATCAGATCAAGCGCGACCTGCCGCGCCGCTTCTACCGGCAATTGCCGAGGCTGCAACTTGCGAACGGCAAGAGCGTGCCGCGCGCGCTCGCCCTTTCGTGGGCCTATGTCGCGCATTCCGACAGTTCGGTGTCGGCCTCCATGTTCAAGGCGATCGTCGAGGGGTTCCAGTCCGTCGAACCGATGAAGATCGGCGAGATCTGGGCGCTGCCGTCGCTGCTGCGCTTCGTGCTGATCGAGAACCTGCGGCGGCTGGCCGTGCGGGTTGCCCGCTCGCGCTCGATGCGGCTGATCGCCAACGAGGTCGCCGACAAGGTTCTGGCCGACCGCAAGGACGACGATCTGGCGCTGCTTTCGCCCTATGCCGCGCATGCTCGCGACACCACCTTCGCCACCCAGCTTCTCTACCGGCTTCGCGACGGCTCGCAGAACGCCGGCAGGGCGCTGGAGTGGCTGGAGGGCGAACTGGAGAAGTCGGGTTCGGACGCCGAGGAAATCATCATCGCCGAGCACCAGACGCTGTCGAGCGGCAACGTCACCACCGGCAACATCATCCGCGGCCTCAGGCTCATCAACGACGTCGACTGGACGGTCTGGTTCGAGGAGGTCAGCCGCATCGATGCGCTGCTTCGCGAGCGCACCAATTTCGCGTCGCTCGATTTCGCCTCGCGCGACCAGTACCGCCAGGAAATCGAGGAACTGGCCAAGCGTTCGGACAAGTCGGAATATGTCGTCGCCGAAAAGGCGACCGAACTTGCCGGCTACGCCCAGCGGCCGGGCGTCGCGCAAGGTGACGTCCTGCCGGCAGAGTGCGTCGATGTCGGCTTCTTCCTGGTCGGGCCGCGCCGCCTCGAGCTTGAGCAGGCGATCGATTTTAGGCCGGCTTTCGGCCTGCAATTGAAGCGTGCCTTCGGCCGGGCTGGCTGGCTCGGCATCGTCGTGCCGGTCTTTCTGCTGACCGTCCTGTTGATGTGGATGGCGGGCAGCGCGCTCGCCGCCCTGAACCTTCTGTCGCCGACCGCCATCGGGCTGATCCTCGTCCTGTTCGCCGTGCCGGCCAGCGAGGGCGCGCTGGCCTTCTTCAACACGATGGTGCTGCTGTTCCTGAAGCCGTCGAGGCTTGTCGGCTATGAATACAAGGACGGCCTGCCGGTCGAGGCGCGCACGCTGGTGGTGGTGCCCTCGCTGATCGGCTCGCGCGACGACGTCGAGGAAAACATCCGCAACATCGAGGTGCATCACCTCGCCAACATGTCGGACGAACTCCACTTCGCCTTGCTCTCGGATTGGCCCGACAGCAGGCAGGAGATCAGCGCCAACGATACCGAGATCCTTCAGTTCGCCCGCGAGCAGGTCGCCCGGCTGAACATGCGCTATCCCGCCGAAGGCGGCGTGCCGCGCTTCCACCTCCTGCACCGCCGCCGGCTCTACAACCCCGCCCAGGAGTGTTGGATGGGCTGGGAACGCAAGCGCGGCAAGTTGCATGAGCTGAACCTTTTGCTGCGCGGTGACAGCGACACCACCTTCATGCCGCTCGACGCGCCGCTGCCGGAAAACATCGTCCACGTCATGACGCTCGACGCCGACACCCGCACCACGCGCGACGCGATCGTGCGGCTGGTCGGCAAGCTGATGCATCCGCTGAACAGGCCGCAATTCGACGCCGGGCGCCGCACCGTCACCGCCGGCTACACGATCCTGCAGCCGCGCATCACCCCCTCGCTCACCACCGGGGACGAGGCCTCGTTCTTCCAGCGCGTGTTTTCCGCCAACCGGGGGCTGGACCCCTACGTTTTCGCAGTCTCCGACCTTTACCAGGATGTGTTCGGCGCCGGTTCCTTCACCGGCAAGGGCCTCTATCACATCGATGCCTTCGAGGCGGCGCTGAAGGACCGCATCGACGAAAACACCGTGCTCAGCCACGATCTCCTGGAAGGCGCGCTGGCCCATTCGGCGCTCGTTACCGATGTCGAGCTGGTCGAAGACTATCCCACCCGCTACTCGGTCGATGCCTCGCGCCAGCACCGCTGGGCGCGCGGCGACTGGCAGCTGCTCAATTTCATCCTCGACCCGCGCTCCGGCGTGCCGGCGCTGTCGCGCTGGAAGATGGTCGACAACCTGCGCCGCTCGCTGACGCCGATCTTCTGGGTCATGGCCTCCATCGCCGGCTGGACGCTGCTGCCCTTCACGCAGGCGGCGCAATGGCAGGCGGTGCTGATCCTGACCCTGTTCATGGCGCCCACCTTCGACATCGTGAACGCCATGGTGCCGAAGAACCTGGACGCGACGGCGCGCGGCCACTTCTCGGCACTCGTGCGCGACGTCGCTTTCGGCACCGCCATGGTGGCGCTCAAGGTGGTGCTGATGGCGCATCTCGCCTGGATGATGGGCGACGCCATCGCACGCACGCTCTACCGGCTGTTCGTCAGCCGCAAGAACCTGCTCGAATGGCGCACCGCCTCGCAGGCCTACAAGAGCGGCAGCAACGACTTCGGTTCCTATTACGGCATGATGTACGGCGCCGTCGTTATCGGCGTGATCGGTCTGGCGATCCCGGTGCTGGCCGACTCGACCGGCGCCTTCGTCGCCTTCTTCTTCGCCCTGTTCTGGATCGGCTCGCCCGCCTTCGCCTGGCTGATCAGCCGTTCGGCCGAGACGGAGGACCGACTGCACCTGTCGCCGCAGGACGTGCATGCGCTGCGCATCGCGGCGCGGCGCACCTGGCACTATTTCGAGACGTTCGTGACGGAAGAGCATCACCACCTGCCGCCGGACAATTTTCAGGAAAATCCGCTTCCCGTTGTCGCGGCGCGCACCTCGCCGACCAATGTCGGCGTCTATCTCCTGTCGGTCGTGTCGGCGCGCGATTTCGGCTGGATCAGCCTCACCGACGCGGTCGCCCGCATCGACGCCACGCTCTCGACCATCGAGGGCATGCCGCGCAGCCGCGGCCATCTCTACAACTGGTATGAAACACGCGACCTCAAGCCGCTCTATCCACTCTATATTTCGGCCGTGGACAGCGGCAATCTCGCCGGTCATCTGGTCGCCGTGGCCGCCACCTGCGCGGAATGGGCGGAAGCGCCCTCGGTGCATCTCCAGGGCGATTTCGACGGCATCCTCGATATCGTCTCCATCCTGGAGGAGAGCCTTGACGAGCTGCCGGATGACCGGCGCCAGCTCAGGCCGCTGAGGCAGCGGCTGTCCGACCGGCTGGACGGCATGCGCCGCACCGTGCGCACCATCAAGTCGCAGCCGGAAATGGCATCGATCCGCACCATCAACCTGGCCGTCCTGGCCGGCGAGATCCGCAAGCTCGCCGCCGCCATCCACACGGAGGCCGGTTCGACGCACAGCGATATCATCGCCGATTGGGCGGCAAGGCTGGAGGCGACCTGCGAGGCGCATGTCAGCGACGCTCACAGCGACGACAAGGCGGTGGAAGGCTTGCGCGCCAAGTTGCTGGAACTGCGCGAGCGCGCTCGCCGCTTCGCCTTCGAGATGGATTTTTCCTTCCTCATGCGGCCCGAGCGCAAGCTTCTGTCGATCGGCTACCGGGTGGAGGAACACCAGCTCGACGAGGCCTGCTACGACCTTCTGGCCTCCGAGGCGCGGCTGACCAGCCTGTTCGCCGTCGCCAAGGGCGACCTGCCGACCGAGCATTGGTTCAAGCTCGGCCGCCCGATCGTCGAGATCGGCTTCCGCGGCGCGCTGATGTCGTGGTCGGGCTCGATGTTCGAATACCTGATGCCGCCGCTGGTGATGAAGGAGCCGGCCGGCTCCATCCTCAACCAGACCAGCAACCTCATCATCAAGCGCCAGATCCAGTACGGCCGGTCGAAGAACGTGCCGTGGGGCATTTCGGAGGCCGCTTACAACGCGCGCGACCGTGAGATGAACTACCAGTACACCAATTTCGGCGTGCCGGGCCTCGGCCTCAAGCGCGGCCTTGGCCAGAACACGGTGATCGCGCCCTATGCGACGGTGCTTGCCGCGCAGTTCATGCCGCGCGAGGCGGTAGAGAACCTGAAGCGCCTGAAAGCCATCGGCGCGCTCGGCCGCCACGGCTACTACGACGCCATCGACTTCACGCCGCAGCGCGTGCCGGAGGGCGCCACGCACGCCGTGGTGATGAACTACTTCGCACACCATTCCGGCATGTCGATCGCAGCCGTGGCCGACGCCGTGTTCGAGGGACGCCTGCGCGACCGTTTCCACAGCGATCCCGTCATCGAATCGGCCGAACTCCTGTTGCAGGAAAAGGCGCCGCGCGAGATTCCCGCCGACACCGTGCGCACCGAGGCGGAAGAGCGCACCTCCGTCGACGAGACGGTGGTGCAGAGCCCCGATACGCGCGTCATCCTCGACCCGTCGCTGGCGCTGCGGTCCACCAATCTCTTGTCCAACGGGCGCTATTCGGTGATGGTCAGCGCCACCGGCTCCGGCTACAGCCGCTGGGGCGAGCTTGCCGTCACCCGCTGGCAGCCGGACCCGACGGAAGACAGGCTGGGCTCCTTCGTCTTCCTGCGCGACGTCGAGACCGGCGACTGGTGGTCGGCGACCACCGAACCGCGCAAGGCATCGCACGAAACGGCGCAGGCGCTGTTTTCCGACGACAAGGCGAGCTTCATCAAGAGCGTCGGCTCCCTGCGCTCCGAAGTCGAGTGCATCGTCGTGTCGGAAGGCAACGGCGAGGGCCGCCGCGTCACGCTCTACAATGACGGAGCGACGGACCGCCACATCGAGGTAACGTCCTTCGCCGAACTCGTGCTGGGTTCGGAAGCTTCGGACAACGCCCACCCAGCCTTCTCCAAGATGATGGTGGAGACGGAGATTTCCGCCGACAACGGCACCATCTTCGCCACCCGCCGCAAGCGCGATGCCGGCGAGCCCGACATCGCCATGGCGCATTTCGTCACCGACCCGTCCAGTCTGGCCCGCGACACCGAAGCCGAGACGGACCGCCGCGCCTTCATCGGCCGCGGACGCAGCATCGCAGACGCGGCGGCCTTCGATCTGGGTGCGCGGCTGAGGGGCAGCGCCGGTTTCACGCTCGATCCCATCGCGGCACTGCGGCGGCGCGTGCGCGTGCCGGCCAACAAGAAGATATCGCTGGTGTTCTGGACCGTCGTCGGCGCCAACCGCACGGAAGTGGAGGAGGCGAGGGCGCGGCTGGACCACGGCGAAAGCTTCGCCCGCCAGGCCATGCTCGCCTGGACGCGCTCGCAGGTACAGACGCGCCATATGGGCCTTTCGCTTACCGACGCCGCCAACGTGCAGCAGCTCGGCCGTTACCTGATCTACCCCGATCCGTTCCTGAGGCTGCCTTCGGAAGCGATCTCGTCGGGGCTGGGCAAGCAGTCCAGCCTGTGGCCGACCTCGATCTCGGGCGATTTCCCGATCCTCGCGGTGCGCATCGCCGATGTCGCCGACCTGGAGATCGTCGCCCAGGCGCTGCGCTTCCAGGAATATCTGCGTGCTCGCGGGCTGATGGTGGACCTCGTCGTCGTCAACGAGCAGGCCTCGTCCTACGTGCAGGATCTCCAGCAGGCGATCGAAGCGCTGTGCGAGAACAGCCGCGTGCGCGGCACTGAGCTCGGACCGCGCCAGCACATCTTCGCCGTGCGCCGGGACCTGATGGACGAGCCGACCTACCGTACGCTGCTGGCCGTCGCGCGCGTCGTCCTGCATACCCGCAACGGCACCATCTTCGACCAGATCGAGCGGGCCGAGGCGACCGCCTTGCAGGCGCGCGACGAGATGCGCGCCCTCGGCGGCGCCGAACCCGCCAAAGCGCAGCCGGCGCGGCAAGAAACGATCAAGGACGTCGCGGCGGACGGATCAGGCCTCGACCACTGGAACGGCTTCGGCGGCTTCGATGGCGACGGACGCCATTACGTCACCCGCCTGACCGGCCGGCGCACCACGCCGCAGCCCTGGATCAACGTCATTTCCAACGCCGCCTTCGGCTTCCATGTCTCGGCCGAAGGGGCGGCCTTCACCTGGAGCCGCAACAGCCGCGACTATCAGTTGACGCCGTGGTCGAACGATCCGGTCACCAACCGGCCGGGCGAGGGCGTCTATATCCACGACCTCGACAGCGGCGAGGCCTTCTCGCCGATGGCGGCCGTCGTGCGCGATCCCGCCGTGACCTACGAAACCTGGCACGGGCAGGGGTTCTCGACGTTGCGCGCCACGCGCGGGCCGCTCGCCATGGACCTGACCCATGTGGTCGACCCCGACGATCCGGTGCGCGTCTCGCGTCTGCGCATCCGCAATGAGGGCTCGTCGCCGGCAAGGCTGCGCATCTATGCCTATGCCGAATGGGTGCTCGGCACTCACCGCTCGAAGACGGCGGGCACTATCGTTCCGTCGCAGGACGCCGCGACCGGCGCGTTGTTCGCGCGCAATCCCTACGGGCTGGATTTCGGCGGCCGCATAGCCTTCCTCGCGGCTGACGAACAGCCGCAATCCGTCACCGCCGACCGCCAGGAATTCCTCGGGCGGCATGGATCGAGCGAGAAGCCACAGGCGGTGCTCAACGGCACGGCGCTTTCCGGCCGCATCGAGGCAGGCGACGATCCTTGCGCGGCTTTGGCGCGTGACGTCGAGATTCCGGCGGGCGGCAACGTCACGCTGCTGTGGCTGCTGGGCGATGCGGCATCGCCGGAGGAAGCCGGCGAGTTCATCCGCCGCAATCGCGAGAAGGATTTCGACCAGCGGCTGGCCGACAACGAACGCGACTGGCGCGCCTTCCTCGATACCGTCCAGGTCGAGACGCCGGACAAGGCGCTGAACGCCGTGGTCAACCACTGGCTGCCCTATCAGGCGGTCGCCTGCCGCATCCGCGCTCGCTCGGCCTTCTACCAGGCAAGCGGCGCCTTCGGCTTCCGCGACCAGTTGCAGGACACGCTGTCGCTGCTCATGCACGACCCGGCGCTGGCGCGCGAGCAGATCCTGAACGCGGCCGGCAGGCAGTTCCCGGAGGGCGACGTGCAGCACTGGTGGCTGCCGCGCACGGGCGCCGGCGTACGCACGATGATCTCCGACGACGTCGTGTGGCTGGCCCACGCGGTCAGCCGCTATGTCACGGTGACCGGCGACAGCGCGATCCTCAAGGAGCCGCTGCCCTTCATCGACGGGCAGGTTCTGGCCGAGGGCGAGCACGACGCTTTCTTTGCGCCGGAAGTCTCAAAGCGCTCGGTTTCGCTCTATGAGCATTGCGCCCGCGCGCTCGACCTCGCCATCAAGCGCAGCAGCCCGGCCGGCCTGCCGCTGATCCTCGGCGGCGACTGGAACGACGGCATGAACCGCGTCGGCGAAAAGGGCAAGGGTGAGAGCGTGTGGCTCGGCTGGTTCCTGCTCGGTACGCTGCGCGACTTCGCCGCCGTCGCCAAGGCGGAGGGCGACGACAAGCACGCCAAGGCCTGGGAAAAGCATGCGGACATGCTGAAGCGTGCGCTGGAGAACACCGCCTGGGACGGCGAATGGTATCGCCGGGGCAGTTTCGACGACGGCACGCCGCTCGGCTCGCACGACTCTGCCGAATGCAAGATCGACTCGATCGCCCAATCGTGGAGCGTATTGTCGGGCGAGGGCGATCCGGCGCGCTCGCGCACGGCCATGGATCAGGCAAGACGCATGCTGGTCGACGAGGATCTCAAGATCGTCAAGCTGTTCACGCCGCCTTTCTCCAAGACGGACAAGGACCCCGGCTATATCAAGAGCTATCCGCCGGGCGTGCGCGAGAACGGCGGCCAGTATACCCATGCCGCGACTTGGTTCGTGATCGCGCTGGCCGAGATGGGGCAGGTCGACGAGGCCTATCGCTGCCTGTCGATGCTCAACCCGGTCAACCACGCGCTGGACGAGGCGGCTGCCGAGCACTACCGCGTCGAGCCTTATGTGGTTGCCGCCGACATCTATGCCGGCGACAAGGGCGGGCGCGGCGGCTGGACATGGTATACCGGCTCGGCAGGCTGGCTCTACCGCGCCGCCGTCGAGCATGTCCTGGGCATCGAACGGCAAGGCAGGCGCATCGCCTTCAACCCGAAAATCCCAAGCGATTGGGATGGTTATTCGGCCAAGCTCACCTTGCTCGGCGCGCGCTGCTCGGTGCGCGTGGTGCGCGCCAAGGCGGCCAAATCCGTCTCGCTCGAGGTCAATGGCGCAAAGGTGAAAGGCGCCTCCCTGGACCTGAAGAAGGGCGGAAACTTCGACGTCGTGGTAAAAATCCCCGGCTGAAACAGCCTTTTCACGGCCGCCCGGACCGGGCGGCCGAAAGCGCGCCGCTCAAAATTGCCGCAACGGCAGCGGTTGCCGCAATTTCGCCGCAGAGCAGGCATTTCACCTTTTATCTCAACTCGTTACCGTTCACGGCAAATTTCCGGCCGTTGCCATCTTTTGTTCGCCGAATCGGAACGCAAGGGGCTTTCGGCCATTGTTTTCCGACCTGCCGAACGATAGTTGTTCACGCCGAATGGGACAGCGCACAACTGATAGGTTCGTGGAGTAGCCAAGGTGTCCATCCTTCAGATCTACTGGCGAGCGCTGGGTTATCTTGCCGCCGACAAGAAGCGGGTGTTCTTCATCTGCTTCGCCAACGTAGCCCTCGCGGTCATCGCCATCCTTGAGCCGATCATGTTCGGCCACGTGATCGATTCCATTTCCGACCACACGGACGTCGTGCCGCCGCTGGCTATGTGGGCCGGCCTCGGCGCCTTCAACATCGTCGCCTTCGTGCTGGTGGCGCGCAGCGCCGACCGCTTCGCCCATGCCCGCCGCAGCGAGGTGCTGTGCGAGTCCTTCGAGCGCATCATCACCATGCCGCTCTCGTGGCATCACCAGCGCGGCACGTCCAATTCCCTGCACACGCTGCTCAGAGCCGTCGAGACTCTGTTCAGCCTGTGGCTGGAGTTCATGCGTCTGCACCTCTCCACCGTCGTGGCGCTGGCGCTGCTGATCCCGACCGCGCTGTCGCTGGACTTGCGCATGTCGGTGGTGCTCATCGTGCTCGGCGTTCTCTATTTCGCCATCGGCCGCCTCGTCATGCGCCGCACCAAGGAAGGCCAGGCCAGCGTCGAGCGCCATTACCACAAGGTGTTCGCGCATGTGACCGACTCCGTCACCAACATTTCGGTCCTGCAGAGCTACAACCGCATCGGCCACGAGACCGAGGCTCTGAAGCGCTACGCCACCGATCTCCTGAAGGCCCAGAACCCGGTGCTCGACTGGTGGGCCATCGCCAGCGCGCTGAACCGGCTGTCGTCCACCATCTCCATGATGGTGGTGCTGATGATCGGCGCCTATCTGGTCACGCAGGGGCAGTTGCGCATCGGTGAAGTGATCGCCTTCACCGGCTTCGCCACGCTGCTGATCGCGCGTCTCGACCAGGTCTCGGCCTTCGTCAACCAGATTTCCGAGGCCCGGGCCAAGCTGGAGGAGTTCTACCGTCTGGAAGACTCCGCCGTCGACGAGGCCGAGCCCGAAGGCCTGCGTGACCTGAACGCCGTCACCGGCCATATCCGCTTCGAGAACGTCGGCTTCGAGTTCGCAGCTTCCAGCCAGGGCGTCGAGGACGTGTCCTTCGAGGTGCAGGCGGGCCAGACGGTCGCCATCGTCGGCCCGACGGGTGCGGGCAAGACGACGCTCATCAACCTCCTGCAGCGCGTCTATGCGCCGCAGAAGGGCCGCATCCTGATCGACGGCGTCGACACGCGCACCGTGACCCGCAAGTCGCTGCGCCACGCCATCGCCACCGTGTTCCAGGATGCCGGCCTGCTCAACCGCTCGATCGAGGACAACATCCGCATCGGCCGCGCCGACGCCAGCAACGATGACGTCCACGCCGCCGCCGAGGCCGCCGTGGCGCAGGATTTCATCCTCGCCAAGAGCGAAGGCTACGACACCATCGTCGGCGAACGTGGCGGCCAGCTTTCGGGCGGCGAGCGCCAGCGCATCGCCATCGCCCGCGCCGTCCTGAAGGATGCGCCCATCCTGGTGCTGGACGAGGCGACGAGCGCGCTCGACGTCGAGACCGAAGGCCGCGTCAAGGAGGCCATCGACGACCTGAGGCGCGACCGCACGACCTTCATCATCGCCCACCGGCTCTCGACCGTGCGCGATGCCGACCTTGTGATCTTCATGGACAAGGGCCAGGTCGTCGAGCAGGGCGGCTTCGTCGAACTGTCGATGCGCAACGGTCGCTTTGCATCGCTGCTGCGCGCCGGCGGCCTGCTCAACGACGAGGAGGTTCGCCGCATGAGCCGCCTTTCCGCCGTGCAGGACGCTGCCGCCTGACGAGCCCTGTCCGGGCGGCGGCGACCTGAAAGCACCGCCGCCGCGACAAGCCGTCGATTGCCCGAACCGTCGCGCCGGTTTATGTAGCGGCCTATGAGCGAGACGAGCGCACGCCCGACCGGCTGGATGGACCTGGCGAACCCGACCCGGTTCGTCGCCTTTGCCACGCGGCTGGCGCCGTGGCTGTGGACGATAGCCGCAATCATCCTGATCGGCGGGCTTTACCTCAGCTTCGCCGCGCCCGGCGACTTCCAGCAAGGCATCACCGTGCGCATCATGTATATCCACGTGCCGTTCGCCTGGCTGGCGATGCTCTGCTACACGCTGATGGCCGTCTCGGCGCTCGGCACGCTGGTGTGGCGCCACCCGCTGGCCGACGTCGCGCTGAAATCGGCCGCTCCCATCGGTGCCGCCTTCACCGCGCTGGCGCTGATCACCGGGTCCATCTGGGGCAAGCCGATGTGGGGCACATGGTGGGTGTGGGATGCCCGGCTGACCTCGGTCTTCGTGCTATTCTTGATGTATCTCGGCATCATCGCGCTGACGCGCGCGCTCGACGATGCCGGCCGCGCCGCATGGGCGGCTGCCGTCATCACGCTGGTCGGCTTCGTCAACATCCCCATCATCAAGTTTTCGGTCGACTGGTGGAACACGCTGCACCAGCCCGCCTCGGTGTTCAGGCTGGATGGCCCGACCATCGACATCTCCATGCTTGTGCCGTTGCTGGTCATGGCGGTCGGGTTCACCGTGCTCTTCTTTGCGCTGCACCTGACGGCCATGCGCACCGAGATCCTGCACCGGCGTATCGTCGCCATGCGCCGCATGGCAGCACGCCAGGCGAGCGTATAAGCGGCATCGACACGCCCGGACCATTCCGCTAATGCGGACAGGTCGTCCAGCCGAGTCCGGGAACACCCATGAAACGGTCCGCCGTCAACGCCATCATCCGTGAAGCCGACGCCTTCATCCGCTCCTTCGGCTATGTCATGCCGCCCTTCGCCTACTGGTCGCCCGATGAGATGAAGGCGCGCCGGCAGAGTTCGGCCGGCATCTTTTCGTCCCGTCTCGGCTGGGACATCACCGACTACGGGCAGGGCAAGTTCGATAAACTCGGCCTGTTCCTGTTTACCGTGCGCAATGGCCGCTTCGAGGACATGAAGAAGGGCGCCGGCATGCTCTATGCCGAAAAGATCATGATCTCGCGCAAGGACCAGCTTTCGCCGATGCACCGGCACGTCATCAAGGCGGAAGACATCATCAATCGCGGCGGCGGCAAGCTGGTGCTGGAACTGTTCATGCCCGATGCCGATGGCGGTATCGACCCGAAGGCCGAGGTCTCGGTGCCGGTGGACGGCACCATCCGCAAGCTGCCGGCCGGCGGCCTGTTGAAACTCGATCCGGGCGAGAGCGTGACGCTGCTGCCGGGCGTCTGGCACGCCTTTTGGGCCGAGGGCAGGGACGTGCTGATCGGCGAGGTTTCGACCGTCAACGACGACCTGACCGACAATATCTTCCGCGATCCCATCGGCCGCTTCGCCGCCATCGACGAGGACACGCAGCCACTGCACCTCCTGGTATCCGACTATGAGAAGTGGGTGGGCTAGCGCGACCGGAATGCGCAAGGCGGTGCAAAAGACATGATGGCGACCGCGTCCGATTTCGGATTGACCTGCGGCACGCTGCCGGCCGGCGAATGGAACGCGATCACTGACGTGCCCGGCGTCCGCGTCGGCCACTGCACGGTGCGCGAAGGCGAGGTGAACACCGGTGTCACCGCGATCCTGCCGCATGGCGGCAACCTGTTCCGCAGCAAGGTGATGGCCGCCTGCGACGTCATCAATGGCTTCGGCAAGACGGCGGGCCTCGTGCAGGTCAAGGAACTCGGAACCATCGAGACGCCGATCCTGCTCACCAACACGCTGTCTGTCGGCACCTGCCAGACCGCGCTGGTGCGCGAGGCGATCCGGCTGAACCCGGACATCGGCCGCACGACCAGCACGGTGAACGCCGTCGTCGGCGAATGCAACGACGGGCCGCTGAGCGACATACAGGCGCTTGCCGTAACCGAGGCGCATGCTCTTGCCGCGCTGGCCGATGCGCATGAAGGCGCAGTCGAACAGGGCAGCGTCGGCGCGGGCACAGGCATGACCTGCTTCGGCTTCAAGGGCGGCATCGGCACCGCTTCGCGCAAGCTTTCCCTCGGCGGAGGTGAGCATCATGTTGGCGTCCTGGTCCTGTCCAATTTCGGCCGCGCCGGCGATCTCGTGCTGCCGGACGGTCGCCGGCCCGATCCGCGTCAGCGCCAGGACGCCGAACGCGGCTCGATCATCGTTGTGCTGGCGACGGACGTTTCCATGCAGCAGCGCCAGCTTTCCCGCGTCGCCCGCCGCGCCGGCGCCGGCATCGCGCGGCTCGGCGCATTCTGGGGCAACGGCAGCGGCGACATCGCCATCGCCTTCAGCACCGCGAACGGCAGCGATCACGACGAAAAGCGGGATTTCATCCCCATGATGACGCTGAACGACGCCCGCATCGACCTGCTTTTCCGGGCCGCGGCGGATGCGACGCAGGAAGCGGTGCTGAACTCCATGCTGGAGGCGGAGCCCTTCGTGGGCCGCGGCGGTGCGCGCCGGGCTTCGCTCGCCGACTGGCTGCGCGAGCAGAAATCAGCGGCGGAACGCGGTGCGCCTGGAGTTGGACGTCGGCTGCCGTAAATCGCCTCGGTTCGCCTGGTGCGGCTCGGCAGCCGAAGCGATAATTCCGGAATTGCGCAGCATGAATTCCTTCATGCTATCGAGAAGCTCGGTCTCGTCGTGCATTCCGGCGCCGAAAAGCGACATCAGGGCGCGCGCCACGTCGTCGGCGGCGCGGCTGCCGCATTTTATGTCGTTCTCCTGGCAAACGCGGTCGAAGACCTGCTTCAAGACCGTCATGTCGCTCGGATAGGCGATGCCGGGAGATGACTTGAATGGGGCTTGCATGGCTCCACCTCCATTGGGGCGGAAGCATGGTGCTCGCTCACAGCCGTCGGCGCCCTGTTTCACTGCCGACGATTAAAACATTATACACCGGTTGACGGTGCCCGTCTGTTCACTTTGACATAGCGGAGGCAAAATCCTGTCGGCTGATCCGGTGACGCATCGTCTCTCTTGAACCAGCCCGGAATCAAGGCAACCGAATCGACGGATCCGCGTTGTGTCCGCCAGGCGGAGTGCAGGCCATGGGCCTTTTGAACGAGGTGGCCGCCGGAGTGCATCGCGGAATTCGGGAAAAGCCATGACAAGGGTCTTGTACGCTGCGGCGATGATCGCCGCCTTTGCCGTCATCGCCTTGCTGCTGGTTGCGCCAAGGACGCAACGCGCGGTCGACACGACCGAAACCGCGTCCATCGTCGTGGGCGATTAGCCAAATCGCGCATCCGCGAACGGGATCGGCAACAGCCGAAGGCTAGGTGTTTTTTCGCCTCTCTCTTTGTTGTTTCTGCGCCAGCTTGCGCCGCACTTCCTCAAGCGCGATGGCGAGCAGGTTATCCACCTCTTCCAACTCGGTCTTCGCCTCGCAGGTCGAGATGTAGCGACGCAGTTCTTCGATGGTAGCGCGGACGTGTTTCATCCACTGTCTCCCGTGCAGGATAGCTACAACACCGCGTGCGCTCGTTCGTTCCTCACCTTCAGTTTTTGCGGAACTCGCCTCATCGTCAATTGTCCGGCTGTCGGGATGTCGTTGCGGTCACAATTCGGTTTTCTGGGGAACGGGGCCGGATTCCTGACGTTTGCCTCCTTCAGATGCTGCGCCTCGGCCAGCGAACGAAGTGAAAGGACAGAACCATGAGACTCCAGATCATAAGTAGTATGGCCGGCCTGTTGTTGATCGGTGGCATCGGTGCCGCTGCCGCCCAGGATGTCATCATCCAGCCCGAACAGCAGACCGTGATCAAGGAATACGTTCACAAGAAACCGCTGGCATCGATCAATCTGCTCGGTGCTGAGCTGAGCATCGGTTCGACCCTTCCCGATACGGTCGAACTCCATGAAATCCCTGACGTCCAGTATCGCTACGTCGTGGTGAACGACCGCACCGTGGTGGTGGATCCCTCGACGAGGAAGATCGTGGAAGTCATCGAATGACAAGGCAAAAAGCCTGCGGTCTTGATTGACCGCGGGCGGCCCTGTTTATTGAATCACCCCGTGCCCACCACGAGCAGGACGTAAACCAGTTCGTTTCCCGCTCAGTCCCCGATCTGACTTGCCGTCCGTTCGTAGACAGCGAGGCCGGTCTCCATGTTCACGCCCGCCAGACTGACGTCGTAGCCCCAGAGCTTGCGGACGTGGCGCAGCGTGGCGTCACAGCCGGTTTCCTCCAGCACGATGCCGTCCTTGATCTTGTGCTGGAGGCGCAACTGCCGGTCGCCGAGCAGGTCGACATCCACGACCTGGATGTTCGGCCGGGTCGCGCCGATATCGTAGCTGTCGGCCAGTGCTGACCGAACCTTCTCGTAGCCGCGCTCGTTGTGGATCGAGGCGACCTCGTAGAACGGCTCGTCGGCCGTATCGGCAAGAACGAAGAAGCGCCATTTCCGGATCAGGGCCGGACTGAGATACTGGCGGATGAAGGACTCGTCGCGGTGGTTGGCCCATGCGTCGAGCAGGACTTCGCGCCAGTCGCCGCTGCCGGCGATATCGGGAAACCAGTCGCGGTCCTCGGCCGTCGGCTGGGTCACGATGCGCTGGATATCCTGCATCATGTCGAGGCCCAGCGCGTAAGGATTGATGCCGGAAAAGCGCGGATCGTCGAAGCCCGGCTGGAAAACCACGTTCGAATGGTTCTTCAGGATCTCCAGCATGGCGCCTTCGCCGATCATGCCGCGGTCGAACAGCGTGTTCATCAAGGTGTAGTGGACGAAGGTGGCGCAGCCCTCGTTCATCACCTGCGTCTGGCGCTGCGGATAGAAATACTGCGCGATAACCCGCACGATCCTGAGGATTTCGCGCTGCCATGGCTCGAGCACCAGGCTGTTCTTTTCAAGGAAGTACAGCAGGTTCTCCTCGGGAAGGTTCAGCGTCTCCTTCCGCTCGGTCGCGCTGTCGTCCGGCTCGTCGTCCTTGCCGTCCTTCGAAGCGGGCAGGGTGCGCCACAGGTCGTTGTAGGATTGTTCCTCGTATTCGAGGCGCTCGCGGATCTCCTCCCTTCGCTGTTCCGAAGTCAGTTTCGGCGGGCGGTGGTAGCGGAACACGCCCTGGTCCATCAGCGCATGGGCCGCGTCCAGGATAGCCTCCACTTCGGCGAGGCCATGGCGTTCCTCGCACTGGGCGATGTAGCGCTTGGCGAAATCCAGGTAGCTCAAGATCGAGCTTGCGTCGGTCCATTGCCGGAACAGATGGTTGTTCTTGAAGAAGTGGTTGTGGCCGAGCGCGGCATGCGCCGTCACCAGCGCCTGCAGGGCCATCGTGTTTTCCTCCATCAGATAGACGATGCAGGGATTGGAATTGATGACGAGCTCATAGGCGAGGCCGCGTCCGCCCTTGCGATAGAGCAATTCCTGATGGAGGAAATGCTTGCCGAACGACCAATGCCGATACATCAGCGGCATGCCGACGGAGGAGTAGGCGTCCAGCATCTGCTCCGACGAGATGATTTCCATCTGCACGGGATAGACGTCGAGGTGAAGGTCCTCGATCGCGATCGCCTCGATGGCGTCATAGGCGCGAGACAGCAGCGGGAAATCCCAGTCGGAGCCCGAAAACAGCAGTCCGGATCTGGCGGCAGACTGTGTCATCCCCGTTCCTCTCAGCCGCCCTGCTGGTCCGGTTGCCTCGTGAACAACTGGCGGAACACCGGATAGATGTCCGCCGGCGTGGCGATGCGGCTCATCTGGAAATTCGGCCATTGTGCGCTGACGGCCTCATAGGCATGCCAGAGGGACGTGCCGTTCTCGGTCGAGCCGAAGATATGGCTCTCCCGTTCGTCGATGATCTCGACATAGGCGAAATATTGGCAGAGCCGCATGATCTCGCCGTCGAGCAGCGCGATGCAGCGCTCGGAATCGGTGGCGAAATTGTCGCCGTCCGAGGCCTGGGCCGCGTAGATGTTCCATTCGCTGCTGGGATAGCGTTCGCCGATGATGCGTCGCATCTCTTCGAGCGCGGTCGAAACGACGGTTCCGCCGCTTTGGGTCGAGTAGAAGAAGGTCTCCTCGTCCACCTCCTGCGCCTGATGCGTGTGGCGGATGAAGACGATCTCGGTCGCGTCGTAGCGGCGTTTCAGGAACAGGTGCAGCAGCACGAAGAAGCGCTTGGCCATGTCCTTTTCGCGCTCGCCCATCGAGCCCGACACGTCCATGAGACAGAACATGACGGCGTTGGCGTTCGGGACAGGTTGGGCGTCGAAGCGGTTGTAGCGTATGTCGACAGGATCGACATAGGCGATCAGCCGCCGTCGCCGCTCCAGCCGGTCCAGCTCCACCTTCAGGGCGGCGATCCGCTCGCGCGCCGCGACGCTCGGCGCGCCTTTTTCGTGAGCCGCGATTTCGCGTGCAATCGCCTCGAGTTCCTCCAGTTTGGGCCGCTTCAGCGCAATGCGGCGGCCATGGCTGTTGCGCATGGTGCGGCCGACATTGATGCTGGTCGGCGAACCGGTTGCCGTGAAGCCGGCCCGGCGCGGCTTGAAGGCAAGGATCTCCTTCAGGTTGACCTTGACCAGGTCGGGCAGTTCCAGGTCCTCGAAGAAGAGGTCGAGCACTTCCTCGCGCGACAGCACGAATCGGAAGTCGTCTTCCATCTCTTTCAGGCCCGGCCCGGAACCGGGCATGCCCGGAGCCGGCCTGGGCAGCCGGTCGCCCGGCGCGAAGTGCTTGTTGCCCGGCAGCACATGCCGGCGCCGGCCGCTGTCCCTGGCGTCGCTGAAGCTTGGCTCGCTCGTGCCGTTGGCCGGCATCGAAACGGTGTGTTCGGCGTCGACATCGGCGATCTTACCGGAGCGGACCTGTTCGCGGATGCTTCGCTTGAGCTCGTTGCGCGCACGCCGGATAAAGCGCTGGCGATTGCCCAGGCTCTTGTCCTTCGGGTTCAGTCGGCGGTCGATGAAGATTGGCATGACGAGCCCCTAACCTGGCTTCGGCCGGTTTCAGCCCGCCTTGTTCACCCGCATGTACCAGTCCACCAGCCGGCGGACCTGACGCCTGGTGTATCCTCGCCCGACCATGCGCTGGACGAATTCCGTGTGCCGTTTCTCGGTCACGCTGTCCTGTTTGGAGCCGAAGCTGATGACGGGAAGCAGGTCCTCGACCTGGCCGAACATCCGTTTTTCGATCACCTCGCGCAGCTTTTCGTAGCTCGTCCACGCCGGGTTGCGGCCGTTGTTCCTGGCCCGTGCCCGCAGCGTGAACTTCACCACCTCGTTGCGAAAATCCTTCGGATTGGCGATTCCGGCTGGCTTCTCGATCTGCGACAGCTCGTTGTCCAGCACTTCCCGGTTGAGGATCTGGCCGGTATCGGGGTCCTTGTAGTCCTGATCCTCGATCCAGGCGTCGGCATAGGCGATATAGCGGTCGAACAGGTTCTGGCCGTATTCGCTGTAGGATTCCAGATAGGCTTTCTGGATCTCATGGCCGATGAATTCGGCGTAGCGCACCGCGAGTTCCGACTTGATGAAGTCGAGATACGCCGTTTCCGTTTCCTTCGGGAACTGCTCGCGCTTGATCGCCTGTTCCAGGATGTACATCAGATGGACGGGATCGGCCGCCACCTCCTGCGTGTCGTAGTTGAAGGTCTGCGACAGGATCTTGAAGGCGAAGCGCGTGCTGACACCGGTCATGCCCTCGTCGACGCCGGCGGCGTCGCGGTATTCCTGGACCGACTTCGCCTTGGGATCGATTTCCTTGAGGTTCTCGCCGTCATAGACGCGCATCTTCGTATAGAGCGGCGAGTTGTCGTGTTCGGCCAGCCGGGTCGAAACGGTGAAGCGGCTGAGAATGTCCAATACTTCCGGCGCGCAGGGGCTGCCGGCCAGTTCGCTCTCGCGCAGCAGCTTTTCGTAGATCTGCCGCTCTTCGGCGACGCGCAGGCAGTAGGGCACCTTGACCACCAGGATGCGGTCGAGGAAAGCCTCGTTGTTCCTGTTGTTCTTGAATTGCAGCCATTCCGACTCGTTGGAATGCGCCACCACGATGCCCTGGTAGGGGAAGGCGCCGAAGTTCTCCGTGCCGTTGTAGCTGCCTTCCTGTGTCGCTGTCAGAAGCGGATGCAGAACCTTGATCGGCGCCTTGAACATCTCGACGAATTCCAGCAGCCCTTGCGTCGTGCGGTTGAGCCCGCCGCTATAGGAATAGGCATCGGGATCGGACTGGCTGAAATTCTCCAGCTGGCGGATGTCCACCTTGCCGACGAGAGCGGAGACGTCCTGGTTGTTTTCGTCGCCGGGCTCGGTCTTGGCGATGCCGATCTGGCGCAGCCGCGACGGCATCAGCCTTACCACGCTGAACTTGGAGATGTCGCCGGCCAGTTCGTCGAGGCGCTTGGCCGCCCAGGGCGAGATCAGGCCGTTAAGCCGCCGCCGCGCGATGCCGTATTTGTCCTCCAGGAGGTCGGCCATGCGATCGGGATGGAAAAGGCCGAGCGGCGACTCGAAGACCGGGCTGATCGCCTTGCCGACCTTCAGGGTGTAGATCGGCCGCTCCTCCATGAGCTTCTTCAGCCGCTCCGCCAGCGACGACTTGCCGCCGCCGACGGGGCCGAGCAGGTAGAGGATCTGCTTGCGCTCCTCCAGTCCCTGCGAGGCGTAGCGGAAATAGCCGGCGATGCGCTCGACCGTGTCTTCCATGCCGTAGAAGTCGGCGAAGGTCGGATAGATCTTGATCGTCCGGTTCGAGAAAATCCGGCCCAGCCGCTCATCCTTGCTGGTGTCGACCAGCGTCGGCTCGCCGATCGCGTCGACCATTCGTTCGGGCGCGGAGGCATAAAGCGATTTGTCCTCTCGACAGGCCAGCAGATATTGCTGGAGGCTCATCTCCTCCTCGGCCGCGCTTGCATAAATCTCCGAGAAAAGATCGAAGACGTCGGAATTTTTCTCGATCATGGCTGCCTCGCCTCGGGACCGGTCCGGTTACGGTCACCCGTTCTATCAACTACCGGATACCCGCGTGGTTCCGTTCACAAGTCGGAGATCGCACCGGCCGCCGGTTCTGGGTCGATAACGCGGGAGGTTTTCAGCCGTCCGTGCCGGTCGACACGGCTCCAGGGTCCAGTCGAGAATTGGCCCTGACGTGCCCACCCGCGCCTTGGGCAACAGGCTTCCGGCATCTATCTAGGCGGTGTCCTGGATCACCAGCGTCAGTATACCCGTCGGGTCGACGGCTGCCGCCACCACCTGCGTGACGTTGAGTCCGTTCTGGGCAAGCATGGTCATGGCTGCCGGCGATGACTGGATCGATGCCTGCAACTCGCGCAGATCGTTAGCGCTGGTCTCGTGCAGCTTCGTCTCGACTACGCTCTTCAACTGCGGCGGCAGGTCTTCGAGCCGCACGATGTTGATGACCGTCACGTTCTGGTCCGGAGCAGCCTCGGGTGTTTGCTGTGCAGGCGGCTGGGCAGGAAGTTCATCCGTTGGCGCCTGTGCCGTCGCCGGTTGAACAGCGGCAACAACAGAAAGGGCGGCAACGAGCGTCAGAATACGCATGGCTTCGCCTTTCATGTGGTGATGCCATAACCCGCCCGGACGTGGCAGGTTCCGAACCAAATTCAAGTGCGCTCTTGGCGATTCCAGTTAAAGACGCGATCCGGCCCCGGTAGACCAGGGCGGGAAAATCGGATACCGGCGCCGATCCACGAGGCGGCTTACCGTTTCTAACGCGATGCCGTTGTTTTTCGTTTCTCCTGCCCTAGTTGTTCTCCCCATCGGCAGCAAATGCCACGGGCGCTGTCGGCTGTGAGCGACGAGCATGCTTCCGCCCCCAAGCGAAAGGGCGAAGCCATGAGAGGCCTTTCCGGTGTGAAATGCCCTTAGTCACCTGCAACTGAAGTTCGTCACAAATCAGGTTGCGAGTCCTCTCGATGCAGGTTCGAACCATCCCGGATCGCCGGAGGCCGTTTTATTTGAGTCACGCCGCCGCGGCAGGCTCTTGGTCCCTTCCGGCCCGACTTTGCCTTTGGAAGTGAGCCGAATGAACGGCTGGTCCGGCGGCGAGGTGAGCACATCGAACAGCGACGATGCGGTCGGGAACGGACCACACAAACGACCCAGGCCGAGCGGCGGCTTACGACCAAACGTTCCCCCAAAACCGGACTGTCCGGATACGTCCACCGCAGAAGACGGAAATTGATTCCCACTTTGATCACCGCGGGATCGTCTGCCGCTGCCCTTCCCATCGCGACGCTGGCGCGACGTCACTCCCAGAGCGCCAGAGCCGCATCGATCTGACGCTCGAAGACCTCGGGCCTGGGCAACCCGGTTCCCAGGACCAGTTCCTGGTACGCATCGCCCAGCGCCAGTTGGACGAGTTGTTCGGCGATGACAGGCGCAGTTCCAGCATCGTGCTCTTCGGCCCATAGCTGTGCGATTGCGACCCGGACCTGGCGCGGCCCAGCCTGCCAGAACAGGCGCCCGAGGCCTGGCATCCGCTCGGCCTCGGCGACAATGGCGCGGTAAAGTCTCACGCTGTCCGGAGTTGTGACGTCGGCCACGAACGCCAGCAGCAGTTCGCGAATTCGTTGTGCGGCCGGCAGCGACTTTGTCGGCGGCCGGACGACCTCCGGTGCACACATCGCCTCGACCAACGCCTCGACCAGCGCCTCCTTCGACCGGAAATGGCGATAGATGGTTTGCTTGCCCACGCCAGCTTCGGCGGCCACCGCGTCCATCGAACCCTGCGCGAACCCCTCGCGCATGAAGACGGCGCGTGCGCCTTCGAGGATCGCCGCGCGCTTGGCTGGATCGAGAACGCGTCCGGGGCGGGGCGAGGTAGAGATGGTCATCAGCGATCCTTTACGAGACTGATTAGTCTCGCTATATGTTACAACGAGACTAATCAGTCTCGCTTAATATAGGAGACTTCAATGTCAACCGATCCTTTGGCCCTCGGCTACCTGTTCGCCGAGATCGTGTCCGGTCACGACGTGTCGCGCTTCGACGAGATCGTCGCGCCCGACTATATAAACCACAATGCCTTTACAGAGCCCGGTCGGGAGGGCGTCAAGACGGTCTTCGGCGCGATCATTGCGGGCGTGCCTGACCTCAAGGTGTACGCCGAAGACGTCTTCATCTCGGCGGATGGTTCGCGCCTGGTGGGCCGCTACCGCTACCAGGGGACGCACACGGGCGACTTCCTCGGCTATCCCGCGACAGGCAATGCCTTCACCATGCGTTCGATCGATATCTGGCGTGTGGAGGATGGACGCCTCATTGAGCATTGGGACGAACTCAATACCCTCGACATCTTCACCCAGATCGGCGCCTTGGCGCCGCTTGGCCAGCCGGGTACGCATGGCGGACCCAGGCAGTCGGCAGCGTGAGGGGCATCCTATGTCAGTAGTCAAACTCTTCGCGGTCGGGCTTCCGATTGCGCTCGGCGTCGTGATGATCGGGGCCGGAGCAGTCAACTTCGTCGGTCCTCGGTCAGTGCGCGAGTCCTTTGTGCGCTGGGGTTATCCAGCCGGTTTTCATCGGGTGACAGGCGGGCTCGAGGTGGTGGCAGGATTGCTGCTGTTGGTGCCGGCTACATGGTGGGCCGGCGCGATAGGCAGTAGCGTGATCCTGTTGGCGGCCGCGGCGACGCTGATCCGTTGTCGCGAATGGAGCCATCTGCCAGGTGCCGTCGTTCTGATTGCAGCGGCGGTAGGGACGTTGGCGATCCATGGTTAGAACCATACGCGATCCGCCGAAACCGCAAGATCGGTCGAGCGCGTCATGGCGCTGAACCGCTAGATGGGGCTGCCACGGAGAACGAAACGATGAAGGCGGCGCTTCGGACCTATCATGCCCGGATGCAGCGGGTTCTGGATCATATCGACCGACATCTCGACGGCGATCTGGACCTGGAAACGCTGAGCCGGGTCGCCGCCTTCTCGAAGTTTCATTTCCACCGGCAGTTTGCGGCGACCTTCGGGTTGTCCGTCCATCGCTATGTCCAGCTTGCCCGCATGCGGCGCGCTTCGCGCCAGCTCGCCTGGAACGACGCCGAAAGCGTCACGGACATTGCGATGGATGCCGGTTACGATGCACCCGATGCCTTCGCCCGCGCCTTTCGGCAACGGTTCGGGCAATCGCCTTCGTCGTTCCGGAAGTCGCCCGACTGGGCGCCGTGGTTCGCGGCCTTCGGGCCTCTGGACAACGCAAGGAACAACCTCATGCAGATCAACTTCACTCCCGACGACGTGACCATCCGCGACGTGCCCCCGACGCCGGTGGCGATCATGGAGCATCGGGGCGACCGGGCAACGCTCGGCGCGACCATCGAGCGGTTCAAGGCCTGGTGCAAGGCGGCAAGCCTGTCGCCCGAGACAGGCCGCTCCAGCTTCATGGTCTTTCGATCCGAAAGGTGTCCCGCGAACCCTGCCGACTACAGCATGGACCTGTGCGTCGGCACCGACCAACCGATCGAGGTGAACGACGAGGGGATGAAGGCCGGCGTGATCCCCGGCGGGCGCTGCGCGGTGCTGCGCTATCCCGGCAACACCAACAATCTCGAACCCGCAGCGCTCTACCTCTATCGTGACTGGCTGCCGGACAGCGGCGAGGAAGCGCGCGACTTCCCGATCTACTGCCAGCGCCGGCTCTCGCCCATCGCGGAGATGCCGGCGCATGAAGTGGTCGTTGAATTGTTCCTGCCCCTGAAATAGCGCCTGCGGATGGCGGCTTTTGTCCCGCGTGGTGGACGCGACCAGGCGGATAGGATTGATGTCTCTATGTCAGCCGAACGGACATACCGCCATCCGCGAGCATCGGGCTTTCCGTCACCAGGGAAATCAGCTCCGATGATATTGTCGCAGAATTTGGGGTTCCGCGACTTCATGAGGGAGAGGCGAGAGCTGCTACGAACGCCAAGCCCTCACCTTGCGAACCAATGCTGCGACGTGTTCGGGTTGTGTAGTTTTTAGGATACCGTGCCCGAGGTTGAAAATGAACGGCCCTTCGCTCGCATGACGAAGAATGCGTTCAGCATCGGCAGCCAGCGCCTGCCCGCCAACAACCAGCAATTGCGGGTCGAGGTTCCCTTGGATGCAACGACCCAGCCTTCGCTGAATGGCCCCGGAGGCCCAGCCCAATGGGACGGTGCTATCGAGTCCAATGCAATTAGCGTGGGTAGCCTGAGCGTACCCCTGATATAAGAGGCCTGCAGCTCGAGGGAAGGCGATGACAGGTATGTGAGGGTATCTCTGTCGAAGTGCCTCAATGATATTAGCGACAGGTTGAACACACCAACGTCTGAAGAACGGCTCTGGCAATATTCCGGCCCAACTCTCGAATATTTGTATTGCTTCGGCTCCAGCTTCGATTTGTCGCCCCAAGAATTGGGTTACCGCAATGGTCAGCATGTCGATGAGCGGTTGAAATCCACTTGGATCGCTCAGCGCCCATTGCTTGATAATCGCATGATCGGTCTCGCCTCCACCCATACCTTCGACCATGTACGTGGCCACCGTCCACGGTGCACCAGCGTAGCCGATAAGAGCGACTTCCGAGGGAAGGGACGCCGACAGCAGCCGGACCGTCTCGTAGATTGGGGCCAACTCCTCATGGAGACGCGATAATGTTGATTTCCGCTGAGAGCTGACCCGGGATTTTCGCCGAGAAGTGACCCGCCTTCATGTATGGTTTGGGTCTTAGGTTTTGGTCAAGGGGCGGCTTTCTCCTTCTTGCTCGTTGCGGCCTGTGCT
>NZ_SSNY01000004.1 GCF_004801285.1 Ollibium composti
AGCACAGGCCGCAACGAGCAAGAAGGAGAAAGCCGCCCCTTGACCAAAACCTAAGACCCAAACCATACATGAAGGCGGGTCACTTCTCGGCGAAAATCCCGGGTCAGCTCTCAGCGGAAATCAACAGTCGTTCAGTACATCCTCAACCAAGTACCACAAACCAAGCCGTCTTTCTTGACGAATTAGCAGTGCCCCATCCACCATCAACGAAAGATGGATGTCGTAGACTTAGTTGGGCCTCACGCCCGGCATGCGCATTTCTAGGCCTGTGAGTTCACATGCTATCTCATCAACAAATTGATATGGAGATAGTCTAATAAATTCTGAAATTAGCCAATTGACTTTTCCATCGAGGTATTGAGACAGACCTGCCGGATCATAGCGTGATAATTCACTTAGACGATGCATAACAGCCAAAGTGAGAACGAGATTGGATCGAGGAATAATTGTTGCGCCGGCAACAGGTCTCTTTAGGTACCAGAGATCCATTGGTGCGGAGATGAATGAAATTTCTCTTCTCATGCGTCGATGCAACGCGGCGAGGTTTCTTATCGCCTTGTCTTTCTGCTGCTGATTGTCACCGTGCCTGAACCATTTGTACCGCTTCTTCGATCTAACTACGCAACGGTCTTCGTAGCCGTTGTCGACTTCAAAGGAGGACGGGAGAGTTCGGAGCGATCTCGGGTCCGAAAACCGCCCCCTAATCTCTGCCGAGAACCAAATATAAGCGTCAGTCGGATGCTTGCGATAGACCAAATTGTTGAGCGGAATGAATACCTCAGGCTTGGAACGAAACGTGTGGCGGAAAGCTCGATGGATGTACGGGATATTGCCCAACGCATCGAGCAAGCTGAATTCCTTGGGAAGATTTGTCTCGCCTAGGTAGTCGCTCAGGCTGGAGAGTATGCCAGCACCCTGGATGGTGATTATCTCGTTTGAGAGCGTTCTTTTGGATGCTGGGTCCCACTCGCCCGCAACACCGTGTCGATCCGTGAAAGTTTTCTTTTTTACAATGAGCAGGGATTTTACGCAGTTTAAGAAACAGTAGTATG
Organism: Ollibium composti; assembly: GCF_004801285.1. GTDB lineage: Bacteria > Pseudomonadota > Alphaproteobacteria > Rhizobiales > Rhizobiaceae > Mesorhizobium > Mesorhizobium composti. The sequence continues at coordinate 1,053 of NZ_SSNY01000004.1, forward strand.
ATGTAAGAGGCGCGGACACAGGAGGAAGATCACGCGAGGCCTTATGATAGGCTTCGGCTTGCCTCCAAAAAGGAAGGGCCTCCTTACAATTCCGTGCGAGCCATAAATCCACAAACTCAAAGGTGTCGCGTGTCAGGACACTTTCACTTGAGAACAGAGGGCTCGTGACGCTTTTCCTGAAATATACAGACCTATTCTTATATCTGAGTTCGGGTGCAGGCATGTTCCCCCCAAATCATATCGCAAGCGCGATGTCCGCCGCGGATCAGAAACTACGGAATGCGCGGCAGGAATTCTAGCTGGGTTGCAGAGGGGAATCCGATACCTGCTTGGTCGAATGACCAAGGCCGAATTGGGCCTGAACGGATCGGAAAGGCTTTCCTGATCGATACCAATCACTTGGTGAATGGCCTGTGGCAAAGAGCGATGGTGCGCATCCTCTCCCGAGCCAAATCATAATCCTTGTGTCGGGGGTTCAAATCCCTCCTCCGCTACCATCAAGTCCCACACCCGATGATGTGGTTCTTGGCCAAGACGCCCCTCCGCTACCATCGCCAGCACCCCATTGTATTTCAGGGGTTGGCCGCCTTTTTGCTGTGGCGCGGCGTCAGCCTCGGACAGATCGGCGTTGGTTTCTGGACGGCAAAACTGACTCACTAGCGGGAGAGGCCGGCGCCCAGCCGTTCCAGTCCTATGACTAGGCTGGCTTACGAGCCAAAATGATCTCGCTCGCAAATCGATGACCGAGATTGATTGCATGCCTGCGCTCGACATGCTCCGCTTCCAAGCGGCGACATGATGAAAATCGTTTCTTCCAGAGCCGACACAGCACGCCCCCAACCGGCGTCGAGCCCCGGTGTTCCTGTCACGATCGAATGCGAAGCCGGCAGCGCCGGGGATTTACGCCCAGCGGCAGAACATATCCGCTTATGGATTTCCAGAGGCGGGGGCAATCCCGGCGCACGCGGCGACAAAAGCACGGATTGCCGCAATGCGCGAACTCGACCGGTTCGACAACATGCCGATCGTGCGCCTTGCGGCGCCCGCCAACGGGATTTTGCGCAACCGTAGCCCTTCGGGCCACGGCGGCAGCCAGTCAGGCACGACGGCCACGCCGAGACCGCGGTCGACCAGCGCCGCGATGGAATCGAGCGCGTCCAGTTCCAGCCATTCACGCACCTTCAGCCTGTTCTGGCGCAAGTAGCGATCCACGACCTGCCCACCCCATTGGTTGCGGTCGTAACGGATGAACGGCGTGGCGGTGATCACGGCTTCGGCGCTGGCGACCTCCATCGCCTCCGGGACGATCAGCACCAAGGGTTCCTCGTATAGCGTCAGCCAGTCGACCTCCTTCGATATCGGGAACGGCGGCTTGACGATGACGGCCGCATCGATCCCGCCTGACGACACCTCCTGATGCAGGTCCGCGGATGACCCCGGCCGCACGAAGAGCTCAATGCGCGGATAGTCTCGCCGAAGGGACGTCAGCACGCCAGGCAGAAAGCCCGTCAGGCCCGACGCGGTCGAACCGAGGCGCAATTCGCCCGCAGGCTGGTCGTTGGCGGCGATGACCCGTAAGGCGCGCGCATCGTCGACCAGTTGTCGCGCCTTTTCCAGGACGGCAAGACCAGAAGCCGTCGGCCGCACGGTCCGCCCGGCTCTGGCGACAAGGGAATGCCCCAGTTCACGCTCGATTGTCCTCAGTTGCTGCGCCACCGCGGCGGGTGTCAAATTGAGCCGCCGAGCGGCCTCGGCCATCGAGCCGCACGCGGCCACCTCGATGAAACTTTCAAGGAAACGAACGTCCATAAATCAATTTTTCTATCTTCTAACGCTACAAGAACCGAGATTTTATATCCCCTTTTTGCGCTCTACAACGGCCAGACAATGGGACCGCGGCGCCGGCGTTCCGACAGAGACTTTCAATGAGCGTAGATGACAAGTTCTCCCGGCTGGGCACCGACAACGCGCCCGGCCAGGAGGTCCGCCAGAAGACGGGCGATCTGCACAACCTGATGCGCGGCGCCGCGCTCGCCGGCACGCCGGTCGACTTCTCGCATGGCGACGTCGATGCCTTCACCCCCACGCCCGGTTCCTTCGAGGTCTTTGCCGATGGCGTGCGCGCAGGTGGGCGGCAGGCCTACACCGAATATCGCGGTGCCGCCGCGATCCGTGAGGACCTTGCCGGCAAGCTGGCGGCCTTCACCGGCGCGCCGGTCGACGCGGCTGACGGGATGATCCTGACGCCGGGCACGCAAGGGGCGCTGTTTCTCGCCATCGCCAGTACGGTGGGGCGCGGCGACAAGGTGGCGGTCGTCCAGCCCGACTATTTCGCCAATCGCAAGCTCGTCGAGTTCTTCGAGGGCGAGATGATGCCGGTACGTCTCGACTACATGAAGGACGGTGCCGACGCCGGGCTTGACCTCGGCCAACTGGAGGATGCGTTCCGGCGGGGCGCCAAGGTGTTCGTCTTCTCCAATCCCAACAATCCGGTTGGCGTGGTCTACTCCGAGGCCGAAATCCGCCAGATCGCCGAGCTGGCGGGAAGGTACGGCGTCACCGTCATCGCCGACCAGCTCTATTCGCGCCTGCGTTATTCCGACGCCTCCTACACGCACCTGCGCGCCAGCGGCATCGACCCCGACAAGATCGTCACCATCATGGGGCCTTCCAAGACGGAATCGCTGAGCGGCTATCGCCTCGGCGTCGCCTTCGGCGCACCGAAGCTGGTCGGGCGCATGGAGAAGTTACAGGCCATCGTCTCGCTGCGTGCCGGCGGCTACAGCCAGACCGTCCTGCAAACCTGGTTCTCCGAGCCCGAGGGCTGGATTGACGAGCGCACCCGTCTGCACAAGGCCATCCGCGACGACCTGCTCGAGGCGCTGCGGGCGGTGGAAGGCGTCGCGGCCCGCACGCCGCAGGCCGGCAGCTACCTGTTTCCGCGCCTGCCAGATATGGCCGTCACGCCTTCGGATTTTGTCCGCATCCTGCGTCTGCAGGCCGGGGTCGTAGTCACGCCGGGGACCGAATTCAGCCCGCATTCCGCCACCAGCGTGCGCCTGAACTTCTCGCAGGATCATGCGGCCGCGGTGGGCGCCGTAGAGCGGATGGTCGAGCTTGTTGCGCGCTACCGCGCATGAGCGGGACGCAGGCGTCCACGCCGTCCCGACCTTCCCAGGATCGGCCTCAGACCGTCCTGCTCGCGACGGCATGCGCCGCAAGGCCGCGGCCGGCCTCGGCGTCGTGATCGATCGAACTGCGCATCAGCATGATGTTGCCCATGAATTCGACGCCGCTGGCCATCGAATCCATGATGACGCGGGCGGTTTCGTTGACGCCCACCGTGTTGCCCACTAGGGACAGTTCCGACGGCAGTTCGATGACGCCGAGCGTCGTCATGGTCTTGTAGATCTGGCTCAGATGCAGGCAGGACCACTTCATCGACATTGTGAGCGGGCACTTCATGTAGAGCGTCGGCTGCGTATGCCAGATTTTCAGGCCGTTCCGGTTCTCCAGCGTGAAGTGAAGGTCGACCTGGTCGTTGAGCCGGAACTCCCGGTGGAAGATCGCCTGCGCGACGGCTTCGCACCCGGCCAGCAGACCGTCGAGGTCGAGCGAGGCAAGCGGCTGGCTGATCTCGTCGAGCGCGCGGCGCCCCTGGTAGCCGACGACGAGCCGCGGCTCGCCCGGTCCGGCCACAACCTCGGTGCCGAGCACTTTCAAGCTGTACGAGACGTCGCTCGCGGGCATTGATCTCTCCGGAATCGCCTGGACGAAATCGCCATCCGATCTTTCCGGATCATACAACATCCTGTCTTGGCGGCAATGCGGCAGCGACGCACGCCGGACTTCGAAGCGCGCGGGAGCCAAGCTGACGCCGATGTTTCGGGCGGCATCAAGACGATGGCCGACCGGGTACGGGATCGGGCGCTGAGCGAGATCGGAGCGGCAGGCCCGGACGGGTACAGGATGCGATCATCGCACGTGCTTCATGCCTGATGCCGTAGCCAATGACGGTCGAACACGCCGACAATCGAGCGAAAACTGGCTTCCGAAACCTGGCACGGCCCGGCGCTTCCGTCCTCGTCGAGGAACTGCCACAGTTCGCGATCGAGCGACCGGCCGTCGCCATCCAGCCCGATGCCCAGCGCTCTCAGGTCTTCGACGAGCGATTCCGAGGGTTGGAGATAACCTCCCCATCCGTCCGGCGGCGTTGCCGAACTGGGCAACCGGATCAAAATGATGCGCGCGGCCGAGGGAAGCGGCTCCGGGCCGATGATCGTCGTGCCGCACATATAGCCGGCAAGCACGCTGCCCGGCGGCGATGGCAGGAAAAGGCTGAGGAAGAATTGCGCGTCGCCGCCGGCTTCCCGCAGGTGTATGTAGAGCCCGCGTTTCGCGAGCGTGACGGCTCCCGTCATGACGAAGGAGCCGGTCGGCAGGGCTTCGGTATAGGTGGCGCTCATGCCGTGCGTCCGCGTGTCCATTTTGATGGATACCGTGCTGCGGATGAGCTGGCCGCGATAGTACGGGGACAGCGCCTTGGAGTAGCAGGCGTAGGACCCGGACAGCGTCGCATCCGTGCCCTGGTCGACAAGATGGGGCGACGAAATCTGCGCGCCCATCCGACGCTCCAGCTCCGACCGGTCGATGCCGTGGCGCTCGCAGATTGCCTCGACGAACGCTTCCAGGGCGCTTTGCGCGACCCACGCGCCGGGACGGTCCAGGTCGAGGACCCTCGCCCAGTCTTCGTAGACGCTGAGCTGGCGCGGCTGCGAACGGCCTTGCAGCCATTTGTCGGCACGCCCGAGATCGAACGAGGTTTCCGGATTGGCCCGGCGAAATGCGGCAGCCAGATCCTTGCGCGAAACTGCGCCAAGCAGCGCTGCGGTTATCCGCAACTTCTCGGCAATATGCTGCGCCATTCATCCCCCGAAGCCAGGCCCACACCAGGATATTTCCGCCAAAAATCCAAAGATTTCCAGGAAATTTCCGCCCGGAAAACCTGTCGGTGACGACCCTCTGATATTACGCTTCCCGACGAGGGGTAACAGCGGATTCGACCTCCGGCAAGTGCCTTGGAACTCATTCCCGAACGCCAGACATCGGCTTCGGAGACGCGAGGCATGTGCGAAATCGAGAATCCGAGCCGTGCGGAGGAAGTCGAAAAGCGCGACGCGCAGCAGGCCGCACGATGGAAGGAAAAGAAGATGTTGCGTACCGGACTTGTGCTCGCAATCCTCGTATCCGCCTCGGCCGCGACCGCAGCGGAGAGCGTCTCGGTCAAGGAAGGACTGCGCATCGCCACGATCGGCGGCTGCCACGATTGCCACACCGAAGGTTTTGCCGAGAGCGGCGGCCAGGTCGACCCGGCAAAGGCGCTGATGGGCAGCCATGTCGGCTTCCAGGGGCCGTGGGGCACGACCTATCCCGCCAACATCCGCCTTGTCCTGTCCAGGATGAGTGAGGACGAATTCGTCAGCTACGGCCACGAGGTCAAGACGCGGCCGCCGATGCCGTGGTTCGGCCTGCATGCGATGACCGACGGCGAGTTGCGGTCGATCTATCAATACGTCAAGTCGCTCGGGGCACCGGGCGAGCCTGCGCCGGACTATGTGAAACCCGGCGAAGCGCCCAAGACCCCCTTCATCGTCTTCGCTCCGCCGCAGATGCCGGCGAACTAGGCGGCGGCCGCCTGTGTCAGCCGCAGCCATGCCATCGCCTGCCCTCCCGCCCCGAGCGGGAGGCAGGGGAAATCGGCGCCTTCGAGCGAAGCCAAGGGGCACGCGCAGCGTCTTCTGGCGTCTTCGGCCCGGCCGGGCTCTGTTCGCGGACAATGCCCCAGGCGTCGGCTTGACGATCGCGATCGACAGGTATTCAACCGCAATTCATCTCCCGCGGCGGCGGCGGGAATCAGGGGCAGTGGGGTAATGCAGCAGTTTAACCAGTTTTGGGTAGCGCGCAGGCGCGCCCTTCTCTCCGGCGCGGCTTTCGCCGGCGTGTTGCTAGCCGGCGTCGCGGGCCAGCCGGCGCTAGCGGCCTGCACCTTTTCGGACGCCAATACGTTTTCCTGCGGCTCGATGGTGACAGGGCCAGCGGACGTCATGATCAATGCCACCAGCGAGGCGACCACGGGCACGATCGAAGCCGGCGCGACAATCAGCGGATTGGGGTTGGGTATCGTGGCAGGCCCGGGTGGTTCCCTCAATATTATCAATAACGGCGCAGTGACCGGATCCATCATAGGCCTGACTATTGGGTCTGTTGCAGGCAACATCACCTATTCGGGCAATGGTAGCGCCAGCGGTGGCCTTGCGGCCGCAGGCCTCAGCATTTTCGCCGGGCCCGGCACCATCGCGGTCGGCACGGCCGACACGCCCGTCATACCGAACTTTTCCGGATTTGCCGGTCTTGCGACCGTTTCGTCCACAGCGACGTCGATCTTCCTGAATGGCGGCAGCCTCTCCAGCCTTGGCGCCTATGGCTTGCAGATGCAGGGTGGAGACGTGTCGGCCAAGCTGACGGGGGTACGACCATCGCGAATGCCGGCACGGCAGGGACCGGCTATGGCATTTTTTCGTCGTCCGTCGCCGGTCCGACGAGCATCGCATCGGACGCGAATATCGGTGGTGCCGGAAGCTCTTTCGCTTACGGCATCATGTCTGAGGGAGACGACAGTATAGCTCTGTCGCAAACCGGCGGGACGATCCATGCGGCTACGGCAGGATTGGCTGCGATCAGCACAGGGGACGACGCTGTTTCGGTTGATACCGCAGCGGGCAGTTCGATTTCCATGGACGATTGGCACGTCGGCGCGGGTATCCGGGTCAGCACCCAGGCGGCCGCGGTCAATGTCAGGGCGGCCGGTACGATCAGCAACACGCAGGCCGGGATCATGGTCGACAGCGTTACCGGGGCGGTCAACGTCACGGCCGCCGGCACGATCAGCGGAACGCAGTTCGGGATTGGAGCTCAAAGCGCTGGCTTGGTTAACGTCGCGGTTCCCGGCGCAATCAGTGCATTGGGAGCAGGCGTCCTGGCGGTGGGCGATAATGTCACAGTTGCGGTGGACGGGGAAATCACTGCCGGTGCTGTTGGTATCTTGGCCGGCGGCGGAGGTACCCACGATGCGCAGATCTCGGTGGGCAGCGGCGCGACGGTACAAGGCACGAGTTTGGCCGGCGTATGGGTTAGTGCTAACAACAGTCGCATCGACAACAGCGGCACGATCGTCGGTGGGATCATGTCCGGCGGCGGCAGCACAACGGTCAACAATGCCGGCAGCATCACTGGTACGAGCGGCATTGCGGTGTATCTTGTCGGCGGCGCCAACAACACCTTCGTCATGAGCGGGCCGAACGCGACGTTGACCGGCCAGGCCATAGGCAGCGGCACGGACACTTTCCGCTTCGCCGGCACTGGCAGCAACACCTTCGATGTCGGCCAGATCGATGCGGGCTGGACGCTTCTCGACAAGGTCAGCTCGTCCAACTGGTCGCTTACCGGCACGTCGACCTACGCGGGACCGGTTACCGTCAACGGCGGCACGCTGTCGGTGAACGGCGATCTCACCTCGGCCTCAGGCATCTCGGTCAATACGGGCGGCGCGCTCGGCGGCAACGGCACGGTCGGCAACACCACGATCAGCGGCGGCACGCTGGCACCAGGCAACTCGGTCGGCACGCTGACGGTCAACGGAAACCTGACATTCAACGGCAGCTCGAATTACCTGACCGAAGTGACGCGCGCCGGTGCAGACAAGACCATCGTCACCGGCACCGCCAATCTCGACGGGAAGGTCGTAGTGAAGCCGCTGGCGCATATCGGAAAGACGACGACCTATACGATCATGACAGCGGGTACCGAAAACGGCGCCTTCTCCGGCGTGGATTTCCTTACCGTGAACAATTTTGCAAGGAACCCACAACTGACCTATGCCGGCAACGATGTGCTGCTGACGCTCGACCCCGGCCTGTTGTCGCCGGCGCTGGTGGGCAACGTCACGCCCAACCAGAAGGGCGTCGCGGCAGGGATCGACAGCGCGATCGTTGGCGGCGTTGTCTTGCCGGACAGCTTCGACGCGCTGTTCGCGCTATCGGGTGGTCCTCTGCGCGCTGCGCTGTCGCAGCTCTCGGGCGAGATCCACGCCTCGGCCAGGACGGCGCTGATGGAGGACAGCCGCTTCCTGCGCGATGCCGTCAACGAGCGCATCCGCGCCGCCTTCGCCGGCGTCGGCGCGGCGGCTTCGCCGGTGCTGGCCTATGGCGAGACGGATACGGATGGTGCCGCGACAGCGGCCATCAACCACGCGCTGGCGCCGGCCGATACGGCAAGCGTGGCGGCATGGGGCTCGGTCTTCGGCTCCTGGGGCTCGACCGCCGGCGACGGCAATGCCGCCGGGCTCGACCGCTCCGCCGGTGGCTTCTTCACCGGCATCGACGGGCTGGTGGCGGACAATGTCCGCCTCGGCATCATGACCGGCTACAGCCATGCGAGCTTCGCCATCGACGGCCGCGCCTCTTCCGGCTCCAGCGACAGCTATCATCTGGGCCTCTATGGCGGCACTGAGATGGGCGCGCTCGGCCTGCGCTCGGGCCTCGCCTACAGCTGGCACGACATTTCGACGGCCCGCTCGGTCGCTTTCCCCGGCTTTGCCGACAGTCTGAGCTCCGACTACGACGCCGGCACCTTCCAGGCCTTCGGCGAGGCGGGCTACCGCATCGACACGGCGAGCGCCTCGTTCGAGCCGTTCGCCAACCTTGCCTATGTCAGCCTGCACACCGACGGCTTCACCGAGAAAGGCGGTGCGGCGGCCCTCACCAGCGCCGGCCAGACCACGGACACCACCTTCACCACGCTGGGCGTGCGCGCCTCGACCGGCTTCCACCTCGGCGGCATGACGGCGACGGCACGCGGCATGGTCGGCTGGCGTCATGCCTTCGGCGACACCACGCCGCTGGCCACACCAGCCTTCGCCTTTGCCGCTGCAAACAGCTTCGCCATCGCCGGCACCCCGATCGCGAAGGATGCCGCCGTGCTCGAAGCCGGGCTCGACTTCGCCATCTCCGACAACGCCACGCTCGGCCTCTCCTACACCGGACAGTTCGGCGCACACGCCACCGACAATGGCGCGAAAGCCAATCTCAGCGTCAGGTTCTGAGGACTACACGGCCGGCTGGTGCGAGGCCGGCCGGCTGCTTAAACCCGGCCCCCTCTCCAGCAACGCTATCATCTGGCTTCGGGAGAACCGCATCCTGTAGCGGTACTGCGAGTTATCGTAGATACCGCTGGCGCAGAAGATCAGTTCGACATCGTCGCCGTCGCCACGAACCTCCAGTTCATGCAGCGACTGTTCCAGGATCGTCTTTTCGCTGCCCTGCCGCTTCGCCGGGCCCACTTTCAGATACATCGCACCCTCCGTCGATACTTTTGCGATCGAGCGAAAGCGATGGTTGAAGTGGCTGAGATATGGTCGCCCAAAGCCGTCATCCAAACGCAGTCGCATTGGATTCAGGCCCAGGCCGGATGAACTGCCTCGCCCCCACAGCGAGGCCCACGTACATCTGGGCAGCGAAAATTCTAGCATTGCGCGCCGAAGCGCGTCAACGCTACCCGCCCCGCCGAAAGCTTCCGTGCCGTGGGCCGGCACGCCCGGCACCGTTGCGGATACGGCAGGCCCGTCCCGCGTTGGCCCTCACCTGCCCGGCGCGATTAGCCTGGCGCTGCGGGCTGCCTTGACGAAGGCGCGGCGGCAGCTGCTGCCCGATTGCCAGCCATCGAGCGCATCCCGGCATGTGCGAAGCGCCCTGCGATAGGCGCGGCTATGGGTCGAACGGTCGGGCCAGCCGTCATGCATCGCTTCGATGGCTTCATAGGCACTGTCGACCTTGCGTTGCCCTGTGGGTCTCAGGTTGAGAACGACAGGGTGAGAGAACAAGACGTCTTCCAACACGCCCTCCTCATCAAGAACCGGCGAGATGAAGGCGACGGACTCGCGCCCGTCGCCTTCGCGCCGATCTCTACAATTTCGCCTCTTGAAGCCGGGCCGAGAGCTTTTGCCGGTCCTCGGCCGATTTCAACCGGATCGTCATCGCCTCGCTCTTGACCGGGACTTGCGGAGGCAGGCTGATCGGAACCTCCGGGGCGTGCTGCTCGGCCCACTGCTTGAAACGAGGCAACTTGTTCGGGCCGTTGATCGGGAAGGTGAAGCTGTATCTGAAGGTCATGGTGACAGTCCAAAGGCTTGGCGCGCGGAAACAGGCGCACGCGAACGGCGCCACGATCCTGGACACGCAGGGATTTCGAGTTGGGGGTATCGCTCCTGATCCTGGCGCCGCTCTTGCTCTCGCAGGTAGTGACGCCAGGCTATCAGCCTATCAGAAGGCAGCCTTTGAAGAATATGGAGCGCTGTTGCATGCCGTCTGTGTCGGCCAAAGCGCCCGAAAAGTCAAACCGGGGACGGCAGGCATCACCCTCGGCGGAATCGGCCGAGTCCGACCGATCGCTGAGCGCATCAGCTGTCCTCGGAACTCAGGGCGCCGAGCAGGCGCCGGATATCACCGAAGCGGGCGATGCTGCCGAAAACCAGCGCTGCCACCGCGACGAAAAAGACGGAAACCGAAGCCATGGTCGGCGTGTACCCGTAGCGCAGCGCATTGAAGATCTTGATCGGCAGCGTCTCGGTGGTGAAGCCGATGGTCATGTAGGCGATGATGTATTCATTCAGCGACAGCACGAAGGCGAAGGCGTAGCCGGAGATCAGATAAGGCAGGATCAGCGGCAGGACGACGGTACGCGCGACCGTGCGATCGTCGGCGCCCATGGTGGCGGCAGCCTCGACCAGCGATCGGTCGATGGAAGCAAAGCCCAGCGACAGCGTCACCAGCGGCAGCGTGACGAAAAAGATCGCGTGGCTGACGATGGCCGTGAAGAACTGGCCGAACAGGCCGAGCGTCGCCCAGAAGGACAGGAAGCCGAGCGCGGTGATGACCGGCGGCAGGATGAAGGGCGCCAGCCCCAGCACCTGGAAGACGTTTGCCCAGGGCGCGATGCGCCGCCACAGGAACCAGGCGAGCGGCAGCGCGATGAGCACGGCGAGCGCCGCCGAGCAGACGGCCAACGTCAGCGAATGGAAAAGTGCCGCCCGCCATTCCGGGTCGGTGAAGATCTGCGCGTACCAGGCGAGAGAAAAGCCGCGCGGCGGGAAAGTCAGGTCCTGCTTCTCGTTGACCGAGACGCCCGCGACGACGAGCAGCGGCGCCGCAAGGAACAGCGCGACGGCGAGGAAATAGAGACGGCGCAGCGCATTCATGCGGCGTTCTCCCGACGGCCGACGAGCAGGGTCAGGCCGACAAGCGACAGCGAGATCAGCACGAGGAACACCGCCATCGCCGCGGCGAAAGGCATGTTCGACTGGTAGATCGCCTGGTCGGTTATCAGCACCGACAGCGTCCAGTGCCGCGGCCGGCCCAGGATCTGCGGCAAAAGGTAGGAGCCGAGCGCGAAGACGAACACCATGATCAGCGTCGCCACGATGGTGTTGCGCAAGGCCGGCACCACCACATTGAAGAAGGCGCGCATCGGCGAGGCGCCGAGCGTCCGCGCGGCCTCGGTCATCGTCGGGTCGAGCCGCACCAGCGCGGGATAGAGCACCAGGATCGTGTAGGGCAGCGCCTGGTAGACCATGCCGGTCAGCACAGCGCCGAAGGTCGGCAGCAGCGCCACGGGCTCGCTCATCAGGCCGACGGCGACGAAGAGGTTGGTGATGCCGGCGGTGCGCGAGAACAGCGTCGACCAGGCAAAACCGATGATGACTTCCGACAGCGACAGCACCGAAAGCAGGCCGACCAGCCAGACGGTCTGGACGCGGCGCGGCCGTTTGGTCAGCAGGTAGGTGAACGGAAAGGCGACGACGATGCAGCACGCCGCCACCGTCACCGCCAGCATCAGCGAGAAGCCGAGCACCTCGCCGAAGAACGCGGAGAGGAAGCGGGCATAGTTGTCGAACACGAAATCCGGCTTGTAGAAGCCGGCCGGGTCGCGCTTGAAGAACGACACCGCGATCATGATCGAGAACGGCACGACGAAGAAGACGATCAGCATCAGTGCCGGGAAAGCCAGCGGCGCGTAGTCGGCCGGGCTTCTGGGCGGCTCGCGTCTCACGACTTCACCACCACGCAGCTTTCGGCGGGCAGGAGAACGCCGACCTTTTGCCCGACCTGCACGTCCGGCCGCTCGCGTGGCGTGGCCACCGCCGTGATGGTCGTGCCAGCGGCCTCGACGAAGGTTTCGATCGTGCCGCCGAGGTCGCGCACGAACGTCACCGTGCCGTCGAGCATGCCCTTGCCGGGCGCCGTCAGCCGCACGTCTTCCGGCCGGATCGAGATCGTCGCCTTCGTCATACCCGAGGGACAGGCCAGTTCGGGGACGGCCGCCCCCAGCACGGTCGAGCGGCCGGCGCCGTCCTTCTCGACCGGAAGCAGATTGGTGATGCCGATGAAGTCGGCGACGAAGGCGTCGGCCGGCTTGCGGTAGATCTCGATCGGCGCCGCCGCCTGCAGGATTTTTCCTTTGCCCATAACGACGACGAGGTCGGCCATGGTCATGGCCTCACGCTGGTCGTGGGTGACGACGATGGTCGTGATGCCGAGCCTCTGCTGCAGTTGTCGAAGCTCCACCTGCATAGCCTCGCGCAGCTTGGCGTCGAGTGCCGACAGCGGTTCGTCCAGCAGGAAAAGCTTCGGCGACAGCGCCAGCGCCCGGGCGATCGCCACGCGCTGCCGCTGGCCGCCGGAAAGCTTCGTCACCGGCCGGTCGGCGAAACCGGACAGGTGGATCATGGAAAGCAGTTCCTCGACGCGCTTGCGCTGGTCCTGCTTCGAGGCACCGCGGATGCGCAGCGCATAGGCGATGTTGTCGCCGACGGTCAGATGCGGGAACAGCGCCAGCGACTGGAACACCATGCCGAGGTTGCGCTTGTGCGTCGGCAGCGTCGTGATGTCGTCGCCATCGAGCACGATGGCGCCGGCGCTCGGTTCTTCCAGTCCAGCGATCATGCGAAGCAGCGTGGTCTTGCCGCAGCCGGATGGCCCGAGCAGGCACACGAACGAGCCGTGCGGGACGGCGAGCGTAACGTCGTCGACGGCCGCGAAGTCGCCGAAGCGTTTCGTTATCGCATTGATGGACAGGCCGGACATGAAGGATTTTTCTCCGTATGCCGGTTCGTTGAGCGGGTGAAGCTGCTTGCCCTCTCCTCGCGAACGGGAGAGATGCCCGGCAGGACAGTGAGGGGCGGCGCTTAGCTGTGAAAGTTTAGCTCTGCCCCTCATCCGGCCCTGCGGGCCACCTTCTCCCCGTGAACGGGGAGAAGGAAAAAGGGGCTCACCCGACGATCAGTTCGGTCCACTTCTGGTTAATCTCGTCGGCTTTCGAGGTATAGAGGTCGTAGCGCGGGATGATCGGCTCGATATCCGACGAGACCGCCGCGAACTCCTTCTCGTTGAGGTCGAGCACCTCCTTTTTCAGCGTCGGCTGCGTGCCGACCTTGCGCGACATCAGGCCCTGGATCGACGGCTGACTCATATAGTCGATGAAGGCATGCGCCTCGTCGACTTTCTTCGAGGCGCGCGACAGGCACCAGTTGCCGGAATCCTGGATGCCGCCTTCCTTCGGAAAGGTCGAGCGGACATGGAAGCCATCGGCGATCGCGAGACCCGTCACGTCGTGATAATACTGGCCCATCGGGATTTCGCCCGACTTCAGCGCCTGTTCGAACTGCGCCTCGTCGCGATACCAGAGCCGGACGTTCGGCTTCACCTCGGCGAGCTTGGCGAAAGCCTTGTCCAGTCCGTCGGCGGTGCTGAGAGCATCGGTGCCGCCAAAGAAGGTCTTGGCCGTCACTTCCAAAAGGAAGGAGTTGGAGGCGAGCGCCAGCAGGCCGAGCTTGTCCTTCTTGTCGTCTTCCCACAACGCCGCCCAGGACGTCGGCGCTTCCTTGAAGACATCGGTGTTGGAAACCAGTGTGATCCACCACGCCACCGCCCCGATGCCGGCGACGCGACCGTCCGGATACTTGTTGATGAAACGCGGCAGCAGGTCGCCGTAGTGCTTGAATTTCGAAGTATCGAGCGGCGTCCACAATTCCGTCGCCTGGCCCTTCAGCGTCGTCGTCTGCGACATCATGGAGAGGTCGGCGGGCGCCTGCCCGGCCTTGGCGGCCTGCTCGAGCTGCACCAGCCAGGCTTCGCCGGTCGGCTCGGCCACAGATTCCACGGCGATGCCGGTCGCCTTTGTGAAGTCGGGGAAGATGTGGCTGTCGAACGATTTCTTGAAATAACCGCCGTAGACGCCGACCTTGAGCGACTTGTCCTGCGCACGCAGAACCGCCGGCATGGCGAGCGTGCCAGCCGCGGCGATGCCGGCGCCGAGCACGGTGCGCCGGCTGAGCGACGTTTCCATCAGTTTCTTCATCGGCGTTCTCCTTCCCTCTCCGGGCTCGGCCCGGGTTCCCGTTTGATCTTATGCTTTTTCGTTCACGCAGTCTTGCCCTTCAAGGCCGGGCTGAACACCATCAGGCTGAGAATCTCGAACAGCATCTGGGCGCCGGCATGGGCCGTGTTGGTCGTCGCATCGTATTGCGGCGCCACCTCCACCACGTCGCCGCCGACGAAGTTCAGCCCCTTGAGTCCGCGCAGGATTTCCAGCGCCTCGCGCGTCGTCAACCCGCCGATCTCCGGCGTGCCGGTGCCGGGCGCGAAGGCCGGGTCCAGGCTGTCGATGTCGAAGGACAGGTAGGTCGGTCCGTCGCCGACGATCTTTTTCGCCTTCTCGATGACGGCCGGAATGCCGAGGCCAGAAATCTCCTCGGCATGGATGACCGTCATGCCGGACTCGTAGGAGAACTCCCACAGATATTCCGAGGAACCGCGAATGCCGATCTGGATGGTGCGGGTCGGGTCGAGCACGCCGTCGAGCACCGCGTTGCGGAACGGCCCGCCGTGGTGGAACTTGGTGAGGTCGTAGGCGCCACCGGTGTCGCAATGCGCGTCGATGTGGATCATGCCCACGGCGCGCTTCTTGCCGACGGCCTTGAGGATCGGATGGGTGATCGAATGGTCGCCGCCGACTGACAAGGGTACCACGCCGGCGTCGACCACCTGGTTCAGCCGCTTCTCGATATCCTCATGGCTGAGTTCCAGCCGGTAGCGGCTGCGGAACGGCACGTCGCCGATATCCGCGACCTTCAGTTCGTAGGTCGGCGCGCAGTCGAGCACATGGTTGTAGGGGCCGATGCGTTCGATGGCGCGGACGGCACGCGGCCCGAAGCGGGAGCCGGTGCGGTTGGTGACGCCGAGGTCCATCGGCACCCCGATCATCGCCACCTGCAGATCGCCGAAATCCGGGTTCTCGGCAGCGATCTCACGATAGGGCGCGGCAAGGAACGTCGGGATGCCGGAATAGGGCGCGACGCGCGTGCCGCTCTTGGTGAAGATCTTGTCGGCAACGCGGCGGAACTTCGGATCGAACAACTCGCCACCGTGGCTTTCGCCATACTTGGCGCGCAAGGCATCCAGCTTCGACTGATTGAAACCCATCTCTGTTCCTCCGTGCAGGACTGCCGCCGCCGGATGCCGGCGCGCGCAAGGCTTCTGATGCCTGTAGTCCCGTCTTTATGCTTGTTGGCAGGGATTTTCGGCGCGGAGGAATAGAAAAGCAATTGATATTGTTATAGCTTCCCATGTGAGAAAACCTCACATATTGGCCAGGAACCGCCGATGACCAAGCGCCTGCCGCCGCTCAATCCGCTGCGTGCGTTCGAGGCGACCGCCCGGCATGGCTCGCTGAGCAAGGCGGCGGCTGAACTGAACGTCACGCACGGCGCCGTCAGCCACCAGATCAAGGCGCTCGAACAGTCGCTCGGGATCAAGCTGTTCGAGCGCGCCGGCCTGCGGCTGAAGACGACGCCGCATGGCGCCGAACTGCTGCCCGCCGTTTCGTCGGCCTTCGACGGCATCGCCGCCGCCACGCAGCGGCTGACTCGCCCGGCATCGAGCGGCGCGCTGTCGCTGTCCTGCGTGCCCGCGCTGCTGTCGCTGTGGCTGATCCCGCGGCTCGGCGACTTCATGGCGCAATATCCCGACATCCGCCTGCGGCTGACCGCGTCGAACGATCCGGCCAACATCCGCTCGCCGGAACTCTACCTGTGTCTGCTCTACGGCGACGGCAGCTGGAGCGACTGCTGGATGCGAAAGTGGTCCGGGCTGGAACTGTTCCCAGTCGTCAGCCCGACACTGGTCAACAACCGGCCGCTGCGCACCATCCGCGACCTTGCCGACCATGTACTTCTGCATGGCGACGACGGCCGCGAATGGCACACATGGCTGACCGCCGCCGACGCGCTCGACCTGGAACGGGGCCGGCGGCACCGCTTCGACGACGCGCATCTGTCGATCGGCGCGGCGCTCCACGGCCACGGCGTGGCGCTGGGCGACTCGGTGACGGCAAGCGACCTGCTGGCGCGCGGGCAACTGGTGGCGCCGTTCGGATTGTCGGTCCCGGCGGTCTACGATTTCTACATCGCCTGTCGCAACGAGATGCGGGCGGCCCCGATCGTGCAGGTCTTTACCGAATGGCTTTTCGCCGAAAAGGCCAAATCCTCAGGACGCCTGGCAAACCCCGTGACCTCGCGCATCGGCACGCGGCGCAGGCGCCAACCGGAAAAGGATGGCGCGACTGGGGGCTGATGCTCACCCCAGCTTCAACGGTTTGCCGGCCGCAAAGAAACCTTTCCACGGATCGTCGCCCGCCAGGCGCTTCAGCGTCGTCTTGTCGCCGATCGGAAAGGCGTTGGGCGGCAGGCCGTCCTCGATTTCCGTCCACGTCACCGGCATGGAAACGGTCGCGCCCTTCTTGGCGCGCGAGGAATAGGGCGCGACCGTGGTCGAGCCGCGGCCGTTGCGCAGGTAGTCGATGAAGATACGCCCCGTGCGCGCCTTCTTCGACAGCGTCGCCGTATAGCGGTCCGGCTCGGCCTGCTCCATGGCGCGGGCGAAATCATGGGCGAAACCCTTCACCGCATCCCATTTGGCCTTCGGCTTCAGCGGCACCATCAAGTGATAGCCCTTGCCGCCCGATGTCTTGACGAAGACCGGCAGCGACAGTTCCTCCAGCTTGTCCCGGATGTCGAGCGCCGCCTGCCGCACCCTATCGACCGCAACGCCCTCGTCGGGATCGAGGTCGAAGACGATCTGGTCGGGCGTGTCGATCTTGTCCACGGTGCAGCCCCAGACATGGATTTCCACCACGCCCATCTGCACCAGCGCCGCGATGCCGTCGAAATCCTTCACATAGAGGATTTCCTCATTGTCTTCGGGGTCCTTCGACTTGAAGATTTTTTCGCTCATGCCGGCCGAGGCGTGCTTCTGGAAGAAGCGCGGGCCGCCGACGCCGTCCGGCGCGCGCACCAGCGCCAGCGGCCGGTTGACGACGAACGGCTTCATGCGCGGCCAGACCAGGTCGTAGTGTTCAAGCAGGGCCTGCTTCGACACCTTCTCTTCGGGCCACAGGAGTTTGTCGGGGTGGGTAAGCTTTATCCCTGTCTTCACGACGGTTTTCCCCTTCCCTCTCGGAGCCGCGTCCCTGGTGGTTGAAGCGCCCTGCCCGGCCTTATCCTTGCCGGAGACCGCCTTCGGCTCTTCCTGCACGACCTCTTCGGCCGGCTTGTCCTCGCGCAGTCCCTGGAACGAGGCGTGGCGGATGATACGATCGGCCGTCCAGGAACGGAACTCCACTTCCGCGACCAGATCGGGTTCGACCCAGACCAGCCCCTTGCCGCCCGGCACCTTGGCGTCGAAGGGTGATTTTTTCGCCTTCAGCGCGTCGAGCTTCTTCTTGAGATCGTCGCCGGCCTTGGCCGAAAACCCGGTGCCGACGCGGCCGGCATAGCGCAGCCGGTCGCCCTCGTGATAGCCGACGAGCAGCGAGCGCAGGCCGCGCCCGGTCTTTTCGGAAGGCAGATAGCCGCCGATGACGAATTCCTGGCGTTGGGTGCATTTCGACTTGATCCAGACGCCGGTGCGGCCGGAGCGGTACGGCGCGTCGGCGCGCTTGGAAACGACGCCTTCCAGCCCCATGCGGCAGGCATGCTTCAGCATGACCTTGCCCGGCTCGACGAAATGGTCGGAAAAACGCACCGGGCCGTCGTCGCCCAGCGGCTCCAGCAATTCGGAGAGCCGCTCCTTGCGCTCGACCAGCGCCTCGTCGCGCAGGTCCTCGCCGTCCAGCCGCAAGAGGTCGAAGACGTAGTAGATCATGCGGTCCGTCCGGTCGGCCGACAGGTCGGCCTGCAACAGGGAAAACGACGACACGCCGTCGCCGCCGAGAACGACGATCTCGCCGTCGATTATGGCGTCGGCGCATTTGAGACGGGCAAGAGCCGCCGGGATTTCGCCGCCGAAGCGTTCGGTCCAGTCCAGTCCTTTGCGGGTGAGCAGGCGGATTTCGGTGCCGGCGATTGCAGCCTGCATCCGATAGCCGTCGAACTTCACCTCATGCAGCCATTCCTTGCCCGACGGGGCGTCGCGCTCCAGCGTCGCCAGCGCAGGCTCGACAAACTGCAGCCTCGATGCCGATTTGCGCGCTGCTTTGCCCGTCGCCGGCTTGTTGGAATGCCAGACCTGCGGCTTCTTTCCCTTGGCCGCCCTGCCCTCGCCCACCTCCTCGACGGTAAGGCCGGACTTCACCGATTCCGGCCGCTCCTTCAGGATGTCCTCGCCGGGCCGTGCCGCCGCGTCGTCGGACTTGATCAGCAGCCAGTTGTCCTTCTTTTCGCCCGCACGCGGCTTCAGGCGCACCAGATGCCACTTGCCGGAAAGCTTCTCGCCGTACAGCTCGAAGTCGATATGGCCTTTCTTCATGCCGGCGGCCGGATCGTGCTCGGGCACCCAGGTGCCCTCGTCCCAGACGATCACCGAGCCGCCGCCATATTCGCCTTTCGGGATCGTGCCCTCGAAGGGCGCATAGTCGATCGGATGATCCTCGACATGGACCGCCAGCCGCTTCTCGTGCGGGTCGAGACTGGGGCCGCGCGTGACCGCCCAGCTCCACAGCACGCCGCCGTGCTCGAGGCGCAGGTCGTAATGCAGGCGCGTCGCGGCATGCTTGTGGATGACGAAGATGCCGCCCTCGCCAGCCTTTGCCTGGCGGCGCTGCACCTTGCCGGCCGGTTCGGCGGTCTTCGAGAAGTCGCGCTTGGCGCGATATTTTTCCAGGGCTTGCTCGGCCATGGCCCGCCCTTAAGCCGATTTCCGCTTCGGTTTCGCCTTCGGCTCCGGCGCCTTCTTGCTTGATGCCTTGGTCGCCTTGACCGAACCCGCTTCGGCGTCGTTGTCGGCGGCGAGGCTCTTCTTCAGGGCATCGAACAGGTTGACCACGTTGGACGGTTTGCTCACCGCCTTGGCCTTGGGCGCCTTGCGGCCGGCCTTCTTGGCGCGGATCAGTTCGATCAGCGCTTCCTCGTATTTGTCGTCGAACCCGGACGGATCGAATTTCGTCGCCTTCTTGTCGATGATATGCTGGGCGAGCTCGATCATCTCCTTGTCGAGCTTGACCGCCTTGATCTCGTCGAACACCGTATCGGGCTGGCGCACCGTGCTGTCGTAGCGCAGCGTGGTCAGCACCATACCCTTGCCGAGCGGCTCGATGACCACGGGCCGTTCACGGCGGTAGAGCACGATGCGGGCAAGCCCCGCCTTCTTTTTCGCCGCCATCGCCTCGCGGATGACGGCGAAGGCATCCTCGGACACCTTGTCGGCCGGCGACAGATAATAGGGTGTGTCGAGATAGATCTGCTGGATCGAAGCCTTGTCGACGAAGCCGTCGAGGGCGAGCATGTTGGAGGACTCGACTTGCACCGCCTCGATCTCGTCGTCCTCGATGTGGACGTAGTCGCCGTTCTCGACCTCGTAGCCTTTGATCTCGTCCTCGTCCTCCACCGGCTTGCCGGTTTCGGCATCGACATAGATGCGCTTCACACGGTTCCCGGTTCTGCGGTTGATGACGTGGAAGGAAACCTTTTCGGCATGGGTGACCACATTGGTGAGTTCCACCGCGCAGGTAACCAGCGACAGTTTGAGATAACCCTTCCAGGCCGGACGCGGGGCCATATCCGTCTCCTTGCAGCGGAATGGAGCGGAACGGACAAACGCCATTCCAGTTCCATCGCCCCTCGAAGAGCGAACATCCGTCCGCCGCCACAAGGCGGCGGAAATTGCCCGGTCCCGTTTCGGAAGGCGCCTGAGCCTTGGCTCAGCCGAGCACGGCCTTCACCGCCTCGACGGTCTTGGCAACGACCGTATCCGCCTCCTCGCGGGTCAGGCAGAGCGGCGGGGCGAAGCCGAGGATGTCGCCCTGCGGCATGGCGCGGCCGATGACGCCGCTTGTCGCGAGGGCGGCCGCCACCTGCGGGCCGATCTTCTTTGCGGCATCGAAGAACTTGCGGTCGTCCTTGTCCTCGACGAACTCCACCGCGGCCAACATGCCCTCGCCGCGTACGTCGCCGACATTTTTATGCCCTGCGACCGCGTCAGTCAGCCCTTTGCGGAAATAGGCGCCGGTCTCGCCGGCGTTCTTCACCAGATCCAGCTCATCGATCAGTTCGAGATTGGCGACACCGGCCGCCGCACAGATCGGATGCGCCGAATAGGTCCAGCCATGGCCGATGGGACCGAGCTTGTCGGAACCCTCGACCAGCACCTTCCACACCTTGTCGCCGACGATGACGCCCGACAGCGGCGCATAGGCCGAGGTCAGTCCCTTGGCGATGGTGATGAGGTCCGGCTGGATGCCGTAGTGGTCGGAGCCGAACATGGAGCTCAGCCGACCGAAACCGGTCACCACCTCGTCGGCCACGAGCAGGATATCGTATTTCTTCAGCACCGCCTGGATCTTGCCCCAATAGCCCTTCGGTGGCGGCACGATGCCGCCGGTGCCCAGCACCGGCTCGCCGATGAAGGCGGCGATGGTTTCCGGCCCCTGCGCAACGATCAGCTTTTCGAGCTGGTCGGCGCAGTATTGGGCAAACTGCTCCTCCGACAGCGAGCGGTCCTCGCGGCGGTAGTAGTAGGGTGCTTCCGTGTGCAGGATCGGCGCGCGCGGCAGGTCGAAGGCGTTGTGGAAGCCGGCAAGCCCGGTCAGCGAGCCGGTCATGACGCCGGAGCCGTGATAGCCGCGCCAGCGCGAGATGATCTTCTTCTTCTCAGGCCGGCCGAGCACGTTGTTGTAGTACCAGATCAGCTTGATGTTGGTCTCGTTGGCATCGGAGCCGGAGAGGCCGTAATAGACCCTGGACATGCCCTTCGGTGCCCGGTCGATGATCATCTTGGAGAGCCGGATCGAGGCTTCCGTGCCGTGGCCGACATAGGCGTGATAGTAGGCGAGGTTCCTGGCCTGCTCGGCAATGGCGTCGGCGATCTTCTGGCGGCCATAGCCGACATTGACGCAATAGAGGCCGGCGAAGGCGTCGAGGCTCTTCTTGCCGTTCGTGTCCCAGATGGTCGCGCCCTCGCCGCCGGCCATGACGCGGTTCGGCATCTCGCCGCGCGCATGCATGCCCATGTGGGTCGAGGGGTGGAAGAAGTGGTCGCGATCCCAGGCGGCGAGTTCGTTGGATTGTTCGAGCATCGTTTTCTCCTTTTTTCGCCGCCCGGCTCACGCCAGGTCGAGGCACACATATTTGAGGTCGGTGAAGGCCTCCAAGCCGTGGCGCGAGCCCTCGCGGCCGAGACCCGACTGCTTGACGCCACCGAAGGGGATCGGCGCGCCGGTGATCTTCACCCGGTTGACGGCCACCATGCCGTATTCCAGCGCATTCGCCAAACGCCGCTGGCGCGCGCCGTTCTCGGTGACGACATAGGCGACGAGCCCGTATTCGGTATCGTTGGCGCGGGCAATGACCTCGTCCTCACTGTCGAAAGGCGCGACCGCGGCGACCGGCCCGAAGGTTTCCTCATGCATGATGAGCGCATCGTCCGGCACATCGGCAAGCAGCGTGGGCAGGTAGAACAGCGAGCCGGGCGCCTGCCGCTTGCCGCCGGCGAGAAGCCGCGCACCGCGCGCCTGCGCATCGGCGACCTGCTCCTCGACTTTTTTCACGGCGCGCTCGTGCATCAGCGGGCCGATCTCCGTGCCTTCCGCCAGACCGTTGCCGACCTTCAGCGCCTCGATGCGGGCGGCATAGGCGGCACAGAAAGCGTCGTAGAGCCCACACTGGACATAGATGCGGTTGGCGGCAAGGCAATCCTGCCCTGAGGTCGCGAACTTGGCGTCGACGGCGATCCTGACCGCCCTGTCGAGATCGGCGTCGTCGAAAACGATCAACGGCGCATGGCCACCCAGTTCCATGACGAGCCGTTTCATCGTCGGCGCGCATTGAGCGGCGATCAACCGGCCGATTTCGGTCGACCCGGTAAAGCTCATGGCGCGCACGCGGGCATCCTCGCACAGGCGCCCGACGATGGTCGCGGCATCGCCGGTGACGACGTTGAAGACGCCCGCCGGCAAGCCGGCGCGCTCGCCAAGCTCGGCCAGCGCCAGCGCCGACAGCGGCGTCTCGGAGGAAGGATGCGCGACGATCGTGCAGCCAGCGGCGAGCGCGGCGGCCGCCTTGCGCGTCAGCATCGCGGAGGGAAAATTCCACGGCGTAACGACGCCGACGACACCGAGCGGCTCCCGTCGCACGATCATTTCCGCGCCTGGCAGATGGCTGGTGACACTCTCTGCGTTCACCCGCTTCGCCTCCTCGGCATACCACTCGACGAACGAAGCCGCGTAGTCGATCTCGCCGCGCGATTCGGCGAGCGGTTTTCCCTGCTCCAGCGTCATCAGCAACGCGAGGTCTT
Source organism: Ollibium composti (assembly GCF_004801285.1). Taxonomy (GTDB): domain Bacteria; phylum Pseudomonadota; class Alphaproteobacteria; order Rhizobiales; family Rhizobiaceae; genus Mesorhizobium; species Mesorhizobium composti. The sequence goes on from NZ_SSNY01000004.1 coordinate 23,948, forward strand.
CCTTCGCCGCGACGATGAGGTCGAACCAGTTCCGCAGGATTTTCGAGCGCTCCCGCGGCAGCAGCGCCTTCCAGGCCGGAAAGGCTCGTGACGCCGCGTCGATCGCCTTGCCGGTCTGGCCGGCATCGAGCGAAGCGACAAAGGCGACCGTCGCGCCGGAGGCCGGATCGGTGACTTCGAAAGAGCCGGCGGAAGCACCTGTGGTCCAGTGCCCGTCGACATAGGCGAGTTCGCGATAAAGCCGGCGGTCGGTCAGGCGGTCGAGCGCGTCGTGGCGCAACGAGCGGGCGAAATGGGCATGGGCGGACATGGCGAGACTCCTGATCCGCCACGATCCTAGTCGCCATGGGCCGAGAAAGAGCCTATTCGAACCTCCACCAATAGAGAGATTCTCTAAAGGTGGGCCCAAGCCGGAACGATTTCTCCGTCGCGCCTCAAGGCCGGTCGCCGACCAGTTCCGCCACCGGCAGCACCGCCTCCTCCTTCACCGTCTTGGTGACGATGTAGGTGAAGTAGCGGTCGATGCCGATCTCGCGCTCCAGCAGCGCGTCGACCAGCCGCTGGTAAGCGTCGATGTCGCGCGCCATCACCTTGAGCAGATAGTCGACGCCGCCGCCGACCGACCAGCAGGCGACGATTTCGGGCGTGTCGCGCACCACGCGCTCGAAACGGTCGAAATCCGCCTGCCGGTGGTTGGCCAGCGTCACTTCCATCAACACGGTAGTGACCGGCGCCAGCAGGCGCACAGCCACCTTGCCGTGATAGCCCGAGATGATGCCCGCCTTTTCCAGCCGGGCGAGCCGCATCCAGCACGGCGTCGGCGACAGCCCGACCATCTCGGCAAGCTTCAGCTTGGTGATGCGGCCGTCGCGCTGGATGGCGTCGAGGATTTTCAGGTCGATGGCGTCGAGTTTCGGTGCGGTCATGGGCGTCGCTTTTCGGTGCGCCCGCACCATGGGGGTGCATGATTTCGATTGTCAATTGCACTGATTTCGATCTCTAATAAGTCATGACATTGTGGCAGCCAGATCCGGCGCTTATCCGCCGTCCCGCCTACCTCTCGCTGGCCGACCAGTTCGCCCGCGCCATCCACGACGGCAGGCTGGCGAACGGCGCCCGGTTGCCGACGCACCGGGCGCTGGCGGATGCGCTGAAACTGTCGGTGCAGACGGTGTCGCGCGCCTACGAGGAACTGATCCGGCGAGGCCTGGTGTCGGGCGAGATCGGCCGCGGTTCCTTCGTGCAGACGCAGCGCCGCGAGCCCGAGCCGCCCTATCTGCCCGAACGACCGGGCGAGGTGATCGACCTGTCGATCCTGAAGCCGGCCTGCGAGACGATGCACCAAGGGCGGCTGAAACAGGCGCTGGCCTGGCTGGCGGAGGCGCTGCCGGCAAGCTCGGCGCTGTCCTTCCGGCCGAACATGGTGTTCCCGCGCCACCGCGCGGTGGCGGCGGAATGGCTGGCGACCTGCGGGCTTGAGGCCTCGCCGCAGAACGTCACGCTGACCAACGGCGCCACCGCCGGCATGACGGTGGCGCTGATGAGCGTAGCCCCTCCCGGCTCCACCGTCGCCACCGAGGCCATCGGCCACCACACGCTGGTGCCGCTGGCGCGCTATCTCGGCTTCCATCTCGAAGGCCTGCCGATCGACGACGACGGGCTGATCCCGGAAGCGTTGGACGAAGCCTGCCGGCTGGCCGACATCCGCGCGGTCTTCGTGCAACCCTCGGTCATCAACCCGACGGCGACGCTGATGGGCTCGGTGCGGCGCGCGCAGCTGGCGGAAGTGGCGCGGCGGCACGACATCGCCATCATCGAGAACGACGTGCTCGGCCCGCTGGTTGAGGATCGCGCGCCGCCGCTCGCCTATTTCGCGCCAGAACGCACGCTCTACGTCACCTCCTTTTCCAAGATCACCGTGCCCGGCCTGCGCGTCGGCTATCTCGTCGCGCCCGACCGCTACGCCGCCGCCGTCGCCAACCGGCACCTCGTGTCGAACTGGATGGCAACGCCCATGGTGGCCGAGATCGCCACCAAATGGGTGACCGACGGCACGGCGATGGATCTGGTGCGCTGGCAGCGCGACGCCTTGCGCCGCAGGCATGAGATCGCCAGCGAGGCTCTGCAGGGCGTCGCCTATCGCACATGCCGGGACGCCCTGCATATCTGGCTGCAACTGCCGGACGACCGCTCCGAGGAAGCCTTCGTCGCCCAGGCTCGGCTGCGCGGCGTGGCGATCGCCCCCGGCGCCTCGTTCCGCATCGCCGAGACGCCCTGGAAGCCCGCAGTGCGCATCTCGCTCGGCTCGACGACGGAGGGCGAATTGCAGGCAGGTCTCGGCGTGGTGACGAAGCTCCTGCTCGGCGATCCGGAGCATCTTCTGCTCGCGATCTAGGCGCTTGCAGCCGCAAAATTGTGCGGAATCAGAAAAATTGTCATGATTTTATTTTCTCAATTGACATGATTTCTGACCTTCCCCATCGTTAGGGACAAAGCTTCTCCAGGACGGGGGAACGCATTGTCCGCGCCCATCATCAAGATCGACTCCATCGCCAAGAGTTTCGGCGCCTTCAAGGTGCTGGACGGCCTGTCGATGCAGGTCATGCCCGGCGAGAAGCTGGCGCTCATCGGCCCCTCCGGCTCGGGCAAGACGACGATCCTGCGCATCCTGATGACGCTGGAGCGCATCGACGGCGGCCACATCCAGATCGACGGCGAGCACCTCTACCATATGGAGCGCAACGGCCAGCTCCTGCCGGCGGACGAGCGGCACCTGACGCGGATGCGGCAGAAGATCGGCATGGTCTTCCAGCTGTTCAACCTATTCCCGCACAAATGCGTGCTCGACAACGTCACGCTGGCGCCGATGCTGACCAAGGGAACGCCGCGCGCCGCCGCCGAGAAGCGGGCGATGGAACTGCTCGACATGGTGGGCATGGCGGACAAGGCGAAGAACATGCCGGCGCAGCTTTCCGGCGGGCAGAAGCAGCGCGTGGCGATCGCACGCGCGCTGGCGCTGTCGCCCAAGATCATGCTGTTCGACGAGGTCACTTCCGCGCTCGACCCCGAGCTTGTCGAGGAAGTGCTGAACGTCATGCGCAAGCTCGCCGCCGAGACGGACATGACGATGCTGCTGGTGACGCATGAGATGGGTTTCGCGCACGATTTCGCCGACCGGGTGCTGTTCTTCGATCGAGGCCGGATCGTCGAGGAAGGCAAGCCCGACGAGATTTTCCGTCATCCCAAGCAGGAACGCACGCAGGCCTTCCTGAAGAAGATCATCGCGGCCGGACACCGGGTCTGACCGCTTTGCCGGGCGCATATGCCGCCCAAACAAACCAAGAAGAACCAATGGAGCTGGGAACGATGAAAAGATTTGCAACATGGGCCGGCGTCGCCGGCCTCGCCGTGGCAGCGACGCTCGCCGCCACCACGCCGGGATCGGCAGACGACAGCAAGCTGGAACAACTGAAGGAACAGGGTTTCGCGCGGCTCGCCATCGCCAACGAGCCGCCCTATACGGCCGTCGCCGCCGACGGCAAGGTGTCGGGCGCCGCGCCCGACGTCGCCCGTGAGGTTTTCAAGCGGCTCGGCGTCGCCGACGTCGTGGCGTCGATCTCCGAATACGGCGCGATGATCCCCGGCCTGCAGGCGGGCCGCTTCGACGTCGTCACCGCCGGCCTGTTCATGAAGCCGGAACGCTGCGCTGCGGTCGCCTATTCGGAACCGGTGCTGTGCGATGCCGAGGCCATGCTGGTCAAGAAGGGCAATCCGAAGGGCTTCAAGAGCTACGAGGACGTCGCCAAGGATACGTCGGCGACCATCGGCGCGCCCGGCGGCGGCACCGAGGAGAAGCTGGCGCTCAACGCCGGCGTGCCCCGGGACCGCGTCATCGTCGTGCCCGACGGCCAGAGCGGCCTGAAGATGGTGCAGGACGGGCGCATCGACGCCTACTCGCTGCCGGTGCTATCAATCAACGACCTGATGAAGAAGGCCAACGACCCGAACCTCGAGGTCATCGCGCCGGTTCAGGGCGCGCCGGTCTATTGCGACGGCGCCGCCTTCAACAAGAAGGACACGGCACTGCGCGACGCCTTCAACGTCGAACTGGCGAAGATGAAGAAGTCCGGCGAATTCGCCAAGATCATCGAGCCCTATGGCTTCTCGGCGGCGGCGGCGATGTCGACGACCACCGAAAAGCTCTGCTCGGCGAAGTGAAGGCCTTCTTCTCCCCGTTCACGGGGAGAAGATGTCGGCAGGCAGATGAGGGGCGGCGCAAATTTTTCAAAGCTGGCGCTGCCCCTCATCCGTCACTTCGTGACACCTTCTCCCCGTGAACGGGGAGAAGGAAGAATCCTCCACCGCAACCGGAAATCCCATGACCGACTGGTCCGGCTATCTCTACCTGATCCTGCAAGGCGCGCTCGTCACCGTGGAACTCACGCTGATGGGCTCGGTGCTGGCGCTGATCATGGCCTTCGTCGCCGGGCTGGGACGCCTGTCGCGTTTCTTCGCCGTGCGCGCGCTGGCAACGGCCTATATCGAATTCTTCCGCGGCACCTCGATCTTCGTCCAGCTTTTCTGGGTCTATTTCGTGCTGCCGCTGGCCGGCTTCGAGCTGACGCCGCTGCAGGCCGGCGTGCTCGGGCTGGGCCTGAACGTCGGCGCCTACGGAGCCGAGGTGGTGCGCGGCGCCGTGCAGTCGATCGGTAAGGAGCAATACGAAGCCTGCGTGGCGCTCAATCTCGGCCGCTGGCAGGGCATGCGCCACGTCATCCTGCCGCAGGCGCTGCTGTTGATGCTGCCGACCTTCGGCAACAACGCCATCGAACTGCTCAAGGCGACGTCGGTCGTCTCGCTGATCTCGCTCGCCGACATGACCTTCCAGGCCAACATCGTGCGCTCGCAGACCGGCAACACCATGCTTCCCTTCGCCACCATCCTCATCCTCTACTTCGCGATGGCGTCGGCAATCTCGTGGGGCGTGCGCACGCTGGAGCGGCGCATGGCGCGCGGCCTCGACGGCGTCAGGACCTGAGGGGGCGGCGATGGAATGGGATTGGGACTTCGTCTGGCAGATCCTCCCGACCCTGATCCAGGGCGTCAAGATCACCATCCTCGCCACCTTGCTCGGCTCGGTGCTAGCCGCCGTCGTCGGTCTCGCGATCGCGCTGTTGCGCCGCTCGCCCAACCGGCTGATTTCCCGACCGGTAGGCTTCTTCGCCGAATTCATCCGCGGCACGCCGCTGCTCGTGCAACTCTACTTCATCTTCTACGTCCTGCCCGACATCGGCATCCTTCTGCCGCCGCTGGTGGCCGGCGTCATCGGGCTTGGCCTGCACTACGGCACCTACGCGGCAGAGGTCTATCGCGCCGGCATCGACAACGTGCCGCGCGGTCAGTGGGAGGCGGCCAAGGCCTGCAACCTCAGCGCCCGGCAGACCTGGACGCACATCATCCTGCCGCAGGCCATCCCGCCGATGATACCGGCGCTCGCCAACTATTTCGTCGCCATGTTCAAGGAAACGCCGCTGCTTTCGGCCATCACCGTACTGGAGCTGATGAACCAGGCGAAACTGGTCGCCAACTCTTACTACCGGTATGTCGAGCCGATGACGCTGGTCGGCGTCTTCTTCCTCATCATCAGCCTGTTCTCGGTCATCCTGCTGCGTTGGCTGGAACGCCGTTACGGAAGGATCGAGCGGTAAAGCAATGTCCGACATCCGTCTCCACGCCGAGCGTCCGCCGCTCGATCCGAGTCCGCTGAAAAAACGCGTCGGTCTCGTCATCCTGGCCACCGACCACACCAGCGAGGTGGACTTCCGCCGCATGGTCGCGAGCGAAACCATCGGGGTCTATGGCGCCCGCATCCCCTACGCCAATCCGACCACGCCGGAAAACCTGAGAAAAATGCAGCCGGCTCTGACGGCTGGCGCCGCGCTGATCCTGCCCGACGAGCCGCTCGACGCGATCTGCTATTCCTGCACCTCGGCCTCGGTGGTGATCGGCGACGCCGAGATCGAAGCCGCGATCCAGGCGGCCAAGCCGGGCGTCCCTGTGGTGACGCCGCCGATGGCCGCGATACGCGGCCTGCGCGCCTTGGGGGCAAAGCGTATTTCCATCCTGACGCCCTACACGGTGGAAACCAGCCGGCCGATGGCAGCCTATTTCGCCGGCCACGGCTTCGACATCGCCTCCTTCACCTGCCTCGGCTTCGAGGATGACCGCGAGATGGCCCGCATCCGGCCGGCAGCACTTGTCGATCTCGCCCGCGAGGCGACCCATCCGGAGGCGGAAGCGCTGTTCATCTCCTGCACCGCGCTGCGTTCCACGCTTGTGGCAGCCGACATCGAACGCGTCATCGGCCGGCCGGTCGTCACCTCCAACCAGGCGAGCGCCTGGAATTGCCTCAGGCTGTGCGGCGACGACACCGCCCATCCCGAATGGGGCCGGCTGATGACGCTGCCGCTTGGGCTCGCGTGATCCCATGGGCACGGCATTCGTCACCCTTGCCGACATCGAGGCCGCGCGGGCGCGCATCGCCGCCGACATCGTCGTGACCCCGACGGTCGACTCGCCTTCGCTCAGCGAAAAATTCAGCGTGCCGGTCCGGCTCAAGCTGGAGCATCGGCAAACGACCGGCTCCTTCAAGCTGCGCGGCGCCTCGAACGCGGTCGCGCTGCTGTCGACCGGCACGCGCGGCGTCACCGCCGCCTCCACCGGCAATCACGGCAGGGCGCTGTCGCTGGCGGCCAAGCGGCGCGGCATTCCCGCCGTCATCTGCATGTCGAAACTAGTACCGGAAAACAAGCTGGCGGAAATCCGCCGGCTGGGCGCCGAAGCGCGCATTGTGGGGGCGAGCCAGGACGAAGCACAGGTCGAAGCCGAGCGGCTTGTCGCAGAAGACGGGTTTTCGATGATCCCGCCCTTCGACCATCCCGCGGTCGTCGCCGGCCAGGGAACGCTGGGCGCCGAGATCGTCGAACAGACGCCGGACGTTGAAACCCTGCTGATCCAGGTTTCCGGCGGCGGGCTTGCTGCTGGCGTCGCCATGGCGGTGAAGACGCTGCGCCCGAATGTCCGCGTCATCGGTGTCTCGATGGCGCGGGGGGCTGCCATGAAGGCCAGTCTCGACGCCGGCCGACCGATCGAAGTCGAGGAAAAGGAAACGCTGGCGGATTCGCTCGGCGGCGGCATCGGCCTCGACAATCGCCTGACCTTCGCCATGTGCCGCGACCTGCTGGATGACCTCGTGCTTCTCAGCGAAGACGAGATCGCTGCCGGCGTCCGCCACGCTTACGAACAGGAGCGAGAAATCGTCGAGGGCGCCGGCGCGGTCGGGATCGCCGCGCTGCTGGCCGGCAAGGTCAGGCCGAAAGGCCCGACGGTGGCGGTGCTGTCGGGCCGCAACATCGCCATGGACCTGCATCGCGCCATCGTCTGCGGCACGTGGCGCGACGCACGGGAGCGCGCGGCATGACGCGCATGACCATCCTCACGGAAGCGGACCTGCGCAAGATCGTCAGGCTCGACCTCGACGCCGTCGCCTGCGTCGAAAACGCCTTCCGGGCGCTGGCGACCCTGCCGGTCGCCATGCCGCCGATCCTCAGGCTCGACATTCCCGAGCACAATGGCGAAGTGGATGTGAAGACGGCCTATGTGCCCGGCATCGACGGCTTCGCCATCAAGATCAGCCCCGGCTTCTTCGACAATCCCAAGATCGGCCTGCCCTCGACCAACGGCATGATGGTGCTGCTTTCGGCGAAAACCGGGCTGGTCGAGGCGCTACTGCTCGACAACGGCTACCTGACGGACGTGCGCACAGCAGCCGCCGGCGCGGTCGCCGCGAAACATCTAGCGCGGCCGGACGCGACAGTCGCGACGATCTTCGGCGCCGGCATGCAGGCGCGTCTTCAACTGGAGGCCCTGAAGCTGGTGCGGCCGATAGAAGGCGCGTGCATCTGGGCGCGCGATCGGCTCAAGGCCGAGCGGACGGCGGCGGAGCTGCGCGAAAAGCTGGGCATCGCGGTGCGCGCCGAGACCGACGCCGCCAGGGCCGTCACGGGCGCGGACATCATCGTGACGACCACGCCCTCGACCGAGCCGCTGATCCATGCCGGCTTCGTCACCGCCGGCCAGCACATCACCGCCATGGGCTCCGACGCCGAGCACAAGAACGAGATCGCGCCGGCGATCCTCAAGCTGGCCGACCTCTATGTCGCCGACAGCGCAAAACAGACACGGCGGCTCGGCGAACTGCACCACGCCATCGATGCAGGCCTGATCTCCGCCGATGCAGACGTCGCCGAACTCGGCGCCGTCATTGCCGGCAAGCGACACGGCCGGCGCGACGCCTCCGACATCACCGTCGCCGATCTCACCGGCACCGGCGTGCAGGACACCGCCATCGCCGCACTGGCGCGCGACCGCGCGAAGGCGGCAGGGATCGGGACCGTTTTCGAAAGCTGACAACGGGCGGGGAGCCCGGACAACGAGGAAAAGACTGCGACATGCAACCCAACCTGAAATTCACGCGCGAGGAATATGCGGAACGCCTCGCCAAGACCCGGCGGGCCATGGAGGCCAAGGGCGTCGACGTGCTGATCTGTTCCGACCCGTCGAACATGGCCTGGCTGACCGGCTATGACGGCTGGTCGTTCTACGTGCACCAGGCCGTCATCGTGCCGCCGGACGGCGAACCGATCTGGTACGGGCGCGGGCAGGACGCCAACGGCGCCAAGCGCACCGCCTATCTCGCCCACGACAACATCGTCGGTTATGCCGACCACTATGTGCAGTCGACCGAGCGCCACCCGATGGATTTTCTGTCCACCGTGCTGACGGAGCGTGGCCTCGGCAACAAGCGCATCGGCGTCGAGATGGACAATTACTGGTTCTCGGCCAAGGCGTTTGCGTCGCTGCAGCAGCACCTGCCCAACGCGCGCTTCGTCGACGCCACCGCGCTGGTCAACTGGCAGCGCGCGGTGAAGAGCCCGACCGAGATCGACTACATGCGCAAGGCCGCGCGCATCGTCGAGGCCATGCACGCCCGCATCGTCGACAAGATGGAGATCGGCATGAGGAAGTGCGACCTCGTCGCCGAGATCTACGATGCCGGCACGCGCGGCGTCGACGGGATAGGCGGCGACTATCCGGCCATCGTGCCGCTTTTGCCGTCCGGAGTGGATGCCTCGGCGCCGCACCTGACCTGGGACGACAGGCCGATGAAGGCCGGCGAAGGCACCTTCTTCGAGATCGCCGGCTGTTATAATCGCTATCACTGCCCGCTGTCGCGCACCGTATTCCTCGGCAATCCGACGCAGGCGTTCCTCGATGCCGAGAAGGCGACGCTGGAGGGCATGGAGGCCGGGCTGGCGGCGGCAAAGCCCGGCAACACCTGCGAGGACATCGCCAACGCCTTCTTCGCGGTGCTGAAGAAGTACGGCATCGTCAAGGACAACCGCACCGGCTACCCGATCGGCATTTCCTATCCGCCGGACTGGGGCGAGCGCACCATGAGCCTGCGCCCCGGCGACCGCACCGAGCTGAAGCCCGGCATGACCTTCCATTTCATGACCGGCTTGTGGCTGGAGACGATGGGGCTGGAGATCACCGAGTCCATCCTCATCACGGAGACCGGCGTGGAATGCCTGGCCAACGTGCCGCGCAAGCTGGTGGTGAAGGACTAGCCTGCCATGCCGAGACCCTCTCCCATCTCCCCCACCGTCGATTTCGACCGCGACGGCGTCCAGCACGGCTTCCTGCGCCTGCCCTACAGCCGCGACGATTCCGCCTGGGGTTCGGTGATGATCCCTATCTGCGTGATCAAAAACGGCAGCGGCCCCACCGCACTGCTGACCGGTGCCAATCACGGCGACGAGTACGAGGGACCCCTGGCGCTCTATGAGCTTGCCCGCACGCTGGAGCCGAAGGATGTTTCCGGCACGGTCATCGTCGTGCCGGCGATGAACTATCCGGCCTTCCGCGCCGGCACGCGCACTTCGCCGATCGACAAGGGCAACATGAACCGGGCCTTTCCCGGCCGGCCGGACGGGACCGTGACGGAGAAGATCGCCGACTATTTCCAGCGACAGCTGCTGCCGCGCGCCGATATCGTTTTCGACTTCCACTCCGGCGGCCGCACGCTCGATTTCGTGCCGTTCTGCGCGGCGCACATTCTCCCCGACAAGGACCAGGAGGCGAAAGCGTTCGCAGCGGTGGAAGCCTTCTCCGCGCCTTATTCCGTGAAGATGCTGGAGATCGACGCGGTCGGCATGTACGACACCGCCGCCGAGGAGATGGGCAAGGTTTTCGTCACCACCGAACTCGGCGGCGGCGGCACGTCTCGCGCCGAGACCGTGCGCATCGCCCGGCACGGCATCCTGAATGTGCTGCGCCACGCCGGCATCGTAAATGGTGCGGATGAGAGGACTCGAACCCGCTGGCTCGACATGCCTTCGGGCGACTGCTTCTCCTTCGCCGAGGACGACGGCATGATCGAGACCATGGTCGATCTCGGCGAGCCGGTGAAGAAGGGCACCGTCGTCGCCCGCATCCACGGCACCGGCCGCACCGGTCTCGCGCCGCAGGACATCCGCTCGCGCATGGACGGGTTGCTGGCGGCGCGGCATTTTCCGGGCCTGGTCAAGGCCGGCGACTGCGTGGCTGTCGTCGCCGTCGAGGTCGGCTGAGAATCCCTACAAGCGGCCGATCATGACACGCGGCACGGCGGCTCGCTTCGTCAGCGCACCGCCGCCCTGTTGGAAACTTTCGACAGAATGGCCAGCACGATCAGCGTTCCGACGCCGAGGATGGTGGCCATCGTCGCCGCGTCGAAGATCGCACCGCGGTCGGAGAGCGCGAAGATGCGCACGGGCAGCGTCACCCAGCCCGGCGGATAGATCATCACGGTGGCGCCCAGTTCGCCCATCGAGAGCGCGAAGGACAGGCTGAAGGCAGCGACCAGATAGGGCAGGAGCAGCGGCAGCGTCACCCGGCGCAGCCGGTAGAAGGGCCGTGCGCCGAGGCTCTCGGCCACCTGTTCGCAGTCGACCGGGATCCGCGCCAGCCCGGCCGTGACGTTGCCGTAGGTGAAGGCCGAAATCAGCACGAAATGCGCGATCAGCACGATCCAGGTGGTGCCGTTGAGCAGGAAAGGCGGCTGGCTGAAAGCGACCAGCAGGGCAAGCCCGACCGAGACCGACGGCACGGCGCTGGGGATGAAGAACAAGAGGTCGAGCACCCTCTTCGGCATGGTCTTGAAGTTGCGCAGCGCAAGTGCTGCCCAGGTGCCGCACACCAGCGCCGCGCCGCTGGCGATCACGCCGGTCAGGAGGCTCGCCTTCAGCGCATCGAAGGAATCGCTGCGGAAGGCCTTGGAATAATGGACCAGCGTCATGTTGGACGGCAGGATGTCGTTCCACTGGCCGCTGAAGGAGGCGAGCACGATGACGCCGATCGGCAACCCGTAGATAATCAGGAACAGCGGCACCGCGACCGCCCAGGTGGCGATGCGCCAGGGTTTAGACCAGACCAGCACGACGGCCTCCGAAATGTGCGATCGCCAGCCGGTAGAGCGAGTAGAGGCCGAGCGAGAGGACGACGTTGACTACGGCGATGACGCAGGCGGTCGTGTAATCGAATTCCTGGATCGCCTTGGAATAGATCAACAGCGGCAAGGTGATGACATCCTTGGCGCCGATGAACAGCACGATACCGAATTCGTTGACGGTAAGCAGCAGGCAGAGGCTCCCGCCCGCCACCAGCGCCGGCAGCGATGCCGGCAGGATGATCTGCCGCACGATGCGCAGCGGCCTGGCCCCCAGGCTCGACGCCACCTCGATCTGCGCCTGGTCGATGGTCGAGAAGGTCGCCAGCAGCGGGCGCATGATGAAGGGTGTGTAGACGGTCATTTCCGCCAGGATCACGCCCCATTGCGAATAGAGGAAGTCGATCGGCGGCAGGTCGAGGCTGAAGACGTGCATCAGTGTTTCGTTGAGCAGGCCGGCCGAGCCGTAGATGAAGGTGAAGGCGAGCGTGACGAGGAATGTCGGCAGCGCGATCACCGTATCGATCAGCCGGCCAGCCATCTTGGCGCCGGGAAACGGCACGAAGGCGATGATCAGCGAAAGAATAAAACCCAGTACGAGGCAGCCCGCCGTCGCGCTGACGGCAATGACGATGGTGTGGTAGAGGCCGTCGAGGAACCGGCTCGACATCAGAACCTGCTCGAAGGTCGCGAGCGACGGCGCATCCTCGCCGAACGAGGCCCGCACGATCAGGCCGAGCGGGTAGAAGAACAGCACCGCCAGGATTAGCAGCGGCGGCGCGATCCAAAGGCTGTCCACTCTGAGCCGCGGCGCGGGAGCGGCGGCGATCGCCGCCTCAGCCATGGCTCGCGTCCTCCGGCACCAGCGTCACTTCGGCGGCATCGAAATGCACCGCGATGATCTCGCCGATGCGCGGCGGATTGGCCATCGGCGCCGAGGTCATGCGCACCGTCTCGCCGCCGGCATCGAAAGTGATGTTGTGCACGTCGCCCTGCCACTGCACGCTGAGCACGGTTCCCGAAATCGAATTCGGCTCCGATGCGCGCGAGAACCGGAAATCGTGCGGCCTGACGCAGACCAGGCAATCGCTTCCCCGGGCCAGCCCATGGTGGTTGCGCGCCGACAGCGTCACGTCGCCGAAGCGGACCTTCGCCATCTGCTCGTCGAGCGGCTGCACGTCGGTCACCGGAAGCAGGTTGGCCCGGCCGAGGAATTCCGCGGCGAAGCGGTTCGGCGGATGACGGAACAGCGATTGCGATCCGCCGAAGGCCTTGAGCTTGCCGTCGCGCATGATGCCGATGTGGTTGGCCAGCGTCAGCGCCTCGCTCTGGTCATGGGTGACGTAAAGCACGGTCAGGTTCGGCAGGTCGCGATGCAGCTTGGCCAGTTCGTCCAGCATCGAACGACGGATCTGTGCGTCGAGCGCCGACAGCGGCTCGTCGAGAAGCAGCACCTGCGGCTTCGGCGCCAGCGCCCTGGCGATCGCCACGCGCTGCTGCTGGCCGCCGGACAGTTCGCGCGGATAGCGCTTGGCATAGGTCGACATGCCGACCATGGCGAGGCACTCGGGCACGCGCTTCTTGATGACGTCTTCGGCCGCACCATGGGCGCGCAGGCCGAAGGCGACGTTTTCCTCGACCCGCATGTGCGGGAACAGCGCGTAGTTCTGCACCACCATGCCGATCTTGCGGTCGTAGGGCGCCAGATGGGTGACGTCGCGGTCGCCGATCAGGATGCGCCCGCCCGAGGGACGCACGAACCCTGCGACAGCGCGCAGGGCCGTGGTCTTGCCCGACCCGGAAGGGCCGATCAGGGCGACGATCTCGCCCGGATTGACGGTCAGGGTGAACGAATGAAGCACGGTCAGTGCGCCATAGGTGACCGAGACGTTCTCGAAGCCGATCCTGCTGCCGTCCGATGCAGCGGGAGCGGCGGACGCCACGAAAGGCTTCGCGATGTGCGGCGTCCGTTCCATGACCGTCACCTGGGACATCAGTTGCCCGAGATCGCCTGATTGTAGGCTGCCACGTCGTCCTTGAGGCTGTCCAGCACCTTGGCCCAGTCCGGCGACCATATTTCTACTCCCTCCAGCATGGCGTTCAGGTTCTTGAAATTGTCGTCGTCCGGCTTGACGTCGGTGCGGACGGGAAAGCCCTTGGCGACGGAGCTGATGTCCTTCTGCGCGTCGGCGGACAGCAGGAAATCGACCAGCTTCTTGCCGTTCTCGGTGTTCGGCCCGCCATTGACCAGGGCGATGTAGTAAGGCAGCGCGAACGCCGTCTTCTTGCCGTCAGGCCCGGCGGGGAAGAAAATCTTGATGTTCGGGTTGTCGGTCGACTGCGCCGTGTTCATCTGCATGTCGCCGTTGGCGACGTAGAGTTCGCCCTTGTTGACCAGCGCCGTCAGCTTGCCGGTCGAGGCCGACGGGCCGAGATTGTTGGCCTGTAACTTCTTCAGGAAGTCGAGACCCTTTTCCTTCGAACCGAAGGCATGGAAGGCCTGCAGCATCATCGCAGTGCCGTCGCCGGCCTGGCCGGGCGTCGAATATTGCAGCTTCTGCTTGAACTTCGGGTCGAGAAGATCCTCGTAGGTGGCCGGAGCCTCCTTCAGCACCTCGGTGTTGTAGATGAAGTTCGGATAGTTGTTGACCATCGCATAGTAGCGGCCGTCGGCATCCTTGTCGCGCGCGTCGATCTTGTCGGCGCCGTCGGGCGTATAGGCGGCCAAAAGACCGTCGGCGGCGGCCTTCTGCATGAAGGGCGGCAGCGTCACCAGCACGTCGGCCTGGGTGTTGGACTTTTCCTTCGCCAGCCGGTCGACGACGCCGCTGGAGCCGGCCTCTACGAACTGGATCTTGATGCCGGTTTTCTCGGTGAAGGCCGCGAACTGGTCCCCGTACCAGCTCGGATCGCCGTCATGCAGGCCGTCGGCGCTGTAGAGGGTGACGACCCCCTCGTCGGCAAGTGCCGGAAGGGCTGTAGCCGCCAGCAGGATTGCGGCCAAGGCGAATTTCGTTTTCATGATCTCTCCTTTGCTTGACGCTTTAAAGTGTTCCGAAGGCGGTTCTTATTGTTGTCAGCCGCACTGTCCGCGCGGCCGGTGGCCATCCTCGGCGGTTAATGTGTTGGGGTGGCATCGATAAGTAAAATCTATTTATTTTATGAAGGAGAAAGTTTCGCTTATGAAGCCGCTCTTCAACGGATGACCGTATCCTCCGGCCGGCCAAAGGCCGCCCGCCTATCGATTTGTGCAAGCACGATGGCACCGGTCCATGGCACGCGCATGACAGATGATGATGGCGGATCGCTCCAGGGCGGCGCTGTGAAAACGTCGGCTCAGCCGAAAACGACGCCTGCAGTCTGCGCCGTAAGGCGCGGGTCGCGCGAGCGCACCGTCACCGGGCGGCCGTCGAGGATTTCGAAGCAGCGGGCCAGCGTGTCGTCTTCGAGCCGCCGCATCGCCTCGCGCGTGAAGAAGGTGAGGTGTGGAAACAGGATGACGTTGTCGCGGCCGAACAGTGCGCTCATCGGATGGCCAGATTTCTTCAGCGGCTCCACCGAATAGACATCGAGGCCGACGCCGCCGACGCGGCCGGAGACCACTGCCTCGACCAGCGCCGCTTCGTCGACGATGGCGCCGCGCGAGACGTTGATGAGGACGGCCGATGGCTTCAGGCAGGCGAGTTCGGCCTTGCCGATCAGGCCGCGCGTTTCGTCGTTGAGCACGCAGTGGATCGAGACGAAGTCGCTGGCGGCGAGCATCGCCTTGAGGTCGGGCACCGGCTCCACGCCGATCGCCCGCAATTCGTCGGGATCGCTGTGGGGACTGTAGGCCAGCACCTTGGCGCGAAACCCCTGCCCTGCCATGCGCGCCATCGATCGGCCGATCTTGCCGCAGCCGACCAGCCCGACGGTCGAGCCCGAAATGTCGCGCCCCAGCCAGCGCTGTTCCGGCCAGACCCAGCCGTCCCGCTCCATCGCCCGGCCGATTTCCGGCAGGCGTCTGGCAAGCGCGATCATCAGCGCGAAGGCACCCTCCGCCACCGTCTCCTCGGCATATTCGGGCACGTTGACGACCGGAATGCCGCGCCGGATCGCCGCCGGAATGTCGATGGCGTCGATGCCGACGCCGTATTTGACGATCCCTTTCAGTTTCGGCGCCGCCGCGATCACCCTTTCGCTGATCGGCGTGTAGCACATGAGCAGAAGATCGGCGTCGGCGACCGCCCGGCAGAGCTCGGCTTCCGGAATGCCGTCTGGCACGGTCACCAGTTCGACGCCTCGCGCACGCAGGCCCGCATCGATGCCCGGACATTCCAGTTCTGCGTCGGTGCGGACGGCTTTCATGAAAGGCAACCACAGGCTGGCGTATCGGCGAAGTTCGGCGCGTTTGAACCCCCACCCTTAACCCCTCCCCTCAAGGGGGAGAGAGACTTGGCACGCGGCAGTTCCCCCTCCCCCTTGAGGGGAGGGGTTAGGGGTGGGGGTAAACTCATCAAAGCCATTGCAAGCTCAATTCACCCCGCCAGCACCGCGTCCTCGACAATGCTCAGCGCCCGGTCGAGGTCTTCTCGTGCAATCACCAGCGGCGGCGACAGCGTCAACACGCTGCCAGCGCTGATCTTGAAGGAAAGACCCTTTTCCAGACAGCGGTAGTAGATGCGCTCGGCCAGCGTGTGGTTCGGCTTGAAGGTTTCCTCATCCTCGACGATCTCGACGCCGAACATCAGCCCCCTGCCCCGCACATCGCCGACGAAGGGCGAGCGCGCCATCAGGTCCCGCATCCGGTCCATTGCCCAGTTTCCCAACTCGGCGGCGCGCTCGGCCAGTCCCTCCTCGCGCACGATGGCGATGGTGGTCAGCGCCGCGCGCGTCGTCACCGGGTTCTTCTCATGCGTGTAGTGGCCAATGGCGTAGTCGCCGGCAACGTCGAGGTCGCGGCGCGCGATGACGGCGGCGATCGGCAATATGCCGCCGCCAAGCGCCTTGCCCATGACGATGATGTCGGGCGTGACGCCGTCATGCTCGGAGGCGAAGAACTTGCCGGTCTTGCCGAGCCCGGTCGGGATCTCGTCGAAGATCAGGAGCGTGCCGTGGCGGTCGCAGGCCTCGCGCACCGCTTTCCAGAAGCCCGGCGCCGGCACCAGCGGCGTCGCCCGCATCGGCTCGGCGACGACGGCGGCGAAATCCCCTTCGCGGCCGAGAACATAGGAGATCATGTTGGCGCAGGCCCGCGCCGACTCTTCCAGCGAGTTGGTACCATACGGACAGTTATGCGACGCCCAGGGTGCGACATGCTCGGTGCCAGGCAGAAGCGGTCCGGCGATGCCCGAACGGAACGTCGCCTCACCGCCGACGCTCGACGCGCCGAAACCGGCGCCGTGGAAAGCGTCCCAGAAGGACAGCGTCTTGAAGCGGCCGGTGGCGGCGCGCGCCACCTTCAGCGCCACCTCGATGGCGTCGGAGCCGCCGGTGGTGAACAACACTTTGCCGAGGTCGCCGGGCGCCAATTTTCCGAGCGTCTCGGCCAGTTCCACCGCCGGCTCGCAGGTGAAGCGGCGCGGTGAAAACGGCAGCTCGTCCATCTGCCGGCGGATCGCCTCCTTCAGCCTCGGATGGCCATAGCCGATGTGATGCACGCTGTTGCCGTGGAAATCCATGTAGCGGCGGCCGGCCGTGTCCTCGATCCAGATCCCTTCGGCCTTGGCGATGGCCGTCACGCAGGGGCTGGAGAGGCTCTGGTGCAGGAAGGCGGCGGCATCGCGGTCGAGCAGCGCCCTTGTCGCCGCATCTGCCTGCTTCGTGTTCCAGACGCCGCGCGCGGCGGAACTGTTGGACTCGCCTTCGGTGTGGACGATGACCGGCTGCGGACGCGCCATGAAAACCTCCCGGAACCTCAAGTGAAAACGCAAACGAGGGAGCCGTGGCGGCTCCCTCGGGACATCGCGATGCGTATGGCTTTCAACTGACCCATGGCAGCGAGAAGGTCTTGACGTTGGTGTAGGATTTCATCGCCTCGATGACGCCTTCCTTGTAGCCGTTGCCACTGTCCTTGATGCCGCCGAAAGGGCTCATCTCGATGCGGTAGCCGGGCACTTCCCAGATGTTGACGGTGCCGACCTTCAGCCCGGCGATGTATTTCTGCATGCGGCGGAAGTCGTTGGTGCACACGCCCGACGACAGGCCGAAGGCGGTGGAGTTTGAAAGCGCGATCAGCGCGTCGTCGTCGTCGGGCGCGCGCACGATCGGCACGATCGGGCCGAAGGTCTCTTCCATGACGAGTTCGGACTGATGCGGCACGCGGTCGATGACGATGGGGGGCAGCAGCGCGCCCTGCCGGCCGGGATTGTAGAGGATGTCGGCGCCCTGCTCGGCCGCCATCAGGACGCGCTTCTCGAACAGTGCGGCCGCCTTCTCGTGCACGACCGTGCCGAGCTGGGTGGCCGGATCGCGCGGGTCGCCGAACTTGATCGCTTTCGCCCGCTCCAGCACCATGGGGACGAACCGGTCGGCGACCTTCTCCTGCACCAGGATGCGCTTGACCGCCGTGCAGCGCTGGCCGGAGTTCTTGGTGGCGCCGGCAACCGCAAGGTCGGCCGCCTTGGCAAGGTCGTCGTCGGACAGGTCGTTGAGGATGATCAGCGGATCGTTGCCGCCGAGTTCCAGCACCTGGCGCCTGTAGCCGGCCTTCTGCGCGATCATCTTGCCGACCGGCACGCCGCCGGTGAAGGTGATGAGGTCGATGTTCTCGTTGGTGATCATCTCGTCGCCGATATCGCCCGGCCAGCCTGTCACGACCGACAGCATTTCCGGCGGCAGGCCGGCCTCATAGAGCACGTCGGCCAGCATCAGCGCCGTCATCGGCGTCAGTTCCGTCGGCTTCACCACCACGCAATTGTTGGTGGCGATGGCCGGCGCCACCTTGTGCGAGACCATGTTGAGCGGATGGTTGAACGGCGTGATCGCCGAGATCGCCTTGAGCGGCTCGCGGATGGTGAAGATTTTCCGCTGCTTGCCGTGCGGGGTGAGGTCGCAGGAAAAGATCTCGCCATCGTCATGGATGACCATCTGGCCGGCAAGGGTAAAGACGTCGAAGGCGCGCCCCACCTCATAGAGCGAATCCTGCTTGGAGATGCCGAGCTCCAGCGTGATCAGGTCCGACAGCTCGTCCTTGCGGCCGTTCAGCAGCTCGGCGGTCTTGAGCAGGATGCGCTGGCGCTCGTAGCGGGTCAGCTTCGGCTGATAGTTCGCCGCGATCTCGAATGCCTTGCGGGCATGTTCGGCATTGCCCGCCGGCACGGTGCCGATCACCGTGTCGTTCCACGGATAACGCACTTCCAACACCGTGTCGGCATCCACCTTCTTGCCGGCGATGCGCATCGGCTCGTGGCGGACCTTGATAGAAGGGTCGAGTTTGGTCATGGCCCCAGTCCTCAGCCCACCTGCGCGGCGGCCATCACCGCGTAGTGGAAGGCGTCGAAGTTCCTCAAGGCCGGCTCGTTCGGCAGGTCCTTCATCAGCCGGTTGACGATGAACGGCACGGTCTGCTCGGTCAGCCCGCCATGCGAGCGCAGCGGCTCGTTGAGTGCGGCCAGGTTGTGCCGGTGCTCGGAAGTGCCGATGGTCTTGTTCTCGCCCGAGATCAGGATGATGTCGCCCATGCGGTCTTCCGGCAGTTCGAAACGGGCGCAGCCTTCCTCGCGGCCGAGCACCAGCGTGATGCCCTCGACCTTGCGCAATTTCTCCATCACCGCCTCGCGGTCGGCGCCTTTCGGCAGGTAGGCGGTGGCGAACGAGCCCAGCGCGCCGTGATGGACGACATAGGGATCGGTGATCGGCAGGATGACGCGCGCGGCCTCCTTGCCCAGCCACTCGTCAAGCAGGTCCTGCACGTAGACGACATTGGGGGAACCGTCGGCATGGTGCTTCGGCTTCATGCCGTGATCGGCCGTCACCACGATCGCCGCGCCCAGTTCATCCAGTTGCGCGAGGTACTTGTCGAACATCTCGTAGAAGGCATTCGCTTGGCTTACGCCCGGCGCGTATTTGTGCTGCACGTAGTCGGTCGTGGTGAGGTACATCACGTCGGGCCGGAACTCCTTGAGCAACTGCACGCCTGCGGCGAAGACGAATTCCGAAAGCTCGGCCGAATAGACCTCCGGTACGGCCAGGCCAAAATGCTTGGACGCATTGTCGATGCCGTGCTCCTTCTTCGTCGTGGTGTCCGACTTCTCGGCCGAGAAGCACAGCGCCCGCCCGTCGTCGAACTTCAGCCCCTTGCCGAGCAGGGCGCGCAGCTTATCCTTGGCCGTCACCACCGCGACCCTGGCGCCGGCATCGTAAAAACCCTGGAAGACGGTCGGTGCGCGCAAAAACTTCGGATCGTTCATCATCACCTCCTCGCCCGTCGCCGGGTCGTAGAGGTAGTTGCCGCAGATGCCGTGCACTGCCGGCGGACGCCCCGTCGCGATCGACAGGTTGTTCGGGTTGGTGAAGGACGGGATCACCGAATGGGCGAACCGCACCGTGCCCTTTTCCTTGATCTTCACCAAAGCCGGCATCAGCCCGGCCTTGATCGCCTCGTCCAGATAGGCCGGCTCGCAACCGTCAAGGCAGATCGCGATCGCCGGCACGCGCGGCCACGCATAGCTGCGGCCGTTCACCGACACGGATACGGGAGACATCTGGTTCATGGGCGTCGGTCCTCGGATTGAAAAAGCCGCGTCAAGCGGCGAAGTCTGGCGGTGGAACTCAGGCGGCAAGCTTTGCGCGTTCGGCGATTGCCGTGGCGGGCGGGGCGGCGGTGTCGACGCCCATCTCGTCGAGCGACTGTTTCGCCGCCTCGACGACGCGGCGCATGACATGCTCGTCCATGCG
This sequence comes from Ollibium composti, assembly GCF_004801285.1. GTDB lineage: Bacteria > Pseudomonadota > Alphaproteobacteria > Rhizobiales > Rhizobiaceae > Mesorhizobium > Mesorhizobium composti. Next base: position 44,373 of record NZ_SSNY01000004.1, read on the forward strand.
GCCGATGCAGCCGACGCGGAAGGAATCCACCACCGTGAGCTTGCCCGGATAGATGATGAAACCCTTGTCCTTCATGAGTTCGTAGAAACGGTTAAAGACAAACTTCTCATGCGCGGGGCAAAAGAATGTGACGATGATCGGCGACAGCCAGCGGTCGGACAACAGCGTCTCGAAGCCGAGTTCGCGCATGCCCGCCACCATCACGTCGCGGTTCCTGGTATAGCGCGCGCCGCGACCGGCGACGCCGCCTTCCGCCTCGTGCATCTTCAGCGCCTCGAGGAAAGCGGCGACGACATGCGTCGGCGGCGTGAAACGCCACTGGCCGGTCTTTTCCATCGCCGCCCACTGGGCATGCACGTCGAGCGACAGCGAATGACTGTTGCCCTTGGCGGCTTCCAGCGCGCTCTTTTTCGCGATGACGAAGCCGAAGCCCGGAACGCCCTCGATGCACTTGTTGGCCGACGACACCATCGCCTCGTAGCCGATGTCGTTGACGTCGAGCGGCACGGCGCCGAAGGCGCTCATGGAATCGACCAGCAGCTTGCGGCCTTTGGCCTTCACGACCTCGGCGATCTCCGGAACGGGGTTGAGGATGCCGGAGCTCGTCTCGCAATGGATGGCGAGAACATGGGTAATCGCCGGATCGGCGTCGAGCGCCGCTCCAACCTCGTCGCCACGCGGCGGCAGGTAATCGCCCTTGTCGATCAGCGTGTGCGCCCGGCCGAGATACTTCATCGTCTGCGCGGCGCGCAGGCCGTAGGCGCCGTTGGCCAGCACCAGCACCTTGCCGTCCTTCGGTACGAAGGAACCGAGCATGGCTTCGACGCAATAGGAGCCGGATCCTTGCAGCGGCACGCAGTCGTATTCGCTTTTCCTGTCGCCGGTCAGCGCCAGCAGGCGGCGGCGCATGTCGGCGGTCATGGCGCGGAAATCGCCGTCCCACGAACCCCAGTCCTTCAGCATCGCCTGCTTGACCGAATAGGCGGTCGTCAACGGGCCGGGAGTGAGCAGATAAGGCTCGCCGAGTGCCGGAGGCTCGAAACCTTGTGCTGTTGCCGTGTCGGCCATGGCCGGAACGCCTCCCGTCGCTGCTTGTTGTTCGCAGCCTTATAGGCGCCGGACAATGTATTTGAAAAATCGTTATTTTGTATCTATCAATAAGCTGTATCTATTCAAGAGGATGCCGCGATGCGCTATGTCCAACTGCGCGCCTTTCACTACGTCGCCATTTCCGGCGGCTTCTCCCGCGCCGCCGAGGAGCTCTTCCTGACCCAGCCGGCCATCTCCGACCAGGTGCGCAAGCTGGAAGAGGAATACGACATCCTGCTTTTCAACCGGCAGCGCAAGCAGGTGACGCTGACGCCGGCCGGCGAGAAGCTGCTGGCGATCACCCGCCGCATGTTCGACACCGAGAGCCAGGCGCTGGAACTGCTTTCCGAATCACGGGCGCTGCGCGCCGGCACGCTGCGCATCGTCGCCGACGCGGCGCATCACCTGCTGCACATCCTCGGCGAATTCCGCAAGAAATATCCCGGCGTCAAGGTGACCATGCGGGCCGGCAACACCGAGACGGTCATCACCAGCCTGTTCAGCTACGACGCCGACATCGGCGTGCTCGGCGAAATCCCCACCGGCCGCGAATTCGAGATCGTCCGGCTGAACTCCACGCCGATCGTCGCCTTCGCAGCGGCCGGGCATCCGGCGACGAAGCGCGACAGCCTGTCCTTCGCCGAACTCGCTGCCCTGCCGCTGGTCATGCGCGAGCGCGGCTCGCGCACCCGCAAGAAACTGGAGCAAGGGGCGGCGGCGGCCGGCGTCGAGCTGAAATTCGCCATCGAGGCGGAAGGCCGCGAGGCGGTGCGCGAGATCGTCGCCGCGGGCGCGGGCATCGGCTTCGTATCGGAGGCGGAATTCGGCAACGACACGCGGCTCGCCAAGATCCCTATCGACGGCCCGCCGATGCTGATGGACGAGGCGCTGGTGTGCCTGACCGAGCGCAGCCAGGCCAAGACCATGCGCGCTTTCTTAGACATCGCGCGCGCGATGTCGGCGCAGCCTGCGTAGGACGCCGGCAGTTCCTTCGGCTTACAGCTTTTTCGGCCAGGTATCGGCGAGCCGATAGCCGGCAGGCCACGGGTCGCCGGGGTCGAGCATCACCTGATGCGTGCCGGTGATCCAGGCGCGGCCGGAAATCTCCGGCACGATGGCGGGCTTTCCGGCCACGGTCGTTTCGCGCGCGATGCGGCATTCGAAGGTGGAGCCGATGATCGAATGGCCGGTGAAGCGCTGGCCGGCCTTCATCAGCCCGCGCGCGTGCAGCACCGCCATGCGCGCCGAGCAGCCGGTTCCCGTCGGCGAACGGTCCAGCTTGGCCGGCTGGATGACGACAGTGTTGCGGCCGTGCAGGACGCCGTCGCGTTCCTCCACCGGCAGCGTCAGCTGGCAGAACGAGATGTGATCCCATTCGGGGTTGTCGGGATGCGAGAAGCCGAGCTGTTCGTTGGCGGCGCGAGTGATCCTGATGCCGGTCTCGGCCAGTTCGCGCGCCTCGTCCGGCACCACCGCAAAGCCGAGCGACCGGGCGTCGGCGATAACGAAGCTGTCGCCGCCATAGGCGGTGTCGACGGTCAGCGTGCCGAGCCCCTCGACCTCCAGTTTCGCGTCCAGCCTGTCGGCAAAGGACGGCACGTTGGTGACTGTGATGCGCTCTGCCTTGCCATTGCGGCATGAAGCGACGACCTCGACCAGCCCGCCCGGCGCTTCCAGCACCATACGGGTTTCGGGTTCCTGCATCGGCACGATGCCGCTGTCGAGCAGCACGGTGGACACGCAGATGGAGTTGGAGCCGGACATCGGCGGCGTGTCTTCCGGCTCCATGATGATGAAGCCCATGGCGGCGCGCGGGTCCTTCGGCGGAACAAGCAGGTTGATGTGGCGAAAGACGCCGCCGCGCGGCTCGTTCAGCACGAAGTCGCGCAGCGCCTTGTCCCTGGCGATGAAATTGCGCTGCTCCCACAGCGTTTCGCCCGGCGGCGGCGCGACGCCGCCGACGATGACGTCGCCGACTTCACCCTCGGCATGGCAGGATACGATGTGGACGACCTTGCTCGTACGCATGGGCTTTCCTCACGCCTTCCGGCAACTCGCGCCTTTCATTTCAAAGCAGTTCGCGGATCGACGACAGCAGCCTGTCGATCTGCTCGGGCGTATGTTCGGAGAACACCGCCAGCCGCATCGCCGGCACGTCGGGCGCGTCCGAATAGCTGGACGCGCCGGCAACCCTGACCACGATGTCACGCTCGTTCAGCCCGGCGCGGATGCGCTCGAGATCGACGTCGCCCTGCACCGAGACGATGGGCACCGGCGTCTCCGGAATGGCGAAGCCCAGATCGCGCAGGCCGGCGCGCATATGCTTGACGTTGCGCTTGAGGTTGGCGCGCATCGCCGGCGTCGTTTCCAGCAACCGCAGCGAGGCGACCGCGGCTCCGGCGGCGGCAGGCGGCGGCGGCGAGGCGCCGCGCATGATCATGGCCTTGTCCTCGATCTTCGCCGCCAGCGCCGCGCTTGCCGGCACGATACCGCCCAGCGCGCCGAACGCCTTGCTCAGCGTGCCGGCGAAATGGTTGCCGTCGGTGCCGTCCAGTCCGGCCTCCTGTATCGAGCCGCGTCCGCTCGCACCCAGCACGCCGACGCCGTGCGAATCGTCGACGGCAAGCAGCGCGCCCTCGTAAGGGGCCATGGCCTTGCGGTATTCGGCAAGCGGCGCCAGCGCGCCGGTCGACGGAAAGACGCCGTCGCTCACCACCACCGGGCGCTGTCCGGCCTTGACGTGGCGGGCCAACTCGTCGGCTAGACTATTCGCATCGAGATGGCGGAAGGGATGCACCGGCTTGCCGAGCGTCGGGATCGCGTCGCGCGAGCTGTAATGCGTGGCGGCATCGATGAAGATCAGGTCAAAATCGTCCTGCATGCCCTGCAAGAGCACCATCGGCCCGGTATAGCCGGAGATCGTCAGCACCACGTCCTCGGTGCCGAACCAGCGACGGAGGCTGTCCTGCAAGTCGTCATAGACCTGCATGAAAGCGAGCGTGCCCGGCCCGAGCCCGAAAGCCTTCGTTGCCGCGCACGCCGCCTCGATCACCGCCGGATGGCCGTGCAGGCAGAAGTAGCTGGTGCCGCAGAAGTAATCGACCTCGCGGCCGTCGATCCGCATGCGCGCGCCGAGCGGCGCTTCCATCGTGACCGGTGTGGCCATTCTCAAAATCCTCCGATGGTCCGGGCAGGACCTACGCTTGTGCCCAGCCCGGCAGCTCCGCCGCGCGATGACAACGCACCTGATGGCCGCTCTCCTGCCACGGCGCCAGCGCCTGCGGCTTCTCGCAACCGGCCGCCTTGAAGGCGCAACGCTCACGGAAGAAGCAGCCCTCGGGCAAATTGACGTTGCTCGGCAGATCGACCGCCGCAGGCGCCGCGATCTCAGTGTCCGCGCTCAATTTCGGCACGGCGCCGATCAGCGTGCGGGTGTAGGGATGGCGCGGATTGTCGAGCACTTCGGCTGCCGTTCCAAGCTCCACCACCTGGCCGAGATACATCACCGCCACGCGGTCGGCGATATGGCGCACCACGGCGACGTTGTGCGAGATGAACAGGTAGGTGAGGCCGAGGCTTGCCTGCAGCTCCATCAGGATGTTGAGCACCTGCGCCTGCACGGAGACATCGAGCGCCGAGGTCGGCTCGTCCAGCACCACCAGCTTCGGATGCAGCGCAAGCGCCCGGGCGATGGCGATGCGCTGGCGCTGGCCGCCGGAAAACTCGTGCGGATAGCGGCCGATCTGGTCGGCCCGCAATCCCACCTGCCGCATCAGTTCCTCCGCGCGCGCCTTGAGCTTGCGCGACGACCGCTCGCCGGCGACATAGAGCGGCTCGGTGATCAGCCGCCACACCGGCATGCGCGGATCGAGCGAGGATTGCGGGTCCTGGAAGACGACCTGGAAATTGCGCCGCACCGTACGCAGTGCGGCCGTGTCGAGGGAAGCCAGATCGACGCCGTCGAAGGTGATGCGCCCGGCGCTCGGCTTTTGCAGCGCCATCACCACCTCGGCCAGCGTCGATTTCCCGCAGCCGGACTCGCCGACGATGCCGAGCGTCTCGCCGGCGCGGATTTCCAGATCGACGCCGTTGAGGGCATGCACCATCGCCTTGGGACGGCCGAGCCAGGAGCGGCCGAGCGGAAACCCGACCTCGACGCCCTCCAGCCGGACCAGCGCCTCGCTCGTTGCCTCGCCTGCCGCCACGGAAGCCGGCATCGAACGCGCCGGTGTCGGCGGCGCGATCTCTCCGGCGAACCAGCAGGCGGCGCGGTGCCCGGCCTCGCCCGGCGAAACGAAAGGCGGCGTCTCGGTGCAGCGCGCCACGGCATGGGCGCAGCGCCAGCGGAAGGCGCAGCCCTTGATCTCGGTGAGCAGCGCCGGCACCGTACCGGGAATCGCGGCCAGCGGCTGCTTGGGTTCGGCCAGTTCCGGCAGTGAGCGCAGCAGCGCCTGCGTGTAGGGATGCAGCGGATGCGCCAGCAAGTCGGCTGTTCGCCCCTCCTCCACCATGCGCCCCGCATACATGACATAGACGCGGTCGCAGAGCTGGCGCACCACGGCGAGGTCGTGGGTGATGAACAGCACGGCCGTGCCGCGCGCCCGCGCCCGCTCGCGGATCAGCGCCAGCACCTGCGCCTGCACGGTGACGTCGAGCGCCGTCGTCGGCTCGTCGCAGATCAGCACCGAGGGGTTGCAGGAAAACGCCATGGCGATCAGCACCCGCTGGCGCATGCCGCCCGACAGTTCGAACGGGTAGTTGCGCATCACGCGCGCCGCGTCCGGAACCTGCATCTCGCCGAGCAGGGCTGCGGCGCGCTTCTTCGCCTCCGCTTCGCTGATAGCCTCGTGCTGGCGGATGACTTGCACGATCTGCTTGCCGATGCGGATGGTCGGGTTGAGCGCCGACATCGGCTCCTGGAAGATCATCGAGGCGTCCTTGCCGCGTATGTCCTCCAGCGCGCGCTCGCCGATGGCCAGCATGTCGTGGCCGAGCAGCGAGAGGCTGCCGCCGGTGAAGCGCGCCATGCCGGGCGGCAGAAGCCGGATGACGGACATCGCCGTCACCGACTTGCCCGATCCGGATTCGCCCACCAGCCCGACGATCTCGCCGGGGCGCACGTCGAGCGTGACGCCCGACAGCGCCCGCACGTCGCCGTGATAGGTCGGGAAGACGAGGCTCAGATCGTCGACCGAAACGATGCTGTCGGTGCCGGCCTGCATCAGCGTCCCCTCATCCGCGGATCGAACATATCGCGCAAACCGTCGCCGAGCAGGTTGAAGCCGACGGCGGTGATCAGGATCGCCAGGCCGGGGAACGTCGGATACCACCACTGGTCGAGCAGATAATCGCGCCCGGTAGCGACCATCGCGCCCCATTCGGCGGTCGGCTGCTGGGCGCCCAGCCCGATGAAGCTCAACGCCGATGCCGTCAGGATCGCTAGGCCGATGTCCAGCGTCGCCTGCACGATGATTGGCGCCATGGCGTTCGGCATGATGTGGCGGCGCATGATCTGCACGCGCGGCGCGCCGAAGCTCATCGCCGCCTTGACATAGGGTTTCGAGCGCAGGCTGAGCGCCTGCCCGCGCGCCAGCCGCACATAGAAGGGAATGCGCACCACCGCGATCGCCAGCATGGCGTTGATGAGGTTCGGGCCGAGCGCCGCCGCCAGCGCCATCGCCATGACGAAGGACGGGAAGGATAGCACCACGTCCATGAAGCGCATGATGAGCGTGTCGACGCGCCCGCCGACCAGGCCCGAAAAAGCGCCGATCACGGTGCCGAATCCCATCGATATGGCGACGATCGCCAGGCCGACCGTGACGGAGGTGCGTGCGCCCCACAGCACGCGCGAGAAGATGTCGCGCCCGACTTCGTCGGTACCGAAGAAATGCGCCAGGCTGGGCGCCGCCAGCCGGTGCAGGAGGTCGAGCTTGTCGGGATTGTAGGGCGCGATCCACGGCGCCGCGACCATGATGAACAGCACGACCACGATGATGCCCAGCCCAACCATCGTCAGCGGGCTGCGGCGCAGCTGGTACCAGAGATAGCCGACGCCGGAACTTGACCTCGCCGGCGTCGTGCCCTCGGCCTCCGCGCTTTCGAGACTCATCAGCTCACCTCCCGGATCTGCGGGTCGAGCCACATATAGACGAGGTCCACCGACAGGTTGAGCAGCACGTAGGCGGTCGAGGCGACCACGGTGAAGCCCATGATGGCGGGGAAATCGAGCGCGGTGATCGACTGGACGACGTAGTTGCCCATGCCGGGCCAGGCGAACACCGTCTCTGTCAGCACCGCGCCGTAGAGCAGGTCGCCGAAGGCAAGGCCGATCATCGTCACCGACGGGATCAGCGCGTTGCGCAACGCGTGGCCGAACAGCACCGTGCGGCGCGGCAGGCCGCTGGCGCGCGCCGTGCGCACATAATCCTCCTGCAGCACTTCAAGCATGGCCGAGCGAATCTGGCGTGTGACGATGCCGAGATGGACGAAACCCAGCGTCAGCGCCGGCAGGATGAGATGAATCAGCGAACTGCGCAGCGCCGGCCAATTGAATGTCAGCAGGGAATCGACGGTGTAGAAACCGGTGATCGTCGTCGGCGGCGCAATGCCGCTGGCGAGCCGCCCGGAGCCCGGCAGGATTCCCAGCCGGCCGTAGAACAGATAGATCAGGAGAAGCCCCAGCCAGAAGGCCGGCGTGGAGATGCCGGTGACCGAGATCGTTCGCGAGATCTGGTCGATCCATCGATCCTTCGCCACCGCCGAAAGCACGCCGAGCGGAATGCCCACCGCGACCGCGAAGATGAGGGCTGCCAGCGCCAGCTCGATGGTCGCCGGGAAGAAGCGCTTGATGTCGTCGATCACCGGGCGCTGGGTACGGATGGAAATGCCGAAATCGCCCTGCGCCACCTGGCCGATATAGGTGACGTATTGCCGCCACAGCGGCTGGTCGAGGCCGAGCTGGCGGCGCATGTTCTCGACGATCTCGTTCGTCGCCCTGTCCCCCGCCATCATCCGCGCCGGATCGCCGGGGATCATGTGCGAGATGACGAAGGTGACGACCGTCACCCCGAACACGACGAAAACGAGAAAGATCAGGCGACGCCTGATGATGCTGAGGAAGGACACCGGTTACTCACCCTGAACGATCGCTCTCCGCCGCTGCACGGCAGCGGCGGAGCGTGGCTGGTGGCCGAGGCGTAAGCGCCTCTGCGTCCTTCACTGCCCCTTCGACATCGAATCGAAGTTGAAGATCTGCACCAGCATGGGGTTGTAGACGTAGCCCTTGACGTTGTCGCGCATGGCGAACTGGTAGTTGCGCTGGAACAGGAGGATGTAGGGCGCCTCCTCCACGGTGATCTTCTGCGCCTCCTGGTAAAGCGCCTCGCGCTCCTTCTGGTCGGTGCCGGCCGCGGCCTTGCGGATCAGCTCGTCGACCTTGGGATTGGAGTAGAAGGCGCGGTCGCCCGGCAGGCCCTTCAGTTTCGAATCGAACCAGAAGTTCATGAACATCGACGGATCGCCGTAGTCCGGCGACCAGTTGCCGGCGGCGATGTCGAAATCGCCGGTGTTCAGCTTGTCGCGCATGGTCGGATAGGCGAAATCCTGCAGCTTCACCTTGACGCCGATATCGGCGAGGTTCTGCTGCAGCACGAGGCCGATCTGCTCCCAGGCCGGGTCGGTCTTGGCGTAGAGGTAGTTGAACGACAGGTCGGAGACGCCGGCTTCCTTCAGCAGATCCTTGGCCTTCTGCGGGTCGTAGGAATACTGCATGACCGTATCGTCATGCCCCCACAGGCCCTTCGGGATCGGCCCGCGCATCTGCTCGGCCTGGCCCAGCATGATGCCGTCGATGATGCCCTTGTAGTCGATGGCGTAGGACAGCGCCTGGCGCACCTTGACGTTGTCGAGCGGCGGCTTCTCGTTGTTCAGGTAGAGATAGGTGACGTAGAGGCTGGGCTCGTCGACGACCTTGATCCCCTCCTTGCCCTTCAGCGCCTGGAGCTGGTCGATCGGAATGTCCTCGGCGATGTCGAGATCGCCGTTCTCAAGCTGCAGCCGGCGCGCCGACGCTTCCTTGATGATCTTGATGTCGATTTCCTTGAACTTCAGCTCGCTGCCGCTCCACTTGGGATTGGGCTCCATGACGATGCGCTGGCCCTTTTCCCAGCTCTTCACCTGATAGGGACCGGAGCCCATCGTGTGGTCGGCGAGATAGCCCTGGCCGAGATCGTCGCCGGTCGCCTTGTCCATCACCGCCGGATTGACGATGGAGCCGCCGCTGGTCGCCAGCGTCGACAGGAACGGCGCGAACGGCTCCTTCAGGGTGAACTTCACCGTGTGCGGATCGACGGCTTCCACCGACTTGATCGCCTCGAACGAGCCCATCGGCCCCTTGCCGATCTTGATCACGCGGTCGAAGCTGAACTTCACCGCCTCGGCGTCCACCGGCTTGCCGTCGGCGAAGGTGTGGCCGTCGCCGAGCGTGAAGGTCCAGGTCAGCATGTCGGCGCTGGTCGTCCACGACTTGGCGACTTCCGGCGCGATGTCGGTCGAGCCGCCGTTGAAACGGACCAGCCGCTCATAGGCCGGATAGCTCGCCGTCCAGGAATTGTTGGTGACGGTGACGGCGGGGTCGATGTTGTCCGGGTCGCCGGACTTGCCGATCGTCAGCACATCGTCGGCGGCCGAGGCCGGCATGGCAACCGCGAAGGCGGCAATCGCCGACAGAAGCAGGCCACTGCCCAGCGATGTCGCCCAGTTTCGATGTTTTTTCATTATGTTACCCCTGTTCCCTGATTCTCTTGTCAAGCGGCCCATGCCAAGGCTGCGCTATCCTTTCCGTCAACGGAATGGCTGTCAATGCAGCACTTGTCCCTCGCTCGGCAATTTCTTGCGCCAAGGCGACGGCGACGGACCGCAGCGTTCAGGCGCCGACGAGGTGGTCGCCCAGGAAGAGCTGCGCGGCACTTCGCGCCTCGGCCTGGACGAATTCGGCTAGGGCGCGGATGCGCGGCGCCGCCGACAGGTCGCGGTGGCTGACACACCAGTAGTCGCGTTCCAGAAGGATGTCGCGCGTCAGCACCGGCACCAGTTCGTCGAACCCCGCCGCCATGAAGTGCGGCAGCACGCACAGGCCGACGCCCTTCAGCGTGGCGCGAAGCTGCGCATGGATGGAGGAACTCTGGTAGCTGGCGCGCAGGCCCGGCAAAATCTCCCGGTGATAGTCGAGGCCGGGCGTGAAGATCATGTCCTCGATGTAGCCGATCATGCGATGCGCCAGCAGGTCCTCGCGCTTCTCGATCGGCGGATGGCTGTCCAGATAGCTGCGCGTTCCATAAACGAACAGGCGATACGTCGTGATCTTCTCGTAGTGGTAGAAGTCGGTGCGCGGCGAAGTCAGCGTGATCGACATGTCCGCCTCGCGCCGCGACAGCGACACGATCTGCTGGATGGTGACGAGTTCGATCGACAGGTTGGCATGTGCCTCGGCGAAGCGCGGCAGCCGGTCGGCGAGGAAATAGGAGCCGAACCCTTCCAGCGTCGACAACCGCAGCACGCCCGTCACCTGCGAGGCGCCGCTGGCCGCCTCGTTGCGGAAGTTGGCGGCTTCGCGCTCGATCTGCTCGGCCGACTGCACCAGCCGCTCGCCGACGGCGGTAAGCATGTAGCCGCGCGGATTGCGTTCGAACAGTTTTGCAGACAGCGCCTGCTCCAGCCGGTCGATGCGGCGCGACACGGTGGCATGGTTGGTGCGCAGCTGGCGCGCGGCGCTCGCCAGTTGGCCGTTGCGCGCCACGGCCAGGAAGAATTGCAGGTCGTCCCAGGTGAAGCGGCGCATCAGGCGGCGCTCCCGGCATTGATGGACATGGCGTTTCCCTCCAAAGCCATCCGTGCATTTTTGTACGGAAGTTGTACAAAAATAACTGTTCTCGTGTCGGCGGGTCAATGTTACGCTTCGCCCGCGTGCACATTTCGGCGCGATCTTGATCGTGTGAATTTGCACCGGGGCCGCGGAGGAGCGGTCGGCAATGAAGAAAACGCGGACGGCTGCATGAGGCCGCCACAGTCGGCCTCCGGTTCGGGAAGGTCGACCACCAGGGAGGAATCGACAGTGAAGTTGTTGCATCTTGTTTCGGCGGCCCTTCTGGCCGCCACCGTGATCCCCGCAGCCGCCGCCGAAATCTCGGACGGCAAGGTCAAGATCGGCATCCTGAACGACCAGTCGGGCGTCTATGCCGACTTCGGCGGCAAGTGGTCGGTCGAGGCCGCCAAGATGGCGGTCGAGGATTTCGGCGGCAAGGTCCAGGGCGCTCCGATCGAGGTCATCGACGCCGACCATCAGAACAAGCCCGACATCGCCTCCAACATCGCCCGCCAGTGGTACGACACCGAACAGGTGGACGCCATCATGGAACTGACCACCTCGTCGGTGGCGCTGGCCGTGCAGGGCATCTCGAAGGAAAAGAAGAAGATCGACATCGTCACCGGCGCGGCGACCACCGACCTCACCGGCAAGTCCTGCTCGCCCTATGGCTTCCACTGGGCTTACGACACCCATTCTCAGGCCGTCGGCACCGGCGGCGCGCTGGTCGCCCAGGGCGGCGACAGCTGGTACTTCATCACCGTCGACTATGCCTTCGGCCATTCGCTGGAAGAGCAGACCGCCAACTTCGTCAAGGAAAAGGGCGGCAAGGTCCTGGGCTCCGTGCGCTATCCGCTCGGCGCCACCGACTATTCGTCCTTCCTTCTGCAGGCGCAGTCTTCCGGCGCCAAGATCGTCGGCCTCGCCAACGCCGGCCTCGACACGTCCAACTCGATCAAGCAGGCGGCCGATTTCGGCATCGTTTCGGGCGGACAGCGCCTCGCGGCCCTGCTGTTCACGCTGGCGGAAGTGCACGGGCTCGGCCTCCAGGCCGCGCAAGGCGTGGTGCTGACCGAAGGCTGGTACTGGGACCAGAACGACAAGAACCGCGAATTCGCCGAGCGCTTCTTCAAGCGCACCAACCGCATGCCGAACATGATCCAAGTCGGCACCTATTCGGCGGTGCTGCAATACCTCAAGGCGATCGACAAGGCCGGCACCGACGAGACCGAGGCCGTTGCCAAGCAGTTGCATGAGATGCCGGTGAACGACATCTTCACCGAGAACGGCAAGGTGCAAGCGGACGGCAACATGGTGCACGACATGTACCTGTTCCAGGTCAAGAAGCCGGAAGAGAGCAAGAAGGACTGGGATTACTACACCTATCTCGCCACCATTCCCGGCGACGAGGCCTTCCTGCCTGCCGACAAGAGCGGCTGCCCGCTCTCCGCCAAGTGAGTACAGCGGCTGCCGTGACTGCGGCGCCTGAAAAGACCGATGCCGAGCCGCGAGTGGTGCTGTCCGCCCGCGGCCTGCGCAAGGAGTTCGCCGGCTTCGTCGCCGTCGGCGGCGTCGATCTGGACGTGCATCACGGCAAGATCCACGCCCTGATCGGCCCCAACGGGGCTGGCAAGACCACGGTCTTCAACCTTCTGACGAAGTTCCTGCCGCCCACAGGCGGCAGGATCGAACTGCTCGGCCAGGACATCACCCGCACGCCGCCTGCCAAGGTGGCGCGCATGGGGCTGGTGCGATCGTTCCAGATTTCGGCGATCTTCCCGCACCTGTCGGTGCTCGACAATGTGCGCGTCGCCCTGCAGCGGCCAAACGGGCTCGCCACCCAGTTCTGGCGGCCGGCCGGCGCGCTCGACGTGCTGACGCCCCGCGCTTTCGAATTGCTGGAAACTGTCGGGCTGGCCGAAGCCGCACACCGGCTGGCCGGCGATCTTTCCTACGGCCGCAAGCGTGTGCTGGAGATCGCTACCACGCTGGCGCTCGACCCCAAGGTACTTCTGCTCGACGAGCCGATGGCCGGCATGGGCCACGAGGATGTCGCGGTGGTCGCCGGCCTCATCCGCTCGCTCGCCGCCGACCGCGCCATCCTGATGGTCGAACACAATCTCGACGTGGTGGCCGAACTCTGCGACTGGATCACGGTCCTGCAGGCCGGCAAAATCCTCGCCGCCGGCGACTACGTGACGGTCAGCACCGACGAACGCGTCCGGGTCGCCTATATGGGGACCGAAGATGAGTGAGCCGCTTCTGTCTGTGCGCGGCCTCAACGCCTGGTACGGCGAGGGTCACGCCCTGCACGGCGTCGACCTCGACGTCTTCCCCGGCGAAACGGTGACCCTGCTCGGCCGCAACGGCGTCGGCAAGACGACGACGCTGCGCGCCATCATGGGCCTGATCCGCAAGCGCACCGGCACGGCGACATTCGACGGCCGCGACCTGATGCGCATGCCGCTGCATCACGTGGCGCGCGCCGGCATCGGCTTCGTGCCGGAAGAGCGCGGCATCTTCTCCACGCTCTCGGTCGAGGAGAACCTCAACCTGCCGCCGGTGGTCGCGCCCGGCGGCATGACCCCGGACGAGATTTTCGAACTGTTCCCGAATCTCAAGGCGCGCCGCAACAGCCAGGGAACGAAGCTTTCCGGCGGCGAACAGCAGATGCTGGCGATGGCGCGCATGCTGCGCACCGGCGTCAGGATGCTTTTGCTCGACGAGCCGACGGAAGGACTGGCGCCCGTCATCGTGCAGCGCATCGGCGAGGTGCTGGCCGAACTCAAGGCGCGCGGCATGACGATCCTGCTGGTGGAACAGAACTTCCGTTTCGCCCGCCGCATCGCCGACCGCTTCTACCTGATGGAGCACGGCAAGATCACCGCCGGCTTCCCGGTCGCCGAACTCGACGAGCGCATGGCGCTGCTGCATGACGTGCTGGGGGTCTAGATTATGACCATGATCTTCGGAATCCCGGTTCAGGCATTCCTCGGCCAGCTTCTGGTGGGGCTCATCAACGGCTCCTTCTACGCCATGCTGAGCCTTGGGCTGGCCGTCATCTTCGGCATGCTCAAGATCATCAACTTCGCGCATGGCGCGCAGTATATGTTCGGTGCCTTCGTCGGTTTCCTGCTCCTGCAATGGCTGAACATCGGTTATTGGCCGGCACTCATCCTGGCGCCGCTGGTCGTGGGCGTGGTCGGCATGGCGATCGAGCGCACGATGCTGTCCAGGCTCTACAGCCTCGACCCGCTCTACGGGCTGTTGTTCACCTTCGGCCTCGCGCTCGTCATCGAGGGCGTCTTCCGCTACTACTACGGCGTTTCCGGCCAGCCCTACGCGGCGCCGCAAGCGCTCGCCGGTGGCACCAATCTCGGCTTCATGTTCCTGCCCAACTACCGCGGCTGGGTGGTGTTCTCGTCGCTGGTCATCTGCCTCGGCACATGGCTCGCCATCGAGAAGACGAGGCTCGGCGCCTATCTGCGCGCCGCCACCGAGAACCCGAAGCTGGTGCAGGCCTTCGGCGTCAACGTACCGGTACTTTTGACCCTCACCTACGGCCTCGGTTCCGCGCTAGCCGGGCTGGCCGGCATCCTCGCGGCCCCGGTCTACCAGGTGAGCCCGCTGATGGGGTCCGACCTCATCATCGTCGTCTTTGCCGTGGTCGTCGTCGGCGGCATGGGCTCGATCCTCGGCGCCATCGTCACCGGCTATGTGCTCGGCCTCGCCGAAGGCCTGACCAAGGTCTTCTATCCGGAAGCCTCCAACATCGTCATCTTCGTCATCATGGCGGTGGTGCTGCTCATCCGCCCTGCGGGCCTGTTCGGAAGGGATGCCTGACATGGCCGAGCTCTCTACCCGACCGACCGAGGCGAAATCGACGGCGCGGCTGGAATGGCTGCTGGTGGCGCTGGGCATCGTTGCCCTGCTGGCCGCGCCCTTCTTCTTCTACCCGATCTTCCTGATGAAGATCATGTGCTTCGCGCTGTTCGCGTGCGCCTTCAACCTTTTGCTCGGCTACACCGGGCTGCTCTCCTTCGGCCACGCCGCCTTCTTCGGCGGCGCGGCCTATTTCTGCGCCCACACCGTCAAGGTCTGGGGCGTGACGCCGGAGGTCGGCATCCTGATCGGCACGGCGGGTGCGGCCGTGCTCGGCCTCGTCATGGGCTTCTTCGCCATCCGCCGCCAGGGCATCTATTTCGCCATGATCACGCTCGCGCTGGCGCAGATGTTCTTCTTCTTCTGCGTGCAGGCGCCCTTCACCAACGGCGAGGACGGTATCCAGAACGTGCCGCGCGGCTTCCTGCTCGGCCTGCTCGATCTCGGCCGACCGCTCAACATCTACTACACCGTGCTCGGTGTCTTCCTGATCGGCGTTTTCGCCATCTGGCGCATCGTCAATTCGCCCTTCGGCATGGTCCTGCGCTCGATCCGCGAGAACGAGAACCGCGCCACCTCGCTCGGCTACTCGGTCGCCAACTACAAGCTCGCCGCCTTCGTCATGTCGGCCGCCCTTGCCGGGCTCGCCGGCGCGACCAAGGCCATCGTCTTCCAGTTCGCCACGCTGACCGACGTCACCTGGCAGATGTCGGGCGAGGTGATCCTGATGACGCTGCTCGGAGGCATCGGCACCATGGTCGGCCCGATGGTCGGCGCCGGGCTGGTGGTGACCTTGCAGAACACGCTGGCGACGTCGGGCTTTCCCGTCACCATCGCCACCGGCGCCATCTTCATGATCTGCGTGCTTCTGTTCCGGCGCGGCATCGTCGGCGAAATCTACGCGAAGCTGCCGGGCATCAAGAAATAAGCCGCAAGGAACTGGGGCGCGAAGACCTGAAATGGACGAGTTCGACTATGTGATCGTCGGCGCCGGCACGGCCGGCTGCCTGCTGGCCAATCGCCTGTCGGCCGATGCGAACGCCACCGTGCTCCTGCTGGAGGCCGGCGGACGCGACAACTACCACTGGATCCACATTCCCGTCGGCTATCTCTACTGCATCTCCAACCCGCGCACCGACTGGTGCTTTTCGACCGAGAACGAGGCCGGCCTGAACGGCCGGGCGCTGGCCTATCCGCGCGGCAAGGTGCTGGGCGGCTGCTCGTCCATCAACGGCATGATCTACATGCGCGGCCAGGCGCGCGACTACGACCGCTGGCGGCAGATGGGCTGCACGGGATGGGGTTGGGACGACGTGCTGCCCTTCTTCCGCAAGTCGGAGGACTATTATGCCGGTGCCGACGAATTCCACGGCGCCGGCGGCGAATGGCGCGTCGAGGAGATGCGGCTGCACTGGGATATCCTCGACGCCTTCCGCGCCGCCGCCGAGGCGGCCGGCATTCCCCGCACCGCCGATTTCAACCGCGGCGACAACGAGGGCTCGTCCTACTTCAAGGTCAACCAGCGTCACGGCGTCCGGGTCAATTCCGCCAAGGCTTTTCTCCACCCGGTCGCAGCACGCAAAAACCTGAAGGTGGAGACCAATGCCCAGGTCGCCCGGATCGTGCTGGAGGACGGCGAAGCGCGTGGCGTCGAATTCATGCAAGGCAACGCCCGGCGCACGGTCCGCGCCCGTCGCGAGGTGATCCTCGCCGCTGGCTCCGTCGGCTCGCCGCATGTGCTGGAACTGTCCGGCATCGGCTCAGGATCGGCGCTGCAGCAGGCCGGCATTCCCGTCGCCGTCGAGCGCAGCCAGGTCGGCGAGAACCTGCAGGATCACCTGCAGCTCAGGCTCGCCTACAAGGTCTCCGGCATCCGCACGCTGAACGAGCAGGCGAGCCGCCTGTTCGGCAAGATGGCGATCGGGCTGGAATATCTCCTGAAGCGCTCCGGGCCGATGGCGATGGCGCCGAGCCAGCTCGGCATCTTCACCCGCTCCGCACCCCATTTCGAGACCCCGAACCTGCAGTTCCACGTCCAGCCGCTCAGCCTCGACAAGTTCGGCGACGCGGTGCATCCCTTCCCCGCCTTCACCGCCTCGGTCTGCAACCTGCGCCCCGAAAGCCGCGGCTCCATCCACGCCACTTCGGCCGATTTCCGCCGCCAGCCGGCGATCCGGCCGAATTACCTCGCCGCCGAAGCCGACCGCATGGTCGCGGCCGACGCCATCCGGCTGACGCGCCGCATTGCGAGCCAAGCGCCGCTCCAGCCCTACAAGCCGCAGGAATTCAAGCCGGGGCCGGACTACCAGAGCGAGGAAGACCTGGTCCGCGCGGCCGGCGAGATCGGCACCACCATCTTTCACCCGGTCGGCACCTGCCGCATGGGCGCCGACCCGGACTCCGTCGTCGACGAGAGGCTGCGTGTGCGCGGCGTCGGAAAACTGCGCATCGCCGACGCCTCGATCATGCCCACTATTACCTCCGGCAACACCAACACGCCGACCCTGATGATCGCGGAAAAGGCCGCGAGCCTGATCCTGTCGGCCTGACACGGGACACTTGCGCCGCGCGCAATCGGCCATCGTTTGGGCTGGGCTGGCCCTCCCTCGTCCGCCCGAATCGTGATGCTTTGACATATCCGACGAGAGGGAACAGGCGTGAGCACCGACGACATTTCCGCATTCGCAACGGCAGCCGAACTCGGGCGCGCCCTGGCCTCCGGCGCCACCACCGCCGAAGCCGTCACGCGACGCGCGCTCGACCGCATCGCCGCCCATGACGGCGCCCTTCATTCCTTCGTCGTCACCCTCCCGGAAGCCGCGATCGAGGCGGCAAAGGAATCCGACGAGCGGCGCCGGCAGGGCAAGGCGAAAGGCCCGCTCGACGGCGCGCCCTTCGCCGCCAAGGATCTTTTCCACGTCGCCGGCCAGCCGACATGCGCCGGCTCCCTCGCTCTCGACGTAAAAGCGCAGACCGCAACCGCCAACGCGGTGACGCGACTGGCCGACGCCGGCATGGTACTGGTCGGCAAGGTGCACACCGTCGAGTTCGCCTTCGGCAGCTGGGGCACCAACCCGGTCGCCGGCACGCCGCTCAACCCGCGCGATCCGGCCGTGCCGCGGGCGCCGGGGGGCTCCTCCAGCGGCTCGGGCGTCGCGGTCGCAGCGGGGCTGGTGCCGGCGGCGCTCGGCACCGACACCGGCGGCTCGGTCCGCAACCCGGCCGGCATGTGCGGCGTCGTCGGTCTTAAAACCACGGTCGGCCGCGTCGGGCGCGGCGGCCTGCTAGCGCTCGCCACCTCCTTCGACAGCGTCGGCCCGCTTGCCCGCTCGGTAGAGGACGCGGCCCTGCTGTTCGAGGCACTATCCGGCCGCGACCCGGACGACCCGGCGACCTACGGCGTTCCGCCGGTCCGGCTCGACACGCTCGAACAGGGTGTCGCCGGCTTGCGCCTGCGTGTTCCCGCGGCGAGCAACCTCGCCAGCGTCCAGCCCGCCGTCATGGAGCGCTTTCGGGCAGCCCTTGCCGATCTGGAAGCACTCGGCGCCGTCATCGAGGAGCGGCCGATGCCGCAAGCGCCGGAGGCCTATATGGCGCTCACCGGCGATCTCATGGCGGCGGAAGCCTGGCACAATCTCGGGCGCTATGTCGATGTCGAGAACAGTGTCGTCGATCCGGCCATCCGCGCGCGCGTGCTGAAGGGTCGCGCCATCGATGCCGCGCGTTATCAGCAACTTCTGGAGGATCGCCGCGCCGCGCAGGTCGCCTTCGCCCACTATCTCGACGGCGCCGGCGCGATGCTGACGCCGACCTCGCCGATCCTGCCGCCGCCGGTTGCCGAGATCGACGAGGCGACGACGCCGCTCGGCACCTTCACCCGCTTCGTCAACCTGATGGACGCGGCGGCCCTCAGCGTCCCGGTCGGCCTGATGGGAGATGGCCTGCCGACGGCCTTGCAGATCGTCGTGCCGCGCTTCGAGGAGGCGACGGCGCTGCGCATCGGCCGGGCACTCGAACGCAAACGCGGCGGCCTGTTCCAGCCGCCTTCCGGCTACGACGCGCCCTGAGCCGTGTCGTCGTCCGCGTCGCTCGCCCCGAACTGCGGCACTTCCGGATTGCGCTCGCTGCGGTCGCGGTAGAGCGCGGAGCGCCCGAGCATCATCAACGTCACCGGCGTCGTCACCGTGACGAAGACGCCGATCAGGATCTCGTGCAGCACGAGCCGTCCCGACGCTGCGGTGAAGATGATCATCGAGGCCAGCACCATGCCGGCGGCGCCCCAGCTGGTGCCGAGTGTCGGCGCGTGGATGCGCTGGTAGAAGGTCGGCAGCCGGACCAGCCCGATGGTGCCGAGCAAAGCGAGCCCCGCCCCAAGAACCAGGAAGAACGCGGCGAGGATCGCCGCCCACAGCGGCACGTCGGCGAGATGGACGCTCATTCGATCACCTCGCCGCGCATCAGGAACTTCGCCAGCGACACGGTGGCGACGAAGCCCAGCATGCCTATGATCAGCGCCGCCTCGAAATAGATGGTGCGCCCGGTGCGGATGCCGAAGGCGAGCAGTTGCAGCATGGCGCAGACATAGAGCGCGTCCAAGGAAAGGATGCGGTCCTGCGCGCGCGGGCCGGCGATCATGCGCCAGGTGCACAGGCACATGGCCATCGCCAGCGCGATCTGGGCGAACCATACGGCGGCGAGGATGACGGTCTCGCTCATTCGAATATCTCCATCAGCAGCCGCTCGTAGCGCTCGGCGATCAGCTGGCGCCAATGCGCCTCGTCCACGAGATCGAACACATGGACCAGCACCTCGTTGCGGGCCGCGTCATAGTCGATCCAAGCGGTCCCCGGCGTGCTGGTGACGATGATGGACAGGATCGCCAGTGCCGACGGGCTGCGGGTGGTGAGCGGCACCGTTACGAAGCCGGCGCCGCGCGTCCGCCTGATGCCGAGCAGGATTCCCGCGACCTCGAGGTTGGAAACGACGATGTCATGGAACACGACGCCGGCGAGCGTCGGGATCGCCAGCCAGCGGCGGATAGCCGGGCTGGCTTCGCCAAGGGCGGCCAGCGCATGCGAGGCACCCGTCGCGACGCCGACGGCGAGCACCACCTGCCCCGGCGAGACGCCGGAAAGCAGCAGCCACATGAGGGCCAGCGCCAGTGCTAGAAGCGGATAGGGCAGCAGCCACCTCATGGATGCGCCTCCGCGAAAGGCGGAACCCGCTCGGCGCCCAGCACCGCGTCGAGATAGCGGACCTGATGATGCAGGTCGTCGGCCGTCGCCAGAAACAGGTTCATCGCCGGCCCGGCCGCCAGCACCAGCGCGATGAGCAGCCCGAGCAGATAGAGGATCGGCGCCGTCTCGGTGACGGTGATGCGCGGCAGGAAGGGTTCGACCGGCGCCCAAAAAACGCGGATGCCGGCACGCGACAGCGCCACCAGCGACACGACGCCGGACGCGATCAGGAGCACGGCCAGCGTGCCGCGCATGAAGTTCGAGGCCGCCGGCACCGAAGCCTCCGGTCCCAGCAGCGCCGTCAGGATGGCGAACTTGGCGAGGAAGCCCGGCAGCGGCGGCAGGCCGATCAGCACCATGGCGAGCAGGCAGAAGCCGATGCCGAGAATCGCCACGGCGCCCGGCATGGTGCGGCCGACCTCGGCCTCTTCCTCCTCCATGTCCTCCTCGCCCTCGCCATAGGCTTCCATGGTGACGGCAAGCACGCTGGAGGCGGCGTCCTGCTCGCGCTCGATCAGCTCGACGACGAGGAAGAAGGCACCGACCGCCAGCGTCGAGCTCAGCATGTAGAACAGCGCGCCGGCCGTCACCGCGGATTGCGACATGCCGAATGCGGCAAGCAGCGTACCGGACGACATCAGCACGAAATAACCGGCCGCCCGCTTCAGCGATTGCGAGGCGAGAATGCCGATGGAGGCGAACACCAGCGTCGCCACCCCGCCGATGAAGATGACCAGCGAGCCGAAGGCGATGCCCTTGTTCGGCACCAGCAGCGCCAGCCGCAGAAGCGCGTAGACGCCGACCTTGCTCAGGATGGCGAAGACCGCCGCGACCGGCCCGGCGGCCGCCGAATAGGCCGGCACCAGCCACAGGCCGAGCGGCCACATGCCGGCCTTGATGAGGAAGGCGAGCCCCAGCATCGCCAGGCCCACATGCAACGCCGGCAGCGCGAAGCCCTGCATCGACTCGGCCCGAAGCGCGATCTCGGCCATGTTGAGGCTGCCGGCTGCGCTGAACACCATGGCGATGCCGATCAGGAAGATCAGTGAGGCGACGAGGTTGACGACGATGTAGTTCAGCCCGCCGCGCACGCGCAGCGCCCCGCCGCCGTGCAGCGCGAGGCCGTAGGAGGCCGCCAGCATCACCTCGAAGAAGACGAACAGGTTGAACAGGTCGCCGGTCAGGAAGGCGCCGTTGAGGCCGACCAGCAGGAACTGGAACAGCGAGTGGAAATGCGGCCCCACCTTCTCCCAGCGCTGCGTCGCAGAGATCATCGCCGGCAGCGCCAGCAACGCCGTGAGCAGCAGCATGACCGCCGCCAGGCGGTCCGCCACCAGGGAGATGGCGATGGGAGCCGGCCAGTTGCCGACCAGATAGACGAGGCTGGCGGCGTGGCCGCCGCCGTGGACGGTGTTGAGCAGTGCGGTGGCGGTGCTGATCAGCGCGAGAATGGAGACCAGCGACAGCGCCGTCTTCAGCCTGCGTTCCCGATCCTCGAAGAACAGCATCAACGCGCCGGTGACCAGCGGGACGAGGATCGGCGCGACGACGAGATGGGCCGGCTCGACCATGTCAGCCCTCCCGCCCGTCGACGTGGTCGGTGCCGGTCATGCCGCGCGAGACGATCAGCACGACGAGGAACAGCGCTGTGGTGGCGAAGCTGATGACGATGGCCGTCAACACCAGCGCCTGCGGCACCGGATCGATATAGGCCGTCACGTCGACCGGGGCGGAGCCGTCGAGCACGGGCGGCGCATTCACGCGCAGCCGCCCCATGCTGAAGATGAACAGGTTGACGGCGTAGGATAAGAGCGCCAGCCCGATGACCAGCTGGTAGGTGCGCGGGCGCAGGATGAGCCAGACGCCCGAGGCCGACAGGACACCGATGGCGGCGGCGATGACCAGTTCCATCAGGCGCCCTCCCCTTCGGCCGGCTTTCGGGGCCGCGCACGAATGCGCAGCGACTGGTGGGCGATCGCGATCAGCATCAGCACGGTCGCGCCGACGACGAGACTGAAGACGCCGAGATCGAACAGCATCGCAGACGCCGTCGGCATCTTCCCGATGTAGGGGATCGGCGTGTACTGGAAATAGGACGTCAGGAAGGGATAACCGAAGGCCAGCGAGCCGAGACCGGTGGCCACCGAAGTCAGCAGGCCGACGCCGATCCAGCGCACCGGCAGGATGCGCAGCCGCTCCTCCACCCAGCGCGCACCGCCGGCCAGGTATTGCAACAGGAAGCCCGTCGCCATGGCAATGCCCGCCGCGAAGCCGCCGCCCGGCTGGTCATGCCCGCGCAGCAGCAGGTAGACGGCCAGCACCACGATCACCGGGAACATCCAGCGCATGATGATCGACGGCACCAGAAGATAGTCCTTCAGCGTCTCGCCGACCTCGCGGTCGCGGCGCACCGAATCGAATTCGTCCTGCTCGCGTTGCTGGTAGGGCGCCTCGGCATTGTCCTCGGCCGGCCTGAAACGGCGAAGCAGCGCGAACACGGTGAGCGCGACGATCGCCAGCACGACGATCTCGAACATCGTGTCGAAGCCGCGGAAATCGACCAGGATGACGTTGACGACGTTGGTGCCGCCGGCCTCGGCGTAGGAATGCTTCAGGTAGAAATCACCGACCGAAGGCGGTCGCGGCGTCAGCATGGCGAAATAGGCGAGCGCGGCGATACCGAAGCCCGCCACCAGCGCGATGGCGAAATCGCGGTGCCGCCTCAGCCGCGTCGCCGTGTCGATGGCCTCGGCCACCGCCTTGTCGCGCTTCGGCAGCCAGCGCAGGCCGAGCAGGATGAGCACCGTGGTGACGATCTCGACCAGCAACTGCGTGACGGCAAGGTCGGGCGCCGACAGCCAGACGAAGGACAGGCAGGTGACCAGCCCGGTTCCGCTCATCAGGATGAGGGCCGCGAGCCGCTGGTACTTGGCCATGATCGCCGCCGAGACGGCGCAGACCCCGCCGATGGCCCACAGCGAGCCGAGCACCGGGTCCAACCCATGCACGGTCAGGCGCGGCATCAGGTTGCCCTCGCCCCACATCGCCCAGAAGCCGGCAAGGATCGCCGCCACGACGATCAGCCGCACCTGCGGCTGCAAACGCCTCGTCGCAACGACTGCTTCGACGGCGCGCGCCCAGCGCCAGCTGACCGTGACCAGGATGCGCTCGAAGATGCGCTGGCCCTTGAAACGGCGGAAGAACGGCGCCCCCTCCTCGCTGCTGGCGAGATAGCGGTGCAGCGCCGCATAGAGCGCCAGCCCGGCGACCAGCGCGATCATGCTCATGATGAGCGGCGTGGTGAAGCCGTGCCAGACGACGAGGCTGTAGGCCGGCGTGCGGTCGCCGAGGACAGCGGTCACCGCCGTGTCGAGGAAGGGACCGATGCTCACCGCCGGGATGACGCCGACGACGACGCAGGCGATGACCAGAAGCGCGACCGGCAGGCGCATAAGAAGCGGCGGTTCGTGCGGCTCCTGCGGCAGGTCGACCGGCTTGGGGCCAAAGAACACAGTGTAGATGAATCGTGCCGAATAGGTCACGGCGAAGGCGCCGGCGAGCGTCGCGATATAGGGCGCGGCGCTGTCGAGCAGCGACAGTCGGTGCTGCTCCAGCGCCTCGGCGAAGAACATTTCCTTGGACAGGAATCCGTTGAGCAGCGGCACGCCGCCCATTGCCGCACTCGCCACCATGGCGAGCGTCGCGGTGATCGGCATGAAGGAGAACAGGCCGGAAAGCTTGCGCATGTCGCGCGTTCCCGCCTCGTGGTCGATGATGCCGGCGGCCATGAACAGCGACGCCTTGAAGGTGGCATGGTTGGCCATGTGGAAGATCGCCGCCACCGCCGCCAGCGGGCTGCCGAAGGAGAGCAGGGATGTGATCAGACCGAGATGGCTGATGGTCGAATAGGCGAGCAGGCCTTTCAGGTCCTGCTGGAAGATGGCGAAATAGGCGCCGAGCAGCAGCGTCGCCAGCCCGGCGATCCCCACCAGGTTGAACCATTCGGGCGTGCCCGACAGCACCGGCCAGAAGCGCGTCAAAAGGAAGACGCCGGCCTTCACCATCGTCGCCGAATGCAGGTAGGCCGAAACCGGCGTCGGTGCCGCCATGGCGTTGGGCAGCCAGAAATGGAAGGGAAACTGCGCGCTCTTGGTCAGCGCGCCCGCCAGCACCAAGAGCAGCACCGGAACATAGAGCGGATTCGAACGGATCGCGTCGCCCGAGGCCAGCACCGCGTCGAGGTCGTAGCTGCCGACGATGTGGCCGATGAGGATCAGGCCAACCAGCAGGCAGAGCCCGCCCGTGCCGGTGAGAGTGAGCGCCATGCGGGCGCCGTCGCGGGCGTTCTGGTTATGGTGCCAGTAGCCGATCAGCAGGAAGGAAAAGACGCTGGTCAGTTCCCAGAAGACGGCGAGCAGGATCAGGTTGCCGGCGATGACGAGGCCCTGCATGGCGCCCATGAAGGCAAGCAGGAAGGCATAGAAACGCGCCACCGGATCCTTCGGCGACATGTAGTAGCGGGCATAGACGACGACGAGTAGGCCGATGCCGGTGATCAGCATGGAGAACATCCAGGCGAAGCCGTCCATGCGCAGCGTGAAGGAAAGGCCGAGCGCCGGGATCCATTCGATCGTCTGCTTGACGACGCCGCCACCGGTGACATGCGGATAGAAGGAGGCGGCCACGACGAAGGCGGCAAGCGCGACCAGCCCCGAAAGCCAGGCTTCGGCGTTGCGCGCCATCGGCGTCATGAGCGCGGCCAGAAGGGAGCCGAGGAAGGGCAGGACGATCAGCACCGCCAACAGGTTGCCGTCCCGCATGCTCTATCCGCCCTCGCCTATTCGATGCGTCGTCTCGCCTCCGCAGCCGGCGCGCCCGAAGCAGGCATGCCGACAACACTCGTCCTGATTTCCTAACCGCAGCCCGCGCCCATGACAACAAGGCAAAGGTGCGAAAAGACGCCTCAGAGCCCGTTCGGGAATTCGCTCCGGCGAGCCATATGGCGGTGGTTTCGAGAACCGTAGCGCAGCGGACATTGGGTCCGTGAGCAACGGAAGCACAGAAAACGCCGTCAGATGGCCGCCGGAATAGAATTTCCAAACGGGCTCTCAGCGTTCTTCGCGGCGGAACGGCTTCAGCAAGGCCGACGGCGCCACCGCGTTGCGCGACATGAAGGCCATGGCGACGATGGTGAGCACGAAGGGCAGCATCAGGAAGGCTTCATAGGGGATATGACCGAGCCCGGCTGCCTGCAAGCGAAGCTGCAAGGCGTCGACGAAGGCGAACAGCAGCGCCGCTCCCGCCGAGCGCCACGGGTCCCAGCGACCGAACACCACCAGCGCGATCGCCACCCAGCCGCGCCCGGAAACGACGCCGAAGGTGAAGGCGTTGAACTGCGCCATGACGAGGAAGGAACCGGCCAGCCCCATCAGCGCGCCGCCCAGCACGACGGCCTGGAACCGCGTCGCCATCACCGACACGCCGGCCGAATCGGCGGCACGCGGGTTCTCGCCCACCATGCGCACCGAAAGCCCCCATGGCGTGCGGTAAAGGATGAAAGCCGCCAGCGGAATGGCGAGGATCGCCATGTAGACCAGCGTGAACTGGTTGAAGACCGCCGGCCCGAGTACCGGAATATCGGACAGGATCGGGATCGGCACCGGCTGGAAGCCCTTGATGCTGGGCGGCACCGATTGCTGGCCGAAGATCAGCCGGTAGAGGAAATAGGCGAGGCCGGAGGAAAACAGCGTCACGCCGATGCCGCACACGTGCTGCGACAGGCCGAGCACGACCGTGAACAGCGCGTGCAGCGCGCCCATCAGCGCGCCGGCCGCGACCGCCGCCAGCACGCCGACCCACAGGCTGCCGGAGAAATAGGCACCGGTGAAGCCGGCCATGGCGGCGAGCAGCATGATGCCCTCGATGCCGAGGTTGAGCACGCCGGCGCGCTCGGAGAACATCTCGCCCAGCGTCGCGAAGGCGAGCGGCGTGGCGATGCGGATGATGGCGGCGAGAAAGCCGACCTGGAAGACCTGTTCCAGCACCGCGCTCATGCGCTCCTCCGGATGCGATAGGCTGTGAACAGCAGCGCTACCAGCATGGCGAGCAGCGCCGTGCCCTGGATGACGTCGCTGAGGAAGGCCGGCACGCCGGTGGCACGCGACATCGCCTCCGCACCCGTCATCACGGCGGCAAGGAAGATGGCGACCGGCACGACGCCGAGCGGGTTGAGCCTTGCCAGCATGGCGATGACGATGCCCGAATAGCCGTAGCCCGGCGAAATGTCGCTCATCACCTGGAAGTGCACGCCGCCCACCTCGCCGACGCCGGCCAACCCGGCCAGCGCGCCGGAAAGCAGCGCCGCGATAACGATGACACGCTGCACGTCGATGCCGCCGTAGCGCGCCGCCTCCGGGTTCTCGCCGGTGACGCGGATGCGGAAGCCGAGAACCGTGCGCGATATCAGCAGCCAGACCAGAGGTGCCGCCAGCACCGCCACCAGCACGCCGAGATGCAGCCGCGTGCCTTCGATCAGCACCGGCAGGCCGGCCGAATCCTCGATCGGCGGCGAGATCGGATAGCCGCTGAACGGGTCCTTCCATGGCCCTTCGATCAGCGCCATCAGGATATAGAAGACGACCGAATTGAGCAGCAGCGAACTCACCACGTCGTCGACCTTCAGCCTGACGCGCAGCAGCGCTGGGATAAGCGCGACGGCAGCACCGGCGGCGGCTCCGGCAATCGCCATCAAAAGCATGGCGAGCGGGCCGGGCATCGGGATGGCGCCGACGAAGCAGCTTGCCATCGCGCCGGCGAGAAGCTGGCCCTCGGCGCCGATGTTCCAGAATTTCGCACGGAAGGCCAGCGTCACCGCCAGGCCGGTGAAGATCATCGGGGCGGCGCGCACCAAAGTCTCGGTGATGGCGTAGCTGTCGCCGAGCGAGGCCTTGAACATCACGCCATAGGCGTCCGCCACGCCCGCGCCCGCCAGCACGATCAGGCCGCTGCACAGGATCAGCGTGACGACGATGGCGACCAGCGGCAGGGTGAGGTTCAGCCATGCCGGCGTCCTTTGCCGGGCTTCCAGACGCAGCATCAGGCGCTCCCCCCTGCCCCGCTCATCAGCATGCCCAGCCGCGAAACACTGGCATCCGCAGAATCGAGAACGCCGACGATGCGGCCCTCGTACATGACGGCGATGCGGTCGCTGAGCGCCAGGAGTTCCTCAAGGTCCTCGCTGACGACGACGATGCCGCAGCGCCTGGCCCTGAGCGCCAGGAATTTCTCGTGCACGAAGCGCGCCGCGCCGATGTCGAGGCCACGCGTCGGCTGCGCGGCGATCAGCACTTTCGGATCGAAGGCGAGTTCGCGCGCCAGCAGCGCCTTTTGCAGATTGCCGCCGGACAGCGCGCCGGCGCGGACCATCGGCCCCGGACAGCGAATATCGAAAGCCTCGATCTGGGCTTCGGCGAAGGCGACGATGGCGCCGGGTTTCAGCAGCCCCCTGGCTGAGAAGGCTTCTGTGCCGATGCGCGGCAGCACCATGGAATCGGCGAGCGGCAGGTTGGTCACCAGCCCGGTCGTCATCCGGTCCTCGGGAATGCGGCCGAGGCCGAGCGCCTGCACCTCGCGCGGCGTGAAGGCCGCGACACGCTTTCCGGCGATATCCATCGTGCCGGACTGCGGTTTCAGCATGCCCGAAACCACATCGGCCAGCGCCCGCTGGCCGTTGCCCGAAACGCCGGCGATGCCGACGATCTCGCCTTCGCGCACGGCAAGCGTGACTGCGCGCAACGGCATGCCGCCATGGCCGCCGGTGGAAACCGCATCGAGCGACAGCACCACCGCGCCCGGCACAGACGGGCCACGTTCAGGCGGCACTATCTCGTGGCCGCACATCAATTGCGCCATTTCCAGCGCCGTCGTCTCGGCCGGCACATCGACGCGCCCGGCGACGCGGCCGTGTCTGAGCACGACGCAGCGATGGGTCAGCGCGCGCACCTCGTTGAGCTTATGCGAAATGAAGATGATGCCGAGCCCTTGCGCTGCCATCGCCCGCAGCGCGGAAAACAGCCCGTCCACCTCGCTCGGCGCCAGCACCGCCGTCGGCTCGTCGAGGATCAACAGCCGCGCCCGGCGAAACAGCGCCTTGATGATTTCCAGCCGCTGCTGTTCGCCGATGGAAAGGGCGGACACCGGCTGGTCCGGGTCGAGATGCAGGCCGTAGTTGCGGGCGATATCGTCCAATCTTGCCAGCGCGCCGGCGCGGTCCAGCCGGCCGCCTTTGCCCGGAATGCCGATCAGCAGGTTTTCCATTACGGTCAGCCGCGAGGCGAGATGGAAATGCTGATGCACCATGCCGATGCCTGCCGCCAGCGCATCGGCCGAATTGCGGATGCTGACCGGCTTGCCATTCACAAGGATTTCGCCGGCGTCGGGCTGGTAGGCGCCGAACAGGATGTTCATCAGCGTCGTCTTGCCGGCGCCGTTCTCGCCCAGCAGGCCGAGGATTTCGCCCGGCGCGACGGCAAGGTCGACAGCCTCGTTGGCCTTCACCGGGCCGAAGCTCTTGGAGATGCCGCGCATCTCGATGAGGGGAGGAAGTGTGGTCACGGGGAGTCCAGTAGGGCTTTCGAATCCAAGGATTGCCGTAACGGCGAAATCGCTCCGGCGCTACCCCCACCCCTGTCCCCTCCCCGCAAGGGGGAGGGAGACGCCGTCACCGCTGTTGTCGACGCCTGTCGAATGGGTGCGGGCCAGTACCGCTGCAAAGTCCCCCTCCCCCTTGCGGGGGGCTAGGGGTGGGGGGTATGCGCCAACGCGATTGCCCGGAGATCCGGAGAAAAGAAAAACGTTCAATCCGAGGTCGGCGTGTTCTCGTCCACGTCGACGCGGAACATGCCTTCCAGGATCTCGGCCTTCTTCTTCTCGATCAGCTCCTTGACGTCCGCCGGCAGCTTCTCATCGAACTTGTGGTAGGGCGCCAGCGACGAGCCGCCCTTGGCCATGCGCGAGAAGTCGCCGTAGTCCTGCGCGGTGAACACGCCGGCCTTGACCAGCTTCACCGCCTGCTGGACGGTCGGGTACATGTCCCACACAGGCCCGGTAATGACGGTATCGGGCGCCAGGCTCGACTGGTCGGACATGTTGGAAATGGCGAACACGCCCTTTTCCTGCGCCGCCTCGATGACGCCGAAGCGCTCGGCATAGATGACGTCGACGCCGGCGTCGATCTGCGCGATGGCCGCCTCCTTGGCCTTCGGCGGGTCGAAGAACGAGCCGATGAAGGTGACCTTGCGCTTGACGTCCTTGTTGACCTCACGCGCGCCGGCGAAGAAGGCGTTGACCAGCCGGTTGACCTCGGGAATGCCCATCGCCGCGACCGCGCCGACCGTGCCCGACTTCGACATCTTGCCGGCGATCATGCCCGACAGGTAGGCCGGCTCGTGGATCCAGTTGTCGAAGACGCCGAAATTCGGCTCGGCCGGCCCAGCGCCGGAGCCGAACAGGAAGGCGGTCTTCGGGAACTGCTTGGCGGTGCGGCGGGATTCGCGCTCGGCCGCGAAGGCGTCGCCCATGATCAGCTGCGCGCCGCCTTGTGCATATTCGCGCATGACGCGGCCGAAATCGGCGGTCTGCACCTTCTCAGACCATTTGTATTCGATGCCGAGTTCCTTCTCGGCCTTCTGCAGCGCGACGTGGATCTGGTGGTCCCACGGCTCCTCGATCGGCGTGGCGAAGATCGCCGCCACCTTCACCTTCTCGTCGGCGGCAAACGCCCAGCGCGGCAAAACCAGCGCCGCCATGCCGGCGGCCCCCAGCCCTAGCACTTCGCGCCGCGACAGCCCGGCCGGCAGCACCTTGCCCCTCATCCCATTGTCCATCGTTCGACCCTCTTTTGGATTCGCGGCGCGTCCTTCTGCGGGGCCGCCGGGCGACTATGGATCGCGGCTAAAGTTTTGTCCACATGGTCAAAAACCATGCTTTACGAGTCCAGTTTGCGGCGCCTAGGCCGCTTCGGTGCCGAGGTAGAGCCGGTGCAGCTCGTCCGGCGTTCTGGCCAGCGCCTTGCACTCCCCGTCATGGACGATGCGGCCGCGCCGCATGACATAGGCGCGGTCGCCGATCGACAGCGCAAGCGCCGCGAACTGCTCGACCAGCAGGATCGCCAGCCCCTCGTCGGCCAGCCGGCGCACGGCGTTCATCAGCCGCGTGACGATGACCGGCGCAAGCCCCGCCGACATCTCGTCGATGAGCAGGACCTTCGGCCGCGTCAGCAGGGCGCGCGCGATGACCAGCATCTGCTGCTCGCCGCCGGACAGCAGGCCGGCCCGCACCGCGCGGCGCTGCACCAGCTCGGGAAAAAGGTCGTAGGCTTGTGCCATTTCCGCCTCCCGGCTGAGGCCCACTTTAAGATTTTCCTCCGTCGTCAACTGGCGAAAGACCGTGCGCCCCTGCTCGACATGCGCCAGTCCCTCGCGCGAGCGCAGGCCCGGCCTTGCCTTGTGGATTTCCCGCCCGTCCAGCTCGATCCTGCCCCCGGCCACCGGGATGATCCCCGACAGCCCTTCCAGCAGCGTCGTCTTGCCGGCGCCGTTGGCACCGAGCAGCACGCTGATCGCACCGCTTTCGGCGACGAGGCTCACCTTCGAAACGACAGGCAGTTCCGCCCGGTTCACGCTCAGATCGGAAATGACGAACCTGCTCATGCCGCCACGCTTTCTTCCTCGATGCCGAGATAGGCCTTCTTGACCGCCGGCTCGCCGAGCACTTTCGCCGGCGGACCGGAGGCGATGACCTTGCCGAAGTCCAGCACCGTGATTTCGGAACAGACCGAGCGCACGAGGTCCATGTCGTGCTCGACCAGCAGCACGGCCGAGCCGAACAGTTTCGGGATCTGCGCTATGCGCTGGCCCAGCCGCACCGACTCCTCATGCGACTGCCCCGCCGCCGGCTCGTCCAGCAACACCACCGCAGGCCGCGCGGCGACAACGCCGGCGACATCCAGCAGGCGCCGCGTGCCGGCATCGACCGTCGTCACCGGCACCTCTGGATCGGGG
Source organism: Ollibium composti (assembly GCF_004801285.1). Lineage (GTDB taxonomy): Bacteria > Pseudomonadota > Alphaproteobacteria > Rhizobiales > Rhizobiaceae > Mesorhizobium > Mesorhizobium composti. The sequence continues at coordinate 75,506 of NZ_SSNY01000004.1, forward strand.
CAGTCGAGCCAACCGAGAATGGCCGCAATCTCGCTTTCCGTCAGGCCCTTCGCCGCGAGGTTCAGATAGCCGCCGACCGTCAGTTCCGGCGCGATGCGGTTGGTCTGCCAGGTGCGGCGCACGCCGGCGCGGGCGCGCAGATGCGCCGGCCGGCCCTCGAGCGCGGCGCCGGCCAGTTTCACACTGCCCTCATAGGCGTGCAGGAAACCCGCGACCGCGTCGATGAAAGTGGACTTGCCCGCACCGTTGGGGCCGATCAGCCCGGCCACCGTGCCGGCCAGCACCTTCAGGTTGACATGGTCCAGCGCCACCACGCTGCCATAACGGACGCTGAGGTCGTCGATCTCCAGCGCCACCGGCGCCGCCTGGGCGGCCGGCTGCGGCAAACTGGCCCCGGTCGCATCCGCCGCCTTGGTCCGCCGCGCGGGCCTGAGCTTGCGGGCCAGCCGGCGGAACGTCTCGCTCATCGTCTCGCCGGTCGACAGCGCCTGCGTCGCGCCGATGGCGAACAGCACGTTGCCGATGTCCTGCGGCAGGTCGAAGCGCCGCAGGATTTCCGGGAACATCACCACCAGCAGCCCGCCGATGATGGCGCCCTCGGCGAAATGCGCGCCGGTCATCACCGCCACCGCATAAAGGCTGAGGGACGCCATCATGGAAAAATTCTCCGCCACCAGCGTGCCGAGATAGCCGGCGAGCAACCCGCCGGAAATGCCGGCGGTGAAGGCCGAGATGGCGAAGGCCGACAGTTTCGAGGCGGCGATGCTCACCCCGTGCGCCGCCGCCGCCCGCTCCGAATGCCGCACCGCCAGCCAGGAAGCGCCGAGCCGCGAACGCGCGAGGAATTCCAGCGCAACCGCGATGACGGCATAGACGATCTGCACGAAGACGAAATAGCTGCCGTCGCTGTCGAACAGCGCCGGGCGCGGCACTTGCAGGAAGGTCGTCTGCCCCGGATAGGTGATGGTGGCGAGAATGGTGTCGAAAGCGGTGGCGAAGGACAGCGTGACGATGGCGAGGTTGATGCCGCGCAGTCTCAGCGCCGGAAGCCCGATGGCGACACCGAACGGCACCGCCGCCAGCCCGCCGAGCAGGATCCACACGGCCAGGTCGCCCGGCGCTTCCGCCAGATTGAGATAGCCGACCGTCCAGGCTCCGACACCGGCGAACGACATCTGGCACAGTGCGATCATGCCCGTGCGGCCGGCCACCAGCCCGAGGCTTTGCAGCGCGACGCCGGTGATCAGCACCGAAGTGGCGAGGAACACCCAGTAGGACGGCAACAAGCCGACGACCGCCGCGCCGCCAACGGCAAGGGCGGCGACGAGCGCCAGCGAGGCTCTGAGGCTAGCGCGCGTCATCCCAGCGGGCCTCCCTCTGCGACCACAGCAGCACGGCGAGCACCACCAGGAAGGGGATGGCGCTGCGGTACTGGCTGATCGAATCCACCGTGCTCGCCATGCCTTCGATGACGCCGAGCAGGATGCCGCCGGCCAGCGTCAGCCAGAAGCTGCGGAACAGGCCGACGAGGGCCGCCGCCAGCGCCGGCACCACCAGCAGGCTGAGCGTCATGAAATTGGGCGAGCGCTGCGGCGCGATGATCATCAGCGCGAAGGTGGTGAAGGCGCCCGTCAGCCCCCATACCAGCAGCGACAGCAGTTGCACCTTGACGCCCAGCAGTTCGGCGGCCATCGGCCGGTCGGACAGGGCGCGCAGATGAAGACCGACGCGCGTGCGGTTCAGGAACAGGTCGGACAGCACTGTGAACAGCACCGCCAGCCCGATCGTCAGCACCGAGGCGATGGTGACTTCCACACCCGCCAGGCGAAAGGCCGAGCCGGGGAAAAGCTCCGGCATCACATGCGGGTGCTGGCCACCGGTCAGCCGCAAGCCGACGGCGATCAACCCGACCAGCAGCGCGACCGTGACGGCCGCCTTGGTCGAGGCGCTGGATTCGGCGAACCAGCGGGTCATGATGGTGCCGATGGCGACGCCGACGAAGGTGCCGACGAGAATGCCCGCCAGCACCGAAGGCCATGTCGGATAGCCCGCCTCCGTCAGCGCGATCAGCGCGAAGGTTCCCGCCGTGCCGATCGCGGCACCGGTGAAATTGACCACCGAGACCAGCCGGTAGGTGAAGACGGCGCAGACGCCGAGAAGGGCGTATGTCCCTCCTGCCGTCAGTCCCGCCACCGCGGATGTGAGCAATGCGTCCATGACCCGTCCTGTGAGAAAAAGCGGGCGGCGGACGATGCCGCCGCCCCAGGGAGGAAGTCCAGGGAGGACCTATTTGACATCCGGCAAGTGCACCCAGTCTTTCGTCTCGACCGTCCACTTGCCCTTGTCGAGCTTCATCACCTTGGTGGCCCGCATCGGCGAATGCGTCTTGGCCTCGCCGAACACGTAGGGCGAACCGGCGAGCGGATTGGAGATCGGCTGCATCTTCAGCAGAGCCGCGTTGACGCTGTCGCGCGTCACCTCGCCGTCGATGCCGCCGACGACCTTGAGGAACATCTGCGCGGCGAGATAACCGCCCTGCGAGAAGGCGGTGAGCGGCCGGTTCGCCTTCTTCATGTCGGCGATCCATTCGGCGTTGGCGGCCGAATCCGTCTCGGTGTAGGGCTCCCACTCGGTGCCGGCATAGATCGGCTGCGGGGAGTCGGCCAGCGCCTTGGCGACCTGCTCGGTGTAGCCGGGGGCGAGGAACAGCCAGTTGATGCCGGTGATCTTCTGGGCGTCGACCGTCTTGATGAGCTGCACCACCTGCGGCTCGACCTGGTTGGTCAGCACCGTATCGCAACCGGCGTCGCGCGCCTTGATGACATAGGGCGTCAGATCGCCCTGGAACGGCAGGGTGAGATCGAGCAGGTGGATCTTCTGGCCGGAGATCTTTTCCCAGTCCTCGATGCCTTTCTTGTAGGCTTCCTGCGTGCCGCCGATGATGATGAAGAAGGCACAGAGTTTCTTGGCCTTGAGCACATTGCTGGCGTAGTAGCCCATCGCCGTCGTCAGCGTGAACGGACCGACATTGACCGGCGCGATGTTGGGCGAGGAGAAGCAGGCGGCGTCGACCCCGAGCCCCTGGATGGAGCGGATGTCCTTGCGGGCATAGGTGGCGCCGTTGACGGCGCAATCGAGCAGGCTGGCCGAGCCGACCAGCGCCACGGCTTCCTTGTTGTCGATCAGGTCGCGCGCCGCCTGCGCCGCCACGGCGGGGTCCGCCTTGTCGTCAGCGATGGTGTAGTCGATCTTGCAGCCGTTGATGCCGCCGGCGGCGTTGACCGCGTCGAAGGCGGCCTGCGTGGCCTTCGGCACCTCGCTGAAATCGGCGGGGCCGGTGACGGTCGAGACGGCGCCGACCTTGATGGCGCCGTCGGCACAGGTCGGGCCGGCGGCCGAGGCGGTCCCCGCCATCGCGCCGAGGCCAAGGGCGGCGAGCGACGCCGCAAGAAGGCTTGATTTCCATGTCATGTCGCACTCTCCCATTGCTTTTCTGCCCTCACGCCGCCGACCGGGCCGGCGGATCGATGCTGCCGGCCCCGATGCCGGCGAATTTCACCAGCGTCGTCGCGATCATCTCGCGCGCGATGCCGCGCACTATGAACACCAGCCGCGTGCGGCGGTCGGCCGACGGCCATGCATCCAGCCGCACCGGCGGATGGAACACATGCTGCACGCCATGCAGCACCATCGGCCGCGCCGGGTCGTCGGCACGGCAGACCAGCCCCTTCATGCGCAGCATGTCCTCGCCCTTCAGCATGGCGAGGTAGTCCAGCCAGCGTGCGAAGGACGCCCACTCCACCGGCTCGTCGATGACGAAGCTGTAGGAGCGGATGCCGTGGTCGTGCGCGTGATGATGGTGGGAATGATCGTGGTCGCAGTCCGGTCCGCAATCATGGCCGGCATGGCCATGCTCATGCATCAGCCCATGCACCGGCAAAGCAGTCGCCTTCTCCAGCCAGGCGGCCAGCCGCTTCCGCTTGCCGGTCTCATCCTCGGCCAGTGCGTCCAGCGCCGCGAAATCCGCCTCACCGTTGCTGGCGATGCCGCGGGTGGCGGTCGGCGCCAGCGCATCCAGCCGCCGGCCGAGCGCCTGCACGGTTTCCGGCGAAGCGAGGTCCGTCTTGGTGACGAGCAGATGGTCGGCGACGGCGATCTGCTTTGCCGCTTCGGCATGACGCCCCAGCGTCGCGAAACCGTTGACGGCATCGACGGTTGTGACGATGCCGCCGACACGGAAGCGCGCCGCAAGCTCCGGCTCGGCGATCAGCGTGTGCAGGATCGGCACCGGGTCGGCCAGTCCCGTCGTCTCGATGACGACCCGCTCGATCCGCGGCGTCTCGCCCCGCCGGCTCCTGCGCTCCAGCTCCTTCAGCGTCTCGACCAGATCGCCGCGCACGGTGCAGCAGACGCAACCGTTGTCGAGCAGCGTGAACTGCTCTTCGCTCGCCTCGATCAGCAGGTGGTCGAGCCCGACTTCGCCGAACTCGTTGACGATCACCGCCGCCCCCGCCATGGCGGGTCGGCGCAGCAGCCGGTTGAGCAGGGTCGTCTTGCCGCTGCCGAGAAAGCCGGTCAGCACTGTGACGGGGATTTTGGCGGCGTCAGCCTCGCTCATAGACCTTCCTCCCCTCGAACCATGTCGAAAGCACCTTGGTGTCGGCGATCTCGTCGGACGGCACTTCCAGCACGTTGCGCTCAAGCACGATGAAATCGGCCGACTTGCCGATCTCCAGCGAGCCGATGGTGCCGTCGAGGCCCATGACGCGGGCGGAATTGATGGTGAAGATTTCCAGCACGGTCGCGATATCCAGCGCCTGCTCCGGCCACAGCGACTCGCCGGCGAAATCGCCGGACGGGTTCTGCCGCGTCACCAGCCCTTCCATGCCGTTCCACGGATCGGGATTGGGGATGACCGGCCAGTCGGAGCCACCGGCCATCAGCGTACCGGCCGCCAAAAGGTCGCGGTTCGGCCAGAAGCGCGTCGCGCGCTCCACGCCCATTGTCTGCTTGTGGCCTTCGAGGAAGGCGGTCGGATACCAGATGAAGGGCGACAGGTCGGCCGCCACGCCAAGTTCTGCGAAGCGCCTGATGTCCTCCGGCGCGATATAGCTGGCGTGGGCGATGTGGTGGACGAGCTTCGTCGGGCCGTTGAAGGAACGCACCACGTCGATGGCGTCCAGCGCCTGGGTGACGGCCGCATCGCCGGCGCAGTGGATTTTCACCGACAGGCCGAGCTTTTCGCAGCGGCCGACCCAGCGCACCAGTTCCGGCACGCTGGCCAGCGTCGCGCCGCGAAAGCAGCAGCCGAACACCGGGTCCGGCGTATAGGGCTCGTGGAAGGCGGCGGTGCGGGCGCCCGGCACGCCATCAAGGAATACCTTGGTGAAATCGGGCCTGACATGGGCGCTGCGGAACGTCTCGCGCAGCGCGAAAAGCTCCTCGCCGGCGATGCCGAACATGAAGGAAGGTTCCGTCACCGGCATGGCGGCGCACACCCAGGCGGTGAGTTCGCCGCGATCGTCCAGCCCCTTCAGCGCCGCCATCACCGGCTGCGTGGCGGCGGCGTCGAGGAAGGCGGTGACGCCGTGCTCGTTCAGCGTGGCGATGGAATGCGCCATCGCCGCGCGGTCCATCTCGTCGGTGTAGTGGCCGGACGAGACGATCGCGCGCTCGATCATGCCGGACGCCGATTCGATCATCAGCCCGGTCAGCGCGCCGGTGCCGGGGTCGCGGCCGAAGCTGCCCTGCTCCGGATCGGCATTGGCGGCGGTCACGCCGGCCACCCGCATCGCCGCCGTGTTGACCCAGCGGTTGTGATAGGTGTCGTCGCGCAGCAGCACCGGCCGGCCAAGGCTCGCCTCGTCGAGCAGGCGCAGCGACTCCTCGGTGTTGATCGTGGCGATCAGGTCGCTGCCCCATTGCGCACCGATCACCCACTTGCCTTCTGGCGTCTTCTCTGCCGCCGCGCGCACTTTTTTCAGGATGCCGTCGCGGCGCTCCATGTTGGAGATGCGCAGCTCGAACAGCGCCGCCTGCCCGCCCATCATCATGTGGGTGTGGACATCGACGATGCCCGGCATGGCCATGCGTCCATCGAGATCGAGCACGCGGGTCCCCTCGCCGGTCAGCGGCTTCACCGCCGCCTCGTCGCCCACCGCGATGATGCGCCCGCCGCGCACGGCGAAGGCGTTCGCCCACGAGCGCGCGCTGTCCACCGTGTAGACACGGCCGTTCAGCACCACGAGATCGGCGGCGGCTGGCTTGCTGGACATTCGAACTCCTCCCTCGATCTTCCGGTTTGTGCGGCGCTCCTCCCGCGCCGTCATACCGCCCTGTTCTGTGTCGGCGGCCGGCCGCCGCCGTCCGCCACCAGCACCGCGCCGGTGACGAAGGATGCCTCGTCCGACGCCAGGAACAGGCAGCACGATGCGATTTCGGCCGGCTCGGCCACGCGCCTGAGCGCAATGCGCTTCGTCAGCGCGACGAATTCGTTCTCGGGCGTCGAGTCGTTGCGGGCTGCCGCCTCGCGCATCTCCTGTTCGCTCATCGGCGTGCGCACCCAGCCCGGCGCCACCGCGTTGGCGCGGATGCCGTCCGGCCCGTGCGCGAAAGCGAGGCTACGGGTATAGGAGACGAGCGCCGCCTTGCTGGCCGAATAGGCGGCGTTCTGTGCGGCAGCATTGAAGGCGCCGACCGAGGCGATGTTGACGATCGCCCCGCCCTGCCGCTTGAGCAGAGGCAGAGCCGTACGGCACACTTTCATCGCGCCGGTGACGTTGACCGCGAAGCTGCGCTCCCAGTCCTCGTCGGACACGCTTTCAGGCTCGTCCTCGATCATCAGCCCGGCGGCGTTGACGACGATATCCAGCCGCCCGCCGCAGGCTTCGACAGCGGCAGCGACGTCAGCGCCCTCGGAAATATCGCCATGAACGGCGATCCCGCCGCTGGCCGCAGCCGCTTCGGCGAGCTTCGGACCGCCATGGCCGAACAGCACGACCGCCGCGCCCTCGCGCGCGAAAAGCTCGGCGGTAGCGCGCCCCATGCCGGTCGCGGCCCCCGTCACCAGCGCCTTGCGCCCTGCGAGCCGGCCGCTCATGCCGCCCCCCACTGGCTTTCGACGGCAAAACCCGTCTCGGGAAGCACCAGCCCGCCGTCCACGACGATGGTCTGGCCGGTGACGTATTTCGCCTGTTCGGAGGCGAGATAGAGCATGGCGAAACCGATGTCGTCGGCCTCGCCGAAATGGCCCATCGGGATGAAGCGGCCGATTTTCGCCATCGTCTCGGGCCGGCTCATCGTGCCGCGCCCCGGCTTTTCGACAAAACCCGGCTCGACGCCGTTGACGGTGATGCCGTCACGCGCGAACTCGAAGGCGGCACCCCGGATGAAGGCGTTGACGCCGGCCTTGGCCGCCGAATAGTGGACGCCGCCGCCCATCGCCTGCCGCGACGACACCGAGGAGGTGACCAGGATGCGGCCGAAGCGGTTGGCGCGCATGACGGGCGCTGCCGCCTGCGCCAGCCAGAAGCAGGCCTTCAGGTTGAGCGCCAGCGCCTCTTCCAGCCTGCCCTCGTCCATCTCGTCGATGGTCGCCCACGGACAGCCGCCGGCATTGTGGACGACGATATCGAGTTTTTCTCTGTCACCCGCCGCGTCCTTCACCAGCCGGGTGAGATCGCTTCGGCCAAGCCCGGCGAGCGGCACCGACCGCGCCGACAGGCCGCGCGTGCGCAAGTCTTCGGCCAAAGCCTCGGCGACATCCAGCGTGCGGTTGGCGACGACGACCGAAGCGCCAGCCTCGGCCAGCCGCGTGACGATGGCGGCGCCGATGCCGCGCCCGCCACCGGTCACCAATGCCGTCCTGCCGGAAAGATCGAAGGGCCTCGCCATCGCTCAGACCACGCCCGCGTCGCGCACCAGATCGACGAAGCGCGAGAACACTTGCGTGTGGCGATCCACGTCTTCGGCCGAGGTTGCCGGGCACATCAGGAACATGGTGTGGAACGGCGTCACCAATATGCCCTCGTTCATGTAGAAGGCGTGCAGCAGCGTCTCCAGATCGCCGCGCCGGCTGGCGATCACCTCGGCGCCGTTCTTCGGCGGCCGCGGCGTGAACATGATTTCCGCGCGCGCACCGGTCTGCATGACGTGCCAGGGCAGTTGATGTGTCTCGATGACATGGCGCGCATCCTCTGCCAGCAGAGAGGCGTTGGCGATCATCGTCTCGAAGTTGGCTGGCGTCAGCACATGCTCCAGCACCGCGCGCATGGTCGCCACCGTCAGCGCGTTGCCGGCCAGCGTGCCGCCGATGCCGAGATGCGCCGATTGGCGAACGCGAGGATCGACCTTGGGCACGATTTTCCAGAGGCGTTCGGCCACCTCCTGCGAGGTGCCGAAGATGCCGGCCGGAATGCCGCCGGCGATCGCCTTGCCGGCCACCAGCATGTCCGGCTCCAGCCCGTGCAGCGCCGTATAACCGCCGGGACCGCTGGAGATGGTGTGCGTCTCGTCGATGATCAGCAGCGTGCCGGTGCGCCGGGTGATTTCGCGCAGCGCCGCGTGAAAGCCGTCGGCAACCGGGATCATGCCGAAATTCGTCATCAGCGGCTCGGTCAGCACGCAGGCGACGTCCTCATCCGACAGCGCCCGCTCCAGCGCCTCGACGTCGTTGAACTCCACCACCTTGGAGACGGCGGCGTGGTTCACGCCGTTGGGGTGGATCATGTTGCGCAGGCCGACCTTGCCGTCGCGGATCTCGACATGCGCCTCCTCGACGCCGCCATGGTAGCAGCCGGAGAAGACCAGCACCTTCGGCCGGCCGGTGATCATGCGGGCGATGCGGATGGCGCCGCGATTGGCGTCCGTGGCCGAGGTCGTCAGCGTCCAGTAAGGCAGGCCGAAGCGCCGCGAAAGCTCTTGCCCCACCCACAGGCTGTCCTCGGTCGGCAGCATCATGGTGGTGCCACGCCGCAATTGCCGCACCGCCGCTTCCGTGACCGCCTCGGGCGCATGGCCGCACATGCCACCGGTGTCGCCCAGCGCGAAATCGACATAGGCGTTGCCGTCAACGTCGCGGATATGGGCGCCCTTCGCCTCGGCCGCATAGACGGGAAAGCCGCCGGCCCAGCGCCGCATCCAATGCGAAGGCCCGCCATAGAGGAAATGCGCCTGCCCCTTCCGCCAGTCCTCGAACGAGCGCGGGTGGGTCCGCCGGAAACGCTCCTGCTCGCGATCGATCAGCCGATCGATCGTCTCCGGCACGGACTGCTGCATGGCACTTGCCGTCAACGCTTCCTCCTACGGATGACGGAAACAGTCGCAAAATAAAGGTTCACTATTTGAACCACTATTTTGTATAGTACATCAGACTGACGGCGACGAGGATCGCTGTCAAGTTAATTCACACGCGAACTATCTCGCGAAATCGGGTGGAGGCGCTGGAGTGAGCACCGTCGGCAAGGCAGCCTCGCTGCTGGAACTGTTCACCATGGCCGAGCCGGAGATCGGCCTGTCGGAACTCGCCCGCCGCGCCGGCCTCGACAAGGCGACGGCCCGGCGCCTGCTGGTGGCGCTGGCGGCGCACCGGCTGATCGAGCAGGAGCCGGCAAGCCGGCGCTATCGGCTGGGCGCCGGCCTGTCGCGGCTGGCCCGCATCCGCGACGCCAACTTCCCCTTCGCCCGCATCGCCGCACCCGTGATGAAGGACCTGGCAGCCGCGACCGGCGAGACCGCGCACCTCTCCGAATTCAGTGCCGGCGCGCTGCTGACCGTGCATGTGGAACTGTCGGCGAAAGCCAACCGCGTCAACGTCAACGCGGGCCAAATCCTGCCACTGCACGGCACCGCGTCCGGCCTCGCCTTCCTCGCCTTCTCCCGTTCAGCCGTAACGGAAGCTTATCTCGACAAGCCGCTGGAAAGATTCACCACTCACACGCTGACGGATCGCGCCAACCTCGCCGATCAGGTCCGGCTGGCGGCTGAGCGCGGCTATTCGCGCAGCGCTCAAGGATACGAGGACGGCGTGCACAGCATCGCCGCCCCCATCCTCGGCGCCGACGGCCACGCCCTCGGCGCGCTGTCCATCGCCTCGCCGCTGTCGCGCGTCGACGACGCCACGGCGGCCGTGCAGGCAGGCGCGGTCATGGCCGCCGCGCGCGAGATCGCCGCCCGCCTCACCGGCGAACCGCTGCCGGCGCCCTGACGGTCTCTCAGCTTTCGAAGTCGCCGAACACGTCCTGCAGGCGGGTCAGCCGGTCGACGCGCTGGTTCACCTTGTCGCCGAGCTCGACGATGACGTGGGAGATCATCAGGTCCATCAGCGACACGGTGATGGCCGCGCCGTCCCACAGCGGGCCGCGCGCCCCCGGCATGACGAGCGCGACGTCGGAAACGTCCTGCGCCCACACGCAGGCGTCGTCGGTCAACAGGATCACCTTGACGCCCGCCGCGCGCGCCTCCTCCGCCAGCGGCCGGGCCTTGTTGGCGAAACGGCGCACGTCGAACAGGAACAGGCAGCGGTTCTCCACGCTGCCGTCCAGCACCTCGACATAGGTGCCGTTCAGCCCGTCCACGAATTCGACGCGCGGCCGCGCGTAGGAAAGCTGGCTGGCGAAATACTGCGCCACGCCGCGCACGTTCTGGTAGGCGGCGATGAACACCTCCTCGGCGCCGATCAAAAGGTCGATCGCCTGGTTCCACTGCGGCGACATGGTGATCTCGTAGATATGGCCGAGATCGTCGATCTGCTGCTGGATGAGGGCGGCGATCAGCTTGCCCTCGCGCGCGTCCCGGCGCAGCCGCTCGAAATTGCCCTTGACCTGCCAGCCGGTGCGATGCGCGCTCTGGCGCATCTCGCGCTTCAGTTCGTCGAGGCCGCCATAGCCGAGGCGGCGCAGATAACGGCCGACCGTCATCTGGCTGACGCCGACGTTCTGGGCGATCGACTTCGCCGTCTCGAACGGCAGTTCGGCCAGGTTGCGTTCGATATAGTTGGCGATCAGCACGTCGGATTTGGTCTGCCGGGCGTCGGGAGACTTCAGTTTCGCCGCAATGTCTCTCGCCATCTATCGTATCCTTCGGTGGCGCGGCCGGTCTCAAAGAGGTCCCGGCCGCGCCGTCAGGTTGAAGTTGCTATTGCGCGGTCTTGATCGTCGTCCACATGCGGTCATACTTGCGGATATCGGCGCCGAGATCGACGAAGATCTGCAACCGCTTCATGACGTCCTGCGGCGGGTTGATCTCCTGCGAGTTCTTGATCTTCTCGGGCTCCAGCGCGCGCGCCGGCACGTTCGGCGTGCCGTTGGTCTGCTGGGCGATGTTGAGCGCCGCCACCTCCGGCCGCGTATAGAACTCCAGGAATTTCTTGGCGTTTTCCTTGTTCGGCGCCGTCTTCAAGACGCAGATGTCCTCCTGGTACATCGTCGCGCCCTCTTCGGGAATGACATAGCCGAGCGTCTTCGGGTCCTGGAACACGTCGATCATCGCACCGACGAAATAATGCGCCGCCGCGATGTCGCCCGCCCACACCATCGGCCGGCTCTCGTAGGTGAAAGCCGCCACGTAGGGCTTCATGTCGATGATGGTCTGCGCGGCCTGCTTCAGGTCCTCCGGATCGGTCGAATTGACAGACTTGCCGTTGAGGATCAGGCCGACGCCCAGCACCTCGCGCATGTCGTCGAGCAGGGCGAACTTCAGGTTCTTGGCCTTCACCGTCTCGATCAGGTCCTTCCAGCCGGTGATGTCCTTGCCGAGCACCTTGCGGTTGTAGCCGATGCCCACCGTGCCCCAGGCATAGGGCAGGCAGTATTCGCCCTTGGGGTCGGTCTTGGCCCGCAGGAACTGCGGATCGATGTTCTTGAAGCCCTCGTACTGGTTGATGTCGGTCTTCTCCAGCAGGTCCAGGTTGGCCATGATGTCCTGCATGTAGACGGACGGGAAGACGATGTCGTAGCCGGTGTCGCCGGTGCGGACCTTGGCCAGCATCTCGTCGTTGGACGAATAGGTGTCCAGCTTGACCTTGATGCCGGTCTCCGTCTCGAACTTCTTCAGCACCTCGGGGTTTATGTATTCGCCCCAGTTGTAGATGTTGAGCTGCCCCTCCGCGCTGGCCGGTGCCGCGAACAGCCCCACCGCCGCGGTCAGCGCCGTGGCGCAGACGATGCCCGTCAGCCGACGCACCACGGCCCGACGCGTCGGCCCCCGGCGCGCCGGTACCGTGAATCCGGTCCCGTAATCCTTTTTCATAGTCACTCCTCCGCTAGGGTCGGGACGGCCGCAACGTCCTCCGCCGGCGCCCCGCCCGTCGACGGGATGCTCCCCGTCCATTGACATTCACATGTTAATGATATCAAGATAACGAAAATAAACAACAGATATCAGAATAACATTCTGCAAGTGGGGATCGCATGGGAACACACATCGTTCAGCTCGAACGGGCGACGAAGGCCTTCGCGTTGCCCGAAGGCGGAACCATCACGGCGCTGCACGGCATCGACCTCGACGTCGAGCGCAACGAGTTCCTCACCCTGCTCGGCCCCTCCGGCTGCGGCAAGACCACGCTGCTCCATGCCATTTCCGGTTTCGTCCAGCTCGACGCCGGCAAGGTGCGTATCGACGGCGACGACGTCAGCGACCGCCCGCCGCACCGGCGGCCCGTCAACACCGTGTTCCAGAACTACGCGCTGTTCCCGCACATGAACGTCGGCAACAATGTCGGCTATGCGCTGGACATAGCCGGCACCGAACGCAAAGAGCGCAACCAGCGCGTCGGCGCCGCACTCGAACTGGTCGGCCTGGCGGGGCTGGAGAACCGCCTGCCGCGCCAGCTCTCCGGCGGCCAGCAGCAGCGCGTGGCGCTGGCGCGGGCCATCATCGCGCGCCCGAAGCTGCTGCTACTCGACGAGCCGCTGTCGGCGCTGGACCGCAACCTGCGCCAGGCCATGCAGATCGAACTGAAGACCTTGCAGGCGGAACTCGGCATCTCCTTCATCTTCGTTACCCACGACCAGGAGGAGGCGCTGACCATGTCCGACCGGCTGGCGGTGCTCAACAAGGGCGTGATCCAGCAGATCGATACGTCGCGTACCGTCTACGACCGGCCGACCAACGCTTTCGTCGCAAGCTTCATCGGCGCCTCGAACCTGTTCGAGGGCACGGCGGCGCGCAGCGGCGGCAATACCCTGATCGCGACCGCCGACGGGCTGCGGATCGAGGCCGCCTGCTCGGGCGGCTGGAAACCCGGCGACGGCGCGGCCGCCACGGCGCTGATCCGGCCCGAACAGTTTTCGCTGGTCGGCCCAGGCGCGAAGGGGCCGACGATCGGGATCGACATCGAGCAGGTCGTCTTCACCGGCCTCAACTTCCAGATCCACGGCCACACGCCGTCCGGCCGCAGGATCGTCGCCATCATCGCCGCCGTCCGGCAGGCGGACGTCGCATCGGCCGAGGCCGACGGCAAGGCGAGGCTCGGCTACGATCCGGCCGCCGTCCACCTCCTGCCCGACGACGGCACGGCAGCGGCGGAGATGGCGGCATGAGCACGTCCACCCTGCGCGGCCGCCGGCGCAGCCAACTCGGCATCCTGCTCGGCCCGGCGTCTGCTTTCCTCGCCATCTTCTTCCTGTGCCCGCTCCTCATCATGCTGGTCTACTCCTTCCTGGAGCCCGGCCTCTACGGCGGCGCCGAATGGGCGTTCTATCCCGACAACTACGGCCGCATCCTCGGCTTCGCCAATCCCGAATTCGAGGACTACGACCCCGTCTACATTTCCATCTTCCTGCGCTCGCTGAAGATCGCGCTGATCACCGTCGCCGCCACGCTTCTGGTCTGCTATCCGGCAGCCTTCCAGATCAGCCGCCTGCCCGATCGCTGGAAGAATTTCGCGCTCTTCCTCATCACCCTGCCCTTCTTCGCCAGCCTGATCGTGCGGCTGTTCATCTGGGTGCTGATCCTGAAGAAGACCGGCTTCGCCAACATGGTGCTGGCCGGCCTGCACATCGTCTCGCATCCACTGGAACTGATCTACACCGAAGGCGCCATCATCGTCGGCATGGTCTACGTCTTCATCCCCTTCATGTTCCTGCCGGTCTATGCCAGCGTCGAAAAGCTCGACTGGTCGCTGGTGCGCGCCTCGCAGGACCTCGGCGCCAACGGTTTCCAGACCTTCTGGCGGGTCATCTTCCCGCTGACGCTGCCCGGCGTCGTCGGCGGCTCGATCATCGTCTTCATTCCGGCGCTCGGCAATTTCATCGTGCCGGCCGTGCTCGGCGGCGCCAAGGTGATGATGCTCGGCAACCTGATCGAGCAGCAGTTCCTCGGCGCCCGCAACTGGCCGTTCGGCGCCGCGCTCGCCATGCTGGTGATGGCGGCGGTGCTGGCGATCCTGTTCTTCTACATCCGTTTCGAGGCGCGTCGCGGCGACGACGCGCCCGTGCTGCGCTGAGGTCCGCCCATGGGTTCGCTCCGCAATGTCGGCGTCGTCGGCCTGTTCGGCTACACGATCCTGTTCTTCACCTTCATCTACCTGCCGATCGTGCTGATCGTCGCCTACTCGTTCAATTCGGACCCGATCAACATGATGAACTGGTCCGGCTTCACCTTCGACTGGTACCGCCAGATCTTCGGGCTCAAGAACACGGTTTCGGAAAACGCCCTCTACATCGAATCGACCGAGCAGCTTCTCAACGCGCTGCGTAACAGCCTGACGGTGGCCGCCTTCACCACCACCATCGCCACGGTGCTCGGCACCGCCACCGCGCTCGGCCTCTACCGCTTCAACTTCCTCGGCAAGAAGTTCTACCGGGTGCTTCTGTTCGCGCCGATGCTGATGCCCGACATCGTGCTCGGCATCGCATTGCTGATCTTCTTCGTCGGCGCCGACGTCTCATTGGGGCTGAAGACGATCATCATCGGCCAGTGCAGCTTCCTCATCTCCTACGTCTTCATCGTGGTCTCGGCCCGGCTCGCCGGCATGGACCGCTCGCTGGAGAACGCCTCGGCCGATCTCGGTGCCGACGAATGGACGACATTCCGCCGCATCATCCTGCCGCAGGCGATGCCCGGCGTCATCGGCGGCGCGCTGCTCGCCTTCATCATCTCGATGGACGACCTCGTCATCACCTACTTCATCTCCGGCGTCGATACCCAGACGCTGCCGATCTTCATCTTCGGCATGCTCAGGCGTGGCATCAAGCCGGAGATCAACGCCATCGCCACGCTGATGCTGCTGTTTTCCTTCGCCGTCGCCTCGCTCGGCCTCTATTTCCGCTCACGGCGCGGTTGAAAGGATCTTCATGACCGACCAGACGCAACCGATCCGCGCCCGCGACCTCGGGCTGGATTTTTCCGGCGCGACCGGCGCCCTGAACGCCATCACCGACGTGCCCGGCGTCGCCGTGGGCCTGCGCACCATCATCGAGACCGAACCCCGGCCGGGCCGCGAAAAGCTCGTGCGCACCGGCGTCACCGCGATCCTGCCGCATGCCGACGCGCCCTCCCCCCGACCCGTCTGGGCCGGCATCAACCGCTTCAACGGCAATGGCGAGATGACCGGCAGCCACTGGATCGAGGACGGCGGCTACTTCGTCGGCCCGGTACTCATCACCAACACGCATGCCGTCGGCATGGCGCACCACGCCGCCGTCAAATGGATGCTCGGCCGCTACCCCGAAACCTATGGCGCCGACAAACCGTTATGGCTGATGCCGGTGGTGGCCGAGACCTATGACGGCCTGCTCAACGACATCAACGGCCAACCGATCGGCGAGGCAGACGTGTTTGCCGCCCTCGACAATGCGGCCGGCGGGCCGGTGGCCGAGGGCAACACCGGCGGCGGCACCGGCATGATCGCCTACGAGTTCAAAGGCGGCACAGGCACCGCCTCGCGACGGGTCGAGATCGACGGCCGCGCCGGCACCGTCGGCGTTCTCGTGCAGGCCAATTTCGGCATCCGCGACTGGCTGACCGTGCTCGGCGCGCCGGTCGGCCGGCACCTGCGCGAGAACCTCCTGTTCGGCAAGACGGGCGAGCGCGGCTCCATTATCGTCGTCATCGCCACCGACCTGCCGCTCCTGCCCCATCAGTTGAAGCGGTTGGCGCGGCGCGGCGGGCTTGGCATCGGACGCACCGGCACGATGGGCGGCAACGGCTCGGGCGACATCTTCCTCGCCTTCTCGGTCGCCAATGCACGGGACCTGCCGCATCAGGCGCCGGGTTTCGCCAATCTGGAAATGCTCAACGACGAGCGGATCGACCAGGTCTACGAGGCCGCCGTGCAGGCGGTCGAGGAAGCCGTGCTGAACGCCATGGTCGCCGCCAGGCCTATGGGCGGCAGCAAATGGGACCGGGCGCATGTCGCGGCCATCGATCATGCCGAACTTGTCGAGGTGCTCGGCCGCTACGGCAGACTGCGGACCGAATAAAGGGCCGCGGTCATTGCCGCGGCAATGATTAGCGTGTTAACTTCCCCTCCGGTACATTGCCTGTGTACCGCTATTGTCAGCCAGGCCCGCGTCAAGACGGACAGCCGATAGGAGGAGACCATGCAGGTTGCTGCCCGGCATGTGGACGTCGCCGACGGCGACGCTTTCCTGTCCGCATCGCGGATGCTGTTCGGCCCGATCACCCAGCGCTTCGCCCGGGGAACGGCGCCGTCGATCCCGGAGCTCGTGTCGGTGCGCCTCGGCGTCTGCCGGTTGTCGGAAATCCGCGCCATGTCGCATCTGGTGGTGAACGACCGCGCCTTCCGGCGCAGCTTCGATCCCGATTCGATCAAGATCCTGATGCAGCGCTCCGGCCACAGCCGCTTCGAGCAGCAGTCGCATTCAGTCGATCTCCAGCCGCAATCGGCGATCATCTACGACCCGGTGCGCAACTATTCGCTGCAGAACCTGTCGCGCGTCGACCAGCTCATCCTGCAGGTGCCGCGCTCCACCTTCGGCGACGACACGCTGGCCCGCCTTGCGCGGCCAGTCCCGCTGCCGGCGGGCGACGACAGCCTCACCCACATCGTCTCCGGCCTCATGCAGATGGCCATCGGCGAAGCCCACCGCATGGACGAGGCAAGCTGCCAGCGCGTCGGCGAAAGCCTGATCCAGCTCGTCAACGGCCTGATCCGCGGCAAGCCGGCCACGCCCGAATTCCGCCCCTCGCCGCTCGAAGCCCTGCGTGAGCGCATCGTCGCCTATATCGACGCCAATCTTGGCCGCAGCACCCTGTCGGCCGAAGACATCGCCCGGCACATGGGCTGCTCGCGCCGCTACCTGCACCGCGCCTTCGAGGGCGAGGACATGACGCTGGAACGGCTGATCTGGGACCGGCGGCTGGAGCGCAGTCGCGAGGACCTTTTGTCGCCCGACCGGCGCGGCGCGTCGATCTCGGAAATCGCCTTCGCCTGCGGCTTCAACTCCAGCGCCCACTTCTCTCGCGCCTTCAAGAGCAAGTTCGGCACCGCTCCGCGCGACCTGCGCGAGATGGCCAGGACGCCGCTGCACTGATCGGAACTATCCCCGCCGCACCAGCCCCGGCAGGCCGAAGCCGATGCGCGCAAGCCCCTTGGGCAGGAACAGCATCGCCAGGATGATCGCCAGGCCCGACACCACCGGGTGGTAGTCCGGCACGACGATGCGCGCGAGGTCGAAGACGGCGTACATGACGAAGGCGCCGACCACCGGCCCCATCAGCGTGCCGGTGCCGCCCACCACCGTCATCATCAGCGGCAGGAGCATCCAGTCGAGGTCGAAGACGGAATCCGGCCCGACATGGAAGATGTAATAGGTGTAGAGGCTGCCGGCGACGCCGGAAATGAAGGCGCTGCCGGCGAAGGCGGCGATCTTGACCTTCAGCGTGTCGATGCCGTTGGCCGAGGCCGCCATCTCGTCGTCGCGCACGGCGATCAGCGCCAGTCCGTAGCGCGAGCGCATCAAGAGGCCGATGGCAATGATGACGGCGACCGTCAGGCCGAGTCCCGTCCAGTAGTGCGGCAGCAAGGTGTCGAAGGTGCTCGACGGCGCCACGATGCCGAAGGCGCCGCCGGTGAAGTCGCCGCCGTTGACGAACAGCACCTTGACGATCTCGCCGAAGCCGAGCGTGCCGAGCGCGAAATAGTCGCCGCGCAGTTTCGACAGTAACGGCCAGCCGACCAGCGCCGCCGCCAAAGCCGCGACCAGCCCGGCGATGGCCATCGTCACCGGGTCGAAATAGTAGATGCGCGGATGGCTCTCATAGAGCGAGCCCCACAGGTAGTTGCCGCTCCACAGGATCGCCGTGGCATAGGCGCCGAGGCCGAAGAAGGCGTGGTTGCCAAGGCTGATCTGGCCGCCGAAGCCGGCGATCAGGTTCCAGGCTTGTGACAGGATCGCATAGATGAAGACGAAGAACAGGAAGCTGAAGGCATAGCTGTCGATCGCCCCCGGCCAGAACGGCAACAGCGCCAGCGCAGCGGCAATGACGGCCCATATCGACATGCTCGCGCGCATCGTCATGCCTTCTTGTAGGGCCGGCCGAACAGGCCTTCGGGCTTGAACATCAGGACAGCCAAGAAGACGCCGTAGGCGACCGCATTCGTCCAGCTGCCGCCGACGAAGAACTGCACATAGGCTTCGATCAGGCCGAGGATGATGCCGCCCGCCAGCGCGCCGGCGACGCTGCCGATGCCGCCGAGCGCCAGCGCCACCAGCGCCTTCAGGCTGAAGATGAAGCCGGCGAACGGGTTGAACGGAAAGGTGGTGGCGACCGCCACGCCCGCCGCCCCGGCAAGCGCAATGCCGACGGCGAAGGCGATGGCGTTGACCCGGTGCGGACTGATTCCCATCAGGCTCGCCGCCGTTATGTCTTCCGACGCCGCGCGCACCGCCTTGCCGACCAGCGTCTTGCGCAGGAACAGCATCACCAGCCCGGTGCCGGCCAATGCAATGAGGAAACCCATGGTGCGGGTGAACGAGGTGCGGATGCCGAGGATATGGATGCCGCTCGCCGTATAGCTGGTGACGACACCGGCCGTGTTGCCACCCCAGATCACCGTCATCAGGTTCTCTGCCAGGAACATCAGGCCGACGGCGATCAGCAGCGAGATGTTGCGGTCCTCCTCGACAGCCGCCTTGCGGAACAGGCCCTGGTAGATCAGCCAGCCGGCGGCCAGCCCGACCGGCACGACGATGACCAGCGACAGGAACGGGTCGATGCCGAAGCTCTGGAACAGGGCGCGCACGAAATAGGCGGCGAGGATGATCATCGCCCCCTGCGCCAGGAAGATCAGCCGCATCGTGCCGAAGATGAGGCTCAACCCCACCGCCGCGACGCCGTACATGGCGCCGCCCAGCGCGCCGTTGAGGGAGAGTTGCAGGAATATCTGTGGCGGCGGGAAGTCGAACATCGTCACAGCTCCAGCACGCCCATATAGGCTTTTTGGATTTCGGGATCGGCGATCAGCTCCGCGCCGGTGCCCTGCATGGCGATCTCGCCGGTCTTCAGCACGAAGGCGTAGTCGGCGATCTTCAGCGCCTGGTGGATGTTCTGTTCGACCAGAAGGATGGTCACGCCCTGCCTGTGTAGCGTCTCGATCAGCGAAAACATCTGCTGCACCACCAGCGGGCTGAGGCCGATGGACGGCTCGTCGAGGATCAGCAGCTTCGGGTCCGACATGGTGGCGCGCGCGATCGCCAGCATCTGCTGCTCGCCGCCCGACAGCGAACCCGCCTTCTGGCCGGCGCGCTCCTTCAGGCGCGGAAACAGCGCATAGGCCTTGTCCAGCGCCTGCCGCATGTTCGCCCGCGCCTTCGGCTGGAACGCGCCGAGTTCGAGGTTTTCCAGCACCGTCATCTGCCTGAACAGGCCGCGCCCTTCAGGCACATGGGCGATGCCCATGCGGGCGATCGCCTCCGGCGCCGGCCCGGCCAGCGAAGCGCCGCCGAGCGCGATCGTGCCGCGCCGCACCGGCAACAGGCCGGAAATGGCGCGCAGCAGCGTCGTCTTGCCGGCCCCGTTGGCGCCGACGATGGCCACCACCGAGCCCGCCTCGACATGGATCGACACGCCCCACAGGGCGCGCACGTCGCCATAGGCGACTTCGAGATCGGAAACCTCAAGCAGCCGGTTCGCCAAGATAGGCCTCTATCACTTTGCGGTTGGCGACGACTTCGGCCGGCGTTGCGTCGGCGATCTTGACGCCGTGGTCGAGCACGACGACACGGTCGCAGACCTTCATGATGGCGTCGACCTTGTGTTCCACCCACAGGATGGCGATGCCGCGCTCCTGTCGCGTGCGGCGGATGACGTCGACCATCTGCCGGATTTCGGTCGGGTTGAGGCCGGCCATCGGCTCGTCGAGCAGAAGCAGTGCCGGCTGTGAGGCCACGCCGCGCGCGATCTCCAGGAGCCGCCGGTCCGACAGCGTCATGTGGCGGGTGGGCATGTCGCGCCTGGCCGAAAGCCCGACGAGGTCCAGCGCTTCGTCGGCGGCCTGCGCCGCGTTGCCTGCCCGACTGCCGGCGCCATAGACGGCTCCCACCATGACGTTCTCGCGCGCCGTCATGGTCAGGAAGGTGCGCACGAGCTGGAAGGTGCGGGCGATGCCCAGCCGGCAGATCTTGTGCGGAGCGACGCCGGTGACGTCTCTGCCAAGGAAGCGCACCTTGCCGCGCGTCGGCGCGTAGATCGCCGTCATCACGTTGAACAGCGTCGACTTGCCGGCACCGTTCGGGCCGATCAGGCCGACCAGTTCGGCCCGCGCCACGGCAAGGTCGATGCCATCGAGCACGACAAGGCCGCCGAAGCGCATCTGGATGGATTCGAGACTGAGGATCGTCTCGCTCTGCTGCATCGTTGCTTCCTGTCCCGAAATCCCGGCCTCTGCGCCGCCCGTCCGGCTACGATGGCCTTTGCGGAAACGGCGCCTCTCCCCTCGTTGGAGAGGCGCCGCCCCCCGATCAGCGCTTGTCCCAGGCCGGAGCCGGCTTGTAGGTCCAGTCGCCGTTCGGATAGATGAGTTGGTGGCGGCCCTGCCACCATTGCGTGGCGACCGAGGGAATGAGCGCGAAGCCGGTTTCGTCGAACTTCAGGTCGCCGACGACCGTGTCCTTGAACTCCTTGTTGAAGATCGCGTCGTGCACCTTGTCGGCGTCGGTCGAGCCGGCCCGCTCGATCGCCTGGAATAGAACCTGGGCGTTGGCATAGAAGGCGCCGACGGTGACGGAATCCTTCTTGAATTCCTTGTCGTAGCGCTCGCCGAGCTCCTTCGCGCCCTTGTAGGGAAAGCTCTCCGACCAGAAGCCGTCCGTCAGCACGTAGTCGGAATCCGCTCCCAGCGCGTCGTGGAATTCACCCGTCCAGGTGCCCTTCCAACCGTGGAAATAGGGAACCGAGAAGCCCAGTTCCTTCATCTGCCGGATCAGCGTGATGGTGTCGGCCGGCGAGCCGAAGACCAGCATGGCGTCGACGTTCGCCGCCTGCAGCTTGGTGATGAGTGCCGAATCGTCGGTCGCGCCGATCGCCCACGGATCGTTGACCGCGAACTTGTAGCCGTACTTCTCCGCCGCCGCGACGAAGCCGGCACCGAAGCCCTTGCCGTCCGGCGAATCCTCCGTCACCAGCGCCGGGTTCTTCGGCCGCTGCTCGGGCGGAAGTTTCTGCCAGATCTCGAACGGCACCTCCGAACCCGGTCCCGGATGGAAGAAGAACAGCGCCGAATATTTCAGCTTCAGCGGCTGCCACTCGAAAGGGAAGCAGGTCGTGATCATGTAGAACTTCTTGTATTTCTCCGCCACGATCGCGCCGGCGATGTTCATCGGCCCCGAATGCGTCGACAGAAGGATGTCGACCTTCTGCACCTTGATCAGGTTTTCCAGCGCCGCGGCGACCTTGCTTTCCGAGCTTTCGTCATCGGCCACCACCAGCTTGACCGGCAGCTTCTTGCCGCCGATCTCGATGCCGCCGGCCTTGTTGATGTCGGCGACCGCCTGCTGGTAGGCCCATTCCTGTTCCTTGCCGTCGCCGGCCAGCGGTCCCGTCAGCGAGATCGGCGCGCCGACGACGATCTCGCCGTCCGCGGCCACGGCGATGCCGCCGAACGTCAGCGCACTCGACAGCGCCAGTCCCGCCAGAATTCCCTTCAGCGTAGTGTGCATGCCTTCCTCCCATTGATCGTCCCGGCCTGGACGGTTCCCGCCGCCACGCCGTCTGCGGCCGCCTCAGCGCATCGCCTCGGCAACCAGTTTGGTGTCGGTGAACTGTTCGAAGCGCAGGACCTTGCCGTCTTTCAGGTCCCAGACATGGACGACGCGCGCCGACATCGCCTTGCCGGTCTTGCGATAGGTTCCCGAATAGGTGCCGATGCCGACGACCGTGTCGCCGCCGTCGACCAGCCGCTCCAGCTTGAAGGTGTAGCCGTCCCAGTCCTCGCCGAGGCGCTTGAAGACGCCTTCGATGATCGCCGGCCCACCGACATAGGTGCCGGCGCAGGGAAAGCCCGCCATTTCGGTCCAGGCGGTAGCCGGCGTGATCGGCGCCATCATCGCCGCCATGTCGTGCGCGTCGGAGCCGGCGTAGTGCGCCTTGATCGTCTCGTAGTTCTTGCCCATGCGCATTGCCCGCACCGGTCAGACCGGCGCGGCCTCCTCGTCGTAGGTCGTGGTGGACTTTTTCTCGATGAAAGCGCCGGCCGGCTTGTTCTCGATGGCCCCCGTGCTGATGACGCCGAGGAATTTGCCGGTCGAGCGCATCGTCTCCCAATTGTAGAAGAACAGCGAGGCGACCGGGATGATGAACTCGCGGAAGCCGAACACGTACTGGCCTTCATCGAACTTCCAGGTGGTGGCGAGGTCGACGTCGCCATGGCCGCGCTGCACGCCGACGAGGTTCTGCCAGGCATAGCGCTGCGACGAGAGATAAATGTGCTCGTAGAGATGGTTCGGGCTGTAGCGGTAGTGCGCGGTGAGCCCGATCAGGTCGCGCGTCGGCCCCGGCTCGATGCCGCCAAGCACCGGCGCATCGCCCAGCACCCCCGCCGACCAGACCTGCGCGACGCGTGGCTCGCCCGGCTCTTCGGCGGCTTCGCGCACCCGCTCGCGCACCGACATGACACGGCCGGTTCGGATGTTGACGATAAACGCCTCGTCCTCGGTCGGACGTGCGGCGAAGGTCATGTTGATGAAGAAGGTGCCGGGCGCCACTTCCAGCGCCTCGTACCAGTCGGCGCCCGCGTCGGTCCCTTCGCTCCACGCCACCGTGTTTGCGGCGGTGAAGGCGAGGTCGACGGTGCGCCCGGTGTTGAGCGAAATCTTGAACGTCCGCCCGACGAGCGCCGCCGTGTTGGGCAGCCTGTTGGTGGCGATGCCTGCGGCGAAATCGTCGAAGTGCTTCCAGTCCTTCGGCCTGCTCTGATCGGTCATCGGGAACGCTCCTGCACGGGGATTAGTCGACAAAGGCCAGGGTGGGCAGGTCGACGACGCAGGCGCCGCCGTCGACGGTGAGGATCGAGCCGTTCATCATCGCCGCCTCGTCCGAGGCGACGAAGCAAATGACGTTGGAGACTTCCTCCGGCGTCGCCGGCCGGCCGAGCGGCACGTCCTTCGTCACCAGCCGGTAGGCCTCGTCCACCGATGTCAGTTTATGCTTGGCGACGATCACGCCCATCTGCTCGTCGGCCATGGCGGTCGAAACCCAGCCCGGGCAGACGATGTTGGTGCGCACACCCTGCCGCCCGTAGTCGCGCGCCAGCGATTTGCCGAGCCCGATGCAGGCGTGTTTCATCGTCACGTAGCCCGCAGCCTGCGGCCCGGCGAACAGGCCGGCGATCGAGGCGACGACGACGATCGAGCCCTTGCGCGCAATCAGGTCCGGCAGGCATTCGCGCGCGGTGACGAAGGCGGTGTCGAGGTTGAGCCGTGTCGCCAGCGCCCAGGTCTCGTCGCTCATCGAAATGGTCGGCCCGACGCCGTGGCCGCCGGCATTGGCAAGCAGGATGTCGACCGGCCCAAAGCGGTCGTGCACCTTTTCCAGCGCCGCGCGGACCGAGGCCGCGTCGGCGGCATCGCCCTCGACGATCAGCCCGCCGGTGTCCTTCGCCACGGCCTCCAACGGCTCGCGCCGGCGCCCCATCAGGACGACGTTCGCCCCCTCCGAGGCCATACGGCGCGCCACGGCAGCACCGATGCCGGTGCCGCCGCCGGTGATGAAAGCCGTCTTTCCGGAAAATCGCATCATCCCTCCCGATGCCGGTCCGCCGCTATTCGATGGCTGGACTGTGCGCCGGCTTGCCCGTCGTCGTCTTGTCCGAGCGGGAACTTTGTTTTGACTGAGCGCGCACTCGCCCCCACCGACGGTTGAACCCTCCCGGTCACGCTCCTAACGCTTTGAGACAAGCGGCAGCGGGCCGCCGAGGAGGTTTCCCATGAACGAAAGAACCGTGCCGCCGATCAGCGCCGCAGCCGCCGCCTTCCTGTCGCGGCCGCACCGCCCCTTCGTCGGCGGCCGCTTCATCGATGGCGGCGGCGACGGCCTGCCGGTGGACGATTCCGCCACCGGCGAGATCGTCGCGCGGGTTCCCGAAAGCGGCGCGGCGGTGGTCGACCGGGCGGTCAAGGCCGCGCGCGCCGCGCTCGAAGGGCCGTGGGGCCAGATGCACGGCGTCGAGCGCGAGCGGCTGATGCTCAAGCTCGCCGACGCCGTCGAAGCCGACATCGACCTGCTCGGCGAGATCGAGAGCATCGAGAACGGCAAGTCGATCGGCGTCGCGAAAATGCTGTCGGCCGGCGGCTCGGCCAACTGGCTGCGCTACTATGCCGGCTGGGCGACGAAGATCGAGGGCGCGACGATGGACGTGGCGATCCCGGTGCCGCCTGGCGCCAAGCACCACGCCATGACCGTCATGGAGCCGGTCGGCGTCGTCGGCGCCATCGTGCCGTGGAACTTTCCGCTGATGATCGGCGTGTGGAAGATCGCGCCGGCGCTGGCCGCCGGCTGTACCATCGTGCTCAAGCCGCCGCAGGAAACGCCGCTCGGCCTGCTGCGCCTAGCCGAACTGGTCGAACAGGTCGGCTTCCCGCCCGGCGTCGTCAACATCGTTACCGGCTCCGGCGCCGTCACCGGCGAGGCGCTGATCAACCATCCCGGCATCGACAAGCTGACCTTCACCGGCTCGACTTCGGTCGGCAAGCGCGTCGGCCACGCCGCCGTCGAGCGCATCGCCCGCTTCACGCTGGAGCTCGGCTCGAAGTCGCCGATGATCCTTTTGTCCGACATGGAGGACGGCATCGAGCCGCTGGTCGCGGGGCTCGGCATGTTCTTCAACCAGGGCCAGGTCTGCACCTCGGCCTCGCGCATCCTGATCGAGAAATCCATCTACGACCGCACGCTGGCGCGACTGGCCGAAATCGCCGATTCCATGACGCTCGGCGCCGGCCGCGACGAGACCGCGCAGATCAACCCGGTCGTCTCGGCCAGGCATCGGCAGAGCGTGCTGGGCTATCTCGACCGCGCGCTGGAAGCCGGCGGCGAGCGCGTCAGCGGCGACCGTGCCGTGCCCGCAAAAGGCCACTACATCGCCCCCACCATCCTGCACAACGTCAGGCCCGATTCCGAGATCGTGCGCGAGGAGGTCTTCGGCCCGGTCGTCGCGGTGATGCCGGTCGCCGACCTCGACGAGGCGATCCGCCTCGCCAACGACACCCGCTACGGCCTTTCCGCCTCGGTGTGGACGCGCGACCTCGGCAAGGCGATGACCGCCGTCCACGGCCTGAAGGCCGGCACGGTCTGGGTCAACTCGCACAACACGCTGGACCCGACGGCACCCTTCGGCGGCTTCAAGCAGTCCGGCATCGGCCGCGAGCACGGCAAGGCCGCGCTGGACAGCTACCTGGAAGTCAAGACCGCCATCATGCGCTATGCGTGAAGCGACGGAGGCCTCGGGTTACGACTACATCGTCGCCGGCGCCGGCTCGGCCGGCTGCACCGTCGCCAATCGCCTTGTCAACGCCGGCAAGCGCGTGCTGCTGATCGAGGCCGGTCCGCGCGACGACGACCGGTTCATCCATATGCCGGCGACCTTCGCCAAGGTCATCGGCACGAAGCGCAGCTTCATCTACGAGTCCGAACCCGAAGCCAGCGTCGGCGGGCGGCGCTTGCCGATCCCGCAGGGTCGCACGCTGGGCGGCGGCTCTTCGATCAACGCCATGCTCTACATTCGCGGCCAGCGCGAGGACTATGACGGCTGGCGCGACCTCGGCTGTCCCGGCTGGGGCTGGGACGACGTGCTGCCCGTCTTCAGGCGACTGGAGCGCAACGAGCGGCGGGACGGCCCGCTGCACGGCACGACAGGCCCCCTGCCCGTCTCCGATCCGCGCCATCGGCATCCGCTGTCGCTCGCCTATGTCAAGGCGGCGCAACAGGCAGGCTACCGCTACAATGACGACTTCAACGGCGAGCGGCAGGAAGGCGTCGGCTTCTATCAGACGACGACGGCGAACGGCGTGCGCCAGTCGGCGGCGACCGTCTTCCTGAAGCCGCTCGCCGGCAACCCCAACCTTACCCTCGTCACCGAAGCTCAGGTCGGTGCGATCACGCTGGAGAACGGCGCTGCGAGCGGGCTGTCCTACACCACGGCCGACGGCCGCACCGTGCAGGCCTCGGCGAAGGAAGAAGTGATCCTGGCGGCCGGCGCGCTGGCGACGCCGAAGATCATGATGCTGTCCGGCCTCGGTCCGGCGGCGCATCTGGCGGCGCTCGGCATTCCTGTCGTCCGCGATATGCCGGGCGTCGGCCGCGACCTGCAGGACCATGTCGCAACGCCCGTCTACGCGGCAACGAAGCTGCCGGTCTCGCTGCTCGGCCAGGACAAGGGCCTGAAGGCGCTGCGCCACGGCCTGCAATACATGCTGTTCGGCACCGGCCTGCTGACCTCCAACGTGGTCGAGAGCGGCGGCTTCTTCGACACCGACGGCGACGGCCGCCCCGATATCCAGTTTCATGTCCTGCCGGTGATGATCGAGAACGCCGTGCACGGCTCGGTCGAGCAACACGGCATGGAACTGAACCCCTGCGTTCTGCGGCC
Organism: Ollibium composti; assembly: GCF_004801285.1. Taxonomy (GTDB): domain Bacteria; phylum Pseudomonadota; class Alphaproteobacteria; order Rhizobiales; family Rhizobiaceae; genus Mesorhizobium; species Mesorhizobium composti. Next base: position 102,549 of record NZ_SSNY01000004.1, read on the forward strand.
GAAGTCGCGCGGCAAGGTGGAACTGCGCTCGCGCGATCCGAACGAGCCGATCCGCTTCACCACCGGCTTCCTGTCGGAACCGGACGATCTCGAACGGCTCGTCGCCGGCGTGAAAGTCGCGCGAAAAATCCTGCGCCAGCCCGCCCTGCAGGCGGTCGTCAGCCAGGAACTGAAGCCGGGCGCAGCCGACGAGCTGCCCGAACAGGCGATCGTCGACCACATCATGCAGACGGCCAAGACGGTCTATCATCCGGTCGGCACCTGCCGTATGGGCACGGACGAGGAGGCTGTGGTCGATCCGCAATTGCGCGTGCGCGGCGTATCTCGCCTGCGCATCTGCGACGCGTCGATCATGCCCCGTCTGACCAGCGGCAACACCAACGCCCCGACGATCATGATCGCCGACCGCTGCGCGGAGTTTATCCTCGGGCGGTAGCCATCCTTCGCCGTTGCAAGGCGGCTTCCCGTTCCTTCGTCATTCCAGCGCGGAGGCGAGCGTTGCTCCACCTCCGTCGTCATCCTATGGCGAAGCAGGCCGAAGGCCGTCGCGAAGACCATAGGATCCATGCCTGAAGGGCTTGGCCGCATGAGACGGTGGGGAAGGCATATCGTTCTGCGCCGCCTCACCTTTCATCGATGGTCAGGCATGGATCCTCGGGTCGCGCCCTTCGCTGCGCTCGGGCTTGCCCGTGGATGGCGAAGTGAAGTGGCCTTCACAAAAAATCTTCCCGAAACTTATCCCCCTCTCCTAAACCCACTTCATACTCGGCCGCAGTTCCTTCCATGGGAACACCGGTCGCGACGGTGATTGCGTGGGAAGGGACCGGCGCCTCCGGTGGTTGCTCAACGTAAGCAACCGCCCGGGGAGGTTCCGTCCAAGGGTTCCCCTACGGGTATTACGGCCCGTGTGCGCTGGACGAGCGCTGCAAGCTTCGGCCGGTGTCGGCGCAAATGCCGCCATCGTGAGCTGCGGTGAAGCGGAACGGACGGGAACAGAAATCGCCGGACGGCGGTCTTCGGATCGCAGTTTCATAAAATTCGGCAGCGTTTCGATGACCGCCGTCTTCCCGACCTCACCAATCGAGGTCAGTTCTTTGACAATGGCCAGGGCCGGAAGGCAGCGTGGCGAAGATGAAGGGCGCCGACGTTCCCCTCCCCCTCAAGGGGGAGGAAGCGTCTCCCTGTCAAGCCAGCGAAATCCACGCCGTCTTCAAGTCGGTATACTTGTCGAACGCATGCAGCGACTTGTCTCTTCCGAAGCCGGACTGGCCGAAGCCGCCGAGCGGCACGGTCAGGTCGGCGCCGCCATAGGTGTTGACGTGGACGACGCCGGCGCGGATCGCCCGCACCATGCGGTGCGCGGTGGCAAGGTTGGCGGTCCACACCGCCGCGGCCAGCCCGTAGACGGTGGCGTTGGCAAGCCGCGCCGCTTCCGCCTCGTCCTCGAAGCGCGACACCGCCAGCACCGGGCCGAACACCTCCTCCCGCGCCAGCCGCATGGACGGCGCCACCTCGTCGAAGATGGTCGGCTCCATGTAGAAGCCGCCCGTCTCCTCCAACACGCGTCGGCCGCCGGCGACGAGCCGCGCGCCCTCGCGCTCGGCGTCCGCGACATGGCCGAGATCCTTGGAAAGCTGCTCGGCGCTGGTGACGGCGCCGGCATCGGTGCCGAGGTCGAGCGGGTCGCCGACCTTCATCTTCTTCGTCACGGTGACGAGCTTGTCCATGAAGGCGTCGTAGACGGACGCCTGCACCAGGAGCCGTGAGCCGGCCACGCAGACCTGGCCGGAATTGCGAAAAATGCCGAAGGCCGAGACCTTCGCCGCCTTGTCGAGGTCGGGCGCGTCGGCGAAGACGATGTTGGGCGACTTGCCGCCGAGTTCCAGATGCACGCGCTTGAGGTTCGAGCGGGCGGAGTATTCGAGCAGCCGCCGGCCGACAGCACCCGAGCCGGTGAAGGCCAGCGCATCGACATCCATGTTGAGGCCGAGCGCCTCGCCGGTGACGCTGCCGCGCCCGGTGACGACGTTGAAGACGCCTTCCGGCACGCCCGCCTCGGCCGCCAGTTCGCCGAGCCTGAGCAGCGTCAGCGACGCGGCCTCCGCCGGCTTCAGCACCACCGAATTGCCGGCGGCGAGCGCCGGCGCCACCTTCCAGGCGCCGATCATCATCGGGAAATTCCATGGCACGATTGCCCCCACCACGCCGAGCGGTTCGCGATGGACGAGGCCGAGCACGTCCGGCGCGGTCGGCGCGATCTCGCCATAGACCTTGTCGATGGCCTCGGCGTAGTAGCGGAAGGTTCCGGCAGCCGACAGCGGCTCGGCCTTGTAGGCCATGCCGATCTCGGTGCCGTTGTCGCGCACGCCGAGAACGGCGAGTTCCAGCGCATTCTTCTCGATCAGGTCGGCGAGTTTCAGCAGCACCTTCTTGCGCTGGGCGGGAGCGGGGCGCGACCACGCACCCTTGTCGAACGCAGCGCGGGCGGCGGCCACGGCACGGTCGACATCCTCGGTGCCGGCGTCGGCGATGCTGCCGATGACGCGGCCGTCGATCGGGCTGACGACATCGAGAGCGCGCGCCTCGACCGCCTGCACGCGACGTCCGCCGATCCACAATTGCTGGTCGCCGACAGGCAGGGTGCGCAGGCGGTCGATAGCGGACTGGTCCAAGATGATCTCCGTCAGAATTGCTGGCTGCCGAGGCGGGCGAAGGCTGCCGCATCGCGCCCCTTCAGCGCAACCGCCAGAAGATAGCCAACCACGGCGGCGATCAGCACCAGCGACGGCAGGAACCAGCCAAGCACGCCGGACGCGCCCGACAGATTGCCGAAATTGGTGACGATCTGGAAGATGATGAACAGAAGCGCAAGTCCCGCCAGCGTCGGCAGCCCCTTAGACTTCAGCGCGTTCGGCTCCAGCGACGGGTTGCGTCCGAAGAACGCCACCACCGAGGCCGAGGTAAGCGCCATCAGGACGATGATGCCCAGCGTGCCGACATTGGTGAGCCAGGAGAACAGCGCCAGCACCGGGTCCTGCCCGGTCGCCGCGAACAGCGCGATCACCAGGACGGCGATGGCCGTCTGCACCAGCGAGCCGACATGCGGGCTCTGGAAGCGCGGATGCGTGACGCCGAGCGCTTCCGGCAGCAGCTTCTCACGGCCGGCGACGTAGAAGTAGCGGGCGACGCCGTTGTGGAAGGCGGTGACGCCGGCAAACAGCGAGGACACGAACAGGATGCTCATGAGCTGGGTGAGCAGCGGCCCGACATAGCGGTCGGACAGGCTGAACAGGAAGGTCGTCGGGTCCTGCAGCCCCTGCAGCGTCGGCACCAGCTTGTCGATGCCGGCGCCGTTCGCCATCAGCCAGCTGGTGAACATGTAGAACAGGCCGATGATGAGGACGGAGATGTAGGTGGCGCGCGGCACCGTGCGCGCCGGCGCGCGCGCCTCTTCCGAATAGATGGTCGTCGCCTCGAAGCCGATGAAGGCGGCGAAGCAGAACAGCAGCCCGATGGCCGGCGAGCCGGACAGCATCTGCGTCGGCGTGAAGGGCGCCAGGCTGAGCCCCGCGTCGCCGCCCTTGAACAGGATCGCCGCGTCGACGACGAGCACCACCAGATATTCGAGCAGCACCAGTACGGTCAGGATCTTCGCCGACAGGTCGACGCGGCGGTAGCCGAGCACGCCGACCAGCGCGATGCCGACGAAGCACCACACCCACCACGGCAGGTTGATGCCCCAGCCGGCGAAGAGGCCGGATGTCGCCGCGCCGAACAGGCCGAACACCCCGATCTGCATGCAGTTGTAGCTGAGGATGGCGATCAGCGCCGCAGCCCCGCCGAGGTTCCCACCCAGGCCCCGGGCCGTATAGGCTTAGAACGCGCCGGCGTTCGCAACATGCCGCGCCATCGCGACGTAGCCGACGGCGAAGATCAGCAGCAGGAGAGTGACAAGCAGGAATGTGCCGGGAATGCCGGCGCCGTTGCCCATCAGCATGGAAAGCGGCACGCCGCCGGCCACCGCCGTCAGCGGTGCCGCCGCCGACACCACCAGGAACGTCACGGCGCCAACGCCAAGGCTGTTGCGGCGCAGCCGATTCGCTTCGCCCGCCGCGGGCACTGTCTTGTCCGTATCGATCGTCGTCATGTCTGCCTCCCTCCTGCCAGGCGCCTCGCGCCGGATCCGAGCATTCCCTGTGCCGCCGCGCGATTCTCGCGTCGTTTCATTATTTTCAACGGCATTTCGCATATAGACTTGCAAAGGAACGCCGAACCTGTCAAGTTAATTCGCGCGTTAAGTAATTTGGGAGGAGCGCAGGGATGAGCACGGTGGGCAAAGCCGTGTCGCTGCTGGATGTGCTGGGCAGCGGCGGCGCCGAGATGGCGCTGGCCGACATCGCCCGCGCCGCCGACTTCGACAAGGCGACGACGCGCCGGCTGTTGGTCGCCCTCATCGACAACGGCCTGGTCGAGCAGGACGGCGGCACCCGTCTCTATCGGCTGGGCGCCGGTATCGCGCGGCTGGCGCTGATGCGCGAGGCACATTTCCCCTTCCTGCGCACCGGCGCACCGGTGGTCGAACGGCTCGCCGCCGCGACCGGCGAAACGGCGCACCTGTCCGAGCATTCCAGGCGCGGCCTCGTCTCCGTCCATGTGGTGGAATCCGCCAGGGCCAACCGCATCTTCGTGCCGCTGGGCGAGCAGCTGCCGCTGCACGCCACCGCTTCCGGCATCGCCTTCCTCGCCTTTGCCGAGCCACGCGTGCGCGCCGCTGCGATGACCGGCGGCTTCGAGATCTACACGCCGCACACCATCGTCGATCCGGCCTCGCTGGCGAGCCACGTCGAAGACGCCCGCCGGCGCGGCTACTCCATCGGCTCGCAGGGCTTCGAGGAGGGTGTGGACAGCGCCGCCGCACCCATCCTCAACGCGGCCGGCCTGGCGACCGGCGCCATCGCGCTCGCCGCGCCGCGCTCGCGCGTCACCCGTGGCGACCTCGACCGCTACGGCATGCTGGTGGCTGCGGCCGGTCGAGAGATCGGCGAGCGGCTCTACGGCGGCGGCGCGACGCCGCAGCTCAAACAGGCATGACGACGGAGGCCAAGGGCTTGAAGGACGAACCCCGCATCCTGATGATCGGCACCGGCGACACCAAGGCCGACGAATTGCTGTTCATGCGCGAACGCATCGAGGCCGTCGGCGGCCGCGCCGTCATGATGGACGTTTCCGTGCTCGGCGATCCGCCCTATGTGCCCGACCATGACAGGCACGCCGTGGCCGCTGCGGCCGGCACCACGATCGAGGCAATCGCCGCCAGCGGCGACGAGAACACCGCCATGACGCTGATGGCGAAAGGCGCCGCGAACCTCGCACGCTCACTGCACGAGCGCTGCGCAATCGACGGCATGATCGCCCTCGGCGGCACCATGGGCACCGACCTTGCACTGGACGTGGCGCTTGCGCTGCCGCTGGGCGTGCCGAAGTTCGTCGTCTCCACCATCGCCTATTCGCATCTGGTGCCGCCCGAGCGCATCGCCGGCGATCTGATGATGATCCTGTGGGCAGGCGGCCTCTACGGCCTGAACGGCGCCTGCAAGGCCGTGCTTTCGCAGGCTTGCGGCGCGGTCGTCGGCGCAGCAAAGGCCGCTGTCGTCCCGCCGGCCGACCGGCCGGTGATCGGCATGAGCTCGCTGGGCAAGAGCTGCCTCGCTTACATGGTGACGCTGAAGCCGGAACTGGAGCGGCGCGGCTACGAGGTCGTCGTCTTCCACACCACCGGCATGGGTGGCCGCGCGCTGGAAGCGATCGCCGCCCAGCGCGGCTTTGCCGCCGTCTTCGACCTGTCCTTGCAGGAACTCGCCAACCACCATGCAGGCTCGGTCGTCAGCTCCGGCGCCGACCGGCTGGAGAACGCCGGCCGCGCCGGCATCCCGCAGATCGTTGCGCCCGGTGCCGTCGACATGGTGGACTTCCCGACCTGGCAGCCGGTGCCGCCGCGCTTCGCCGAGCGCCCCTACCACGCCCACAACCGGCTGCTCGCTTCCGTCACCTCCGACGGGCCGACGCGCCGTGAGATCGCCCGCGCCATCGGCGCCAAGCTGGCGGGTGCCACCGCACCGACCGCCTTCATCCTGCCCGCCGGCGGCATCCAGCAGTGGGATCAGCAGGGAGAGCCGCTCCACGAACCCGATGCGCTCACCGCCTTCGTCGACGAGATGCGCGCCGCCGTTCCGGGTTCCGTCGAGATGCATGAGGTTGCCGGCCACATCAACGACCCCGCCTTTGCCGCAAAGGCGCTGGAGATCTTCGACCGCTGGGTTGCCGAAGGCATCGTTGCGCCGGGTGTTCGCAAGGGCGAGGCGGCTGCATGAGCGCGCATCCAAAGGCCCTCGTTCTCGACTTCGGCGGCGTGGTGACGAAGACGCTATTCGAAACGCATGCCCTGACCGAACGGGCGCTCGGGCTGAGAGCCGGAACGCTTGCATGGCGCGGGCCGTTCGACCCCGCCAACGACCCGCTGTGGCGCTCCATGCAGGCCGACGAAATCAGCGAGCGCGACTACTGGAAGACGCGCACACGCGAAGTCGGCGCCCTGGTCGGCGAAGACTGGGCGGACATGTCCACCTTCGTGCGCCGGGCGCGCGGCGCCGAACCGGAAGCCGTGGTGCGGCCCGAAGCCGACCGCGCCATCCGCGCCGCTAACGCGGCCGGCGTCCGTCTCGCCATCCTGTCCAACGAGCTCGACCTGTTCTACGGCGCCGATTTTCGCGCGCGCCTGCCGCTGCTTTCGCTCTTCGAGACGATCGTCGACGCCACCTATACCGGCGTCCTCAAGCCCGACGCCCGCGCCTACCAGTCGGCCGGCGACGCGCTCGGCCTGCCGCTCGAGGATTGCGTCTTCGTCGACGACCAGAAACGCAACGTCGACGGCGCACTGGCCGCCGGCATGCGCGCGGTATGGTTCGATGTGGCGCAACCCGCCAAATCCTATGCCGAGGCTCTCGGCCATTTCGGCATCGCTTTTTCCTGAGGCTATTGAGATGAAAGCCTCAAAAGAGTTTTTCCTTTTTGGACCCCCTCGCCAAAACTTCGGAGCACGTCCATGCGCGACACCAATTTCCTCGTCGAAAACAACGCCAAGCCGATCTGGCACCCGATGGCGCATCCGGCGGAGATGCGTGGCAACCCGCCGAAGGTCATCATGAAGGGCGAAGGTGCCGAGGTGACCGATATCGAAGGCCGTACCGTGCTCGACGCCGTCGGCGGGTTGTGGAACGTCAACCTCGGCTACAGCTGCGACCCGATCAAGAAGGCCATCGCCGACCAACTATCCGCCCTGCCCTACTATTCCGGCTTTCGCGGCACCTCGACCGGCCCCTCCATCGAACTCGCCTACGAGCTGACGCAATGGTTCGAACCGGAAGGCATGATGCGCGCCTTCTTCACCTCGGGCGGCTCCGATTCGGTGGAAACCGCGCTCCGGCTCTCGCGCCAGTATTGGAAGATCCGCGGCCAGGCCGACCGGACGAAGTTCCTGGCGCTGAAGAAAGGCTATCACGGCACCCATTTCGGCGGAGCATCCGTCAACGGCAACGCCAATTTCCGCCGTAACTACGAACCGCTGCTGCCCGGCGTCTTCCACACGCCGGCGCCGTGGACCTACCGCAACCCGTTCGACGAAACCGATCCAGTCAGGCTGGCGCAGCTTTGCGCCCGTGCCATCGAGGAGGAGATCGCCTTCCAGTGCGCCGACACCATCGCCGCCTTCATCATGGAACCGGTGCTGGGCGCCGGCGGCGTCATCGTGCCGCCGGAAACCTTCATGCCGCTGGTGCGCGAAATCTGCGACCGCCACGACATCCTGCTGATCGCCGACGAGGTGGTGACGGCCTTCGGCCGCACCGGCGCCTGGTCGGGCTCCAGGCTTTGGGGGGTGAAGCCGGATTTCATGACCATCGCCAAGGCGATCACCTCCGGCTATTTCCCGCTGGGTGCGACGCTGATCTCTGAAAAGGTCGCCGACGTCTTCGAGGCCGACAAGACCAGCTTCGGCGCCATCGGCCACGGCTACACCTATTCCGGCCACCCGGTCGGCTGTGCGGCGGGCATCGCGACCCTTGCCGAGACGAAGCGGCTGAAACTCAACGAGAACGCCGCCGCGCGCGGCGCCGAACTGGCGAAGGCGCTGGAAGACCTGAAGGCGAGGCACGCCCTCGTCGGCGACGTGCGCAGCAAGGGCCTGATGGCGGGGATCGAACTGGTTTCCGACCGCGCGACGAAGAAGCCGGCCGACAAGAAGACGATGGGTAAGGTCGCCGACGCCGCCTACGAAGCCGGCGTCATGCTGCGCGTATCGGGCAACATGATCATCCTGTCGCCGCCGCTGGTCATCACGGCAAAGGACGTGGCCAGGATCGCTGAAGGGCTGGACGCGGGGTTGCGGGCGGCGGGGTAAACTGACGCTGCATCTCCGGACATTTCGAACTGGCGATGCCGCCCCTCACCTGGCTGCCGCCATCCTCTCCCCGTAAACGGGGCGAGGAGCTCCATCATCACCGGTTTCGCCAACCTCCCCCCTTGCAGGTCGGGCGGCGAGGCAGAGGCAGTTCTCCTCGCCCCGTTTACGGGGAGAGGATGGCGGCAGCCAGGTGAGGGGCAGCGCCATCGTTGCTAATCGCGCGTCGGCAGCGTCAGATGCTCCCGCCTCCACGCCGCTGGCGAAAGCCCGGTCGCCTGCCGGAAGAAGCGCGAGAAATAGGCCGGATCGTTGAAGCCGCAATCGTAGGCGATGTCTTCCACCGCGCGCACGGTGAACAGCAGAAGCCGCTTGGCCTCGACCAGCCGGCGCTCGCCGACCGCCTGTCTGACGCCGACGCCCAGCACCTCGCGCGCAGCCCTGTCGACCAGATGGCGCGTACTGCCGAGTTCGGCGACGTAGCGCTCGACCGGCCAGTCGTCGCGGAAATGCCGGTCGACCAGCCGCCGCAGCCGCCCCGCCAGCGCCACCGGCGCCGGCAGCGTTATCGCCTGCCGTTCAGACGCCAGCCGCGCGATACCCGACAGCGCCACCGCGATCATAGGCGGCAGCACCGTCTCCATGCCGGGCAGCGCGTCTCGATACTCCGACTGGATCGTGCGCACCGCCTGTTCGAGCTTGTCCCACAGAACCGGCTCACCATGGCCGGAAACGAAGGCGGGCTGGTCCAGCGCAAGCAGCGACTGGCCGGAGATCGCCGCCAGCGCGTCCTCCGCCACCGAGACGACGATGGCGTCGGTGCCAGGCTCGATGGTGAAGCCGTGGACGATGCCGGCCGGCACGAAACTCACCGTCGGCGCCGAAAAAGTCCATGTCTCGTCCTCGATGGCGTAGACGCCGGCCCCACTTGTCCAGAAGGTGATCTGCGCCATCTGCGGGTGCCGGTGCGCCGCCACCTGCCCCCGGTGGATGCTTTCACGCTGCCGCACCGTCTCGACATGGACGAAGCCGACGGCGAGCCGGCGCGCCGGTACGCCGTAGACGAAGAATTCGGGAATGGCGTCGCGATCCATGGCGCCCGAAAAAGTCCAAGCGGTTTTGTCCTTTCCTCCATAAACCAGCATGGCGTCAGGCGCTACTCTTCACTCCATTCAGGGAGGAACACGATGCGATCGGAAGATTTTCGCGCCGACACCAGGCGCCCGTTCACCGGGGCCGAATATCTGGAGAGCCTGCGCGACGGCCGCGAGGTCTATATCAACGGCGAGCGCATCGCCGACGTCACCGCCCATCCGGCCATGCGCAACGCCGTGCGCTCGCTGGCCCGCCTCTACGACGCGCTGCACGACCCCGCCCAGCAGGACGTGCTGACCGCGCCGACCGACACCGGCTCGGGCGGCTACACGCACAAATATTTCCGCGTCGCCCATTCGGTGGACGATCTCGTCGCCCAGCAGGGCGCGATAGCCCACTGGTCGCGCATGACCTATGGCTGGATGGGCCGAACCGCCGATTACAAGGCCGCCCTGATGAACACGCTCGGTGCCAACGCCGACTGGTACGGCCCGTTCAAGGACAACGCCCGCGCCTGGCACAAACGGGCGCAGGAAGCGGTCCTGTTCATGAACCACGCCATCGTCAACCCGCCGATCGACCGCCACAAGCCGGCCGAACAGGTGAAGGACGTGTTCGTCCACATCACCAAGGAGAACGACGCCGGCATCTGGGTGTCGGGCGCAAAGGTGGTAGCGACGTCCTCGGCGCTGACCCACTACAATTTCCTGGCGCAAAGCTCGGCCACCGTGACGGAAGACCCGTCGCTGTCGGTGATGTTCATCGTGCCGATGAACGCGCCGGGCATAAAGATGTTCTGCCGCGTCTCCTACGAGCAGACCGCCAATACCGTCGGCCATCCCTTCGACTATCCGCTGTCGTCGCGCTTCGACGAGAACGACGCCATCCTCGTGCTCGACAACGTCTTCATTCCCTGGGAGGACGTACTGGTGCTGCGCGATGCGCAAAAAATCCTGTCGTTCCACCCGGCCTCGGGCTTCATGCACGGCTACTGCTTCCAGGGCTGCACGCGCTTTGCCGTGAAGCTGGATTTCCTCGCCGGCCTGCTCGCCAAGGCATTGCGCGCCACCGGCGGCGACGCGTTTCGCGGCAACCAGGCGGCACTGGGCGAGATCATCGCGCTGCGCCACATGTTCTGGAGCTTCTCGCACGCCATGGCGCGTAACCCGATCCCGTGGGCGAACGGCGCCGTGCTGCCGAACCTGGAATCGGCGCTCGCCTACCGCACCTTCATGTCGGAAGCCTATCCGCGCGTCATCGACACGGTGCGCAAGGTCGTCGCTTCCGGGTTGATCTACCTGCCCTCCTCGGCGAAGGATTTCTCCAACCCCGACATCGACCGTTATCTGGCGCAATATGTGCGCGGCTCCAACGACATGGGCCATGTCGAGCGCATCAAGATCATGAAGCTTTTGTGGGATGCCACCGGCACCGAGTTCGGCGGCCGCCACGCGCTTTACGAGCTGAACTATGCCGGCGCGCCGGAAGAGGTGCGCCTGCAGGTGCTGAAGGGCGCCGAGCGCGGCGGCCGCATGAAGGAGATGGAAGCGCTGGTCGACACCTGTATGGCCGACTACGACGAGAACGGCTGGACCGGCGACACCTGGCTGCCGCCGCTTGAGCACGGCCAGCGCTGAGGAGGCGGCCATGCAGGCGCAGGTTTCCAGGCTGGAATTCCGGGACGCCATGGCAAGGGTCTGTGCCCCGGTCAACATCATCACCACCGACGGCCCGTCCGGGCGCGGCGGCTTCACAGCAACCGCCATGTGTTCCGTCTCGGACGATCCGCCGACGCTGCTCGTGTGCATGAACGAACGCTCGGCGCAGACCGGCCTTTTCCTCGCCAACCGCCGCTTCTGCGTCAACGTGTTGACGCAGGCGCACCAGCATCTGGCGGCCAAGTTCGCCGGCGCGATCAGCGACATGGGCGAGCGCTACGACGCCGCCCGCTGGCAGGTGATGGCGTCCGGCCAGCCGGCGCTGTCGGATGCCATCGTCTCCTTCGACTGCGTGACGGAGGCGGTGAACAGGGTCGGCACCCATAACGTCATGTTCGGCCGGGTCGTCGACATCCGCCACGGCTCGGAGGAAGCCGCACTCCTCTATGTCGGGCGCAACTACATGCAGCCGACCGCGCTGGGGAGTTTCGGGGGGTGAGAGCCCGGTTCGCCGCAGGCGAATTGAAAGGTCCGGTGGACCTTTCAAAGGGCTCGAACGCCGGGAGCCGTAGCGAAGGGCGAGGCGGCGAAGAGAAGCTCGCGCCTAAAGCGTTGCAACATCACCATCGTCCAGCCGGGGCCTGCTGCCTACGGCAACTCCCCGTTCTGCGACTGGATCAGCCCGTCCAGCATGTCGAGCAGCTTTTCGTGCTGTTCCACCCCGAACCGCTTCTCGATGGCGTCGTAGATGGCGACGCGCTCCGGCGCCAGTTCCTCGATCAGCGCCAGCCCGGCCGGGCTGATGGCCAGCCGTGCACGGCGGCCGTCGTCCTTGACGCGGCTGCGGGTGATGAATTTGCGCTCCTCCATCGCCTTGATGATGCGCGTCAGGCTGGGCGGCAGGATGGAGGCCTGGTTGGCGAGTTCGGTCGCCTCCAGCGGCCCGGCCTCCGCCAGCATGCGCAGCACCCGCCATTGCTGCTCGGTGATGTCGTGGCGCGCCAGCATCGGCCGGAAATGCGCCATGATGACCTCGCGGGCGCGAAGCAGCGCCATCGGCAGCGAGCGACGTGTGCTGGGCGGTAGCAAAATTCCCTCCGGGCAACGATGGTCCCCAAAAAGGAACCGAACACCGGACACGCTATATCCGACACGCGCCGCAAGCGGCAATCCTGCACGCGCCATCCTCTTAACAAGAGAAGAACCTTGACAGTCGCGCGTCAAGATGTAATTCACACGTTAACTAAGAACGGCAGCGATGCTGCGAGGAGGAAGCCTTGCCGCATATGGCGATCGAATATTCGGCCAATCTCGACGCCTCGGTCGACATGGGCGAATTGTGCACGCTCGTTTCCCGCACCATTCTCGACACCGGGCTGTTCGAGCCCGGCGCGGTGCGCGTGCGCGCCTTCCGCGCCGAAGCTTATGCGATCGCCGACCGGTTACCCGAAAACGGCTTCATCGACATGAACTTCCGCATCGGCAAGGGCCGTAGCGCGGAGGAAAAGAAGCGCACTGGCGAGGCGATCTTCGCGGCCGTCACCGACCATCTGGCGAACCTTTTCGCCACGCCGCATTTCGCGCTTTCGCTGGAGATCCGCGAGATCGACGCAGAGCTTTCCTGGAAGAAGAATGCCATCCACCCGCGCCTGCGGGGCAAATGACGGAGGCCACCGTGAGCGCACTCGACGACAATCTGAAGAAGGCCGAAGCCTATCTCGAGCGCTTCCGCAAGGACGGCGTGCTCAACCAGATCGGCGGCGAAGCAGTGCCGGCATCCGACGGCACGACCTTCGAGACAATCTCGCCCATCGACCTCAAGCCGATCGCGAAAGTCGCGCACGGCAAGTCCAAGGACATCGACCGCGCCGCGCGAGCCGCCAAGGCAGCCTTCCGCGACTGGGCCGCGATGCCCGGCGACGCGCGCAAGAAACTGCTGCACAAAATCGCAGACGCCATCGTCGCCCGTGCCGAGGAAATCGCCTTCGTCGAATGCATGGACACCGGCCAGGCGCTGAAGTTCATGGCCAAGGCGGCCCTTCGCGGCGCCGAGAACTTCCGCTTCTACGCCGACCGCGCGCCCTCCGCCCGCGACGGCCGCACCCTCTACGGACCGGGCCAGGTCAACATGACGACGCGCGCGCCCATCGGCCCGGTCGGCGTCATCACGCCGTGGAACACGCCCTTCATGTTGTCCACCTGGAAAATCGCGCCGGCGCTCGCCGCCGGCTGCACGGTCGTCCACAAGCCGGCCGAGTTCTCGCCGCTGACGGCACGCCTGCTGGTCGAGATCGCCGAGGAGGCCGGCCTGCCCAAGGGCGTATGGAACCTCGTCAACGGCATGGGCGAGGATGCCGGCAAGGCGCTGACCGAGCACCCCGACATCAAGGCCATCGGCTTCGTCGGCGAGAGCCGCACCGGCTCGATGATCATGAAGCAGGGCGCCGAAACGCTGAAGCGCGTGCATTTCGAACTCGGCGGCAAGAACCCGGTGATCGTCTTCGCCGACGCCGACCTTGAGCGCGCCGCCGACGCCGCCGTCTTCATGATCTATTCGCTGAACGGCGAGCGCTGCACCTCCTCCTCGCGCCTGCTGGTCGAGGCTTCCGTGTACGACAAGTTCACCGCGCTGGTGGCCGAGAAGGCCAGGCGCATCAAGGTCGGCCACCCGCTCGACCCGGCCACCGTCGTCGGTCCGCTGATCCATCCGGTGCATGAGAAGAAGGTTCTCGAATACATTTCCATCGGCAAGGCAGAGGGCGCCACCGTCGCCGCAGGCGGCGAGAAGGTCCAGGGTCCGGGCGGCGGCTGCTATGTCGGGCCGACCCTGTTCACCGGCGCGAACAACAATATGCGCATCGCCCGCGAGGAAATCTTCGGCCCGGTGCTGACCGCCATCCCCTTCAAGGACGAGGCCGAAGCGCTGGAGATCGCCAACGACACGACCTACGGCCTGACGGGCTACCTGTGGACCGCCGATGTGACGCGCGCGCTGCGCTTCACCGAAGCGCTGGAAGCCGGCATGATCTGGGTCAACTCCGAGAACGTGCGCCATCTGCCGACGCCGTTCGGCGGCGTGAAGAATTCCGGCATCGGCCGCGACGGCGGCGACTGGTCCTTCGACTTCTACATGGAGACGAAGAACATCGCCTTCGCCACCGGGGCGCATGCCATCGCCAAGCTCGGCGGCTGACGCCGCTTCCGGGCTGCTATCGTTTTCGAGGGAAGAACCATGCCGCTGCCGAAACACAATCTCTACCCGCCCTTCAACATCGTGCGGCTCTCCCATGTCGAACTGGTCGTCACCGATCTGGCCAGGAGCCGCGCCTTCTACGTCGACACGCTGGGCCTTCAGGTGACCGACGAGACGAAGGACGCCATCTACCTGCGGGCGCTGGAGGAACGCGGCCATCATTGCATCGTCCTGAAGAAGGGGGAGAAGGCTGAAGCGCGCGACCTCGGCTTCAAGGTCTATTCGGAAGAAGACCTCGACCGAGCCGAAGCCTTCTTCAAGGCGAAGGACCTGCCGGTGGAATGGGTGGAGCGGCCCTATCAGTCGCGCACCTTCCGCACGCGCGATCCGCACGGCATCCCGCTGGAATTCTATTCGAAGATGGACCGCCTGCCGCCGATCCACCAGAAATACGCGCTCTATAAGGGCGTGAAGCCGCTGCGCATCGACCACTTCAACTGCTTCTCGCCCAATGTCGACGAATCGGCCGCCTTCTATGCCGAACTCGGCTTCCGCGTCACCGAATACACCGAGGACGAGGCGACGAAACGGCTATGGGCGGCCTGGCTGCACCGCAAGGGCGGCGTGCACGACATGGCCTTCACCAACGGCAAGGGCCCTCGCCTGCACCACGTCGCGTTCTGGGTGCCGACGCCGCTCAACATCATTGACCTGCTCGACCTGATGGCGACCACAGGCTACATCTCCAACATCGAGCGCGGCCCCGGCCGGCATGGCATCTCCAATGCCTTCTTCCTCTATATCCGCGATCCGGACGGCCACCGCATCGAGATCTACTGCTCGGACTACCAGACCGTCGATCCCGACCTCGAGCCGATCCGCTGGGACCTGAAGGACCCGCAGCGCCAGACGCTGTGGGGCGCGCCGGCGCCGCGAAGCTGGTTCGAGGAAGGCAGTGTGTTTGCAGGGGTAACGCCGCGGGATTCCGATCTTGCAGCGACGCCGATCGTCGCGCCGTGAGATTATCGATGGTGGATTTGGAACGTCGCTGCACCCCCACCCCTAACCCCTCCCCTCAAGGGGGAGGGGAAGCTGCCGCGCCCAAGTTCCCCTCCCCCTTGAGGGGAGGGGTTAGGGGTGGGGGTGGAACGCCATTTCCAGAAACTCTCAAAACCGGCGAAACAGCACCATGACTCTCCCCCGCCTCGCCACCTTCACCGCCGCCGGCCGGACCCGCTACGGCGCCGTCACCGACAAGGGCGTGATCGATCTTTCCGCCCGCCACGGCGCAAAATGGCCGACGTTGCGCGAAGCGGTCGAGGCCGGTGCGCTCACCCGTCTCGGTGAGGAAGCCGCCACCTTGTCTCCGGACTTCGCTGAGGCCGACATCGCCTACGAAATCCCGGTGCCGGCGCCGGAAAAGATCATCTGCGTCGGCGTCAACTTCCCCGACCGCAACGAGGAGTACAAGGACGGACAGGCGGCGCAATCCAATCCGTCGCTGTTCATCCGCTTCCCGCGCTCCTTCGTCGGCCATGGACAAAACCTCGTGCGCCCGCCGGAATCGCCGCAGCTCGACTATGAGGGAGAGATCGTCATCGTCATTGGCAAACCCGGCCGGCGCATCGCCGAGAAGGACGCGCTCGGCCACATCGCGGCCCTTTCGCTGTGCAACGAGGGCACCATCCGCGACTGGGTGCGGCACGCCAAGTTCAACGTCACCCAAGGCAAGAACTTCGACCGTACCGGCGCAATAGGCCCATGGCTGGTGCCGTTCGCCGACGAGGCGCAGATCGCCGACATCAAGCTCACCACGCGCGTCAACGGCGAAGTCCGCCAGCAGGACCGCACCGGCCGCATGATCTTCTCCTTCCGCAAGATCATCGCCTACGTCTCCACCTTCACCACGCTGGTACCGGGCGACGTCATCGTCACCGGCACGCCGACCGGCGCCGGCGCCCGGCTCGACCCGCCGGTCTGGCTGAAACCGGGCGACGTGATCGAGGTCGAGGCCGACGGGATCGGCGTATTGAGGAACGGCGTGATGGATGAGGCAACGGCATGACCCCCGACCAGATCGAGGATGCCGCGCGGCGCCTGTTCGAGGCTGAGAAAGATCGGAAACAGATCCGCCTGCTCAGCCTCGACTTCCCCGGCGCAACCATGGACGACGCCTATGCCGTGCAGGCCGCCCTCGTGAAGCGCAAGCAGGCGAGCGGGCTGAAGCGCATCGGCTGGAAGATCGGCCTGACCTCGAAGGCCATGCAATCGGCGCTCGCCATCGACATCCCGGATTCCGGCATCCTGTTCGACGACATGGTTTTCGTCGACGGCGGCACGGTGCCCGCCGGCCGCTTCATCCAGCCGCGCGTCGAGGCCGAGATCGCTTTCGTCATGAAGGCGCCGCTGAAGGGGCCGGACGTGTCCATCGACGAAGTGCTCGACGCCACCGACTACGTCACGCCTTCGCTGGAAATCCTCGACACCCGCATCGAGCGGATGAACCGGGAAACCGGCAAAATCCGCACATTCTTCGACACCATCGCCGACAACGCCGCCAATGCCGGCCTCGTCACCGGCAGCCGCAGGCTAGGCCCACGCGAGACGGACCTGCGCTGGGTAGGCGCCATCGTTTCCCGCAACGGCGAGGTCGAGGAGACCGGACTCGGCGCCGGCGTGCTCGACCACCCGGCGCGCGGCATCGTCTGGCTGGCGGAACGCCTGCACACCTACGGCATGGAGATCGGCGCCGGCGAAGTGGTGCTGTCCGGCTCCTTCGTGCGCCCCGTCGAAACGCGCCCCGGCGACCGCATCGCCGCCGATTTCGGCCCGCACGGCGAGGTCTCCATCAACTTCGCATAGCCTCGGTCTACTCCGCCGCCCGGCCCGACACCTGATCGACGAGGATGTGGAAGAAGATGTGCGGCGAATGGTCGGAAACCGGCGGCAGGACCGGTTTCAGCGCGCCCGGCTCCCACCAGTCCGGATAGTGGCTGAGCAGCGACCAAGCGCGTTCGCGCTGCTGCTTGAAGCCGATCCGGTCCGGCAGTTCCTCGTAGCGCCCCTCGACCACGACGCTCTTCCACTGCCGGTTCGGGCCGTGTTCCTCGACCACCACCGAGACGAGCGGATTGGCGCGCATGAAGTCGATCTTCTGGCCCGGCATCGAAAAGGCGTAGAGATAGCCGTCGTCGCGGACGAAATAGAGCGGCACGACATAGGGCCGCCCGTCCCTGGAACAGGCGATCCGGCACAGCCGATGCTCATCCAGCACCTTCGTGCACTCCAGCCTCGACATGGTCCTGATCTGCATGGCACCCTCCCTGGCTTGTGTGGACAGTCATGATCCGGGCATAGCGCGCGGATGCCCGGCGGCCTTCATCGACGTTCCCGTGGCCGCACCGTCATCAATCAGGATCGCGGTCTTGCCCGCAACTGAAGCCGGTCGCCGCTTGCCGAGATAGACGGCGCGACGGCGCGCAAGCTCCGGCCGCTCGCGCGCCACCAGCGCGGCCAGGCTGTCGTCGCTCAGCCGGCATGCTTCGATCACCTCGCGGTTGAGCACGATATCGGGCGGCTCGCCATCGACGATCGCCGCGGCAGCCAGTTCCGCATTGCCGGGAACGCCGACCTTGCGCACGATCACCAGATCGAGCGGTGCCGCCAGCACTCCGGCGATCTCGGCCGCCACCGGCACGCCGCCGCGCGGCAGCGCCAGCGCGACCGGATCGCGCAGGTTCAACTTCGCAAGCGCGGCGGCGAGTTTCCGGCCGGCCTCCCTGCGATCCTCGAACATGACTCACTCCGTCGGCGCGCCGCCTGCAAAGCGACGAGGCAGATGCCGGCACGCCCTGCCTCTCAACGCGATGCGGGCCGGTCCGCTCCATCGCGCCGCAAAGTCTCCGACAGCAACGGCACGCTTTCGTCCAAGATTATCGCACCCGGCCCTCCGCCAACTTGATGCGGATCAAGCTCTTGCGCGAGGCCCTGTGCGCCGTTGTCGCACCCACCGTGGCGGAACGCCGCGCGACACAAGGGGCGCGCCAGGCGACTTGCCCCTTGTCCCGATAGCGCTATCTTCGTCGCCGACGTTTCGCCGTACGATCAGCATCGGGACCAAGCCATGGAACTCGATCCGCTTCTTCTGTCGCGTCTGCAATTCGCATGGGTGATCGCCTGGCATATATTGCTGCCGGCCTTCACCGTGGGGCTGGCCTCCTACATCGCCGTTCTGGAAGGGCTGAACTTCTTCACAGGGCGCGACATCTACCTGCGCATATCCTCCTTCTGGATCAAGATCTTCTCCGTCTCCTTCGGCATGGGCGTCGTCTCCGGCATCGTCATGCCCTTCCAGTTCGGCACCAACTGGAGCCGCTACTCCGACGCCACCGCCAACGTGCTTTCGCCGCTGTTCGCCTATGAGGGTCTGACCGCCTTCTTCCTCGAAGCGGCCTTCCTCGGCGTGCTTCTGTTCGGCCGCAAGCTGGTGCCGCGCTGGGCGCACTTCGTCGCCGCTCTGATGGTGGCCTTCGGCACGCTGCTCTCCTCCTTCTGGATCCTGTCGGCCAACAGCTGGATGCAGACGCCGGCCGGCTACGACCTCATCGACGGCCGTTTCTTCCCGCGGAACTGGATGGAGATCGTCTTCAATCCCTCCTTCCCCTACCGGCTCGGCCACACCGTCGTCGGCTTCTACGTCACCACCGCCTTCGTGGTCGTCGGCGTCGCCGCCTGGCTGATCCGCCGTGGCCGCTTCGTCGCCGAGGGCTCGCGCATGCTGTCGATGACGCTGTGGCTGCTCACAGTGCTGGTGCCGGCGCAGATCCTGCTCGGCGACCTGCACGGCCTCAACACGCTTCACTACCAGCCGGCCAAGCTCGCCGCCATCGAGGCGCATTGGGACACCGAAAGCCGCGCGCCACTCAACCTCTTCGCCATCCCCGACGAGGAGAACGAGACGAACCGCTACGTCATCCAGGTACCGCTGCTGGGCAGCCTCATCCTCGCGCACGACATCAACGGCGAGATCCGCGGGCTGAAGGACTTCCCGCGCGACCAGCGCCCGCCGGTGGCCATCCCCTTCTTCTCCTTCCGTATCATGGTCGGCATCGGCGTGCTGATGCTGGTAATGGTGGCGGCGAGCTGGTGGCTGCGCTGGAAGGGCACGCTGTTCACCACCGGCTGGTATCTCACCGCCTGCCAGTGGATCGCGCCGCTGGGTTTCGTCGCCGTGCTCGCCGGCTGGACGACGACCGAAGTCGGCCGCCAGCCATGGACCGTCTACGGCCTGCTGAGGACCGCCGATTCCGTCTCGCCGTCGCTGACCGGCACCGACGTGCTGATTTCGCTGGCCGGCTACATGGTCGCCTATCTGGTCATCTTTCCCGCCGGCCTCTTCATCATGGCGCGCTTCGTCAGGAAGGGACCGGACGAAGCGGACGACGAAATCGAAGAGATCGAGAGCGGCCGGCCGGGCCTGCCGGTCAGGGCGTTGCCGCGTGAAGAAGGAGCGAACCGGTCATGACCCCGCTGGCTCTCGACTTCGTGCCGCTGTGGACGCTCATCCTCGGCCTCGGCGTCTGCTTCTACGTCGTGCTCGACGGCTTCGACCTCGGCGTCGGCATCCTATTCGGCTTCGCTCCGGACACGGATTCGCGCAACATGGTCATGAATTCCATCGCGCCGATCTGGGACGGCAACGAGACATGGCTGGTGCTGGGCGGGCTGGCGCTGCTGGCCGCCTTCCCGCTCGCCTTCGCCATCATCATCCCGGCCGTCTATTTCCCGATCCTGGTCATGCTCCTGGCGCTGGTCTTCCGCGGCGTCGCCTTCGAGTTCCGCTTCCGCGACGCCGCCCACAAGACCTTCTGGGACCACGGCTTCGCCTGGGGCTCGACCATCGCCACCTTCGCGCAAGGGCTGGTGCTGGGCGCCTTCATCCAGGGCTTCGAGGTGGACGGACGCCATTTCGCCGGCTCGTCATGGGATTTCCTCACCCCCTTCTCCATCCTGACCGGGCTGGCGCTGATCGCCGGCTACGGCCTGCTCGGCGCCGGCTGGCTGATCCTCAAGACCGAAGGCGCGTTGCAGGACTGGGCAAGGCGGCTGGGCAAGTGGTGCTTCGTCGGCGTGCTGGCCGCCGTCGCCATCGTCTCAATCTGGACGCCGGTGATGGACGCAGACATCGCCGCGCGCTGGTTCACCTGGCCGAACATCCTTTATCTCGCGCCGGTCCCGATCGTAACGGCGCTGCTGGCGCTGGTGGAATGGCGCGCGCTGAACGGCAAGGCGGAGGCCCTGCCCTTCGTCGCCGCCATCGGCCTGTTCCTGCTCTCCTACCTCGGCATCGCCATCAGCCTGTGGCCGATGATCGTGCCGCACCGCTACACGCTGTGGGAAGCCGCCTCGGCCGACAACACGCAGGCCTTCCTGGCCGTCGGCACGCTGTTCCTGCTGCCCGTGATCCTCATGTATACGGGCTGGTCCTACTGGGTGTTCCGCGGCAAGGTGCGCGCCGACATCGGCTATCATTAACGCATGTCTCCCGAAAGTGGAAACCGGTTTCGGGACAAAGACATGCGTAAGCAAAAAGCCTAAGGCTGGGGACCGAAGCCGTCTTCCTCGATGCCGGCGGCCACGCCGGCCTTTTCGCCGGCGAAGGCGAGCCACTGTTGCAGCAGGCCGCGATCCTCCTTCGAGAACGGCGCGCGGCGCTTCAGCGCCTCGAACGTATCGCCCGGATGGCAGCGGTCGTAGGCCTCCCGCGCGATTGCCTCGATGTGGTTTTCGACAGGCTGGTGCGAGGTCATCGTTCCCATCTCCACGATTTGAGCGTTCACGCCGGGGCGCGGTTCGGCTGGCGGGCCTTCAATCGCGGGCTGACCAGCATGCCGCCGTAAAGCGCAGCGTAGCCGAGGAACGCCACCGCCCAAAGCCCTGCCGAGGCATGGATGAGCATGTCTCGTCCGGGATCGAAGGCGGCAAGGATGCGCAGCAACGCGGCAAGCACGACGCAGGCATAGATCGCCACCGTGCCGGCGCTCGCCTTGAGGTCGCGGCCGGTATGGCCGAGCGTGGCGCGTGTCATCACCGCCAGCGTCATCGAGCCGATGGCGCCGACACCGAAGGCATGGACGGCGGCCGCCTCCGGCACGCTGCCCGGCGCCAGCGCGGCACAGCCGGCCAGAAGAAGCCCGAGCGGCACGAAGGCATAGGCGACATGCAGCACCAGAACCAGCGGGTCGCGCGTGGTGCGGTATCCGGCCCAGCGGGCGAGCCGGGCGGCGTTGAACGTTGCTGCCGCCACCAGCACGACCCCGGTGCCGGTCCGCTCCGGCACGAAAGCCCACGCCGCCAGCGCCAGCGCCGAGATGGTGATCGCCACCGCATCGAAGCGGCCGAAGGGCGTGGGCAGCCGGCCCGGATTCTCGCGCGCCAGCCAGTTGCGGGTGAAGCTCGGGATGATGCGCCCGCCGATCACCATGATGAGCACGATGGCAGCGCCGATGCCGAGGCGGCGGGCGAGATCGGACGCACCGAGCGCATGCGCCTCGACATGGAAGACGACATTGGCGGCGAACAGCACGCTGATCGGCGCCAGCACCTTGAGGTTGCGCCAGTTACGCCCCGCGACGATCTCGATGGCGGCGGCTGCGGCCACAGCCAACAAGAAGGCGCAGTCGACGACGGCGGCCGGCAGCCAGCCCAAGGGACCGGAGAAGAACACGGCCATCCGTCCGGCCAGCCACAGCAGCACCAGCAAAAGCAGCGGCGTGCCCTGCACCGGCAGGCGGCCGGTCCAGTTGGGGATGGCAGTGAGCAGGAAGCCGGTGACGACCGCCGTCAGGTAGCCGAACAGCATCTCATGGATATGCCAGTCCACCGGCGCGAAGGCGCTTTGCGTATCGAGGTCGCCGTAGAACAGCGGCAGCCAGAACAGGATGGCGCCGCCCGCCTGCAACGAGGCCAGCAGGAAGAACGGCCTGAAACCATAGGAGAGAACCGCCGGATAATTGCCCGGCCGGGTGCGCGGGATAGCCATGTCACGGCGCCGCCTGTTCGAGGTGCTGCGGCGGCACGCGCGAACCGAAATCGCGCGGCATCAGCGCGATATCCGCCAGCGTGTAGCGGTCCAGCGTGGCGTGGAAGGAGGCCATGGCGTCGTTCAGCATGCGCGGCAGCTTGCAGCGCTGGGTAATCACGCACTGATTGCCGGTGGCGAAACATTCGACCAGCGCGAAGTCCGGTTCCGTCAGACGGATGACGTCGCCGATGCAGATATCCTGCGGCGCCCGCCCGAGCGTCAGCCCGCCGGAGCGGCCGCGCACCGATTTCAGGAATCCGGCGCGCGTCAGCGTGTTCGCCACCTTGTTGAGATGCGTCTTCGACACGCCGAAGACGCGCGCCGCCTCCTCAATGGTGATGAGCCGGTCGCCCGCCGAGGCGGCGTACATCAGCATGCGCAGCGCATAGTCGGAAAAATTGGTCAGCCGCATCGAACCGGGTTCCGCTTCACAGGGACTCGGCCAGGATCGGCCGCACGTCCATCGTATCCTCGCCCCGATTGAAGGCGATGGCGAGCCGGAAACTGTGGGCGATACGCAGCGCCCGTTCGAAGAACAGCGCCGCCACCGGCGGCGGGCAAAGCTGTTGGACGGTCGCCTTGAACAGCGTCAGCCAGCGCCGGAAATGCTCCTCGCCGATGCCCGGCAGGGCAAAGTGCGGCGGCAAAGGCCTGCCCTGATAGCGCGAGGTGCGCAAGAGCGTCGCCGACCAGAAATCGCACATCTTGGCCAGGTGATGCGACCATTCCTCGTCGGCGATCGCGCCGTTGAAGATCGGACCGAGCATGTCGTCGGCCCGGATCTTGTCATAGAAGCCGTACACGACGTCGCGGACCATCCGCTCGTCGAGCATGCTGGGAAGCGGCACGCCGTCGACGACGATCACCCGCTTGTCTACCACATTCATAGTCTTCTCCTGCCGGTCAGTCCGAGGTTGCGCCGCGCCTCATCGTTCATCATGTCGGGCGTCCATTTCGGCTCGTAGGTCATGAACACCTCGACGCGGCTGACGGCGGGCACGGCGCGCGCCGCCTCCCGCACGGCCTCCTCGAGGTAGCCGGACGCGGGACAGCCGCGCGTCGTCGTCGTCATCTGGATCAGCGCCACGCCGCCGTCGGCGATCACGACGTCGTAGATCAGCCCGAGGTCGACGACGTTCTCGCCGAGTTCCGGGTCGATGACCATGCCGAGCGCCCGGCGGACCGCCTCCGCCAGCGTCCCTGTCGGCGTCGCCGCCGCCTGCCCGCTCATGACGGCGCCTGCCCGCCACGACGGATGACGATGCGGTAATGCCCTTCCGGTTCCGTAAAGCCATGCCACGAATGGCCGCGCGCGCGCAATTCGTTGAACAGGAACAGCGGTTCGCGCGGCAGAAGTGCGGCAAGCGTCTGGCCGGGCGACAGCCCCTCGATGCCCTCAAGCGTCCGCGTCATCGGTTCGGGCGGGTCGAGGTCGCGGTTGTCGAGTTCCACCTCGGGCCGGGGCCAGCCGCGCGGATCGTCGGCGGTGGCGGCGGCTTCCGGCTCGGGCGCCGCCGCGCCGGCCGGCGTGAAGATGACCTCCCAGTCGCCGCCGCCGATCTCGCGCGCCGCCGCCTGGAAGCCGCGCGCGCCGAGCACCTGGAACAGCGGCAGCGGCTTGAAGGTCGCCAGCAGGCGCAGGCTCTGGCCAGGCGCCAGCGCGCCGACCGCCTCCATGATGGCGCTGAACGGCTCGCCGCCGTCACGCAGGATGGGGCGGACGTCGAGGTCCAGATAGGATGCGCTCATGTCGATCTCCTTGGTCGTCTCAGCGTTGCGCGGCGAAGAACAGATGCGGACGCACCGTGCCCTCCGGCAGGCGCTTCTCCCGCGCGACGTTGAACAGCCGGCGCGCCAGCACCAGTTCCAGGCCGATGGCCGCCGTTGCGGTGAGCATCGCCACCGCCGCCAGCCTGAACAGCTCTGGCCTGCCGGCCAGAAGGGCCGCCGCGCCGCCCAGGACGGCGGCGAAATAGAGGATGAACCACGGCCCGTCGCGGCGCTCGACGACGAGGTCCTGCACCCTGGGCGTCGGCTTGCGACCCATCACCGGGCCGTAGCATTCCAGCCAGGTAAGGAAGGGCACGATCTTGTAGAGCTGCGACAGGCCGAGCCCGCCCAGCCAGCCGTAGGCGGCGAGGAAAACCAGCGCGCCGACATGGCGGGCGGCCTCACCCATGACGGCCATCGCGACGGCCAGGACGGCCGTCAGGCAGAGGCAGGCGAAGGCACCGACCGCCGAGCGGCTGTTCAACTCGATCGCCCGCCGCTTGCGGCGGCGATAGAAGAAAACGAGGTCGGCGCCGTAGCATGCCAGCGCAACGCAACCGAGCAGTCCGGCGATTGCGAGGGATGTATCCGAGCCGGATAAGGCGCGTTCGGCGGGAGCGGCGAGAACCGCCAGGAAAAGGGCGACACCGCCGCTCCACCAGGCAAGCCGCGTCGTCGCCCGCTCCGTCTCCGGCGCCAGCATGAACATCGGCAGCAGCCGGTAGCTGACACCGACGGCAGTAAAGGTCAGCCAGCCGCCGAAACCGGCGACGGCGTGCGCCGGCAGGCCCCATCCCACCACATCGGTCGTCGGCAGCAGGCCGGCGAAGGTCAGCGCGAAGACCGCGCCGAGCAGCACCGCCGCCGCGAGGCAGGCGAGGCCGACGGCGACGAAACGCGCCGGCATCGGCAGGCCGGTGCGCCGGGCGCTCCACAGCGTACGCGCGAGCGCCGTCGCCACCAGAGCGAACCCGACCGCGAGCAGCACCGCGGCGCAGCCGAGCACGGGAAAGCCGATCTCGACGACCCCCGACAGGGACAGGAAGCCGGCCAGCAGGCAGGCGAGCCCGGCAAGCAGGCAAAGCAACGCCGGGAGAACCAGGCGCCGCCCCCGCAAGGGTTGGCCGACCAGCACAGGAACGAACTGGAACAGCGCTCCGCACATCAAAAGGCTGAGCCAGCCGATCGCCGTGACATGCACCAGCACCAGCGTCTCGGGCGCCTCGACCGCCACGGCGGGAAAGCCGTAGCCGCATGCCATCAGCGCCTCGGCGACGATCAGGAGGCCGAACGCGGCGGCGAAATACGCCATCGTCCAGCGCGAGAGCGCGGCGCCGTTCACGATCGCCTCCCCTGCTCTTGCATGACGTCCTTCATCGCGCGATCCATCCAATTCCGGATGGACCTTTTCAGCCAAAAGATATATTGTCAATCTATGTTTAAAGGCACCTTGTCGCAACGTTGCGATGGATCAAAGAGCCCGATGATACTGTCCTGTGACGAGCAGGGAGACTTCCTCCTCGACCCAGCTTTGCTCGGTGCGAAGCTGGCGCTGGACGAGCGGGAACTGCGCCGCCGCATGCGCCTCGGCCAGATCACCAGCCAGGTCGAGATCGGCATCGGCGACGACGAAGGACTGCGGCGGCTGACGGTGCGCAACGGCCGCTCGGTCTGGCGCGCTGTCGTCGATGCCGGGAACAACCTCGTCAGCGAGGAGTGCCTCGATCTCTGAGGTCAGGATCGGATTCCCGCCGCCCCTCGCCCTCCTCGTCGTCGATCAGGATGCGCTCGGCCGCCCCGTCGAGATCCTCGTACTGGCCGCTTTTCAGCGACCACAGGAAGGCACCGAGCGCCGCCGCGCCCAGAAGCAGCGCAATCGGGATCAGGAAGACGAGGCTGCCCATCTCACGCCGCGCAGGGCAAGGCGCGGCCTCGCAGACAAGCCGCGCGCGAAGCGCTCACTTGATCGCCTTGTAGCTGTGCCATGTGGCGTGGCCGAGCAGCGGAAAGACGACGATCAGCCCGAGTAGCCCGGTCACGACGCCGAGAAGGGAAAGCACCAGGACGATGACGCCCCAGGCGATCATCACCGGCAGGTTGCGGAACACCATCGAGATGGAGGTGCCCATGGCGGTGAAGGCGTCAACATCCTGGTCGAGCAGCATCGGCACCGAGAAGGTGCTGATGGCGAAGGAGAAGGCCGCGAACAGCCCACCGACGACCGAGCCGACCAGAAGCATCGCCCAGCCGGTCGGCGTGGTGAACAGCATCTGCGCCACATGGTCGAGCCCCGGGAAGGGCCGCAGACCGAAGAACAGCGCATAGACGATGACGGCCGCGCGCATCCACAACAGCATCAGCAGCGTGAGGATGACGCCGATGAACAGCACCTGCCCGCCCGCTTTCGCCTTGACGAACAGCATGCTGGACAGGCTGAACGGCCTGCCCGCCTCGATGGCCTGACTTTTCGCATAGAGGCCGATGGCGATCAGCGGCCCCATCACCATGAAGCCGGCGAGCGCGGGGAACAGGATGTAGTCCAGCCCGAACGCGAACAGGCCCCACACGATCACCAGCGAGACGAGGAAAACCGCGACCCCATAGGCCAGGCTCGGCCCCGGCCGGTTGAGAAGGTCGCGCCAGCCGGCGCCGAGCCAGCCGAACGCAGCCGTCCACGGCAGATGGCGCCGGCGCTGCTCGGCCAGCGGAACGATCCTCTCGCTTTGCTCGACATGCGTCATGACCGCCTCCCCTTCAACATGCCGAATCCGCCGCGCGCAAGGCGCCGCTTGCCGTCCCCGCCGCCTTCGCATGCGGCACGCAGTCCGGTTGCGAGGTGAAGGCGACATAGATGAAATGCGCGTTGGCGGCGACGAAGACCGCCATGACCGCCGCCGCGATGGAAATCGCGATCAGCCGCCAGTTGCGGCGGACGGGCGTAGCGCCTCCTGCCAGCCCGGCGCTCAATTTTCCGCTCCCTTGAGCGTGTGGACGTAGAGCGTCAGGATCTTGATATCGAGCGGCGACAGCTTGGCACCCCAGTTCGGCATATGGCCCTGCCGCCCGGAATAGACGGTGGAGAAGACGCTCTGCACATCGCTGCCGTAGAGCCAGTTGGCGTCGGTGAGGTCGGGCGCGCCGACGTCCTTGTTGCCCTTGGCGTCCTCGCCGTGGCAGGCGACGCAGTTGTCAGCGAACACTTGCCTGCCCTTGTCGAGGCGCGCCGCGTCGCCCTCGGCCGGCTGGAGGCCGGACAGCGAGCGCACATAGGCGACCACGTCCCCGACCTCATCGGCCGGCAGGATGCCGTCGCGGCCGAAGGCCAGCATCTGCGAGGTGCGGGTGTCGTCGTTGGTGGAATTGATGCCGACACGGATCGTCTCCTCGATCGCCTCCGGCTCCCCGTCCCACAGCCAGGCCTTGGCCGCAAGATCGGGGAAGCCCGGCCCGCCGGTGGCGTTGACGCCGTGACAGGCGGCGCACTTGTCGACGAACAGTGTGCGGCCCGTCTCCGTCACCAGGTGCATCAGCGCCGGATCGGCCTCGATGTCGGCATAGGACTTGTCCAGCACCTGCGCCGTCCAGACCGAACGCGCTTCCGTGGCCCGCTCGACCTGCTCGGTCACGGTCACGCGCTGGTCGATGCCGAGCAGGCCCTTGCTGTAGGTCCAGATCAGCGGCCAGGTCGGATAGAGGAACCAGCAGATGACGGAAACCAGGAAAGCCGCGCCGAGGAAGAAGAAAACGACCCTCGGAATCGGCGTCTCCAGTTCCTCGATGCCGTTCCATTCGTGCCCGGTGGTCACGCGTCCGGTGACGGGGTCTTGCTTGCCGAGATCCATCGTCATGCCTCCGGCCCGAGCGGCCTGTCCCCAAGCGGCCTGTCCCCAAGAGGCCTGTCATCGTCGTCGAGCACGCTCATCTTGGCGTGGGTGAAAGCCTTGCGGTTGCCGGGCCAGTAGGCATAGGCAACCACGCACAGCGAAAAGCCGACGAGGTAGAACAGCCCCCAGCTCTTGGAAAAGGCGACGACGGCGTCGTGGGCGATCTCCATGGCGCTACTCCCCTGCCTCTGCCGCCGCCGACTGCTTGTAGGGCGCCTCTGTCAGCCGGCCCAGGATCTGCAGGTAGGCGACCAGCGCATCCATCTCGGTGACGCGGGCGGGATCGCCGTCGAAGGCCCGGACCTGCGTTGCGGCGCCATAGCGCTCGCTGACGCCCGAAGCGGCATCGGTATCGGGCGTCGCCTGGCCGTAGGCGTCGCGCGTGGCGTTGTCGACCATCTCCTGCGTATAGGGCACGCCGACATCCTGCTGGGCCACCAGATGCGCGCCGAGATCCTCTATGCGCAGCTCATTTCGCGCCAGCCAGCCATATTTGGGCATGACCGATTCCGGCACCACGTCGCGCGGGTTGATGAGGTGGCGCACATGCCAGGCGTCGGAATACTTGTCGCCGATGCGGGCAAGGTCCGGCCCGGTGCGCTTCGAGCCCCACAGCATCGGGTGGTCGTATTTGGATTCGACCGCCAGCGAATACGGCCCGTAGCGCTCGACCTCGTCGCGCAGCGTGCGGATCATCTGCGAATGGCAGGCATAGCAGCCCTCGCGGATGTAGATGTTGCGGCCCGCCAGCTCCAGCGGCGTATAGACACGCATGTCGGGCGCCTCCTCGACCGTCTGGTGGATGGTGAACAGCGGCGCGATCTCGACCAGGCCGCCGATCGACGCCACGGCGACGATGGCGACGACGAAGCCGATGGCGTTACGCTCGATCTTGCGGTGGAAGAATTCCGGCATGATTATTCTCCCGCCTGCATGGCGCCACTGCCGGCCGCGATTGGCACGTCGGCACCCGTCTCGCCCGCCGCCGCCTCGGCATGGGCGGCGCGGATCGTCATCCACACATTGTAGGTTCCCACCACCGCACCCGACAGGAACAGCAGGCCGCCGAAAGCACGCGCGATGTAGTAGGGGTGCATCGCCACCATCGAGTCGATGAAGGAATAGGCGAGCGTGCCGCCGTCATTGTAGGTGCGCCACATCAGGCCCTGGATGATGCCCGAGTTCCACATGGCGAAGACGTAGACGATGGTGCCCGCCAGCGCCAACCAGAAGTGGACCTCGACCAGCCTCGACGAATACATCGCCTGGCGCTTCCACATCCACGGCACCAGCGCGTAGATCGAGCCGAAGGTGATCATCGCCACCCAGCCCAGCGCACCCGCATGGACGTGCCCGACGGTCCAGTCGGTATAGTGGGAGAGCGAGTTGACCGGCCGGATCGCCATGAACGAGCCCTCGAAGGTGGACAGGCCGTAGAACACCGCCGCTACCATCATGAAGCGCAGCGTGGCATCGTCGCGCACCTTGTGCCAGGCGCCGTTCAGCGTCGCCAGCGCGTTGCCCGCCGAAGCCCAGGACGGCACCAGGAGCATGATCGAGAAGGTCATGCCGAGCGTCTGCACCCATTGCGGCAGTGCCGTGTAGTGCAGGTGGTGCGAACCCGCCCACATGTAGAGGAAGGTGATGCCCCAGAACGAGATGATCGACAGCCGGTAGGAGAAGATCGGCCGCCCCGCCCGCTTCGGCAGGTAGTAGTACATCATGCCGAGGAAGCCGGAAGTGAGGAAGAAGGCGACCGCGTTATGGCCGTACCACCACTCCGTCATCGCGTCCTGCACGCCGGAGAACAGCGAATAGCTCTTGGCATGCGCGAAGGAGACCGGCACGGCCAGGTTGTTGACGATGTGGAGCACCGCCACGACCAGGATGAAGGCCATGTAGTACCAGTTGGCGACGTAGATATGCGGCTCCTTGCGGCGCGCCAGCGTGCGCAGGTAGAGCAGGAAATAGGCCACCCAAACGATGACCAGCCAGATATCGGCGTACCATTCCGGCTCGGCATATTCCTTCGACTGGGTGACGCCCATCAGGTAGCCGCTGGCCGCCACGATGCAGAACAGGTTGTAGCCGATCAGCACGAACCACGGCGTGAACTGGTCCGGCAGGCGCGCCCGAGACGTGCGCTGCAGGACGTGGAAGGAGGTGGCGATCAGCGCGTTGCCGCCGAAGCCGAAGATGACGCCGGACGTATGCACGGGCCTGAGCCGCCCGAAGCTCGCCCAGGCGGCATCGAAGGTCAGGTCCGGCCAGGCAAGCAGTGCCGCTACCCATACGCCGACGGCCATGCCGATGACCGCCCAGATCATGGTGAGTACGATGCCGACCTTGGTCGGGTCGTCGTAGTAGCGCGAGAGCCGGCTCTCGTCCGGCTCGGGCGCGTAATAGCCCGACATCACAGCGAAGCCGAGGCCGACGGAGAAAATCATGACGATGAAGCCCTGCGCGCCCATCGGGTCGCCACGCCCGGCCGCGGCCATCGCCAGGCCGATCAGCGAAAGGGCCAGCAGCACCACAAGGGCGACCTGCCGCTCCGTGACCGTCAATCCCGAAACAAATCTGACCATTGGCGTTCCCCTCGGTCCGTCAGGCAGCTTGCAGGCCGATGCCGGGCAGTGGCATCGACGCGGATTCAACGGAAACGATACAAGGCAGCGACTGTTTGTCCAGCCGCAGGCGGGCCGCGGACCCGGCGGCGCGGAGCGTTTCCGTTGCTAAAAGATACATTTCCAATACCACTTTTATTCTGCCTTATGTCAATCGCAGCGGCGCCGGACATTCGGCCGCAGGCCGCGCGGAAGCTGTGGCCGCACCCTTGCGAACGCCCGCCCGCCTCGTGTTCAGCCGCAGCGCATTGGCGATCACCAGCAGCGACGAACCGGACATGGCCGCAGCCGCGATGAGCGGCGTGACATAGCCAAGTATGGCTATCGGCACGGCGATCAGGTTGTAGACGATGGCCAGCGCGATGTTCTGACGGATCAATCGGCCGGCGCGGCGCGCCACGCTAACGGCCAGCGGCACCGCTTCCAGGCTCTCGCGCAGGAAGACGAAATCGGCGGCGTTGCGGCCAATGTCGGCGGCACTCGCCGGCGCCATCGAGACATGCGCGGCCGCCAGCGCCGGAGCGTCGTTCAGCCCGTCGCCGACCATCAGCACCTTGCGGCCCTGCCCCGCCAGTTCGCCGATGCGGGCGACCTTGCCGGCCGGCAGCAGCCTGGAGCGGACATCGCCGATCCCGATACGCTCGGCGACCGGCCGGCAGTTGCGCGCGCTGTCGCCAGACAGGATCGCCAGCGCCTTGCCCGCCGCGCGCAGCACGGCCGCCGTCGCCGCAGCACCCGGCCGCAATTCGTCTTCCGTCTCGAAGACGGCCTTCAGCCTGCCGTCCAGCGCAAGCACCGTCCCCTCGCCGTCCCCGCCGCCGGTCAGCGCCCACTCGGCACGGCCCAGCCGCCAGATTTCACCGCCGCGCCGGCCTTCCAGCCCGCAGCCGGGAATTTCGCGCACATCGTCCAGAATGGCCGTCCGCGACGACGCTGCCGCTATGGCCTGCGAGACGGGATGGCGCGAGCCGGCGGCGAGCCCGGCCGCGATCTCCAGCAGGTCGGGCGAAATCGCCGCCCGGTTGACGATGCGCGGCCGGCCGAGCGTCAGCGTGCCGGTCTTGTCGAAGACGACCGTGTCGATCTCGTCCAGCCGCTCCATCGCGCCGCCGTCCTTGACCATGATGCCGTTCTCGAACAGCCGGCGCGCCGCCACCACCTGCACGATCGGCACGGCAAGGCCGAGCGCGCAGGGGCAGGTTATGATGAGTACGGCGATGGCGATGGTCATCGCCTTGCGCCAGTCGCCGTCCACCGCCATCCAGCCGAGGAAGGTCGCCAGCGCCGTCAGGTGGACGACCGGCGCGTAGAGCGACGACACACGCTCGGCGATGCGCCGGTAGCGCGCGCGGCCGCCCTCGGCCGCCTCCATCAGGCGCGTCATCTCGGCGAGGAAGGAATCGCCCGCCGCCCTCAGCGCCACCAGCGTCAGCGGCCCGGTCAGGTTGAGTGTGCCGGCGCGCACCTCGTCGCCGTCGCCTACTGGCTGCGGCGCGCCCTCGCCGCTGACCAGCGAGCAGTCGAGATCGGAGGTGCCGGCAACGACGACCGAATCCACCGGAATACGCTCGCCGGCGGCAACCAGCAGGCGCGTTCCCGGTGCGATCTCGGCGACCGGCCGATAGCTGCGTGTGCCGTCGGCGTCGAGTACCACGGCGCCCTGCGGCGCCAGCCGCGACAGGCCGAGCACCGCCGCGCGCGCACGGTTGCGCATGACATGGTCGAGCGTGCGGCCGATCAGCAGGAAGAACAGCAGCGTCACCGACGCGTCGAAATAGGCGTGCTCGCCGTGATTGATCGTCTCGTAGAGGCTCATCGCATAGGCGAGCGTCACGCCGATGACTATCGGCACATCCATGTTCATGCGGCCGTGGCGGAGCGCGTTCCAGGCCGAGCGGTAGTAGACGCGGCCGGAAAAGACGAGCGCCGGCAGGGCGATGAAGGCCGATATCCAGTGGAAGATGTCGCGCATGGAAGCGTCGGCGCCCGACCACACCGACACCGACAACAGCATGATGTTGGAGGCGGCGAAGCCCGCCACGGCCGTGGCGACGATGAGCGAGGACAAGGTGCCGTCCCTTTGCGCCGCCCCCTCATCGAACAAATGCGCCGGATAGCCGATATCGGCGAGCGCCTCGGCGATCGGCGGCGGCGTCTCGCCACGCCAGCGCACGCTGACGCGCTTCGTCGACAGGTTGACCCGCGCCGCCGTCACCCCGGCAAGCCCGGCCAGCCGCCGCTCGACGGTGCGGATGCAGGCGGCGCAATGGACGGTGGGGACCGAGAGTTCGACCTGATAGGCACCGTCGCCGAGGGCGCGCGCGCAAAGTCCGATCTCGCGCGCCGACGGTGACGTTCCCTCAATGTCGAGCGCCGCTTCGGTTCCCGGCGCGCAGCAGCTCATGGGCCACTCCGTTGCTGACGACGACGCCAAGCCTCTGCCTGCCGCGCCGCCTCCCTTTGCGATTCCCGTGAATCGAAGGTGGTTTCGTCCCCCTTTAACCGCAGGCGGGCATCGCCTCTTTGATCCAGATCAAACTGGCGTCGCACAGAAAGGACAACCACGGACGGCGTTGGGGACGAAAGGTCGTTCAGGCTCCGGCCAGATCCGCGAGCCTTCCCATGTCGAGCACTTCGACCCGACGGCCCTTGACGCTGATGAGCCCATCCCGGTCGAGCCGGGTGAACTGGCGGCTCACCGTCTCGATCGTCAGGCCGAGGAAATCGCCGATATCGGCTCTCGTCAACGGCAGGTCGAACGCCCCGGCCGGCGCGCCTTCCCCGTCCAGCGTCGGATCGATGTTGCGCGCGATCAGGAGCAGGAAGCTGGCGACCTTCTCGGCCGCCGTCTTGCGGCCGACGGTCATCATCCACCCGCGCGCCTCGTCGAGTTCGCGCAAGGCCTGCATGAGCAGCCGGCGTTCCAGGCCCGGTGTCGCCTCGATCAACCTTTGGATCGTGCGGCGGGGAAACGAGCAAAGCGATACCGGCGTCGCCGCCTCGACCCCGATGGCGCTTTCCTCGCTGAACGGCCGGCCGAGAAAGTCCGGCGCGAATTGCAGGCCGACGATCTGCTGGCGCCCGTCGGGCAGGCTCTTGGTCAGCTTGACGACGCCCGAAAGGATGTTCGCATAGTTGTCGATCGGCTCGGCGTCGCCGATCAGCTCGGCGCCCTCCTCGAGCACATGCTTGGTCGATGCCCTGGCCAGCTCGACGAGCTGGATCGGCTCCAGCGCGCCGCAGATGCCGCGATGGCGGGCCTCGCACGATACGCACAGCACCGGGATGCCGCTGGTATGGATGTCCTGACGCACCGGTCTCGTTTTCCACTTGTTCCGCCGCTGCCTATCACGACCGACAACCATGATCGCCGTGTCAGTTTGTCCAACACGCGCCCGTCAGGCAATCCCGTTCGCCGTTCGGCCGCGACCGAACGTCCCGCTGGACGCAGATTTCCGGGTTGCCGCCGGCACCTGCCTGCGGCGATGGCGCCGGTTGAAGGCAGCGCGCACCGATCCTAGAAAGATGATCCGTGACCCATGGAGCGGCCATGCCCATCCTGACGCGACGCACCCTTCTCAAGGCCTCGGCCGCCGCTGCAGGCGGCTTCGGGCTCGGCGCGATGGGCAACATGGTGAGCGCAGCGCTGGCCGTGCCGGACCCCAAAATCCTCAGGACAACGAAGACAACGGCGCGGCTGACTGAGGCCGAACCGACCCGCGACGTCCTGACCTACGGCGAAGCCGGCATGCCGCCGGTCCTGCGCATGACCAAGGGAAAGCCCTTCGCTGCGCGGCTGGTCAACGGCCTCGACGAGCCGACCACCATCCACTGGCACGGCATGCGCGTGCCGAACAAGATGGACGGCGTTCCCTTCATGGTGCAGCCCTACGTCTACACCGGCGACCATTTCGACTATGCCTTCACGCCGCCGGACGCCGGCACCTTCTGGTATCATCCGCACTGCAACACGCTGGAGCAGATGGGCCATGGCCTGACCGGCGTGATCGTGGTGGAAAATCCGCATGACCCGGCGTTCGACTCGCAGGTGGTGCTGAACCTGCGCGACTGGCGGCTCGGCGGCGACGGCCAGTTCATCGCCCAGTTCCGGCCGCGCGACGCCGCCCGTTCCGGCACCTACGGCACGGTGCGCACCGCCAACTGGCAGGTGGAGCCGCAATACGACGCCCCGGCCGGCGGCCTGGTGCGGCTCAGAATCGCCGTCACCGACGTCACCCGCATCCATGCGCTGACGCTGGAGGGCGCGGCCGCCGACGTCATCGCCATCGACGGTAACCCGGTGCCGCAGCGCTTCGCCCTCGACATGGTGCGGATCGGGCCGGGCCAGCGGCTCGACCTCGCCGTGCGCATGCCGGACGACGAAGGCGCCGTCGTCACACTGAGGGATGTGCGGGGCACGAAGAAGGCTGCGCTGGCGACGCTGCGCGCCACCGGTTCCTCGCTGAAGCACGACCTGCGCGACCTTGCCGTGCTCGAAGCCAATCCGGTTCCCGCCCCGGACATCGCCTCGGCTACCCACATCCCGCTGGCGCTCAGCGCCACGGCGGAGAATGTCGCGGCAAACAGCATCTGCGGCTCGCTGGGCTACAGCTTCTGGGCGATCAACAAGGTGCCGTGGCCGGGCGACACGCCGGACCCGACCGCACCTTTGGCCGAACTCAAGCTCGGCAAGAGCTATGTCTTCGACATGGAGAACCTGACGCCGCACGCCCATCCGATCCACCTGCACGGCATGAGCTTCACCGTGCTGTCGTCCTCGGCCGGGCCGGTGATGCCGCTGGTGTCGGACACCTACCTTCTCCAGCCGGACGAGAAGGTGCAACTCGGCTTCGTCGCCGACAATCCGGGCGACTGGCTGCTGCACTGCCACATCATCGAGCACCAGAAGACGGGCATGACCAGCTACGTCCGCGTCGCCTGAGGCGACGCTATTTCACCGGGGCGTAGGCGACCGCCTCGATCTCGACCTTGATATCGAGCATCAGGCGCGATTCCACCGTGGTGCGGGCCGGCGGCTCCTTGGCGAAGAAGGAGCCATAGACCTTGTTCATGCCCGAAAAGTCGCGCGCATCCTCGATCCAGACCGTGGTCTTGACCACGTCGTCCATGGTCGCACCCGCCAGCGCCAGCGCCGCCTTGACGTTTTCCAGCACCTGCCGTGTCTGCGGCTCGATGCCGCCGTCGACGATGCCGCCGTCCGGCCTCACCGGTACCTGGCCGGAAACGTAGACCAAATCGCCGGCCCGGACGGCGGGCGACAGCGGCACATGGGAAGCCCCGAAAACCTGCTTGCGCGACATGACGAAATCTCCTGTCCTGATGATGCGAGGGGCCATAGCGCGACGAGCACCGGCGGTCCAGCGGTTGCCGTCGTCCCCCTGGACCAAAAGTTCTTGAAACCTGCGCCGCATCGGATACGCCGCTAGCATGCTCAAACTCGCCGAGTCGCGACCGACCATCCGGGTGACCGAAATGACCGACAGACCGAAAACCATCGACGAGATCGACACACCCGCCGTGCTGATCGACCTCGACCGCGCCGAGAAGAACATCGCCCGCGCACAGGCCGCGGCCGACGCCGCCGGCGTGAAGCTCAGGCCGCACATCAAGACGCACAAATTGCCCTTCTTCGCGAAAAAGCAGGTCGAGACGGGCGCGGCAGGTATCACCTGCCAGAAGATTGGCGAGGCCGAGGTGATGGCCGACGCCGGTCTGACCGACATCTTCCTCCCCTACAACATCCTCGGCCGGCAGAAGCTCGAACGGCTGAAGGCGCTGCATGGCCGCGTCACGCTCTCCGTCACCGCCGACAGCGCGACCACGATCG
Organism: Ollibium composti; assembly: GCF_004801285.1. Taxonomy (GTDB): domain Bacteria; phylum Pseudomonadota; class Alphaproteobacteria; order Rhizobiales; family Rhizobiaceae; genus Mesorhizobium; species Mesorhizobium composti. Next base: position 139,159 of record NZ_SSNY01000004.1, read on the forward strand.
AGGGGCTGGCCGGGACGTTCCGCGATGCCGCCCATCCGCTCAAGGTGCTGATCGAATGCGATACCGGCGGCGGCCGCTGCGGCGTCCAGTCGAAGGAAGAGGCACTCGCGCTGGCGAGGCAGATCGACGCCGCGCCCGGCCTTTTCTTCGGCGGCCTGATGACCTTTCCCGCACCCGGCAAGGCAGCGCAGGCCGAAGCCTGGCTCGCCGCCACGCGCGACCTGCTGGCCGCAAACGGCCTCGCCTGCGAGACGATCACCAGCGGCGGCACACCCGACATGTGGCGCAAGCCGGAAGGCCAGGTCGTCACCGAATACAGGCCGGGCACCTACATCTACATGGACCGCTACCAGATCGCGAAGGGCGCGGCGACACTGGACGATTGCGCCGCCACCGTGCTCGCAACCGTGGTCAGCCGGCCGACGGCCACCCGCGCCATCCTCGACGCCGGCTCCAAGGCGCTGACCAGCGACACGCTCGGCCTGCCGGACTATGCCGAACTGGTCGGCGAGGCGGGCGCCAGGGTAATCGGCTTGTCGGAGGAGCACGGCAAGGTGGAACTGCCGGCGGCAAGCAGGCTCAAGGTCGGCGACCGCGTGCGGGTGCTGCCCGACCACATCTGCCCGGTCATCAATCTTTACGATCAGGTCTACCTGATCTCGGGCGACCGGGTGGTCGACATCCTGCCCGTCGCCGCGCGCGGGAAACTCACCTGAAGCGAAACGTCATGACCGCGCAGAGCCCCTTCCCGGACGACCCCGACCGCGCCTTCATCTGGGACATGCTGATGCCGCGCGATTTCAAAGCTTTCGCCGCGCAGGACTGGGGCATGGTGTCCGGCGATTTCGACGCCGGCCGCTTCCTCGGCATCCACGCCCACAACTCGCCGAACCAGGACGACTGGGACGCCGCCTTCCCAACGCTCGACGCCTATCGTGACGAATGGCTGCGGCAGGCGGCGGATTCGGCGAAGATCGCCTATGGCGAACCGCTGGTCCCTGCCCTGCTCAGGGCGGTGTCGATGGACCGCATCGACATCAACGGCGACGTCGCCGTCGCCCACAAGAAATTCGACGGCACGGTCAAGCTCGCCGGCGGCGGCGTTGACCGGCTCAACTGGCAGACGCTCTATTTCTGCCGCAAGAGCGACCGCTGGCGCATCACCGGCTTCATCGGCTACATGAAGTACCGCTGACGGAACCGGCCCGCCAGCGGCAGAAAAAACAACGCCTTACGGCGCGACCGTGATTTTCCCCTTCATGTTGGGGTGGAAACGGCAGTAATAATCCACCGTATCCTTGGCCGTCATGACGCGGCTCGCCATCTTCTTCGGCGGGATCATCACTTCCCAGCCGCCCTTGACGGTGGCGGTGTGGGCAAGCGCATCCTTGTTCACCCACTCCACCGTGTCGCCGGCCTTGACGCTGATTTCGGCCGGCGAGAAGACCAGCTTGTCGATCGTCACCGTGATCGTCTCGGCGGAGGCCGAGGCCACGCCGGCGGCAAACAGGACAGCCGCCGCCGGCAAAAGCCATGCGAAGCGCATCGCCGCCTCCTACTTCAATCCGGCCGCGACGTGCTCGGCATGCATCTCATGGCCCTGGAAGATCTTCAGGCCGGTTTCCAAGAGGCTTTTCAGCTCGGCATTCTGCGCGGACGGGATCAGCAGCGTCTCCAGCGCGCCGTCGACCTGCTTGTGATAGGCGACCTCGTTGTCGATATAGGCCTTGTCGAAAGCCGCACCCTTGAGCTTCTTCAGCTTGGCGCGCTCCGCCTTGGCCGCCTTGGTCAGCGCCTTGGAGGTGTCGTTGTCCTCGGGCGTGACTTTCAGCTTCTTGACCAGGTCGAGCGCCTGCTTGTTGACCGCTTCATGGTCGCGCAGCATGTCCTTGGCGAAGTCGACGACCGCCTTGGTCTTCGACTTGGAGACCGCGAGCTTGGCCGCCTCGATGTCGATGACGCCGGCGGTGTAGGCGATGTGGGCGATCTGCGGATCGGTCGGCTTGTCGGCGGCGTCGGCGAAGGTCGGCGCGGCGAGAACGCCCAGCATCGCTAGGGCGGCGAACGGACGAATGAACATGGAACCTCCTTGCCCCGGCGCACAGCGCGGGGGCTGTTTGCTTGACATCGATTGGATGCGGCAGGCAGCCGAAGGTTCCCGAAAAATCAGCGCCTTCGATCAGCTTCCTGAATCAGCGCTTTCGAGGCCGAGGCGCTGCATGACGGCATCCTTCAGGCGGTCGCAACGGCGGCCGGCGAAGGGGAAGGCGTTCATCAGCACCGGGCCGATCTGTGCGTCCAGTTCCTTGCGCACCATCTGGCGGGCACGGTAGAGCCGCGTCTTCACCGTCTCCGGCTTGATGCCGAGCAGTTCGGCCGTCTCTTCCATGCTCAAGCCCTCGATGACGCGGGCGACGAACACGGCCCGGAAGGTGGCGGGCAGATGGTCGGTGGCCTCTTCGACCAGGTGCAGGATCTGTCGTTGCGCCATGGTCCGCTCCGGATCGTCGCTGGCATTGCCGGGAAACTGGATGATTTCGGCTTGCGCCGTCTCGATATCCGTCACCTTGCCTTCGCGCTTTTGCTTGCGCAGCCGGCCGAGCGCCTCGTTGATGACAATGCGCGACAGCCAGGTCGAAAGCGCGGACTCGCCGCGAAAGCTGTCGAGGCTGCGGAAGGCGTGCACATAGGCCTCCTGCACGACATCCTCCGCCTCGCTGGCACGGCCGACGATGCCGCGCGCCAGCCGGTAGAGCCGCTGATTGTAGCGCGTCATGATGGCGCGGAAGGCGCGCCCGTCCCGCGCCAATGCATGCGCGACGAGTTCCGCGTCGCTGGCGGCCTCAAGCGGGATCGGTCTGGTATTCAGCGCAGGCATCGCAGCCTCCTTGTCCGCCGCTTGGATGCCGGCGGCGAGGAAAGGTTCCCTGCGCCTACGTTACGCCTGGAAAATCCGCCGCGCGAGCCCGTTTGCGGGCCGGCACGGCGGAGGCTATGGCCGCCGTGTCAGTCGATGTCGAAGGACACGCCCTGCGCCAGCGGCAGCGCGGTGGAATAGTTCACGGTGTTGGTGGCGCGGCGCATATAGGCCTTCCAGGCATCCGAGCCGGACTCGCGGCCGCCGCCGGTTTCCTTCTCGCCGCCGAAGGCGCCGCCGATCTCCGCACCCGAGGTGCCGATGTTGACGTTGGCGATGCCGCAGTCCGACCCTTCCGCCGACAGGAAGCGCTCCGATTCCATGATGTCGCGCGTGAAGATCGACGACGACAGGCCGGCGCCGACCGCGTTATGCAGGTCAAGAGCCTCGTCGAAGTCCTTGTATTTCATCACGTAAAGGATAGGCGCGAAGGTCTCCTCCGTTACCGGCGAAACCTGGCTCGGCATCTCCACCAGCGCCGGGTGCACGTAGTAGGCATCCGGGTGGCCGTTCTCGACGCGGGCGCCGCCGGTCACCTTGCCGCCATGCGCCTCAGCTTCCTTAAGCGCCTTCTGCATGCCGTCGAAGGCCGCCTTGTCGATCAGCGGCCCGACCAGCGCCTTGCCTTCCAGCGGATTGCCTACCGACACGCTCTCATAAGCCTTCTTCAGGCGCGGCACGAGCTGGTCGTAAACGCTCTCGTGGACGATCAGGCGGCGCAGCGTCGTGCAGCGCTGGCCGGCCGTGCCCATCGCGCCGAAGGCGATCGCGCGCAGCGCCATGTCGAGGTCGGCGGTCGGCGTGACGATGCCGGCATTGTTGCCGCCGAGTTCCAGCACCGCGCGGGCGAAGCGCTTGGCCAGCCGAGGGCCGACTTCCCGGCCCATGCGCGTCGAGCCGGTGGCCGACACCAGCGGCACCTTCGGATGGTCGACCAGCACTTCGCCGACGGCGCGGTCGCCGATGAGAACCTTGAGCAGGTCGTTCGGCGCATCGGCGCCGAAGCGCTTGACGGCGCGGGCGAAGATCGCCTCGCAGGCGAGCGCGGTCAGCGGCGTCTTTTCCGACGGCTTCCAAACCACCGAGTCGCCACACACCAGGGCGAGCGCCGAATTCCACGACCACACCGCGACGGGGAAGTTGAAAGCCGAAATCACGCCGATGACGCCGAGCGGATGCCAGGTTTCCATCATGCGGTGGCCGGGGCGCTCGGTGGCGATGGTCAGGCCGTACAACTGACGGGAAAGGCCGACCGCGAAATCGCAGATGTCGATCATTTCCTGCACTTCGCCGAGCCCCTCGGACGGGATCTTGCCGACCTCGATCGACACCAGCCGGCCGAGCTCGGTCTTGTGGGCGCGCAGTTCCTCGCCGAGCAGCCGCACCAGTTCGCCGCGCTTCGGGCCGGGCACCAGCCGCCAGGCCTTGAAGGCCTCATGTGCGGCGTCGACCGCCTTGCCGGCCTCGGCCGCCGACATCTGCTTCAGCGAGGCGATTACCTCGCCCGTCACCGGGCTGCGCACCTGAAGATCGCCGCCCGAAAGCACCGCCTTGTCCACGCCCAGTTTTGCCAGAAGCTCGGCCGTTTCCTTCGCAACCGTCATGTCTCGTCCTCTTTGGATTGGGTTGGCGCACAAGCGCCTTTGGGCGTGCCAATACAAGTTTCCGGCGCGGCGCGCCACCCCCGGCCTGTTGAGCCAGCACCGGCCCCTGCGTAAGCTTCATCCTCGCCACGCTGCCTTCCGGCCCTGGCCATTGGAGCAGTCGGGAGGCGGGGCGCGAAGCCGTGCCTTCCTAGAGTGATATACGTGGCGCGATCCTCGCGCCCCGCCCGGTGTGTTCGACGTCCCGTCGACCCTCATGCACCCAGTCCGTCGTACCGCTTCGCGGCTTCGGGCGTGTGCGCGTCATTCTCCGCTCCCCCTTGGACTCGCGTTTCCGCCGGGGTCGGGCCTGTCGGACGCTCCCCGGCATCCGGGAACCGATCCCCGTTCGCCAAGGCCACCGCCGTCTCCGCCTGATACCCGGTGCGCACCAGGTCCCGCCGGAAACAGTGGATCGAGTATGAGACGGGTCCGAAAGAGGTGGATAGATTTCGTGAAAGATTTTTCGCGAAGGTAACAACCGGCACTTCGTCATCCTATGGCGAAGGGGAGCAAAACTCCTCTTCTCCTTTTGCGGGAGAAGGGGGATCGACGCTCAGCGCAGAGACGGATGAGGTTGTTGCACGAAGCACCGTCGGCCCTTGTTCGAGAACCGCGCCTCGGCTTACCACGCTTCGCCCTCACCTGCCTGCTGGCATCTTCTCCCCGTTCTTCACGGAAAGAGGAGCGCGGCTTTTATCCCGACGCGCTGCTCTGCGCATCGCGGTCCGGGCATCTTCGTTCGCGGGTTTCTGCAGGGAACGGGCAATGCGGCCGCAATTGAGGAATTCCGGAAGCAGCCCATCGCCGCGCTCGGCGGCGTGGACGTGCAAGGCTCGAAGCAGCGACATCATCGTGATGACCTCCGTGATCTGGAGATCGAAGTGTCCCGCCGGACGGCCGCCACCCGTTTCCAGCCAACCATTACCGGCTCAATGCATGGCCGCGCTTGCTGGCTTGCCGCCGCTCGCACCGCTCAACCGGTCGAGGTGCATGCGGATATGCGCGGCTTCCGCCGCAGTGTTGGCGAGCGCGATGGCGCGGTCGAAGGCTTCGCGCGCCTCGGCATTGCGGCCAAGTTGCATCAAGAGGCCGCCGCGCAGGCCGTGAAAGTGAAAATAGCCGGCCAGCCGCTCTTCCAGCGGTTCGACCATGGCAAGCGCCGCCTCAGGCCCCCTTACCTTTGAAACGGCGACGGCCCGGTTGAGGGTGATGACCGGCGACGGCTGCATCTGTTCCAGCAACCCGTAGAGCAGGTCGATCTCCTGCCAGTCGGTGTCCTCGGCCTTCGCCGCACGCGCATGCAAGGCGGCAATCGCCGCCTGCACCTGGTAGGGACCGGGCTTGCCGTGCCGCAGCGCCTTGTCGACCAGCGCCAGACCTTCGGCGATCATCTTGGCGTGCCACAGCGAACGATCCTGATCCTCCAGAAGCACGATCTCGCCGTTGGCGTCGAAGCGTGCCGGCGTGCGCGCATGCTGCAACAGCATCAGCGCCGTCAGCCCCATGATCTCCGGTTCGGTCTGGAACAGGCGCAGGAGCAGCCGCGCCAGCCGGATCGCCTCGTCGGCAAGCGGCGCGCGCGCCTCCACCTCGCCGCTGGCCGCCGAATAGCCCTCGTTGAAGACGAGGTAGATCATCGCCGCCACCGCCGCCAGGCGCTCCGACCGCTCGACCGGTCCCGGCGTCTCGAAGGGCACGCCGGCCGCGGCGATGCGCGCCTTGGCGCGGGTGATGCGCTGCTCCATGGCGCTCTCGCCGACCAGGAAGGCGCGGGCGATCTGCTTCACCGAAAGGCCCGAGACGATGCGCAGCGCCAGCGCGATCTGCTGCGTCGCCGGCAGGTCCGGATGGCAGCAGGTGAACAGAAGCCTGAGGATGTCGTCGCGGTAATGCGCACCGTCCAGCCGCTCGGCCATGTCGGCCTCGGCGTCTTCGAGATCGGAGAGCTTGTCTTCTTCCGGCAGCGGCGCCTGCTTCGCCCGCTTGCGCACCTGGTCGATGCCGCTGTTGCGACCGACGAAGATCAGCCAGGCGGCCGGATCGCGCGGCGGTCCGTTCTTCGGCCAGTTCTTCAATGCCCTGAGGCAGGCGTCCTGGAAGGCTTCCTCGGCCGCGTCGAGGTCGCGAAAATAGCGCAGCAATGCGGCCACCGCCTGCGGGCGGGCGGCGCTGAGGGCGGAAGCGATCCAGTTCGGGTCGGTCATGCGACGATATTTGTCCGGTTGAAGCGGCCTACCGGCCTGATTTCGTAGGAACCGCCGGACGGATTGACCGCCGACAACTCCCTGGCGAACTCGATCGCCTCGTCGAGATGATCGCATTCGAGCGTGTAGAAGCCGAGGAACTGTTCCTTGGTCTCGGCGAAGGGGCCGTCGATGACAACCTGCTCGCCCTTCGCTCGCTTGAGCGTCGTCGCCGCCGTGGTGGGCAGCAGCCGTGCCACCGGGCCGAGCTTGCCTGCACGCGCATATTTTTCCTGCACAACGGCGAGATCGGCCATGACTTTCTCGTCCTGCTCCTTGCTCCAGGCGCAGACGACGTCTTCGGAAGCGTAACAGAGGATGGCGTAAAGCATGGTTCGTCCTTGTCTCGTGTCAAAGGACGAAAAGGGTAGGCCGAAGCCGACAGCCCGTCGATAAAAAATCTTGGGCGACTTGGCGACCTCAGCCGCCGCGCGCCTTCAGCCAGCGCAGCACCAGCGCTTCCTCTTCGTCGAGGCCTTTGATACCGCGCTTGCCCCTGTTGGCCTGCGTCATGCCCTCGAGCAGGTTGCCTTCCAGCCAGGCCTCGGTGACGGCGGGGTGGATGTAGCATTGCCGGCAGATGGAGCGCGTGTTGCCCAGCCGCCCGGCGACCTTGTCGATGATGCCGTTCAACACCCGCTTCTGCGCGGTCTTGCTGTCGGGCCGCTCCGTCTGCGCCAGCAGCGAGGCGGCATGGATGGTGCCGCCCCAGGTGCGGAAGTGCTTGGCGCTGAAGCCGTTGCCGGCCGCCTCGCGGATGTAGCGGTTGACGTCCTGCGAGCGCACCGGATGGCGGGCGCCGGCCTCGTCGAGATACTGGAACAGCTTCTGGCCGGGAATGTCCTGCGCGCCGCGCACGACGCGGGCGATGCGCCGGTCGACGAGCTTGAGCCTCCATTCCTTGCCCGACTTGCCTTTGAAGGCAAAGCGCAGGCTGGAGCCGGCGATGGTGACATGGCGGTCGCGCAGGGTGGTGAGGCCGAAGCTCTTGTTGTCGCGCGCGTAGGCGACATTGCCGACCCGGATCATCGTATTGTCGAGCAGCCAGACGACCGACGCCACCACCCGCTCGACGGGAAGACCGCGGCGGCTGAGATCGGCATCGATCCGGCCGCGCAGCCGGGGCAGCGCCTCGGCAAAGGCGATCAGGCTGGAATATTTCTGGCCGTCGCGTTCGGCCGCCCAGTCCGGATGATAGCGGTACTGCTTGCGGCCCTTGTCGTCCCGTCCCGTCGCCTGGATATGGCCGTTGGGATCAGGGGCGATCCAGACGTCGGTCCAGGCCGGCGGAATGGCGAGCGCGCGGATGCGCTGGACCGTCTTGCCTTCCTTCAGGGGATTGCCGTGCGGATCGACGTAATAAAAACGCTTCGGCGCGCCCTTGCGGCGAATGCCGGGCTCCCCGTCGCTGACATAGGTGAGTTGCGCACGCTCGGCGGCGGCGACGGGGTCGTCCTCGCCGCTCTCATTGGGTTTCGTCTTGTCCAGCATGCACGCTCCACGGTGTGGCCCGTGAATACGCGCAGGGTGGCGGAAGGGTTCCGCTTCTTTCTTCTCCCCGTTCACGGGGAGAAGATGTCACGAAGTGACAGATGAGGGGCAGCACGTGGCTGGCGACGTTCGCGCCGCCCCTCACCTGCCTGCCGGCATCCTGCCCTGCCGAGCGTTCGTCATTCGAAAAGCCAAGCAATTGGCTTTTCGTGGCCTACGGCCACCATTCCTCACCCCCATAAACGGGGCGAGGAAACTTAGAAAAACGCCTGCAGTCCGGTCTGCGCGCGGCCGAGGATCAGCGCGTGCACGTCGTGCGCGCCCTCGTAGGTGTTGACCGTCTCCAGGTTCTGCGCGTGGCGCATGACGTGGTAACCGATCTGGATGCCGTTGCCGCCGTGCATGTCGCGCGCCTGGCGGGCGATGTCGAGCGCCTTGCCGCAATTGTTGCGCTTGACGATGGAGATCATTTCCGGCGCCATCTTGCCCGCGTCCATCAGGCGGCCGACGCGCAAGGAGCCCTGAAGGCCGAGCGCGATGTCGGTCTGCATGTCGGCGAGCTTCTTCTGGTAGAGCTGCGTGCCGGCAAGCGGCTTGCCGAACTGCTTGCGGTCGAGCCCGTACTGGCGGGCGCGGTGCCAGCAATCCTCGGCCGCGCCCAGCGCGCCCCAGGAAATGCCGTAGCGGGCGCGGTTCAAACAGCCGAACGGACCGCCGAGACCCTTGACGTTGGGCAGCAGCGCATCCTCGCCGACCTCGACGTTCTCCAGAACGATCTCGCCGGTGATCGAGGCCCTGAGCGACAGCTTGCCTTCGATCTTCGGCGCGGAAAGCCCCTTCATGCCCTTTTCAAGGACGAAACCGCGAATGACGTCCTTGCCGTCCTCGCCCTTCACCTTGGCCCAGACGACGAAGACGTCGGCGATCGGGGCGTTGGAGATCCACATCTTCGAGCCGTTGAGGCGCCAGCCGCCGGCCGTCCTTTCGGCGCGGGTCTTCATGCCGCCCGGATCGGAACCGGCGTCCGGCTCGGTCAGGCCGAAACAGCCGATCCATTCGCCCGAAGCCAGTTTCGGCAGGTACTTCTTGCGCTGCTCCTCCGAGCCGTAGGCGTGGATCGGATACATGACCAGCGAGGACTGCACGCTCATCATCGAGCGATAGCCGGAATCCACCCGCTCGACCTCGCGCGCGATCAGCCCGTAGGTAACGTAGTTGGAGCCCAGCCCGCCATATTCCTCCGGCACGGTGACGCCGAGCAGGCCGGCCTCGCCCATCTCGCGAAAAATCGCCGGATCGGTCTTTTCCTCCAGATAGGCCTGCTCGACGCGGGGGCTGAGCTTGTCGGCGGCAAAGGTTGCGGCAGCGTCGCGGATCATCCGCTCGTCTTCCGAAAGCTGGTCTTCCAGCAGGAAAGGATCGTCCCAAACGAACGCGTTCTTGTCGCCGGCCATGTCTCGTTTTTCTCCAGTCGATGACTTTGCCGGCCTTATCGGGCCGAAACCGGCAAAAATCAAACGAATTTGGCCGTGGACCAGCCTTTCTCCCACAGGCGGCATCGCCCGGCAGGCGCCGGCGGCCGACATGGCGCAGGCGCCTGAGTCGCCGCGCACGGACTCCGAAACGCAATTCTGTCAATTCCCGTTTGCCCCTGGATTCGTCTGCGGTTAGATTACAGCCGAATCAGCCGTTCCTCGGGGGCACGGCGAACCATCGAAAGTCTGATGTTCCGGAGCTCATCCGGTGCAAGGCGCGAACGGTTTCGCGTTGCCCCTCACGGATTCGGCGGGTCGGACGCTGTCTGGCGTCTTGTGCGTTTCTGCGAGAGTTCCTTCGCGACAGTGATGCGTTTTGGGTCCGATGCCGGTGTTCCGGTGCCGGGCATGAGGATCGATTCGGCCGCACGTTAAAATGAAATGACCGCCACAGCCGCGCAGCCCTCCTTCGACGACGTTCCGACGCGCCTCTCGTCCCGAGGCGACCTCACCGCCTTTCTCACGCAGCTTGCCGCCGGGATCGGGGCCGATTCCTATATGCTGGTCGCCGTCGTCCACGACCAGGCCCGCTCCGATGCCCGCATCGTCGCCTCCAACTGGGTCTTCGACGCCATCGAGCTGATCGGCAAGCGCATCATCGCCACCCTGGCCCAGGGCCTGTTCACCGCCGCACCGGGCATCCGGCCGCAGCCGCTGGTCGCCGCCGGCGCTCCCGACACCGGCGGCCTGCTGAGCGGCGAGGAGGTCCGGTTGCTCGACGTGTTCGGCCATGCCGAGCTCTATTCGCTCAGGCTCGACGTCGGCCGCCAGCGGCTGTTCGCGCTTTTCTCCTCGGCCGAACCCGGCCACATCGACCGCAGCGCCCTGATGCGCGGGCAGATGCAGTGCTGCTATGCGCTGTCCCAGGTTCCGCAGCTTCTCGCCGCCGCCACCACGCAGGACCCGCTGTCGGACCGCGAGCGCGAATGCCTGTTCTGGGTCTCGGAAGGCAAGACCACGGACGAAGTGGCGCTGATCCTCGGCGTCTCGTCCAACACCGTCAACAGCTACATCACCCACGCCATCCAGAAATTCTCCGCGTCCAACCGCGCGATGGCCATCGCAACCGCGATCAGGAGCGGCATCATTTGAAACGGATCGAGGCCAGAGCGGCCGCCGAGGCCCTGTTCGACCGAAGCCACAGCCCGTTCGGCGCCTTCAGCCTCGGGTCGGAGACACACCACGCCGTCACCATGCCCGACGCCGTGCGCCGCTGCCGCTGGATCGCCGTCGACATCAACGCCACCGCCTTCGCGCTGTTCTTTTCCGGCCCTTCGGCTGAACGGGCAAAGCTGGTGCCCTGTTTCGACAGCGACTACCCCTCGGTGGCGACGACCACCAGGCTGATATCGGGGGCCAACAGCGAAGACGTCGTGCGCCATGCCCGCGTCTCCACGGCACCGTTGTGGTGGGCCGACGATGCGGTGGCCGGCGCCGCCGCCAGGTTTGCCCACCTGCCATGGGTCGAGCGCATCGCGCCGCTGGCACCGGGCAGCGCCGGCATCGCCTTCCCGGTCCATGCAGAGCGCGGCCAGTGCGGCCTCGTCGTCTTTCTCGGCACCGCCATGACCCTGCCGCAGCACGCGCTCTACGAAATCCACGCCCGCTGCTTTGCGCTGTTCGACGCGGTGGCACGCATGCGGCCGGCCGAGGCCGGACGGGTCGGCTCGATCACCAAGCGCGAGCTGGAATGCCTGAAGCTGACGGCCAACGGCTACACCAGCGAGGAGATCGCCCGGCTGCTGAAATTGTCGGTGCACACCGCCAACCAGTACCTCACCCAGTCGGCGCAGAAGCTCAACGCCGTCAGCCGCACGCAGGCGGTGGCCAAGGCGCTCAGACTGGGTCTGATCGAGTGAATGGTGAATGTTCGGATGCCCGGATCAGCCCGAGGCACAAGCCTAACATTCCGCTCCATTCACCATTTTACCATTCACCATTCACCGATTCCCTCTTGCGAATGCGCGCATTCTCCAGCACCGCCGCCAGAAGCCGCGTGTTCTGCTCGGGATCCTCGTCCGGGTCCCTGAAGGCGACGTAGTTCAGCACGACCGAAGCGTCGTGCTCGGTCAGCGTCAGCTGGAAATAGACGGTGACGCCCGGCGGCCTCAGTTCCAGGTCGAGCACGATGCGCGGCGCGCCGCCCCAGTCGACATAGGCCTCGCCGCCATGGCCGAGCCTGAGCGTGCCGGGCATGAAGAAGAGTTCGGCCGCGGAATCGACGAGATCCGACAGGCAGGCGAAATGTTCCAGCCGGATGAAGGCGATGTAGTCGGCGACGTCGATCAGCCTCAGTTCGCGAACCACCTGGTCGATGGCGTGGGCGACGACGATCTCGCGGGAACTGGCATGCGGCTGTCGGTTCATGAAATCCGTTTCGGCTCGGGTTTCTTCGCGTAGACGATCCGCACCAACTCGGCCACTGCCTGGTAGAATTGCGGTGGAATGACGCTATCAACCGAAACTTGCTTGTACATGGAGCGGGCGAGCGCGACGTCCTCGAAAACCGGGATGCCGTTCTCCTCGGCGATCTCGCGGATCTTCAGCGCGACGAGGTCCTGGCCCTTGGCGACCACCAGCGGCGCCGAGTTCTCCTCGCGCACATAGCGTAGCGCGATCGCGTAGTGCGTCGGGTTGGCGATCACCAGCGTCGCCTTCGGCACCGCCGTCATCATGCGCCTGCGAGCCCGGTCGCGCGCCACCGAGCGGATGCGCGACTTGACGATCGGATCGCCTTCGGACTGCTTCAGCTCGTCCTTGACCTCCTGCTTGCTCATGCGCATGTCGCGCCGCCAGCTGAAGCGCGACCATACCAGGTCGGCGGCGGCGATCGCCGCCATCACCAGCACGACGGCGACGAGGATATCGACGGTGATCGAGCGGATGACCTTGGTGAACTCGAACGGATTGGTGATCATGCCCGAAAGCAGCCGGCGCGGGTCCTGCGCCACGGTGAAGGCGAGCACCGCCGAGACGAAGGCGAGCTTGGCCAGCGACTTCAGGAACTCGACCCAGCCCTGCACGCCGAACATGCGCTTCCAGCCCTGGGCGAGCGAGATACGCGACAGTTGCGGCCGGATGCGTTCGCCGACGAACTGCGGCAGGTTCTGGAACACCGAGGCGCCGACGCCTGCGACGATCAGCAGCACAAGCAGGATCGCCAACGGCCGGCCCACCTCGATCAGCACGACCTTGTAGAGCGCGATGACATCGGTTTCGGTGTCCATCGGCCAGGCTTCCGGCTTCTCCAGGAACATCGACAGGAACATGCCGAGATCGGCCACCGCCTCGCGGGCGTAGAAGACCGCATAGATGAGGATGGCGACGAAGGAAGCGAGCAGAGCGGTTTCGCGCGAATTGGGCAGTTTGCCCTGCTCGATCGTGTCGCGGACCTTCTTCTCGGTCGCTTCCTCGGTTTTGGAGTCCTTGTCGGCCCCATCGGCCATGGCGCGCGCGGCCTCTCAAGCAGGCGTCAGGCGGCGTCGGCGCTCGGCTGCGCCGACGGCAGCTCGAAGACACCTTCGCGCGCCAGGCGGATGGTGGTGGCGGCGACCAGCTTGCGCGCCCGCGCGATCTCGGCCGCCGGAATGCCGTCCGCCGGCTGTCCGAGCTCGGACTCGATCATCCGGCGCGAGCGCGCGCCGATCGCCGACAGAACGGCTTCGGCAAGGTCGGGCGCGGCCCCGCGCAGCGCCAGCGTCACCACTTCGCTCGACAGGCCGTCGAAGATCGACACGCGCGCCTTCTGCGTCAAGAGCGGGATGTCGTCGAAGGAGAAGATGCGCGCCTTGACCGCCTCGAGGTCCGGCGTGCCGGCTTCCTCCAGGTCCTTCATCATCTCGTCGAGCTGAGGCTTGTCGAGTTCGTTGAGCAGGCTGGCCACCCTCGCCTGCCCGGCCGAGGTGTCCTTGACCGAGGTCTCGGCAAGCACGCGCGCCCGCAACTGGTCGGTAACGAGTTTTTCCGCCGCTTCCGGCACGGTGGCCATCGTCACCATGCGCTTGATGATTTCCGAGCGCAGCGGCTTTTCGAGCGTCAGCAGCACGGCGGCGGATGCCTGCGGCGCCAGCTTCGACAGCACCATCGCGGAGGTCTGCGCATGCTCGCCGGCGAGGAAGGCGCCAAGCCGCGCGGGGTCGAGCTTCTCCAGTTCCGGCCAGATCGGCGGCGGTCCGTCCGGCGAAGCCTCCGGCTGCTTGCCGTTCATGATGGCGCTGACTTCCTCGGGCGACAGCGATTCGTTGAGGATCGAATCCATCTTGTCGGCCGAATCGAGCAGGCCGGCGCCTTCGGTGAACTCCGCCTCGAATTCGGCGACGATGCGTTCCAGGTCTGCCTGGGGGATGGTGCGCAGGAGACGCGCGGCCTCGATCAGGTTTTTCAGTTCCTCCTGCTTGAAGAACTTCAGCAGCCGGCCCGCCGAAACCTTGCCCATCGCCACCAGGATGGCGGCCGCCTTCTGCGGACGGGTCAGCGTAAGCGGCTGCGTGGTCATGGCCTTGCCCCGCGACCTGCCCAGCGATCTGCTTTGTCATCGTCGACGGCGAACGGCATCCTCAGGCTCCCTTGGCCCCGGCGATGATCTCCGTCAGCCGGATGCCGAAGCGCGACGGATCGTTCTCCAGCACGGTGATCTCGCCGCGCGCGATCTTGCGGCCGTTCACCACCACGTCGACCGGCTCGCCGATGCGCCGGTCGAGCGCAACCGTCGAGCCCTTCTGCAGGGCCATCAGCTCCGACACCGGCATCTCGGTCGAGCCCAGCACGATCTGGACGTCGACGGGAATGTTCATGATGACGTTGGGATTGCTGCCGGCGGCGGGGCGGGAAGCGGCCTCGGGGCGCTGCTGCTCCTCCTGAAGGACGCCGCGCAGTTCCTCGATGGCGCGGTTGAGCTGGTCGTCCGAAGCGTCGGCTTCCGGCTCGGCGGCGTTGCTGCTGGTGTTCATCCGTCTTCTCCCGCGGGGCTCAACCCGGCATGAGCCCATCGATGAAGTCCTGACCGGCATCGTAGGGATGCCTGATTCGGACCGTGTAATTCTGCCCGAGTTTGCCGAACTCGCATACGAACAGCGTCTTGTTGCGGGCCGTCAGCCGGGCGCTGGTCTGCGCCGCCTCGTCCAGTTCGATCACCTGTCCCGGCTCAAGCGCGGCGATCTCGCCGAGCGTGAGGCGCGCCAGCGGCATCGTCGCTTCCAGGCTCACCGCCGAGCGCATGACCTCCTCGGAAAAGCGCTGGCGCCAGTCCGGCCCGGTGCCGTCCCCGGCAGGCATACCGGCATCGCCGCGATGCTTGAGCAGCACGCGCTGCGGCATCGTCAGCGCCACCGTGCCGCGCGAAGCGGCGGTGGCGAGGGAAAAGACGACGCGCACCGCCGGCCCGTCGCGCAGCAGGTGCCTGGCCATGTCCTGCCCGGTCATCGCCATCGGCACCGGCAGCTTGAACTCGAAGGCGCGCGGCCCCGAACCGTTGACCGCGCGCGCGATCTGCTCGAACACCGAGGTCGCCACCTCGATCTCCAGCGGCGACAGGTCGCGCGCGATGGGTGCAGCCGGCTCGCCGGCGTCACCGCCGAACAGGAGGCTCACCACCACCGCCACGGCATCATTGTCGATGGCCAGCACCAGCGCGTCGGGCGAGGACGTGGAGGCGGCGATCGTCATGGCATGATTTGTCACGCCCGGCCGCGCCTGCGCCATCCTGATAAGTGCCACGTCGGCCACCTCGACCGAGACCGGCACGCCGAGGCTTTCGCCCAGGCCCGCGACGATGGCCGGCACGGCGCGCTCCGCGAGCGCACGGGCGGCGGCGGCCACTTGGTCCGGCTCGCCGGTATCGCCGACGAGGCGCTCGACGATGAAGGCGCGCATCTCGGCCGGGCTTGCCGCGGCGCTCATGGCGTGTCTGGCCTCGCTGCCCTGGCCATCGCTCAGGCGGCCTTCCGTTCGGCGCCGCCGTTCATGGTGCTCTGCTCGACCGCGTCGATGGAAGGCCGGTCATAGGCCGAGATCGTCTTGCGACCGAATTCGATGGCCACCTGCGGCAGCGCGCCATTCATGTAGGCGAGCAGCGTCTGCTTGACGATGACGTAGAGGCGGTTGCGCTTGTCGCGCACCGACTTGACCTTGGCGGCGATCGGCCCGACCACGCAGTACGACATGAAGATGCCGAGGAAGGTGCCGACCAGCGCAGCACCAATCAGGCCGCCGAGGATTTCCGGCGACTGGTCCAGCGCCCCCATCGCCTTTACCACGCCCAGCACCGCCGCCACGATGCCGATGGCCGGGAAGCCGTCGCCCATCGCCACCAGCGCATGATAGGATTTCATCTTGTCGTGCTTGATGGTGTGGATTTCCTCGTCCATCAGCGCCTCGATCTCATGCGGACGCGCATTGCCGATGATGATGATGCGGCAATAATCGCAGATGAAATACATCAGGTCGCGGTTGGCCATCACCGTCGGAAAGGCCTGGAAGATCGCCGATTCTTCCGGATTGTCGATATGGGCCTCGACCTCGCTGCGCGACTTCGACTTCAGTTCGCGCATCAGCGAATGCAGCACGCCCAGCGTTTCCAGATATTCCCGCTCCTTCGGCACCGATTGCTTGAAGGCCTCGATGACGGCCTTGCCGGTGTCCTTCACCGTCTTCATCGGGTTGGCGATCAGGAAGGCGCCGAAAGCCGCGCCGATGATGATGACGGCTTCCCACGGCTGCACCAGCACGTGGACATGCCCGCCCATCGCCATGAAGCCGCCGAGCACGCAGCCGAGCGTCACCACAAATCCGATCAGAATGCCCACGGCCGGTCCTTCCGCATCTCACACCGCAACAGGGATAGGCCGCGTGCCTTGTGTGAAACTTGAAACGCGTGAAGCTTGAAACGCGTGAGGCTGGAATCGTGTGCGGGCGCGATTCAGTTTCGCGCAAGGAACCCGGCTTATGATGGGCGACCGCTGCTGCCGGAGGCATCATGCTGAGCACGTATCTGAGCTATCGGCTCATTGCCCAGGACATTCCCAAGTCCATCGACCGTGTCGAGAAGCAGCCGGCCGTGGACCGCGAGACGAAATACTACCTGGACAACATCGGCAAGGTGACGTCGGTCGACGACTTCGTCAACGACTACCGCCTCTTCAACTACGCCATGAAGGCCTACGGCCTCAGCGACATGACCTACGCCAAGGCGTTCATGGTCAAGGCGCTGAAGGAAGGCGTCAGCGATCCCGACAGCTTCGCCAACAAGCTGACCGACAAGCGCTACGCCGAATTCGTCAAGGCGTTCAACTTCCAGAAGCTGGGCGGCACCGCCACCACCTACAATCCCGCCCAGCAGGGCGTCGCCCAGAATTACGCCCTGCAAATCGAACTCAATTCGACCCAGCTCGACCTCGACCGGGCGCGCGCGGAAACAGCGAATTACGTCGCCCATATCGGCGACGTCAAATCGATCGACGACCTGATGGCCGACAAGCGCCTGCTGACCTACGCGATGGCCTCCTTCGGGCTCGACCCCGCGAAGGAACCGCCCGAGACGGTGCGCCAGACGCTCGAGGGCGGTGTCAGCGATCCCAACAGCCCGGCCAACAAGCTCGCCGACAAGCGCTACGCCAATTTCGTCGCCGCCTTCGATTTCGTCCAATACGGCGACCAGACGACCCAGCGTGCCGCCGTGCAGCAGGCGCCGAAAACCTATCTGCCGAACACCGGCGTCACCCCGCTCACCCAGAACACGTCCGCCATGCAGGCCGAGGTGGATTATTACAACGCCAACATCGGCAAGGTGAAATCCATCGTCGACCTGCTCGGCAACAAGCGCCTGCTGAATTTCGCGATGACCGCCTTCGGGCTCGACGCCAAGACGGAATCACCTTCGAAAATCCGCGACATGCTGGCGGGCGGCGTCAGCGATCCGGCTAGCCCCGCCAACCAGCTTTCAGACAAGCGCTACGCCGCTTTCGTCGCGGCGTTCGACTTTTCCCAGTACGGCGCGGCCACCACCACCCGAGACGCCGTCACGCAGACGACTCCAGCGTACTATCTCCAGAGTTCCGACCCCGAGAACGCCTATTTCCGTGCCAACATCGGCAACGTGAAGACGGCGAACGACCTGCTGCTCGACAAGCGCCTGCTGACCTACGCCATGGGCGCCTACGGCCTCGACGCCAGCAAGGAACCGGCGACCAAGGTTCGCGACATGCTGCTCGGCGGCGTCACCGACCCGAACAGCCCGGCCAACCAGTCGAGCGACAAGCGCTATGCGGCCTTCGTCGCGGCCTTCGACTTCGCGCAGTATGGAACCGCGACGACGTCGCGCCCCGAAGCGACCGAGCAGACCGAGCGCTATCATCTGGAGAACGCCAATCCGGAAACCGCCTATTTCCGGGCGAACATCGGCAAGGTGCGGTCGGCGAAGGACCTGATGTCCGATCCGCGGCTGCTCGCCTACGCCATGGCCGCCTATGGGTTGGACGCCTCGATCGAGGATCCGGAGACGGTGAAGCGGTTCCTGACCGGCGGCGCCGGCGATCCCGACAGCATCTCCAATCTGCTCCTCGGCGCGAAATACGAAGGCTACGCCGCCTTGGCCAAGGCCTTCGACTTTCACACCTACGGCACGCAGACGACCTCCCGCCCCGAAGTCCTCGACGCCACGCCGACGCACTACACGACGATGGACGGGTTCGGCTTGGTCAAGCCGGGAGCGGCCTATGTGCAGGGGGAAACGGACTACTATCTCGCCAACGTCACCAAGCTGAAGTCGATCGACGACCTGATGGCCGACAAGCGCTTGCTGAACTATGCGCTGTCGGCATTCGGGCTGGACCCGCAGAAAGAGGACCCGACGCGCATCCGCGCGCTGCTCGAAGGCGGCATCCGCGATCCCGAAAGCCCGGCCAACAAGCTCGACAACAAGGCCTACGCCGCCTTTGTCGCCGCCTTCAATTTCGAGCAGTACGGCGAGGACGCCACCACCTATGTCGCCGCCGGGCAGGTCACCGTCGACAAGTACATGCGCCAGACGCTGGAGGAGGATGCCGGCCAGACCAACGAAGGCGTGCGACTGGCGCTGTATTTCCAGCGCAAGGCGCCCGGCCTGACCGACTGGTATCAGGTGCTGGCCGACAAGGCGCTGTCGCAGGTCGCGCGCATCGCCTTCGGCATGCCCGATTCCTTCGCCAGCGCCGACATCGACAAGCAGGTGAAACTGTTCGAGCAGAAGTTCGACATCGCCGACTTCGCCGACGCCGGCAAGCTCGACAAATTCATGACCCGCTTCACCACCATGTACGAGATCCAGAACCCGTCATCGACGGCGACCACCTCGGTCGGCGTGCTGTTTTCGCAACCGACCACGATCGGCGTCTCCACCGACCTGATGATGGCCATGCAGCAGATGAAGTATTGACCATGCAGGACAGCCTTTACGTCTCGCTTTCCTCCCAGATCGCCCTGCAGAAGCGGCTGGACACCATTGCCGACAACGTCGCCAACGCCTCCACCGTCGGCTTTCGCGCCACCGGCGTGAAGTTCGAGGACGTCGTCACCGGCGCCGGCCAGAAGGCGGTGGCCTTCACCTCGCCCGGCAACACCTACCTGTCGGGCGTCAACGGCGCGTTGAGCGAAACGGGCAACCCCTTCGATTTCGCCATTCAGGGCGACGCCTGGTTCGCGCTGCAGACGCCGGCCGGCACGGTGATGACGCGCGACGGCCGCTTCTCGATGGGCCAGAACGGCGAGTTGCTGTCTATCGAGGGCTATCCGGTGCTCGATGCAGGCGGCGCGCCGCTGCAACTCGATCCGCGCGGCGGCCCGCCGACCGTCGGCAAGGACGGTTCGCTGCGCCAGGGCGAGCAGCTTGCCGGCGCCATCGGCCTGTTCAACTTCCAGCCAGGCGAGAACTTCGTGCGCTTCGGCAATTCGGGCGTCGTGCCGCCGGGCGAGCCGGAACCGATCGTCGACAGGATCGATGTCGGCGTGGCGCAGGGCTTCGTCGAGCAATCCAACGTCAACCCGGTGCTGGAGATGACCCGTCTCATCCAGGTGCAGCGCGCCTTCGAGAACGTCGCGGCGCTTGTGCGCCAGACCGGCTCCACGACCGAGGACGCCATCCAGACGCTCGGTTCCAAGTAGCGCCGCCGCATGTCGCCGCCCGCATCCCTGCCGATCCGCGCCGACGACCGGCCGCAGCAACAGGCGCCCGAAACGCGTCTGGCGCTGCTGGAGCGGCTGTGGCACCGCTTCGAAAGCGACGACGCCGTCCTGCGCCGGGGCGGTCGCGTCAGCGAGGTTTCCGCCACGCATTACCATGTGCGCGGCCTGTCCGACATCGCCCGGCTGGGCGACGTGGTCGAGCAGCGCAGCCGCTTCGGCGCGCGGCTCGGCGAGATCGTCCGCATCGGCCGCGACGAAGTCGTCGTCGCTCCTTTCGAGAGGAGCGCCGACGCGGGCATCGGCGATGCCGTGTTCCGGCGCGGCCCGCTGGCGATCACCCCGCATCCTTCCTGGCGCGGCCGCGCCATCGACGCCCTGGCGCGCGCCATCGACGGCGGTCCGCCGCTGGTCAGGGGCGTCGATCCAGGCGAACCCGTCCACGCGACGCCCGGCGCAATGGCCCGCCAGCGCGTCGGCACTCCGTTCATGACCGGCGTGCGCGCCATCGACATCTTCACGCCGCTCTGCTTCGGCCAGCGCATGGGCATCTTCGCCGGCTCCGGCGTCGGCAAGTCGACGTTGCTTGCCATGCTCGCCGGCGCCGACGCCTTCGATACGGTGGTCGTTGCGCTGGTCGGCGAACGCGGTCGCGAGGTGCGCGAATTCCTCGAGGACACCATTGGCGATCAGGCCATGGCCAAGACCGTCGCCGTGGTCGCCACCAGCGACGAGAGCGCCATGATGCGCCGCCGCGCGCCCGACACCGCGATGCGCGTTGCCGAGCATTTCCGCGACCAGGGCCACCGGGTGCTGCTGGTGCTGGATTCCATCACCCGCTTCGCCCACGCGCTGCGCGAGGTGGCGACCGGCACCGGCGAGCCGCCGGTGGCACGCGGCTATCCGGCCTCCGTCTTCACCGACCTGCCGAAGCTGCTGGAGCGGGCGGGACCGGGGCTGGAAGGCGCAGGCTCGATCACCGCCATCATCTCAGTTCTTGTGGACGGCGACGACCATAACGATCCGGTCGCCGATTCGGTGCGCGGCATCCTCGACGGCCATGTCGTTCTCGACCGCGCCATCGCCGAACAGGGGCGCTATCCGCCGGTCAATCCGCTGTCCTCCATTTCGCGCCTCGCCGGCAAGGCATGGTCGCCGGATCAGCGCGCGCTGGTGGCGCGGCTGAAGGCGATGATCTCGCGCTTCGAGGACACGCGCGACATCCGCCTGCTCGGCGCCTATCAGGGCGGTGCCGACCCCGAGCTGGACATGGCCGTGCGGCAGGTGCCGCTGATCTACGAAGCGCTGATGCAGTCGCCGAAGGATCGTCCCTCGGCCGAGCCTTTCGCCGATCTCGCCCGTCATCTGAAGGTCAAGCAGAATGCAGACGCGCCAGACTGAGCTGGCGCACATCGAGCTGATGCTGCGCGAACAGCTGGCGCGCACCGAGGCCGCCGGGCGGTCGCGGCGATCGCGGTTTTCGCCACTTCGCTCCCTTGCGGCATGGCTGCCCGACGCAAGAGACGCGTTCCTGCCCATATTTGCTCGGATGCGCCCGGCCGGCCGGCCTCGCCGCCCGGAGCCGGCCGAAGAGCAGGAGCGCGCATTGGCGGCGTTGTTTGCGCCGACCGACGCTTCCGCCGCGCGCGCCGAGCCGGCCTTTACGCCGCCGCGGGAAACCCGCCGTTTACCAAATCTAAGCGGGAACGATGCTAGCAATCGTTCCATGAAAGAAGCTCCCGAGCGCAACTGGGGTCCGCCGCCGGCAGTCCAATTCCCCATGCCGGTCAAGAAGAAAGACCATCGCGGCGATCTCGTCATCGCCGGGCTCGGCGTGGCGCTGGGCCTCGTTTGCGCGCTGTTTCCCTGGTACATCTTCTTCAATCAGGACCAGTTCGGCGTGCAGGCCATCCGCTTCGGCGGCAGGGGCGGCAATGCCGGCCGCGCCACGGTCGAGGCCCGGCCAAATGCCAGCGGCACGCCGGTCGTCGATCAGGAAATCCCCGACAGCGCGCTCGACCTGTTCTCCACCGGCACGTTGCAGCCGAAGCCCGAGAGCGCCGACACTGCGCCCGACCTTGACCAGCAGCCCTTCCCCAGCGATGCGGCGATATTCCGCCTCGTCCACATCGCCAACGGCCGCGCCATGATCGAGGACGACGCCGGTCTGTGGGTCGTCCAGCAAGGCTCGGTCCTGCCCGATTCCAGCACCGTGAAGTCGATCGAACAGCGCAAGGGCCGCTGGGTGCTGGTCACCAGCACCGACAGGGTGATCGAGATCTCGAAATAGCGAAGCTCCGCCTCGTCACGCCGCGTGGCGCTTGCCGGTCATGTCGAAGCCGATGGCCTTCATGACCGCTATCGTGCTTTCCAGCGTCGGGTTGCCGTCTTCGCTGAACGAGCGATAGAGCTGTTCTCGCGCCAGCCCCGTTTCGCGCGCGATCTTCGTCATACCCTTGGCGCGGGCGACCACACCAAGCGCCTTGGCGATGTAGCGGGCATCCCCCGTCTCGAAGGCATCCGTCACAAACACCTCGATGGCCTCGTCGGAGGTCAACGCGTCCGCCGGATCATAATCATGCAGTTTGTCGGTCATCTCAGCCATTCCATTGTTCCGCAAGGCGTTTCGCCGTGGCGATGTCTCGTGCTTGCGTGTCCTTGTCGCCGCCACAGAGCAATATGACGATCGTCTCGCCCTGTTGCCGGAAATAGACGCGGTATCCCGGTCCATAGTGGATGCGCAGTTCGCTCACCCCGTCGCCGACGGGCGACACGTCCCCTGCAAGCCCGTTGGCAAGCCGGTAAAGGCGAGCCGCTATCAATGCACGAGCTTTCCGATCCTTGAGCTTCCTTTCCCATTTTCGGAACGTATCGGTCTGCTTCAGCTTCATTACAGAAAATGTAATTTATAAATTACAATCGGTCAATGGTCGCATCGGCAGCCCCCGCGCAAGGCCCGCGCAAGACTGGCGCACTAATCTCCGGAAACCTGCCCGGAGTAGCGCATGGAGCCCGTCAACCTTTTCAACCTCGCATCGCGGCAAGCCGAGTGGCTGGCCGTGCGCCAGTCCGCTGTCGCCGGCAACATCGCCAATGCCAACACGCCCGGCTACACCGCCAACGACGTCGAGCCGTTCCAGAAGGTGCTCGACCATACGGCGGTGACGCTGAGCGCGACGCAGAGCGGTCATCTCGGCTTCGGCGCCAGCGAAGCCGCCTTCTCGGTCAAGCCGCAGGACTACACCGGCGCGATCATGCCGTCCAAGAACACCGTCGTCATGGAGGAAGAGCTGATGAAGGCCGGCGAGGTGCGCCGCTCCTTCGAGCTCAACACGGCCATCGTCAAGGCCTTCCACACCATGATGATCATGGCGACGAAGGGCTGACGCGCGATGGACGCTTTGACGGCAGCCCTCAAGGTCGCGGCGTCCGGTCTCGGCGCCCAGTCTGAGCGCCTGCGCGTCGTCTCCGAAAACCTCGCCAACGCCCAGTCCACCGGCACCACGCCCGGCGCCGATCCCTATCGCCGCAAGACCATATCCTTCGCCGCCGAGCTGGACCGCGCTTCCGGCGGCAGCCTCGTCGAGGTCAATTCGATCGACCGCGACCCCTCGCCCTTCCCCGTCGAGTTCCAGCCCGGCAACGAGGCGGCCGACGACAAGGGCTACGTCAAGCTGCCGAACGTCAACGTGCTGATCGAGATGGCCGACATGACCGAGGCCAACCGCTCCTACGAGGCCAACCTGCAGGTCATCAAGCAGGCGCGCGACCTGATCTCCATGACCATCGACCTGATGAGGAACCAGTGATGATCGGCGGCATCGGTGCCATCCACCTTCGGCCCCCGGTCGGCAACTCCGATGCCGACACCGGCCTCCTGTCCAATGCGGCCACGCCGGCCGCCGGCGCCGGCGCGTCCTTCGCCGAAGCCCTGTCGCGGGCCGCCTCGAACACCGTCGACACGCTGAAGAGCGCCGAGCAGGTATCGATTCAGGCGCTCAAGGGCGACGCCGACACCCGCCAGGTCGCCGACGCCGTCATGAGCGCCCAGCAGGCTTTGCAGGCCGCGGTCGCAATCCGCGACAAGATCGTCTCCGCCTATCTCGACATCAGCCGCATGAGTATCTGAGGACGGCCCCATGAAAGCGCTCGCCATCGCCGCCACCGGCATGAACGCCCAGCAGACCAATCTGGAAGTCATCGCCAACAACATCGCCAACATCAACACGACCGGCTACAAGCGCGCCCGCGCCGAGTTCTCCGACCTGCTCTATCAGGTCGACCGCACGCAGGGCGTGCCCAACCGCGCCAACGGCTCGATCGTTCCCGAAGGCGTCTCCATCGGCCTCGGCGTCAAGACCAGCGCGGTGCGCAACGTCCACATCCAGGGCGAGTTGACCAGCACCGGCAACAACTACGACCTCGCGCTGACCGGCAAGGGCTGGTTCCAGATCGAGGGCGCCGACGGCAACCCGCTCTACACCCGCTCCGGCGCCTTCAACACCAATGCGACCGGCCAGCTGGTGACGGTCGACGGCGCCGCCGTCATCCCGGCCATCACCGTGCCGGCCGACGCCGTCGAGGTCATCGTCAACAAGACCGGCCAGGTCTTCGCCCGCATCGACGGCCAGAACGACCTGCAGGACCTCGGCCAGCTCACCCTCGCCACCTTCGCCAACGAGGCCGGCTTGGCGCCGCTCGGCGACAACCTGTTCCAGGAGACGGTGGCCTCGGGCGCGGCCAATGTCGGCGTGCCGGGCGATCCGGGCTATGCAACCGTCGAACAGGGCTACCTGGAGAATTCCAACGTCGATCCGGTCAAGGAGATCACCGAGCTGATCTCGGCGCAGCGAGCCTACGAGATGAATTCCAAGGTCATCCAGGCCGCCGACGAAATGGCCGCCGTCGTCTCCAAGAACATCAGGTGACGGTGATGGCGGCGCGCATCCTCGTTCCGGTCCTGCGCTCGATGGCGCTCGCCCTGGCGCTTTGCGCCGGCGCGGCGCCGGCCGCAGCCGACGAGGTCGTGCTGATCCCCAGCCGCGTCATCTATCCGGGCGAGACGATCGGCCTTGCCGCGCTGAAGGAAGTGACGCTGGCCCCCGGACGCCACAAACCGGACGCCGTCGCCACCACCGCGCCCGAACTCGACGGCAAGGTCGCCAAGCGCACGCTGCTGCCCGGCCGCTACATCCCCGTCAGCGCGCTGCGTGAGGCATGGCTGGTCGAACAGGGCGCCTCCGTGCAGGTCTATTTCATCGCCGGCCCCCTCACCATCTCGACCACCGCCGTCACCTTGCAGCCGGGTGCCGCCGGCGACCTCGTCAAGGTCCGCAACGTCGACAGCGGCAAGGTGCTGTCCGGCACGGTGATGGCGGACGGCACCGTCCAGGTCGGCGCCTCATGAAGGGCATCCTCGCCATAGCCGTCGCAGTTTTGCTGGCGGTCCAGCCGTCGCTGGCCGACGGGCTGAACGCCAGGCAGAAGCGCGCGCTGGTCGCCAAGGAGGGACCGGGAGCGCTCGGGCAGGACTATGATCCGGCAACGGCGGCGCGCATGTTCAAGGTGTCGGCGACACCCAGCCAGTTGCCGCCAGGACAGGTCGCCGCGCGCATCAAGGACATTGCCCAGCTACAGAGCGCGCGCGACAACCAGCTCGTCGGCTATGGTCTCGTCATCGGACTCTCGGGCACCGGCGACAGCCTGCGCAACTCGCCTTTCACCGAACAGTCGATCCGCGCCATGCTGCAGAACCTCGGCATCGCCACCGAGGGCGGCCAGGCACGTGCCAAGAACGTCGCCGCCGTCATCGTCACCGCCAACATGCCGCCCTTCGTGCAATCCGGCGCGCGCATCGACATCAACGTCTCCTCCATGGGCGACGCCACCTCGCTGCAGGGCGGCACGCTGGTGATGACGCCGCTGAAGGCCGCCGACGGCCAGATCTATGCCGTCGGCCAGGGCTCCGTCATCGTCTCCGGCTTCACCGCGCAGGGCCAGGCCGAGCAGCTCACGCAAGGCGTGCCGACAGCCGGCCGCGTCCCCAACGGCGCCATCGTCGAGCGCGCGGTGGATGCCGAGTTCGATGACCAGACGGTGCTGACGCTGCAATTGCGCAACCCGGACTTCTCCACCGCCATTCGCATTGCCGACGCCATCAACGACTACACCGGCCAGCGCTTCGGAATGCGCGTCGCGGCCGAACGCGACGCCCGCACCGTCTCGGTGAAGAAGCCGAAGGGCGTTTCGGCGGCGCGCTTCTATGCCGAGGTCGAGAACCTCGTGGTCGAGTCCGACACGCCGGCGAAGGTTGTCGTCGATTCCCGCACCGGCACCATCGTCATCGGCAATCAGGTGAGGATCTCGCGCGTGGCGATCAGCCACGGCACGCTGACGGTGCGCATCACCGAGGCGCCGCGCGTCGTCCAGCCGGAGCCCTTCTCCAGGGGCGAGACGGCGATCGAACCCAACACCGTCATCGAGGCCAATCAGCCCGACGCGCGTGTCGCCCTTCTCGACGGACCGGACCTGGAAACGCTGGTTTCCGGGCTGAACCGTCTGGGCGTCAAGCCCGATGGCATCATCGCCATTCTGCAAGGCATCAAGTCGGCCGGCGCCCTGCAAGCCGACCTGATCCTCCAATAGGCCGCGCCGATGCTTGAACGTCTCCTCCCGCCCCTCCGCCGCTCCAACGCCCTGCACGCCTTGGGCGGCATCGCCGTCGGCCTTGTGTTGCTCGGCGCTCCCGCGTCGGCCACCGAGCCGGTGCGCCAGGTTCTGCCGGGCGCGCCAACGGCCCCGCAGACGCTTGAGCGGGAGGCAGTCGCACCCGCGCCGGCGGCGACCGGTTCGCTGGCGGCGAAGAACCCCGAGCAAAGCGACGTCGAGCGCTTCTGCTCCAACATCGCCGACGCCGCGCGCGACCGCCGCTACTCCCTTCAGGCGGCCGAGCTCAAGAAATTGCAGGACGATGTCGACGCCCGCATCAAGGCGCTGGAGGCGAAGCGCTCGGAATACGAGCTGTGGCTGAAGCGCCGCGAGGTCTTCCTCGCCCGCGCCGAGGAAGGCGTCGTCAAGATCTACGGCGACATGAAGCCGGACGCCGCCGCCGAGCGGCTGGCCGCCGTCAAGCCGGAACTTGCCGCCGCAATCCTGATGAAGCTGGATCCGCGCAAGGCCGGCGTCATTCTCAACGAAATGGAAACGAAGGCCGCCGCCACCCTTACCGGGGTGATGGCCAGCGCGGCCCGCAGGGTAGACCCGTCATGATGCGCAGATACGTCCTCCTGGTGGCTGCGATGCTGCTTTCCGGCTGCGCCTCCGATCTCAGGGAGGTCAACAAGGAGCCGGCGCTGTCGCCGGTCGGCGCCGGCATCGACGGCGGCACCGTCTCGACCTACCGCTATCCTGAAACGCCGTCGGCGCCGGTCAAGAAATTCTCGTTGTGGGACGATCGCCAGAGCCGGCTGTTCACCGACCCGCGCGCGCTGCGCGCCGGCGACATCCTGACCGTCAAGATCAAGATCAACGACCGCGCCAAGTTCAAGAACCAGAACGACCGCAGCCGCACCGCCAACCGCTCGCTCGGCTTCGGCGTCGATCTCGGCTGGGACGGCTGGAGCACGTCCGGCAAGGGCAAGGGCAGCCTCGATTCCAAGACAGAGACCAATGCCGACGGCGCCATCGAGCGGTCGGAGAATCTTGAACTCAACGTCGCCGCCATCGTCACCGACGTGCTGCCCAACGGCAACCTGATGATCAAGGGGTCGCAGGAAGTGCGCGTCAACGCCGAGATGCGCGTGCTGACCATCGCCGGCATGGTGCGCCCGGCCGATATCGGCGCGGCCAACACGATTTCCTACGAGCGCATCGCCGAGGCGCGCATCTCCTATGGCGGCCGCGGCCGCATCACCGAGGTCCAGCAGCCGGCCTACGGCCAGCAGGTGCTGGACCAGGTGCTGCCCTTCTAGGCCGGTCCCCGATGGCGAACGCGGAACAGATAGAGGCGCCGAAGGGACCGTCCCTCATCGTCCAGCTCGCCATGCTGGCGGCGATGACCGTCGCCGCCCTCGGCGTCGGCTGGATGTCGGGCAGCTACCTGAAAAGCTCGGAAGCGCCGCCGAAACCCGCCAGGCTGGACCATAGCGCCAAGACCGAGGAAGCGCCGGCGGAAGAAAAGCCCGTTGCCGGCGCCCCGGTGCTGGTCCAGCTCCCGCAGATCACCACCAACCTCGCCGCCCCCGCCGACGTGTGGGTGCGCATGGACCTGTCGGTGGTCTACGACGCGCCGCAGCCGCCTCAGATGACGGAGGCGATCCACCAGGACCTGCTCGCCTACCTGCGCACCTTGAAGATGTACCAGGTCGAAGGCGCCAGCGGCTACCAGCATCTCAAGGCAGACTTGCAGGAACGCGCCGCCATCCGCAGCGACGGCCACGCCAAGGACGTCCTCATCAGGACGCTTCTGTTCGAATGAAAAAGCCGCTGTTCGCATTCCTGGCGCTGCTGGCGCTCACCGGCGCCGCCGCCGCCCAGCAGATCGATCTCGGCGGCATCGGTCAGGCCAACGGCGAGACCGTCGGCTACATCATCCAGATGTTCGGGCTCATCAGCGTGCTTTCGGTCGCGCCGGGCCTGCTCATCATGGTGACGAGCTTCACCCGCTTCGTCATCGCCTTTTCGATCCTGCGCGCCGGCATCGGCCTGCAATCGACGCCGGCCAACCTGATCCTGATCTCGCTGTCGCTGTTCATGACGTTCTACGTCATGGCGCCGACCTTCGACCAGGCTTGGAACACCGGCGTCAGGCCGCTGATGGACAACCAGATCAGCCAGACCGAGGCGCTGGAGAAGATCTCCGATCCGTTCCGCACCTTCATGCTGCGCAACGTCCGCGACAAGGACTTCGACCTGTTCGCCGACCTTGCGCGCGAGCGCGGCCAGCAGGTGTCGCGCGAGACGGTCGACCTGCGCATCCTGGTCCCCGCCTTCATAATCTCCGAAATCCGCCGCGGCTTCGAGATCGGCTTCCTGATCGTGCTGCCCTTCCTCGTCATCGACCTGATCGTCGCCACCATCACCATGGCCATGGGCATGATGATGCTGCCGCCGACAGTGGTGTCGCTGCCCTTCAAGATCCTGTTCTTCGTGCTGATCGACGGCTGGAACCTTTTGATCGGCTCGCTGGTGCGGTCGTTCAATTAGGGCGATTGGCGGCCGGGAAAAGCGTCCGGCGGCGCCCGGACACGGCCAAGGGTATGGCTCTCAGAGCCTTTTTGAAAAACCGTCAGGCCGTCGCGAAAACGGTGGCCGGCGAGCACCGGAGCGGAGCGTACATCAAGTACGTGAGCACCGGAGCACAGTCGGACGCCGTTTGCAGCCCGGCCTCACGGAATTTTCAAAAAGGCTCTCAAGCCGCCCCCGGATAGGACAGCCGCCAGTCGGTCGGCCGCCCCGACGTGCTCGCCTTCCCTGCCCATATGGCAATGGCGTTCCAGTCGAACAGGACGGATTTGGCGACACCGATCGGGTCGTCGGCGTCCAGCGGCAGGAACCGGGTCGCCGGATGCCACGGCACGCCGTCGGTGCCGAGCTGGATCTGCGATCCGCTCTGCCCGAACAGGACGGTGGGGACGCCGAGGCCCGCTGCCAGCTCCAGGGTCGCGGTGCCGGCGGTGACGACAAGGTCGCAGGCTCCCGTCAGATAGGATGCCGACACGAGGTCGTTCATCTGGTCGATGGCCGGGAAATCGTAGATGGGCAGGCCCATTTCGCGCATCGCCGCGACTTCCTCGCGGCATTCGTCATATTGCAGGCAGACGAACTTCGTCGTGCCGAGCAGCTTCAGCGGCGCGAGGAACTCCGCCTTCACATATTGCTGGTTGCGCTGCACGTTGCGGTTGGACGAGCGCCAGCACAGGCCGATGACCGGCTGATGCGGCGCGACGTTCATGTCGGCGCGCAGTCGCTGCTCGATCTCGCCGTCGCGCTTGAGCCATGGCCGGCTTTTCGCCTGCATCGCCGCTACGGTCGGTCGGAAATGGCGGGCCAACGAGCCGATCGGAACCTCGAAGTCGAAGCCCGCATAGTCTTTCGGTTTGCGCGCGTCGGGTCCCAGCTCGGGCCGCACCTCGATATCGGGGAAAGATATGCGGAAAAGCGCCGCGAGCTTCGGCGCACATTCGAAGGTGATACGGGCGCCGGTGGCGATCAGGTCCGGCAGGATGCTGGCAAAACGGATTTCATCGCCGATGCCCTGTTCGCGCCACACCAGCACCCGCTTTCCGGCGAGGGCTTCCCCTTGCCAGCGCGGTATGGCGAAGGTCCGGCGCTCCGAGGGAAAATCCGGCCAGTCCCAGCGTACCTCGTAGTTGTCGAAGGCTTCGGGCAGTTCGCCCGCCTCCAGTTGCTGGATCGCGAGATTCCACCGCGCCAGGATGTGCGACGGCTCCTTCTCGAGAACCGATTTCTGGATGGCGATCGCCTTTTGGAGATTGCCGAGCCGGGCATGGATGACGCCCGTGGCGGACATGATGGAAGCCTGGTATCTGGTGCCCCGCGCCAGCAGCGCCTCGGCTTCCCGCAGCGCCTCATGCAGGAAACCCGCCGAGGTCAGGCAGTCGATCCAGGCACGATCGACCACCACCATCTCGTCCTCGGTG
Organism: Ollibium composti; assembly: GCF_004801285.1. Lineage (GTDB taxonomy): Bacteria > Pseudomonadota > Alphaproteobacteria > Rhizobiales > Rhizobiaceae > Mesorhizobium > Mesorhizobium composti. The sequence continues at coordinate 169,804 of NZ_SSNY01000004.1, forward strand.
GAGACGAGGGCGCGGATGCGCTGGTAGTTGTTGACGACATATTCGTAGTTGGCCGCCTTGGACGCGGCGACCAGGCGATAGCACCACAAAAGCGAGGGTGGATTGTCCAGCAGGGCGAGGCCCTCGTCGAAGAGCGCCTCCGAAGCCTTGAAACGGCGCGCGTCCAGGGCTTCGACAGCCTGTTTGAGGAGATGCCCAGCCTTCTTGATCGCCTTGCGGTCCTGCGCGGAAGCAGCCTGATCGATCGATGGCATGGACGCGGCCCCTGCCCCGCCGCCGGCCAGCGCCCGCACCAGCGCGTCCGCACCGCGCACATTGTCGGTCGCGAAAGGTTGGGCACCTGCTGGCGACTCGCTTTTGCGGGCGTTCGTTGCTGACGGCATCCACGTCTCCAATGCGCCTGTGCCCATCCGGCACCCGGACGCCATCGTAAGTCGCATGGGTTGCGCGAGGCTTTCGCCGGAAGGCGAAGTTTCACCTTCCGTTAACCATAAAGCTTAGCTCTTTTTCAGGGAGTGCCTGCCATTGTCCCGACAATGGCGGGTGGTCGCTGGATCGACCATAGGCATGATGCCGTACCGTCATACCGGTCGAGCCGGTATGCCAAAAAAATCCATATAGTAAGGTACGTGTACTCATGTCGAGCATCAACACGAACGCGTCTGCGCTCACCGCACTGCAGAGCCTGAACGCGACCAACAAGGCACTCGAGACCACGCAGTCGCGCATTTCGACCGGCTTCCGCGTTTCTTCGGCGTCCGACAACGCCGCCTACTGGTCGATCGCCACCACCATGCGCTCCGACAACAAGGCCAACTCCGTCCTCCAGGACGCCCTCGGCCTCGGCGCCGGTAAGATCGACACCGCCTATACGGCAATCAATTCGGCCATCGACGTGGTCGACCAGATCAAGGAAAAGGTCCTGCTGGCCAAGACTTCCAGCACCGACGACCGCGCCAAGATCCAGTCGGAAATCACCGCGCTGCAGGACCAGCTCAAGGACAATATCGGCGGCGCCAGCTATGCCGGCTCCAACCTGCTGAAGACGGATTCTTCGGTCGCCGGCACCAAGCTGACGGTCATGACGTCCTACAACCGCGACTCGACGGGCAAGGTCTCGACCGGCACCATCGATGTCACCAACGACAGCACCCGCCTGATCGACAGCCGCAGCACCGCGGCTTCCAGGACCGGCATCCTCGACAAGCAGTTCGCGGTCGGCGCGGCCACGGCGACCAAGTCGTCGATCCTTGACCTCAAGGTCACGGGCACCGGTTCCGCCGGTACCAGCACCGCCTTCGACAACATGCTGACCGGCATCGAAACGGCGCTCAAGGGCATGGCCACCGGTGCTGCGACCCTTGGTGCAGCCAAGGCCCGCATCGATCTCCAGAAGGACTTCGTCTCGAAGCTCTCCGACTCGATCGATCGCGGCGTCGGCCAGCTCGTCGATGCCGACATGAACAAGGAATCGACCCGCCTGCAGGCCCTCCAGGTGCAGCAGCAGCTCGGCATCCAGGCGCTGTCGATCGCCAACTCGAACACGCAGCAGATCCTGTCGCTGTTCCGCTAAGGCTGGCGCCGGCGACAGCCGGCAACATCAGGCCGAAAGGGCCGCGCTTCCCCGGGAAGCGCGGCCTTTTTCCTTTCCGCTATCGTCTCACATCCCTTTAATCGGCTGTTAACCATGACGGGCTAGTTATGGTTAACCGATCGTATCCGTCGCGCCCCGGCCCGGCGGAATGTCCGAGGAAAGGGTGGCCCGTGGCAAGCATCATGACGAACGCCTCTGCGATGACGGCATTGCAGAGCCTCAATGCGACCAACAAGCAGCTCGAACAGACGCAGAGCCGCATTTCCACCGGCTTTCGCGTCTCGACCGCGTCCGACAACGCCGCCTACTGGTCGATCGCCACCACCATGCGCTCCGACAATAAGGCGAATTCGGTCGTGCAGGATGCGCTCGGCCTCGGCGCCGGCAAGGTCGATACCGCCTATACGGCGATGAATTCCGCCATCGACGTCATCGACGACATCAAGGCCAAGGTCCTGCTGGCCAAGACCTCGAGCGCCGAGGACCGCGCCAAGATCCAGAGCGAGATAAAATCCTACCAGGACCAGCTCAGGGATTCGATCGGCGGCGCGACCTATGCCGGAGCCAACCTGCTGCAAACTGATTCGGCGTCCACCGATACGACGCTGCAGGTCATCTCCTCCTACAACCGAGACTCGACCGGCGCCGTCGTCACCGGCTCCATCGACATCGCCTACAAGAACATCCGCCTGATCGACGCCAACGCAACCGCCAGCACGGGTATCCTCGACAAGGCCGGCTCGGCGTCCAGCGTATCGTTGCTCGATATCAGCCTGTCGGCGACCGGCATGTCCGCCATCACCGGCACCGGCGACGTCGCCAAGTTCGACAACCTCCTGACCGACATCGAAAAGGTGCTGGGCAAGATGACGGCCGCGGCCTCCGAACTCGGCGCCGCCAAGTCGCGCATCGACATGCAGAAGGATTTCGTCTCCAAGCTGATGGACTCCATCGACCGCGGCGTCGGCCAGCTCGTCGACGCCGACATGAACAAGGAATCGACCAAGCTCCAGGCGCTTCAGGTGCAGCAACAGCTCGGCATCCAGGCGCTGTCCATCGCCAACACCAACTCGCAGAACATCCTCGCTTTGTTCAAGGGCTGACGCCGGCACCGGCAAACTTTCGCAAGGGCCGCGGCTTTCGCGGCCCTTTTCCTTTGCGCGGTCCCGTTCGAGCCGCGCGCCCGGCCCATAATTTTCGCACAAGCTTCGCGCCTTAGGCTGAAGGCAGGGCAATCATGCCGGGAGCAGAGCTGCCGTGCCGGAGCAGATCAAGACCATCATCGCCAACCTGCAAGGGTTCGGTACGAAACGGCTGGCCATCATGGGCGCCATCGCCGCACTGGTGATCGCCGTCGTCGGCATAGCCTCGGTCTATCTCAACCGGCCCGCCTACGAGACGCTCTATGTCGGGCTCGACCGCGCCGATGTGAACCAGATCGGCATGGTGCTCGGCGAAGCCGGCATCGCCTTCGACGTCGGCTCCGACGGCACCAGCGTGCTGGTCGCCGCCGGCAACACCGCGCAGGCGCGCATGCTGCTTGCCGAAAAGGGTCTGCCGACCAGCGCCAACGCCGGCTACGAACTTTTTGACAATGTCGGCTCGCTCGGCCTCACCTCCTTCATGCAGCAGGTCACCCGCGTGCGCGCGCTGGAGGGCGAGATCGCCCGCACCATCCAGTCGCTGCAAGGCATCAAGGCGGCGCGCGTTCACATCGTCATGTCCGAGCGCGCCAATTTCCGCCGCGACGAGCAGCAGCCGTCCGCCTCCGTCGTCATCCGCTACGCCGGCACCGACGCCACCAAGACGGCCATGTCGATCCGTCACCTGGTCGCCGCCGCCGTGCCGGCGCTGTCGGCCGACAAGGTGACGGTGCTGGATTCGACCGGCAACCTCCTGGCCGCCGGCGACGACCCGTCCAACACAAGCGCGGCCCGCTCGCTCGGCGTCGAGCAGACCGTCGAGACGCAGATCGAGGACAATATCCGCCGCGCCCTCAGCCCGTATCTCGGCCCCGACAATTTCCGCGCTTCGGTGAAGGCCGACGTCAACACCGACACGCGCCAGACCGAGGAGACGATCTACGATCCGAACTCGCGCGTCGAACGCTCCGTGCAGACGGTGAAGTCGAACGAGAACAGCAACCAGAAGCAGGCTTCCACTCCGACCACCGTCGAGCAGAACCTGCCAGAGACGCAGGCCGCCAGCACGGACGGCCCGCAGTCCAGCTCGCAGAACGACCGCAAGGAAGAGATCGCCAACTACGAGATCAGTTCCAAGAAGATCGCCACCGTCTCCAACGGCTACAGCGTCGACAAGATGTCGATCGCCGTGGTGGTCAACCAGCAGCGGCTGAAGGACATCCTCGGCAAGGACGCGACGCCCGAGCAGATCGCCCAGCGCGTCGCCGACATCCAGAAGATGGTCGCTTCCGCCACCGGCTTCGACGAAAAACGCGGCGACATCATCGACGTCTCGGCCGTCGAGTTCATCGACGGGCTCGACGGCGTGCCGCTCGAACAGCCGGGCATCATGGAGCGCATCGGCCACTACACCGGCACCCTCATCAACGCCGCAGCCTTCGTGGTCGTCGTCTTCCTGCTCGCCTTCTTCGGCCTGCGGCCGATGGCGGCGGCACTGACCGCCAGGCCCGCGGCGCTGGCCGGCCCGAGCTTCGAAGAGGTGCAGCGCTCGCTGCCGACGCCCGATCCGGCGGTCACCGGCGCCATAGCCGGCCCGGAAACCGCAGGCGCGCGTCCCGTAGTCCAGACCCCACTCGACGACCTGCGCCAGAAGCTCAGGCCCGCGCCGCAGGAGCGGCTGGCCCGCATGGTCGACCTGAATGAGGAACGCACGGCGCAGATCCTGCGCAAATGGGCCGCGCAAGAGGCGACGGCCTGATGCGCTCGGCCGCCCTGTTCGACCTTCTGCCCGACTTCGGCACGAGACCCGAACCCGCTGAAGCGGCGGCGAAACCCGTCGAGCAGCCGGCGCCCGAGGTCGTTCCCGAGCCGGACATGGGCACGATCATCGCCGAGGCGGTAGCACGGGCCGAGCAGGAAGCCGAGGCGAGGCTTGTTGCCGCCCATCAGGCGGAGCTGACAGCGCAGCTGGAGGCCAAGCAGGCGGAAACCGACGCCTTCCTGCAAACGCTGGGCGGCGACATCGGCGCCGCCGTCGCCGCTCGCATCGACCTCATGCAGGCGGCTGTCACCAACCTCGTCGCCGACCAGGTCGCGCGCGTCGTCGGCGGCCTGCTGGGCGAGGATTTGCAGAAACGGTCGCTCGCCGCGCTCGCAGGCGCCGTGCGCGAGGCGATCGGCGACACCGACGCGGTGCGCATCCGCGTCAGCGGCCCCTCCTCGCTCTACGAGATGCTGAAGGCCGCGCTCGGCGAGCGTGCGGCGAACCTCGACTTCACCGACGCTCCGGGCTTCGACCTCACCGTCGCCATCGACGACGCCGTCTTCGAGACGCGCATGGCCGAATGGTCCGCCGCATTGTCCGAGGTGTTGGCATGAGCATGGCCGGAGCGGCTGAGGAGAAGCACGAGATCATCATCGTGCGGCGCGGTCACGACGATGACGACGAGGGTCATCACGGCGGCGTCTGGAAGATCGCCTTCGCCGACTTCATGACGGCGATGATGTGCTTCTTCCTGGTCATGTGGCTCATCAACGCCGCCAACGAGCAGACCAAAGCCGCCGTCGCTTCCTATTTCAACCCGATCAAGCTGATCGACCGCAATTCCAGCCGCAAGGGACTGGAGGATCTGGGCAACGGCCCCTCCCCGGTCGGGATGACCGCGCGCAATCCCATTCCCGACGCCGACAAGAACGGCAAGAGCGGCAAGGACGGCACCGCTCCCCAGGACAACGACGAGGGGCAGAAGGAAGAAAGCAAGAAGTCCGACCAACAGCTGTTCGCCGATCCCTATGCGGTGCTGGCCGAAATCGCCTCCGACACCGGCATCATGCAGAACGTCAGCAAGAAGGGCGACGGCGGCGCGCAAGAGGCCGGCCCCGCTTCCGGCGCCGATGGCGGCCAGTCCTACCGCGATCCGTTCTCGCCCGACTTCTGGTCGCAGCAGGAAACGACACCTGCCGCCGAGGCGAGCGCCGCCCGCGCCAGGATCGACGGCGAACCGGCCAAACCCGGCGACAAGATAGCCGAGGTCGCCGTTCCCGAAGTCAAAGCGGTGGCGCCGGCAGCCCAACCTGAAAAGATGCCGGCACAGCCTTCGCAGATGACGGGGGCAGGCAAAACGGAACAGGTTGCGGCGAACGCACCGAAAGAGATCCGGCCGGCCGCCGCATCCGCCGACAGGATCGAGGCAGACAGCGGCCCGACCGCCGCCAAGCCGACCGAGAGCGGGCCGGCCAAAACCGAAGCGGCGAAACCGGACGGGAACGAGGCGCCGAAAGGTCCGTCCGCTGCCGCGCTGCGCGCAGCCGCCGAGGTCAGCCGGGAAATCGCCGATACCTTCAAGCTGAACGACAAGATGCTGAACGGCATTTCCGTCGAGGCCACCGACAAGGGCGTCGCCATCTCGATCACCGACCAGCTCGATTTCGGCATGTTCGAGATCGGTTCGGCCGTACCCAGCCGCGACCTTGTGCTGGCGATGGACAAGATCGGCCGCATCGTCAACGCGCAGAAAGGCTCAATCTCCATCGAGGGGCATACCGACGCTCGCCCCTTCCACTCGGCCACCTACGACAACTGGCGCCTGTCCACCGCGCGCGCGCATGCCGCTTATTACATGCTGGTGCGCGGCGGCGTCGACGAAGGCCGCATCTCCGAAGTGGCGGGCTTCGCCGACCGCCGGCCGAAGGACAAGGCCGACCCCTATGCTGCCGTGAACCGCCGCATCGAGATCATCCTGGAGACGGGAGGATGAGACGGATCGCGGGGCTTTGCCGCGCCGCCGGCTTCCTGCTGACAATGGCCGCGGGCACCGGTGCCGGCCACGCCACGGAGGCGCTGGCGCCCTACCAGATGGTGCGCTCGCTGCAACTGGTGCAGGACCGTATCGCCTCCGGCGACCAGGCGGCGCTGCCGATGCAGGCCAAGCTGCTCGAACTGACCGACGCGCGCCTGCGCAAGCTGAGCGCCGAGGACCTGAAGGACCCGAAGAACCTGCGCGCGCTTCTGGTCTACGGCATGAGCGGCGGCAATCCCGCGACCGTCAAGGCGGCGACCGCGCATATCGAGATGGATGCCGGCATGCAGGCGATCTCCACCGGCATCCTCGCCTATCTTGGCGGCCGCCCCGCCGATGCCATCGAGGCGCTGAAGCCGGTCGACCCGATGACGCTGCCGAGCGATCTCGGCGCCTTCGTCGCCCTGGTGAAAGGCTCGCTGCTCGCCGGCGAGGACCCGGCACAGGCGCTCCCCCTTCTCGACAGGGCGAGGTTGCTCAGCCCCGGCACTCTGGTGGAGGAAGCGGCACTCCGGCGCACGATCGGCATCACGGCGGCGAACGGCGACGCCGCCCGCTTCGCCCATGCCTCCACCCAGTATGTCCAGGGTTACCTGCATTCGCCCTATGCCAGCCAGTTCGCCGACTCTTTCGTCTCCGGCGTCATTTCCATGGACCAGGCGCTCGGCCGCGACAGGCTCGCCGACATCACCTCCATGATGGACGCCGAGCGCGCTCGGGTGATCTATCTGCGCATCGCCCGCCGCGCCGCCATCGACGGCCTGAACGACCTGTCCGCCTTCGCCGCCGCCAAGGCCGAGCAGAAGCGCGGCAAGGACACGGACAACGATCCGCGCGCGGCTCTCTATGCCAGCCTTTCGGCGGTGACGTCGGCGACGGTCGACGACCTGCGCGAGACGTTGAAGACGATCGACCGCAGCCGTCTGTCCGAGAGCGACCGCGCTTTGTTCGATGCCGCCGAGGCTGTCACCCGCGAGATCGTCGCCCCGCCTCCCGCCGGCACCACGGCGCCGGTGCCGCCACTGGCCGAGGCCGTCCCCTCGACCGCCCGGCCTGCCGCCGCCGATCTCGCGGATGCGAAAAGCCCTGCCGCGCAGGAATCGACGGACGACCTGCCGCCGGTCGAGGGCGCGGTCTCCGAACGCCCGGCCGAGCAGGCAGTGTCCGAGCAGGCCACGTCGGAGCCCGCCGGCGAACAGGCCGCCGCGCAGCAACCTGTCGCCGACGCATCCCCGCCGGCTACCGAACCTGCACCCGTGACATCGGATGCCTCCGCGGGCAGGCAACCCGCCGATGCCGCGGACGCGACCATCGCCGACGCGCGACGCAAGCTCGATCAGATCGACCAGATGCTGGGAACCTCCCCCCAATGACCGTCACCATGACCACGACCCCTCCTGGCATGGCGACCGGCCCTTCGGGCTCCGCGCCGGCACGCGAGCCAGCACCGGGCGAACCCGCCTTCCGCGACGTGCTCGACGGCAAGGATCGATCCACGGCGGATACGAAGACAACGCCGGAAAGTGCCGCCCGCATCCGCTCGGACGAGGACGGCCGGGCAGCCGGTGCGGCGCACGAAAAACATCGCCACGGCAAGCACCGGGATGACGCCGATACGGCGCAGGACACACCGCCGCTGCGCGACAGGCTGCCGCTGCTGATCAGCCTGAACCGTCTCGGCGCCGCCAAGGATGGACAGCCCGGCGCAGTGGACGACGGCAAGCGCAACGAAGCTGCCGACAAAAATGCGACCGTGGACGACGGCACGGCAATCGCCGCGTCGATGATGCTCGATGCGGCGGCCGGCAATTCCGCCAAGGCTGGCGAACGGAAGGCGGATGCCGCCTCGCCCGCCGAACGGATTGCCCAGCAGGACCCGCCTGCCGGAAAGACGGAACCCGAAGCGAAAACGCATCCCGCGACGGCGCAAGCCGCCGACGCGGCCACTCGCGCCGCAATCCATCTCCAGCCGGAACAGGCAGCGGCGGGCAAGCGCCTGGCGCTGCCTGGAGCGGCCGTTGCCGGGACCTCGGAAACAGAGGGGGTCACCGACGCGCCCCTGACGGACGCCAGCGACGCCTCGAAAGACGCTCCCCCGCCACGCATCCGCGAAGTCTCGCCGGAACGGAAAGGCGCAGACGGCGATGCGTCGCAGCAGCGCGCCGGCGAGCGCCGCCAGGACGAGACCTTGCGCACCGTCGCGGTCACTGCCAGCCAGTCCTTCGCGGCGCCCGCTTCCCACCCGATGAGCCAGACGACGGCCGCGCTTGTCGCCACCATTTCCGCCGACAACGGCTTCAGGCAGGCCGCCGCGATGCAGGCGGCCACCCCCTCTGTTGCCCTTCCGACACACGTCCTCAAGATCGAGCTCCGCCCCGCCGACCTCGGCTCCGTCACCGCCAGCCTGCGCATGACGGGACAGCAATTGACGGTTGAGCTGAAGCCCGAGACGCATGAGGCCTATCGCCGTCTGGAAGCGGAGAAGGACGACATCGCCAAGTCGCTGAAACGCCTCGGGCTCGGCGTCGACAGCGTCACCGTCCTGCAACCACAGATGGCGGCAACGCCTGCCGCACGCGCCGATGCGGCATCGTCGGCGACCGCGGCACCCTACCGCGACTCCTCGTCCTTCCAACCTGGCAATCCGAACGGCGACGGAGCGGCCGGACGGCAGGCGGGCCACCAATCGGAAAGGAACGGCAATGACGGCAGGCAGGACGCCCCGCGCAACGCGCAGGCTTCTCGCATCGGCACTGGCGGTAATCTGTTTATCTAGCTTGGCGGCCGGGCCGGCAAAGGCCGCCGCCAACCCATGCGAGGCGGAAATCCTGCGCGCTGCCGACCGCTACGGCATTCCGGCCGGCATCCTCTACGCGGTCGGCCTGACGGAAACCGGCAACAAGGGCAGCCTCCAGCCCAACGCCTTGAACATAGAAGGAAAAGCCGTCTTCCCGCGAAGCCGATCGGAAGCGCTGGCGGACTTCGAGCGGGCACGCAGCGACGGCAAGACGCTGATCGATCTCGGCTGCATGCAGATCAACCATCACTACCACGCCTCGCAGTTCCGCAGCGTGGCCGACATGCTCGATCCGCATCGCAACGTCGACTATGCAGCCCGCTTCCTGGCCAGCCTTCATGCCCGCCACCAGACATGGTCGATGGCGGTCGCCCGCTACCATGCCGGCCCCGACAACGATCCCGCGCAGAAGGTCTATGTCTGCCGCGTCATCGCCAACATGGTCGCCGTCGGCTTCGGCAAATGGACGGCCAACGCCCGCACCTTCTGCAAACCGTAAGTTGCACGATCTGCCGCGCCGAATAAAGCTGACGGCATCTCGGACGACGAACGGCAGCCACCCTGCCGACGCTTACATATTTGTCGGATAATACAACCATAGCGATTCCCGACTCCCAAGAAACTATCCGCAAGATTTGATGGTGGTCACGATTCCCGGCCGCGATTACCCATTGTTGCAACGGGGCATAAAAGTTGATTCGGAGGGCGGGCCGATGATCGTGATCGTTGACGAGCGCGAACTGGTGACGGAAGGGTATCATTCCCTTTTCGATCGCGAGGGCGTGGCGAGCGCCGGCTTCGCGCCGGGCGAATTCGGGGAATGGGTCGAGAGCGCGCCCGAAGACGACCTAAAATCGGTCAGCGCCTTCCTCATCGGCGATTGCCGCGAGGGCTCGGTCTCGCCGCGCCAGATCCGCGGCCGTACCGGCGCCCCGGTGATCGCGCTCAGCGAACAGAACTCGCTCGAAAACACGCTACGCCTGTTCGAATCCGGCGTCGACGACGTCGTGCGCAAGCCCGTCCACATCCGCGAAATCCTCGCCCGCATCGCCGCCATCAGCCGCCGCGCGCAGGACGAGGCCGCCTACACCGAAATCGGCGCCATGCGCATCTTCATGGACGGCCGCGACCCCGAGATCGACGGCGAGCCGCTGCCCCTGCCGCGCCGCGAGCGCCGCATCCTCGAATATCTCGCCGCCAACCGGGGCCGGCGCGTCACCAAGACCCAGGTCTTCAACGCCATCTACGGCATCTTCGACGAAGAGGTCGAGGAGAACGTGGTGGAAAGCCACATCAGCAAGCTGCGCAAGAAGCTGCGCGAGAAGCTTGGCCACGATCCCATCGATTCGAAGCGCTTCCTGGGCTACCGGCTGGTAGCCTGATGCGGCCTGCCCGTTCGCATCGCCCCGGCCGCGACAGCTTCGCGCAAGACAGGACGCGTATCCTGAAGGCCGCTCTTTCGCGGTACCAGGAGACGTTTCGATGAGCTTGTATGGAATGATGCGAACCGGCGTTTCCGGCATGAACGCCCAGGCCAACCGCCTGTCCACCGTCGCCGACAACATCGCCAACGCCGACACCACCGGCTACAAACGCTCCTCTACCGAATTCTCCACCCTGGTCATGCCGACCACCGGCGGCGCCTACAATTCCGGCGGCGTCACCACCACGGTGCGCTCCTCGATTTCCTCGCAAGGCGTGCTGCAATACACGACTTCAGTGTCCGACCTCGCCGTCAACGGCGACGGCTTCTTCGTCGTCCAGGACGCCAGCGGCACGCCTTACCTCACGCGCGCCGGCGCCTTCGTGCCGGATGCCGAGGGCAGGCTCGTCAACGCGGCCGGCTTCCAGCTGATGGCCTACAGCTTCGAGAACGGCGTGCCGGCGGCGACCGTGAACGGCTTTGAAGGCCTTGTGCCGGTGGTCATTTCCGAGCAGGGCATGACGGCGACGCCCAGCACCGAGGGCAGCTTCGGCGCCAACCTACCCGCCTCGGCGACGCCCGTCGCGGCGGGCGACCTGCCCTCCACCAACAGCGCGACGGCGCAGTACACGGCCAAGTCCTCGCTGGTCGCCTACGACAACCTCGGCAACAAGGTGCTCCTCGACGTCTACTTCACCAACACCGGCGCCGGCAGCTGGCAGGTTTCGGTGTTCGACCAGTCGAAGGCGACGCCCGGCACCTCCTTTCCCTATACCGGCGGCGCGCTCGGCTCGGCCAATCTGAGCTTCGACATGACCACCGGCAAGCTGACGGGCGCCACCGACAGCGTTTCCTTCACCGTGCCCAACGGCGCGGCCATGACGCTCGACCTGTCGACGCTGACCCAGCTGGGCGCCGCCTACACGCCGACCGAACCGACGGTGAACGGCAACGCTCCCGGCACCATCGACAAGGTCGAGATCAGCAAGGACGGCACCATCTACGCCCGCTACAAGGACGGCTCCTCCAAGGCGCTCTACAAGATCCCGCTGGCCGACGTCACCAGCCCGGATCAGCTCTCGGCGCTCGCCGGCAACGTCTACGCGCAGAGCTCGGAATCGGGTGCCGTCACGATCGGTTTCGCCAATCAGGGCAAGGCCGGGGCGATCATTTCGGGCGCGCTGGAGAACTCCGACGTCGACATCGCCGAGGAACTCACCTCGATGATCGCGGCGCAGCGCAGCTACACGGCCAATTCCAAGGTGTTCCAGACCGGTTCCGACCTGATGGACGTCCTCGTCAACCTCAAGAGATGAGTGGCCGCGGCGGCGCGGCGATTGAAAGACGCTAAGAAGAATGTCCCTTTCATCCGCATTGAGCATCGCTCAGTCGTCGCTGCTGACCACCTCGCGCCAGACGTCGGTGGTCTCCCGCAACGTCGCGGATGCCGCCAATCCCGATTATTCGCGCCGCACGGCGCCTGTCGTCTCGACCGACCCCGGCGCGCGCGCCGTCCAGATCCAGCGCGCCGCCAACGAGCAGCTTTTCCGCCAGAACCTTGCAGCACTGTCGGCCTGGGCGGGCCAAAGCGCGCTTTCCGGCGGCCTCGACCAGCTCGAACTGGCCGTCAACGGCGTCGACAACGCCTCCTCGGCATCGACCGCCATCGGCAAGCTGCATGAGGCGCTGCAACTTTACGCCACCTCGCCGTCGAACCAGAATGCCGGCACCGCCGTCATCGACGCCGCGCGCCAGGTCGTGCGCTCGCTGAACGAGGGCACCGAAGCCATCCAGAAATTCCGCACCGACACCGATGCTCAGATCGCCACCGCGGTCGGCGACCTGAACTCGCTGCTCTCCCAGTTCCAGGACGTCAACACGGCCATCGTCTCGGGCAGCCGTTCGGGGGCCGATGTCTCCGACGCACTCGACCAGCGCGACGCGCTTTTGAAGAAGATCGGCGAATACGTGCCGATCTCGACCTTCACGCGCGGCGACAACGACATGATTATCACCACCGGCGACGGCACGACGCTGTTCGAGACGATCCCGCGCTCGGTGTCCTTCCAGCCGCTGGCCGGCTACGCGGCCGGCACCCAGGGCAACGCCGTCTACATCGACAACGTACCCCTCAAGGCCGGAGCCGGCGGCGACACCGACGCCGGCGGCAAGCTAGCCGGGTTGATCCAGCTTCGCGACAACGTCACCGTCACCATGCAGGCCCAGCTCGACGAGATCGCGCGCGGCCTGATCGGCGCCTTCGCCGAGACGGCGCCCCCCAATCCCGACGCGGCCGGCCTGTTCATGCAGGCGGGCACCTCGTCCATTCCCAGCACGTTGACCACCGGGCTGGCTGGCCAGATCAGGGTCAACGCCGCCATGGACCCCGCCGCCGGGGGCAACGTCACCCTGCTGCGCGACGGCGGCGCCAACGGCGCGGCCTATGTCGCCAACACCTCCGGCGGCGCGTCCTATGCCGACCTGCTCATCGGTTATGCCAACCGGCTCGACCAGCCGATGGCGTTCAGCCCGGCCGCCGGCATCAACACCACCGTCAGCGTCACGACCTACTCGGCCAGCTCCATCGGCTGGTTCGAGGGCATCCGCCAGCAGGCTTCGACCGCCGCCGACGCCAAGGAGGCTCTGGCGACCCGCACCGCCGAGGCGCTGTCCAACGACACCGGCGTCAACGTCGATACCGAAATGTCGCTGCTGCTCGACCTCGAGCACACCTACCAGGCGTCGGCGCGCATCCTCAGCACCGTCAACCAGATGCTGGATTCGCTGATGGAAGCGGTGAGGTAAGATCATGAAGGCGTCAGGCGTTTCCTCCGCTGCCATCTCCAGCGCCATGCGCTACTCGCAAACGCGCATGCAGGTCGACCTCGTCAAGGCGCAGAAGGAGATGGACACCGGGCGGGTCGCCGATACCGGGCTGGCGCTCGGCACGCGCACGGCCCAGTCGGTCACCTTTGCGCGCGACCTCGACCGGCTGAACGGCATCGTCGATTCCAACGCGCTGGTGGCGTCGCGGCTGTCGTCCACCCAGGATGCGCTGGGCCAGCTCACCGACGTCGCACAGGCGCTGCTCGGCGCCATGGCGACGGCCTCCTCCGGCGACATGACCGACGCCGTCGCCCACGACAGCGGCAACGCGGCGCTGCAGTCGATGACGGCGATCCTCAACACCTCCGTCAATGGCGAATACCTGTTTGCCGGCACCAACACCGACGTCAAGCCGATCGATGATTTCACCGCCGCGGGTTCGCCGGCGAAGGCCGCGCTAGACGCCGCCTTCTTCGCCCGTTTCGGCTTTACGCAGGACGACCCGGCCGCCGCCTCCGTCACCACCGCCCAGATGGACGACTTCATCACCAACGACGTCATGCCGCAGTTCTTCGGTACGGGCTGGCAGACGAACTGGTCGAGCGCCACCGACGAGCAGATCGTCAGCCGCATCGCCCTCAACGAGAAGACCGAGACCTCGATCAGCGCCAACAACGACGGCGTGAAAAAGCTCGCCATGGCCGCCGCCATGGTGTCCGACTTCTTCTCCTCTTCAACACTGAGCGCCGAGGCGAAGAAGACGGTCGCCTCGCGCGCCCTGTCGCTGGCGGGCGAGGCGGTGAGCGATCTCGGCCAATCCCAGTCGCAGGCCGGCATCATCCAGAAGCGCGTCTCCGACGCCACCGACCGCATCAAGACGCAGGCGGACCTGTTCGAAAAGCACATCCTCGACCTCGAAGGCGTCGATCCCTACGAGGCGGCCAACCGCGTCAACGACCTGATGTCGCACATCCAGACCTCGTTCGCGCTTACCGCACGCATCCAGCAGCTGAGCCTGCTGAACTTCCTGACCTGAACCACGGACTTTGCCAGCGATGTATCAATTCTCATACGCCGACATCCAGACAGACTCCGTGGCCGACGCCAAGGAGCGCGAGCGACAGCTGCTCACCCGTTCCATCGAGATGCTGACGGCCGCCGCCGCCGCCGGCACGCAGTCGATGGAGGCGATCGAAGCGCTGCATTTCACCAATCGCGTCTGGACCAGCTTCGTCGAGGACCTTGGTTCCGACGACAACGCGCTGCCCAAGGAACTGCGTGCCAACCTGATCTCGATCGGGCTCTGGCTGCTGCGCGAAACGGAAGACATCCGCCAGGGCCGCGCCGACAATTTCGAGGGATTGATCGAGGTGTCGCAGATCATCCGGGACGGGATCCAATGACCAACACGCTGAAGCTGTCGCTCAAGCCGAACGAGAAGATCTACATCAACGGCGCCGTCGTGCGCGTCGACCGCAAGGTCAGCATCGAGCTGATGAACGACGTGCAATTCCTGCTGGAAAGCCACGTGCTTCAGCCCGAGGATGCCTCCACGCCGCTGAAGCAGCTCTATTTCATCGTCCAGGTGATGCTGATGAACCCGCAAGGGGCCGCCGACGCGCGCGACATGTTCCGCCGCTCGCTGCCACTGCTGCTCGCCAGCTACCACAACGAGCAGATCCGCTCGACGCTCAAGCACGTCGACCAGCTTGTCGGCGAGGATCATGTCTTCGAAGCGCTGAAGGCGATCCGCTCGCTTTACGGACTGGAGCGCAGGCTGGTCGCCCCGGACGCCGGGGACGGCGCGAGCGAGGATATGGCGGCACGGCCGCTGGCAGTCGGAGCACGATGACCATGAACGTCGATATGACCACCACGATACCGGCCGGCGCCAACCAGACGACGCCCAAGTCCAAAGCGTCGGTCGACTACCAATCCTTCCTGAAGCTGCTCATCGCGCAGATGAAGAACCAGGACCCGACGCAGCCGATGGATTCCACGCAATATGTCGCCCAGCTCGCGACCTTCTCGCAGGTCGAGCAGTCGGTGCAGATGAACACCAAGCTGGACAGCATCCTGCAATCGTCCGCGCTGTCGCAGGCCGACGCGCTGATCGGCCATTCGATCACCTCGGCCGACGGCAAGACGACCGGCACGGTCTCGGAGGTCCGGCTTTCTTCCTCGGGGCTGATCGCGGTGCTGGAGAACGGCACGGAAATGGCAGTCGGGCCGGGCGTGACGGTGGGACCGGCGGCGAGCTAGGATAGACGTCCGCAACAAGGCAAGCGCAGGCTGGCATCATGAACGAAGCCGATGCCCTCGACCTCGTCCAGTTCGCAGTGTGGACCGTGCTCACGGCCTCCGCGCCGGTGGTGCTCGTCGCCATGGTGGTCGGCATCGGCATCGCGCTGATCCAGGCGCTCACCCAGGTCCAGGAAATCACGCTGACCTTCGTGCCGAAGATCGTCGCCATCATGCTGGTGGTGGCGCTGACCGGCCCCTTCATCGGCGGCCAGATCTCGGCTTTCACCAACGTCATTTTCGAGCGCATCCAGACCGGCTTCTGACAGAGCGCGAAAAAATCGTGACCGGCCGTCCGCTGGACCATGATCTTTCTCGCAAAGGCGTTCGCCTTTTTCCCCGTGTCGGCTAACGTCGTGTCGGCTGGTTTCGGCCCCACGACCACCACCGAACGAATGCGACGGAGACGGCATGCCGCATCACGGCGAGGCAGTGATCGAAGACGAACCGGAGGCGGAACGCTCCGCCGCGCTGGCGCCGTTCCGCATCGGCATTTTCCGTGCCGTCTGGTCGGCCAACCTCGTCTCCAACTTCGGCGGCCTCGTCCAGGGCGTCGGCGCCGCCTGGATGATGACATCCATCGCCACCTCGTCCTACCAGGTGGCGCTGGTGCAGGCGTCCACGACGCTGCCGATCATGCTGTTTGCGCTGGTCGCCGGCGCCATCGCCGACGGCTTCGACCGGCGCAAGGTCATGCTGGTGGCGCAAGTCTTCATGCTGGTCGTGTCGGTACTGCTCACCGTCTTCACCTATCTCGACCTGATCACGCCGTGGACGCTGCTCGCCTTCACCTTCCTGATCGATTCGGGCACCGCGCTGAACAGCCCGTCCTGGCAAGCTTCCGTGGGCGACATGGTGCCGCGCGCCAAGGTGCCGGCGGCGGTGGCGCTGAACTCCATGGGCTTCAACATCACCCGCTCGGTCGGCCCCGCCATCGGCGGCATCATCGTGGCGGCTTTCGGCCCGGCGGCGGCCTTCGCCGCCAACGCGGCGAGCTATCTCGGCCTCATCACCGTCATGGCACGCTGGAAGCGCGAGGAGCAGGTCTCGCCCCTGCCGCGCGAATCGCTCGGCGCGGCGATGGGCGCCGGCCTGCGCTATGTCGCCATGTCGCCCAACATCGGCAAGGTGCTGGCCCGGGGTGCCGCCTTCGGCGCCACCAGCGGCGCCGTGCTGGCGCTGCTGCCGCTGGTGGCACGCGACGTCATCAAGGGCGACGCGCTGACCTACGGCATCATGCTCGGCGCCTTCGGCGTCGGCGCCGTCGGCGGCGCGCTGACCAGTGTCAGGCTGCGCCAGTTGCTCTCCAGCGAAACGATGGTGCGCGCCGCCTTCGCCGGCTTCGCCTTGTGTTCGCTCGTCTGTGCGTTGAGCACCCACGCCTGGGCGACGGCGCTCGGCCTCGTCGTCGGCGGCGCCTGCTGGGTGATCGCCCTGTCGCATTTCAATGTCACCGTGCAGATGTCGACGCCGCGCTGGGTGGTGGGGCGGGTG
This sequence comes from Ollibium composti, assembly GCF_004801285.1. GTDB lineage: Bacteria > Pseudomonadota > Alphaproteobacteria > Rhizobiales > Rhizobiaceae > Mesorhizobium > Mesorhizobium composti. The sequence goes on from NZ_SSNY01000004.1 coordinate 187,181, forward strand.
CTGTCGATCTACCAGATGGCGACTTTCGGCGGCATCGCGCTGGGAAGCTGGATCTGGGGCCTGGTGGCCGATCATCACGGCGCGCCGGTGGCGCTGATGGCGGCAGCGGTCGCCATGCTCGCCGGCGGCGCGCTCGGCCTTGTCCTGCCGCTGCCGCAGCACACGCCGCTCAACCTCGATCCGCTCAACCGCTTCCGCGAGCCGACGCTGGCGCTCGACCTGCAATCGCGCAGCGGGCCGATCGCCATCATGATCGAGTTCATCATCCGCGAGGACGACGTACCGGAATTCCTCGCCCTGATGACGGAACGCGGCCGCATCCGCCGCCGCGACGGCGCGCGCAACTGGGTGATCGCGCGCGATCTCGAACACCCGGACGTCTGGCTGGAAACCTACCATACGCCGACCTGGCTCGATTACATCCGCCACAACACCCGCATCACGCAGGCGGATGCGGCCATCACCGAACGTATCCGCGAACTGCACGCGGGCGAAGAGCGGCCGCGCGTGCGCCGCTGGATCGAGCGGCCGACCAGCACGGTCACCGGCGTGGTCAAGAAGCGGGCGCATGAATAGGGACGCCCCCTTCCGGTTTGCAACCAATCCTCGCCTTGATTATTTTGCCGCCATGAGATTGCTGCAAGCTCCGCCCGTCTCGGCGGCCGCCATGCTGGCGGTGCTGCTTACCGGTTGCGCGTCCGGATCGACCGACGGTGCGAACACGCCCTGCGCCGACATCAATGTGAGCATCGGCGAGACATCGAAGGACCTTTCGGCCGCTGCCATCAGCCGCGGCAAGATCAGCAATTTCGACGTGCCGTTCTGGGTGCCGGGCGGCGTCAAGGCCCGCTCCGCACTGGAGGATCGCCAGACCCGCAAGATCGAGGGACTGGAAACGGAGCTTGCGGCAAAACGGCAGGAACGTGCCTCACGCTGCCAGCGGCCCTGAAGCTTATTCCTCGCCGGACAGGTCGCGGCGTGCCTTGTCGAGTTCCTCGGCGTAGCGCCGCATCAGGTGCCCTTCGGTCAGCAGGCCGACCACCGCGCGCTCGGTGAAGTCCTTGACCACCGCCAGTTCCTCTGCGCCGGCGCGCTGGAAGGTTTCGGCCGCCGACTGCACGTTCATGGTCGGCACCAGCACCGAATCGCGGAACTTGGCGAGCGTCAGTACAGTGGAGCCCGGATTGCCCTGTTCGCTGTAGACCTCCGCCACGATCAGCACGCCGGCATAGCGTCCGTCCGCGTCGACGGCGACGACTCGCTGCGCGGAGCCGAGCGGGATCGCCTTGCGGAATTCATCCAGCGTGGTGGACGAATCGATGATGCGCACGTCCTTGCGCATCATCGAACCAACGGTCAGGCTGCGCATCCAGCCGACGTCGTGGGCGCTGCGGATCGTCTCGCCGCGCAGGTGGAAACGCCAGGTCGAGAAGGAGTAGCCGAACGTCTCGCGCACCAGCATGGCCGACATGATCGAGGCGGCCAGCACCACGCCGGAAAGCGTGATGTCGCGCGTCGATTCCAGCGCCATGAAGGTCATCGTCAGCGGTCCGCCGACGACGCCGACGGCCAGCGACGTCATGCCGACGACGGCGGCGACATCGGCGTCGAAACCGCTGGCCGGGAAAAAGAAGACCATGATGCCGGCGAAGATCTTGCCCATCAGCGCGCCGAGGAACAGCGAGGCGAAGAACAGGCCGCCGCGAAAGCCCGACCCCAGCGAGATCGCCGAGGCGGCGAGCTTGAGCAGGAAGACGCTGGCGATCACCGCCAGCCCGTAGCTCATGGCGAATTCCCGGTGCAGCGCGCCATGGCCACTGGACAGGACCTGCGGCGTCACCAGGCCGAGCAGGCCGACGATGCAGCCGCCGAGGAACGGCCTGAGCGAAGCGTCGATCGAAAGCCGGGCGAACAGCCGCTCGACCGACGTGACGAAGTACATGATGGCGATCGACACGCCGCCGCCGACCAGACCGAGCAGCAGGAACGGCACATAGAGGCTGGGCGTCAGTTCCGGCAGGCCGGAAAGCTCCATCGGGAACGGCACCCCGCCGAACACTTCCGCCGTCAGCGACGCGCAGATCGCGGCGGCCATGACCGGGGCGACATTGCCGACCGAATAGGTGCCGATCACCAGCTCGAAGCCGTAGAAGGCACCCGTCAGCGGTGCGTCGAAGGCAGCCGCGATGGCGCCCGCCGCACCGCAGCCGACGAGGATGCGCACGTCGTTGCGCCGCATCCTGAGAAACCGCGCCAGCCGCGAGGCGAGGCCGGAACCGACTTGCGTGTAGCCCGCCTCGAGCCCTACGGATGCGCCGAAGCCTGAGGAGATCATCGTCTGGCCGGCGATGATGAAGGTGTCGGTGAGCGACATGCGCCCGCCATAGAGCGCGTTGGCCTCGATCGGGTCGACGGGCGTGCGGAACTTGCGCCTGCGCAGCCAGACCACGGTGAGCCCGAGCAGGATGCCGCCAACCGCCGGCACCAGCGCCTGCACCGGGCGCTGCAGGGAAAACATGCCGGACAGCCGGCCGCCCGGCTGGACCTCGAACAACAGCACATGCAGCCACTGCACCAGCGCGCTCATCGTCGTCACCAGCGTGCCGGCCATGACGCCGACCAGCCCGCCGAGCAGCACCACGACGATGCCGCGCGCTTCCAGCACCGGCAGCGATCGCACGAGGAGCGCGCGAAGCCGGCGGGCGTGGACTGGCAACTGTGCGGCGGATAGCAAAGGGCGGCTCGCGGAAATCCCGATGGAAGGAGCCTGATACTTCGGCCTCGCGCACATGACAACGCGTGGCGGCATCACGGTCAAGCGAGGCGGCGCCATCCACCCCCACCTTCGCGCAAGCTTGGGCCATTAGGGTCGCAGGCTCGGGCATCCGTGCCCGCTTGCATGGCCGGCGGAGACGACAGTGGCGATCAGTGAAACCTTCTCGGCGCGCAACGCCGTCAAGAACGGCCGCGACGTCTTCTTCGCCGCCGGCATCGTCATCATCCTGGCCGTCCTGTTCCTGCCCATCCCCGCCTTCCTGATCGACATGGGGCTAGCCATCTCGATCGCGCTGTCGGTGCTGATTCTGATGGTGGCGCTGTGGATCCAGCGCCCGCTCGACTTCTCGTCGTTTCCGACGGTGCTGCTCATCGCCACCATGCTCAGGCTGTCGCTCAACATCGCCACCACCCGCATGATCCTGTCGCATGGCGACCAGGGCACGCATGCCGCCGGCTACGTCATCAGCGGCTTCTCCAACCTCGTCATGAGCGGCGATTTCGTCATCGGCCTGATTGTCTTCATGATCCTGATCGTGGTGAACTTCATCGTCATCACCAAGGGCGCCACGCGCATCGCCGAGGTGGGCGCCCGCTTCACCCTCGACGCCATCCCCGGCAAGCAGATGTCGATCGACGCCGACCTGTCGGCCGGCATGATCGACGACAAGACCGCGCAGCTGCGCCGGCGCGAACTGGAAGAGGAATCCTCCTTCTTCGGCTCCATGGACGGCGCCTCGAAATTCGTGCGCGGCGACGCCATCGCCGGCCTCATCATCACCGCCATCAACATCGTCGGCGGCATCGCCATCGGCTACCTGCGCCACGACATGAGTCTCGGCAAGGCGGCCGACATCTTCGTCAAGCTTTCGGTCGGCGACGGCCTGGTGACGCAGATCCCGGCCCTGATCGTCTCGCTGGCGGCTGGCCTACTGGTCTCCAAGGGCGGCACGCGCGGCTCGGCCGACAAGGCTGTGTTCGGCCAGCTCGGCGCCTATCCGCGCGCCCTCTACGTCGCGGCGGCACTGCTGGCCCTGCTCGGCCTGATGCCCGGCCTGCCGATGTTCCCCTTCGTGACGCTGGCCGGCGCCATGGCCGGGCTCGGCTACGTCATCCCCCTCCAGCACAACCGGCGGATCGCGGAAGAGGAAGCCGGCAGGAAAAAGGAAGAAGCCGCCAAGGCCGAGGAGGAGAAGAACTCGGTCAAGGCTTCGCTGGCCACTGCCGAGATCGAGCTCCTGATCGGCAAGCAGCTTTCCACCCGCCTCATCAGCGCGCACCAGGAACTCGCCTTCCGCATGTCGAAGATGCGCAAGAAGTTCGCCACCCAGTACGGCTTCGTCGTGCCGGAGGTAAAGCTCACCGACGATTTCGCCATCCCGCCCAAAAGCTACCAGATCAAGGTGCACGGTACCGTGGTCGCCGAGCACCAGATGCGGGTGGGCGAACTGATGGTGCTGCTCGGCACCCGCGATATCCCCGACATTCCGGGCGAGGAAGTGCGCGAGCCCGCCTTCGGCATGCGAGCCTATTCGGTGATGGAGACCTTCGCCGAGGACCTGAAGCGCGAGCAGTTCACCTATGCCGACAACATGTCGGTGCTGCTCACCCACCTCTCCGAGGTGATCCGCAACAACCTGCCGCAGCTTCTTTCCTACAAGGACATGAAGGCGCTCTTGGAGCGGCAGGACCCGGAATACCGCAAGCTGGCCGACGAGATCTGCTCGCAGCACATCTCCTATCCCGGCCTGCAGGCGGTGCTGAAACTGCTGCTCGCCGAGCGCGTCTCCATCCGCAACCTGCACCTCATCATCGAGGCCATCGCCGAGATCGCGCCGCATGTGCGCCGCACCGAGCAGATCGTCGAGCATGTGCGCGTGCGCATGGCGCAGCAGATCTGCGGCGACCTGACCGAAGGCGGCGTGCTCAAGGTGCTGCGCCTCGGCAACCGCTGGGACCTCGCTTTCCACCAGAGCCTCAAGCGCGACGCCAAGGGCGAGGTGCGCGAATTCGACATCGACCCGCGCCAACTGGAAGAATTCGGCCAGGAGGCGACCAAGGCGATCCGCAAGCATCTGGAGGCCGGCGAGCGATTCGTCCTCGTCACCGCGCCGGACGCCCGGCCCTACGTGCGCATGATCATCGAGCGGATGTTTACGACCCTGCCGGTGCTTTCCCACGTCGAGATCGCCAAGGGCGTCGAGATCAGGGTGCTGGGAACGGTTTCGTGAGGACGACAGAAAACGGCGGACACCGCTGCACGGACTCTCTGTGAACGCCCTCTCCGCCCTCACGCAGACGACCATCCTGGCGGCGTTCCTCGCCTTCTGCCGCGTCGGCGCCTGCTTCATGGTGATGCCGGGCCTTTCCAGCGTGCGCGTGCCACTGCATGTGCGCCTGTTCGCGGCCATCGCCGTCACCGTCGGCCTGCTCACCTTCCTGTGGGACCGCATCTATCCTTTCGTTGACCCGCATCCCGCGGTGCTGGTGCCGATGATCGCCTCGGAACTGCTGGTGGGCGGCCTGATCGGCATCATGACGCGCCTCTACATGGAGGCATTGCGCTTCATCGGCGCTGGGCTTGCCATGCTGATCGGCTTCAACTCGAATGGCGGAACGGCCGTCGAGGAGCCGGAGCCGCAGGCCCCGCTTGCGGCGCTGATCTCGCTTTCGGCGCTGTTGATGCTGTTCGTCTTCGACTTCCACCACGAGGTGATCCGGGCGCTGGTCGCTTCCTATCAGGTCGCCCCGCTCAACGTCTTCTTCAACCCGCAGGCCGCGCTGGTCGACGTCGCCGACACCATCTCGGACGCCTTCTTCCTCGTCATCCGGCTCGGCAGCCCCTTCGTCGCCTACGCCATCATCGTCAACCTGACGGTCGGTTTCGTCAACAAGCTGACGCCGCAGATCCCGGTCTACTTCATCGCCCAGCCGATCATCATCGTCGGCGGCATCGTCATGTTCTATTTCGCCGCCGCCACCATGCTGTCGCTGTTCGCCGACGGCTTCATCGACCTGGCCCTGTCGAGATAGGCCGATGACCGATCGCAAGAACCGCCTGAAGAAGCTGGTCGAGGTGCAGGAGCAACTGAAGGCCCTGCACGAGACGCGCCGCGCCGGCTTTCTGGCCGAGGCGAACGCCGCCAAACAGGAAGCCAAGGCGCTGGCCGAACGCTTCGACGCCGAGGGTTCGCTGGCCGGCCTGTTTCCGGAACTCTACCACAACCGCATCGCCGGCGCCCTGAGGCGGCAGGATGAAAGCCTGGAAAAGGCCCGCGCCGAGGCGGCAAAGGTGGCCGCCGCCACGGCGCGCACCAACATGGTCGAGCGCGCCTACAAGGCGGCACGCCGCGACGACGAACGCCGACGCGGCGACCGCGAGCGGCTGGAGATCATCGAGCAGAAGCGCGGCAGATAGCCAGGCCGCGCCGGCAAGCCTGCGGCAAGCTTGTTCGGCGATGATCGGTCGACGGAAACGGCAGAAGGCAGCTTCGGCTTGGCGATCTCTCCCCCCAGCGACATCGTGCTCGACGTCGCCCGCGCGGCGGAGCCTCAGGACATCGAGGCCGCGCGCGCGGCGCTGACGAAACGCGCCGGCGGCGCGGCCGCCGCCTTCACCGTCGAAGCGGCAGATGCTGCGCGCAGGACGGACACCGAGCAGGCCGGCCCGGCCAGGAACTACCAACGCTTCGAGGCGATGGTGCTGCAGACCTTCATCCAGAACATGCTGCCCAAGGATGCCGAGGGCGTCTACGGCAAGGGCCTTGCAGGCGACATGTGGAAATCGCAGCTCGCCGAGCACCTCGCCGACGTGATGGCGGATCGCGGCGGCATCGGCATCGCGCGCTCGATGCTGGCCGACCACTATCTCGAAGGCAAGCGCGTGGTGCCGGTGGGCGCCGTCTCCGGCGGGCCGGAACAGGCAGCGCGGGACGCCCAGTCCAGCCTCTCCAATTCGCTCGTGCAGGAAATTCAGCGCCGCATGGTCCGCTCCCTGAGCGACGACCCGGCAGCGGCGGCCGCGGCAACGAAGATCTGACAGGGTCACCATGAACGAGTATTCCGAATTCGCCTCCAACCTGCCTGCCCGCACCGGCGTTGCGGATGCGGTGTCCGGCCCGGCCCGGCCCGGTAACCTCGCCGCCATCATCGGCCGCATCGAGGAAGCGGTGGAGGAGGAGACGGCCGGCATCCGCAGCGGCGTTTCGTTCGACCTCAAGGCCTCGAACGCCCGCAAGAGCCGCTACCTCTACGAGCTGAACCGCGCCATGAAGGGACCCGGCCAGGCGGAATTCCTCGCCGAGAACAGCGAGGGACTGACGCGGCTGCGCCAGAAGCTGGCACGCAACGAGGCGGCGATTCTCGCCCACCTCAACGCCGTCAACGAAGTGGCCAACCTGCTCAAGAGCGCCATCCAGAACGCGGAAGCCGACGGCACCTATTCGGCCGGGGAATTCGGCTGGGCACGCCCGTGAGCGGCCGATGATCAAGTTCATCATAGCCGCCGTCTGGATTTGCGCCGTCACCGCAGGTGCTGCGATCTATTCGTTCCAGAACGCCGGCGCCAAGGCCGACGATACGCCCAAGCCGCTGCTGGGCGGCCTCGACTACATCAACACCGACATGATCTCGGTGCCGATGGTCAAGGACGCCACCATCCAGGGCTATTTCCTGACCAAGCTGGTCTACACGGTCGATCCGGCGGAAATGGCCAAGCTGTCGGTCCCGGCTTCGGCGCTGATGACCGACCAGGTCTACTCCTACCTCTATTCCAATCCGCAAACCGATTTCACCAACACGGCCGACCTCGACCTCGACGCCTTCCGCAACAACATCCGCGACACCCTCAACAAGCGGATCGGCGCCGACATCGTCCACGACGTGCTGATCGACCAGGTCAATTTCCTGTCCAAGGACGAGATCCGCGACAACGCCGTGCGGCGCAAGGAAGCGCCGAAACCGGCGCCCAAGGAAACGGCCGAGGCCGCGAAGGGCCATTGAGGCCTAAAGCATGTCTCCCGAAAGTGGGACCCGGTTTCGGGACAAAGACATGCGTAAAATCAAGACTCTAAAGCGTGCGGAGCGAATCTGAAAGATCGCGTGACGCTTTAGCGTCGCCCTCAGGCGCCGCGTTCGTCCTCGATATGGGTGCGAATAATCTCGTCGAAACTCTGCTCGGCCGTAAAACCCAGTTCGCGCGCGCGTTTGGCCTCGAAGCGGGTCGGCCAGTTCTTCACGATCGCCCACACCGCCTCGTCCGGCTGTTCGCGGATCAGCGCCACAGCCTTCGCTCCCGCGATGCGGCGCAGCGCCTCGATCTGCTCGCCGACGCTGACGGCCACGCCCGGCATGGTGAGGTTGCGGCGCGGTCCGACCTTGTCGCCGTCGATCTCCGCCGCGTGGACGAGGAAATTCACCGCCGAGCGCGGGCTGGCGTGGGTATGCACGACCGAGCGCGGCACCGGCAGGATCGCCTCCAGCCCCGCAAGCGGCTCGCGGATGATGCCGGAAAAGAAACCGGAGGCGGCCTTGTTCGGCTTGCCGGGCCGGACGCAGATGGTCGGCAGGCGAATGCCGATGCCGTCGAAGAAGCCGCGCCGCGTGTAATCAGCCAGCAGCGCTTCGCCCATCAGCTTCTGCGTGCCGTAGGAGGTGAGCGGGGTGGGATGGAACTCGTCCGGGATCACGTCGGGAAACGGCGCGCCGAACACCGCGATCGAGGACGTGTAGACGACGCGCGGCGCATTCTGCGTCAGCCGCAGCGCGTCGAACAGCGCGCGCGTGCCGTCGAGGTTGACGCGGTAGCCGAGGTCGAAATTCGCTTCCGCTTCGCCCGAGACAACGCCGGCCAGATGAAACACCACGTCGGGCTTTTCGGCTGCCAGTTCTTCCGCCACGCCCTGCCGGGCAAGGTCGCTGGCATGGGCCGTCACCGCCACGCCGTCGAAGACCGGCACCGGCGGCTCGACGATGTCGTGCAAGGCGAGCGCGGTGATCTTCTGCCCGCGCAAAGTGCCGTCGCGCACCAGCCGCTCGGTCAGCTTGCGGCCGACCATGCCTGCCGCCCCGGTGATCAGGATGCGCATCAGCGGTTCTCCTTTCGGCGTTGCGCCCTGCCGCGCAGCCAAAGCACGATGAAAAGGGCGAGGCCGAACAGAACCGCCGCGAGGGCCGCCAGCACGGTCGAGACGCCGCCGAGCGCCAGCATGATCGTCGGCAGCCAATAGGCAAGCACGCCGAAGCCGACGAGAATGACGAGCGCCGCAATGGCAGCGTTCCTGTTTTCGCGATCCATGGCTGTTCTCCGGCCCAAACCCGCGCGCACCTATACGGGGCTTGTAACAATCCGGCTAGTGATAGTGGCGGCGGTCGGCGGGAGCGCCCTGCAGCGCGCCGTGGGCATGACCGTGATGATCTCCATGATCATGGTCATGACCGCTGCCGCCGTGATGGTGGTCGTGGTCTCCGTCCCCGTCGGCACAGTGGCCGTATTCAGGTTCCACCGTGGCATGCTCGATGCCGTGCTCGGCCGCCAGCCGCGCCTTAATGGCGGTGACGGCGCCATGCGCGTCAATCCCCTCGTTCAGGCAAGCGTGCAGGGTCGCCATCGTGCGGCTGCCGTCCATCGACCAGACATGCATGTGATGAACCTCGCGAAGGCCCGGGACGCTCTCCACGAGGTCGCGCGCCATGCCATCTCGGTCGAGATGCGGCGGCGTGCCTTCCAGAAGCACGTGCGCGGCATCGCGCATCAGCCGCCAGGCCGTCGTCAGGATCAACACCGCCACCAGTACGGAGAGGATCGGATCGATCGGCGTCCAGCCGGTGGCGAGGATGACCAGCGCGGCGGCGATCGCCGCCACCGAACCGAGCAGGTCACCAAGCACATGCAGGATGGCGCCGCGCATATTCAGGCTGTCGCGATCGCCGCCATGCAGGATGAGGAAGCCGGCGATGTTGACCACCAGCCCGAGCACGGCGACGACCAGCATCGGGCCGCCCAGGATCGGCGGCGGCGCCTGGAAGCGCTGCCAGGCCTCGTAGCAGATCCACAATGCGACAACGAAGATGGCGATGCCATTGGTGTAGGCCACCAGCGTCTTGACCCGGCCGAAGCCATAGGTCAGGCGGCTGTTGGCCGGCCGCTCGCCGAGGTGAAAGGCATACCAGGCCAGCCCAAGCGCCAGGCTGTCGGTCAGCATGTGACCGGCATCGGCAAGCAGCGCCAGCGAGCCGGTCAGCCAGCCGCCGAGGGCCTCGGCGATCATGAAACCACCGGTCAGGCAGGCGGCGAGCAGAACCCGGCGCTTGTCGGTCGAACCGTGGACATGGCCCGCGCCATGGTCATGCGAGTGTCCTTCGTGGGAATGACCTTGCGCCATGACGGAACCTTTCGCGTAACAAAATAACCTTACGCCTCAATCACTTACGGAAATCCTCGAGGCGTTTTTTCTGTACGCCTTCGCCGTCGAAGTTGCTAGGGGCGAGCCAGTCCTCATAGGCTTTTTTGAGTACCGGCCATTCCTTGTCGATGATCGAGAACCAGGCCGTGTCGCGGTTCTTGCCCTTGACGACCTTGTCTTGCCGGAAGATGCCCTCGAAGGTGAAGCCGAAACGTTCCGCCGCCCGCTTGGAGGGACGGTTGTCGTTGTCGCACTTCCATTCGTAGCGCCGGTAGCCGAGCTCGTCGAAGGCATAGCGGGTGAACAGGAACTGCGCTTCGGTCGCCGCCGGCGTGCGCGCCATTTGCGGCCCCCAATAGATGTTGCCGATCTCGATGACACCGTGCGCCGGCTCGATGCGCATCAGCGTCTGGCGACCGACCACCTTGCCGCTGGCCTTGTCGATGACGGCGAAGTGCAGCGGATCGGGACTGGCCTCGGCCTTCTCCAGCCACGGCTGGAACTCGGCGCGCGTCTTCGGCGGATAGTCCGGCAGCCAGCGGAACCGTTCCATCGCGTCGGGCACCGAGGAGGCCGCGAACAGATCGTCCCCGTGTCTTGCCGCGCTCAATGGCTCCAGCCGGACCAGCCGGCCTTCCGTAACCTTGCGCTCGGGCCGCGGCCGCGGCTGCCAGTCTTTCAGATCTTCGGACATGGGAATGACTTTCTGGAGTTTGACAGATGCCGCGAAGCCTCCCAAAAATGCCGGCCCGCCATTAGCGCCAATCTGGACCAACAAAATGCTCCACACGATCGCAGCCTTCGACCGTCTCGGCGAGGAAAACGCCTTCGCCGTGCTGGCGCGGGCGACCGCGCTCGCCCATGAGGGCCGCGACATCGTCAACCTCGGCATCGGCCAGCCGGATTTCCGCACGCCCGACCATATCGTCGAGGCGGCGATCAAGGCGTTGCGCGACGGCCACCATGGCTACACGCCGGCCAATGGCCTTTTGGCGACGCGTGAGGCGGTGGTGCGCCGCACGTTGGCGACGACCGGCGTGGAGGTCTCGCCCGAGAGCGTCATGATCCTGCCCGGCGGCAAGCCGACCATGTTCGCCGCCATCCTGATGTTCGGCGAGCCGGGCGCGGAAATCCTCTATCCCGATCCCGGCTTTCCCATCTACCGCTCGATGATCGAGTTCACCGGGGCGAGGCCGGTGCCGGTGCCGATCCGCGAGGAAAACGGCTTTGCCTTCTCGGCGGAAGAAACGCTGTCTCTGATCACGCCGAGGACGCGGCTGCTGATCCTCAACTCGCCGGCCAACCCGACCGGCGGCGTCACCCCGCGTGCCGAGATCGAGAAGCTGGTGAAGGGGCTGGAGAAGCACCCGGACGTCGCCATCCTCTCCGACGAGATCTACGACGTCATGACTTATGACGGCGAGAAACACACCTCGCTGCTGCAATTCCCCGAAATCCGCGACCGGCTGATCGTGCTCAACGGCTGGTCGAAAACATGGGCGATGACCGGTTGGCGCATGGGCTGGTCGATCTGGCCAAACGGCGAGAAAGGCGCCCATCTCTACGACAAGGTGCGCAAGCTGGCGGTCAATTGCTGGTCCTGCGTCAACGCGCCCAGCCAATATGCCGGCATCGCTGCCATCGACGGGCCGCAGGACGAGGTGGAGAAGATGATGGCGGCCTTCGATCGCCGCCGCCGCATCGTGGTCGAAGGACTGAACGCCATTCCCGGCATCTCCTGCGTCACGCCGAAAGGCGCCTTCTATGCCTTCCCCAACGTCTCGGCCACCGGCCGCAAGGCGAAGGAACTGGCCTCGGCGCTGCTGGAGGAAGCCGGCGTCGCGCTGATCGGCGGTCCGGATTTCGGCGTGCTCGGCGAAGGCTACATGCGCCTGTCCTACGCCAATTCCGAGGAGAACATTTTACGCGCGCTGGAGCGCATCGAGGCGTTCTTGGCATAAGCCACGGCTGCGTAGCTTACAGCCGCTTCTCGAACCAGTGGTCGGCGTAGGGGTTGTCGTTGTAGCGGCCGATCTCGCTATAGCCGCGCTTGAGATACATGGCCTTCGCCTCCGTCAGCGTCCGGTTCGTGTCGAGAAGAACGCGCCGGCAGCCGATCTCGCCGGCCAGCGCCTCCAGCCGGTCCATCAGCCGCCCGGCGACGCCCATGCCGCGCGCGGTGGGCGAAACCCACACCCGCTTGATCTCGCCGGTCGTCGCATCGAGCCGCTTCAGCGCGCCGCAAGCGATCGCCTCGCCGTCCAGCCGGGCCAGCAGAAGCCAGCCGACAGGCGGCGTCATGTCAGCCGTGCCGAAGGAGCCGCCCTCGAAGCCGCCTTCGAAACGGTCGGCCAGTTCGCCGATATAGGCATCGAGGCAGCGGCGGGCGTCGGCACTATCGGCGGCTTCCGGGGCGATCGTCACGGAAGCCGCCCGCAAAAGCTGTTCGACCTCGCCCATCGCGGCGACGAGGCGCTGCCGCTGCGCATCGCCGAGCGGCGCCAGGAGATCGCGGGCGAAGGTGTCGGACAGTGTGTCGTAGGCGGAAAATTCCTCCCTGCCCTTTTCCGTCAACACGACGTCTCGGGCGCGGCCGTCCTCAGCCTTCTTGCGCAATTCAAGCACGCCTTGGCCTTCGAGCGAGCGCAGCAGGCGGCTGAGGTAGCCGGAATCGAGGCCGAGCCGCTGGCGCAACGCCGCGAGATCGGTCGCACCCGAACTGCCGAGTTCGAAGATCAGCCGCGCCTCGCCGAGCGGCCGCCCGCGCGCCAGATAGCTGTCGCCCAGCGCGCCGATGCGCTGGGTGACGAGCCGGTTGAAGCGGCGGACTTGCTGGATGTCTTGCGATTGCATTACCTGACTTTAGTCAGATATTTTTCGCTGCGCAAGAGCGGCCGCGTAAGATCGAGATCGGACGAACCGGCGCCGGGCCTCAACCGCGCCCGACATAGGGCATTTTGGTCGCCATCACCGTCATGAACAACACGTTGGCGTCGAGCGGCAGGCCGGCCATGTGCAGCACGGCGTCGGCCACGTGCCGCACGTCCATCACCGCTTCGGCGGCGACCGCGCCGTTGGCCTGCGGCACGCCCACCGTCATCGGCACGGCCATGTCGGTCAGCGCGTTGCCGATGTCGATCTGCCCGCAGGCGATATCGAAGGGCCGCCCGTCCAGCGCCAGCGTTTTCGTCAGGCCGGTGATGGCGTGCTTGGTGGCGGTGTAGGGCACCGAGCCGGGGCGCGGCGCGTAGGCCGACACGGAGCCGTTGTTGACGATGCGGCCGCCCTGCGGGCTCTGGCGCCGCATCTGGCGGAAGGCGGCGCGTGCGCACAGGAAGGAACCGGTTAGGTTCACGCCGACCACGTCGTTCCACACCTCCACCGGAATTTCGTCGATCGGCGTCGACTTGTAGCCCATGCCGGCATTGTTGAAGAGCAGGTCGACGCGGCCGAACGTCTCGACCGCCTTGGCAAACAACGCGTCCACTTCGTCGGCCTTGCTGATGTCGCAGGCGACCGCCAGCCCTTGCCCTTGCGTGGGACCTGCGGCGGCGATCGCCTCGTCCAACAGTGCCTTGCGGCGGCCGCAGAACACCGTATTCCACCCGGCGTTCAGCAACGCGCCGGCGACGGCCTTGCCGATGCCGGTGCCCGCGCCGGTGACGATGGCTGTCTTGCTTGCGCTCATGAGATCCTCCCGAAACGACCGTGGCATCGCAGATGCCGCCGCCGCTGGCAACCCGCTCGCGGATCGCCGCACAAAAAGGGCGGTCATTGGCGACCGCCCTCTAATCTGAACCGGCTTGGGAGGAGGAAAACCGATCCGACTGGTGAAAATGATGCGCTTGTTCGGTTAACGAAAGATTAACGATGAAACCGCCCTACGCAGCCGGCACCTTGGCCGCCGACACCGTCGCCTCGATATGGTCGACCAGCGCGTCGGGCAGGCCGAGGCGGCCGGCGAGCAGGTCGAGATAGCCGCGTTCGGCGCGCGTGTCCGGCTCGATGGCCAGTCGCGAGGCGGTGTAGAGTTCGACCTTCTGCGCCTCCGTCCGCGCCGCCGCGACCAGCGCGCCGAGATCGAGCGGCGCTTCGAGTTCCTTGCGCATGAAGGCCTCGGCCTCGCTGCCGATGCCCGACAGGCTGAGCTTGTCGCCGATCTTCTTGCGTTCCTCGTCGTCGATATGGCCGTCGGCCTTGGCCGCTGCGATCATGGCGCGCACCAGCATCAGCGCGAACTCGTCCTCGCCCTGCGGTGCCGAGGCGGGGTGGAAATCCGTGCCGGCCGGCGGCGGCAAGAGCTCCGGCTGGCGCGCCGCCGGTGCGTCGGCCGCGGCCGGCTGTTCGCCGTTCTTGTAGTTCTGGTACGCCTTGTAGGCGAGCCCGCCGATAGCGGCGATGCCGCCAAGCTTGATCGCCGTGCCGGTCAATTGCCGTCCGGCACCGGTGCCAAGCAGCACGGCCGCCAGCGCGCCGGCTGCGAGCGGATTATCCTTCGCCATCTGCACCGCCTGCCCGGCCTTGTCGCGCACGGTTCCTTCCGTGCCGGGGATTTTCGAGCCGAGCAGGTCGTCGAGCAGTTTCTTGGGATCGAACATCAAGTCCTCCGGGTCAGGCGCCGTCGGCGCGGCAGGGATCGATTGCCTGGCAGACATAGGTGGCCTGTCGCCGACTTTCCACCGAAACGCGCGACAAGCTTGGCGTCGCGCCGGCCGGGTCAGCTGCCGATATGCGCCGCCGCGCCGCGTTTGCGGGCGAGCTCCACCTGTCGATGCCGCTCGGCGTAGCGGTCGCGGTCAGCATCCGAGCGCTCGTTATGGCAATAGACGCACGAAACGCCGGCGGCATGATGCGGCGAATGCCGGTCCTGCGGCGTCAGCGGTCGGCGGCAGGCGCGGCAAAGCTCCGCCTCGCCCTCTTCCAGTCCGTGCGACACCGAGACCCGCTCGTCGAAGACGAAACATTCGCCCTGCCACAGGCTCTCAGCCTGCGGCACCGCCTCCAGATATTTCAGGATGCCGCCCTTGAGGTGGAAGACCTCATCGATGCCGAGCGCCTTCACATAGGCCGTCGCCTTCTCGCAACGTATGCCGCCGGTGCAGAACATGGCGACCTTCCTGCCCTCCAGGTTGGCGCGATGCACGTCCACCCAGCCGGGGAACTGCCGGAAGCTGGCCGTTTGCGGATCGAGCGCGCCGCGAAAGCTGCCCAGCGAGACCTCGTAGGCGTTGCGGGTGTCGATGACGACCGTATCGGGATCGGAGATCAGCGCGTTCCACTCCGACGGTTCGACATAGGTGCCGGCGCTCATGGCCGGGTCGATGCCCTCGACGCCCATGGTGACGATCTCGCGCTTCAGCCTGACCTTCATGCGGTGGAACGGCATGTCGGTCGCATGGCTGTACTTTACGTCGAGGCCGTCGAGGCCGGGCAGCGCTTGCAGATGGGCGACAAGCTCGCAAATCGCTTGCGCGCTCCCGGCGACAGTGCCGTTGATGCCCTCGGACGCCAGCAGCAGCGTGCCCTTGATGCCTCGCGCGCAACAGAAGGCGGCGAGCGGCGCGCGCAGCGCTTCATGCCCGTCCAGGCGGGCGAAGCGATAGAGCGCGGCAACGCGAAACGGTGGCTCGGACGGGGATGTATCCATGGTCGCTCCGTAACCGCTCGGTCGACCCGTTTCAAGCTGGACAGGCTTTCCACGCCGGATAGGGCATGGCGAAAACGCGCAAGATATTCACGCCTTTCCAAAACGGACGATACTTGGTCTTCAACCGAAGGGCCAAAAATGTTCAGCAAAGACGTCGTCAGCGAGATAACCGAAGCCGCCAAGGCGCTCGATCTCGAACCGGCTTCGCTGCTGGCGGTCGCCGAGGTCGAGAGCGGCGGCAAGGCCTTCGCACTCGTAGCCGGTCGACGCGAGCCGCTGATCCGCTTCGAGGGCCACTATTTCGACCGCCGGCTCGACGAAGATCGGCGCGCGCTGGCCCGCGACAAGGGGCTAGCCTCGCCGGTGGCTGGCGCAATCGCCAATCCCGCCACGCAGGAAGCCCGCTGGCGCATGCTCGAGGCGGCGGCGACGATCAACGCCAAGGCCGCCTACGAGTCGGTTTCATGGGGCCTCGGGCAGGTGATGGGCGCGCATTGGAACCGGCTGGGATTTGCCAGCGTCGATGCCTTGGTGGCTGAAGCCCGCTCCGGCATCGCCGGCCAGACCCGGCTGATGGCGCTCTATATCGAAAAGGCCGGGCTGGCCGGCGCGCTGCGCGACGGCGACTGGAACGCCTTCGCGCGCGGCTACAACGGCCCCGCCTACAAGCAATATGGCTATGACACCAAGATCGCCGCCGCCTATGCGCGCTATGGCGGAAAGAACGTCGGCAAAGACAGCGTCGCCACGGACGGCGTCATGGGCTCCGGTCCCGTCCTGCTCGGCCGCGGCGCGAAAGGCGAGGCCGTGACAGAATTGCAGCGCGACCTCCTCGCGCTGGGCTACGCGCTCGACGCCGATGGCGCCTTCGGCCCGGCAACGGCCGCAGCCGTCATGCGCTTCCAAGAGGACAATGGCCTCATGGCGGACGGCATCGCCGGGCCGGCGACGCAGGCGGCTCTTCGCGCCGCGCTGAGCAGGAACGGCCCCCTCGTCCGGCTCTGGAGCTGGCTCAGGCAACGGCTTTCCGGCTTGCTCGGAGGCGCCTGATGCAAGACGCCGCGTGGACTTCACCGGATCGGTCTGCTAGACGGACGCTAAATCGGTTGAAAGCAGTTTCGACCGAACTAGCCGCAGCATCGGAGGCTCGACATGGCGACCAAGGGAACCCAGAGCGGAGCGAGCAAGACCGAAAGGCTGCTGGCGCTGCTGGACGGCCAGCCTGTCATCCCGGTGCTGAAGATTACGGATGTGGCGCATGCCGTGCCGCTGGCGCGTGCGCTCGCCCGCGGCGGGCTGAAGGCGATCGAGATCACGCTGCGCACGCCGGACGCGCTGGAGTGCATCCGCCGCGTCGCGGCCGAGGTGCCGGAAGCGGTTGTCGGCGCCGGCACCATCCTGTCCGCCAGCCAGTTCGACGAGGCGGCCTCGGCGGGCTCGAAGTTCATCGTCAGCCCCGGCATCACACGCGAACTGCTTGCTGCGGCCAGGGACAGCGAGGTGCCGCTGCTGCCGGGCGCCATCACGCCCGGCGAGATCATGGCGGCGCGCGAGGCGGGGCTCGACTTCCTGAAATTCTTCCCGGCGGAACAGGCCGGCGGCGCCGCTTTCCTCAAGGCGCTCGCCTCGCCGATCGCCGATGTCAGGTTCTGCCCGACGGGCGGCATCGGCCCGAAGAACGCGGCCGACTATCTCAGCCTGCCCAACGTGCTATGCGTCGGCGGCTCATGGGTGGCGCCCGACGATCTGGTCAAGGCCGGCCGCTGGGACGAGATCGAGGCACTGGCCAAGGCGGCGAGCGCCTTGCGCAAGGCGCCCTGATCCGGCTTGACCGCTCCCGGAAAAAACAAAGCCGCAACGGGACTTCCGCTGCGGCTTATTGTTTCAAACTTCCGAGGCAAATGCACCCGGCCTGGAATTACTTCTGGCCGAAGCGGGCCACCGAGATGAACTTCACGGCCGAGCCGGTGAAGCGGTGCGCTTCGCCCATTTCGTCGGTGTCGGTGAACCCGGTGGTGTAGACCTCGACGGGCGCGGTGCGCACCAGATTGTAGGCCAGACGCGGCTGCGCATCCGTTTCGGCGGCGGCCGGTTCGTTGACCGCATCTTCGCCGTCGAGCGCCCAGCGCGCCAGTTTCGGCGGAGCCGGCAGCACTACCGCCTTCGGGCCGGGCTTGGCGTCCCGGGCGCTGGCGCGCGCTTCCTTCGGCGTCGTCTTGACGCTGCCGCCGACCGCCGCGACGGGATCGGAACCCGCCGGACGGGCCGCAACCGCCAACCGCGGCGACGCATCGACGCCGGACGGATCGCTGAAGGCCGAGCGCGGCGGCATCACCGTCAGCGAGGCGACCTGGTAGTCGTCGGTCGAAACCTTTTCAAGCATGGCCTTGACCTCGTCGGGCTTTGCCACGTCGGGCCGCTCGGACGGCAAGGTGGACAAGGCCTGCGCCGACAGAGCCTGGCTGGCGCCGTTACCCTGTGCGGTGTCGGCCAGCGCCAGAAGCACGGCCTGCTGGTTGCCGATCTGCAGATCGGGGGCGGACGAATGTTGCGGACGCCAGGTCGGCAAGGGCACGCCGGCAACGGTCGCCTGCTCGTCCTGCACGGAAGCCGTCGCATCGGCCTTGCCGAACGGCATGCTGTCAGGCGTCGGCGCGGCGGAAGCCACCTGCACCGGCTGGACATCCTCGGTCGGACGCGGCGCGGATGCGTCGGCCATGCCGAATGGAACCGTTTCAGGCGTTTCGGCCTGCGCCACCGCAATAACGCCGACATCGGCCTTGGGCCGCGGTGCGAAAGCCGGCAGCGGCACGTCGCGCGCCGGCAGCGCCGCGATGATGGTTTCCGGTGTCGCCGGCGCTTCCTGCTCTGCCGTCGGTGCCTCGTCGGCAGCGTCCTCGACCATCGGGATGTCGGCGCGCTGCGCCCTGTCGGGCGAAACGATGGCGATGCCCGGCTGTGCCTTGGCGGCCGGAGCCGCCTTGGCGACCCTGGCCTTCGGCGCCGGGGCGGCGGAGGCCACATCTGCCTCGTCTTCCGCCTCGTCGGCACCGCCGCCGAACAGTGCCGTCCACAGCGTGCCGGACTTCCCGGAACCACCGGCGCTGGCCAGTTCGATATTGGGCGTGCCGCTCGCCTTGCGCGACTTGTAGGCGGCCAGGGCTTGCTGGTAGCCGGGCAGCGGCTTGCCGTCGGAAGGCACGTGCAGCGTCTTGCCGTTGGGGAACACGCTCGCCAGTTCCTGGCGGCTGATGCCCGGCCAGTGACGCACGTTGCCGACGTCCATATGCACGAAGGGCGAACCCGAGGTGGGATAGTAACCGACGCCACCGCCCTGCATCTTCAGGCCGATGTTGCGCAGCTTCTTCAGGGGCACGCCGGGGATATAGAAATCCAGCGCCTTGCCGAGCATGTGCTGGCTCTTCTGCGCCACGCCCCTGGAACGGCTGCGCAGCATGGAATTGGTGGCCGGCGCGCGATAGCCGCAGATGACCTGGATGTAGCTGGTGGCGCCGCTCTCGCGATAAGCCTCCCAGACCAGGTCGAGCAGGCGAGGGTCCATCTTGACCGGCTCGTTGCGGCGCCAGTCGCGCAGGATGTAGTTGATCTTCTTCAAGCCTTCGGGGACGTAGCGGCCGTTGCGCTTGTAGACGATCTCCGCCTTCTCGTGCGTATGCAGATGATAGAACTTCAACGACCGCGTCTCGGCGCTGGCCGTGACCGCCGTCGTCGAAAGGAAACCAAAGGCGAGAGCCGCCGCCGCCAGCCATTTCGGCCAGCCCGCGTTGAAGTGCCGCCCGTTTGTGAGTCGTTCGATTCTGTTCAAATCAAAAGGCCTTGCAGGCTGCCGTTTGTCCCCGGATTTGACCAAACGGACGTGAGTACGTCCGAATATCGATCCTATTGGTTAATCATCGCTTATTGAAGCAAATTGCGCCAACACCATGGCGGCAACGCGGCGAAAAAGCTACTCCGCCACACTTGGTAAACCGCTGGTTTAGATCACAATTCCCCGTTTTCGCGAACACGATCCGTTACCGGCTGCCACATTGCGTGAAAAGACCTGTGGCAGCACGCGACGCCGCCATCCGGCGGGCGAGGAGATCGGCGGCAGCCGGCCGATTCGTTCTCAGGAGGCGAGCCGCTCGAGCCGCCCGGCTTCGGGATCGATGCCGTATTCCTTGAGCTTGCGATAGAGCGTCGAGCGGCCGATGCCGAGACGCCTGGCCACCTCGCTCATCTGGCCGTTGTAGCGGTCGATGGCGAGCTTGATCATTTCGAGTTCGACGGCGGCGAGCGAGCGCACGTTGCCGCGCTCGTCGAGCGCGCGCAGCGAACCGAACGGCTCGGCCGGCGGCATCGGCGGCTCGCTGGCCGGGGCTTCGATCTCACGACGTTCCGGTGAAACCGCGACGGCCGCCATGTCGGCCTTGACCCCTTGCGAATCCGCGTCGGCGCCGAGATCGACGATGCCTTCTACCTGGGCGCGGATCTGCGGAAATTCTTCCGGTGTCAGCATCGTGCCTTCGGCCAGCACCGAGGCACGGTAGACGGCGTTTTCGAGCTGGCGGATGTTGCCCGGCCAGTCGTAGGCGGCGAGCATCGCCAGCGTCTCGCCGGTGATGCCGTCGATGCGCCGGTGCGGATCGGTCGCGCCGACCCGCTGCATGAAGTGCCGGACCAGATGCGGAATGTCGTCGCGGCGTTCGCGCAGCGGCGGCACGTGGATGGGATAGACGTTGAGGCGATAGAACAGGTCCTCGCGAAAGGCGCCGTCCCTGACCCGCTGCAGCAGGTCGCGATGCGTCGCCGAGATCAGCCTGATGTCGACCTTGACGGTGGTCCGGCCGCCGACCGGGTCGACCTCCCCTTCCTGCACGGCGCGCAGGAGCTTGACCTGCACGTCGAGCGGCAGGTCGCCGATCTCGTCGAGGAACAGCGTGCCGCCATGCGCCTCGACGAACTTGCCGGTGTGCCTTTCCGTCGCGCCGGTGAAGGAGCCCTTCTCGTGGCCGAACAGGATCGATTCCACCAGATTGTCGGGTATAGCCCCACAATTGACGGTGACGAAGGCCTTCGAGCGGCGCTCGCCCGACCCCTGGATGGCGCGCGCCACCAGTTCCTTGCCGACGCCCGATTCACCCTCGATGAGGATCGGAATGTTGGAGGCCGCCGCCTTCTGGCCGAGCCGGATCACGCGATCCATGGCGGGGCTGCGGGTAATCATGTCCTTGAAGGTGAGCGTGCCGCCGCTGCGCCGAGCGCCGCGTTTCACCTCGCCCTCGACCGCCTCCACCTTCAGGGCGTTGGCGATCGCCGTTTGCAGGCGGTCCGGCGAGGCCGGCTTGACGACGAAGTCGAAGGCGCCATGGCGCATCGCCTGCACCACCGTTTCGATGCCGCCCTGCGCCGTCTGCACGATGACGGGCACATGGATGGCGCGCTCGCGCATCGCCTTCAGGACGCCGATGCCGTCCAGGCCCGGCATGGCGAGATCGAGGATCATCGCCGAGATCTCGCGGGCGCCGGGGCCGTCGAGCGCGCTCAAGCCCGCCTCCCCGCCCTCGGCAACGACGGTAGCGTGGCCGAAGCGCGTCACCGCCGCCTCCAGCAGGCGCCGCTGCACCGGGTCGTCATCGACTATGAGGATGGAACCTGTCATCGGTCGTTCGAATTCTCAGGCTGCACGGTTCTGCCCTATGGATCATCCTGGCACAGGGTTCTAAATAAGCTTTCAAAAAAGCCGGTGAACGAATTGCTTCGCATTTGACCGGCTTTCCGTCCCACCCTCGCTGAAGGTACTGGCATGAACATCATCTCGCGCCGCCGGCTCGCCGCGGCTTCCACCGCTCAGGGCACGGCGGCGACTATGGGAGCGACCATGGGCGATCTGCCGGAATGGAACCTCGCCGATCTCTACAGCGGCATGGAGGCGCCGGAACTCAGGCGCGACCTGGAAAAGGCGGCCGCCGACGCAATCGCCTTCGAAAGCCGCTGGAAGGGGACGCTGGCCGCCGAGGCCGGACGCGGCAGCGACGGCAAGCTCGGCGAGGCCCTGAAGCAATACGAGGCGCTGGAGGAGCTGATCGGCCGCATCGTCTCCTATGCCGGCCTCGTCTATGCCGGCAACACCGTCGATCCGCACCGCGCCAAGCTCTACGGCGACGTGCAGGAGAAGATGACGGACGCCAGCGCGCATCTGCTGTTCTTCGCGCTGGAGCTCAACCTGATCGAGGACGTGGCGATCGAAGCAGCCCTCGACGCCGATCCCGCCTTCGGCCACTACCGGCCGTGGGTGCTGGACCTCAGGATGGACAAGCCCTACCAGCTCGAAGACCGCATCGAGCAGCTTTTCCACGAAAAGTCAGTGACCGGCCGCGGCGCCTGGAACCGACTGTTCGACGAGACGATGGCGGACCTGCGCTTTACCGTCGACGGCGAGGAACTGACTCTGGAGCCGACGCTGAACCGTTTGCAGGACGCCGACGGCGAGGTCCGGCGCGAGGCGTCCGAGGCGCTCGCCGCCACCTTCTCAAAGAACCTGCGAACCTTCACGCTGATCACCAACACGCTGGCCAAAGACAAGGAGATTTCCGACCGCTGGCGCGGCTTCAAGGACATCGCCGATTCCCGCCACCTCGCCAACCGGGTGGAGCGCGGCGTCGTGGATGCGCTGGCCGCCGCCGTTCGCGAAGCCTATCCGCGCCTGTCGCACCGCTACTATGCGATGAAGGCGCGCTGGCTCGGCATGGAGGCAATGAACCACTGGGACCGCAACGCGCCGCTGCCCGAAACGCCGAAGGCAACGATCGCATGGGACGACGCGAAAAACACGGTGCTGTCGGCCTACCACCGCTTCTCGCCGCAGATGGCGGACATCGCGCGCACCTTCTTCGACCGCAACTGGATCGATGCGCCGGTGCGGCCCGGCAAGTCGCCCGGCGCCTTCGCCCACCCCACCGTCCCGTCGGTCCATCCTTACGTTCTGCTGAACTATATGGGCAAGCCGCGCGACGTCATGACCCTGGCGCACGAGCTTGGTCACGGCGTCCATCAGGTCCTGGCAGGCGGGCAAGGCGCGCTGATGGCCTCCACCCCGCTGACGCTGGCCGAGACGGCCTCCGTCTTCGGCGAGATGCTGACCTTCCGCTCGCTGCTCGACGCCACCGCCGACAAGCGCGAGCGCAAGGCCATGCTCGCCCAGAAGGTCGAGGATATGATCAACACGGTGGTGCGCCAGATCGCCTTCTACGAATTCGAGCGCAAGGTGCATGCCGAGCGCCGCAACGGCGAGCTGACGTCCGACAAGCTCGGGCAATTCTGGCTGGAAGTGCAGGCCGAGAGCCTTGGCCCCGCGATAAAACTGCGCGAAGGCTACGAGACGTTCTGGACCTACATACCGCACTTCATCCATTCGCCCTTCTACGTCTACGCCTATGCCTTCGGCGATTGTCTGGTGAACTCGCTTTATGCCGTCTACCGGGGTTCCGAGCGCGGCTTCCAGGAGAAGTATTTCGACATGCTGAAGGCCGGCGGCACCAAGCACCATTCGGAATTGCTAAAGCCCTTCGGCCTCGACGCCACCGATCCGTCCTTCTGGCAGATCGGGCTCGGCGTCATCTCCGGGCTGATCGACGAGTTGGAAGCGCTGGATTGAGCTTGGCGAACAAGCGGACAGTTCTCGTCTCCGTGGTGAGCGACGATGTCTTCCCCTGACGCGCCATTCATCCTCTTCCGCGACGATTTTTCCGGCGAAGAAACGCTCTTCGACCGGCCCCGCAAAATCATCGTCGCGGAACGGACGGAGGACTTCTTCCCCGCGCTGGAGGAAGCGCAGCGCGCACACGAAGCCGGCCGCTGGCTGGCCGGCTATTTTTCTTACGAGGCCGGCTACCTGTTGGAACCGAAGCTCGTCCCGATCATTCCCGAAAGGCGCGACGTGCCGCTGCTCGTGCTCGGCGTCTTCGACGGCCCCTCCGACAACGCCCTGCCTGCCGACCGCCGCCCCGCCACCAACGGCCCGATCCATGGCGTGCGCGCGACATGGTCGTTCGAGGATTATCGCCAGCGCTTCGACACGCTGCACCGGCACCTCAGGCAGGGCGACTGCTATCAGGGCAACCTGACCTTTCCCGTCGAGGCCGGATGGAGCGGCGACCCGCTGTCAGGCTTCGACGCGCTGGTCGCGCGCCAGAAGGTCAAATACGGCGCGCTGGTCGATCTCGGCGGCCCGGTGATCCTGTCACGCTCGCCTGAACTGTTCTTCGAGGTGGATGCCGACGGTTGGATCGAGACGCATCCGATGAAGGGCACCGCGCCGCGCGGCGCCACTCCGCAAGAGGACGAACGGCTGAGGGAATTCCTGCGCAACGATCCGAAGAACCAGGCCGAGAACCGCATGATCGTCGACCTGTTGCGCAACGACATCTCGCTGATCTCGGAGGTCGGCAGCCTCGACGTGCCGGAACTGTTCCGCATCGAAAGCTTCGCCACCGTGCACCAGATGGTGAGCCGGGTGCGGGCGAAGCTTCTGCCCGGCCTGGCCATCCGGCAGATTTTCGCGGCACTTTTTCCCTGCGGGTCCATCACTGGCGCGCCGAAGATCCGCGCCATGGAAATCCTGCGCGAACTGGAAGGCACGCCGCGCAACGCCTATTGCGGCGCCATCGGCTGGATCGCGCCGGGCGGCCGCATGCGCTTCAACGTCGCCATCCGCACGATCACCCTCTTTCCCGGCGGCCGTGCCGTCTACAATGTCGGCGGCGGCGTCGTCTTCGATTCCACGGCGCAAGAGGAGTACGCCGAATGCCTCTTGAAGGCGCGCTACGCGACGGGACAGGCCCCGACAGCGGACAACTCGACTTCGAACTGATCGAGACGATGCGCTGGGAGCCGGGCGCCGGCTTCCTGCGCCTGGAGCGGCATCTGGCAAGGCTCTACGCCTCGGCGGCCGAACTCGGCTTCGCCTGCGATCCGCGGCGCATGGGCGAAGCCTTGTCTCATGCCGTCGCTCAATCTGGCACCCTGCGCGTCCGCCTCGCTTTGTCGCGCAACGGCGAGGTGACGGTCGCGGCACATCCTTACGAACCCCTCCCCGCCGGTAAGGTCTGGACAGTGCGGCTCGCCCGCTCCCGGCTCGATTCGGCCGACCCCTTGCTTCGCCACAAGACCAGCCAGCGGCAGGCCTACACCCACGCCCGCTCCGAATACCTCGTCACCCAGGCCGACGAGGTGCTGCTCGCCAACGAGCGCGGCGAACTTTGCGAAGGTACCATCACCACCCTCTTCGCCGATTTCGGCGGGCCGACGCTGGCCACGCCGCGCCTCGACTGCGGCCTGCTCGCAGGCGTGCTGCGCGCTGAGATGCTGGATCAGGGCAAGGCCAAGGAAACGGTGTTGTCCTACGACGACCTCAGATCGGCCAAGGCGGTCCTCGTCGGCAATTCGCTGCGGGGATTGATCACGGCACGGCTGGCCTAACCGCGCACCGTTGCGGCTTTTCGTCCGGCAAGTTATCGGCGGAACAGATAGCGAGGTTTTTGACGTGGCCGCCACTCCCGCCCATGCCCCATACGATGGTTCCTCAAAACCCTTCACCATCGGGCTCAAGCCGCTTGCCATTGGCGACTGGATAGAGGTCGACGAGAACCTTTTCGCCCACCTCGCGGAAAAGCACCGCCTCTATGCCGAGATGCCGGAAAAGGTCTTCGTCGAGGAGCCGGACACCCGCGCCGCCCAGCAGGAAGTGCTGGATATGCTGACGGCGCACCTGCCCGAGCGTTTCCCGCGCACCCATGCGGTAGCCGGCGACGGGGTCACTGCTGTGCGGGATCTGCCCCCCACCCCGCCTCTCGCCCTCGACGCTCCGCTGGTGGCCGCCTCGCTTCTGGTGCAGGAGGACCTGATCCTCATGCGCCGCGGCGGCGACGGCTGGCGGCTGGCCGCCGGCTCGCTGTGCTTCCCCTCATCCTGGATGCTGACGGAAAAGTTCGGCAAGACGCTGCACACCATCCACATCCCGGTGCCGGGCTTCGGCCCCGGCTCGCGCCCGGACGAGCTGATCGCGCGCATGTTCGACGGCTTGCAGGGTCAGGCGATGGAGCGCTTCAACTGGTCGATCCAGGTCGGCGATGCTCTCTACCACCCACTGTCCAACATCCAGCGCGACGACCGCGCAACGACCCGTCCCTCGCGTTTCGCCGACGAAGGGGAGATAAACGCCAGCGCCTTCATCCGCGTCGAGCGGCAGACCTTGCGCAAGCTGCCCGTTTCGCGCGACGTGCTGTTCACCATCCGCATCCATCTCGACCCATTGGCCGTTCTGGCAAGGCATCCCGACAAGGCGAGGCTGGCCGCCTCCTTTGCCGCTCAATTGACGGCGCTCGACACCGCCCAGCTCGACTACAAGGGCCTCACCGCCGACCGCGACCGGCTGGTCAACTGGCTGCAAGCAGCCGCTGCCGCATAGAAGTCAGCCAGCGTAGATTCGCTTTAATCCGGGCGAGCGTGTATGGAGGCGCCTCCAGCCGGGCGCCCGCGCCCGGCTTTGTTGTAATTCCGCTTGTTCGAAAAGGAGTGCCCCGAAAAATGGCGAATGAAAAATGGCCCGTCTACGGTGAGATTACCGGCCCCATCGTGATGATCGGCTTCGGCTCGATCGGTCGCGGAACGCTTCCTCTCATCGAACGCCATTTCAAGTTCGACAAGTCGCGCATGGTGATCATCGATCCCAGCGAGGAAAACCGCAAGCTGGCGGACGAACGCGGCATTACCTTCGTCAAGGAGGCCGTCACCAAGGACAACTACAAGGACCTGCTCACGCCCTACCTGACCAACGGCGAAGGCCAGGCCTTCTGCGTCAACCTGTCGGTCGATACCGGTTCGGTCGACCTGATGCGGCTGACCCGCAAGCTCGGCGCGCTCTATGTCGACACCGTGGTCGAGCCGTGGCTGGGCTTCTACTTCGACGCCGACGCCGACAACGCCGCGCGCACCAACTACGCGCTGCGCGAGACGCTGCTGGCGGAAAAGCGCAAGCATCCCGGCGGCACGACGGCCGTCTCCACCTGCGGCGCCAATCCGGGCATGGTGTCCTGGTTCGTCAAGCAGGCGCTGCTCAACCTCGCCCGTGACCTCGGCCTGAAATTCGCCGAGCCGGCCACCGACGACCGCGAGGGCTGGGCGAAGCTGATGAGACAAGCCGGCGTCAAGGGCGTCCACATCGCCGAACGCGATACCCAGCGCGCCAAGAAGCCCAAGCCGATGAACGTGTTCTGGAACACCTGGTCGGTCGAGGGCTTCATCTCGGAGGGACTGCAGCCGTCGGAACTCGGCTGGGGCACACACGAGAAATGGATGCCGAAGAACGCCCGCAAGCAGAAGCACGGCTCGCAGGCGGCGATCTTCCTGGAGCAGCCGGGGGCCAACACGCGCGTGCGCACCTGGGTGCCGTCCGCCGGGCCGCAATATGGCTTCCTCGTCACCCACAACGAGGCGATCTCGATTTCGGAGTTCTTCACCGTCTACGGCAAGGACGGCAAGGTGAAGTACCGGCCGACCTGCAACTACGCCTACCACCCCTGCAACGACGCGGTGCTGTCGCTGCACGAAATGTTCGGCGCCGGCGGCAAGGCGCAGCCCGTCCTGCATGTGCTGGACGAGAACGAACTGGTCGACGGCATCGACGAGCTCGGCGTGCTTCTCTACGGGCACGGGAAGAACGCCTACTGGTTCGGCTCGCACCTCTCGCTGGCGGACGCGCGGCGTCTGGCGCCCTACCAGAACGCCACCGGCCTGCAGGTGTCTTCCGCCGTGCTCGCCGGCATGGTGTGGGCGCTTGAGAATCCGAACGCCGGCATCGTCGAGGCCGACGAGACGGACTATCGCCGCTGCCTCGAAGTTCAGTCGCCCTATCTCGGCCCGGTCGAGGGCCACTATACCGACTGGACGCCGCTGGAGGGCCGCCCCGGCCTGTTCGCAGAGGACCTGGACGAGAAGGACCCGTGGCAATTCCGCAACATTCTCGTCCGATAGACCAATCCCCACCCTCGAACCACGCCTTGCAATCGCTCGGAAATCGGGCGATTGAAGGATGCGGACCGAGGAGAGGATTCCACCTGATGACCATCGTGCGAAGAATGCTTGGCTTTGGCATGGCGGGCCTTGCCGTGGCTGCGCTCGCCGCCTGCACCACCGCCGGCCCCGGCGAGCCGCCGGCAAGCGCGGCCCCCAAGGGCGTCGAAGGTTCATGGATCGACGCGCAGGGCACCGGCCTGTCCACCCTGTCGGCGGGCCGCTTTCAGACGGTCGCGACCGACACCGGCCAGAAGCTCGCGGACGGCAGCTACAGGCTGACGGGCGCCACCTCGGTCGAGATCACCGGCACATCGCTGATCCGCCAGACCGGCATCAGCTTCAACTGCCTGCTCGTCTCGACCAGCCAGCTCAACTGCACCAGCGCGACCGGACAGAACTTCGTCCTGACCCGCCGGGGCTGAAAAATCGCATCGGCATGACAGAAGGCAGCGGACTCCGGTCCGCTGCCTTTTTCGCGCGCGCCGCCCTTTTTATTTCCGATAGCGGCTGTCTGCGACGGCAGGAGCCGGCCGCGATTCCGCTTGCATCGAAAAAAGCGCGGTGTGAACATGCCTAGGGACGGGCTGTAGAACTCCGGTCAAACAAGGCTCTTAAAGTCTGTATCGACTTCATCCGGGAGAGGAAGAATGAAGAAGATCGCTGTCATCGCCGCGCTGTCGGCTTCGACGCTCGGGCTGTCGGCCGGCGCATCCTTTGCCGACTACACGCTCAACATCCTCCATTTCAACGACTGGCACAGCCGCATCGAATCCAACAACAAGTACGAATCGACCTGTTCGGCGGAAGAGGAGACGAAGGGTGAATGCGTCGGCGGCGCCGCCCGCCTGATCACCGCCATCCGTCAGGAGCGCGACAAGCTCAAGGGCCAGAACGTGCTGCTGCTCAACGCCGGCGACAATTTCCAGGGCTCGCTGTTCTACACCACCTACAAGGGCGCGGCGGAGGAGGAATTCCTCAACCAGATGGGCCTCGACGCCGTCACCCTCGGCAACCACGAATTCGACGACGGCGAGACCGCGCTGGTGCCCTATCTCGACAAGGCGAAGTTCCCGGTCGTCAGCGCCAACGTCATTGCCAACGAGAAGTCGGGCGCCCACGGCAAGATCAAGCCGTCCATCGTCGTCGAGATCGGCGGCCAGAAGATCGGCATCGTCGGCGGCATCACCAACGACACGCCCGAGATCGCCTCGCCCGGCCCCAACATCGCCATCGAGGACGACGTGAAGTCGATGACGGCGGCGGTGGAGGCGCTCAAGGCCGAGGGCGTCAACAAGATCATCGCCGTCACCCATATCGGCTATCCGCGCGAGCGTGACGTCATCGCCAAGATTCCGGGCGTGGACGTGGTGGTCGGCGGCCACTCGCATTCGCTTCTGTCCAACACGGACCCGAAGGCGGAAGGCCCCTACCCGACGATGGTGGACAACCCCGACGGCTACAAGGTGCCCGTGGTGCAGGCGGCGTCCTATTCGAAATATCTCGGCGAGGTGAAGATCGTTTTCGACGACAACGGCGTCGTCAAGGAAGCGAGCGGCGATCCGATCCACCTCGACAAGTCGATCACGCCCGACCCGCAGGTACTCGCCCGCATCAAGGAACTCGGCGCGCCGATCGAGGAACTGAAGGCCAAGGAAGTCGGCGAGACGACGGCGGCAATAGACGGCAGCCGCGAAACCTGCCGCGCGCGCGAATGCTCGATGGGCAATCTCGTCTCCGACGCCATCCTCGACCGGGTCAAGGACCAGGGCGTCACCATCGTCTTCTCGAACGGCGGCGGCCTGCGCGCCTCCATCGACCAGGGCAAGGTGACGATGGGCGAAGTGCTCACCGTGCTGCCCTTCCAGAACACGGTCGCCACCTTCAAGCTCGCCGGCAAGGATGTCGTCGCCGCACTTGAGAACGGGACGAGCCAGTTGGAAGACGGTGCCGGCCGCTTCGCCCAGGTGGCGGGCCTGAAATATTCGTTCGACAAGTCCAAGGCGCCAGGCAGCCGCATCAGCGACGTGCTGGTGGCCGACGGCTCGAACTGGGTGCCGATCGACGAGAACAAGGACTATATCGTCGCCACCAACAACTACGTGCGCCAGGGCGGCGACGGCTACAAGATCTTCGCCGAAAAGGCCAAGGACGCCTACGACTACGGCCCCAGCCTGGAGCAGGTCGTGGCCGACTATCTGAGCGCCCACAGCCCCTATACGCCGAAAGTCGAGGGCCGCATCACCGAGATCGCCGCCAATGCCGCAGCCGAACCCGCAAAGCCGGCGGAACCGGCCAAGCCTGTGGAAGCCGCGCCTGCCGAACCGTCCATGCCGGCGCTGCCGGCCGGCTCCAACGACATCGCCAACTCGCCGCCGAGCCTGCCGGCCGATGGTGCGGCACCTCCGGCCAAGCCTGCGGAAGCGGCCCCGTCCGAACCGGCAAAGCCGGCCGAGGCCGCACCCGGCGCCGAGACCAGCCATGTCATCGCCAGGGGCGACACCTATTGGGATCTGGCGGTGAAATACTATGGCGACGGCACCAAGTGGAGGAAGATCGCCGATGCCAATCCCGGTCAGGAGCCGCGTCGCCTGCTGGTCGGCACGACGCTGAAGATCCCGGCGGCGAAGTAAGGCCCCAGGTTCAGTCACGAACGCCCGCCTCGGACCGGGGCGGGTGTTTGCCTGACGGAAGGTGCGGCCAGACGCGGCATTGCATCGCTGGCGGACATGGTTAGACCGTCCGCCAAGTCCAGCAGGCCGGAGAGCCGAAATGCCGTCAGCCAGAACCGCCGTCGCCGAAGCGCCGAAAAAAGCCGCATCCGATGCGCCCCTTGCATCCGCCAAGGACAAGGTCGGCATCATGCTGCTTAACCTCGGCACGCCGGACGGCACCGACTACTGGCCGATGTGGCGCTATCTCAGGGAATTCCTGTCCGATCCGCGCATCATCGAGCTCAACAAGGCGATCTGGTATCCGATCCTCTACGGGCTGGTGCTGACGACGCGGCCGCAGAAATCGGGCGCCAACTACGCGCGCATCTGGAACCGCGAGAAAAACGAGTCGCCGCTGCACACCTTTACCCGCGCCCAGGCCGAGAAGCTTGCGCCGGCGCTGGCCGACCTGCCGAATGTCACGGTCGACTGGGCCATGCGCTACGGCAATCCCTCGACCGGCAGCGTTGCCGAGCGGCTGGTAGCGCAAGGCTGCGACCGCCTGCTCGCCTTCCCGCTCTATCCGCAGTATTCGGCGACCACCACGGCGACCGCCAACGACCAGCTCTTCCGCGCGCTGGCGAAGATGCGGCGCGCACCGGCGGTGCGCAGCGTGCCGCCATATTATGCCGAGCCCGTATACATCGAGGCGCTGGCCGCCTCGATCGAAAAGCACCTTGCGACCCTCGACTTCGAGCCGGAGGTGGTCATCACCTCCTATCACGGCATCCCAAAACCCTATTCCGACAAGGGCGACCCCTATCACGCGCACTGTCTGGAAACGACGCGGCTACTGCGTGAAAAACTCGGTTGGGACGAGAAGAAGATGATCGCCACCTTCCAGTCACGCTTCGGCGCGCAGGAATGGTTGCAGCCTTACACCGACAAGACGGTGGAACGGCTGGCGAAGGAAGGCGTCAAGCGCATCGCCATCGTCAATCCGGGCTTTTCGGTCGATTGCATCGAGACGCTGGATGAGATCGGTCGCGAGGTGCGCGACGAATTTCTGCACGCCGGCGGCGAGAAGTTTTCCCATATCCCCTGTCTCAACGACAGCCCCGAAGGCATGACGGTGATCGAGACGCTGGTCAGGCGCGAACTCGCCGGCTGGGCCTGAGGGACGGCGGGCCGGCTTGTCGGCTCGGACCATTCCACGCGGCGCAGCGATTGTAACGCCGCAAAATCCCCCCTAAGTGTCTTATGATCGGCGAACGGGATGGGCCTTGCCGCCGGCGCTATTCTACGCATGTCCTTGTCCCGGAACCGGTTCTCGCTTCCGGAAACATGCCTTGAGGGAGTGACGCATGGGTTTCACCGGCTTCGACGTGGTAATTCCGGTTCTTGTCGTTCTCGTCCTGCTGATCCTTTTCACCGGCATCAAGACCGTTCCGCAGGGCTATAACTACACGGTCGAGCGCTTCGGTCGCTACACCAAGACGCTGAGCCCCGGCCTCAACCTGATCATTCCCTTCATCGACCGCATCGGCGCTAAGATGAACATGATGGAGCAGGTGCTGGACGTTCCCACCCAGGAGATCATCACCAAGGACAACGCCATCGTCGCGGTGGACGGCGTCGCCTTCTACCAGGTGCTGAACGCGCCGCAGGCCGCCTATCAGGTGGCCGGCCTGCAGAACGCGTTGCTCAACCTCACCATGACCAACATCCGCACCGTCATGGGCTCGATGGACCTCGACGAGCTGCTCTCCAACCGCGACGCCATCAACGAGCGGCTGCTGAGGGTGGTGGACGAGGCCGCGCATCCGTGGGGCATCAAGGTCACCCGCGTCGAGATCAAGGACATCAACCCGCCGGCGAACCTGGTGGATTCGATGGCCCGCCAGATGATGGCCGAGCGCGACAAGCGCGCGCAGATTCTTGCCGCCGAGGGTCTGAAGCAGGCGCAGATCCTCGAGGCAGAAGGCCGCCGCGAGGCCGCCTTCCGCGACGCCGAGGCGCGCGAGCGCGCGGCCGAGGCCGAGGCCAAGGCGACTCAGGTCGTCTCCGAAGCCATTGCCAAGGGCGACACCCAGGCACTCAACTACTTCGTCGCGCAGAAATACACCGAGGCGCTGACCCGTATCGGATCGGCGACCAACTCCAAGATCGTGCTGATGCCGCTCGAAGCCTCCTCGCTGATCGGCACGCTGGGCGGCATCGGCGAGATCGCCCGCGAGGTGTTCAAGAACGACGGCTCCTCGACCCCGCAGCGGCAGGCGGCGCGCCCGCCGCTGGTGCGCCCCGGCGAGACCTCGTAGGCGCGGAGGCCGGCCATGCTGGAGCGCATCTTCGCCGAACTCGGGCCGTGGAACTGGATGGTGCTCGGCTTCATCCTGCTGGTGCT
Organism: Ollibium composti; assembly: GCF_004801285.1. GTDB lineage: Bacteria > Pseudomonadota > Alphaproteobacteria > Rhizobiales > Rhizobiaceae > Mesorhizobium > Mesorhizobium composti. The sequence continues at coordinate 220,136 of NZ_SSNY01000004.1, forward strand.
GGAGATCGCCGTTCCCGGTGTCTTCCTCCTGTGGATCGGCATTGCGGCGCTCATCGTCGGCGCCGTCTCACTGGCGCTGTGGGACGCCGGCTTCTGGATCTGGCAGGTGCAGGTGGTCGCATTCCTGGCGCTGTCGCTGGTCTCGGCCTATGTCGGCAAGCAGATCGTCGGCCGGCGCGAGGGCGAGAGCGACCAGCCGCTGCTCAACCGCCGCGGCGAACAGATGATCGGCCGCACGGCGACGCTTGTCGAGCCGATCCGCGAAGGCCGCGGCCGCATCCAGCTCGGCGACACGCTATGGCGCGTCTCCGGTCCCGACCTGCCGGCCGGCACCCGCGTCAGGGTAACGGGCACCACCGACACCGACCTTGAACTGAAGGTCGAGCCGGTTCCGTAGGGGTCGCGGCGGATATTCGTACCGTCAAATAATTTCAAAGACGAGCCGGTTTCCGCCTCACGCAGCACCGATGCGCAAGAGATCGTGGAAATGCACCAGGCCGATGGGACGCCCGCCTTCGACGACGACGAGCGCGCCGATCTTGTTCTCGTTGAGATAGGCGATCGCAGCTCCCGCCGACATGTCGGGAGAAACGGTCTTGGGCGTCCGCGTCATCACCTCCTCCACCGCCACGTCCTTGAGGTTGCGGTGCAGGTTACGCGCCAGGTCGCCGTCGGTGATGATGCCGGCCAGCCGGCCGGCCTCGTCGACGATGACGACGCAGCCGACCTTCTTGTTGGACAGCGTCATCACCGCTTCCGGCATCTTGGTGCCGAGCGGTACCAGCGGCAGGTCGTCGCCGGTGCGCATCACCTTGGCCAGATGCGTCAGCGTCGCGCCCAGCTTGCCGCCCGGGTGGTAGCCGAGGAAGTCTTCCGGCGTGAAGCCGCGCGCTTCCAGCAGCGCCATCGCCAGCGCGTCGCCCACTGTCAGTTGCAACAGCGCCGAGGTCGTCGGCGCCAGTCCGTGCGGGCAGGCTTCGGGCGCATGCGGCAGCGCCAGCACGACATCGGCCTCGCGGGCCAGCGACGATTTCACGCCCGAGGTCAGCGCGATCAGCGGGATGCCGAAGCGGCGCGAATAGCCGACGATGCCGCGCAGTTCCGCGCTCTCGCCCGACCATGACATGGCAAGAATGGCGTCGTCCGGCGTGATCATGCCGAGGTCGCCATGGTTGGCCTCGACCGGATGGACGAAGAAGGCCGGCGTGCCGGTGGAGGCGAGCGTCGCGGCGATCTTGGAGCCGATATGGCCGCTTTTGCCGACGCCGGTGACGATGACGCGGCCACGGATGCCGGCGATCATCTCGACCGCATCGGCGAACGGCTCGGCCAGCCCGTCGGCCAGGGCCTGCGACAACATGGCAAGGCCGGCCTGCTCGGTGGACACCGTTCGCAAGGCCGAGGCGATGGAGGCCTGCCGGTCGGGTTTCCTGTTCATCGACGCTCCCGCAAACATGACGACGCGCTTACTGCTTCGGCCCCGCTTTGTCCAATGCAATCGCCTCGGCCAGCCGCCTGAGAGACACCTCCTCAACGCTCCGTTAACCATCCCCATTTACGGTCCGGTAAGCATGGCGCGCGCGCGCCGCCGAGGTGACGATGTCGCATGCCCAGCCCCTACAAGGACCACGCAGAGGCCGAAAGGCCGCGCGTGCGCTGCTTCTGGCGGCTGGCACGGCCGTGCTCCTTTGTCCCCTTCCGCTTGCGGCACAACAGGCGGGCACGAATACCTCCGCGACCGATCCGACACTTCTGAACACCGGCGCCGCCAGGCGCCCGGCGGCAACGAACGGGGTTCGGCCTGCCACCGCGAACGCGCCGAGCCAGACCGCGACCGCGATGCCGACCTATCAGCCCGTCAGTCCGGGCGCCGTGCCGGAGGCAACCGATCCGGCCGGGAGCGACGATGCCGATGCCATCCCCGTCGACGACGGCACCGACACCGGTGCAGCGTCGCTTGTTCCAGCCGTTCCGGCCCCCCCGCGCCCGAACGGGACCGATGACCAGACGACGGCGACCACACCGGCGAGGACGCGCGCGGCGACGGCCGATCCCGATGCGGCGCCCGAACCGACCAACCGGCGGGCCCGCAGCGTCGACGCCGACGACCGCCAGCCCCTCGATCCGCGCACCGAAAGGACCGGCTCGATCGAAGGCGGCCAGATGAGGCCGGACGACGACCCTTTCGCGCCGGTCGGCATCCCCTTCGGCAGTTTCGTGCTGAGGCCCTCGATCGAGCAGGGATTGACGGCCACCACCAATGCCAGCGGCGGCCCCGGCGGCAGCTCCGCCATCCTGTCGGAAACGACGCTGCGCCTCAACGCCACGTCGGACTGGGTGTCGAACTCGGCGACGATCGACGCATCCGGCACCTTCCGCGAAAGCCTTTCGGGCGAAAGCCTGGACGACGCGCGCGGCCGCATCGACGGGACGCTCAACCTCGATCTCGATCACGAATGGCGGGCCACCGCCAAGGCCGGTTATGAAATCGCGCCCGAATCGGCGTCTTCGCCCGTCGTCATCGGCGATGTCGCCTCGCAACCGTCGCGCCAGTCGCTGGACGGCAGCCTGGCCATCGCCAAGGATATCGGCAAGCTGCGCTTCGGCCTGACGGGTGCTGCTCAACGCGACACCTACGGCGACGCCGACCTCCTGGGCGGCGGCGTGCTTTCGCAGAAAGACCGCAACGAAACGCTCTACACCACGACGCTGCGCGGCGGTTACGAGATTTCTCCCGCCCTGACGCCGTTCGCGGAACTGGAGGTCGGGCGCCGGATCTACGACCAGCGCGTCGATGCCAGCGGCTACGCGCGCTCGGCCGACCGGCTGGGCATCCGCGCCGGAACCGAACTCGACCTCGGCGAGAAGCTGAACGGCGAAATCTCGGCCGGCTGGTTGAGCGAGAACCCCGACGACAACCGGCTGGCGGCGGTTTCCGGCGCCTCGATCAATGCCGACTTCAAATGGTCGCCCGAACGCGGCACCACCATCGGCCTGCTCGGCAACACCACGATCGAAGGCACGACGACGCCCGGCGAAACCGGCGATCTGCTCTATTCCGGTCAGCTGACGGGAGAACGTCGTATCCGCGAGGACCTAACCGCCAATGCATCGCTCGGCGCCGCCTGGCGCGACTATGCCGGTTCCAGCGACCACGACCTGATCCTGAGCGCCGAGGCAGGCCTGACATGGTGGCTCAACCGCTATGTCGGCCTGAGCACCAAGGCCCGCTACGAAAAGCAGACGTCGAGCCTGCCCGGCCGCGATTACGACGAGGCCAGCATCTTCGCCGGCATCAAGGTGCAGCGCTGACGCGGCTCCACTTCTGACGGAACAGCCCCTTGCCTGCCTGACGCAGGCGAGCGATCACCCCGCGGCGCGGCGCAGCAGCGGCTCGAACTCGTCGAGCAGGCCGCGGATGACGCCGGCCATGCCCTGGTTGATGTCCTTGCGCCACAGCGCGAAAGCGACGTTGGCCTCGATGAAGCCTTCCGGCGAACCGCAGTCGAATGTGCGCCCCTGGTAGTGGTAGCCATAGAAGGATTGCTTCTGCCGCAGCTTCAGCATGGCGTCGGTGAGCTGGATCTCGTTGCCGGTGCCCTTCTCCTGGCTTTCCAGGATGGAGAATATCTCCGGCTGCAGGATATAGCGTCCGTTGATGAAGAGATTGGACGGCGCCGTGCCCGGTTTCGGCTTCTCCACCATCTCGGTGATGCGGAAACCGGTATGGGCGGCCTCGCCGCGCCCGACGATGCCGTATTTATGCGCTTCCGCCGGATCGCACTCCTGCACGGCGATGATGTTGTCGCCCGTCTGCTCGTAGAGCTCGACCATGTCGCGCGTGCAGCTCTTTTCCGACTGCATGATCATGTCGGGCAGAAGCAGCGCGAAGGGCTCGTCGCCGACCAGTTCGCGCGCGCACCACACCGCATGGCCAAGGCCGAGCGGTACCTGCTGGCGGGTGAAGCTGGTCTGTCCCGGCGACGGCTGCAGGCGTTGCAGGCGGTCGAGCTGGTCGCCCTTCCCGCGCTGCGCCAGCGTGTCGTAGAGCTCGAACTGGACGTCGAAATGGTCCTCGATGACGGCCTTGTTGCGGCCGGTGACGAAGATGAAATGCTCGATGCCGGCTTCGCGCGCCTCGTCCACCACATACTGGATGACGGGCTTGTCGACGACCGTCAGCATCTCCTTCGGGATCGCCTTGGTGGCGGGAAGGAAGCGTGTGCCGAGGCCGGCGACCGGGAAGACTGCCTTGCGAACTTTTCTCATGATGCGACTTTCCATTGGATGGTGCGCAGCCACCCCATAGTGGGACATTTTGACGCCGGAATCGAGGTGTATCGGAATCCGGCGCGAGCGAAACCTACAAGCTTCAAGTTGCTTTTTCGTTCCCAGGGCGGCGCATGGTAAACCAATTCCTAACCGGGTTCGGCGATGAATGACCTTCCTGCGACGATGTAAGGAGGAAAAGATGACCGTTCGCACCGTCACCAGCCGCATGGCCGGGCTGTTTGCGGCCGCCGGCCTCTCAGTGGCGCTCTTGCTGCCCGCAGGCCCGGCCTTCGCCGACGCCGGCTTCCGCCACTGGGTCGCCAGCTTCCGCGCCACCGCCGTCTCCAGCGGCGTGTCCGGCGCCATCTACGACCGCGCTTTCCGCGGCATCAGCGCCCCCGATCCGGAAGTGATCGAGAAGGCCCGCACGCAGCCCGAATTCAAGGCGCCGGCCTGGGATTATTTCGACAATCGCGTCCACGACGAGTCGATCGCCACCGGCCGCGCCATGGCGGCGAAGTGGAAGCCGTGGCTGGATCGCATCGAAAGCCGTTACGGCGTCGACCGTTACACGCTGCTGGCCATCTGGTCGATGGAATCCAATTATGGCGAGATCCTCAAGCGCGATGACGTCATGCGCTCGGTGGTGCGCTCGCTGGCGACGCTGGCCTATGCCGACAAGAAGCGCGCCAAATATGCCCGCACACAGCTCGTCGCCGCCCTGAAGATCCTGCAGACCGGCGATATCGACGAGAGCCACCTGCAAGGCTCGTGGGCGGGCGCCATGGGCCACACGCAGTTCATCCCCACCAGCTACCAGGCCTATGGCGTCGACATGGACGGCAACGGCAGGCGCGACATCTGGAATTCGATCCCCGACGCGCTGGCCACCGCCGCCAACCTTCTGCGCAAGAACGGCTGGCAGGCGGGGCGCACCTGGGGCTATGAAGTGACCTTGCCGGGAGGCGGGAAATTTCCCGCAGGCTCGATGTCGATCGCCAAATGGCAGCAGCTCGGCTTCACCCGCGCCAACGGCAAGCCGTTCAGGAACACGTCCGACAGGGCGGAACTGAAACTGCCCGGCGGCCGCGAGGGGCCGGCCTTCCTGGTCATCAAGAACTTCTCGGTCATCAAGCGCTACAACAACTCCGACAAGTATGCCCTCGCCGTCGGCCTTCTTGCCGACGAGATCGCCGGTTATGGTGGGCTGGTGCGCGACTGGAACCGGCCGTTCACCAAGCTCAGCTTCGAGGAAAAGCAGGAATTGCAGCAGCGGCTTTCCCAGCACGGTCTCTACGACGGCAAGTTCGACGGCAAGATCGGCAGCGGCTCGAAGGCCGCCATCATGTCCTTCCAGGCGCAGATGGGCTTGACCCAGACCGGTTACCCCAGCATGGAAGTGCTGAAATGGCTGCGCAAGAAGTAGCCGATGAAGACGGCCTGGCGCGCACTTCAGGCCTGAACCATGGAGCGGATGCTTGATCTCGGCAAGGCGCATCGGCGGGGTTCTGCGGCATGTGTCGCTCATGCTCGTCGCCGTCGCCGTGCTTGCGGCAGCCGTCCTTGCCGTCGCGCAGACGCCGGTTCTGGCCCAGGATCAGGGCTGGTCGCTGCGCGATCTCCTGTTCCCGCGCCGGCGCGAGCGCATCGAACCGCCGGTTGAAATCCAGAAGCCGAAGAAGAAGACGCGATCCAAGCCGGTGACGCGCAAGGCCGAGCCTGAAATACCGGTCGTCGAGAAGGCGCCGGACGCCCGCACCGTTCTGGTGATCGGCGACTTCATGGCCAGCGGCCTCGCCGAAGGACTGGAGACGGTCTTCGCCGAGAACCCTTCCATCCGCATCGCCGATCGCGCCAAGGGCTCGTCCGGCCTGGTGCGCGACGACTTCTACGACTGGCCGGCCTCGATCAAGGACGTGCTGGAAACCGAGAAGCCCGTGGCGGTCGTCGTCATGCTCGGCTCCAACGACCGGCAGTCGATGCAGGTCGGCGACAATCGCGAACAGCCGCGCAGCGATGCCTGGACCAAACAGTACGAGCAGCGCGCCGAAGCCCTCGCCACGGGCGTCAAGGCCGGCAAGGTACCGTTCCTGTGGGTCGGCATGCCGTCTTTCAAGATCAGCAAGATGACGTCGGACATGCTGGCCTTCAACGACATCTACCGCTCCGTCGCCGACAAGGCGGGCGGCGAGTTCGTCGACATCTGGGACGGTTTCGTCGACGAGAACGGCGCCTTCGTTTCGACCGGTCCCGACATCAACGGCCAGCCGGTGCGCCTGCGCTCCGACGACGGCATCAACATGACGCGCGCCGGCAAGGCGAAGATCGCCTTCTACGCCGAAAAGCCGTTGCTCAAGATTCTCGGATTGGGCGACCCCTCGGGCACCGGCACGTTGTCGGCGCCGGCCGGCCAGCCGGCGGTCACCGGCCCGATGCCGCCGGCGGCCCCTGCCGCCGTCGACCGCACGCCGCCCATGCTCCTCAGCGATCCGGCGCTGGATGGAGGCGGCGAACTGCTCGGCTCCGCACCGGCGGCCACGCCAGCCACGCAGGCGCCCGGCGAGAAACTGCCCGGCGAAAAGCTGCTCGTCGAAGGCGTGGCGTCGGAAGCGTCGCCCGGCCGCGCCGACGATTTCTCCTGGCCGCCGAAGGCGCAACCGGCAACCGCCGCGACCGCCGGCGATAAGACGACGGCGATCACGCCGTAAGGCCCGGTTCGCCGATCTGGAGTCCGCTGTAAGCCGTCCAGTCGGGACAGGCGCTCAGCGCGGCAGGAGGGTGGAGCCCATCAAGGCCTCGTCGATGGCCCGCGCCGCCTGTCGGCCCTCGCGGATTGCCCAGACGACGAGCGACTGGCCGCGCCGCACGTCGCCGGCGGCCCACAGCCTGTCCACGCTGGTGCGATAATCGCGGTCGTTCGCCGCCACGTTGCGCGACCGGCGTGCGTCGGTGGCGATGTCCATCCGGCCTTCGAGTTCCTTGACCAGCCCGCCTTCCAGCGGGCCGGCGAAGCCGATGGCGATGAAAGCGAGATCGGCGCGGATGACGAACTCGGTGCCGGGAACGGGCTTGCGCTTCTCGTCGACTTCGCAGCACTTGACGCCGGTCAACTGCCCTTCCTCGCCGATGAATTCCAGCGTCGCCACCTGGAATTCGCGCTCCGCGCCCTCGGCCTGGCTGGAGGACGTGCGCATCTTGGTCGCCCAATAGGGCCAGACCGTCAGCTTGTCCTCCCTCTCGGGCGGCTGCGGGCGGATATCGAGCTGGGTCACGCGCACCGCGCCCTGGCGGAAGGCGGTGCCGACACAGTCGGAAGCGGTGTCGCCGCCGCCGACGACGACGACATGCTGGCCGCCGGCAAGGATGGGTGCTGCCGGCCATGCGACGGACACAATGTCCTCGCCGCCGACGCGCTTGTTCTGCTGGACCAGATAGGGCATGGCATCGTGCACGCCTTCCAGGTCGTCGCCGGGAATGCCGGCCGGACGCGGCGTTTCGGAGCCGCCGCAATAGAGAACGGCGTCGTATTCGGCCAGAAGTTCGTCGACCTTCCTGTCGACGCCGACATTGACGCCGCAGAAGAAGGTCACGCCCTCGCCCTGCATCTGTTCGACGCGCCGGTCGATGTAGTGCTTCTCGATCTTGAAGTCGGGAATGCCGTAGCGCATCAGCCCGCCGGGCCGGCTCTCGCGCTCGTAGACATGCACCTCGTGACCGGTGCGGCCGAGCTGCTGGGCCGCCGCCATGCCGGCCGGGCCGGAGCCGATGATGGCAACCCGCTTGCCGGTCTTCGCCTGCGGCGGATAGGGGCGAATGTAGCCGGTCTCGTAGGCCTTGTCGGCCAGCGCCTGCTCCACCGTCTTGATGGCGACGGGGATGTCCTCGAGGTTCAGCGTGCAGGCTTCCTCACAGGGCGCGGGGCAGATGCGGCCGGTGAATTCGGGGAAATTGTTGGTCGAGTGCAGGTTGCGGATCGCCGCGTCCCAGTTGCCGTTGTAGACGAGGTCGTTCCAGTCCGGGATCTGGTTGTGCACCGGGCAACCGGTCGGCCCGTGGCAATAAGGCACGCCGCAATCCATGCAGCGCGCCGCCTGCTTTTCCACTTCCTTGTCCGACATCGGCAAGGTGAATTCGCGGAAATGACGGATGCGGTCTGAAGCCGGCTGGTACTTCGGCACCTGCCGGTCGATCTCGAGAAAACCTGTTACCTTGCCCATGTTCGTTCCAACCTGGTATTCGTTCAAGGCTGCGACCGCAGCCAGTTCTCGATCTTGAGGCCCGGGACGCGGGAAAACTCCCCAACATTCGCCGTAACGAGAGTGGCGTCCAAAGCCAATGCATGTGCTGCGATCAGCAGGTCGTTCGGTCCGATCGGACGGCCTCGTCGCTTGAGCTCTGCCCGCAAAGCCCCGTAGTGGCGATCCGCCGGGTACTCAAAGGGCAAGATCGGCAAGACCGAAAACACTTGCTCCATCTGAGCCCTGAGTCGCTTGCTTTGCTTCAACTCCAGCCCGAATTCGATCTCCCCGTTGACAATGATGCTGGTGGCAACGTTTTCTGGCCCGACCTTGCCGATATGCCGAGCAATCGGTCCGGCCGGCTCATCCGCCAGGTTCGACACTGCGTTCGTGTCCAACAGATAAAGCGTCACAGCTTCACGTCGTCCAACGGCAGCAGGTCGCTGTCATCGATTTCCGGGAATCGGTCTTCCGGCGCCAGAGGCTCCAGCGTCGCCAGCACTTCCAGCAGCGTCGGCTTCTTCCTGACCGGCTCAATCGTCAGCTTGCCCGTATCGTCGCGACTGATAAGAACCTCGTCTCCTTCAAATTCGAACTCCTTCGGTATTCTCACGGCCTGGCTACGCCCGTTGCGAAACAGGCTCGCCGTGCGAACGTCCTTGTCATGAGCATTCATGCGCGCCTCCATTTGGCATATGCCAGAACATATGCCAAACCTTCTCGCCGTTCAAGGAAGCCTACTCCGCCGCCACGCTCATGCGGGCGCGCTCCATTTCCTGTAGCGCCCGGCGGTACTCGACCGGCATCACCTTGCGGAATTTCGGCCGGTAGGTCGCCCAGTCGTCGAGGATCTCCTTGCCCCTGGTCGAGCCGGTGAAATGCACATGGTTGGAGATGAGTTGGTAGAGCCGCTCCTCGTCATGGCTGGTCATGTCGTCGGAGACGTCGACGCGGCCCTTGTGGTCGATGTCGCCGCCGTGATGCAGAAGCTTCTCCATCAGGTCGTCTTCTTCCGGAACCGGCTCCAGTTCGACCATGGCCATGTTGCAGCGCTTGGCGAAGTCGCCCGCCTCGTCCAGCACATAGGCGACGCCGCCCGACATGCCGGCGGCGAAGTTGCGCCCCGTCTGGCCGATGACGACGACGATGCCGCCGGTCATGTATTCGCAACCGTGGTCGCCGACGCCTTCGACCACCGCCACGGCGCCGGAATTGCGCACGGCGAAACGCTCGCCGGCGACACCGCGGAAATAGCACTCGCCCTCGATGGCGCCGTAGAGCACGGTGTTGCCGACGATGATCGAGTTCTCGGCGACGATCTTCGCTTCCTCCGGCGGGCGGATGACGATGCGCCCGCCCGACAGGCCCTTGGCGACGTAGTCGTTGGCGGCCCCCACCAGGTCGAAGGAGACGCCGCGCGTCAGGAAGGCGCCGAAGGACTGCCCGGCCGTGCCGGTCAGCTTCACCTTGATGGTATCCTCACGCAGGCCCTTGTGGCGGAAGCGCTTGGCGACCTCGCCAGCCAGCATGGCGCCGGTGGAACGGTCGACGTTGCGGATCGGCACCTCGATCTCGACCGGCTGGCGCGCTTCCAGCGCCGGCTTCGCCTGCTCGATCAGCCTGCGGTCGAGCACGTCGTCGATGGGATGCTTCTGCCGCTCGGTCCAGTGCGTCGCCTGCGGCGGCGCGTCCGGCTTGAAGAACAGCTTCGAGAAATCGAGGCCCCTCGCCTTCCAGTGCTCGACGACGGCGCGCTTTTCCAACAGGTCGGTGTTGCCGACGATCTGGTCGAGATGGGTGAAGCCCATCGCTGCCAAAAGCTCGCGCACCTCCTCCGCCACGTAGAAGAAGAAGTTGATGACGTGCTCGGGCTGGCCCTTGAAGCGCTTGCGCAGCACCGGGTCCTGTGTGGCAACGCCGACCGGGCAGGTGTTGAGATGGCACTTGCGCATCATGATGCAGCCGGCCGCGATCAGCGGCGCGGTCGAGAAGCCGAACTCGTCGGCGCCGAGCAGAGCACCGATGACGACATCACGGCCGGTGCGCAACCCGCCGTCCACCTGCAGCGCCACGCGCGACCGCAAGCCGTTCAGCACCAGCGTCTGGTGCGTCTCGGCAAGGCCCATCTCCCACGGCGAGCCGGCATGCTTGAGCGAGGTCAGCGGCGATGCGCCGGTGCCGCCATCGTAGCCGGAAATGGTGATGTGGTCGGCGCGCGCCTTGGCGACGCCGGCGGCAACCGTGCCGACGCCGACTTCCGACACCAGCTTGACCGACACGTCGCCGGCCGGATTGACGTTCTTCAGGTCGTAGATGAGCTGCGCCAGGTCCTCGATCGAATAGATGTCATGATGCGGCGGCGGCGAGATCAGGCCGACGCCCGGCGTCGAATGCCGCGTCTTGGCGATGGTGGCGTCGACCTTGTGGCCGGGCAACTGGCCGCCCTCGCCGGGCTTCGCGCCCTGGGCCACCTTGATCTGCATCATGTCGGAGTTGACGAGGTATTCCGCCGTCACGCCGAAGCGGCCCGACGCCACCTGCTTGATGGCCGAACGCTCGGGGTTCGCCCCACCGCCCGGCAGCGGCAGGTAGCGGTCCGGCTCCTCGCCGCCCTCGCCGGTGTTCGACTTGCCGCCGATGGCGTTCATGGCGCGCGCCAGCGTCGTGTGCGCCTCGCGTGAAATCGATCCGAACGACATGGCGCCGGTGGAGAAGCGCCTGACGATCTCGGCCGCCGGCATGACCTTTTCAAGCGCAACCGGCTGGCGGCCGGTTTCCCCCGCCAGCTTGAGCTTGAACAGGCCGCGAATGGTCTGTGCGCGCGCCGTCTCGTCGTCGATCTGGGCGGAGTATTCCTTGAACGTCGCCCATGAGCCCTTGCGCACGGCATGCTGCAGGGTGGCGACCGCATCCGGCGACCACATATGCGCCTCGCCACGCATGCGGAACATATATTCGCCGCCGACGTCGAGGCTGCCCGCCAGCACCGGGTCGTTGCCGAAGGCGCGGTGGTGGCGCTGCACCGTCTCGGTGGCAAGCTGCTCGAGCCCGACGCCTTCGATCAGCGTGGCGGTGCCGGTGAAATACTTGTCGACGAATTCCGACTTCAGCCCGACGGCATCGAAGATCTGCGCGCCGCAATAGGACTGGTAGGTCGAGATGCCCATCTTGGACATGACCTTGAGGATGCCCTTGCCGATGGACTTGATGTAGCGGGTGACAACCTCGTGCGCGTCAACCTCGGGCGGAAAGTCGCCACGCCGGTGCATGTCGATCAGCGTGTCGAAGGCCAGATAAGGATTGATCGCCTCCGCGCCATAGCCGGCGAGGCAGCAGAAATGATGCACCTCGCGCGGCTCGCCAGATTCCACCACAAGCCCGACTGCCGTGCGCAATCCCTTGCGGATCAGGTGATGATGCACGGCCGCCGTCGCCAGCAGCGTCGGGATGTCGATGCGGTCCGGCCCGATCTGGCGGTCGGACAGGATGATGATGTTGTAGCCGCCGGCCACCGCAGCCTCGGCCCGCTCGCACAGACGCTCGATGGCCGCCGGCATGCCTTCCGAGCCCTCGGTCGCGGCATAGGTGATGTCGATGGTCTTGGTGTCGAAGCGTTCCTCGGTGTGGCCGATGGAACGGATCTTCTCGAGATCGGCATTGGTGAGGATCGGCTGGCGCACCTCCAGCCGCTTGCGGCGCGAGGAGCCGACAAGGTCGAAGATGTTCGGACGCGGCCCGATGAAGGAGACGAGGCTCATCACCAGTTCCTCGCGGATCGGGTCGATCGGCGGGTTGGTCACCTGCGCGAAGTTCTGCTTGAAATAGGTGTAGAGCAGCTTCGTCTGGTCCGACATCGCCGAGATCGGCGTGTCGGTGCCCATCGAGCCGACCGCCTCCTGGCCGGTGGTCGCCATGGGCGACATCAAAAGCTTCAGGTCTTCCTGCGTGTAGCCGAAGGCCTGCTGACGGTCGAGCAGCGTCACGTCCTTGCGCAGCGCGCGCGCCTCGACGGGGTTCAGGTCCTCCAGGATAAGCTGGGTGTTGGCGAGCCACTTCCTGTAGGGGTGCTTGCCGGCGATCTCGGCCTTGATCTCCTCGTCGGAGATGATGCGGCCCTTGGCGAGGTCGATCAGCAGCATCTTGCCCGGCTGCAGGCGCCACTTGGCGACGATGTGCTTTTCCTCGACCGGCAGTGCGCCGGCTTCAGAGGCGAGGATGACGCGGTCGTCGTCGGTGACGATGTAGCGCGCGGGGCGCAGGCCGTTGCGGTCGAGCGTCGCGCCGATCTGGCGGCCGTCGGTGAAGCACACCGCCGCCGGCCCGTCCCACGGCTCCATCAATGCGGCATGGTATTCGTAGAAGGCCTTGCGGTCCTCGTCCATGAGCTTGTTGCCGGCCCAGGCTTCCGGGATCAGCATCATCATGGCGTGGGCCAGCGTGTAGCCGCCCTGGAACAGGAATTCGAGCGCGTTGTCGAAGCAGGCGGTGTCGGATTGGCCCTCGTAGGAGATCGGCCACAGCTTGGAGATGTTGTTGCCGAACAGTTCCGAATCGACCGAGGCCTGGCGCGCCGCCATCCAGTTGTTGTTGCCGCGCACCGTGTTGATCTCGCCGTTATGGGCGACCATGCGGTAGGGATGCGCCAGCTTCCACGACGGGAAGGTGTTGGTGGAAAAGCGCTGGTGGACCAGCACCAGCGCCGTCTCGAAGCGCGGATCGGCGAGGTCCTTGTAGTAGGCGCCGACCTGATAGGCGAGGAACATGCCCTTGTAGACGATGGTGCGCGCCGACAGCGACACGCAATAGGCGCCGACGTCCTTGTTGTCGTTCTCGGCATAGATGCGGCCGGAAATGACCTTGCGCAGCAGGTAGAGCCGGGCTTCGTACTCTTCGTCGTCGTCAATGTCGGCGGTGCGGCCGATGAACACCTGCCGGTGGAACGGCTCGGCGGCGGCGATATCCGGCGCCTTCGACAACGAGGAATTGTCGACCGGCACGTCGCGGAAGCCGATCAGCGGCAGGCCCTCCGAAGCGGCCGATTCGCGGATGATCTCGTCGATATGGGCACGCAACGCCGCATCCTGCGGCATGAACCAGTGGCCGACGCCGTATTGGCCGGGTGGCGGCAATTCGATGCCCTGCTTTGCCATCTCCTCGCGGAAGAAGCGGTCGGGAACCTGCACCAGAAGGCCGGCGCCGTCGCCCATCAGCGGATCGGCGCCGACGGCGCCGCGATGCGTCAGGTTCTCCAGCATTGCCAGACCGTCTTCGACTATTCTATGCGACTTCACGCCCTTCATCTGAGCGATGAAGCCGACGCCGCAGGCGTCGTGTTCGTTGCGCGGGTCGTAGAGGCCCTGGGCTGCCGGCAGGCCGGGCAGCGCACCGCCGCTGGCGGTCGTTTTGACGGTCGCCGCTCGCTTCTGCGCGGCGGGGCCGTCTGTCGCAGGGAGCGTGAACGCCGTCATATTCTTCATCCTCGTTTGGCCGGCCGCCAACTGCGCCAGGAAGGTTCTCTTCCCCCAAAGTCGCAGCGCGACACCTGCTCAGGTTACTGACCACGGTCCTTCGAGCGGACCACCGAACATCCCGCTGGCCTTCGGCCGGGAGAAGAGTGCGATCCGCACGTCGCGCCACACCCCGCACCGCGATGATAGCTCATCTTGGCCGGCTGGGCGCGATTAAATAAGACAGCATTACTGTCCTATATCGATATTGCAGAAATCGCAGGGCCACACAAGACCGATTCATCAAAAAACGCGACCGCGCGCGAAATAAAATTGCTCGCATCGCCGGTATGGCGAAATCTTGCCCGATGGCAGGCACCCGGCGGTGTCGCAATTTTCGCCTCGTCTGGCCCTTGCGGTTTGTGCAGGAAGCGCCATGGTCCGGCGTCCCTTCACCAACGCAATCACGGATCCCGCATGTTCTTCGCATCCGACAACTGGGCCGGCGCCCATCCAGCCATCGCCGCCGGCCTTTCCGCGCACGCCGGCGGCTATTCGGCCGCCTATAGCGACGGTGCGCTCGACAAGGCCGTCACCACTCGGTTTTCTGAAATCTTCGAGCGCGAGGTGGCCGTATTCTTTGTTTCCACGGGAACGGCGGCCAACGCGCTGTCGCTGACCGCCTACAACAAATCCGGCGGCATCGCGCTCACCCATCGCGAGGCGCATCTGATCGCCGACGAATGCGGGGCATTCGAATATCTTTCCGGCGGCGGGCGGCTGCATGGCGTCGACGGCGCTTCGGGCCGCATCGATCCGGCGGAACTGGAAAGGGCGCTCGACCGCCTCGCTCCGGAAGTCGTCCACACCGGACGCCCCATCGCGGTGTCGATCACCCAGTCGACGGAAGTCGGCACCATCTACAGCCTCGACCAGATCGCCGCGATTTCGGCCCTGGCCAAGCGCTACAAGCTGCCGCTGCACATGGACGGCGCACGCTTCGCCAACGCGCTGGTGGCGCTGGACACCTCGCCGGCCGAGATGACCTGGAAGCGCGGCGTCGACGTGCTTTCCTTCGGCGGCACCAAGAACGGCTGCTGGTGCGCCGAGGCGGTCGTCCTGTTCGATCTCGACCGCGCCCGGGAACTGTCCTTCCTGCGAAAGCGCGCAGCGCAGCTCTTTTCCAAGTCGCGCTTCATCGCCGCCCAGTTCGACGCCTATTTCCGCGACGGGTTGTGGCTGGAGACGGCCCGTCATTCCAACGCGATGGCAGCAAGGCTCGCGGCGGCGGTCGAGCAATCGAAAACGGCACGGCTGGCATGGCGGCCGGAAGCCAACGAGGTTTTCGTAATCCTGAAGAAGACGAACGCCAAACGGCTCGAGGAAGCCGGCGCGGTCTTCTACGATTGGGCCGTACCGCAGGGCCTGATCGTCGAAGCGGACGAGATGCTCTATCGCTTCGTCACCTCCTTCGCCACCACGGCCGAAGACATCGAGCGCTTCGCCGGCTTCGTCGCATAGCCCGCGACAAAAAGGCGGCGCGGGTTGCCCCACGCCGCCTTCGTCTCACGGGAGGATGAGACGCGTCAGTTCGCGGCCTTGGCCTCGATCTGCTTGGTTTTCGCCGGAGCCGCCGAAATCGCGATCTTGCGCGGCTTCAGTTCCTCGGGAATGTTGCGCTTGAGGTCGACGAACAGAAGGCCGTTCTTCAGCGCGGCGCCCTCGACATCGACATGGTCGGCGAGTTGGAAGCGGCGCTCGAAGGCGCGCGCGGCGATGCCGCGGTAAAGCAGCTCCTTGCCGTCCTCGTCGCTCTCTTCCTTGCGCTCACCCTTGATGGTCAGCACGTTGCGATGGGCTTCGATCGAAATCTCGTCGTCCGAGAAGCCGGCCACCGCGACCGAGATGCGATAGGCGTTCTCGCCGGTCTTTTCGATGTTGTAGGGCGGATAGGTCTGGCCGCCCTCGGGCTGGGCCAGCGAATCCAGCATCGTGAACAGTCGGTCGAAACCGACGGTCGAGCGATAGAGAGGGGAAAAATCGACATGACGCATGATGTGTTCTCCTTTGAGCAACATGTTTTGCGTGATGGCCCTGATGAAACCCTTGGGCGAAAACCCTGATGGCGTTCCAGACGGACCAGCGGCCCCGCTATCGGCGGCCGCACTGGTTAGGTGGGAGTGCTTTTTCGGCATTTCAAGACTGTTTTTGCGCCCGCGGCACGTCCTTGATTGATGAACGCCGGATGAACCGGACCTTCGGATCACGTTCAGGTGACCGCCGCTAGGATCAGCTCAACAGTTCAGCGGCCGAAATGGGTCGCGACGAGATCGAGCCGGGTGTAACGTCCCTTCCTCCCGGATCGACGAAGGCCGGGAGTTCGCTCTGGCGGCTCCCGGCCGTTATCTTGCGGCCGCGTCAGGAGACTTGCCGTCTTTGCATTCTGGCGCATTTGCTTCTATCACCATGTGGCCCTCCCGCAGGCAACCTCACATCAGCCGAAGCGCCGCCTCTCGAAACGCCGCCCCCAAAACGCCGAATGACGGACGATCTGTTCCACGACATCCCCGGCAATCCCCGGCCCGAGAACGCCGAGGGCGGTTTCTTTACCGCGCGCGACGGGCGCCGCGTCCGTTACGCCCGTTTCGCCGCCACCGGCCGGCCGATGAAGGGCACGGTCGTCATCCTCACCGGTCGCAACGAGTGCATCGAGAAATATTTCGAGACGATCCGCGACCTTGCCGGCCGCGGCCTCGGCAGCGCCATCCTGGACTGGCGCGGACAGGGCGGCTCCGACCGGCTGCTCTCCAATCCGCAGCGCGGCTACGTCAAGAGCTTTTCCGCCTATACGGCCGACCTCGAGCAATTCTTCGCGGAAGTCGTGCTGCCCGATTGCCGCGGCCCCTATTATATCCTTGCCCATTCGGCCGGTGCCACCGTGGCGTTGCTTGCCGCCCCCTTCATGACCAATCGCGTCCGCCGCATGGTGCTGATCGCGCCCTTCCTCGCTTTGCCCGGCCAGAAGGTGTCGATGCGCTGGGTGCGGCGCGTCACCACCTTGCTGACCTTTCTCGGCTTCGGCCGCATGTACGCCGCGTGGGGTCCGCGGCCGAAGGAATCCACGCCTTTCGCCGTCAACAAGCTGACCACCGATCCCGTCCGCTACCGGCGCAACACCCTGCTTTATGAGACATATCCCGAACTCGCCCTGGGCGGCCCGACGGTGCGCTGGCTGCGGGCCGCGGCGATCGCCGCCGAAGCCGTCAGCGCGCAGGACTTTATGGGCCGCTTCCAGGTGCCAACGCTGATCGTCGGTGCCGGCGCCGACGAGGTGGTCTCCACCCGGGCGGTGGAAGCCTACGCCCGGTACCTGCGGCTGGGTTCGTTCCTGATGATCGACGGCGCCCGCCACGAGATCCTGCAGGAAGCCGACCTCTACCGCGAACAATTCCTCGCTGCCTTCGACGCCTTCATTCCCGGCACCGAGGATGGTGCTCAGCAAGCCTCGACGTCCGACGCCGAAGGCTGAGGCCCTATCCCCTCAGCGCAGCCATGGCCGCTTCGTGCAGTTCCGGCGTGGCGGCGGCGACGATGTCGCCGCCGTTCTCGGCCGGGCCGCCGTCGAAGGTGGTGACGATGCCGCCCGCCTTCTCGATGATCGGGATGAGCGCCACGATGTCGTAGGGTTTCAGGCCGGGCTCGGTGACGATGTCGACGCTGCCGGCCGCCAGCATGGCGAAGGCGTAGCAATCGGTGCCGTAGCGCGCCAGCCGCACCGTCTGCTCGAAACGGTTGTAGCGGCCGCGCGCCTCGTCCTTGAACAGGGCCGGCGTGGTGGTGAACAGCGTCGCTTCCTCGATGCGGGTCGTCTTGCGCGTCTGCAACCGGCGCGGTCCGCCGGGGCCTTCATAGTGCGCGCCGGACCCGTTGGCGTAGAACAGCTCGCCGGTGAAGGGCTGCGCCATCATGCCCGCCACCGCCTCGCCGTCGGTGGTGAGCCCGACCAGCGTGCCCCATGTCGGCAGGCCGGAGATGAAGGCGCGCGTACCGTCGATCGGATCGATCACCCAGACGTGCCGGCTGGCGAGGTTCTGGCTGCCGTGCTCCTCGCCGAGGATGCCGTGGTCGGGGAACTCCGCCGCAATCAGCGCCCGGATCGCCAGTTCGGTCTGCTGGTCGGCTTCTGTGACCGGGTCGAAGCCGGCCGCTTCCTTGTTGGCGACCGCGCCCTGCCTGCGGAACCGCGGCAGGGTCTCAGCGGCGGCGGCAGCAGCGATGCGCCGCAAGAAATCGGTCGAAATGTCCAAGACGCCCTCCTCGGCCCGCGCGATCCGGCACGGCCTTCGCTGCATAGCAAAAGCGCGACCGGAATGTCACGCGCCGCAGTGCCGCTCGCGGACTATTCGGCCGCCAGCGGCAGGTCGAGGAAATGATGGTCCGGCATCGCCATGAGGTCGGCAGAGAAGCGCGCCAGATCCTCGGCCAGCGCGGCAAAGCCGACCGTCTTCTGCAGCGTGCGTTCGTTCATATAGAGCCCGCGATTGACCTCGACCTGCAGGGCATGCAGCCGCCGCGCCGGCCGGCCGTAGTGTTCGGTGATGAAGCCGCCGGCATAGGGCTTGTTGTGCGCCACGGTGTAGCCCATGGCCGACAGGAGCGAGATCGCCCGCTCCGTCAGCGCGGCGGACGCCGCCGTGCCGAATCGGTCGCCGACGATGAAATCCGGCCGGAAGCCGCTGTCGCCGACGCGCACGCTGGCCGGCATCGAATGACAGTCGATCAGCACCGCATAGCCGAAACCGGCATGGGTGCGCGCGATCAGCCGCTTCAGCGTCTCGTGATAGGGCTTGTAGACCGTCTCGATGCGCGCCACGGCTTCCGCCAGCGGCAGCCGCCCGGCATAGATGTCGAGCCCCTCGCCGACCAGCCGCGGCACCGTGCCCAGCCCGCCTGCGACGCGAGCCGAGCGGATGTTGCAATAGGACGGCACCGGTTCGGCGAACATGCGCGGGTCGAGTTCCCACGGCTCGCGGTTGACGTCGAGATAGGCGCGCGGAAAATTCGCCGCCAGCAGCGGCGCGCCGAGGGCCACCACCGCGCCGAAAAGCTCGTCCACGTAGCAATCCTCGGATCGGCGGATGGCGGTGCTGTCGAGCCTTGCCATGGCCAGGAAACGCTCGGGATAGAAACGGCCGCTGTGCGGCGAGGAGAAGACGAAGGGAACGCGCTGTTCGGCGCCCATGCGGACCTCGAAGGGCGCGACGCCCGAAAAATCCTCGGCGACCGTCGTCAATTCCAACCTGCTGGCAAGCACCGCAACATCATCGGCAAAGCCTGCCACCTCGGCGCCCACCTGTCCAGCTTTTCAACGGCTTGCGGCGCTTTGTACGAAGGTTCAGCGGCGGCATCATTCACTTGATGTTTACCCTCGCCACCTCATATACAGGATGGTTAACGGGATCGCGTTCCAGGATCCCGCTGAGTGATTCGGACGGCAATCGACATGGCACGCATCCTTCTGGCGGAAGACGACGATGATATGCGCCGCTTCCTGGTTAAGGCGCTTGAGCGCGCCGGCTACCAGGTCAGCGATTTCGACAATGGCGCGAGCGCCTACGAGCGCCTGCGCGAAGAACCCTTCTCGCTGCTCTTGACCGACATCGTCATGCCCGAGATGGACGGCATCGAACTGGCCCGCCGCGCCACCGAGATCGATCCCGACCTGAAGGTGATGTTCATCACCGGCTTCGCCGCCGTCGCCCTCAACCCCGATTCGAAGGCACCCAAGGACGCCAAGGTGCTGTCGAAGCCGTTCCACCTGCGCGACCTCGTCAACGAGGTCGAGAAGATGCTGCAGGCGGCCTGAGACGGGACCGCGGCCGGGGCATACCTGCCCTTGTCCGCCGTATCGCGGAGCCAGCGATTCCGGCCCTGCGAATAGCCCGATCTTTTCGCCATGCCGCTATTGACGCGCCGGGGCAAAAGTGGTGTATGCGCGGCCTTGGATGGGCGTATAGCTCAGCGGGAGAGCACTACGTTGACATCGTAGGGGTCCCAAGTTCGATCCTTGGTACGCCCACCATCCAACCCTCTGAAATCGTTGCGACGGTCCGCCCGTTTCGAGCGGAATTCGGAGGCCTCGGCAGGTTCATCGAACCTGGTACGGCCGAGGCCTTGCGGTCTACGCCCGCGCTGCCGGGTGGAAGAGGTGCCGCAACGACTGGCGCAGCACCGCGAACTCGTCCGGTTCGATGCGATAGCCCTGCACCGAAATCGCCACCACGCGCTTGTCCGACCCGTCCAGTCGCTCGACGGCGACAAGGGCGTCCTCGACATCCCGGCAGGGCATGTCGATCTCGTCCCCCGATCGTGCGGCAAGATAGAGGTGGACGGGCGATATCTCGTCGGCGCGCGCCGTGCGGTGTCTCATCGGATTTTCCAGGTGGATCGGGGTTTTGCCCGCCGCTTCGGATCAATCACCCGGCGGTAAACAATCTCTAAACTTTTAGCCGAATCCCACAGATGATTCGCACCTCACAAGGAATCGGCGCACACTCCGCTCCGACCGCTGGACAGGACCTTTCGACGGGCAAGGCCGGGGCGGGTTCGAATCGATGGCCAGACGGCGGCGGTCCGCGAAACGACGATCGAAGCCGCTTTCACGCATTGACGTTTGAAACGATTGAAAAGACATTGCACATCGCTGGCGACAAGCCCTATGGTTCGTCGCAGGGATGGAACCGGAACACCCGCATGGCGCATCCGTGGCCGGCGCGGGCGAATAGATAGTCCGGAATGCCCTTCGGGGAACAGTCCGGACAATAGCGGGCCTGACAGACGGTCAGGGACGACGCGGAGGGAAGGACGATCCGGTTTCATCACGGCTGGCACGCCGCTTGGGCAGGCCGGTTGAGTTGGGAGTAGCCGACGGATACCGTCGGCCATAGGAATGCAACAAGGGAGGAGTTCATGTTGCGCAAATTGCTCATTGGAACCATGCTGGCATCCAGCCTCGTCGGCTATGCCGCCACGAGCTTCGCGGCCGGCGGTTCGGTCGAAGTGCTGCACTGGTGGACGTCCGGCGGCGAAGCCGCCGCGCTCGACGTGCTCAAGAAGAAGCTCGAGAGCCAGGGCATCACCTGGAAGGACATGCCGGTTGCCGGCGGCGGCGGCGAGCAGGCGATGACGGCGTTGCGCGCCCGCGTCACCGCCGGCGATCCGCCGACGGCCGTGCAGGCGCTCGGCTTCGACATCACCGATTGGGCCAAGCAGGGCGTCGTCGGCGATCTCGGCGAAGTGGCCGACAAGGAAGGCTGGGACAAGGTGATTCCGACCGCGCTCCAGAACTTCGCCAAGTACGACGGCAAATGGATCGCAGCTCCGGTCAACGTCCACTCCACCAACTGGGTGTGGATCTCCAAGAAGGCGCTCGACGCGGCCGGCGGCAAGGAGCCGACCAACTGGGACGAGTTCGTCGCCATGCTGGACAAGATGAAGGCCAACGGCATCACGCCGCTCGCCCATGGCGGCCAGGCCTGGCAGGACGCCACCCTCTTCGACGCCGTCGTCCTGGGGCTAGGCACCGACTTCTACAAGGCCGCCTTCATCGACCTCGACCCGGCCGCGCTCGGCGGCGACAAGATGGTCGAGGCCTTCGACCGCATGAAGAAGCTGCGTTCCTATGTCGACGACGACTTCTCCGGCCGCGACTGGAACCTCGCCTCCGCCATGGTCATCCAGGGCAAGGCCGGCGCGCAAATGATGGGCGACTGGGCCAAGGGCGAGTTCCTCAAGGCCGGCCAGAAGCCGGGCACCGACTTCGTCTGCATCCGCTTCCCCGGCACGCAGGGCGCCGTCACCTTCAACTCCGACATGTTCATGATGTTCAAGGTCGGCGACGACAAGAAGGCGGCCCAGCTCCAGATGGCGTCCGACATCGAGAGCCCCGACTTCCAGTCGTCCTTCAACGTGGTCAAGGGCTCGGTGCCGGCGCGCACCGACGTTCCCGACACCGCCTTCGACGATTGCGGCAAGAAGGGCATCAAGGACCTGGCCGAGGCCAACTCCAGCGGCAAGCTGTTCGGCTCGATGGCCCACGGCTACGCGGTGCCCGCCGCGATCAAGAACGCCATCTACGACGTGGTGACGCGCCACTTCAACGGCGACGTCGACTCCAAGGAAGCCGCCAAGGAGCTGGTCGACGCGGTGGCCGCGGCCAAGGGGTGAGCCACCAGTTTGCGCAGCAAGTCCATCGTGCCGACGGCACGATGGAAGGCGGCGAACGCCGGGGATCTGCGAAGCAGCGGAGCCCCGGCCGGCGATAGCGCAAACCACCCCTCATCCGCCTGCCGACGCCTTCTCCCCGTAGGGAACGGGGAGAAGGAACCAACGGCATTCGGGGCTCCCTATTCCCGTTTGATGGGACAGGGTAAGGCGAGGGGCAAAGCGCCTCGCTGCAATCTCTGGAGAACTTGATGACCCAGACACAAGCCGAAATCGCGCCGGCCCTAGCAAGGACCCGCCGCGCGCCGCGGGAGACGCTGCAGGAACTCCTGCCGAAAATCGTCCTGGCGCCGAGCTTCGCGCTGATCCTCGTCTTCGTCTACGGCTTCATCGTCTTTACCGGCTTCCTCTCCTTCTCGGGCTCGAAGCTGCTGCCCGACTTCTCCACCTGGGTCGGCTTCGACAACTACGTGCGCCTGTTCAGGCACCCGAACTGGATTGTCTCGCTCAAGAACCTCGCCATCTTCTCGGTTCTCTACATCGTCATCTGCTCGGTGATCGGACTGGCGCTGGCGATCTTCCTCGACCAGAAGATCCGCGGCGAAGGGCTGCTCAGGCCGATCTACCTCTACCCGATGGCACTCTCCTTCATCGTCACCGGCGTCGCCTGGAAATGGTTCCTCGATCCCGGCATCGGGCTGGAGCATGCCATGCACGAGCTCGGCTGGGACAGCTTCTCCTTCCGCTGGATCAAGCAGGGCGACATGGCCATCTACACCATCGTCATCGCCGCCATCTGGCAATCGTCCGGCTTCGTCATGGCGATGTTCCTCGCCGGCCTGCGCGGCGTCGACAACGAGATCATCAAGGCCGCCCAGATCGACGGCGCCTCGACGCTCACCATCTATCGCCGCATCATCATCCCGCTGATGCGGCCGGTGTTCCTCTCGGCCTTTGTCGTGCTCGCCCACCTTGCCATCAAGTCCTACGACCTCGTGGTCGCCATGACCGACGGCGGCCCCGGCACCGCCACATGGACCCCTGCCCTGTTCATGACCAAGTTCACCTTCGGCCGCAACGAGATGGGCATGGGCGCGGCCTCGGCCATCATCATGCTGATGATGATCTTCGCCATCATCGTCCCCTATCTCTATTCGGAACTGGGGCAGAAGAAATGAGCACTGCTTCCCAGGACGTCGCCACCCGCAATGGCGTTTTCGCCCGCGCCGCGATCTATGCGATCCTCATCCTCTTCGCGGTCTATTATCTCCTGCCGCTCTACGTCATGCTGGCGAACTCGCTGAAGCCGCTGGACGAGATCCGCCAGGGCAACATGCTGGCGCTGCCGCATCAGTGGACCATCGCGCCCTGGCTGTCGGCGTGGTCGACGGCGCAGATCGGCGTCTCGCCGACCGGCCTCAAACCCTATTTCCTCAATTCGGTGATGATGGTGGTGCCGGCGGTGGCGATCTCCACCATCCTCGGCGCGCTGAACGGCTACGTGCTGACCAAATGGCGCTTCCGCGGCGACACCATCGTCTTCGGCATGATGCTGCTCGCCTGTTTCATCCCCTTCCAGATCGTGCTGATCCCGTCCGCCCGTATCCTCGGCCTGTTGCATCTGGCCGGCACGGTGCCCGGCCTGATCCTGATCCATGCCATCTACGGGCTCGGCTTCACCACGCTGTTCTTCCGCAACTATTACGAAGCCTTTCCAACCGAGCTGATCCGCGCCGCCCAGATCGACGGCGCCTCCTTCTTCCAGATATTCCGGCGCATTCTGTTGCCGTCCTCGGGGCCGATCATCGTCGTCACCGTCATCTGGCAGTTCACCAACATCTGGAACGACTTCCTGTTCGGCTCCTCCTTCTCCAGCGTCGATTCGATCCCGCTGACGGTGGCGCTGAACAACCTGGTGAACTCGTCAACGGGCGTGAAGGAATACAACGTCCACTTCGCCGGCGCGATCCTCGCCGCCCTTCCGACCCTCATCGTCTACATCGTCTCCGGACGCTATTTCGTGCGTGGCCTGATGGCCGGCGCGGTGAAAGGCTGAGCCCATGCCCTTCCTCGAAATCGACAATCTCCAAAAATCCTACGGGACGGCGAAGATCCTGAAAAACGTCTCGCTGGAGATCGAGGAAGGCGGCTTCCTCGTGCTGGTCGGTCCCTCCGGCTGCGGCAAGTCCACTCTGCTCAACACCATTGCCGGACTGGAGCCGATCACCGGCGGGGAAATCCGCATCAACGGCCAGCGCGTCAACGAACTGCACCCGTCGAAGCGCGACATCGCCATGGTGTTCCAGTCCTACGCGCTCTACCCCAACATGACGGTGGCCGAGAACATCGGTTTCGGCATGGAAATCCGCGGTGTGCCGAAGCCGGAGCGAGACAAGGCCATCGCCGAGGTGGCGCAGCTTCTCCAGATCGGCCACCTGCTCGACCGCAAGCCGAGCCAGCTTTCCGGCGGCCAGCGCCAGCGCGTCGCCATGGGCCGGGCGCTGGTGCGCAAGCCGCAGGTCTTCCTGTTCGACGAACCGCTGTCCAACCTCGACGCCAAATTGCGCATCGACATGCGCACCGAGATCAAGCGGCTGCACCAGCGCATGGGAACCACCATCGTCTACGTCACCCACGACCAGATCGAGGCGATGACGCTGGCGACGAAGATTGCCGTGCTGAAGGACGGCATCCTCCAGCAGTTCGGCAGCCCGGCCGAAATCTACAACAACCCGGCCAACATGTTCGTCGCCGACTTCATGGGCTCGCCCGCCATGAACCTGATCCCGGCGACCGTCGCCATGAACGGCAAGGGCCTGCAGGTCGTCATGGAGCGGGAGGCGCGCGAGCCGATCAAGCTGCCGATCGCCCATGCGCCGGCCGGTCTCGGCGCCTTCCAGGGCAAGAAGGTGATGTTCGGCGTGCGCCCCGAGGCCTTGACCGATCCGGAAGGCGCCGACCGCGACGCCAAGGCGGTGGCGACGGCGGACTGTCACATCGAGGTAGTGGAACCTGCCGGCTCCGACACCTTCGCCGTCACCAACCTCGGCGGCAAGGCGGTGGTCGCCCGCCTGCGCGCCGACGCCCATATCCAGCCCGGCTCGAATGCGCCGCTGGCCTTCAATCTGTCGAAGGCCGTGTTCTTCGACCCGGCGACGGAGGACCGCATCGTCTGAAGCGCTGCAGCCGGACGGAGGCTCTATCCCATCCGAAGCGCAATGACGCCGGCGACGATCGACAGCGCCGCAGCACCCCGCCAGCCGGTCATCTTCTCGCCGAGCGCGAGGACCGAAATCAGCATGGCGAACAGGATCGAGGTTTCGCGCAGCGATGCGACCGAGGCGATCGGCGCCCTGGTCATCGCCCACATGGCGATGGCATAGGCCGCCGCGCTGAGGAAGCCGGCGACGATGCCGCTTGCCCAGTCGGCTGCGGAGACGGCGAGCAATTTGCGGCCGCGATAGAAGACACCGATCGCGATGGCGCATAGGCCGTCGCAGACGAACAGCCACGCCGCATAGCTTGCCGCAGTTGTGGCAAGACGCACACCGCTGCCGTCGACCAGCGTATAGCTGGCGATGCACAGAGAGGTGGTCAGCGCATAGCCGACCGCCGCACGGTTCAGCGTCGCCAGATGGCCGCCGCCGCGCAGCGACATCAGTAGCGTACCCAGCGACAGCAGCAGGATGCCGACCACCGCCAGGCCGCTCGGCACTTCCGACAGCAGGAAGACGCCGCCGATGGCCGTGATCAGCGGCGCGGTGCCACGCGCCAGCGGATAGGTCTGGGCGAGATCGCCATGGTCGTAGGCACGGATGAGAAACAGGCGGTAGCCGATGTGGATGATGACCGAGGCGACGATCCACGGCCAGACATTGGCCGTCGGCACGTCGACGAAGGGCAGGACCGGCGCCGCCGACAGCGTCATGCCGAGCGACGTCAGCGTGATCGAGGCGAAGCGGTCGCTACGTACCTTGACCAGAGCGTTCCAGGTGGCGTGCATGGCAGCGGCGGCGAGCACGGCGAGGAAGACGAAGGGCGTCAAGGCGCAACGCTCTGCCAGGCCGGCGACGCACCGCCGGAGCCGTTCGGGATTTGACTGCTGGAGCGCTTCATTTGCTTAACCGGCTCATTTTCCAGTGCCGGCGTAGCCGTTCATCCAGACGGTTGCAATGTGCGCGGCGGGCGGCTGGCTTGGACCACGGCGATGTCGGTATGCTGCTCCGGGCCGCCCTCTACGCCGCCAGGCTGGCCGACAGAAGCGTCAGGCCGAACAGGAAGACGAGCGCCGCGCCGCCGATCTCGATGATCGCATGCACCCGGTTGCCGAGACGGCCATCGCCGGCGAACCACACCGCCCAGTCCTTCGCCGTTACCGCCAGCGTGGCGAGGATCGCCACGGTGATCGCGGTGCCGACAGATATGGCGAGCACCGAAAGGATACCGCCCGTCCACAAGCCGTTGAGGAAGGCGAAGGACAGCACGATCAGCGCGCCCGAGCAGGGCCGGATGCCGACGGCTGCCACCGCCGACCAGGCGGTGCGCCAGTCGAAGCGGTCTCCCGAAAGCATCGCCGGGTCCGGCGCGTGGCTGTGGCCGCAATCGGCGCAGACCGTGCCCGGCGCGTGATCCTGCCCGCAGTCGAATGCCAAGGCGGGGCTGGCGTCGGGATGATTCAACCGCGCGCGGACCATGCCGCGCCCGGCAGTCGTCCCGCCGGCAAGCGCCGGCCCGGCCTGGGCCGCCGACAGGCTGTAGGCCGGCGCCGTCCCGAACAGCCGTACCACCAGCGGGCGAAGCTTTCGCCACAAAAGCCAGGCGCCGAAGGCGGTGACGAAGACGTAGCTGGCGATCTCCAGGAACCATGCCGCGTCCGTCATCGAGATCGCCGTGCCGCGCAGCACGAAGAACGCCAGCAGCATCACCGCGATCGCCGTGACCGCCTGCAGGAAGGCGGAGATGAAGGAGAGCAGGACGCCTCGCCTCAGCGCCACCTCGTTGGCCACCATGTAGGAGGAAATGACCGCCTTGCCGTGGCCGGGGCCGGCGGCGTGGAAGATGCCGTAGAGGAAGGACAGGCCGACCAGCACCCACAGCTTCGAGCCGTCCTGCCGCATCGCCTTCATGGCGCCGGCAAGTGCCCGGTAGAATTCCTGCTGCTTCAGGTTGATCCAGGCAAGCTGGTGGGCGAACAGGCCGGTGGTGGCCGGCATGGCGTCGTTGGTCCCGATGCCGAGCGAGCTCTGCGCATGGGCGACGCCCGCCAGATGCAGAGCCAAGGCAGCCGCAGCCAGCACCAGGCCGGCATGCACTATTCCCCGCCTCATCGGCCGTGCCCTCTTGGCTTGCCCCTCATGGCTTACAGGTCAGCTCCAGCTTGGTGGCGAAAATCTTCGACATGTCGGTGCCGGTCGGATCGTTGAAGAAGGCGTCGGTCAGCGTCTTCTGGTTCTGCGCGATGGCCGTGTCGGGATCGGGGCGGATCACCTTGCGCGTGCAGGTCGACGGCAGGCCCTCGACAGCCATGTTGGCGTCCTCGGTGAAGTCGATGGCCGTATAGAAGGTCGGGTCGTAGACGCCGAAATCGATGGTGCCGGCAAGCTTGATCGGCGTCGCCGGCTCGGATTCGAACAGCACGATCAACTGGTCGTTGTCGAAATTGGTCATCACCTGCGACGGCGCGTTCATATGCACATCCTTGCCGTCGACGGTGACGAGCTGGAAATAGTCGTATTCGGCCAGTGAGGAAAAGATGGTGTCGGCGACATCCTTCAGTTCCGCATCGTCTAGCTTCAGGTCGGAATTCTTGTCGAACTGCATCAGCACCGTACTCGAAAACAGTTCGTCGAACCGCCAAAGGTGGCGCAACGCTTTCACGCTTTGGTGATCGGCGCTGAGCACGACGTCGAGACGCGCCTCGGCGAAGACGTGCGGGTGCGCACTTGCCGAACCAACTGCCGCAAGCAGCGCGGCCAGCGCGCCGATCATGCGCTGAAGGGACGTGGTTGCGATCATTCCTGCTCCCGGGTGGACTGCGCCGAAAGTCGTGACAAAACGGGCGAAATTGGGACCGCGACGAGACGGCGCGGCGTCATGCCGCCTCGCGCGCCTTGAACCACTGGGCGAGGAAGTCCACGAAGACGCGCACCTTGGCCGGCAGGTAGCGGCGATGCGGGTAGACGGCGAAGATACCGCCGCCCTGCAGGATGCGGTCGTCCAGCACCGGCACCAGCCGGCCGCTCATGATCTCGGGCTGGGCGATAAAATCGGGCAGCACCGAAAAGCCGAGCCCGGCGACGGCCGCGGCGCGCGCCGCCATCGGACTGTTGACCTCGATCGGCCCGGAAACGGCGACGCTGGTGGTATCGTTGTCATCGCCGCGGAACGGCCAGTTGGCCAGCCAGCGGCCATTGGTGTCGATGATGCAGGGCGCACGCGCCAGATCACGCGGATGCGCCGGCATGCCGTGCCTGGCGATCAGTTCCGGCGCACCGCAGATGCGCACCGAGAACGGCGCCAGCCGCCGCGCGATCAGCGACGAGTTCTCCAGCCGCGAAATGCGCACGGCAAGATCGAAACCCTCCTCGACCAGGTCGACGAAACGGTCGTCGAGATGGATTTCCAGCACGATGTCGGGATACTGCTTGGCGAAATCGACCAGCGACTGACCAACCGGCGCGTCGGCGAAGGTGCGCGGCGCCGACAGCTTGATCCGGCCGCGCACGTCGCCTGACGATTCGCGCACCGCGTCGGCCAGACTGTCCACCTCGCGCACGATCTCCGAGGCGCGGCGATAGTAGGTATGACCGGCTTCGGTCAGCGAGAACTGTCGCGTCGTGCGGTTGAGCAGCAGCGCGCCGAGTTCGTCCTCCAGTTCGCGCACATATTTCGACAACAGCGCCTTGGAACGGCCGATCTTGCGCGCGGCAGCGGAAAAGCCTTCCGCCTCGACCACGTCGATGAAGGCGCGCATGCGGGTGAGCGTGTCCATGCGAATCAGATCCTTGCTGCAACGAAGTGATGACGCGACCGCGCAGTAATCGACGAGCCGGCGGTCCCCGCAACCGCCCAAAACCCCTCGGATCGAGAAATCACCAGGGAAATCAAATGCGTGTCTCTATTCCGGCGAAACCGCAAGCTGGTTTTTCGCCGCGTTTCCGTTCGCCATTCGAATACAATCGCCGCAAGATTGTTCGCTATCGCGATTTTTTCAACCCGTCGGGAGATTTTAATTGATTGTGAAGGGCGATCTCCCTATATCGCCGCTTGCCCAAAGTCGCACGTGCCTGTGGGCGTCCCCCGACCCTCGAAATGGCGAGGCAATCGGGACGGTACCCGGGAAGTAACGAACCCGGTCGGATGAGCGGCCAACCGCATATCCGAGGACGCCTTGAAGCAACGACGGTGCGGGCCTTTCTGGTGTTCTGCCGGTCGTCCATAGACCGGGGTTACTGAAGAGGCACACCTTCATTGCCGGCAGTGCGGTTGGGATTTCCCATCCAAGCCAAGGCAGACAAAGCGGATCGTGGCCGGGCGGCCAAGGTCCATCGCCGCGGGACGGCGAAGCGCGGATCCGGCGTCTCCACCGGCCGGTCCCGCGAGAAACCATCCCGCCTTTGTTTGACCCGCGTGTCGCGAGGGCTGCGTGCCCGCGCACGCAGCTTGATGACGCGCCGACAGGCGCGACGGGAGTGACCGATGGCAACCCAGCGCATCCTCGATTTCCTCGCCACCCGACGTCCCAGCGGCCCGTGCCTCGTGGTCGACCTCGACGTCGTGCGCGACAATTTCCACGCTTTCCGCAAGGCCCTGCCGGAATCCAAGATCTACTACGCGGTGAAGGCCAATCCCGCGCCGGAGATCCTGCGCCTGCTGGCCTCGCTCGGCTCGTCCTTCGACACCGCTTCGGTCGCCGAGATCGAGATGGCGCTGGACGCCGGCGCGCCGGCCGAGCGCATCAGCTACGGCAACACCATCAAGAAGGAGCGTGACGTCGCCCGCGCCTACGAACTCGGCATCCGCCTGTTCGCGGTCGATTGCGTGGAAGAGGTCGAGAAGGTGGCCCGCGCCGCGCCCGGCAGCCGCGTGTTCTGCCGCGTGCTGACCGACGGCGAAGGCGCCGAATGGCCGCTGTCGCGCAAGTTCGGCTGCGTTCCGGCGATGGCGGTGGACGTGCTGCGCCATGCAGCCCTCCTCGGGCTGGACGCTTACGGCGTGTCCTTCCACGTCGGCTCACAGCAGACGGACCTCGATGCCTGGGACCGTGCGCTGACCGACGCCAGGCAGGTCTTCGCGACGCTCGCCGACGAAGGCATCGTGCTTCGTATGGTCAACATGGGCGGCGGCTTCCCGACGCGCTACCTGAAGGACGTACCGGCGGCGCAGGCCTATGGCGAGGCGATCTTCGGCGCGCTGTCGAAGCATTTCGGCAACCGCATCCCCGAGACGATCATCGAGCCGGGCCGCGGCATGGTCGGCAATGCCGGCGTCATCAAGTCGGAGGTCGTGCTGATCTCGAAGAAAGCCGACAACGACAATGTGCGTTGGGTCTATCTCGACATCGGCAAGTTCGGCGGCCTCGCCGAGACGATGGATGAGGCTATCCGCTATCCGATCGTCACCGGGCGCGACGCCGACGCCAAGGCGCCTTGCGTGCTTGCCGGCCCGACCTGCGATTCGGCCGACGTGATGTATGAAAAGACGCCCTACCCGCTGCCTCTGTCGCTCACCATCGGCGACGAGGTGCTGATCGAGGGTACCGGCGCCTACACCACCACCTATTCGGCGGTGGC
Organism: Ollibium composti; assembly: GCF_004801285.1. Classification (GTDB taxonomy): domain Bacteria; phylum Pseudomonadota; class Alphaproteobacteria; order Rhizobiales; family Rhizobiaceae; genus Mesorhizobium; species Mesorhizobium composti. Next base: position 251,108 of record NZ_SSNY01000004.1, read on the forward strand.
CTTCAACGGCTTCGAGCCTCTCCGATCCTACGTGATCTGAAGACTCTCGTCTTCAGATCACCCGGCCGGGCGACGTCTTTGGTCGCGCATGATCCTACCTCGGCCTTTGGCCTCGGATACATGCGCCGGCTGCCGCCCTCCGGTTCGCTTGTGGAAGAAAACCTCCGCTCGTGAAGGATCACGGACATGGAATTCGCAGAAATTCAAACGGCCGCCCAGCCGGCCTTCATCATCACCGCCGAAACCGCCGTCGATGTGCCGGCGCGCGAGGCGCTGCTCGATCGCGCCATGGGACCGGGGCGGAAGAAGAAGTCGTCGGAAAAGCTGCGGCGCGGCCGCCGGCCGTCCGAAGGGCTGGCCTTCGTCGCACGCGATGCGGCGGGCGCGATCGTCGGCACGGTCAGGCTGTGGGATGTGGCGTTTGCTTTCTCCCCCCTTGAGGGGGCTCCGAAGGAGGCCGGCAGGCCAGAGGGGGTAGCAGCAGAAGGCACCGTCAATAAAGCGTCGAGCCTGGTCGAGGCATCCCCCTCCGACGCCTTCGGCGCCACCTCCCCCTCAAGGGGGAAGGGAAAAGCCCTTCTCCTCGGCCCGCTCGCCGTCGAACCGTCGTTGAAGAGCGCCGGCATCGGCTCGGCGCTGATGCGCCATGCCATAGCGGAGGCAGCGCGGCTCGGCCACAAGGCCATTCTGCTGGTGGGCGATGCGCCATATTACAGCCGTTTCGGTTTCTCCTCGCAGAAAACCGGTGCGCTCGCCATGCCCGGCCCCTATGAGCGCCATCGGCTGCTGGCGCTGGAACTGTCGCCCGGCGCACTGGACGGTGCACATGGCACCATCCGCGCTGCCGGGAGGAAAACGGCGAAGACGGCCCGCATCCGGCTGGCCGCTTGAGATCGACGCATCCCAAACAAAAAGGCGCAGCGGTCCGGCCGCTGCGCCTTTTTGAATCGAACAGGCGTGTGCTTCAGCCGATCAGCTGGCTGAGCGCCATGGCGACCGACATGTCACCCTCGATCTTCAGCTTGCCGGTCATGAACGCCATGGTCGGGTTGAGGTCCCCGGCGATCAGCGATTCCAGATCGTCCAGCGAAAGCTTGATGGTGCAGTCGGCCGGACCGTCGGTGGTGGTAACGGTCGCGCCGTCGATGACGATGACGCCGTCGGCACCGGTGTCGAACTTCACCGACCGGTCGAAGCCGGCGCTCGCGACCTGCGCCTTGAGCCTGTCTGCAATATCCTGAACGCCCATGCTGGGACTCCTCGTCTCTTGCGCTGTCATGCGCGTTGCGGTTCGCCGGACTTTGCCGATCCGGCCGGACATGGCAATCCCTTTTGCCGCGTCGTTGGTCACTTCTCGTATAGATCAAAATTGACGTTAACGTCAACGTAATTGAGGGGCGACGAAGCGGAAGAAAGCCCGGCTGCCGCCCGATCTTGCAAAGCGCGGCAGCCCAGGCGGCCGCTGCGCCGGGCGCCAAAACTTCTGCTATAAGGCGCCGATGCCTCTCACCCCGCATCGCGTCGATCCGTCGGGCTTCATTGCCGCGAACCTGCCGCTGACGGCGGTGCCGTTCGTGCCGGAACTCCGCCTGCATATGGCGACGCCGGCAAGCGGCCTGCGCCGCATGCTGGAAGCGACTGGTGCGCCGGGCTCGCCCTATTGGGCCTATCCGTGGGCCGGCGGTGCCGTGCTTGCCCGCTTCGTCCTCGACCGGCCGCAAACCGTCGCCGGCCGGCGCGTACTCGATCTCGGCACGGGCTCCGGCCTCGTCGCCATCGCCGCGGCCAAGGCCGGCGCCGCAAGCGTCATCGCCGCCGATACCGATCCGAACGCCCTCGCCGCCCTTTGCCTCAACGCCGCAGCGAACGGCGTCAAGGTGGAGACGTGGGCGCACGACGTCATCGACGGTCCTGCGCCGGACGTGGACATGATCCTCGCCGGCGACCTCTTCTACGAAACAGGACTCGCCGCGCGCGTCACCGCGTTCCTCGACCGTTGTCTGGACGCGGGCGTTGCGGCGGCGTTGGTCGGCGATCCCGGCCGCGCTCCCCTGCCCCGCCAAAGGCTGCGCCTGCTGGCCGAATACGCGGTGGCCGACTTCGGCGCTGCCGCGCAAGGCGGAGAGAAGCCCGCTTTCGTCTTTTCCTTCCAAGCCGACACACCGAGCCGGGAAGCATAACATGGCTTCCCATCGATCTGGCGGCCAAGTCCTCAGTGCAGGACCAGCACGTCCCCGGACGAAAAGCTGATCTCGGTCTTGTCGCCGACGACGGGTGGCGGGGTCGAGGAATTGTTGAAGGTATCGAGCGAGATCTGCTTGCCACCGACACCGACGCGCACCCGGATGACGGAGCCGAGGAAATGCACGTCGGCGATCTCGCCGGCGAGTTTGCTGTCGTGGCCGGGGCGTGCGCCGAGTGCAATCGCCTCGGGCCTGAGCGCCAGCGACAGCGTGTCGCCGGTCCTGGATCCGTCGAGCTTGCCCTTCAGCGCCACGTCCTGACTGGCGACACGCACCGTGCCGGCGGAGGCGTCGGTAACGGTCCCCTCCAGTACGTTCAGCGTGCCGACGAAATTGGCGACAAACCGCGTCGCCGGCCGGTTGTAGATCTCGAACGGCGCGCCCACCTGCTCGGCCTTGCCGCCATACATGACGGCGATGCGGTCGGAGATCGACAGCGCCTCTTCCTGGTCGTGCGTGACGAAGATGGTGGTGATGCCGAGCTCCTTCTGGATGGAGCGAATTTCCTCGCGCAGCGACACGCGCACCTTGGCGTCGAGCGCCGACAGCGGCTCGTCGAGCAGCAGCAGTTTCGGCTTCGGCGCCAGGGCACGCGCCAGCGCGATGCGCTGCTGCTGGCCGCCGGAGAGCTGGTAGGGATAGCGGTCGGCCATCTGCGGGAGGCTGATGAGGGCCAGCATCTCGGCCACGCGCTTGTCGATATCGGCCCTTGAGGCACCGGCGACCCTGAGGCCGAAACCGATGTTCTGGGCAACCGTCAGGTTCGGGAACAGCGCATAGGCCTGGAACACCATGCCGATGTTGCGCTGATTGGGGCGCAGCCGGGTGATGTCCTTGCCGCCGACGAGGATATGCCCGGCGCTCGGCTCCTCGAAGCCGGCCACCATCCTCAGCACCGTGGTCTTGCCGCAGCCGGACGGCCCGAGGAAAGAGACGAACTCGCCCGCTTCGACATCCAGATTGAAGTCGTGCACGACCTTGGTCGCCCCGAAGGATTTCTCGACATGCTGGATCGAAAGAAACGGATCGGCCATCGAACTCTCTCTCAACTCAGTGCAACTGTTCAGGCGGCTTCGGCGCGAAGCGCGACACCACCTGGATCAGCGCCATGCAGCCCCAGGTGATGAGGAAGGCGATGACGGCGAGCGCCGCCGGCTCGTAAGCCCGGTTGGCACCGAGCAACTGCATGTATGGACCGAAGGCGGGGCGGCTCAAAAGTGCCGCCATGACAAATTCACCGATGACGATGGCGAAGGTCAGGAAGGCGCCGGACAGCACCGCCACCGCGACATTGGGCAGGATGACGCGGGCAAGGATGGTCACCCATCCCGCGCCCAGGCTCTGCGCGGCCTCCGTCAGCGTGGCGACGTCGATGGCCCTGAGGCCCGTATCGACGGCGCGGTACATATAGGGCAACGCCAGCACCACGTAACCGAACATCAGAAGCACGTTGGTTCCCATCGCCGAACCGGTCAGCGGCAGCCACGACGACGTGTTGTAGAGCCGGATGTAGCCGAAGACGATGACGATCGGCGGAATGACGAGCGGCAGCAGCGTCATGAATTCCATGAACGGCCGCCAGTGCGGCAGCTTCAGCCGGACCCAGTAGGCGGTCGGCACCACGAGCAACACGCCGACGGCGATGGTGGCCAATGCCATCAGCACCGAATACATGAACGTCTGCTGGAAGCGCGGGTCGCCGAGCACGACGGCATAGGCGTCGAGGCTGTAGGCGGCGCGCCGCATCTTCAGGGAAAACTCGAACGTGCCGATAAGCGGCAGGGCGAAATAGGCAATCGCCAGCGCGACGAACAGCCAAGACCAGATGCGGTTGGTCCTCATTTGATCCACCGTTCGCTGCGCGCCCTCAGCCAGATATAGATGCCGTTGGCGATGCCGGTGACGACGATCATGCCGAACGCCAGCGCATAGCCCAGATGCGGGTCCTGCAGCACGTCGCCACGGATCTGCGCGAACAGCAGGATGGGTACGATCGACAGCGAGCTTCCCGTCAGCGCATAGGCAGTGGCGACCGCGCCGAAGGAATTCGCAAACAGCAGCGCGAAGGTGCCGAGCAGGCTCGGCCACAGGATCGGAAAGGCCACGATACGCCAGTACTGGAAGCCGGAAGCGCCCAGTATGGCGGCCGCCTCGCGCCATTCGCGGCGCATGCCGTCGAGCGCCGGCGTGATGATGAGGATGGCGAGCGGTATCTGGAAGAAAAGGTAGGTCAGCGTCAGGCCGCCGAAACTGAGCAGGTTGAAGCCGAGGCCATAGATGTTGATCCCGAACCAGTCGCGCAGGATCAGCGTCACCAGCCCCAGCCTTCCGAAGGTCGCCAGGAAGGCGAAGGCCAGCGGCACGCCGGCGAAATTGGAGGCGACCCCGGAAAATGTCAGCAGGGGCGAACGGATCCAGCCGGGCAGGCCGCCGAGCACGAATGCCCAGGCGACGAGAAAGCCGAAGCCGCAGCCGAGCAGCGCGGAAGCGAGGCTGATGCGGATCGATATCCAGTAGGCCGAAAGGATCGACGGCTGGAACAGGTTCGCGATGTTGGCGAGGGTGAACCCGCCTTCATTGGTCTGGAAGCTGCCGACGACGATCTTCATCGTCGGCAGGATCAGGAACAGCAGCGCGAACAGGAGAAACGGCATGACGCCGAGCCATGCGAACGACATCCGCCGTCCGCTGCCCGACGCATATGCGACCGGGGCCGGGCTTGTCGTTTCGCTCGTCGATGAAGTCATCCGCCGCCGTTTCATTCACACGGGTGCGGCACCGCGATGGGCCGCACCCGTTTCTTGCCGGATTACTGGACGTTGGCGCCCACGACGCTGTCCCACCCGCCGGTGACGGCGGTCTTGTTGGCGTCCTGCTCCTCGAGCGAGGGGAAGATCGCCTGCTTGTAGAGGTCGGCCGCCGGTAGCTTGTCGAGGATTTCCTGCGGCACCTTGCCGTCCGCGACCAGTTTGTTGAAGCGTGCCGGGTGGCAATAACCCTTCAGGAAGCCGAGCTGGCCTTCGTCGGAATAGATGTATTCCATCCACAATTTGGCGGCGTTCGGGTGCGGCGCATAGGCGCTGATCGCCTGCGCATAGACGCCGGCCAGGACGCCGGACTTCGGCACCACAACCTCGACCGGCGGGTTGCCGTTCAGCGTGTCGCGATCGGCCAGCGCGTTGTAGTCCCAGCGGATGACGATCGGCGTAGTGCCCTGCGCCAACGACGCGGCCTTGCCGATGACGGGCACGAAATTGCCGGCGTCGTTGAGCTTCTTGAAGAAGTCCAGGCCGGCCTGCGGCGCCTTGGCGGCATCGCCGCCGGAAGTGGCCAGGCCAGCCGCATAGACCGACAGGATCGCCTGGTTGGCGGCGCGCGGGTCACCCGCCAGGGCGACGCTGTTGGCGTATTCGGGCTTCAGGAGGTCCGCCCAGTCCTGCGGCACGTTCTTGACGATGTCCTTGTTCACCTCGAAGGACAGCACGCCGTAATAGCCGCCGTACCAGTGGCCTTCCGGATCCTTGTTCTCGATCTCGTCGAAGGTCTCGACCTTGTAGGGCAGGAACAGGCCTTCCTTGGTCGCCGCCGGGCCGAACGCCAGGCCGACGTCGACCATGTCGGGAGCCTGCGGGCCCTTGTTGTCCTTGTTGGCCTTGATCGCCTCGATCTCGTCGGCCGAGCCGGCGTCGGGGTTGAGTTCGTTGAGCTTGATTTCCGGATACTTGGCCTTGAAGCCGTTCAGGATTCCTTCCCATCCGCACCAGTCGTGCGGCAGGGCGATCGGCGAAAACATGCCTTCGGCCTTGGCCGCGGCGATGAGTTCCGCCGACGGTTCGGCATAGGAAAACGCGGTGGTCGCCAGGAAGGCGACGGCTGAAAGGGAAAGGACCTTCCCTGTTACTCTCGACATTGTATTCCCTCCATTGAACTGGCGCTGTTGGACGCCTGCGATCCGGTATTGCCGTTGCATGACAGTCCGATGAAGAAGGGACCGCCCCGCGCCCAGAAAGACGAAAAGTTAACTACTTTTGCCAGGCGCCTGCAATCGGCGCCCCTTTCATTTCCCGGCTAATCTTTTCCTCCTTCCCCTCGTGGTTTTTCAGGGCTGCGGCCCGCCGAAACCGACGGGCGCAGAAACCCGGCGGCGCCCGGCCTATCCGTTCAGGGCGCTCTCCAGCAGCGACAGCGCCGCCTTCTTGGTCAGCTTGACCGGATTGCCGCCGGCGGTCGGATCGACCACCGCCATGTCGGCGATCAGCGTCTTGCGCTTCTTGTCCATCTCCAGCCCCTTGATGAGGCCGGGCAGCGCATGCGGCACCTTGAGTTCCTTGCGCAGCTTCATCACCGCCTTGGCGAAGCCGTCGAAGCCTCCCTTGATGCCGCAATAGGCGGCGAGCCGGTCGATCTTCTCCTCCACCGCATCGCGGTTGAAGGCGAGCACGTAGGGCATGAACACGGCGTTGGTCATGCCGTGATGGGTATCGTAGAGCGCGCCGATCGGATGCGACAGCGAGTGGATGGCGCCGAGCCCCTTCTGGAAGGCGGTGGCGCCCATCGCGGCGGCCGACATCATGTGGGCGCGGGCGACGAGGTCCTTGCCATTGGCAAAAGCCTTCGGCAGGTTCTCGAACACCAGGCGGATGCCTTCCACGGCGATGCCGTCGGCCATCGGATGATAGCCCGGTGCGCAATAGGCTTCGAGGCAATGCGCCAGCGCGTCCATGCCGGTTCCGGCGGTGATGAAGGCCGGCATGCCAACCGACAGTTCCGGATCGGCGATGACGATCTCGGGCAGCATCTTCGGATGGAAGATCACCTTCTTGGTATGGCTGGCCTCATGCGTGATGACGCCGGCACGGCCGACTTCCGAGCCGGTTCCGGCGGTGGTCGGCACGGCGACGATCGGCACGATCTTCGTCGCGTCGGCGCGCGTCCACCAGTCGCCGATATCCTCGAAGTCCCACACCGGCCGCGTCTGCCCGGCCTGGAAGGCGATCAGCTTGCCGAGGTCGAGCGCCGAGCCGCCGCCGAAGGCGATGACGCCGTCATGCTTGCCCTTCCTGAAGACTTCAATGCCGGCGGTGAGGTTGGATTCCACCGGGTTCGGCTTGACGTCGGAAAAGACGCCGTAGGGAATTTTCGCGTCGTCGAGGATCTTCAGCGTCGAGGCCACGACCGGCAGTTTCGCCAGTCCCGGATCGGTGACGAACAGCGGCCGCTTGATGCCGGTGGCGGCCAGCGCGTCGGGCAGTTCCTTGATGCGGCCGGCGCCGAAGCGGACGGTGGTCGGGTAGTTCCATTTGGAGACGAGGGTGGTCATTTCTTTTGCTTTCGGAAGATCAGATGGTTTCGCGCAGGTGATAGCTTTTCGGCCGGGTCAGGTTGTCGTAGCCGATCTGGCTGAGACCCGCGCCCTTGCCGGTGTCTTTCACGCCGGTCCACACCAGCGCCGGGTCGAGATAGTCGCAGCGGTTCATGAACACGGTGCCGGTCTCGACCCGATCGCCGATGGCGACGGCATGATCGGTGTCGCGCGTCCAGATCGAGGCCGTCAGGCCATAGGGAGAATCGTTCATCAGCGCGATGGCCTCCTCGTCGTTGCGCACCTTCATGATGCCGACGATGGGGCCGAAACTCTCCTCGCGCATCACCGACATCTGGTGGTCGACATTGGTCAGCACTTCGGGCGCGATATAGGGCGAGCCAGCAACGTCCTTATCCACCTTCATGTTGATATGCGCCGCAGCACCCTTGCGCAGCGCTTCGGCCTTCTGCTCACGGATCAGGTCGGCGAAGCGCGCCTGCGCCATCGGCCCCATGGTGGTCGCCTGCTCCAGCGGGTTGCCGACGACATAGTTCTTCGTCTCGGCGATGAAGCCGTGGACGAAGTCGTCATAGACCTTCTCGTGCACATAGACGCGCTCGATGCCGCAGCAGCACTGGCCGGAGTTGAAGAAGGCGCCGTCGACGAGGTTGGCGATGGCGTGGTCGAGCTTGGCATCGGGCAGCACATAGGCCGGGTCCTTGCCGCCCAGCTCCAGCCCGAGCGTCATGAAGGTGCCAGCCGCCGCCTTTTCGATGGCGCGCCCGCCGGCGACCGAGCCGGTGAAGTTGACGTGGTCGATTTTTCCGCTGCCGAGCAGCTTCTCCGTCTGCGCGTGGTTGAGCACCACGTTCTGGAACACGCCCTTGGGCAGGCCGGCCTTCTCAAAGGCCTGGGCGAAGCGCTCGCCGACCAGCAGCGTCTGCGCGGCGTGTTTCAGGATCACGGTGGAGCCCGCCATCAGCGCCGGCACGATGGTGTTGACGGCCGTGAGGTAGGGATAGTTCCACGGCGCGATGACCATGACGACGCCGAGCGGGTCCTTCTTCACATAGCGGCGGAAGCCGTCCTTCGGGTTCGATGCAGGCACCGGCGCCAGCGCCTTCTCGGCGATCTCGACCATATACTGGGTGCGTTCCTTGACGCCGCCGAACTCGCCACCGTAGCGCACCGGCCGGCCCATCTGCCAGGCGATCTCCGGCACGATCTCGTCGGTCATGGCAACCAGCGCCTCCAGCATGGCGAGCATGTACTGGCCGCGCTTGGCGATCGGCACCTGCGCCCAGTCGGCCTGCGCGGCTCGCGCCTTTTCCACGGCGGCATTGACCTGCTGGTCTGTCGCGACCGGTCGTTCGGCATAGATCGAACCGTCGACGGGGGATTTGAGTTTGATGGTTTCCAAGATAACCGACTCCAGTTCAAGATTCCGTTCGTCCGTAGTGCGTCCTTCGAGGCTCGCTTCGCTCGCACCTCAGGATGAGGACCGTTTGTGCGGGGCCTGCGAAAGTGAAGTCGGGCAAACCACCTCCCTCATCCTGAGGTGCGAGCGAAGCGAGCCTCGAAGGACGCACCACATTCGTCAATACCGCTCGAAGCCGCGATGCAGTTCCCAGTCGGTGATGCGGCGGTCGTATTCCATCTGCTCCCAGCGCGCATTGTGGACATAATGCTCGACCACGTCTTCGCCGAGTGCCGCCTTCATCATCTTCGATTTGGCGAAGGCCTCGGTGGCGTCGCGCAGCGTCTTGGGAATTTCCGGCAGCCTTGCGGCCTGGTAGGCGTCGCCGACGAACGGCTTCTGCAGTTCCAGCTTCTCGTCGATGCCGGCCAGCCCCGCCGCGATCAGCGCCGCGAAAGCCAGATAGGGGTTCAGATCCGCGCCGCCGATGCGGCACTCCATGCGGATGCCCTTGGTGCCCTCGCCGCAGAGCCGGAATCCGGCGGTGCGGTTGTCTTCGCTCCACATGATCTTGGTCGGTGCGAAGGTGCCGGACTGGAAGCGCTTGTAGGAGTTTATGTAAGGAGCCAGAAGCAGCGTGAATTCCTTGGCATACTTCAGTTGCCCGGCGCTCCACTGCTGCCCAAGCTTCGACAGCGTCCAGGGCTGGCTCTTGTCGAAGAATAGCGGCGTCTTGCCATCCTTGCTCCACAACGAGTTGTGGATGTGGCTGGAATTGCCGGCCAGCCCGTAATTGTACTTGGCCATGAAGGAGACGGCCTTGCCCTCGGCGTCGGCTATCTCCTTGGCGCCGTTCTTGAGGACGGTGTGGCGATCCGCCATGTCGAGCGCTTCGGCATAGCGCACGTTGATCTCTTCCTGCCCCGGCCCCCATTCGCCCTTCGAGTTCTCGATGGGAATGCCGGCCGCCTGCATATCGTTGCGCAGGCGGCGCATATAGCCTTCTTCCTTGGTGGTGATGCCGATCAGGTAGTCGCCGATATAGGGCGAGGCGGTTTCAAGGTTCTGCCAGTGCTTGGCGCGCGCTGACCGATAGGTTTCCGAGAACAGGTAGAATTCCAGCTCGGACGCGAAATAGCCCATGTAGCCGCGCTCGGTCAGCCGCGCGATCTGCTTCTTGAGGATGGCGCGCGGCGAATGCGGCAGGTCGCCATGGGTGTGGTGGTCGAGAAGATCGCACAGCACCATCGCCGTCTTCTCGAGCCACGGCACCGACCTCAGCGTGGCGAGGTCCGGCTTGACGACGAAGTCGCCGTAGCCTTTCTGCCAGGAAGCGGCCTTGTAGCCGGGCACCGGCTCCATATCGATGTCGTTGGCGAGCAGGTAGTTGCACCCATGCGTCTCGTCATGGGCGGAATCGACGAAATACTGCGCCAGGAAGCGCTTGCCGATGAGTCGTCCCTGCATGTCGACGGCACAGGCCAGAACCGTGTCGATCTCTCCCGCCGACACTGCCTTCTTCAACTGATCGAACGAGAGATTTCCGGCCATTCTTTTCGCACTCCGCCCCTTTGGGCCTGAATTTCAAACGATGCCCGGCCGCCGGAATGGCGGCCGGACGGGTAATCAATATCCCGCTCTCACGCGTAGCGGTAGGGCGGTCCGGCTTTGATCATCGACTGGTTGTACTTCTTGATGATCTCGACGACCTTGGCCGAACGCGGGCTCTGGCCGGCCACTTCGTCCCAGAACTTCGAGGCTTCGTCCTCGACCTGCTTCCAGTCGGATTCGGGGATCGAGGTGAGTTCCAGCTTGCCCTCGTTGCGGTACTTGGCCTCGCCCGCCCAGTACCAGTGCTGGCGGTAGTAGTGCGAGGTGTCGATGGACATCATGAAGAGCTGCTGGAGATGCTCCGGCACCGCCTTCCACTTCTCGGTGTTGACGAAGTAGGAGCCGGCCCAGGCGCCCGACAGCGGGTTGGTCAGGAAGTATTTCAACACGTCCGCCCAACCGACGGTGTGCATCTCGGTGATGCCGCACCAGCAAACGCCGTCCAGCTCGCCCGTCTGGATCGCCGGCTCGACGTCCTCGTAAGGTAGCGACACCGGCACGACGCCGAATTTCGACAGGAACTGGCCGCCGGTCGGGAAGGTGTAGACACGCAGGCCTTTCAGGTCCGCCACAGACTTGATCGGCTTTGTGGTGCCGAAGTTGCACGGATCCCATGCGCCGGTCGATAGCCAGGTGACGCCGGGGATCTCGGCATAGGCCTCCTCCCAGACTTCCTTCAGCCCGTGCCAATGCCACAGCGCCGGCACGTCGAGCGAATAGCGCGAGGCGAGCGGGAAATAGGCGCCGAACACCTTGACGTCCACCGGAGCCGCGGCCGAGTCATCGTCGCTCTGCGCGGCGTCGATGGTGCCCGACTGCACGGCGCGGAACAGTTCGCCCTGCGGCACGAGCTGGTCGGCCGTGTACATCTCGATTTCCATCTCGCCATGCGCGGCCTTGTTGAAGGCGTCGACGCCGACCTTGCACACATGCTCGGCCAGTGCCGGGCCTGCATAGGTCTGCAGGCGCCATTTGATCGGAGCCTGCGCCTTCACGTAGGGCGTCGCCAGCGCGGTCGCGCCGACCGCGCCGGCGCCTGTCAGGATGGATTTGCGCAGGAAATCGCGTTTGTTGATCGTGCTTTTCTCGGTCATCTCACAAGTCTCCCATCAGTCGATATTGGATTTCGAATGGAGGCGGGATGCCCGCCCCCCGGCACGTCTGTCTGTTCTCCATCGTCCCCCTTCTTATGATTTTTCACCGTGTCTGCGTTCGTTCCCTACCGCCCCGAAAAGTATTCGGGCAGCCACATTGCGATCTGCGGAAAGATCATGATCAGGATCAGCGACAGCACCATCAGGAAGAAGAACGGCACGATGGACCTGTAGATGTCCATCAGCGAAACCTCGGGCGGCGCCATCGCCCGCATCAGGAACAGGTTGTAGCCGAAGGGCGGCGTTATGTACGCGATCTGGCAGGTGATGGTGTAGAGGATGCCGAACCAGACCGGGTTGAAGCCGAGGCTTTTCACCAGCGGGATGTAGAGCGGGGCGACGATGACCAGCATGGCGGTATCGTCGAGGAACATGCCCATGACGATGAAGGACAGCAGCATCAGGCTGAGAACCGTCCACGGCGAGAATTCCCAGGTGTCGATGAGCAGCGTCTTGACCGCCTTGACCGCACCCAGCCCGTCATAGACCGACGAGAAGCACAGCGCGCCGAGGATGATCCACATGAACATGCACGAGATGCCCAGCGTGTTGCGCGTGGAGTCCTCGAATACCTTTCTGTTCAGGTTGCCGGCCCACCAGGCTGCGGCCGTGGCGAGCAGCGCGCCGACAGCCGAGCTTTCGACGAGGCTGGTCGTGCCCGACATGAACAGGCCCATCATGATGAAGAAGATGGCGAGCGGCAGGATGCCCTGCCTGAGCAATTGGAACTTCTCCGCGCGCGTGATCTGCGCGCGCTCCTCCGCCGGCAGCGCCGGGCCGATATCGGGCTGCACCAGACAGCGGATATAGACATAGGCACCGAAGATCACCGCCATCAGAAGGCCCGGCCCGACGCCCGCCAGCCACAGGTCGAGCACCGGCTGGCGCGCGATCATGGCGTAGAGCACCAGAACCACGCTCGGTGGAATGAGGATGCCGAGCGACGATCCGGCCTGGATGACGCCGGTGACCATCACCTTGTCGTAGCCGTGGCGCAGAAGCTGCGGCAGCGCGATGGTGGCGCCGATCGCCATGCCTGCCACCGACAGCCCGTTCAGCGCCGCGATCAGCACCATCAGCCCGATGGTGCCCAGCGCCAGACCACCGCGCACCGGCCCGAACCAGACATGGAACATGCGGTAGAGGCCGGTGGCGATGCCGGATTCCGACAGCATGTAACCCATGAAGATAAAGAACGGCACGGTGATCAGGGGATACCAGTTCAACACCTGGAACGAGGCGTTGAACGGCATCTCGAAAGCGCCCTCGCCCCACAGCCAAAGGGCAGCCGCCGAACCAACGAAGCCGATCACGCCGAAGACGCGCTGCCCGGTGAACAAAAGCACCATCATGGTGCCGAACATGAAGAGCGTGATGAATTCCGAACTCATGCGATCGGCTTCCCGCGTGCGATGGCGACGTCTTTGATGAAGGTTGAGATGAGCTGAAGCAGCATCAGGAAAATGCCGGCGGTCATGATGACCTTGATCGGCCACAGCGGCGGCGCCCAGGCGGTATAGTTCTTCTGACCGTAGACGATCGCGTAGTTTGTGCTCGAAATGCCGCCGCCGAGCAGTACGCACAGATAGAAGATGACGAACAGGATGGTGACGGCATCGAGGATGGCCCGCTTGCGTGCCGCGAGCTGGCCGTAGAACAGGTCCATGCGCACATGCTGGTCGAGTTGCAGAGCGTAGGCGCCGCCGAGAAGGTAATAGGCCGACAGGATGAACTGCGACATCTCCAGCGCCCAGTTTATCGGAACGCCGAGCACCAGACGCGAGGCCGTGGAGGCGAGCAGGATCGCGCCCATGGCGAAGAACAGATACATGGCGACGCGGCCGACGCGGTAGTTCAACGCGTCGACATTTCGGACAAAGAGAACGGCGGCTTTCGGCACGGTCTTTCCTGTCTATCGATGGCTGACGGTTTCGTTGGCGGCTTGCCCGCCGGCGAGACGGATCGGAGCAAGCGCCTGCGCCAGCAGGCCCGCCCACTTCGCCTGCTCCGCCCCCGTGGCGATCTCGTCGTTGCGGATCTCGATCATCGCGCAAGGCAGAGCGCGCGGGCGCGCGTGCGCCTCGAGCGTGAAATAGACCCGGTCGGCCGGCGAATAGGGCTGGTTGACGCCGACCGTCAGGCTGCCCTGCCCCTTCAGGGCAGCGATCAGCGGCGCGGCGAGGCGCGTGTCGTCATCATGGATGATGCCGATCTGCCAGGGGCGCTGCACCCCCTTGTAGATTGGCGTGAAGGAATGCACCGAAATCAGCCAGGCCTCGCGTCCGCGCGCCAGCCTGTCTTCCACCACCGCCTCGACGGCATCGTGGAAAGGACGCCAGCAGCGCGCCACGCGCGCCTCGCGCTCCGCCTCCGACAGCTTCGCATTGCCGGGGATCGCGGTCGTCTCGCTGACCGGCGGTATCAGGTCCGGCGCGTCGAGTGGCCGGTTGCAGTCAAGCACCAGACGCGAAATGCAGGTCTCCACCAGCGTCGCGTCCAGCGCTTCGGCGAGAAGGCGGGCTACGGGCAGCGCGCCGGGGTCCCAGGCGATGTGGCGCGATAACTCCGCCTCGGCCAGGCCCAGCGTGCCGAATTCCGGCGGCAGGAAATTGGAAGCATGGTCGCAGGTGAAGACGAAGCGCCCGGCACCGTGGGGATTCGTCACCCGCACGGACTGCGACATCGCATGATCGTCCAGCCGCCCTGTCCTGCCCATGTCCCTCCCCTCGACGGCGCGTATCTAATGATACGTTTTTTCTATGATTGCGTCGTCACGGATGATTTCATACAGTTTGTCCGGCTTTGTCAAACGGCTTTTGCGACTTCCTTTCGGGCGGGGAACGGGTGAGGACATGACAGCAGGCGTTGCCGAATTGATCGCCGACCGGATCGGCGTCATGCCGGCCGGCGAGCGCCGCGCGGCGCAGACGCTGGTGGCCAATTATCCTGTCGTCGGCCTCAAGACAGTCGCCGAGTTTTCGCAGGCGGCGGGGGTCTCCTCGCCCACCATCTTGCGCTTCGTCGCCCGGCTCGGCTTTCACAACTACGCCGAATTCCAGTCGGCCCTGCAGGATGAACTCGCCGCGCAGTTGCAGTCGCCGGCGGCGCGCCCGCCCGGCCCGGCTCTCGACAGTCCCGTCCGGCCGATGATGGAAGCGGCGATCGACAATCTGCGCGAGACCTTCCGCCATTTCTCGCAGGAACAGATGGCCGACATCGTCGAGCGGCTGGCCGATAGCCGCGGCCATATGTTCCTGGTCGGCGGCCGCTTCACCGACCCGCTCGCCCGCTACATGGCCGCCCATCTCACCATCATCCGGCCGAACGTCTTCCATCTCGCCGGCCAAGAAAGCATGTGGCGGGACCGGCTCATCGACATGGGCAAGCGCGACGTACTCTTGATCTTCGACATCCGCCGCTACCAGGACAGCCTCTTGCGCTTCGCCGAGAAGGCGCACCAGCGCGGCGTGCAGATCGTGCTGTTCACCGACCAGTGGCTGTCACCCATCGCGCGCTTCGCCCGCCACGTCGTCGCCGGGCGCACCGCCGTGCCCTCCCCTTGGGACTCCTCCGCCTCGCTTTTCGTCGTCGCCGAGACGTTGCTCGCCTCGGTGACACGCCAACTGGAAGCCGAAAGCACCCGCCGGCTGGGCGAGATGGAAAAACTGCGCTGACCGCTGCCTCCGCTCGGGTGATTTAGCGGATGCCCGACCCTACGCGGATTTGATGCCCAACCTTACGCAGATTTAATGTGCGCAAACGTTGGAGAATTGCCATAAAGGCATAGTATTACGCTGCTCCGTGCCGGGCATGGCGCGTCGTGTCGTCGTCCGGGCGGGAGGAGCCGGTGGACGTTGGTCATATCGTCAGCCGGAGTGCCGATGGCTACCTGGAAACAGATCGTCCTTTCTCTGGTGATCCTCGTCGCCGCGGCGTTCGGCTGGGTGCTGTTCTTTCCCGGCGCGCCGCAGGTGCTCGACCGCCTGGGCATTGAGTGGGCGCATGCCTCGACCCCGAAACCGGGCAGCGACGCCGGCAGCAAGGCGCCTGGCAAGGCGACTGAAGCTGGCCGGGCGCCGACCATGGTGGTTGCCGCGGCCGCGACGACCGAGACGATCAACGATCGCCTGCAAGCCATCGGCACCGGCCGCGCCAAGGCGACGGTCACCGTCAATCCCTATTCGTCCGGCCGCATGACCGAGCTTCTCGTCGAATCCGGCGCGCATGTCGAAGCCGGCCAGGTCATCGCCAGGCTCGATTCCGACGTCGAGCAGATCGCCCTCGACAAGGCGGTCGCTGCACGCGACGACGCCAAGGCGAAAGTGGATCGCCTGCGCGCGCTGCGCGCCTCCAACGCGGCGACGGCCGTACAGCTCAGCGACGCCGAACTCGAACTGCGCAACGATGAACTGTCCGTGCATGATGCGCAGGTCTCCCTCGACCGCCGCTCGGTCGTCTCGCCGATCGCCGGCACCGTCGGCATCCTGCCGATCGCCGCCGGCAACTATGTGACCAGCACGTCCGCCATCGCCACGGTGCATGACCGCTCCTCCATCCTGGTCGATTTCTGGGTGCCGGAACGTTTCGCCGCCGCTGTCCGGATCGGCGCCGAACTGACCGCAACCTCGCTTGCCAGCCCCAAGGACGTGTTCAAGGGCACGGTGAGCGCCATCGACAACCACATCGACGAGAAAAGCCGCACGCTGTGGGTGCAGGCGACCATCGCCAATCCTGCCGATTCGCTGCGCGCCGGCATGGCTTTCCAGGTCGGCATGAAATTCCCCGGCGACACCTATCCGGCCGTCAGTCCGCTGGCCATCCAATGGGGCGCCGACGGCGCCTTCATCTGGGTCGTCAAGGACGGCAAGGCGCAAAACGTGCCGGTGCGCATCATCCAGCGAAATAGCCAGACGGTGCTGGTCGACGCGCCCGTGGCCGTCGGCGAGATGGTGGTGACGGAAGGCGTGCAGAGCGTGCGCCAGGGCGGCGCGGTGCGCATCGCCGACGAAGACGACGCCGAACAGGCCACCATAGCGGCCGGCTCGTGACCCGGCGCGTGACAAGGATCGGCCGATGAGCGAAGCCGCCCCCAGGAGCAGCGAGACGGGCTTTACCGCGCTGTTCATCCGTCGGCCGGTGCTGGCCTTCGTCCTCAACACGCTGATCGCGGTGGCGGGCCTCGCCGCCTTCTACGGCGTCGAGATCCGCGAACTGCCGGACGTCGACCGCGCCGTCGTCACCGTCAACACGACATTCACCGGCGCTGCGGCCGAAACCGTCGATCGGGAGTTGACCAAGACCATCGAGGGCGCGGTGGCCCGTGTCTCCGGCGTCAAGTCGATCTCCTCCACCTCATCCTTCGGCTCCAGCCGCGTCACCATCGAATTCAACGACGGCGTCGATTTGAACGTCGCCGCCTCGGACGTGCGCGATGCCGTCGGCCGCGTCGCCAACCAGATTCCGGAGGAAGCCGATCCGCCCCGCATCATCAAGGCGGACGCCAATTCCGACGCCGTGATGCGGCTGGCCGTGACCTCCGACAAATTGTCCGTCGAGGACATGACCGTCATCGTCGAGGACCGCGTCGAGGATGCGCTGGCCGCCGTGCCCGGCGTCGCCGACGTGCAGGTCTACGGCGACCGCGACAAGATTTTCCGCATCGACGTCAACCAGGCGAAGCTCGCCGCCCTCGGCTACACGGTGGCCGACCTGCGCAAAGCGCTGGCCTCCGTCGCCTTCGACACGCCGGCAGGTTCCATCACCACCACCGACCAGAACCTTGTCGTGCGCACCACCGCCGACGTCACCACGCCCGAGCAGTTCGCCGCCATCGTCATCGGCGGCACGACCCACATCGGCGACGTCGCCACCGTCACCATGGGGCCAGATATCGGCCAGTCGACGCTGCGCTCCGACGGCAAGACGGGCATCGGCATCGGCATCGTGCGCGCCGCCGAGTCCAACACGCTCGACATTTCCGACGGCGTGAAGGCGGCGGTCGCCAAGATCCAGGAGAACCTGCCCAAGGGCATGACGATCAAGGTGACGTCCGACGACGCGGTCTTCGTCAACGGCGCCGTGCACGAGGTTGAGATCGCCCTTGGCCTGTCTGTGTCTATCGTGCTGATCGTCATCTTCGTCTTCCTGCTCGACTGGCGCGCCACGCTGATCCCGGCCTTTTCCATGCCGGTCGCCATGATCGGCACCATCGCGGCGATCTATCTCGCCGGCTTCTCCATCAACATCCTCACCCTTCTGGCCCTGGTGCTGGCGACCGGCCTCGTCGTCGACGACGCCATCGTCGTGCTGGAAAACATCGTGCGCCGCCGGAACGAGGGCATGGGACCCCGCGCCGCCGCCGTGCTCGGCGCCGAGGAAGTGTTCTTCGC
Organism: Ollibium composti; assembly: GCF_004801285.1. Classification (GTDB taxonomy): domain Bacteria; phylum Pseudomonadota; class Alphaproteobacteria; order Rhizobiales; family Rhizobiaceae; genus Mesorhizobium; species Mesorhizobium composti. The sequence continues at coordinate 269,227 of NZ_SSNY01000004.1, forward strand.
CGTCATCGCCACCACCGCCACGCTTGTCGCCGTCTTCGTGCCGATCTCCTTCCTGCCCGGCCAGACCGGCGGCCTGTTCCGCGAGTTCGGCTTCGTGCTCGCCATGGCGGTGCTGCTCTCCTGCGTCGTGGCGCTGACGTTGTGTCCGATGCTCGCCTCACGCATGCTGACGGAAGCCTCGCTGCATCACGAGGGGAACAACGGCATCGGCGGCCGCATCGGCGGCGCCCTCATGACCGTCTATCGCCGCTGCCTGCACGTCTGCCTCGACGCGCCGGTCATCGTGCTTCTGGTGGCCGTGTTGTTCGCCGGCGCCGCCTTCGCCATGTTCGGCACCATCCGCCAGGAACTGACGCCGACCGAGGACCGCTCGGCCGTGCTGCTGCGCTTCAGCGCGCCGCAAGGCGTCAGCCTCGACTTCACCACGTCTCAGATGCGCAAGCTGGAGGAACTGATCCAGCCGCTGCGCGATTCCGGCGAGATCGTCTCCACCTTCGAGAGTGCCGGTTACAACAACCAGTACAATTCGGGCTTCATGGTGATGACGCTGGCGCCGTGGGACGAGCGTACCCGCAGCCAGCAGCAGATCATGGCCGAGATCACCGAACTGGCCAAGCAGGTGCCGGCAGCCCGCATCTTCCCTGTCCAGCCGAACAGCCTCGGCATCCGCGGCGCCGGCAACGGCCTGCAGTTCGCGCTGGTCGGCAACGATCGCAAGGCTTTGTCCGAAGCGGCAGGCAAGATCATCGACACCATGCAGGCCGATCCACGCTTCCAGCAGCCGCGCCTGTCGATCGACCCGACCCAGCCGCAACTCGCCGTGGCGATCGACCGCGCGCGCGCCTCCGATCTCGGCATCGATATCACCGGCCTCGCCGACACCATGCAGGCGATGCTCGACGGCAACGACATCGGCGACGTCTACATCGCCGACCGCAGCTACGGCGTGAAACTCGTCTCCACCACCAATCCGATCAACGACCCGACCGACCTGGAAAACATCTTCCTCAAGACGGCCGACGGCCGTTACGTGCCGATGTCGACCATCGCCACGCTGGAGGAGCGGGCCGTGCCACCGTCGCTGACGCGCGAACAGCAGCAGCCGTCCGTCGCCATCACCTCCAATCTGCGCAGCGACTTCGCCCTCGGCGACGCGCTGAAGGCGGCCGAAAGCATCGCCACGCCGCTGCTGCCGCCGGGTTCCCGCATCGTGCCGCTGGCCGAGGCGGCGACGCTCGGCGAAACCAATTCCGGCATGGTCACCATCTTCGGCTTCGCGCTGGTCATCATCCTCCTGGTGCTGGCGGCCCAGTTCGAAAGTTTCGTCTCGGCCGTCATCATCATGGCGACGGTGCCGCTCGGCCTCGCCTGCGCCATCTTCGCGCTCATCCTCACCGGCACCAGCCTGAACGCCTATTCCCAGATCGGCCTGGTGCTCCTGGTCGGCGTGATGGCCAAGAACGGCATCCTGATCGTCGAATTCGCCAACCAGCTGCGCGACCGCGGCCTCGGCGTGCGCGAAGCGATCGAACAGGCCGCCAACATCCGCCTTCGCCCGGTGATGATGACGATGATCTGTACCGTGCTCGGCGGCGTGCCGCTGGTGCTGGCAAGCGGCGCCGGCGCGGAAGCGCGCGTCGCGCTCGGCTGGGTGATCGTCGGCGGCCTTGGGTTGGCCACAGTCTCGACGCTGTTCCTGACCCCGGTCGCCTACCTGCTGCTCGGCCGCTTCGTCACGCCGAAGAGCCACGAGCAGGCCCGCCTCAAGCGCGAACTGGAGGAAGCCGCCTACGCCAACGTCGAGCCGGCTGAGTAGCGCCGACGTTTACCCTCCCTCTCGATAGGGAGGGAACGCCATTCGCGGATGACATTGCCCGCCCCACGCTCTATCTGTGCGCCCGAGCCGGCGCCGCTGCCGCGCATCCAACCGGAGGCCGCATGTCCGCAACCACCATTCCGCTCGAAACGTTGCTCGCCAATGCCGGCAAGGAAGTCGGCCTCTCGCCGTGGCGTGTCGTCACCCAGACGATGATCGACCAGTTCGCCGACGCCACCGACGACCATCAGTTCATCCATTGCGACCCGGCGCGCGCCGCCGCCGAGACACCCTACGGCGGCACCATTGCGCACGGCTTCCTCACGCTGTCGCTGTTGTCGGCCATGACCTTCGAGACGCTGCCGCAGCTCGAAAAATCGAAGATGGGCGTCAACCACGGCTTCGACGAGATCCGCTTCCTTGCCCCGGTCAAGACCGGCGCGCGCATCCGCGCCCGCTTCGTGTTGGCCGACGTCAAGGCCCGCCCTTCCGGTTGGGTGCAGATGACGCACGACGTGACGATCGAGATCGAAGGCTCGAAGAAACCGGCATTGACGGCGCGCTGGCTGACGCTGGCCTTCGTGGAGCCGGAACCGGACGGCGCCTGACCGCAAAAGCCTTCCCCTCGCCGGCTGCCACCTGCCGCTGCGTGATCTTGCCGCATGCCGTACGGCGTATATAGTCGCCGGGACGAACCCGAGAAAGGCAGGCAGGATCGTGTCCCTGACGGTGCAGAAGCGCCGCGAAAAGCACAAGGCGGAGCAGCGCGCCGAACTGGTGGCGGCTGCGCGCGAACTGGTTCAGCAGGAAGGCTATGAGGGCCTGACCATCCGCAAGCTGGCAAAGCGCGTCGGCTACGCGCCGATGTCGGTCTATTCCTATTTCGCCGACAAGCAGGACATCCTGCTCGCTCTTGCGGAGGACGCGTTCGCCACGCTGGCCCGGCGCATCGAGGAGCAGCCGGCGGACGATCCGCTGGACGCGCTGCGTGTCGTCATGACCGAATACGCGGCTTTCGGCCTCGGCAATCCCAACGAATACCGCACCGTCTTCATGACCGAGAAGACGAGGGCCCCCGAAGGCAAGACCTTCGCCGAGATGGAGGCCGACAACCCCGCCATGAAGGCATTGATCGGCCGCGTCGAGGCCTGCATCGCCGCCGGCAAGCTCAAGGGCGACGCCGAGGCCATCGCCAACATGCTGTGGGCGGTTGGACACGGGACCATCTCGCTGCTGATCACCTTCCCCTTCCACCCGTTCGGCGACCCGCAGGCCTTCGTGAAGCGCATGTGCGACTTCGCCCTCGCCGGCCTCTCCACGCAGGACGTGGCGCCGCTGGGCGGCGAACGGACAAGCTGCCGCACCGTTTCGGAAAAGTAGCCGCGATCTTTTTCATCCGAGCTTGGGCTTCTTCGGGTGCTGGGCGCACAGGCAGCCTCGACATGCGCTTCGCCCGGATGCGCAGGGCCGGAACGAGGACGTTCGCATCCGGTCGCTCGCATCTTAAATTTTTTCGTACACGTACGAAATCTTGCTTGAAACCCGCACCGGCTGAGCGTACATGTTTTCAATCTCGTACATGTACGAAGAAATTCAACCCGGAGACAGATCATGAAAAAGACCGCATTCGCTCTCGCCGCGCTGATCGCCCTGCCGGGCGCCGCCTTCGCCGGCAACAATGCCGTCAGGACCCAGGCTCCAGTTCCCGCCGCCTGCGCGACGGCTGCCGTGCGCGCCAATCTCGATTGCAGCGCCACCGGTTCCGTCGAAAAGGCGCGCCCGGTTACCGACAATACCGCCACCGGCGGCAAGAAGCTCGGCATCGACCTCAACCCGTGGAGCATCTCCAACGGCATGTGAGCCGATGTCCAGCCGGAAAACTTCGACCTCGGGAACAGCAAGGGCGGCCGGCAAAAACCGGCCGCTCTTTTTTATGAAGCAGGTAAAAGGTCCGGCGTTTCGTCAGCCGCTATGCTCGGATCTGTCCCAAACGTCAGCGCCCGAACGACAGGGCCGGTGGCGATTTTCATCTGTTGGCCGATATCGGCGGCTCTTCTGGACAAGCCCGGAGATGGCGCGGAAGCGGTCCTACCGCCGCGGCTTCTTGCCCGCGACCTTCTTCGGCTTACCGGGCTTCAGCGGCGCGCCGGCGATGATCGAATCGGTGATCGAGATCGGATCGCTGGCCGGGAAAGTGTCCTCCAACCCTTCGTCCAGCTCGCTTTCCGTGTCCGGATGGCGGCGTTCTTCCTCCAGCGACTTCACCGCCGCGCTTTTCTTGTCTTTGCCGGTTTTCGACGCAGTGGCCATAACCTGTCCTCGGCTTGCTCGCATCAAACGGAAAGGCCGAGCCGGCGCCTCCTATGCGGCGGCGTCGCGGGCGGCCTCGCTGAGGAAAGTAAAGACATAGTCCGAGAAGGAACGCCAGCACTCGACGCGGAAAGCGTCTTCGGCCGGGCGGTAGAGGATGATCTCGGCCTTGCCGAGCACCGTACGCGAGCAGGCGCCGACCGGGAATGCCGCCAGCGACAGGTCCTGCGGGCAGCCGGCATTGACGCAGGCCTCAGCCGCTGGACCACTGACGGAAATCGCCACGTTGCGGTGCGAGATGCCGACCGCCGAGTGCAGTTGCTTCGCCTTGGCGCAGTCGCCAAGCAGGTCCTTGCCCTCTTCGTCGAACACCAGCCATTCGTCCGGCCCGAGCCACAGCGCGATACGGCTGCCCTTGGCGGCCGAGGTCTTCGGTTTCTGCGGCAGCGTGAGGCCGAGCGCCCGCGACAGCGAGGCGACTGATTCGGCCGACGCCCGCAGCGAGACGCGCTCGGCCGGCCCCAGCGGCTCGACCTTCACACTCTTGCCTGTCGCCTCGCGCCCTGCCAGCGCCGGACGGCGCTCCACGCCCGCCGGAGCGGACTTCACGGCCCCTTTAGCCATTGAGGCGTTCCCCCTTCTCGTCGAAGAACACGGTGCCCGACACTTCCACTTCGATGACGCGATCCGGCATCGGCACATAGAGCGTCTGGCCCATCTTCTCGCGTCCGCCGGCGACCAAGCCAAGGGCAATGCTGCGGCCGCAATTTTCCGACCAGTAGCTCGAGGTGACGTGGCCGATCATCTTCATAGGGATCGGCTGGCTGGGATCGGCGACGATCTGCGCGCCCTCCTCCAGCACGACGTTGGGGTCCTTCGTCTTCAGGCCGACGAGCTGCTTGCGCCCCGGCGCCACGAGGTCAGGCCGCATCATGCCGCGCATGCCGACGAAATCGGCCTTCTTCTTGCCGATCGCCCAGTCAATGCCCGCATCGTTGACCGTAACCGTGCCGTCCGTGTCCTGACCAACGATGATGTAGCCCTTCTCGGCGCGCAGCACATGCATGGTCTCCGTGCCGTAGGCGCAGGCGCCGTGCTTCTGGCCCTCGGCCCACAGCGCTTCCCACACCGCCTCACCGTAGTCGGCCGGCACGTTGACCTCGAAGCCGCGCTCGCCCGAGAACGACATGCGGAACAGCCTGGTCGGCACGCCGCAAATCTTGCCCTCGCGCACCGACATGTGTGGGAAGGCTTCGTCCGACAGGTCGATGCCCTCGACCAGCGGCTCGATGATCTTGCGCGAGTTCGGACCCTGCACCGCGACCACCGCCCATTGCTCGGAGATCGAGGTGAGCCACACCTTCAGCTGCGGGAACTCGGTCTGGAGATAGTCCTCCATCTGGTTCATGACGCGCGCCGCACCGCCGGTCGTCGTCGTCACATGGAAGCGGTCTTCCGCCAGCCGCCCGACCACGCCGTCGTCATAGATGAAGCCGTCCTCGCGCAGCATCAGCCCGTAGCGGCAGCGGCCGGGCGCCAGCTTCTGCCAGGGGTTGGTGTACATCAGTTCCATGAAGGTCGCGGCGTCCGGCCCGACCACCTCGATCTTGCCCAGCGTCGAGGCGTCGAACAAGCCGGCCGTCTTGCGCACCGTCACGCATTCGCGGTTGACGGCCGCGTGCATGTCCTCGCCCGCCTTGGCGAAATACCAGGCACGCTTCCATTGGCCGACGTCCTCGAACACGGCGCCGTGCTTTTCCGCCCAGCCATGGGTGGTAGTGCGCCGCGTCGGGTCGAACAGCGCGCCGCGCGCATGATTAGCGATGGAACCGAAGGTCACCGGCGTATAGGGCGCCCGGAAGGTGGTGAGCCCCACCTGCGGGATCGGCTTACCGAGTTCTTCCGCCGCGATCGCCAGCCCATGCATGTTGGAGGTCTTGCCCTGGTCGGTCGCCATGCCGTTGGTGGTGAAGCGCTTGACGTGCTCGATCGAGCGCATGCCCTCGTGCACGGCCTGGCGGATGTCCTTCGCGGTCACGTCGTTCTGGAAATCGACGAAGGCCTTGACCGTCGTGCCGGGACCCGCGCCGGGCGCCGCCCCCAGCATGCCACGCGACCAGCCTTCGCTGGCCTCCACCTTCGGCTTGGCGGATTTCGCCGCCTTGCCGCCCGCTTCCTTGGCAGCCTTCGCGCCGGCCGCATAGGCTTCGTCCACCGAAGCTGCCAGCCCGTCGGTGCCGTTGCAGGCGCCGACCGACACGCAATCCTGCGCATAGGTGCCGGGCAGGAAGCGCTTGACCTCATCGTTGAAGGCGACCTTGCCGCGCGACTGCGAGAACAGGTGCACCGACGGCGTCCAGCCGGCCGACATCAGAAGCGCGTCGATGGGCAGGGTCCGCTCGCCGCCGCCAGTGCGCTTCTGCACGGTCATGGAATTGACGCGCAGCTTGCCGCCGACGCGCACCACGGCGCGGCCGTCATGGATTTCGATGTTGGCGGCGCGTGCCTGGTCGACCAGCTCGCCGGACGGGTTGTCACGCAGGTCGACGATGGCCGCCACGTTGACGCCGGCCTTCTTCAGGTCGAGCGCCGCCGCATAGGCCGAATCGTTGGCCGTATAGATGCCGACGTTGCGGCCCACCGCCACGCCGTAGTGATTGAGATAGGTGCGCGCCGCAGAGACGAGCATGATGCCGGGCCGGTCGTTGTCGGCGAACACCATGTGCCGCTCGATGGCCCCGGTGGCGAGCACCACCTTCTTCGCCCGAATTTGCCACAGCCGCTCGCGCGGCAGGTCGCGGCCGGGTGCTGCGAGATGGTCGGAAACGCGCTCGACCAGGCCGATGAAATTCTGCGCGTAGTAGCCGAAGGCGGTCGTACGGTTGAGCACGCGCACATTGTCCATCGCCTTCAGCCTGGCGACAACGCCCTGCGCCCAGGTCCATCCGTCCTGCCCGTCGATCCGCGCGCCGGCCTCGAAGCGCAAGGCGCCGCCGAAATCAGCCTGCTCGTCGACGACGATGACGCGCACGCCGGTTTCCGCCGCCGCCAAAGCCGCCGCAAGGCCCGCCGCGCCGCCGCCAAGCACAAGCACCTCGCAATGGGCGAAGCGCGCTGCATAGTGGTCCGGATCGGGTTGGTCCGGCGCCACGCCGAGGCCGGCGGCAGCCCTGATCTTCGGCTCGTAGAGCGATTTCCACGCCGTCTTCGGCCACATGAAGGTCTTGTAGTAGAAACCGGCCGAGAACAGCGGCGAAAAAGCGTCGTTGACCGCGCCGACGTCGAAGGACAGCGACGGCCAGCGGTTCTGCGAGGCAGCCTCCAACCCGTCATAGAGTTCCTGCACGGTGGCGCGCACGTTCGGCGTGCGGCGCGCCGCGTCGCGGCGGATTTCGACCAGCGCGTTCGGCTCCTCGGCGCCGGCAGAAAGGATGCCCCGCGGGCGATGGTACTTGAACGAGCGGCCGGCAAGGTGGACGCCATTGGCGAGCAGCGCCGAGGCCAGCGTATCGCCTTCGATGCCCGCATACGGCCTGCCGTCGAAGCTGAACTTGGCGACCTTGGCATGACTGAAGCGGCCGGCGCCGGAAATGCGATAAGAGGCGGCCATTATTTTGCAACTCCCGGCAGCTTCTTCGGCTTCGGCTCGCCGGCCTTGTAGGTCATGACGAACTTGTCGGTGACGGTGTCGCGCACCGCGTTGAAGAAACGCGCGCAGCCATGGATATGGCGCCAGCGCTCGTAGATGACGCCTTTCGGATTCGAGCGGATGAAGAAGTATTTCTCGAAATCCTCGTCGCTTGTCGCGGCCATGTTGGCCGAGCGCACGACATGCGCCTCGCCGGCGTTGCGGAACTCGAGCTCCGGCCGTTCTTCCTCGCAATAGGGGCAGCGGATCAAAAGCATTTCGTCCCCCTCGCCTTTCTCAGTGCGCCACGGCGGCGGCGGCCGCCTCGTCGATCAGCCGGCCGGTGCGGAAGCGTTCCAGCGTGAACGGCGCGTTGATCGGGTGCGGCTCGTCGCGGGCGATGGTGTGGGCGAAGACGTTGGCCGAGCCTGGCGTCGCCTTGAAGCCGCCGGTGCCCCAGCCGCAATTGACGTAGAGCCCCTTCACCGGCGTCTTGGCCAGGATCGGCGAGCGGTCCGGCGTCACGTCAACGATGCCGCCCCACGAGCGCAGCATCTTCATGCGCGTGAACATCGGGAACATCTCGCAGATGGCATCCAGCGTGTGTTCGAGGATATGGAGTCCACCCGTTTGTGAATAGGAAATATACTGGTCGGTGCCGGCGCCGATCACCAGTTCGCCCTTGTCGGACTGGGAGATGTAGGCGTGCACGGTGTTCGACATCACCACGCACGGCACCACCGGCTTGACCGGCTCCGACACCAGCGCCTGCAAGGGGTAGCTTTCCAGCGGCATCCTGACGCCCGCCATGTCCATGATGACGGAGGTGTTGCCGGCCGCCACCACGCCGACCTTCTTGGCACCGATGAAGCCCTTGGTCGTCTCGACGCCCGTTACCGCGCCGCTGGCGTCGCGCCGAACGGCCGTGACCTCGCAGTTCTGGATGATGTCGACGCCGCGCGCATTGGCCGCGCGCGCATAGCCCCAGGCAACCGCGTCGTGACGCGCCGTGCCTCCGCGCCGCTGCAAGGCAGCGCCCATCACCGGATAGCGCGCGTTCTTCGAGATGTTCAGCGGCGGGCAGAATTCCTTCGCCTGTTCCGGCGTCAGCCACTCGTTGTCGACGCCGTTCAGCCGGTTGGCGTGGATATGACGCTTGAACACCTGCACGTCATGGACGTTGTGCGCCAGCATCATGACGCCGCGCGGCGAATACATGACGTTATAGTTGAGGTCCTGGCTGAGCCCGTCCCACAGCTTGACCGCATGGTCGTAGATGCCGGCCGATTCGTCGTAGAGGTAGTTGGAGCGGATGATGGTGGTGTTGCGGCCGGTGTTGCCACCGCCGAGCCAGCCCTTCTCCACCACCGCGACGTTGGTGATGCCGTGCTCCTTGGCCAGATAGTAGGCCGTCCCCAGCCCATGCCCGCCGGCGCCGACGATGACGACGTCGTATTCCTTCTTCGGCTCGGGCGAGCGCCATTGCTCCTCCCAGCCCTTGTGGCCGCGCATGGCCTCGCGGGCGATGGCGAATACCGAATATTTCTTCACGTTGTGGCCTCGAATGACTACCGGCGCGAGGTGTATCACTATCGAAACGCCATCTCCATCCTTGCGCTGTTTGCGACGGCGATTGCCGCTTTGTGCGGGCGGCGTCGCGTGTACCGTCCATTCGCTTCGCAAGTATCGGGTGGAGAGGAGAGGGCTCGATCTGCCACCTGTGGGTCACGCTGGAAACAGCACCTCCCACAAGAAGGAAGCACGATGTTCACTCTCATCAACAAGGTTGCAATCGTCACAGGCGCGAGTTCCGGCATCGGCCGCGCCACGGCCAGGCTGTTCGCCGAACAGGGCGCAAAGGTCGTGGTTGCCGCGAGGCGGCAAGCCGAACTCGATGAATTGGTGGACGAAATCGCCTCCAATGGAGGCGAAGCCGCTGCACTGGCCGGCGACGTGAAGGACGAGGCCTATGCAAAGGCATTGACGGACATGGCGACCGGCAGGTTCGGCGGGCTGGACATCGCCTTCAACAATGCCGGCATCGTCGGCGCGATGGGGCCGATCTCCGATCTGACACAGGAAGCATGGCACGAGGTTATCGATACCAACCTGACGAGCGCCTTCCTTGCATCCAAATACCAGATCCCCGCCATGCTGGAACGCGGCGGCGGTTCGCTGATCTTCACCTCGAGCTTTGTCGGCCACACCATCGGCATGCCGGGAATGGCCCCTTACGCCGCCAGCAAGGCTGCCCTGATCGGGCTGACGCAGGCATTGGCTGCCGAGTTCGGCCCGAAGGGTATCCGGGTCAACGCGCTGCTGCCGGGTGGCACGGACACACCCGCCGCGACTTTCAAGACACCGGAAGCCCGCACCTTCGTCGAAAGCCTTCACGCGCTGAAACGCGTGGCGCGGCCTGACGAAATTGCCCGCTCGGCGCTGTTTCTGGCTTCCGAGGCGTCGAGTTTCACCACCGGCACGGCCTTGTTCGCCGATGGCGGTGTTTCCATCAATCGGACCTGAGCCTTCAAAATCACGCCTGTGGGTATTGCGTGCGGGCGGTTCGCATCCGACGGACACGATGTTAGAGCGTGTGCCAAGGTGATGCGATGAAAGTGGACATTGACATGGGCGTGGCCGGCCCCGGCAAGCCGGCCGCGCTCGATCTTGAGGAATTGCTGGCGACCCGGTTGCTCGTGCAGGGCAATTCGGGTTCCGGCAAGTCCCACCTCCTGCGCCGCCTGCTGGAGCAGAGTGCGTCTTGGGTGCAGCAATGCGTGATCGACCCGGAAGGCGATTTCGTCACGCTGGCCGATAAATTCGGCCATGTCGTCGTCGACGCCCAGCGCACCGAGGCGGAACTCACCCGCATCGCCGGCCGCATCCGCCAGCACCGCGTTTCCGTCGTGCTCAACCTCGAAGGGTTGGACGTCGAGCAGCAGATGCGCGCCGCCGCGGCTTTTCTGGGCGGGCTTTTCGACGCCGAGCGCGACCATTGGTATCCGATGCTGGTGGTGGTGGACGAGGCGCAGCTTTTCGCCCCCGCCGCCGCCGGCGAAGTGGCCGACGAGGCACGCAAAGTGTCGCTCGGCGCCATGACCAACCTGATGTGCCGCGGCCGCAAGCGCGGACTGGCCGGCGTCATCGCCACGCAGCGCCTCGCCAAGCTGGCCAAGAACGTCGCCGCGGAAGCCTCCAATTTCCTCATGGGCCGCACCTTCCTCGACATCGACATGGCCCGCGCCGCCGATCTTCTGGGCATGGACCGCCGGCAGGCCGAAATGTTCCGTGACCTCGCACGGGGCCATTTCGTCGCCCTTGGCCCTGCCCTGTCGCGCCGGCCGCTGCCGCTCACCATCGGCCCTGTCGAAACGGCGGCGCGCTCCTCCAGCCCGAAGCTGACGCCGCTGCCGGAAGCGCCCGAGGATGCCCGCGACCTGATCTTCACACCCGGCCCGGACGAGGAGATGCTGCGCCCGCCGCGCCGCGTGGCACCACCCCCGCCGATGCCGACGGCGGACCTTCTGGCCCAGCTTTCCAAGCCGAAGCTCGTGCTCGAACCGGCGCCCGAGCCGGTCTTCCCGCTGATCGACGAAGCCGAGCGCGAGGCCGGCATCGATGCGGTGCTCGGTGAAATCCTCGAAGACCCGGACGCCGGCTTTCGCACCGACGCCGTGCTTTACCAGGATTTCCTCGTCCGCTGCCGCATCCGCCGCGTGCCGGGGGAGCCGCTGCACCTGTCGGCCTTCCGCCGCCGGCTGGCTGTGGCGCGTGCCGGCGTCGACGCGCGTGCGGCCGGCGGCGATGCCTGGGCCAAGGCGCTGGAGCTTTCCGAAAGCCTGCCGGACGACCTGCAAGGCATCTTCCTGCTGGTCGCCCGCGCCGCCGTCACGCAAGGCCCCTCGCCTTCCAACGCAGCCCTTGCCCGCGCCTACGGCACCCATTCGGAGCGGCGGGCGCAACGCCTGCTCGACTATTTCGAGGAGCGCGGCCTGCTCGTGGTGCGCACCGATTTTCAGGGCAAGCGTATCCTCGCCTTCCCCGATCTCGGCTGCGAGACGGCGCCCGGCGATCCCAACGCGCCGGAGCCGGCCACCCTCGGCCACGCGGCGGAATAGGGATCGCTTCGCTTTCCTGCAATTGGCCGTGGACAACGCGCCCTGATTCTGCTAAAGCGCGCCACAATTCGCGGTGGAGTCTGCCGCGGAGGCAGATGGGTGTGGCCGTTTGCCTTGTGAATCCGAACCCGAAAGACAGGATCGCCCGTGCAGGTACTCGTCCGCGACAACAATGTTGACCAGGCGCTCCGCGCGCTCAAGAAGAAGATGCAGCGCGAAGGTATCTTCCGCGAGATGAAGATGCGCGGACACTACGAGAAGCCGTCGGAAAAGCGCGCCCGCGAGAAGGCTGAGGCCGTCCGCCGCGCCCGCAAGCTGGCTCGTAAGCGCGCCCAGCGCGAAGGCCTGCTGCCGTCGACGCCGCGCCCGACTCCGGCCGCCGGCGCTCCTGCCCGCGCGCCGCGCTGATAGCGCCTATTTTTCGTCCCTTTCCGGGGATAATCGAGGTGGCGCGATGCGCAATCGCCGCCACCTTTTTCATTTGGTCGATCAGCTATTGTTTGGTGAAATGGCCGTGGCCGGTGAGGGGTCGGCAGGGTCAAGGTAAGTGAGGACAGAGCAGCCATGATTGTTTCGACCGCAGAACGCCGCACGGCCATGCGCGGCTTCGCGCTGACGGCTGCCCTCCTCTCCGGTCTTGCGCTCGCCGCTTGCCAGACCACGCCGGTCGGCCAACTCGCCAACATCGACAAGGCGCAAGGCTCCAGCGAGAACATTTCCTCGCTCAGTTCCGTCATCAACAGCAATCCGCGCGATCCCGAAGCCTACAACGTGCGCGGCTCGGCCTACGGCCGCAGCGGCCAGTACCAGGCGGCGCTGAAGGACTTCAACACCGCCATTCAGCTCAAGCCGGATTTCTACCAGGCCTATTCCAACCGCGCGCTGATCTATCGCTTCCTCGGCGACCAGCAGACGGCACTGGCCGACTACAACCGCGCCGTCCAGATCAATCCCAGCTATGACGCCGCCTATATCGGCCGCGGCAACCTCTACCGGAAGGCCGGCCAGACGCAGCTCGCCTTCAACGATTACCAGAAGGCCATCCAGCTCGACACCACCGATGCGCGCGCCTACAACAATCGCGGCCTGATCTACCAGCAGCAGGGCCAGCACAAGTTCGCCATCGAGGATTTCTCGACCGCCATCTCGCTGGCGCCGGATGCGTCCGAGCCCTACAACGGCCGCGGCCTGTCCTATCTCGCCACCGGCGACGAGCAGAACGCCTTCTCCGACTTCAACATGGCCATCAAGCTGGACAAGAAGAACGCCGAAGCGTGGGCCAACCAGGCGCTGGTCTACGAACGGCGCGGCGACAAGCAGCGGGCGGCGAAGTCCTACCGCGAGGCGATCCACCTCAACCCGAACTACCAGCCAGCCAAGGACGGCCTGGCACGGGTGAGCTGACCCGGCGCAAACCCACGTCCCATTGTCGAAATATCGTGGCCGGCGATTGCCGTGCCACAGTCTTGCCGACAGCCGGCGATACCGATTTTCGTAGCCGGCACGTGCGCCGATACGGAACGGCCGGACGGGTTTGCCCGTTGTCCCGGTTCAGCAGAAGGACTTCCTATCATGAAAAAATTTGCTCTCGCCGCCATCTCCGCCGCGACCTTCCTCGGTCTTGCCGGCTTCACCGCCCAGGCTGAGGCAGGACAGGTCAAGCTCGGCATGTTGCGCTGCTCGGTCGAAGGCGGTGTCGGCTATGTCATCACCTCCAACAAGGGCCTCGATTGCATCTTCCGCTCCTCGCGCGACGGCAGCAGGGAGCGCTACACCGGCGTCGTCACCAAGCTCGGTCTCGATGTCGGCCAAACCAGCCAGGGCGAAATGGTGTGGGCGGTCTTTGCTCCGTCTTACGACTACGAAGACGGCGCGCTGCAAGGCACCTATTACGGCGTCAACGCCGAGGCGAGCGTGGTGACCGGCGGCGGCCTCAACCTCCTCGTCGGCGGCTGGCACAGGTCCATCAACCTCGAGCCGCTGAGCGCGCAGGCGCAGACCGGCCTCAATCTCGCCGTCGCCGTTGCATCCATCGACCTGATCCACTCGCTGAAATAGCGCAGGCGCCTGTCGGCGCCTGTTGCCTCCCGCCCGTTTGCCGCTACCATCGTGGCGGTGCGGCAGGGGGAGGTGTCATTGCGCAGGATCATCGCGGCGGCCGTTCTGGCCGCCACTTCAGTCGCCTTGATATCGGCCTCAATGACGGCTGCCGCACAGGACGGCGGCGTCGAACTCGGCGTGCTCGATTGTGCCATCGAGGGCGGAACCGGTTTCATCTTCGGCTCCACCAAGGACCTTTCCTGTACCTTCAACCCGGCGAGCGCCACCTTCGCGGCGGAAACCTACACCGGCAGCGTCAGCAAATACGGCCTCGATATCGGCATAACCGGCAAGACGGTCATGCAGTGGATCGTGCTGGCGCCGATGGCCAACATCTATGCGCCCGGCGCGCTGGCGGGCGACTATGTCGGCGCCAGCGCCGAGGTGACGGCGGCCGTCGGTGCCGGCGCCAACCTGCTGGTCGGCGGCTCCGGCCACGCCTTCACCTTGCAGCCGCTCAGCCTGCAGGCACAGACCGGCGTCAACATCGCCATCGGCGTCAGCCGCTTCCGGTTGCGCAGCACCGGCGACTAGTCTGCCGGGCTGGCCCAAGCCGTCGCGGCGCCGAGGCCCAAAAACCAGCTTGAGCTCAACCGCGCTTGAGGTTCTACCAAGAATTCCGCAGTCGCCGGCTGGCGCAGAGAGCATGGGAAGACGATGAGCGGTACTTCGCATCGACGCGCCAATACGGCGACTAATACTGTGGATTGGGCTTCCCTCTGGGCAAGCGGCGACCTCGGCCGTTTCTGCTTCGTCAGCCTCGGCATCCTCCTGCACGCCACCAACGAGACGATGGTGGCGACGATCATGCCGGCCATGGTCGGCACGCTTTCGGGCGTGCAACTGGTCGGCTGGTCGCTGGCGATCTACGAGCTCGGCGCCATCGTCGCCGGGGCGGCCGCCGGCCGGCTGGTCAGCTACCTGCCGCTGCGCACCAACATGACGGTGGCCGCCCTGCTCTACGGGCTGGGCGCACTGATCTGCGCCGCTTCGCCCTCGATGCCCGTCTTCCTCGCCGGCCGCCTCGTCGAGGGGCTGGGCGGCGGCGCGCTCGTCTCGCTGGCCTTCGTCTCCGTGCAGCGCCTGTTCGACCGCTCCATCTGGCCGCAGCTTTTCGGCATCCTGTCGGCGGTGTGGGGTGTCGCCGCCTTCGGCGGACCGATGCTGGGCGCCATCATGTCGGAATATCTCACATGGCGCTGGGCCTTCGGCGTCTTCGTCGCCGGCGGTCTCGTCATGGCGCTGGCCAGCCTCACGGTACTCAACACGCCGCAAGGTCGCGCCACCGACGCGCGCGACACCGCTTTGCCGCCCTTCCCGTTCGCCGCGCTGGCCTGTCTCGCAGTTGGCGTCGTGCTGATCGCGGCCGCCGGCATCGACGTCAGGCTTGCGCGCTCTTCGCTGCTGCTCGTCCTCGGCCTCGTCGGGCTGGCGCTGTTCTTCCGCATCGACTCCATGCGGCCGCTGTCCCGGTTGTTTCCTTCGAACCTTTTTTCATGGCGCACGCCGGTCGGGACAGGCATCACCATGGTTGCTGCTTTTTCCGTCGCTACCTGTTCGTTCGGCCTTTACGGCCCGCTGATCCTGACCAGCCTGCACGGCATCCCGATCCTGACGACGGGTTATATCATCGCCGCTGAGTCGATCTCGTGGTCGGTCCTGTCGATCATGGTGGCGGCGGTGACGCCGCAGCGGGAAAGGCTGGTCATCGTCGCAGGCGCCATCATGATCGCCGCCGGTTCGGCCGGCTTCGCCTGGGCCGTGCCGCAAGGCTCCATTCCGCTGATCCTGTTCTGCGCCCTATTGCAGGGCGGCGGCTTCGGCATCACCTGGCCGTTCCTGACGCGCGTCATCGTCGGCGCCGCCCCGCCTGAGGAGCAGACAATCGCGTCGGCCGCCGTGCCGACCATGCAGCGTATCGGCTACGCCGTCGGCGCGGCCCTTGCCGGCATCATCGCCAATGCCAGCGGCTTCTCGTCCGGCCTCAACAGGGACACCGCCGCCGGCGTCGCCCATTTCCTGTTCCTCGCCTTCATTCCGCTGGCACTGCTCGGCGTCGTCGCTGCCCTTTGGATCGCACACGAGCCGGCAAGAGTGCGGCAAACACCGGCTGTCGAACCGGCTACGCCTGATTGACCTCGCTCACGGCGATGTTGGTCAGCTTGTTGTTGGCCGCCTTCTCCTGGTCGAGGATTTCGCTCAGCAACGTGTGCGCCTCCTGATGGCCAAGTTCCTTGGCCCATTCGCGCAGCGACCCGTAGCGCGCGATCTCATAGTGCTCGACCGCCTGGCAGGCCGCCAGCAGGCCGGCGTCGAGCGCGGGGCCCGAGCCTTCTTCCATCAACCCGTCCGCTTCCTTGATCAGCCCCTCGATGGCGTCGCACTTCTCGCCCTTGGCCTTCTTGCCGAGGCTGGAAAAGACTTTGTCGAGCTTGACGATCTGGCCCTTGGTTTCTTTCAGGTGGCCTTCGAGCGCGTCCTTCAGCTTGGCATCCTTGACCGCCTTGGCAACCTTCGGCAACGCCTTGGTGATGGCGTTCTCGGCATAGTAGACGTCCTGCAGCGTATGCTCGAAAATATCGGCCAATGTCTTCATCATCGTTCTCCTCGCCGGAATTGGCGGGGAGGAACGGATCGACCGCCATCCGGTTCCGACCAGACGGCCACCGTCTTCAGCTTTTCGGCGATCAGTGCCGCCAGCCGCGCCGCCACCTCGTCCTTGCCCATTTCGGGCCATTCCTCGATGCCCGATTTCGAGACGATGCGCACGCGGTTGCGGTCGCCGCCCATGACGCCGGCTTCGCCGATGCCGCTGCCCTGCGACACGTCGTTGGCGACGATGAAATCGGCACCCTTCTTCTTCAGCTTGGCCTCGGCATTCTTCAAGATGGACTGCGTCTCGGCCGCGAAGCCGACGACCAGCGCCGGCCGCTTCGCATGATGGCCGACGCCAGCAAGGATGTCCGGGTTCTCCACCATCTGCAGCGCCGGAGGCCCCTCGCCCGCCACCTTCTTGATCTTCTCGCCCGATTCCGCAGCCGTGCGCCAGTCGGCGACGGCGGCGACGAAGACCGCGGCATCGGCCGGCAACAGCGCTTCCACCGCCGCTTGCATCTGCCTTGCCGTCTCGACATGGGTCGTGGCTACGCCAACTGGATCGGCGATCGTCACCGGGCCGGAGACCAGCCGCACATCCGCTCCAAGTTTCGCAAGAGCCGCCGCGATGGCATGGCCCTGCTTGCCGGACGACCGATTGGCGATGTAGCGCACCGGATCGATCGGCTCATGCGTCGGCCCCGAGGTGACGATGATCCTGCGGCCGGCGAGCGGCTTTTCCCCACCGCCCAGCAGCGCCTCGACGGCGGCGACGATCTCCAATGGCTCGGCCATGCGCCCTTCGCCGGCCTCGCCGCGTTCGGCCATCTCGCCTTTGCCCGGCCCGACGAAATGCACGCCGTCCTTCTCCAAGGTGGCGCGGTTGCGCCGCGTCGCCGGATGCGTCCACATCCTCGGATTCATCGCCGGCGCCATCAGCACCGGTTTGTCGGTGGCGAGCAACACCGCCGAAGCAAGATCGTTGGCATGGCCGTTGGCGAGCTTCGCCATCAGGTCGGCGGTGGCGGGTGCTACGACGATCAGGTCGGTATCCCGCGCCAACCTGATGTGGCCGACGTCCTGCTCGTCCTGCCGGTCGAACAGGTCGGTGAAGACATGATCGGCCGTCAGTGCGCCGACCGAAAGCGGCGTGACGAATTGCTGTGCCGCCGCCGTCATCACCGCGCGCACGGACGCCCCGCGCTCGCGCAGCCGTCGGATCAGGTCGAGCGCCTTGTAAGCGGCGATGCCGCCGCCGACGATGAGCAGGATGCGCTTGGCCGTAAGAGTTTCGCCCATGATCGATGCGCCTGCTGTCAGACCGGCCCGAGCGCCGGCACGATGTCGGTATGGATGAAATCGTTGCCCTTGAAAAGCAGCGGCAGGTTCCGCGTCTTGGCAAGCGCATAGGAGAAACAATCACCCAGGTTGAGATTCGCCGGATGCCCGGAGCCTCGACCAAAACGCACATGGGCCGATACGGCCACTTCGGCAAGATCCTGATCGAAGGCGACAATGTCGAATTGCAGACCGGCCGCGAGAGCATGCAGGCGCCTTGCGCCATCGAGGCCGAGCTTGTTCCCGACGACAATACCCGCTTCGACCCAGGTCGGTGCGGAGACAAGAACCGGCTCGACCTGCATTCGACCCGCCAGAGCTTC
Organism: Ollibium composti; assembly: GCF_004801285.1. Lineage (GTDB taxonomy): Bacteria > Pseudomonadota > Alphaproteobacteria > Rhizobiales > Rhizobiaceae > Mesorhizobium > Mesorhizobium composti. The sequence goes on from NZ_SSNY01000004.1 coordinate 287,455, forward strand.
AGCTTCAGGCTCGGCGGCAAGAAACGCGAACAGCGCGGAGGTATCGACGACGATCACCTCGGCTTGTCGCTTTTATAGAGATAGTCCCAAACCTCGTCCTGAGCCTGCTCGAAATCGAAAGGTCGATCAGGTTTGCGCGAAAGTCGCATGATCTCTTCCAGGGACGCTTTCGGCCGCCGGCCGGGACCGTTGCGGACATCCCGCGCAAGGGCGTCCCTTATTTCCTGCTCCATGGACACGCCATGGCCGGCCGCACGCTCGCGGAGCGCCTGCTTGACGGATTCATCGAGATTTCTGACCGTGACGGTGCTCATGCCGGCCAATATAGGCGATGACAGCATTGCTTTCAATGACAGCATTGCTGTCAGAACTAGTCGGCACTCAGGCTACACCAGCTTCCAGGCGATCCACACCAGCGCTGCCGCGATCACCCACAGCGCCAGCCGGCCTGACCGCGAATGGCGAGCCTCGGCCTTGCCGATCGCCTCGGCGGTCGCGGCGTCGAAGCGCAGGCCGTGCTCGGCCATGGCGTCGACCTCGCGCGACAGCCGCTCGGCACGGGCGGCGAGGTCGGGAGCCTGGCGCGCCAGCGACACCAGCGCGTGCACGCCGTCCCGCGCGTCGGTGAGCAGGCCCTTCGGTCCGAGATTGCCACGGATCCAGTCGCCTACCACCGGCTCGGAGGTCTTCCACATGTTGAAAGCCGGATCGAGCGTGCGCGCAACACCCTCCACCACCACCATGGTCTTTTGCAGCAGGATCAGTTCCGGCCGCGTCTGCATGTCGAACAGTTCGGTCACCTCGAACAGCAGCGTCAAAAGCCGCGCCATCGAGATCGTCTCGGCCGGCTGGCCGTGGATCGGCTCGCCGATGGCGCGGATCGCCTGGGCGAAGGCGGCGACATCGTGCTTAGCCGGCACGTAGCCGGCCTCGAAATGCACCTCGGCGACGCGCAGGTAATCACGCGTGATGAAGCCGTAGAGGATTTCGGCGAGGAACCGCCGCTCCTTCTTGCCCAGTCGCCCGGCAATGCCGAGATCGACCGCGACGATGGTGCCGTCGGCCTCCACGAAAAGGTTGCCGGGATGCATATCGGCATGGAAGAAGCCGTCGCGCAGCGTATGGCGCAGGAAAGACTGGATAAGATTGGCGGCGATCGCTTTGAGGTCGTGCCCAGCCGCAGCAAGAGCGGCGACGTCGTTCATCTTGATGCCGTCGACCCATTCCAGCGTCAGCACGTCGCGGCCGGTTCGCTCCCAGTCGACGGAGGGTACGCGAAAGCCCGGATCGTCTTTCGTATTCTCGCCGAGTTCGGAAAGGGCGGCCCCTTCCAGCCTGAGATCCATTTCCACCTTGGTGGTCTGGGCCAGCGTCTCGGTCACCTCTACCGGCCTCAGCCTGCGCGCCGACGGAATGTACTTTTCCTGCAGGCGTGCGGCGAGGAAGAAGCTTTCGAGGTCGTGCTGGAAACGCCGTCGCACGCCGGGCCGGATGACCTTCACCGCCACTTTTTTCGGCACGCCGTCATAGACGACTTCGGCCGGGTGCACCTGCGCGATCGAGGCGGCCGCCACCGCTTCGCCGAAGCTTGCGTAGAGATCGCCCACCGGCCGGCCGAGCGAGGCCGCCGCCTCGGCGGTCGCCTCCGCCATGGGGAAGGTCGGCATCTTGTCCTGCAACATGGCAAGATCGACGGCGATGTCGTTGCCGACGACGTCCGGCCGGGTCGCCAGGAACTGGCCGAGCTTGACGTAGGACGGGCCGAGCCGTGCCACGGCGCGCGCCAGCCGGTCGCCGCGCCCGTGCCGCAAGGCCCGGCGCCGCGCCAGCAGCCGGGCGACGCGCCAGCCGAATTTCGGCGCGCCGGAAAGCTCGTCACCCGGCAGGGCGGCGACGACGCCCTCGCGCACCAGCACCCAGCCGGCCCGGACGAGCCGGAAAGCAGCGCCGATGGAACTCATGCAGCCATTCCTGCCAGGAGAAGATCCGTCAAAGCTTCCAGCCCGAATGGGCGGCCGCGATGCCGCCGGAGTAGTTGCGGAAGGTGACGCGGCCGAAGCCGGCGCGCTCGATCATGGAAGCGAAATTCTGCTGGTTCGGGAACTTGGCGATCGACTCGACCAGATAGGAATAAGGCTCGCCGTCGCCCGTCACCGCCTTGCCGATCTTCGGGATGGCGTTGAACGACCATGCCTCGTAGGCCTTGTCGAGCAGCGGCATCTCCACATCCGAGAATTCGAGGCACAGGAATCGCCCGCCCACCTTCAGAACGCGAAAAGCTTCCGCCAGCGCCACCTCGATGCGGGGCACGTTGCGGATGCCGAAGGCGATCGTATAGGCGTCGAACGTGCCGTCCTCGAAGGGCAGTTCCTCGGCATTCGCCTCGACGAAATCGACCTGCGCGGCAAGCCCGTTCTTCCCGGCCCTGTCACGCCCGACCGCCAGCATCGAGCCGTTGATGTCGAGCACCGTCGCGTGCGCGTTGTGGCCGCTCGCCTTGACGATGCGGAAGGCGATGTCGCCGGTGCCGCCGGCCACGTCCAGTACCCGCCAGCCCGGACGTTTCGGCGGGTTGAGCCAGGCGACCATGGCGTCCTTCCACAGCCGGTGCATGCCGGCCGACATCAGGTCGTTCATCAGGTCGTAGCGGTCGGCGACCTTGTGGAACACCTCGTTCACCAGCGGCTGCTTCTCGCCCTGGCCGACGGTGCGAAAGCCATAGGAGGTTTCCATGCCGCCTGCGGCGGTGGTGCGTTCGACTGACATAATTTCGATCCGTCACAAAATCGGCGGGACCATAGCCGATCGGAATACCGGGCGCTATTGTTTAAGGCGCGGCGCTCGGCCGCGCGACCACAGGATGCTTGCATGCCTCTGAAAGCCGAGTTGCACTGCCACATCGAAGGGGCGGCGCACCCCGATCTCGTCCTGCGTCAGGCGCGCAAATACGATGCCGATCCAAGCCCCTTCATCCGCGACGGCGCCTTCGTCTGGCACGATTTCACCTCCTTCCTCGCCGCCTACGACTTTTCCGCCGGTCTGTTCCGCTCCGAGGAGGACTATGCGCTGCTGGCCGACCATTACCTGACTAGCCTGGCACGCGACGGCGCCATCTATTCGGAAATCTTCATCTCGCCCGACCACGCCGCCGGCGCAGGCCTGTCGGCCAAGGCCTATACCGACGCGCTCGGCGAAGGGATCGCCCGCGCCACGGCAAGAACCGGCATCGAGGGGCGCATGATCGTCGTCGGCCTGCGCCATGCCGGCGTCGAGGCGGTGGAGAAGGCGGCACGCTTCGCGGCGAGATGCGGCAACGCGCTGGTGACCGGTTTCGGCATGGCCGGCGACGAACGCATCGGCGACCTTGAGGACTACGTGCGTGCCTTCGAGATCGCCCGCGAGGCGGGACTGGGCATCACCGTGCATGCCGGCGAACTGATGGGCTGGGAAAGCGTCGCCGCCGCCCTCGATCACATCCGTCCTTCCCGCATCGGCCACGGCGTGCGCGCCGTCGAGAACCCCGATCTCGTGCGCCGCATCGCTGGCAATGGCGTCATTCTGGAATGCTGCCCCGGCTCCAACGTCGCGCTCGGCGTCTTCCCCGATTTCGCCAACCATCCCTTCCCGGCGCTGAAAAGCGCCGGCTGCAAGGTGACGCTGAATTCCGACGACCCGCCCTATTTCCACACCTCGCTGAAACGCGAATACGAGGTCGGCCGCGATCATTTCGGCATGGACGACAAGGCGCTTACGGCCCTCACCCGCACGGCGATCGAAGCGGCTTTCGTCGACCGGAAGACGAAAGCGGCGCTGCTGGCGCGGCTTGGCCGGTGAATGGTGAATGGTGAATGGTGAATGGTGAATGGTGGGATTGAGCGAGGCTGACGCCTTGTCAATTGTGGACCCAGCGGCGCTGGGGCTCGACAAAGACTCGCCAAACCATTCACCATTCACTATTCACCATTCACCCTTTTTCGTTGCCGGAGCACATCATGCAGGGCGTCACCGTCGTCGATCACCCGCTTGTGCAGCACAAGCTTTCCATCATGCGCAACAAGGACACGTCGACGGCTGGGTTTCGCCGCCTGCTGCGCGAGATTTCCCTGCTGCTCGGCTACGAGGTCACCCGCAACCTCGAATTGACGACGACGAAGATCGAGACGCCGATGGAGGTGATGGACGCGCCGATCCTCGAGGGCAAGAAACTGGTCTTCGCCTCGGTGCTGCGTGCCGGCAACGGCCTGCTTGAAGGCCTGCTCGACCTCGTGCCGGCCGCCCGCGTCGCCCATGTCGGCCTCTACCGCGATCACGAGACGCTGGAGGCGGTGGAATATTTCTTCAAGGCGCCGAGCGACCTCGCCGACCGCCTGGTCATCGTCGTCGACCCGATGCTGGCAACCGCCAATTCGGCCATCGCCGCCATCGACAAGCTGAAGGGCCGGGGCGCGACCAACATCCGCTTCCTGTGCCTGCTGGCCGCACCCGAAGGCATCGAGCGCTTCACCAAGGCGCATCCCGACGTGCCCGTCTTCACCGCTTCGATCGACCGGCAGTTGAACGAGAAGGGCTATATCCTGCCCGGCCTCGGCGACGCCGGCGACCGCATGTACGGCACGAAGTAGCATCCGCAGCGACCGGCATTAAGGTCCGGTTTACCCAACCGCACGCCACGTGCCCGACCTGCCGGAAGCATTAAGCCGCCGCACACCAAGACCTGCGAGGATGGCGCTCCTCACAGGGTTCGGCGATGCTGCGCAAACTTCTCATCCTCGGCCTGTGCGCCGGCTCGTCGGCCTCTGTGCCGATGCTCTATCAGGCGCACCCGCAGGCCTTCGAGCGCCTGCTCGATCTCGCCATGAGCCGGCCAGCCGCCCGCGACGTTGCTCCGCCAATGCCTGTGAGCGCCGTTCGCGAGGCCACACAGCAGCCGCTCGGCCGCAAGGTGCTGCTACAGGCCGACGCGCGCGGGCACTTCGTGGCGTCCTTCAAGGTCAACGGCAGGCCGGTGGAGGCGATGGTGGATACCGGCGCCACCGTGGTCGCTCTCAACCGCTCGACCGCCAGCCGGGCCGGTATTTCCTTGAGCCCCTCGGATTTCGACCGCGAGGTCGACACCGCCAACGGCAAGGTCAAGGCGGCTGTCGTCGAGATCGCCTCGCTGCAGATCGGCAGGATCGCCGTCGATCACGTTCCCGCCGTCGTGCTGGATGACAAGGCGCTCGCAACGACCCTCATCGGCATGAGCTTCCTGCGGCGGCTCGACAAATTCCAGGTGCAGGACGGAAAGCTGCTTCTGGCGCAATAGCCGCACGCCATCGGCAGACAAGGCCGCGCCTAAGCCGCGCCGTCCGCCTCTTCGCCGCGAAAACGGCTGGGCGGCGCGCCGATCACCCGCTTGAAGGCGCGGCTGAAGGCCGCTTCCGATTCATAGCCCAGCCGCGCGGCGACCACGGCGATGCGGGCGTGGTCGCGCATCAGCCACTGGCGAGCCTGGTGCATCCGCACTTCGGTGACGTACTTCAGCGGCGGCTTGCCGACGGTTGCCGCGAAGCGTTCGGCGAAGCCGGAGCGCGAAGCGCCCATGAGGTGAGCGAGCGCCTCCACCGTCCAGTCCCGCGCCGGGTCGAGGTGGATGGCGGCGAGCACGCGGCCGACGTCGCGGTCGCGCACCGCCGCCACCCAGCCGCTGGAATCGCCGCAGCCGCGCTCCACCCACGAACGGATGATGGTCGCGGCCAGCACGTCCGCCAGCCGCGCCAAGATTCCGCCGGAGCCGACGCGCTCCATCGTCACCTCGCGCGCCATCGAATCGAGCAGATGCGGAATGCCCGGCTCATAGGCTTCCAACCCGTGCGTGCGCATGAGCTCCGGCATCATGCCGAGCAGCGGATGCAGGCTGTCGATGTTGAAATACATGCTGCCGTAGAACAGCAGCGTCGGCTGCTGGCAGGCCGCGCCCTCATTGGTCAGGCAATAGACGTTCTTGCAGATTTCCGCGCTCCGGCAGTCGCCGACCGCCTTCGTGCGGCCATCCGGCTCGCTCGCCAGCGCATGCGCGCCGCCGCGCGGCAACAGCACCGCGTCGCCGGCTTGCAGTTCCACCCATTCGCCGTCGGGTTGCCGCAGCCAGCAGCCGCTCGAACCGACGAAGTGGAAGCGCGCCGCCGCCTGTGCGGGAAACTCCAATCCCCACGGCGCCCGCATCTCGCAGCGGGCATATTCGACGCCATCGAGCCGCAGTCCTCGCAATATGTCGGTCAGCGGATCGCCGGTGATGGGAAATTTGGACGAACGGTCAAGCATGTTGGCGTTTCTAGCATGGAAACTCCAGAGTCCGCCACCCATTTTCCGTGTCCATCCTGACGGAGATTCACAAATGAGCCAGACAGCCATAGGCGTCGCCGACGCCACCCTGGACGACGCCGCATCGCCGGCGCCGTCGGTTCCGAAAGAGCGATCCGACCCGGCATGGGGCGCCGTTCTCTCGCTGACGCTCGGCGTGTTCGGCTTGGTAACGACGGAATTCCTGCCCGCCAGCCTGCTCACTCCGCTGGCCACCGATCTCGGCGTCAGCGAGGGTGCCGCCGGACAGGCGGTGACGGCGACGGCCGTTGTCGCGGCCGTCACCGCGCCGACGCTCGCCATCCTCACCCGCACCATAGACCGCCGCCATGTCATGTGGGGGCTGACGGTGCTGCTGGTGGCCTCCAACCTGCTCGCCGCCTTCGCCACATCGCTGCCCATGCTTCTGCTTGCCCGCGTCGTTCTGGGCGTCGGCCTCGGCGGTTTCTGGGCGATGTCGGGCGCCATCGCGATGCGGCTGGTACCGGCCGCGATGCTGCCGCGCGCCATGTCGATCATCCTCACCGGCGTATCGGTCGCCACCGTGTGTGCCGCCCCGATCGGCGCTTATCTCGGCGACCTTTGGGGATGGCGCGCCACTTTCCTGCTCGGCGCCGTCATCGGCGTGCTGACGCTTGCAGTCCAGCTTGCGACCATTCCGCGCCTGCCGCCGCTCGACGTGGCGAGCGTGCGCGCCCTGTTCGACGTCGGCCGCAACCGCATGATCCGCATCGGGCTCATCGCCATCCTGCTGGTGGCGTCGGGCAATTTCGCCGGCTTCACCTATGTACGCACCTTCCTCGAGCAAGTCCCCGTCCTCGACATCGAGACGATCTCGCTGGTCCTGCTCGCTTTCGGCGTCGCCGGCTTCTTCGGCAACCTCGCCGGCGGTTTCGTCGCCGGCCGCAGCCTCAGGCTGGCGCTCAGCCTGGCGCCGCTGATCATGGCCGTCGCAGCCCTCATCCTGGTTATAGCCGGTGCATCGCCGCTCTTCGCCGCGATCGGCATCGCCCTGTGGGGCTTCGGCTTCGGCGGCGTACCGGTCAGCGTGCAGACCTGGATGATCCGCGCCGCGCCCGAGCAGGCCGAGAGCGCTGGTGGCCTGATGGTGACGGCCTTCCAGGTGGCCATCGCCTCCGGCGCCGTCTTCGGCGGGCTCTTGGTGGACCATGTCGGCGTGCTCGGCCCGTTCGTCCTCTTCGGCCTCGCCGCACTGTCAGCCGCCATCGTAGTCGCCTTGTTGACGCCTCGGCATTGAATCGGCCCATTCTCTGCCACAGGCCGGGTGCGCGATCGCCCGGCCTTTTCCGTCAACGAGCGGCGATGCGCCGGATGATCACCTTCTCCGGCGGCGGCTTGGCCGGGCCGATCGCATAGGCATCGCGGACCGCCGCGATCGCCACCTCGGCTTGCGCCTCGCCGCGTGCATGGACCAGCGCCAGCGCATCGCCGGCGCGGACTTCCGCCCCGACCGGCAGCAATTCTGTCAGGCCGACGGCCGGATCGACCTTGTCGTCCGGACGCCTGCGTCCGCCGCCGAGTTCAACGACGGCAAGCCCGATCTCCCGCGTCTCGATGCCGGTGACGAAGCCGGCCCGCCGTGCCTCGACCTTACGGACGACAGGCGCTGCGGGCAGATAGGCGGCGGCCCGCTCGACGAAATCCGCCGGTCCGCCAAGGGCTGCCACCATGCGTCCGAACACGGCGGCGGCGCGGCCTCCCTCCAGCGCCTCGGCAGCGCGGCGCAGGCCGTCCTGGTTGGAGGCCGCCAGCCCTGTCGAATGCAGCATCTCGGCGGCGAGCGCCAACGTCACCTCACCCAGCCGCCGGTCGCGCCGACGTCCGGTGAGGAAATCGACGGCGTTCATCACCTCGACCGCATTGCCGGCGCAGGACGCCAGCGGCTCGCTCATGCCGGTGACCAGCGCGGTCGCCGCAAGCCCGGCCCCGTTCGCCACTTCGACAAGGCTGGACGCCAGCTTCGCCGCCTCGCGCGGGCGTTCCATGAAGGCGCCGTTGCCGACCTTGACGTCGAGCACGAGCGAACCGAGCCCCGCCGCCAGTTTCTTCGACAGGATGGAGGCGGTGATCAGCGGCACCGATTCCACCGTGCCGCTGACATCGCGGATGGCATAGAGCCGCTTGTCGGCCGGCGCTAGGTCGCCGGTCTGGCCGATGATGGCGCAGCCGGTCTCGCGTACGGCCTTGCGGAACAGGGCGATGTCCGGCTGGCTGGCATAGCCGGGAATGGCATCCATCTTGTCCAGCGTGCCGCCGGTATGGCCGAGACCTCTTCCCGAGATCATCGGCACGAAGGCACCGCAGGCCGCCACGATGGGCGCCAGCATCAGCGAGACGTTGTCGCCGACACCGCCGGTGGAATGCTTGTCGGTGACGGGACCCGGCAGGTCCGACCAGTCGAGCACGTCGCCGGAAGAGCGCATGGCCATCGTCAGCGCCACCGCCTCCTCGCGGCTCATGCCGCGCAACAGCACCGCCATGGCGAAGGCGCCCGCCTGAGCGTCAGCCACCGAACCGTCGGTCAGCCCGGCGACGAAGGCGGCGATCTCCTCCGCCGACAGCTTCAGGCCGTCGCGTTTCCTGCGGATGATTTCCTGCGGGAGCATGGCTTGCCTAACTATCCTTCCAGCATGCCATCCTCGAACACCTTCCTCAGCACCGAGGCGAGCCGCGCGCCGCCGAGCGGCGCCATGTCCTTGGTTTCCTGGTGCGACAGCTCCGCCCCCGTCATGCCGGCGGCGAGGTTGGTGATGACCGAGCAAGCCGCGACCTTGAGGCCGTAGAAACGGGCCAGGATGACCTCCGGCACCGTCGACATGCCGACAGCGTCGGCGCCCATGATGCGCGCCATGCGGATTTCAGCCGGCGTCTCGAAGGACGGGCCGGAGAACCACATGTAGACGCCCTTGTGGAGGTGGATATCCACCGCCTCGGCCGCCCGCTCGATGACCGCGCGCAGACCGGCGTCGTAGGCCTCCGTCAGGCCGACGAAGCGGCGGTCGGTCGGCTCGCCGAACAGCGGATTGGAGCCGGAGAAATTGATGTGATCGGTGACCAGCATAACCGAACCCGGCAGCATCTCGGGATCCAGCGAACCAGCGGCATTGGTGAGGATGAGCCGGGTCACGCCGATGCCGGCCAGCGTCTCGATGACCGGGCGCATGACGGCGGCGTCGCCGTGCTCGTAATAGTGGGCACGGCCGGCCAGCATCAGCACCGGCTTGCCGCCGAAGCGGCCGGCCACCACCTCGCCGGCATGGCCGGTGACGCCGCTCGCCGGAAAACCCTGCAAGTCGGCATAGGGAATGCGCACCGCGTCCTCGACCTCGCCGGCGAGGACGCCCAGCCCGGAACCCAGCACCAGCGCCGCCTGCGGCACCAGTCCGTCCAGCCTTTCCACCAGAAGATCGATCGCTTCCTTCATGCCTTCTGCTTCATGTCCATGTATCGCCACGGAAACCGTAAGGCAGCATATCACCCATCGTCACGGTTTCCGCCACGCCGGTTTCGTCGCACAGATAGAGCTTCGCCTCGGGGCCTGCGAACTCCGCCAGCCTCTGGCGGCAGCCGCCGCAGGGCGTGCATTTCGCCATCCGCTCGGCGATCACGGCGATCTCGACGATCCTGCCGCCGCCGCCCATGATGTAGTGGCCGAGTGCCGTCGTCTCGGCACACCAGCCTTCCGGGAAGGAAGCCACCTCGATGTTGGCGCCGGCAAAGATGCGGCCGTCCTCGGTGCGGATCGCCGCGCCGACAGGGAATTTGGAATAGGGCGCATAGGCTTTCGCCATGGCAGCCTTGGCAGCGAGGTAGAGATCGTGTGACATGGACTTTTCCAAGCGAACAGCGAGTCGCGGACGGGAAGCAGAAGCGATGGGCGGTTTCCTATCCCCTACTCCCCCATTCTACCTTTCCTTGACATAGGGCACGCCGCCGGCTCTCGGCGGGATGGCCTTGCCGATGAAGCCGGCGAGCAGCACCACGGTCAGCACATAGGGCAGCGCCTGCATGAACTGCACCGGCACCTTGCCGATGACCGGCAGCGGCGAACCTTGCAGGCGGATGGCGATCGCATCGAGGAAGCCGAACAGAAGGCAGGCGAACATGGCGTTGACCGGCTTCCACTTGGCGAAGATCAGCGCGGCCAGCGCGATGAAGCCCTTGCCGGCGGTCATGTCCTTGACGAAGCCGGCGTTCTGCACCATCGCCAGATAGGCACCGGCGATGCCCGTCAGGATGCCGGTGCAGATGACGGCGCGGTAGCGCAGCCATTCCACCGAGATGCCGGCCGTGTCGACTGCCGCCGGATTCTCGCCGACGGCGCGCAGCCGCAGCCCGAAGCGGGTGCGGAACAACACCCACCAAGTGAACGGCACCGCCAGGAAGGCAATGTAGACCAGCAGCGAATGGCCCGAGATCAACTCGGAATAGATCGGCCCTATGATCGGCACATCCCTGATGGCGTCGGCGCCGGGAAAGACGATCGCCTCGAAGCGCTCCCCCGGCGCCAGCGCCGGGGTGCGGCCGCCCTGTTGGAACCAGGCCTGGCCGAGGATGATGGTGGAGCCGGCGGCGACGAAGTTGATCGCCACGCCCGAGACGATCTGGTTGCCGCGATGGGTGATGGAGGCGAAGCCGTGCACCAGCGCCAGCGCCACCGAGATCAGGATGCCCATGCCAAGCCCGATCCAGGCGGAATGGAACACCGAGGCGGCGGCGGCGGACGCGAAGGCGCCGGCCAGCATCTTGCCTTCCAACCCGATGTCGAAGATGCCCGACCGCTCGGAATAGAGCCCGGCGAGGCAGGCAAGCAGCAGCGGCACCGACAGGCGGATGGTGGAGTCCAGCGTCTGGACGGCGACGTTGAAGAAATCCATCTCAGGCTCCCTTGCCCGCTTCCGCCATGCCGACCGATTTCGGGCTGAGCGAGGCGAACAGGGCCTGAATAGCGGGGCGGAACATATGCTCCAGCGCGCCGGCGAACAGGATGACGAGCCCCTGGATGATGACGATCATGTCGCGACTGATGTTGGGCATCTCGAAGGAAAGCTCGGCGCCGCCCTGGTAGAGCATGCCGAACAGGATCGAGGCGAGCACGATGCCGACCGGATGCGAGCGTCCCATCAGCGCCACCGCGATACCGACGAAGCCTGCACCGGAGACGAAGTCCAGTGCCACGTTGTGCTGGTCGCCCATGGTCGGGTTGAGCGCCATCATGCCCGACAGCGCGCCCGAGATCATCATGGTGACGAGGATGATGCGCGTTTCCGAAATGCCGGCATAGCGGGCCGCCTTCGGCGAGAAACCGTAGGTGCGCATCTCGTAGCCGAGCTTCGTGCGCCAGATCAGAAGCCACACCAGCCAGGCCATCACCAGCGCCAGGATGAAGGAGATGTTGAACGGCGCCGAGCGGATCTTCGCGAAACCGAACAGCTCGATCAGCCAGTTCAGCTTCGGCAATTGCGCGCCGTCGAGGAAATTGCGCGTCTGCGGCGCCATCGCGCCGACCGGCTTGATGACGTCCACCAGCATGTAGACCATGATCGAGGCGGCGATGAAGTTGAACATGATCGTCGTGATGACGATGTGCGAGCCGCGCTTGGCCTGCAACCATGCCGGAATCAGCGCCCACAGCGCGCCGAACAGGGCCGCCGCCGCGATGGCGATGGGAAAGAGCAGATACCACGGCAGCACGCTGTCGAGGCTGAGGCATACGATGGCGATGCCGAGGCCGGCGATATAGCCCTGCCCCTCGCCGCCGATGTTGAACAGCCCGCAATGGAAGGCCACCGCAACCGAGAGGCCGGAAAAGATGAAGGTGGTGGCATAGAACAGCGTATAGGCGATGCCCTGCCCGCGCCCGAACGCGCCCTCGACCAGGATGACGGCGGCGCGGAACGGGTTCTCGCCAACCAGAAGCACCACCAGCCCGGCGACGATGAAGGCGACGGCGAGGTTGACGAGGGGGATCAGTCCGTAATCGGCCCAGGCGGGCAACTTGGCGTAGGGCGCGCTCATTCCGCCGCTTCCTTCTGCTCGACGCCGGCCATCAACAGGCCGAGCTCGCCTTCGCCGGCTTCCGGCCCGCGTTCGCCGACGATGCGGCCGGCGAACATCACCAGGATACGGTCGGACAGCGAGCGGATCTCGTCCAGTTCGACCGACACCAGAAGCACCGCCTTGCCGGCGTCGCGCATAGCGATCAGCCGCTTGTGGATGAACTCGATGGCGCCGACATCGACGCCGCGTGTCGGCTGGCCGACGATGAGGACGCCGGGATCCTGCTCGATTTCCCGCGCCAGCACGATCTTCTGCTGGTTGCCGCCGGAAAAATTGGCGGTCTTCAGCCGCGGATTGGACGGCCTTATGTCGTATTTCTCGATCTTGTCTTTGGCGTCGGCGACAATCGCGTCGATGTTGAGCAGCGGCCCCTTCAGGTAGCGCGGATCGTCGTGATAGCCGAGAATGGAATTCTCGTTCTCCTCGAAAGCCAGAACCAGTCCGACATGATGGCGGTCCTCGGGCACATGCGCCAGCCCGCGCTCGCGCAACTCGCCGGGATCGGCAGCACCGGTCAGGTCGATCGGCTTGCCGTCCAACATCGCACTGCCGGAAACCGCGTTGCGGATTCCGGAAATCGCCTCCAGAAGCTCCGATTGGCCGTTGCCGGCGACGCCGGCGATGCCGACGATCTCGCCGGCGCGCACCTCGAACGACACATCGTCGACCATGGTGACGCCGCGCGAATCCCGGACGACGAGGTTCTTCACCGAGAGCTTGACGGCGCCGGGCTTGGCCTCGCCCTTGTCGACCCTCAACAGCACGCGCCGCCCGACCATCAGTTCAGCCAGTTCCTCCACCGTGGTCTTGGCCGTTTCGCGGGTGGCAACCATCGTGCCCTGCCGCATCACTGAGACCGTGTCGGTGATCGCCATGATCTCACGCAGCTTGTGGGTGATGAGGACAACCGTCTTCCCCTGTTCCTTCAACTGCTTGAGGATGCGGAACAGGTGGTCGGCCTCGGCCGGCGTGAGCACGCCGGTCGGCTCATCGAGGATGAGGATTTCGGCGCCGCGATAGAGCGCCTTGAGGATTTCAACGCGCTGCTGCAAGCCGACGGGCAGTTCCTCGATCAGCGCGTCGGGATTGACCTGCAAGCCGTATTCGCGTTCCAGCCTGACCAGTTCCGAGCGCGCCTTGGCGATCGAGGAGTTGAGCAATGCGTTGCTCTCGGCGCCGAGGATGACGTTCTCCAGAACGGTGAAGTTGTCGACCAGCATGAAGTGCTGGTGCACCATGCCGATGCCGGCAGCGATGGCATCGTTGGAGGTCTTGATCGAGGCCGGCTTGCCGTTGACTTTGATCTCGCCGCTGTCGGCCTGGTAAAATCCGTAAAGGATCGACATCAGCGTCGACTTGCCGGCACCGTTCTCGCCGACGATGCCGTGAATGGTGCCGCGCGCCACCTCGAGGTTGATGTCGCGGTTGGCATGTACCGGCCCAAAGCTTTTGTTGATGCCGATCAGCTCGATTGCGGCCTCAGCCATGCAGTCGTTCCCGTCGTGTTTTTATCGTTTGGTCAAAACGCCTAACACGTCGCCAGTTCCCTGCCAACGGCGCCGCTCCCGTTCCACTCTCGACAAATCGCGGCGCAATTGTCAATTTCCAAGGCGGTCACGATCGCCGTATTCGCCGCAACTTGGAAGCGACGATGCGCAACGGATACGACAGGCGCAGGGAGGCGTCCATGGACAGCGCAGACGAACGGCTCATCGCGCTGGAAATCCGCGCCGCCGAGCAGGAACACACGATCGAGGAACTGTCCGGCCAGATCGCCGAGCAGTGGAAGGTCATGGACAGGATGCAGCGCAAGCTGGATGCGCTGACGGAGCGTTTCCTGGCGCTGGAGGAGCAGGCGGCGCCGGACGTGCCGGTGACGAAGCCGCCGCACTGGTAGGAGGATCGCGTGCCGGATCGCGCCACAAGCGGCGAGAGCGAGCAGCGCAGGCGCGCAGGCGACTATATCCTCGGCCGCATGAGCGAGAGCGAGCGCGAGCGGGCGGAACGCGACCTGGAGATCGATGCGGCCTTCCGCGACGCGGTTATCGCCCTTGCCGAGGACATGCACGTCTTCGGCCGGACGGAAACGCCGGCCTCCCCTTCTCTCGAACGCTGGCAGGCGATCGTCGCCCGCATCGCCGACCTGCCGCAGATGCGGCAGGCGGACCTGTCGGGGATTGACCTCGAAAAGCCAGTCATCGGCACAGTGAAACGCACTGTCGGCATGGGCCTGCAGGCGCTGCCGAACCGGCGCGCGATCGTCGTCGCGCTCGGCCTGATCGCGGCCTTCGCGCTGGGTTATCTGGCGGGCAGGTTATAGGGCAAGCGGCGGGACATCAGCATCATGGGCCCGTCGTCCTCTTCGAATCTCTCGACGGAGCGCCAGCCGAGCGACGCATAGAACCGCCGTGCCTCCCAGGTGTAGAGATGCAGGGTTTCGACGCCCTGCGCGCAGCCATGCGCCTCGACGGCCCTTACCAGCGCGGCGCCGATCCCGCGACCGCGGAAGGCCGGCCCCACAACCAGCCCTGCCAGCCACGGCGTCACCTCGTGCGCGGCATCGAGTTCATCTCGAACGAGAAGTACCGTGCCGGCCAATTCTCCATCGACACGCGCGACAAGCGAGACTTCGAGACCGTCGTCATTGGTCAGAAGCCCATGCAACCCTGCAATATCCTCATCGAGCGTGCGACCGGAACCGTCGAAAAAGGCGGCCATGCGCAAGCGCGCCACCGGCTCGATGTCGTGCTCGGTCATCAATTCTATCGCGTCATCCATGGCCCCCTCCAAAACAGAACCGCCGGGACGATGCCCGGCGGTTCGCATTCAACGAGACTAACC
Source organism: Ollibium composti (assembly GCF_004801285.1). Classification (GTDB taxonomy): domain Bacteria; phylum Pseudomonadota; class Alphaproteobacteria; order Rhizobiales; family Rhizobiaceae; genus Mesorhizobium; species Mesorhizobium composti. The sequence continues at coordinate 302,719 of NZ_SSNY01000004.1, forward strand.
GATCAGTACGGGCACTTGCTGTCCGTTGTGAAGTCATGCACCTCGATCTTGCCGTCGATGATGTCCTGCTTGGCCTTGTCGGCGGCAGCCTTCATCTCGGCGGTGACGAGATCCTTGTTGTTGTCGTCCATCGCGTAGTCGACGCCGCCTTCCTTCAGGCCGAGATGCTGTGCGCCGGCGGTGAACTTGCCGTCCTTGGCGTCCATCAGGCCGTTATAGACGGCGACATCCACGCGCTTGACCATCGAGGTCAGCACATGGCCGGGCTGCAACCCGTTCTGGTTGGAATCGACGCCGATGCCGAGCTTGCCGGCATCTGCCGCCGCCTGCAGAACGCCGACGCCGGTGCCGCCGGCCGCCGCGTAGATCACGTCGGCGCCCTGGTCCATCTGCGTCTTGGCGATCTCGCCGCCCTTGGCCGGATCGTTCCAGGCCGCCGGCGTGTCGCCGGTCATGTTGTAGAGCACGTCGGTGGCGCCGGCCGCCTTGGCGCCGCCGACATAGCCACAGCCGAACTTGCGGATGAGGGGAACGTCCATGCCGCCGATGAAGCCGACCTTGTGGCTCTTGGAGGCCATCGCCGCCAGGACGCCGACGACGTAGGAGCCTTCATTCTCCTTGAAGGTCACCGAACGCACGTTCGGCGCATCGACGGCGTCGTCGATGATCTCGAACTTGGTGTCGGGATAGTCCGCCGCCACCTTCGTCAGCGAATCGACGAAGGAGAAGCCGGTCATGATGATCGGGTTGCGGCCGTCTTCGGCGAAGCGGCGCAGTGCCTGTTCGCGCTGCGAGGCGTTGGAAATCTCGAAATCGACATAGTCGATGCCGGTTTCCTTCTTGAACTTTTCGGCGCCGTTATAGGCGGCCTCGTTGAACGACTTGTCGAACTTGCCGCCGAGATCATAGAGGAGCGCCGGCTTGATATCGTCGGCCAAGGCCGGAAAAGCCAGTGCGGTTGCGGCCAGAAGGCCGAGGACGATACGTTTCATGTGATCCACACCCTGTCGGTTTCATTGCTTGTGCGCCGTCCGCCACCGCCCCTCAGCGGCTGCCGGACAGCGTTCCGGCAGGAGTGTACGCCTCCCGCTTGCGCGCAATCTTGCACGCTCGCGAACAAAATTCACCTGGAATTTTGACCTTTTGGAAAACCATGGCGGGGGAGGCGGACGCCATGGCAAATCCGCCGCGACGGCGGCAAAGGCAGTCCGCGTCAGGCCGTGGCGGCGGCTGGTGCCGCCGTGGGGATGGCGCAGGCGACGCCGGTCCCCTTCAGGCCGCAATAGCCGTTAGGGTTCTTGGCGAGATACTGCTGATGCTCTTCCTCGGCGAAATAGAAATTGCCGGCCGGCTCGATCTCGGTGGTGATCCTATCGCGGCCCGCCCCCTTCAGCGACGCCTGATAGGCATCGCGCGAGGCGACGGCCTGCTGGTATTGCGCCTCATCGAAGGTATAGATCGCCGAGCGGTAGGTGGTGCCGACGTCGTTGCCCTGGCGCATGCCCTGCGTCGGATCGTGCGCTTCCCAGAAAATCTTGAGCAGCGTGGCGTAGGACACGATCTTCGGATCGAAGACGACAAGCACTGTTTCCGCATGGCCGGTGAGCCCGGTGCAGGTTTCCTGATAGGTCGGATTGGGCGTGAAGCCGCCGGAATAACCCGACGCCGTCACCCACACCCCTTCGACCTGCCAGAACAGGCGCTCCGCGCCCCAGAAGCAGCCGAGCGCGAACAGCGCCGTCTCCATGCCGTCCGGATAAGGTCCCTTGAGCGGATGCTTGAGCACATAGTGCTTTGCCGCCGTCGGGATCGGCTTGGCGCGACCGGGCAACGCCTCCTCCGGCTTCGGCAGGTTGAGTTTCTTGTTCAGCATATCGCTCAGGAAGAACATGGGGTCTTTTCCTTTCCGGCCGGCGCAGCGTCAGCCGGCGGCGAAGCGCGTGGCCTTTCGTTGCGGCTTGTAGCCGATCATGTAGAGCAGCAGGGCAAGCACGGCGAACACCGCGAAGCCCGGCTGGCTGATGATCCAGTCGACCGCTGTATCCCAGACGAGCGGCTGCACCTTTTCCCGCACGAAGCTTTCGGCCGCGCCCAGCGTATCGGGCGAGACCGCGTTCCAGCTCGTCTTCAGCGGCGTCATCACCAGATGCGCCGCAGCGACCGTGCGGGTCGCGTCGAGCACCGCCATGATGACGGAAACAGCGAGCGCGACCATGGCGGCCAGGCGAAAGAGGAAGCGGATCATCGTCTATTCCGGCGTCTTTCCGGCGATAGATAAGACGCACCGGACAAGGACGCAATCGTGACACGCGAAAGTGAGGCCGCGTCAAGGCTTTTGGCCTATCGCCCGGCGCATCGGCGCCGGGCGAAGGGTCAGGCCGCGCCCAACTGGCCGGCTTCCCAGCCGAGGATGGCGCGCTTGCGGGTCAGGCCCCAATGATAGCCGGTCAGCGCGCCGGACTTGCCGATCGCCCTGTGGCAGGGCACGACGAAGGACAGCGGATTGGCGCCGACCGCCGCCCCGACCGCGCGGCTCGCGGTCGGCTGGCCGATCTGCCCGGCGATATCGGAATAGGTGCAGGCGCGGCCCATCGGCACGCGCAGCAGCGCTTCCCACACGCGGAGCTGGAAGTCGGTTCCGATCATGACGACCCTGAGCGGCCGGTCGGAACGCCATTGCGCCGGATCGAAGATGCGCGCCGCGTAAGGCGCGGTTGCGGCCATGTCCTCGACATAGATGGCGTTCGGCCAGCGGCCGGTCATGTCGGCCAGTGCCGCGCGCTCCTCGCCGGCATCGGTGAAGGCCAGGCCCGCAAGGCCGCGATCGGTCACCATGATCAGCGCGATGCCGAAGGGCGAGATGTGATAGCCGTAGCGGATGGTGAGCCCCGCGCCCCGGCTCTTGTAGTCGCCCGGCGACATCGCCTCATGGGTGACGAACAGGTCGTGCAGCCGGCCGGGACCGGACATGCCCAGTTCGAACGAGGTCTCCAGGAGCGGCATGCCGGAATCGAGCAGCCGCCGCGCATGGTCGAGCGTGACGGCTTGCAGGAAGGCCTTGGGCGACAGGCCGGCCCAGCGGGTGAACAGCTTCTGCAGGCCGTTCGGCGTCTCGCCGACCGCTTCGGCCAGCACCTCCAGCGAAGGCTGGTCGCGATAGTCGAGGCTGATCTTCTCGATGGCGCGGCGCACCACCTCGTAATCGCCGCCTTCCGGCGTGATGTCCCGTTCGAGCACGGGTTGCGGCTTCATGGTCGGCATGGATGCAGTCATAGACATATGGGCGTTCATGGCAATGTCTCCTTGAGCGTCGAATATCGGTTTTCCGCCGGTCTTCCTCCACCCGAAACTTGCCTTTCGCGCCATGGCATCCAGATTGCCAGCCTGCGCGAAGGAGAAAACGAATGGCCGCCGAAAAGGTCCGTCTCAGCAAGGAAAAGGAAACGCTGCTGATCACGCTCTACGGCAAGGCGCTTGAAAGCCGCCGGCCGGATTCGCTGCTGCGGGACCGTTTCGCCGACGAGGCGGTCGGCAGGATCGACTACGATTTTTCCCGGCTGGGCGTCGACCGCAACCTGGCTGCCGGCCTGGCGGCGCGGGCGCGCATCATGGACGACTGGGTGCGCGATTTCCTCGCACGGAACGCGGACGCCGTGGTGCTGCATCTCGGCTGCGGGCTGGATACCCGCGTCCAGCGCATCGATCCGCCGGCGGGCGTGGACTGGTTCGACGTCGACTATCCCGAAGTGATCGACCTGCGGCGAAAACTCTACCCGGCGAAGCCGAACCGTCATCTCGTGCCGGCATCGGTCGTCGAGCTGGAATGGCTCGACAAAATCCCGAAGGATCGGCCCGCGATGGTCGTGGCGGAAGGGCTGACGCCGTACCTTCGGCCGGAAGCGGGTCGGCGGCTGTTCTCGGCGCTGGTCGAGCACCTGCCGCGCGGTGAAATCGTCTGCGAGGTCTACAACGGACTCGGCCTGAAATTCGTCAGGAACAGCCCCGCCTGCAAGGCCACAGGTGCCGAATTGCACTGGGCGATCGACGATCCGCGCGAACTGGAGCAGGCCGCGCCCGGCCTGCGGCTGATTGAGGACCGGTCCGCCTACGACGCGGAAGCGGCGGCACGCATGACGCTGCCGGCCAGGATCTTCATCTTCTTCTGGGGACTGATCCCGGCGCTGCGCCGGATCGGTCGCCTGCTGCGCTTCGGCTTCGGGCCGGCGTGAGGTTCAGCGTGCCTTGGCTCGCGCCAGCGCACGCGAAAAGGCGGCGGCGAAACTCTCGCGGTCGTCCGGGTTGAGGAAGGTGCCGATAGCGACGTCCTGGCCCTGCGCCTCCACGGCCATGCGGGTGATGCCGATCTCGGTGTGCCGCGCGACCGAGAACTTCGCCCAGAACGGATTGAAATGATGCGACTGGGCCTTGCCGGACGGCGCGACCTTCAGGATATCCAGCGCCGTGCGAGACACCGACACTTCCTCATGGGCGCGGGCGGCGCGGTAGTTGACGCGGAAGGCGAGGTAGAGGCCGAGCACGTCCAGCCCGAAGAAGCCGAACACAGGCCAGGCGCCGTGCGAGAGCATGAAGATGCCGGTCACCAGCCAACCGAACAGAAGCGCGCCCATCAGGATCATGAAGCCGGTACGGCCGAGAGACCGGTGCGGGGTCAGGGAGGCGTGGAAAAACGGCTCGTCGGCGGCGAAGCCGGCTGCCGCGGAGGCGGCGTTTGTATCGCTCATGATCAGCCATTATAGGAGCTTGCATGAGCACCCCCAAGCCAAAAGATCGCCGCACCCCCAAAGCCTCTCCGAAGGGCGGCCGGCGCGACGGCCCCAACGCTGTCGTGCGGCCGCGCCCCGCCAAATCGTTCTGCCTGTACAGCCAGGCCGAGGTGCATGAGATATTCCGCCGCTTTTCGGTGCAGCGGCCAGAGCCGAAAGGCGAACTGGAATACGTCAACGCCTTCACGCTCCTGGTGGCGGTGGTGCTGTCGGCGCAGGCGACGGATGCCGGCGTCAACAAGGCGACGCGAGGGCTGTTCAAGGCAGCCGACACGCCGGAAAAGATGGCGGCGCTCGGCGAGGAAAAGATCGGCGCCTATATCCGCACCATCGGGCTATGGCGCGCCAAGGCGAAGAACGTCGCAACCCTTTCCGAAATGCTGGTACGCGACCATGGCCGCAAGGTGCCGGAGACCCGCGACGAACTGGTCAAGCTACCCGGCGTCGGCCGCAAGACCGCCAATGTCGTGCTCAACATCGCTTTCGGCCAGCACACCATGGCGGTGGACACACACATTTTCCGCATCGGCAACCGCATCGGCCTGGCGCCCGGCAAGACGCCGGAGGAAGTTGAGAAACGGCTGATCGAGGTCATCCCGGACGAATACATGCGCCACGCCCATCACTGGCTGATCCTGCACGGGCGCTATGTCTGCAAGGCGCGCAAGCCCGACTGCCCGGCCTGCGTCATCGCCGACATCTGCAAATCGGCCGAGAAGACGACCAACATTCCGGCCCCCCTGGTCGAGATCGGGCCGCTCGGCCCGGCGCCGGGGGAAACCGTCGCCTAAAGCATGTCTCCCGAAAGTGGGACCCGGTTCCGGGACAAAGACATGCGTAAAATCAAGAATCCGAAGCGTGCGGAGCGAATCCGAAAGATCGCGACACGCTTTAGAAGCCGTAACCGCGTGCCATGGCCGCGGCAAAGACGGGAATGGCGAGGAAGACCGCGGCCTCGGCGCTGAGCGCGGAGCGCACCGAGGCCAGTTCCGCTTCGGGAGCCCGCCAGCCCGCATCGGCCCCCGCCTGCCGGCTCCATGCCAGGAAACGCATCGTCGGCTTGATGGATAAGAGCCCGACGATGAGGAAGGCCGCCATCTTGGCCCAGAACACCCAGTTGTAGACGTAGAACTCCCAACCCTTAAGGCCCCAGGTGACCCTCGCCGCGCCAACGACGATCACCAGCATGGCGACCATGCCGTAATGGCGGTCGATCCGTGCCAGCCGCCGCACCGTCGAGGCGGTCATGTCGTTGCGGACGAGCACGAATTCGGCCGCGATGATGCCGGCCAGCGAGAAAACCAGCAGGTGGTGCAGGATGGCGAGGACGAGATCGGTGGTGTCCATCTGTTTCTTCCTTTGATCGGCGGCGCAGCCTATCACCGCCCCGGTGATGATCGCAGCCGCCCGGTCGACGCCGCTGACGTCTCCTGACAATCGGCGAAGTGACGATGTTGCCTCTCCGCAAGGGACATGCTGAACCTTGCCGTCGCCCTGCCAGGCCGGCATGTGGAGACGACCGAAAAGGAGACTGCATGGGGACGATCCATAAGAGCGCGCCGGTGCTGGAAACCGAGCGGACGCTGTTGCGTCCGCACCGGCTGGAGGATTTCGACGCCTATTGCGCCATGGGCGCCGATCCGGCCGTCTTCCGCTTCATCGGCGGCAGGGCGCGCACCCGCGAAGAGACGTGGCAGCGGCTGCTGCGCCATCCCGGCATGTGGTCGCTGATCGGCTTCGGCTTCTGGGCCATCGAAGACAGAGCAAGCGGCCGTTTCATCGGCGAGGCCGGCTTCCACGACCTCAAGCGCGCTATAGAGCCCTCAATCGAGGGCTTGCCCGAAGCCGGCTGGTCGCTCACCTCAGACATGCACGGCAAGGGGCTGGGCGGCGAGATCGTGCGGCGGATGCTGGAATGGGCGGACGGAGACTTGCGAGCGCCCCGCACCGTCTGCATCATCGATCCCGAAAACGCCGCGTCGCTCGGCGTCGCCCGCAAATGCGGCTATCGTGAATACGCCCGCACGACCTACCACGATGAGCCGACCATCCTGCTGGAGCGGGCAAACGACGCCTGAGCGATCCTTACGCGGTGTTTTCGTTGACAGCGCGGTTTCGATCTGCTCGATTTTTGCCGAAGCGCGTCCGCTGTCGGGTAGCGTTGAGAAAGGTGCCGAAGAAGGCACCGCAATCGGGAGGAGACACCATGCTGAACAGACGCGCATTTCTGGCGAGCACGGCCGCCATCGGCCTTGCCGCCTCGGTTGGCCCTGCATTCGCGGCGGACGCACCGCAACTCGAAATCTTCGTTCCGGCGGCGCCCGGCGGCGGCTGGGACCAGACGGCGCGCACCATGGATCAGGTGCTGCGCACGGATAAGCTGATTTCCGGATCGCAGATCACCAATGTCGGCGGCGCCGGCGGCACGGTCGGCCTGCCGCAGTTCGTCAGCCGCTACAAGGGCAAGGGCAACACCCTGATGGTCGGCGGCATGGTCATGGTCGGCGCGATCATCGCCAACAAGTCGGCCGTCAAGCTCGATCAGGTGACGCCGATCGCGCGGCTCACCGGCGAGTTCGAGGCGCTGGTGGTACCGGCCGCCTCGCCGTTCAAGACCGTCGCCGACTTCATCGCCGCGCTGAAGGAAGACCCGACCAAGGTGCCGGTCGCCGGCGGTTCCGCCGGTGGCTCCGACCACATCCTGTTCGGCCTGATGGCCAAGACGGCGGGCGTCGACCCCACCAAGATCTCCTACGTGCCGTTCGCCGGCGGCGGCGAGGCGCTGGCAGCCCTCCTCGGCAACCAGGTGGCCGGCGGCATTTCCGGCTACGGCGAATTCTCCGAACAGGTCAAGGCCGGCACGCTGCGCGTGCTCGCCGTCTCGTCCGACAAGCGCCAGGAGGGCATCGACGCGCCGACGCTGAAAGAGTCAGGCATCGACGTCGAACTGTTCAACTGGCGTGGCGTCTTCGCTCCGCCGGACGTCTCGGACGAGGACAAGGCGGCGATGGTCAAGATGATGGAAGACATGACCAAGAGCGCAGCCTGGGCCGAGGAATGCAAGAACCGTCAGTGGACGTCCATCCCGCTCACCGGCGAGGCCTACGAGACGTTCCTGAAGGAAGACATCGCCCGCATCGAAGGCATCCTCAAGGACCTCGGACTGGCCTGAAACTGACCGGAGGGGCGGCGCCAGCCGCCCCTTTACTCCCGCGCCGGTGAAGAGGGACGGCGGTGCGGACGCATGCGGTGGCGGTCTTGCGACCCCAGGGAGGACCTATGAGCGTTCATGACGAACCCGCCGCCCCGCGCGGCGTTGCCATGCCCGAACTCCTGATCGGCCTCGGCATGCTGGCCGCCGCCGGCGCCGTGCTGTGGCAGACGCTGGCGATCCCGGTGTCCCCGCTCTATTCCAAGGTCGGCCCGACCGTCTTTCCCTACATCACCACCGGCGGCATGCTGGTTCTGGCATTGCTGCTCATCAAAGCCGCCGTGCAGGGCGGCTGGCAGCCGGACGACGAGAAGGAAACGCCGACCGACTGGAAGTCGATGGGCTTCGTCGCCGCCGGCCTCGTCGCCAACATGCTGCTGATCGGCTCGCTCGGCTTCACCGCCGCCTCCGTCATCATGTTCGTGCTGGTCTGCTACGGCTTCGGCAGCCGTCACCCGCTGCGCGATCTCGGCATGGGTCTGGTCCTTTCGCTGGCGGCCTATTTCGGTTTCGCCAAGGCGCTGGGCGTCAACATCGGCGCCGGCTTCTTCGAGGATTTCGCCAACGGCGCGATCGCCACCGTCGCAAGCTGGTTCGGAGCCTGACACCATGGACACGCTCGCCCAACTCGCCCATGGTTTCTCCGTCGCCTTTTCGCCGGTCAACCTGTTATGGTGCCTGCTCGGCACGACGCTCGGCACCGCCATCGGCGTGCTGCCCGGCCTCGGCCCGGCGCTGACCATCGCGCTGCTGCTGCCGATCACCTACCAGGTGGCGCCGGAAGCCTCCTTCATCCTGTTCGCCGGCATCTACTACGGCGCCATGTATGGCGGCTCGACCACCTCCATCCTGCTCAACACGCCGGGCGAAAGCGCCACCATCGTCACCGCGCTGGAGGGCAACAAGATGGCGCGCTCGGGACGCGGGGGAGCCGCCCTCGCCACCTCGGCCATCGGCTCGTTCGTCGCCGGCACCATCGGCACGCTGGGCGTCGCCTTCCTGGCGCCGGTGGTGGTCAAGTTCGCCCTTTCCTTCGGCCCGGCCGAATATTTCTCGCTGATGGTGCTGGCCTTCATCACCGTCTCGGCGGTGCTCGGTTCCTCCGCCGTGCGCGGTCTTTCCAGCCTTTTCGTCGGCTTCGTCATCGGCATGATCGGCGTCGACCTGCAAACAGGGCAGCCGCGCTTCACCTTCGGCCTGACCGAACTGCTCGACGGCGTCGACGTCATCATCGCGGCGGTCGGCCTGTTCGCCGTCGGCGAGACGCTCTACGTCGCCTCGCGCCGCTATGCCGGCAAGGACGAGATCGTGCCGCTCAAGGGTTCCCTCTATATGACGGCGCAGGAATGGGCACGCTCATGGAAAGCCTGGATCCGAGGCGCCTTCATCGGCTTTCCCATCGGCGCCATGCCGGCCGGCGGTGCCGAGATCCCGACCTTCCTGTCCTACGCCGTCGAGAAGAAGCTGTCGAAGCACAAGGAGGAATTCGGCACCGTCGGCGCCATCGAGGGCGTCGCTGGGCCGGAGGCGGCCAACAACGCCTCTGCCGCCGGGGTGTTGGTGCCGATGCTGACGCTGGGCCTGCCCACCTCGGCCACCGCCGCCATCATGCTGTCGGCCTTCCAGAGCTACGGCATCAATCCCGGCCCGCTGCTGTTCACCACCCAGGGCAACCTCGTCTGGGGCCTGATCGCCTCGCTGTTCATCGCCAACGTCATCCTGGTCATCCTCAACCTGCCGCTGATCGGCCTGTGGGTGAAACTCCTGAAGATCCCCGCCCCGCAGCTCTATGCCGGCATCCTGGTGTTCTCCACCGTCGGCACCTACGGCATCTCGCAATCGCCCATCGACCTCGTCGTGCTCTATCTGCTCGGTGCTGTTGGTTTCCTGATGCGGCGCTTCGATTTCCCGACCGCGCCGGTCATCATCGGCATGATCCTCGGACCGCTGGCGGAGGCGCAGTTCCGCCGCGCCATGACCATCTCCAACGGCGACTGGACGGTGTTCTTCACCCATCCGCTGTCGCTGACGCTGCTGATCCTCGCTTTCCTCGGCCTGCTCGGCCCGCACATCTGGGGCTATATCGAGCGTCGCCGGCTGAAGGGACAGGAAGCGGTGCCGGGCGATGCGTGAAGATTTGAGGTGCGTCCTTCGAGGCTCGCTCCGCTCGCACCTCAGGATGAGGAAGGTTTTGCGCCGGACGAAGGAGGACCTTGGCAGCGACCATTCGTCCACAATCTTACGCCTCTTCGCGAAAGCCTCCAACCTCCCTCGTCCTGAGGTGCGAGCGGAGCGAGCCTCGAAGGATACACGACAATTGCAGACCCCGAACAGGCCAGATCCATGACGGGCCTGCTTGCCGGCATCCGCGTGCTGGACCTCACCAACGTTCTGGCAGGCCCCTACTGCGCCTACCAGCTTGCCCTGCTGGGTGCGGACGTCATCAAGGTGGAGCAGCCCGCCGGCGGCGATCTGGCGCGCCAGCTCGGCGCTTCGCCGAAACTGAACAAGGCGCACATGGGCGCTTCCTTCCTGGCGCAGAACGCCGGCAAGCGTTCCGTCACGCTCGACCTCAAGAACGAAACGGATCGCAGGCGCTTCCTCGACCTCGTCGCCACCGCCGATGCGCTGGTCGAGAATTTCCGCCCCGGCGTCATGAAGCGCCTGGGACTGGACTACGAGGCCTTGAAGGCGGTCCGACCGGGCCTCGTCTATTGCGCCATCTCCGGTTTCGGCCAGGACGGGCCGATGCGCGACAACCCGGCCTACGACCAGATCGTCCAGGGCCTGTCCGGCATCATGAGCATCACCGGCACGCCTGAGACGGCGCCGCTGCGAGTGGGCTACCCGGTCGCCGACACCCTGGGCGGGTTGACCGGTGCCTTTGCCATCGCCGCGGCATTGGTGCGCCAGAAAACGAGCGGCGAAGGCGCCTTCCTCGATGTGTCGATGCTGGAATGCACCCTTTCGGCGCTCGGCTGGCCGGTCTCCAACTACCTGACAGCTGGCGTCGAGCCCCAGCCGATGGGCAACGAGAACATGACGGCAGCGCCTTCCGGCGCTTTCGCCACCGCCGACGGCCTGATCAACATCGCCGCCAACAAGCAGGAGCAGTTCGTCGTCCTATGCGGCCTGATCGATCGGCCGGAACTCGCCACGGACCCGCGCTTCGCCGAGCGCGAGACGCGCAAGAAGAACCGTTTCGAACTGAAGGCGCTTATCGAAGCGGCACTCGCCTCAGCCACAGCCGCCGCGTGGGAAGAAAAGCTCAACCGCGCTGGCGTACCGGCCGGACGGGTGCTGACCATTCCGCAGGCCTTGGCCGAGCCGCAGGTCAGCGGCCGCGGCATGACGGTGCGGTTCGAGGACGTGCCGGGCGCCGAACGCCCGGTTACGGTGGTGCGCGGCGGCTTCCTTGTCGACGGCGCAGCACCTGTCCCGACCCTGCCGCCCCCTGCCCTAGGCCAGCACGGACAGGAGGTGTTCGCCACTCTGCCACCGCGCAAGGGAACGACAGAATGAGTGGCAAGGAGAAGAAGCCGAATGAGGAGACGACCGGCCGCGCGCGCGGCGAGGAATGGTGGCAGACCTCGATCATCGAGATGATGCCGGGCGTCATCCGCCTGCGTGGCTACGAGATCCAGGACCTGATCGGCCGCGTCTCCTTCCCGGCGATGATCTGGCTGATGCTGCGCGGCGAACTGCCCACGGACGAACAGGCCGACCTGCTTGGCATCGCGCTCGGTGCCGCCGTCGATCACGGCCCGCAGGCGCCGTCGATCGCCATCGCCCGCATGGCGGCCACCTGCGGCGTCGGCATCAACAGCGCCATGGCTTCCGCCATCAACGTGCTGGGAGACGTACATGGCGGCGCCGGCGAACAGGCGCTTGCCTTCTACGGCGACATAGCCGCCGCGATGGACGAAGGGGCGACACTCACGGATGCCGTTACCACGCGGCTAAATCGGTTCTTCGCGGAAGAAAGCGGCTATGTGCCGGGCTTCGGCCATCGTTTCCACCCGGTCGATCCGCGTGCGCCGCGCCTTTTGGAAGTGACGCGGGATTTTGCCGCGCGCGGCGTTATTGGCGGACGTTTCGCCACCATTGCCGAGGCAATCGAAGCGGAAATCACCCGCCGCAAAGGGAAAAGAATCCCGCTCAACATCGACGGCGCCACCGCCGTCATCTACGGCGAACTCGGCTTCCCGCCGCCGCTGACGCGCGGCCTGTTCGTGCTGTCGCGCTCCGTCGGCATCCTGGCGCACGCCTGGGAGCAGACCGAACAGGGCGGCCGCAACAAGGGGCCGCTGCCGCGTGAGTGGCTGTGGGCCTATGCCGGCACGCCGAAGCGGAAGTTGCCGGACGACGGCGGATAGTCCGCTCAGGCTGCCGGACTATCCACCGGCTCGGCTTCCTCGACCGGCGGCTTGAGTTCCTTCAGCAGCGTGGCCAGCTCGGGCTCGTCGATGAGCATGGCCGCGTCCGCAGTCGTCAGCCATGCGCGGCGGCGGCTCTTTTTCTCCCGCCACGCGGTCAGTTCCTCGCTGACGGCAAGCAGGTAGACCGTCACGTCGACCCGTACGAACTGCCGCTCGAGCCGCTTCCAGTAGCTGTAGCTGCCGGCCGGTTGCTTCAGCACCTTGCCGATGACGCCCGCTTCCTGCTCGGCCTCGATGCCCGCGACCTTGCGGCCGCTCTTGCCCTTCATCGGCCACCCCTTGGGAACGATGAAGCGGCGCGTTTCGCGCGATGTCACCAGAAGCACTTCCAGTTCGCCACCGGACCCGAACCGGAACGGTATGGCGGCGACCTGCCGGATGCGTTCGCCCTTCCTGGCCTTGCGGACCGCGTTCTTCTTGGTGACCGTCATGATCCTTCCGGTTGGCGGCGTGATTCGTGCTCGACAGCCTCACCATGTACCGGTTCGGCCGCGGTTTTCCACCCTGTTTCCCATAGTCGGCTAAGAAAGAGATCGCTTGCCTTCAGCGACAATCGGCCCTCACCGGCAATCGGCAAGCGTGCCGTAGACCTGGCCCTGACAGCCCGGCTTCATGCGCGGCACCTGCCGCCTGGGCGGAGGCAGGATAGTGACCGCGTTGCGGTCGTCTTGCCGCAGTCTCTGCTGCTCGTTCTGGAACTGCTGGCGCGACAGACGATTCTGCAGCGCCTGGAGATCGCCGGCACTGGCGCCCGGCATCACGACGACGGGCGCCGGCACGATATCGACAGCCTGCGCACCCGTCACCGACAGACCGCAGGCAAACGCCCCTATGAACAGGCTTGCAAAGGCGGCGCGGGCACGGCTGGCATCGTATCTCATGACCTTCCCAATATAGGGCGGATGCGCCAGGTTTTCACGAGATCGGGCAGCGGCATTATCTTTATATGGTGCAAACGAAAGGGGCCGCCCGAAGGCGGCCCCGATCTACACACCAGAAACGGTGCTTACACCTGCGTCCGATATCAAGGTGTGGTGACGTCGAGTGCAGTTGAGACATCCGTAAACCGGGCGATGAGGTTGGTGCCGACCAACCTGGCAGATGCGATGATGGCGATGGCGATCAGCGTGGCGATCAGGCCGTATTCGATGGCCGTGGCGCCGGATTCGTCTTTGTAGAAACGCGAGAGAAGCTTGGTCATTTGGTGTTCCTTTGCCCAGTTGTGACGTTCGTAAACCGGTCTCTTGTCGAACCGTGGCCCATATTGCGAGGCATCGATTTCGGTTGCGTTAAGCCAAATGGTAAACGAAAGGTGCATCGTGCCTTGCTTAACGAACCGCCAATCGCAGGCCTCGAATTGTCATGTTTCGACGACGACAAGGCCATGACTTTGCCCGCTCACAACGCGGCGCCGACCGGCGGGCCACGCCTGGCTGCTCGCGGGTTCGGTTTTCGATTCATGCCGCCCGAAAGCCGCTTGCAGCCTGTGCGTTCACTTTCCGCCGCCGAATCCTCAAAGCGGGAGGAACCGTACCGCTCCCGCAAGGCAGCGGCGAACAGGCATTGCCGGCGACTTGATCATATGACACGTCGATATGGCTTGGCATTCCGCTCCGGATCGACTAGATGAGCCCCGCACCCGTCATAACGGCGGGCGCAGCGGAAGGGCGATGCCGGTCGGGCGCGTCCGTGGCGGGCTCGCAGAGCCGGTTTCCGCCGAAGCGCGACCCCGACCCCGCGGTTCAACCGGCCGCAGGCGCGCACCGACGGAGAGGTGGCCGAGTGGTTGAAGGCGCACGCCTGGAAAGTGTGTTTACGGGAAACCGTAACGCGGGTTCGAATCCCGCTCTCTCCGCCACGTACAGTTGTATGTGATTGATAAATAACGATTTTCTTATAGAGCTTGTAGCAGAACCCTCGTTCCAGCCCACATTTTATAGTGGGCACCATTGGCCTGAAATGCACTTCGCTGGATGATCGGCGCGGGCATACCCGATGCGAGCCATGTGTCACCTCACGGTTTAGGCCCGGCGCGACCCTGTCACAAATAGCCACTGTCAACCCAGATGTTTCATGGCCGGCTGTCACAGCCAGCGGTCACCCAGGGTATACCCTGTTGCGACGCGCTGCGGTTGTCGAACGTTGTGGCAGTGCAAGTCACCTTTGGGCCGATGGCTGGCCCGACGAGTCTTGTGAAGATCTTATGGAAGTTATTGTAGAAAGGTGAGCGCTGTTGCGGCACCACCTTTCGCGCGTGGTCATGAGCCACGATGCTCGGAGCCTTTGAGGGCTTCGACACATGGCGATTTCAGAGCTTACGCTTAAGTCCAGGGACGAGGAGCGGGTTCGACGGCTTGAGATATTCACGGGTTCTGGACGGCGGCGCGAATGGTTGCCGGAGGAGAAGGCGCGGATCGTGGCGGAAAGCTACGATGCCGGCGAGACGGTGAGCGCGGTGGCCCGGCGCTATGCACTGTCCCCGCAGCAGCTGTTGACCTGGCGCCGGTCCGCGCGGGTGCCGTTGGGGAACGCGCCGGCACCGGAGCCATTGTTTGTTCCAGCAGTGGTCGCGGCACCGGAGCCCGAACCGGCGGGGAAGCGCGCGAGATCGACACGGAAGCGGAAGGCCGTGCGAGAAGCCGGCGTGATCGAGCTGGAGATTGACGGCGTCGCCATGCGGGTCGGTCGTGGCGCCGACGCCAGGACGGTGGCGGCGGTGATCCGTGCGCTGAAGGCGCCGTCGTGATCGGGCCGACGGGTGCGGTCAAGGTGATGGTGGCGACGAAGCCGGTGGACTTCCGCAAGGGGGCCGAGGGCCTGGCGGCGCTGGTACGCGAGACGATGGGCGCCGATCCGTTCTCTGGCACGGTCTACGTCTTCAGGGCCAAGCGCGCCGACCGGGTCAAGCTGGTGTACTTCGACGGTACCGGCGTGTGTCTGCTGGCGAAGCGTTTGGAGGACGGCAAGTTCTGCTGGCCTGCCATCACCGATGGCGTGGTGAGGCTGTCGGCGGCGCAATTGCAGGCGCTCCTGGAAGGGCGGCAGCGGCTGCGAGGGATAGGGACAGAAAGTGAGGCATCTAACCTATCCGAACGAATAGGTCGCAAACAGGGCGATTGCCCGCATCGACAGAAAGGCTCCGCCTCGCCTAGCCATCTCGACTGCACGAACCAGAGGCATTCATTCTCTTTCCTTGAACGATCTGTTCGCCAGACGAGCGATTGAGATCACTCCGCTCGCATGGCAAGTCGTCGCCGCAAATCCACCTGGAGTGATCGTTCATGAAACTGTACTACAGCCCCGGCGCCTGCTCGCTGGCTCCTCACATCGTCGCCAGCGAAGCGGGACTCGACCTTGATCTCGTCAGGGTCGATCTCGCAAGCAAGAAGACGGAAGGCGGCGACGACTTTCTCAAGGTGAACCCCAACGGCTACGTCCCGACGCTGGTGACGGGTGCTGCTGAACCTGTCACCGAAGCATCGGTGGTGGTGCAGTATCTTGCGGATCAAAAGCCCGAAGCCGGCCTTATGCCCAAGTCGGGCGATCCCGCCAGATATCGTATCCAGCAATGGCTGGCTTTCATTTCAACCGAACTGCACAAGACGTTTAGCCCGTTCTTCAAACCGACCACGCCCGACGCGACAAAAGAGGCAAATCGCGCCCTGCTTTCAAAGCGCCTAGGCTATGTCGAGACCGAATTGGCTAACGGCCCGTATTTGACGGGAAACACGTTCACCGCCGCAGATGCTTATCTGTGGACCGTCCTTGGCTGGTCGAAAGCCGTAAACTTCGATCTTTCTTCCTTCCCGAACGTCCAACGCTTCATGGCCACGGTCGCATCTCGTCCTGCGGTGCGCAAGGCTCTTCAAGAAGAAGGCCTCGCATAAGGCGAACACCTGTCATCGCAAACGCACTGAACGACAAAGCCCCGAATACACTTATAATCGCAAGGACCTTGTCGTGAATTGGCCTGTTCCGGCATGGGCCGGAGCAGGATCTGCAAGTTGCCTTCATGTCGATCGAGGACGGGCCGCCGCGGCAACCCAGATCCGGGCGCCCTCGTCATCCTGCTGGCAGAACCCGCAAGCTGGCGACATGGGCGCGAAAGATTGCCTGGACAACGGCCTTTCGCGAGGTCACGCAAGCCAACGGAAATTCACCGTCAATTTGATTCCGTTCCAAAAACGGCGCCGAGGAAAGGCGACGCATCGCTTCCTCTCAAATCAGTTTGTAATATTTATCGTTATCGCACCCAGGCTGTTGATTTCCGCTGAGAGCTGACCCGGGATTGAGGGATTTTTCCATTGAGAAGTGACCCATGTTTGAACCCACCCCTGCTGGTTGATTGCAGGGGACTTTGGAGTGATAGACATGGCGTTACTGAG
>NZ_SSNY01000005.1 GCF_004801285.1 Ollibium composti
TGAACGCCCGGCAGGGCCCTTGGACGGCCCTTCGCTACGGCTCAGGGCGTTCGGCGCCTATCATGATGCCACTGGCATCATGATTTTCTCGCTGCGCTCGAAACCGGCTTCTCACCCTCCCCGGGCGGCCGCTTACGTTGAGCGACTACCGGAGGCGCCGGTTCCCCGCCACGCAATCACCGTCATGACCGGTGTTCCCGCGCGGGAAGCTGGGGTGAGTATGGAGCGGGTTCGGGAGAGGGGGATAAGTTTCGGGAAAAAATCTTTCACAGGTCGCACTTCGTCCACCCCCCTCATCCGTCTCGGCGCGCAGCGCCGAGACGGATGAGGGGGGTGGACGAAGTGCCATCGATCCCTTGTTCGAGAGCCGTGCCTCGGATCACCACGCCCCGCCCTTACCTGCCTGCCGTGAACGGGGAGAAGAAAACCGATCACGCACCGGTCAGGTCGTTCATCAGGCCCGCCGCCACCGACAGGCGCGAGACGGTGAGGTCGCCGCCTTCGGTCAGCGCCTGCAGGCGCTCGCGGATGCGTCCCACCCGCTCGCCGCCGGCTTCCAGCCAGGCCGCGACCGGGTCGGCGGCCGTGCCATGCGCCGTCAGCGCCGCCACGGCGATGCCGCGCCGGGCGGAGCCGATGGTGTCGGCGGCGCGCGCCAGCGCCAGCTGGTCGTAGTAATCGGACGCCGAGATCGTGCCGACCGCCTCCTCGATGCGGGGGATGCGGAAGGCCTCGCCGGCGGCGAAGAAGGCCTTCGCCGCCGCGACGATGTCGGCGCCGGCCAGCCGTGCGGCGGCTGCGATGTCGGGGATCAGCGCCGCCGGTTCGCACAGCGCCAGCCGTTCGGCCAGTTTTTCGGGCGCGCCGGCCGCGGCAAGCTCCAGCCGGTGCTCGTCGAGACGCTGGCGCGAATAGGCCGGCAGCAGCGAGGCGAGCCTCGGCTCCAGCGCCTTGCGCGCTTCCTGCAAGGTCGCGATGCGCTCGGAAAGCGGGGCATTGCCGGTCTCGTTCTTCAGATACCAGCCGCCGGTGACGAAGATGAGCCGGCTTACCGTCTGGTAGAGGTCGAGCTGGATCTGCCCGTCGATGCGGTTGTCGAGCGCGTCGATTTCGGCATAGAGGGCGGGCAGCGCGAAGCCGTCGCGGATGACGGCGAAGATGCGCACCACGTCGGCGGCGCTGCGCCCTGTCGATTCCATCAGCCGATTGACGAAGGACGGACCGCCGCGATTGACCAGGTCGTTGGCGACGACGCGGGCGATGATCTCGCGCCGCAGCCGGTGGCCGTGGATCTCGGCGGAATACTTCTTGGCCATGCGGTCGGGGAAGTAGCCCATCAGGTCGCGGTCGAAATGCGGCTCGTCCGGCACGTCGGAGGCGACGATGTCGGAGAACAGCACGATCTTGGCGTAGGCGAGCAACACGCCGAGCTCCGGACGCGTCAGCGGTTCGCCGCGCGCCTCGCGCTCGGCGAGCGCCGCCGGCGAGGGCAGGGTCTCCACCGCGCGGTCGAGCAGGCCGCGAGCCTCGAGCGCCGCCATGAAGCGGCCCTGATGGGCGATGTCGGCCAGCCCGCGCTTGCGCGCCAGCGACAGCGCCAGCGTCTGCTCGTAGTTGTTGGCGAGCACGAGGCCGCTCACCTCGCCGGTCATCTCGGCCAAGAGCTTGTTGCGGGCGGGACGCGCCAGCGAGCCGGCGCGCATGGCGGCCGCCAGCGCGATCTTGATGTTGACCTCGACGTCGGAGCAGTTGACGCCGCCGGAATTATCGATGGCGTCGGAGTTGTTGCGGCCGCCGCTGAGGGCGAATTCGATGCGGCCGCGCTGGGTGACGCCGAGATTGGCCCCTTCGCCGATGACCTTGGCGCGGACGTCGGCGGCGTTGACGCGGATGGCGTCGTTGGCGCGGTCGCCGACCTCCTGGTTGGTCTCGTTCGTGCCTTTCACATAGGTGCCGATGCCGCCGAACCACAGGAGGTCGACCGGCGCCTTGAGGATGGCGGTCATGATCTCGGCCGGCGTCGCCACCGTCTTGGCGATGCCGATGGCGGAAGCCGCCTGCGGCGTCAGCGTGATCGACTTCTGCGCCCGCGACACGATCATGCCGCCGGCCGACAGCAGCGCCTTGTCGTAATCCTGCCAGCTGGAGCGCGGCAGCGCGAACAAGCGCTTGCGTTCGGCCATCGACGGCGCCGGATCCGGGTCGGGGTCGATGAAGATGTCGCGATGGTCGAAGGCGGCGACCAGCCGCGTCTGGTCCGACAGCATCATGCCGTTGCCGAACACGTCGCCCGACATATCGCCGACGCCGACGGTGGTGAACGGCGTCGTCTGGATGTCGCGGTTCATCTCGCGGAAGTGGCGCTTGACGGCCTCCCACGCGCCCTTGGCGGTGATGCCCATGCCCTTATGGTCGTAGCCGGCCGAGCCGCCGGAGGCGAAGGCGTCGTCCAGCCAGAAATCGTGCTTCTGCGAGATCGCGTTGGCGGTGTCGGAGAAGGTCGCCGTGCCCTTGTCGGCGGCGACGACGAAATAGGGGTCGTCGGGGTCGCGCCGCACCACGCCCTCGGGCGGAATGATGCCGTCGAGGCCGATGTTGTCGGTGATCGACAACAGGCTGGAGACGAAGTTGACGTAGGCCGCGCGGCCGGCCTCGAAGACCGCGTCGCGGCTGCCGCCGACGGGCAGCTGCTTCGGGTAGAAGCCGCCCTTGGCGCCGACCGGCACGATGACGGCGTTCTTGACCTGCTGGGCCTTGACCAGGCCGAGCACCTCGGTGCGGTAGTCCTGCGCCCGGTCCGACCAGCGCAGGCCGCCGCGCGCCACCGGGCCGAAGCGCAGGTGCACGCCCTCGACCTCGGAGCCGTAGACGAAGATCTCGCGCCACGGCCTGGGCTCGGGCAGGCCTTCGACGGCGCGCGAATCGAGCTTGATGGCCAGCGATTGCCCGCGCTCCTGCTTGCCGTCGACGAAGTGGTTGGTGCGCAGCGAGGACTCGATCAGGTTGAGGTAGCGGCGGATGATGGTGTCGTCGTCGATATTGGGGACTTCCTCCAGCGCATCCTTGATCTTGGCCTTGAGGTGCCTGGCGGTGACGGCGCCTTCGGCTTCGGCATCCGGGCCAAGCCGGGCGACGAACAGCGCGTGCAGGCCGCGCGCGATGTCGGGATAGCGGTTCAGGGCGGCGGCGATGAACTCCTGCCCCTGCGGGATGCCGGCCTGCTGCAGGTAGCGGCCGTAGGCGCGCAGGACGAGGATCTCTTTCGACCACAGGCCGGCGGTCTGGGCGAGCCTGTTGTAGCCGTCATTGTCGGCGTCGCCGCGCCAGACGGCGAGGAAGGCGTCGTCGAACAGGGCGCCGTCGTCGGCAAGGTCGATCGGCTTGCCGTCGGCGCTCTCCAGTTCCATGTCATGAATGAAGACTTTTTCGCCGCCGTTCTCGCCGATCTCGAACGTGCGTTCGGAGATGACGCGGAAGCCGATGTTCTCCAGCACCGGGACGCGCCGCGACAGAGCCACCGGCGCGCCATGGTGATAGATCTTCAGCGACGCCTGCTCGGCGCTCTGGCCGGTGTCGCGGTAGTAGTCGATGGCGATGGGGTTGGTGGCGTCGATGCCGACGATGCGGCCGGCATCGACCAGCGCCTGCGCGGCGGTGAAGGAGTCGCGATAGCTTTCGGGGAAGCGCGCGGCCACGCCGCGCAGCGCCGGATCGGCACCGCCGGTTTCGGCTGCTTCCGCCAGCGCGTCGTCCCAGGTGCGCACCATGTCGCGGATCGCCGCCTCGATGGCGGCCTGCTCGACCTTCGGCGTCTTGCCGCCGGAACGGCCGATGATGAAGTGGACGCGGGCCAGGCCGCCTTCCGGGAATGCCGGATAGTAAGCCGACAAACGACCTTTGTAGACGGTCTTCAGATAGGTGCCGATCTTTTCGCGCGCCACCGAATCATAGCGGTCGCGCGGCACGAAGACGAGCACCGAGACGAAGCGGTCGAACTGGTCGACGCGCACCAGCGCGCGCACGCGCGGCCGCTCCGACAAAGCGAGAATCGCCTCGGCGTGCTTTCTCAGGATGGGCGTCGGCACTTGGAACAGCTCGTCGCGCGGATAGCTTTCCAGCACGTTGATGAGCGCCTTGCCGGAATGGTCGTGCGGATTGAAGCCGGACTTGGCGATGACCGCCTCGGCCTTGGAGCGCAGGTAGGGGATCTTCATCACCGAGCGCGTATAGGCGGTCGAGGTGAACAGGCCGACGATGCGCAGTTCGCCCGACAGCACGCCCTTGGCGGTGTATGTCTTGACGCCGATGTAGTCGAGATAGATGCGCCGGTGGACGACCGACTTGGCGTTGGCCTTGGTGACGATGAGCGGCTCCGGCCCGTGCAGGAAGGCGCGGATCTCCGGCGTCGTCGTCACCGCCTCGGTGCCGCGCCTGAGGATCAGCACGTTGGGATCGGTGAGGATGCCAAGGCCGGGGCTGTCGCTCAGCTCCAGCTCGCCGCTCTTTTCGCCGCCCGTATATTTGTACTCGCGCATGCCGAGGAAGGTGAAATTGTCGTCGCGCAGCCATTCGAGGAAGGCGATGGCCTCGGCGACGCTCTTCTTGTCGAGCGGCACCGGCGCATAGCGGAATTCGGAGATGGCCTGGTCGAGGCGGGCCAGCATCGGCTTCCAGTCGCGCGTGGCGGCGCGCACCTGCGCCAGCGTCGTCGCGAGGCGGGCGGACAGTTCCTCGGCCTGCCCGGCGCCCAGGCGCGGCACATGGACGTGCACCACGCTCAGCCGGTCGTGCGTGCCGTCCTCCCTGACCAGGCCGCCTTCGCCGAGGATTTCCTCGACACCGGCCCTGCCGTGGCGGACCGCCAGCACCGGGTGGGTGACCAGCGTCGGCTCGCCCGCCATCTCGGCCACTTCGCCGAGGATCGAATCGAACAGGAACGGCATGTTGTCGTTGACGACGGTGATGACGGAGAGCGGCCGCCCCTGGCGCGATATGCCGGCATCGGCATCGATGGCGACGACACTCTCGCCCTTCCTGTGGCGGGCGACGGCGCCGGCGACGAGGTCGGCGGCCTTCTTCAGGTCAGCCGCATCGTAGGCGGCGACGTCCTCGACCGGCGCGCGGCTGAGCAGATGTTCGGCCAGCCCGCCGGTTCCCTCGCCCGTCCTTGCCGCAGCCTTGGCTGTCCCAGCGGTTTTCTTCGGCTTGGCTACGGCTTTCCGGCTGGCCATGGCGCAAAATCCCTCCCGTCACAATGCTTTGGCGGTATCGTAGCCAGATGATCCGGAATTTGCGACCGTGGTTTGACGGCGCGCCGAAAATAAAACCGATTCAAACCGACCGCCCTTTTCGGGCGATACGTGAAGGAGACAAACATGACCGAAAAGATCACCGCCCTCGACCTGCCGACGGGCGATCTCAGCGACGCGACCAAGGCCTATTTCGCCAAATGCGAGGAGAAGCTGGGGCTGGTGCCGAACGTGCTTCTGGCCTACGCCTTCGACGAGAAGAAGCTGCGCGCCTTCACCGACACCTACAACGACCTGATGCTGGGCGAATCCGGCCTTTCAAAGTTGGAACGCGAGATGATCGCGGTCGCGGTCTCCTCCATCAACCAGTGCTACTACTGCCTGACGGCGCATGGCGCGGCGGTGCGCCAGCTTTCGGGCGACCCGGCATTCGGCGAGATGATGGCGATGAACTGGCGCGCCGCGGCGCTTTCGCCGCGGCAGCGGGCGATGCTGGAATTCGCCGTCAAGCTGACGGAAGCGCCGGCCAAGATGGTGGAAGAGGACCGGCAGGCGCTCCGCGCCGCCGGTTTTTCAGACCGCGACATCTGGGATATCGCCGCCACCGCCGCCTTCTTCAACATGTCGAACCGGCTTGCCGCCGCCATCGACATGCGGCCGAACGCCGAATACCACGCCATGGCGCGGTAGCGTTCAGTAGCCCGCTTCTTTCTGGTGTCTGAACGCGAGTATGAAGACGGAATCTTCCTCGGCAATGAAGCGATAGAGTGCGACGTAGCCGGAATCCCCGAACGGGATGAGCAGTTCACGCAATTGCGGTTCGTCAGGCTCCGGACGCCCGATTTCGGGATGTGTTTCGAGGAACGAAAAATGCCTGCCTACGGTCTCGGCGGCGCGCCTTGCGGCGAAAGGATTCTTATCGACCAGAAAGCGTCTGCACCGTTCAAGGCCGGCCGCTGCGCCGGCAGTCACGATCACTCGTGGCACGTGGGGACTTCCGTTTCCTCTTCGGTGCCCCAGCTGCCTAGCCAGTCACGCACTTCCTGTCCCGTCAGGTGCAGCCCTGTTTCACGATAGGCGACCCATGACTCTTGCGCCTCGGCGCGAAAGCTTGCACGCGCCTCCTCGCGCTCGACATACTGTTCGATTGCTTCGCGCATGATCCAATGCGACGAACGCCGGCGGCTCTCCGCCAGTCGTTGCACGCGGCTTTTCAGGTCGTCGTCGATCTTGACTGAAATGGCCATTGTTATCCCAAGGTATTACCTGTCGATAACAATAGGCTGTTTTTCCGCTGAAACAAGCTTACGACCGCGCCGCGATCGCCGCAGCCGCGGCGCCCATGGTGCCCGCGCTGATGCGGTTGGCGATCTTCATGGCGCGCGGGCTCTTGAGCAGCTTGCGCGCCTGCGCCGCCGCCAGCACCCAGGAAAGGTCGATGGCGACCAGCACGGCGGCCATGGTCGCGGTCAGTTCCAGCCAGCCGACGACGGTGACCGAGCCAAGGTCGATGATGGTCGGCAGGAGCGCCAGGTAGAACATCATGATTTTCGGGTTGCCGAGGGTCACGGCCATGCCGGCGAAGAACAGTTTCAGCGGCGAATCCTCCTTCGGCAGGTCGCCCGCCTTCGCCTCGACCGGCGCCGTCCACATCTTCCAGGCGAGCCAGGCGAGGTAGGCGACGCCGATCCATTTCACGACGACGAAGGCGAGGTGGAAGGTCTGCGCCACGACCGCCAGCCCGAAGACGGCGAAGGACAGCCAGATGCCCTCGCCGATCCACATGGCGAGCAGGAAGGGAAACACGTCGCGAAAACCCTTCGAGATGACGCGGGCGACGAGGGCCGCGATCGAGGGGCCGGGTGAGCCGGCGGCGACGAGCAGCGCGCCGGCGAAGATGAGGAGCGAGGTGAGGTGCATGCGGCAAATCTACGCCGGCTCCCGGCGTTCGCGCAAGCCGGCCCGGCA
This sequence comes from Ollibium composti, assembly GCF_004801285.1. GTDB lineage: Bacteria > Pseudomonadota > Alphaproteobacteria > Rhizobiales > Rhizobiaceae > Mesorhizobium > Mesorhizobium composti. The sequence continues at coordinate 7,218 of NZ_SSNY01000005.1, forward strand.
AGGGCCCAGGCCGTCAGACCGCAGCCGCCTCGATCGGTTCGGCGGCCAGTTTCGGCTTGGCCCGCGAGGCGATCAGGCATCCGGCGATGATGAGGAGGGCGCCTGTCATGGTCGACCAGGTGACGCTTTCCCGGAAGAAGACCCAGCCGAGCACGATCGCCCAGACGAAGGCCGAATATTCCGTCGGGATCAGATACTGGGCCTCGGCGCGCGCATAGGCCCAGCTCATCAGGAAATGGCCCGCGAGGGCAAGCGCCGTCACCCCCGCCAGCAGCGGCCACTGATCGTGCGGCACGCCGGTGCCCAGCCATGGCGAGGCTAGGCCCAGCGTGATGCCGACGACGAGGTTCTGGAAGAACACGATCTCCAGCGGTTTCGCCACCAGTGCCTGTTGTCGCGCCAGGATCAGGTTATAGGCGTAAAGAACCGCCGAGGCGATGATGGCGGCCATGCCGAGCAGGGCGTCTGGCGCATAGCCGCTCTGGCCGAGCTTGCCGAACATGATGACCAGGACGCCGGCCATGCCGATGAGTGAGGCTCCCACGGCGGTGCGGCTGATCCTCTCGTTCAGCATCAGGGCGGCGAGGAACAGGGCGACGAGCGGGGCGACAAAGGAAAGCGCGATCGCCTCGGCCAGGGGCAACCGCCCCAGGCCGAAGAAGAATGCCAGCGCGACGAAGCTGACGATGACGCCGCGAACCGCATGCAGCCTGACCGCCTTGGCGCTCGGCCGGCGGTTGGACAGCGCCGCCCAGATCGGGCCGGCCGTTGCCGACGCCAGGATCGAGCGCCATAGCAGGGTGTTGTAGGCGCCGATCACGACGACCAGCGCCTTTACCGATGCATCCATCGCCGACAGCAGGAAGATGCCCAGTGTGCAGACCAGGACGGCCGGCAGGGGCGAAGGCGCGGTCTTGATGCTTGTCACGATGGCGATCCGGCTGAACGGATCAGCCGCTAGAGGCAAACCGATGCCGCGCCAAGGATGCAGGCGAGGCAAACCCAAGGGCCAGAGAGGGTGGCTCAGAGGTGATGGCGTAACCATCCCCACCGGGCCTTGCACAAACCAGCGTAGAGTATTAAATCTAGCTTAAGCTAGCTTATCTGGAGTTCCTATCATGCGCACCGTTGCCGCCTTCGATGCCAAGAACACGTTCGGCTCGCTGCTCGACATGGTCGAGCGGGGAGAGGAGATCACCATCACCCGCCACGGCAAGCCGGTTGCGCGACTCGTTGCGCCTGTCGAGAAGATCGATCGCAGCGATGCGCTGAAGGCGGTAGAGGAGATCAGGAGGATGAGCAAAGGCGTTACCCTTGGCGGCCTGTCGATCAAGGACTTGATTAACGAGGGCCGGAAATGATCGTTCTCGACGCCTCGATAGTGCTCGCGTCGTTTTTCGAGGATGAGCGGACGTCGGCCGTCGTGGCCGTGATGAATAAGGTGGGCTCGTCGAGCGCATTCGTCCCATCCCTGTGGCCGCTGGAGGTGGCCAACGGCCTTCGGATAGCGATACGACGCGAAAGAATATCGCCGTCGTTCAGGGACGCCGCTCTCGTCCAACTGGCTAAATTGTCGATCAAGGTCGACCCGGAGACCAACACCCATGCCTGGCATGCGACGTTGCAACTGGCCGACCGTCGTGATCTGACGCCTTATGATGCCGCCTATCTGGAGTTGGCGCAGCGGCGACGTTTACCGCTGGCCACGCTGGATCGCGATCTCGCGAACGCCGCCGAATCCGAAGGCGTGGCCGTTCAGGGCCTGTAATCCGAAACCATCGGCATATCTTATGCCGCGCCGGCGACCTTCTGCTTTTCGAAGCGCTTGCGCTCGTTCGGGTCGAGATAGAGCTTGCGCAGCCGGATCGACTTCGGCGTTACCTCGACCAGCTCGTCGTCCTGGATCCAGGCCAGCGCCCGCTCCAGCGTCATGCGCACCGGCGGGGTGAGCTTGACCGCCTCGTCCTTGCCGGCGGCGCGGATGTTGGTGAGCTTCTTGCCCTTCAGCACGTTCACTTCGAGGTCGTTGTCTCTGCTGTGGATGCCGATGATCATGCCCTGGTAGACCTTGACGCCGGCGTCGATGACCATCGGGCCGCGATCCTCCAGGTTGAACAGCGCGTAAGCGACCGCCTCGCCCTGGTCGTTAGAGATCAGCACGCCGTTGACGCGACCGGGCAGTTCGCCCTTGTAGGGCTCGTAGGCATGGAACAGCCGGTTCATCACCGCCGTGCCGCGCGTGTCGGTCAACAGTTCCGACTGGTAGCCGATCAGGCCACGCGTCGGCGCGTGGAAGACGAGGCGCTGGCGGTTGCCGCCGGAAGAGCGCAGCTCGATCATCTCGGCCTTGCGCTCGCTCATCTTCTGCACGACGACGCCGGCATGCTCCTCGTCGACGTCGATGACGACTTCCTCGACGGGCTCCAGCAGTTGGCCGGCCTCGTCCTTCTGCATGACGACGCGCGGCCGCGACACGGCAAGCTCAAAGCCCTCGCGGCGCATCGTCTCGATGAGGACGGCAAGCTGGAGTTCGCCGCGGCCGGAGACGTAGAACGAATCCTTGTCGGCCGATTCCTCGATCTTCAGCGCGACGTTGCCCTCGGCCTCCTTGAGCAGGCGGTCGCGGATGACGCGGCTGGTCACCTTGTCGCCTTCGGTGCCGGCGAGCGGCGAATCGTTGACGAGGAAGGACATGGTGACGGTCGGCGGGTCGATCGGCTGGGCGGCCATCGGCTCGCTCACCGAGGGATCGCAGAAGGTGTCGGCGACGGTGCCTTTCTGGAGCCCGGCGATGGCGACGATGTCGCCGGCCTGCGCCTCGTCGATCGGCTGGCGCTCGAGGCCGCGGAAGGCGAGGATCTTCGAGACGCGGCCGGTTTCCAGCAGCGTGCCGTCGTGATGCAGCACCTTCACTGCCTGGTTGGGCTTCAGCGAGCCGGAGGCGATGCGGCCGGTGATGATGCGGCCGAGGAAGGGATTGGCCTCCAGGATCGTGCCGATCATGCGGAACGGGCCGGGCTCGACGGCCGGCGCCGGCACGTGCTTCAGCACCAGGTCGAACAGCGGGGCAAGGCCTTGGTCCTTCGGGCCTTCCGGCTTCTCGGCGACCCAGCCGTCGCGGCCGGAGCCGTAGAGGATCGGGAAATCGAGCTGCTCGTCGGTGGCGTCGAGGGCGGCGAACAGGTCGAACACCTCGTTGATGACCTCGGTCTCGCGGGCGTCCGGCCGGTCGATCTTGTTGATGACGACGATCGGCTTCAGGCCGACCTTCAGCGCCTTGCCGACGACGAACTTGGTCTGCGGCATCGGGCCTTCGGCGGCGTCGACCAGCACGATGGCCGAATCGACCATCGACAGGATGCGTTCCACCTCGCCGCCGAAGTCGGCGTGGCCGGGCGTGTCGACGATGTTGATGCGGGTGCCGTGCCAGTCCACCGACGTCGCCTTGGCGAGGATGGTGATGCCGCGTTCCTTTTCGAGGTCGTTCGAGTCCATGGCGCGTTCGGCGACGCGCTGGTTCTCGCGGAAGGCGCCGGATTGTTTGAGAAGCGCGTCGACAAGCGTGGTCTTGCCATGGTCGACATGCGCGATGATCGCGATGTTGCGGATATCCATAAGGTCACTCGGAAGCGTTGCCGCGGCGCCCAGCCGTCGTTTCCCGGTGGCGTTTTCCCCCACGCATGCATGGAGCCACGGAAACGGAACAAAGCGCTGCTTTTTTTCGGTTGCGCGGCTCATACAGGTTTTTTCGCAATTGCGAAAGGGGACCTCGCAACCCAAATGACGGTTACCGATTGTTAAACGCTTGATGCGAAACTTTCATTAACCAATTCCGGAACCGGCCCGCACTCGGGGCATTGAGGGCAACATGAAACGCAGGATCGAAACCGTCGGCAGACTGCTTTCGCCGCGCCTCGTCGTCGGCGCGCTGGCGCTGGTTCTGGTCGCGGGGGTTGCCCATTCGGCCGCGACGCGCGCCGATGCCCCGAAAATCGCCGCGGCCACGCAGGCCGAGGCGCTTTATCCCGACGCTCCCGACGGCGTCGACCCGGTGGTGACCGGCCCGGTCAGCGTTTCGTTCAAGCAGCGCCAGGCCGACGCCGGCTGCGACGAGACCGTCTGGCCGAACGTTCCGGCGGCCTGCTACCCGAACTGAACCGCGCGCTCAGCGCGCTTCCTTCGCCATTTCCCTGAGGATCGTCATCGCCTCGGCCGCGCGTTCGGCCGGCACGAACAGATGGTCGTGATAGAAGCCGGAGACCGGATTGACGCCCATGCCGGCCGCCGCAAGCCGCGTGGTGATGGCGGCGAGGAAGCCGACGGCCTCCAGCGACGAGTGGACGTTCAACGTGATCATGCGGCAGCGGAACGTGCCGGCGAGCCCGGCCTTTCGTGCGGCGTCCTCGGTCAGGATGAAGGTCAGGCCCTCGCTTTCGCGGAACGTCATCACGGGGTCGAACCCTTCGGGCTGGCCCTGCGACAGCGGCACGGTTGCGAACACCAGCACCTCCGGCTGAAGCGCCGGCTGCATCGAGCCGAGCAGGGTCTTGAGGTCGGTTTCACCCGTCATCGTTGCCTTCCTTCGGCGGCGGTCCGCGCTTGGCGACCGTCCTGTCCTTGGATCGAATCCCGCTCTCAATCGTTACAGGGCAGGCGGTGAATTTTCGAGAGAGGAATTCGACATGAAAAAGATGGTGGTTCTGATGGCGTTGCTACTGCCGCTCGGTGCGTGCTCGCAGACCGAACAGGGGGCTGCCGTGGGCGGCCTGGGTGGTGCTGCCGTGGGTGCGGCGGTGGCCGGCGATCCGGTCGAAGGCGCCGTGATCGGCGGTGCCGTCGGCGCGGTGGCGGGAGCCTTGATCGGCCATGCCAGCGAGCGCGGCCAGTGCCGCTATCGCGACCGTTACGGCCGCACCTATGTCGCCCGCTGTCCGCGCGGCTACTGACCGAAGGCAGGCAGAAAGGAAAACGGCGGGCCTGAGCCCGCCGTTCCGGTGTTTCGGCCTGAGCCGGCTGGCTACTCGGCGCTCGCCTCGGCCTGAGCCGGCTCGGCGGCAGCAGCCGCGGCAGCGGCGGCGGCATCTTCCTGCGCCTTGGCGAGCAGGGCGGCGCGCTCCTGCGCCTTCTTGCCGGGCTGCGCCTTTGACGGGTTGTTGCGGGCTTCGCGCTTCGAAATGCCGGCTTGGTCGAGGAAGCGGGCGACGCGGTCGGTCGGCAGGGCGCCGTTGCCGAGCCAATGCTTGACGCGGTCTTCGTCGAGCTTGATGCGGTCGCCGTCCTTCGGCAGCAGCGGGTTCCAGGCGCCGACCGCCTCGATGAAGCGGCCGTCGCGCGGCGAGCGCACGTCGGCGACGACGATGTGGTAATAAGGACGCTTCTTCGAGCCCGCGCGGGCCAGTCTGATCTTCAGTGCCATTGGTTGTCTCCTAGAAAGTCATGATTGACGGTTGGCTGCGCCGGCCGCCGGATTGTGCGGCCGGTATTCTTCATCCGCCGTTGGCGTCGGCGGCGATCTGTTCGTGGTGACGGATCACTTCCCTGATGACGAAGTTGAGGAATTTCTCCGCGAAATCCGGATCGAGATGGGCGTCCTTCGCCAGCCGGCGCAGCCGCTCGATCTGCTGGGCTTCACGGTTCGGGTCCGCCGGCGGCAGGCCGTGCGTTGCCTTGAGCACGCCGACCGCCTGGGTGCAGCGGAAGCGCTCGGCCAGCGTGTGGATGAGGATCGCGTCGAAATTGTCGATCGAGGCGCGGTAGCCGGCCAGCGTCTTGCGCGCTTCGGCCATGTCCTGTTCTTCGTTCATCGTCGGCTCACTTCTTCTTGGCCCCGCCCGGGAGCCCGCCGGGGCCACCGAGGCCGGGTAGTTTCATGCCCCCCGGAAGACCGGGCAGTCTGCCGCCGCCTAGGCCGGGAAATCCGCCGGGAAGACCCTTCATGCCGCCCTTGCCGAGGCCGGCGGCTTCCGCCTGCTTCTGCAGGGCTTCGAGCTGCTTGGGGTCCATCTTCGACAGGTCGGGCATGCCGCCCATTCCGGGCATCATGCCGCCCCCAAGACCGCCAAGCCCCATCTTCGAGGCCAGCCCCCCCATGGCCGTGCGCATCATGCCGCCGCCTTTGCCCTTGCCGCCCATGGCCTTCATCATGTCGGCCATGCCGCGATGCATCTTCAAGAGCTTGTTGATCTCGGCCGCGTCCGTGCCGGAGCCGGCGGCGATGCGCTTCTTGCGGCTGTGCTTGAGGATGTCGGGATTGGCGCGTTCGGCCTTCGTCATCGAGGAGATGATGGCGAGCTGGCGCTTGAACATCTTGTCGTCGAGGCCGGCGGCGGCAAGCTGGTCCTTCATCTTGCCCATGCCCGGCATCATGCCCATGATGCCGCCCATGCCGCCCATCTTGGACATCTGCTGGATCTGCTGGGCGAGGTCGTTCAGGTCGAACTTGCCCGACTGCATTTTCTTCGCCATCGCCGCGGCCTGCTCCGCGTCGATGTTCTCGGCCGCCTTCTCGACGAGGCTGACGATGTCGCCCATGCCGAGGATGCGGTCGGCGATGCGCTTGGGATAGAATTCCTCCAGCGCGTCCATCTTCTCGCCGGTGCCGATCAGCTTGATCGGCTTGCCGGTGACGGCGCGCATGGAAAGGGCGGCGCCGCCGCGCCCGTCGCCGTCCATGCGGGTGAGCACCAGGCCGGTGATGCCGACGCGCTCATCGAAGCTCTTGGCGAGGTTGACGGCGTCCTGGCCGGTCAGCGAATCGGCAACCAGCAGGATCTCGTGCGGCGCCGACATCTTCTTGATGTCGGCCATCTCGACCATCAGCGGCTCGTCGATATGGGTGCGGCCGGCGGTGTCGAGGATGACGACGTCGTGGCCGCCGAGCTTGCCCGCCTGCACGGCGCGCCTGGCGATATCGACCGGCGACTGGCCGGCGACGATCGGCAGCGTGGCGACCTTCACCTGCTCGCCGAGCTGTCGCAACTGTTCCTGCGCGGCCGGGCGGCGCGTGTCGAGCGAGGCCATCAGCACCTTCTTGCCCTGGCGCTCGGTGAGCCGCCTGGCAATCTTGGCGCTGGTCGTCGTCTTGCCGGAGCCCTGCAGGCCGACCATCATCAGCACGACCGGCGCCGGCGCGTTGAGGTCGATGGCGACGCCCTCTTCGCCGAGCATGGCGACCAGTTCGTCATGGACGATCTTGACCACCATCTGGCCGGGCTTGATCGACTTCAGGACGGCCGCGCCGACCGCCTTCTCGCGCACCTTGTCGGTGAAGGAGCGCACGACCTCCAGCGCGACGTCCGCCTCCAGCAGGGCGCGGCGCACTTCGCGCAGCGCAGCGGAAACGTCCGCCTCCGACAGCGCGCCACGGCCGGTCAGGCCGTTCAGGATCGAGCCGAGGCGTTCCTGTAGCGATTCAAACATTCTTCGTCCTTCAGTCTCGGGAATGAACCCGAGAGGTAGTGCGCCCACGCCAAAGGTCCAAGCGAAAGCCGGCGGGCAAAGCCCAAAACCAAAAAGCACCCGGGGGCGCATCGCGCTGCCGGGTGTTGGCCTCCGGGATCGTCTCAGGCCCTGAAAGGGCGCCCCGGTCGGCTTTCGCGAGAAGATCGTCGCGGAAAGTTGCGGCGTCTAGACAGGAAAAACGCCGCTGAGTCAAGGCCGGACGGCGGCGGGCGGCTGAAACGGCGCTATAGTGCGCCGAGGAAACAAGTGACGGGAGGAGACGTCATGGCCGACGACAGCGCGAAAATACAGCCGTCCTTCCTGCCGTCTAACCATTCCGAGACGGTCACGGCGATCGTCCACTACTACCGCGCCGAGATCGCGCGCATGGCGGGCTGGCGCGAGCGCATCGACCAGACCTCGAACTGGGCGATCACCGTCGTCGCAGCGCTTTTGTCGGTGTCGCTGTCGACGCCGTCGTCGCATCACGGCGTGCTCCTGTTTGCCATGGTGCTGGTCTACCTGCTTTTGATGATCGAGGCGCGGCGCTACCGCTTCTTCGACGTCTACCGCTACCGGGTGCGCCAGTTCGAGCGGCACTATTTCGCACAGGTGTTCTCGCCGGTGCCGGATTTCTCCGCCAACTGGCTGCAGATCGTCGGCCAGAACCTGCGCGAGCCGAAGTTCTTCATCTCCTACGGCGACGCCTTCTCGCGGCGGCTCAGGCGCAACTACATCTGGATGTTCCTGATCCTGCTGCTCGCCTGGGTGCTGAAGATCTCGACGCCGGGCCTGCAGGCCGAAGGTGCGCGCTCGACGCTCGTCCATTCGCTGAGCGAGATCGTCGCAAACACGCGGCTCGGCCCGATCCCGGGCTGGGCGGTGGTGCTGGCCGTCGCCGTCTTCTACGTCTGGCTGTTCTTCGCCTCACGCCGCGCGCTCGACGATGCCGATCAGAGCGGCTTCGGCGAGGTGCACGTCTAGGGCTTCTATCCCCGGTCGGCTTCGACCTTCAGCGGCGAACGCGGATGCAGCAGGAGCAGCGCCGTCAGGCCGGAGGAGACGATGCCGATCAGCGACAGGAGAAAAGCGTCGAGCGGCGTCCAGCCCGGCCCTTCCAGCGGCGGCGCCGTGAACAGGGCGAAGGCGTTGAAGCTCTGCTGGTGCGAGATGAGCAGGAAGCCGAAAAGGTTGTTGGCGAGATGGGCGCCGAAGGCCGCGCCGAGATTGCCGGTGGCGTAGACCAGAAGCGTCAGCACGATGGCGAAGGCGCCGATGGAGATCACGACGCAGATGTTGATCGCCAGCGAGTTCGCCGGGCTCCAGTGCAGCGCGGTGAAGGCGATCAGCGGCAGGAGCGCCCATACAAGCGGGCTCCTGAAACGCTTCGCCAGGCCGCGCGGCAGGTAGCCGCGGAACAGCAGCTCCTCCGACGAGGTCTGCACGAAGGCCAGCGCGGCGATGGGGACGAGTGCCGCGAGCCAGGCCGAGACGCCGATGGCGCCGCGCCCGATTTCCGGGTGCAGCAGGTAGATCAGCACCTCCGACACGACCGACGTGAGCAGCACCGCCACCGCGCCCTTGCAGAAGCCGGAAGCGGAAATGCGCCGGCTGTTGCCGAACAGGGCGGACAGTCTCTCGCGATGGAGGAGGCGCATGGCGATCCAGGCGCCGATCCAGATGCCGCAGAAGGAGGCGAGCACGGTCAGCACGCCGGTCGGCGTGGCGGAAAACGATGCCATGTCGGGCATGCCTGCCTCGCCGCCCTGCCAGCGTGAGACGAGGAAGATGCCGCCGACGATGACGAGCAGCGACGACAGCGCCCAGAAGATGACGATGGTCAGCGTGCCGGCGATCAGCCTGGGCAGGGTGGCCCTCTCGCCGGCCGAGCGCCGGTAAGCTTCGAATGCGGCGGGATCGATGCTCAAGCTGTCCTCATTCCGTTCATGGTCCCGCAACCGTCGCTGCGGCCGGGCGTTCCGCACCATATGCGCATCGATCGGTAAACCAGTGATTGCCGGCAGTGCCCGTCTGCGGCGGCGGACGTAAAATGTGGCCACCGTCACAAATATCCCTTGATCTTGGGCAAGTTGCCGCGTCGCGACCAATGACGGCGATGCGGGCAGGCGGTGACAAGCCCGCATTTCGCTGGCAAATTCGCCTCAGGGACGTGATTCAGGCAATCAGGAGAAAAGCATGGCAGTGCTTGCCAAAGGAAAGATCGTGTTCGCCGCCGCCGCTGTCGCGGCACTTGCGTTGGTGACGAACGCCCAGGCCGCCGGCAAATGCGGCAAGGACGGCGGCGGCTTCGACGCCTGGGTGGACGCCTACAAGGCGGACGCCAAAGCGCGCGGCATCGACACCGGCCCGCTGGCCGGCGTGAACTACGATCGCGGCGTGATCCGGATCGACCGCAGCCAGCACAAGGCCTTTTCCGGCACGCTGGAGCAGTTCATGGCGCGGCGGGCGCCTGCCTCCTACGTCAAGAAGGCCAAGGGCTACATGAAGTCCCAGGCGGGGCTCTTGAAGAAGATCGAGGCCCGCTACGGCGTGCAGCCGGAAGTCATCCTGGCGATCTGGGGCATGGAAACGGGCTTCGGCGCCAATTCCGGCAACAAGAGCGTGTTCGCGCCGCTGGCGACGCTGGCCTATGACTGCCGCCGCTCCGCCTTTTTCACCAACGAGCTGGATTCGGCCCTGGAGATCGCCCAGAAGGGTTACATCTCCGCCAGCCAGATGCGCGGCGCCGGCTTCGGCGAGCTTGGCCAGACGCAGTTCCTGCCGTCGAAGTACCTGCAATTCGCCGTCGATTTCGACGGCGACGGCCGCCGCGACCTGATCCATTCGCGCGCCGACGTGCTCGCCTCCACGGCCAACTTCCTGCGCGGCCACGGCTGGAGCGCCGGCGGCGGCTACGGACCGGGCCAGACCAACTACGGCGTCTGGGCCGACTGGAACCGCGCCAAGATCTACCAGCAGGCGCTGGCCGAGTTCGCGCGGCGCATCGCCAACTGACAGCGCGGCGATCCGCCTTTCGGGAGCCCGGCACCGCCGGGCTCTTTCATTTCACGTCGAGCGCGTAGGAGCAGCCGGCCAGGACCTTGCCGGGCAGGTCCTCCACCGTCGAGACATTGAGCGAGATGCGCGTCACGTAGGTGACGCCGCCGCTATCCTCGCTGGCTTCGTGGATGACCTTTTCGCCGAGGAATTTTTCCGGGGTCGAGACGACCGGCACGATGCCGAGCCTTCCCGCCAGCTCCGGCGCGACGACGCCTTCCAGGACGGCCATCGGACCGGTGGACGTGAACGCTATCAAATCCGTCGAATGGCCGAAGGCCTCGATCGGCGCGGGGAGCCGGTATTGCTGCAGGAACGGATTTTCGCCGGCAACAGCCTTCCAGCCCAGCCCCGCGGCAAAATCCGGCTCGCCCGCCACCCGCAAGACGAAGCCGTTGTAGCTGGCCACGTCGGCCCGGCACTCGATATAGGCCGGCAGATCCATGTTCGTCGGTCCCGCGTCCCGGCGACTGCACGCCGTCTTGCCAACAGCTATCGTATCGGAGAGGACAGAAAAAGGGGCCTGCGGATCGTTCCGCAGGCCCCTTCTTGAAAATGCGCGGCGTTGGCCTCAGCCCTTCAGCCTGGCGTTGCAGAGGCTGTAGTAGCCGCCGCCCTTCTGGATCCAGCGCAGGCCACTCAGCGAGCCGGAGTCCTTGTTGGCGTAGTACTGGTCGAGGCAGGTGTGCATGCGTGCCTTGCCGGCCGACTCGTCGGAATACTTCTTGGAGATGCCGGTCGGGAACTTCACGCCGCGCGGCGCCTTGACCGTCGGGGTCTCGGGATCGCCCGAGTAGTTGGCCTCGTCGATGCTGGGAACGCTGTCGTCGTCCGCCGCGCCGGCGCCGCAGGAGGCCTTGCGGAAGTCGTTCCATTTCATGCCGTTCAGCGAACCGTTGCTCTTGGCGGCCTGATACTTGGCGCTGCACTCGGCCATGGTCAGGCCCTTGCCGGCCTGCTCGTCGGTGCTGGCAGCGGCCTTGGTCGTCTTCTTTGCCGGCTTTGCAGCGGCGGCGGTGGCGCCGGCGGCGCATTCGCTCTTGCGGAAGTCGTTCCACTTCATGCCGTTCAGCGTGCCGGCGTCCTTGGCCGCCTGATACTTGGCGCTGCATTCGGCCATGGTCAGGCCCTTGCCGGCCGAATCGTCGTCGGCGCTGGCAGCGGCCTTGGTGGTCTTCTTCGCCGGCTTTGCAGCGGCGGCGGTGGCACCGGCGGCGCATTCGCTCTTGCGGAAGTCGTTCCACTTCATGCCGTTCAGCGTGCCGGCGTCCTTGGCAGCCTGGTACTTGGCGCTGCACTCGGCCATGGTCAGGCCCTTGGCGTCGTCGTTGCTCGCCGCGTCGGAGGACTTCTTCGTCTTCTTGGCTTTGCTGTCGTCGCTCGCCGAAGCCTTGGTCTTCTTGGCGGGCTTGCTGTCGGTGGCGGCCGCGTCCGAGCCGCACTCCGCCTTGCGGAACTGGTTCCAGGTCTGGCCGGACAGCGTGCCGGCGTCCTTGGCGGCGTTATACTTGGCGCTGCACTCCGCCATGGTCAGCGCGCTGGCCGGCGAGGCCAGGAACAACGCCACGACGGCGAGACCCGTCAATGTGGCCAATCGATGGATGAACATAGGTCTCTCCGTTAAAGCCGCCCGCCAATAGTCTCGCAAGACATACCGCCCGACGGGGTAGCGCACCAGCCCCGACATGCACGGTCCCTGCACGGACTGAATAGCTCTCGCATTTTTCGACATAATTTTGGCGAAACAACTCTTTCCTAAGGATTGGTGACAGAAGATCATATATTGTGATACCCGCGCGTGGGGCAGTTGTGGCATGTGGTGCCGCGGGCAAACCATTTAGGGGTCAAGTCCATGTCTGGACGTTATTTCGGCACCGACGGCATCCGGGGGCGCGCCAACAAGTTTCCGATGAACGCGGAAATCGCCATGCGGGTCGGCATGGCCGCCGGCCTTTCCTTCCAGCGGGGCAGCCATCGCCACCGCGTCGTGCTGGGCAAGGATACGCGCCTGTCCGGCTACATGATCGAGAACGCGCTGGTGGCGGGCCTGTGCGCGGCCGGCATGGACGTCTTCCTGCTCGGTCCTGTCCCGACGCCGGGCGTCGCCATGCTGGTGCGTTCGCTGCGCGCCGACATGGGCGTCATGATCTCGGCCTCGCACAATCCCTATTACGACAACGGCATCAAGCTGTTCGGCCCCGACGGCTACAAGCTTTCCGACGAGATCGAGGAGCGCATCGAATCCATGCTCGATACCGATGTCGAGATGGCGCTTGCCGATTCCGACGCGCTCGGGCGCGCCAAGCGCGTCGACGGCGTGCATGACCGCTATATCGAATTCGCCAAGCGCACGCTGCCGCGCTCGATGTCGCTGTCGGGCCTGCGCATCGTCGTCGACTGCGCCAACGGGGCGGCCTACAAGGTGGCGCCCGCAGCCCTTTGGGAACTGGGCGCGGACGTGGTCGCCATCAACGTCGAGCCCAACGGCTTCAACATCAACAAGGAATGCGGCTCCACCCACCCGGCGGGCCTGCAGAAGAAGGTGCACGAGGTGCGCGCCGACATCGGCATCGCGCTCGACGGCGACGCCGACCGCGTGGTCATCGTCGACGAACAGGGCGAGGTCGTCGACGGCGACCAGATCATGGCGATGATCGCCCAGGCCTGGCACCAGAGCGGCCGGCTGGCCGGCGGCGGCGTCGTCTCCACCATCATGTCCAACCTCGGCCTCGAGCGTTTCCTGTCCGGCCTCAACCTGGAGCTTCACCGCACCAAGGTCGGCGACCGCTACGTGGTCGAGCACATGCGCGCGCACGGACTGAACGTCGGCGGCGAGCAGTCCGGCCATATCGTATTGTCCGATTTCTCCACCACCGGCGACGGCCTGGTATCCGCCTTGCAGGTGCTCGCCTGCGTCAAACGGCAGAACAAGCCGGTCAGCGAGCTGTCGCGGACCTTCGAGCCGGTTCCGCAGGTGCTCAAGAACGTGCGCGTCTCCAGTGGCAAGCCGCTGGAGGAGGAGCCGGTCAAGGCGGCGATCGAGGATGCGCGCAGCCGTCTCGGCAATACCGGCCGCCTGGTCATCCGCCCCTCCGGCACCGAGCCGCTGATCCGCGTCATGGCGGAAGGCGACGATTCGGGACTGGTCGAGGCGGTGGTGGACGACCTCATCGGGATCATTTCAGAGACCCGCAGCGCCGCCTGATCCGCTCCATTTCCTTTCCTCGGAAGCCCGCCGGCCGGCGGGCTTTTTCATGCGCGCCTGGCCGCAACGACAGCCGGCGGAAGCGGCGCGAAACCTTCGAACTTTAGCTATTCTTGGTTAATCGGCAGGGTTAAACGCCTTTTAACCTTTGCAATTCATTATCCACATCCGAAGTCAATCGCGTCCGGGGGCCGGTCTCCCGACGTCTCCCAGGGTGGCAAGGATGTTTTACCTGACAAGGAAACTGCTGCTGGCCGGCGCGGTCGCCGGTCTGACGGTGCCCGCGTTCGCGGCCGATCTCTACGAACCGCCCGTCGAGGAGGCGCCGGTGATCGAGGCGCCGGCCTATGAGCCGGTGGATTTCGGCGGCTGGTACATCCGCGGCGACCTCGCCTACCGAAAGTCGGAACTGCGCGGCGTCGACTATACGACCTACGGCTTCGACGACTGCAACTGCATCATCGTGCCGGGTAGCAAGTCCTTCGACTGGGCTAAGCTCAAGGGTGGCTTCTCCTTCGGCGGCGGCGTTGGCTACAAGGTCAGCGAGCACTTCCGCACCGACCTGACCGCTGACTACTGGTTCAAGTCGAATTTCGACGGGCATACGTCCGACTTCGTCTCGGAATCGACCGAAAAGTCGAAGATGAGCGCGCTCCTTCTGCTCGCCAACGCCTATGTAGACATCGGCACCTGGCACGGCATTACGCCTTATGTCGGCGCCGGCATCGGCGGCGCGAAGGTAAAGTGGGACGAGGTCTACGACCCTAATACGCCCGAGCACAATCCCGGCGCCTCCAACTGGCGTTTCGCCTATGCCTTGATGGCCGGCGCGTCCTACTGCCTGACCGACAATCTCATCTTCGACGCCGGCTATCGCTATACCCACATCCAGGGCGGCCGCATGTTCGAATGGGACGCTTCCAGCGCCGGCCCAGGCTACGATCGCGGCCTCGACAACCACGAAGTGCGCGGTGGCCTGCGCTATCAGTTCGGCGGCAATACGGGCTGCGCCGCGCCGCAGGTGGCCTACGAACCGGCGCCGGAGCCGATCTACACCAAGTAGAACGCTTTCTCTCCTATCATCGACAAAGGAAACGCCCGGCTCGACCGGGCGTTTTCGCATTTGGGGATGGCGCTAAGCGGATTACGGTGACGGGCGCCTTCCATCTCGGCTTGACGAAACGGAAACACGATGGGATAGTCATACACAAATAAAGCATATATTCCACAATAAGGGAACAGGGAGACGAATATGGGACGTCTGGTGAATGTCGCCGCGCTGGTTGCGGCGATGGTGCTGCCTGCGGCACACGGAGCCTGGGCCGATCCGGTCAAGGGCGGGGTGATCGACGTGGCGACCGTCGGCGAGCCGCCGACGCTGGATCCGATGGCCTCGACCGCCGACCTCGTCGGCATCGTCACCCAGCATATCTTCGAGACGCTCTACACCTTCGGCAAGGACTGGGCCGTCACGCCGCTGCTGGCCGCCGACATGCCGCAGATTTCGGCGGACGGGTTGACCTACACCATCCCGCTCAGGACCGGCATCAAGTTCCACGACGGCTCCGACATGGATTCGGCCGACGTCGTCGCCTCGCTGGAGCGCTGGGAGAAGATCGCCACGCGCGGCAAGCAGGCGGCGGAAGTGATCGCCGGCATCGAGGCGCCGGACGCCAACAGCGTCAAGATCACGCTGAAGAAGCCCTATGCGCCGCTTCTGTCGCTGCTTGCCTTCAACAACGCGGCGGCCATCATCATCCCGTCGGAAAACGCCGGAGAGGACCCGCTGACCAAGTTCATCGGCACCGGTCCGTACATGCTCAAGGACCGCAAGCCCGACCAGTTCATCCAGCTCGCCCGCTTCGACGGCTACAAATCGCGTGACGGCGAGTCGAATTTCTACGGCGGCGCCCGCAAGCAGTATCTCGACGAGATCCGTTTCGTGCCGGTGCCCGATCCCAACACCCGCGTCGAGGGCGCGGTGGCCGGCCAGTTCGCCTATGCCGACGCGCTGCCGGTGGAAGCCTACGACAAGATTTCCGGCGGCAAGACCAAGCCGGTTATCCTGAAGCCGTTCGGCTGGCCGGTCTTCGTCATGAACACCAAGGAAGGCCTGAACTCCGACATCCGCATCCGCAAGGCGGTGCAGGCGGCGCTGGCGCCGAACGACATGCTGACCGCCGCCTTCGGCTCGACCGACTTCTTCGCCGTCGACGGCTCGATGTATCCGGAGGGCTTCGCCTGGCACAACATCGTCGGCATCGACGCCTACAAGCCCGACGGCGACACCGAGGCGGCCGCGGCGCTGCTCAAGGAAGCCGGCTACGACGGTTCGAAGCCGCTGCGCATCCTCACCAGCCGCCAGTACGAGTTCCACTACAAGATGGCGCAGGTGGCGCAGGCCTATCTCGAACAGGCCGGCTTCAAGGTGAAGCTCGACGTCGTCGAATGGGCGACGCTGACCAAGAACCGCCAGGACCCGAAGCTGTGGGACATCTACATCACCCACAGCCCCTTCCTGCCCGAGCCGTCGCTCAACGGCTTCATGTCGGACACGACGCCCGGCTGGTGGGCGACCGACGCCAAGCACAAGGCGGTCGAGGCCTTCAACGCCGAGTCCGACCCGGCCAAGCGCGCCAAGCTCTATGAGGACGTGCAGAAGGTGATCTACGACGAGGCACCCATCTACAAGGTCGGCGACTTCAACGCGCTCGCCGCGCAGGCGCCGAACCTCGAGGGCGTGACGCCGGCGCCGTGGCCGTTCTTCTGGAACGCCTGGCTGGAGAAATAAGCCGTTCCTCCCGCCTCTCCCGTGCCTTCGCGGGAGAGGCTGCCGGGCGCCGAAAAGTGCCGGCGCCCGGCATGGTCCCAGCGATGATGCAAGGATCGTGAGCCGATGCTGCGCTCCATTCTCAACAGGCTGTTCGGCATGATCGCGGTGATGGCGCTGGTCGTCACCATCGTTTTCGTCATCGTGCGCGTGACGCCGGGCGACCCGGCGGCTGTCATGCTCGGCCCCGACGCCACCGCCGCCGACGTCGCGGCGCTTCGGTCGAGGCTCGGCCTCGACCAGCCGATGGTCGTGCAGTTCGGCCGCTATGTGCTGGGCGTCGTGCAGGGCGATTTCGGCCAGTCGATCTTCCTCAACCAGCCGGTGACCACGGCGCTCGCCCAGCGCGCCGAGCCGACCTTCTTCCTCACCGTCTTCTCGCTGCTGATCGCCACGGTGATCGCGCTGCCGGTCGGCATCCTTTCGGCCTACAAGCGCGGCTCCGCCTTCGACCAGGCGGCGACGACGCTGGCCATGTTTGCCGCCAGCGTGCCGAGCTTCTGGCTCGGCCTGCTGTTCATCCAGTTCTTCGCCGTCAAACTCGGCTGGTTCGACACGTCCGGCTATGGCGGGCCGGGCGCCTCCTTCCTCGATCGGCTGAACCACCTCGTCCTGCCGGCGTTGGCGCTCGGCCTTGTCTCGTCGGCGCTGATCACCCGCTTCGCGCGCGCCTCCATGCTCGACGTGCTCAACGACGACTATGTGCGAACCGCCCGTTCCAAGGGCATGAGCGAGTGGCGCGTGGTGCTCAAGCATGCACTGAAGAACGCGCTGATCCCGATCCTCACCGTCATCGGCCTGACAGCGGCGCTGCTGATCTCCGGCGCGGTGGTGACGGAGACGGTGTTCGGCCTGCCCGGCGTCGGTTCGCTGGTGGTGTCGGCGGTGCTGCGTCGCGACTATCCCGTCATCCAGGGTGCGCTGCTGGTCATCGCCGGCCTCTACGTGCTGGTGAACTTCGCCATCGACATGCTCTATCTCGCCATCGATCCGAGGGTTCGCTACTGATGGCCGCCGTCTCCGCACCCCTGCAAAGCGAACCCGGCCTCGTCGCACGGCTGATGGGTCGGCCGACCTCGGGGATCGGGCTCATCGTGCTGGTGCTGATCGCGCTGGCCGCCCTCCTGGCTCCATGGATCGCGCCCTATGCGCCGGCGAAATTGTCCGTCGCGCACAGGCTGGAGCCGCCGACGCTGCAACATCTGTTCGGCACCGACGATCTCGGCCGCGACGTCTTTTCCCGCATGCTCTACGCCGCGCGCGCCTCGCTGTCGGTGGCGCTTGCCGTCGTCGTTTTCTCCTCCATCGTCGGCATCGTGCTGGGTCTGACGGCAGGCTTCTTCAAGAAGCTCGACACGCCGGTGTCGCGGTTGGTCGACGCCATGATGGCTTTCCCCGACATATTGCTCGCCATCGCGCTGGTCGCCGCGCTCGGCCCCACCGCCGTCAACGTCGTGATGGCTCTCGGCATCGTCTATGCGCCGCGGCTGGCGCGCGTGGTGCGGGCCTCGACGCTGGTGATCCGCGAACTGCCCTATGTCGAGGCCGCCCGCGCGCTCGGCGTGCCGACGCCGGTGATCCTGGTGCGGCATGTGCTGCGCAACGTCGCTTCGCCGATCCTGGTGCAGGGCACCTTCATCTTCGCCAACGCCATCTTGGCGGAGGCGGGCCTCTCCTTCCTCGGCGTCGGCATTTCGCCCGATATCCCGACCTGGGGCACGATGATCGCCGTCGGCCGGCAATATATGGACCAGGCCGGCTGGATCATGATGTTTCCGGGCGCCGCCATCGTCATCACCGTGCTGGCGCTGCAACTGGTCGGCGACAGCCTGCGCGATCTCCTCGACCCCCGTCTGGCAAAGGACATATGATGTTCGCCAATCGCTTCCCGCAAGCAGAACGCCCGCTGCTGATCCGCGGGGCAAAACCTGTCGGCTTCGGTTCCGGCCTGCCCGAAAAGCTGGACGTGCTGGTCGGCCGGGATGGCCGCATCGCCGAGATCGGATCGATGATCGCTGCCGGCGACGAGGTGCAGGTGATCGAGGCGAACGGCGCCTACATGTCGCCGGGCTGGACCGACCTGCATGTGCATGTCTGGTACGGCGGCACCGATATCTCGCTGCGTCCCGAGCAGTGCGGCGCCTCGCACGGCGTCACCACCATGGTCGACGCCGGCTCGGCCGGCGAGGCGAATTTCCACGGCTTTCGCGAGTACATCATCGAGCCGGCGAAGGAAAACATCTACGCTTTCCTGAACATCGGCTCGATCGGGCTGGTCGCCTGCAACCGCGTCTCCGAACTGATCGACATGCGCTCGATCGACATCGACCGCACCATCGCCACCGTCGAGGCCAACCGCGATGTCATCATCGGCCTCAAGGTGCGGGCGAGCCACGTCATCACCGGCGGCTGGGACCTCACCCCGGTTCGGCTGGCGAAGAAGTTCAGCCGCATCCTGAAGCTGCCGATCATGGTGCATGTCGGTGAGCCGCCGCCGCTCTACGACGACATCCTGCCGCTGCTGTCGGAAGGCGACATCGTCACCCACTGCTTCAACGGTAAGGCCGGCGGCTCCATTCTCGAGGACGAGGACCTTTACCGCCTCGCCGAGGACGCGGCGGCGCGCGGCATCGTGCTCGACGTCGGCCATGGCGGTGCCTCCTTTTCCTTCGATGTCGCCAAGGCGGCCCTTTCGCGCGGCCTGCCGCCGAAGACGATCTCGACCGACCTGCACAACCGCTCGATGGACACGTCGGTGTGGGACATGGCCACCACCATGTCGAAGGTCCTGTCGCTCGGCATGAAATTCGAGGATGTCGTCGCGGCTTCCACCATCGCGCCGCGAAAGGCGATCAAACTTCCGACCGACAGGCTTCTGGAAAAAGGCAAGCCGGCGGAATTTACCCTCTTCGATCTCGTCGATTCCGATGTGACGGTGAAGGATTCGCAAGGCGCCGTCTCGACGCTGCACCGCCTGTTCGAGCCGCGCCACGCCATCCTCGGCGCCGAAGCGGTCGCCGCGCATCGCTATGTCCCGGCCGAGGGGGCGACAGGCGAGGGCCATGTCTGCCCGCATTGCGGATGGAAGTCATGAGCGAAACGCTGGCCGCCGACACGATCCTCTCCGTCCGGGACCTGAAGACCTGGTTCGTCACCCGCCGCGTCATCGCCAAGGCGGTCGACGGCGTGACCTTCGACCTGAAGCGCGGCGAGACGCTGGCCGTAGTCGGCGAAAGCGGCTCGGGCAAGTCGGTCACCAGCCTGTCGGTCATGGGGCTGCTTTCGCGTCCCGGCAGGATCGAGGGCGGCAATATCCTGTTTCGCGACCGCGCCGGAAAGGTGCACGACCTCGCCACTTTCGGCCCTGCCGATTTCCGCAAGATTCGCGGCCGCGAGATCGCCATGATCTTCCAGGAGCCGATGACCAGCCTCAACCCGCTCTACACGGTCGGCGACCAGATCGGCGAGATGATCGCGCTGCACGAGAAAGTCAGCCGCGAGGAGAAACGCAAACGCGCGCTCGAGATGCTCAAGCACGTCGAGATTCCGGACGCCGCCTCCCGCCTGGACGACTATCCGCACCAGATGTCGGGCGGCATGCGCCAGCGCGTCATGATCGCCATGGCCCTGGCCTGCAATCCCTCGCTGCTGATCGCCGACGAGCCGACGACGGCGCTCGACGTCACCATCCAGGCGCAGATTTTGGACCTGTTGCGCCGGCTGCAACAGCAATTCGGCATGTCGATCCTGTTCATCACCCACAATCTCGGCGTCGTCGCCGAGATCGCCCACAACGTCGTGGTCATGTATGCCGGCCGCGTCGTCGAACAGGCGCCGGTCAACGACCTGTTCGCGCATCAGCGCCATCCCTATACGAAGGGGCTGCTGGCCTGTACGCCGAACGCCGGACGCGACATCGACGCAACCGGTGAGCGCCGCGCGCTCTACTCCATTCCGGGCTCGGTGCCGCCGATCACGGCGCTGCCGCCGGGCTGCGCCTTCGAACCGCGCTGCGATTTCGCCATCCCGCCCTGCAAGGCGGCACCCCCGCCGCTGATGCCGGCCGGCAGCGACGGATTCTCCCGCTGCATCAGGAGCGCGGAACTGTGAGCGCCGTTATCGAGATCGACCGCCGCACTGAGACGAAGCCGTTGCTCGTCGTCGAGGGCCTGACCAAGCATTTTCCGGCCCGCAACGGCCGCATCGTCCATGCCGTCGAGGATGTCAGCTTCGAGGTCAAGCGCGGCTCGACGGTCGGGCTGGTCGGCGAGAGCGGTTCGGGCAAGACCACTGCCGGCCGCGCCGTGCTGCGCCTGATCGAGCCGACCGCCGGCAAGGCGCTGTTCGACGGCGTCGACCTGTTTTCGCTGTCGGCCGCCGAAATGCGCGCCTATCGCCGAAAGCTCCAGATCGTCTTCCAGGACCCCTTCTCCAGCCTCAATCCGCGCCTGCGCGTCGCGGCCATCCTCGGCGAGGCGCTCGACGCCTGCGGCTTCCCGCGCGGCAAGGCGCGCAGGGAACGCGTCGCTGAACTTTTGACGCTGGTCGGCCTGTCGCCCGACCACGCCACGCGCTATCCGCACGAGTTCTCCGGTGGCCAGCGCCAGCGCATCGGCATTGCGCGTGCGCTCGCCGTCGAGCCGGAATTCGTCGTCGCCGACGAGCCGGTTTCGGCCCTCGACGTGTCGGTGCAGGCGCAGGTGCTGAACCTGCTCGGCGAATTGCAGAAGAAGCTCGGCCTGACGCTGCTGTTCATCGCCCACGATCTCTCGGTGGTCGAATATCTGTGCGACGAGGTGGTGGTGCTCTATCTCGGCCGGGTCATGGAGCGCGGCCCGAGCAAGCTGGTCTATGCCGCGCCGCGCCATCCCTACACCAAGGCGCTGCTCGCCACCGCGCCGGTGCCCGACCCGACGCGCCGGCGCACGCATGTGGCGCTGACGGGCGATATTCCAAGCCCCATCGCGCCGCCGTCCGGCTGCGTCTTCCGCACCCGCTGCCCGGAAGCGATCGCCGCCTGCGCCGAGACCATTCCGCCCGTCGTCGAGATCGGCAACGGGCACCATGTGGCCTGCATCCGCCACGACGAAAGAGCCTGACCGGAGCCATGTCGACCACGGAAGCCGATCCTGAAGCGGGCAGGGCCGAGGCGGCGCGGACGCCGCGCCGTTCGCGCACCAGCGGCATCGACCGGGCGCTGCAGATCCTCGACCACCTGCAGAGAGAGGGCCGGCCGGCCACCGCCTACGAGATCGCCCGCGCCGTCGGCGCGCCGCTGTCGACCATCTACGTCATCGTCGACGACCTGGTCGACAAGGAGATGCTCGACCGCAAAGACGGCGGGCTGCTCTGGCTCGGGCCGCGGCTCTACCATTACGGGCTGACCTATGCCCGTTCGCTGGACCTGCTCGACGTCGCCGTGCGGGAGATGCACGAACTGGCGCGCAATTCGGGCGAGACGGTGCAGATCTGCGGCCGCGACGGCGACCATATGGTCGTGCTCGCCATGGAGGAGGGGTCGGACCATTTCCAGGTCACCTCGCGCGTCGGCACGCGCACGCCGCTGAACTGGACGGCGTCGGGCCGGCTGCTGGTCGGCCACCTGCCCGAAACGGAGCGGCTGGAGGTTTTCGGCCGCTCGGCCACCGCCTCGCCGACGGGCCGCGCCGAGACCGACAGGCAGCGGCTTGCCCACAGCGCCGCTGCCGCGCTCGATCATGGGCTGGCAATCCAGGCCGGCGAGTCCGATTTTTCGGTCGCCTGCATCGCGGCGCCCATCCGCGACTCGCAGGGTGCCTGCCGGGCTACGGTCTCCATCGTGGTGCCGGACGTGAAGGTCAGGCAGAAGGACCCGGACCTGGTGGGGCTGGTCAGGCAAAGCGCCCGGCGTATCGAGGCCCGGCTCGGCTGGCGGCGTCCGGACCGCGAAGCCGCCGCGCTCGGGGCGTTGCTGCGGGAATACTGAAGCCGTTTCGCGGAGGCGGGGGACACCCGCATAGTGCGCCGCCCTCTGCCGGCAAGGGCGGACAGAATTATCTTTTTTTAACTAAGCCGCGCGTTCGGGCGGCGCTAGCCTGCCTGCGCGGACTGGGAACTGCCGGCGATCGTCGGGGGTATCGCGACACGACGGAACCGGACGGTTCGCGCATGCGACGGACGGCGGCGAGCCGTCCTCTCACCAAGGAGACGCGGCTATGCGCTCTTTCACTCCCAAGACCATCTTCATCGCTTCGCTTCTTGCAACCCTGCCTCTCGGCGCGGCCTATGCCAGTTCGGGGGGCGGCGACTACCCGAATCCCGCTGCCATGCAAGGGTCGCGGCTGTCGGCCGTGCTCAATCAGGCCGGGGGCGTCCGCGATGCCATCACCGATGCCCATAGGGGCCGCGGGATCGGCGCCAGCGAGGCCCGGATGCTGGAGAGCCGGACCGGCGGCGTCATCAGGACGGCGGAGCGGGTCGCGGCGGAGAACCATGGCCGGATGCCCGCGACAAGCTACAGGCAGGTCCTGCGCCGGCTGGACAATATCGACCAACGGCTTCTCATGGATACGGGCAGCGGCTTCGCCATCGGTGACGGTGGCGATACAGGGCATTATCCGAGCGGCTGATTGCGCACGGCCCTGAAATTATGCCGCGGCGGGCTTCGGCCCGCCGCGTTTCCAGGGTGAACCGATCTATCTCCTTGTTTTAACTGCATATGTGTGACGCCGGACGATTCCGCGTGGCTGCAAAATGCTCAATCGGTTTCGGCCGGCTTGCGATTGCCGGCGAATCGCGCTCCCTTCCGGGCTTCTCGAACAGGAGCCCGCGATGTCCTTCCAGAAACTCGACGAACTCGGCCACAGGCTGGAGGCGCTGGAGCATGCGATCGCCATCCTCGGCGCCGACGAGGCGACGCACATGGCCGTCGGCGGCGGCGAGAAGCGGGCCGAGGCGCTGGCCTCGCTCGCCGGCCTCTACCACCGGCAGGCGACGGCGCCCGAGATCGCCGACTGGATTGCGGCGGCCGAGAGCGAGGCCCTGAACGACGACCAGGCTGCTGCGCTGCGCGAGTTCAAGCGCCAGCACACCAATCTCACCTGCCTGCCGGCGGACTTCGTCGAGCGCCAGACGGCGGCACGGCTGCGCTGCGAACAGCTGTGGCGGGACCTTCGGGCGAAGAACGACTGGGCCGGCTTCCTGCCGGCGCTCGAGGGCGTGGTGGCGCTGGTGCGCGAGGAGGCGGCGATGCGCGCCGAGGCGCTCGGGCTCCAAACCTACGACGCGCTGATGGAGCAATACGATCCCGGCAACCGCGCTGCCGAAATCGCGCCTGTGTTCGCCAAGCTGAAAGCTTTCCTGAAGGATTTTGTCCCGGAAGCTCTCGCGGTGCAGGAGGAGCGGCTGGCGAAGCGCCCGCTGAAAGCCCTGTCGGGCAGCTATGCGGTCGAGAAGCAGCGCGAACTGGGGCTGGCCATGATGGCGGCGGTCGGCTTCGACCTCACCCACGGCAGCCTGTCGGTGTCGCATCATCCGTTCTGCGGCGGCGTGCCGAGCGACGTGCGCATCACCACGCGCTACCGCACCGGCGAATTCCTGTCGGCGCTGATGGGCGTGCTGCACGAGAGCGGCCATGCGCTCTACGAGCAGAACCTGCCGAAAGAGTGGTCGCACTGGCCGCTCGGCAAGGCGCGCGGCATGGCCGTGCACGAAAGCCAGAGCCTGTTCGTGGAAAAGCAGGTCGGCCGCAACCCGGCCTTCTGGCGCTGGGCGCTGCCGGTGGTCGAAAGGCATCTCGGGGAAGCCTGGACGCTGGACGACATGCTGCCGCATGTCCACCATGTCGAGCGCGGCCTGATCCGCGTCGATGCCGACGAGGTGACCTATCCGCTGCATGTCATCCTGCGCTTCGAGCTGGAACAGGATATCGTCGCGGGCCGTCTGGAGGCGGCCGATATCCCCGAGGCGTGGGACGCCGGGATGCGCGCCTATCTCGGCCTTTCCACCATCGACAATCCGGCCGATGGGCCGATGCAGGACGTCCACTGGCCGGGCGGCGCCTTCGGCTATTTCCCGTCCTATACGCTGGGCGCCATGATGGCGGCGCAGCAATGGGCGGCGCTGGTGAAGGACCATCCGGCCGCCGACGCCGACCTCGCGGCCGGCGACCTGACGGCGATCAACGGCTGGCGTCGCGAAAAGATCTGGTCGCAGGGATCGCGCTGGTCGACGCCCGAACTGATCGAGCGCGCCACCGGGGAGAAGCTGGAAGCGGGGCATTTCATCCGTCATCTCAAGCAGCGCTACGGCAGATCGTGATAGGGTCGCGCCGTCGCCAGTGCCGGAATGTCGCCTCGTGAGCGAGCCTGACAGTATCTCCACCGTCCACAGGATCGCCGAGGCGGTCACCGAGGCCGTGCGCGACGGCCGGCTGGCGCCGGGCCAGCGCCTGACGGAAGCCGATTTCGCCAGCCGCCACGGCGTGTCGCGCTCGTCGGTGCGCGAGGCCTTCCGCCGCCTGACGGCGGACGGGCTGCTCGCCTTCGAACCCAATCGCGGCGTCACCGTCCGCATCCTTTCGCGGCGCGAGATCGACAATCTGTTTGCCGTGCGCGGCGCGCTGGAGGCGCTGGCCGTGCGGCTGTCCCTGCCTGCGTTGAAGGCGGCGCCCGAGCGGCTGCTCGCCCTGCTGGCCGAAATGGACCGCGCCGTCGCCGACAACGACATGCCGGCCTTCTCGACAGCCAACGCGGCCTTCCACGCGCTGTTCGCCGAGGTCGCCGACAATCCCCTCCTGTCGGAAACGCTGACGCGGCTGTCCAATTCCATCTACTGGCTGCAATTCCGCATGCTGGTCGACCGCAGGCAGGTGTTCGACAGCCATGCCGAGCACCGGCGTATCGTCGAGGCTATTCTTGCGGGCGATGCGGCAGCCGCCGAGGAGGCCATGCGGACGCATGTCGATGGGTCGCGAAAACTGGTCCAGCAGTTGCCGGACAGCCATTTCGCCGGTTGAGGCTTGCGCCTTTGCTTATTGTCTGACAGGATTGTCGGACAATCATGGAGATGGACCATGGACGTCACCACCAGCTACCGGCCCGTGCCGCTGCCGGACTATCGCGAGATTCCGCTGGAAGAGATGCGCGCCAATGCCGAAGCCTTCTATGCCGAGATGCGGGCGCGGCATACGGTGCGCGATTTCTCCACCCGGCCGGTGCCGCGCGACATCATCGAGACCTGCATCCTGGCCGCCGGCACCGCGCCGAACGGCGCCAACCATCAGCCCTGGCATTTCGCCGTCATCGGCGATCCCGGCATCAAGAAGCGCATCCGCGAGGCCGCCGAGATCGAGGAGCGCGCCTTCTACGAAGGCCGCGCCGGCGAGGAATGGCTGCAGGCGCTGGCGCCGCTCGGCACAGATGCCGACAAACCGTTCCTGGAAGAGGCGCCGTGGCTGATCTGCATCTTCGGCGAGCGCCGCAGCCGCTCCGCCGACGGCGTCAAGCGCAAGAACTACTACGTGCCGGAATCGGTCTCGATCGCCACCGGCCTGCTGGTCGCCGCCGTCCATCGCGCCGGGCTCGTCGCCCTCACGCATACGCCGAACCCGATGAGCTTCCTCAACGAGATCTGTGGCCGTGATCCGCACGACAAGCCCTACATCCTGATGGTGGTCGGTTACCCGAAGGACGGCGCGACCATTCCCGCGCATGCGATGGAAAAGAAGCCGCTCGCCGAGATCGCGACCTTCCTGTGAGGTGACGCGCCGCTGGACGGTCGATTTCCGGCGGCTGCATCTTTCGGCCGTTGACACGGGACAGGATGGTTGCCGACCATGGACCCGATGTGGAGGCCGCCTTGTCCCTGACCAACCAGGACCTGATCGAACTCGTCGCCTGGCGGCGCAAGCTGCACCGGCAGCCGGAGATTTCCAACGAGGAGGAGAAGACGGCCGGCGAGGTGGTCGCTTTCCTTGCCGACACCAAGCCGGACGAAGTGCTGACCGGCCTCGGCGGCCATGGCGTCGCCGCGATCTACGACAGTGGCAGGCCGGGCTCGACGGTGCTGTTCCGCTCCGAACTCGACGCCCTGCCGATCGAGGAACTGTCGGGCGTGCCGCACAGTTCTGAGGTGCCCGGCAAGTCGCATATGTGCGGCCATGACGGGCACACCGCCATTCTCGCAGCCCTCGGCCGGCAATTCGGGCGTCAGCGCCCGGCGAGCGGCCGTGTCGTCTTGATGTTCCAGCCGGCGGAGGAGACCGGCGACGGCGCCGCCGGCGTGGTGGCGGACCCGCGCTTCGCGGCCATAGCGCCGGATTTTTCCTTCTCCTTGCACAACCTGCCCGGCATCCCGTTCGGCGAGGTCAGGCTGAAGCCCGGCGTGGTGAACTGCGCCTCGCGTGGCATGCGCATCGTGCTGGAGGGCAAGACCGCGCATTCCTCGATGCCGGAGACCGGCACGTCGCCAATGCTGGCTGTGAGCCAACTGATGCCGGCGCTGGCCAAGCTCGGCGGCCGCGCCTTCAGCGACGACGATTTCGGCATGATCACCGTCACCCATGCCGAAATGGGCGAAGCGGTGTTCGGCGTCGCGCCCGGCCGCGCAGAAGTCTGGGCGACGCTGCGCACGCGGCTCGACGAGCGCATGGCTGGCCTCGTCGCCGCCGCCGAGGCGCTGGTGGGACGCGTCGCCGGCGAGCACGGCCTGACGTTCGCGGTCGACTATCACGAGATCTTCGTCGCCAGCATGAACGCGCCGTCGGCGGTCGACCATTTGCGCGCCGCGCTGGACGAGGAGGGCGTCGCGCATAGCGAGGAGGCGCTGCCGATGCGCGCCTCGGAGGATTTCGGCATTTTTGGCCGCAGCGCGCCGTCTGCGATGTTCTTCCTCGGCGCCGGCGAGCGGCATCCCGCTTTGCACAATCCCGACTATGACTTTCCGGATGACCTCATTCCGCTTGGCGCGCGAATTTTCATGCGCACGGCGCGCAATCTTTTGGGATAGATTTTATTCCGCCGCGCGGTCGAAGGCGTCGGCGCCGCTTTCGAACTGGAGCCGGGCGAGCGTGGCATAGGTGCCGCCCTTGGCGACAAGGCTCTTGTGCGTGCCTTCCTCGACGATGCGGCCATCCTCGATGACGAGGATGCGGTCGGCTTTCAACACCGTCGCGAGCCGATGGGCGATGACCAGCGTCGTGCGGCCCTGCATGAGATGCTCCAGCGCCTCCTGCACCAGCGTCTCGCTGGCGGCGTCGAGCGCCGAGGTCGCCTCGTCGAGCAACAGGATCGGTGCGTCGCGCAGGATGGCGCGGGCAATCGCGATGCGCTGGCGCTGGCCGCCCGAGAGGGTGACGCCGCGTTCGCCGACCTCGGTGGCGTAGCCGTCTGGCAGCCGGGCGATGAACTCGTCGGCGAGCGCGGCTGTCGCCGCCGCCTCGATCTCGGCATCGGAGGCGCCGGGCCGGCCGAAGCCGATGTTGTCGCGCACGCTGGCGGCGAAAATGGTCACGTCTTGCGGCACGATGGCCATGCGCCGGCGCAGATCGTGCGGATCGGTCGCGCGCACGTCGACGCCGTCGACGCGCACCGTGCCCGTCTCCGGATCGTAGAAGCGCAGCAGCAGCGAGAAGATCGTGCTCTTGCCCGCACCCGACGGGCCGACGATGGCCACCGTCTCGCCGGGCCTGACCGCGAAGGTCAGGCCGTGAACCGCCGCCCGGTCGGGCCGCGCCGGATAGGAAAAGGAGACGTCGTCGAAGGCGACGGCGCCTTGCGCTGCGTCCGGCAGCTTCTGCGGGTCGGCGGGCGCGGTGATGGCGGGACGCTCGTCGAGGATCTCGGTCAGCCGCTCGGCCGCACCGGCTGCTTGGCTGAGCTCGCCCCACACTTCCGACAGTGCCCCCAGCGCGCCGGCGGCGAACACCGAATAGAGCAGGAACTGGCCGAGCGTGCCCGGCGACAGCGCACCCGACAAAACGTCGCGCGAGCCGAACCACAGCACCGCCACCACCGAGGAGAAGATCAGGAAGATGGCGAAGAAGGTGAGCACGGCGCGCGCCAGTACGGAGGACTTCGCGGCGGCGAAGGCGGCCTCGATGGCTGAAGCGAACCGGCCGACGACCAGCGTCTCGTTGGTGAAGGCCTGGAGCGTGCGCACGGCGCCGATCTGCTCGCTGGCATAGGCGGTGGCGTCGGCCAGCGTGTCCTGCGCCTGGCGCGACTTGCGGCGCACGGAACGGCCGAAGGCGACCAGCGGCAGCACGATCACCGGGATCGCGGCCAGCACCAGCCCCGACAGCTTCGGGCTGGTGACGACCATCATGGCGACGGCGCCGAGGCCGAGGATGATGTTGCGCAGCGCCACCGAGGCGGTGGCGCCGACGGCCGACTTGATCTGCGTGGTGTCGGCGGCGAGCCGCGAGACGATCTCGCCGGAGCGGGCGGCGTCGAAGAAGGCGGGCGACAGCGTCGTCACATGCGAGAAGACGTCGCGGCGCAAGTCGGCGACGACACGCTCGCCGAGCGTGATGACGAAATAGTAGCGGCCGGCCGAAGCCAATGCCAGCGCCGCCGCCATCGCCACCAGCATGGAGAAGTAGCTGGCGATGAAGACGGAATCGGAGGCGGAAAAGCCGTGGTCGATCATGCGGCGCACGGCGACCGGCAGCGCCAGCGTGGTGACGGCGGCCAGCACCAGCGAGACGGCGGCGCCCGCGACGAGGCCCCTGTAGCGGCCGATATAGGGGCCCAGGCGGCGAAGCGGTCCGAGCGAACGCCTGCGGTCGTTTGCGCCGGTTTGCGCCATCGATCCTTTTCCTGACTGGCGGTCCCAAACGGGATTGTGATTCAAATCCGCCTGATGTATAGGCCGGCTGACCGTTTTGAAGCCGTGGCTTTCCATAGCTGCGGCTTCGAGTTTTAGAAAGAGGCGAGATCGACGCAGGCCGTCGCCGCCGTGCCAGCAGGACAGAACCGATGAAGGCCGATATCCATCCCGACTACCACGTCATCAAGGTCGTCATGACCAATGGCACCGAGTACGAGACGCGCTCGACCTGGGGCAAGGAAGGCGACACGCTGAACCTCGACATCGACCCCTCGACGCATCCGGCCTGGACCGGCGGCCAGCAGACCCTGCTCGACCGCGGCGGCCGCGTCACCAAGTTCAAGAACAAGTTCGCCAATCTCGGCATCTGAGCCGGACCGGACTTCGGACACAAAAACCCGCCTTTGTGGCGGGTTTTTTGTTGGTGGCGCTGCCGCCTTCTACCTGACTCAGTCGCCCAGCAGTTCGCGCAGCGCCATGCGCTTGTAGGTTTCGACCATCGTGTCTCCTTCCCGCCGCCCTACGGAAACGGCCAGCCGCACCGCCGCCTCGCCGAGTTGCCAGAGGAAGAACGCCGTCCGCTCTGCGGCCTCGCGCTCGCGGCCGGGCTGGGCGGCAAGCAGCGCCTCGACCAGAAGTGCCGCGCTGGCGCGGCTGTCGGCCAGTTCCAGCGTCCGCAGCGTCCTGTCGGCCTGTGTCCCCGACCAGACGTCGCGCATGACCGGCTCGGCCAGGAAGAGCGCATAATAGGTGTCGACGAGGTCGCAAAAGGCTTTTCGCAGCTCGTCGGCGGTGCGCACCGGCGCCAGCGCCTCTGCAATGCAGGCCCGGCCTTGCGTGGTGATGCGCTCCGCCAGCGCGCGGATGACGGCGCTCTTGTCCGGGAAGAACTGGTAGAGCGAACCGATCGGCACGCCTGCGCGCTCCGCCACGTCCCGCATCTTCAGCGCGTCGCTGCCCTGCTCGGCGATCAGCTCGGAAGCCGCGGCCAGCATCCGCTCGACGCGTTCGCGGCTGCGCTGCTGGCTGGGCAACCGGCGCGCCTCTGCCTTTGCCTGCGCCGGCAGATGCGCGTTGACGTCGCTGTCTTCCATGGGAGCCTCGCCGCTTGACTTCCAGAATATGAGAGTTTATCACGTTTATCAAATATGAACATTGCTCATGTTATTGGGAGTCCCGCCATGCTCGCACCGCTGTCCGCCGCCCTTACCATGGCCGCCATCCTCGGCAGCGGGCTGATGGCCGGTCTTTTCTTCGCCTTCTCGACGGCCGTGATGGCCGCGCTCGCCCGCCTGCCGGACGGGCAGAGCGCGGCGGCGATGAACGCCGTCAATGTCGTGATCCTGAATCCGGTGTTCCTCACCGTCTTCATGGGCATGACGGTTGTCGCGCTGGCGCTCGGCGCCAGGGCCGTCCTCGGCTGGAGCCAGCCGGGATCGGCGTGGCTGCTCGCCGGCAGCGTCTGCTATCTGGTCGGGATCTTCGGCGTCACCGCCGCCTTCAACGTGCCGCTCAACGACGCGCTGGCGGCCGCGCCCGGCGATGCGCAGGTCTGGTCACGTTATCTTGCGGAATGGGTGCCGTGGAACCACGTCCGCACCCTTGCCGGCCTCGCCGCGCTGGCCTGTTTCACCATGGCGCGGCAATAAAGGACAGATCAGTCCTTGGCGCGCTCGACATAGGAGCCGTCGGCGGTCATCACCACGACGCGTGTGCCGGCGGAGATGTGCGGCGGCACGGCGGTCTTGACGCCGTTCGACAGCACGGCCGGCTTGTAGGACGACGAGGCCGTCTGGCCCTTGGTCACCGGCTCGGTCTCGACCACCTCGAAAGTGGCGCGCTGCGGCAGCACGATGGCGATGCCGACGCCCTCGTGGACGGAGAGCGACACCGCCATCTCTTCCTGCAGATAGGGCGCGGCGTCGCCGATCACGTCCTCGGCGACGGTGATCTGGTCGTAGTTTTCCGGGTTCATGAAGTGGAAGCCTTCGGCGTCACTGTAGAGGAAGGTGTGCTCGCGATCCTCGACATGGGCGCGCTCGACCTGCTCGGTGGTGCGGTAGCGCTCCGACACCTTCACGCCGTCGGAGATGCGGCGCATGTCGAGCTGTGTCACCGGCGTACCCTTGCCGGGATGGATGTTCTCGGCGAACAGGATGACATAGAGCTTGCCGTCCTTGTCGACGACGTTGCCCTTGCGGAGCGAGCTGGCAATGACCTTGACCATGAAATGTCCCGAAGCGTTCGTTGTTGCGCAGGCCCTTAGCGCATCTTAAAGCCTATCGCCAGTCTTCCCCGCAGATTCCGGATACCGATGACCGAAGCTTCCCCCTGGTGGACCCCGCATGTCCATGCCGACCGCCGTCCGCGCCTGATGGCGCGCAACCGCATCGCCGCCGCCTTGCGCGGCTGGTTCGCCGAACGCGATTTCGTCGAAGTGACGACGGCCGGCTTGCAGATCTCGCCCGGCAACGAGGCGCATCTCGCCGCCTTCGCCACCGAGGCGATTGCGACGGACGGCGCGCGAAAGCCGCTCTACCTGCACACCTCGCCGGAATTCGCCTGCAAGAAACTGCTGACGGCCGGCGAGAAGCGCCTGTTCTCCTTCGGGCCGGTGTGGCGCAACCGCGAGCGCGGGCCGCTGCACCATCCCGAATTCACCATGGTCGAATGGTATCGCGCCGGCGAGACCTATGAGAGCCTGATGGCGGACTGCGCCGCCTTTCTGAAGCTCGCCGCAGAGCGCGCCGGCACAAAGCGTTTTGCCTTCCGGGGCCGCGAGGCCGACCCGTTCGCCGAGCCGGAACGGCTGACGGTGGCGGAAGCCTTTTCGCGCCACGCCGGTATCGACCTGCTGGCCACCGTTTCCGCCGACGGCTCGACCGATAGCGAGGCACTTCGCGCGGCGCTTGACGGTGCCGGCATCCGCTCCGCGTCGGACGACAGCTGGGCCGACCTGTTCAGCCGCGTCATGGTCGAGCGCGTCGAGCCGAATCTCGGGCAGGGCCGCGCGACGGTGCTGTGCGAATATCCGGTTTCGGAAGCGGCACTGGCCCGGCCGAGCGCCCGCGACCCGCGCGTGGCGGAGCGCTTCGAGCTTTACTGTTGCGGCG
Source organism: Ollibium composti (assembly GCF_004801285.1). GTDB lineage: Bacteria > Pseudomonadota > Alphaproteobacteria > Rhizobiales > Rhizobiaceae > Mesorhizobium > Mesorhizobium composti. The sequence goes on from NZ_SSNY01000005.1 coordinate 39,670, forward strand.
TCGAGCTTGCCAACGGTTTTGGCGAGTTGACCGACGCCGCCGAGCAGCGCCGGCGTTTTGGCCTCGAAATGGACGAAAAGGAGCGCATCTACGGCGAGCGCTATCCGATCGACGACGATTTCCTGGCGGCATTGGCCGTCATGCCGGAAGCCAGCGGCATCGCGCTGGGCTTCGACCGGCTGATCATGCTGGCGACGGGTGCGGCGCGTATCGACGACGTGATCTGGACGCCGGTGGCGGAGTGAGGCGGTTCGGAGACAAGCAAAAGGGCGAAGCGCCGACGCTATCCTCATCCCGCTGCCGGTTCCCTCTTAGTGCGAGGGAGGCAGGCCGCCAGCGTAGGTCCCCCTCTCCGTCTCGGCTTCGCCGAGCCACCTCTCCCCCCGTTCCGGGTGGAGAGGATAAGCCGGCCGCAAGGGCTTGACGCCCATCCTCTCCCCTACAGGGTGGGGGAGAGGTGGCGCCGCGAAGCGGCGACGGAGAGGGGGCCATGCGCCTTATGCGACTGCGCTTCCGCTCGCGTGATAAGTTGAGTAGCGAACAGCCGCGCTTACCGCACCTCAGCCCTTTTTCTCCGAATGCCCCAGCTCCCGCTCGGGCCAGACACGGTCGCGCACGCGCCGCTTCAGTTCGGCGGCATCGGGAAAGCCGCCGTCGCGCTTGCGCTCCCAGATCAGCTCGCCGTTGCATTCGACCGTGAAGATGCCGCCGGTGCCGGGCACCAGCGCCACCTCGCCGAGGTCGGCGCCGAAGGTGGACAAGAGTTCCTGAGCCATCCAGCCGGCACGCAGCAGCCATTGGCACTGCGTGCAGTAGGTGATGACGATACGCGGCTTGTCTTCGGCCACGGAAAGCCTCAGGCGGCGCTGAGCTTGGCCAGCGTCGCCTCGTCCACTTCGAAGTTGGCGTAGACGTTCTGCACGTCGTCGTCGTCTTCCAGCGTGGCGACCAGTTTCATCAGCGACTGCGCGCGTTCCTCGTCGACGGGCACGTTGTTCTGCGGCTTCCAGATCGCCTTCACGGTCTCGGCTTCGCCGAGTGCCGCTTCCAGCGCCTTGGAGGCATCGCCGATGGCGTCGAAGGCGCAATAGATGGTGTGGCCTTCCTCGTCGCTCTCGACGTCGTCCGCGCCCGCCTCGATCGCTGCTTCCATCACCTTGTCGGCATCGCCGGCCGAGGCCGGGTAATAGATCTCGCCGACGCGGTCCCACATGAAGGATACCGAACCGGTTTCGCCCAGCGCCCCGCCGGCCTTGGTGAAGGCGGCGCGCACGTTGGAAGCGGAGCGGTTGCGGTTGTCGGTCAGCACCTCGACGATCAGCGCCACACCGCCGGGGCCGTAGCCCTCGTAGCGCACTTCCTCGTAGTTCTCGGCGTCGCCGCCAGAAGCCTTGTTGATGGCGCGCTGGATGTTGTCCTTCGGCATGGATTCGGCCTTGGCCGCCTGCACGGCGAGCCTGAGACGCGGGTTCATCGCCGGGTCGGGGGAGCCGAGCTTGGCGGCGACGGTGATCTCGCGCGCCAGCTTGGAGAAAAGCTTCGACCGCATGGCGTCCTGGCGACCCTTGCGGTGCATGATGTTCTTGAACTGTGAATGGCCGGCCATGAAACCCCTATGGTCTGTTCGCGGCTACCAAGCCGCCGAGCGTCCGCGAGGGCGCAGATAAAACAGCCTGGTATGTTGGTTGGGCAGCGGATTCTTCATGCGATCCGATGCTGGGAATGACGGGCTTATAAATAAATCGGCTCAAAACGTCCAGTCGCGGCCGTTACGCAAGTGCAGCCGCCATCGCGCTTCGCCGCTGGAGACGCCTGCCGGTCAGGCTTCCATATCGGCCTTCAGCCGGTCGAGGATGCTCATGGCATGCGTTGCGTATTCGCCGATCCAGCGGTCGTGGATGCGCTTGATCGGCAATGCGTCGAGATGGTTCCAGCGCTCGCGCCCCTCGCGCCTGGCCACCACCAGTCCCGCTTCCTCCAGCACCTTGAGATGCTGCATGACCGTGCAGCGGTCCATGTCGGAAAACGTCTCGCACAGCGCGCCGGTGGTCCTCGGCCCGTCCTTCAGCTCGTCCAGCATCAGGCGCCGGCGCGGATGCGCCAAGGCCTTGAAAATGCGGTCGTCCTGCGCTTCACTTGACATGTTATATTTTTATAACATAAGATCGTCGTGATCAAGCAAGGAGGCTGTGGATATGTCCATCGGGATCAGGGTTTCCGGCCGCATCGGCAGGCCGGCCGCGGAAGTGTTCGACGCCGTCGTCAACCCGACGAAGCTTTCCGGCTACTTCACCACCATCAAGGGCGCCAGCGCGCCGCTGGTCGCCGGCACGACGGTGACATGGTGGGGCGAGGTGCCGGTCGAGGTCGACGAGGTCGTGCCGCAAAAGCGCATCGTGCTGCGCTGGGACGCTCATGATGCCAAGCCGGCCTACAAGACCCGCATCGAGATGAATTTCGAGGCGCTCGACGACGGCGGCACCTTCGTAACCATCGCCGAAACCGGCTGGCACGAGGACGAGAGCGGCCGCAGGAACTCCTACATGAACTGCGAGGGCTGGTCGCAGATGCTGTCCTGCATGAAGGCCTATGTCGAATACGGCATCAATTTGCGCGAGGGCTACTACCGCTCGGAGATGAAGGGCGAGAAGGCGACCCCGGACAATCTCTGAGAATTTCGGACCCGATCTGAGGGAGGAAGAGCATGACGACGGCGATACCGTTCCTGATGTTCGAAGGCAGGGCCGAGGAGGCGCTGACCTTCTATTGCGAGACCGTTCCCGGCAGCCGTATCCTCGACCTGCAGCGCTACGATGCGAAAGGGCCGGGCAAGGAAGGCAGCGTCAGCATGGCGCGCGCCGAGATCGCCGGGCTGAAGGTCATGGCCTTCGACAGTCCGGTCCACCACGCCTTCACCTTCACGCCGGCGCTTTCGCTGTTCGTCGACTGCGCGTCCGAGGCCGAGCAGGAGCGGCTCGTCGCGACACTGGGCGAAGGCGGCGGAGCCCTCATGCCGCTCGACAATTACGGCTTCAGCCGCCGCTTCGCCTGGGTGAACGACCGCTTTGGCGTGTCGTGGCAGATCAATCTGCCCTGAATTGGAAAGATCGGAGGAGAAAATGGAAGTCACGCAGCCACTCGTCGCCCGTGCCGCCATGCTGATCCGCCGGCCGCCGCCAGATTGCTACGAGGCCTTCGTCGATCCCGCCATCACCTCGAAATTCTGGTTCTCCGCCGGCAGCGACCGGCTGGATGCCGGTCGCCAGGTGATCTGGACCTGGGGCATGTATGGAGTCTCCTCCACGGTCGACGTCAAGGAGTTGGTGCCAGGCCACAGGATCGTAATCGACTGGGATGCCGGCACCGAACATGCCAGCATCGTCGAATGGCTGTTCGTGCCACGGGCCGGCGGCGCGACCTTCGTCGATATCCGCAACCACGGCTTTACCGGAGAGCCCGACAAGCAGGTGCAGCAACTGGTCGATAGCACCGATGGCTTCTCGCTCGTCGTCGCAGGGGCCAAGGCCTGGCTGGAGCATGGCCTCAAGCTGCGGCTTGTCGAGGATCGTCACCCCGACATGCTGGTCGAGGGGTGGAAGCCTCGCTGACGGCAGTCCCGGCTTTCAGTGCCCGCCGCGTTTGGCCTTGCGGTTGCGCGCCAGCATGTTGAGTCCCTCGACCAGCGCCGAAAAGCCCATGGCGGCGTAGATGTAGCCCTTCGGCACATGGTAGCCGAAACCGTCGGCGATCAGCGTCATGCCGATCATCAGCAGGAAGCCCAGCGCCAGCATGACGATGGTCGGGTTCCTCTCGATGAAGTTGGCGAGCGGCGTCGCCGCCAGCATCATCACCGACACCGCGACGATGACGGCGATGTACATGATGGCGATCTCGTCGGTCATGCCGACCGCCGTGATGATAGAATCGATCGAGAAGACGAGGTCGAGCAGCAGGATCTGGGCGATCGCCCCGGCAAGCGAAAGCTGAAGCGTCTTGGCCAGCGACGGATCGTCATGCTCGGCCGGATCGACGGTGTGGTGGATTTCCTTGGTCGCCTTCCAGACGAGAAAGAGGCCGCCGGCGACGAGGATCATGTCGCGCCACGAGAAGCCGTGGCCGAAGGCGGTGAAGACCGGCGTGGTGAGCTGGACGATGATCGAGATCGTCGCCAAAAGGATCAGCCGCATGACGAGCGCCGCCGAGATGCCGAGGCGCCGCGCCGGCACCTGCTGCTCCTTCGGCAGCTTGTTGGTGAGGATGGAGATGAAGATCAGGTTGTCGATGCCGAGCACGATCTCCAGCACCACCAGCGTCAGCAGCGCGGCCCATGCGGTGGGATCATGGACGAAGGCGAAATAGGGGCCGAGGAAATCGATTAGCGGCAATGGCGTCGTCCCGGTCAGGAGGTGGCGGCGTCAGACAGGCTTTGGTTGCCGGCAATTAGGTACGCCGCCGGAAAACTTCAAGTTCACGACCAGAAGGCCGGCGCAGTTTCTTCCAGCCGCGGCCCGCGGCGGAAGGGTGCGATGCGGTCGGCCAGTCCCGTGCGGTCGGAAATGTCGACACCGACGCCGCACAGCGTCGCCGGCCCGTTGGCGGCCTCGAAGCGTCCCTTCGGCACCTTCGAGAGGAAGCGGTTCAGCGGTTCCTCCTTGTCCATGCCGAGCGAGGAATCGTAATCGCCGCACATGCCGGCATCGGAAATATAGGCCGTGCCGCCGTTGAGGATCTGGTGGTCGGCGGTCGGCTGGTGCGTGTGCGTGCCGACGACAAGCGAAGCGCGGCCGTCGACGAAATGGGCGAAGCACATCTTCTCGCTGGTCGCCTCGGCGTGGAAATCGATGACCACGGCGTCGGCCTGCTCGCCGAGCGGGCAGGCGGCGAGTTCGCGTTCGCCGGCATGGAAGGGATCGTCGAGTTCCGGGTGCATGAAGACGCGGCCCATGACGTTGGCGACCAGCACGCGCGCGCCGTTCTTGGCCAGGTAGACGCCCGAGCCGCGCCCCGGCGTGCCTTTCGGGAAATTGGCAGGCCGCAGGAAGCGCTCCTCGCGCGGCGCGAAGGTCAGCGCCTCGCGCTGATCCCAGACATGGTTGCCGGTCGTCACCACGTCGGCGCCAGCGTCCAGCGTGGCGCGGAATATCTCCTCGGTGATGCCGAAGCCGCCGGCGGCGTTCTCGCCGTTGACGATGACGAAATCGAGCCGGAAATCCGAGATCAGGCCGGGCAATTGCTCCCACACCGCCGTTCGGCCCGTCTTGCCCACCATGTCGCCGAGGAAAAGAAGTCTCATGCCGTCACTCTGAAGCCAAGCCTCGCGACCTCGCCGCCGCTTGGCATAGGAGCCGCATCCCACCTTCCTTTTAGCCAGCGGAGGGGAAGCTTCGCAACCCGCTCTCCGTCAGCATTTCGGCGAGCATGACGTCGTGCGGCTCGTCCGGTACGCGCTCGACCTCCTGGCAGTCGAAGGCGATGCCGACAAGATGCGGCTTGCGGCCCTTGTCGTGCAGACGCGCGATGGCGCGGTCGTAATGGCCGGCGCCGTAGCCCAGCCGGTGGCCGCGCCGGTCGAAGGCGGCCAGCGGCACCAGCATGACGTCGGGATCGAGCACGGCCGCCTCCGGTCCCGGCCCGGAGGTGCCGAAGCCGGTCGACACCATTTCGACGCCGTGCACCAGTTCGCGAAAGACGATGGTCTCGCGGTCGAGCACGACAGGCAGGCAGAGTCGCGCCCCCCGGTCGGCAAGTGCCGCCATCAGCGGGCGCAGGTCGACCTCCGAGCGGATCGGCAGGAAGCCGGAAACCACCGGGCCGTGGCTGAGGTCGATCGCCGGCGCATGCTCGGCCATGGCGAGCGAGGCTTCGATGCGCCAGGCCGGATCGAGCGCATCGCGGCGGCCGAGCGCTTCCATGCGCAGATGCTTTTTCAGGTCTTTCAGGGAGGTCATGATGTTCTCGCCGTGCTCGCTGTGTCGGTTTCCACCATGCCGCGATCCGCGGTTGTTCCGCAACGGTGCCCCGGCGCCAGCGTTCCCCTCAAGGGGGAGGGCAGCGTCGGCGCGCTTCGTCAATGCCACGCCATTCCTCAATCCCCAAAAGCAAAAGACCCGGCGCTTCGGCCGGGTCTTTCAAATTCGCTGCGGACAGGAAACCTTTACGCGGCTTCTTCCTGCTCGGTTTCCTCGTTGTCGGCCTTGGCGCCGCGCTTGGGACCCTTGTTCAGGTTGACCTCGATGAGGCGCACGGCCTCGGTCTCCGACATGCGGTTGACGGCTGCGATCTCGCGCGCCATGCGGTCGAGCGCGGCTTCGTAGAGCTGGCGCTCGGAGTAGGACTGCTCCGGCTGGTTGTCGGCGCGGTAGAGGTCACGCACGACTTCCGAGATGGAGATCAGGTCGCCGGAATTGATCTTGGCATCGTATTCCTGCGCGCGGCGCGACCACATGGTGCGCTTGACACGGGCGCGGCCCTGCACGACCTTCAGCGCGCGGTCGACGTAATCGGTCTCGGAAAGCTTGCGCATGCCGATGGAGGTCGCCTTGGCGACCGGCACCTTGAGGCGCATCTTGTCCTTTTGGAAGTCGATGACGAACAGTTCCAGCTTCATGCCCGCCACTTCCTGCTCGTCGATGGAGACGATCTGGCCGACGCCGTGGGCGGGGTAGACGATGAACTCGCCGGTCTTGAAGCCGTGGCGGACGGCCGATGCTGCGGACTTCTTCTGCGGGGTTGCTGTTGCCATTACGCCCTGAACTCCTTGTTGTGGCGCCGGCGGGGCTGCCGACTGAACTCAAGCGGGCCGGTTTCGTTCCGGCCTTTGCCGCATGACAGGTGTGTTCCGGGAAGACGGGGCCGGCATGTTGCAAGGCAACGGCCTGACCCAGATCACTCTGGCCCGGACTCTGAAACCCACCTTTCAGTGATTAGGCGTTGGCGCCATCAATCGACGTGTGTCACCGGCATGTTGGCTATAGGTAGCACAAAAAGTCGGAAGAATCAAGAATTTGCTGCATGCGCGAAGAGCGGACGGGCGGATCGTCGACAAAACGACCGGCCCGCCGCCGGGGTGACGTAGCGTCAGTTCGGCGCCTGAACGGCGCCCGGTCAGTCGCCGCCGCCGGGCTCGGGCGAAAAGTATTTCTCGAACTTGCCTTCCTCGCCGTCGAACTGCTTGGCGTCCGCCGGCGCGTCCTTCTTGGTGGCGATGTTCGGCCACTTGTCGGCGTATTCGGCGTTGACCTGGAGCCATTTGTCGAGGCCGCCGTCGGTGTCGGGCTTGATCGCGTCTGCCGGGCATTCCGGCTCGCACACGCCGCAGTCGATGCACTCGTCGGGATGGATGACGAGCATGTTCTCGCCTTCGTAGAAGCAATCGACCGGACAGACCTCGACGCAGTCCATGTACTTGCACTTGATGCAGTTGTCGGTCACGACATAGGTCATGGGTCGGCTCCGGAACGCCGTCTTTTCAATGTTTTCGGCGGTGAGGTAACGTCTTTGCCGGCGCCTTGCAAGGCCGTGTCTCGTCGCAGGCGCGGCCCAGCCGCGAATGGTTTTTGCGCCAGAACCGCGCTGGGACCTCCCGCACGGGATCGCGAAAAGCGTGCCGGACCGCTCCGCCGGGGAGAAGCGGTCATTCGTCTCCCATGAGACGGTCGGTCTGCCGGCGCTCTCTCTTGGTCGGGCGACCGCTGCCCGCCTGCCGCACCGGCGCGACCGCGTCCGGCAGGGTGGGATCGTGCGCGGCGGGCGCCGGCGACATGTCCTCGTAGAGGGTGCGCGCCTCCTCGGCGGGGCCGCGCCGGACGCCGGGCGCCAGCACCTTCCAGACGAGGATGCGCCGGTCGAGCGTGATGGTGAGCACATCGCCGGCCTTGACCGTGTCGGAAGCCTGCGCCGCTTTGTCGCGATTGACGCGCACGCGCCCGGCGACGACCAGCTTGGCCGCCAATGAGCGCGATTTCACCGCACGGGCGAAGAACAGCCATTTGTCGATGCGCTGGCGACCCTCGGCGACCATGCCGTCAAAGACCGGCCGCGTCGGCCGATGAGGCGGCTGCCGGCATCTACTTCTTCAACTGGTCGCGCAGGGCGGCGAGCTTGGCGAAGGGCGAATCCGGATCGAAGCGGGCGGGGCGTTCCTCGCGCGGCTTTTGCTGGAAGGCCGGCTTGCCGCCCGGTCCGCCGTCCTTGCCGCCCGCTGCCCTGTCATGGCGGCGGTTGTCGGGCTTGCCCTTGCGGTCCGGCCGGCCGTCGCGACGATGATCGGGCCGCTCGCCCTGCGGCCATCCGTGGCGGCGTTCGCCCTGCTCGCCCTGTCCGTCCTGCGGCCTGCCGCGGCCTCTCTTCCATCCGCCCTGCTTTTCGCCGGGCTGCTGATCGCCACCCTGCGCGTCGCCCGGGCGGCCATGCCGTGGACCGCCGCGGCCGCGATGGTCATGCCGCTGGCCGCCGCGCGGCCGGTCGAAGCGCTGCTGCCGCCACAAGAGGATCGGCTTGGGCGCTTCCGCCTCGGCGGTTTCGGCCTGCTGCGTTTCGGCAGGTGCAGTCTCGTCAGCCGTAGCGGTATCCTTCGCCTCGACGGCGGTGGCCGCTGTGTCGTCCCCCTTCCCCTCGAGGGGAGGGTGGCCCGAAGGGCCGGGAGGGGTCACCTCAACCGCTCCGACATCCTCATTGTGCAACGTCTGATCAGAAATCTCCGCAGATTCCGCAGAAGGAACGTCGAGCACTTCCGCACCGACCCCCTCCGCCCCCTGCGGGGGCACCTCCCCCTCAAGGGGGGAGGATAGGACGGCGCCGTCTTCGGCGGCCTCATCGGTTTGCACGGCTGAGTCCGCCGAAACTTCCGCTGATACCGACGCTTCCGTCGTTTCAGCCGCAGCAGCTTCAGCCGCTTTGGCCGCATCCGCCGCCGCTTTCGCCTCAGCGGCCGCCTGTGCGGCGGCGTCGATGGCTTCGAGCTTGGCCTTGACCTCTTCGGCCGGCTTCGGCTCGGCGCGGTAGCCGAGGCCCTTCAGGATCTCTTCCATGTCATCGGCGGTGGCACCGAGGATCGACATCATCGGCGGCGTGACGACGAAGGCCTGGCCGTCATAGGCGCCGTCGGGACGCGGGCCGGTGCCGGGCTTCCACATGGTGGCCGGACGGATCAGGTCGGCGAGGCGTTCGAGGATATCGACGCGGACGGCGCGGCGGCCGAGGTTGCGATAACCGGCGAGCCGATAGAAATCCTTGTCGAAAGACTGGTTGACCACCATCGAGGTGCGCCCCGATGCGAGCGCATGGACGACGTCGCCGAAGCCGAGCTTGTCCTTGCCGTCGTTGCCGAGCGCCCACAAAAGCGTCACCAGCCCGGCCGGCGCCGGCTTGATCAGCGCCGGGATGAAGACGTGGTAGGCGCCGAAGCGCACGCCGAGCCGGCGAAGTGCTGCGCGCCCCTCCTGGTCGAGCGAGCGGATGTCCTCGGCGATCTCGCGGCGGTTGATCAGGCCGAGGCTCTCGACCAGACGGAAGGCAATGCCGCGGGCGATGCCGGTCAACTGCTCGGCGGTCTTCAGGTCGGCCAGCGGCTTCAGCAGGCTCTCAACCTGAAAATTGACGAAGCGCTCGGCGCGGGCCTGCACCTTGTCGCGGGCGGCCCCTTCGAGCTGCTCGTCGGCCAAAAGGATGACGCGCGGCTTCAAGACGTCCTCGCCGGCGACAAGCGTGCCGATGGGCGCGCCGATCCAGCGCAGCGTGCCGTCAGAGGCGAGCGCGATGTCGCCGTTGCCGGAAGCGGCGAAACGCTCGGCGCGCGCCTCGAATTCGGCGCTGAGCGCCTTCTGCGCCGCCGTCTTCACCGCCTTGGCGTCCTCGCCACCGGCGCTGGCGTCGGCGGTGAAGCGGAACCCCTGGAGTTCACCGACATGGTGGCCCTCGACGAGGACCGTTCCGTTCGGATTGATTTCGGCATCAAGCATGGTGTTTTCTCTAAGGCGCCGCATGAGGACGGAAGTCCTGCGGTCGACAAAGCGTTTCGTCAAGCGCTCATGCAGCGCATCCGACAATCTGTCTTCGATTTCCCGGGTCTTTTCCTGCCAGTGTGTCGGATCGGCAAGCCAGCCGGGGCGGTTCGACACGAAGGTCCATGTCCTGATCTGGGCGATGCGATGCGACAGCGTGTCGATGTCGCCTTCGGTGGTGTCGGCGCGGCGCACCTGCTCGGCCATGTAATTCTCGTCGACATGACCATGCCGGGCAAGGTCCATGTAGATGGAAGCGATGAGGTCAGCGTGCTGGGCCGGCGCGATGCGGCGGTAGTCGGGCAGGGCGCAGGCTTCCCACAGGAGCTCGACCCGTTTCGGGTTCGTCGCCAGCGCGCGGATCTCGCCGTCCTTCGACAGGAAGTCGAGCGCCTGCGCGTCCACCGCCGGCAGCGCCCGCGCCAGGCCTTCGACCGGCGCGTTGGTCTCGATCGAGCGCATAAGCGCGTCGAGCGAGGAAAAGTCGAACCGCGCGGTGCGCCATTGCAGCACTTTTACCGGCTCGAAATCGTGCGCCTCGAGCTTCTGGACGAGGTCCTCGTCGAACGGATCGACCCGTCCGGTGACGCCGAAGGTGCCGTCGCGCATGTGGCGGCCGGCGCGGCCGGCGATCTGGCCGAGCTCGGCGGCGGTGAGCTGGCGGTACTGATAGCCGTCGAACTTGCGGTTCTGGGCGAAGGCGACGTGGTCGACGTCGAGATTCAGCCCCATGCCGATGGCGTCGGTGGCGACCAGATAGTCGACGTCGCCGGACTGGTAGAGCGCCACCTGGGCGTTGCGCGTGCGAGGCGACAGCGCGCCCAGCACCACGGCGGCACCGCCCTGCTGGCGGCGGATCAGTTCGGCGATGGCATAGACCTCGTCGGCGGAGAAGGCGACGATGGCCGTGCGGCGCGGCAGGCGGGTCAGCTTCTTCGAACCGGCATAGGCGAGATGCGACAGGCGCGGCCTGGTCACCACCGAAACGCCCTTCAACAGCTTTTGCAGGATGCCGTGCATGGTGGCGGCACCCAGCAGCAGCGTCTCCTGCCGGCCGCGCAGGTGCAGGATGCGGTCGGTGAAGATGTGGCCGCGTTCCAGGTCGCCGGCAAGCTGCACCTCGTCTATTGCCACGAAAGCGGCGTCCGTCTCGCGCGGCATCGCCTCGACGGTGCAGACCGAATATTTCGCGCCGGCCGGCTGGATCTTCTCCTCGCCCGTGACCAGCGAGACCTTGTTGGCGCCGACCTTCTCGCAGAGCCGCGCATAGACCTCGCGAGCCAAAAGCCTCAGCGGCAGGCCGATGACGCCGCTCTCGTGCGCCACCATGCGCTCGATGGCGAGATGCGTCTTGCCGGTGTTGGTGGGGCCGAGCACGGCGGTGACGTCGCGTCCCGACAGGATCAGCGGCTCGGTGGATTGCGGGCGAATGTTCATCGGTTCGGGGGATCGCCTCATGGTCGTGCGGGGCGGACAGCCGTGACAGGCGACACATAGGCATTCGCTGCGGCGGGTGAAAGCGCAATGTTCAACAGGCGGTGCAAAACGACCTTCGAAACGGCCTCTCTATGCGTCGGAGTTAACAGATGGAACGAGTCTGGAACGAATCAGCGACGAATCGCTGACTCAGGCAGATTCATGCTTCGTTCACGGCTAGATGTGGGGCGCGGCAAAGTGGTCCGTACCACATGCTGAATCGATGGAACGGGCGGCCGGCCGGAATCCGCTGTCGGCGTTAACCTTTGCCGGCGTGCTTCCACCGGCGACCCGGAGACAAGTGCGGGTCGCCAAGTAAGATTATGGATTCGTTGATTTTTCCTAACGGGAATTAACGGAAGCCGAGGCCGGAAAGCCTGCCGTCGTTAACGCTTCGACCAAAGCCGGAACGAATCGGCGACGAATCAGAGATGGAACGATATTCCCGTTTCGTTCACCTCAACATCTTGTGTTGTCCACAGGCCGTCCACCGAGGATTCACAGCTTGGAGAACGGTGGCGGCGCGATCTCCACCGCCGGCGTTAACGTTCGCGTGCCGTATCGGCACAGCGGAAACGAAAAACGGGCCGCCGGAGCGACCCGTTTCTTAACCGACTTTCCGTCGGTTCAGGCGAAGTATTGGCCGCCGTTGGCCGAGATGGTGGAGCCGGTGATGAAGCCGGCCTCCTCGGAGGCCAGGAACACCACGCAGCGGGCGATTTCCTCCGGTTCGCCGAGGCGGCCGACCGGGATCTGCGGGATGATGCGCTCGGCCAGAACCTTCTCGTCGATGGCCTTGACCATTTCGGTGGCGATGTAGCCGGGGCAGATGACGTTGACGGTGATACCCGCGCGAGCCCCTTCCTGAGCCAGCGCCTTGGAAAAGCCGATGTCGCCGGCCTTGGCCGCCGAATAGTTCGCCTGGCCGGCCTGCCCCTTCTGGCCGTTGATGGAGGAAATGGTGATGACGCGGCCGAACTTCCTGTCGCGCATGCCGCCCCACACGGGATGGGTCATGTTGAAGACGCCGGAAAGGTTGGTGCCGATCACCTCGCTCCACTGCTGCGGCGTCATCTTGTGGAACATGGCGTCGCGGGTGATGCCGGCATTGTTGACCAGCACGGCCACCGGGCCTAGGTCCGCCTCGACCTGTTTGATGCCGGCGGCACAGGCTTCGTAGTCGGCGACCGACCATTTGTAGGTCTTGATGCCCGTCTCCGCGGTGAATTTTTTGGCCGCCTCGTCGTTGCCGGCGTAGTTCGCCGCCACCGCATAGCCGGCATTTTTCAGCGCGATGGAAATGGCGGCGCCGATGCCGCGCGATCCGCCGGTGACGAGTGCGACTTTGGTCATGAAGGTCCTCCCAGTGAAAAAGGCAGTAGGGCAATAGGGCGGTAAGGCAGTAGGGATGTCAGACAGTTCGGTGGCCGTTTCCGGCTTCTTCCTACTGCCCTATTCCCCTACTGCCCTACTGCCTCAGTTCATCGCTTCCACGCACATCGCCACGCCCATGCCGCCGCCGATGCACAGCGTCGCCAGGCCTTTTTTGGCGCCGCGGCGCTTCATCTCGTGGACGAGCGTGTTGAAGATGCGGGCACCGGAAGCGCCGATCGGATGGCCGATGGCGATCGCCCCGCCGTTGACGTTGACGATCGAGGGGTCCCAACCCATGTCCTTGTTGACGGCGCACGCCTGCGCGGCGAAGGCTTCGTTGGCCTCGACGAGATCGAGGTCGCCGACCGCCCAGCCGGCCTTTTCCAGCGCCTTGCGCGAGGCCGGGATCGGGCCGGTGCCCATAATCGCCGGATCGACGCCGGCGGTCGCCCAGGAGGCGATGCGCACCAGCGGGGTGAGGCCGCGCCGCACCGCTTCGGCCTCGGTCATCAGAAGCGCGCCGGCGGCGCCGTCGTTGATGCCCGACGCATTGCCGGCAGTCACCGTGCCGTCCTTCTCGAAGGCCGGCTTCAGCTTCTGCATGGCGTCGATGGTGGCGCCGTGGCGGATGTATTCGTCCTGGTCGACGACGGTGTCGCCCTTGCGGCCCTTGACGGTGAAGGCAACGATCTCGTCCTTGAACCTGCCGGCCTTCTGCGCGGCTTCCGCCTTGTTCTGCGAGGCCAGCGCGAACTTGTCCTGGTCGTCGCGGGTGATCTGGTACTGCTTGGCGACGTTCTCGGCGGTGGTGCCCATGTGGTAGCCGTTGAAGGCGTCCCACAGGCCGTCCTTGATCATGGTGTCGATCATCTTGTAGTCGCCCATCTTGACGCCGGCGCGCAGGTGCTCGGCGTGCGGCGACAGCGACATGGATTCCTGGCCGCCGGCGATGACGATCTTGGCGTCGCCGGTGGCGATCTGCTGCATGCCGAGCGCAATCGCCCGCAGGCCCGAGCCGCAGACCTGGTTGAGGCCCCAGGCGGTCGTCTCCTTCGGCAGGCCGGCATTGATGGAAGCCTGGCGCGCCGGGTTCTGGCCCTGCGCCGCCGTCAGCACCTGGCCGAGGATGACCTCGTTGACCTCGCCCGCCTCGACGCCGGCCCGCGCCAACAGCTCGCGGATGACCGCCGCTCCCAGCTCATGGGCAGGGGTGGCCGCGAAGGCTCCGTTGAACGAACCGACCGCGGTGCGGGCGGCGCTGGCCACGACGATGGCATTGGAAGCGGGCATTTTTATCTCCAGGCTCCGGGAACGTTGGCTATCCTGACGACTTTTCTTGACCTTTCACGCCTTCGAGTCAAACCGGAAATCGGCCGCTTCGGCCCTTGCATCGCACAACGGGGCGATTGCTGCGCAGCATTTTGCCGGCTTGCGCGCTCCCGCACCGCACAAAGGTCTTGGATTCACGCCGGTTTTGCGTCTATCCTCGACCTTAGTTCAATTCGTCGCCGGCTGCTTACGCGCCGAAATCCGGGGAGGATGGTATGGCGGCAAAAGACGAACCGGTGGTGATCAAGAAATACGCCAACCGGCGCCTCTACAATACGGGCACAAGTACCTACGTCACGCTCGAGGACCTCGCCGAGATGGTCAAGCGCGGCGAGGACTTTTCCGTGCAGGACGCCAAGACGGGCGAGGACATCACCCATCCGGTGCTGACCCAGATCATCTTCGAGCTGGAGAACAAGGACGGGCAGAACATGCTGCCGATCCCGTTCCTGCGCCAGCTCATTGCCTTCTATGGCGACCAGATGCAGATGATCGTGCCGAGCTTCCTCGAACAGTCGATGATCGCCTTTTCGAAGGAGCAGGAACGCTTCCGCGAGCAGATGAAGTCGCCGATGGACATGATGAAACTCACGACGCCGATGAAGGCGATCGAGGAGCAGACGCGCCGCAACATGGAGATGTTCCAGAACGCCATGCGCATGTTCACGCCCTTCCCGGCCGCGGGAAGCGTGGCGCCGGCCGCCGGCGCGCCGGAACCTGCAAGGAAAGACGGGGCGGAAGGCACGGAGGCGCCGGAGAAATCCGACGACCTGCAGGAACTGAAGGAACAGATCGCCGCCATGCAGCGCAAGCTCGACCGCATGTCGTAGGCAGCGGTCCTGGCCGCCCGGGCGAATCCGGACGGGCCAGTCACAAGCGCGGCATGCCATCTGGCCTTTGCATGCAGCCTTTCTCCCGCCTAACCTAGCCCCGCATCCTGCAATCGGGCCGCCGCAGGCGTCCCAGCCAAGCCGAAAGCCGACCATGACCGACCAGACCCTCGTCCCCGTCTTCGACGGCCACAACGACACGTTGCTCAAGCTCTACAAGGCCAAGGAGGCCGACAAGGAGAAGCTGTTCATCGACGGGTCTCCCGCCGACTGGCACATCGACCTGCCGCGCGCCCGCAAGGGCGGCTTCGCTGGCGGCATGTTCGCCATCTTCCCGCCTTCGCCGGAGAAGCGCCGAAGCGGCGACATGCTGAGCCATGACGAGCCGCTGCCGCCGCAACTGCCGCGCGCGACGGCGATCGATTCCACCATCGGCATGGCTTCGATCCTGTTCAAGCTGGAGCGCGCCGGCGCGCTGACGGTCTGCCGCAACGCCGCCGAGGTGCGCGCCGCCGTCGCCAGGGGCGTGCTCGCCGCCGTCTTCCACATCGAGGGCGCGGAAGCGATCGGCGCCGACCTTTCCATGCTGGAGGTGCTGCATGCCGCCGGCCTGCGCTCGCTGGGCATCGTCTGGAGCCGGCCGAACATCTTCGGCCACGGCGTGCCGTTCCGCTTCCCCTCCTCGCCCGACATCGGCGACGGCCTGAGTGACGCCGGCAAGGCGCTGGTCAAGGAATGCAATCGGCTGAAAATCCAGATCGACCTGTCGCATCTCAACGAGAAGGGTTTTCGCGATGTGGCGAAGCTCTCCGACGCGCCGCTGGTCGCCACCCACTCCAACGTGCACGCCATCTGCCCGCATTCGCGCAACCTGACTGACTGGCAGCTCGGCGCCATCCGCGACAGCGGCGGCATGGTGGGGCTGAACTACGCCACCGGCTTCCTGCGCGAGGACGGCACCATGAACGCCGATACGAGCCTCGACCTCATGGTGCGCCATGTCGATGCGCTGCTGGCGGCGCTGGGCGAAGACCATGTCGGCCTGGGGTCCGACTTCGACGGCGCGATGATCCCGGCGCCGATCGGCGACGTTTCCGGCCTGCCGAAACTGATCGACGCCTTCGCCCGACACGGCTACGGGCGCGAGCTGATCGAGAAGATCGCCTGGAAGAACTGGGCCGGCGCGCTGGAAAAATCCATCGGGTGAGAAGCTGGTCGCCGAAGGCGATCCGTCGTGCCGGTGGCACGACGGAAAGCTTCGAACGCGGGGGAGCTGCGAAGCAGCGGGCCCCCGGCCGGACGGCGGTGAAGCGCGCAGACGTAGTCCTCCCCCCTTGAGGGCATGACTGTCGCATAGCACGCATTACCCCCTCTTCGTCTCGGGCTACGCCCGATCCACCTCTCCCCCACTTCGTGAGGGGAGAGGATGGGTGCCAAGCCTGAGGCCGGCGTATCCTCTCCACCCGGAACGGGGGAGAGGTGGCGCGCGAAGCGCGACGGAGAGGGGGGCGAATCTCGTGTGTGATTCTCATGGACGCCCCCATGACCGCCTCCCGTGACGCTTTCATCGTTGCCAACACCGCGCTGACGGCACCGCCGCATGTGCCGGAAATCTGCCTGCACCTTGCCGACGAGGCGCACGATCTGTGGCGTCGCACCGAGGAAGAGCTGGCCGCGATCGGCCTGCCGCCGCCATTCTGGGCCTTCGCCTGGGCCGGCGGGCAGGGGCTGGCGCGCTACGTGCTCGATCATCCCGGCACGGTGTCGGGCAAAAACGTGCTCGACTTCGCCTCCGGTTCCGGACTGGTCGCCATCGCCGCCGCCAAGGCCGGCGCGGCCAAAATCCTTGCCGCCGACATCGACCCTTTCTGCGAAGCGGCGATCCGCCTGAACGCGGCCCAAAACGGCGTGGCGGCCGATTTTTCGGACGAGGACTGGATCGGCCGCGACGGCGGCTGGGACGTCGTGCTGGCCGGCGACGTCTTCTACGACAAGCCCTTCGCCGAGCGCCTGCTGCCGTGGTTTTCAGCGCTCTATGCGCGCGGCGCCGAAATCCTGATCGGCGATCCCGGCCGCGCCTACCTGCCGAAAACCGGGCTCGAAAAGCTCGCCGTCTACGAAGTGCCGGTCACCCGCGCGCTGGAAGACGCCGAGGTGAAGCGCACGACGGTGTGGCGCTTCGGCTGACGGCAGCCGCCGGTCAGGCCTGCGTCTTCGCCGCTTCCGCCAGAATCCACTCGCGGAAGGCGGCGATGCGCGGATCGTCCGCTGCGCCCTGCGGATAGACGAGGAAATAGGCGAATTCCGGCGCGAGCCTGAGGCTGAGTTCGAGCGGCTGCACCAGCCGGCCTTCCGCAAGGTCGCCGGCGACCATCGCGGACTCGGCCAGCACGACGGCGCTGCCTTCGAGCGCCGCCTGCAACAGTTCGGAAGACGTGCCGAAAACCACGGTGCGGCTGTCGTCGAAATCGTCGATGCCGGCGGCCGCCATCCACATCGGCCAATTCGGCCAGGTGATGCCCTGGCGCGACCACTCGATATGCGCCAGCGTGTAGTTCAGCAGGTCGCGCGGCTCGCTGATCGGCGGTCCCGAGCGCAGCAGTGTCGGGCTGCATACGGGGCCGAGCACGTCGTCGAACAGCCGGTGGGCGGCGAGGCCGGCATATTTGCCGGCGCCGAAACGCACGGCGACATCGACGTCGTCCTGCTCGAAGTCGCGCAGGTCGGACGAGACATCGAAGCGCAGTTCGATGTCGGGATGGGCCTCGCGGAAGGAGTCGACCCGCCGCATCAGCCATTTGGCGGCGAACTGGGCGTCGGCGCTGACCTTGAGCTGGCTCGCGCCGCGCTCCATCCTGCGCGCCCGCGCCACCGCGCGACCGAGAACGTCGAGCGCCTCGGCAGAGGCCTCCAGCACGAGCTCGCCGGCCTTGGTCGGCCGGATCGAGCGGCTGGTGCGGGTGAACAGGACCAGGCCGAGCTGGTCCTCGATTTCCTTGATCTGGTAGCTGACCGCCGCCGGCGTCAGCCCGAGTTCGTCCGCCGCGCGGGTAAAATTGAGGTGGCGGCCCGCCGCCTCCAGCGTCCTCAGCGCGCGTGTTCCGGGTATCGGGTGCATCTCATCCTTCAAGGAATATTTGATGATCTGATAAGAACTACTCGTTTCTCTCTTTTGCTTCAATGGGTCATTGTTCACTCATCGCAGAAACAAAAAGCCAGGCTTGATGTCGGGCCATGAAAGGAACAAGGCCATGACCAGCTATATCCTGACCCGTCCGGTCCCCCTCTGGAAAAAGCTGCTCGACAGTCTCGTCGATCGCCGCCCCGCCGCCGGAAACGTCCCCGCTGTGCCGATCCAGGAGATCGAGGGGCTGAGCGACAGCCTGCTCGAGGATATCGGCATCGATCCGCGCAGCGTGCCGCGCCCCTCGCACGAGGCGACCGTCAGCCTCGGACTCTCGGAGCGCGGCTGGATACCGGGCCGGCGCTGATCTTCAGAGCGGTTCTGATTTTAACAGAATCGGCAGGGCCGCTCTATCTCTTTGTTTTAGCTGTATTTTCCGGACGCAAAACCGTTTCACGCTTTTGCTGGAAACGCTCTAACGCACCACCTTGAGCACCGTGCCGGCGCCGAGATGCGGCAGAAGCCGCGCCATGGCGCGCGGGCTCACCGCCACGCAGCCCTCGGTCGGCGTGAAACCCGGCCGCGCCAGATGGAAGAAGATGGCGCTGCCGCGCCCGCGCCGGCGCGGCGAAATGTTCCAGTCCAGCACCAGGCAGGCGTCGTAGAGCCGGTCGTCGCGCTTCATGCGCTCGTGACCGGAGCGATACGGGATTTTGACCGGCCGGTTGTAGTTGCGGTCGTCCGGCATATCGCACCAGCCGAGAGCGGCGCCGATCGGCCGCATTTCGAGCCGCGTGCGGCGCGCGCCGGCGAACCGGTCGCCGCGAAAATAGCCCGACAGGATGCGCATCGCCGCCAGCGGCGTGCCGCCATCGCCCTCGCGCTTGTTCGCCACGATGCCGCCACGCCCCAGCGCGCAGGGAATGACCAGTTGCCCTGCCTTCATGAGCCCCTGCGTCGGATGCCCCGGACGGGGGCGCACGACGATGGCCGAGAGCGCGGCAGGTGATTTTCCACTGCCGATCTTGCTTGCGCCGTTTTTCGGGTATGATCGTTTCACGGAACAAATCACTGTGAACGCCTGTTGTTGCGGTCAGCTTCCGCATAAACGGGCGACGGTCAACCCGCCGGCACTCGGCAAGACAGTTTTTTTATTGCGAAACAACGGATTGATCCATGACCTCACGCACCATCCTGATTGTCGACGACGACGATGACCTGCGCTCGACGCTGGTCGAGCAGCTGTCGCTCTACGAGGAGTTCGACATCCAGCAGGAAACGACCGCGGCCAAGGGCATCACTGCGGCTCGCGCCGGCATGGTCGACCTGCTCATCATGGACGTCGGCCTGCCCGACATGGACGGCCGCGAGGCGGTGAAGCTGTTGCGCAAGGGCGGCTACAAGGCGCCCATCGTCATGCTGACCGGCCATGACACCGATTCCGACACCATCCTCGGGCTGGAGGCCGGCGCCAACGACTATGTGACGAAGCCGTTCCGCTTCGCCGTGTTGCTCGCCCGCATCCGGGCGCAGTTGCGCCAGCACGAACAGAGCGAGGACGCCACCTTCGCCATCGGCCCCTACACCTTCAAGCCGAGCCAGAAGCTGCTCATCGACCAGCGCGGCGGCAAGGTGCGGCTGACCGAGAAGGAAGCCTCCATCATCAAGTACCTCTACCGCGCCGAGCAGAAGGTGGTGACGCGCGACGTGCTTCTGGAGGAGGTCTGGGGCTACAATTCCGGCGTCACCACCCACACGCTGGAAACGCATGTCTACCGCCTACGCCAGAAGATCGAGCGCGATCCTTCCAATGCTGAAATTCTTGTGACAGAAAGCGGCGGCTACAAACTGGTTCCCTGAGAATGAGCGCCTGGCACGGGAAGGCGCTACATTGTTAACCAGCTTGCTGGTCAAATGCCGAATCGGCGGGGGCGCGCGAGGAGGGAATGGCCTGACGGCCGGGGACATGATCGCAAATGGCGCTGGATGACGACGTTCGCATCCTCTCGCGCGTGGGGCTGTTCGAGGGCTTCACGCCCGAGCAGTTGCGCCTGCTTGCCTTCGGCGCGGAGACGACGGCGCTGCCGGCCGAGCGCAAGCTCTACCGCGAGGACGACGAGGCCGATTCGGCCTATGTCGTGGTCGCCGGCCGCATCGTGTTCTATCGCGAGGCGGATGGCGCGCATGTGCCCATCGGCTTCGCCGAAGCGGGCTCCATCCTCGGCGAACTGGCGCTGATCGCCGACACGAGACGGCTCACCAGCGCCTCGGCGGCGGTCGATTCCGAAATCCTGCGGCTGAACCGCAAGATGTTCCGCCGCATCCTCGAGGAATATCCCGATATCGCCGTCCAGCTCCACCAGCGCATCGCCGACGAATTGCAGGCGCTGATCGAGCGCATCGAACAGGTGGCGCCGCGCTTCGCCGAGTGAGGCGCGCGGCGGTCCCGTCAATCCAGGTCGAAGCGCGCGATGACCGGCACATGGTCGGAAGGCCGCTCCCAGCCGCGTGCCTCGCGCAGGATCTCGTAGCCGGCAAAGGGCGGCACCAGATTGGCCGATGACCAGACATGGTCGAGCCGGCGGCCGCGGTCGGAGGCCTGCCAGTCCTGCGCCCGGTAGCTCCACCACGTATAGAGTTTCTGCTCGTAAGGCACGTTGAGCCGCATCAGGTCGACCCATTCGCCGGCCTTGCGCATGGCCTCGAAGCTCTCCGTCTCGACCGGGGTGTGGGAGACGATTTTGAGCAACTGCTTGTGCGACCAGACATCGTGTTCGAGCGGCGCGATGTTGAGGTCGCCGACGAGGATCGAGGAGGAAAAGTCGTCCTGTTCGGCACGAACCGCGTTCATCTCGGCGACGAAATCGAGCTTGTGCCTGAACTTCCAGTTGATCTCGGGGTCCGGCTCGTCGCCGCCGGCCGGAACGTAGAAATTATGCAAAAGGATCGACCGGCCGCCCGCCGATACGCGCACCGACAGGTGGCGGCTGTCCTCGATGCCGCAGAAGCGGCGCTTCTCCACCACCTCCAGCGGGCGGCGCGAAACTGTGGCGACGCCGTGATAGCCCTTCTGGCCGAAGATCGCGATGTGCTGGTAGCCGAGGCCACGGAAGGCGTCGAACGGGAACAGGTCGTCCGGGCACTTGGTTTCCTGCAGGCACAGCACGTCCGGCGCCCGCTCGGCAAGCAGCCGCTCGACAAGAGGCATGCGCAGGCGAACGGAGTTGATGTTCCAGGTGGCGAGGGTGAAGGGCATTCGGCTGAGGCAGGCGTGAGAAAAAGACGGCGAACCCTGCCAGCCGTTGCGTTCAAAGACAAGTCGTCCGCCGCCCGCCGGCCGGTTGCCGGCTGATTTCCACAGGCGTTACGCGATGGTCAACGGTTGCTCTTCTTCGCGTTCAGCTCACGGTTGGCCGTGTAGTCGATCTTGAAGGTGTCGGCGGCGAAATTGACGCCTTCCCTGGTGTTGAAGATCATCACCGTGGTGTCCTTGCCCTGTGCGTCGGTGATGGTCCACTGGCGCAGTTCGTAGGTCTTCGGATCGAACATCATGGTGATCTTCGAATTGCCGAACACCTGCTTGTCGGCAAGCTGGATGGTGGTCAGGTCGTCTTCCTGCTTGATGCCCGTCACCTTGCCGCCGGAGAGGTCGATGCGGTCGTCGAGCAGGAGCTTGAGCGGCGTCTTGGACAGCGGGTAGAGATCGGAGGTCCTGAGCTTCTTGTTGAGGATGACCACCGACTGGCCGTCGGAGATGACGCGGAAATCGGAGGCGCCGTCATAGTTGAAGCGGATCTTGCCCGGCCGCTCGAGGAAGAACTTGCCGCCCGTCTGCTCGCCCTTGGGGCCGAACTGGACGAACTCGCCGGTCATCGTCTTCACGGCGGAGAAATGGTCGGCGATCTTCTGTGCCACGTCCGGCGCGGCGGCCTCGGCCGGCCGGAGCAGCCGCAGGCCGGGGGCGAGGTTGAGCGCGGCCGTACCGGCGAGCGCGAGGCCAAGGCCGAGCAGGTGCCGGCGCGTCGGGGCGAACGTGCTTGTCCGGGCAAGGCGATCTGTGGTCATGGCTCTCACGTCCTTATTTGCTGTGCGACAGTGTCTGGTCCCCCAGTTGGGCTGAAGTTTGGCGCCTGAAGAAACACGTTGCCGCGGCTTCGGGTTCCCTGCGGGTCGATCAGAACTTGTCGTCCTCGGTCGGCACGAGGATCTCGCGCTTGCCGGCGTGGTTGGCCGGGCCGACGACGCCTTCCTTCTCCATCCGCTCGATGATCGAGGCGGCCTTGTTGTAGCCGATGCCGAGCCGGCGCTGGATGTAGCTGGTCGAGGCCTTGCCGTCGCGCAGCACCACCGCCACCGCCTGGTCGTAGGGATCGTCGGACTCGTCGAAATTGCCGCCGCCGGAGCCGCTCTTGCCCGAAGGCGCGTCGTCGTCTTCTGCCTCGTCGTCCTCGGTGATGGCGTCGAGATATTCCGGCACACCCTGCAGTTTCAGGTGCTGGACGATCTTTTCCACCTCGTCGTCGGAGACGAACGGACCGTGGACACGCTGGATGCGGCCGCCGCCGGCCATGTAGAGCATGTCGCCCATGCCGAGCAGCTGTTCGGCGCCCTGCTCGCCCAGGATGGTGCGCGAATCGATCTTCGACGTCACCTGGAAGGAGATGCGGGTGGGGAAGTTGGCCTTGATGGTACCGGTGATGACGTCCACCGACGGACGCTGCGTCGCCATGATGACATGGATGCCGGCGGCGCGCGCCATCTGGGCGAGACGCTGCACCGCACCTTCGATATCCTTGCCGGCGACCATCATCAGGTCGGCCATCTCGTCGATGATGACGACGATGTAGGGCATCGGCTCGAGATCGAGGTTCTCCGTCTCGTAGATCGCCTCGCCGGTCTGGCGATCGAAGCCGGTCTGCACGGTGCGCTGGATCTGCTCGCCCTTCTTCTCGGCCTGCGCGACGCGCTGGTTGAAGCCGTCGATGTTGCGCACGCCGACCTTGGACATCTTGCGGTAGCGGTCCTCCATCTCGCGCACGGTCCATTTGAGCGCGACGACGGCCTTCTTCGGGTCGGTGACGACGGGGGTCAGAAGATGCGGGATGCCGTCGTAGACCGACAGTTCCAGCATCTTCGGGTCGATCATGATGAGGCGGCATTCCTCGGGCTTCAGCCGGTAGAGCAGCGACAGGATCATGGTGTTGATGGCGACCGACTTGCCCGAGCCGGTGGTGCCGGCGACCAGCACGTGCGGCATCTTGGCGATGTCGACGATGACGGCCTCGCCATTGATCGTCTTGCCGAGCGCCAGCGCGAGCTTCGCCTTGGTCTGCTCGAAATCGCGGCTGGCCAGGATCTCGCGCAGGTACACCATCTCGCGCTTGGCGTTGGGCAGCTCGATGCCGATGGCGTTGCGGCCGGGCACGACGGCGACGCGCGCGGCGATGGCACTCATCGAGCGGGCGATGTCGTCGGCCAGGCCGATGACGCGGCTCGACTTGATGCCCGGCGCCGGCTCCAGTTCGTAGAGGGTGACGACGGGGCCGGGGCGGACCGCAATGATCTCGCCCTTGACGCCGAAATCCTCCAGCACGCCTTCCAGCAGGCGGGCGTTCTGCTCCAGCGCCTCCTTCGACAGCGAGGCGTCGCGCACGACGTTCTTCGGCTCCGACAGGAAATGCAGTGACGGCATCTCGAAATGGCCGCTGGCGAGCATCGAGGTCTGCGCCTCGCGATGGGCGCGCACGCCCGGCTGCGGGCGCGGCGCCGGCGTCTCGACGCGGGTGGCGGCGTCGGAGCGGAAGGCGCGCACCTCGGTGGCCGGCGCCTGCGGCGCATGCGCGGCGGGCTCCGGCGCGAAATCGTTGATGTCCTCGTCCTCGCCCTCGTCGTAGAAATCGGTATCGGCGGGATCGAGCGCGGGCGCGCGGCCGCCGACCATGGAGGCGAAGAATTCCGGCTCGACGCGGGCGCGGCCGGCCTGGCTCAGCCGCACCTCTTCCATTTCCGCTACCTCGACGCGCTCGGCGGCGCGACGCCAGGCGCTGCTGGAGGGCTGAGGGGCCTCTTCTTCGAAGCCGAACTCGTCCTGCCGGCTGCGGCGCTGCGCGGCGCGGCGGTGCAGGAAGGCGCGGAAGGACAGCCACCAGTGGGTGATGGCGCCGAGCGCCAGAATGCCCTCGTTGTCGTCGTCGTCTTCCTCCCCGAACAGGATCTGGTCGGTATCGGCCGGTTCGGGCCGGGCCGGCTCATCCTCCATCACGGCGAAGCCGTTGCGGCGCGCAATCAGCGCCGAGCCGTAGACGAACAGCCACAGCGCCGGGACGGCGAAGACGACGGCAAGCACGCCGGCGAGCAGGCCTGTGGGATAGCCGCCGGCGAAGGCGCCGGGAATTTTCAGCACCATGTCGCCGAAGACGCCGCCGAGGCCGGTCGGCAGCGGCCATGTCGGCGGCGGCGCGACGCAGCCGACGATGGAAGCGGCCAGCAAGGCGAAGCCGAACCAGGCAAGCCCGCGCTTCGGCAGCTTGTCGACGCCGCGCGCGGTGAACAGGAAGAAGCCCCAGGCGACCGCCGGCACGAGGGCGGCGACCGCCGACAGGCCGAAGAACTGCATGGCGAGGTCGGAGAAGACCGCCCCGGCATAGCCCATCGCGTTGGTGACTGGGTTGTCGACGGCATGGCTGAAGCTCGGATCGGCGACGTTCCAGGTGGCGAGGCTGGCGATGCCGAAAGCGACGGCGGCAAAAAGGCCGGCGCCGACCAGACGCCCGACCTGCCGGCGCGCGAAGGCGCGGATGCCGTGGCCCGAATCGGTCAGCGTGAGCGGTACCGATGCCCCTGAACGCATTCTATTCTCCGCCTATCAGTGCCTGAGCCGGTCGCGTGCGCATACCGGTGGAATCGTTGCGGCAGATTATTGGCCCGAGGGTTAAGGGCGCATTAACTATGCCGAAGCGGCGGCCCCTTATTCCGCAAGGCGCCGAGGGCGGCACCGTATAGCGGTGGTGAGGAGCCTTCCGGCCCGGCGCTGGCTTCGGCGAATCGATCTTCGAACGGTCCGGTCGTTTGCCGTGCCGGACGCCCGGCCGGTACCCCGCAGGTCGACGGCGATCGTCAAGGCAGCACTTCGGATGAAGCGTCTACCGCCTTCGGCGGAGAGGGCCTTTTGTGATTTCGAGGCGCCAAGGCGAGGGCCTATAATGGCGCGTCGAGGGGCTGCCTCCAGATCGGGAGAAAGGCCATGGCAAGAAGGTACATAGACTGCCGCGAATTCCCGAGCGAGATGCAATGCAGCATCGCCATTTCAGCGGATCGGGAAGACGAACTGATCGAAGCTGCGGTGCAACACGCCGTTTCCGTTCACGGCGAAAAGGATACGCCTGAATTTCGCAAGGAGATTCGAAAGGCGGTACACGAGGGAATGCCGGCGATGTAACCGCAGATCTCCCCGCATCCTCATGATGTCTGGGTTTTGCGGCATTGCCGCATCATCGTCCGCTCCGGTTCACCGGGGCGGGCTTTTTGCGTTCACGGGCGGTCGGACGCGAAAAACCCCGGCACGAGTGCCGGGGCAATTCACCTGTAATCAAGGGCGGTTTCAGCCCCAGTACCAGACCCAGACGCGCTCGCGGTGGCAGCGCACGACGCGGCGGCCATGGCGCCAATAGCGCCGGCAAACGCGTCGCCAGACCCGCCGCCGACGGCGCCGCGGCCGGTGGCGCGGCGGACGATGGCGATCATGCCGGTACTGGACGTCGACGACGTCGGCTTTGCCGAGCGGCACGGGGTCGGCACCGTCCAGTTCATCGAGGATGCCGTTGCCCTTGAGCACGCCCGCGGCGGCCTGCGTGGGGCGGGCCATGCCCGCCACGGTCGCCGCGCCGGCAAGGCCGAGCAATCCGGTCAGGAACAATCGTCGATCCATGTGAACCTCCTGCTTGCATTTCAATCGAACACGACCCGCCGCCGAAGTCGAAACACTATGTCTTTCAAGCTGAACCCTTCGTGAACGCGCAGGGGGCCGCCTCGTCATAACGGGCGAACCCCTGTTGCCGTTCCGGAAGCGGGCTTCCTACTGCACCACTTCGCCATGCTGGCTGACGTCGAGGCCCTCGATCTCCTGCTGGCCGGAGGGACGCAGGCCGACGAGCGCCTTGACCGCGTAGAGGATCGCGGCGGTGGCGAGCGCCGTCCAGACGATGGTAAAGACGATGCCGTAGAGCTGCGTCACCACCGAGGCGTTCTCGCCGAGGCTGTTGATCGCCTTGTCGGCGAACACGCCGGTCAGGATCGCGCCGACGATGCCGCCGACGCCATGCACGCCAAAGGCGTCGAGCGAATCGTCGTAACCCAGCGCGTGCTTCAGCTTCACCGCGGCAAAGTAGCAGACGATGCCGGCGACGATGCCGATGACGAAGGCGCCGGTCGGGTTGACGAAGCCGGCGGCCGGGGTGATGGCGACGAGGCCGGCGACGGCGCCGGAGATGATGCCGAGCACCGAGGGCTTTTTCGCCACCAGCCATTCGGTGAACATCCAGGCGAGGCCGGCTGTGGCGGCGGCGACCTGGGTGTTGACCATCGCGGCGGCGGCGAGTCCGTCGGCGGCCAGTTCCGAGCCGGCGTTGAAACCGAACCAGCCGACCCACAGGAGTGCGGCGCCGATCACCGCATAGACGAGGTTGTAGGGCGCCATGTTGACCGAGCCGTAGCCCTGCCGCTTGCCGAGAACGAGCGCGCAGACGAGGCCGGCGACGCCGGCATTGATGTGGACGACGGTGCCGCCGGCGAAATCGAGCACCCCGGCCGAACCGAGGAAGCCGCCGCCCCATACCCAGTGCGCGATGGGCGCATAGACGACCAGCAGCCACAGGCCGGTGAACAGAAGCAGCGCCGAAAACTTCATGCGCTCGGCGAAGGCGCCGGCGATGAGCGCCGGCGTGATGATGGCGAAGGTCATCTGGAAGACGGCAAAGAGATATTCGGGAATGTTTGCCACCCCCGGCGCCCACAGCGTGTTGACCGTGATGCCGGCGAAGAAGGCCTTGGACAGGCCGCCGACATAGGCGTTGGCGCCGCCGCCGTCCGAGAAGGCGAGGGAATAGCCGACGACGAACCACAGGACGGTGGCCAGACAGCAGACGGCAAAGCTCTGCATGACGGTGGCGAGCACGTTCTTCTTGCGCACCATGCCGGCATAGAACAGCGCAAGGCCCGGAATGGTCATCATCAGCACCAGCGCGGTGGAGACCAGCATCCAGGCGGTGTTGCCGGTGTCGAGGGCGGGTGCGGCGTCCTGTGCCAGCGCCGCCGTCGTGCCAGGCAGGCCGAGCGCCAAGGCGCCGGCCAGCGCCGCCGGCCCGGTCTTCTTCAAGGTCGAAAAAAAGGTCATCGATCTCTCCATTGGGATGTCGTTTCGCGCCTCAGAGCGCGTCGGTGTCGGTTTCGCCGGTGCGGATGCGCACGGCCTGGTCGATGCCGAAGACGAAGACCTTGCCGTCGCCGATCTGGCCGGTACGGGCGGCGGCGGCGATCGCCTCCACCGCCCGGTCGGCCATGTCGGTGGCGACGGCGATCTCGATCTTGATCTTGGGCAGGAAGCTCACCGCGTATTCGGCACCGCGGTAGATTTCGGTATGTCCCTTCTGCCGTCCGTAGCCCTTGACCTCGCTGACGGTCAGGCCCTGGATGCCGACGGCGGTGAGTGCCTCGCGCACCTCGTCGAGCTTGAACGGCTTGATGATTGCCATCACGATCTTCATCAGGTTTCACCCTTTCGCTCTTGCGGGTTCCCGCGTTCGCTTGATGTCGCCGGCCCGCCAGGCACGCCGGAGATCGCCGAAAGGGATTCAAGCTCCGTGCCAGTTGCCGTGACGGAGTTTCAACCTGTTGGAAACAAAAGGATTCATGTGGCGAGAAGCGCGATCTGCGCGCGTCCGTGACCAGATGATCGCCTGCTAAATAGGCAGGATATGGAAAGAGCCTATTATTTGGGCTGTCGCCTGAGGCGGATCAGCCCTTCCTGCGCCGTCGAGGCGATCAGCGTGCCGTCGCGCGCATAGAGCGCGCCGCGGTTGAAGCCGCGCGAACCGGACGCCGAGGGGCTGTCCTGCGTGTAGAGCAGCCAGTCGTCGAGCGCATGCGCGCGGTGGAACCACATGGCATGGTCGAGGCTGGCGGCCTGGATGTCGGGATCGAACAGGCCGCGGCCGTGCGCGAAGGTCGAGGTGTCGAGCAGCGTCATGTCCGACAGGTAGGCGAGCAATACCGAGGACAGGCGCGGGTCGCCTTCGGGAACCGGGCCGGTCAGCCGGATCCAGACGTTCTGGCGCGGCGGCAGCCTGTCGCGGCTGGAATAATGCTTGAGGTTGACGGGCCTGATCTCCAGCGGCCGTTCGCGCGCCCAGAACTTGCGGATGACCTCGGGGATGTGCTCCATGGTCTTCAAGAGATCGCGCTGCGACAGCAGAGTCTCGGGCATCGGAACGTCCGGCGGCATGGGAATCTGGTGGTCGAGCCCCTGCTCCCGCACCTGGAAGGACGTTTCCAGCGAGAAGATCGCCTGGCCGTGCTGCACGGCCGTCACACGCCTTGTGGTGAAGGAGGCGCCGTCGCGGATGCGGTCGACCTCGTAGACGATCGGCACCTTGATGTCGCCGGGCCGCATGAAGTAACCGTGCAGCGAATGGACGTGGCGCTCGGCCGGGACGGTGCGCTGCGCGGCCACCAGCGATTGGGCGATGGTCTGGCCGCCGAACACGCGCTGCCACTCGACCTGGGGGCTGCGACCACGATACAGGTTGTGCTCCAACTCCTCGAGGTCGAGAATGTCGAGCAGCTCGTTCATGGCTGTCATGGCTTGCCCCTCCGGGATATCAGGCCGGTTTCGAACAGGATGGACGGGCAGTCAAGTTCGACAGGGCGGCGAAGCGGCGGAACGAAGCCGGAAAAGAGGAGCGGAATGGCCAGGCAGTCGACGGATGATCGCGCGGTGCTGGACGTCCTTGTGGCGGGCGCCGGCTATGTCGGGCTCGCCGCGGCCGTTTCGCTGAAGCAGGCACGGCCGAGCCTCGAAATCGCCGTGGTGGATGCCGCGCCGGCGGGTGCCTGGCAGCGCGACGGGCGCTGCTCGGCCATCGCCGCCGCCGCCAGCCGCATGCTCGACCGGCTCGGGGTCTGGGCCGAGCTTGCCAGCCAGGCGCAGGCGATCACCGACATGGTCATCACCGATTCGCGCGCCGCCGATCCCGTGCGGCCAACCTTCCTGACCTTCGACGGCGAGGTGGCGCCGGGCGAGCCCTTCGCCCACATGGTGGCCAATCGCGACTTGAACGGCGCGCTGCGCCGGCAGGCCGAAAAGCTCGGCATCGACCTGATCGAAGGCATGGCCGTGCAGGGCTTCGACACCGGCGCCGGCAGCGTCACCGTGCATCTGGCCGACGGCGCCACGCTCAAGGCGCGGCTGCTGGTTGCCGCCGACGGGGTAAAGTCGCGGCTGCGCGACATGGCCGGCATCAAGACGGTGCGGTGGGAGTACGGCCAGTCCGGCATCGTCTGCACGGTCGGTCACGAGCGGCCGCACAACGGCCGCGCAGAGGAGCATTTTCTGCCTGCCGGCCCCTTCGCCACGCTGCCGCTCAAGCCCGACGAAAAGGGCATCAACCGCTCCTCCATCGTGTGGGTGGAGCGCACCGCCGACGCCGAGGCGCTGGTGGCCGGCGACGACCTCGTCTTCGAAATGGAACTGGAACGCCGCTTCGGCCTGAAGCTCGGCGAAATCCGGGTCCTGGACAAACCGCGCGCGTGGCCTCTCGGCC
This sequence comes from Ollibium composti, assembly GCF_004801285.1. Classification (GTDB taxonomy): domain Bacteria; phylum Pseudomonadota; class Alphaproteobacteria; order Rhizobiales; family Rhizobiaceae; genus Mesorhizobium; species Mesorhizobium composti. Next base: position 69,620 of record NZ_SSNY01000005.1, read on the forward strand.
TGACGCTGGCGCGCGCCTTCGTGGCGCCGCGGCTGGCATTGGCGGGCGACGCCGCGCACGGCATCCATCCCATCGCCGGCCAGGGCCTCAACCTCGGCTTCAAGGACGTCGCGGCGCTCGCCGAAGTGGTGGTGGAGGCCGACCGGCTGGGGCAGGACATCGGCGCGCTCGACGTGCTGGAGCGCTACCAGCAATGGCGCCGCTTCGACACGCTCTCCATGGGGGTGACGACCGACGTGCTCAACCGGCTGTTCTCCAACGACATCGGCCCGCTGCGCGCCGCGCGCGACCTCGGCCTCGGGCTGGTCGAGCGCATGCCGCGGTTGAAAGGCTTCTTCGTCCGCCAGGCGTCCGGGCTTTCGGGCGATACGCCGCGCCTTTTGCGCGGCGAGGCGATCTGATTCCAGACAATCGAGCAACGGGACAGGTGACGGCATGACCATCGGCGTGGGCGGTTCCAGCCCGGAAGAAGAACTGCGCAAGCTGACGTCGAAGCGCGACAGCGTGGCTCCCATCGGGCAGGACGAGCGGCGGCAGCGGGTGGCACGCGCCCAGGCGCTGATGCGCGAAAAGGGCATTTCCGCGCTCTATCTGGATGCCTCCACCTCAACCTTCTATTTCACCGGCCTGCGCTTCGGCGGCAGCGAGCGCATGCACGGCGTCGTGGTTCCCGCCGAGGGCGAACCGGTGCATATCAGCCCGGCCTTCGAGGAGGCCAAGCTGCGCGCCATGATGGCCGGCGTCATCACGGAACCGGTAGCGGTGCGCTGCTGGCAGGAGAACGAGGACCCGGCGGCGCTCGTCATCGACGTTCTCGACGGCATGGGGCTTGCCGGCGGCACTCTGGCCATCGATCCGATGACGCCCTTCTTCCGCGCCGACGCGCTGCGCCGTGCCGGCAATGCCTACAGCTTCGTCAACGGCGCGGTCGTCACCGACGCCTGCCGCCGCATCAAGTCGGCCGCCGAGATCGCCATCATCAGGACGGCGATGAACCTGACGCTCGACGTGCAGCGCGCCACTGCGCGCATCCTGCGGGAGGGCATGACCACGACCGAGGTGGCCGATTTCCTTTCGGAGGCGCATCTGGCGCTCGGCTTCGACGGCGTCCCGGCCTTCCGCATCGTGCTGTTCGGCGAACCGACCGCCTATCCGCACGGCGTGCCCTACCCGCAGACGCTCAAGCGCGGCGACATGGTGCTGGTCGACGTCGGCGGGACGTTCCACGGCTATTATTCCGACCTGACCCGCTCCTACGTCTTCGGCGAGCCCAATGCCCGCCAGCGTGAGATCTGGACCATAGCCAAGCGGGCGACCGAAGCCGCTTTCGGCGCCGCGCGCCTCGGCGCGAGCTGCGAGTCGGTGGATCGCGCCGCCCGGGCCACCATCCAGGCGGCGGGCCTCGGGCCGGGCTACGAAACGCCCGGCTTGCCGCACCGCACCGGCCACGGGCTCGGCCTCGACGTGCACGAGGAGCCCTATATCGTCGAAGGCAACGCCACGCCGCTCGAAGCCGGCATGTGCTTCTCCAACGAGCCGATGATCTGCGTCTACGGCGAGTTCGGCGTGCGGCTGGAAGATCACGTCTACATGGCCGAGGACGGCGCGCACTGGTTCACCCGGCCCGCGCCGTCGATCGACGATCCGTTCGGCCAAACCGTGTAGAAAACGGCTGGATCGCCTGCAACTTATTGATCCGGCACTGGTATATCATAGATCGCGCGCACCTCGACCATGCCCATCGAAGCCAGCGGGATGTCGGCGGCCAGGGCTACCGCCTCGTCCATGCCGCCGGCTTCGATCATGACGAAGCCCAGCAACTGCTCCTTCGTCTCGGCGAACGGGCCGTCGCTGACCAGCACCTTGCCTGCGCGCTTGCGCACGGTTTTGGCCGTCCTGACCGACTGCAGCGCTTCCGCCACGACAAGATGGCCCTCTGCCTGCAGCTTCCTGTCATAGGCGAGCGAATCCGCATCGAGCTTGGCGCCTTCACTTGACGACAGGCCGTGAAGCGCGCTTTCGGCGTGATATACCAAGCAGATATATCTCATTTTCCGGTTCCTCCATCGGTTGACAGCCCAAGGACGCGACGGCGTCAGCGAAGCCGACATTTTTTGCCTGGGTCAACTCTGCGGCCGAACGCGCGATGGCCTTCGGGCCGAGCCGCGCTATAGTCATGACGACCGTCGGCATCGGGCCGGCCGCATTGAAGGAGATCGCCATGAACCGTCACGCCACCGCCATCTGGAAAGGCTCGCTGACCGAAGGAAGCGGCACGCTCGACACGCAAAGCGGCGCCTTCGCCAAGCAGCCCTATTCGTTCAAGGGCCGCTTCCAGGACGAGAGCGGCAAGTCGGGCACCAATCCGGAAGAGCTGATCGCGGCGGCGCATGCCGGCTGCTTCGCCATGCAGCTTTCGCACTTCCTCGCCGAAAACGGCACGCCGGCGTCCGAATTGAACGCCGAGGCGGTCGTCACCTACGGGCCGGCCGCCGGCGGCGGCTTCGAGATCACCGAAAGCGCGCTCAAGCTCACCGGCAAGGTGCCGGGCATCGACGAGGCCAAGTTCAAGGAACTGGCCGACAAGGCCAAGGCCGGCTGCCCGGTATCGAAGGCGCTGGGCGCCATCAAGGTGACGCTCGACGCCAAGCTGGCGTAACGGCTATCCGTCACCCGAAGCCGGAAGCGCCGGTCAGATCAAGCCGAGAAAAGTCGCGAGTTCTCGCGCCGCAGCGCTTCCGGCCCGGTTGGCCCCGATGGTGGACGCCGAGGGGCCGTAGCCGACCAGGTGGATGCGGGGGTCCTTCTTCACCTGCGTCGCCAGACGTCCCGTCATGACGATGCCGCCATTGTCTTCGCGCAGCCCCAGAGGCCCGAGATGGTCGAGCGAGCTGCGAAAGCCGGTCGCCCACAGGATGACATCGGCCTTTTGCTCCGATCCGTCCGGCCATCGCACGCCGTCTTCGGTGATTTCGCTGAACATCGGCAGGCGCTTGAGCGCGCCGCGATCCCGGGCGGCCTGCAGGGCGGGCGTGAGCGGGATGCCGGTGACGGAAACGACCGAGCCCGGGATCAGGCCGCGCCTCACCCTGTCTTCGACCAAGGCAACGGCCGCGCGCCCGTCTTCCGGCGTGAAGGACCCTTCGCGGAAGCGCGGCTCGCTGCGCGTCACCCAGGTCGTGTCGACGACTTTCGAGATCTCGTCGAGATGCTGGAGCGCCGATATTCCGCCTCCGACGATGACGACATGCTTTCCGGCGAATTCCTCTGCCGTGCGATAGTCGCGCGTGTGAAGCTGCCGGCCCTTGAACAGTTCGCTACCCGGATAGACGGGAACATTGGGCGTTTCCCAGGTCCCCGTGGCATTGATGATGCCGCGCGCCGAGAACGCCTCGTGATCCGTTTCGATCCGCAGCCGCCCGAACCGCTCGCAAACCACCTTGACGGTGACGGGCCGGTAGATGGGCAGGCGATACCTGCGTTCATAGCTGGCGAAATATTGCGGCACCGCCTCGGACGCCCTGGCCTCGCCCGCGCTCGTATCGACGGCCTCGGAAAATTGCATGCCCGGCAGATCGTGCACCCGGTTGACGGTGCTGAGGGTGAGCGACGGCCATCGATGCTGCCAGGCGCCGCCCGGCGTCGGGTTCCTGTCGAGGACGACGAACTGCCGTCCCGCAGCAAGGCCCAGCCTGCCAAGATGATAGGCTGAAGACAGGCCGGCCTGGCCGGCGCCGATGACGACGATATCCGCCCTGAAGACCGCGCTCGCCTGTGCCGCTGAAGGCGCCGGCTCCTGCTCGCTCACGAACTCATCCGCCGACGGCGTCGAGCCGCGCCTTGAGCGCCGTGATTTCCTCCTCCAGAACCCTGACCCGCTCCTCGAGGGTGGAAAGCGCGGACGGATCGGAGCTCGGCGCACGGCCTGCGGCAATTGCCGAGACGTCGACCTCGCCGGAAAGCAGATGTGCGAAGCGGTCTTCGCGCTGGCCGGGGCCGCGGCCGATTTCCTGCACCAGCGGCGGACGGCGGCCGATCAGCATGTCGAGTTCGCCGCGCACGGCGTCGGCATCGGCGAAATTCGCCATCCGTTCGGCGCGAGCCGTGAGTTCGTGCACCGTCTGCGGGCCGCGCAGCAGGAGCAGGCCGATGAGCGCGCCCTGGTTGCGGGTCAGCGAGAATTTCTGCGCCATCTGGTGCTCGTAGCGCTCGACGCGCGAGGCGAATTGCTGGCGCACCAGCCCCTTGGTCTGAAGCGTGGAAAGCGCGCGGGCTATATCGACGGGCTCCAGCGCCATGACCGGCTCGCGCGAGGTCTTCTGGTTGGCGGCGGCGAGAAGCGCATTCGACGTCATCGGATAGACGTCGGGCGTCAGCTCCTTCTTCTCGATGAGACAGCCGAGCACGCGGGCTTCGGCAGGAGAGAGGATGGGGAGGTCGGTTTCAGTCATCAAGTACGCTTTGCCAGTTCTTGCCCGCATAGAAGATGCGCAGGAAGGTAACAGTATCGTCGTCCACCGAGAATGCCAGCGTCAGCGTGCGCTCGAACCCGACGACGCGCAGACCGGGCGGATGTCATCCCGGCGGGTGCCTCGCTCGGCCGCCAGATCGAAAGAGAGGCAGTGGGCCTCCAATCGCTCGACGAAAGACAAGGCAGCGGACGGCGACGACGATGCGATCCAGTCATAAATGCCCAAAAGATCGTCGCGCGCTTCCGGCGCGAAGACGATCGCGCGCCGCTTCACGACCTGTCTTTCAACCGGGATGTGTGACGTGCTCTCAACTCGTCGAACACCTGGCTGGCAGGGAGGGCGCGTTCCGGATCGCGGCGCATCGCGTCATAGGTTTCGGCCACGTCCTCGCGCAGCCATTTCTCGACCGCCGCGTCGCGGTCCTTCAGCGCGCGCAATCCTGCCCGTACGACTTCACTGGCCGAGGCGTACGTGCCCTCATGGACAAGTTCGTCGATATAGGCCGCCTGCTCGGAGGGCAGGCTGAACGTTCTCTTGGCGGTGGCAGACATCGTCGCATTTCCCACGCGGTATGAAACTATCATACCAGAGAAGCTTCGCCGGCGATACGCCTAAACCCTCCGCTCCACCATCATCTTCTTGATCTCGGCGATCGCCTTGGCGGGGTTCAGGCCCTTGGGGCAGGTCTGCGTGCAGTTCATGATGGTGTGGCAGCGATAGAGCCGGAAGGGGTCTTCCAGGTTGTCCAGCCGCTCGCCGGTCGCCTCGTCGCGGGAATCGATCAGCCAGCGATAGGCCTGCAACAGCACAGCCGGGCCGAGATACTTGTCGCCGTTCCACCAGTAGCTCGGGCAGGCGGTGGAGCAGCAGGCGCACAGGATGCACTCGTAGAGCCCGTCGAGCTTTTCGCGGTCCTCATGGCTTTGCAGCCATTCCTTGGCCGGCTCCGGCGAGACGGTGTGCAGCCACGGCTCGATCGAGGCGTGCTGGGCGTAGAAGTTCGTCAGGTCCGGCACGAGGTCCTTCACCACCGCCATGTGCGGCAGTGGGTAGATCTTCACCGGCCCGGAAATGTCGTCGGCGCCCTTGGTGCAGGCCAGCGTGTTGGAGCCGTCGATGTTCATGGCGCAGGAGCCGCAGATACCCTCGCGGCAGGAACGGCGCAGCGTCAAGGTCGGATCGATCTTGTTCTTGATCCATAGCAGCGCGTCGAGGACCATCGGCCCGCAATCGTCCATGTCGACGAAATAAGTGTCGATGCGCGGGTTCTCGCCGTCGTCCGGCGACCAGCGGTAGATCTTGTATTCGCGCAGGTTCGTGGCGCCCTGCGGCTTCGGCCAGGTCTTGCCCTGCCGGATCTGCGAGTTTTTTGGGAGAGCGAGTTCGACCATTCGTCAGCGCCTCAATACACCCGCGCCTTGGGCGCGATCTTCTTCGGGTCGATGCCGCCTTCGGCGAGCGGCAGCGTCGTCTCGGTGTGCACCGGGCGATAGGTGAGTTTCACCTTGCCGTCGGGCGAAAGCCGGGCAAGCGTGTGCTTGCGCCAGGTCTTGTCGTCGCGGGCGGAGAAATCCTCGCGGGCATGCGCGCCGCGGCTCTCCTTGCGCGCCTCGGCGCCGTAGACGGTGACGATGGCGTTGGCCATTAGGTTCTCCAGCTCCAGCGTCTCCACCAGGTCGGAGTTCCAGATCATCGAGCGGTCGGTGACGTTGAGGTCCTTCAGCTCGCCCCAAAGTTCGGTGATACGCTTGCAGCCGTTCTCCAGCGATTCCTGCGTGCGGAACACCGCCGCGTCCTCCTGCATGGCGCGCTGCATCTTCTCGCGCAGCACCGCCGTCGGCGTGCCGCCATTGGCGTGGCGCAGCCGGTCGAAGCGGTCCATGATCTTTTCCACCGACGCCTCGTTGGCGGAGGGCACGGCACTGTTGCGGTCGATCACCTGGCCGGCGCGGATGGCGGCGGCGCGGCCGAAGACGACGAGATCGATCAGCGAGTTGGAGCCGAGCCGGTTGGCGCCATGGACGGAGGCGCAGCCTGCCTCGCCCACCGCCATCAGGCCGGGGGCGACGCGGTCCGGTTCCTTCGCGGTCGGGTTCAGTGCCTCGCCCCAGTGGTTGGTCGGGACGCCGCCCATGTTGTAGTGCACCGTCGGCAGCACCGGGATCGGCTCCTTGGTGACGTCGACGCCGGCGAAGATCTTCGCCGATTCCGAAATGCCGGGCAGGCGTTCGTGCAGCACGGCCGGGTCGAGGTGGTCGAGGTGCAGGAAGATGTGGTCCTTGTTCTTGCCGACGCCGCGGCCTTCGCGGATCTCCAGCGTCATGCAGCGCGAGACGACGTCGCGCGAGGCGAGGTCCTTGGCCGACGGCGCATAGCGCTCCATGAAGCGCTCGCCCTCGGAATTGACCAGGTAGCCGCCCTCGCCGCGCGCGCCTTCGGTGATCAGGCAGCCGGCGCTGTAGATGCCGGTCGGGTGGAACTGCACGAATTCCATGTCCTGCAAGGGGAGGCCGGCACGGGCGGCCATGCCGCCGCCGTCGCCGGTGCAGGTGTGCGCCGAGGTGGCCGAGAAATAGGCGCGGCCGTAGCCGCCGGTCGCCAGCACCACCATTTTCGCCGAGAAGCGGTGGATGGTGCCGTCGTCGAGGTTCCAGGCGACGACGCCGGTACAGGTGCCGTCCTCATCCATGATGAGGTCGAGGGCGAAATACTCGATGAAGAACTGCGCATGGTTCTTCAACGACTGGCCGTAGAGCGTGTGCAGGATGGCGTGGCCGGTGCGGTCGGCGGCCGCGCAGGTGCGCTGCACGGGCGGGCCGTCGCCGTAGTTCATCATGTGGCCGCCGAACGGCCGCTGGTAGATCTTGCCTTCCTCCGTGCGGGAGAAGGGCACGCCGTAGTGCTCCAGCTCGTAGACGGCCGCCGGGGCCTGGCGCACCATGTATTCCATGGCGTCGACGTCGCCCAGCCAGTCGGAGCCCTTGACGGTGTCGTAGAGGTGCCACTGCCAGCTGTCCGCGCCCATGTTCTGGAGCGAAGCGGCGATGCCGCCCTGCGCCGCGACCGTGTGGGAGCGGGTCGGAAAGACTTTCGTGATGCAGGCGGTCTTCAGGCCCTGCTCAGCCATGCCCAGCGTTGCGCGCAGGCCGGCGCCGCCGGCGCCGACGATCACCACGTCGAACTTGTGATCCACATAGGTGTAGGCCGAGCCCTTGGTGTTCTGTGTCTGGGCCACGGCTCAGCCTCCGAATGCAAGCTTGGCGAGGGCGAACAGGCAGACGCCGCCGACCGCCACGGTGAAAAACGTGTTGAGGATGGAGAGGCCCAGCCGGTTGCCCTGGCTGTGGGCGTAATCCTCGATGATTTCCTTCATGCCGAGCCGCATGTGGTCGAGGCTGATGACGATGAACAACGCCATGGCGATGGCGACCAGCGGATGCGCCAGCGAAGCGCGGACCTCGGCATAGCCGGCGCCCTTGAGCGACCAGATCCAGCCGACGACGAACAGCGTCAGCACCGCGAGCGCAAGGCCGGAGACGCGCTGGCGCCAGAAGCCGCCGGTGCCTTCGCGCGCCGCACCCAGGCCACGCACCTTCTTGAGAGGGGTTTCCATGTCGCGCATGTCAGGTCATCCGATAGCGAAATACACCGCCCACACGGCAAGCGTGAGCAGGACGGAGCCGATGATCGTCGCCCAGCCGAGCTTCGAGGCGGTGTGTTTCTCGAGCCCGGCGCCGGTATCCCAGATGAAATGCCGGATACCGCCGAGAAGATGATGGAACATCGCCCAGGTGAAGCCGAACAGCACGAGCAGGCCGAGCCACGAATGAACGATGCCGTCGACGAAGGCGAAGTAGCTTTCCGACGTCGCGGCGGCGGTCAGCCACCAGGCGACCAGCAACGTGCCGACATAGAGCGCGCCGCCGGTGATGCGGTGCAGGATCGACATCGTCATGGTGATCGGCCATCGATAGACCGTCAGATGCGGCGAAAGCGGCCTCTCTCGCAAAACAGGGCCTTGGGTGGCTGGTGATCGGCTCATGGCTCCCCCAGTTCGGCGCCCTTCCGCGCCATGCGGAAAACGGCATGGCCGTTCCGGACGCGACATTGGACAGCGGCTTTCTAGAACTCTTTTTGCACCGCGTCAAAGTCGGAAAATCGTTCCGGAATGCTCATTTAGTCTGATTTAACGGCGCCGCCCGCTTTCAAACGGTTGAAGCGGAAACCGCCGCGGGCGCGGGCGTTGCCGGCGCTCCTGGCATATCCGAAACGGTTCGCTGTCAGCGCGTGCAGGGCATCGGCGGATGGCCGCCCGTCATCACCAGCGCCTCGTTGCCGTCGATGACGATGGCGTCGTGCGACTGGCCGTAGCGGCTGGTCTGGCCGGCGGGCGAGGCCGGCAGTTCCTCGGTCACCCCATCGGGGCCGAGCAGCCTCAGCGAGGTGCCGAGGTTCTGGATCGTCATCATGCCGCCGTCGGCGCAGCTGTAGGTGGCGGTGCGCGGCTGCGAGGCATTGTCCTGCAGCACGGTGGCGGGAGGACGGCCGGGTCCGGGTACGACGGCGCCGGTCGAGGCGGGCGCGCCGGACCCCGATACGCAGCCCGAAAGCGCGCCGAGAAGCGAAAGGGCGAGCGTCACCCGGACTGTGCGGCGCATCGCCATATCCTGTCTCCCAAGGCGAGATTGCCGGGCGCCCGCCGCAAGATCAAGGCGGCCGCGCGGCTTTTCCTCAAGCGATTATCGGGCGATTGCCGGACGCCTGGCGGATCATCGTCTGGACGAAAAAGGCGCCGGCAAGGCCGCGGCCGGGGCCGGCAGCCGCCGTTAACCATATTCGGCGAAGCCGCCCCGGAGCAGCGGCCAGGCGCTTAACAAAGGTTAAGAAAAGGTTAACGTGTCGATTCGAGGAGGCTTTCCCCTGCCGGCCTTTGGGCCGAAGGGGCTGCCTGTACCCGAAAGGATGACGCGCCATGCGTTCGAAAATCTGCCTGCGCCTCGCAATGCCCCTGCTCGCCGCCGCCGTCGCCGGCTTTGTCCTGCCGGCCTCGGCCCACGAGCGCGACCACGTCTATGCCGATTCGTTCGGCAACCTGGTGATCGAAAGCGCCGCCGGCTACAAGCGCATCATCGTCGGCGAGGGCAAGCTGGCCAGGGAGCTTTCGGCCTATGTCGATGCCGGCCGGCCGAAGGTGGAATATCTGGATCGCTCGGCGGCTTTCTACGGCGGGGATTGCTACCGGCCGCCGGTCTTCGTCAAGGGCCGCAGCTATATGTACGGCCTTTCCGACGGCGAGATGCCCGAACTCAGCCCGTGCCGCTGACGCTTCGCGACGCGCCGTTGCCGTTGCCGTTTGGAAAGGCGCTCGCTTCGCCGGCGATCCTGACCTGGTCGCGGCCGGCCTTCTTGGCTTCGTAGAGCGCGGCGTCGGCGCGCCGCATCATGTCGCGAAAGCTCTCCAGCGGCTGCAATTCGGCGACGCCGAAGCTCGCGGTGCAGCGGTGGTTCAACGGCAGTGAATCGATCGGCAGGGCGCCGAAGGAACTGCGCGTGCCTTCGGCGAACAGGCGCGCGGCGGCGAGATTGGTGCCGGGCAGGAGGACGGCGAACTCCTCGCCGCCGATACGCCCGGCGATATGGCCGGGCACCCCGGCCTCGCGCAGGAAGGCCGCGAAGCTTTCGATGACGCGGTCGCCGCTGGCGTGGCCGTAGGTGTCGTTGACCGCCTTGAAGTGATCGAGATCGGTGAGCACCAGCGAGACCGGCATGCCGTGACGCGCGGCGCGGAGCAGGACGGTTTCGGCCTGCCGTTCGAAGCCGCCACGGTTGAGCAGGCCCGACAGCGCGTCGATTTCCGAACGCGCGGACGCTTCGCCCAGCGCGTCGCGCACCAGGATGACGAGGATCAGCAGCGCGATCGCCACGGCGAACACCGTTCCGAGCGACTGCGAGACCATCGCGTAGACGGTGCCGTTGTAGGATTGCGGATTGGCGCCCCAGCCGCCGAGCGCCGCGGCAAGGAATGGCTTGCTGACGAACTGCGCCGCGCTCAGCGCCAGCACCGTCATCAGCAGGCGGGCGAGCGGATCGCGCTTCCTGTTTCCAACCCAGACGATGGCCAGGCCGATCAGCTGCATGACGGCATAGGGAAACTGATAGGCCATCATCCGCGCCGGGGACTGGCGCGGCAGGTCCTGCACGATGGCGACGGTGACGGTGGCGGCGGCGACGAAGGCGAGCATGGTCAGCCATGGCGTTGTGACCGCGTACTTGGCCGCCAGCCCGGCGTTGAAGACGGCGGTGGCGACGAGCAGCACCGCGAACGCTACCACCACCGCGGGAATGGCGTCGTGCAGCGTCGGGATCGCCAGTTCGACGATATAGTAGCCCATGCCGATCAGGTAGGCGGCGGCCATCCAGCGTGCCGCGAGGCGGCGCCCGTCATAGGCGGCGACCGCCATGAAGGCCGCCGCCAGCAAGCCGGCGACGGCAATGTTGATGCTGAGGATGAAGCTGGCGCCGCTCATGTCTGTCCCGTCGAGACGGTACCAAACCATCGAGCGGCGAAGATCAGGTTAACGCGACGGAACTTCGCGCGCGTTCAGCCGGCCAGCTTCAATTCGGGCGCGGTATATGGCCGTTCGTAGGACATGCGCACGCTGTCGCGGCCGTTCTGCTTGGCCTTGTAGAGCGCCTCGTCGGCGCGCCGCATCATCGGTTCGAGCGGCTCGTTGCCCGAACGCGAGGCGACACCGAAGCTGGCGGTGATCCTGACGCCGGACGGCAGGCCGTCGACCATGCCTGACGAAAAGGCGACGCGAACGGCTTCGGCCAGCATGCGCGCGGCCGCGAGATCGGTGCCTGGCAGGATTAACGCGAATTCCTCGCCGCCCAGCCGCCCGGCGACGCCGCGGCTGCCCGCCGCCTGTTGCAGGCGCCCGGCGAAGTCGGCGATCACCCGGTCGCCGGCCTGGTGCCCGTAGATGTCGTTGATCGCCTTGAAATGGTCGAGATCCGCCAGCACCAGCGCGACCGGCATGCCGGCCCGGTCGCAGCGGTCGAGCAGCACGGCGGCGCGCTCCTCGAAGCCGCGCCGGTTGAATAGCCTGGACAGCGGATCGGTGCGCGCGTCGCTCGACAGTGTCGTCACCACGTCGAGCGCGGCCGCGCTCAGCAGCGTGAGCGCGAGCAGCAGGGACAGCACCGCGTGCGACAGCAGCGCCGTCGTCCAGTAGGTCGAGCGGTAGAAATCCTCGTAGTCGGCGAAAGCGCCGTGCAGGCCGATGACCAGCACCGTGCGGACGAAGAAGTTGGCGCTGGCCACGAGCGAAAAAACCAGCAGGACGGTTTCGATCGGCCCGTTGCGGCGCACATGCCGCAGTTCGGCCGCCGCCAGCAGGCTGATGCCGCCGAGGGCGAAATTGATGGCAAAGATGCGCCAGGTGATGTTGGAAAAGACGAACATGAACCAGCAAAGGCTGGCCAGTCCGCCGAGGGCCAGCACGCCGATGGCCGCGAAGGGCACGCGCCGGCCGCTGCGGGCGATGATAGCCCCGGCGATGCAGCTTCCCGCGGCAAGGAAGCCAATGTTGGAGATGAGCTTGGTGGCCGTGAAGCCGAACGGCAGGATGAAATACTGCAGCAGGAAGCCGCTCGCCGCGCAGACATAGCCTGTCGCCAGGACAGCGAGATAGCGCCGTTGCCGTTGATAGAACCAGAGCACGGAAAAGGCCGTCGCCAGCACCAGCGCGATGGACGGGTTGAGCAGAGCGATGAGGAGTCTTGAGTCCAATGGAACGCCCTGGCCGGTTGCCGTCGCGTCAAGCAGCCTAGACCTCAAGCCCAAACAACGCGTTAAGGCAGGAGCGCCGGAACCGGCGGACGTTGCCGGCGTTTCCCATGGCAAGCCGGAGGGAAGAAGAGACCATGGCCGAAACCGTCACCTTGACCGACCACCAGACCATCCGCGACTGGGCCGCCGCGCGTGCGGGCGCACCGGCGGTCGTCGACGTTTCGCCGGAAGCCGGGACCCAGCCGATGCTGCGCATCGTCTTCGGCCAGCATGCCTATGAGGATACCGACCGGCCCGAGCGCCCGGCCAATGCCGGCGGCTATGAGCTGGTCGAGTGGGACGAATGGTTCAGAGTATTCGACGAGGCGCGGCTGGCGATGGTTGTCGCCGCCGACCGGCCCGGACAGCGGGAGGAATTTCACGAATTCGTGCGGCGGGAAGATTGATCGACCCCGCAAAAACAAACCCGCCGGACAGGGTCCAGCGGGCTCGGAGCCAGCGGCGCCGCCTTTCGGCGCGCCAAGCGTCGGCTCTACTTTCCGGCGTTACCGGCTCAGATCGAGGCGCGGGCGACGCGCTCGATGTCGGCGCGGGCGATGCCCAGGTCGTTGAGCTCGCGGTTGTCGAGACGGCTCAGCTCGCGGACGGTCTGGTTGAAACGGCGCCAGTTCTTATAGCTGCGGATCAGGTTCATGGTTCTCTCCATCGGGTTAAGATCAATTCGATGCCGCTCAGATAGGCGGTCCCGATCGAGAGATGAAGAGATGCTTTTGCATAGCGGCAATGCGTTTGTGCATTGCAACATTAAAGGATCGTAAACAGGCAGAGGCGGGGGCTCGACGCCTTATGACGTATGGGAAGGGGCGCCGGCTCCGTTCCATGGTGCGGCGCACAACGATCCGGCCGCGCGGTTTCGCGCGGCCGGTCGCAGGAGGCTCAGGCGCTCGGCTGCTTGGCCTTGCGGATATAGGGCAGGATGGTCTCGAAGGCGCCGAAGCGCTTGACCGCGTCCTCGTCGGACACCGAGCCGGCGATGACGATATCCTCGCCCGGCTTCCAGTCGGCCGGGGTGGAGACCGGGAACTTGGCGGTGAGCTGGATGGAATCGATGGCGCGCAGGATTTCCTGGAAGTTGCGGCCGGTCGACATCGGGTAGGTGAGGATCAGCTTGATCTTCTTGTCAGGGCCGATGACGAAGACCGAGCGCACGGTCTGGTTGTCGGCCGGCGTGCGGCCCTCGGAGCTGTCGCCGGCATTGGCGGGCAGCATGTCGTAGAGCTTGGCGACCTTGAGTTCCTTGTCGCCGATCATCGGGTAGTTGACGGCGTGGCCGGTCGCCTTCTGGATGTCGCCCTTCCATTTGACGTGGCTTTCAACCGGGTCGACCGAGATGCCGATGATCTTGGCGTTGCGCTTGTCGAATTCGCCCTTGAGGCCGGCCATGGTGCCGAGCTCGGTCGTGCAGATCGGCGTGAAATCCTTGGGATGCGAGAACAGCACGGCCCAGCCGTCGCCGATCCAGTCGTGGAAATGGATCGGGCCGTCGGTGGTGTCGGCCGTGAAATCCGGTGCGATGTCGTTGATACGAAGGCTCATGGGACTTCCCCGCTGCTGGATGTGAAGAGGACGCGGATGCCGGCGGCATCGCTCGACCCTGATCATAAGACTAGCGCAAAAGCCGACGGAAGGAAATTTCCGACAGCGGCAAAGGCTGTTTCCGGTATGGATTTCCGGGAAAGCGACGATCCGTGAAAATTTATCGCGGTCGAGACGCTACTGGGCGGCCTTGCGCACCGCCAACGTGCCGGCAAGGTCCTCCATGCGCTGGGCCAGCGCGCCCAGCGCGCCGGTCAGCGCGGCGTCGTTCTTGTCGGCCTTGGTCAGCGCGTCGTCGCGCGTCTTGCGCAGCGTCTGGACCTCGCTCTCCATGCCCTTGATGCGCTTTTGAAGTTCCGACAACTCGTCCATGACCATGATGCCGGCCATGACGGTGAGCCGCTGGTCGCCGATCTCGCCGAACGAATCCTTGAGGTGCGAGACATAGCGGTCGAAGCGCTGGGCGAGATCGATCAGGTGCTCTTCCTGCCCCTCGTCGCAGGCCATGCGGTACTGCTTGCCGTCGATGGAAACGGTAACCTGCGCCATGACCTCACCTGTCCAAAACGGCGCGGATGGTTTCCATGGCGGTCACCAGCCGGCGCGACACTTCCTTGTTGGCGTCTTCCAGCCGTTCGGCGCGCGCTTCGGAATTGTCCAGTTCCTGCGCCAGCCGCGAACGGTCGGCGTTCATGCGCTGCACTTCCGCCTCGGCCTCGGAATAGTCGCGTTCGTGCTCCAGCCGTTCCGCGACGACGTTTTCCAGGCCTTCCATGGCCTTGCCGAGCCTTGCGATGACTTCCTTGAGCGTGGTTTCGCCGGTCATGGTTCCGTCGGGGCCTCTCCCCATCACCGAATCGCGCGTGTTCAGAACGCGTTAAGTGCGAAACATTAGGCGGCGGATGAAACAAACGTCAATCAAGCCGCGTCCACTATCCCCCGCAAAGGCCGAATTGAGCGGACAATGCGACAAGTTTACCGGCGCGATCCTTATTTAAATCGATTTAGGTTTTATTGACTCAGGCCGCCGGCCTGCTATGTGTCGCGCCAGCCTTCCCTATCGTCTGCCCCGACCCGTCTACATGGAGGAAACCATGGTTTCGCGCGAACAACACGACCGGATGGCGAACGCCATTCGCTTTCTGTCCATGGATGCGGTCGAGAAGGCGAATTCAGGCCATCCGGGCCTGCCGATGGGCTGTGCCGACATCGCCACCGTGCTGTTCACCCGCTTCCTGAAATTCGATCCCAAGGCGCCGCACTGGGCCGACCGCGACCGCTTCATCCTGTCGGCCGGCCATGGTTCGATGCTGCTCTACTCGCTGCTCTACCTGACGGGCTACGAGGACATGACGATCGACGACATCAAGAATTTCCGCCAGCTCGGCGCCCGCACCGCCGGCCACCCGGAATATGGTCATGCCGCCGGCATCGAGACGACCACCGGTCCGCTCGGCCAGGGCATCGCCAACTCGGTCGGCTTCGCGCTCGGCGAGCGCATCATGAACGCCGCCTTCGGCAACGATCTCGTCGACCACTACACCTATGTGCTTTGCGGCGACGGCTGCCTGATGGAGGGTGTCTCGCAGGAAGCGATCTCGCTGGCCGGGCACCTGAAGCTCAACAAGCTGATCGTCTTCTGGGACAACAACAACATCTCCATCGACGGCCCGGTTTCGCTGGCCGACAACACCGACCAGGTCGCGCGCTTCCAGGCGTCGGGCTGGAACGCCACGCATATCGACGGCATGGACCCGGAAGCCATCGCCTACGCCATCGAGGCGGCCCGCCATTCCGACAAGCCGACGATGATTGCGTGCAAGACGACCATCGGCTTCGGCGCCCCGACCAAGGCCGGCACCAACAAGGCGCACGGCTCGCCGCTGGGGGCCGAGGAAATCGCCGGCGCCCGCAAGTTCTTCAACTGGAGCGACGCTCCCTTCGAGATCCCGGCCGACGTGCTCGCCGCCTGGCGCGAGGCCGGCAAGGCCGGTTCCAAGCCGCGCGCCGAGTGGGAAGGCCGCCTCGCCAAGTCGGACAAGAAGGCCGAGTTCGAGCGCCGCATGGACGGCAAGCTGCTTCCCGGCCTCGACAAGGTGATCGCCGACTACAAGAAGAAACTGGCCGCCGACAAGCCGAAGGTCGCCACCCGCAAGTCGTCGGAGATGGCGCTGGAGGTCATCAACGGCTTCCTGCCCGAGACGATCGGCGGCTCAGCCGACCTGACCGGCTCCAACAACACCAAGACCAGCCAGACCAAGAACATCACGCCGGACGACTACGGCCAGCGCTACGTTCACTACGGCATCCGCGAGCACGGCATGGCGGCGGCCATGAGCGGCTTGACGCTGCATGGCGGCATCATCCCCTACGGCGGCACCTTCATGTGCTTCACCGACTATGCGCGGCCCTCGATGCGCCTCGCCTCGCTGATGGGTATCCGCTCGATCTATGTCATGACGCACGATTCCATCGGCCTCGGCGAAGACGGGCCGACGCACCAGCCGGTCGAGCATCTGGCCGCACTTCGCGCCATTCCCAACCACAACGTCTTCCGCCCGGCCGACGCCACCGAGACGGCCGAGTGCTGGCAACTCGCGCTGGAGAACCAGAAGACGCCGTCGACGCTGGCGCTGACGCGGCAGAACCTGCCGGCGCTGCGCACCGAGTTCGTGGCGGAAAACCTGTGCGCGAAGGGCGCCTACGAACTGGCTTCGGCCGAGGGCGGCGAAGCCGAGGTCTCGATCTTCGCCACCGGCTCGGAGGTCGAGATCGCGCTCGGCGCCCGCAAGCTCCTGCAGGAGAAGGGCCACCCCACCCGCGTCGTCTCCGTGCCCTGCTTCGAGCTGTTCTTCGCGCAGGACAAGGCTTACCGGGAAAAGATCCTTGGCAAGGCGCGCGTCAAGGTCGGCATCGAGGCGGCCATCCGCCAGGGCTGGGACGAAATCATCGGCACCGAAGGCATCTTCGTCGGCATGACCGGCTTCGGCGCCTCCGGCACCATCGAGCAGCTCTACCCGCATTTCGGCATTACGGCGGAAGCGGCTGCCAAGGCGGCGCAAGCGCGGCTCGCCGGCAAGTGAGTTCCGGCGCCGTGAGGCCTGGCCCGCGGCGCCACAGGGTTGAAACCCGCGCCGGCCTGGCCGGCGCACAGAACCGGCGGTTACCGCCGCCCAGGAGAAGCACATGACTGTCAGAGTTGCCATCAACGGTTTCGGTCGCATCGGCCGCAACATCCTGCGCGCCGTCTATGAATCCGGCCGCAAGGACATCGACATCGTCGCCGTCAACGATCTCGGCCCGGTCGAGACCAACGCGCACCTGCTGCGCTACGACAGCGTTCACGGCCGCTTCCCGCATGAGGTGAAGGTGGACGGCGACACCATCTCCATCGGCTCGGGCAAGATCAAGGTCACCGCCGTGCGCGATCCCGCGCAGCTTCCGTGGAAGGACCTCGGCGTCGACATCGCCCTGGAATGCACCGGCATCTTCACGTCCAAGGAAAAAGCCTCCGCCCACCTGACCGCCGGCGCCAAGCGCGTCATCGTCTCGGCTCCCGCCGACGGCGCCGACCTGACTGTCGTCTACGGCATCAACCAGGACAAACTGACCAAGGACCACATCGTCATCTCCAACGGCTCGTGCACCACCAACTGCCTGGCGCCGATGGCCAAGGTGATGAACGACCTCGTCGGCCTCGAGAAGGGCATGATGACGACGGTGCACTCCTACACCGGCGACCAGCCGACGCTGGACACCATGCACAAGGACCTCTACCGCGGCCGCGCCGCAGCCCTGTCGCAGATCCCGACCTCGACGGGCGCCGCCAAGGCGATCGGCCTCGTCCTGCCGGAACTGAAGGGCAAGCTGGACGGCATCTCCATCCGCGTGCCGACCCCGAACGTCTCGCTGGTCGACCTGAAGTTCGTCGCCGGCCGCAACACGACGGTGCAGGAGGTCAACGACGCGCTGATCGCCGCTTCCGACGGCAAGCTCAAGGGCGTCATGACCTACACCCGCGCCCCGCTGGTTTCGAGCGACCTGAACCACGATCCGCATTCGGCGACGATCCTGCTCGACCAGACCAAGGTGATCGACGGCAACTTCGTCAACATCCTCGGCTGGTACGACAACGAATGGGGTTTTTCGAACCGCATGGCCGACGTCACGGCGACCTTCGCCAAGACCATCGCCTGATCGGGCTGAAGTTTTCGAGAATGGGAGACGCCCGGCAATTTGCCGGGCGTTTTCGTTTGTGTTCCCTGCAAAAAATCCGACGTTCGGAGACAAAAAACATAACGTCGCCTTGCACTGGCCACGCCTTCGCCCCACTCTGACGTAAATCCACAAGCGCAGATTTCGGAGGGGGCCCATAGCGCATGGAACATGCGATCTATCTCGTCACGCTGGTTGGCACCGGCCTGGTCGTCGCCGCCGCGTTTTCGAGCCTGATCGCCTTTCGTTTCGGCGCCCCGCTGCTGCTTCTGTTCCTCTGCATCGGTCTGGCGTCGGGCAGCGACGGCCTCGGCATCCAGTTCGACAACGCCCGTTTCGCCTATTTTGCCGGCTCACTGGCGCTGGCGGTCATCCTGTTCGATTCGGGCTTCGGCACGCCGCTCAAGGTGATGAAGCAGGCGGCCGGGCCGGCGCTGTCGCTGGCGACTGTCGGCGTCGTGCTCACCACCGGCATTTTCGGCGTCGCCGCCTTCTACCTGCTCCATCTCGGCTGGCTGGAGAGCTTCCTGCTCGGCGCTTCCGTCGCCTCCACCGACGCCGCCGCCGTGTTCTTCCTTTTGCGCGCCGGCGAGATCAACCTGCGCGAGCGTGTGCGCTCGGTCCTCGAGGTCGAATCCGGCACCAATGACCCGATCGCCATCTTCCTCACCATCACGCTCGTCGAGGTGATCGCCGCCGGCGCCAATCCGGAAGCCAAGGTATTGGTTACCGACCTCATCCTCGGCTTCTTCGTCTCGATGGGGCTCGGCGCCGTCGTCGGCCTGCTGGGCGGCATGGGAATCGTCAGGCTGGTCGAGCGGCTGCAGTTGGATTCCGGCCTGTTGCCGATCTTCGTCATCACCCTGTCGCTGATGGTGTTCGCAGCCGCCGGCGCCATCGGCGGTTCAGGCTTCCTCGCCGTCTACCTCGCCGGCATGGTCGCCGGCAATTCCGACATCCGCGCCGTCACCGTGCTGAAGCGCTTCCAGGACGGCATATCGTGGCTGGCGCAGATCATCATGTTCCTGATCCTCGGCCTGTTCGCGACGCCCTCGCAGTTTCCGGAATTGCTGTTGCCGGCGGTGGCGCTCGGCCTCATCCTGATGTTCGTCGCCCGGCCGCTCGCCGTCTGGTTGTGCCTCATGCCCTTTCGCCTGCCGCGACCGGAAGTCGCCTTCGTGTCGTGGGTGGGCCTGCGCGGCGCCGTCTCCATCCTGCTTGCGATCACGCCGCTGCTCGGCGGGCTGGAGCACGGACGGCTGATCTTCAATTCCGCCTTCATCATCGTGCTGGTGTCGTTGGTGGTGCAGGGCTGGACGGTCGGACCGCTGGCGCGGCGCCTCGGCCTCATCGTGCCCGCCCGCATCGGCCCGCTCGACAAGGTCAATCTCGAACTGCCGGGCGCGGCCCGCCACGAACTGCTCGCCTACAGGATCGTGCCGGGCAGCCCGGTGGCGCGCGGCGAGCGCATCCCGCGCTGGGCGCGGCCCTCGCTGGTGGTGCGCGAGGGGCGCGCCATGCGCTTCCAGGACGTCGGCCGCGTGACCGCCGGCGACTATGTCTACATCTTCGTGCCTGACCGGTATCCGCAACTGCTCGACAAGCTGTTCGCCAGCCGGGCGGCGGTCGACCCGGAGGACGCCGATTTCTTCGGCGCCTTCGCCGTCGATCCGGCACGGCCGGCGGCGGAACTGGACAGCGCCTATTCCGTCGGCCTCGGCGAGGAGGACCGCAAGCTGACGGTCGCGGCGCTTGTGCTCGAACGGCTGGGCGGCAAGGCAGAGTATGCCGACCGCGTCTCCATCGGCCCGATCGAGCTGATCGTGCGCGACGTCGACGACAAGGGCCGGATCACGGCACTCGGCCTCTCCTTCGAGCCGACCGCGCCGGTGGCGCGCGTGCCGGTCTTCCTCAGCGCCGGCGAGATCCGGGATCGGCTGAAAGCCTGGCTTGCCGCGCGCAGGCAGCTGAAGGCGGCTGCATCTGACAAGGCGCCGCCGGGACCGGCGCGCGAGGCGGCAGCGGAGCGCCCCAAGCCGTCCAACGACGATGCGCCGGAAGACCCGTCCGACACGCCGCTGGGCACCGCCGCCTGAGAGCCCTTTTAAAAATTCCGTCAGGCCGGGCTGCAAACGGCCTGACGGTTTTTCAAAAAGGCTCTGAGCGATTTTCGTCAACCGCCGGGCGCGTCTTGCATCGTGCGCGCGGCCTTGTATGGTCCGGCGGCTTTCAGGAAGGATCGGAAATGGCTGGTTTCAAGACATTGGACGACATCGGCACCATCGCCGGCAAGCGCGTTCTGGTGCGCGTCGATCTGAACGTGCCCGTCGCCGACGGTAAGGTCAGCGACACCACCCGCATCGAGCGCATCGTTCCGACCCTCGACGAATTGTCGAAGAAGGGCGCCAAGGTCATCCTGCTGGCGCATTTCGGCCGGCCGAAGGGCGCGCCGTCGCCGGAATTCTCGCTCGATCCCATCGTCAACGCCGTCGAGGCCCTTGTCGGCAGGCCGGTCGCCTTCGCCGCCGACTGCATCGGCAAGGAGGCCGCCGACGCCGTGGCGAAGATGAAGAACGGCGATATCCTGCTGCTGGAGAACACCCGCTTCCACAAGGGCGAGGAAAAGAACGATCCCGATTTCAGCAAGGCGCTGGCCGCCAACGGCGACCTCTACGTCAACGACGCCTTCTCGGCCGCGCACCGCGCCCACTGCTCGACCGAGGGGCTGGCCCACCTTTTGCCGGCGTTCGCCGGCCGCACCATGCAGGCCGAGCTGGAAGCGCTGGAAAAGGGCCTCGGCAACCCGGTCAAGCCGGTCGTCGCCATCGTCGGCGGCGCCAAGGTGTCGACCAAGATCGACCTGTTGATGAACCTCGTGAAAAAGGTCGACGCGCTGGTCATCGGCGGCGGCATGGCCAACACGTTCCTGGCCGCGCGCGGTACCGATGTCGGCAAGTCGCTGTGCGAGCACGATCTCGCCGGCACCGCCAAGCAGATCATGATCGAGGCGGCCGAAGCGGGCTGCGCCCTCATCCTGCCTGTCGACGGCGTGGTGGCGCGCGAGTTCAAGGCGGGCGCGGCGAGCGAGACGGTCGCCATCGCCGAGGTGCCGGCCGACGCCATGATCCTCGATGTCGGGCCGAAGACCGTCGAGGCGGTCAACCAGTGGATCGACCGCGCCGCCACCCTGGTCTGGAACGGTCCGCTCGGCGCCTTCGAGATCGCGCCCTTCGACGCCGCGACGGTTGCCGCGGCGAAGCACGCGGCGGCTCGCACGAAGGCGGGCAAGCTGGTGTCGGTCGCCGGCGGCGGCGACACGGTGGCGGCGCTGAACCATGCCGGCGTGGCCGACGACTTCACCTATGTGTCGACCGCTGGTGGCGCCTTCCTCGAATGGATGGAAGGCAAGCCGCTGCCGGGCGTGGACGTGCTGAAGGCCTAGCGGCGATGTTCATCTTGCCGGTCGCAGGGCAGGATGAAACACTTCCACATCGCAAGTGATATCATTCAATCGATTCAAGGTTTTTGCTGGCATTCCATCGAAAATTTTCTTCTGTTAAGCGCCAGACAGACAATGCGGGAGAACGAGATGAACAAGGACATGGCCGCGCAGGCCGCACACAAGGACGGTTTCATTGCGGCGCTCGACCAGTCGGGCGGCTCGACGCCGAAGGCGCTCAAGCTCTATGGCATCGACCAGAGCGCCTGGTCGAGCGACGCCGAGATGTTCGACCTCGTCCACCAGATGCGCACGCGCATCATCAAGGCGCCCGCCTTCACAGGCGACAAGATCATGGGCGCGATCCTATTCGAGCAGACGATGGACCGCGACATCGACGGCATCCCGACCGCGCAGTACCTTTGGGAAAAGCGCCATGTCGTGCCCTTCCTGAAGATCGACAAGGGTCTGGCCGAGGAGAAGGACGGCGTCAAGCTGATGAAGCCGATGCCGGACCTCGACGCGCTCTTGAAGCGTGCCGTCGCCAAGGGAATCTTCGGCACCAAGGAACGTTCGGTCATCGACGCGGCGAACCGACAAGGCATCGCGGCGATCGTCGCCCAGCAGTTCGAGGTCGGCCGGCAGGTGCTGTCGCATGGTCTCGTGCCGATCATCGAGCCGGAAGTCACGATCTCGATCCCCGACAAGGCGGAAGCCGAGGACATCCTGCTCGGCGAGATCAAGAAGCATCTCGACGACGTGCCGGCCGGCAGTAAGGTGATGCTGAAGCTGACGCTGCCGACCAAGCCGAACCTCTACAAGCCGCTGATCGACGATCCGCGCGTCATGCGCGTGGTCGCGCTGTCGGGCGGCTATTCCCGCGACGAGGCGAACGACAAGCTCAGGCACAATGTCGGCATGATCGCCTCCTTCTCGCGCGCGCTGACCGAGGGGTTGACTGCGCAGCAGAGCGACGCCGAGTTCAACGCGGCCTTGGCGTCGGCGATCGACAGCATTTTCGACGCCTCCAGCGTGAAGGCATAGCCGCTCGCGCGACGATCGAATGCAGCATGACGAAGCCGGGCCTCGCGCCCGGCTTTTGCTTGCGCCGGGGTATCCGGATATTTTTTCGAGCCATTGTCGCAAATCGTCCTTCCCGAACGTCATGAAGACAAAGGAAGGAGTTTTCGATGTCGAAGAACAAGATCGTTCCCCAATCCGAATGGTTCGCCGCGCACAAGGAGCACCTCAAGCGCGAGAAGGAGTTGACGCGCTTGCGCGACAGGATCGCCGCCGAGCGGCGCGCCCTGCCGTGGCTGAAAATCCGCAAGGACTATGTGTTCGAGACGGAACGCGGTCCCGAATATCTGGCCGACCTGTTCAAGGGCCGCAGCCAGCTCATTGTCTACCATTTCATGTTTCCGCCCGGTGCCGACTACCGCTGTGAGGGCTGCTCGCTGCTGGCCGACCATATCGACGGCGCCGAGCAGCATCTCAAGCACAACGACGTGTCGCTGGTCGTTGCGGCGCGCGCGCCGCTGGCCGAACTTGTGCCCTACAAGCGGCGCATGGGTTGGAAGTTCGACTGGGTGTCGTCCTATGCCAGCGACTTCAACTTCGACTTGCAGGTGTCCTTCACCGCCGGGCAGATCGCCGAAGGCGAGACGGTCTACAATTTCGAGAAGAAGGCGTTCACCTCGCGCGACCTGCCGGGCGCCAGCGTTTTCTTCAAGGACGACCAGGGCAATATCTTTCTTACCTTCACGACGCGGGCGCGCGGCGGCGAGCCGCTGATCACCGCCTACGACTATCTCGACATGGTGCCCAAGGGCCGCAACGAAGACGGCCGTGGCATGATGGCCTGGGTGCGGCTGCACGACGAGTACGAGGACGACAGCGGCTCCGGCGAAAGCTGCTGCCACTGAGGCCGGG
This sequence comes from Ollibium composti, assembly GCF_004801285.1. Lineage (GTDB taxonomy): Bacteria > Pseudomonadota > Alphaproteobacteria > Rhizobiales > Rhizobiaceae > Mesorhizobium > Mesorhizobium composti. Next base: position 93,066 of record NZ_SSNY01000005.1, read on the forward strand.
TGCGGTCGCGACAGCGGTTCACCTCGGCGCGGCGATAGGGTAAGGCTCGGCGTTTTCAGCAACGGACGCCTTGCCCTCATGTCCCGCCTCGCCGCCGCGCTCACCTGGCTCGCCTTTCCCGTCTATGCCTGGCAGGGGCTCGGCGTGCGCCGCCGCACGGCGCGCATGCTGCCGGCCGAAGGCCCGGTGATGCATGCGCTCGCCGGCGCCGAACCGGCGCTCGCGCTTCTGGTGCTCGGCGATTCCTCCGCCGCCTCGGTCGGCATCGATCGCACCGAGGAAGGTCTTGCCAGCCATCTCGCCCAACTTCTCAACGAGCGGACCGGACGTGCCGTGCGCTGGCGCGCCGCCGGTTTCAATTCGGCGACCTCGGGCCAGATCCGCGATTTCGTCCTGCCCAACCTCGCGCCCGAGCCGTGGACGCACATCGTGCTCGCCATCGGCACCAACGACACCAAGAATTTCCATTCCGTGCCGCGCTTCAAGAAGGACTTCGGCGGCCTGCTCTATGCGTTGAGGGCCAAGTGGCCCGAGGCGCGCGTGCTGTGGTCGCCGGTGCTGGAGTTCACCCGCGCACCGGCGATGCCCGGCCTGCTCGGCAAAATCCTCGAAGTCCGCGCGCAGGAGATGAACCGCATGGGCGAACGCCTGTGCAACGAGCGCGGGGCGGTGCCTCTGCCGCGCCTGCCGATCACCGATCCGCAGGCGGGGTTTTCGGACGACGGCTTCCATGCCTCGGCGGCCGGCTACCGTGCCTGGGCTGAGCACCTAGCGCCGCTCGTCCTCGGCGACGGTCCCTGAACCGAATCAGGTCCAGTGGCTGAGCGCCGCCGTCAATGAGATCGCCGCCAGTGCCAGAACCGCCAGTTTCCAGAAGTCGGCGCGCCGCCTGAGGCCGGGCAGGCCGAGCGGCTTGAAAAGATGGACCACCATCATGGCGAGGATCAGGACGGCGAAGACTTTCGACATGCCCCGTCTTTGAGCAGCGCCGCGCCGAACTGTCAAAGCCCTGCCGTCTTCGATGCGTCCGGCCGGCGCATGACGTGCTTGCAAATGCCGTCGTCATTTTGATCGGCCCGGTTGCCAAGCTCCGCCGCTTGTGGTGACAATCGGGAGAGGGAACAGGATCCGCCGGCAAGAGCGGGCCCGCAGCAATGGGGTGGAGTGTGCCCGACAGGAATGCCATCGAAATCCGCGGCGTCCGCAAGGTCTTCGGTGCAGGGGAAAATGCTGTCGTGGCGCTGGACACGGTGTCCGTCCCCATCCGCGAGAACGAGTTCTTCACGCTTCTGGGGCCGTCCGGCTGCGGCAAGACCACGCTTCTGCGGCTCATCGCCGGCTTCGACTATCCGAGCGCCGGCGAGATCCTGCTCTACGGCGACGACATCGCGCCGCTGCCGCCCTTCAAGCGGCCGGTCAACACCGTCTTCCAGTCCTACGCGCTGTTTCCGCACATGACGGTGGCGGAGAACATCGGCTTCGGGCTGGAGATGCTGGACAGGCCGAAGGCCGAGGTGAAGGCGCGCGTCGCCGAGATGCTGAAGCTGGTGCGCATGGAACAGCTCGCCAACCGCCGCACCAGCCAGATTTCCGGTGGCCAGCAGCAGCGCGTGGCGCTGGCCCGCGCACTGGCGCCGCAACCCAAGGTGCTGCTGCTCGACGAACCGCTTTCGGCGCTCGACTACAAGCTGCGCAAGGACATGCAGATCGAGCTGAAGCGGCTGCAGGGCGAGACGGGCATCACCTTCATCTTCGTCACCCACGACCAGGAGGAAGCGCTGACCATGTCCGACCGCATCGCGGTGATGTCGGCGGGCAAAATTCTCCAGGTCGGCGCGCCGCGCGATATCTACGACCGCCCGGCCGAGCGCTTCGTCGCCGACTTCATCGGCGAGAGCAATTTCCTCAAGGGAGAAATCGCCGGCACGGCAGGCGGGCGTGCGACGGTGAGGCTGTCGTCGGGCGCCGAAATCCCCGCCTCGCTGCCGGAGGGTTTTTCGCCGAGCGGCGCGGTGACGATCGTCGTGCGCCCCGAGCATGCGCAGCTCGCCGCCGCGAACGGTGACGCCTCGCTCAGCGGGACGGTGGAAAACGTCGTCTATCTCGGCACGGATACACATTTCCACCTGCGGCTCGACGACGGTTCGCCCTTCATCGTGCGGCGGCAGAACAGCCGTGGCGGCGGCGAGGGACTGACGCAGGGCAGCCGCGCCCGGGTGCTGATCGGCGCCGACGCCGCGCAGGTCCTGAAGGACTGACGATGGCGAGCGCCGAGGAAATCGCCCGAGCCGCAGACCGCAAGGACATACGCGACCGCTGGCTGCTTTCGGCACCGGCGCTTATCATCATCTTCGTCGCCGCGATCGGCCCGCTGTTCGTCATGCTGGCCTATTCCTTCATGGTGAAAGGCGACTACGGCGACGTTAAGTTCGGCACCTTCTCGCTGGACGGCTGGACCTCGGTGCTGTTCGAGCGCGACATCTTCGACGATACGCTCGGCCTTGCCGACGCCCATCTGACGATCCTGTGGCGGTCGGTCCGGCTGTCCTTCTACACCACCGTGCTGACGCTGATCTTCGGCTTCCCGACCGCCTATTTCATCTCCACCCGGCCGCCGAAGACGCGCGAGGTCTGGGTCTTCCTCGTCACCATCCCGTTCTGGACGAACCTTTTGATCCGCACCTTCGCCATGCAGCAGGTGATCCGCAACGAGGGGCTGGTCAACACCGCGCTGATCCAGCTCGGCATCCTCGACCGGCCGTTGCAGATCATGAACACGGATACCGCCATCCTGCTCGGCATGGTCTACGTCTACCTGCCGCTGATGGTGCTGCCGCTTTATGCCTCGATGGAAAAACTGGACTTCCGCCTGATCGAGGCAGGCTACGACCTCTATGCCTCGCGCTGGCAGGTGCTGCGGCGCATCATCCTGCCGCTGGTCAAGCCCGGCGTCATCGCCGGCTCGATCCTCGTCTTCATCCCGTCGCTCGGCGCCTACGTCATCCCGCGCGTGCTCGGCGGCGGCAAGAACATGATGCTGGGCAACCTGATCGAATTGCAGTTCGGCGCCGGCCGCAACTGGCCGCTGGGCGCGGCCATTTCCATAACCCTGATGGCGCTGGTGATGGTGGCGCTGCTGTTCTACGTGCGCAACGTCTCCCGCTCGGAGGCCGGCCATGGCTAAAAGGCCCTTCGACATCCGCGCGCAGCCCGGCTTCGGCTTCGTGGCGTTGCTGACCTTCTTCGCGCTTTACCTGCCGATCGCCGCACTCGTCGCCTATTCGTTCAACGCGGCGGATTCGCTGTCGCGCTGGGACGGGCTGTCGCTGCGCTGGTTCATTTCCGCCTGGCAGAACTCGACCGTGCAGGACGCGTCGATCCGTTCGCTGGTGCTGGCGGTATGGGCCGCCGCCCTGTCGACCGTCGTGGCCACCATGGCCGCGCTGGCGACGACGCGCACGCCGCCCTATCCGGGCCTGACCTTCAAATATGCGTTCATCAACCAGCCGCTGATGGTGCCCGAGATCGTCACTGCCGTGGCGCTCCTGATCGTGTTCTCACGCATCAAGGTGTGGACCGGCTATTCCGGCCTCGGCTACCTCGTCCTCGCCCACACGGCCTTCTGCATCCCGTTCGCCTATCTGCCGATCCGGGCGCGGCTGGAAGGCATGGACCTGAAGCTGGAACAGGCGGCGGCCGACCTCTACGCGAACCCCTGGCGGACGTTCCGCCATGTGACGCTGCCGCTGCTAAGGCCGGCGATCATCGCCGGTTTCATGCTCGCCTTCGTCATCTCGCTCGACGACGTGGTCATCACCGAATTCGTCAAGTCGGGCGGGCAGGATACGCTGCCGACCTACATGCTCGGCCAGCTGCGGCGCGAGACGACGCCGGAGATCAACGCCATCGCCACGGTGTTCCTGGCCCTGTCGGTCCTGCTCGTTACCGTGTTCTTCTTCGTCAACCGGCGCAAGCCATGAACAATCGCAACACAATGGGAGACCGAAAATGAGATGGAAGACCACCGCCCTTGCGGCGACGCTCGCGGCGTTCGCCTTCACCGGCAGCGCGGCCGCGGACGGCGAACTCAACATCTTCAACTGGGGTGACTACACCAGCCCGGACCTGATCAAGAAGTTCGAGGAAAAATACAACGTCAAGGTGACGATCACCGACTACGATTCCAACGACACCGCGCTCGCCAAGGTGCGCGCCGGCGGCCATGGCTTCGACATCGTCGTGCCTTCGGCCAACTACGTGCCGATCTGGGTGAAGGAAGGCCTGCTGCTCGAAGCCCGTCCCGACCAGATGGAAAACTTCAAGAACGTCGACGAGCGCTGGGTCAACGTGCCGTGGGACGAAGGGCGCCACTACACCGTGCCGTGGCAGTGGGGCCTGACGGGGATCGGCGTCAACACCAAGGTCTATGGCGGCGACATCAACACCTCGGCGATCTGGCTCGATCCGCCGAAGGAACTGGTCGGCAAGATCAACGTCGCGCCGGAAATGAACGACGTGCTGTTCGCCACCATCAAGTATTTCGGCGGCGACTGGTGCACGCAGGACAAGGAGCTGCTCAAGAAGGTGCGCGACAAGCTGGTCGAGGCGAAGCCGAAGTGGCTGGCCATGGATTACAGCGTGACGGAGAAGCTGCCGGCCGGCGACTATTCCGCAGTCTATTACTGGAACGGCGCCATCATGCGCTCGCGCATCAAGAACCCGGATATCAAGTTCGGCTATCCGAAGGAGGGCTTCCCCTATTTCATGGACAGCGTTGCGATCCTGAAGGACGCCAAGAACGTCGACAACGCCAAATTGTTCATGAACTTCATCATGGAGCCGGACAATGCGGCGCTGATATCGGCCTTCGCCAAATACGCCAACGGCATCAAGGGCTCGAAGGAGTTCATGCCGAAGGAAATGCAGGACGCGCCGGAACTCGTCGTGCCGCCCGAGTTCGAGAAGGCGGGCGAGTTCCTCGCCACCTGCGAACCCGACGTGCAGCAGCTCTATACGCGCATCTGGACCGACCTGCAGAAGTAGACGTCTTTGACGGGAGCCCGGCGAGCCGGGCTCCCTGTCGTTCGTCCGGGGTCAGCCTTTCCGCTTCGGCGGGGCGGCTACAGACTGGCGTTCGACCAGCGGGCATTCCAGCTTGACGATCGGATGCCGGCCGCCGGCGGCGGGCGGCGTTTCCAGTTGTTCGATCGCCCATTGTCCCATGGCAAGGTGCGGCAGGATCGACGTCGTCAGCGGCGGGAACAGGTGGCGCGCGATCTCCTCGTCGTCATAGCCGATGACGGACATATCCTGTGGGATGTGCAGGCCGGCTTCCTTCAGCGCCTCGTAGCAGCCGATCGCCGTGCGGTCGTTCTGGCAGAAGATGGCGGTCGGGCGCTCCTTCAGCGCCAGCAGCCTGACGGTCGCGGCGTAGCCGGCGCTGGCCGACCAGTCGCCCTCGATCACCAGATCGGGATCGAAAGGGATGTCGGCGGTGGCGAGCGCCCTGCGATAGCCTTTCAAGCGGTCCTGCGCGGCCTGCATCCACGGCTCGCCGGTGATGGTGGCGATGCGGCGGTGGCCGTGGCCGATCAGGTGGCGCGTCGCCGTCTGGCCGCCGGCGATCTCGCTCGGCACCACGGCGGGAAAAGCGTAGTCGGCCGTGTGGCAGTTGAGCAGCACGACCGGGATGTCGAGCTCGTAGAGGAAGGCGGGGGCGTCGATCTCGCGGGTGAAGATGGTCATGTAGATCAGGCCGGAGAGGCGCTGCGCCTTCAGGGCCTCGACGGCGCGCGGCTCCATCACCGGATCGTTCATCGTCTGCGTCACTAGCACCACGTTGCCGGCGTTCCAGGAGGCCTGGCGCGCGCCTTCGATGGCGACGACAGCTTCCGGGCTGGTGGCGAGCTGGTCGACCATGAAGCCGATGACGCCGTCGAGCATCGTGGCCGTGGAGGATTGCCGGCCGGTGTTGGCGGCGGGCAGGCGGTAGCCGAGGCTGCGCGCCGCTTCCGTCACACGCTCGCGCGTCTGCGGCGACAGCTTTATGCCGGGCGTGTTGTTGAGCACGAAGGACACCGTCGCCTGCGAGCAGCCGGCGGCCCTGGCGATGTCGGTCATCGTCACGCGTCCGCCTGCGGCCTTCACGCGACCCGCCTTGCGGCGGCCCGGCGCCGTTGCGGCAGGACTGTCCGGATCGTTCATGGCGTCGTCACCCCTCGTCGTGGCGTCTTTAGCGCAGCCCTGTGCGGCGCGACAAGAGCCGGAAGCGGTTTCGATTTATAGGAAATCGACGTTATAAATGCACCTTCGAAGCTGCTTTTCTGTCGCCAGGAGGCCGTGTAATCCTTTGTTTGCAATGATTTCCATGGTTGCGGGGAACGTCTTGTTCCAGGCCGACGGCACAAAATTTCCCTGTGATTACTAATTATATTTACTAATATCAATTCAACAGGTAGTGTCAATCTCATCGCGGCAGCAGGGCCGGGCGGGCGGAGGCGTCGCCGCTTGCGGGAGGTGTCGGGCACAAATGGGAACGCATGAGGTGATCCACTATTTGTCTGACAAATACCTTTACTCGCGAGAGGCGCCGTTTTACGCTGCGGCACTTGCAAGGCAGGGTCCGGACCATCACGGGCCCGCGGGAGGAAGCATCGAGGCTGCGAACTGAAAACGGGTCAGCGACGTGCGCTGAATGAAACAGGGAGGTTATCGAGCATGAAATCCATTCTGTGCAGCACCGCAGTCGCCATCGGCGCCCTGCTGGTCGGTCTGTCGGCCACGACAATGGCGTCGGCGCAGGACAAGCCGACGCTGGCCTTCGTCGTCAACGGCGCCTCCGATTTCTGGAAGGCGGCCGAAGCCGGCGTCAAGAAGGCGCAGGGCGAGCTGCCCGACTTCAACATGGAGCTGAAATATCCCGAGCAGGCTTCGGTCGCCATCCAGCAGCGGCTGATGGACGATCTCGTCACCGCCGGCGTCAAGGCGATCATGGTCTCGGCCGTCGATCCCAAGACCTCGACCGAGGGGCTGAACAAGATCGCTTCTGAGACGGCGCTGTTCACCACCGACAGCGACGCGCCGCAGACCAACCGCGTCGCCTATATCGGCTCCTCCAACGTCGACGCCGGCAAGCAGGCGGCCGAGATCGCCAAGAAGGCGATGCCGGACGGCGGCAAGTGCATGGGCTTCGTCGGCCTGCTCGGCGCCGACAACGCTAAGGAGCGCATCCAGGGCATGAAGGACGGCCTCGCCGGTTCCAAGATCGAGCTTGTCGACGTGCGCGGCGACGATATCGACCAGACGCGGGCCAAGGCCAATGTCGAGGACGCGCTGGTCGCCAATCCCGACATCACCTGCATGGTCGGCTTCTATTCCTACAACACGCCGCGCATCTACGAGGCGCTGCGCGATTCCGGCAAGCTGGGTTCGATCACCGTCGTCGGCTTCGACGACGACCCGATCACGCTGGGTGGCGTCAAGGAAGGCAACATCGCCGGCACCGTCGTGCAGCAGCCGTTCGAATGGGCCTATCAGGGCATGAAGCTGATGGCGGCCTATGTGAAGGGCGACAAGTCCGGCATCCCGGAAAGCAAGCTGATCATCGTGCCGACCAAGATCATCGGCAAGGATGACGTCGACGCCTACGCGGCCAACCTGAAGGCGATGGCCGGCAACTGAGCGCGGGCCTGGGCCCTGGTCCGGGGCTATCCCCCCGCAGCCCCGGACCGGTTCCGCCCGTCGTTCGAGCAAACGGCTTGCGCCATGCTGCCAAACGACGTCAAACTCAAAGCATGCTGAAGGCATCCGATCCTTCCGGGTTGACCGCGCGGCCGCATTTCCTGGCGCTGGACGGTATCCGCAAGACCTATCCCGGCGTGATCGCGCTGGCGGATTTTTCCATGCGCGTGGCGCCCGGCGAGGTGATCGGCCTGGTCGGCGAGAACGGCGCCGGCAAGTCGACGCTGATGAAGATCCTCGGCGGCATCACCGCGCCGGACCAGGGCGCCATCACCGTCGACGGGGTGCCGCACGACCGGCTGACGGTGGGTTCCAGCATGCGGGCGGGCATCGCCTTCGTGCATCAGGAACTCAACCTGTTCGACAATCTGGACGTCGCCGCCAACGTCTTTCTCGGCCGTGAGCCGCTGCGCGGCGGACCGCTGCGGCTGGTCGACCGGGCAGCCCTTCGCGCCGCCTGCGAACCCTATCTGAAACAGGTCGGCGCCAACTTTTCCGCCGATGCGCCGGTCGCCTCGCTGTCGCTCGCCCAGCAGCAGATGGTCGAGATCGCCAAGGCGCTGTCGATGCAGGCCCGCCTCGTCATCCTCGACGAGCCGACCTCCAGCCTGCCGGTGGCGGAGACCGACAGGCTGCTTTCCGTCATCGCGGCGCTGAAGGCGCAGGGCATCTCGGTCATCTTCATCTCGCACCGGCTGCACGAGATCGAGCGGGCGGCGGACCGGGTGCTGGCGATGCGCGACGGCGCGCTGGTCGGCGCGCTGGACCGGGACGAGATCGGCCACGACGCCATGGTCAAGCTGATGATCGGCCGGGCGCTGAAGGCGCGCGAGGCGCTGGCGCCGGCGCGCGAGCCGGGCGCGGTGGCGCTGTCGGCGCGCGGCGTCAGCACGCCGGCCTATCCGGGATGCCGCGTCGATCTCGACCTGTGCAAGGGCGAGATTCTCGGTCTTGCCGGGCTGGTCGGCTCCGGCCGCACGGAACTGGCGCGCGTCCTGTTCGGTATCGACCGCCGGCTCGGCGGGTCGGTCGCGCTGGATGGCAAGCCGCTGGCACTGTCGGCGGCGAACGACGCCGTCGCCAACGGCATCTTCCTGGTGCCGGAGGACCGCAAGGCGACCGGCATCCTGCTCGACCTGCCGATCGCGCAGAATATTTCGCTGCCGGACCTGCCGCGCCATGCCCGCCGCTACCTTGTCTCGCCACGCAGCGAGGCCGAGACGGCCGAGGCGCAGAAGAAGAACCTCGCCATCAAGGCGCCGTCGGTCGCCACGCTCACCGGCACGCTGTCGGGCGGCAACCAGCAGAAGGTCGTGCTCGCCAAATGGCTGGCGATGAAGCCGAAGGTGATGATCCTCGACGAGCCGACGCGGGGCATCGACATCGGCGCCAAGGCCGAGATCTATGCGCTGATGCGCGGCCTGGCCGATGCCGGCGTCGCCGTGCTGATGATCTCCAGCGACATGGAGGAGGTGATCGGCGTGTCCGACCGCATCGCTGTCATGCACGAGGGAAGCATCTCCGGCTATCTCGACCGTGACGATTTCAGCCAGGAGAACGTGCTGTTGCTGGCGATCGGCAAGCCGGCGGGCAAGGAAAGCGCAGGGGCGGCGGTTCCGGTCGCCTGAGGGGCGGCGTGGGAAGGGTCGCTGCGGAAAGAGGCATGGGCCGCGATAATCGAAGCGGCGAGGGAGGCTGAGCATGAGCAAGAAGGACCTGGGCCTGCTGATCCTGATCCTGGTGGTCGGCGTCGTCGTGGCCGCCATCAATCCGCGCTTCCTGTTGCCGATCAACCTCGCCAACACCTCCAACCTGATCGGCCTGTTCGGCATCTTGTCGATCGGCCAGGCCTTCGTCATCATCACCGGCGGCATCGAGCTTTCCGTCGGCTCGCTGGTGGCGCTGTTCGGCGTCCTGTTCATCGACCTGATCGCGACGCGCGGCATGGCCTGGCCGGTGGCGCTGCCGCTGATCATCGTGCTCGGCGGCGTCGTCGGCCTGGTGCACGGCTGGCTGATCGCGAAGCTGAAACTGCAGCCCTTCGTGGTGACGCTGTGCGGCCTTCTGATCTATCGCGGCGTGGCGCGCTTCTACACCAAGGACGGCACGGCGGGTTTCGCCTTCGGCCAGAATTTCCCGTCGCTGGAGTTCCTGACCGCCGGCCGCTTCCACGGCGTTCCCAACTCCTTCATCGCGCTGATCGTCATTGCCGCGGTGATGTGGATCGTGCTGCACCGCTCGGTGTTCGGGCGCTATCTCTACGCCATCGGCAAGAACGAGGAGGCGGCGAAATATTCGGGCATCCATACCGACCGCATCGTCATTGCCGCCTATGTCATCTGCGGCGTGCTGACGGCGCTGTCGGCGATCTATTTCGCCATGTACACGCGCTCGATCTCGCCGGCCAGCCACGGCCAGTTCTACGAGCTCTACGCCATCGCGGCGGCGGTGCTGGGCGGGTTTTCGCTGCGCGGCGGCGAGGGCTCGCTGGTCGGCGCTGTGCTGGGCACGGTGCTGCTGCAGGAATTGCAGAACCTCGTCAATCTGCTCGGCATTCCTTCCTCGCTCAACTTCGCCGTCATGGGCGGCGTCATTCTGCTCGGGGTGATGATCGACCAGCAGTGGAGCGCCTTCCGGGCGCAACGGCTGGTGGCGGAGGCGGCACGGCAGTCGCAATAGGGTTGTCCGGCTCTTTTCTGGCGCGGGGCAAGGCGGGCTGCTGGCTGTCGCGCCACGCCCGGCCATGTCGTTTTTACGGCGGCGGCGGCGTGCACGCCAAGGCAATCTCGCGCCATGACCGCAACCGATATCCAGGCCACCGGGATGGATCCGCAAAGGGCTGAGCCGGCGCCCGCCGCGCCGGCGCCGCTGGTGGCGATCGCCAGCGTCATCCTGTCGATGGCGCTGGTGGCTGTCGGCAACGGGCTGATGTTCGCCTATATCCCTGTCCGGCTCGGTGTCGAAGGCATCGATCCGACCTGGGCCGGGCTGATCGTCACCGGGCTTTCGGGCGGCGGTCTTGCCGGATGCGTGCTGACCGGGCCGCTGGTGCGGCGCGTCGGCCACGCGCGCGCCTTCATGGTGCTGTCGGCGCTGATCGCGCTGTCCAACACGGCGATCGGCGCCGGCGCCTATCCGCTCGTGTGGCTGGCGGCGCGGGCGCTCTATGGCTTCGCCATCTGCGGCCTGTTCGTGGTGGCGCAGAGCTGGCTCAACGACGCGGTGGAGAACACCATCCGCGGCCGCGTGCTCGCCGCCTTCTACATCGCCTACATAGCCGGCCTCGGCATCGGCTACATGCTGTTGGCGCTGGTCGACATCCACACCGTCGCCGTACCGCTGATCGGCGTCGCCTTCACTGCGCTGTCGATCCTGCCGGTCGGCCTGACACGCCTTGCCCAGCCGCCGGCGCCGGTGGCGGCCTCGGTGGCGCTCGGCCGCGCCTGGCGCACCTCGCCGGTCGGCCTTGCCGGCATGCTGGCGGTAGGCGGGCTTTCCATGTCGCTGGCCGGCTTCGCACCCATCCACGCCACCGCCAAGGGCTACAGCCAGGAGGACGTGGCGCTGCTGATGGCGTCGATGCCGCTCGGCACGCTCGTCCTGCAATTCCCGCTCGGCTGGCTGTCGGACCGTACCGACCGCCGCAAGGTGCTGATCGGCACGACGCTGCTCGCGGCGGCGGCGGGCCTTTTCGCGATCGGCTTCGACGGCGGCGCGCTCGGTGCGCTGATCGTCATCTACCTTCTGTGGGACGGCGCGACCGAAACGGTCTATTCGCTGGCCAGCGCGCATGCCGCCGACCGCGCCGACAAGAGCGAGATGGTGGCGCTGTCGTCGTCGCTCCTGTTCGCCTGGTCGCTGTCGGGCTTCGTCGTGCCGGCCATCGTCACCGGCCTCTCGGCGTTCTACGGCACGCAGACCTTCATCTACGTCTCGGTGGCGCTGGCGCTCGCCTACGCGCTGTTCGTCGCCTGGCGCACCGTGCGGGCGCGGCCGGTGCCGATGCCCGAGACGGGCTCCTTCCAGCCGATGACGGCGCAGGCGCCGCTGCCGGTGGAACTGGCCTTCGCCGGCGAGGACGAGAAGCACGTGCCGTGAATCCGCCTGCGGACCGAAGGTGGACCTTACCTGCGGGCGGCGTCTTGAAACTGCAACGCAACTCTGCCTATCTAAGTGGTGTCACCTGATTTGCATGGGTGATTTGGTTGTTCTTGCTGCGAAAGGAAAGACACTGAGAACAGCACTGCGGAAGAAGGCCGACGTCGTGCCTTCGCCGGCCGGGATCAGCGGTTTCGACGCCTCGTCCCGCGCCCTCAACACGGTTCTTGCCAGTCTGGAAGACTCCAAGGCCGAGAACATCGTCCCCATCGACATCCAGGGAAAATCCTCGCTCGGCGACCATATGGTCATCGCGTCGGGCCGCTCCCATCGCCATGTGGCGGCTGTCGCGGATCATCTCCTCAAGGCGCTCAAGGATGCCGGCTTCGGTGCCGCGCGCGTCGAGGGGCTGGCCAGCGCCGACTGGGTGCTGATCGATTCGGGCGACGTTATCGTCCATGTCTTCCGGCCCGAAGTCCGCGACTTCTACAATCTCGAAAAGATGTGGCTGGCGCCGGACCTCGAGGAGGAGACGCTGCACTAGCGTCTCCCGACCGGGATGAAGATTGTCGTACATGCCGTGGGCCGGATGAAAGCCGGCCCCGAAAGGGAACTCGCCGACCGCTATTTCGACCGGTTCGGCAAGAGCGGGCCGGCCGTCGGGCTGGATTTCGCCGGCATCGTCGAGACGCCGGAAAGCCGAGCCCAGACCGCCACGGAGCGCAAGCGCGAGGAAGGCCGGGCGCTGCAGGGCCAGCTTCAGGCCGGTGCGGCGCTGATGCTGCTGGACGAGCGCGGCCGTGCCTTCACCTCCGAGGAACTGGCGGGCCGAATCGGCCTGATGCGCGACGACGGCCGCAAGGCGCTGGTGGTCGCCATCGGCGGCGCCGACGGGCACGACCAGTCGCTGCGCGACCAGGCCGAGCTGGTCGTGTCGTTCGGCGCGCTGACCTGGCCGCACCAGCTTGTCCGCGTCATGCTGGGCGAGCAGCTCTACCGGGCGGCGACCATCCTGTCCGGCCATCCCTACCATCGATCCTGATCCGCGCGCGGAAAGCAGCCGGGCCGATTTTCGCCCCATTGTCGATGCAGTTGGGCCGATGCAGTTGGGCGTGGACGCACAGGCCGGCCGAACATGGTTGATGATTCCTTAACGAAGCCCCGCATACAGTCGCCGGTGCATGTCTGAACGGCCCGTCTTCCGCATGGAAATACCCGGGCGCCGCGGCCTTCTGGCGGCGGCGCTGCTCGCGTTCGCCTGCATCGGTCCGGCCGGCACCGCTCGGGCCGAGGACGCCGCGACCGATCCCGACCGCAGCCGCGCCGAATACGAACAGGTTTCGCACGAGATAACGCTTTCGGCGGAGCGCATGGCCAAGCTCGCCGCCGACGTGGCGACGGTGAAGAAGGATCACGCCTCGGTGACGGCGGCGCTGATCCAGTCGGCCAAGACCGAGCAGAAGCTCGGCCAGGACATCGAGGATATCGGCTCGAAGCTGGAAGGGCTGAAGGACCAGGAAAAGACCATCCGGGGCTCCCTGAATGCGCGCCGCGACGTGCTGGCCGAGGTGCTGGGCGCGCTCCAGCGCATGGGCCTGAACCCGCCGCCGGCGATCCTGGTCAAGCCGGAGGACGCGCTGTCGTCGGTGCGCAGCGCCATACTGCTCGGCGCGGTGGTGCCGGAGCTGCGCCAGCAGACCGACGTGCTGATGGCGGAGCTGAAGGAACTGACGCGGGTCAGCACCTCGATCGAGGCCGAGCGGGCGCGGCTGACGGCGGCGGTGGCCGACCAGGTGGCCGAGAAGGAGCGGCTGACGATGCTGCTCCAGGTCAAGCGCAAGGTGCAGGCCGAAACCGAGCAGGCGCTGGCCGACGAACAGAAGAAATCGCAGGCGCTCGCAGAAAAGGCGGCCAGCCTGAAGGACCTCATCGCCTCGCTGCAAAGCGAGGCGCAAAAGCGCGACGCCGAGGCGAAAGCGGCCGCCAAGGCGGCGACCCAGGACGACAAGGACGATGCGGTCGCCTCGCTGTCCTTGCCGGAAGCGAATCAGCTCGTCCAGCCGGTGCCCTTCCGGGCGCTGCAAGGGCAGATGGCGCTGCCGGTGATCGGCACGTTCAAGCGCCGCTTCGGCGCCGACGACGGCAATGGCGGCGTGATGCAGGGCGACATGGTTGCGACACAATCGGGCGCCATCGTCACCGCGCCGGCGGATGGGAATGTGCTTTATGCGGGGCCGTTTCGCTCCTATGGCCAACTCTTGATCCTCAATGCCGGCGGCGGCTATCATGTCGTGCTGGCGGGAATGAGCAAATTGAACGTCGCGTCGGGGCAGTCCGTGCTCGCGGGTGAGCCGATCGGCGCGATGGGCGAGGCGAGGGTGGCGAGCACCGCGGCCCGGCCGGATGGAAATGTCGTGCCGGAACTCTATGTGGAGTTCCGCAAGGATGGAAAACCCGTCGATCCGGCCCCGTGGTGGGCGGACCGTCTTTCTGGAAGGACCTGAAACGATGCGGAAACTGTCGCTCTTGCTTGCCGGCGCGCTTATGGGCGCGTCAGCCATGAGCCTCGTCTACGGTGCGCCCGGCTCGACGGCGAACGCGGCCGGCTCCGAAACCTACAAGCAGCTTGCCATCTTCGGCGACATCTTCGAGCGGGTGAGGGCGCAATACGTAACCCCGCCGGACGACAAGTCGCTGGTCGAGAACGCCATCAACGGCATGCTGACCTCGCTCGATCCGCATTCCTCCTACATGAACGCCGAGGAAGCGCAGGACATGCGCGTGCAGACCAAGGGCGAGTTCGGCGGCCTCGGCATCGAGGTGACGATGGAAAACAACCTCGTCAAGGTCATCACCCCGATCGACGACACGCCCGCCGCCAAGGCCGGCGTGCTGGCCGGCGACTACATCGCCAAGATCGACGGCACCGACGTCAACGGCATGACGCTCAACGACGCCGTCGACAAGATGCGCGGCAAGGTCGGCGACCCGATCAAGCTCACCATCCTGCGCCAGGGCGCCGACAAGCCGATCGAGGTGACGGTGGTGCGCGACATCATCAAGGTCAAGGCGGTCAAGTACCGGGTCGAGAACGACGTCGGCTACATGAAGATCACCTCCTTCACCGAGAAGACCTACGACGACCTGCAGGACGCCATCGACCACATCAAGAAAGAGGTGCCGAAGGACAAGCTGAAGGGCTACGTGCTCGACCTCAGGCTCAATCCGGGTGGCCTGCTCGACCAGGCGGTCAGCGTTTCCGACACCTTCCTCGACCGCGGCGAGATCGTCTCGACGCGCGGCCGCGATCCGAAGGACGTGACGCGTTTCGACGCGCGCGCCGGCGACGACATCGACGGCAAGCCGCTGGTGGTGCTCATCAACGGCGGTTCGGCCAGCGCTTCGGAGATCGTCGCCGGGGCCTTGCAGGACCTGAAGCGGGCGACGGTCGTCGGCACCCAGTCCTTCGGCAAGGGCTCGGTGCAGACCATCATCCCGCTCGGCGAGAACGGTGCGCTGAGGCTGACGACGGCGCTCTATTACACGCCGTCCGGCAAGTCGATCCAGGGCAAGGGCATCACGCCCGACATCAAGGTCGACCAGCCGGTGCCGGCCGAATTGCAGGGCCGCGACCTGACGCGCGGCGAATCGGACCTGAAGGGTCACATCAAGGGCGCCGACGAGAGCGACCAGGGCTCCGGCTCGGCCGCCTACGTGCCGCCCGACCCGAAGGACGACCTGCAGCTCAAATACGCCGAAGAGTTGCTGCGCGGGCAGAAGACCGATCCGGCCTTCCCGCCCAATCCGGACAAGGCGGTGATGAACCAGTAAGTCCGCTCCCCGTCCGCGCGGCCGGCCAAAACTCTGGCCGCAGGAGCGGAGCAATGCCATCCTGCCGGGGCCGCGAGGTTCCGGCAGTTTGATTCGGGGCTGGATTCTGCGGCAGGGGTTTGCGGGTTGGCTGAACTGGGCAAGGAGATCGAGCGTCCGCTTGGGCAGGGGCTGAAACCCCGCCGTGAGCCGGGCCGGCGCTTCGGCGCGGGCCAGGTCGCCGCCCTGCTCGTCGCCGTAGCTCTTGTCGGCGTCTCAAGCGTGATCGCGCTCAGGAAGCAGCCGTTCCGCAATCCGGCGACGGTGGCGGTGACGACGCCGGCTCCGGTGGAGGCCGCGCCGGCACAGCCGGTCGCGGTGCAACCGAAAGCCGAACCGGCGTCGCCGAAGAAGGACGGACCGCAGATCATCCACGTGCAGCCGACCGAGACCGGCGGTCCGGCCGGCATCGTCGTGCGCGATCCCTCGGCGCTGACGCAGAACCTCGCCGTCGCCCATGTGCCCGACCAGGCGCTGATCGAACAAGCCGAGAGCGGCCCGCTGCCGGTGCGCGCGGCCGACGGACGGCGACCCTTCGACGTCTACGCCCGGCCATGGTCGGGCGCGCGCGGCGCCAAGGTGGCGATCGTCATCGGAGGCCTCGCCGTGTCGCAGACCGGCACGCAAGCGGCGATCGCGCGGCTGCCGGGCGAGGTGACGCTGGCCTTCGCGCCGCAGGGCAATTCCATCGGCCGCTGGATGCAGGAAGCACGCCGCACCGGCCACGAGATCATGATGCAGGTGCCGCTGGAGCCGTTCGATTTTCCCAACGTCAATCCCGGCCGCAACACGCTGACCGTCGACGCCGCGCCGGAGGAGAACCTGAAAAGGCTGCGCTGGGCGCTGGCGCGCACCACCAACTACACCGGCGTGATGAACTATATGGGCGCGCGCTTCTCGGCCGATCAGGCAGCGCTTGCGCCGGTGATGGCGGAACTGGCGAAACGCGGCCTCGGCTATCTTGACGACGGCTCGTCGGCGCGCAGCCTCGCCCCGCAACTGGCGGCGGCCGACCGCGTGCCGCTGGCGGTGGGCGACACCGTCATCGACGCGGTACAGGATCGCGGCGCCATCCTGAAGAAGCTCGACCAGCTCGAAGCCACGGCACGCGCCAAGGGGTTTGCTCTCGGCACAGGCTCGGCCTTCGACGTGACGGTGGATGCCGTCGCCTCCTGGGTCGGCGAGGCGAAGAAGCGCGGCATCGAGATCGTGCCGTTCTCGGCCGTCGCCGCCGATCCCGAGGAACAGTAAGACTGGTCTCCCCGAAACGGAAAGAAGCCTGATGTCCGGCAAGACGAAAAAGCCCGTCGATCCCGAAAGCCTGCCCTACCGCCCCTGCGTCGGCGTGATGGTGCTCAATGCCGGCGGGCTGGTGTGGGTGGGCAGGCGCATCGCAGAGCCCGACAGCGAGTTCTCCGGCACCACGCAGCTCTGGCAGATGCCGCAAGGCGGCATCGACAAGGGCGAGGAACCGCTCGCAGCGGCAAAGCGCGAGATTTTCGAGGAAACCGGCATGAAAAGCCTGACGCTGCTTGCCGAAGCGCCGGACTGGATCAACTACGACCTGCCGCGCCATCTGGTCGGCGTCGCCTTCAAGGGCAGATATCGCGGCCAGACGCAGAAATGGTTCGCCTTCCGCTTCCATGGCGATGCGGACGAAATCCGCATCAATCCACCGCCGGGAGGCCATACGGCCGAATTCGACGAATGGGGTTGGAGGCCGATGGCCGACCTGCCCGACCTGATCGTGCCGTTCAAGCGCGCCGTCTACGAACAGGTGGTCGCGGCGTTCCGGCACCTCGCCGGCTGAGCGTCGGCGAACCGGGCCGGCGCATAAAGCCCGGCGGTCGCGGTTCCGTGCGATCTTGCTTGCGAACACCGTGTTTCCTTGACGCCGTCTCCCGGAAAGCGGAGGCTTTCGCGAGGATCGTGCGCGGCATCCGTGTTATCTCTTGAAGGGCGTTGCCTGTGAGGCTGCGGCATGGAGACTGACGTGGACGGGATTGTCGAGCGATTGAACGAGGCGGACGGGCAGGGCCTTGCGACTGCCGGCGCGGTGCTGACGATCGATCTTGGCGCGGTGCGCGAGAACTACCGGCGGCTGAAGGCGCGGCTCGGCGGCACGCGCTGCGCCGGCGTGGTAAAGGCCGACGGCTATGGCCTCGGCGCCGCCGTGATCGCGCGTGCCCTGCAGAAGGAAGGCTGCGACAGCTTCTTCGTCGCCAATGCCAGCGAGGGCATCGATCTGCGCGCCGCGCTCGGGACAGGACCGGCGATCCATGTCCTCAACGGCCTGCCGCCGGGCGCCGAGGGCGAAGCGGCGGCGGCCGGCCTGATCCCGGTCGCCAACAGTACCGACCAGCTCGCCGCATGGCGCGCCACCGCGCGGCGGCTCGGCCGCAAGCTGCCCGTCGCCGTGCAGGTGGACAGCGGCATGTCGCGGCTCGGCATGCCGCCGGTGGAGGTCGAGGCGGTCGCGGCCGATGCCGAAGCCTTCACAGGTCTGGACCTTGTCCTGGTGATGAGCCATCTCGCCTGCGCCGACGAACCGGACCATGCGGCCAACCGCGCCCAGCTTGCCGCATTCGAGCGGTTGCGCCGGCTGCTGCCGGCAGCCCCCGCCTCGCTCGCCAATTCTTCCGGCATATTCCTCGGGCCCGAGTGGCATTTCGACCTGGCCCGTCCGGGCGCGGCGCTCTACGGCATCAACCCGACGCCGGACGCCGACAACCCGATGCATCCGGTGGTGCGGCTGGAGGCCAAGGTGATCCAGGCGCGCACGATCGGTGCGGGCGTCGGCATCGGCTATGGCCACACGGCCATCGCCGACGGTCCGCTTCGCGTGGCGACGATTTCGCTCGGCTACGCCGACGGCTGGCGCCGCCGCGCCGCTGCCTTCGCGCATTTCAAGGACGTGCGCCTGCCCTTCATCGGCCGGGTGTCGATGGATTCCATCATCCTCGACGTCTCGGACCTGCCGGAAGGCAGCCTCAAGGCGGGCGACATGGTGGAGATGATCGGGCCTTCGCAGACGCTGGACGAGGTGGCCCGCTATTCCGGCACCATCGCCTACGAGGTCCTGACCAGCCTCGGCCATCGCTTCCATCGTCGCTATCTCGGCGCATGAGACAAGAGAGCGGCGGCTGGCCAGCTTGACAAACCGTGCCCCGTCACCCACGTTCGGATCATGAACAGACACGCCAACAGCACCTTTTTCAGGGTCTGCCCCATCGCGGGAGCGTAGCCCCGGCACGGCCGTGCGCGGCTGTATGAACCGGGGCGTCTTTTCTTTCCATCCATAACCGAAACGGTCCGCAAGACGGATCGCCATCGACGTCGCAGGCAACCCGGATCGCCCCGGCCGCGCGTCGATCCCTCCCATGTCACAACGCAATCAAAGGAGTTCGACATGCAACATGCCATCAAGGAAAGGCCGCCGCCGAAGATCGTCGTCAGCGAGGCCGACTACAACCGCCTGACCGGCCTGGCGGAAGCAGCGCTCGAGCGCGTGCCGGCCGCTGCCGGCCTGCTCGCCGGAATGGACCGCGCCGTCGTCACCACGCCGGGCAAGTTGCCCGCCGACGTGGTGCGGATGGGGTCTTCCGTCACGCTGGAAGGCCATGAGGGGCCGCAGCAGATCGTGCTCGTCTATCCGGCAGAGGCCGACATCGCCGCTGGGCGGATCTCGGTGCTGACGCCGCTGGGCGCTGCGCTGATCGGCACCAGGGCCGGCCAGTCCATCACCTGGTCGACGCGTGACGGACGTCGGCTTGCGGCGCATATCGCCGCCGTAGCCCTGCCGTCCGAGCAGGAGAGGGTGTGATGAGCGCGCATGGCCGTTGCTGCCTCACCGCCAAGGATTACTCCATCCTCGAGGTCATGCTGGAGCGGCGGCGCGGCTTCGGCGACGCCATCGTGCCGGCGCTGGAGCGCAAGCTTGCCGACGCGCGCGTCGTGCTGGTCGACGGCGTCGATCCGGGCGTGGCGACGCTGAACAGCCGGGTGCTGTTCCGTGTCGGCGACGCGCCGGCGCAGACGCGCACGCTGATCCAGCAGGAAGTGCGCGGCATGGTCGGCCTCGGCCTGCCGGTGACAACGCCGCTCGGCCTTGCTCTGCTCGGGCTCAGCGAAGGCGAGACGGTACTGTTCGAGCGGCCCGGCGTGCGGCCGGAGCGGATCGTGCTCGACAAGGTGCTTTACCAGCCCGAGGCAGCCCGGCGCTCCCGGCATGTCCTGCCGAAGGCGGCCGAGAGCCGTCGCCTGGTACTGGTCCACAACGCTGGTGACGATTGGCAACCGCCGGAGAACCCCCTTGGCGGCCCTGACAAAATCCGGCACAGAGGGGGCGACGACGACGGTCCTTCGGCCGCCTGACGGGGTTTCCAAGGGGAATTGATCATGAAAGTTCTGGTGCTGGGCAGCGGCGTCATCGGCGTCACGTCGGCATGGTATCTGGCTGAGGCCGGCCATGAGGTGACGGTGATCGATCGCCAGCCGGGCCCGGCGCTGGAAACCAGCTTCGCCAATGCCGGCGAGGTTTCGCCCGGCTACTCCTCGCCCTGGGCCGGCCCCGGCGTGCCGGTCAAGGCGGTGAAGTGGCTGCTGATGAAATACGGCCCGCTGATCATCCGCCCGGCGCTCGACCCGCATATGTGGAGCTGGGTCTTCAAGATGCTGCGCAACTGCACGGCCGAGCGCTATGCGGTGAACAAGTCGCGCATGGTGCCGATCGCCGAATACAGCCGCGACGTGCTGAAGGCGCTTCGGGCTTCCACCAACATCGCCTATGACGACCGCGCCAAGGGCACGCTTCAGCTTTTCCGCAAGCAGTACCAACTCGACGGTATCGGCGGCGACGTCGAGGTGCTGAAGCAGTACGGCGTTCCCTTCAACGTGCTCGACCAGGACGGCTGCATCGCCGCCGAACCGGGGCTCGGCGCCGTGCGCGAAAAGTTCGTCGGCGGCCTGCAACTGCCGGGCGACGAGACGGGCGACTGCCAGATGTTCACCACGCGGCTGGCCGAGATCGCGACGGCCGCCGGCGTCAAGTTCGAGTACGGGGTGACGGTGAAGGCGATCAACACCGACAAGGGGCGTGTCACCGGCGTTTCCACCAGCGCCGGCGAGAAGACGGCGGATACCTATGTCATGGCGATGGGCAGCTATTCGCCGGTCTGGATGCGCAAGCTCGGCCAGCCGATCCCCGTCTATCCGATCAAGGGCTATTCGATCACCGTGCCGATCGTGAACGCCAAGGCCGCACCCGAATCGACGGTGATGGACGAAACCTACAAGATCGCCATCACGCGGCTCGGCGACCGCATCCGCGTCGGCGGCACGGCGGCCATCGCCGGCTACGACCTGTCCTTGCAGCAGGGACGGCGCGAGGCGCTGGAGCATTCCGTCGGCGACCTGTTCCCCGGCGCCGGCGATCTCGGTGCGGCGACCTTCTGGACCGGCCTGCGCCCCATGACGCCGGACGGGCCGCCGATCATCGGCGCCTCGAAATATTCCAACCTCTATCTCAACACCGGCCACGGCACGCTCGGCTGGACGATGGCGTGCGGATCGGGCCGCGTGCTGTCCGACATCATCTCCGGCCGCAAGCCGGACGTCGACGCCAGTGCGCTGTCGGTCAGCCGCTACAACTGAGAGCCCGGGTTCGTCCTCTACAGGAACAGCGCCCGTTCCTTCTCGACCGCCCTGGCGATGAAATCCGCCACCGCCTGCACCCGGCGCAGCGGCCGCACGCTTTCATGATAGACCAGCCAGTAGGCGCGGCGGATGGGCTGCACTGCCTCCACCGGCACGAGATCGGGCAGCGAGCGGGCGATGAAGGTGTGCAGGATACCGATGCCCGCGCCGGCCCGCACCGCTTCGGCCTGGCCCAGCGCCGATGAGATGGCGAAGGCCGAACGCCAGTCCGGGCTGAATTCGGCGGCGTAGTCGAGCGAGGGGCTGACGATCAGGTCCGGCACATAGCCGATCAGCGTGTGCCCGGACATCTCCGCCGCCGTCTTCGGCAGGCCGTGGCGCTCGGCATAGGCTCGGCTAGCGAACAGGCCGAGTGAATAGTCCACCAGCTTGCCGGCGACCAGCCGGCCCTCGCTCGGCCGCTCGACGGTGATGGCGATGTCGGCCTCGCGGCGCGACAGCGAGAACGAACGCGGCACCGGCACCAGCTGGATGGTCAGCTCCCGGTGCTGGGCGGTCAGTTCGCCGAGCCGGCGGGCGAGGAAAGCGACGCCGAAACCGTCCGGCGCGCCGATGCGCACCGGCCCGGAAATCTCCTCGCCCTCGCCGGCCACCGCCGCGCGCGCGGCGATCATGTCGGCCTCCATGCGCTCGGCGATTTCCATGAAGCGCACGCCGGCCGGCGTCAGCTCCGAGCCGGTGGTGAGGCGCCGGAACAGCTTTGTCCGAAGCGCCGTCTCCAGCGCTGCCAGCCGGCGCGAGACGGTGGCGTGGTTGAGTTCCAGCCGCTTGGCCGCGCCGAGGATTTGCCCGGCACGGGCGACGGCGAGGAAAATGCGGACGTCATCCCAGTTCATGCGGGAATTATATGCAGAAAGTAATGTTCAGTACAGCGTCGGTATACGTTTTTTGCACAACGGTTACGTGTCGGCTCGCGTTGCCTTCCGCCGCGTGAAGGCGGACAATGCGGTAATCGAATTCCAGGGAGCGATAGCATGGATCACTACGGACATTTCATCGGCGGCAAGGCCGTCAAGAGCACCTCCGGGCGCGAGCAGGACGTTTTCCAGCCGCTCGACGGCACCGTTCGCGCCAAGGTGGCGCTCGGCTCGAAGGCGGAGCTCGACGCGGCGGTGGCCAACGCCAAGGCGGCGCAGCCGGCCTGGGCGGCGACCAATCCGCAGCGCCGCGCGCGCGTGTTCATGAAGTTCCTCGAACTGGTGGCGCGCGACAACGACGCGCTGGCCGAGCTGCTCGCCCGCGAGCACGGCAAGACCATTCCGGACGCCAAGGGCGACATCCAGCGCGGCGTCGAGGTCGTCGAGTTCGCGCTCGGCATCCCGCACCTGATGAAGGGCGAATACACCGAGGGCGCCGGCCCCGGCATCGACCTCTACTCGATCCGCCAGCCGCTCGGCGTGGTCGCCGGCATCACCCCATTCAACTTCCCGGCGATGATCCCGATGTGGAAGTTCGCGCCGGCCATCGCCTGCGGCAACGCCTTCATCCTGAAGCCTTCGGAGCGCGATCCGGGCGTGCCGATGAAGCTCGCCGAACTGATGCTGGAAGCCGGCCTGCCGGCGGGCATCCTCAACGTCGTCAACGGCGACAAGGAAGTGGTCGACGCCATCCTCGACCATGAGGACATCTCCGCCGTCGGCTTTGTCGGCTCGTCCTCGATCGCGCAGTACATCTATGCGCGCGGCTGCGCCAACGGCAAGCGCGTGCAGTGCTTCGGCGGCGCCAAGAACCACATGATCATCATGCCCGACGCCGACATGGACCAGGCCGTCGATGCCCTCATCGGCGCCGGCTATGGTGCGGCCGGCGAGCGCTGCATGGCCGTCTCGGTCGCCGTGCCGGTCGGCAAGGCGACCGCCGACAAGCTGGTGGAAAAGCTCATCCCGCGCGTCGAGAGCCTGAAGATCGGCCCGTCGACCGACCCGAGCGCCGATTATGGCCCGCTGGTGACCAAGCAGGCGCTGGATCGCGTGCGCGGCTATGTCGACCTCGGCATCGAGGAAGGCGCCAAGCTCGTCGTCGACGGCCGCGGCTTCAAGATGCAGGGCTACGAGAACGGTTTCTACCTCGGCGGCTGCCTGTTCGACGACGTGACGCCGGACATGCGCATCTACAAGGAAGAGATCTTCGGCCCGGTGCTTTCGGTGGTGCGTGCGCACGACTTTGAGGAGGCGGTGCGCCTGCCCTCCGAGCATGAATACGGCAACGGCGTCGCCATCTTCACCCGCGACGGCGACGCGGCGCGCGAATTCGCCGCCCGCGTCAACGTCGGCATGGTCGGCGTCAACGTGCCAATCCCGGTGCCGGTGTCCTACTACACCTTCGGCGGCTGGAAGAAGTCCGGCTTCGGTGACCTCAACCAGTACGGCCCGGATTCGGTGCGCTTCTACACCAAGACCAAGACAGTCACCCAGCGCTGGCCGTCGGGCGTCAAGGAAGGTGCCGAGTTTGCCATGCCGACGATGAAGTAAAATTCAACGTCGACGATTGAATGCGAAGGCCGCGGATACTCCGCGGCCTTTGTTTCTCCAGCTTACTTCCAGATCAATCCCGCCTTCATCGCCAGTTTCTCGCCCGGCCCATGCACGGCGGCGAACAGCAGGCCGGCGAGGAAGGTGAAGTGATCGACGAAGAAGCCGAACTCGGCCTGGTTGCCCTGCCAGTGCGACGGGCCGTGGAAGGCGAAGGCGAGGAAGATCACGTAGACGGCGGCAAGCAGCGCAGCCTCCGAAAAGAAGGCGCCGGTGAGGAAGGCAAGCACCAGCAATACTTCGAAGGCCGCCGCTACCCAGGCAAGAAACAGCGGGAAGGGGAAGCCGGCGGCGGCGATGTAATCCGCCGTCATTTGCATGCCGGCGAACTTGAAGCCTGCGGCCATGGCGAAGGCCCCGGCGAAGATCAGGCGGGCGACGAGAATGGCGATGGTCTTGCCCATGGGATTTTCCTCCTTTTGATGCCGCGAAAGCGGGCGGGTCCGGTTCAGGGCGAAGTTTTGCCGCGCAGTGGAAACAGCGCGCGCAGGGCCGGGTCGCGCAGCCACAGGCCGCCCCACATGAAGACGCCGAGATAGAGGCCGAACAGTTCATGGCTGAACAGCGGATTGCCGATGCGGATCTGCGTCGCCATCGCGCCTCCGAACAGGCCCATGAACAGCACCGAGGCCAGCACGCTGGTGCGCGGAGCGATATAGAGCAACGTCAGCACGAGTTCGAGGATGCCGATCGGCACCGTATAGCCGGCGGGCCAGCCGAGCGCCGCCATGGTTTCCTCGGCGACGGGCATGCCGAGCAGTTTCGGGGCGACCGACGCACCCAGCATGAACAGGACGAAAAGCCCTGAAAGCCCGTAGCCGATCCTTGTTCTTGCGGTCTCGCTCATCGTGTCCCTCCTTGTTCATCGATCGTCAGCGATGCGGCAAGGACGGCTCACGGCGGACGGTTCCGACATGGCATGGAAATTTTCTCAAACGGCTTGAACGGCGCCGGCCCCGCGCCGTGCGGTCAGCGCATGGCGGCCGCCTGCGCATGCAGCCTGAGCAGCGACATCAGCCGGTCGGCCTCGATGCCGGCGCGCTCCTCGTCGCGGTCGAGGACGGCGCCGATCAGGGCGACGTGGTTGGCGGCCGATTCGGCGAGCCCGGTGCCGCTCTGGAAGCGGTACCAGAAACGCCGGCTGTGCGTCTGGAGGGGAGCCGCCAGGCGCGCGGCGAAGGGATTGTCGGCGGCGCGCGTCAGCGCCTCGTCCAGCGACTTGTCGGCTTCGAGGAAGCCGAGCACGTCGTTGCCCAGAACCGCGTCGTGCATGGCCAGTGCCGTCGCCTGGAAGTGGGGGGCGGCATCGGCGGCGAGGAAGCGCGCCGCCGAACGGGCAAGCACGGTCTCGACGCCGCGCCGGGCATCGATGACGCGCAGCCAGTCGGCGGCGTTGAGGGGAGCGACGACGATGCCCGCGCGCGGCCTGACTTCCAACAGGCCCTCCCAGGTCAGCCGCTGGATCGCCTCGCGCACCGGCGTGCGGCCGAGCGACAGATGTTCGATCAGCACGCGCTCGGTGATCACCGCGCCGGGCGCCAGTTCGAGCGTGACGATCATCTTCTCGAGCCCGCGATAGGCCTTGGCGCTGGCCAGTTCGGTCGACGGGTCCCGCTGGGTCACCAAAGCATCCATGCCGTCGCCTCCTCTGGAATCGCATTGATATATCGAGCCGAATGCCACGTTGACAATTGATTTTTCGGCAGATATTCACCTGATATATCAAGCGGGTCAAGCGGACGCATCCGGTCCGCAACCGCTTGAAGCAGGCCGATTGCGGCCGGCTCTCTTTCGCGAAAAGCCCGGCAAGGCGCCGAGGCGAAGGTGAGGGGGAACGGCACAGTGTGGGGTTCCCGTCGATGAATGCTGCCTTGTCCTCGGACGACGTCGTCATCGTGGGAGCAGGGATCGTCGGCATCTGCATCGCGGCGCATCTGATCGAGGCCGGCCACGCCGTCACCGTCATCGACCGCACCGGGATCTCGGAGGAAACGTCCTCGGGCAATGCTGCGGCCTTCGCTTTCTCCGACGTGCTGCCGCTGGCGCAGAAGGGCATAATGCGTAACCTGCCGAGGTGGCTGGCCGATCCGCTCGGGCCGCTTTCGGTTCCGCCAACCTATCTGCCTCATCTGGCGCCGTGGCTGTGGCGCTTCTGGCGGGCCGGCGCGGCGAAGAACCGCGAAGCGAGCCTCGCCGCCCAAGCTGCGATGATGCGTCTCGCCGAGGCGGAATGGACCGGACTCATGGATCGTTCCGGAACCGCAACGATGTTGCGGGAGGATGGTTCGCTCGAACTTTACGAGAGCGAGGCCGAATTTGCTGCTTCCCTGCCGGGCTGGGCGGCGCGCGATCGTTTCGGCATCGTCTATCGCCATGTCGAGGGCGCGGAACTCGCCGGCTTGCAGCCGGGGCTGGCGCCGCGCTTCGTCAAGGGTACGTTCGTGCCCGGATGGAAGACGGTGGCCGACCCGAAGCTGCTCGGCAAGGCGGTGTGGGCCTACGCCGAGAAGAAGGGCGCGCGCTTCGAGCGCGGCGAGGTCGTCCGCGTCGAAGCCGGCGCGAGTAGCGCAACGCTTCATCTTGCCGACGGTTCTTCGCGCAAGGCCGCAAAGCTGGTGATCGCCGCCGGTGCCTGGTCGCATCTGCTGGCTGGGCAGCTCGGCGAGGCGATCCCGCTGGAAACCGAGCGCGGCTACAACACCACGCTTCCCGCCGACGCCTTCGACGTGAAGCGGCAGCTGACCTTCTCCGGCCACGGCTTCGTCATCACGCCATTGTCCACCGGCCTGCGCATCGGCGGCGCCGTCGAGCTTGCCGGTCTGAAGCGGCCGCCGAACTATGCGCGCTCCAGGGCGATGCTCGAAAAGGCGAAGCGGTTCCTGCCGGGCCTCAAGGCCGAGGGCGGCCGCGAATGGATGGGCTTTCGCCCATCGCTACCGGATTCGCTGCCGGTCATCGGCCCGTCCGGCGCGCCCGGCGTCTTCTATGCCTTCGGCCATGGCCACCTCGGCCTGACCCAGGCCGCAGCGACCGGCCGGCTGGTCCGCGACCTGATTGCGTGCCAGGCCCCGGCAATTGACATTCGGCCGTTCCGCGCGCAGCGGTTCTAGCCTTTATTTCGCTCCAGTCATTCCTTCAACCATCGGATCGCATCGAAATGTCTCGCCACACCTTCACCTGCATCGACGGTCACACCTGCGGCAATCCGGTCCGGCTCGTCGCCGGCGGCGGGCCGCTGCTCGACGGCGCGACGATGATGGAGCGGCGGGCGCATTTCCTGGCCGAATACGACTGGATCCGCACCGGGCTGATGTTCGAGCCGCGCGGCCACGACATGATGTCGGGCTCCATCCTCTATCCGCCGACACGGCCGGACTGCGACATCGCCATCCTGTTCATCGAGACGTCGGGCTGCCTGCCGATGTGTGGCCACGGCACTATCGGCACCGTCACCATGGCCATCGAGAACGGGCTGGTGAAGCCGAAGACGCCGGGTGTGCTTCACCTCGACACGCCGGCCGGGCTGGTGAAAGCCGAGTACCGCGAGGAGAACGGCCTCGTCGAGGAAGTGCGCATCACCAACGTGCCCTCCTTCCTCTATGCGGAGGGGCTGACGGTGGAGTGTCCGGTGCTTGGCGAAATCACCGTCGACGTCGCCTATGGCGGCAATTTCTACGCCATCGTCGAGCCTCAGAAGAACTATTCCGACATGGCCGACTATTCGGCCGGCGAGCTGGTCGCCTGGAGCCCGGTGGTGCGCCAGCGGCTGAACGAGAAGTACACGTTCGTGCATCCGGAAAATCCCGACATCAACCGGCTTTCGCACATGCTGTGGACCGGGGCGGCGCGCGACCCGCAAGCGCATGCGCGCAACGCCGTCTTCTACGGCGACAAGGCCATCGACCGCTCGCCCTGCGGCACCGGCACGTCGGCGCGCATGGCGCAGCTTCACGCCAAGGGCAGACTGAAGGCAGGCGACAATTTCGTGCATGAATCCATCATCGGCTCGCTGTTCAAGGGGCGCGTGGAAAAGGAAGTCGGCGTCGGCAACAGGCCGGCGATCATCCCCTCGATCGGCGGCTGGGCGCGGCAGACCGGCTTCAACACCATCTTCATCGACGAGCGCGATCCGTTCGCCCACGGCTTCGTCGTCAAGTAGGGAATCCGGGCCTGCGCCGCCCCTTCGCCAGCTCAAATGGCGGCTCGGCGGCGGCGCAATCTTCCGTCCTTTCAAATTCTTTTGACCGAAGATTCTTCGATAAGTGATGCAATCTTTCCCTGAATCGTCAAAGACATTGCGGTATGCCAATGATAGGGTCCGCCGTGGTCCATGGGGCGGATGCAACGGACGGGGTTACCGGGCGGCGCGATGCAAGGTCGTGTCGGCGAATGAAAAATCACGTTGCAATCCGGTCCTGAACCCTTAGGACTAGGGGAAATACCAAAAAAGGGCGCGCCCTGGCGGCGACGCTCAAGGGGAGCCTTCTTACCATGCAGTATTTCATCCAGCAGCTTATCAACGGGCTGACGCTGGGATCGATCTATGGGCTGATCGCGATCGGCTATACGATGGTCTACGGCATCATCGGCATGATCAACTTCGCCCATGGCGATCTGTTCATGGTGGGCGCCTTCATTGCCCTCATCGTGTTCCTGATCCTGACGGCGATGTTCTACTCGGTCCCCGTTGTGGTCGCGCTGCTGGTCATGATGATCGTGGCGATGCTGCTTTCCGGCCTCTACAACTGGGTGATCGAGAAGGTCGCCTACCGGCCCTTGCGCGGTTCCTTCCGGCTGGCGCCGCTGATCACCGCCATCGGCATGTCGATCGCCCTGTCGAACTTCGTGCAGGTCACGCAGGGCCCGCGCAACAAGCCGATCCCGCCGATGGTCAGCCAGGTCTACAACATCGGCGGCGTCAGCGTATCGCTGAAGCAGATCATCATCGTGCTCGTCACCGCGGTGCTGCTGGCGATCTTCTGGTATGTCGTCAACCGAACGCCGCTGGGGCGCGCGCAGCGCGCCTGCGAGCAGGACCAGAAGATGGCGGCCCTTCTCGGCATCGACGTCGACCGCACCGTCTCGCTGACCTTCATTATGGGCGCCGCCCTTGCCGCCGTCGCCGGCACGCTGTTCCTTATGTATTATGGCGTCGTGTCCTTCTCGGACGGCTTCGTGCCGGGCGTGAAAGCATTCACGGCTGCGGTGCTGGGCGGCATCGGCTCGCTGCCGGGTGCCGTCATCGGCGGGCTTCTGATCGGCTTCATCGAGAGCATGTGGTCGGCCTATTTCTCCATCGACTACAAGGACGTGGCGGCCTTCTCGATCCTGGCCATCGTGCTGATCTTCCTGCCCTCCGGCATCCTCGGCCGGCCCGAAGTCGAAAAGGTCTGAGCTGATGGCCGTCACCGTTTCCGCTTCGCGCCCCGCCGCAAATCCCCTCGCGCGGGCCGTGCGCGAGGCCCTTTTTGCCGGCGTCATCTCGTTCGGCATGTTCGTTCTTCTGATCGGCCTCAAGACCGACCAGAACATCCGCAACGAACTCGTCCTGGAGCCACGTTGGGGCCTGCTGGCCGCGGTGGTCGCGCTGACCATGCTCGGCCGCTTCCTCTATGTCGGCTTCATCGCGCCGGCGATGGCGCGGGCCAAGGCCGAGCGCGCCAAGGCGCCCGTCGTCGTCAGCGAGCCGGGCTTCATCCGCCGCAACTCCAACAAGATCGGCATCGTCGTCCTGTTCCTATTCCCGATCGTCTCGGTGATGGCGTTCGGCCTTCAGGGCTCGCTCAAATGGGTCGACAACTTCGGCATCCAGATCCTCATCTACGTGATGCTGGCCTGGGGCCTGAACATCGTCGTCGGCCTCGCCGGCCTGCTCGACCTCGGCTACGTCGCCTTCTATGCGGTGGGTGCCTATTCCTATGCGCTGCTCGCCTCGCACTACGGGCTGTCGTTCTGGATCC
Source organism: Ollibium composti (assembly GCF_004801285.1). Lineage (GTDB taxonomy): Bacteria > Pseudomonadota > Alphaproteobacteria > Rhizobiales > Rhizobiaceae > Mesorhizobium > Mesorhizobium composti. The sequence continues at coordinate 122,980 of NZ_SSNY01000005.1, forward strand.
TTTTGCCGTGCGCCGGCATCATGGCCGCCATGTGGGGCGTCATCCTCGGCTTCCCGGTGTTGCGCCTGCGCGGCGACTACCTGGCCATCGTGACGCTGGCCTTCGGCGAGATCATCCGCCTTGTGCTGATCAATTGGCGCGAGGTCACCAACGGCTCGGCCGGCATCTCCGGCATCCCGAAGGTGTCCTTCTTCGGGCTGATGTCGTTCAACGTCTCGGACCCGAACTACATCGCCAAGGTGCTGGGGCTGGCGACGTCGGGCGTCTACTACAAGATTTTCCTCTATTACCTCATCCTGCTGCTTTGCCTGCTCACCGCCTTCGTCACCATCCGGCTGCGCCGGCTGCCTGTGGGGCGCGCGTGGGAAGCGCTGCGCGAGGACGAGATCGCCTGCCGCTCGCTCGGCATCAACACCACCACGACCAAGCTGACGGCGTTCGCCACCGGCGCCATGTTCGGCGGCTTCGCCGGCTCCTTCTTCGCCGCCCGCCAGGGCTTCGTGTCGCCGGAATCCTTCGTCTTCCTGGAATCGGCGATCGTGCTCGCCATCGTCGTGCTGGGCGGCATGGGTTCGCTCGGCGGCATCGCGGTAGCGGCAGCGGTGATGATCGGCGGCACCGAGATCCTGCGCGAACTGCAGTTCCTGAAAGCGGTCTTCGGGCCGGACTTCACGCCCGAGCTCTACCGCATGCTGCTGTTCGGCATGGCCATGGTCATCGTCATGATATGGAAGCCGCGCGGCTTCGTCGGATCGCGTGAACCGACCGCCTTCCTGAAGGAACGAAAAGCCGTTTCCACCTCCTTCACCAAGGAAGGTCACGGCTGATGAACGCGAGCACGAATACGTCCATGACCGAGACCATCCTCAACGTCGAACACCTGTCGATGAAGTTCGGCGGCCTGGTGGCGATCGGCGACCTGTCGTTCCAGGCCCGACGCGGCGAGATCACCGCGCTGATCGGCCCCAACGGCGCCGGCAAGACGACGGTGTTCAACTGCATCACCGGCTTCTACAAGCCGACCGAGGGCATGATCACGCTGAACCGCCGCGACGGCTCCACCTACTTGCTGGAGCGGCTGCCAAACCACGAGATCCCGGCACGCGCCAAGGTGGCGCGCACCTTCCAGAACATCCGCCTGTTCTCCGGCATGACCGTGCTGGAGAACCTTCTGGTGGCGCAGCACAACAAGCTGATGAAGGCCTCCGGCTACACCTTCCTCGGCCTGTTCGGCTTCTCCAGCTACCGGCAGGCCTCGGCCGAGTCGATCGAGCTTGCCAAGCACTGGCTGGCCAAGGCCGACCTGACCGACCGCGCCGACGATCCGGCAGGTGACCTGCCCTACGGCGCGCAGCGGCGGCTGGAGATCGCGCGCGCCATGTGCACGGGACCGGAGCTTCTGTGCCTCGACGAGCCCGCGGCCGGTCTCAATCCGAAGGAATCGTTGGCGCTCAACACGCTGCTGATGGACATCAAGGACAACACCGGCACGTCGATCCTGCTGATCGAGCACGACATGTCGGTGGTCATGCAGATTTCCGACCACGTCGTGGTGCTGGAATACGGCCGCAAGATCTCCGACGGCGACCCCGAAGCGGTGCGCACCGACCCGAAGGTCATTGCCGCCTATCTCGGCGTCGACGACGAGGAGGTCGAGACGGTGCTGACGGAGGTCGGCGACGAGGAAGTGATCGAGCAGCTCGACACCGGCCCCGACCCGGACCATGGACCGCAAAGCTCGGCCTCGATGCTGGCCGGGCCGGTGTCCGACTCGGTCGAGCACGGCGACGAGGGCGGGCGGGTGACGGTGTCGAAGGGCGCGTCTAGGGCCGCGCGGGTCGGGACGGGCGCCAAGGCATCGACCCCCGCCAGGAGCACTGCCAGCAAGGCACAGGGCAAGACATCCGAAGCCAAGGCATCGGGGGCCAAGACCGCCGGAGGCAAGGCATCGGCCAAGTCCGCGCCGGCCTCGTCCGCCAAGGCGTCCTCGAGCGCGGCAGCCAGACCGAAGGCCACCGCCGGTAAGCCTGCGGCTGCCGGATCGGCTACTGCGAAATCGACCACAGCAAAGCCGGCGGCGCCCGCCAAGAAGCCTGCCGGCGTGTCGAACCGGCTCGTCGCGCCGCGTGGCGGCCGCGAGGACGACCTTCTGGTCATCAAGGGCATCGGCCCGGTGAACAAGAAGAAGCTCAACGAGCACGGCATCTTCCATTTCGACCAGATCGCCGCCTGGAAGAAGGCCGACATCGAAGCGGTCGAGGCCTATCTCGCCTTCGACGGGCGCATCGCCCGCGAGGACTGGATCGGCCAGGCCAAGGCTCTGGCAAAACAGGCCGCCAAGGCCGGCGCGGCCAAAAGTGCCGCCAGCAAGCGTGGAGGGCGTAAATAATGGCCGGCGCACCGCTGCTCGACATCAGGGGCGTCGAGACCTACTACGGCAACATCAAGGCGCTGAACGGCGTCAACGTCTCCGTCAACGAGGGCGAGGTGGTGGCGCTGATCGGCGCCAACGGCGCCGGCAAGTCGACGCTAATGATGACCATCTTCGGCGCACCACGCGCGCGCCGGGGCACCATCACCTTCGCCGGCACCGACATCACCATGCTGCCGACGCACGAGATCGCACGCCTGCGCATCGCGCAGTCGCCGGAAGGCCGGCGCATCTTCCCGCGCATGACGGTGATGGAAAATCTCCAGATGGGCGCCAATCTCGACAACCTCAAATATTACGACGAGGACGTCGAGAAGGTGTTCGCGCTGTTCCCGCGCCTGAAGGAGCGCATCGGCCAGCGCGGCGGCACGCTGTCGGGCGGCGAGCAGCAGATGCTGTCGATCGGTCGCGCGCTGATGGCGCGGCCGAAACTGCTTCTGCTCGACGAGCCGTCGCTCGGCCTCGCCCCGCTGATCGTCAAGCAGATCTTCGACGCCATCAAGGAACTGAACCGCAGCCAGGGGCTGACCGTCTTCCTGGTCGAGCAGAACGCCTTCGGCGCGCTCAAGCTCGCCACGCGCGGCTATGTCATGGTCAACGGCAACGTCACCATGAGCGGCACCGGCAAGGAGCTTCTGGCCAATCCCGAAGTGCGCGCGGCCTATCTCGAAGGCGGCCACCATTGAGCCGGGGAGATTAAGACATGCAAGGCATTCTCTACGAAGAAGGCTCGATCTGGCAGTTCCTGTTCATCACCGTGCTGCTCGGCGGCTGGGCAGCCTGGATGACGGGCAAGGCCTGCGCCCAGACGTGGCGCACGTTCACCACGCTGTTCTTCTACATGCTGGGACTGGGGATCGCGGTGCGCTTCATCCATCACGCGCTGTTCGACGCCACGATGTTCTCGCTGCAATACTATGTCGTCGACACCATCGTGCTGATGATCGTCGGCTTCGTCGGCTACCAATACACGCGCACCAACCAGATGGTGACGCAGTACAACTGGCTCTACGAAAGAGCCTCCCTGTTGAGCTGGAAACCGAAAGGTTGACGTTCACCAAGACGCCGTTTTCGGGACGAAACGGCGTGACAACCGCCCTGAAATGGGCAAACTACACTTTCTGCGATAAGGGTGGGCATCGCACGAAGGCTTTATTCACGCCCACTCCTTGAATGGGAGCGTATCTATGAAGAAATCACTCTTGTCGGCCGTGGCCCTGACCGCGCTGGTCGCGTTCAGCGGCAGCGCATGGGCCGATGTCCTCATCGGCGTCGGTGCGCCGATCACCGGCCCGAACGCCGCCTTCGGCGCGCAGTTGCAGAAGGGCGCCGAGCAGGCCGTGGCCGACCTCAACGCAGCCGGCGGCATGAACGGCGAGAAGATCGTCCTGTCGATCGGCGACGACCAGTCCGATCCGAAGCAGGGCATCTCCGTCGCCAACAAGTTCGTCGCCGACGGCGTCAAGTTCGTCGACGGCCACTTCAACTCGGGCGTCACCATTCCGGCTTCGGAAGTCTATGCCGAGAACGGCCTTCTGATGGTTACCCCGGCCGCCACCAACCCGCAGGTGACCGAGCGCGGCATGACCAACGTCTTCCGTATCTGCGGTCGTGACGACCAGCAGGGCGGCATCGCCGGCAAGTACATCGCCGAGAACTTCAAGGACGCCAAGGTCGCGGTCATCCACGACAAGACGCCTTACGGCCAGGGTCTCGCCGACGAAACCAAGAAGGCGCTGGAAGCCGCCGGCCATCCGGAGGTCATGTACGAAGGCGTCAACGTCGGCGACAAGGACTTCTCGGCCCTCATCGCCAAGATGAAGGAAGCCGGCGTCACCCTGATCTACTGGGGCGGCCTGCACACCGAAGCCGGCCTGATCATCCGCCAGGCGCACGACCAGGGCCTCAAGGCGCTGCTGTTCTCGGGCGACGGCATCGTCTCGAACGAGCTCGCCGCGATCGCCGGCGACGCCGTCATCGGCACGCTGAACACCTTCGCGCCCGACCCGCGCAACAACCCGAACGCCAAGGAAGTGGTGGAGAAGTTCCGCGCCTCCGGCTTCGAGCCGGAAGCCTACACGCTCTATTCCTATGCCTCTGTTCAGGTCATGGTCGAGGCGGCCAACAAGGCCGGCACGAACGACCCGGTGAAGGTTGCCGAGACCATCCACAAGGACGGTCCGTGGAAGACGGTCATCGGTGATATCAGCTTCGACGAGAAGGGCGACACCACCGGCCGGAACTACGTCATCTACGAATGGAAGAAGGGCGACGACGGCAAGATCGGCTACTTCGAAAAGAAGTAAGCCCTACCGTTTTCTTCGATTGGAACGAGGCCCGGCGCTCTGTGCCGGGCCTTTTTCGTACTGGTCACGCAACTGACGATCCGCCCTTCATTTTCAATCGATTTAATATGACGGGTGCAATTTTGTTTGCACTGCAGCATTTTCCCGCTATTCATTAGCCCCTTTCAAATCTTCCCCAACGGGAGCGCGTTCTTGGCCATCAGCAAGATCCTCGTCGCCAACCGGTCCGAAATCGCCATCCGCGTTTTCCGCGCGGCGAGCGAACTGGGCATCAAGACCGTCGCCATCTGGGCCGAGGAGGACAAATACTCGCTGCACCGCTTCAAGGCCGACGAAAGCTACCAGGTCGGACGCGGTCCGTGGCTCGCCAAGGACATGGGGCCGATCGAAAGCTATCTCTCCATCGACGAGGTCATGCGGGTGGCGAAGCTCTCGGGTGCCGATGCCATCCATCCCGGCTACGGGCTTTTGTCGGAGAGCCCGGAATTCGCCGAGGCCTGCGCGACCAACGGCATCACCTTTATCGGCCCGAAGCCGGAGACGATGCGGCGGCTCGGCAACAAGGTGGCGGCGCGCAACCTGGCCATCGAGGTTGGCGTGCCGGTGGTGCCGGCGACCGATCCGCTGCCGGACGACATGGAGGCCGTCAAGAAGCTCGCGACGGAGATCGGCTATCCGCTGATGCTGAAGGCCTCATGGGGCGGCGGCGGACGCGGCATGCGCGCCATCCGCTCGGAAGCCGACCTCGCCCGCGAGGTCAACGAAGGCAAGCGCGAGGCGAAGGCCGCCTTCGGCAAGGACGAGGTCTATCTGGAGAAGCTGGTCGAGCGCGCGCGCCATGTCGAGGTGCAGGTGCTGGGCGACACATACGGCAACGTCGTGCATCTTTTCGAGCGTGACTGCTCGATTCAGCGCCGCAACCAGAAGGTCGTCGAGCGGGCGCCGGCACCCTATCTCGGTGACGCTGAGCGGCAGGAACTGTGCGGCCATGCGCTGAAGATCGCCCGCGAGACCGACTATATCGGCGCCGGCACGGTCGAGTTCCTGATGGATGCCGACAGCGGCAAGTTCTATTTCATCGAGGTCAATCCGCGCATCCAAGTCGAGCACACCGTGACCGAGCAGGTCACCGGCATCGACATCGTCAAGGCGCAGATCCACATCCTCGACGGCTTCGCCATCGGCACGGCGGAGAGCGGTGTGCCGGCGCAGAGCGACATCCGGCTCAACGGCCATGCCCTGCAATGCCGCATCACCACCGAGGATCCGGAGCAGAACTTCATCCCGGACTACGGCCGCATCACCGCCTATCGCGGCGCCACCGGCTTCGGCATCCGCCTCGACGGCGGCACGGCCTATTCCGGCGCCGTCATCACCCGCTACTACGACCCGCTCTTGGAGAAGGTCACGGCCTGGGCGCCGACGCCGCGCGAGGCGATTGCGCGCATGACGCGGGCTTTGCGCGAATTCCGCATCCGCGGTGTGGCGACGAACCTGACGTTCCTCGAGGCGATCATCAACCACAGGGCCTTCGCCGACAATTCCTACACGACGAAGTTCATCGACACGACGCCGGAACTGTTCAGCCAAGTCAAGCGGCAGGACCGCGCCACCAAGCTGCTCAACTACCTGGCCGACGTGTCGGTCAACGGCCATCCGGAAACGCGCGGCCGGCCGCGGCCGAACCCGGACGCCGCGGCGCCCGTCATCCCCTGGTACACGGCGCCGGTGCCGGAGGGCACGAAGGACAGGCTCGACGCATTGGGACCGGAGAAGTTCGGCCAGTGGATGCGGGCCGAAAAGCGTGTTCTGGTGACCGACACCACCATGCGCGACGGCCATCAGTCACTGCTCGCCACGCGCGTGCGCACGCACGACATCGCGGCAATAGCCGGCACCTATGCGCGGGCGCTGCCACAGCTGCTTTCGCTGGAATGCTGGGGCGGGGCGACCTTCGACGTCGCCATGCGCTTCCTCACCGAAGATCCGTGGGAGCGGCTCGCGCTGATCCGCGAGAAGGCGCCGAACATCCTGTTGCAGATGCTCCTGCGCGGGGCCAACGGCGTCGGCTACACCAACTACCCCGACAATGTGGTGCAGCATTTCGTCAGGCAGGCGGCAAGCGGCGGCATCGACCTCTTCCGCGTCTTCGATTGCCTGAACTGGGTGGAGAACATGCGCGTCGCCATGGACGCGGTCGGCGCTGAGGGCAAGCTGATCGAGGCGGCGATGTGCTACACTGGCGACATCCTCGATCCGCAGCGCGCCAAGTACGACCTGAAATACTATGCCGGCCTGGCAAAGGAACTGGAAGCCGCCGGCGCGCATATCATCGCCGTCAAGGACATGTCGGGCCTGCTGAAGCCGGGTGCGGCGCGCGTTCTGTTCAAGGCGCTGCGCGAGGCGACGGACCTGCCGATCCATTTCCACACGCACGACACCTCCGGCCTGTCGGCGGCGACCGTTCTGGCCGCCGTGGAAGCGGGCGTCGACGCCGTCGACGCCGCCATGGATGCCTTTTCCGGCAACACCTCGCAGCCTTGCCTCGGCTCGATCGTCGAGGCGCTCAAGGGCACGGAACGCGATCCCGGCCTCGACCCGGCCTGGATTCGCAAGATTTCCTTCTACTGGGAAGCCGTGCGCAACCAGTATGCCGCCTTCGAGAGCGACCTGAAGGGGCCGGCCTCGGAAGTCTACCTGCACGAGATGCCGGGCGGCCAGTTCACCAACCTGAAGGAGCAGGCCCGCTCGCTGGGGCTGGAGACGCGCTGGCACGAGGTGGCGCAGGCCTATCACGACGTCAACCTGATGTTCGGCGACATCGTCAAGGTCACGCCGTCGTCCAAGGTGGTGGGCGACATGGCGCTGATGATGGTTTCGCAGGACCTCACCGTCGCCGACGTCGAGAATCCGGCTAGGGACATCGCCTTCCCGGATTCGGTCGTCTCCATGCTGCGCGGCGATCTCGGCCAGTCGCCGGGCGGCTGGCCGGCGGCCCTGCAGAAGAAGGCGCTGAAGGGCGACAAGCCTTATACGGCGCGGCCGGGTTCGCTGCTCAAGCCGGCGGACCTGGCGAAAAGCCGCAAGGAGATCGAGGACAAGGTCGGCCGCGCGCTGTCAGAGCAGGAGTTCGCTTCCTGGCTGATGTATCCCAAGGTGTTCGCCGACTTCGCCGCCGCGCAGGAAACCTACGGTCCCGTCAGCGTGCTGCCGACGCCGACCTATTTTTACGGCATGGAGCCGGAGGACGAGATCTTCGTCGACATCGAGAAGGGCAAGACGCTGGTCATCCGCTGCCTCGCCATGGGCGACACCGACGAGAAGGGGATGATGACCGTCTTCTTCGAGCTGAACGGCCAGCCGCGCCGTATCAAGGTGCCGGACCGCGTGCATGGCGCCTCGGCCGGCAAGGCGCGGGCGAAGGCCGATGCCGGCAACGAGGCGCATCTCGGCGCGCCGATGCCGGGCGTGATCTCCGGCGTTTCGGTTTCGGCCGGGCAGGCGGTCAAGGCCGGCGACGTGCTTCTCTCCATCGAGGCGATGAAGATGGAGACGGCGCTGCATGCCGAGCGCGACGGCATCATCGCGGAGGTGCTGGTGCGCGCCGGCGACCAGATCGACGCCAAGGACCTGCTCATCGTCTACGCCTGACGCCTGCCTCTCGGCTGGCTTTCATGGCGAGGCCGCGGGATAGTGCGGACGCACATCGCCGCCTTGTTTCCGGGCGGTTACAAGGGCGCGGCCGTCCACCATGGACCGGTTACGCTCTGCGTTTATCTTCGTTTCAATCAAGAAATGAAGATAAACGAAAGGACGTGGCGATGACTGCCATGCTTTCTTCCCGCCATTCGCAAACCGTCCGGCCGGTCAGGACCGGCCTGCCGTTCTATCGTCGCCTGGAACTGCGCCGGCAGACCGGCGGCCATCCGATGACGCTCGTCACGACGCTCGCCGTCGGTGCACTGGCCGGCATGATGCTGGCACCGGAAAGCGGTTCCGCTTTCGCTTCGTTCGATCCGCCGGCCAATGTTGCCGTGGGCACCCACACCACGGCGAAGACCTCGCGCCTGCCAAGGACGGCGACAGTTTCGCCCGCCGGGATCAGGCCTCAAGCGACGGCAGGAGCGAATGCCTGTACGCCGCCGCCGGCCGCTCCCGCTCGCAGGCAACCGGTAGCCTATGTGTGATCGCAGCCGGGCCCGCACGCGGCGGCTTGGCGTTTTGTGATCCTCCCGCGCCGTCACGGCGCTACTTGCTCCCGCCATCCCGTTTGGCGGGGGCTTTTTATTGCGTTGGTCCGGCCGGAACCAAAGGCGCCGCAGCGCGGTTATGCCCAATCCAGGAAGGAGGCAGTCAGATGACCGAGCGACCGGAAATTCCGACCGGGGTAAGCCTGGACCTGGTGAACATTGCGCTGAACACGCAGGCTCTTTGTCTGCAACATGCCCTTCGGCACATAGCGGACGCCGAGAGCCCGCAAGATGCGGCCGCCTTCAAGCAAGAGCTGCTCGAGGGGCTCAGGAGCGGGTCTATCGACATGGCATTGCTGGAAGACACCGCCATTTTCGACTTTGTCGTCGGAACGGTGGAACAGCTCTCCATACCGGCTGAACAAGTTTAGGGATCCGAATGATTCTAGGCCATCAGGCCGGGCTCAGGCGTCATTTCGATCATGTCGATGGTTCTAAGCGTGATCGCTGATGGCTGCCAGTACGTCGCGTACGTCGAGCGTCGAGAAGGGTTTTTCGAGGATCTGCGGCCGCTGGCCCGCCGGCAAGGCTTCTATCTCGGCCCTGGCGCCGACGAGGTCGCCGGTCACCAGCACGAAGCGGCGCGCCAGCCGCGGCCGTTCGACAAGCAGTTGCCGGTAGGCCGCCATGCCGCTGGTGCCGGGCATGCGCAGGTCGGAAAATACGATGTCGGGCCGTTGATGGTCGGCCAGCGTCTCGACCGCGGATTGCCAGCCGGCGACGATGCGCGACTTGATGCCCATCAGTTCCAGTATGTCCGACAGCGAGGCGGCGACGTCCGGCTCATCGTCGACGACGAGGGCGTGGCGGATGGCGGAGGACTGGACGCGACCGTTCTCGGCGCCCATGGAGATGCCGGCGACGGCCGGGAACTCGACGATGAAGCGGGCGCCGTGCGGCTTCGCTTCCTCGAACCAGACGCGGCCTTCATGGCGCTCGACGATGGATTTGGAGATCGACAGGCCGATGCCGGTGCCGACGCCGACCGGCTTGGTGGTGAAGTAGGATTCGAAGATGCGGTGGCGGATCGCCTCGGGTATGCCCGCTCCGTTGTCCTCGACGTAGAAGCCGGCGTCGCCGTTGGCGGCGCGGTAGGTGCGCACCTTGATGACGCGGTCGCCGCTGGCGCCGGCCAGCGCGTGCTGGCCGTTGATGAGGAAGTTGGCGACCACCTGGGTGACATGGTCGGCATCGGCCATGATCGGCAGCGGCCCGGCCGCGAAATCGGTATCGATGAGGATGCCGCTGGAGCGCGCGCCATAGGCGGTCAGTTCGAGGGCCGCCCGCACCACCTGGTTCAGGTCCGTCTCGACCTGCGCGGTCGGGTGCAGGCGCACCATCGACAGAAAGCTCTTGACGATGCGGCCGCAGCGTTCGGCCGCCGCACGCACCTTTTCGGCGCGCACCTTGGTCGGCGAGTCGGGCGCGAATTCATGCAGCAGGGTGGACTGCGCCACCACGACGGCGAGCGGATTGTTGAGCTCGTGCGAGACGCCGGCGAGCAACGAGCCCATCGCCGCCATCTTCTCGTTCTGATGCAGTTTCTCGCGCTGGCGGTGGATTTCCTCCTCGGCGCGCAGTTTCTCGCGCAGGTCGCGGATCGAGCCGAAGATCAGCCGGCGGTCGCCGACCTTGATCTCGGTCGCGGTCAGTTCGATCGGGAAGACCTCGCCGGCGGCGTTCTGGGTCACCGTTTCCAGCCGCTGGCCAATCATCGGCGCGCCGCGCCCGGCCATGTATTCGGCACCGGTGGAATAGCCCTTGCGGTAATAGTCGGGCACGATCATGTGCAGGAGGTCGCGGCCGAGGATGTCGCTGCGCCGATAGCCGAACATCTTCTCGGCTGCCGGATTGAACTCGATGACGGCGCCGGTCTCGTCGATGACGATGATGGCATCGAGCGAGGCCTGGATCATGGTGCGCCGGACCACCTCGCTGATATGCGCTTCCGACTGCAGGCGCTCGATCGCGTCGCCGACGGCGAGCGCCACGATCTCCATCGCCGCCTTCACCTCGTCGCTCCAGGCACGCTCCTCGACGCAGTCGTTGACGGCGAGCGAACCCCAGGGCGTGCCGTTGGCCCACACCGGCACGGACAGGAAGGATACGATGTGCTGGTTCTCGAAATCCCGCCGCAGGAAGCCCTCGATGTCTCGGGTCAGGCCGGCGAACATCTTGCCCTGCCGACCCTCCCGAGCGACCTTGCCGAGCAGCGGGTCCATATGGACGACGGCCTGGGGAATGACCGAGGGAGGCGAGGCGTTGCCGGCGACCGAATCGTCGACCCAGTAGGCCGCCACGGACTGGGTGAGGCCCTGGCCGGGCATGTCCTCCAGGCTGAACAGGATGGCGCGATGGCCGGCGCAAGAGCGCCCCAGGAGTTCGAGCAACGAGCCGATCTCGCGGCGCCAGTCGTCGGCCTCGCGCAGGCGGCGCGCGATGCGCGCGGCCGCCACGGCCGGGCTGTCTTCCTTCGCCGCGGTGCCGCTGGAAGGCAGTGTCGCTTCGGTTCTGCGCAGCGGCCGGTCCATCGCGGTCTATCCCGTCCCGGCTTCAGGCGCCGTCGTCGGCCGGCAGCGAGAAAATATAGCCCTCGCCGCGCACCGTCCGCAGGAATTTCGGGTTGGCCGGATCGGCTTCGATCTTCTTGCGCAGCCGCATGATGCGGATGTCGATGGCGCGCGAAGATTCGGGGTCTTCGGCAAAGCCGATCGCCTCGGAAATCGCCGTGCGCGTCAGCACCCGGTTGGCCCGCGTCAGGAAGACCTCCAGCACGTCGAACTCGCTGCGGGCGAGGTCGATGACGGCGCCGCCCGGCCCGGTCACCAGGCGGCCGTCGAGGTCGGCCGAAAAGGGGCCGAAGCTCATCGAGCGGCGGGCCTGCCCCGCATCGGCCCTGGCCGGCCGGGGCGCCGAAGGTTGCGGCACACGGCGCAGGACGGAGCGCACGCGCGCCAGCACCTCGCGCAGCTCGTATGGTTTGACGATGTAGTCGTCGGCGCCGAGTTCCAGCCCGACGATGCGGTCAAGCGGGGCGCCGGCGGCGGTGGCGTAGATGATGCCGGTCGACATCTTCGAGCGCAGCCAGCGGCCGAGCGACAGCCCGTCCTCGCCCGGCATGGCGATGTCGAGCAGCGCGATATGGAAGCTGCCGCTTTCCAGCATCGGCCGGGCCACGGCGGCATTTTCGGCCGTCGCAACCTCATAGCCGTTGGCCGTGAGATATTCGGCCACGGCGTCCCTGAGGTCCGGCTCGTCCTCGACGATGATGATCCTGGCGCGCACGGCCGCCTCGTTCCCGCTTTCAGGGGAAAGTAGATTGGGTATAAACATATTGCTAGGGCTCATGTTGGCGGGTTTCGGGGGTGACGCATGGCACGAGCGATGGTGGCGCTGGTCTGCGTGGCGGAGGTGGTGGCGCAGGATCTCGCCGACCACCTGGAGCGGCGCGGCCATGACGTGCGCAAGGTCACGCAGGTCTGGCAGGCGGACGCGCTGCTGGCGGGCGAACGCGTCGACGTCGTCGTGGTCGGCGACGGCCTGACTCCGGGCGAGGGGCGCGACCTTCTCAAGCGTCATGGCGGCGAGGGCGGGCCGGACTTCGTGCTGATCTGCCGGCCCAGGGACCTGGTGGACAAGGTGCTGGCGCTGGAACTGGGCGCGGCCGACGTCATCGAAAGCCCGCTGGTGGTGCGCGAGCTCGCCACCCGCATCGGCGGCCTCCTGGCGCGGCGCGGCCGCGGCACATCCGAACTGGTGGTGCTGGAGAATGCGACGGTGGACCTGCGCTCGGCCATGGTCATGTACCGTTCCGGCAGCGAGGACCAGCTTTCGCCTGGCCAAGTGGCGCTGCTTCGGCTGTTCACGTCGAGCCCGCGCAAGGTGCTGACGCGCGACGACATCATCGCCGCCGCGCCCGCCGAGAATGCCGACGCCTTCGACCGCTCGATCGATTCGCGCATCGTCAGGCTGAGGCGCAAGCTCGACACCGAGGCGATCACGACCATACGCGGCGCCGGCTATCGGTTCGATCCGCCCGACACCAGGGGCGCCGATACGGCCAGCGCCGACACGGGTAACGATTGAGACGATGCCGGTCATGCTGCCGGTCAGCGCGTCGCCGCCGGCAAGGCCGCGGGTGCAGATGCCGCTGACATGGGAGCCGTCGCGGCGTGGGCGTGCTCCTTCATGAGCACGGTGGCGAGGCCCGCAAAGCCGAGCAGGCCCTGCGCGTAGAGCAGGGTCGAAAGCACGGCTGTGGCCAACTTCCTTCTGTTCATGGTCAACCCCTGAAATTGTCGAGCAACTGGTGCGCCGCGCCATTGTCGTTGTCGTTGGCAAAGGCCGCATGGCGACGGCGGTTACCTGCCCATCGTGTACCGCCGTGATTTCCCGAAGCACCCGCGCCGCCGACGGAGCCCCCCGCGGCGACGCGGGCCTTCGGTCCTCTCGGCTGCAAGCTGCCGGAGGCGCCGCGCAAAGCCTTCCGCCCGAGGCCAACCCGCCAGAGGGCCTTGAGACGGTGGATGCGCAGGCTGGAGACGATCCAGACCGTGGCTAGGAACAGCGCCGCATGCAGCGTCGAGATTTCTCCCGCCGTCATGCCGGCCATCGCCGCCATGGCATCGCCATGAGCCGCCACGGCATCGACGCCGACCGCCACGACGATGGCGATGCCTGCGCCGGCCAACCGGGATACGGCTTTGAAGGAGATGCGCATGGATGGTCCAATCGGCTGTTCTCGTTGTCGCCAGATTGGCCGGCCCCTGTATCGGCTTCATGCCGCGCGGTGTTTCTTTTGTTGCAGATTGGTTTCGGTATCGATGTTTTTTGTTTCGTACCGAAAGTGATCTGGCGGGAAACTCCGTTTCCACTCTGGTCAGAAATGGATTGAAACCGGCGATTCCTGGAGAATCAGGAGGGGAGCGAAGCGGTTTCGGTTCCGAAAACTGTCTGTGGCGATAAATTAGAAACCATATCGAAACGAAAATGCCTGTTAAGCGAAATCAGATCGAAACACGACGCCCCGATAAGCCCGCCATCGAATTGACGCCGGTCTCGTCCGGCCATGGAGGGACATCATGATCGCTACCGTTTCCACGAAACTCATCAATATCGCCGCCATCGCCTGTGTCGGCACCGCAATGCTGTTCGGCGCGGGCAACGGCACGGCGCATGCCGCCAACAAACTGGTGGCGCAGGTGTCCATCTCGCAGCAGCGCATGCAGGTTCTGGTGGACGGGCGGCCGGCCTTCGAGTGGAAGGTGTCGACAGGAGGGAAGGGCCACGCGACGCCGAGGGGCTCCTACAAGCCGACGCGTCTGGAGGAAATGTGGTATTCGCGCAAATACGACAACGCGCCGATGCCGCATTCGGTCTTCTTCCACGGCGGCTACGCCGTTCATGCCACCAACCACATCAAGCGGCTGGGTACGCCGGCCTCGCATGGCTGCGTGCGCCTGCATCCGGCCGCGGCGGCCGATTTCTACCAGCTCGTCGAGACGTTCGGCGCTGCCAACACCAGCATCGTCATCGTCGAGTGACGGGTTTGTAGGGTCGGCTACCCGGCCTTGGCCTTGCGCGCTCGTGGTTTCGCTGCGACGGCGGGCTTTACCGTCTTCGCCGCAGTTGCTTTTACCTGAGCCGTCTTGGGTTTGGCAGCAGCAGGCTTGCGCGGTGTGGCCGGCTTGCGTCCGGGCTTGGCTGCCGCTGCATCCTCGGCGTCGATCTCGCCTGCCGCCTGATGCCAGTGTCGTTCGTGATCGCCGTCCCTGCGGCCTTCGCGTTCCCAGATCGCATGGGCGCGCTGGCGGATGCGTTCGTGCCTGTCGTCTGCCATGGATTGCCTCCCGGTTCGATTCGACCGGCGGCATGGTCGGTGCGCCGCAGCCGCCGCGCCCAGTATTCAGCCAAAGCAGCGGCGGCGCCAGCACAATCGTAACGTGTCAGGCCGCACGCGCCAGATGGCCGAGGACGTGGCAGACGAGGCGGCCGACGACGGTCGCGGCGATATCGTTGACATCGGCCTTCGGCTGGAACTCGACGATGGAGAAGCCGGCCAGCCGCCGGCCCCGTATCGCCGCGCCGAGCAGTTCCGTCATCTCGGGGAAGGTGAAGCCGCCCGGCGACAGCGCGTTGACGCCCGGACAGGTGCCGGGGTCCATGGCGTCGCAGTCGATGTGGATGAGCAGCGGCTTGTCGCGCGGCAGCGCGGCGGCGACCGCCGCCAGGCCCTGCCGGCGCGCCTCCGCGACGGTGACGATGCGCGAGCCCCAGGCGCGGGCCGCCTCGACCTCCTGCCGGCGGGCGCTGCCGACCGCGCGGATGCCGCACTGGGTCATCGACGCGATGCAGCCAAGCTCCGAGGCGCGGCGGATGGTGCTGGAATAGCCAAGCCTTTCGCCGCCGATATCGTCGCGCCAGTCGATGTGGGCGTCGATCTGGAGAAGATGCAGCGGCTCGCCCCTGTCGAAGGCGCGCATGAAGGGAATGGCGACGGAATCGTCGCCGCCGATCAGGATGGGCGTGGCGCCCGCTTCCAGCACCGCGCCGGTGACGGTCTCGATGTTCTTGCGGTTGCCGGGCGCATCGTCATGCACCGTTGCGACGTCGCCGAGATCGAGCGCTTCCAGCGCGCCGTCGTTCAGCAGCGGCCCATCGAAGTCGAAATCCCAGTGGCCGGCATCGAGGCAGGCGGCGGTGACGGCGCGCCGCACCGCATCCGGCCCGGTTTCCGCCCCACTCTCGACGGGATCGGACACATAGGGCGTGCCGTGGACGGCGCCGAAGATTGCCGCCGAGCCTGCCACGGGCGCCGCCGCGGCAGGCACGCCGAGGAACGTTTGCGGGCGGGGAACAAGCGGCAGGGGTATCATGGCGGCATCCTTTTGGGTAAGACGCCAACCAACGGACCCCGGCCCGCTTTGTCAATGCGGGCGGCGCACGGCCCGTATCTTACCACTCCTGCCGCCGCCGCAGAAGAAGCGGTCGCCGCCGGCTTCCATGCCCGATATGCCGGTGCCGGCGGGCATGTCCAGCACCTCCAGCACCTTGCCGGTGTCGGGGTCGATATGGCGCAAGCCGCTCTCGTCGCCTTCCCAGGTAGCGTGCCACAACTCGCCGTCGATCCAGGTGACGCCGGTGACGAAGCGCGTCGATTCGATGGTGCGCAGCACCTTGCCCGTCTCGGGATCGACCTGTCGGATCTTTCCTTCGCGGTACTGCGCGACCCAGAGCGAGCCTTCCGTCCAGGCGAGACCCGAATCGCCGCCTTCGCCCGGAGCGGGAATGGTGGCGAGCACGGTCTTCGTCGCCGGGTCGACCTTCTGGATACGGTCCTCGGCGATCTGATAGAGATGGCGGCCGTCGAAGGCGGTTCCGGCGTGGGCGGGCACCTCGATCGACAGGGCGATCGTGCCGTCGTCAGGGTCGAGGCGATTCAGCCTGTCGCCGGAAGCGAACCAGATATGCCTGCCGTCGAAGGTGAGGCCGTGGATGGCCTCGACGCCGGGGAAGGGGCCGTATTCCCGGATGATCTCGGCTGCTTTCCGTTTCATCGCACTTCTCCGTTCAGCCTGTTTCGATGGCGATACCCTAGACGTTCGGCAGCGGCGCCGGGAGTAACAATAGCGTCGGGAAACCGGGCACCGGCGGGGTCAGCCAGCGGCGCGCGCGGCCACGGCCGAAGGACTGCACCTTGCCCTCTTCAGCGAGCTGTTCAAGCGCTCGCTGGACGGTACGCGCGCTGGTGTCGAGCGCCATGGCCAGCGCCGAGCTCGACCACGCCTCGCCGTCGGCCAGAAGGGCGAGCAGCGCCGAATGCCGCTCCTCCGCGGGCGGCGCCAGCACCGCGACGTTCCGTGCCTCCTGCGGCACCAGCGCAAAACCTTCCGGGGTGGCGGTTATCTGCGCCAGCGCATGGAGCGCGCCGCGCAGCCGGCCGATCTCTACCCTCAGCCGCGCGCGATGCGATTCGTCGGCGTCCTTGCCACGGAAGGCGCGCGCGACGAGCGTCTGCCTGGAAACGTCGCCGGGCCACGCTTCGGCCAGCGTGCGGGCGAGCGCAAAAAGCACAGGGCGGGTGGCGAGCGGGACGACCGTCTGGCCGATGCGGGCAACGTTGCGGCAGGCATCGACGACGAGCGTATTAGAGGCGAGAAGCGTTTCGACCTCGTCGAGCAGAAGAAGCCGTTCCTCTTTCCGGGCGATCAGGCGGGCAGCCGGCGCCTCCAGAAGCCGGGCGGCGCTTTCGACCTCAGCCGCCAGCGCCGGAATGCCGGCTTGCTCCGCCGCGCGGCCCGCATTGGCGATGGCGGCCCGGGCCGCACCGGTATGCAGGCGGCGGATGGCGATGCCGGCCGTCACCAGTTCTCGCGCGGTGCGCAGAACCGGTGGCAGCGGCGCGGCATCCTCGTCGGAAAGGAGGCGCTCGGCCTCGTCGAGGCGGCCGATCAGCAGCAGGTGACGGGCCTCCAGATTGCGGGCATGCGCGGCGTTCAGCCGGTCGCCATGCGCCTGAAGCACCGCGCCCGCCTGATCGAGCGCATTGCCGATCCAGCCGACGTCGCGCGAGACGAGCGCGATCTCCGCTTCCGCGACGACGCAGCGGGCGCGGGCCACCTTCTCCTTCGGACCGAAGGCGCGCGCGGCACGCCGCAGCAGGCCCCTGGCCCGCTCCAGGTCGCCGAGCTGCGCCATGGCGATGCCGCGCAAGGCCAGTGCGGCCGCATCCTCGCGCAAGGCGACCCGCTTCAGGGCGCCGAGGGCGTCGCCGGCGGCCAGCGCGCGGGCGGCGGCGGTGATCAGCGAGTCCATCCTAGTTCGTCACCCGGCCGAATCCCGTCACACTTGTTACTCACGCCTGCCGGCGCCGGCTCCTAGCCTACGTCATGACAGCCAACCGGCAAGTCGTGTGAAAGCAAAAGAGGAAAAGGTCATGACACATTTCACCACCGGAACGCGCGAGGAGTGGCTGGCGGCCCGGCTCGCGCTGCTCGAAGAGGAAAAGGCTCTGACGCGGCGCAGCGACGAACTGGCCGGGCAGCGGCAGGCGCTGCCGTGGGTGCGCATCGACAAGCCGTACACCTTCGACACTGCAAATGGGCCTGCCTCGCTGAAGGACCTGTTCAAGGGGCGCTCGCAGCTTCTTATCTATCATTTCATGTTCGGACCGGATTATACGGCCGGCTGCCCGTCCTGCTCCTCCATCGCCGACGGCTTCAACGGCAGCGTCGTTCATCTGGAGAACCATGACGTCGCCTTTTCGGCGGTGTCGCGGGCGCCGCTAGCCAAGCTTCTTGCCTATCGCGAGCGGATGGGCTGGAGCTTCGACTGGGCGTCGTCCTTCGACAGCGACTTCAACGCCGATTTCAACGTCTGGTTCTCGCCGGAGCAGCAGCGCAACGGCGGCATCGAATACAACTACCGGCGCGAGCCGGCGATGCCGGTGCCGCCACTGACGAAGGGCGGCGCGGGGCCTGTCGAGCAGATCGCGGCGACGACGGGAACGGACGTTGCGACCTTCACGCGCGAGCGGCCCGGCCTCAGCGCCTTCGCGCTCGAGGACGGCGCGATCTATCATACCTATTCGGCTTATGCGCGCGGCGTCGACGGTATCTGGGGCATGTATCCCTGGCTCGACCGCGCGCCGAAGGGGCGCAACGAGACGGGCATCTGGTGGCGCCGCCACGACGAATACGGGCGGACCTGAGCGGTGGCCGTGCGCGGTATCGGATCCTCACCGAACGAGACGGGCGGCTATGCCGCCGCCCGTTTCCTCGCCGGCTGGCTCGGTCTCGCGGCCGCGCCCACTTTCGCGGCGATGGCGCTGTTCTCCATCATGTCGGGAAGCGGCGCCTGCATGGCGCAGGACGCCTCGCCGCTGAGCGGCATGGCGGCGATGTACCTCTTGATGAGCGCCTTCCACCTGGCGCCGTGGCTGAGGATCGTCGGCAGCCGGCCGTGAGCGGAACGCCGGATCGGCGTTCCCATACCCTGCAAGGCCGGCCGAATCAGCGCCGGCCTTCGTTGCGTCTCCTTTGAGCTAGTGAGCGCGCGGGGTCGACCATTCATGGGCGAGATTGTCGACGGCGCGGTCATAGGCCTCTTCGGCCAGGATGCCCTTGTTGAGCGCGAAATCCTCGAACGCCTTGCGGGCATCCTCGCCGTCGCGTTTGCCGCTCAGCGCCTTGCGGCAGACCTCGATGGCGCCGGCGTGATCCAGATCGGGGATGCCGTTCCACTCGATCAGGATATCGTAGGCATCGAGGACGGTCGAAACCTCCCGCGGGAAGCCGAGACCGACGAAGACGGAAACCGGCTGATCGAATTTGGGATCGTTCATCTGGTGCTCCTTTTGAAAGCGCTCTTTCCAACGCTTAAAGTGGGCAACACCGGGATCGGTTCTGTCACAAATGGAGACGGCGCGCAGAGGCTTCGTGAGAAGCGTGCTTCATACCAACTGCCCGTTCGACGAGCTGTCGTCAGCTAAGCGCCTGACTTTGCTGGTGATCCCGACAGGAATCGAACCTGTGACCTACAGATTAGGAATCTGCCGCTCTATCCTACTGAGCTACGGGACCACGCGGCCCGACACATAACCGCTTCTGAGTTTCGCGCCAAGAGCGAAGGTGGCGGAAGCGGCGTGAGCGCCGATGAACACAATCCCGCTGCTCCGGCGCGCCGCCGGTCCGACACGGCGCGCCGGGCGCGGCGGCTCACGCCGCCGGCAGCGCCGTCTCGGTCAGTTTCACCCAATAGCTGATGCCGTGGGAGATGACCTCGTCGTTGAAGTCGTAGGCCGGGTGGTGCAGGCCTGCGCTGTCGCCGTTGCCGATGAAGATGAAGGCGCCGGGACGGGCTTCCAGCATGTAGGAGAAATCCTCGCCGCCCATTACCGGCGGCATGTTGCGATGGACATGGCTGTCGCCGGCCACCGTCGCCGCCACGTCCGCCGCGAACACGGTTTCCTCGGCGTGGTTGAAGGTGACGGGATAGTTGGCGTCGTAATCGAGGTTGATTTCGGCGCCATTGGCGGCGGCGAGCCCGGCGCACAGCGCGCGGATGCGCTCCTCGGCCAGCTTCGCCACCTCCTTCTTCAGCGTCCGCACGGTACCGGCGATCTCGGCCGTTTCGGGGATGACGTTGTAGGCGTCGCCGGCATGGAACTTGGTGACCGACACCACCACCGATTCGACCGGATCGGTCGAGCGCGAGGCGATCGTCTGCAAGGCGCCGACCAGCTGGCTGGTGATGACGATCGGGTCGATGGTGCCGTGCGGCATCGCCGCATGGCCGCCGCGCCCCTTGACGGTAATGGTGAACTCGGCGGTCGCCGCCATGATCGGGCCGGGACGCAGCGCGAACTGACCGACCGGCAGGCTCGGCATGTTGTGCATGCCGAACACCTTCTCGATGCCGAAGCGTTCCATCATGCCGTCCTTGACCATCTCGTTGCCGCCGCCGCCGCCTTCCTCCGCCGGCTGGAAGATGACGGCCACGGAGCCGGCGAAATTGCGCGTCTCGGCGAGATACTTGGCCGCGCCCAGCAGCATGGCGGTGTGGCCGTCATGGCCGCAGGCGTGCATCTTGCCGGGCGTCACCGAGGCATAAGGCTTGCCGGTGATCTCGTTGATCGGCAGGGCGTCCATGTCAGCGCGCAGGCCGATCGTGCCGCCTTCGCCGCGGTTGCCGCGGATGATGCCGACGACGCCGGTCTTGCCGAGCCCCGTCACCACCTCGTCGCAGCCGAACGCCTTCAGCTTGTCGGTGACGAAGGCGGCGGTCTGGAACACGTCGAAGTTCAGTTCCGGGTTCTGGTGCAGGTGGCGGCGCCAGCCGGCGACTTCCTCCTGCATCTCTGCGGCACGGTTCAGGATCGGCATCTGTCTCAGCTCGCTCTTGGCCGGCGCGATGGCCGGCAGGTTGCAATCGTGATCGGACCGCGCTTTGCCATCGTGAGGTCACATAGGCTAAATAGCACCGTCGCGCGGCGGTCCGACGGGGAAGGGTGGCCGCCTGACGGCGATCCCGTTTCGAAATCTTACGGAGAGCGGGGCAAGGACGGCAAGAGCGATTTCGGATTTGATTATGAGCCAAGGCATTTCCCTTACCTTTTCGCGCCGGTTGGCGGTTGCCGGCGCCTTGGCGGCGGTGGCGCTGACCGCTTCCGGTCCGGCGCTGGCCAATCCATCCATCCTGTTCGACCTCGGCAGCGGCCAGGTGATCGAGCACGAGGAAGCCTTCAAGCGCTGGTATCCGGCCTCGCTGTCGAAGCTGATGACGGCCTACGTCGCCTTCCGGGCGCTTCAGGCCGGCGAAGCGGCGCTCGATTCGCCGATCAAGGTGACCAAACACGCGGCGGCCGAGCCCCCGTCGAAGATGGGGCTCAAGCCCGGCACCGTGCTAAGGCTCGACACGGCATTGAAGATGATGCTGGTGAAGTCGGCCAACGACATCGCCATGGCGGTGGCCGAGAACATCGGCGGCTCGCAAGCCGCCTTCGCCGAGCGCATGAATGCCGAGGCCGCGCGCCTCGGCATGGTCGGCTCGCATTTCGTCAACCCCAACGGCCTGTTCTCGCCCGAACAGTACACCACGGCGCGAGACATCGCCGTGCTGGTGGCGGCGCTCAGGCGCGACTTTCCGCAATATGCGCCGTGGTTCTCCATCGAGGGCCTCGCCTTCGGCAAGAAGACGATCCCCAACTACAATCTTCTGATCGGCCGCTACGACGGCGCCGACGGCATGAAGACCGGCTTCGTCTGCCCGTCGGGCTTCAACCAGGTCGGCTCCGCGACGCGCGACGGCCGCACGTTGGTCGCCGTGGTGCTGGGCGAACAGACGGCGATCAGCCGCGCGGAGGCGGCCGCGCGCCTGCTCGACGTCGGCTTTGCCGGGCCGACGAAGGGCTCGACGACGCTGGCCTCGCTGCAGCCCTATGGCGACACCGAAACGGCGACCAACCTGCGCGACGTCGTCTGCCACAAGAAGACGGCGGCGGAGCAGTCGGAAGCGCCGCCGGCCAAGACGGATGCGGAGAAGCCGAAATCGCCCTACCAGCAGAAGCTGGTGCATCCGACGCTGGTCGCGGTGAGCATCGGCGGCGCCACCGGCCCGGTGCCGAAGGCGATGCTGGATGCGGCCGGCAACCAGTATGCCGACGTGCCCGTCCCCGGCTGGCGGCCGGACCTGCCGCCGCCGGTGGGCTTCGAGGTGTCCGCGGAAGGCGACCAGGCGGCGAAGAACTGACGACGATGGCCGTGTTCCCCATTCCCGTCACTGTGCTGACCGGCTTCCTCGGCGCCGGCAAGACGACGCTGCTCAACCGGCTGCTGAAGGACCCGGCGCTGACCGACACGGCCGTCATCATCAACGAATACGGCGAGGTCGCCATCGACCATCTGCTGGTCGAGCAGGCATCCGACGGCATCATCCAGCTGTCCGACGGCTGCCTGTGCTGCACGGTGCGGGGCGAGCTGGTCGACACGCTGGCCGACCTTGTCGATCGTTTGCAGACCGGCCGTATCGGGAAGCTGGCGCGCATCGTCATCGAAACCACCGGGCTCGCCGATCCGGCGCCGGTGCTGCAATCGATCATGGGTCATCCGGCGCTGGTGCAGGCTTTTCGGCTCGACGGCGTCGTCACGCTGGTGGACGCGGTCAACGGCGCCGCCTCGCTGGACGCCCATGTCGAGGCGCTGAAGCAGGCGGCGGTGGCCGACCGGCTGGTGCTGACCAAGACCGACCTTGCCGATGCGGACGGGATCGAGGCGCTCAAGGCGCGGCTGAAGGCGATCAATCCCGGCGCCCGCATCCTCGACGCCGGGAAGGCCGACGCGGCGGACCTGCTCGACTGCGGCCTCTACGACCCGGCGACCAAGAGCGCCGACGTGCGCCGCTGGCTGGGCGAGGCGGCCGACGAGCATCATGACCATGGGCATGACCATGATCACGACGGCCACGACCATCACCATCATCGCCACGACGACCGCGTGAAGACGCATGCGCTGGTGCATGACGGCGCGGTGCCGTTTTCGGCCATCGAGGCTTTTCTCGATCTGCTGCGCTCGCAGCACGGCGACAAGCTCTTGCGCATGAAGGGCGTCATCGAACTGGTGGAGGACCCGTCGCGGCCGCTGGTGATCCATGGCGTGCAGCGGCTGCTGCATCCGCCGGCGCGGCTGCCGACCTGGCCCGACGAGCGGCGCGGCACGCGGCTGGTGCTGATCACGCTGGACATGCCGCACGATTATGTCGAGCGGCTGTTCGCGGCGCTGACCAACCGGCCCCGGGTGGATACGCCCGACCGCGCGGTGCTGGAGCACAATCCGCTGGCCATCGCCGGCCTGCCGCGATAGCGGCTATCTCCGCCTTGGCCCGGTCGGGTTGCGGCCCCAAGGATTGGGTTTCGGTTCGGCCGGCGGCACTTCGGGTTCGGCGGTTTCGCCGGATGCGCTTCCGGCCGATGCACTGCCCCATGGGCCGGCGGGCGCCGCCTCTCCGGATGTCGAATTTTTCGGGGCCGACGGGCGCGATGGAGCCGGCTGCGCGGGCGCACGGTCCATCTCCTCGGCCATCGCCTGCAAGGCGGCGATGCGGTTTTCGGTGGCCGGATGCGTCGAGAACAGCGAATCCATGCGCTCGCCGTGCAGCGGGTTGATGATGAACAGGTGAGCGGTTGCCGGGTTGCGTTCGGCGTCCGGGTTGCGGATCGCTTCGGCGTTGCGGGCGATCTTGTTCAGCGCCGAGGCGAGCCACAGCGGCCGGCCGGTGATCTCGGCGCCGCGCCGGTCGGCGGCGTATTCGCGCGTGCGCGACACCGCCATCTGCACGATCATGGCGGCGAAGGGCGCGACGATGATCGCCACCAGCGTGCCGAGCATGCCGGCGCCGTTGTTGTTGCGGTTGCCGCCGAGAAAGAAGGCGAAGTTGCCGAGCATGGAGATGGCGCCGGCAAGCGTCGCGACGATGGTCATCGTCAGCGTGTCTCGATGCTGCACATGGGCAAGCTCGTGCGCCATCACGCCCGCCACCTCCTCGTAGGACAGGCGCTGCAACAGGCCGGTGGTGGCGGCCACCGCCGCGTGTTCGGGGTTGCGGCCGGTGGCGAAGGCGTTCGGCTGCGGATTGTCGATCAGGTAGACGCGCGGCATCGGCAGGCCGGCACGCTGGCTGAGATCGCGCACGATGCCGTAATATTCCGGCGCAGACCTTTCATCGACCTCGACGGCGCGGTTCATCGCCAGCACCATCTTGTCGGCGTTCCAGTAGGAAAACAGGTTTGTGGCGGCGGCGACGGCCAGCGCGATCATCATGCCGCCCGATCCGCCGATCGCATAGCCGACGGCCATGAACAGCGCCGTCATGACGGCGAGAAGCATGGCGGTGCGCATCGTGTTCATCGTCTGCTCCGTGGTGGCCGGCGAGGGTCGATCCCGCGCCGCAGGTCCGCTATATGATGGTAAGAGATCGCAGCCGTTTCAATCCATGGAGGCAAGCGCGATGAGCGGACAAGAACCCCTGCCGGATTACCGCATTACCGAGGTGCGCGTGAAGAAGCCGCTGACGCCGGCGGCCGAGCGCGCATTGGCCGAGGCGGCGGCGCGCCGCGAGGCCTATCGGGAGAAGGAAGCGGCGTTGCCGAAGGAGCGCGGCGGGCGCGGCGGGCTGGAGCCCGGCCGCTATGGCGACTGGGAGGTCAAGGGGCTCACTTCGGACTTTTAACGGCCGCAAGATCGTTTCACAGAAACGGTGAAACGATCTATCTCTTTGTTTTAGCCGCATTTATGCGACGCCAGACGATTCCGTCGGGCTGCAAAATACTCTACCGGTCGATCCGCGTCGACAGGATGATCGACGACAGCGTGCGCTCGACGCCCTCCATTGCGCCGATGCTGTCCAGCAGCATATCGAGGTCGCTGATCGACGGCGATTCGACGATGACGATCATGTCGAAGCTACCGCCGACGGAATGCAGGGTACGCACCTGCGGCAGCGCGCGCAGGCTGCGCACCACAGCATCCGCCTTCTTCGGCGTGACGGTGAGCAGCACATGCGCCCGTACCAGTCCCTGCTCGTAGGCAGCCGACAGCCTGACGCCGTAGCCGGCGATGACGCCGCGCGCTTCCAGCCGCTCGATGCGGCTTTGCACCGTGGTGCGTGAGACGCCCAGCCTGCGCGCCAGCTCGGCGGTCGAGGCGCGCGCGTTCTCGCGCAATAGGGCGATCAGCGCCTGGTCGGCATCTGTCGGCGTTTCGTAGGCTTTGCTCGTCATATCGTCTAAAAACCTGCTTCATAACGACGAATCGCACGCTTCCTTTCGTCAGGCAAGGTGGCAGAATCGAAAAGACAGAGCGTGCCCGTGGACTACCGCCGGCCGCAGAACCTTTTGAGGGAGAATGCCATGAAGGACATCGTTGTCGTCGGCGCGGGCAAGATCGGCTCGACCATCGCCGACATGCTGGCCGCCACGGGCGACTATCGCGTCACCATCGTCGACCGCTCCGCCGCCCAGCTTGCGGCGCTGGAGGTTCCGGCCGCCGTCGAGCGGCGCGAGATCGACATCGAGGCGGCCGGCGCGCTGGAAGCGGTGCTTGCCGGCAAGTTCGCGGTGCTCTCCGCCGCGCCCTTCCACCTCACCACGCGCATTGCCGAGGCCGCCGCTTCCGCCGGCGTGCACTACATGGACCTGACCGAGGACGTCGCCTCGACCCGCCGCGTCAAGGAACTGGCCAAGGGCGCGAAAACCGCCTTCATTCCGCAGTGCGGCCTGGCGCCGGGCTTCATTTCCATCGTCGCCAACGACCTCGCCAGTCGCTTCGACACGCTGGAGAGCGTGCGCATGCGCGTCGGCGCGCTGCCGCAGTACCCGTCCAACGCGCTGAACTACAACCTGACCTGGAGCACCGACGGCGTCATCAACGAATATTGCGAGCCCTGCGAGGCGATCGTCGAGGGCGAACTGGTCGAGGTTCCGCCGCTGGAGGAGCGTGAGGAATTCTCGCTCGACGGCGTCACCTACGAGGCCTTCAACACCTCCGGCGGGCTCGGCACGCTGGCCGAGACGCTGAAGGGCAAGGTGCGCACGCTGAACTACCGCACCATCCGCTATCCCGGCCATGCCGCGATCATGAAGGCGCTGCTCAACGACCTCGGCCTGCGCCATCGCCGCGAGGTGCTGAAGGACATTTTCGAGAGCGCGCTGCCCGCGACCATGCAGGACGTGGTCATCGTCTTCGTCACCGTCTCGGGCCGCAAGAACGGCCGCCTCTTGCAGGAAACCTACGCCAACAAGGTCTACTCGCAGCGCGTCGGCACCGCCGTGCGCAGTGCCATCCAGATCACCACGGCGTCCGGCATCTGCGCTGTGCTCGACATGCTGGCCGACGGCAGCCTGCCGGCCAAGGGTTTCGTCAGGCAGGAGGACATCGCGCTCGACACCTTCCTCGCCAACCGTTTCGGCCACGCCTATGCGCAGCACGAAGGGCTGACCCGGCTGGCGAGCTGAACGGCACCTTTCGCGCCGAACAGAAAATAAGAGGGGGAGAAGAAAGGCTCGTTCCGGCAACGGAACGAGCCTTTTGCTATATATGCAGCGCGTGGCCGAGTGTCTTCAGCGCCGCCTCGGCGAAAGCCTCGCTCTGTGTCGGGTGCGCATGGATGGTGCCGGCGATGTCCTCCAGCCGGGCGCCCATCTCGATGCCGAGGGAAAACGCCGCCGACAGTTCCGACACGCCGGTGCCGACCGCCTGCACGCCCAGCACCAGATGGTTGTCGGCGCGCGCGACGACGCGCACGAAGCCGTCCTCGCCCTGCAAGGTCATGGCGCGGCCGTTGGCGGCGAAGGGGAACAGGCCGGTCTTGATCTCAATGTTGCGAGCCTTCGCCTCTTCCGGCGACACGCCGACCGAAACTATTTCCGGATCGGTGAAGCAGACGGCCGGAATCGCGCGCTTGTCCCAGCTACGCTTATGGCCGGCGACAATCTCGGCCACCATTTCGCCCTGCGCCATGGCGCGATGCGCCAGCATCGGCTCGCCGGTGACGTCGCCGATGGCGTAGACGCCGCGCATCGATGTGCGGCACTGGTCGTCGATGCGGATAAACTTTCCGGCCATGTCGAGGTCGATTTGGTCGAGGCCCCAGCCTTCGGTGACAGGCTTGCGGCCGACGGTGACGAGCACATGATCGGCGGCGATTTTCTTCTCGGTACCGTCCGCCGTCTCGACCAGCAGCGCGTCACCCTTTTTCGACAGACCCTTGGCCTTGGCGCCCGTCAGCACCTCGACGCCGAGCGCCGCCAGCCGCTTGGCCACCGGCCGGGTCAATTCGGCGTCGTACTGGGCGAGAATGCGCGGCAGCGCTTCGACCACCGTCACCTTCGCGCCCATCTTGGCGAAGGCGGTGCCGAGTTCCAGCCCGATATAGCCACCGCCGACGACGGCCAGCCTTTCCGGTACGGACGACATAGATAAAGCTTCGGTCGACGAAATGACCGGTCCGCCGAAGGGCAGGAACGGCAATTCGACCGGCGCCGAGCCGGTAGCGATGACGACCGTCTCCGCCTTGATTATCTGTTCGCCGGTCTCGGTTTCCACCGTGACGGTCTTGCCGTCTCGGAACGTCGCCCATCCCTGGACGTATTTGACCCTGGCCTTCTTCAGCAGGCCGGCGACACCGCTGTTCAGCCGGCTTACGATGCCGTCCTTCCAGCCAATCGTTTTGCCGAAATCGAGGGCGGGCTTGGCGGCGGAGATGCCGAGCGGGCTGTTGCCGGAAGCGGCGTGCAGCGCCTTCTCGAATTCTTCCGCCGCATGGATCAGCGCCTTGGAGGGAATGCAGCCGACATTGAGGCAGGTGCCACCGGGCTTGCCCGCCTCGACGATGACGGTATCCAGCCCGAGCTGGCCGGCGCGGATGGCACAGACATAGCCGCCCGGTCCGGCGCCGATGACAAGCAGCTTGCAGGAGATTTCTTTCATACGACTTCTCCTGTCAGGGTAAAAAATCTTGGTCTGTCGGCGCTGCCCCTCATCCGGCTGCCGCCACCTTCTCCCCGTAAACGGGGAGAAGAACGCCCTTGCCTGCCTACCTCCTTGTCCTGCAACGCCTGCAATTGGCGAAGCCCGGGCGGCCGTCTTCTCTCTCCCCGTTTACGGGGAGAGATGTCCGGCAGGACAGTGAGGGGCGGCGCAACCGCTGGAGAGGCAGGCAATTCGCTAGACATCGCTTCTCAATCCACGAAAATCAGCGCCGGCGTCTCCATGAGCGCCTTGATGCGCTGGACGAACACGGCCGCATCCCAGCCGTCGATGACGCGATGGTCGAAGGACGACGACAGGTTCATCATCTTGCGCGGGATGAATTGCGTGCTGTCCCAGACCGGCCGCACCATCATCTTGTTGACGCCGACGATGGCGACTTCCGGATGGTTGATGACCGGCGTCGTCACCACGCCGCCCATGGCGCCGAGCGAGGTGATGGTGATGGTCGAGCCAGACAGTTCCTCACGCGTCGCCAGGCCGGCCTTGGCGGCTTCCGCCAGCCGGTTGACCTCGGTGGCGCAGCCCCACAGGTCCAGCGCCTCGGCGTGATGGACCACCGGCACCACCAGCCCGGCCGGCGTCTGCGCGGCGATGCCGATATGGACGCCGCCATGCTGATGGATGACGCCGGCTTCGTCGTCGAACAGGGAGTTCAGCTGCGGCTGCTCGGCGATCGCCTTCACCATCGCCCGCATCAGGAAAGGCAGCAGCGTCAGCTTGGGGCGGTCGGCGCGCTTTTCCTTGTTGAGCGCGGTGCGCAGGTCTTCAAGTGCCGTGACATCGACCTCCTCGACATAGGTGATGTGCGGGATGCGCGATTTGGCGATGCGCATCTTCTCGGCGATCTTGCGGCGAAGCCCGACGACCTTGATTTCCTCGACGGCGTCGTTGCGCGCGAGGCCGCCTGCGCTGACAGACGCCGCCTGCGGGCCGTGCGCGAAGAAGCCGTCGAGGTCTTCGTGCGTGATACGCCCAGCCGGCCCGCTGCCGGCGATTTGGCGCAGGTCGATGCCGGATTCTTTCGCGCGTAGGCGTACGGCTGGAGAGGCGAGGGGTTTTTCTCCTTCGGGGCGAGGAGCGCCGGCGGGACGCGCCACTTTGTGGGGTATAGGTGCGGCGCTACCCCCACCCCTGTCCCCTCCCCGCAAGGGGGAGGGAGACGTTGTCGCGACCGGTGGCGTATCATTCTCGACCGACTGGCTTTTGCGCGGCGTTGGTGTCGACGCCGCAGCAGCCTGTTCCCCTCCCCCTTGCGGGGAGGGGTTAGGGGTGGGGGTATCTTTGGCATTGTCAGCAGGCTTGGCTTCCGCCCTCGCCGGCGCAGCATCGCCTTCCTGCACATTCCCGTCGCCCGCCACCTTAAGCCGTACGATGGCCGAGCCGATGGCGACCGTGTCGCCGATCTCGGCGCCGAGCCAAAGCACCTCGCCGTCGACCGGCGCGGGGATTTCCACGGTCGCCTTGTCGGTCATGACGGCGGCCAGCATCTGGTCTTCGCGTACAAGGTCGCCGACCTTGACGTGCCATTCGACAAGCTCGGCCTCGGCGACGCCTTCGCCGACATCCGGAAGCTTGATGACGTGCTCGCCCATCGCTCAGGCCTCCATGGTTTCAATGAGCGCCCGGCCGACGCGCGCGGGGCCGGGGAAATAATCCCACTCCTGCGCGTGCGGATAGGGCGTGTCCCAGCCGGCGACGCGCGCCACCGGTGCCTCCAGATGATAGAAGCAGTGTTCCTGCACCAGTGCGGCCAGCTCGGCGCCGAAGCCGGAGGTCATCGTTGCCTCATGCACGACGACGCAGCGGCCGGTCTTTTTCACCGAGGCGACGATGGCGTCGAGATCGAGCGGCAGAAGCGTCCTGAGGTCGATCACCTCGGCGTCGATGCCGGTTTCCTCGGCTGCTGCCTGCGCCACATAGACCATGGTGCCGTAGGCGAGCACGGTGACGGCCGCACCCGGCCGCCGCACCACCGCCTTGCCGAGCGGCACGGTGTAGTGGCCGTCCGGTACTTCGCCGAGTTCATGCTTGGACCACGCCGTCACCGGCCGTTCGTGATGGCCGTCGAAGGGACCGTTGTAGAGCCGCTTGGGTTCGAGGAAGATCACCGGATCGGGGTCCTCGATCGCCGCGATCAGCAGACCCTTGGCGTCGTGGGGGTTGGACGGCACGACCGTCTTCAGGCCGGAAACGTGGGTGAACAGCGCTTCCGGGCTCTGGCTATGCGTCTGGCCGCCGAAGATGCCGCCGCCGGTGGGCATCCGCACCACGATGGGGCAGGTGAAGTCGCCGTTGGAACGATAACGGATACGGGCAGCCTCCTGGGTAAGCTGATCGTAGGCAGGGTACATGTAGTCGGCGAACTGGATCTCGACGCATGGCCGCAAGCCGTAGGCGGCCATGCCGATGGCGGTGCCGACGATGCCGCTTTCGTTGATGGGCGCATCGAAGCAGCGGCTCTTGCCGTATTTCGCCTGCAGGCCTTGCGTGCAGCGGAAGACGCCGCCGAAGAAGCCGACATCTTCGCCGAACACCACCACCTTCTCGTCGCGTCCCATGGAGACGTCCATGGCGTCGCGGATGGCCTCGATCATGGTCTTGCGGGGCATTATTGGGCTCCAACGGACGTGAGAGCGTCCTTCTCCCCGTTTACGGGGAGAAGATGCCGGCAGGCAGATGAGGGGCGGCGTGAAAGCCGCCAATGCTGGCGCTGCCCCTCATCCGTCACTTCGTGACACCTTCTCCCCGTAAACGGGGAGAAGGAAGTGCGTGCGTCGGCGCTCGTCATCTTCACACTCCCGCCTGCTGGCGCTGGCGCCTCAGATGCGGCGGCATCTCGGCATAGAGGCCCTCGAACATGTCGCGCACCGAAGGCTTGTTGCCGGAATGCAGCGTGCCGTGCTTTTCCGCCTCGCGCTGGGCGGCGATCACTGTGTCGCGGATTTCGGCCTCCGCTTGCGCGTGGCGTTCGTCCGACCAGACGCCGCGATAGATGAGATGGTTCTTCAGCCGCACGATGGGGTCGCCAAGCGGCCAGGCGTCCGACTCCGCCTTCGGCCGATAGGCCGACGGGTCGTCGGAGGTCGAATGCGCGCCGGCGCGATAGGTGACGTGCTCGATCAGCGTCGGCCCGAAATTGGCGCGCGCCCGCTCCGCCGCCCATTTCGCCACGGCATGGACGGCGAGATAGTCGTTGCCGTCGACGCGCAGCGCCGGAATGCCGAAGCCGAGGCCACGCGCGGCGAAGGTGCCGGCGCCGCCGCGGGCGATGCCCTGGAAGGTCGAGATGGCCCACTGGTTGTTGACGACGTTGAGGATGACGGGCGCCTTGTAGGTGGAGGCAAAGACCAGCGCGGAATGGAAGTCGCTCTCGGCGGTCGAGCCGTCGCCGATCCATGCGGCGGCGATCTTCGTGTCGCCGCTGATCGCCGAAGCCATCGCCCAGCCGACCGCCTGGACATATTGCGTGGCGAGGTTGCCGGAGATCGAGAAGAAGCCGTGCTCCTTCGAGGAATACATGATCGGCAGTTGCCGCCCCTTCAGCGGGTCCGCCTCGTTGGAATAAATCTGGTTCATCATGGTGACCATCGGGTAGCCGTCGGCGATGAGCAGGCCCGCTTGCCGATAGGTCGGGAAATTCATGTCGCCCGGCGAAAGCGCCTTGCGGAACGCGGTGCTGACTGCCTCTTCGCCCAGATGCTGCATGTAGAAAGAGGTCTTGCCCTGCCGCTGCGCCATCTGCATGCGGGCGTCGAAAGCGCGCAGCGTCATCATGTGGCGCAGGCCTTCCAGCAGTTCGTCGTCGGTCAACAGGCTTGCCCACGGGCCGACCGCCTCGCCGGAGCGGTTCAGCACGCGGATGATGGAGAAAGCGAGGTCGCGGATGTCGCGCGGATCGACGTCGATGGGCGGGCGCGGCACCGAGCCCGCCTTGGGAATGGGAACGTTGGAGAAATCGGGCGTACCGCCGGGGCGCACCTCCGGCTCCGGAACGTGAAAACGCAGAGCGTCAGTCATGACCGTCCTCCTCCCGTCGGCGCGATCTTCGCACATCCTGGCCGCCAAGGCAGCGGCAATCCATTGCCGCCCGCAGGCGTCAGCGTGAGCGCCGAATGTGACAGGAAACAGACGTAATTTCCCGTCTTTCGCATGAGGCTGGCGGCAATAAACCGGCTCGGCGTATGGCTGCTCTGGCATGAAAATGCCGTGCGTCCTTCGAGGCTCGCTGCGCTCGCACCTCAGGATGAGGACCGTTTGCACTGCGCTACCTCTGAAAACATCAAGGCACCGCTCACGCCTCAGAATGGGAGCGGCACCTACCTCCCTCATCCTGAGGTGCGAGCGCAGCGAGCCTCGAAGGACGCGCGGCCAGCCCTCGACATGACCGACCCCTGTGGTAGAGCGAAGCCATGGCGCAGAAAAAGGCATTCGAGGTCGATTCGTGGCTGGCGCGGCCAGACCCGCGCTTTACCATCGTGCTGATCTACGGGCCGGATCGCGGACTGGTCTCGGAACGCGCGCGCGGCTTTGCCGAGAAGACCGGCCTGCCGCTTGACGACCCCTTCACCGTGGTGAAGCTGGACGCCGGCGAGACCGAGCGCGACGAAGGCCGGC
The DNA here is from genome assembly GCF_004801285.1 of Ollibium composti. Taxonomy (GTDB): domain Bacteria; phylum Pseudomonadota; class Alphaproteobacteria; order Rhizobiales; family Rhizobiaceae; genus Mesorhizobium; species Mesorhizobium composti. The sequence goes on from NZ_SSNY01000005.1 coordinate 155,624, forward strand.
TGCTGGACGAGGCGCGCACCGTCTCGATGTTCTCCGACCGGCGGTTGCTGTGGGTGCGCAATGCGGGCGCGCAGAAAAGCCTGGCGGAAGACGTCAAGGTGCTGGTGGCCGAGCCGCCGCGCGACGCCATCGTGCTGATCGAGGCCGGCGACCTGAAAAAAGGTGCAGCCCTGCGCAGCGCGGTGGAAGGTGCTGCCTTGGCGATGGCGCTGCCCTGCTATGCCGACGAGGCGCGCGACGTGGACGGCGTCATCGATGCCGAATTGCAAAAGGCCGGCATGACGATTTCGTTGGAGGCGCGGCAGGCGCTGCGCCGCAATCTCGGCGGCGACCGGCTGGCGACGCGTGGCGAGATCGAGAAGCTGGTTCTTTATTGCCACGGGCAGGACGCGATCGGCCTGGAGGACGTGCGGGCGCTGGCCGGCGACGTCTCGGGCCAATCCTTCGACGATGCGGTGGACGCCGTGCTCGAAGGCCGGATCGACGCCTTCGACGCCGCCTTCACGCGGCAGTGCCAGGCCGGCACCCATCCCTTCGTGGCGCTGTCTGCCGCCATGCGGCAGTTGCAGGCGATCCAGGTCATGCGGGCCAAGATGGAGGCTGAGGGCCGCAACGCGGCGGCCATCGTCGCCGGCCACAAGCCGCCGGTGTTCTTCGCACGGCGCAAGCTGGTGGAAAAGGTGCTGGAGCGCTGGAGCGGCGAGGGCTTGGCGCGAGCGCTGGAGCGATTGCAGGGCGCGGTGTTGCAGACGCGTCGTCGCCCCGACCTGTCGACGCCGTTGGCCAGGCAGGCGCTGCTTGCCATCGCCGCCGAAAGCGTCCGGCTTGGGCGGGGCGGCGGGCGTTAGGATTTAGTGATCCTTCGGCCGGTTCGCTTCGAAGGCAGCCTGCTTTTCCGGCGACGTTTCGGTCTGGTGTAGCGCCTGCCATTCCGCGTAGGGCATGCCGTAGACGATCTCGCGCGACTCGTCCTTGGAGAGCGCGACGCCTTCGGCCTCCGCCGCCTCGCGGTACCAGTTGGACAGGCAATTGCGGCAGAAGCCGGCGAGGTTCATCAGGTCGATGTTCTGCACGTCGGTGCGCTCGCGAAGGTGGCCGACAAGCCGGCGGAAGGCGGCGGCCTCGAAATCGCGCTGCTGCTCCGGGGTAAGCCCAGGGGTGAGCTTGTCCATGGCGTTGCTCCTTTCGCTGCGCCGCCGGCCGCTCACAGCGGACCGGTGCGCGAGCCGTACATCCTGACCTCATGTATATCGGCACGAGCGTTGATCGCTTCAACGATCGGCGCCAGCCGCGCCGCCCAGTCGAGCGCGCCGGCCTCGTCGGCGATGAGGTCCTGCCGGATTTCGATCAGCGCGTGGGCGAAGCCGTTGACGATGGCATGCTTGAACATGGTATCGCCGCGCAGCGCGCCGTCATAGGGTTCGTTGTCGCCGACGACGAGGTTCTTGTCCACCGCCAGCGCCTCGATCAGCGCCCGGGGGGCGCGGTCGTCCTTGTCCCACAGGATGCCGACATGCCAGGGCCGTACGATCCCCTGCATGACCGGCGTGAAGGAATGGACGGAGAAGATGAAGGGGGCGAAGCTGCTCGCCTCCGCCACCGAGGCGACCATCGCCGCCACGGCGTCGTGATAGGGCCGGTAGAAGCGGTCCAGCCGCCGCTCGCGCTCCTCGGGCGCCATCGGGTAGTTGCCCGGCACGACGGTGCCGTCATAGAGCTGGCGGATCAGCGTCGGGTCGTCCTCGCCACGGTTGGGATCGATGAGCAGGCGCGAGAAATTGGACAGCACCGCCGGCGCGTCGAGAAGGGCAGCCAGTTCGCGGGCCACCGCCTCCACGCCGATGTCGTAGGCGATGTGGCGGTCGAACTCCGTCGCCGGCAGGCCGAGATCGCCGTAGTCTTCGGGCAGGGTGCGGCGCGCGTGGTCAGCAACGAGCACGAGCCCCTTTGTCCGGTCGCCTTCGATCAGGTCGAAGGGCGAAAAGGCGGTCGATCGGGTCATCGGCAGATCTATCGGGGCAGGGTTCGTTCGTTGGCGATGCGGCTTGTCCGTCTTTTCACGAAGCTTACTCTTGCGCAACGCCGTTGTTTGGCCACGGTTTTTGCAAGAAACTGTTTCGCGCTAACCGAGAATCGCGCCGTTTGCCTTCTAAATCGATTGGAATTGGACCGGCGGGCGCGTTGACATGGGTCGGGACTTTGCCGAAAAGGGGCGACAGAACATGGTGACGTGGTTCCCGAGAGGTTTGAGGATGGTTCTCGCCGGCAGGCTGCGCGTGCGCAGGGTGATGCCCCTGTCGCTTCCGTTGCTGGCCGCCTGTGCGCTTCCGCTTCTCGCCGCCTCGCCGGCGCGGGCCGATTTCCGCGTCTGCAATGCCACGCAGAATCTCGTCGGCGTCGGCATCGGCTACCGGGCCAAGGCCGGCTGGATTACCGAGGGCTGGTGGCACATCGAGGGCTCGACCTGCAAGACGCTGATCGAGGGGCCGCTGTCGTCGCGCTTCTACTACCTCTACGCCGAGGACGCCGAGCGCGGCGGCCGCTGGGACGGTCCGATCTCGATGTGCGTGGCGGAAAAGGAATTCAAGATCGCCGGCGTCACCGACTGCGTGGCGCGCGGCTTCCAGCGCGCCGGCTTCCAGGAATACGACACGGGCGAGCAGTCGAGCTGGATGGTCCAGCTCACCGACCAGCCCGCAACCGACGGCGCGCCCGCCGCGCCGGGAAATTGAAGGTCCATGAGACGCAGCCGCAAGGTCAAGATCCTCGCCACCATCGGTCCCGCCTCCTCCGACGAGGCGATGCTGAAGAAGCTTTTCGAGGCCGGCGCGGACGTGTTCCGCATCAATATGAGCCATGCCGACCATGACCTGATGCGCACGCTGGTCGGCCGCATCCGCAAGGTCGAGAAGGCGGTCGGCCGGCCGATCGGCATCCTCGCCGACCTGCAGGGGCCGAAGCTGCGCGTCGGCAAGTTCGCCAACGGTCGCGAGGCACTGAAGGTCGGCCAGACCTTCACGCTGGACGACAATCCCGAGCCCGGCGATTCCACCCGTGTCTTCCTGCCGCATCCGGAAATCCTCGCCTCCGTCGAGCCCGGCCACCGGCTTTTGATCGACGACGGCAAGCTGGCGCTGAAGGCGGTCGAGACGGACGGCAAGCGCATCGTCTGCACGGTGGTTGCCGGCACCGCGATCTCCGACAAGAAGGGTGTGTCGTTGCCCGACACAGTGCTGCCGGTCGGCGCGCTGACGGAAAAGGACCGCAAGGACCTCGACGCGGTGCTGGCCGCCGGCGTCGACTGGGTCGCGCTCTCGTTCATCCAGCGTCCCGAGGATCTGGCCGAGGCGCGCAAGATCGCGCGCGGCCGCGCGCTTCTTTTGTCGAAGATCGAAAAGCCGCAGGCGGTGGCACGGCTGGACGAGATCATGGAATTGTCGGACGCGCTGATGGTGGCGCGCGGCGACCTCGGCGTGGAAATGCCGCTGGAAGCGGTGCCCGGCATCCAGAAGCAGATCACCCGCGCCGCGCGCCGAGCCGGCAAGCCGGTCGTGGTGGCGACCCAGATGCTGGAATCGATGATTTCCGCGCCGGTGCCGACGCGCGCCGAGGTATCGGACGTGGCGACGGCCGTGTTCGAGGGCGCCGACGCCGTCATGCTGTCGGCCGAATCGGCCGCCGGCGCCTATCCGGTCGAGGCGGTGGCGACGATGAGCCGTATCGCCGAGCAGGTCGAGCGCGACCCGACCTACGCCGCCGTCATCAACGGCCAGCGCTCGGTGCCCGAAGCGACCGGTGCCGACGCCATTTCGCTTGCGGCGCGCGAGATCGCCGAGACGCTGAAACTGTCGGCGATCGTCACCTACACGGCCTCCGGCACCACCGGCCTGCGCGCCGCGCGCGAGCGGCCGCAGGTGCCGATCATCGCGCTGTCGCCGATCCTCGACACGGCACGGCGGCTGTCGCTCCTGTGGGGAACGCATTGCGTGGTGACGGAAGACGCCCGCGACCTCGACGACATGGTGAATCGCGCCTGCCGCATCGCCATCGAGCAGGATTTCGGCGAGCCGGGCGACCGCATCATCATCACCGCCGGCGTACCGCTGAGGACGCCGGGCTCCACCAACATGCTGCGGATTGCCTATATCGGTACGGACGGGAAGGGCGGGAGATAAATGGGTTAAGGGAATAGGGGAGTAAGGGAATGGGGGGAATAACGTTCCGCCGCGAAGCAGGCATATTCCCTTATTGCCTTACTCCTCTATTCCCTTACCCTCCTAGATTCCTTCCCCCGCCAGTTCCTCCGACAGCGTCGCGACCTGGTTCTGGGCGCTGCGCAGCATCGGGTAGATGTCGAGCACGCGCTGCCAGGCCTGCAGCGCCTGTTCCTTGCGGCCGGTGTCGGCCATGATCTGCGCGAGGCCGGATATGGCGCCGAAATGGCGCGGTTCCAGTTGCAGCGTGCGGTCGATGTCGGCCATCGACTTGCCGTAGTTCTTCATGATGTAGTGCAGCGTGGCGCGGCGGTTCCAGCCCTCGGCATAGGTGGGCTGCAAGGTCACCACCTGGTCGAGGAAATCCAGCGCGACGGCGTATTTCTTGTCTTCGATCGCCTTTTGCGACCATTGCATCATCAGGTCGATGGACGCGCTGCCTGAGTGGTTCCACTCGTCGTAGATCCGTGCTGCGGTCCGCTCGGCGGCCTTTTCGTTGCGCTCCCGCTTGAGGCTGGAAAACAGCGCGTCGAGCCGCTGCTCGCGGGTCTGTGGCGCACGGCTTGCCGGTGCGCCGTCCTGCGCCGGTGTCGCGGCGACGGACGGGATGACTGTGGAAGGTAAAAGGGCCGCGCAGACGGCAAAAACGATCCGCATGCGCAGGAATCTAGCTCCGCGCACCGGATCGTCAAACTGAATTTCGCGTGAAAGACGCGGCGCAGCCGTCAAGGCCGCGCGGCGTGCTCAGCCCTGGCGGGCCTTGTAGCGCGGGTCGGTCTTGTTGATGATGTAGATGCGGCCCTTGCGGCGGACCAGACGGTTGTCCCGGTGCCGCGCCTTCAGCGCCTTGAGCGAGTTCTTGATCTTCATGGTCTTGCCCGTCAGTTCGTGCCCGTTCGGGCCAACCAAAAGGCGCGCTCGCGAAAGCGCGCCCGTTCCGTGGCAGGCTCATAGACGAGGAAGCTCGGCCCTGTCAACCGCACGCACGCCAAAACACTGGTCGGGCATGGCGGTCGTAGCCTTCAGCGCCGGGCGATGCGGGTGAAATGGCCCATCTTGCGGCCGGCGCGCGCTTCGGCCTTGCCATAGAGGTGCAGCATGACGTCCGGCTCGGCCAGCAGTGCCGGCGCGCGCAGAATGTCGTCGCCGATCAGGTTTTCCATCACGCAGTCGGCATGGCGCGCGGCCGAGCCGAGCGGCAGGCCGGCGACGGCCCGGATATGCTGCTCGAACTGCGAGACGAGGCAGGCGGCTTCCGTCCAGTGGCCGGAATTGTGGACGCGCGGCGCCAGCTCGTTGGCGAGCAGCGAGCCGTCGGCCAGGACGAAGAACTCGACGCCGACGACGCCGACATAGTCGAGCGCCTCGAGGATTTTCCGGGCGGCCTCGTGCGCCGCGGCGGCGGTCTGCGGCGCGATCGTCGCCGGCAGCGTGGAGGTGTGCAGGATGCCGTCGCGGTGGACGTTCTCGGCCGGATCGTAGGCGACGACCGCGCCGCTTACCGCGCGTGCGGCGATGACGGAAACCTCGCGCTCGAAGGGCACCAGCTCCTCGAGGATCAGCGGCACGTTGCCCATCGCCTCGCAGGTGCCGGAATAACCGCCGGCCTCCATGTTGCGGAAGACGCGCTGGCCCTTGCCGTCATAGCCGAGGCGGCGGGTCTTCAACACGCCGCTGCCGCCGAAGGTGGAAAGCGCTTGCGTCAGCTGCGCGTCGTCGTCGACCGGATGGAAGCGCGCGGTGGCGATGCCGATATCGTTCAGGAAGGTCTTCTCCACCAACCGGTCCTGCGCCATTTCCAGAGCGCGCGGCGGGGGCGATACCGGGACCTTGGCGGCCAGCGCCGTTGCCGCCGCGACAGGCACGTTCTCGAACTCGTAGGTGACGACGGAAGAAGCGGCGGCAAGCTCGGCAAGGGCTGCCGGATCGTCATAGGCGGCGACGATTTGCCGGTTGGCGACCTGCGCGGCCGGACAGTCCGGCTGCGGTTCCAGCACGACGGTGCGGTAGCCCAGCCGGGCGGCCGCCATGGCGAGCATGCGGCCGAGCTGGCCGCCGCCGACGATGCCGACCGTCGCGCCGGCGGGCAGTGCTGCGCTCACGCCTCGTCTCCCGGTTCCACCGCCACCTTCGCCGTCTGCGCGGCGCGCCAGGCGTCCAGCCTTGTGGCCAAAGCCTCGTCCGACAGCGCCAGCACGGCAGCAGCGAGCAGGGCGGCGTTGGCCGCGCCGGCCTTGCCGATGGCCAGCGTGCCGACCGGAATGCCGGCCGGCATCTGCACGATGGAGAGCAGCGAATCCTGTCCCGACAGCGCCTTCGATTCCACAGGCACGCCGAAGACGGGCAGCGGAGTGAGCGCGGCCGTCATGCCGGGCAGGTGGGCAGCACCACCGGCACCGGCGACGATCACCTTGTAGCCGGCGGCCCTGGCGCCCCTGGCGAAGTCGTAAAGGCGCTCGGGCGTGCGGTGGGCCGAGACGATCAGGCTTTTGTGGGAGACGCCGAGCAGGTCGAGCGTCTCTGCGGCGTGGCGCATGGTCGCCCAGTCGGACTGGCTGCCCATGATGATGGCGACGTCGGCACGCTGATCGGTCAAGGCCGGCCTCCTGTCTAGAAAGGCCGCGCCTTAGCGGAAATCGGCCGTCGTCGCAAGGACGGGCGGCCGATGCCGTCTGTTCTACCAGCGCGTCAGGCCGAGCAGCTTCTCGCCGAGCGGGGTCAGCTGAGCGGTCCGGGCATTGTGCTTTTCCCACTCGCGCGGGTCGCCGGGGAAGGCGTCGCGCTTCGGGTGGTCGCGTTCGCGCCACAGCCGGATGCGCTCCTGCCGCACCGCCTCGTCGTTCCACTCGGCAGGGTGCATGGAGATGTACTGCGCCATGCGCACCCGGGTGTCCGAATGATTGGGCCGCACGCCATGCGCCAGCAGTGAGTTGAAGATCATTAGGTCACCCGGCTCCATGTCGATGTTGACGACCGACAGGCCGGTCATGTCGGGGTGCATCGGGTCGCGGTCGGCCGGCTGCGTCTTCACCCATTCCTCGAAATGTTCAAAGAGGTAGGGCACGCACTGGAAGCCGCCGACGTCGCCATCCTGCTTCTTCAGGCTCAGCACACCCTGCACGCCGATCGGCAGCGGCCGGATCGAGGTATCCACATCCCAGTGGATGAAGCCGTTGGGGTTGCCCTTGACCTTCTTCGGCGGGTTCAGGTTGGCGCGGTCGATGGTGACCCACAGGTCCTCGCGGTCCCAGATGTCGACGAAGGTGTCGTAGATGCGCTGCTCCATGCGGTTATCCCAGAGATACTGGTGATTGTAGATCTCCAGCATGCCGGTGTTGTTCAGCTCCTTCATCTTGTGCTCGCGGCGCTGCGGCGCATACCAGGTCGAAGGGTCTTCGGGGTTCTTCTCGTCAAACTGCCAGAGCAGATCGGCAAGGCGTTCCACATTCGCCGCTGGCACCGCCTGACGGACAATGACGTAGCCCTTCGTCGTCCAGTGCTCCCAGTCGGCCTTCGACAGGACGCGCAACGGCAGGGTCTTGCGGATATCCTTCAACTGCGTCGTGGCGGTCGTGGTCGGATGGCTGTCGCGCTTGAGGGCTGCGGTGGCTTGCATGTCGGTCTCCCATCTTGGTCTTCCTGAACATCGGGCAATGGCGGCAGAATAGGCGGTCCGGCGCCGCGATGTTGTCGAAGGCTGGCAAATTCCGATACTATTCCGGCGTTTTGAATCAGATCGATGCCGGATGAAGCCTTATCTTGAGCACTTGTCGCCGCCACCGGATGCGTCATGGAGCCTGCTCAACCGCCGGCTCGACGACGCCATCCCGTTCGAGTGGCATCATCATCCCGAATTCGAGCTGACGCTGACGCTCAATTCGCGCGGCCAGCGCTTCATCGGCGATCATGTCGGCGACTACGGCCACGGCGACCTCGTTCTGGTCGGGCCTAACCTTCCGCATACCTGGGCTTCGCGCGAAAAAGTCGATCCGGCCGACCCGCACGTCGCGCTGGTGCTCTGGTTCCGCAGGGAATGGATCGAAGGCCTGATCGGCGGTTCGGTGGAACTGCGGCCGATTGGGCGTCTCGTCGGCCGCGCCGCGACCGGCCTGGCGTTCGACAGCCGCCTCGGGCAGGCGCTGGCCGCCGATTTCGAGGCGATCTTCGCCCGTTCGCCCTCTGGGCGCTTCCTCAGCCTGATCGATATTCTGCTGCGAATCGCGGACGCCGACGACGGCAGGCCGCTGTCGGCGACGGTGCCCCGGCATGTCGAGGGCGACCGCATCCGCCTGGACCGTGTCCTGCAACATCTCCACCGGCACTATCATCGGCAGGTTTCGATTGAGGAATTGGCCAAGGTCGCGGCGCTCAGCCCGTCCGGCCTGCACCGCATGTTCCGCAAGCACACGCAGGCCAACGTCTCCGACTACCTGATCGGCCTGCGGATCGGTGAGGCGTGCTCGCGCCTGTCGGGCACGGACCAGCCCATCCAGCACATCGCGGCGGAAGTCGGCTACGCCTCGCTCGCCAATTTCAACCGGCAATTCCGGCGCCTGCGCGGCATGTCGCCGCGTCAGTACCGTTCGTCGTTTTCCCGTTGAAAACGGGGCAGGCGTCGCCTGCCGCCCAAAGCGTGCCGCGATCTTTCAGATTCGCTCCGCACGTTTTAGCTTCTTGATTCTACGCATGTCTTTGTCCCAAAACCAGTTCCCACTTTCGGGAGACATGCTCTGGTCAGGCGATGATGTCGGGGATGATCCGGTCTTCCAGCGCGCTCAGCCGATCCTTGAGGACGAGCTTCTTTTTCTTCATGCGCTGGATCTGCAACGGGTCGCAGCCGGTCGCGATCATGGCGTTGATGGCCGCGTCGAAATCGGCGTGTTCCTGTTTCAGCCGCGCGAATTCGAGACGAATCTCGGCCTGTTCCTGTTCCGACATGGCCACCGTTCTGCAGTCTGCGGATGCCGGAAGGCATCCAGGGCGGGACCGGCCCGAAGCATCTCCCCGCCGGCGCGAACGCCTTATCACATTTCACAATGTCGGGAAATGCTACCAAGCTGTATTCGACATCCAGGAACGATGATGGCAGACTGTCATCCAGCCGTCATGAAGGCGGCCCTGCGGTGGACTACGCCTTCGGCGGTTGCAATCGAGGAAACCATGAAAGGGAGAACCAATCATGTCTCTTGCATCCCATCTTGATGAGCTGAAGAGGAAGCATGGCGACATCGAGCGCGAGATCGATGAAGCGATGCTGCACCCCTCGGTGGACGATCTCGAGATCGCCAACCTCAAGCGACGCAAGCTGGCCATCAAGGACGAGATTGAGAAACTCAGGATAGAGCCGACGACCCACTGACAACATCCTTGCCATAGACGCGAACGCCCCGGGGCGACGCGAAAACCGGCTCCAGCGGCAACTGTCGCTGGAGGATGGATTTTGCGGTTGATTTCAAGCTCTCCGTGCGATCGCGACGATTGATTCGACGCAACGACAGCGTTTTGCGCGGCGGTCGAGGTTCTCCCGCCTGCAGGCGACCTATAGCCTAATTTGCCATCGCGTCCGGCCGTTGCCCCGTCATCGGCATTGACAAGCCGCATTTCGTCCGCCACCTCATGCGCGGATTTCCATGTGCGCGGACGGCCATCCCTTTTACGGCCGGGCGCCGAACCGGGCACAGTTCGCCCTCAATCGGGACCGCCGGCATGACCGGATATTTTTCTTCTCCTTTCCCGCGCCGCACCTCGGTCGGCGTCGATGTCGGCGGCGTCATGGTCGGCGGAACCGCGCCCGTCGTCGTGCAGTCGATGACGAACACCGATACGGCCGACGTCGATTCGACGGTGGCGCAGGTGGCGGCGCTTCATCGCGCCGGCTCGGAGATCGTGCGCATCACCGTCGACCGCGACGAAAGTGCCGCGGCCGTGCCGAAAATCCGCGAGCGGCTGGAGCGGCTCGGCGTCTTCGTGCCGCTGGTCGGCGACTTCCACTATATCGGCCACAAGCTGCTGGCAGATCATCCGGCCTGTGCAGAGGCGCTGGCGAAATACCGCATCAATCCCGGCAATGTCGGCTTCAAGGACAAGCGCGACCGCCAGTTCGCCGACATCGTCGAGATGGCGATCCGCCATGACAAGCCCGTGCGCATCGGCGTCAACTGGGGCTCGCTCGACCAGGAACTGCTCACCCGGCTGATGGACGAGAACCAGGCCAAGGGCTCGCCGATGACGGCGCTGGAGGTGATGCGCGAGGCGATCGTGCAGTCGGCGATCCTGTCGGCCCATATGGCCGAGGAGATCGGCCTTTCCCGCGACAAGATCATCCTGTCGGCCAAGGTTTCCGGGGTGCAGGACCTTGTCGCCGTCTACACCGAACTTGCCAAGCGCTCGGACCATGCGTTGCATCTCGGCCTGACCGAGGCCGGCATGGGCTCCAAGGGCATCGTCGCTTCATCGGCCGCGATGGGCATCCTGCTTCAGCAGGGCATCGGCGACACCATTCGTATCTCGCTGACGCCGGAGCCGGGCGGCGATCGCACGCGCGAGGTGCAGGTGGCGCAGGAACTGTTGCAGACGATGGGCTTCCGCCAGTTCGTGCCGATCGTCGCCGCCTGCCCCGGCTGCGGCCGCACCACCTCCACTGTGTTCCAGGAACTGGCGCAGTCGATCCAGGAGGACATCCGCATCAACATGCCGCTCTGGCGCGAGCGCTATCCGGGCGTCGAGGAACTGAAGGTCGCGGTGATGGGCTGCATCGTCAACGGCCCCGGCGAATCCAAGCATGCCGATATCGGCATTTCCCTGCCGGGCACCGGCGAGACGCCGACCGCGCCTGTCTTCATCGACGGCCGCAAGGCGGCGACCCTGCGCGGGCCGCACATCGCGGAAGACTTCCAGAAGATGGTCGCCGACTATATCGAGCAGCGTTTTGGCAGTGGCGCCGGGACGAGAGCAGCGGAATAGGCAATGGCGAAGGCGTTCGCCGCCTGCCTTCTCTGTCTTGCAGGGTTCGCCGTCGTCTGGTTGGCCGGCAGCGGTGCGGCGCTTGCCGATCCGCCGCATTCCCTTTCGGCGAAGGAACGGCTCATCGGGCGGGTTTGCGACCTGATCGCCGCGCAGGCCGACTATAACGGGTTGCCGAAGGATTTCTTCGCCCGGCTGATCTGGAAGGAAAGCCGTTTCGATCCCAACGCGGTCAGCCCGGCGGGCGCCGAGGGCATCGCGCAGTTCATGCCGGGAACGGCGAAGATGCGCAATCTTGCCGATCCGTTCGACGTCGGCCAGGCGCTCGCCGCCTCGGCCGCCTATCTTGCCGAGATGCGCGCCGGCTACGGCAATCTGGGGCTTGCGGCAGCGGCCTACAATGCCGGCGAGGCGCGCGTCTCGCGCTGGCTGTCTTCCGGTGGTTTCCTGCCGCTGGAGACGGAGGACTACGTGCAGGAGATCATGGGCGAGGCATCGGACGTTTTCACCGACAGCGCCTATCAGGGCACGATCCATCCGCTTGACGGGAAAATGCCGTTCGGCGTCGCCTGCCGCAAATTACCGGTGCTCGAAGCCTCGGTCGTCGCCATGGCGACCATCCCGACCAAGCCCTGGGGCGTTCAGGTGGCCGGCTCCTTCCGCCGCGCGGCGGCGATCCGGCAGTGGCAGCGGCTCAAGGGCCGTTTCCCGGCCGCGCTGGGGGATTACGAGCCGGTGGTCAGCCGCGTTCGGGTCAACTATGCACGGCGCGGAATCTATGCTGTGCGCATCGGCGCCGACAGCCGGCAGGCCGCCAACGACGTCTGCGGCAAGGTGCGGCAGGTGGGCGGCGCCTGCGTGGTCATGCGCAATCGGTGAAAGACAGGGCATGACGACAATCATCCTCCTCAACGGCGTCGGCAGCGCCGGCAAGGGCTCGATCGCCAGAGCGCTGCAAGCGATCACGCGCGAGCCGTTCCTGCATGTCCAGATGGATGCGTTCATCGATATGCTGCCGGCCTCTCTTCTGGGGCATCCGGACGGAATCTCCTTTGCGGCTGTCGACGGCGCGAAGCGGCCCACAGTCGCCATTCGCACCGGACCGACGGCTCGGCGGCTGTTGGCCGGCATGCACGGGGCCATCGTCGCCATGGCCGCCGCAGGCAACAACCTCATCGTCGACGACGTGATGCTGAACGGCCGCATCGATGAATACCGCAGGCTGCTTTCCGGCTTCCGCCTTCACGTCGTCGGCGTCTTCGCTTCACTGGACGTCCTGGAGGAACGGGAACGGCAGCGCGGCGACCGGACGATAGGGCTGGCGCGCTGGCAATTCGACCGCGTCCATGGCGGAATCGACTACGATCTGCGGCTGGATACCGATAAGGCGACGCCGCAGGAATGCGCCTGCCGTATCAGGGACTGGTTCGCTCTCTAGAACAATGTGCAGAAGCCGACGAAAAGCATGACCGATCCCGACCGTCTCTATCGCGATCCCGAACTCGTCCAGTTCTACGACCTGGAGAACGAGGGTGGGGCGGATTTCGCCTTCTGCCGTGAACTGGCGGGCGATGCCCGCTCGATGCTCGACCTCGGCTGCGGCACCGGCCAGCTCGCCGCGGCGCTTTCGGCCGGGCGCCATGTCACCGGCGTCGATCCGGCCGGTGCGATGCTCGACGTGGCGCGGCGGCGGGCAGGCGGCGCGGCGGCGGAATGGGTCGAAGCGGATGCGCGCACCCTGCGGCTGGACCGGCGCTATGATCTCGCGGTGCTGACCGGTCATGCCTTCCAGGTTTTCCTGACGCGTGAGGATCAGCTGGCGGTGCTTCGGACGATCGCGCATCACCTTCAGCCGGAAGGCCGCTTCATCTTCGATACGCGCAACCCGGCGGTGCGCGAATGGGAAGAATGGGTGCCGGAGACGTCGCGTCGGAATTTCGATCACCCGACGCTCGGCCGCATCCAGGCGTGGAACGCCATCGAGCGCGACGAGGCGACGGGCGTCGTGACCTATGAGACGGTCTATCGCGCGCTGTCCGACGACAGGCTGTTCAGGGCCTCGTCGCGTATCGCCTTTCCCGCGCGCGAGAACGTGGCGGCGCTGATCGACGAAGCCGGGCTTTGCGTCGACCGGTGGCTGGGCGACTGGCAGGGCGGCCCCTGGCGGGGCGACGCGCCGGAGATCATCCCGTTCGGTCGTCTGCGCGGCTGATCACGCCCGTTTCGCCACGGTTTCGCTCAGCCAGGTGCCGATCTTGGCGCCGAGGCGGTCGGGCGAGATCGGCTTGGAAAGATAGTCGTCCATGCCGGACTCGATGCACTTTTCGCGATCGCCCTTGAGCGCGTGGGCGGTGACGCCGATGATCGGGATGCGGACTTCCTTGCCGGCCTCGGCGGCGCGGATGGCGCGGGTCGCCTCGTAGCCGTTCAGTTCCGGCATCGAGACATCCATGAGGATCAGCCGGGGGTTCAGCGTCCGGTACATCTCCACCGCGGTGCGGCCGTTGCCGGCGATGCGGTAGCTCAAGCCCAGCCCGTTGAGGATCTGCCCGAAAACGAGCTGGTTCACCTCGTTGTCCTCGGCGATCAGGATGTCTATCGGGCGCGCCGGGTCGCCGGCGCTTTCCTTGGCCTGCGGCTGGGGGTTGCCGCGGATGACGGTGAAGGCCGGGTGCGGCTGCTGCGGGATCGCCGGATGCGGCTGCTGCGGGATCGCGGCGGCGACCGGTTCGCGTACGAACTGCGCAGGCCTGCCGGCCTGGGCGCGCGCCTTCTGGATCGTCGAGATGACGGTGCCGAACAGCACCGCCGAACGGGCCGGCTTGGTCAGGTGCGCGGTGATGCCGTAGTCCATGATGAGCTTGCCGAAATCCACCTGGTCGACGGAGGTCAGCAGCAGGATCGGGATGGAGGAGAGCCGATGGTCGGAGGCGATCGCCCTGGCCACGTCGGCGCCGTTCATGCCGGGCATCTGGTAGTCGAGGATGACGCAGTCCACCGACGCGCCGAGCTGGCAGGCGCGGTCGAGGAAAGCCAGGCCGACGGCGCCGCTTTCGGCGGCCGCGCAGTCGAAGCCCCAGCTGCGCAGCTGCTCCAGGAGGATCTCGCGATTGACCGGATTGTCGTCGATGACCAGCACGCGCGCGCCGGTCACGTCGCCGGGCACGGCCTTGTCGTCCGCCTTCGCCTCGTGCACGGGCAGCGGCACGGAGAACCAGAAGACCGAACCGCGGCCGATTTCGCTTTCGACGCCGATCTTGCCGTCCATGAGGTCGACCAGACGCGCGCCGATGGCGAGCCCGAGGCCCGTACCCTCGTGCCGGCGGGTCGAAGATGCGTCCACCTGGGCGAATTTCTCGAAAACGTTCTGCAATTTGTCGGCGGGAATGCCGATGCCGGTGTCTTCGACGCGCACCTTGAGGTGGGCGATGCCGTCGGCCACCTCGCCGCCGACGTCGATCAGCACATGCCCCTTCTCGGTGAACTTGACGGCGTTGCCGAGCAGGTTGGTGACGATCTGGCGGAAGCGCCCGGCGTCGCCGACGACGAAGGCGGGCAGGGACGGGTCGACGCGCACGATCAGTTCGAGGTTCTTCTCGGCGACGCGCGCCGATACCAGCGTGGCGACGTCCTCGACCGCCTCGGTCAAGCGGAACGGCGCCGGATCGAGCATGAGTTGGCCGGCATTGATCTTGGAGAAGTCGAGGATGTCGTTGATGATGGTGAGCAGCGCATTGCCGGATTTGACGATCACGTCGGTGAACGTCTTCTGGCGCGGCGTCAGTTCGGTCTTGGCGAGCAGTTCGGCCATGCCCAGCACGCCGTTCATCGGCGTGCGGATCTCATGGCTCATATTGGCGAGGAATTCCGACTTGGCGCGGTCGGCGGCCTCCGCCTTGAACAGCGCCGTCGTCGTTTCGGTGAAGGCGCGGCGGATCGCCTTTTCCATCGGTCGGAAAATCCAGAAGGCGACGATGAGGAGCACGACGGACAGCAAGGCTCCCGCCCATGCCAGCAAGCGGTCGGACGCGGCGTCGGCCTGATGGCGCTCGCTGTCCATCACGGTCCGAGCCTTGATGAGCATGGGCTGGACGAACAGGTCGTTCTGGTTGCGGATGGGGCGAGGGCTCCAGTCGTCGACCGTTATCGCCGCCGCCATGAGATTGAGGTTGCGCACCATGTCCTTGGCGCTCCAGAACAGGTCGCCGTTGACCGAGGAACTGCCGAGAACATCCTGCGTCGCCTTGGACAGGCGTGGCATGAGCGTGCCGGTCTGCGCTTCCAGCGTTTCTATCTTGCCCTGGATGCGGCTCACATAGTCGCGGGCGACCGTGGCGAGTTCGCCGCGCGTTCCAGCGCGCCAGTTGCCGGAAGCCTTTTCGGCGAAGTCGGTGGCGTTGCGCAGATCCTTGGTCAGTTCGACGAGATTACTGCTCAACGAATCCACGTCGCGGCGGAACGAACTGATCTTGTTGAGTGCGAGCATCACCGAGCCGGAGGCGAGTGCGAAGATCACCAGACCGGACAGATACCGTATCCGTATCGAACGGATGAGGGTCGAATATTCAGGCATGCGTAACCCCAAACCCATACGCGCCATTTTAATGGCCGGGATTACGCTCCATTACCGTTAAGAATCCGTTCTGTGGCGGCTGTCATCGAAACGAAAAGCGGCCCGCGCAAGGCGGGCCGCTTCCGTGCCATGAGACGAGCTTTTATTCGGCGGCGCCGACGGCCTTCAGGCCGGCGACCGCGCAACCTGCGTCGATGTCGCCCGAGGGCGCGCCGCCGACGCCGATGCCGCCGACCAGCGCCTTGCCGAACTTGATCGGCAGGCCGCCGGCCTGGATGACCATGCGCGGGTCCATGTCGCGCAGGCCCTCGTTCGCCGGCTTGGAGGCGATGAATTCGGCGAGGCCGGCGGTGTCGCGGCCGAGAGCGGCCGAGGTGAAAGCCTTGCCGGTGGCGCTCGTGCCGGTGTGCGGACCGGAATTGTCGGCCTTCAAAAGTACCTTGGTCGAGCCGTCGCGCGCCACGATGGCGACGCTGACGTTGTGACCCTCGGCGACGCAGGCCTTGAGCGCGGCATCGGCGGCCTTGGTGGCGATATCGAGCGGCAGGTAGGGAGCGGTCGGCAGCTCCTGCGCGGTGGCGGCGAGCGGAGCCAGTAGCGTGGCGGCGAGAACGAGGTTGCGGATCATGGTGTCTTCCTTTCCAAGTTTGATGGAAGGGAATTAGGCCGTCTGCCGCCCGCTCGGTATTCGTAGGCCTTGCGGCCGCCTCCGTAGTTCTACGGAGATGCGCGTCCCTCGAGCCACAGACGCGTCATCTCGGCCTGCGAGGTGGTGCCGAGCTTGGCGCCGATGGCGGCGCGGTGGCTTTCCACGGTGCGCGGCGACAGACCCAGCCCCTCGGCGATCTGGCGGGTGGTGAAGCCTGCGGCGATGCGGTCCAGCACTTCCCGCTCGCGCGGCGTCAGCGCGGCCAGCAGCGCCAGCGTCTCCGCCTTCTCGGCGCGACGGCCGAGCATGCGCTCCAGCGCGTCCTGCCCTTTCTGGATGGCGTCGATGAGGTCCTGCTCGTCGACCGGCTTGGAGAGGAAATCGACGGCGCCGTTGCGGAAGGCGCGCCGGCAGGCCTCGATGTCGCCATGGCCGGAAATGACGATGGTCGGCCAGTCGATGCCTTGCTCGTTGAGCCTCTCCTGCAACTTCAGGCCGGAAAGAACCGGCATGCGGATATCGACGATGAGGCAGCCGGGCGCGAGCTTGGGGACCTGGGCGAGAAACGCCTGCGGGTCGCCGAAGCCGGTGGCCTCGATGCCGACGGTAGACAAAAGCAGGCCGAGCGCGCGGCGCACCGCCTCGTCGTCGTCGACAAGATAGACGGGACGGTTCATCGCGGCGCTTCCTCCAGTTCTTTCCTGCGCGGTAGCATGACCCGGAAAGTGGCGCCCGGGCCGTCGCCGACCAGCACGATCTCGCCGCCCGCCCTTTCCGCCAGACGTTGGCTCAGCGCCAGGCCGAGGCCGGTACCGTTGGCCCGTGTCGTCGTGAAGGGCGTGAACAGGCGCGCACGCAGGTCCGCCGGCACGCCGGGGCCGTTGTCGGCGACCTCCAGCACGGTCTGGTCGGCGTCCTGCCTCAGCGTGACGCGCACCTGTGCCATGCCGGCGGCGCCGTCGGTCGCTTCGATGGCGTTGCGCACGAGATTGAAGACGATCTGTTCCATCTCGACGGGATCGGCCATGACGGGAACCGGAGATTGCGGGATGTCGAAAGCCAGTCGTGTCCCGTGCGTTGTCGCCTGTGGCGTCAGAAGCGCCTGCACGTTCGCCAACGCTTCGCGCAGATCGACGGCCGCTGCCGGCGCACGCTGCGGACGCGACCAGTTGCGGAAGCGTTCCAGGATCGCCGAGGCGCGGCGCGCCTGCGCAACGGTGTCGTCCAGCACCGGGGCGAGGGCGGCCGCGTCGCCGCGTTCGAGAATACGGCGGCTGGCCTGCGCCTGCGCCAGGATGGCGGTGAGCGGCTGCGTCAGCTCATGCGCGAGACCGCTCGCCATCTCGCCCAGCGCGTTGACGCGCGAGGCGTGGGCAAGCCGCGTCTCCAGCGCGCTGAGCCGCGCCTGCTCGACCGCGGCGCGCGTGCGCGCCCGCTGGCGCAGCGCCGTCAGGGCGACGAGGTAGGCGAGGCTGACACCGATCAGCGTCAGGGCCGTCGGCAGGACGGGGAGCAGGTCGGGCAGGCCGATCCGTATCCCGGTTTCGAGAACGAGCGGCTGGGACGCACTGCCGAGGGGGCTGGAAAAGCGGACCGTCTCGCCGGAAGCGGAATGGCCGACGAGGGGTTGGCCATCCGGCAGCGAGAGGCGAAGCGCCACACCGGGCCGCGACCAGAACGGCCCGGCTTCGCCGAGCAGCTTCTGCGCATCGATGCCCAGCATCAGCCCATAGATGGCCGCATCGTTGTTGGGGCTGCGCTTGACCATGATGTAATGGTCCGGCCGCTCAGGATGCGGCAAAAGCACGATGCGGCCGTCGGAGGCCTTGGCGGCCGCACGCACGGTCTCGGCCGTTTGCGGGGCGAGCGGTCCGGTGCCGATCACAGGCCCGGCGGGATCAAGCGGGACGAGCTGCACTTCGTCGATGCGTGGATAAAAGCGCGTGATCGTCGCGGCGACGTCGAGGAACAGATCCTGCCGCTCTCCACCGGCTGCCACGGCGACCGCCGACAGGGCGGTCATATGCGCGTCGTGCTGGTCGGCCCGCTGCGAGGCCAGCGCGTGCAAGGCCGCGCTTTCGCGCTCAAGCTCGGCGACCAGCGCCCGGTGCTGGAAGGCCGCCAGCGCTGCGCAGGCGACGAGCAGGAGGAGGCACCAGACCGCGAGCAGCCTCGGCGGGCTTGCGAGAAAGCTATGGTCGGCGCGCGTCATGGGTTGATCCTCGCTGTCCTCGCGAAGGCTGTCCAGCGAAAGGAGGCGGCCGGCGGCGTCACAGGTCCCTACTGGCCATGCCGGCCCTTGCGGCGAGCACGGCGCTCATCTGCCGGACCAGTTCCGCGACGGGGCCTGTCTGTTCCCGGGCATAGAGGGAGACGGTAATCGCCGGCTCCGAGCCGAAGGGCGCATAGCGGCGCACCTGGTATCCGGCTGCCGCCGCGACCGGCAGAAGCGAGAGGCCGATGCCGGCTTCCACGCCGACCAGGACATTGTGCAGGCTGCTGCCCGACAGGGCGATGTACCAGCGGCGATGTTCCCGCTCGATGCGTTCGAGCATGGTGTCGCGGTAGAGCCCGCCGGGCGGGAAGGCGACCAGCGGCAAGGGATCGGTCCAGTCGCCGGAGGCGTCGGCAGCCTCGAACCACGCAATCGGTTCAGGGAAGCTCGCCCGGCAGTCGGGTGCCGGAACGGTCTCCTTGGCGACCACGATATCGAACTCGCCGTCGCGGTAGCGCCGCATCAGGTCGCGGCTCAGCCCTGCGGTGACGTCGAGCTGCGCTTCGCGCCGATGCCTGGAAAATGTGCCGAACACTTTCGCCATCGCCTTGCCGGCGATGTCTTCCGCGACGCCGATGCGCAGGGACGCCGTGCCGGCGGGGTCGGCCAGCGCCGCTTGGGCCTCCTGCTGAAGATCGAGGATGCGGCGCGCATAGCCGAGCAGGCGTTCGCCAGCCGCCGTGGTCCGGATTGGCCGGGCGGCGCGCTCGACCAGCGTGTGGCCGACGGCTTCTTCCAGCCGCGCGAGCTGCTGGCTGATCGTCGACTGGGTCATATGCAGGTTTTCCGCCGCGCGTGTGAAGCTGCCGCTATCGGCAATCGTGACGAATGAGCGCAGGAGACGCGGATCGTACATCTTTTCCCTGAGGACGACGGCGTGGCCGGCTCGTATTATCATTAAAGAATAGAATGGTATTCATTATAATATTTAATTTCCAAATGGAAGGCTGTAATCCTATCTGGAGCCTGTGCCCTCGCGCCTGCGTGGAAGGGCAGGTCGCCATTCAGCGACAGGAGCGAAATATGCGATACTTTTCGGCCGTATTGGCCTTCGTTGCCCTGCTTTCGGCATCCGTTCCCTTTACCGCGTCAGGAGAAACCATGAGCGAAACCTCCCTGCATGCCGCTGCGACCAGCGGCGACGTCGCCGCCATCGAGAAACTTCTGTCGGCGGGCACTGCCATCGACGCGCGCGACGATTCGGGCGCTACCGCCCTGCTGGCCGCCACTCACGCCAACCAGGTCGAGGCCGCCAGAGCGCTGATCGATGCCGGCGCCGACGTCAACGCCAAGGACGATATCGAGGACAGTCCCTATCTCTACGCCGGCGCGCGCGGACACCTCGAAATCCTGAAAATGACGCTCGCGCACGGCGCCGACCTGAAAAGCGTCAACCGCTATGGCGGCACCGCCCTGATCCCGGCCTCGGAGCGCGGCCATGTCGAGACGGTGCGCACGCTGATCGATGCCGGCGTCGATGTCAATCACGTCAACAAATTGCACTGGACCGCGCTGCTGGAGGCAATCATCCTCGGCGACGGCGGCGAACGCCACCAGAAGATCGTCGAATTGCTGGTCAAGGCCGGCGCCGACGTCAACCTGGCCGACGGCAAGGGCGTGACGCCGCTCCAGCATGCGCGTGCCGGCGGCTACAAGGAAATCGAGGCGGCGCTGGCGGCAGCCGGCGCACGCTGAAGGACGGATGCGTTGAAGAAAGGAATCCGGCCATGACCGATGAAAACCGTTTCCTCGGCGAGGCGATCGAACTCGCCCGCGCCAATATCGGGAAGGGCGGCCGTCCCTTCGGCGCCGTGCTGGTGCGCGATGGCGCGGTCGTCGCCACGGCGGTGAACGAGATCCACGTCACCAACGATCCGACCTCCCATGCGGAAATGAACGCCATCCGTGCCGCCAGCCACAAGCTCGGATCGCCGGACCTCAAGGGCAGCGCCGTCTATGCCAGCGGCCATCCCTGCCCCATGTGCATGGCCGCGATGCGGCTGGCCGGCGTTGAAAAGGTCTTCTACGCCTATTCCAACGACGACGGCGCGCCGTTCGGGCTCTCCACCGCGACGATCTACGAGGACTTGGCCAAGCCTTTCGCCGAGCAGTCCATGGCGATCCGCTATGTGCCGGTGCGGCCGGAAGGCAAGGCGGACCTCTATGCCGAATGGACCGGGAGCAAGCGGGCCCCGGGCGGGCGGGCATAGGCAAGAAATATGGAGTCGGAAGCGCCCTCGCGCGCAGCAAATGTGCTGCTGCTTGCAGCCGTCGCCCTGGTCGGCCTGAACCTTAGGCCGTTTATCACCGGCATCGGGCCGCTGGCGACCGACATCGGCGCCGAGACGGGCCTCGACCTCAAGGGCATTTCGCTGCTGACGCTGGTGCCGATGGCGCTGATGGGCCTGTTCGCCTTTGCCGGTCCCTTCCTGCAATCGCGTGTCGGTGCGCGACGCTCGACGCTTGCGTCTCTCGCCGTGCTCGTCCTCGGTTCCGCCCTCAGGCTGTTCGCGGCGAAAGGCTGGCAGATGGTGGGAACGGCGGCCCTGCTCGGGCTCGGGGTCGCCGTTATCCAGGCGGTGTTCCCCGGCATCGTCAAGAAGCAGTTCCCGCGCCATGTCGGCGTCGTCATGGGGCTCTATTCGGCGACCCTGATGGGTGGTGGCGCGCTGGGCGCGCAGGCTGCGCCGCTGGTCGCCGCAGCGACCGGGAACTGGCACGTCGGCCTTGCCTGGATGGCGGTTCCGGCGGTGCTGGCGCTGGCGTTGGCCGCACTCTATCTCCCGCGCGACGGCGTGTCGGTGCAGAAGCGCACCAGCGCGATCGCCTTTCTGAAGCGCCCGCGGGTTTGGCTGCTGATGGTCTGCTTCGGCCTCGTCAACGGCGGCTACTCGACCGTCGTGGCGTGGCTCGCTCCTTTCTACCGTGAGCACGGCTGGAGTGCGGCGGCCAGCGGCAGCCTCTTGGCGATCCTGGCGGTGTGCCAGGCGCTGGCGGCACTGGTGCTGCCTGTTCTGGCCAAAGGCAAGGACGATCTGAGGCCATGGCTGTGGCTGACGCTCGTCATGCAGGCGGCCGGCTTCGCCGCGCTGGCGTTCCGGCCGGAAGCCGCGCCGCTCGCCTCGGCGATGATGCTCGGCGCGGGGCTGGGCGGCTGTTTCGCGCTGTCGATGATCGTCGCGCTCGACCATCTGCCGGACCCGGCCGAGGCAGGCGCGCTGTCGGCGCTGATGCAGGGCGGCGGTTTCCTGATCACCGCGTTGCCACCCTGGATCGTCGCGGCCCTGCACGAGGCGACCGGGAGTTTCGTCGCCGGCTGGCTGCTGCACCTGGCCTCGGCCATCGTTGTCGCGGTGCTTTACTGGCGGGTCTCGCCGACAAGCTATGCGCGGGCGATGAACACGCCGACGGCGGGTGCCGAGATAGGACCGGCAAGAGGCTAGCGCTTCTCGGCCAGCCGCAGTGCCGTTGAAGAGAGGGAAGAGCGCGGACCGTGGATGAAAGTCCACGCGGGCGCCCGCATGTGCGCCAGCAGCGGCGCATCGCGTTCGTCGACGCGGGCGTAGTCGAAGGTCTTGGCCGCCCGCGAAGACAGGAAGGACAACGTCGAGCCCGGCCTGTCGATGACGGCGATCGGGAAGGTCATCATGATCTCGCGCCAGCGCTGCCAGCGATGGAAATCGCGCAGCGAATCCGCCCCCATGATCCAGACGAATTCTACGCCGGGATTTTTCGCGCGCACCAGTGCCAGCGTGTCGGCGGTGTAGCGGATACGGTGCGCCGCCTCGAAGGCGGTAACCTTGATGCGAGGATCTTCGGCGACTGTCTCGGAAAGCCGGATGCGCTCGGCCAGCGGCGCCAGTTCGCGCGTCGATTTCAGCGGATTGCCGGGCGTCACCATCCACCAGAGCTGGTCGAGCCGCAATCGCATCAGCGCGATCTCGGCCACCAGCCGGTGGCCGGCATGCGGCGGGTTGAAAGAGCCGCCGAACAGGCCGACCTGCATGCCCTTCTCGACATAGGGCATGTGGAGATAGCGGGAATGGACGTCGGGGGCGATCATTCGGCCGGCCACTCGCCTTCCGGCCAGTCGCGCGCGCCGTGGATGATGCGCACGATCCTGACCGCCGCATCCGACAAAGTATAGGCAATGATATAGGGTGTCTTCTGAACCACCCGCTCGTAAGTCCCATGGACCCTGCCCAGCCGCCCGGTCGGCATATCCGCGAGAAAGTCGACGGCTCGCTCGATGCGGTCGGCGATTAGATCAGCTGATCTCTTGCTGTCTTTAGCAACGAAATAAATCGCCGAATCGAAGTCGTCCAATGCTTCGTCGGACCAGACGACGTCTCGCATTACGATTTCTGAGCACGGTCGATTGTTGCCCTGATCCGCCGCATTGCTTCCTTGTGCGGCGTCACCCGTCCTGCCTCGATGTCAGCAAGCCCGCGCTTTATGCCTTCGACGATCGCCAGCTCGCGCTCGACATAGTCGGCGATGGCCTCGCCGGCGAGGAAGGACTTCGTCCGTCGCGTGTGCTCAGCCAGCGTTTCAAGCCGCGATTTGGTCTCGGGGCTCAGGCGAACGGTGACGGTTTCGGATTGTGTGCTCATGTGCACAATTTAGCACAATCGCGTGTCACGGCAAGTCAGCCGCGCCGATCAGCTTCTAACCTGGCCAGCGCCACGCACGCGGTACTTGAAGGAAGTGAGTTGCTCGACGCCGACCGGGCCGCGCGCGTGCATCTTGCCCGTGGCGATGCCGATCTCGGCGCCCATGCCGAACTCGCCGCCATCGGCGAACTGGGTCGAGGCGTTGTGGAGCAGGATGGCGGAATCGATCTCGTTGAAGAAGCGCTCCACCGCCGCCGCATCCTCGGCGACGATCGCCTCGGTGTGGTGGGAGGAAAATGTCTCGATGTGGTCGATGGCCTTGCCCACGCCGTCAACCAGCTTCACCGAAATGACGGCGTCGAGATATTCGCTCGTCCAGTCGGCGTCGGTCGCCGGCTCGGCATCGGGGAATGCCTTCAGCACCTCGGCATCGGCGCGAATGGCGCAGCCGGCGTCCTTCAATGCCGCGAGGATGGGCACGAGATGCGTGCCGGTCACGGCGCGATCCACCAGCAGCGTCTCAGCGGCGCCGCAGATGCCGGTGCGCCGCATCTTGGCATTGACCGCGATCTTTTTCGCCATCTCAAGATCGGCGGTGCGGTCGATGTAGAGATGCACGATGCCTTCCAGATGCGCGAAGACCGGCACGCGCGCTTCCGCCTGCACGCGCGCGACCAGGCTCTTGCCGCCGCGCGGAATGATGACGTCGAGATTCCCGGAAAGCCCTTTCAGCATCTCACCGACGGCGGCGCGGTCGGTGGTGGGCACGAGCTGGATGGCGTCCTCAGGCAATCCGGCCGCCTTCAGGCCTTCGACCAGGCAGGCGTGGATGGCGGACGACGAGTTGATGGAATCCGAACCGCCGCGCAGGATCACGGCATTGCCGGCTTTCAGACACAGCGCGCCGGCGTCGGCGGTGACGTTCGGCCGGCTTTCGTAGATGACGCCGACGACGCCGAGCGGCGTGCGCACGCGCTCGATATGGAGGCCATTGGGGCGGTCCCATGCGGCGATGACGGTGCCCACCGGATCGGCAAGGGCGGCGATCTCACGGATTCCCTGCGCGATCGCCGCGATACGCTCCGGCGTCAGCTTCAGCCGGTCCATGAAGGAGGCGGAAAGGCCGGCTTCCTCACCGTTCTTCAGGTCTATGGCATTGGCTTCGAGGATTTGCGCGTCATTGCGCCGAATGGCATCGGCCATGGCGGTAAGTGCTGCGTTCTTCGCCTCGGTCGAGGCGACGGCCAGCGGCCGTGCCGCCACATGCGCCCGGCGGCCGAGAGCGGCCATCAACGAGACGGTGTCGTCGGCGGATTCATGCGATTTCAGCACGGCTCACCCTCCGTTGGCCTGGTCAGCGTCGCCCACCACCAGGTCGTCGCGGTGGATCATCGCCGAGCGTCCGTGGTAGCCGAGAACGCTGTCGATCTCGGCCGATTTCAATCCGGCGATCCTTAACGCGTCGACGGCATCGTAGGCAACCAGCCCGCGCGCGACCTCGCGGCCGTCCGGCGACAGGATCGCCACCGTATCGCCGCGCGAAAAGTTACCGCTGACCAGCTTCACGCCGGCCGGCAACAGCGACTTGCCCGACATCAGCGCCTTGACCGCGCCGTCGTCGACGGTCAGCCGGCCTGCCGGCTCCAGCTGGCCGGCGATCCAGGTCTTGTAGCCCTTCACCGGATGGCTGCTCGGCTTGAACAGGGTGAAGCGCTCGCCGCGCTCGATGGCCGACAGCGGGTTCATGCGCTGGCCAGCAGTGATGATCATGGCTGTGCCCGCCGCCGTGGCGATCTTGCCGGCGTCGATCTTGGTGCGCATGCCGCCGCGCGACAGTTCCGAAGCTGCGCCGCCTGCCATCGCTTCGATCTCCGGCGTGATCCGCTCGACCAGCGGCAGGAATTCGGCATCAGGGTCCCGCGCGGGCGGCGCGGTGTAGAGCCCGTCGATGTCGGAGAGCAGGACGAGCAGGTCGGCGCCCATCATGGTGGCCACGCGAGCGGCCAGCCGGTCGTTGTCGCCGTAGCGGATTTCAGACGTCGCCACCGTGTCATTCTCATTGATGACCGGAACGGCCTTCATCTTGGCCAGCGTCGAGATGGTGGCGCGGGCGTTGAGATAGCGGCGGCGCTCCTCGGTGTCGCCCAGTGTCAGCAGGATCTGCCCGGATTTGAGCCCGTTGCGGCCGAGCGCATCCGACCACGCGCCGGCCAGTGCGATCTGGCCGACGGCGGCGGCGGCCTGGCTTTCCTCCAGCTTCAGCGCCTTGCGGCTGAGGCCGAGGATGGTGCGGCCGAGCGCAATGGCCCCGGACGAGACGACAAGCACCTCGGCGCCGCCTTGAGCCAGCCTGCCGATGTCGGCTGCGAGTGCCTCCAGCCAATCGCGCTTGAGGCCGGCCGCGCGGTCGACCAGCAGTGCCGAACCGATCTTCACGGTGATGCGGCGGTAGGATTTTAGAGAGAGGAGGGAAGCAGACGGCGCGTGCATGGCTACTGCACCCACCGGTCGTCCTGCACCGGCGTTTCGCCGGTTCGCGCTTCCTCGACAACCGAAATCAGCGCGCGCAGCACCGCCTCGACGCCTTCGCGGGTGACGGCCGAGAGCGCCAGCGGCGTAGAACCGCAGGCGCGCTTCAGCGCCGCGAGCTTTTTCTTGCGGGCGTCGGCATCGAGCGTATCGACCTGGCTCAACGCGACGATCTCCGGCTTTTCCGCCAGTCCATGCGCATAGGCTTCGAGTTCCCCGCGCACGGTCTTGTAGGCCTTGCCGGGGTTCTCCTCCTGCGCCGAGACGAGATGCAGGAGAACCCGCGTGCGCTCGACATGGCCAAGGAAGCGGTCGCCGATGCCGACGCCTTCGTGCGCGCCCTCGATCAGGCCCGGAATGTCGGCGATGACGAATTCGCGCGCGTCGATGCGGGCGACGCCGAGGCCCGGATGCAGTGTAGTGAAAGGATAGTCTGCAATCTTCGGCTTGGCCGCAGTGACCGCTGCCAGAAAGGTGGACTTGCCGGCGTTGGGCAGGCCGACCAGCCCGGCGTCGGCGATCAGCTTCAGCCTGAGCCAGATGGTCATTTCCACGCCCGGCAGGCCGGGGTTGGCGCGGCTCGGCGCCTGGTTGGTCGAGCTCTTGAAATGCTGGTTGCCGAAGCCGCCATTGCCCCCCTTGGCGAGCAGGAAGCGCTGGCCGACCACGGTCAGGTCGCAGATCAGCGTTTCGTTGTCCTCCGCATAGATCTGGGTGCCGGCCGGCACTTTCAGCGTCACGTCCGCGCCCTTGGCGCCGGCGCGGTTGCGGCCCATGCCGTGGACGCCGGTCTTGGCCTTGAAATGCTGCTGGTAGCGGTAGTCGATCAGCGTGTTCAGGCCGTCGACGGCCTCCACCCAGACATCGCCGCCGCGGCCGCCGTCGCCGCCGTCCGGCCCGCCGAACTCGATGAACTTCTCGCGCCGGAACGACACGGAACCCGCGCCGCCATCACCGGAGCGGATATAGACCTTGGCCTGATCGAGGAATTTCATGCGTGTGGCTTGTCGTGCTGTTATGGAACGGATCGAGCGGTCTTAGAGCAAGATGCGCGTAAGCGCGAGGCCGTCACGGTCGAATCGGGCGGATTGCCGAAGGGATGCCGCAATGAAGGTGGTGAGCTACAACATCCAGTACGGCGTCGGCCTCGACGGCCGCTACGACGCCGAGCGCATCGCGGACGCCGTGCGCGGCGCCAACGTCATCACCCTGCAGGAAGTCTCGCGCAACAACCCGCAGAACGGCGGGCGCGACATGGTGGCGGAGCTGACAGCCCTGCTGCCGGACTATTTTGTGGTCTACGGCTCGAATTTCGAGGCCAATGTCGGCTCGTACGTCAAGGACGGCCGCGCCGTCACGACCATGTTCCAGCTCGGCAACATGATCCTGTCGAAAATGCCGATCCAGCTTTCGCGCAATCTTCTCCTGCCGCGCAGCCGTTCGATCGGCGCGCTCAACTTCCAGCGCGGCGCGCTGGAAGCGCTGATCGAGACGCCGCTGGGTTTCATCCGCTTCTATTCCACCCATCTCGATCACCGCAATCCCGTGGAGCGCGCCCGGCAGATCCGTTTCCTGCGTGAGCGCCTGTTCAATCATGCGCTCGAAGGCGGCGGCCTGACCGGCCTGTCGGAAGTCGGCCTACCGGAACCGCCGGCGCCGGAGGCCTTCGTGCTGATGGGCGACTTCAACATGCTGGCCGGCTCGCCCGAATATGTCGAACTGGCCGGCCTGCCCGACCACGAGTTCGACATGCCGCTGTCCGTCGACCTCGCCGTCGACGTCGCAGCGCGTTTGGCGGTCTCCGGCGACGACCTCGTCACCTGGGTCGATCCGAAGCGGCCGCAGGACGCCAGCCGGCACAAGCGTATCGACTATGCCTTCACCAGCGCGTCGCTGGCCGCCAGCCTGAAGCGGCTTTGGGTCGACCGGCAGGCAGTCGGTTCCGACCATCTACCGGTGTGGCTGGAACTGGGGTAGGTCTCGGGTGCGTCCTTCCAGGCTCGCCCGCCGCGATCGAAGCGCGCATTTCGACCTTGTGCGGGCTCGCACCTCAGGATGAGGGCCGCTGATGCGCGCATCCTGACATGCACAGGCGTAGGCCAATGACCGGCGACAACGATCCTCATCCTGAGGTGCGAGCCCGCTTCATCGGTTGCGAGCAAGCGCAGACATGGCAGGGCGAGCCTCGAAGGACGCACCCCGCCCCTCAAAACCGCGGCCAGTTCCTCAGGCTCGCCCAGGTCCGCCGGTCGAGCCGGTAGCGCTCGACCGGCACCTGGCCGGCGACGATGGAGTTCAGCATGCCCTGGCCGGCATACTGGAAGCCGCACTTGTGGATGACACGCCGCGAGGACGGGTTGATGACCCGGCACGAGGCGTGGAGCACCTGGACCGACGTGCGGGCGAAGGCAAGATCGACCAGCGCGTGCGCGGCCTCGGTCGCATAACCCTGCCGCCAGTAAGGTTCGCCGATCCAGTAGCCCAGTTCCAGCCCGCGATCCGTGGCATTGAGGCCGGCGGAGCCGACGAAGGCACCGTTCTCCTTCAATGTCAGCGCATAGACGACGCCGGAGCGGGGTGCGGCTGCCATGGCGAGAAAGGCGCGCGCCTCGGCCTCGCCATAGGGATGCGGCATGCGCGCCAGCATCTCGGCAACGTGACGGTTGTCGGCGAGCGCGATGAGTTGCGCGATGTCGACCTCGTGCGGTGGGCGCATCACCAGACGTTCGGTGGTCAGCGTCGGGCAGTCAATGAAAGAACTTTCTTCAAGGAAGGCTTCTTCGGCAACCATGGTCAGTCCTCCAGGCAAAGTAAAAGGGGAGACGGTCACCCATCTCCCCTGATCCTTTTCCTGGCCTGGCCAGACACCGGTTCCCGAGATGGGCGCCGGTGTTCTAGTGCGGAACCGGCTACTCCGCGGCTTTGGTCATCGGGTTTACCGACACGTAGGTTCGGCCGTTGGCTTTCTTGGCAAACGAAACGGCACCGGCTTCGAGGGCAAAAAGCGTATGGTCCTTGCCCATGCCGACATTGGTGCCGGCATGCCACTTGGTGCCGCGTTGACGAATGAGGATGTTGCCGGCGAGCACGGCTTCGCCGCCGAATTTCTTCACGCCAAGGCGCTTGGATTCGGAATCGCGACCGTTGCGCGACGAACCGCCAGCTTTCTTGTGTGCCATGGTAGTACTCCTTTGCGCCGTTCGGCGCCTGCGATCTCTATGAACGCGTTCGCGTTCCGTTTCAAGCCTGTCCGGTAAGGTCCGGGCGAATTACTTGGCTTGTTCCAATTACTGGGCCAATTCCTTCGCCTGCTCGCGCCAGTCCTTGATCTGGTCGGCGCTGAAGGGCATCGCCGCGTCAATCTTGTCGGCGTCGGCATCGGTCAGGGCGGCGAGCTGGGCGAAGGTGGTGATGCCCTGCTCGTTGAGGTCCTTGGCCGCCACGGGGCCGATGCCCTTGATGACGGTGAGGTCGTCGGCCTTGCCCTTCGGCGCCTTGAACAGCGGCGCTGCGGCAGCCGGAGCAGCCTCTTCCTTGGCAGCCTTCGGTGCGGCGTCAGCCTTGGCTTCGGTCTTCGTCTCGGCCTTGGCGGCCGCCTTCTTCGAGGGCTTGGCGCCGTCGGTCAGGATCTCGGAAATGCGCACGGTGGTCAGCAACTGGCGATGGCCGATCTTGCGGCGCGAATTCTGCCGGCGGCGCTTCTTGAAAGCGATGACGGTGCGCGACTTGCCCTGTTCCACAACCTCGGCGGCGACGGAAGCGCCATCGACGAAGGGGGCGCCGAAGGTGACCTTGTCACCTTCGCCATAGGCCAGCACGGCGCCGATCTGCACGATCTCGCCGACCTCAGCCTCGAGCTTCTCGATCTTCAGGACGTCGTTGGCGGCAACGCGATACTGCTTGCCGCCCGTTTTGATGACTGCGAACATTTTTTGCCTTTCGCTGTTCGGTCGGCCTCGTGGAGCCACCTGGCGTTCGGGAGAACGGGGCGGCAGGGCCGTCTTTTTGTCAGTCTGCGGGTTCAAAAAACAAGCGGCGCGGAAAGCTCCCACGCCGATTGCGCGGCCTCCCTAGCCGAAGGGGCAGGCAGAGTCAAGGCGAGGAGGTCCATGACCACGCTGGAACAGCACTGGGATCGCGACCGGATCGGAACCTATTTTGGGCCTTGTATCCGGCGACGCCAACCGTTATCTAGTCGCCGCGTCGGCAACGGCCCAACCATATGCGGAGAAGTGGCAGAGTGGTTGAATGCACCGCACTCGAAATGCGGCATGCCTGCAAGGGCATCGGGGGTTCAAATCCCTCCTTCTCCGCCATTCATATTCGATAACGGACTGATTCCCAATATTTTTCGGCTTCCGGTTTGTCTTCGTGCACCTGGCGCCAAGAGGCCGCACGACAGCTCTCGATTGCCGGTTTCCGGCTGGCGCCAGACGACAATTCAACGAGTCGCTGCGTCGACGAGGTCAGGTATGAGGCAGGTGGGGGCCGACCATCGCCATGGCTTGTTCGGCTGTACGGAAGCGGTCTTGCCAACATGGAACGCACAAAGAAAAAGGCCGGCATTGCCGGCCTTTTCGATGGAACGGGTTCCGTGTGCCGTTAGGCCGGCAGGAGGGCGCCTTCCAGCGTGGTGAGCTGGTGCAGGAACGCCTCGGCCTTGGTGCGGTGCTCGTCGGTCTTGGCGTCGGCGACGTCTTCCTTCGCCTCCTGGATGCGGCGGGCGATGTCGGCGCGGTCGATGTCCTTCACCGCCACCGCCGATTCGGCGAGCAGCGTGCAGCCGGACGGCAGGACGTCGGCGAAGCCGCCGAACACCACGTAGCGTTCCTCCGTGCCGGAGGCCGACTTCACCGTGACGACGCCCGGCTTGATGGTGGTCATCACCGGCGCGTGGCTGGCCATGACGGTCATTTCGCCCTCGGCGCCGGGAATGATGACGGACTCGACCTGGTCCGAGACAAGCAGGCGCTCGGGGGAGACGAGTTCGAACTGGAAGGATTGAGCCATGGTTTCATGGGAGTAGGGCAGTAGGGCAGTAGGGCAGTAGGGGAGGAATCCCTATGCTCAGCCGCCGTCTTCCCTCGTCCACTCTCCCTATTGCCTTACTGTCCTATTGCCTTACGGCCCTGATCAGGCTGCTTCCGCTGCCAGCTTCTGCGCCTTCTCGACGGCTTCCTCGATGGAGCCGACCATGTAGAAGGCGGCTTCCGGCAGGTGGTCGTAGTCGCCGTTCACCAGGCCCTTGAAGCCCTTGATGGTGTCGGCGAGGTCGACCAGCTTGCCCGGCGAGCCGGTGAAGACTTCGGCGACGAAGAAGGGCTGCGACAGGAAGCGCTCGATCTTGCGGGCGCGGGCCACCGTCTGCTTGTCCTCTTCGGAAAGCTCGTCCATGCCCAGGATGGCGATGATGTCCTGCAGCGACTTGTAGCGCTGCAAGGTCTGCTGCACCTGGCGGGCGACGGCGTAGTGCTCCTCGCCGACGACCATCGGGTCGAGCATGCGCGAGGTCGAGTCGAGCGGATCGACGGCCGGGTAGATGCCCTTCTCGGCGATGGCGCGGTTCAGCGTCGTCGTCGCGTCCAAGTGGGCGAAGGAGGTCGCCGGCGCCGGGTCGGTCAGGTCGTCGGCGGGCACGTAGATGGCCTGCACCGAGGTGATCGAGCCCTTGGTGGTGGTGGTGATGCGTTCCTGCAGCGCACCCATGTCGGTGGCGAGCGTCGGCTGGTAGCCCACCGCCGAGGGAATGCGGCCGAGCAGCGCCGACACTTCCGAACCCGCTTGGGTGAAGCGGAAGATGTTGTCGACGAAGAACAGCACGTCCTGGCCCTGGTCGCGGAAGTATTCGGCAACCGTCAGGCCGGTGAGGCCGACGCGGGCGCGGGCGCCCGGCGGCTCGTTCATCTGGCCGTAGACGAGGGCGGCCTTGGAACCCTGGCCGCCGCCCTTCTTGTTGACGCCCGATTCGATGAACTCGTGATAGAGGTCGTTGCCCTCGCGGGTACGCTCGCCGACGCCGGCGAACACCGAATAGCCGCCGTGGGCCTTGGCGATGTTGTTGATCAGCTCCTGGATCAGCACGGTCTTGCCGACGCCGGCGCCGCCGAACAGGCCGATCTTGCCGCCCTTGGCGTAGGGGGCGAGCAGGTCGATGACCTTGATGCCGGTGACCAGGATGGCCGCTTCCGTCGACTGGTCGACATAGGCCGGGGCCGGCTGGTGAATGGCGCGAAGCTCGACGCCGTCGACCGGGCCTGCCTCATCGACCGGCTCGCCGATGACGTTGATGATGCGGCCGAGCATGCCCGGGCCGACCGGCACCGAGATCGGCGCGCCGGTGTCGGTGACGTCCTGGCCGCGCACCAGACCCTCGGTGGAGTCCATGGCGATGCAGCGCACGGTGTTCTCGCCGAGATGCTGGGCAACCTCGAGGACGAGGCGATGACCCTGGTTGTCGGTCTCCAGTGCGTTCAGAATGGCCGGCAGATGATCCTCGAACTGCACGTCGACGACGGCGCCGATGACCTGGCGCACCTTGCCCTTCGGGCCGGTGGCGCGCATCGCCGGCTTGTTGGCCGTGGTCTGCACCTTCGCCGCCGGCTTGGCCGCGGTCGCCTTGGCAGGAGCCGCTGCCTTCTTCGCCGGAGCCGCCTTCGCAGCCGAAGCCGTCTTTGCCGCGGCCTTGGGAGCCGTCTTCGCGGCCGCCGTCTTAGGAGTCGCTGCTTTCGCCATCGTCTCTACCCTTTTCGTCCTTCGTTTTGCGCAAGACGCGCGGGCCGCCGGCCCGCCGTCCGCGTTAGAGCGCCTCGGCGCCCGAAATGATTTCGATCAGTTCCTTGGTGATCTGCGCCTGGCGCTGACGGTTGTAGGTGATCGTCAGGCGGTTGATCATGTCGCCGGCATTGCGCGTGGCGTTGTCCATGGCGCTCATCTTGGCGCCCATCTCGCCGGCCGCATTCTCCAGCAGGGCGCGGAAAATCTGCACCGAGATGTTGCGCGGGATGAGGTCGGAGAGGATCTCGCCCGGCTCCGGCTCGTATTCGTAGACGGCGCCGCCGGTTCCGGCATCGGCCGTATCGGCCTGTGCCGCTGCCGGGATGATCTGCTGCGCCGTCGGGATCTGCGAGATCACCGACTTGAACTGCGAATAGAACAGCGTGCAGACGTCGAAGCCACCCTCGTTGAACAGGGAAATCACCTTGCGGGCGATGCCGTCGGCATGGGTGAAGGCGAGCTGGCGCACTTCGCGCAGGTCGACGCGGTCGATGATCTGCGAAGCGAAGTCACGGCGCAGGATATCGAAGCCCTTCTTGCCGACGCAGATGATCTTGACCGTCTTGCCTTCGGCCAGAAGCTTGCGGGCATGGTCGCGGGCCAGACGCGCGATCTGCGAATTGAAGCCGCCGCACAGGCCGCGCTCGGCCGTGCAGACGACGAGCAGATGCACGTCGTCGTTGCCGGTGCCGGTCATCAGCGCAGGCGCATCGCCACCGCCGCCGACCGCCTGGGTGATGTTGGCGAGAACCGCCCCCATGCGCTCGGAATAGGGACGCGCAGCCTCGGCCGCTTCCTGGGCACGGCGCAGCTTCGCCGCGGCGACCATCTGCATCGCCTTGGTGATCTTCTGCGTCGCCTTGACCGAGGCGATGCGGTTACGAAGGTCTTTCAGTGACGCCATGCTTCAAACTCTGTTTCCGCTTCCGATCCCTGTCCTTCGCCAATCAGGCGAAGGTCTTGGCGAAAGCGTCGATCTCGGCCTTCAGCTTGCCGCGCAGGTCGTCGGACAGCGCCTTCTCGGCGCGGATGGCGTCGAGCACGGCCTTACCGGTGGTGCGCATGTGGGTCAGCAGGCCCTGCTCGAACTTACCGACCTGCGGCAGCGTCAGCTTGTCGAGGTAGCCGTTGACGCCGGCGAAGATCACCGCGACCTGCTCTTCCGTCTTGAGCGGCGAGAACTGCGGCTGCTTCAGCAACTCGGTCAGGCGCGCACCGCGGTTCAGGAGGCGCTGCGTCGAGGCGTCGAGGTCGGAACCGAACTGCGCGAAGGCCGCCATTTCGCGGTACTGCGCGAGCTCGCCCTTGATCGAGCCGGCGACCTGTTTCATCGCCTTGATCTGTGCGGCGGAGCCGACGCGCGACACCGACAGGCCGACGTTCACGGCCGGGCGGATGCCCTGGAAGAACAGGTTCGTCTCGAGGAAGATCTGGCCGTCGGTGATCGAGATCACGTTGGTCGGGATGTAGGCCGACACGTCGTTGGCCTGCGTCTCGATGACGGGCAGCGCGGTCAGCGAACCGGCGCCGTTGTCGTCGTTGAGCTTGGCGGCGCGCTCCAGCAGGCGCGAATGCAGGTAGAAGACGTCGCCCGGATAGGCTTCGCGGCCCGGCGGGCGGCGCAGCAAGAGCGACATCTGGCGGTAGGCGACGGCCTGCTTGGACAGGTCGTCATAGCCGATGAGGGCATGCATGCCGTTGTCGCGGAAATATTCGCCCATGGTGCAGCCGGCGAACGGCGCCAGGAACTGCATCGGCGCCGGGTCGGACGCGGTGGCCGCCACGACGATGGAGTATTCGAGCGCGCCGCGCTCCTCCAGCACCTTGACGAACTGCGCGACGGTCGAGCGCTTCTGGCCGACGGCGACATAGACGCAGTAGAGCTTTTCCTTGTCCGGGCCGGTCTCGTGCACCGACTTCTGGTTCAGGATGGTGTCGAGGATGATGGCGGTCTTGCCGGTCTGGCGGTCGCCGATGACCAGCTCGCGCTGGCCGCGGCCGACCGGGATCAGCGCGTCGATGGCCTTGAGGCCCGTCGACATCGGCTCGTGCACCGACTTGCGCGGAATGATGCCGGGCGCCTTGACGTCGACGCGGCGGCGCTCGGTCGCCTTGATCGGGCCCTTGCCGTCGATCGGGTTGCCGAGCGCGTCGACGACGCGGCCGAGCAGGGCGGGGCCGACCGGCACTTCGACGATGGCGCCGGTGCGCTTGACGGTGTCGCCTTCCTTGATGTCGCGGTCGTTACCGAAGATGACGACGCCGACGTTGTCGGCTTCGAGGTTCTGCGCCATGCCGCGGATGCCGCCGGGGAACTCGACCATCTCGCCGGCCTGGACGTTGTCGAGGCCGTAGACACGAGCGATGCCGTCGCCGACCGACAGCACCTGGCCGACTTCGGAGACCTCGGCCTCCTTGCCGAAGTTCTTGATCTGATCCTTCAGGATCGCGGAGATTTCAGCGGCGCGAATGTCCATCAGCCGACCTCTTTCAGTGCAAGCTTGAGCGAATTGAGTTTAGTCTTGAGCGACGTGTCGATCTGGCGCGAGCCCATCTTGACGACCATGCCGCCGAGCAGCGAGGGATCGACGGTGACAGCGATCGAAACGTCCTTGCCGGCGACGCTCTTGAGCGTGGCCTTGAGTTCCGTCTGCTGCGCGGGCGTGAGCGCATGGGCCGACGTGACTTCCGCGGAAGCCTCGCCGCGATGTTCGGCGGCGATGCGGCGGAAGGCCTTGATCATGCCCGGCACGGCGAACAGGCGCCGATTGCGGGCGGCGACGCGCAGGAAGTTGCCGACGAGGCCGGTGATCTTGGCGCGGTCGGCGATGGTGCCGATCGCCTTTTCCTGGCCGTCGGCGGTGAAGACGGGGCTGTTGATGAGGCGCCTGAGGTCGTCGCTCGCTTCGAACATCCGCTCGAAGCTGGCGAGGTCGGCCTCGACCTTGGAAACCGAATTGGCGTCGAGCGCGAGGTCGAACAGAGAGCCTGCGTAGCGCTCTGCGACACCGGAAACTGGCGAGGAGGACTGGGCCACGGTCCGTCTTTTCTCTCAACTGACAGGCCGCAGATTGTTGGCGCGAGTAAAAACTCTGGCTAAATCTTTGACCTTGCTAAATTTATTTCAAGCACAAGGGAGCGGCTTCCGCATCCCCCGGCCGAAAGTCGCCTGCCGTCTAGCACACGGCTTTGCCGACCGCAATGCGTCTGCTGGCATGGTTTTTTGCACTATTGTCGCATGCATGCCGATGCCCTTGCGGAAGGCGGGCCGCTCAGGGCACGAAACCGAGGGCGAAGGCGAGCGGCAGGGCGGCCAGGACGAGGTCGACGACGATGGCGCCCCAGTTGTAAGGCGTGTTGGCGCCGTCCGACATCATGCCGAGCAGCCGGCCGAAGGCGCTGAACGCCCAGGAGAAGCCGAGCGCCATGTAGAGCAGCGGCTGTGCGAGCAGCAGACAGCACAGGCCGACGCCAAGATAGAAGCCGGCGACGCGCGAGCGCCCCTCGGCCACCGCCTCCGGTTTCTCGGCCTTGGCCTGCAACCGCACCGCCCGGAAAGCGAGGCCGGGCGCGAGGAAGAAGAACAGGCCGAGCAGCACGGTGACGACGGCGCTCGACCACGCCAGCCATTCGCCCTGGCTCATCGGCCAGGGAAAGGAAAACTCCATCGCCAGTCCCCTCTGCGATCTGCGTCTTCTGCGGTTTGCGCATTGAAGGCGGCGGGGCGGTGAAGTCAAGCGGCGAGGGGGAAGTGCCGCCCGTTCAATGCACGCCGGAGATGTCCATCGCGATGGCGTCGATCAGCCGGTCGAAGCCCGTCCCGGTGCCGGCGATGCGCATTTGCATCGCCTCGGCGCCAGCGAGGAAGGCCATCTGCTCGGTGTAGAGCATGCGCGTGCCGCTGCCGCCGGGACGGAATTCGACGGTCGCCAGCGAGGCCGAGACGCGCGCGCCGGCCGAACTCATCTCGAAGGCGTAGATGATGCGGTGCCCGGAAACGATATCGAGGTAGCAGGCGGTGAAGGTCTGTTCGATGCCCTCGGCGGTGCGCCAGCGCACCGCCTCCTCGCCTCCGGCCGTGAAATCGAAGCGGTCGTCCAGCACCGTCCAGTCGGGATGGCAATCGGTCCAGCGCCGCTTCAGCGCCTTTTCCGACCAGAAGCGGAAGGCATGGCGCGGGCTGCCCGGCAGCTCGCGCTCTATGGTGAAGGTTGTGTGCTCGACCGTACTCATCGCTCATCCTCCTCGGGCATGGCGGCCATCGCCTGCGCCAGCCGGTCGAATGCCGCATTCAGCGCCGCCTCCCGCTCGCGCATCCAGGCGCGCATCGGCGCCAGCGCTTGCGGCCGCATGGCGTAGGTGCGGGTGCGGCCGACCTTGCGGGAGACAACCATGCCGCCGTCCTCCAGTACCTTGAGGTGCTTGAGCGCCGATGGCAGGCGCATGTTCGCCGGCCCGGCCAGTTCCTTGACCGTTGCGGGACCGCGGCTCAATTGCTCGACCATGCCGCGCCGGCCGGGATCGGCCAGTGCCAAGAAAAGACGGTCGAGCGGCTGGGCTTCCTGCATCGGTCCTCCATCCTCAGTCGCGAAGAAACCGTTCCGGCATAGCATCCCGATAGGGAAACATCGAGAAGAACGGCCGCGCCTCGGTCAGCGTGCGCCTGACCGAGGGCCGCGCCAGCAGCCGCTCGAAATAGGCCGATAGGTTGGCGGCATCCGCCGGGAACGGCTGCACGATGCCGGCAAAGAACAGGCCGGGCAGCGCGGCGCAGTCGGCGAGGGTGAAGGCCTCGCCGCAAGCCCATGTCCGCTCCGCCATGCGCGCCTCGATCATCGCGTAGGCGGTATCCAGCGTCCGGCGCGCATCAGCGACGCCATGGGGATCGTTCCTGCCTTCCGGCCGGATGCGGTCGGTGACGATCTTCTGCACCGGCTGGCTGACATAGAGGTCGAAGAAACGGTCCCACAGCCGCGCCTCCAGCCGCGCCTCGGGATCGTCCGGCAACAGCGGCACCGGGCCGGGGTAGCGCTCGCCGACATATTCGATGATGACGGTGGTTTCCGCCACGATGCGATCACGGTCGCTGTCATAGAGAACCGGAATCTTGCCGACCGGCCAGCGGGCGAGGTGGTCCGCCGCTTCGCCGGGGTCCATGAGATCGACCGTCTCGGCCGTGAACGGCACCTCGTTCTCGTAGAAGGCGATCAGCACCTTGTGGCAGAACGAGGCGAGCGGATGGATGTAGAGCGTCAGGGCCATGTTGGTCTCGAAATAGTTTCTCTGCAAGGAAACTATCCCGGCGGTACCGGAGAGGCAAGAGAAAGTTTCCGTAGAAGGAAACTTTCTGGATCGCGGCATACCGTCACAAAAAGCTCTGCGGATCGATGTCGACCTGCACGCGCACCGAGCCGCGCTGTTTCGGCCCGTTCGCCAGCATGGCTCGCACAAAGGCCTGCATGTCGGAGCGCCGCTCGCCCTGCACCAGCAGGCGGAACCGGTGGCGGCCGGCAACAAGCGCCAGCGGCGCTTCGGCCGGGCCGAGGACGAAGATGTCGGCGGCCTCCGGTGCCGCGCGGCGCAGGGCGCGTGCATGGCCTTCCGCCTCGGCGCGGGTGGCGGCCGAGACGATGACGCCGGCGAGCCGGCCGAAAGGCGGCAGGCCGGCGCGCTCGCGCTCGGCGATCTCGCGCGCATAAAAGCTCTCCGCATTGCCGGAAACGATCGCCTGCATGACCGGATGGTCGGGCTGGTAGGTCTGCAACAGGCCGTGGCTCTTTTTGCCGGTGCGGCCGGCGCGGCCGGTGACCTGGCTGAGCAGCTGAAAAGTGCGCTCGGCGGCGCGCGGATCGCCGTTGGCGAGGCCGAGGTCGGCGTCGACCACGCCGACCAGCGTCATATTGGGGAAGTTATGGCCCTTGGCGACGAGCTGCGTGCCGATGACGATATCGGCGTCGCCCTTGGCGATGGCCTCCAGTTCGAGCCTGAGCCGCCGTACGCCGCCGACGATGTCGGAAGACAGAACGATGGTACGCGCCTCGGGGAAGGTCGCCACCACTTCCTCGGCGATGCGTTCCACCCCCGGCCCGCAAGCGGCGAGGTGGTCGAAGGTGCCGCATTCGGGGCAGGCTTCCGGGCGTTTTTCCGCATGGCCGCAATGATGGCAGACGAGCTGGCCGCGAAAGCGGTGCTCGACCAGCCAGGCCGAGCACACCGGGCAGCCGAAGCGGTGGCCGCAAACCCGGCACAGCGTCAGCGGCGCATAGCCACGCCGGTTGAGGAAAAGCAGCGATTGCTCGCCCTTTTCCAGCGTCGCGCCGATC
Source organism: Ollibium composti (assembly GCF_004801285.1). GTDB lineage: Bacteria > Pseudomonadota > Alphaproteobacteria > Rhizobiales > Rhizobiaceae > Mesorhizobium > Mesorhizobium composti. The sequence continues at coordinate 194,537 of NZ_SSNY01000005.1, forward strand.
TGCTCGGTGAGCAGCGGCGACAGGAAGCTGCCCTTCGCCGGCGGGGCGCGGCGCATGTCCACCGCCTTGAGGTCGGGCAGTGCCGCCTCGGCGAAGCGGCCGGACAGCACCGCATGGCGGTAGCGCCCCCGCGTGGCGTTGACGCGGCTTTCCACCGATGGCGTGGCCGAGGACAGCACCACCGGGAAGCCGCCGAGATGGCCGCGCACGACGGCCATATCGCGGGCGTTGTAGAAGACGCGGTCCTCCTGCTTGTAGGCGGGGTCGTGTTCCTCGTCGACGACGATCAGGCCGAGTTCCCTGAACGGCAGGAACAGCGCCGAGCGCGCGCCGGCCACCACCCGCACCGTGCCCTCGGCCACCTGCCGCCAGACCTTTTCGCGCATGCGGGGCGCAAGGTCGGAATGCCACTCGCCGGGCTTGGCGCCGAAGCGATCCTGGAAGCGTTCGAGGAAAGCATGGGTGAGCGCGATTTCCGGCAGCAGGATCAGCACCTGCCTGCCCTTCTCCAGCGCTTCCGCGACCGCCTCGAAATAGACTTCCGTCTTGCCGGAGCCGGTGACGCCGTCGAGCAGCGTGACGCCGAAGCCGTCCGCCGCGACGCCGGCGCGCAGCATGTCGGCCGCCACCTGCTGGTCGGGCGCCAGTTGCGGCTGCGCATAGGCGGGGTCGGGCGCGGCCACGACAGGGCGCGGCGGGATCATCACCGTTTCGAACACGCCTTGCGCCTTCAATCCGTCGATGACGGTCGAGGACACGCCGGCTGCATGCGCGAGGCCGGTGCGGGTCCAGGCCAAGCCGCCGTCCGCGGCTTCGAGCACCCGCGCGCGGGCGGCCGTCATGCGGTCCGGCAGGGCGTCGGTGCGCACGATGCCTTCCGTCCACGGCTCGGGATCGAAGGCTTCCGGCGCGCGCAACAGCATGCGCGCCACCATGCCGGGAGCCGACAGCGTGTAATGCGCCACCCAGTCGACGAAACGGCGCATCGGCCCGGCGATCGGCGGGCAGTCGAACACCTCTTCGATGGGCCTGAGCTTGCGGGCATCGACCGCATCGGCGCCGCCGTCCCAGACGATCCCGGCCACCTGCCGCGGCCCCAGCGGCACGCGCACGATCGAGCCCGGCACTACACGCATTCCTGAAGGAACCGCATAGGTGTAGGGGCGTTCCGCAGGCATGGGAACCAGCACGGGGGCGGCCGCGTCAAAAGGCGAATCTTTGCTCATCGCGCGTGACCTTGCCCCGACTTTGGTCTAGAGCAAAGCCCAACGCCGAGCGTGCCCTCCCGACACCCGGACAATTCGAAGGAGATCGTCATGAAGTTTTTCGTCGATACCGCCGACATCAAGGAGATCAAGGAACTGAACGATCTCGGCCTGCTCGACGGCGTCACCACCAATCCGTCGCTGATCATGAAATCCGGCGGCAAGATCACCGAGGTGACCAAGCAGATCTGCGACATCGTCGAAGGTCCCGTCTCGGCGGAAGTGACCGCCACCGACTACGACGGCATGATGCAGCAGGCCAAGGTGCTGTCGAAGATCGCCGACAACATCGCCATCAAGGTGCCGCTGACCTGGGATGGTCTCAAGGCCTGCCGCTCCATCCGCAACGACATGGACCGCATGGTCAACGTGACGCTGTGCTTCTCGGCCAACCAGGCGCTGCTCGCCGCCAAGGCCGGCGCCACCTTCATTTCGCCCTTCATCGGCCGTATCGACGACATGGGCATCGACGGCGTCGAACTGATCTCGGAAATCCGCACCATCTACGACAACTACGATTTCAAGACCGAGATCCTGGCCGCTTCGATCCGCACCGTGAATCACGTCAAGGAAGTGGCGATGATCGGCGCCGACGTGGCGACCGTACCGCCGGCGACGCTGAAGGCGCTGGTCAAGCATCCGCTGACCGACAAGGGCCTGGAGCAGTTCCTGGCCGACTGGGCCAAGACCGGCCAGACCATCGGCTGATCATCGAGGCGACCGGCTTTTGGGCGCGGTCGCTCCTTTCTGGGGATTCGGGCAGTGATCTGCGATGGCCGTCAGCGGGCCTTCTTCGCCAGGTCCTGCGCCAGCGCCAGACGCAATACTTCGCCGAGTTCGCGCGCTGCACGGTTCTCGGCGTCGATCTGCGCCCGGTAGTTGGCGAATTCCTGCGACGGCTTGTCGTAGGAAGACGAGATCGAGCGCGTGCCGGCGGCAACCGTCTTGCCCGTCTGGGCGTCGGTCAGCGTATAGGCCGCCGTGAGCGTCACCGTACCGGCGGTCGGCTGGTCGACATCGGTGGTAACCTGGATGGTCGCCGCGGACTGGACCAGTTCGGAGACGTTGAGCGCCAGCGAATAGGTTGGCGCGGCCGGTGCCTGCGCCCCGCCGTAAAGGCCGAAGATCAGGTTGTTGCGGACCTGCTGGGCATAGCGCGAACTCACCGGCTTGACCGCGATCGAGGCCAGCTCCGCCCTGGCGCTGACGGTCGAATTGCCGAGCGGCGCGTCGGAATAGAGCGGCCGCACCGTGCAGCCGGCGGCAAGCAACGCCGAAGCGGCGGCGCCGGCAATGGCGAGCCGGCGCAGGAATGCGCTGCCGGCGCGGTGCGATGGTTCGGCGTCAGGCAACGACATTGACGATCCTCTGCGGCACGACGATCACCTTGCGCGGCGGCTTGCCGTCCAGCGCCTTTATCATGAAATCGAGCGCCAGCACTGCTTTTTCGACGGCAGCTTGGTCTGCGTCGCGCGAGATTGTCAAATCGCCGCGCTTCTTGCCGTTGATCTGCACCGGATAGGTGACGTCGTTGTCGACCACCAGTACCGGATCGAAGGCCGGCCACGGCCGTTCGGCCACCAGCCCTTCGCCGCCCAGCGCCGCCCAGCATTCCTCGGCCAGGTGCGGCATCATCGGCGCGATCATAGCGACGAGGAAATCCAGCCCCTGCCGCACCGCCGGCAGGTCGACCGCCTTGCCGGCGGCGACCTCGGCCACCTGCGGCGACAGAAGGTTGGTCAGTTCATAGACGCGCGCCACCGCCCGGTTGAAATGCAGCCGGCCGATATCCTCGCCGACGGCCTTCAGGATCTTGTGCGCGCCCTTCGACAGCGCCGCGGCCTCGCCGCCGGACGCAGCCGCGCCCGCGACACCGGCGACGGCCGGCGCGGCTTCCGATACCAGCCGCCAGACGCGCTGAACGAAGCGGTGCGCGCCTTCGACGCCGGCCTCCGTCCAGATCACGTCGCGCTCGGGCGGCGAGTCCGACAGCATGAACCAGCGCGCCGTGTCGGCGCCGTAGCTGCCGATGATGTCGTCGGGGTCGACGACGTTCTTCTTCGACTTCGACATCTTCTCGATCGAACCGATCTCGACCGGCGTGCCGTCCGAAAGCATGAAGGCCTTGCGCGTGCCGTCGAAGTCCTCGACCTTGACTTCGGCCGGCGTCACCCAGCCGTTCCGGTTGCGATAGGTCTCGTGCACGACCATGCCTTGCGTGAACAGGCCCTCGAACGGCTCTTTCACCTCGTTCAGGTGGCCGGTCGCCTTCATGGCGCGGGCGAAGAAGCGCGAATAGAGCAGGTGCAGGATGGCATGCTCGATGCCGCCGATATACTGGTTGACCGGCAGCCAGCCGTTCGGCCCGTCGACATAGGCGAGCGTCGTCGGCGCCTTCTCGTTCCACGGGTCGGTGAAGCGGGCGAAATACCAGGACGAGTCGACGAAGGTGTCCATCGTGTCGGTGTCGCGCGTGGCCTGCTTGCCGCATTGCGGGCAGGCGACGTGCTTCCAGGTGGGGTGATGGTCGAGCGGATTGCCCGGCTTTTCGAAGGAGACGTCGGTCGGCAGTTCCACCGGCAGCGCCGAATCCGGCACCGGCACGGCGCCGCAGGCTTCGCAGTGGATGACCGGGATCGGACAGCCCCAGTAGCGCTGGCGCGAGATGAGCCAGTCGCGCAGGCGGAACTGCACCTTGCGCTCGGCTTGCGGGCGATTGCCGGCGGTGATCGCCTCGAGGCGATCGGCGACCTGATCGAAGGCCTCGCGGAAACGCATGCCGTCGAGGAAGCGCGAATTGATCATCGCGCCCTCGTCGACGACGGCTTCTTCGGTGATCTGGAATCCGTCGGCGGCGGCGCCGTCGGGCAGCACGACCGGGATGACGGGCAGGCCGTATTTATTGGCGAAGTCCAGGTCGCGCTGGTCGTGGCCGGGGCAGCCGAAGATGGCGCCAGTGCCGTAGTCCATCAGGACGAAATTGGCGACGTAGACCGGCAGCGTCCAGTCCGGATCGAAGGGATGGACGACGCGGATGCCGGTGTCGAAGCCGCGCTTCTCGGCCGTTTCCAGTTCGGCCGCCGAGGTGCCGCGATGGCGGATGTCCTCGATGAAGGCGGCGAGTTCCGGCTTGCTCTCGGCCGCCTTCTTCGCCAGCGGATGGTCGGCGGCGATCGCCATGAAGGACGCGCCGAAAATGGTGTCGGGCCGGGTGGTGTAGACTTCCAGCTCGCTCTCACCGGCCGGCGCGGTGGCGGCGTCCAGCTTCCAGCGGATCAGCAGGCCCTCGGAACGGCCGATCCAGTTGGCCTGCATCAGCTTGACCTTGTCGGGCCAGCGCTCCAGCGTGTCGAGGCTGTCCAGCAGGTCCTGGCTGGCCGAGGTGATCTTGAAGAACCATTGCGTCAGGTCGCGCTGCTCGACCGGCGCGCCGGAGCGCCAGCCCTTGCCGTCGATGACCTGCTCGTTGGCGAGCACGGTCATGTCGACCGGGTCCCAGTTGACCTTGGCCGCCCTGCGCTCGACCAGCCCGCCCTTCCAGAAGTCCAGGAACATTTTCTGCTGGTGCCGATAATAGGAGGCGTTGCAGGTGGCGATCTCGCGCGACCAGTCGAGCGACAGGCCCATCGTCTTCAGCTGGCCCTTCATCGTGGCGATGTTCTTGTAGGTCCAGTCGCGCGGGTTCACCTTGTTGTCCCGCGCCGCGTTCTCCGCCGGCAGGCCGAAGGCGTCCCAGCCCATCGGATGCAGCACGTTATAGCCACAAGCCCGGCGCCAGCGCGCCACCACGTCGCCCATCGTGTAGTTGCGCACGTGGCCCATGTGAATGCGCCCGGAGGGGTAGGGGAACATCTCCAGCACGTAGTATTTGGGCCGCGGGTCGTCGTTCTTCGTTTCGAAGAGCTTTTCGGCGTCCCAGGTCTTCTGCCACTTCGGCTCGGATGCGCGCGGATTGTATCGTTCGGTTGCCATGGGACGAATTTCACTTAAAAGCACGGGGAGGACGACCGCTGCGGTCTTCACCATGGTTTGACAGACCCGTCAACCGCAAGGCCCCGCGCCGCCGGACAAAAACACGCTGGAGCCGGACATGAACGATGCGCCCTCACGCCTTGCCGAAGTCAAGGCCAGGATCGCCGCCGCCGAGAGCGAGGCCAGGCGACCGGCCGGCGCCGTCACGCTGGTCGCCGTGTCGAAGACCTTCGATGCCGATGCCGTCCGCCCCGTCCTCACTGCCGGCCAGCGCGTCTTCGGCGAGAACCGCGTACAGGAAGCGCAAGGCAAATGGCCGGTGCTAAGGGACGAGTTTCCTGGCATTGAACTGCACCTCATCGGCCCGTTGCAATCCAACAAGGCGAAGGAAGCGGTGGCGCTGTTCGACGTCATCGAGACGGTCGACCGCGACAAGATCGCCGCCGAGCTTGCCAAGGAGATGAAGAAGCAGGGCAAGGTGCTGCGGCTCTACGTTCAGGTGAACATCGGCTCCGAGCCACAGAAGGCCGGCATCGAGCCTGCGGAGGCGGTCGCCTTCGTCGCCCGCTGCCGCGAAATCCACGGCCTCGCCGTCGAGGGGCTGATGTGCATCCCGCCGGCCGACGAGAATCCCGGACCGCATTTCGCCCTGCTGGAAAAGCTGGCTGGGCAGGCGGGCGTGGAAAAGCTGTCGATGGGCATGTCGGGCGACTACGAGACGGCGGTGGCCTTCGGCGCCACGTCGGTGCGCGTCGGTTCGGCCATCTTCGGTCACAGATAGCGTCTTAAGAGCGATAGAAGCGCTTTACACGCGGATGGCGCCTGAGCGGCACCGGCCGGTAGGGCGGCGCGTAGTGCTCGAAGCGGTCCTCGATCTTGCGGCAGAGCGGATCGATATCGACGCTCTCGCCGCGGACGCTGCGCTCGACCGGCAGCCAGAAGATGCCGAGGCCGGTGCGTTCGTCGTGCTGGCGGCCGAGCAGGTTGTCGCGCATGGTGACGGTCAGCGGAATGTGCAGGCGCGCCACGTCGCGCAGCCGCGACAGCATCCAGTCGAGCGCGAGGTCGGCCAGCAGCCAGTCGTCCTGATAGCCGCCGCCGACATCGGAATGGACGCCGGGAAACCAGACCTGCTCGATGACCTGCCCGGCGGCCCGGCCCTCCGCATCGACATCGGCCCATGGCACCGGCAGGAAAGCCTTGCGGTCCTCGTCGATCGACAGCGCCTGCAGGCCGACCGGAACGCGCACCGACAGTTCGTTGTCGTGGAACTGGTGCCGCCAGGGGTTGACCAGGTCCATGACGCCGGGCAGGCCGAGCGCCTTGACGGTATCGAAGACGCCGATCACGTCGGGCATCACCGGCGCCGCGCCGTATTTGCGTGCGAAGGCCTTGCCCGCCGCCTTGCGTTCGCTTTCGTTGCGGATCTTGTAGGCGCTCACCGCGGCTTCGGCGATGGCGCGCCGCCTTTTGGCGCCTTCGCCCTCCTTGTCGGCCGGGATCGGCGCGCCACCATCCGTCATGGCGATGCCGCAGGTCGCCAGCACGCCGCCCAGGCAGCGCACCGTATAGGCGCCGCGGCTGAAACCGAACAGGCCGATCTTCACACCCGGCCTCCAGCGCAGCATCAACGCCTCGTAGCAGTCGGCGATGTTAGCGCTGATGCCCCAGCCGGTGGCCTTGGACCACAGGTTGCGCAAGGTGCGGCCCCAGTCGTTCTCCCCTTCCTCCGGCGCGCCGAGGCCGGGATCGTAGAAGGCGTCGAGATAGATCTTGCCTTCCGCCGCGGCGAACATCTGGAAGACGTTGGTGTTGCGTACGCCGGCATCGTTGCGCACGCCGCGCTGGCCCGTACCGTCGGAAAAGATCAGGCACCAGTTATCGGGCATCGCCGCCTCGCCGCTCCACCCGCAGTCGCTCGCAGCATCATAGCCGAAGGCGCGGCGCGTTCACAGCACCCCGGTTCTGGTTACCTAGCTCCGTTCAGTGCAGCACGAACTCGCCGTCGATCTTGCGCCATTCGCTCGGCGAAATCAGCCGCTGGTGCGAATAGACGACCGAATGCAGCGGACCGTCGAGCTTCGTTTTCCAGAAATCGATGAAGGCGAACAGCGCCGGGAATTTCGGCGCCAGGTCGTAGTCCTGCCAGACATAGGTCTGCAGCAGGTGGGGGTGGTCCGGATAGTGATAGAGGATCTTCGCTGTCGTCAGGCCGTAGCCTTTCAGCAAAAGGTCCATCTCGGAATGCTCGTGCATGGCTGCCTCGTCAGCTTCGAGCCGTTCCTCCCGGTCAAAACTGTGCGCCGGGATGGTTAATCGTCGGCTAACAAGATGGGATCGCCGGTCGGGCGCCGCAACGCCTCATGCAAACCGAACGTCTAATATTGCCCTCGGGGCGGAACTGTTAATAATGCCACCGAACGCAGCGGTCCCGCCGCTGCGGCGGCCGCCTCATGCGGTCGGCTGATTGAGGAGGAATACTGGAAATGTCCGAGGTTCACGTTCACAAGGTCCAGGCGGCGTGGAAGAAGAACGCGCTGATCGACAATGAGACCTATCTGAAGTGGTACGCAGATAGCGTAAAGAATCCGGACAAGTTCTGGGGCAAGCACGGCAAGCGCATCGACTGGTTCAAGCCCTATACCAAGGTCAAGAACGCCTCCTTCACCGGCAAAGTGTCGATCAAGTGGTTCGAGGACGGACTGACCAACGTCTCCTACAACTGCATCGACCGGCATCTCAAGAAGCGCGGCAATCAGGTCGCCATCATCTGGGAAGGCGACAACCCCTATGACGAGAAGAAGGTTACCTACAACGAATTGCACGAGCAGGTCTGCCGCTTCGCCAACGTGCTGAAGAAGCACGGCGTCAAGAAGGGCGACCGCGTCACCATCTACCTGCCGATGATCCTGGAGGCGGCCTATGCGATGTTCGCCTGCACGCGCATCGGCGCCATCCATTCGGTGGTGTTCGGCGGCTTCTCGCCGGATGCGCTGGCCGGCCGCATCGAAGGCTGCCAGTCGAATTTCGTCATCACCGCCGACGAGGGCCTGCGTGCCGGCAAGCACATCCCGCTGAAGGACAACACCGACAAGGCGATCGAGATCGCGGGCAAGGCCGGCGTCAAGGTCGACAAGGTCGTCGTGGTGCGCCGTACCGGCGGCAAGATCAACTGGGTGCAAGGGCGCGACGTATGGCTGCACGAGGAAGCGGCCTCGGTGAAGCCCGCCTGCCCTCCCGAGAAGATGAAGGCGGAGGACCCGCTGTTCATCCTCTACACCTCCGGTTCGACCGGCAAGCCGAAGGGCGTGCTGCACACCACCGGCGGCTATCTCGTCTATGTGTCGATGACGCACCAGTATGTCTTCGACTACCATGACGGCGACATCTACTGGTGCACGGCCGATGTCGGCTGGGTGACCGGCCACTCCTATATCCTCTACGGCCCGCTCGCCAACGGCGCCACGACGCTGATGTTCGAGGGCGTGCCGAACTATCCGACGCCGTCGCGCTTCTGGGAGGTGGTCGACAAGCACAAGGTCAACATCTTCTACACCGCGCCCACCGCTATCCGCGCGCTGATGGGCGCCGGCGAGGAATGGGTGAAGAAGTCGTCGCGCAAGAGCCTGCGCGTGCTGGGCTCCGTCGGCGAGCCGATCAACCCGGAAGCCTGGGAGTGGTATTTCAACGTCGTCGGCGAGAAGAAATGCCCGATCGTCGATACCTGGTGGCAGACCGAGAACGGCGGCATCCTGATCACGCCGCTGCCGGGTGCGACCGACCTCAAGGCCGGCTCGGCGACCAGGCCGTTCTTCGGCGTGGTGCCGGAGATCGTCGACGGCGACGGCAAGACCATCGAGGGCGAGGGCAGCGGCAACCTGTGCATCAAGGAACCGTGGCCGGGCATGATGCGCACGGTCTTTGGCGATCATGACCGTTTCGTCCAGACCTACTTCTCCACCTACAAGGGCAAGTATTTCACCGGCGACGGCTGCCGCCGCGACGAGGACGGCTACTACTGGATCACCGGCCGCGTCGACGACGTCATCAACGTCTCCGGCCATCGCATGGGCACGGCCGAGGTGGAATCGGCGCTGGTCTCGCACGACAAGGTGTCTGAGGCTGCCGTGGTCGGCTACCCGCACGACATCAAGGGGCAGGGCATCTACTGCTACGTCACGCTTAACGAGGGCGAGACGGGCAGCGAGGCCTTGCGCAAGGACCTGATCGCCCATGTGCGCAAGGAGATCGGCGCCATCGCCACGCCCGACAAGATCCAGTTCGCGCCGGCCCTGCCGAAGACGCGCTCGGCCAAGATCATGCGCCGCATCCTGCGCAAGATCGCCGAGGACGAATTCGGCGCGCTGGGCGATACCTCGACGCTGGCCGATCCGAGCGTCGTCGACGACCTGATCGCCAACCGGCAGAACAAGCGGGCGTGAGGCGATTCGGCTGGCTGCGATGACCGATCTTGGACAGGTGGCCGGCCTGTGGCGCTATCCGGTGAGTTCGCTCGCCGGACAGCCGATGCAGGCTCTTTCCTTCGGTCCCGACGGGGCCGAAGGCGACCGCGGCTACGGGCTATTCGACGTCGCGAGCGGCATCGTCGCCGCTCCCGACCGGAATCCTGCGAAATGGGACCGGGCTCCCCGCGTCCGTACGCGGCTGTCGGAGGGCGGCGGGCTGGAAGTGAGGACGCCCGACGGCGAATGGCTGACCGCACCCGACGCGGCGAGCGATGCGGAGATCGGCGACTACCTCGGCTTCGAGGTCGCCGTGCGGCCTTACACCGACGCCGCGCCGCAGCTTGCCGACGGCTCCACCGTCGCGCCACGCTACCGCAAGGCGCCCGTGCATCTGTTGACGACCGCGTCTCTTGCTCGCCTCAAGGCATTGCATCCCGATGGCGACCCGGACCCGCGGCGCTTTCGCCCGAGCATCCTCGTCGCCATGCCAGAGGTGGAAGGCGAATTTCCCGAGTCGGCCTGGCTCGGCCGCCGGCTCGCCATCGGCGATCTGGAACTGACCGTTTCGGAACCGTGCCGGCGCTGCGGCTTCACCGTCATCGCCCAGGACGGGTTCGACAACGATCCGGGCATCCTGCGCACGCTGGTGCGCCACAACGGGCACAACATCGGCGTCTATTGCACCGTCGACCGGCCGGGACGCATCCGCGAGGGCGACACGCTGCGCTTCCTCTGAGGCCCCCCACCGCCAGTCAGCAGCCGATCTCTTTCTTGATCTTCTGAACCTGCTCCAGCGAATGGCAGACGTTTTCGCAAGGAATGCCGTCACCATCGCCGTCGGCGCGGCTGTAGCCGCCGCACCACATGACAACAGCCTCTTCGCAGGTGCTGGCCTGCTTGCAGCTCGCGGCGAAGGCGTCAGACGGCTGCGCGGCACCGACGGCGATGACCAAAAGCGCCAGTGCGATCCGGCGCGCTGACAGCGGCGGCTTCATGCGCGGTGCCCCTCCTTGCAAATCACGCTCTGGCACCCCATCATAGGGGTGTGTTCAACCAATCGAAAGGAGGTGATCCGATGTCGAGTGATTTCGTTTTCCAGAGCGTGGTCCCGGCGGATCGCCTTCACGGGGAGCAGTCTCTCCGCTGAAGCGCGTGACGCGCGGCGCTTGATCCCAAGCCTCAGGCAATCGGGATCGTGCCACGGGCCGCGCACTGGACGAAAGACACGGGAAGGCCGCCGGCTTCGCAAGAAGCGGCGGCCTTTTCGTTGTCTCCCCCGCCTCTCTACCCTCGCCTCGGGCGCCGGCCGGCGATCGCGGATCGATCGCCGCGGGACGGACCGCAAGATCCCGGCGAACCGGCGCCGAGGACGAGGGCTCTACCAAGCCTGCGCCAGCCGCTTGATGATGCGGGCGATCGCCTGGAAAGCGGCATCCGGTTCGGTGCCGCAAGCTGCCTGGTAGAAATGGACACGCCGCCGGGTTGGCGCGGCGTGGGTATGAGGTTCCTTTCGAAAGGCCCGATGCAGGAATCCGGCCGTATCGGCCCAAACACGATGCCGGAAGCTGGACCTGTCGTTAACCTATTGGTTTCATTGAACCATGCTGCGCAATATGGTGAACGATCGGTAAGCGGCCAGCCAGCCGGCATCCGCGTTTTACGAAAACCTCGCCACGATGGAACGTGTGAGTGGGTAGCGGGCCGTCAGCGTCTTGAAGCGATACAGCGCGCCCTGTGCCGGAACGGCACGTTGATGTTCGAAGCGCCGGAACGGCACGCGGGCAGGCGAAGCACTGGAAAGGCAGCGCTGGCGTCTACCGCTTCATCGCCCGTGCGAGCGCGGCCATGATGTGCGGATCGCCCGACTGCGCGACGTTGAAGCGCAGGAAATCCGGCGCCGATTGCGAGACGCTGAAGACGTTGCCCGGCGCCAGCACGACCTTGTCGGCGAGAACGGCGCGCGCAAGGTCGGCGGCATCGAACCCGCCCGGCAGGCGGCACCACAGGTAGAAGCCGCCGCGCGGCATCAGCCACGGTTCGATGCCGAGAGTTTGCAATCGCCCGGCGACGTCGCGCCGTGCCCGCGCCAGCCGCCGGCGCAGCTCCTCCATATGCTTGCGATAGAAGCCGCCGGCCAGCATGCCGGCGATCATTTCGGCGGCGACCGGGCTCGGACCGCCGAAGGCGGTGGCGACCTGCAGGTCGATCAGGCCGTCGATCCAGTCGCGCCGTGCCGCGATGTAGCCGCAGCGCACCGAGGCAGACAGCGTCTTGGAAAAGGAACCGATGCGGATAACGCGCTCCAGCCCGTCGAGCGCCGACAGGCGCGGCGAGGGCTCGGGCTCGAAATCTGCGAAGATGTCGTCCTCGACGATGGTCAGCTTATTCGCGGCGGCGATGTTGAGCAGGCGGTGCGCGGTCTGCGGCGAGAGCGTTGCGCCCGTCGGATTGTGCAGGGCGCAATTGGTGATGTAGAGGCGCGGCCGCCGCTCGGCGACGGTCGCCTCGAAAGCGGCGACATCCGGGCCGGAAGGCGTATAGGGCACGCTCGCAAGCTCGACCTGATGCGCGCGCAGCAGGGCGCGGAAATTGAAGTAGCAGGGGTCGTCCACCAGCACGGTGTCGCCCGGCGAAAGCAGGAAGCGGCAGATCAGGTCGACCGCCTGCGTGCCGGAGGCCGTCAGCATGATCTGCTCGGGAGACGCTTCGATGCCGTCCTCGGCAAGACGCCACAGCAGGAGCCGGCGCAATGCCGGCGAGCCGCGCGTGGCGCCGTAATCGGAGAGGATATGGTCGTCGGCGCGCGCCAGCGTCCGCATGGCGCGGCGCAGCGCCTCATGCGGCATCCAGTCGGCCGGCAGCCAGCCGCAACCCGGCATCAGCATCGAGGGATCGGCATCGAGCGACTGGCGCGACACCCAGAACGGATCAACGGCGCGCTCGAGCAACGGGCCGGTCTGCGCCAACGCCAGCGGCACCTGCGCGGTTGCCGCGACGTAGAAGCCGGAACCGCGCCGGGCGCGGATCAGCCCCTCGGCGGCGAGCCGGTCGTAGGCTTCGACCACCGTCGCCGGCGAGACGCCCATGGTGGCGGCGAAACGGCGAATCGAGGGCAGCCGGTCGCCGGCACCGAGCGCGCGGCCGGCGATCCGGGCGCGGATCGCCGCCATCACCGCGCCGGTGCGTGTCGCTGTCTGGTCGTTCATGTTTCAATCCGTACAGGTGATCGAACCAATACAGTTCTTCGGAATTGTATCGCATCGTCCCTGTTCGTGCCAGCGGCCCTCGGCTAGCTCTAAGGCGAAATCCGACAGAGCGGGAGGTACGATGAGAACGGCGGACGGTTGGGGCAGCGGCATGCTGGGCGTGGTGATCTTCAGCGGCTCGCTGCCGGCGACACGGGTCGCGGTGGAGGGCTTTTCGCCGCTGTTCCTGACTTCGGCGCGGGCGGTGATCGCCACGGCGCTCGGCGCGCTGTTGCTTCTGCTGCTGCGCCAGACATGGCCTCGGCGGCAGGACATCGTGCCGCTCGCCGTGGTGGCACTCGGCGTCGTGGTCGGCTTCCCGTTGCTGACGGCACTGGCGCTCCAGCACATCACGGCGGCGCATTCCATCGTCTTCGTCGGCCTGCTGCCGCTCGCCACAGCCATCTTCGGCGTGCTGCGCGGCGGCGAGCGGCCGAAGCCGGCCTTCTGGCTGTTTTCAGGCATCGGCAGCGCCACCGTCGTCGGCTTCGCCCTGTCAGGTGGTGGCTCCGGCTCGCTGGAAGGTGATCTCCTGATGGTGGCGGCGATCCTCCTGTGCGGGCTCGGCTATGCCGAAGGGGCCACACTGTCACGGCGTCTCGGCGGCTGGCAGGTCATCTCCTGGGCGCTGGCCTTGTCGCTGCCGGTGATGCTGGCGATCATGCTCGCCACCTTGCCGGCTACATGGGAGGCGATAAGCGTGCCGGCCTGGCTCGGCCTCGCCTATGTCTCGGTGTTCTCGATGCTGATCGGCTTCGTCTTCTGGTATCGCGGCCTGGCGCTGGGCGGCATCGCCGGCGTCGGCCAGCTGCAGCTATTGCAGCCCTTCTTCGGGCTTCTGCTGGCCGGCCTTTTGCTGCACGAGCCGATCGCCTGGACGATGATCGCGGCGACCGCCGTGGTGGTCGTGTGCGTCGCCTTCGCCCGCCGCTACGCCTGATATGCCGACTCGTTACGCGGTCTGCGGTTCGGGATCGAAGCTCGGCCGGTCGGTGTTGATGAGCAGCGCCAGGCAGGCGGCGATGACGCCGGTCATGCCGGCAATGACGAAGGCGAGCTGGTAGTCGCCCTGCATCTCGCGCATGACGCCGCCGAAATAGGCGGCTGCGGCCGCACCCACCTGGTGACCGGCGACGATCCAGCCGAAGACGATCGGGCCGCTGCGGTCGCCGAAGGCTTCGTTGGTGAGCCGCAGCGTCGGCGGCACGGTGGCGATCCAGTCCAGCCCGTAGAAGACGGCGAAGACGATCAGCGCCGTGCCCGAGAAGCCGGAAAACGGCAGGTAGATCAGCGCAAGGCCACGGATCGAATAATAGACGCCGAGCAGCTTGCGGGGGTCGAAGCGGTCGGTCAGCCAGCCGGAAAAGGTGGTGCCGATCAGGTCGAAGATGCCCATCAGCGACAACAGGCCGGCAGCCTGGATCTCGCCGATGCCCTGGTCGCTGCAGAAAGCGATCAGATGCGTGCCGACCAGCCCGTTGGTGGTGAAGCCGCAGATGAAGAAGGTGGCGAACAGATACCAGAACACCCGCGTGGTCGCCGCCCGCTTCAAGGTGCCCAGCGTGTGGGCGATGAAATTGCCCTGCGATGCCGGCGACACCGGCGGCACGTCGTCGGCCTCGGCGCCGAAGCGCACCGTGCCGATCGAAGAGGGCCGCTCCGGCACCAGCAGGAAAACCAGCGGGATCAGGCAAGCTGTGGCGATGGAGACGGCGAGCGCTACCGGACGCCAGCCGCCGGACTGAGCCAGCGAGGCGAGCAGCGGCAGGAAGACCAGCAGGCCGGTGGCGCTGGAGGCCGACATCAGGCCCATGATGAGGCCGCGATTGGTTTTGAACCAGCGGTTGACGACGGTGGCGCCTAGAACGGTCGCCACCGCGCCCGAGCCGATGCCGGAAAAGACGCCCCAGGTGACGACGAACTGCCAGGCCTCTGTCATGAACAGCGACAGCGCGGTCGAGCCCGACATCAGCACGAAGGCGCCGACGAGCGTGCGGCGCAGGCCGATGCGCTCCATCAGCGCGGCGGCGAAGGGGCCGGCGAGGCCGTAGAGGAAGATGCCGGTGGCGGCGCCGAAGGAGATGACGTCGCGGCGCCAGCCGAGGCTTTCCTCCAGCGGCACCATCATGACGGCCGGCGCCGAACGCAGGCCCGCCGCGATCAAAAGGCTGACGAAAATGACGCCGACGACGACGAAGGCGTAGCGCTGGCCGAAGGGACGGGATTGAGCGATGGCACTGTTCATGTTACTGACCGGTACGTTGCAATCTTTGACCGCATGACATACGTACCGGTCAGTAACATTGTCAAGCGAGCGGTGAAATGTCTGCTGACAAAAATATTGATGCGAACATCAGCGATTCGCATGCGGCGGCCCCCAAGGCGGCTGAAAAGATCCTCGGCGTGGCGCGCGAGCTGTTCTACCGCGAAGGCATCCGCGCCATCGGCGTCGACGAGATCGTCCGCAAGGCCGGCGTGACGAAACCCAGCCTCTACCGGTCCTTTCCCTCCAAGGACGAGTTGGCGGCCTCCTATCTCAGGCAATACGACCGTGATTTCTGGGCCCGTTTCGACGAATCCGTGAAACGGCATCCCGGCGATGCGCGCCGCCAGATCGTCGATTTCCTCGAGGGCGTCGGGCAACGCTCGCAGAAGAAGGGCTATCGCGGCTGCGGCATGACCAACGCGGCGGTCGAATACCCGGAAGAAGGCCATCCCGCCCGCACCGTCAGCGAGGACAACAAGAAGGAACTGCGCCGGCGCCTGCGCGCCATGGCAGCCGAGATGGGCGCGCGCGATCCCGACGTGCTGGGCGACGGACTGCTGCTCCTGATCGAGGGCGCCTACATTTCCGCGCAACTCTTCGGTCCCGGCGGGCCGTCGAAGGTGGTCGCGCGGAATGCGGATTTGCTGATCGGGGCGAGTGTGAAGAACTGAAGGTGCGTCCTTCGAGGCTCGCTCCGCTCGCACCTCAGGATGAGGGAGGCCCGCGCTGACATCGCGCAATCAGCAGGGCAAGACGTCACGCTATTTCGGAGGGACTAACACCACACGCTCCTCATCCTGAGGTGCGAGCGGAGCGAGCCTCGAAGGACGCACCAAACAAACCTACACCAGCCCCCGCTTCTCCATCATCGCGTCGGCCGTCGGCATCTTGCCGCGAAATGCCTTGTAAAGCTCTTCGGGGTCCTTCGAGCCACCGGCGGCGTAGATGTTGTCCTTCAGCTTCTTCGCCAGTGCGGGATTGAAGGCATCGCCCGTTTCCTCGAAGGCGGAGAAGGCGTCGGCGTCGAGCACCTCGGACCACATGTAGGAATAGTAGCCGGCCGAATAGCCGTCGCCGGAAAAGACGTGGCCGAAATGCGGGGTGCGGTGGCGCATGGCGATGGTGTCGGGCATTTCCAGCTTCGCCAGCGTTTCGGCTTCGAAACGAAGCGGCTCGACCGGCGCTTCCGCGCGTGCGTGATAGGCCATGTCGACCAGTGCCGACGCGGTGAATTCGACGGTGGCGAAGCCGGCGCCGAAGGTGCGGGCGGCCAGCATCTTGTCGAGCAGCGCCTTCGGCATCGGCTTGCCGGTCGCCACATGCAGCGCGTGCTTTTCCAGAACCTCAGGCACCGTCAGCCAATGCTCGTAGAGCTGCGAGGGCAGCTCGACGAAATCGCGGCTGACGGAGGTGCCGGAAACCGAGGGCCATGTCACATCGGTGAGCAGGCCGTGCAGCGCATGGCCGAATTCGTGGAACAGGGTCTTCGCCTCGTCCACCGAAAGCAGGGCGGCCTCGCCGGCCGGCGGCTTGGCGAAGTTCATGATGTTGTAGATGACGGGCGCGGCGCCATCGCCCAGCCGGTAGCCGGATTGCAGGCTGCTCATCCAGGCGCCCGAGCGCTTCGACGGCCGGGCGAAATGGTCGGCAAGGAACAGGCCGCGCTCGGAACCGTCCGCATTCTTCACCACGAAGGTGCGCACGTCGTCATGCCAGGCGGCGATCCCCTTCTTTTCCTCGAAGGTGATGCCGAACAGCCGCGTCGCCACATCGAAGCAGGCGGCAATGACGTTGTCGAGTTGCAGGTAGGGTTTCAGTTCCGCCTCGTCGAAGGCGAATTTTTCGGCGCGCAGTTTCTCCTGCCAGAAGCGCCAGTCCCAGGCGGCGAATTTCTCGTTGCTGCCGGCCGCGATGGCCAGCCGCTCCATTTCGGTCTGGTCGGCTGCCGCCTTTTCCAGCGCCTTGTGCCACACCGGATCAAGCAGGCCGTGCACGGCCTTCGGCGTCTTGGCCATGGTGTCGTCGAGCTTCAGCGCCGCGAAACTGTCATAGCCGAGCAGTTTTGCCTTCTCGGACCGCAATGCCAGCATATCCCGCACCACCGCCGTGTTGTCGGAGGCGCCGCCGTTCTGGCCGCGCATGGTGAAGGCACGCCAGGCGGTTTCGCGCAGGTCGCGCCGCTCGGAGAAGGTGGTGAAGGGCTCGTAGATCGAGCGCGACAGGGTGACGGCGTAGCGGCCCTTCTGGCCGCGCATTTCGGCGGCCTCTGCCATGGCGCTCTTGAGGAAATCCGGCAGGCCGGCAAGGTCAGGGGCGTCGAGGAACAGCGCCCAGTCGCGCTCGTCGGCCAGTACGTTCTGGCCGAATTTCGTGCCCAGCGACGAGAGTTCCTCGTTGATCGAAGCGAGCCGCTTCTTGCCGGCGGCGTCGAGTTTCGCACCGGAACGGACGAACCCTTTCCAGGTCTTTTCCAGCACGCGCAGCGTCTCGGCATCGAGGCCGAGTTTTTCGCGGCGCTGGTAAAGATCGTCGATGCGGGCAAACAGTTTTTCGTTCATCGAGATGGCGGAGAAATGCCGCGCCATCTTCGGCGACACCTCGCGCTCCAGCGCCTGGAGGGTGTCGTTGGTGTTGGCGCCGGCCTTGCACCAGAAGATCGAGGACACGCGGTCGAGCGCCTGGCCCGACAGTTCCAGCGCGGCCAGCGTGTTGGCGACGGTCGGCGCCTCGGAATTGTCGGCGATCGCCGCGATCTCGGCCTCGTGCGCCTTGAGCGCCGCATCGAAGACGAGGGCGAAATCGCCGTCGCCGGTACGGGTGAAGTCAGGCAGGCCGAGCGGCCCCGTCCAGTGCGTCAGCGGATGGGCGGCGAGGTCGAGCTTGTCGGACATGGCGGGGACTTTCCGGGATGGTTGCGGAGAAGGGGGACCATGGCCGATGTAGGATGATGGGGCAGGCGGCGCAACCGTGCGCCCGCCTCAGCCGATCTCCGGCCTTTCGAAGTCGCCGGTCGCCTTGTTCATCGCCCACAGTTCGCCGGTCGAAACGTCGAACCAGGCGCCGTGCAAGGCGAGCTTGCCTTTGTCCTCGAGGATCTTGATGCAGGGGAAGGTGCGCAGGTTGGCGATCGAATAGCGGATCGAGATGCGTTCCAGCGCCGTCGCCCGCTCTCCCGTGGTCATCATGGTCGAGGCGGCGACCGTATCGGCGGCCGGCGAGATCAGGCTCATCCACTTGCCGATGAAATCGCCGGGCGACAGCGGCACCGCGCTGTTGTGGCTCAGCGCCGCCTTGATGCCGCCGCAGCGGCCATGGCCCATGACGACGATGTTCTTCACCTTCAGGCTCTGCACGGCGAATTCCAGCGCCGCCGAGGTGGAGTGGTATTCGCCGTCCGGCTCATAGGGCGGAATGAGGTTGGCGACGTTGCGCAGCACGAACAGTTCACCCGGCCCGGCATCGAACACGGTTTCCGGCGCGGTGCGCGAATCGCAGCAGGCGATGATCATCGTCTCCGGGGCCTGCCCTTCTCGCGCCAGCGAACGGTAGTGATCGCTTTCGCTGACATAGCGGCCGGTGATGAAGTTGCGGTAGCCGGCGATGAGGTGATCGGGAAGCAGGGGCATCGGAGATATGAAACCTTTCTGGCAGGGATCATGATCCTGTCGCCAAAGGCTGTAGCGGGAAACGACGCCCCGGATCAACGACGAATTACAGGCGATCGCCAGCGCTTCAGGTCCAGATCGCCACGGGAATGCCGAAGCGGTCGGTTCCGGGAGGCTCCGGGAAGGGACGGGCCTCGCCGCGCGCGATCCGGCCTGCGATGACGAGCATGGCCGCCGCGTCGAGGAAGTCGTCGGCGGCCGCGCCGCGCGGCGGCGCCCGGTCGAGAAAGGCGCGGTCGTAGCCATGGCGGGCAAGCAGCGTTTTGCGCTCCTCCATGCCGGCGGGGTTCACCGCACCCCTGACCTTCTTGGGCAGGCGCATGGCCTGTCCGCCGTTCAGCCGCCAGAAGGCGACTTCCGGGTGACTCTCGAAGACACGTTCGCGCAACCGCGACTGCGCCACCAGCAGTGCGTCGATCTCACGAATCCTGGCGAAGATGCCGAAAGCCTGGATCGAAACGCCGCGTGGCGGATCGGAGGTGGCCATCGCCACCGCGCTGGCGCGCCGGTGGGCCGCATACCAGGCCTCGACATCGGCGAACGGCCCCGGCTCGGCGTAGACGGCGGCACGCGAGGGGATGGAAAAGACGCTGGACTGACGTTCGCCCAGAAGCGGCCGCACCAGAGCCTCCGGTCCGCGCCCGCCTTTGGCCGTGAAATCCGGCAGGCCGATCGGCATATCGACGGCGACGGTGGCATCCTCGGGCAGCGATTGCAGAAGAGCCGCGAAGCTCGGCATGACGCAAACGGACGGCGTCTGGCCCGGTAGTGCGCAAACGGCGATCCAGCCAGCCTTGCAGCCGTCGACGCCGGCAAGCGTCGCGGCGCGGGCCGCGCTCACGCGCGGCGGTCCCGCCCCGGATGCAGCAGGTGGCGCAGCTGCACCATGGCCATGGGATGCGACAGGCTCTGCGCATCCGTTTCGAGCTGCAGCTCGTCGCCGCCGCGCTTGGCGGTGCGGGCGAGGATCTCGTAGACGGCGGCCGTGGTCGTCTGCAGCGCCTTGGCCGGCAACTGGCCGGACAGGATGCGCGCCAGGTAGACGGCGGCGGTCAGGTCGCCCAGCCCATTAGGTGGCCGCTCGATCAGGCGATGCTCGGCCATCAGCGCCTGGTTGCCGTCGAGCAGGATGTTGCCGGTACCGCCCGCCATCATGGCCGGCGCCGAGGTCACCAGCATGGTGGCCGGACCGGCGTCGAGCGCGGCGGCGATCGTGGAGCGGATGTCGGGGAGGGCAACCGCTGCCATCCATTGCAGTTCGTAGCGGTTCGGCGTGGCGATGTCGGCCAGCGGCATCAGCCGGTCGCGCAGCGCCACCGCCGTCGCCTCAGGCACGTAGAGACCGCCCGAATCGCCCATCACCGGGTCGCAGACATAGAGTGCGGCGGGGTTCTTCGCCTTCACGGCCTTGACGAGATCGGCGATGGCCTCGGCCTGTCCCGCTTCGCCGAGGTAGCCCGACAGAACGGCGCCAACCTCGCCCAGCCAGGGCGCGCGGGCCAGGTCGGCCAACAGCGCCGAAAACTGTTCCGTCGGCGGAACGATCCTTGTGGCGCGGCCGTGGCCGGGATGCCAGGGCAATATGACGGTGGGCACCGCCCAGACCGGGAAGCCGAGCGTCTCCAGCGCGAAGACGGCGGCGCGGTTGCCCACCGAGCCGCGGGCGACATGGCTGGAAACGACGATGACCGCGCGTGCGCCGCCGCCTGGAATGCTCTCGTCCATGGATGTCTAACCGCGCTGCATGAGGAACAGGACGAAGCCGACCAGCACGGCGACGGTGATGGCGGCGGCCAGCCAGCGGCCGATGCGGGTGCCGATCTGCTCAATGCGGTCGGACGAATCGACGTCGGCCGCCGACAGATGATCGCGGGCGCGGCCGGTCATGCGGGCGACGAACGTACCGCCCGGCTCGCTCTCCGCGGCCAGACGCCGCAATATGCGCTGCGATTCGGCCTCGCCGTCGCCGTTCTGCTTGCCAGCCATGGTCGATCCCGTTTTCGCGGCCAGCTTAGCCGGTCGCGGCAAGCCTGCACAGGGCCTGCCGAAGCGCTGCGGCCATGCCACGCGCGACCTGCCGTTTCCTTGGCCGCGGTTTGTGCTATTGCTTCGGCATCCGATCCCATGAGGGCCTTTCGATGCACGCAGACCGTCTTGCACCGCTTCCTTCCCTGCGCAACCTGCTCACCTTCCTGGTGATGGCGGCGCTGCTGCCGCTGCTCGCCGGCTGCGGCTACAACACTATCCCCACGGCCGAGGAGAACGCCAAGGCGGCTTGGAGCGAAGTGTTGAACCAGTACCAGCGCCGCGCCGACCTGATCCCCAACCTGGTGGAAACCGTGAAGGGCTATGCCGCGCACGAAAAGGGCACGCTGGAGGCTGTCGTCGAGGCGCGCTCGAAGGCGACGCAGGTGACGGTGAGCCCGGAAACGCTGTCCGATCCGGAGGCCTTCAAGAAATTCCAGGACGCCCAGTCCGGGCTAACCGGCGCGCTATCGCGGCTCCTGGCGATCACCGAGAACTATCCCGATCTCAAGGCCAACCAGAACTTCCTGGCCCTGCAGGCGCAGCTCGAAGGCACCGAGAACCGCATCGCGGTGGCGCGCCGCGACTACATCCAGGCGGTCAAGGACTACAATCTGACGCTGCGTACGTTCCCGTCCGTCCTGTGGGCGACCCTGTGGTTCCGCTCCAACCAGCCGTTCCAGAACTTCACCGTGGCCGAGGACAAGATGGAGCCGCCGAAGGTGGACTTCGGCGGCGGCAATACCAGCGGCGGGACGACGACCGGCGGCAGCGGGCAGGGCGGCTGAAGACTGTTCGTGATGTTCGCAAGGATCGGCGCGTCGCGATCCCTCCCCCTTGAGGGGAGGGTGCCGAGCGAAGCGAGGCGGGAGGGGTCACCTCGGCAGTGCCGGAGGTTCTTCTTTGTGCTGGCGTGGTGGAGGCGACCCCTCCCGTCCGCTACGCGGCCACCCTCTCCTCGAGAGGGAGGGGTTCTTGCGCTTCTGCTTGCCCTCTTCCTGATTTTTCCGGCCTTCGCCGCCGAACTGCCGAAGCTCACCGGCCGGGTGGTCGACGATGCCGGCATGATCGACGCGGCGACGGAAGCCTCGCTGACTGAGAAGCTCGCCGACTTCGAGAAGAAGGGATCGGACCAGATCGTCGTCGCCACCGTGCCGAGCCTTGGCGGCGATGACATCGAATCCTACGCCAACAAACTGTTCCGTGCTTGGGGGCTCGGCCAGGCGGGCGAGAACAACGGCGTGCTCCTGCTGATCTCGCGCGACGACCGCAAGATGCGCATCGAGGTCGGCTATGGGCTGGAAGGCACGCTGACCGACCTGCATTCCAAGCTCATCATCGAGAATGACCTCGTGCCGGCCTTTCGCGCCGGCGATTATTCCGGCGGCATCTCCAAGGCTGTCGACGACCTCGTCATGGTTCTGGAGGGCAACCCCGAGGAACTGGAGGCGCGCGGCAAACGCAACCAACAGGAAAGCCCGATCGATCCCGATACGGTGATCTTCTTCATCTTCCTCGCCATCTGGGCGACCATCTTCTTCGGCGGCATGGCGATGGCGATCCTGCCGCCGATCTTCGGCACCAAGATCGGCCCCGGCCGCTATCGCTGGCTGGGCATGACTTTCGACCAGCGGCGGCGCTCGTCCTCCTCCGGCGGTTCGTGGACCTCGGGCGGCGGCGGATGGTCTTCAGGTGGCGGCGGTGGCTGGTCGTCCGGCGGCGGTGGGTTTTCCGGCGGCGGAGGCTCCTCCGGCGGCGGCGGCGCTTCGGGAGGCTGGTGAGACATGGCGACCCGTCCGATCACGGCAGAAGAACACGCCCGCGTCACCGCCGCCATCCGCGCCGCAGAGGCGAAGACGGACGGCGAGATCTATTGCGTGGTGGCGCGCGCCAGCGACGGCTATTTCTTCCCGGCGGCATTCACCGCCCTGATCGCCATGCTGATCGCCAGCCTGGCGGTGGCCTGGGGGCTGGAGCACTGGTGGATCAGCATCCGCCTGCCGCATTTCGTGCTTGCCCAGATGCTGGCCGGCGCCTCCATGCTGGCGCTGCTGTGGCTCGTGCCGGCCTTGCGCATCCATCTGGTGCCGCGCCGGCTGCGCTACAAGGCGGCGCACGCCAATGCGCTCAGGCAGTTCCTCGCCCGCAACGTGCATGTCACGGCGGCGCGGACCGGCGTGCTGATCTTCGTCTCGCTGGCCGAGCGCTATGCCGTCGTGCTAGCCGATTCCGGCATCGATGCGCGCGTCGGCCAGCATGTGTGGGACGGCGTGGTGCGCGACCTGACCGGGCATGCCGCCCGCGACCGGCTGGCGGACGGTTTCGTGCAGGCGGTCGAGGTGGTCGGAACGGTGCTGGCCGAGCATTTTCCTGTGACGCCGGGCGACGTCAACGAACTGGACGACCATCTGGTCGAAATCTGAGCGCCCCGCTTCGGAAGGCTACCGATCCGCCCGTCTTCACGATTGATGAACGGCGCTCGCGGCGCCTGCTTCGGTTCTTGCAATCGCGACAGCCGTGTTTATGGTTAACAAATCATGAATACGCTGACCATCGACATCCGCAAGGCAGAACCGCGTGACGCGGCCGAGATCGCCGAAGTGCATCTCGAAGCCTGGCGCAACGCCTATGCGGGCATCATCCCGCATCGCGCGCTGACGGCGATGATCAACCGCCGTGGCGCCGACTGGTGGGCGAACGCCATCCGGCGCGCCGCGACGGTGCTGGTGGTGGAGATCGGCGGCGCCATCGCCGGCTACGCAACGATCGGCAAGAACCGCGCCCGCGAACTCAGCCAGGAAGGCGAAATCTACGAACTCTACATGCTGCCCGAATACCAGGGCATTGGGCTCGGCAGCCGGCTGTTTTCGGCGGCGCGCCGCACGCTCGCCGATCATGGCCTGAAAGGCATGGTGGTGTGGGCGCTGGAGGAGAACAACAACGCCCTTTCCTTCTACGCCGGTGCCGGCGGCCGCGATGTCGCCGAAGGCGTCGAGGTGTTCGAGCACAAGGCGTTGAAGAAGGTCGCCTTCGTCTGGGAATAGACGGCGCGGCCGGAAGCCTTGCCGCTTGCCGAGCGTAGACGCCCGGTTCCTCGTTTCCCGCGATTTCGGACGAGAGTTTGGGTCCTGCTCCGGAAATTGCCCGTTTCTACCCGATTCGTCGCATTGCACAGCTTCGCGCGTGCCTCTATCGGTGAGGCCGACAAAAGGAGACAGCCATGCGCATCGACGCCATAGCCACCGGCAACAACCCGCCCGAGGATGTCAACGTCATCATCGAGGTGCCGATCGGCGGCCAGCCGATCAAGTACGAGATGGACAAGCAGGCCGGCGCGCTGTTCGTCGACCGCTTCCTGCATACTTCGATGCGCTATCCCGGCAATTACGGTTTCGTGCCGCACACGCTGTCGGGCGACGGCGATCCGATCGACGTGCTGGTGTGCAACACGCGCGAACTGGTGCCCGGTTGCGTCATCAACGTGCGGCCGATCGGTGTGCTGATCATGGAAGACAATGCCGGCCAGGACGAGAAGGTGATCGCCGTGCCCTCGCCGCACATCACCAAGCGCTACGAAGGCGTGCTCGACTACACCGACCTGCCGCAGATCACGCTCGACCAGGTGGCGCATTTCTTCGAGCACTACAAGGATCTGGAGCCCGGCAAATGGGTCAAGATCGGCGGCTGGCACGACGCCGCCCATGCCAGGAAGATGATCGTCGAGGCGATCGAGCGCGCCAAGGGCAAATAGGCCCAGACCGTCCTCTGGCCCAGCCGCGTCACCGTCAGTTGTCGACGCGGCCGAAGGCGGGCACGGCGCCGCTGGTCACGCGCTGGTCGTTGCCGCACTGAAAAGCCTTCGCTTTCTCGTCGGCGATCTTGCGGGCTTCCTCGTTGGCTTTCGGATTGCCTTCCACGGCGACGAGGCCGACCGTGCAGCCGGGCCCGCCGCCCGGCTGACCGACCCTGGAGACGACGAGCACATCCGTCTTCGTCGTTCCGTCGTCGCTGCTTGTGACCGAGCGGCGATGGATGGCGGCAAAGGGAACAGCGACGTCCCCTTCCGTCTCAAGGCGCCATTCCACCTTGCCGGCCGATTCGTTGAAAGCGACGAAGCTCTCCCAGACGCCGGTCATGTCGGCGGCGGGAAAGCCGTAATAGATCGACTCGCGCGCATCGTCATAGGCGATCAGCACCGGATAGCCACGGTAGCCGGAGCAGGCGAGATCGGCCCAGTCGCCTTCGCCCTCCGCAGCCTGTCCATACGTGACGCAATCGGCCTTCCAGTCGAGATCGGTGTAGGCGCTGGAAATCTCGCCGGCGAAGGCGGGACGGACGGCGGCGCAGGCGACAACGGCAGCGACGGCGAGAAGGGCGCGCATGGAATGTCTCCGTTTCGGACGCGTCCAGTCTATCGCCGAAGGCGGTGGCCAGCTAGATCGGTTCACCGTTTCATGGAAACGGCGTAACGATCTATCTCTTTGTTTTAGCGCATTTGTGCGACGCCGGACGGTCCGTCCGGCTGCAATTGCTCTAGCCGAGCGTCAACCGCCCGACAGCGTGAGCGAGGGTAGCGGCATCGCCGGTTATGCGGACCGTCTTCAGCCGTGAGGTGCCGCCGGTGACGACCTTGACGGTGGAGAGGGGGACGCCGAGCGCCTTAGCCAGGAGTTTTTCCAACGCCGCATTGGCTGCGCCTTTTTCCGGCACGGCGCGCACGCGCACCTTGAGATGGGTGCTGCCGTCGGCCGCTTCCGCCGCCCCTTCCAGCGCGTCCGTCGAGGATTTCGGCGTCAGCCGCACGAACACGTCGATGCCGTCGTCACGCGGCCTGACCGGCCCGCTCATGACGACAGGTCAGCCGATCATCGGCGCCACGGTGGTGATCAGGAACTGGCGCAGGAAGAACAGCACGAGCAGCAGGATGATCGGCGAGATGTCGATGCCGCCGAGGTCTGGCATGAAGCGGCGGATCGGCCTCAGAGCCGGCTCGGTCAGCCTGAACAGCGCGTTGCCGACTGCGCCGACGAACTGGTTGCGCGGGTTGACGACGTTGAAGGCGTAGAGCCAGGAAAAGATCGCCGAAGCGATGATGATCCACCAGTAGAGGTCGAGGGCTAGGACGAGGGTCTGAATAAGGGCGATCATGCCGGTCTCCGCGTGTCGCCGACATGTAGCCATTGACGCGAAGACGGGCAAGTGGCCGCCGACGGCGCAAGAGCGATCGTCGGCTGCACGACAGGCTTCGGACACCAGTCGGAGTTAAGGCCAGCTCCGGCCGTCCTGCCGGGGCGAGCCGACGACCGCCCAAGCGGACGGTACCGGCCGCGATTTGCTCGCTTGACAGCGGACGGCCCCGCCCCATAAATGCGCCATCCGCCGAACGGGGCTGTAGCTCAGCTGGGAGAGCGCGTCGTTCGCAATGACGAGGTCAGGGGTTCGATCCCCCTCAGCTCCACCATTCGGCGGGTTATCTGCGCAGATTCCCTTTCGTTTCCAGGTGATCGGACGCCGGTCCTGCTGCCTTCGCTTCGTGCGCCGGGGCGTTTTGACTTTACGCATGGCTTGCGTCCTGACGTGGTGGCGTTTAGCTAGGCCGCGCTTGTGCAATTCCCGCTTGTTCCGGACGGTATCCCATGGCTTCCAAAACGCTCTTCCTCCTTCCTGGCGACGGCATCGGCCCCGAGGCGATGGCCGAGGTCAAGAAGCTGATCGCCGCCATGAACGAGAAACTGGGCTCCGGCTTCGTCACCGACGAGGGGCTGGTTGGCGGCTGCGCCTATGACGCCCATGGCGTGGCGATCTCCGACGCCGACATGGAAAAGGCGATGGCTGCGGACGCCGTCCTGTTCGGCGCTGTCGGTGGGCCGAAGTGGGACCCGGTGCCCTATGAGGTGCGCCCCGAGGCCGGTCTCCTGCGCCTGCGCAAGGACCTCGAACTGTTCGCCAACCTGCGCCCCGCCATCTGCTATCCGGCGCTCGCCGCCTCCTCGTCGCTGAAGCAGGAAGTGGTCGAAGGGCTCGACATATTGATCGTGCGCGAACTCACCGGCGGCGTCTATTTCGGTGAGCCCAAGCAGATCATCGACCTCGGCAACGGCCAGAAGCGCGGCATCGACACGCAGGTCTACGATACGTTCGAGATCGAGCGCATTTCCGGCGTCGCCTTCGAGCTGGCGCGCACACGCAAGAACCACGTCACCTCGATGGAAAAGCGCAACGTCATGAAGTCGGGCGTGCTGTGGAACGAGGTGGTGACCGCCACGCACAAGGCGAAGTATTCTGACGTCAAGCTCGGCCACATGCTGGCCGACGCCGGCGGCATGCAACTCGTGCGCTGGCCCAAGCAGTTCGATGTCATCGTCACCGACAACCTGTTCGGCGACATGCTGTCGGACGTCGCGGCGATGCTGACCGGCTCGCTCGGCATGCTGCCGTCCGCCTCGCTCGGTGCGCCCGACGCCAAGACCGGCAAGCGCAAGGCGCTCTACGAGCCTGTGCATGGCTCGGCGCCGGACATTGCCGGCAAGGGCATCGCCAACCCGATCGCCATGATCGCGTCTTTCGCCATGTGCCTGCGCTATTCCTTCGGCATGGTGAAGGAGGCCGACGGCCTTGAGGCGGCCATCGCCGCCGTGCTCGATGACGGCCTGCGCACCAGGGACATCGCCTCGGCCGGGACGAAGGAAGTCGGCACCGCCGAGATGGGCGACGCCATCATCGCCAGGTTCTTCGCCTGAAAACCGGCCGAAGCCCCATTCGCATGTAGTTCACCCGAGAGCAGCTTCCTGCTTTCGGGCGACGTCATCGGCAACCGAGTGCCTGCCGTCCGGCCCCGGCGGCTGCGACGATCGGCGTTGATCCCGGCGAGGCGGCGGAGGCAGCGTCAGGCCGTGCCGCGCCTGATGCGCAGGAGAACATCGGCGACGATGAGGGCATGCAGCAGGAGCGCCAGACCCAGCGCTGCGCAGTGAAAGCCGGCCTCGACCGGACCGGTCGCCATAATCGTTCCTATGCCGAGCGGCAGGAATATCAGCAGGGATGTCGCCAGTCCGGGATTGTAGCGGCGGAAGCGTATGGCGGCAGCAATGTGGGTGACGCCGTTCACCAGCATCGCATAGGGCGCCACCAGCCCGTAGCCGGCGCCCCACAGATATGCGGCATAGAGCGCGGCCAGATTGAGGCCCCAGACGACGGGAATGTTGACGACAAGGACCGCCGCGACGCTGGGTGCATTGCGGCCGCCGAAGACGTGCCGATTGACGAAGGTGCGGAAGCGGTCCCCCGTATGCTCCTCGACCTGGTGGGGCATGTAGCCCGGGCTGTGAAGGAAGATCAGCGCGAGCGGCAAGGCATAGGCCGCGTGAACGAGAGGCCATAGGGCCAGAAGCGCCGCCGCCATGAACCCGGCTGCCGCCACCCACCGGCTCGCAAGCCACATCCTCAGGTTCCCCATCCATCCGCCTCGATTGAAACAACGGTGCCGACAAGTCCGCACGGCGGCGATGTCGGCGTCCTCATGGCTCCCGGCGGCCGTCATGCTGCCCTGCTCCCCGGTCTGTCAGAGCCGGATGCCTTCCGGCACGGAACCCCATCTGTTGTCCTGTCTCTGGCTGGGAAGCAGCGTGAAGACGAAAACGATCAGCGCGCCGATATAGGGTACGAACACCAGCAGGTAGAACCAGCCCGACAGGCCCATGTCGTGGATGCGGCGCACCGTGATCGCCACTCCCGGCAGGAGGGTCGCGAGCACGAACAGGCCCAGGGCGGCCATAGTGAGCAGCGGTCCGTCGCTGCTGTCCAGATTGCCGGCCGCGCCATCGACGAACAGGCCGATGAAGCAGATGGCCAGTGCCGCGACGGTCCAGAACAGGAAATAGCCCCAATATTCCTTGCGGCGCGCGCGGCCGCGAAAGGTGGCGTAGTTTTCCGTCAGGCCGCGCCGGAAATAGGCCCACAGGCCGGTCGAGCGGGGCCGGCCGGCATCCGCGACGGCGAGCCTGCCGAAATGCGGCGGCGCCGTGGGCGCGGCGGCAGCCGGTTCCATCGGCGTCGGGCCTGGCTGCCACGGTGTTGCCGGGGCGGCGTCGTCGGCCGCCGCAGCGCGGATCGTGAAAATGGCGCGCGCCTTGTCGCCGTTCGGCTGGAACTCGACGACCGCGCCCTTTTCCATAGGCATCTGCCGACGCAGGTCCTCGGCAACAAAGGTGTAGCGGTTGCCATCCGCGCCGTGGATGAAGCCGAAGCCCTGCGCCTCGTCGTAGTGGAGAACCTCACCGCGCATGACCGCCCCCGCCTCGAATGCCGCACGATGTGCAAAGATCGGCCGTCCTGCAAGAGCCAGCGGCAAAACGGCCTCGTGCGGCGGGCGACCGCAGGCAAGCCGATTGACTCCTTTGGCAAAGCGCGTAAAAGCCACCGCCGAACAGGAACGTTCTCGATGCGCGGCATATTGATGGCGCTGTTTGCCCTCGATTTCCCCGGCCACCGTGTGGCCGGCGGCACTGTCGCGCGCCTGTCCTCGACCAAAACCACGGCCAAAAAAGCGACCGTCACCACGGTCTGATCTCCCTTGGCCAGCTCGCCCTCTCCCCGGGTCCGGCCCGAGGGAGGTGGGACCCGCACCGGCCGGCGGGTTCTCTCGAAGCAACCAAGCGGAGAGCGACAGGAGATTTCGATGGGTTTCAAGGTTGCGGTAGTCGGTGCCACGGGCAATGTGGGCCGCGAGATGCTCAACATTCTGGAAGAACGCGGCTTCCCCGCCGACGAGGTGGTGGCGCTCGCCTCGCGGCGCAGCCAGGGCACGGAAGTGTCCTATGGCGACCGCACGCTGAAGGTGAAGGCACTCGATACCTACGATTTCTCCGACACCGACATCGCGGTGATGTCGGCTGGCGGCAACGTGTCGAAGGAATGGTCGCCGAAGATCGGCAGGCAGGGCTGCGTCGTCATCGATAATTCCTCGGCCTTCCGCTATGACCCGGACGTGCCGCTGATCGTGCCGGAAGTGAATCCGGACGCGATCGTCGGCTTTTCCAAGAAGAACATCATCGCCAACCCGAACTGCTCGACCGCGCAGATGGTGGTGGCGCTGAAGCCGCTGCATGACGCGGCGACCATCAAGCGCATCGTCGTCTCCACCTACCAGTCGGTGTCCGGCGCCGGCAAGGAAGGCATGGACGAGCTGTTCACGCAGACGCGCGCCGTCTTCGTCGCCGATCCGGTCGAGGCCAAGAAGTTCACCAAGCGCATCGCCTTCAACGTCATCCCGCACATCGACGTGTTCATGGACGACGGCTCCACCAAGGAAGAGTGGAAGATGGTGGCCGAGACGAAGAAGATGCTCGACCCAAAGATCAAGCTCACTGCCACCTGCGTGCGCGTGCCGGTGTTCATCGGCCATTCCGAGGCGGTCAACGTCGAGTTTGAAAAGCCGATCTCGGCCGACGAGGCGCGCGACATCCTGCGCGAGGCGCCGGGCTGCCTTGTCGTCGACAAGCGCGAGGACGGCGGCTACATCACGCCGATCGAGAGCGCCGGCGAGGATGCGACCTATATCTCCCGCATCCGCGAGGATTCGACGCTCGACAACGCGCTGAACCTGTGGATCGTCTCCGACAACCTGCGCAAGGGTGCTGCGCTCAATGTCCTCCAGATCGCCGAATTGCTGATCGCGCGCGGTCTGATCCAGCCGAAGAAGCAGGCGGCTTGATTTGTCCTCACGCTGTCGCCGCTTCGCGGCTCGCTCCGGACGGGGCGCGCCACGAGGCGCGACGCGCGGTCGCGCTTGCGGCCTTTGGCCGTTCGCTCTTTCGCACTGCTGATGGCCCCTAGTTCGGTCGAAATTGTCGAACTGCGTCGGGCGACGATGTCCGACGCGCCGGCGATTGCGCGGGTGCTGCGGCTATCGCTGGAGTCACTCGTCTGGATGCCGAAGCTGCATACGCCGGACGAAGACCTCGCCTTCATCCGCGACACGGTGCTGCCGCGGCAGTCCGTCACCGTGGCAGAGGCCGGCGGTGAAATCGTCGGCTTCGTCGCCGTGCATGAGGGATGGCTGAATCTGCTCTATCTCAGCCCCGAATGGACCGGGCAGGGTATCGGCGGTCGCCTGCTTGAAGCGGCGACGGCGGGGGCGGGCGAGGCGAAGCTCTATTGCTTCCAGGCCAATGCCGGCGCCCGCCGTTTCTATGAACGGCACGGCTTTCGCGCTTCGGCCTTCTCTGCCGGCTCAGCCAATGAAGAAGGCCTGCCGGACGTGCTCTACACCCGGCGCGGATAGGGCAGGGCGTGTCGGCCGGCACCGTGCTTCGATCTCCTGTGTAAGATGCGGAAACGGCGGGGTTTTTCACTCGCGCGGGATCGATATTGCCAGATCGGTTTTGCGGTGCAGCACCGTCGATGTTTGACGGATTTGCCGCAAATAATTGCCTTTGAACGAAAAATATGCTTTTATTGAATGATCATTCAACAAATAAGAGCATGACGATGAACCCGCACCTGCGCGATGTGGCCGTTCCCAACGATTGGGATCGCAGGGGCCTGCCGGGCTGGAGTTATCATTCCAACGCGCTTCTCGACCTGGAGAAGGAGCATCTCTTCCGCAACCACTGGCAGATCGTCGGCCATGTCAGCGACGTGCCGAACGCCGGCGACTATCTGACCATGGACGTGGTCGGCGAGCGGGCGCTTGTCGTGCGCGGCAAGGATGGCGTGGTGCGCGGCTTCCATAACCTTTGCCGCCATCGCGGTTCGCGCGTCGTGGCCGACGAGAAGGGCACCTGCGGGAACGCGCTTGTGTGCCCTTTCCACGGCTGGGTCTACAATCTCGACGGCACGCTGAGGGGCGCCGCCCGCCCGCGGTCTTTTCCCGACCTCGACAAGCGGGAATTCGGCCTCGTCCCGCTCGACCTCGAAATCTGGATGGGTTTCATTTTCATCCGCTTCCGCAACGGCGGGCCGCAGGCTTCGGTGGCGGAGCTTCTGAAGCCGATCGAGGCGGAGATTTCCCATTACCGCGTTGCCGACATGGTGCCGTCCTGGGGCATCTGGACGCAGAAGACGCCGGTCAACTGGAAGTCGGTGCGCGACGTCGACAACGAAGGCTATCACGTCGCCATGGCGCATCCGGCCTTGCAGGACCTCTATGGCACCACCTATTACGACGAGCCCTTCGTCAACGGCGTGTCGCGTTCCTTCGCTACCTACAATCCGCATGCCGGGCGCCGCTGGAGCGTCAGGCAATACGTCAAGATCGCGCCGCGGCCGCAGCGCCTGCCGGAGCGCCTGCGCGAAGCCTGGGTTTACTACGGCATCTTCCCCAATGCGGTGATCGCGCTGACGCCCGAGACGGCGCAGTTCTATCAGGAATTCCCGCTGTCGACCGGCGAGACGTTGCTGCGCGGCGCCATCTACCGCTACCGCGACGAGACGCGCGAGCAGGCCGCCGCCCGTTACCTCGCCTACCGCGTCGACCGCGACACGATGGCCGAGGACGTGCAGCTTTCGGTATGGTCGAACGAGTCCATGCTTTCGGAGGCCTTCGCCGGCTTCTTCCTCTCGGACCTGGAATACGGCGTGCGCACCCATCACGACCACCTGCGTCGGCAGTTGCCGGTGCTCGATCTGGCAACGGCGCCCGACGAGAAGGATATGGGAGCACTCAACGAGGCGTTGGCGAGCCGGGGCTGAGCCCGTTTCAGGGAAGAATCCACGTCCGGTCCCATTTCTCGAGCAGCGCCGGTCGGTGCCCCCGCTTGCCGGCAATACGATCGAGGAACATACTGGCCGGCAGGCAAGCGGGGGCTTGGACATGGCCGGCTATTTCGGAACGCAGCGCCAACAGTTGCTCCAAGAGCGCACGCATACATTCAGGGACTGGATGGCGGAGACGCCCGGCATCTACAACGCCGGGCGTTTTATCGGCACGGACGATCCGGACAGGGCGGTATGGAGAGATCTCGAAACGATACTCGATCGCGACGGCATCCTGGGCCTGCGCATGGTGACGCGGGATCAGGCGTCTCGTTTCTTTCCGGGGCTGGAAGCCAGAGGCTACCGGATCGACACCTGGGACATTTTCACCGCGGCGGTCGCCGATATCGCCGACAGGGTGGCAAGCATCCTGTCGTCCGGCCTGCCCGCAGGCGTTCGCGCCTGCCCGCCACTATCCGGACCGGAAGGCGACGATACGCCGCCTGCAGCAATTCCTGGCCGACAACGGCATGGCGCCGTTTTCCGGCACGATGCTGGCCGGCACTCCTCCGGTCGCCAGGACGATCGCGCTGGAGAATGCCGATGGCGCCATCGTCGCCTGCGGGCATGCCTATTTTCCACACAACCGTCACAGCCGGTTCAGCCGCTACGCCTGGATCGGCCTGATCGCCGTGGCGGCATCTCAACGCGGCAGCGGACTAGGCCGGGTTGTCAACGCCATGCTGCTCGATGCGGCCGCGCGAGAACTCGGCGCCGACCATGTCTATGAACTGGTCGGCGCCACGAATATCGCTTCCCGGCGGATGGTCGAAAGCTGCGGCCTGCGCATTGCGGGCGATCTCGTCTGCGGCGTCGCCACTCCGGCACAGGAAGACCGCTTCACGCGGTAGCTGCCGGCCGTCAGCCGTCCCACACGCCTTCTTTCCTGAGGTCGTCCATCGTCCGCGAGATGCCTTCGCGCAGGATCGCCACCATCGTGTCTATTTGCTCGCAGGTGATGATGAGCGGCGGGCTCATCACGCACATGTTGATCAGCGGGCGCACCAGCAGGCCGAGTTCGTGGCAGTGGCGGTCGATGCGCTTGCCCACCGCATTGTCGAGTTCGAGCGGGTTGTTGCTGTCGCGGTCGGCGACGCATTCGACGCAGGCCATGAGGCCCATGCCGCGCACCTCGCCGACCAGTGGCAAGGCCTCCAGCGTCTTCAGCTGGGTCTGGAAATAGGGCGCCACCTCGCGGGCATGGGCGAGAATCCCGTCTTCCAGCAAGTCAAGGTTCTTCAGGGCGACGGCGCAGCCGACCGGATGGCTGGTGTAGGTCAGACCGTGGGCGAACATGGCGTCGGGATGGTTGGACTTGCGCAGTTCTTCCAGCAGCCGGCCGGAAATGACGACGCCGCCGAGCGGAAAATAGCCTGAGGTGACGCCCTTGGCGAAAGTGATCATATCGGGGTCCAGCCCGAAGACCTCGCCGGAGGCGAAGACATGGCCCAGCCGGCCGAAGGCCGTCACCACCTCGTCGGAAACGTAGAGGATGTCGTTGGCGCGGCAGATCTCGCGGATGCGTTTCAGGTAGCCGTCCGGCGGTACGATGACGCCGCCCGAGGCCTGGATCGGCTCGCCGACGAAGGCGCCGATGCGCTCGGCGCCGATCTCCTCCACCGTCTGGCGGAATTCCTCGACGAGGAAATCGGCGAAGGTTTTGCGGCTGACCCGGGCCGGCCGTCGGAACGGGTTGGGCGCGGTCAGCTTGACGACGAGGCCGTCGGCGCCGTCCATCCAGTCGCGATCGCGCGGGCGCCCGTTGAGGGATGCCGACAGATAGGTCGAGCCGTGATAGGCGCCGCCGCGCGACAGGATCAGTTTTTTCTCCCGCCGGCCGCGCACGTTGTTGGTGAACTGCATGAAGCGTAGCGCGGTCTCCACGGCGGAAGAACCGCCGGTGGTATAGAAGACGTGGGAAAGGTCGCCCGGCGCGTGGTCGGCGATACGCCGCGCCAGCTCCGCCGAGGGCGCGTTCATCGTGTACCACGGCGTGTTGTAGGAGAGCTGCATCGCCTGCTCGTACATCACCCGCGCCAGTTCCTCGCGGCGGTGGCCGACATTGATGCACCACATGCCCGCCGGTCCATCGATGAGGCGCTTGCCGTCGCCGTCGGTGATGTGGATGCCGTCGCCTTCACCGATCAGCGCGCGCGCCTCCGCCCCAGCCGATCCGGCGACCGGCCAAGGCTGGATGAGGTGGCGCGTTGCGAGGTCGACCGCATCGTCGCCGTGGCGGCCGAAATCACCTGCCGGTTTCGTGTCGCGCAATGCCGCCATCTTCGCCTCCTGCAACGACCGAATCCGCCGCTTCACCGGAACGCCATACCGCTCGGAAGCGGTGCGTTCTTCCCTTCATTTTGAATGGTCGTTCAATCAATATCGCAGAAATACCGCTTGATTTCAATCTGCGGATGCGTTCATGATGAAACAAAGCCGGTCCGCCTGGACGCCAGCCCGGAAGCTGGACGCCGCGGGTGAATGGGGAACAGACCGGCGGCAAACGGGATGGCAGCGTGGCGGGACGATCCAGGCCAGCGACCGGAATGCGATCCGAGGCCAGGCCATGACGGCGGCGGCGGAAGGATCGGCCCCGCTTGCCGCATCGCGGCCTGGGAGAAAGCCCCTTCTGCAGTCGGAATCGGCACAGGGCCTCGCCCTGATAACCCCCACCTTCCTTTACGCGCTGGTTTTGCTGGTCCTGCCGATCCTGGTGGTGATCGCGCACTCCTTCTGGACGCAGCACTACCTCACCATCGACCGCACCTTCACGCTGGAAAACTACCGCATCGCGCTGACCGAGCCGATCTACCGCGATCTCCTGTGGCGCTCGCTCTATATCTCGCTCGTCACCAGCGTCGCCACCGTGGTGCTGGCCTATCCGAACGCCTACTACATTTCCTTCCACGGTGGGCATCGCAAGGGCCTGTGGCTGTTCCTCATTACCATCCCGTTCTGGACCAGCTACCTGCTGCGCGTGATGTCGTGGAAGGTCATCCTCGGCTACAACGGCGTGCTCAATTCCGGCCTGATGGGGCTGGGCATCATCGACGAGCCGATCACCGCGCTCCTCTACAACTCCAACTCGGTCATCATCACGCTGGTGCATGCCTGGGCGGCCTTCGCCATCCTGCCGATCTTCGTGTCGTTGGAGAAGGTCGACCGCACGCTGATCGAGGCGGCCAAGGACCTCGGCGACGGGCCGCTGCGCTCCTTCCTCAGGGTCACCCTGCCGCTGTCGGCGCCCGGCGTCATCTCGGCCCTGCTGATCGTCATGATCCCGACCGTCGGCGACTACGTCACGCCGAAGCTGGTCGGCGGCAAGGACGGCGTCATGATCGCCAATGCCATCCAGGCGCAGTTCGGCAAGGCGTCCAACTGGCCGCTGGGTGCGGCACTTTCGGTGACCACGATGATCGTGGTGACGGCGATGGCAGGGGCGGCGGTGCTCATCATCCGCCGCGCGGCGAGGCTTGCGCGATGAGCGGGCTGAAGCGTCTCGTCCCGGGCGGCTGGCTCTCCGTCTATGCGGTGCTCTATGTCGCCTTCCTCTACGTGCCGGTGCTGTTCCTGCCGGTCTTCTCGGTCAACACGGCGGCGACGCCGAAGTTCCCGCTCTCCGGCTTCACCTGGAAATGGTACGAGGGCCTGCCGCATACGCCGGAACTGCTCAACGCCGCCTGGAACAGCCTTGTCGTCGGCCTTTCGGCGTCGGTGCTTTCCACCGTTTTCGGCATTCTCGCGGCGCGCGCCATCACCCGCTACCGCTTTCCCGGCCGGCGCCCCATCAACGGGCTCATCATGGCGCCGCTGGTGCTGCCGGAAATCATCGTCGCCATCTCAATGCTTTTGGTCATCCTGCAGCTCGGCCTGTCGCTGTCGCTGTTCACCGTCGTGCTCGGCCATGTGCTGGTCTGCATCCCCTATTCGATGACGGTGCTGACTTCCGGCTTCGAGGGCTTCGATCGCTCGCTGGAAGAAGCCTCGGCCGATCTCGGCGAAAGTGCCTTCGGTACGTTCCGGCGCGTGACGCTGCCGATGGTGACGCCGGCGATCATCTCCAGCCTGCTGGTCTCCTTCACCATCTCGCTGGACGAGTTCATCATCGCCTTCTTCCTGACCGGCACGGAAGCGACGCTGCCGATCTACATCTGGGGCCAGCTGCGCTTCGCCGCCAAGCTGCCGGGCGTGCTGGCGCTCGGCACGCTGCTGCTCGTCGCGTCGTTCGTGCTCCTGTCCATTGCCGAGGTGCTCAGGCGGCGGGCGGCGCGGCGCACCCAGTCCGAGGGAGGGCTTTATGCCTGAACACAGCGTGCGGCCGATGGGCGAAATCAGGCCCATGATCGAAATCAGAAACGTCACACGCAGCTACGGCGCCTTCAAGGCGCTGGACGAGGCCAATCTTTCCATCAACGAGGGCGAATTCTTCTCGCTGCTCGGGCCTTCGGGCTGCGGCAAGACCACGCTGCTTCGGATGATCGCCGGTTTCGACAATCCGACGACCGGCTCCATAGCCGTCGACGACCAGCCGATGGCCGGCATCCCGGCCAACCGCCGCCCTACCAACATGGTGTTCCAATCCTACGCCATTTTTCCGCACCTCAATGTCGAGCAGAACGTCGGCTATGGGCTGAAGCGGCTGAAGCTGGAGGCAGGCGAAGAAAGGCGCCGCGTCGAGGAGGCGTTGGCGCAGGTATCGCTGACGGGCCTCGGCAAGCGCGGCGCCACGGAACTTTCCGGCGGCCAGCGCCAGCGTGTCGCGCTCGCCCGCGCGCTGGTGATGCGGCCCAAGGTTCTGCTGCTCGACGAGCCGCTGTCGGCGCTCGATAAGAAGCTGCGCGAACAGATGCAGGTGGAACTGCGCCGCCTGCAACAGGCGGTCGGGATCACCTTCGTGCTGGTCACCCACGACCAGTACGAGGCGCTCGCCATGTCCGACCGCATCGCCGTGATGTTCGGCGGCCGCATCGCGCAGGTCGCCTCGCCGAAGGAGATCTACCAGCGGCCGGTGAACCGGCAGGTCGCCGACTTCCTCGGCGGCATGAATTTCGTCAGGGGCGAGATCATCGAGGAGAACGGCGCCTCGCTCACACTCGACACGCTGGGATTCGGCCGCGTCAGCACCGAGAAGCCGACCGCTTTCGTGCGCAACGGCGGCGCCGCGACGCTCGGCATCCGGCCGGAGCGGCTGCGCGTGCTGTGGGATGACGAGACGTCGCAGTTCCAGGTCACCGGCACGGTGGTGGAGCGTCACTATTTCGGCGAAATCACTCACCTGGTGGTCGAGATACCGGGACTGGAAAAGCCCCTGTCGGTGACCGAGACGAACGACTTCGGCGCCGACGACATTCCGGTCGGCTCGGCCGTACGGCTGGCCTACGACCCCGAGGCGCTGGTGGCGATGGCGGATTGAAGGGTCGCGATGACCTTCTTCGCGCCCTCCCGCCCCGCCACAATGGCGCCTTCGATATAGCCAGGAAAGGACGGCGATAGTTCCGAGGAGGCGAAGAACAGCGGCGGCGCACCCGCGCGCAGCACGTCTTCGGCGTCGGTGGCGCCCATGTCGACGACGAGATCCGAATAGGCGCCGCCGCTCCAGCGGTCGTTCGTCCAGTCGCGCAGCATGACGTCGAGCGGTTCGCCCGCCTCCGGTCCGAGCGCGGCGACGAGCCAGGCGATCGCCTTTTTCTTCACGCCGGCCTCGCCGAGTGCTCGTGTTTCCTGCGCGAGCGGTCCGCCGATGAAGAAGCCGAGCGTCGGATGCGCCTCATCCGGGCTGACGTCGAAGGCGAAGAGGCCGGCCGGGTCGCGCCACATGACGACTCCGGAAAGGTTGCGCTCGCGCCAGAAGGCATGGGGATAGCGCAGGAACAGTTTTATCACCGCGCCGCTGCGCCACGCGCCGAGCGCGCCCGCAAGGCCGGTTGGCAGCACGGGCGCGTAATCGAGCTTTGCCGCCGTCGCCGGTGGCAGGCAAATCAGCACGGCGCGGGCGGCGAATACGGGGGCGGCGTCCTTGCCGTCTGTCTCGCCGGTTGTCACGCGCACGCCAGTCGGAGCAGATTGGATGCCCGTCACCTCCGTTCTAAGCCGGATACGATCTCCCAGGTCCAGCGCCATCTCCTGCGCCAACGCATGCGCGCTGCCGGCAATGAAATATTGCAATTCCGGCGCTTCGTTGGTGACACGCCGGTCGTTGGACACAAGATACCAGGCCGGCAGGTCCTCCAGCGCCAGGCACCAGAGGCCTTCGATCATCGAGCGGAAGCCGTCCCTGGCATCGTCATCGTCGGGCTGGCGCGCCAGCCAGTCGGCCACGGTCAGGCCGGCGAGCGAGGGATCGTCCGGCGAAAAGCCGTTCAGCCGGTCGCGGATCGCCATCGCGCCTGCATAGGAGCGCTCGATCTCCGCGACCGACAGCGGCGGCTGGCGGACGGGCGCGCCGTCGAACCGCGTCTCGACCAGTTGTCTGCCATAGGCCCTTGCCAGCGCCAGAAATTCCGGCATGTCGTCGCACAGGAACTGGCCGCCGGTGTCGACCCGCTCGCCCAGTCCGTTCAGCCGCGATTCGACGCGGCCGCCGACATGATCCTGCGCTTCCAGCACGACGAAATCGACGCCCGCGTGCTTCAGCGCAAGCGCCGCCGACAGCCCGGCAAAGCCGGCGCCGACGATGACGACGGCCGTTGCATGTGCCGCGCCGCTCAATAGCCCGCCTTGATCTTCTCGAATTCCTCGACCATGCGCTGTTTCAGCTCCGGCGGCACCGGCTGCTGGAACAGCGTCTTATCGAGGAACTTGTCGAGGTTGTCGAAGCCGCGCTCGGAAAGCAGCGTGTGGTCCGTCGCGGTCATGCCGGCGGCATTGCCGTGGCCGTAGCCGAAGGTCGTGACCATATAGCTGGAAACCTCCGGGGCGTTGACGGCTGAAAAAAAATCATAGGCCTGGTCGGGATGCGGCGCGTCCTTCAAGAGTACGTAGCCGCAGACCCAGGTCGAGAGACCCTCGTCGGTGTCGCGGTTCATGGCGATCGGCACGCCCTGGCCCTTCAGCGTCACGAACGTCTCGTTCCAGCCCCAGACGAGGTCGACTTCGCCGCTGGAAACGGCCTGGTTCAGGTCGGTGTCGTCGGTCCAGTAGAAGCGGACGTTCTTGTGCACCTGACGCAGGAAATCGGAGGCTTGCCTGAACTGGTCGTCGGTCATCTTCGTCCAGTCCTTCAGCCCGATGACGAGGCTTGCCAGCGCATAGGCATCGTCGACGTTGTCGCCGATGGTGACGCGGCCCTCGAACTTGGGGTCGGCGAAGATCTTCAGCGACTTCGCCTCGTCGGTCGTGACATGGTCGGTGCGATAGAGCAGCGAGGTGTTGCCCCAGTCGAACGGCATGAACCATGCCTTGCCATCGGCGGTGGTGGCGAGGTCCTTCATCTTCATGATGTCGGGGTTGAGGTCGGCCCAGCCGGCGATCCTCGACGTGTCCAGCGGTTGAATGATGCCGGCGTCGCGCCACTTCACCACGCTCTGCGAACAGGGATGGCCGACATCGGCCTTGAAGCCGGCGCGCACCTTCTCGAAGGCCTCATCCTCGTCGCCGAAGAAGGAGAAGCTCGGCTCGCCGCCGTATTTGGCGGTGTAGGCAGGATGCAGCAGCGGATCCTCATAGCCGGACCAGTCGAGCACGATCAGGTCCTTCGGATCGGCCGCAACGGCGAGCGCGGCGCTGATGGCGGGGATGGCGCAAGCGGCTGCGAAGGCAAGGCGACGAAGCAGGCGATTCATTGGCTACCCCCAAGCGCCGAACGGCTCGAGCGGACGTTATGAGAATTCCATGGAAATGGCGAGAGGGTGGAAATTCCAATGGCGTCCGTTTCGAAACTCTGCCCTGCGGCCCTTGTGGCGTTTCCCGCGAGGCTGTTTTCATCCAGCTGGCTCTCCGGCCGGGTGCAGACGCAGGAAGGCAGATGCGGCGTCTCGCGCGCGCTCACCGACCTCCTCGAACGTCGGCGTGTCGACGAGGCGAAGCAGCAAATTCATCATCAGCTCTCCCCACAGCAGCACCAGGAATTGCCTCGCCAGTTCGGCGGGAGGTCCTTGCAGAAGTCCGTGCGCCTGTGCCTTCGCCAGCAGCGCCGCCAGTTCGTCGCGTGCCGCTGCCCGGCCTATCGAGTCCAGCGCCTGTGCGATTTCCGGTGCCCGTTCGGCCTCGGCGATCGACAGCCGGAAGACGCCGACGACGACCGGGTCGGTGACTTCGCGCAGCAGCCGTTCCCCGAAGGCCGCCAGCGCGTCGGCAAGGCTTTCGCGGTCGCGTGGTTCGGGCATGTCCGCCGCAGAACGCATGCGACCAGCGCGCTCGGCAATGCAGGCGACCAGCATGTCGTGCTTGTTGCCGACCAGGGCGTAGAGCTCACGCTTGGAGACTTTCGCGCGAGTGGCGATTTCCAGCATGCTGGTCTGCGCATAGCCCCGCGCGCTGAAGGCCGCAAACGCGGCGTCCAGGATGCGTGCCCGGGCGGGGGATACCTGCGAGCCTGTCGGCAATGATGAACCCTCGGATACGGTTGTCATCGCTTGTTCCTTGACATTGGTACCAATCGGTACCAAACTTAATACACCATCAATTCCGATCGGCATAGCTCCGACAGGAGGTACGCATGTCTCCCTCGACCATCTTTTCGATTCAGCTCATCCTCGGCTACGTGCCGTGGCTTCTCTTTCTCGGCGCCTATGGCTGGCCCCGGCTGAAGGCGATGGACGCCGTCCAGGCGCAACGCGCCATCGCCACCTTGCACAGCTTTCGCTTCTTCGGGCTCGCCTTCATCCTTCCGGGAGTCGTCGGCCCCGACCTGCCGGCTGGTTTCGCGCCGTCCGCCGCCTACGGCGATTTCGCCACCGGCGTGCTGGCCATGCTGGCGCTGGCAACCGTCGGCATTCGTCCGCTGTTCTGGCTGTTCGTCGTTGCCTTCAACGTCGTCGGAACGGCCGATCTTCTCGTCAACTACTATCACGGCGCCCGGTTCGGGCTTCCCGAACAGGCGGGAGAGTTGGCGGCGACCTACTGGATCCCCATCCTCTACGTCCCCGCACTGATGATCACGCATGTCGTGGCGTTTTATCTGCTGGTGCGTCGTCAGGCCGGGACGTCGCAAACGCTTGCCGAAAGCGCGGCTTCCCTTGCGCTTTCCCCCGCGTCCACCCGCCTTCAGCGCAGGTAGCAGGCGAGCCGGAATTCCGCCCGGTTGCGGCTGCGGCAACCGGGCGGGAGGTCGGGACTCAGTACCCCGCCTTGATCTTCTCGAACTCGGCGATCATCTTCAGCTTCAGGTCGGCCGGCACCGGCGACTGGAACAGCGTCTTGTCGACGAATTTCTGCACGTCGTCATAGCCCTTCTCCTTCAGCACCGCCTGGTCGACGCCGGCCATGCCCTTGGTATTGGCCTGGCCGTAGCCCCAGTCGCCGACCAGCACTTTGGCGACTTCCGGATCGTTGACGGCGTTGAGGTAGTCGTAGGCCTTGTCGATGTTGCCGGGCGCGTCCTTGAACAGCACGTAGCCGCAGACCCAGGTCGACATGCCTTCGTCGGTATCCTTCTTCGCCTTGATCGGCGCGCCGTTGGCGACCGACTGGACGGTGGCGTCGTTCCAGGCCCAGGCAAGATCGATTTCGCCGCCCGACAGCGCCTGCACGATGTCCGTCGTGTCGGTCCAGTAGAGGCGGACGTTCTTGTGCACCTGGCGCAGGAAGTCGGAGGCCTGGCTGAACTGGTCGTCGGTCATCTGCGTCCAGTCCTTCAGGCCGATGGCGAGGCTGGCCAATGCATAGGCGTCGTCGACGTTATCGCCGATCGAGACGCGATCCTTGAACTTGGGATCGGCGAAGGCTTTCAACGACTGCACGTCCTTTTCGTCGATCTTGTCGGAATTGTAGGTGAGCTGGGTATCGCCCCAGTCCCACGGCATGAACCACGCCTTGCCGCTGTCGTCGGTGGCGAGGTTCTTCATCGCCATGATGCCGGGGTTGAGGTCGTTCCAGCCGGTGATCTTCGAAGTGTCGAGCGGTTGCAGCAGGCCTGCCTCGCGCCACTTCACCACGCTCTGCGAACAGGGATGGCCGAGATCGGCCTTGAAGCCGGAGCGCATCTTCTCGAACGCCTCGTCCTCGTCGCCGAAGAAGGCGAAGGTCGGCGAATCGCCGTTCTTCTCGACATATTTCGGATGAAACGAGGGATCTTCGTAGCCGGCCCAATCGAAGATGGTGAGGCCCTGGTCCTCTGCCACGGCAAGCGCCGCCGCCGAAGCCGCAAGCGTGCCGGCCAGCGCCAGCGTCAAGGTCAGCCGCCGGGTCCATGTCTTCATCGTTTCTCCTCCCTTTTTCCCTTTGTGGTTTTCCCCTGTCGGACCTCGCTTACGCCGCTGGCCGCGCATAGTGGCGCGGAAAGGCCAAAGCGAGGAATTCGTTGGCGGCCTGCAAGGCGCTTTCGCGCGTCACGTCCTCCGTGCCCATCATCAGCCTGAGCCACAGGCCCTCCAGCATCGCCGAAAGCGCCAGTGCCGTCCCCTGCGGCTCGAAGGCATAGCCGCCGTCTTCCTTCAGCGTGCGGCAAAGATCGACGATGACGCTCTGGTAGGCGGCATCGCGCGCGCCGCACAGCGCCTGATAGGTCGGCCGCGATTTCGCCTCGCCCCAGAAAGCGCACCAGGCGGCGAGCTTGCGCTTGTTGCAGATCGAGCGCTCGAAATCGGCGGCGACCACGGCGGCGAGCTGGCGGGCGGGATCGTCGCCGGCCTTGTGCAGCGCGGCCCGCCAATGCGCGGCGTATTC
This sequence comes from Ollibium composti, assembly GCF_004801285.1. Classification (GTDB taxonomy): domain Bacteria; phylum Pseudomonadota; class Alphaproteobacteria; order Rhizobiales; family Rhizobiaceae; genus Mesorhizobium; species Mesorhizobium composti. Next base: position 238,019 of record NZ_SSNY01000005.1, read on the forward strand.
GTCGGCCATGAACTGCAACGTGGCGACGAGCAGCTTTTCCTTGCTTTCGAAGTGGAAGTTGACGATGCCGCGCGACAGGCCGGCGCCGTCGGCGACATCGGCCATGGTCGTCTCGGAATAGCCGCGTTTGGCCAGCGAATCGATCGTCGCTTCGATCAGCTGCAGGCGGCGGACTTCCTTCGATTGCTTGCGGCCGCGCTTTTCCGGCTCGCCCTTGCGCAGGGCAGGCTGCGGCTCTTCGGGCTCAGGTGTCTTCATGGGCGGGCTGGTCTCCAACATCGCCGGCTATCCGATCGGCTCCGGCTTCCATCCGCGCAGATGAGTGGGGCGGTGCTCGCCCGAGTCAAGCACTGTCTGCATGGCTTCCCAAGTGCTGATGTTTTTCTCCACATAGGCGGCGCCGACTGCGGCCGCGACGGTGTCGCGGAGTGGCCCTTTCAGCCGCGCCAGCTCGCCGCGCGCGACCTCCCGGTACCAGGGATTGCGATCGCGCGTCTCGACATCGGCGAAGCCCGCCCGGCGCATCGCCGCGGCGTAGCGCGCCGGCGAGGCCATGGCGAAGGACAGGCCTTCCGCCGCGACATAAGCTTTCATCTCCCGCGACGGTTCGCCGTCATGCGCGATCATCCAGTTCGACGCGGCAAAGACGCCGCCTGGTTTCAGGACGCGGAAGATTTCGGCGAAGAGAAAATCCTTGTTCGGCACATGCAGCAGGGCGTCCTTCGAGAACACGACGTCGAATGAAGCATCCGCAAAGGGCAGGGGTCCGGGCGGCGCCTGCACGAAGACGACGCGGCGGGCGAGCCCCCGCGCCTCCGCCCGCCGCCGCGCCGCTTCCACCACCGGCCCTTCCACATCGAAGCCGGTGGCATGGGCAAGTCCGTATTTTTTCGCCAGATGAAGGGTGACGCCGCCGGCGCCGCAGCCGATGTCGAGCAGAGTGCAGCCGGCAAGATCGAGCCCCTCGACGACGCGATCCACTTCTTCCGGTCCGCCGGGCGACAGGTAGCCCTCGCCCCACAGCGCCTCGAGGAAGCGGATGGCGGTATCGTCGTATTCGGGCGCGGCTTCTGCCGTCTCGACCATCGATCCTGTCCCGATGCGCCATGCCTGCGCGTAAAAAGACAATGTCGGGCACGAAGCCTAGCGCAGCGACCGCAGAACGCAACTCATTTGTTGAACATTCATTCAAAATCTCTGGACAGGCCGGGCGGCGCCGTGGCAGGCTCGGGATCGAGCGGAAGCGGACTGCATAGGCATGAAGACATGGGACGCGATCGTCATCGGCGGCGGCCATAACGGGCTTGTCAACGCCTGCTACCTGCAGCGCGCCGGGCTGGATGTGCTGGTGGTGGAGAAAAACGATTGGGTCGGTGGTGCGGCAACCAGCCGCGAGCTGACGCCCGGCTTCCTCTATTCCAACTGCTCCTATGTCTGCTCGCTGTTCCGGCCCGAGATCATGCGCGACCTGGAACTGCCGCGCTTCGGCCTGCAGGTGATCGCCTATGAGGGCGGCGCGGTGCTGACGCGGGATGGCGACTATCTCGGCAACTACCGCGACCACGACGCGCACCGCCGCGAATTCGCCCGTTTTTCGAAGCGTGATGCCGAGGTCTATGACCGCTACGCCCGCGACGTGACGCGGCAGTGCCGCTTCATCCAGCCGCTTCTGATGCGCACGGCGCCCGACCCGGCGAGCTGGAAGCCGCGCGACCTCGGCGAACTTCTCTACCTCGGCAAGAAATTCGCCGACCTCACGCCGGAAGAAATGGCGCTGACGCTGCGCTTCTGGACCATGTCGATCTCGGATTTCCTCGACGAATATTTCGAGACCGACGTCATCAAGGCGAACTTCTCCATCTCCGGCATCATCGGCACCGCGCTCGGGCCGATGTCGCCGGGCACGGCCTATGTGCTGCTGCATCACTATATGGGCGAGGTCGACGGCTCGGTCGGCGCCTGGGGCTATGCGCGCGGCGGCATGGGCGCGGTGACGAAGGCGCTCGCGGCCTCGTTCCAGGCGTCCGGCGGCACGATCCGCACCGGCGCCGAGGTGGAAAAGGTGCTGGTCAAGCGCGGCAAGGCCAAAGGCGTCGTGCTCGCCGGCGGCGACGAGATTTTCGGCAAGCTGGTCGTATCCAATGCCGACGTGAAACGCACTTTCCTGAAGCTGGTGGAAGAGAAGGAACTGCCGGACACCTTCCTGCGGAGGGTGCGGAACTTCAAGATCAGGGGCTCGTCCGGCAAGGTCAACATCGCGCTGGATTCGATGCCGGAGTTCCCGGCGCTGCCGAAGGATTCGCCCTGCCTGCGCGGCGACCTGCATTTCACCGATTCGGTCGAGCGCATGGAGCGCGCCTATGACGACTGGAAGGCCGGACGCTGGTCGGCCGATCCCTTCCTCGACGTGATGATCCCGACCACGCTCGACCCGACGATGGCGGCGCCCGGCAAGCACTTCATGAGTTGCTTCGTGCAATACGCGCCGCCGAAGGTGGAAGGGCGCGACTGGACCGACGCCGACCGCGACGCCTTCGCCGAGACGGTCGTGTCGCAGATCGCCGACTATTCGCCTGGCTTCCGCGACCGCATTGTCCATATGGAAGTGCGCACGCCGCGCGAGATCGAAGCCGAGGTGGGCCTGACCGAAGGCAACATCTTCCAGGGCGAACTGACCTTCGACCAGCTTCTGTTCAACCGCCCGGTGCCGGGTTACGCGCAGTACCGTTCGCCGCTCAGTGGCCTCTATATGTGCGGCTCCTCCACCCATCCCGGCGGCGGCGTCATGGGCGCGCCGGGCCGCAACGCGGCGGCCGAAATCCTGCGCGATCTCGCCCGACCCGATCATCACATGAGCGCTGCCCATGACGTCATTTGATCGCGCCAAATGGGATGTCGTCGTCATCGGCGGCGGCCACAACGGCCTCGTCTGCGCAGCCCTGTTGGCGAAGAGCGGCCGCAGGGTGCTGGTGCTGGAAGCGGATGCCGAGGTGGGTGGGTCGGCACGGACGGAAGAATTCTTTCCCGGCTTCCGCGCCTCGACCGCGCATCTCCTGAACCGGCTGCATTCGGAAGTGGTGCGCGCGCTGGATCTGAAGCGGCACGGGCTGGAACTGTCGCGCAGGCCCCCCACCCCTAACCCCTCCCCTCAAGGGGGAGGGGGACTCGGGGGCGCAGCCACGACAAGCCTGATGGAAGCGGCACGGCCGGAATCCCTCTCTCCCTTGAGGGGAGGCGTTAGGAGTGGGGGTATTTCCGGTTCAACCTTCGCGCCTTCTGTCGCCTTGTCAAAAAACGGTAACCCCCTCACCCTGCACGGCGCCTATGGCGAGGCGCTGGCCGGCGCCACCCCGGCCGAACAATCCGCCTGGAAAGACCTCCGCGCTCAGCTTCTGCGCTACGCCGCCATCCTGAAACCGTTCCTGTCGCGACGCCCGCCGCAGCTTGGCGGCGGCTCGTTCGGCGATATGGCGGCACTCGGGCAGGCGGCGTTAGCGGTGAAGAGGCTCGGCCGCGAAGACATGCGCGACTTCCTGCGCGTGCTTCTGATGAACGTCTACGACCTGCTCGACGAGCAACTGACCGACGACCGGCTGAAGGGCCTGCTTGCCTTCGACGCGGTGCTGGGATCGCATCTCGGCCCGCGCTCGCCGACCTCCTTGCTTGGCCTCTATTATCGCCTGACTGGCGAGAGCGGCGGCGCGCCGGGCGCGCAGATCGTGCCGAAGGGCGGCCTGGGCGCCGTCGTTGCCGCCATCCGCACCGCAGCCGAGCATGCCGGCGTGGCGATCCGCACTGGCGCCCCCGTCGCGAAGATCGTCGTGGAGAAGGGCCGTGCTGTCGGTGTCGCGCTGGCGAACGGCGAAGAGATTCGCGCCGGCACGGTCGTCTCGGCCATCAACCCAGCGACCACCTTCCTTGCCCTGGTCGGCGCGCCGCTGCTCGACACGGGCTTTGTGCGCAAGGTGAAGGCGATCCGCATGAAGGGCGATGTCGCCAAGCTCAATCTGGCGCTCGACGGCGTGCCGGGTTTCGCCGGCGTGGAAGCGGCGGATTTGCGCGGGCGGCTGGTCATCGCGCCATCGGCCGACCACGTCGAGAGCGCCTTCAACCCGGCGAAGTACGGCGAGTTCTCGCCGGAGCCGGTGATGGAGATCGTATTGCCGTCGCTCACCGATCCGTCACTGGCGCCGACTGGCAGCTGCGTTCTTTCGGCGAACGTGCAGTACGCGCCCTATGCGCTGAAAGAGGGATGGGAGACCGGAAAGCCTAAGCTGCTTGCCGCCGTCATGGCGCAACTGGAAGCCCATGCGCCGGATATCGGGAAGCTGGTGCGCCATGCGGAACTGCTGACGCCGGCCGACATCGAGGCGCGCTATCGCATGCCCGGCGGACATTGGCATCACGGCGAATTGCAGGCCGACCAGATGCTGTTCTCGCGCCCCGTCTCCGGCTGGTCGGGTTACGACACGCCGGTCGAGGGCCTGTTCCTCGCCGGTGCCGGCTCGCATCCGGGTGGCGGCATTTCCGGCGCGCCGGGCCTGAACGCGGCGCGGCGTATCCTGGCGGAACGGAGGAAGGCATGATGACCGTCGCCACCACGATGGCCGCCGACGATTCCCGCCGTGCCGCCCAGTCCCACTTCCGCACGCTCAGGCTCGGCACACCGTTCCAGCCGCGTCTCGACGCGCTGGCGAAGACCGGCGACTGGTACAACTGGGCCGGCTACCGGGCACCGCATTCGCTGTGGGGCGAGGAACTGGAGTATTTCGCCATCCGTAGCCAGTGCGCCCTTTTCGACATCTCGCCGATGACGAAATATCGCATCGAGGGGTCGGACGCGGAGGCCTTCTGCAACAAGGTGACGCTGCGCGACGTGACGAAGCTGAAGCCCGGCCGCGTCCACTATACCGCCTGGTGCGACGACGAGGGTTTTGTGCTGGACGACGGCACCTTGTTTCGCCTGTCCGCCACGCGCTTCCGGCTTTGCTCTCAGGAACGGCATCTGCCCTGGCTGCTGGATTCCGCCATCGGCTTCGACGTGGCGGTGGAAGAAGAAACCGAGTCGATCGCAGGGCTGGCTTTGCAGGGGCCGACGGCCTTCGCCTGCCTGCGCGCGGCCGGCTTCGCCGGCGTGGAAAAGCTCAAGGTATTTGATCTCGCCGAATTTCCGCATGAGAACGGAACGGTGACGATCTCGCGCACCGGCTTCACCGGCGACCTCGGCTACGAACTCTTTATCGGGCGCGATCTGGCGCTTTCGCTGTGGGACCGGTTGATGGAGGCGGGAGAACTGCACGGCATCCGCGCCATCGGCTACACCGCGCTCAACCGGGCGCGATTGGAGGCGGGGTTGATCGTCGCCAATGCCGATTTCGTCACCGCCGAGCACGCCATCCGCTCGAACCGCACCCGCATGCCGGACGAGATCGGGCTTGGCTTCATGATCGATCCCGCCAAGGCCCATTTCAACGGTCGCCGCGCGATTCTCGAAGCGCGGGCGAGGAAGAAACTCCGGCATGTGCTGGTCGGGCTGGAGATCGACGGCAACGTGCCGGCCGAGCATGCCATCGTCTACCACCGCAAGAACCGCGAGGTCGGACTGGTGAGCGCGGCCATGTGGTCGCCGATGGCCAAGCGCAACATCGCGATTGCCTCGCTCGATCTGCCCTATGGCGATTCGGTGACCGACGACCTGTGGGTCGAGATCTATGCCATGTGCGAACTGAAATACGAGCGGCTGATGAAGAGGGCGAAGGTGGTGCCGCGTCCCTTCATCAAGCTGGACCGTCGCACGGCCAGCCCGCCGGCGGATTTCTGACCATGGCGGAAGAGCCGGATGCGGAAGCCGCCGAGAACTGGGCGCTGGTCAACACGCCACTTGGCGAGCCGTGGTCCGGCCGGGCGCGCTATGCGGCGGCGATGGTCTTCTACAAGCGCGGCGAGATGAATGCCGAGACGCTGGAGGTTTATCGCATCTGCTCGCGGTTGGACGCGGAAGACCCGCTGCCGATCATCCGCGATCGCGGCGTCGGCCGCGACTGGCTGAAGCGGATGGGATTTACCGGGTAGACGTCGCCTATGCCGGATCGACGCCGCCCATGCGGCAGACTTCGCGCCATTCTTCCGGCGTCACCGGCTGCACCGAAAGTCGGCCGAGGCGCACCAGCGCCATGTCCTGGAGTTTCGGATTGGCCTTGATGTCGGCCAGCGTTGGCGGGTTCGGCACGTCGCGCACGGCGCGGATGTCGACGCATTCCCAGCGCGGATCGTCGGTCGTGGTGTCGTGATGGGCCAGCGCGCACACCTCGGCGATGCCGACGATGTTCAGCCCTTCATTGGAATGGTAGAAGAAACCAAGGTCGCCGATCTGCATCGCCTTCATGTTGTTGCGGGCGGCATAGTTGCGCACGCCGTCCCACTGCGTTCCCTTGGCGCCGAGCTTCTTCAGCGCATCGAAGGAGAACTTGAACGGCTCGGACTTGAACAGCCAGTAGTTCATGCGAATAGCGTCCCCTCAGGCATCGGCCGGCTTGTTGAACACCCAGGTCCACGGCAGGACCTCGACGCTGTCGAATAGGCCGGCCCTGGCGTAGGGATCGCTTGCGGCCACCGCTTCCGCTTCGGCCTGACCCGCCGCCTCGATCATCACCAGACTGCCGATCGACTTGCCCTCGGCATCGAGGAACGGCCCGGCGAAGGCGAGCTTCCTGTCGGCGATCAGGCCGTTGATGAACTCGACGTGCTTCGGCCGCGTCTCCATGCGCACGTTGAGCGCGCCGGGCTTGTCCTTGCAGATCAGTGCGAACAGCATTCCTTGCTCCTAGTCCTCTGTCTTGAGCGGCCGGCTCATCAGCGCGGCGACGGCGTCGTTGATGCTGACGGCGCCGTCCAGGATGGCGGCGACGGCGGCGATGATCGGTGCATCGATGGCCTGCTCGGCCGTGATGCGGGCGGCGATCGCGGCGGTCGGCACGCCCTCGGCCAGCGGCCGGCCGGTCAGCGCCTCGCCGCGTCCCAGCGCCAGCCCGTAGGCGAAGTTGCGCGACTGGACCGAGGAACAGGTCAAAAGCAGGTCGCCGAGGCCCGACAGGCCCATCAGCGTTTCCGGCCGGGCGCCGAAGGTGGCGCCGATGCGGCGCAGCTCGGCGAAGCCGCGCGTCACCATGGCGGCCTGCGCGCTGGCGCCGAGTTCGGCGCCGGTGACGGCGCCGGCGGCGATGGCGAAGACGTTCTTCAGCGCCCCGCCGATCTCGACGCCGGTGACGTCGTCGCTGGAATAGCAGCGCAGGTTAAGCGCCGAGAAGCGCTGCGCCAAATCGACGGCCAGGTCCTCCTGCCCGGCGGCGACGACGACGGCGGTGGGCAGACCGCGTGCCACGTCGGTGGCGAAGCTCGGGCCGGACAGGACGGCCACCGGATTGCCGGGCAATATCTCGGTGACGATGGAGGAGAGCAGCGCGCCGGTCTCGCGCTCGATGCCCTTGGCGCACAGAACCAGTGGCACGCCCGCCGGCATATGCGGCTTCGCCTTGCCCAGCACGCCGCGCAGCGACTGCGCCGGCACCACCGCGAGCACGCAGTCGGCGGCGGCCAGGGCGGTCGCGATGTCCACCGTCGCGGCGATGCCGTGTTCGATCGGGATGCCGGGCAGATAGCGTGGGTTTTCGCCGCGGCTTATCGCCTCGACGGTTTCGCCATCGCGCGCCCACAGGCTGACGGCATGACCGGCGCGCAGCATGGCGAGCGCCAGCGCGGTGCCCCAGGCACCGCCGCCCAGCACGGCAACGCGAAAACCGTCACTCATGCCTTGGCTCCTCGCCTGCCGGAGCCGACGACTGGCGTCGAGACGCCGTCCAGCGGCCAGCGCGAGCGCGGCACGAAGGCGAAAGAATTTTCCGTGTCGGCAAGGCCGGCGCTGAGCCGCTCGATGCCGGCCCAGGCGATCATCGCGGCATTGTCGGTGCACAGTTTCAGCGGCGGCGCGACGAAGCGGAAGCCGGCGTCGCGGCACAGTGCCTCCAGTGCCACCTTGATCGTGCGGTTGGCGGCGACGCCGCCGGCAACGACCAGAGCCGGCGCCTTCATGTCCGGAAACTCGGCCCGAAAGCGCTCCAGCGCGCGGCGTACCCGATCCTGAAGCGCATCGGCGACGGCGGCCTGGAAGGAAGCGCAGATGTCGGCCACGTCCTTCTCCGTCAGCGGCGCGATGGCACTGGCGGCCTGCCGCACGGCGGTCTTCAGGCCGGAAAAGGAGAAATCCGGTTGCGTCGCGCCCTTCATCGGGCGTGGGAAAGCGAAGCGGGCGGCGTCGCCCTTCTCGGCCGCTTTCTCGACGTTGGGGCCGCCCGGATAGGGCAGGCCGAGCATCTTGGCGGTCTTGTCGAAAGCTTCGCCCAGCGCATCGTCGATGGTCGTCGCCCAGCGCTGGTAGTCACCGACGCCGGCGACGCGCACGATCTGGGTGTGACCGCCCGAAACGAGCAGCAGCAGGTAGGGGAATTCCAGTCCGTCGGTCAGCCGCGCCGTCAGCGCGTGGCCTTCCAGGTGGTTGATCGCCAGCAACGGCTTGCCGGCGGCGGCGGCGATGGCCTTGGCTGTCATCAAGCCGACGATCAGGCCGCCGACAAGGCCAGGGCCGGCGGTGGCGGCGACGGCATCGATTTCGGACAGGTCCGTGCCGGCATCGGCAAGGGCGGCTTCGACGATGCCGTCCAGCGCCTCGACATGGGCGCGCGCGGCGATCTCCGGCACGACCCCGCCGAACGCCGCATGCTCGGCGATCTGCGACAGCACGGTGTTGGACAGAATTTTCGGCGAGCGGATTTCGGACGCGCCGCTATCGAACGCGACGACGGAGGCCGCCGTCTCGTCGCAACTCGTCTCGATGCCCAGAACGCGGATCAATTCGTCGCTACCCTCGATGATTGCCCGGCAAGGCAATCCCCGATAGGACAGGCCGAGCATCCCGGGGGTTACCATGGACCGCGAGCCATGCAAACTGTCTTGAAGATCGGAACGCGCGGCAGCCTGCTGGCGCTGGCGCAGGCGCACGAGACGCGGGCGCGGCTGATGGCGGCGCACGGCCTCGCCGAAGACGCGTTCGAGATCGTGCCGATCACCACCAGCGGCGACCGCATCCAGGACCGCGCGCTGGCGGAGGCCGGTGGCAAGGGCCTGTTCACCAAGGAAATCGAGGAGGCGCTGCTTGCCGGCCGCATCGACATCGCCGTGCATTCCTCCAAGGACATGCCGACGGTGTTGCCGGACGGGCTGGAGCTTTCCACCTTCCTGCCGCGCGAGGACGCCCGCGACGTCTTCATCGGCAAGGCGGCGGCGCGCATCGCCGACCTGCCCGCCGGCGCGAAGGTCGGTTCGTCGTCGCTTCGCCGCCAGGCGCTGATCCGTCGCATGCGGCCGGACCTCGACGTGGTGCTGTTTCGCGGCAACGTGCAGACACGCCTGCGCAAGCTGGAGGAGGGGGTGGCGGACGGAACGATCCTGGCGCTCGCCGGCCTGAAGCGGCTCGGGCTGGCGCATATCGCCACCGACGTCATGGCGCTCGACGCCTTTCCGCCGGCGCCCGGGCAGGGCGCCATCGGCATCGAAAGCCGTATCGGCGACACGCGGACGATCGATCTGCTGGCGGCCATCCATGACGTGCCGACCGGGCAGGCTTTGGCCTGCGAACGGGCCTTTCTCGCCGCGCTCGACGGTTCCTGCCGCACGCCGATCGCCGGCTATGCGACGGTGACGGACGGCGCACTGGCGTTTTCCGGCCTGATCGCCATGCCGGACGGCAGCGAAGAACACGCCGTCGCCGCGGCCGGGCCGGCGCAGGATGCCGCCGCCATCGGTGCTGCGGCCGCAGCCGAGGTGCGGGCCAAGGCCGGTCCCGCCTTCTTTGAAAGGCTGAACCTGACATGCGCCGGGTCCTGGTGACGCGGCCCGAACCGGGCGCGACGCGTACCGCAGGACGGCTCAGGCAACTGGGGTTCGAACCGCTCGTCCTGCCGCTTTCGGCGACGAAGCCGCTTGCCGTGGACGACGCGGCGGTGCCGGACGATGCGGCGGCGGTCGCCGTCACCAGTGCCAATGCGCTGCGTCATGCGCCGCACCGCCTGATTGGCAGGCTGACGGCGCTTGCCTGCCATGCGGTGGGCGAGCGGACGGCGGCGGCCGCGCAGGCCGCCGGCTTTCATGCCGTGGAAGCCGGGCCGGGCGACGCTGCAGGGCTAGCCGAGGCGATCGCGCCGCAGCTTGTCGGCAAACGCCTTGTCTATCTTTGCGGGCGCGAGCGGTTTCCCCTGTTCGAAGACCGTCTGGCGGAGGCCGGCGTGCGGATCACGGCGATCGAAACCTACGATACGGTCGCGGTCGAGCCCCCGGACGCTACGGTCCTTTCCCTGCTTGGCGGGCGGGCGGCCGATGCCGTCCTGCTCTATTCCGTCAAGGCGGCAGAAGCGGCGGCGAGGCTCGTGCGCCATACCGCCCTGATACCGGCTCTGGAGAATGCCGCCGTGTTTTGCCTGTCGGCCCGCATCGACGCCGCGTTCCGGGTTGCCGGCGACGGCAAGGGCGCGAGGCATGTCGCGGCGACGCCCGACGAGGAGGCGTTGATGGCCCTGTTGCGGGCGAAAGGATAGGGCAGGTCATCACGCCGCCCCTTTTCACCGCTTGGTGGTGTGCTATTGCCTTTGACAAGCCATCCCTGCCGCCTGGCGGCCGAGACGAAAGCGGAGCCCGAGCATGGTCAAGACGCCGAAAACGCGCCATTCCAAGCAGCATCGCCAGCCGGTGACCATCGAGCTGGAGCCGGGTGAAGTCTCGCGCGTCGACGACGGCGACGAGGACACGGCCGATGCTCAGGCGCCTGACAACGTGCCGGAACAGGAAACGCCGCGCGCCGAATCAGCCGATTTCGAGCCTTGGGAGCATAAGGAGACGGCCTCGCCCGAGGCAGACCGGACGGCCGCGCCGGACGAGCCCGCGTCACGCTATGCCTCCGACTACGGTTTCGCCGAGCGGCCGACGAAAGAGACGACCGAGGAACTGGCGAGCAACGGCGCGGAGGGGGGCACCGGCGACAGGCCCGACGGCCGGGCCGGGCCGTCTTCGCCGCGCGACGGTGCGCTCGGCCGTGTCGGCGCGGGCGTGATCGGCGGCCTCATCGCGCTTCTTGGCGCCGGGGCGTTGCAATATGCGGGCCTGCTCGGCGCGCCGGGCGGCAATGCCGGCGGCGATCTCGGCGGCCAGATCGCGGCGCTGAAGGGGGAACTCGCCGCCCTGAAGAACAGCGGGGGCAATGGCACCGGCACCCGCATCGACGGCCTGTCGGCCGCGCTCGACCAGGTGAAGGCCGACGTCGTGACGCTGAAAGCGGCGTTGGATTCGGGCCAGGGCGGCGACAACGCCGATCTTGCCGCGCTGTCCGACAAGGTGGCCGGCCTCGAGAAGGCGGTGGCGGGGCTCGGGCAGGGCGGCGAGGCCCAGCCGGTGGACCTCGGTCCCGTCAACGAGAAGCTGGGCGAACTGGAAGCCCAGCTCAAATCGGCCGGCGATGCGGCCGGCGAACAGCAATCGAAGCTTGCCATGCTCGAACAATCTCTCTCGCAGCTGTCGGCCAAGGTCGAGGCGCAGGCCTCGCAGCCCAGGATCGCGCTCGCCATCGCCGCCGCCGCGCTGAAGTCGGCGCTCGACCGCGGGGCGCCGTTCGCGGCCGAACTCGACACTTTCGCCGCCATCGCGCCCGATGCGCCCGAGATCGCCGCCTTGCGCGCCTATGCCGACAAGGGCGTGCCGACCCGCGCGGCGATCGCCGGCGAGGTGGACACAGCCGCCAATGCCATGGTCGCGGCCGCAAAGCCCGTCGATCCGAATGCCGGCATCTTCCAGCGGCTCATGTCCAGCGCCGAATCACTGGTCGAGGTGCGCCCCATCGGCGCCGTGGAAGGCAAGGGGGTGCCGGAAACGGTGGCGCGGCTGGAGGTGGCGGTGAACCAGGGCGACTATGCCAAGGCACTGGCCGAATACGACACGCTGCCCGAAGCTGCCAAGGCCGCCGGCGCCGGTTTCGCGGGCAAGCTCAAGGCGCGGCTCGATGTCGAAGCGCAGCTCGACGCGCTGATCTCCGGCGCGATGAAGGCGTAGAATATGATCCGCATCCTGTTCTTCCTCATCGTCGTCTTCGCTCTGGGGCTGGGCTTCTCCTGGCTGGCCGACCGGCCGGGCCAGATGGTCGTGACCTTCGCCGGCTACCAGTATCAGGTCAGCCTGATGGTCGCCGCCGTGGCGGTGGTCGCCGTGGTGGCGGCGGCGATGATCCTGTGGTGGCTGCTGAAGTCGCTGTGGAACAGCCCCTATACGATCACGCGCTACTTCCGCGTGCGGCGGCGCGATCGCGGCTACCAGGCGCTGTCGACCGGCATGATCGCCGCCGGCGCGGGCGACGCCGCGCTGGCGCGCAAGAAGACGAAGGAAGCGGCCAAGCTGATCCGCTCCGACCAGGAGCCGCTGATCCACCTGCTCGACGCACAGGCCTCGCTGCTGGAAGGCGACCACGACGGCGCGCGCAAAAAATTCGAGGCGATGCTAGACGATCCGGAGATGCAGCTGCTCGGCCTGCGCGGGCTTTACCTCGAAGCCGAACGGCTGGGCGATCGCAATGCCGCGCGCCATTATGCCGGGCGCGCCGCACAAGCCGCGCCGCAGCTTGGCTGGGCATCCGATTCGACCGTCGAGGAACTTGCCCAGCGTGGCGACTGGGACGCCGCGCTGAAGATCGTCGAGGCGCAGAAGTCGACCCGGCAGATCGAGCCCGCCGTCGCCAACCGGCGCCGTGCGGTGCTGTTGACGGCCAAGGCCGAGGCGCTGTTCGACGCCGACTTCAATGCGGCTAAGGCGGCAGCGCTGGAGGCCAACCGGCTGGCGCCCGACTTCGCGCCGACGGCGGTGATCGCGGCCCGGGCGCTGTTCCGGAACAACGACGTGCGCAAGGGCTCGAAGGTGCTGGAAGCGGCCTGGCGGGCCGAGCCGCATCCCGAGGTCGCCGAGCTTTACATCCATGCCCGGCCCGGCGATGCGGTCAACGACCGGCTGGCGCGTGCGCGCAAGCTTCAGGAGATGAAGAAGAACAACGCCGAATCCTCGCTTGCCGTGGCGCGCGCGGCACTCGACGCGCAGGATTTCGCCACTGCCCGGCACGAGGCCGAGGCGGCCATCCGCATGGACCGGCGCGAGGGCGCCTATCTGCTGCTTGCCGACATCGAGGAAGCCGAGACGGGCGACCAGGGCAAGGTGCGACAGCTTCTCGGCAAGGCCGTCAGGGCGCCGCGCGATCCCGCCTGGGTCGCCGACGGGGTGGTTTCGGAGCGCTGGGCGCCGGTATCGCCGGTCACCGGGCGCCTCGACGCGTTCGAATGGCGCGCGCCGGCGGAACGTCTCGGCCGTCTCATCGAGGCCGGGGACGGCGAAGACGCTGCGAAGCCGGTGCTGGCGCCGCCATCCAAGGCGAGCGGCGGGGATGGGCCGATCGACGGCCATGCGGCCGAGATCGTCGTCGAAAAGCAGGCGGAAACCTCGCCCGGATCGGCAGGCGAGGCGGCTGCGGCGGCCGTCGCGGTCGCGCCGGATGCTCCCGCCGACAGGCGCGACGATCAGGCGCGCGCGCCCGACGATCCGGGGGTGGAGCCCGAGGAGGAAGCGGAAAAGGCGCCGCGCCGGTTCCGTTTATTTTGATTTTCCTGCAACCATCGCGCTAACTACACTTCATCTCGCTCTCCTTTCGGCCTGAACGGGAACGATCCATGTTCGAACGCGTGCTGTCTTTTCTGAAGGATTTGCCCGGAGGCGGCGCCGGGCCGCGTGCGGACGACGACGCCCGCATCGCTGCCGCCGCCCTGCTCTTTCACGTCATGGACGCCGACGGCATCCGCCAGGATACCGAATGGGAGCGCTTCAAGCAGATTCTGGCCGAGACCTATGCGGTGGGCGGCGAAGACCTCGACCGTCTGGCCCGCGCCGGCGAAAAGGCCGACAACGAGGCCGTCGATCTCTATACCTTCACCAGCGTGCTCAAGCGCCATCTCGACGCCGATGGCCGCAGGGCGTTCGTCACGCTGCTGTGGGAGATGGTCTATGCCGACGGCGAGTTGCATGAATTGGAGGACAATGTCGTGTGGCGGGTCGCCGAACTGATCGGCGTCGAGCGGCGCGACCGCATCGCGGCGCGGCAGGAGGTCGCCGCGAGGATGCCGGTCGCCAGAGGCGCATCCAGCGACGAATAGATTTTCAGACAATTCCACGATCATGCCGCCCTCAAGCCGACCGAAAATCCTCATCGTCCTGCATCAGGAAAATTCCAGCCCCGGCCGCGTCGGGCAGATGCTGGTGGAAGGCGGCTTCGACCTCGACATCCGCCGCCCGCCGCTCGGCGACGCGTTGCCCGAGACGCTCGACGGCCATGCCGGCGCCGTCGTCTTCGGCGGCCCGATGAGCGCCAACGACGGCGACGAGTTCGTCAAGCGCGAGACGGACTGGCTGGCGGTGCCGCTGAAGGAGAACCGCCCGTTTCTCGGAATCTGCCTCGGCGCGCAGATGCTGGCCAACCATCTCGGCAGCAAGGTCGAGGGCCACGGCGAGGGACTGGTCGAGATCGGCTGGTATCCTATCAAGGCGACGGAGGCGGGCCGGGCGCTCATGCCGTGGCCCGAAATGGTCTACCAGTTCCATCGCGAAGGCTTTTCCCTGCCGAAGGACGCGACGCTGCTCGCCACCGCCGAGACCTATCCGAACCAGGCATTCCGCTATCGCGACAATGCCTGGGGCATCCAGTTCCACGCCGAGCTGACGCGCCTGATGATGCATCGCTGGGTGGTGCGCGGTGCCCATCGCTTCACCCTGCCCGGCGCGCAGCCCGGCCGCGACCATCTCGGCGGCCGGCTGATCTGGGACATGCACCTGAAACGCTGGCTGGGCGAGCTGCTGACGACGGTGTTCGGGAAGGTGAGGGAATAGGGGAATAGGGGAATAGGGGAATAGGGGGATCTTCACATACTGCCTTATTGCCCTACTCCCCTATTCCCTTAACTTGCCTTACTCTCTCCCGTCCAGCCGCCGCACCCTGCGCAGATGCGGGAACAGCACCGCCCACAGGCCGGCGACCGCGACCGCGCCGACGCCGCCGATGACCACCGCCGGCACGGTGCCGATGAGGGCGGCCAGCGTGCCGGCGCGGAATTCGCCGACCTCGTTGGAGGCGCCGACGAAGACCTGGTTGACGGCGTTGACACGGCCGCGCACCTCGTCCGGCGTCCACAGCTGGATCAGCGTCTCGCGCACATAGACGCTGATCATGTCGGCCGCGCCCATCAGCGCAAGGGCGACGATCGACAGCCATGGAATTGCCGAGACGCCGAAGACGACGGTCAGCGCGCCCCACAGCATGACGGCGATGAGCATCAGGACGCCGGCATGGTTGCGGATCGGGTGTCCGGCCAGCCACACCGCCACGAAGACGGCGCCGAGCCCCGGCGCCGAGCGCAGCAGGCCGAGCCCCCATGGGCCGAGGACGAGAATGTCGCGGGCATAGACCGGCAGAAGTGCGGTGGCGCCGGACAGGAGAACGGCGAACAGGTCGAGCGAGATGGCGCCGAGCACGACCTTCTCGCCCCAGATATAGCGGAAGCCGGCGAACAGCGTCTCCAGTTCGGGGCTTTCGGTGTGGTTGCGCTGGGCGGGCTTGGCAATGGCGAAGATGAGCAGCGTTGCCGCGAGCATGAGGACGGCGGCGCTGCCGTAGGCAACCCTATCCGACAGGCCGTAGAGCAGACCGCCGGCGACCGGGCCGACGATGTTGGCCGTCTGCCAGGCGGAAGAGTTCCAGGCGACTGCGTTGGCAAAGTCTTGCGGCGGGACGAGATTGGCGACCAGCGAGGACGACGCCGGCCCGTAGAAGGCGCGCGCGATGCCGAATACCGCGAGCACGGCAAAGATCGGCAGCGGGCTCGTCAGCTCGCCGCTCGACACCAGGGCCAGCAGGACAAGCGCGCAGCCCATCTCCAATGCCGAAGCTATACCCATGACGAGGCGGCGGCCGAAGCGGTCGGAAACCGCGCCCGTCACCAGAACCAGCAGAAGCGATGGCAGGAATTGAATGATGCCGACGATGCCGAGATCGAAGGGGTCGCGGGTCAGGTCGTAGATCTGCCAGCCGACCGCGACCGAGACGATCTGCGCGGCGAAGGTGGTGAGG
Organism: Ollibium composti; assembly: GCF_004801285.1. Lineage (GTDB taxonomy): Bacteria > Pseudomonadota > Alphaproteobacteria > Rhizobiales > Rhizobiaceae > Mesorhizobium > Mesorhizobium composti. The sequence goes on from NZ_SSNY01000005.1 coordinate 254,271, forward strand.
AAGCGCGCCGCCCAGTAGGCGCGGAAGGGCCGGTGGCTGAAGGCGGCGAACCGGGCGGCGGATGTCGTCTCGGTATCTGGCGTCATGAAAAGCGAAAGGCCCCGTTGCGTCCGATGATGGCCGGCGGGGCACTTCCGCAGCGGGCGCTGGTCCGACCAGAACCGCCTTTAGCGCAGTTCAGGCCGCCTTGCGCGCAAAAAATGCAGAATGGGATCGCTATCCTCGGCTGGCCTCCTCGAAGCCGGTCAGCACGCCAACGGCGTTGACGCCGATCTCGTCCACCGCGTAGCCGCCTTCCATGACGAACAGCGTCGGCAGGCCGAGTTTCGCGATGCGACAGCCGATCGCCGGATAATCGGCGCACTTGAGCTTGAACTGGCTGATCGGATCCTTCTCGAAAGTGTCGACGCCGAGCGACACCACCACCACGTCCGGCGCATAGGCCGCGAGCTTGCCGCAGGCGTCGTCTAGTGCGGCGCTCCATGTCTCGAACGTCGTGCCGAACGGCATCGGATAGTTGAGGTTGAAGCCTTCGCCCGCGCCTTCGCCCTTTTCGTCGGCGTGGCCGAGGAAGAAGGGATATTCGACCATCGGGTCGGCGTGCAGGTTGAGCACCTGCACGTCGCCGCGCGCATAGAAGATCTGCTGGGTGCCGTTGCCGTGGTGGTAGTCGACATCGAGGATGGAGACGCGCGCAGCACCCTGGTCGCGATACCATTGCGCGACGACGGCGGCGTTGTTGATGTAGCAGTAGCCGCCCATGAAGGCGTCGCCGGCGTGATGGCCCGGCGGGCGGCAGAGCGCGAAGGCGGTGCGCTCGCCGTTCTTGACCAGCGCCGCGGCCGTCAGCGCCACCTCGTAGGAGGATTTTATCGCATCCCACGTGCCTTTCACGAAGGGCGCGCCGGCATCGAAGGAATAGAAGCCGAGCAGCGCGTCGATGGTCTCGGGCCGCACGTCGCCGCGCAGGCCGCGCGTCGGCCAGGTGAAGGGAATGGCTGAGCCGGACCGGCCCGATTCCTCCCAGGCCGGATAGATCGTCGGCAGGAAGTCGATGTAGTCGGCACGGTGCACGCGCCTGGCGGCGGCGAGGTCGTGCGGCTCGGGCGCCAGGATCGGCCCCAGCTTCTCGCTTTCGACGCGGGCACGGATGATCTCGGCACGCGATGGCTTTTCGAAGCCGGGCATCAGTTCCCCGGAATTCAGTTCCATGGTGCCGGCATGCCCGGCGTGGAGCGGCGAATAGACGGTCTTCATGAAATCCTTCCGTGCGTTTTACCGGAGCCTAGCCGCAGGGCGGTGCCGTGGGCAAGCCGCTGGGCCAAGCGCAGGAGGCTTGCTGGACCCGCTTTGGCTCGTCTAGCCTCATCCCGGTCTCCACCAGCGAAGGAAACAGCCATGAGCGGAAGCCCGGACCTGATCGTCGTCAACGGCCGGGTGCTGACCATGGACGAGGACCATCCGGCCGCCGAAGCGATTGCCGTCCGCGACGGACGGATCGTGGCGGTCGGCGACAGCAAGGCGATCGCGGCGCTCAAGGGGCCGGCGACGCGGGTCATCGACGCGCAGGGCGGCTCGGTCGTTCCGGGTTTCATCGAAGCGCACATGCACCTTTTCTCGGGCGCGGCGGAACTCGCCCATCTCCAGCTCGCCGGCCTGCATGGCTTCGACGCCCTGCGCGACGCCATCCGCGCCTATGCCGCCGAGCGACCGGACGCTCCGATGCTGGTCGGGCAGGGCGTCGACTACAGCGTGCTCGGCGCCGAGCGGATAACGCGCCACCATCTCGATGCTATCCTGCCGGATCGGCCATTCTGCATGGCCGCTCCCGACCATCATACCGTGTGGGCCAACACGAAGGCCCTGGAAGCGGCCGGCATCCTGCACGGCCGCACGCTCGGGCCGGGAAACGAGATCGTCATCGGCGATGACGGATTGGCCAATGGCGAGCTGCGCGAGGGCGAGGCGTTCGGGCCGGTGCTGGCGCTGGCCGGCGAGGAGCGCGTGCGGCTCGGCCTTTCGACCGGCGGCGAGCCGGACCCGGCGCCGTCGGCGGCGGAACGGGCCGCCGACCGCGACATCATGCGGCGCGGTCTGGCGTGGTGCGCCAGGCACGGCATCACCTCCATCCAGAACATGGACGGCAATCTCTACCAGCTCGAGCTGCTGGCCGCGATCGAGGCCGAGGAGGGGCTGCCCTGCCGCGTCAGAATCCCGTTCCATTTCAAGAACTTCATGGACCTGGCGATGCTGGACAAGGCGTCCAAGATGGCCGAGCGGTATCGCTCGGAATGGCTGGCCTCGGGCATGGTCAAGGTGTTTTTCGACGGTGTGCTGGATTCCTGGACGGCGGTGATGCTGGAACCCTATGCGGACCGGCCGGACTGGTTAGGCGAGCCGCTATTCTCGCCCGAACGCTTCAAGGAGCTTGCCGTCGCGATCGACAGGCGCGGCCTGCAGATCGCCGTGCATTCGATTGGCGACGGCGCGGTGCGCGCGGTGCTCGACGGCTACGAGGCGGCGCGCAAGGCCAACGGCGCGCGCGACAGCCGCCACCGGGTCGAGCACATCGAGGTGATTTCCGCCGCCGACGTGCCGCGTTTTTCCGAACTTGGAGCCATCGCCTCCATGCAGCCGCCGCACCCGCCGGGCGCGATGGGCTTTCCGCTGGAGCCGACCGTCTCGCGCATCGGCCGGGCGCGCTGGCCGCTCTCCTACGCGTGGCGCACGCTGAAGGATGCCGGCGCGCATGTCGTCTTCGCTTCCGACTGGCCGGTCTCGCCGATCGATCCGATCCGCGGCATGCAGGCGGCGATGCTACGCAAGCGGTGGGCCGAAAGCGATCCCGACCAGAGTTTCTCGCTGATGGAGGCACTTGCCGCCTATACGGTCGAAGGGGCCTATGCCGAGTTCGCAGAGACCGCCAAGGGACGGCTGAAACCCGGCTTCATGGCCGACCTCGTCGTCCTGTCCGCCGACATCGAGGCGATAGCGCCGCAGAATCTGCACGACGTGCGGCCGCTCGTGACGATCTGTGGCGGCAAGGTGACTTACGAAGGATGAACCCTTTTGAGGCGGCGCCGCCGCTTCAGGAAGTGAGCGCGCTCCGCTCGATCAGGAAGCGGTGGCCGCCGTCCTGGGCTGTCGTCTCGACCAGCCGGTGGCCTGCCTCGGCGCAGAAGGCGGGAATGTCGATGACGGCGAGCGGGTCGGTCGTCTCCAGCTGGAGGAGGCTGCCCGGCGCCATGGCGGCCAGCTTCTTGCGGGCCTTCAGCACGGGCAGGGGACAGTTCAGCCCCCGAAGATCATAACGAGCGGGCGGCGCCAAGGCGGCAGCACTAGATCGCCGTGCATCCTAGCGGATGCAGGGTGGCGATCTGTCCTTTTGTTTGAGCATCGGATTTTCCCGAAAACCGGTTCCCACTTTTCGATCCGATGCACTAGCCGCCGAACAGGCCGAGCAGGCGCTTCCTGACCTTGGAAACCATGTTGCCGTCGCTCGACGCCGTCTGGGTGACGGGCTCCTGAGGCGCTGCCTGCTCCGGCGGCACGACGGCGATGGCGTTCGCCTTGCCGGCCTTCTTCGCCGCCTTTTCCTCGGCGATGCGCTGCTTCTCGGCTTCCTTCGCGGCCTTGGCGGCGGCGACCGCCTGAGCCTTTTCCTCAGCGGCCTTTTTTGCGGCGGCCTTCTCGGCGTCGAGCGCCGCCATCTTGCGGCCGAGCGGCGAATCGATGCGGCCCATGCGTGTCGTCGTCTCGACCACGGTGCCGTCGGACTTCAGCGAGGGCGGGTCCATCGTGACGCGCTCGCCGCGTGCGCGGCGCTTCGACCAGTCGGCCACAAGTGCCGCTTCCTTGGTGCCGAGAATCGTCGGCTTGGGCGCGGGATTGGAGCTGTTCAAGGCGCTGGCGAAGGCGGCGTCGTATTTGCTCTGGTACTGTGAATAGGCGACCTTGAGCGCATCGGGCTGCGCGGAAGCCGGACAGGCGCCGCTCGGGTTGAAGGTCGTGCCTTCCGGCGCCACCTGGTTGAAGACGTAGCGCTTCTCGCACACGTCCACCTTCGGCGGCACCTTGGTGATCTCGAAATTGTCGTAGCCGACCTTCAGCATCTTCCAGAACTCGTAGTTCGGGTCGTTGCGGTAGCGCGCCATGTTGGCGGCGGTCATGCGGAAGGGGAAGGCCTGGATCTGGAATTCGGTCTGGCCGCCCTGGAAGGCGTCGCGGCCGAAGGCGTAGATTTCCTCGATCTGCGGGTCGTTCATCGAGTAGCAGCCGGACGACGAGCAGGCGCCGTGCACCATCAGGTTGGAGCCGGTGCGGCCGTTGGCGCGGTCATAGGCGTTGGGATAGCCGATGTTGAAGGCGAGGTGATAACCGGAGCGCGGGTTCATCTGCGAGGGACGGACCGTGTAGAAGCCTTCCGGCGCCTGGCGGTCCCCTTCGGTGAATTTCGGCCCCAGCTTGCCCGACCATTTGCAGATCGGATAGCTGGCGATGATGTCGTAGCGGCCGTTGGTCTTCTGCTTCCAGATCTCGACGGTGTTCTCTTCCTTGAAGATACGCGCCATGATCGGCGCGTTCTTGTTCATGCCCTTGGCCCGCATCTCGGCGATAATCTTGGCCGGGAGCTGCTTGTTGGCATGCTGCGGGGCAAAGTCCTGCACGGACGATTCGGTGCAGCCGGCTACGCCGAGGGCGGCGATCACGAGTGCGGAACGGGCGAGCTTGGCGAACATCGGTCTGCTGATCGTCTTCTTCATCTAAGGCAACGGGCCGGGTTTCCGGTTCCGTCGGATATCAACGGAACCCTAGGCTCGTTAACCTTGAAATTTCCTTACCGCAGGTCCGGCGTCCCCGCTCCTGCGGTCACCCCATAGTGCCGAAAGCGACGGCAATTTTGTGGCATCGCCACGCATTGCGGCCACAATTTCGCACGCGAGGCGCGAAAACGTTAGAGAGTGCGGCCCATCGCCAGGTACTTCTCGCGGCGCTGCTCGCGGAAATCGGCATTGGAGCCGGCGAATTCCTTCAGCGTGCGCGCGACGAGGTCACCCGTCGCCTTGATCACCGTGTCCGGGGCGCGGTGGGCGCCACCCATCGGTTCGGGCACGATGGCGTCGATCACCTTCAGCTCAAGCAGGTCCTGCGCGGTGATACGCATGTTGTTGGCGGCATCCTTCGAGCGGGTCGAATCGCGCCACAGGATGGAGGCCGCCGCTTCCGGCGAGGCGACGCAGTACATGGCGTGTTCGAGCATGTAGACCCGGTTGGCGGTGGCGATCGCAATGGCGCCGCCGGAGCCACCTTCGCCGATCACCACCGAGACGGACGGCACCTTGATGGTCAGACAGGCGGAGATGGAGCGGGCAATGGCCTCGGCCTGGCCGCGCTCCTCCGCCTCGACGCCGGGATAGGCGCCGGCGGTGTCGACCAGGGTGACGAGGGGAATGCCGAAGCGGTCGGCCAGTTCCATGATACGTACGGCCTTGCGGTAACCGTCGGGCATGGCCATGCCGAAATTGTGCTTGAGCCGGCTCGCCGTGTCGGAGCCCTTCTCCTGGCCGATCACGGCGACGGGCTCGCCGCGGAAGCGGGCGAAGCCGCCGACGATCGCCTGGTCCTCGCCGAAGGTACGGTCGCCCGCCAGCGGGGCGAAGTCGGTGAACAGGCCCTTGACGTAGTCGAGGCAGTGCGGCCGGTCTGGATGGCGCGCCACCTGCACCTTCTGCCACGGCGTCAGCGCCCTGTAGACGTCGCGCAGCGCGTCGCGGGAGCGCTTCTCCAGGCGAGCGATCTCGTCGGCGACATCGACGGCCTCGCCGCTTTCGGCAAGCTTCTTCAGCTCGATGATCTTGCCTTCAAGGTCGGCGACGGGTTTTTCGAAGTCGAGGTAATTGTACATTGGCAAACGGACCGGTGCGCGCGAAGGACGGCGGGACAATGGCTGCGGAAAGCTGAAAAAGCCGTTTCCGAGGGCCTCACATAGCGGGCGCAGGCCTAGTCGGCAAGCGGATGGTGCTCGGTGACCAGCTTCACCAGCCGTTCCTCCAGCACATGGGTGTAGATCTGCGTGGTCGAGATATCGGCATGGCCGAGAAGCTGCTGCACGGCGCGCAGGTCGGCGCCGTTCTGCAAAAGATGGCTGGCGAAGGCGTGGCGCAGGACATGCGGCGACAGGTTGGCTGAAGCGATGCCGGTGCGCGCCGCCAGCCCCTTCAGGTCGCGCGCGAAGACCTGGCGGGCGAGATGGCCGCTGTCGGAGGCGGCCGGGAAAAGGAACGGACTTTCGGCGAAGGCGGGCACCGCTGCCCTGGCTGCAAGCCAGGCCCGCATGGCGGCGCGCGCCTTGGCCGACAGCGGCACCATGCGCTCCTTGTTCCCCTTGCCGCGCACCATGAAGAAGCGGTCGTCGCGCTGCGCCACCGTCACCGGCAGGCCGACCAGTTCGGAAACGCGCAGGCCGGTGGCGTAGAGCACCTCGACCAGCGCATGCAGGCGCAGAGCCGCCAGCCGGTCGGCCTGCTCCGGGTCGGCGGCCTCCCGTGCCGCGCGGTCGAGCAGGCGGCCGGTCTCGGCCTCGCTCATGACCTTGGGCAGCGGCCTGCCCTTCTTCGGGCTGTCCAGCGTGCCGGTCGGGTCGTCGCCGCGCAGGCCCTCGGCATAGAGGAACTTGAAGAACTGGCGCAGTGCCGACAGTTTGCGTGCCTGCGAGGTCGGCGCGAAGCCGCGCGCGGCCATGCCGTCGAGATAGGTGCGGATGGCATCGGAGGAGGCGTCGGCGAGGTTTCCGGCGATTGTTTCGGCTGCGTCCTCGAGGTCGCGGCGATAGCCGGCCAGCGTATTCTCGGCCGCGCCACGCTCGGCGCTCATCATCTCCAGGAAGGCCTCGATGCGGGCGGCGCTCTTCATTGAGACTGTTTCGGGGCGAGCTTTTCCGGCGGGATGCGCACGGAAAGCTCCGCCTGCTTCGGGTTGACGAACATCACCAGCGCGAACATGGCGCCATAGGCGATGCCGGCCAGCACGGCCACGGTGACAACAAAGCGGAACAGGGTGGGCATCGCGTTTCGTTTGTCCGCCTTGCTGGTGCCTTCCTTGAGGGTCGTGCCGTTATGGGACGCCTCGCCGGCCATTTCAAGGCTGTTGGGGCGGCGTCCGACATGCCGCCTCTGCTTGACGAAGCCGGCCTTTTCATGTCGATACGCCGGCAGGATGACCACGCAAGCCGCCCTTTCGCCGATACTGGACCATGCCACGCTGCGGGAGCGGCTGGGCGCGCGCTCGGTCGTCTTCGTCGGCCTGATGGGCGCTGGCAAGACGGCGATCGGGCGCAAGGTGGCCGGCATGCTCGGCCTTCCCTTCATCGACAGCGACCACGAGATCGAAGCTGTGTCGCGCATGACCATTCCCGACCTGTTCGAACGCTATGGCGAGGCCGAGTTCCGCGCACTGGAACAGCGCGTCATCCATCGGCTCCTGACGGAGAACGGCCCGCAGGTGCTGTCCACCGGCGGCGGCGCCTTCATGAACGAACAGACGCGCGAGGCGATCGCCGAGCACGGCATCTCGGTGTGGCTGAAGGCGGACCTGGACCTCCTCATGGAGCGTGTGTCGAAGAAGCAGAACCGGCCCTTGCTGAAAAATGACAATCCACGCGCGGTCCTGCAAAGGCTGATGGAGGTCCGCTATCCGGTCTATGCGACGGCGGAAATCACCGTCACCACGCGCGACGAGCGCAAGGAGGTGATCGCCGCCGAGGTGGTGGAGGCGCTGGCCGGGCATTTCGGCATGACGGCGGGTGCCGGCGAAGGGGAGCGTTCATGAGCGAGCCGGTCAAGGTCGAGGTCGGGCTGGGCGAACGGGCCTACGACATCCTGATCGGGCCGGGCCTGCTTGGCCGCGCCGGTGCCGAGATCGCCGCCCGGCTGCCAGGCGCACGCGTGGCGGTGGTCACCGACGAGAACGTCGCGGCGGCGCAACTTCCCGTTTTGCAGGCAGGCCTGGAGGCGGGCGGCGTCTCCAGCACGGTCATCACCGTGCCGCCGGGCGAAAAGACCAAGAGCTTTTCGCATCTGGAAACCGTGGTGGACGGCATCCTCGCCGCGAAACTCGAACGGCGCGACGCGGTGATCGCGTTCGGCGGCGGCGTCGTCGGCGACCTGACCGGTTTCGCCGCCGGTATCGCCCGTCGCGGCATGCCGTTCGTGCAGGTGCCGACCTCGCTGCTGGCGCAGGTCGATTCCTCCGTCGGCGGCAAGACCGGCATCAATTCGCCGCGCGGCAAGAACCTCGTCGGCGTCTTCCACCAGCCGAAGCTGGTGCTGGCCGACACCGAGGCGCTCGACACGCTGCCGGTGCGCGAGTTCCGCGCCGGTTATGCCGAGGTCGCCAAATACGGGCTGATCGACCGGCCGGATTTCTTCGCCTGGCTGGAGAAGAACTGGCAGGCCGTGTTCGCCGGCGGCGCGGCGCGCATCGAGGCGATCGCCGAGGCCTGCCGCGCCAAGGCCGACGTGGTGGCGCGCGACGAGTTCGAAACCGGCGACCGAGCGCTGCTCAACCTCGGCCACACCTTCGGCCATGCGCTGGAGGCGGCCGTGCAGTATGACGGCGCGCGTCTCGTGCATGGGGAGGGCGTCGCCATCGGCATGGCGCTGGCGCATCGCTTCTCGACCCGCATGAACCTCGCCAGCCCGGACGACGCGGCCCGCGTCGAGGCGCATCTGAAGGCGGTCGGCCTGCCGTGGCGCATGGCCGACGTGCCGGGCGGCCTGCCGGACGCCGAGGCGCTGCTCGGCTTCATCGCCCAGGACAAGAAGGTGTCGCGCGGCACGCTGACCTTCATCCTCACCCACGGCGTCGGCAAGTCTTTCGTCGCCCGCGACGTGCCGGCCTCCGAGGTGCTTTCCTTCCTCAAGGAGAATCATCCCGGATGACCGGTGCCGGCTGGATCGTCGCTGCGTGCCTGGCCGCACTGATCGTGCTGGCCGGCCTGTTTCGCGACCGGCTGGCGAGGGCTGCGGGTTATGTGCCGCCCAGCGGAGAACCCCGGCCGGAAGAACCGCGCAACGGCAACGGTTCGCCGGATCGTGACGGCGACGCTGTCAGCGAGCATCGCCGCCGCCTCGACGCGCTGTTCAGGCTGACCGAGCTCAACGAGCTGGAAGTGTCGGACGTCATGGTCCATCGCACCGCCATGCGCTCGGTCAATGCCGACGATCCGCCCGAGGCGGTGGCGCGCGAGATCCTGCAAAGCCCGCATACGCGCATGCCGCTGTGGAAGGGCTCGCTCGACAACATCGTCGGCGTCGTCCACGCCAAGGACCTGCTGCGCGCGCTGAACGAGGTCGGCAACGACTTTTCGCGGCTCGACCTGATGAAGGTGGCGGCGCGGCCGTGGTTCGTGCCGGACACCACGACATTGCAGGAACAGCTCAACGCCTTCCTGCGCCGCAAGGCGCATTTCGCCGTCGTCGTCGACGAATATGGCGAGGTCGAAGGACTGGTGACGCTGGAAGACATCATCGAGGAGATCGTCGGCGAGATCGCCGACGAGCACGACATCGACATGCAGGGCGTCAAGCAGGAGGCCGACGGCTCGGTGGTGGTCGACGGCACGGTGCCGATCCGCGACCTTAACCGGGCGCTGAACTGGGCCTTGCCCGACGAGGAGGCGACGACGATCGCCGGCCTCGTCATCCACGAAACGCAGTCGATCCCGGAGGAGCGTCAGGCGTTCACCTTCCACGGCAAGCGCTTCGTCGTCATGAAGCGCGACAAGAACCGCATCGCGCGGCTCAGAATCAGGCCGGTATCCGTCGAGGTTGAGCCTCCGGCGCCGCGGCCGGACTAGGTTTCGGCCAGAAATACCGCGCTGCGGCGATCGCCACTGCAGCTCCGATGACCTCGGCGACGACGAAGCCGGCGACATGCTGCGGCAGGATGCCGGCGGGCGTCGCGGTGAAGGCGCGAATGATCGTCATGGCCGGATTGGCGAAGGCGGTCGAGGCGGTGAACCAGTAGGCCGCGCCGATATAAAGCCCGACCATCGCCGGCACCACCGCCGGCGTGCGGGCGAAGCAGCCGAGGATAACCAGGATCAGGCCGAAGGTGGCGATGGCTTCGGCGAGCCAGTGGCCGGAGCCGGTGCGCGCCACTGTGGCGAGTTCGAGGATCGGCAGTTCGAACATGGCATGCGCGGCCCACACGCCGATGAGGAAGCCGGCAAGCTGGGCCAGGCAGTAGGGTGCGACATCGCGCCATTTCAACTGGCCTGTCGCCGCGAAGGCAAGGCTGACGACCGGGTTGAGATGACCGCCCGAGACGGGGCCGAACAGCCAGATCAGCACCGCCAGCATGGCGGCTGTCGAGGTCGAGGTGACGAACAGGGCAAGGGCCGCCGATCCCTGCGCCAGTTCCGCGCCCATGATGCTGGAGCCGACGACGGTGGCGAGCAGGAAGGCCGAGCCCAGCGCCTCGGCGGCCAGCCTCTTGGAAAGCGGTTCGTTCATCGCCTCACCATCTGACCTTTTCGCCCGGCGCCGCCGGCTCGATGGCAAGCGCGTGCACGCCGGCTTTCAATTCGTCGGCCAGCACGGCGTTGATGGCGCGGTGGCGCTCGACGCGGCTCATGCCCGAGAAGGCAGGTGCGATGATACGGACGCGGAAATGCGTCTCGCCGGTGCCGTCGAACTCGGCCTGCTCGCCGTTCTCGATGTGGTGATGGCCGGCATGCAGATGGCTTTCGTTGACGACGCTCAGCCGCTCCGGCGAAAAAGCCCTGTTAAGCTTGTCTTCCATCGTCGCCTGTATGGACATATCCGCGCTCCGTCACCACATTGCGGTCGTTCCCGACATGATCGTCTCATGTGCGCCGCGATTCAGCGGTAGGGCCATCGCCGCGAAAATGTCAATTCTTGTTTCGCAACCGCGAAGCGCCCATAAATGGGGTGGAATGAAACCCTACCCGAAATATTTCGAGAAGATCCGCGTGCGGCCCGACCCCGACGCCGAGGTGAAGTCGCGCGCGCCGATCTGCCAGTGGGACGGCTGCCAGCAGCCGGGCACCCATCGTGCGCCGGTGGGGCGCATGAAGGAGGGCGAGTATTTCCGCTTCTGTTTCGACCATGTGCGCGAATACAACAAGGGCTTCAACTATTTCTCGGGACTGGCCGACAGCGATATCGCGCGCTTCCAGAAGGAGGCGCTGACCGGCCACCGCCCGACCTGGAAGATGGGCACCAGCGCCGGCGCCGGGACGCGCTCGGCGCCCGATTTCGCCGACAAGCGCTCGGGCCGGGCCGGGTACTACCGCTCGATGCGCGATCCCTACAACCTGTTCGGCGACGGGCGCGAGCGCACGGCTCCGCGCGAGCGCAAGACGATGCCCCTGGAGGCCAAGGCGCTGGAGACGCTGGGCTTGGACGGCCGCGCCGGTGCTGCCGAGATCAAGGCGCGTTACAAGGAACTGGTGAAGCGCCATCACCCCGACGCCAATGGCGGTGATCGCGGCTCGGAAGAGCGGTTTCGCGAGGTGTTGCAGGCGTATCGCCTGCTCAAGCAGGCGGGTTTGTGTTGAGCCAGCGGCGAAAGTGGCCGATTTCCAACTTTCTTCCCGCCGCAAAACGCTCTAAGACCGCCCCGCACAGTTTTTTATGCCGGCGAAACGGCACGTTTCGCCCGTGGAGACGTTGAGGCATTCATGAACAAGGTCGATCGCGACATCGCCAACCTGCCGGACACGACGGTGTCGGTGAAGGACACTTTCGGCTTCGAGTCCAAGATGGTGGTTCCGGCTTATTCGGCTGCCACCGAGCATGTGCCGGACATCGATCCCGACTATCTGTTCGACCAGGCGACCACCATGGCGATCCTGGCCGGCTTCGCCTTCAACCGCCGCGTCATGGTGTCGGGCTATCACGGCACCGGCAAGTCGACCCACATCGAGCAGGTGGCCGCCAGGCTCAACTGGCCGTGCGTGCGCGTCAACCTCGACAGCCACGTCAGCCGCATCGATCTCGTCGGCAAGGACGCGATCGTGCTGAAGGACGGCAAGCAGGTGACGGAGTTCCGCGACGGCATCCTGCCCTGGGCCTACCAGCACAACGTCGCGCTGTGCTTCGACGAATATGACGCCGGCCGCCCGGACGTCATGTTCGTCATCCAGCGCGTGCTGGAATCGTCGGGCCGGCTGACCCTGCTCGACCAGAGCCGCGTCATCCGCCCGCATCCGGCCTTCCGCCTGTTCGCCACCGCCAACACCGTAGGGTTGGGCGACACCACCGGCCTCTATCACGGCACGCAGCAGATCAACCAGGCGCAGATGGACCGCTGGTCGATCGTCACGACGCTGAACTACCTGCCGCATGATAACGAGGTGAATATCGTTCTGGCCAAGGCCAAGCACTACCGCGACGCCAAGGGCAAGGACATCGTCAACAAGATGGTGCGTGTCGCCGACATGACGCGCTCGGCCTTCGTCAACGGCGACCTGTCGACCGTCATGAGCCCGCGCACGGTCATCACCTGGGCCGAGAACGCCGAGATCTTCGGCAATGTCGGCATGGCTTTCCGGCTGACCTTCCTGAACAAGTGCGACGAGCTGGAGCGGCCGGTGGTGGCCGAGTTCTATCAGCGCGCCTTCGGCGAGGACCTGCCCGAAAGCGCCGCCAACGTCGTGCTTGGATAGCAGGCCGCCGATGGCCGGACCCGGCGACAACACGCGCAACAAGCCGAAGAACGGCTCGGAAACCGACGCCTTCAAGCGCTCGGTGACGGTGTGCATGCGCGCCATCTCCGGCGACAAGGAGCTGGAAGTCGGCTTCGCCAAGGACCGGCCGGCGCTGGCCGGCAGCCGCGCGCGGCTGCCCGAGCTGCCGAAGAAGCCGTCGCCGAACGACATCGCCGTCACCCGCGGTCTTGGCGATTCCATGGCGCTCAAGCGCGCCTGCCACGACCAGCGCATCCACCTGAAGCTGGCGCCCGAGGGCAAGCAGGCCCGCGCCATCTTCGACGCGGTGGAGCAGGCCCGCGTCGAGGCGATCGGCTCGCGCATGATGGCGGGCGTCGCCGACAACATCACCTCCATGCTGGAGGACAAGTACGCAAAGGCCAATTTCGCCGACGTCAAGGACAAGGCCGACGCGCCGATCGAGGAAGCGCTGGCGCTGATGGTGCGCGAGAAGCTGACCGGCCGCGCCGCGCCGAAGAGCGGCGAACGGCTGGTCGACTTGTGGAAGCCGTGGGTCGAGGACAAGGCCGGCGCCGACCTCGACGGGCTTGTCGACAAGCTGGACGACCAGAACGCCTTCGCCCGTGTCGTGCGCGACATGCTGGCCTCGATGGACATGGCCGAGGAACTGGGCGACGACCAGGACGCCGAGGACAGCGACGACGACGCCGAGAACCAGCCGGAAGGCGAGGAAAACAGCGAGGAAGGCGGCGAGGACGATTCCAGCGGCGAGGATACGCAGCAACAGGACGCCGAGGCTTCCGACGACGACGAGCAGTCGAGCGAGGCCGAGGCGACCGACGCTACCTCCGAGGACCTGTCGGACGAGGAGGAAGCCGACGCCGAGACGCCGGGCGAGGCCAAGCGCAACGACAATCCCTTCAACACGCTGTCGAAGGACATCGACTACAAGGTCTTCACCACCCAGTTCGACGAGACTGTCGGCGCGGAGGAACTCTGCGACGAGGAAGAACTCGACCGGCTGCGCGCCTTCCTCGACAAGCAGCTCGCCAGCCTGTCGGGCGTCGTCGGGCGGCTGGCCAACCGCTTGCAACGCCGGCTGATGGCGCAACAGAACCGCTCCTGGGACTTCGACCTCGAGGAAGGCTATCTCGACCCGGCCCGCCTGGTGCGCGTCGTCATCGACCCGATGCAGCCGCTCTCCTTCAAGCAAGAGCGCGACACCAAGTTCCGCGATACGGTCGTCACGCTGGTGCTGGACAATTCCGGCTCGATGCGCGGCCGGCCGATCACGGTTGCGGCCACCTGCGCCGACATCCTTGCCCGCACACTGGAGCGCTGCGGCGTGTCGGTGGAGATTTTGGGCTTTACGACCCGCGCCTGGAAGGGCGGGCAGGCGCGCGAGAAGTGGCTGAAGGACGGCAAGCCGGTCGCCCCCGGCCGTCTCAACGACCTGCGCCACATCGTCTACAAGTCGGCCGACGCACCGTGGCGGCGCGCGCGTCGCAACCTCGGCCTGATGATGCGCGAGGGGCTCTTGAAGGAAAACATCGACGGCGAGGCGCTGCTGTGGGCGCACCAGCGCCTGATCGCGCGGCCCGAGCAGCGCAAGATCCTGATGATGATCTCGGACGGCGCGCCGGTGGACGATTCGACGCTGTCGGTCAATCCGGGCAACTATCTGGAGCGGCACCTGCGCGCCGTCATCGACCTGATCGAGACGCGTTCGCCGGTCGAACTGCTCGCCATCGGCATCGGCCATGACGTGACGCGCTACTATCGCCGCGCCGTCACCATCGTCGACGCCGAGGAACTGGCCGGCGCCATGACCGAGCAGCTTGCCTCGCTGTTCGGCGAGGAGACGCCGCGAGAGACGCGTCGCGGCGGCCTGCGGCGCGCTTCGTGAGGCTTTCCGCGCTGTCACGCTCGCCGGGTATGGGGGCGTTGATGAGGACATGGTTTGCCTCTCTGGCGGCTTTGGCGTTTCTTGCCGCCGCCCCACCGGTCCTGGCCGGGCCGTCCTCCGTCGAACCCGTCGCCGTTTCCGTGCGCCCGATCAGCCAGTTCCGCATCGGCCGCGACGACAGGCTTTTCGGGCCGCTGGAGTTCGTCGGCGGGCTGGAGATGACGGCGCCGGTCCGCGATTTCGGCGCGCTGTCGGCCTTTCGTTTCCTGAAAGACGGCAGCGATTTCATCGGCGTGGCCGACACCGGCTTCTGGTTCTTCGGTTCGGTCGAACGCGATGCCGGCGGGCGCCCTTCGGGCATCGCCGGCTTCCACATGCAGCAGATGGTGGACAAGGACGGTAAGGCGATCGCGAAGAAATGGCAGGTCGATGCCGAGGGCCTCGCGGTCCGGGACGGCGTCGCCACGGTCGGTTTCGAGCGCAACCATCGCGTTGCGCAATACCGCATCGACGCCGGCGCCATGAAGGTGCCGTTCCGCCAGCTCGATTTCCTCGTTCCGGTCGAGGAACTGCGCCAGAACCGCGGTTTCGAGACGGTCGCCTATGCCAATTCGGACGGCCCGCTCAAGGGCGCGCTGGTGGTGGTGTCAGAAAAGAGCCTGGACAAGGCTGGCAACGTCTTTGCCGCAGTGCTCGAAGGCCCGCGCAAGGGCGTCTTCACGGTCAGGCGCGACGGCGATTTCGACATCACCGACGGCGCTTTCCTGCCGAATGGCGACCTGCTGCTTCTGGAGCGCAGCTTTTCCATCGCCACCGGGGTGAGGATGCGGCTCAGGCGAATCCTCGCCGAAGGCATCGCGCCCGGTGCGGTCGCCGACGGCCCGGTGCTGATGCAGGCCGACATGGGCTACCAGATCGACAATATGGAAGGCATGGACGTGTGGAGACGCGCCGACGGCGCGCTGATGGTTTCGCTGATGTCCGACGACAACCATTCCATCCTGCAGCGCAATCTCTATCTGGAATTCATCCTGCACGAGGATTGATCCGGCCGCTATGCGGATCTCCTGACGGCGAGCCAGATCGTATGGCGTGCACCGCGCTTGCCGTTGGCGCGGATATTGACCTCTTCGACGGCAAAGCCTGCGCCGGCCAGCCGTCGCGTGAAGCCGGCGTCCGGAGCCGACGACCAGACCGCCAGCACGCCGCCCGGCTTGAGCGCCGCATGGGCCTCGGCGAGGCCGCGATGGCCGTAGAGCGCGTCGTTGCCTTTGTGGACGATGCCTTCGGGGCCGTTGTCGACGTCGAGCAGGATGGCGTCGTAGGCGGTGGCGCGGTCGCGGATCAGCAGCCCGACATCGGTCTGCCGGACGCTGACGCGCGGATCGTCGAGGCAGGAGCCGAACACCGTCGCCATCGGGCCGCGCGCCCAGGCGACGACAGCCGGAACGAGTTCGGCCACCACGACCTTAGCGTCGCCACCCAGGGCATCCAGTGCGGCACGCAGCGTAAAGCCCATACCCAGGCCGCCGATGAGGATTCTTGGCGCGTTGCGGCCGTTAATCCTTTCGCACGCCAGCGCGGCGAGGGCTTCCTCGGAACTGGAGAGCCGGCTGTTCATCAGCTCGTTCGTGCCGAGCATGATCGAGAATTCCGTGCCGCGCCGTTTCAGGCGAAGCTCGCCGCCATCCGGTAGCGGCGCCCTGTCCAATTGGACCCAGGGAATCACGCGGCGACCGCCGGCCGCATCCAGCGCGCGGCGATCAGCCGGTAGGGGATCAGCGCGAAGACGGCGATCAGGAGCTTGACCGACAGGTCGCCGAGCGCCCAGGAGAGCCAGCGCATGGTCTCGACAGAAAACATGCCGAGCAGCGGGGCAGGCTCCAGCGCGAAAGCGTCGCCCGGTCCAACGAAGGCGAAAGCGGCCGAAAACGCGATCGTGAAGAAGATCGCGGTATCGAAGATCGAGCCGGCCAGCGTGCCGAAGATCGGCGCCCGCCACCAGCTTTGTCGTCTCAGCCAGTTGAACACCGTCACGTCGAGCAGTTGTGCTGTCAGGAAGGCCGCGCCGGAAGCGGCCGCGATGCGTACCAGCCGGTCGGCATGCGTCTCGAACTCGATCCAGCCGGCCTTGAACAGCAGCGGCGGGGCGACGATGGAGGTGACGACCGCCAGCATGAAGCCGACGAAGACGATCCTGCGCGCCACCGCCGGCCCGTAGCGGCGGTTGGCGAGGTCGGTGACGAGGAAGGCGAAGGGATAGGTGAAGGCGCCCCAGGTCAGGATATCTGCCAGGGCCAGGCCGCCGAGGCTGCCCTGCATGGGGAACTGCACGAGGATGTTGGAGGTGACGACGACAAGCGCCATGGCCGCCACGAAAGGCAGGTAACGGAACAGGAAATTCATTTTTTTATCCTGGGTTATGGAACCAGTGGGAGCTTGCCTGTCAGGCGCGCTCCCGCAGAGGCGGTCGTCCCCCGCCTGAATTCCTTAGGCGGCCTGCTCGGCGACCTTCTTGGCGATCTGCTTCTTCAAGAGGCGGGCGCGCTGCGACAGCTCCTTCTCGTTCGCCTTGGCGAGGAAGGCGTCGAGGCCGCCGCGATGCTCGACCGAACGCAGGGCATTTGCCGAAATGCGCAGGCGCACGTTCTGGTTCAGCGCTTCCGAGATCAGCGTGACGTTGACCAGGTTCGGCAGGAAACGGCGCCGGGTCTTGTTGTTGGCATGGCTCACATTGTTGCCGGTCAGGACGGCTTTGCCGGTGAGTTCGCAGGCGCGGGACATGTTTGCTACCTTCAGGTTCTGCTCGGGCCAAATCGTGCTGCCGCGCCGGACGGCGCGCGGACTGCTCAAGCGGCCTCATGGAAAAAGTTGGCGTTCCATAGTGGCATTTCGCAGGGGCGTCAAGCGCAAGCTGGCGGGGCGAAGGCCGGCCGCTTCACATTGCCGCCGGAATCGCCCCTATATCAAGGGCAATCTTGCAACCGCGAGCGCCGGAGTCTAGCCGCATCGTGTTCCGTCATGTCGCCCTGCTTGCCATGCTGGCCGCCGTGTCGCCGGGCGCGATGGCGTATGCGGGCACGTTCCATGGCGAGTACACGGTTTCCTATTTCGGCCTCACGGTCGTCAAGGCCAGCTTCGACAGCCGCTACGATGGCGATAGCTACACCGTGGACGGCCGCGTGGCGGCGGCGGGCCTTGCCCGCCTGTTCGACGACACCACCGGCACGCTGAGGGCGACGGGCAGGGTCACAGGTCAGCGCGTCGTGCCGCAGAGCTTCCGCGCCGACTACACGTCGGGCAAGAAGGCGTCGATGCTGGACATCCGCTTTTCCGGCGGTTCCGTCACCTCGACAAAGGTACTGCCGCCGCCGAAGCCGCGTCCGGAGGACTGGGTGGCGATCGACCTCAGCGACCTCAAGGGCGTGCTCGACCCGACCGCCACCACGATCGTGCCGGCCGCCGATCTCGATTCGGTCTGCAGCCGCACGGTCAGGATATATGACGGCGAGATGCGCGCCAACCTGACGCTCTCCCTTGCCGCCAAGGGCGAGATAGCCGTTCCCGGCTACAAGGGGCCGACGGTGACCTGCCGGATGCAGTTCGAGCCGGTCTCGGGCTACCGCAAGGGACGCAAGGGACTGCAATATCTGAGGACCAAGAGCCGTATCCTCGTGACCTTTGCGCCGCTCGGGCAAACCGGCGTATATGCGCCGATCCGCGCCACGGTGGGCACCGAGATCGGCACGCTTACCGTCAACGCGCGACGTTTCGAAACGACGCAGTAAGGCGCCGCGCGCCCTGCGAAGGCCAGGGGGACTGCAAATGGCGCGCGCGACACTGATCGGCTTTTCGGCCATCGCCATGTGGGCGCTGCTGGCGCTTTTGACTGACGCCTCGGGCTCCATGCCGCCGTTCCAGCTTTCGGCGATCTGCTTTGCCATCGGCACCTGCGTGGGACTCGCCGCGCGCGCTTTCGCGCCGCCGGCACGGCGGGAAAAAATCCCGCCCCAGGTGTGGCTGATCGGCATCGCCGGTCTGTTCGGCTACCACTTCTTCTACTTCACCGCGCTGCGCAACGCGCCAGCGGTGGAAGCGAGCCTCATCGCCTATCTGTGGCCGCTGCTGATCGTGCTGGGCTCGGCGCTGATGCCAGGTGAAAAACTCGCCTGGAACCATGTCGCCGGCGCGCTGCTGGGACTGGCCGGCACCGTGCTCATCATCACCAAGGGTGGCGGGCTTTCCTTCGATGCGCGCTATGGCTTCGGCTATGCGATGGCAGGGGTGTGCGCCTTCCTGTGGTCAGGCTATTCGCTTCTGTCTCGGCGCTTCCCCTCGGTGCCGACGACGATCGTCACCTGGTTCTGCCTGGCGACGGCTGTGCTCTCGCTCGTCTGCCACCTGCTGCTGGAGGAAACGGTCTGGCCCGCTGGCACCGGCCAGTGGCTGGCGGTACTAGGGCTCGGCCTGATGCCGGTGGGGGCTGCCTTCTACGCCTGGGACATCGGCGTCAAGCGCGGCAACATCCAGGTGCTGGGCGCGGCGAGCTACGCCGCACCGCTGCTTTCGACGCTGGTGCTGATCGCGGCAGGCTTCGCCGAGCCAAGCTGGCGCATCCTTGCGGCCTGCATGCTGATCACTGGTGGCGCGGTGCTGGCGGCAAAGGCGCTGCTGTTCGGTGGACGCAAGGTCGCGGCCGCGGAGGCGGGGCGCTAGGCGGCCAGGATCACCGCTCCGACGCGACCACGGGCTGCCAATCGGGGGCGGCCAGCTCGAAGGCAGAAAAATCGAAACCGGGTGCGACCGTGCAGCCGACCAGCGTCCAGTCGCCCAGGCTTTTAGCCGTCTGCCAGCAGCCGGCGGGGACGACTGCCTGCGGGCGCTGGCCGGCGGCGAGGTCGGGGCCGAGACGATGCTTTTCGACCCGCCGACCCTCCTCGTGGATGGACAGTTCCAGCGGTGCGCCGGCGTAGAAATGCCAGATCTCGGCGGCGTCCCTGACGCGATGCCAGGCCGAGACCTGGTCCCGCTCCAGCAGGAAATAGATGGCGGTGGAATGGCCGCGTCCGCCTTCGGGAGCGTCGCGAAACGTCTCGACATACCAGCCGCCCTCGGGATGCGGCTTCATGCCGAGGGTTTCGATGACGGTGCGCGGGGTCACGGCCGGCTCAGAAATTGTCCTTGCGGCGGCGGATCTCGGCGAAGACGGCGTCGCTGGACGCCTGCTCCATGCCGAGGTGCCTGCGGATCGACGGGTCCGACCAGCGCAGGAACGGATTGGTGGCCAGTTCGTCGCCTATGGTGGTGGGCAGCGTCGGCCGGCCCGCCTCCCGCAGCGCCTCGACCGTTTTCGCCCGCGCCTGCAGCGCCTTGTTGTCGGGATCGACCGTCAGCGCGAAGCGGGCGTTGGAAAGCGTGTATTCATGGCCACAATAGACTTTCGTGTCCGGCGGCAGGTCCGACAGCTTCTTCAGTGATTCGTACATGACATCGGGCGGGCATTCGAGCAGCCGCCCGCAGCCGAGCGCGAACAGCGTGTCGGCGGCGAAGACGACGCCGGACTGGGGCATGTAATAGGAAACGTGGCCGGCGGTGTGGCCGGGCGTGTCGATCACCTCGATCTCCTCGTTGCCGAAGCCGATGGTCGAGCCGCCGCGTACGGTGTCGTCGATGCCGGGAATCCTGTCCTTCTCGCCCTCGGGACCGATGATCTTCAGCCCGAAGCGCTTCTTCAGGGCAAGGTTGGCCTCGACATGGTCGGCGTGATGATGGGTGATGAGCAGGAGTTTCGGCACCCAGCCGGTCCGCTCGATCGCTGCCAGGATTGGCTTTTCCTCCGGTGCGTCGATCAGCGCCGTGTCGCCGGTCACCGGGTCGCGCATCAGCACGCCGAAATTGTCCTCGCGGCACATGAACTGTTCGATCTCGACGGCCATCCGCCTTCTCCTCTTGCATTCGTCTGTCGAAGTCACAGATAGGGCGGACGGATGCGGCTGTCACCCGCCAATGTCGCCGCCGTCGCCTTTGTTGAACTCCACCCGCTTCGCGGATACCGTCCCGCCATGCATTCCGACATTGTCGACCTGCGCTCCTTCTATGCCTCGACGCTCGGCCGGCTGGCGGAGCATTCCATCACCATGGCGCTTTCGTCGGTATGGGCGAGTGTGCCGAACGAACGTCTCGTCGGGCTGGGCTATACGCTGCCCTGGCTGGAACGGTTCGGCGCGGATGCGGAGCGCGTCTTCGCCTTCATGCCGGCGGCGCAGGGCGCGGTGGTGTGGCCGGCGACGGGGCCGACATCCACCGCGCTGGTGTTCGAGGAGGACCTGCCGCTTGTCGACGCCTCGGTGGACCGCATGCTGCTCGTCCATTCGCTCGAGCATACCGAGAATCCGCGCGAGACGCTGAACGAAATCTGGCGTGTGCTGTCGCCCGCCGGCCATGTCGTCATCGTCGTGCCCAACCGACGCGGCATGTGGGCGCGCTTCGAGCACACGCCCTTCGGCACCGGCCGTCCCTATTCGCGCGGCCAGCTCGCGGAACTGCTGCGCGAGGCGAACTTCACGCCCGCCGCCTGGGCCGACGGATTGCATTTTCCGCCGTCGCCGCGCCGTTTCATGATGCGCTTCCACAATGTGCTGGAGCGCGGCGGCAGGCGGTTCTGGCCGATCTTCTCGGGCGTGCTGGTGGTGGCGGCGCAGAAGCGGCTCTATCAGGGGGTGCCGGCGGCGCAGCGCGCTTCGCGCAGGGTCTTCGTGCCGGCGCTGTCGCCGCAGGGCGTCACCGGCCTCGGCCGTGTCGGAAGCCGTTCGACGCGGCATGGAGCCGATCCCGCATGAATGCGCCCGAGACCACCGAAATCCAGGCGAGCAGCCTGTCCGACCAGCTCGCGACCATGCGGCAGGCGCTGGCGGGTTCGCCGATCACCCGCAGGATCGCCTGGGCATCTGCCGCCATCCTCGCCGTCATCGTCGCCACGTCGTTCGGCCAGATCCTGCTCAACCGCTGGAACCAGCCCTTCTACGACGCCATCCAGCGGCGCGACGTGGCCGAATTCCTGCATCAGCTCGTGGTGTTCGCAGCCATCGCCGGCGGCCTGATCCTGCTCAACATCGCGCAGCAATGGCTGAACCAGCGCATCAAGCTCAGGCTGCGCGAGGTGCTGACGACCGATCTCATCGAGGAATGGATGCGGCCGAACCGTGCCTTCCGCCTGACCCATGCCGGCGCCATCGGCGTCAATCCGGACCAGCGCATGCAGCAGGACGCCGGCCATCTCTCCGACCTGACGACAGGCCTCGCCATCGGCTTCGTGCAGGCGCTGATCCTGCTCGTCTCCTTCGTCGGCGTGCTGTGGACCCTGTCGGCCGGCTTCGTCTTCCATCTCGCCGGCCATTCCATCGCCATCCCCGGCTATATGGTGTGGGCGGCCTTCCTCTATGCCGGCCTGGCGTCGCTGATCAGCTGGCTGGTCGGCCGGCCGCTGATCGAATTGAACAGCGATCGCTACACGCGCGAGGCGGAACTGCGGCACTCCATGGTGCGCGTCAACGAGCATATCGACGCCATTGCGCTCGCCGATGGCGAGGGCCAGGAAAAGAAGCGACTCTCCCTCGACCTCGGCGCCGTGCTCACGGCCATGATGCGTATCTATACGGCGCAGATCAATCTCGCCTGGGTCACCGACACCTATGGCTGGATCACCGTGGTGGCACCCATCCTGGTGGCCGCACCCGTCTATTTTGCCGGCGATATCTCCTTCGGCGGGCTGATGATGGCGGTGGGCGCCTTCAACCAGGTACATTCCTCGCTGAAATGGTTCGTCAACAACATCGGCGCCATCGCCGACTGGCGCGCGACGCTGATGCGGGTGGCCGACTTCCGGCTGGCGCTGACGGAGACGGACACGCTGCACGGCGCCGAAGGTCATATCGAGCTTGCCGAGAACGCCGACGGGTCGATGAGCTTCGAGGGGCTGGAGATCAAGTCGCCCGACGGTTGTACGCGGCTCACCGAGGATCATGTGCGCATCAAGCCGGGCGAACATGTGCTGGTGAGCGGCGATCCGGGCACCGGCAAGACGCTGTTCTTCCGCGCGCTCGCCGGGCTGTGGCCATGGGGCAGCGGACGCATCGGCATGCCGAAGGGGGAGACGCCGGTGTTCATTCCGCGCACGCCCTATTTCCCGCCGGCGCCGCTGCGCGAGGTGCTCGTGCGTTCGAGCGACGAGGCCCGCAAGGACGACGCGGCCCTCAAGGCGGCTCTCGGCGAGATGGGACTGGACCATCTTGCCGGCTCGCTCGACCGTTCGGCGCGCTGGGAGCACGAGTTGAACGACGACGAGCAGCGGCTTCTGGCCTTCGCGCGGCTGGGACTGGAAAAGCCGCGCTGGATCGTCATCGACGAGGCGCTGGATACGTTCGACGGCGCGACGGTGAAGCGCATTCTCGCCATGCTGGAAAAACGGCTTCCGGAGGCCGCCGTCGTCAACATCGGCCGCGGCCTTCACAACCACGCCTTCTTCCCGCGCGCACTCAACATCGTCAAGCGCGAGGGCGGCGAGCCGCTGCGGCCGCCGCGCATGCGCGCCGGCGCCATCGAGCCGCCGCCCGCTATGCCCAAGCGCAAGAAGGCGGCGTCATCGGTCTGACGGCTGCTCGCCTGTCGTCAGCCCTGCCCGACGTTCTCGATGTCGTACGGCGTCGTCTGGTAGACCTGATTGATCCAGTTGCCGAACAGAAGATGCGCATGCGAGCGCCAGCGGTTGAGCGGCGGCTTGGATGGATCGTTGCCGGGATAGTATTCGTGCGGCACTTCGATTGCGGTGCCGGCGGCCACGTCGCGGTCGTATTCCTCCTTCAGCGAGGTGGAATCGTATTCGATGTGGTTGAACATGTAGAGCCGGTTGCCCGCCCTTTCGGACAAAAGGCAGGGACCGGTCCTGTCCGATTCCATCAGCAGTTCCAGCCCGGTGTCGGGCTTGATGTCGGCGCTGCGCACCTCCGTCCAGCGCGAGACGGGAATGGCGAAATCATCTGAAAAGCCGGCGAGATAGGGCGAGGCGGGCGCGTTGTTCCTGTGGCGGAAGACGCCGAACGCCTTCTTGTCCAGCGTGTATTTCGGCACGTCGTGGAAATGCCACGCCGCCGCCATCGCGCCCCAGCAGATGAAGAAGGAGGAATGGACGTTCGTCGCCGTCCAGTCGAGAATGCGGGTCAGCTCGTTCCAGTAGTTCACCTCCTCGAACGCCAGCAGTTCGATCGGTGCGCCGGTGACGATGAAGCCGTCGAACTTGCGATCCCGTACCTCCTCCCAGGTCTGGTAGAAGGCGATCAGGTGTTCTTCCGAGGTGTTCTTGGCCTTGTGGTTGCCGACGCGCACCAGCGTCAGTTCCACCTGCAGCGGCGTGGCGCCCATCAGCCTGGCGAACTGCGTTTCGGTGCGGATCTTGTTGGGCATCAGGTTGAGCAGGCCGATCTGCAAGGGGCGGATGTCCTGTCGTCGCGCTGTCTTCTCGTCCATGATGGACACGCCTTCGCGGGCAAGCACTTCGCGGGCGGGAAGCTGATCGGGGATCTTGATTGGCATGGGACACTCCAACAAAAAGACCGGCGGCGAAATCGCGACCGGCCCCATGGGTTTTGCCCTCACGGTCCTTTAGCGACTTCTTTAACGTGGCTGCAAGCCGACCGGCAAATCACCACGACGTTCGAAACCGTATCTATGCCTGCGGCGCGGCGTCGTCAACGGGCGCGGTTTGGCCCAGCCGCCACCTCTCGACAGCGGCGGCGGCGGCCTGTATTCCCGCAGCGGCTTCCACGGATTTCCGACATGACCAAGGCTGAGCATCAGGCACGTCCAACCCCGCGCGCGGGCATCATGGACATCGAGGCCTATGTGCCGGGCAAGAGCACCGCGCCCGCCGGCGTGAAGCTTTTCAAGCTGTCCTCGAACGAAAACCCGCTCGGCCCCTCGCCCAAGGCGATCGAGGCCGCGCGCGCGGTTGCCGGGCGACTCGACATCTATCCCGACGGCTCGGCCAGGCGGCTGCGCGAGGCGATCGGCGAGGTGCATGGGCTCAATCCGGCGAACATTGTCTGCTCCAACGGTTCGGACGAAATCCTCGGCCTGCTGACGCAGATCTACCTGTCGCCCGGCGACGAAGCGATTTTCACCGAACACGCCTTCATGGTCTACAAGATCTATGTGCAGGCAGCAGGCGCGAAGCCCGTGGTGGTGAAGGAGATCAACGAGCGGGCCGACGTCGACGCCATGTTGGCGGCGGTGACGTCACGCACGAAGATCGTCTTCCTCGCCAACCCCAACAATCCGACCGGCACCTACCTGCCGTTCGACGAGGTGCGCAGGCTCCATGCCGGCTTGCCGGCAAACGTGCTTTTGATCCTCGACGCCGCCTATGCCGAATATGTCCGGCGCAACGACTACGAGGCGGGAATCGAACTGGTCGGCTCCAGCGAGAACGTGGTGATG
Source organism: Ollibium composti (assembly GCF_004801285.1). GTDB lineage: Bacteria > Pseudomonadota > Alphaproteobacteria > Rhizobiales > Rhizobiaceae > Mesorhizobium > Mesorhizobium composti. Next base: position 279,362 of record NZ_SSNY01000005.1, read on the forward strand.
ACGCGCACCTTCTCCAAGATCGGCCTCGGCGGCGCGCGGCTGGGCTGGATGTACGGCCCGCTTGCTATCGTCGATGCGGTGAACCGCGTGCGCGGGCCGTTCAACGTGAACGCCACCGCGATCGAGGCCGGCATCGCCTCCATCCGCGACCGCGAGCATATTGCGCGCAGCGTCGCCCACAACGAGCAGTGGCTCGCCTGGCTCACCGAAGAATTCACCAGGCTCGGCCTCCGCGTCACGCCCAGCGTCGGTAATTTTCTCCTCGTCCATTTCTCCGAAGCCGAAAGGCACTCGGCGGCGAAGGCCGACGATTATCTCACGGCACGCGGCTATATATTGCGGCGCGTTGCCGGCTACGGTTTTCCCAACGCGCTGCGCATGACGGTCGGAACCGAAGAAGCCAATCGCGGCGTCGCCGCCGCCCTTTCCGAATTCCTGAAAAGCCAGAACAATGCCTGAACCCCTGTTTGAAAAGATCGCGCTGGTCGGCATCGGCCTGATCGGCTCGTCGCTGGCGCGCGTCATCCGCCGCGAGCACCTTGCCCGCCATATCGCCATCGCCACGCGCAGTCCTTCGACGCTGAAGCGGGCCGAGGAACTCGGCCTCGGCGACAGTTATTCGACTGATCTTAGAGAGGCCGTGCGCGACGCGGACCTCGTCATCGTCTCGGTGCCGGTCGGCTCTTCGGCCGAGGTCGCAGAAGAAATCGCGCCGGCGCTGAAGAACGGGGCGATCCTCACCGATGTCGGCTCCACCAAGGCCTCGGTGATCGCGCAGATGCAGCCCTTCGTGCCGAAGGGCGTGCATTTCATCCCCGGCCATCCCTTGGCCGGCACGGAAAAGTCCGGCCCCGACGCCGGCTTTGCCGAACTGTTCGAGAACCGCTGGTGCATCTTCACGCCGCTGCCCGGCACCGATCCGGCCGCATTGGAAAAATTGTCGGAATTCTGGCGCCGTTGCGGCTCCAACATCGACACGATGGACGCCGAACATCATGACATGGTGCTGGCGATCGTCTCGCACCTGCCGCACATCATCGCCTACAACATCGTCGGCACCGCCGACGACCTGGAATCGGTAGCGAAGGGCGAGGTCATCAAATACGCGGCCTCCGGTTTCCGCGACTTCACCCGCCTTGCCGCCTCCGACCCGACTATGTGGCGCGACGTTTGCCTGCACAACAAGGACGCGATCCTGGAAATGCTGGCGCGTTTCTCCGAGGACCTTGCCTCGCTGCAGCGGGCGATCCGCTGGGGCGACGGGGAGAAACTGTTCGACCTGTTCACCCGCACGCGTGGCATCCGCCGTTCGATCATCGAGGCCGGCCAGGAAACGGCGGCGCCGGACTTCGGGCGGCACGGGGTGGAGCAGGGGAAGGGAATAGGGGAATAGGGCAGTGGGGCAGTAGGGCAGTAGGGCAGTAGGTATTGGACTACCTACCGCCGTACCGCCTTATTTCCTTACTCCCCTATCGCCCCGATCTTCCCCAACGGAATGAACCCCAGCGACGCCTTGCCCTTGGCGATAACCAGCGGCATCGACGGGGAGGAGCCCAGCATGGCAAGGGCTGCGAAGCCCTGCTCGATTTGGCGTTTCTGTTCCGGGATGATGCCGGCAAGCACGGTCGCTACCGCCTTCGGGTTGGTGAGCTTGATGTTCAATTTGGCGTCGATCAGGCCGTCGGCATCGATGGAGAGGGGGCCGGAGAGCGACACGCGCGCCTCGCCGGAGGAAAGTTCGAGGTTGGCGATCTCGATCGATTGGCCGCGCAGGCTTTTCGTGCCCGCCTGCAGCATCGCGACGCCGTTCTTCAGCGTCGCCTCGCCGGCAGCGTCGAAGGGCGGCACCAGGCGGCCGCCGATGGCCTCGGCATCGATCTCGACATCGCCGAAGCGGCCGCCGGCGACGAGGTCTTCGCCGCTCGGCCGCAGTTCGGTGTCGGCCTTGCCGGCGCTGAACAGCGAGACCGGGTCGCCGTCTTCCGGATCGGTCTGGCCCGACAGGCCCTCGGCGGTCAGGCTCAGGCTGGCCGGCGTCGGCCAGGACAGGCCGGCGTCGGCCCGCAGGTGATCCCAGTCGATCCACAGCGGTGGCATGCCGGGAGCGGTGGTCCTGAGCGGCCCGCGAAATTCCGCCGATGGCGAGAATGGCCGCAGGATCGTCGCCACCGCGTCCAGCTTGCCGCTGGAGGCGGCGACGGCGCGGGCGTCATCCTCATAGGCGAGACTGTCGCAGGAAACGACGAAGCGCAGCGGATAGCCGCTGACCGTGAGGTTGGCGCATTCAGCGTCGATCCCCTTGCCGTTCAGCGCGGCAATGACCTGGGCGGTCTGGCCGCGGACCCTGTCGGACAGCCAGAACCAGCCGGCGCTGTAGAGGCCGAACGCCACGAGCAGCGCCAGCACAAGCCAGAGCAGGCCGCGGCGGCGGGACTTCGGCGGGGATTGTTCACTTGACGTCATGCTGCCGCTCTCGTTAACGCGGGGAGTGCCGGCGGTTCCGCACGGCGTTCCCTTCCTTGCATACAGGCTTGGCGATATGGGCGATTTTTGGGTTTTTGGCTATGGCTCGCTGATCTGGCGGCCGGGGTTCGAGCATGTCGAGGCGCGCCGGGCGCGGCTTTACGGCTATCGCCGATCGCTCTGCATCTATTCCTTCGTCCATCGCGGCACGCGCGAGCGGCCGGGGCTGGTGTTGGGGCTGGATCGCGGCGGTTCCTGCGTCGGGCTTGCCTTCCGGGTGCGCGGCGAGCGGCACGACGAGGTGATCGACTATCTGCGTGCGCGCGAGCTCGTTACCAACGTCTATCTGGAACGCATGGTGGTGGTGCGGCTGGAGACAGGCGAGACGGTGCCGGCGGTGACCTATGTCGCCGATCGCGCGCATGAGCAGTATGCCGGCGCGCTGGATGAGGACAGGGCGGCGGCGGCGGTGCAGGGCGCATCAGGCCAGTCCGGCCGCAACGAAGATTATCTTTCCAGTACGCTGGAGCACCTGGAATCGCTCGGCATCCGCGACCGCTGGCTGGAGGGCGTGGCGCGGCGGCTCGCACCATCGTGAAGCGGCGATCCGGGCAAAACGGAACGTCTTTGCTTGGACCGGGTGGCCACAGGCAATAGGGTCGGCGGGCAACCAGTCGATTCGATGGACGAACACGGAGATATATCTTGCAGAAGCGCCGGCTCGGTCGAACAGACCTCGAAATCGCCCCTCTCGTCTTCGGCGGCAACGTGTTCGGCTGGACGGCCGATGAAAGGACATCCTTTTCCCTGCTCGATCGCTTCGTCGAAGCCGGCTTCAACGCCGTCGACACGGCCGACGCCTATTCGCGCTGGGTGCCGGGCAACAAGGGCGGCGAATCGGAAACCATCATCGGCAAGTGGATGAAGGCGCGGGGCAACCGCGAGCGCGTCGTCGTCATCACCAAGGTCGGCTCGGACATGGGGCAGGGCAAGAAGGACCTCTCCGCCGCCCATATCGAGAAGGCCGTCGAGGATTCGCTGAAGCGTTTGCAGATCGACGCCATCGACCTTTACCTGTCGCACTGGCCGGACCCGACGACGCCGCATGAGGAAACGCTGGGCGCCTACCAGAAGCTCATCAAGGCCGGCAAGGTTCGCGCCATCGGCGCCTCGAACCTCGATGCCGGACAGTTGCGCGCGGCCCTCGACATCGCCCGGCTGCGTGACCTGCCGCGCTACGAGGTCTTGCAGCCGGAATACAATCTCTACGACCGCGCTTCTTACGAGGGGCCGCTGGCCGACCTTTGCGCGGCCGAAGGGCTCGGCGTCATCACCTATTACAGCCTGGCCAGCGGCTTCCTGTCGGGCAAGTACCGTTCGGTCGCCGATCTCGGCAAGAGCGCGCGCGGCGGCGGGGTGAAGAAATATCTCGACAAGCGAGGCCTGCGCATCCTCGATGCGCTGGATGCTGTGGCGGCCCGGCACAAGGCCGCGCCGGCCGAGGTGGCATTGGCCTGGATCATCGCCCGTCCGGACGTGACCGCGCCGATCGCCAGCGCGACCAGCCTGGAGCAATTGGAGAGCCTGATCCGTTCGGCGTCGCTGCCGCTGTCGGCCGCCGATGTAAGAGAACTGGACGACGCCAGCGCCTGAGAGTCCTTTTGAAATCCCGTGAGGCCGGGCTGCAAACGATACCCGGCTGCGCTCCGGTGCTCACGTACTTGGTGTACGTTCCGCTCCGGTGCTCGCCGACCATCGTTTTCGCTACGGCCTGACGGTTTTCAAAAGGACTCTGAGCTTATCCGAAGAGTGCCTACTTCCACTTCGCCTCGGACGTCAATTCCGCCAGCCGCTTGACGGCGGTCGGCGGCAGCGGCGGCGGGTTCGGCTGGCGCGATGCCTCGACGAGCAAGGCGTCGCAGGCTGCCTCCGTCTCCGAAATCAGTCGCCGCATGAATTCGTCCTTACCGAGCCCCGGCGGGATGGCGGGCAGGAAGCGGGCGCGGATGGTTCCCGGATAGCGCAGGAACTTGCGGCGCGGCCAGTAGAGGCCGGCGACATGGGCGACCGGCACCACCGGCAGGCCGAGCTGCGTGTAGATCTCGACGATGCCGTATTTGTAGGCTGGTTCGGCGCCGGGCGCGCGGCGCGTGCCTTCGGGGTAGATGATGAGCTGGCGCGGGTTGCGCGCCATTTCGGCCCTCGTGGCGGCGGTGACGGCCTTCAGCGCCTTGGAACGGCTGCCGCGATCGACCGGGATCATGCGCATCTTCTGGATGTACCAGCCGAAGAAGGGAATCCAGGTCAGCTCGCGCTTGAGGATGTAGAGCGGATCTTTCAGGTAGGGGAAGAAGGCGATGGCGTCCCAGAACGACTGGTGCTTGGGCGCGAGGATGAAGGAGCCCTCCGGGAGGTTCTCCGTGCCGGCGATGTCGCTTTTCGTGCCGGCGATCACGCGGTAGAGCCACAGGCTGGTTCGCGACCAGAATTTCGGCACGAACCAGGCGCGGTGGCGCGGCGACAGGAAGTAATAGGGCGTCCAGAGGATCATCTGGACGATCAGGCTGACGTAGAACGCAAAGTTGAAAGCCAGCGAACGGAGGTAGAGCATCGGTGGGGCTGCCCGGTAGGATTTGCCGTTCGTTACACCAAGGCTGGCGAAAAAGGAAACGGCTATCGGACGGAAGGGGGGCCTGCGCCGGCCAGCGTGACGCCGTCGGGCGTCGGCTTCAACGGTACGATGCCGCGCGCCAGCGCCAGGAGATACTTGTTGTATTCGGTGAACAGCACGCGCAGAGCCTCCGGCTTGGTCAGCCAGTTGCCGTTGCCGAGATCGGAATTGACCACCGGATAGGGTTCCAGTCGAGCGCCGCCCAGCAGCCGGCCGAGCTCCAGCAGGCTGCGCGGCATGTGGTAGTTGTTGGTGACGACGATGATGCTGCCATAGGCATGGTTCTCCACCCACTTGGCGCTTTCCTCGGCGTTGCCGATGGTGTCGAGCGCGGTGCGGTCGAGGTCGACGCAGCAGGAGAATAGCGCCTTGTCGCCGCCCATCGCCCTTTGCAACTGGAAACGGCTGGCGGAGGGATGCACGCCGCTGATCAGCAGCCGTTGGCCCTTGCCGGATTCGAGCAGTTCCATCGCCGCGTCGAGCCGCGCCTGGCCGCCGGTCAAAACGATGATGGCGTCAGCCTTTTGCGGATCGGCCGGCGTCGACAGGTGGGCGACATGGCTGGCGAACCAGCCGAAACCGACGACGAAGCAGGCGGCCACCAGGACCAGACAACCGAGCGCAATCCGCACGACGGCGCGGCCTGGCAGGCGCGCGCCATCGACCGCCGCCGGCGCGGTGCCCGCCGTGTCGATCGAATCCTGCCCCTTCATGCTCACATGGTTAACTCCGAATTGCGGCCTTTGGTAGGTCGCAGCCGTCGTTTGGTTGCGCCAGGTCAAATCCATCGGCGATCTGGCCCTATCCCGTGTCGGTCTGGCGAGCGTCGAGGTCGCTGAGGAAGGCCACGACCGTGGCATGCGAGGTCGCCGCCGTCAAAACGCCGATGACCAGCACCATCAGGAAGACGCCGAGATAGCCGGCCCAGCCGATGGCGAAATGGCCGAACAGCGCGGTCGCCTGGTCGGCCTGCGGGGTCGCCATGTTGCGCGACGACCACCAGGAAAAGACGATGAAGACGAGGATCGCCGCCGCGCCGCCGGCAGCCGCGCCTTTCATGCCGGTCAAAAGGAAATGGCGGCGGAACTCGCGGGCGATGAAGCGAGCCTCGGCGCCGACGAAATGCAGCACCTCGATGATGTGGCCGTTGCCGGCCATGGCGCCGCGCGTGGCGAAGACGACGGTCAGCACCGTCGCCGCCAGCATCAGCGCCAGCACCGCGATGCCGATGGCGACCGTGGTGCGGGCCATGGCGACCAGCCGGTCCACCCAGGTGCGGTGGTCGTCCAGTCCAGCCGTCGGCAGCTTGCCGGCGAGCGCTGTCCTCAAGGCTGTGAAATCCGGCGGGTTCACCTCGTCGATGGTGACGATGACGAGACGCGGCACCGGCAGGGCCTCGATGTCCAGTCCGGCCCCCAGCCAGGGTTCGAGAAGACGCGCGGTGGCGTCGCGGTCGACGATGCGGGTGCCGGTCACGCCCGGCGTCGCGGCAGCGATCTCGGCGGCGGTGGCGAGGGCGGCCTCCATGTCCAGCCCGTCGGCCGGCTTGATCTGGATCGTCGCCTCGCGCGAGATCTGGTTTTCCCACACCGAGGCGGTGTCGCGCACCAGCGTCACCGCGCCGAAGGTGAGGCACGACAGGAAGGTCATGATGGCGATGACCAGCACCAGCGCGCGCCCGGCGATGTTGCCGGCCGGCACGATGGGGGCGCTGCGCCGCTGGATGCGCTCGCGCACCTCGACGCGTCCGGCGCTGCTCTCTTTGGGGTGGTCGGCGGACAGGTCAGTCATAGATGTCCAGCCTTCCGCCCGAGAGAATCAGCCGGCGCGCGTCGACCTGATCCATCAGGCCGAGGTCGTGCGTGGCGATGACGACGGCGGTGCCCAGCCGGTTCAGTTCGATGAACAGGCGCAGCAGGCGGCGGGCAAGCTGCGGGTCGACATTGCCCGTCGGCTCGTCGGCCAGCAGGATTTCCGGCTGCTCGATCAGGGCGCGGGCGATAGCGGTGCGCTGCTTTTCGCCGCCGGAGAGTACCGGCGGCAGGACGTGCATGCGCTCGCCCAGTCCCACCCATTTCAGCAGTTCGGTCACGTCGGTGCGGTAGCTGGATTCCTCGCGCCCGCGCACGCGCAGCGGCAGCGCTACGTTCTCGTAGGTCGTCATGTGGTCGAGCAGGCGGAAATCCTGGAACACCACGCCGATGCGCCGGCGCAGCAGCGGCAGTTCCGAACGCGGGATGCGGGCGCGATCCTTGCCGAAGACGGTGATCAGCCCGCGCGTCGGCTTCAGCGACAGGAAGAGCAGGCGCAGCAGGGTCGTCTTGCCGGCGCCCGACGGCCCGCTGAGGAACTGGAACGAGCGCTCCGGTATCTGCAGGGTGATGTCGCGGAGGATTTCCGGACCCATGCCATAGCGGAGGCCGACATTTTCGAAGCGGATCACGTTCGACGACCTGGGTGATTGCGTGGCGGCGCGCCGCCCGTTTCTTTGAAACCATCGGGCGGCATGGTTAACGGGCGGTTAAATTGTGGCTCTGGCGGGTGCGTCAAAGTCTCTCCGGTCGGGAAGCGTTAACCAATTCCGTTTACGAAAAACGCAATATGGCACTATCAGGGACAATCTCGGGCGCAAGGGCGCACAGGCGGACGGCACGCCCGGTTTCCGGCGAAATCATGGCCGCCGTCGCATTCGATGGCGTGGCGCCGCGCCGCGCCGTTGATCCCGCCGATGTCGTCGACGCCGACTACGAGGTCGTGCGACCCGGCAGGCCGGAGCCTATCCCGGCGGTGAAGGTCGAGACTGCGCAGGCATCGCCGCGCGTCGGCATGGATATGCTGCGCAAGGAAAAGACGGAACCGGAACGACGGGCGCCGGCGCGTGGCGGCCCGCTGTTCTGGATCACCGGCATCGGCATCGCGCTCGCCGCGTTCTGGGTCTCTGGAGGGCATGCGCTGGTGCGCGATTCTGGGCTGTTCTCCGGGCCGCCGGCAGTGCAGGCCGCTTTCAGCGTGACCGGCGTCAGGTCGCGCTTCGACGTATCGGGAACCAAGCCCGTGCTGCTCGTCGACGGCGAGGCCGCCAACGAGGGCGGCGAGGCCGGCGTCCTGCCGCCGCTGGAAATCCGTGTCGCCGCGTCCGACGGCCGCGTGACGCGCTATACGCTGGGGACATCCGGCCGCATTCTGGCTGCCGGTGAAAGATTCGCCTTTTCCAGCCGATTGGACGTGCCTAAGAACGGCGTAGGGACCGTATCGGTCACGTTCGCCGAATAGGTCGGCCGAGGTTTGGCCGAACCGGATCTCACAAACCCTGAACGATAGGGGAAGACGCAGCATGCCAGTCGTTCGCGGCAAGTCAATCGAGGTGCTGTTTTCGGCGTCGGCCATTGCCCAGCGCAATCTGGAGCTGGCCAAGGAGATCGCCTCGCGCGACTACCACGACCTTTTGGTCATCTCGGTCTTGAAGGGCTCGTTCATCTTCGCCGCCGACCTCATCCGCGCCATGCACGATGCCGGTCTCGCGCCGGAGGTCGAGTTCATCTTCATCTCCAGTTACGGCGCCGGCACCAGCAGCGGCGAGGTTAGGGTGCTGCGCGACATCGACAACGAGGTCGCCGGACGCGACGTGCTGTTGATCGACGACATCCTGGAATCGGGCAAGACGCTGAAGTTCACCCGCGAACTAATGTTGTCGCGCGGCGCCAAAAGCTGCTCGATCGCCGTGCTGCTCGACAAGCGCATGCGCCGCCAGACCACGCTGAACGCCGACTATGTCGGCTTCGACTGCCCGGATTTCTTCGTTGTCGGCTACGGCATGGATGTGGGGCACGCTTTTCGCGAATTGCCCTTTGTCGGCATCGTGCGCGGCGACGCGTAGGCGATCAGGAAAAGTTTAACGCTTAGCCGCCATGGTGCGCGCCATGGCAAAGCTCCTGATCGTCGAGGACGACGAATCCGTCCGCACACTCGCCGCCCGCGCGCTCGAACGCGCCGGGCACCAGATCGACGTCGCCGCCGACGGCGCGGCCGGACTGGCCTCGATCCGTGCCGCGGCTGGCGGCTACGACCTCGTCGTTTCGGATATCCGCATGCCGGAGATGGACGGCATCGAAATGGCGAAGGCGGCGGCCGCCGCCTATCCGGCGATGCGCATCATGCTGGTCACCGGTTATGCCGACCAGCGCGAGCGCGCCGAGGAACTGAACGGCATCATTCGCGACGTCGTGCAGAAGCCGTTCACGCTCGCCGAAATCCGCGAACGGGTGAGCCGCGCGCTGAACTGAACGGCGGATATCGAACCGCTGCCCGGAATTACGAAGCCGGTTCCGCCTCTGCACCCTGTCCGTCCGCTTCTTCCCAGAAGGTCAGCCGGTTGCCGAAGGGATCGGCGACCGTGACTTCCCTGGTCTGCCATGGCGTGTGTTCGAGGCCCGGCCGCGCGAAGCGGTATCTCTTGCCGATCAACTCCTGATGGAGGCCCGCCACGTCCTGCGTGCGGATGCGAACGGTGGAACCCGGGGTGCCGTCGCCATGATGCTCGCTCAGGTGGAGGACGCAGGCATCGCGCGAGATGCCGACGTAGAGCGGCGCGTTGTCGTCGAAGCGGTGCTCCCAGTCGATCGTGAAGCCGAGGAAGCCGACATAGAACTCATGCGCCTTGGCCACGTCGAAGATGCGCAGGATGGGCGTTACGTTGCCGAGCTTCGTCATCGTTCACCATCGCCGGAAAGAATGCCCTAGCGACCAGGGTTCGGATCGCGCCCTACTTCAACTCCAGCAGGCGTTCCAGGTAACTGCGCTCGACGTCGGGCGAGAGCGCGTTGCCCAGCCGCTTGCGGATGGCTTCGAGGATCTGGCGCGCGCGCTGCACGTCGATCTCGTCCGGCACCTTCACCGAATCGCCGAAGTCCGGGCCTTCGGTGGCGCGGGGACGGCCGAGCGGATCGCGGTCGGCATTCTGCTGGCGCCCGCCCGCCTGCGCGCCGCCTTCGTCGCCCTGCATGGCCTGCAACTGCTGCATCATGTCCTGCGCGCCCTTGCGCAGGGCTTCCAGCGCCCGGCCCTGATGGCCGACGGCGCCGTTGCCGTCCGCGTCGCCGAGCGAGCGTTCGGCACTGCCCATTTCCTTGCCGGCATCGCCGAACCCCTGGTTCGGCTGCATACCCATGCCTTCCAGGCTCTTGCCGAGCTGTTCCAGGTCCTTCTGCAGCTTGCCCTGGCCTTCTTGCAACTGCTTCAAGGCATCGGCGAACTCCTGCGGCGTCATCGGCTTGCCGTCGCCCTGCTGGCCTTGCTGGCCGTTCTGCGGCTGGTCCTGCTCGCCCGGCATGCCCTGGTTCTCGCCGAACTCCTGCTCCTCGCCCTGCTGGCCTGGCTGCATGCGGTCCATGCGGAAGGTTTCGTTCATCATCTCCTGCTGGCGGCGCATGATCTCGCCCAGCTTGTCCATCTGCTGGCGCATCTCGCTCTGGCCCTGCCTCTGCTGCTGCTGACGGCCGGCCTGCAGGTTGTTCATCATGTCTTCGAGCTGCGACAGCAACTGCTGCGCCTTGTCGCGGTCGCCCGACTTCGCCAGATTCTCGATCTGGTCCATCATCCGCTCGAGGTCGCGCTGGCTGAGCTCCCTGGCGCCGTCGGGCATGCGCGGGGCGTTCCTGTCGTTGGGATGGCGCTCGGCGAATTCGCGCAGGAAGTCCTGCATCGCCTGGCGCAATTCCTTCATCGCCTTGTCGATCTCCTCGTCGCTGGCGCCGTTCTTCAACAGGTCCTGCAGGTTCTGCTGCGCCTGCCTGAGCTTCCTCTCGGCCGCCGACAGGTCGCCTTCCTCGATGCCGAGCGCGATGTCCCACATATAGGAAACGACGTCGCGCAACTGGTCGTCGCTGTCGGCCAGCTTGAGCCGGCTGCGGGCGCTCATGATGGCCAGGTAATGCGCCATGTTGTCGAACGTATCCTCAGGACGCAGCGTGATGGCGTCCATCAGGTCGAGCACGTGCGGCCGGGCGTTGGCATCGAGTCCAAGCAGGCGCCGCTGCTCGATCACGGCGCGCGCCAGCGGGTTGGTGAAAGGCCGCTCCGGCATGGTGAGCGTCTTCGTCTCGCTGCGGGCGACCTGGCCGGCGTCGTCGGCCGCCTCCAGCGTCAGCCGGATGGTCGAGCCGGCCCAGACGTGCTCGGTCAGGTCTTTGGTGGTGCGGGCGGCATTGGCCTTGCCGCCGCGGCGCGGCAGGGAAAGCGGCATTTCCGGCACGGGATAGAGCGGGCGGGTACCCGGCGCCGGCGGATCGGCGAGCGCGAAGTCGGCTCGTGCCGTCGACGCGCCGTAGTCGTCGTCGATCTGGTAGTTCAGCTCCATTGTGCCGTTGGCGGCACGCTTTGGGTCGCCGACGAACCGGATTTGCGGCGCGGTGTCCGGCACGACGGCGAAACGCCAGCGGCCGCGTTCGGTTTCGCCGGATTTCAGGAAGAGTTCGCCGTCGGTATTGAGCTTGCCGGCGAACTGGCGAACGGCCGGACCTGTCGCGGGTGCGCCGGTGCTTCCTGCTCCGGGCGTGTTGGCGGCAGTCGCCTTGGGTTGTGCGGCCTCGATTTGGCGGGTGTTGCCGCCGGTGTCCCGATAGCCCAGCGTCTCGTCGCCTGCGCCGCCGGTAACCCGCAGGGTGACGTCGCTACCCTGCGGTACGGTGAAGGCACTCGTGCCCTGGTTGGCGTCGGCGGTCAGGAAGATCGGCGGTTTGCCGGTATAGGCCGGCGGCGTTACCCAGGCGTCGATGCGCGGCGGCACGGTTTCCGCCGTCGGCCGCTGGCGGAAGGCATCGGCGACGCTGCCGCCTTGCGGACCGAGCGAGAAGGCCAGCGCCGCGACGAGGGCGAGGGCCGCCACCGCGCGCAGCGCCCAGGGGTCGCGGTCCGGCACGCGCGGGCGCGGCAGGTCTGCGCCGAGACGGTTCAGGCGGGCCGCCATGCGGCGCTGGTGCTCGTCCCACAGCGCCTGCGAGAAGGCCGAGCCATGGCCACTCGGCCGGTCGGTACGGACCTGCAAGGGCGTGTGCGGCAGCGCGTTTGCAGCCTCGATGCGGCGGTCCACTTCGGCGGCCGTCGGCAGGCGGAAGAAACGCAAGGGATAGAGAGCGGCCAGCGCGGCCAGTGCAAAGCCTGTCACGACGACGAGGCGCACGGTATCCGACAGGCGAGGGAACAGGCCGAACCAGGCAAAGCTGAGGAAAAGGACGGCGACAATGACGAACGGCAGTACGAGTGGCCAGCCACGCTCGACGACGATGGCGGCGCGCGTGAGCGTGCGGCTGGCGGCAAGCCGCGCCGCGAGATGCCTTCCGGTGCTGACTGCGGGTCGTTCCGTCATCGGCCCTTGTTCGCCGCCGGCCTTGGGGTGGGCGGCCTCACTTCGCAGACAATACCAGCAAACACGGCAAAGGCGAGGCAGGTTCCAAAAACGTGATGCGCCTGCCTCGTTTGTCAGAGCCAGTCCGGCAGCCGGTCCAGCCCGATCAGATCGTCATAGGTCTGGCGTGGACGCACGACCGCAAACCGGTCGCCGTCCACCAGCACTTCCGGCACCAGCAGGCGGGAATTGTAGGTGCCGGCCTGCACCGCGCCGTAGGCGCCGGCGGTTCCCACCGCGATGAGGTCGCCGGCCTTCAGGCGCGGCAGGTCGCGGTCGAGGCCCAGGAAATCGCCCGTCTCGCAGACCGGGCCTACGACGTCGACCTTGAGGCGCTGGGCATCGGGTGCCGGCTGGACGACTGGGCGGATATCGTGGAAAGCGTCATAGAGCGTGGGGCGGATGAGGTCGTTCATCGCGGCATCGACGATGAGGAAATTCTTCGCGTCGCCTTCCTTCACATAGACGACTTCAGCGACGAGGATGCCGGCATTGCCGACGATCATACGGCCCGGCTCGAACATTATCTTGAGGCCGAGCTTGCTGACATGCTTGCGCGCCACCGCCGCATAGGCGTCGGGCAGCGGCGGCGGGTTGTTGTCGGCCCGGTAGGGGATGCCGAGGCCGCCGCCGAGATCGACATGGTCGATGGCGTGGCCGTCCGCGCGCAGCATGTCGACCAGATCGACCAGCAGGGCGAAGGCGTCGTCGAAGGGCTGCAACTCGGTGATCTGGCTGCCGATATGCATGTCGATGCCGGTGACGCGGATGCCCGGCAGTTCGGCGGCGCGGCGGTAGACCTCGCGGGCGCGCTGGCGGGGGATGCCGAACTTGTTCTCGGCCTTGCCGGTGGAAATCTTCTTGTGGGTTTTCGCATCCACGTCGGGGTTGATGCGCAGCGAGACGGGCGCTGTCTTGCCAAGTGCGACGGCGCGGGCCGAGAGCAATTCCAGTTCCGGCTCCGATTCGACGTTGAAGCACAGGATGCCGGCTTGCAGCGCGAAATCCATCTCGCGCGCCGTCTTGCCGACGCCGGAGAACAGGATCTTGTCGGCCGGGATGTCGGCGGCCAGCGCGCGGCGCATCTCGCCTTCCGACACCACGTCGGCGCCGGCGCCGAGCTTGGCCAGCGTCTTCAGCACGGCCTGGTTGGAGTTCGCCTTCATGGCGTAGCAGACCAGCGCATCGAGCCCGGCGAAGGCCTCGGAGAAGACGCGGAAATGGCGGGTCAGCGTGGCGGTCGAATAGCAATAGAAGGGCGTGCCGACCGCCGCCGCAATATCGGGGATCGCCACGTCTTCGGCGTGCAGCACGCCGTCGCGATAGTCGAAATGGTTCACTGGAAAGGCCCGGAAACGCTACTGGATCAATCTGTCGAGAATGAAGGGCTTGTCGGTCTCCGGTTGCGCGGGTTCCGGCGGCAGCGGCTTCTTGGCTTTCTCGGCGTCCTTGCGGGCCTGGACGGTGGCCTCGTAGGGCGTGTCGAGCTGCCCCGGCCTGCGCCCGCAGGCTGAAACCAGCGCCATGGTTGCCACGAGCGCCAGCGCCGTGAATATCCTGCCTGCGGTCATCGCTGCGTCCGTCCGTTCTGCCTGTACACGTGAGCAATGCGCCGCTGCGCAATGGCCGGTCCGGCTATAGCCGAGTTTGCAATTAAATGCACCCCGCCCTCATGCTTTGGCGAGCCGCTTCTTCCAGGCGCGGACCTGCTTTTTCACTTCCGCCGGCGCGGTGCCACCGAAGCTCTTGCGGCTGGCGACCGAGTTCTTCACCGCCAACACCGAAAAGACATCGGCGGTGATGCCAAGATGGATGGACCGCAGGTCCTCCAGCGACAGCTTCTCCAGCCCGGCCTTCTTGCTCTCGGCCAGCGCCACGGCGCGGCCGGTGACGTGATGCGCCTCGCGGAAGGGCAGGCCGAGTTCCCGCACAAGCCAGTCGGCGAGGTCGGTGGCGGTGGCGTAACCGGAGCCGGCGGCCTTCTTCATGGCGGCCTCGTTGACGGTCAGGTCACGCACCATGCCGGTCATCGCCGCCAGCATCAGGTCGAGCGTCTCGGCGGTGTCGAAGACGGCTTCCTTGTCCTCCTGCATGTCCTTGGAATAGGTCAGCGGCAGGCCCTTCATGACGGTGAGCAGGCCGATCAGGTGGCCGTTGACGCGGCCCGTCTTGGCGCGCACCAGTTCGGCGGCGTCCGGGTTCTTCTTCTGCGGCATGATGGAGGAGCCGGTCGAGAACTGATCCGACAGTCGCACGAAGCCGAACTGCGGCGTCGACCAGATGACGATCTCCTCGGCCAGCCGCGACAGGTGGGTGGCGCAGATGGCGGCGACGGAAAGGAACTCCAGCGCGAAATCGCGGTCGGAAACGCTGTCGAGCGAATTGCGGGTCGGCTCGCGGAAACCCAGCGCCTTCGCCGTCCTGTGGCGGTCGATCGGAAAGCCGGTGCCGGCGAGCGCTGCGGCGCCCAGCGGGCTTTCGTCCATGCGCTCGATGGCGTCGCGCACGCGCGACAGGTCGCGCGCAAACATCTCGACATAGGCCATGCAATGGTGGCCGAACGTCACCGGCTGCGCGGTCTGGAGATGGGTGAAGCCCGGCATGACGGTCGCGGCGTGTTCCTCGGCGCGGTCGAGGAAGGCGGCGATCAGGTCCTTGAGCGCTGCGGCGACGCGGTTGAATTCGTCCTTCACCCAGAGGCGGAAATCGACCGCCACCTGGTCGTTGCGGGAACGCGCCGTGTGCAGGCGGCCGGCCGCCGGGCCGATCAGTTCGGCGAGGCGGGCCTCGATGTTCATGTGGATGTCTTCGAGCTTCTTCGAAAAGGCAAAGGTGCCGCCCTCGATTTCTTTCGCAATCGTGTTCAGCCCGTGAGCGATTTTTTCTTGATCGGCGGCCGAAATGATGCCCGTTTGCGCCAGCATCTCGCTGTGGGCGAGCGAGCCGCGGATGTCCTGCGCGTAGAGCTTGCGGTCGAAGTCTATAGAAGCGTTGATCGCTTCCATGATCGCGGCCGGACCCGAGGCAAAACGTCCGCCCCACATCTGGTTGCTGGCCTTATCGTCACCCATCGCTATAACCCGCTCGACCAAACCGTTTCGGAAGACATCAGGACCATGGCAAACGGCAAAAACCTTCTCCCGGCCCCGCGCCTGGTGCTCGCCGCGCTGGTCGCCGGCGCGCTGGCCGGCGCGGTCGCGGTATATGTCAGGGAGAGCGGGTCTGGCAACACGGCACCCGAAACGGTCGCCGCCGCTTCCGGCCCCGACGATGCCGCCTGCGCGGCCAAGGCCGACAGGGCGAAGACCGTGGCCGCCTCGGCCACCGGGGAGGTGGCGGCGCTGCTGCCGGCTGATCCGCCACAGTCGCTGAAGGACCTTTCCTTCGAGGGGCCGGACGGCAAGCCGATGACGCTGGCCGGTCACACAGGCAAGACGGTGCTGCTCAACCTGTGGGCGACATGGTGCGCGCCGTGCCGGGCCGAGATGCCGGCGCTCGACGCGCTGCAAAAGGAGATGGGCAGCGATCGCTTCGAGGTCGTCGCCGTCAACGTCGACACCGGCGACGACGCCAAGCCGAAGAAGTTCCTCGCCGACATCGGCATCAAGACACTCGGCTATTATCGCGACGCCTCCATGGGGGTCTTCAACGACGTCAAGCAACGCGGACTGGCGCTTGGCCTGCCGGTCACCATGCTGGTGGACGGTGAGGGCTGCCTCGTCGGCCATATGAACGGCCCCGCCGAATGGGCGAGCCCGGATGCTCGCAAACTCATCGAAGCCTCGCTCGAAAACTGAGCGGTCCTCTGCCGGCCGCTCAAACGAAACCGATCCGAACTTTGTGTGAAAGGTCACGCAGTCTTAACAGAACTATTGCGCACCTGTCACAATCCGCCGATACTTGCCGTCGCGAACACGTTTCGCCAATGACAGATCGGGAGAGAGACATGAAGTTTCACGGCTTTGCGGCCGCCGCCGCCACGTTGACCCTGTTTTCCACCACGACGGCGTTTGCCGCGACGCAGATCACCTGGTGGCATGCCATGACGGGCGCCAATGCCGAGGTGGTCGACAAGATTTCCAAGGATTTCAACGCCAGCCAGAAAGACTACGAGATCGTCCCGGTCTTCAAGGGCACCTATCCGGAAGCGCTGAACGCCGGCATCGCTGCCTTCCGCGCCAAGCAGGCGCCCGACATCATCCAGGTCTTCGACGTCGGCACCGGCGTGATGATGGCTGCCGAAGGCGCGGTCAAGCCGGTGGCCGAGGTGCTGGAAGGCGCCGGCATGAAGTTCGACAAGAGCCAGTACCTGCCGGGCATCGTAGGCTATTATTCGAAGCCGGACGGCACGATGCTGTCCTTCCCCTACAACTCCTCCTCGCCGATCCTCTATTACAACAAGGACATCTTCAAGAAGGCGGGTCTCGACGAGAACACGCCGCCCAAGACCTGGAACGAGGTCTGGGACATGGCCAAGAAGATCAAGACCAGCGGTGCGGCTGCCTGCGGCTACACCTCGACCTGGCTGACCTGGATCCATCTGGAGAACTTCGCCGCCTGGAACAACGTGCCGTGGGCGACCAATCAGAACGGCCTCGAAGGCGGTACGCCGGAACTGAAGATCAACGCGCCGATCTACGTCAATCATTTCCAGGCGCTCGCCGATCTCGCCAAGGACGGCACGTTCAAGTACGGCGGCCGCACTTCGGAAGCCAAGCAGCTCTTCCTCGCCGGCGAATGCGGCATCATGACCGAATCGTCGGGCGGCCTCGGCGACATCGTCAAGTCGGGCATGAATTACGGCATCGGCCAGCTGCCTTACGACAGCGATGCCAAGGGCGCGCCGCAGAACACGACGCCTGGCGGCGCCAGCCTTTGGGTGTTCGGCGGCAAGACCGACGAGCAGTACAAGGGCATCGCCGCCTTCTTCACCTATCTCTCGCAGACGGACGTGCAGCAGTACCTGCATGAGAAGTCCGGCTATCTGCCGGTCACGCTGGCCGCCTACGAGGCGACCAAAAAGTCGGGTTTCTATGAGAAGAATCCCGGCCGCGAGACGCCGATCCTGCAGATGATGGGTAAGGAGCCGACCGAGAACTCGAAGGGCGTACGCCTGCCCAACCTGCCGCAGGTGCGCGACATCCAGAACGAGGAATTCGAGAACATGCTGGCCGGTAAGGAAACGGCCCAGCAAGCGCTCGACAATGCCGTCGAGCGCGGCAACGCCGCGATCAAGGAAGCGACCGGGGGTTGAGCGGCGCCGGCGATTTCTCCCCCCTCGAGGGGGAGATGGCCGCTGAGCGGCCAGAGGGGGTCATTGTGGACGTGTGCCAGCGCTTTTGGGGCGAGGCCCTAGAGGCGATGCCTTTCGCGGCGCCCCCCTCCGCCCGCTTCGCGTGCACCTCCCCCTCGAGGGGGGAGGATCGCACATGACCCCCCGCGTCGTTTTCCCGAACAAGGTCCTGCCCTATCTCTTGGTGGCGCCGCAGCTCGCTATCACGCTGATCTTCTTCTACTGGCCGGCGGGGCAGGCGCTCTACCAGTCGATGCTGAAGGAAGACCCGTTCGGGCTGAAATCGAAATTCGTCTGGTTCGACAATTTCGCCAAGGTCCTGTCACAGCCGGCCTACGTCAATTCCATCAAGGTGACGGTGGTCTTCTCGGTTGCCACCGCCGCCGTTGCCATGGGCGTGGCGCTGCTGCTGGCCGTCATGGCCGAGAAGGTGGTGCGCAGCAAAGGTTTCTATCGCACGCTGATGATCTGGCCCTATGCGGTCGCGCCGGCCATCGCCGGCATGCTGTTTCTGTTCATGTTCAACCCGTCCATCGGCTCCGTCGCTGTGCTTTTGAGGCGGCTGGGGTTGCATTGGGACCCTGTTCTCGACGGTACCGACGCAATGATCCTGCTGGTGGTGGCGGCGTCGTGGAAGCAGATCAGCTACAATTTCCTGTTCTTCGTCGCCGGCCTGCAGGCGATCCCGAAATCGCTGATCGAAGCGGCGGCCATCGATGGCGCGGGCGAGACCAAGCGGTTCTGGACGATCGTCTTCCCGCTGCTTGCGCCGACCACTTTCTTCCTTTTGGTCATCAACACGACCTATGCCTTCTTCGACACGTTCGGCATCGTCCATGCGGTCACCGGCGGCGGGCCGGGCAAGGCCACCGAAACGCTGGTCTACAAGGTCTACAATGACGGCTTCGTCAATCTCCTGCTCGGCTCCTCGGCGGCTCAGTCCGTCATTCTGATGGTCATCGTCATCGCGCTTACCGCCATCCAGTTCCGCTACGTGGAAAGGAAGGTGCACTATGGCTGACCGGAAAGCGCCCGCCAGCGGGCACGACAAGCTGATGATCGGCCAGTCGGCGACCGGCATCTACATCGCCCACGCCGTACTGATCCTCGGCATCCTCGTCGTCGCCTTCCCGATCTACTATACCTTCGTAGCCTCGACCCACACGCTGCAGACGATCCTGCGCCCGCCGCTGCCGCTGCTGCCGGGCGGTAAGTTCTTCGCCAACTATACGGAAGCCCTGTTCGGCGGCGTGGGGCGCATCGGCGGCGTTGGCGTCGGCACGCTCCTGTTCAACACCACGGTGATGGCGCTGGGCATTGCCATCGGCAAGATCGCCATCTCGATCCTGTCGGCCTACGCCATCGTCTTCTTCCGCTTTCCGCTGAGGATGACGTTCTTCTGGCTGATCTTCATCACGCTGATGCTGCCGGTCGAGGTGCGCATCCTGCCGACCTACAAGGTGATGGTCGATTTCGGCCTGATCGATACCTATGCCGGGCTGATCCTGCCGCTGATCGCCTCGGCGACGGCGACGCTTCTGTTCCGACAGTTCTTCATGACCATTCCGGGCGAACTGGTGGAGGCCGCGCGCGTCGACGGCGCCGGGCCGTGGCGCTTCTTCTTCGATATCCTGCTGCCGCTGTCGCGCACCAACATCGCGGCCTTGTTCGTCATCCTCTTCATCTACGGCTGGACGCAGTACCTGTGGCCGCTGCTGGTGACGAACCGCAACGACATGAACACCATCGTCATTGCGCTCAAGAAAATGGTGTCGTTCGCCGACGCCGACACGCAATGGCACCTCGTCATGGTCACCGCCATGTTCGCCATCGTGCCGCCCATCCTGGTGGTGGTGCTGATGCAGCGCTGGTTCGTGCGCGGCCTGGTGGAATCGGAGAAATAGCGTTTATGGCGACAGTCGACCTCAAGGACGTGAAGAAGGTCTATGCCGGCGGCGTCGAGGCGGTGAAGGGCGTTTCCATCGCCATTCCCGACAAGGCGCTGTGCGTGCTGGTCGGCCCGTCCGGTTGCGGCAAGTCCACGCTGCTCAGGATGATCGCAGGGCTGGAGGCGATCTCGTCGGGCACCTGCTCGATCGACGGCAGGAAAGTCAACGAGATCGGCCCGACCGAGCGCGATATCGCCATGGTGTTCCAGAACTATGCGCTCTACCCGCATATGAAGGTCTACGACAACATGGCCTATGGCCTACGCAACCGCGGCACGCCGAAGGACGAGATCGACCGGCGGGTGAAGGAGGTGGCGGAGACGCTGGAGTTGTCGCACCTGCTCGACCGGCGGCCGCGCGAATTGTCCGGCGGCCAGCGCCAGCGTGTCGCCATGGGCCGGGCCATCGTGCGCAGCCCGAAAGTCTTCCTGTTTGACGAGCCACTGTCCAATCTCGATGCCAAGCTGCGCGGCCAGATGCGGGTCGAGATCAAGAACCTGCAGCGCTCGCTCGGCGTCACCTCCGTCTACGTCACCCATGACCAGCTGGAGGCGATGACGCTGGCCGACATGCTGGTGGTGATGAATGCCGGGCTGGTCGAGCAGATCGGCGCGCCGCTCGATGTCTACGAGAAGCCGGCCTCGACCTTTGTCGCCTCCTTCATCGGCGCGCCGCCGATGAATCTGCTGCCCCTGATCGGCGACGGGACGTCATTCGCCGACGGCAGCGCGACCGGGCTTGCCACGCCGGCCAAGGCCGTAACAATCGGCTTCCGGCCGGAGGATGCCGACGTCGCGGCAAACGGCGAGGTGCCGGCCGGCTCGGTGACGCTACCGGCGACCGTGCAAGCGGTCGAGCCGGTGGGTGCCGAAAGTTTTCTCCATTGCGCCGCCGCCGGCGGAAGTATCGTCGTGCGTGTCGCCGGTCGCGCGACCGCTCAGCCCGGCGACAACTTGCGGGTCGTGGCTACGGCTGAAAGCCTGCACTGGTTCGATCAGGCCGGCAAACGGATCTGATCTGTCGTGCGTCCTTCGAGGCTCGCTTCGCTCGCACCTCAGGATGAGGGTCCATAGCGCGAGCCGAAATCATCACAACAACCGATTACGCCTTCAGCCAGTTGCCGGGCGCGGACCTCCCTCATCCTGAGGTGCGAGCGAAGCGAGCCTCGAAGGACGCACCAGTCACTCCAGCACATGCGCGGTGCCGGTGACGCTGACGCGCACCACTTCGCCGACGGCGGGTGCTTCGATGCCTGGCTTCTTCAAGATGAGGGGCGTCGAGCCGATGGCCGCGGCGTCGGGCGGATCGGGATTGTTGAGCAGCCTGACCGCCACCGTGCAGACGGCGCCGGCGAACTCCATCTCCGTCACTTCCGCGAACAGCATGTCGGGCGTCCCGGACATGCCTTCGCTCGAAGTGCGCTTCAACAGCACCTGTTCGGGCCTCAGCATGATGCGCGCCACGTCGCGCCGGTCGGCGCTGTCGACGGCGATGCGGCCGAGCGAGCATTGCGCGAAGCCACCGGCGATACGCGCCGGAATGACGATGGCGTCGCCGAGGAATTCGGCGACCATGCGGTTCTTCGGCCTGAGGTAAAGGTCGCGCGGCGTGCCGACCTGCGAAAAGGCGCCCTCGCGCATCACCGCCACCTGGTCGGCGAAGGACAGTGCCTCGGCCTGGTCGTGGGTGACCAGGATGGTGGTGATGCCGGCATTTTCGAGCAGTTCGGCCACCGCCTTGCGCATGGAGGAGCGCAGGCCGGTGTCGAGCGCCGAGAAGGGTTCGTCCAGCAGCATCAGCCGGGGCTTGCAGGCCATGGCGCGGGCCAACGCCACGCGCTGCTGCTGACCGCCGGACAGCTCGTGCGGCCGTCGCTTCAGGATCGCCTTGTCGAGCCCGACGATGTAGGCGAGCTCGGCGACGCGCTCGGCGCGGCCTGCCTCGCCGCGCGCCATGCCGAAGCCGATGTTGTCGGCGATGGAAAGATGCGGGAACAGCGCGCCGTCCTGCGCGACGAGGCCGATGCCGCGCTTGTGCGCCGGCACGAAGGCGGCGCCGTCGGCCATGGTTTGCCCATCCAGCACGATGCGCCCGCTGTCGGGCGCCTCGAAGCCGGCGATCAGGCGCAGAAGCGTGGTCTTGCCGCAGCCTGACGGGCCGACGATCGCCGTGCGGGTGCCGGCCTCGACGGCGAGGTCGATGCCGGCCAGCGCCCTGACCGGCCCGTAGCTCCTGGTCAATGCCGTAAGGTCGAGGAAGCTCATCGTCCGGCCATCCGCTTCGATTGCGCATAGAGCAGGAAAGTCAGTGGCAGCGAAAGCACCACCATGATCGCGGCATAGGGCGCTGCGGCCGCATAGTCGATCTCGCCGCTATAGGCCCAGAAGGCCAGTGCCAGCGTGCGCGTGCCGTTGGGCGCGAGCATCTGGGTGGCGGTCAGTTCGTTGGTGATGCCGAGCGCGGCCAGCGCCATGCCGGCGGCCGCCCCCGGCGCCGAAAGGCGGATCGTCGTCGCCCACAGGGCCCTCATCGGCGGACGGCCGAGGCCCGCGGCGGCGCGTTCCAGCTCGATCGGCGCCTGCGCGATCGAGGCGCGCAGCGAGATGATGGCGCGCGGCAGGAACATCAGCGCATAGGCGATCAGGATCGTCACCAGCGTCTGGTAGAGCGGCAGCATGACGGTGACGGTGATCGTCACCAGTGCCAGCGCCACAACCACGCCGGGCAGTGCACCGACCGTGTAGTTCAATCCCTCCAGCACGCGCTGCAGCTTGCCGGGGGCACGGATCGACAGCCAGGCGATGGGGATGCCGGCGACGGTGGCGAGCAGGCCGCCGGCGAGCGCCAGGAACAGCGTCTGGCCGAGCGCCAAGCCTATCTCGTCGAGACGCCACACGGCAACGCCGCCGGCGGTCAGCCAGCGGGCGATGACGACGAGCGGCACGCCAAGGGACAGGAGCGCGACCAGAAGGGGCAAAGCGAGGGCCGGCAGCGTCAGGCGGCCAAGGCGGCTTGGCGGGCGCAGGCGTGCCGCGCCAGAGCCGACGCGGGCATAGCGCTCCTCGCCGCGCACCAGCATCTCGAAGGCGAGCAGCGCCAGGCAGCAGGCAACCAGCACGCCGGCCAGCATGGTGGCGGCGGGGCCATTGAAGGTCGACTGGAACTGGTCGACGATCGCGGTGGTGAAAGTGTCGAAGCGGACGAAGACGAACAGGCCGTATTCCGCCAGAAGGTGCAGGCCGACCAGCAATGAGCCGCCGCATATGGCAAGCCGCAGTTGTGGCAGCACCACGCGCAGGAAGACGCGCGCGGGGCCGAGTCCAAGCGAGGCGGCGGCGTCCTCCAGCGCCGGATCGAGACGCCGCAGGCTTGCCGCCACCGGCAGGTAGAGGAAGGGGAAATAGGCGATCACGGAGATCAGCACGCCGGCCGGCAGGCCATGGAAGCCGGGCAGCATCGTCACCCAGGCATAGCTGTGGACGAAGGCCGGGATGGCCAGCGGCGCCACCGCCAGCAGCGACCACAGGCGGGCGCCGGGCAGGTCGGTGCGTTCGGTCAACCAAGCGAGCGCGATCGACAGGACGGCACAGACAGGCACCGTCAGCAGCACCAGCAGGGCGGTGTTGACGAGCAATTCGCCGACGCGCGGGCGCACCACAAGAGCCCAGGTGGTCGCCCAGCCGGTCTGGATGGCGATCCAGATGATGAAGGTCAGAGGCACGAGCGCCAGCGCCGACACCAAGACCGCGGCCGCGGTGATCCAGGGCAGCGGGCGGCGGGCGCGCGGCGGTGAGGCGGCGAAACCCGTCGTCATGGAATCCGCCTGCGCCGCCATCAGGTCAGACCGTCCGCGCAGGCAGCACTGCCATGGCGGCGTGAGCGCGGACGACCCGGCCGGATATGCGGCGAATGCTCATCTGTTTCTCGGTTGGCTATCCCGGCGGATATCCGCCGGGAGTGGCTGGATCGTTTCGGAATGCCACGGAAGCGCCGAAACGATCGTTTTCCTTGTCTTGATGCAGGTCCGGATGAAAACCGCTTCGTGTTTTCCCGGACCTGCCTTTGCGCTGCCCTTTTAGGCGGAACGCCGGCTAAAGCAAGCCGGCCGCCGTCATCAGGTCTGTGACCTTCTTGGCGTTGAGCATGGAGGGTTCGACCTTGGGGGCGTCGAGATCGGCCAGCGGAACGAGCTTGGGATTGGATTCGGCGCCGACGCCGACGGCGTATTCATAGGAAGTGCCGTTCTTCAGGATGTCCTGGCCGCCCTTGCCGGCAACCCATTTCAGGAATGCCTGGGCTTCCTTCGGATGCTTGCTCGAAGCCAGTACGCCGCCGCCGGAGAGCGAAACGAAAGCGCCGGGGTCCTGGTTCTTGAAGTAGTGCAGGGCGACGTTCTTGCTGTTCTCGCCGGTCTTGGCCTGATCGCCGAACCAGTAATAATGATAGATGACGCCGCCATCGATCTCACCGGCGTTGACGGCCTTCATCACCGTGCCGTTGCCGCGATAGGCGGTGAAGTTTTCCTTCATGCCCTTCAGCCAGTCGGCGGTCGCCTGCTCGCCCTTGAGTTCGAGCACGGCGGAGACGATGGCCTGGAAGTCGGCGCCCGAGGGAGAGGCGGCCCAGCGGCCCTTCCAGCTCGGGTCGGCCAGATCCATCAGCGACTTCGGCAGCTGGTCTTCCTTGAGCTTGTCCTTGTTGTAGGCGAACACCGTGCTGCGCGCGGCGATGCCGATCCACTTGCCGCTGGCCGGGCGATAGTTCTCCGGCACCAGCGCCAGCGTGTCGGCGTCGACCGGGGCAAACAGGCCGGCATTTTCGACCAGCACCATGGACGGCGAGTTCTCCGTCAGGAAGACGTCGGCGGGCGAGGCGGCGCCCTCGGCGACGATCTGGTTGGAGAATTCGCTGTCGCCGCCGTTGCGCAGCGTCACCTTGATGCCGGTTTCCTTGGTGAAGCCTTCGGCCCATTCCTTGGTGAGGCTTTCGTGCTGGGCGTTGTAGACGACGATGCCTTCGTCGTCGGCATTCGCCGGCGCAGTGAGCAGGACTGCGGCGAGCACGGCTCCGCAGAAGGGGGAAAGGATCGATCTCATCAAGGTCTCCTTGGCACGCCGACGTTGGCGTGGCGGCACCCTTATCAATACCTGAATACATCAGTCAAGATTATCTTGCGGGCATCCGGTCAGCCGCCGAGGGAGACTGGTCGTGGCGAAGATCGCCATAAATCGCCGTACGTGTTCTCATTCCTGACGGCTGCTGCCAAATGGAACAAAAGCCTTGCGCGCCGCCGCAAAATTAGGGCGAACAGGCGCAAACCGAACGATGATCAACGGCTTGCGGGCCAAGTCTGTGGCCGTTTCCCCGACAATTTCGACTGTATAGCGCCGTCACTTTCCTGTAGAAGGCGCCCTTCGCCAATCACGGCGATTTGAATGCCGTCGCGCACAACCCATATGACCGCGACGTGTGCATGGCCATTGGGGCCACTCAACGGACAATAACGATGTCGAAATTCAGGTTTCACAAGCTTGCGGCCATTGTGGTGCTCATCGGCTTCGCTGCCTGGGTCGCCACCGGCACGTTCTCCTCCGTCGGCAGCGCCGCCGGCGGTGACGAGCAGAAGGCCGCCGAGGGCAGCCAGAAGGCAGAGCAGCCGAAGGCCGAGGAGGCGCCGGCGCGCATCGTCAAGGTGGTCAAGCCGCCGCGTGACGAACATGCCCGCGCCATCCGCATCTCGGGTCTGACCGAAGCCGACAAGCGTGCCGTTCTGGCGACGCGCGTCGGTGGCATCATCGACAAGCTGCCGGTCAAGCAGGGCGACCGCGTCAAGACCGGCGACCTCATCCTCATGCTTGCCGCCGAGGAGAAGATTTCGGCCGTCGACAACGCCAAGGCCCTGCTTGCCCAGCGCCAGGCCGAACTCAGTGCCGCTGAGCGACTGGCCAAGAGCGGCAACCTGCCGAAGCTGCAGCTCGATACGGCGCGCTCCAACCTCGCCGCCGCGCAGTCCGGGCTCGATGCCGCCGCAGCCGAACTCGACCGCAACGAGGTCAAGGCGCCGTTCAACGGCGTCGTCGACCGTATCCCGGTCGAACTCGGCAGCGCCGTCATGCAGGGCGGCGAGGTTGCCACCATCCTGGCGCTCGACCCGGTCATCGCCCGCGGCGAGGTGAGCGAGCGCGACCTCGGCTACCTCAAGATCGGCGACAAGGCGGCCGTGCGCCTGGTCAGCGGCCGCACGGCCGAGGGCACCGTGCGCTACATCAGCCGCGACGCCTCGTCGGCGACGCGCACTTTCCGCGTCGAGGTTGCCATTCCCAATGCCGATGGTTCCATTCCCGCCGGCATGACCGCCGAGATCACGCTTTCGGCCGAGCCGACCGATGCCGTGGTACTGCCGCGCTCCGTCGTCACGCTGGGCGACAAGGGCGACCTCGGCATCCGTGCCGTCGATCAAAACAACAAGGTCGTCTTCTACCCGATCGACCTCGTCGACGACACGCCGAAGGGCCTCGTGCTGGGCGGCATTCCCGCCGACGCCAGGGTGATCGTCGCCGGCCAGGCGCTGGTCGCTGAGGGCGACGTGGTGCAGCCGGTCGAGGCTACGGCAGAAGAGATCAAGACGCTGGTCGGCGACGCGGCGGCCAGCACGCAATAAACCGAATCCAGAGTGACGCTCCGCTTGGACGAGCGTCGCTCTCAACCGGATCTGACCCATGGATATCGTCAGACTTGCCATCCGCAACGCGCGGCTGACCATCTCGGTCCTTTTGTTCCTGATCCTGGCGGGTGCGCTCGCCTACCAGTCGGTGCCGAAGGAGGCCGAGCCGGACGTTCCGATCCCGATGATGTATGTCAGCCTGGTCTACCAGGGCATCTCGCCGGAGGATTCGGAACGCCTGCTTCTTCGGCCGATGGAGACCAAGCTCAAGAGCCTGAAAGGGCTCAAGGAGATGCGTTCGGCCGCCTTCCAGGGCGGCGGCTACGTGCTGGTCGAGTTCGAGCCGTCGGTGGACCTGGCGACCGCCCTGCAGGACACACGCTCCAAGGTGCAGGACGCCAAGGCCGACCTGCCGCAGGCGGCCGAGGAGCCGACCGTCAACGAGGTCAACGTCTCGGAATTCCCGGTGCTCGTCGTCACCTTGTCCGGCCATGTGCCGGAGCGGGTGCTGACGGCGGCCGCACGCGAGCTGCGCGACCGCATCGAGGAGGTGCCGGGCGTGCTCGAGGGCGACTTGCAGGGCGCCCGCGACGATCTCGTCGAAGTGGTGGTCGATCCGGTCAAGCTGTCGTCCTACGGGCTGCAACTCGACCAGCTCATGCAGGGCGTCGGCGCATCGAACAGCCTTGTCGCTGCCGGCAACATCGAGGGCTCGGAGGGCAAGTACGCCGTCAAGGTGCCGTCGCTGATCGAGACGCCGGAAGATGTCGCCAACCTGCCGGTCATCGCCGGGCCGAACGCAGTGGTGCAGGCCAAGGACATCGCCACTATCCGCTCGACCTTCAAGGACGCCGAGACGATCACGCGCCTCGACGGCAAGCCGGCCATCGCCATCGAGGTGAAGAAGCGCATCGGCGCCAACATCGTCCAGACGATCGAGGGCGCCAAGGCCGTCGCCGACGCTTTCGTCAAGACCGCGCCGCAGGGGATGGAAGTCACCTACACGCAGGACAAGTCGGTCTTTGTCAACCAGCTGCTGACCGACCTGCAGAACCATGTGATGATCGCCGTCATCCTGGTCTTCATCGTCATCCTCTATGCGCTGTCGGGCCGCGCCTCGCTGCTGATCGGGCTGGCGATCCCGTCATCCTTCCTGATGGGCATATTGATGCTCACCCTGATGGGCTTCACCATCAACATGATCGTGCTCTTCTCGCTCATCCTGGCGGTCGGCATGCTGGTGGACGACGCCATCATCGTCACCGAATTCGCCGAGCGGCGCATGGGCGAGGGCATGCCGCGCGAGGAAGCCTTCGCGCTGGCCGCCAAGCGCATGGCCGGCCCCGTCATCGCCGCCACCATGACGCGCATCGCCGCCTTCTCGCCGCTGCTGTTCTGGCCGGGCATCGTCGGCGACTTCATGAAGTATCTGCCGATCACGCTGATCGTGACGCTGGCGGCCTCGATGCTCTATGCGCTTGTGTTCACGCCGACGCTGGGCGCCAAGTTCGCCAAGGCACCGGCGCATGGCGAGGAAGAGCACCGCGACGGCCTCTACATGGCCGTGGTCAAGCAGGCGGTGCGCTTCCCGATCACGGTCTGCGTGCTCACGGTGGCGTTGCTGGTCGGCGTCTTCATGGCCTATGGCAAGTATGGCGCGGGCGTCGAGTTCTTCCCCAATGTCGAGCCCGACTACGGCCTGCTCTACGTCCATGCGCGCGGCAACCTGTCGCTCGCCGAGATGGACGCTGCGACGAAGACGGCGGAGGACAGGCTGCTCGGCTGGCCGGGCGTGAAGTCGGTCTATACGCGCGTCGGCAAGACGCAAGGAGGCGGCGCCGACATTCCCGAGGACGTCGTCGGCGTCATCCAGTACGAATTCGTCGACTGGCGCGAGCGCAAGCCCGCCAACCAGATCCTCGACGACCTGCGCAAGGCGATGGCCGGCATTCCGGGCGTCGACGTCGAGGTGCGCGTGCCGGAGGCCGGTCCGCCGACCGGCAAGGCGATCCAGATCCGCCTCTCCGCCGCCAACCCTGAAGGGCTGGACAAGGTGGCACGGAAGGTCGCGGCGGGCATCGCCAAGGTTCCCGGCGTCATCGACATTTCCGACGGCTTGCCGCCGCCCGGCATCGACTGGGCGCTCGAGGTCGATCGTGCCAAGGCCGCGCAGTACGGCATCAGCCCGAATGCGGTCGGCAATGTCGTGCAGCTCGTGACCAACGGGCTGAAATTGTCCGAGTACCGGCCGGCCGGTGCCGACGACGCCGTCGATATCCGGCTCAGGCTGCCCGAGGACCGGCGAACGCTGTCGACGCTCGACGAGTTGCGCGTGCAGACCAGCCAGGGTTCGGTGCCGATCTCCAACTTCGTCATCCGCAAGCCGGAGGCCAGCGTCGGCATCCTGAACCGCATCGACGGGGCGCGTACCGTCGTGGTGCAGGCGAACGTCGCCGGCGACAAGCAGGTGGCGGCCGTGCAGGCCGAGGTCACCAAGGCGGTGGCCGACATGGGCCTGCCGGAAGGCGTGCGCTGGAAGCTTGCCGGTTCGAACGAGGACAGCGCGGAGGCGTCCGCCTTCCTGTCGAAGGCGTTCGGCGCGGCGATCTTCCTGATCTTCCTGGTGCTGCTCGCCCAGTTCAACAAGTTCACCAGCGTGTGGCTGGTGCTGTCCTGCGTCGTCATGGCGACGATCGGCGTGTTCCTCGGCCTGCTCCTGACAGGCGAGGCCTTCGGCATCGTCATGTCGGGCATCGGCGTGATCGCGCTGGCCGGCGTGGTGGTGAACAACAACATCGTGCTGATCGACACCTACGACCGGTTGCGGGAAGAAGGCTGGGACAAGATGGAGGCGGTGCTGCAGACCTGCCGCGAGCGCGCCCGTCCCGTCGTGCTGACGGCGGTGTCGGCGATCCTCGGTGTGCTGCCGATCGCCTTCGGCCTCGGGCTGGAGATCTTCCACCACGAGACGACGATCAATGCGCCGTCGACGCAATGGTGGATCTCGCTGTCCTCGGCGATCGTCTTCGGCCTGTCCTTCGCCACGGTGCTGACGCTGATCGTGACGCCGTCAATGCTGATGGTGTTCACACGCGCCAAGCGCAAGGAAGGCGAGCGGGGCAGTCTGTGGAGCCGGCTGTTCAGGCGCGGCAAGGGGGCGGTTTCGACCGCGCCTGAAGAAGCGCAGGAGTCTGCGGGCGAGCCGGCTTCGGCCTTCCCCAAGGCCGCGGAATAGACGCTTGAGCTTCTTGATAGACAGGGCCGTCCGGGAACTCCCGGACGGCCTTTCGCATTGTTGTGCCATTGCAACACTTCAAGCGAGGGCCTTTCAATGACGCTCAGCACCCTTCTCATCATCATTTTGATCCTGATCCTGATCGGCGCGGTGCCGAGCTGGCCCTATTCGCGCGGCTGGGGCTATGGCCCGTCCGGTATCGTCGGCGTCATCCTGGTGATCGTCATCGTCCTGCTTCTGATGGGCCGGATATGACCGGCTGCTTCGACCGGATCGAAAGGCGGCGCGAGCCGGGCTTGCGCCGCCTTTTTGCTGCTCAGGCGGCTCGCGCGGGGTAGTCGATTCCGTCGACCTCTATGCCGAGGTCGACCAGCGCCGCCGCTACCGCCTGCTCCAGAGGCGTGTGCGGGACCGGCCCGATGATGCCTTCCAGCCGATCGGAGACCAGCCTGTGCTCCTCGAAGCGCAGGTAGGACATCGAGACGAGCGCTCGCCACATCGGCACGAACGGGCCGCCGGCGCGCAGCACCCACCACGGCAGCGCGGATAGTTTCAGCGGCCGTCCGACCGCCTGCTCCATCGCCGCCTTCATCTCGAGATCGGTGACCGGGTGACCGGGGAAATGCAGCGCCTCGTAGGCGCCGAGCCTGTCGAGGTTTTCGGCCAGCGCGACGAAGGCGTTCGCCAGGTCCGGCAGGTAGGTCCATTCGTGCACCAGATCGACCGGCCCGGCGGCGGTGTAGGTGCCCTTGGTCACCTTGGACGCCATCACCGTGTCGAACCAGCCGCCGGTGCCGGTGCCGCCGAAGAAGTCGCCGGCCCTGAGCAGGACGGTGCGGACGCGGCCCGCTTCCGCCTCGGCGCGGAACAGCGCTTCCATGGCGACGCGGATGCGGCCCTTTTCAGTAGTCGGCAGGAACGGCGTGTCTTCCTTCAGCAATGGCGGCATCGGCTGGCCGAAATTGTAGATGGTGCCGGGAAAGAGATGCAGTGCGCCATTCGCGCGGCAGGCCGCCATGACGTTTTCAGCCATGGGCAGGGCCGTGCTCCAGTCGGAATAGACGGGATTCAGCCCGTTGAAGACGATGTCGGCGCCCGCCGTCGCGGCGATCAGGCCGGCACGATCCAGCGCATCGGCTGCCACAGCGGTCGCCTTCCCGAGTTCCCAAGGCAGCTTGCCGCTGCGGGTAACGGCCCTGACGTCATAGCCGGCTTCGATGAAGGCTTTGGCGACGACGCGGCCGAGCCGGCCGTTGGCGCCGAGGATGACGATGCTGGTCATTTGCTTGCTCCGTACTTGTGTTGGGAGCCCAGATATGATCCCGTCGCCTATGAATGAAAATTGGCGAAGAATGATCTTCAGATATTCAATTATGAATTGATGCCCGATCTCGACTGGAACCTCATCAAGAGCTTCGTCGCCGTAGCGGAAGCGGGCAGCCTGTCCGCCGCGTCACGTCGGCTGGATGCCAGCCAGCCGACCCTCGGCCGTCATATCGCCGAGCTGGAGACGGCGCTGGGCGTCACGCTGTTCCGGCGCGGACGGCGCGGTTACCAGCTCACGGAAGCGGGGGCTGTGCTCTACGAGCGCGGCAAGACGGTGTCGGACGAGGCGGCCGCCTTCTCCATGCTGGCGCTCGGCTCGGTCGAGGCGATCGAGGGCACGGTTCGCATCGCGGCGAGCGAGGTGGTGGCGGCCTATGTCCTGCCCGGCATCACGGCCCGCCTCGGCGTCGAGGAGCCCGGTATCGAGGTCGAGATCGTTGCCTCCAACCGGGTCGAGAACCTGCTGCGGCGCGACGCCGACATCGCCATCCGCATGGTGCGGCCGGTGCAGAACGAACTGGTGGCGCGCAAGGTGACGGATATCCCGCTCTGCCTTGCGGCGGCCGGACCCTATCTGGACCGCAGCGGCCGCCCTCAGGTGCCGGCCGATCTGCGCGGCCACCGTCTGATCGGGTTCGACCGCAGCGACGAGATCGTCCGCGGTTTCGCCGGGTTCGGTCTGGTGCTGTCGCGCGGCGCGTTCGGCCTGCGCACCGACAATCAGATCGTGCTGTGGGAAGCGGTTCGTGCCGGAAACGGCATCGGCATCGGGCAGGAGCCGCTGGCCAGACGCGATCCAGCCGTCGAGATCGTGCTTCCCGGCCTGCCGCTGCCGGTGCTGCCAGTGTGGCTGGCCATGCACCGCGACGTGCGCACCAGCGTGCGCATACGCCGGGTGGCCGATTTTCTCCACGAGGAGCTGAAGCGCTACTCCGCCGGCTGAGGCGCAAAGTCGGCGGTGTGTGCGAGGTTCGCCATCAGGCACACGATCACCAGGAAGCCGGCCAGCGCCATGAAGATCGGCGAAAAGCCGATGTGCTCGGCGGCGAAGCCGATCGCCGAAGGCGCGATCAGGATACCGGAGTAGCCCATGGTGGTGACGACGCTCATGCCGGTGCCCGAGGCCATCCCGGGCTGGTTGCCGCCGGCGGAAAAGGCGATCGGCACCATGTTAGCGATGCCCAGGCCGCAGAAGGCGAAGGCGGCGATGGCCAGCCAGGGCCAGGGAGACAGCGCCGCCACAAGCATGCCGCCGGCGGCAATCAGGCTCGACACGCGCAGCGTCGTCACGGCGCCGAAACGGTTGCGCACGCTGTCGCCGGCGAAGCGCATCAGCGACATGGCCGCCGAGAAGAAGGCGAAAGCCAGCCCCGCCGTGGCGAGGTCGGCGCCGAGTTCCTGCTGGAGATGCAGGGCCGCCCAATCGAGGATCGCGCCTTCGGGAATCATCGACAGCAGCGCCATCAGCCCGACCAGATAGACGGTGGCCGTGCGCGGCAGGGTGAACCTGTGATGTTCGTGGACGGCGGGTTTTGCCTCGGCAATCAGGTAGCGGGTGGCCGCCAGGAACAGGACGAGTGCCGCGGCGGTCACAAGCGCCGCATGGGCGACGTGGCCGAAGGCCTGGATGGTGATGCCGCCGAGGCCGCCGCCGGCGAAGCCGCCGAGGCTCCAGAAGCCGTGCGAGGACGACATCACCGCCTTCGACAGGCGCCGCTCGACGGCGACCGCATTGGCATTCATGGCGACATCCATGCCGCCGATGAGGCCACCGAAGAGGAACATGGCGGGCGCGGCCAGGACGACGTTGGGCGCCAACGCCACCAGGAGCAGGCCGAAGACGGCGACGGCGCCGAAGCCGCGCACGACCGTGCGCGAACCATTGCGGGACATCAGGTAGCCGGAAAGCGGCATGAAGGTGAGCGCGCCGAGGCCGAAGACCAGGATCAGCACGCCCAGCGTGAATTTCGAGATGGCGAGCCGCTCGAGAAAGACAGGAATCTGCGGCGCCCAGCTACCGGTCAGGAAACCGTTGACGAAGAACATCGTGGCGACCGCCCAGCGGCCGCGAACGGCGGTTTGCAGGACGTTGGTCGTTTGCATGGGGCGTTCTCGCCTGAGGCCGGGGACGCGCGGAAATTAGATCGATTCAAACGGCAGTCAAGCGGCATGGCGGCGAAAATCCCGATCCAGCGTCGAGACCGGCGCGGGCAAGTCACAGACATGGCAACTGCGATGCCGGTCCGGCTTGACCCGCGCGCGGCGGTCGGGCATCGAAGCGCCCGAACACGAAGCCGGCGACAGTCGAGTCGCGGCGTGCCCATGTGGAGAAAAAACGATGGCCGACGAAATCACCGAAACCAGCCAGACGGTCGCCGCCGGCCAGTTGCGCGCCCTGATCGAGCGTATCGAGCGGCTTGAGGAAGAAAAGAAGACGATCGCCGACGACTTTCACACGTTTAGTTAGTCTCCCGAAAGGGATTTCAGCAGAGTTTTGTTAGGGTTAGCCTAAGAATCCGTTATCGGGAGACCTCCTGATAAACCGGGTGTTCAGAATGGCGCACAAGCATTGAATGGAGTTCACATGGCAGACGAGATCACCGAAACCAGCCAGACTGTCGCAGCAGGGCAGCTTCGTGCATTCATCGAAAGGGTCGAGCGCCTCGAAGAGGAGAAGTCCCAGATCCAAGAGGACATAAAAGAGATCTTTGCTGAGATGAAGGGGACGGGCTTCGGGTCGCCCCTAAAACTTGTCGCCTAGCAATCAGATCAACGACTTACGTAGGCGACACGTCATCGGACTAGACGACACGCCTTCTCTCCGGAATAGGAAACAACGACATGGCAGACGAAGTCACCGATAGCAGCCAAACGGTAGCCGCAGGCCAGCTCCGTGCGTTCATCGAACGGATCGAGCGGCTCGAGGAAGAGAAGAAGACGATCGCCGACGATATCAAGGAGGTATACGGCGAGTGTAAGGGGACCGGTTTCGACGTGAAGGCGGTCAGACAGCTCGTCAGAATGCGCAAGCAGGATCAGGCTGAACGGCAAGAAGCTGAGGCAATCTTGGACCTGTACAAGGCGGCTCTCGGCATGGCGTGATCGTTAGGCATAACCGAGTTCCTCGCCAATTTGAGCGACCAAATGTTTGGCCCCGAAGCGACAAGCTTGCGGGGCCTTCTCCTTTTGAGCGTTGGCTGCTTCAGCGCTTCTCATCTAGGATGATTGGCGATTTCTTCGTAAAGAAATCCAACTTCAATTCCTCCGATGCGAATCCCCGATCTCTGGATTTCGAGGCAAGCCAGCGGCGGCCTTCCCGGTTTGCCAGCTTCGCCATCGGCCAGCCCGGCACGATCCGTGTCAACCACGTGTTTCCCGCTGGATCGACTGAAATCAGGTCGCCATCATGTTTACCCTCTTTGATTAGGATGTCGCGCCGAGCCCTGCGAGCCGCTCAAGGAGTTTCATCTCTTCCGGAAGGATCAGATCAAGGCCTGCACCCATTCCCATCTTCACCCGCCCGCTGCGATAAATAAGATCGAATTCCTCAAGCTCATTATTATTGGCCTGCTGCCGGTTTCGTGGACACCGAGATAAGGTGTTTAACGGAACTGGAGAGTTGGAATGCAGAGAAGGAAGTTCAGCCGCGAGTTCAAGCTCGAGGCGGTGAGACTGGTGAAGGATCGGGGC